>NZ_CP040936.1:0-2400000 GCF_006352025.1 Hymenobacter sp. DG01
ATGCTGAAGGATTGTCGAACCGTATGGGCCAACTGTCTTCGCGTCATCAAGGCAACCATTGGTGAGCAGAGCTTCCGGACGTGGTTTCAACCCATTGTGCCGGTGCAGCTCCACAATAACGTGTTGTTGATACAGGTGCCCAGCACCTATTTCTACGAGTTTCTGGAGGAGCACTACGTGGAGGAGCTGAAGCGCGCCATCCACCAGGAGCTGGGGCCTGAGGGCCGCCTGGAGTACAGCATTGTGGTGGACCAGGGCAACGCCCAGCAGAAGCCGCGCACGCTCAACCTGCCTACTACCCGCAAAACTGCCGGTCCGGCTACGGTAGCCACGCACGCGGCTACCTCTATGGCTGCCAGCGCCATGACCTCCTCGGCCCGCAATACAGCCGCCGCCTCGGTAGCGCCCGCCCCGGCTCCGCCTACCCTGCGCAACCCCTTCGAGGCCAGCAAAACCATTGAGCGCGACTACCTGAAGTCGCAGCTAAATACTACCTACACCTTCGAGAACTACATTGAGGGTGACTGTAACCGCCTGGCCCGCTCGGCGGGTTTGGCCGTGGCGAATAAGCCCGGTACTACCTCCTTCAACCCCTTGATGGTGTACGGGGGGGTAGGGCTGGGCAAGACCCACCTGGTGCAGGCCATCGGCAACCACATCAAGGCCACGAACACGGATAAGTTTGTGCTGTACGTGTCGGCGGAGAAGTTCACGAATCAGTTTATTGAAAGCCTGCGCTCCAATGCCGTGCAGGATTTTGCCAATTTCTACCTGCTGGTGGATATTCTGATTCTGGACGACGTGCAGTTCCTGTCGGGCAAGGACAAAACCCAGGAGATGTTCTTCCACATCTTCAACCACCTGCACCAGGCCGGCAAACAGATTGTGATGACCTCCGACCGGCCGCCCCGCGACCTGGTGGGCCTGGAAGACCGTTTGCTTTCCCGCTTCAAATGGGGCCTGACCGCCGACCTGCAAAGCCCCGACTTTGAGACGCGCATGGCCATCATCCAGAACAAAATGCAGCAGGATGGCATCGACATTCCGCCGCAGGTAGTGGAGTACCTGGCCCACTCGGTGAATACCAACGTGCGGGAGCTGGAAGGTGTGCTGATTTCGCTGGTGGCCCAGAGTAGCCTCAACCGTCGCGAGATTGACCTGGAAATGGCCAAGCAGGCGCTTCGCCACATCATTGAGGAGGTAGAAGCCGAAGTAAACCTCGACTTCATTCAGAAAACCTGCGCCGAATACTTTGGGGTGCCTCTGGATCTGCTGAAAGCCAAAACCCGCAAAAAAGAGGTGGTAACGGCCCGGCAGGTAGCCATGTACTTCGCCAAGGAGCACACCACGCACTCCCTGAAAAGCATCGGTCACCACTTCGGCGGCCGTGACCATAGCACCGTCATCCACTCCGTGCAAACGGTTTCGGACCTGATTGATTCTGACAAAGCCTTTCGGGGCACCATTGCGGAGCTGCGCAAGAAATTTGCCGGCAAGTAAGCAGGGTTTCCTACCCCCAACAAAAAGCCCAACCGTTAGTAGCGGTTGGGCTTTTTGTTGGGGGTAGGAGTAGTACGCTTAACATACGCTCCGGTCCGCCGGCGAAGCCGTTCGACCGGTTGTCTTTGTGCTGACTTCCGACCAATGAGGGTTACAGCCGATGCCAGGGGTAGGCGGACGCCAGAACGGCGTCGGACCGGATCGGACGCTTACGCCTGGGTGTCGCGCAGGTCGATGTTGTGTTTGGCGGCGAAAGCCCGTACCTGCTCGCGCATGAGGCGCTTGCGCTTGGCACCCTTCACCTGGCGCAGGCTCATGGCATAGGTACCGCCTTCTTTGAACAGCAAGCGCAGCTGCTGCGGAACCAGCTCCAGGCTGGCAATACCCTCGGCCGGGAAGGCCTGCTTCGGCCGGAACAGGCCGTCTTTGTGCACGATGTAGGCGGGCGTAAATTCCAGATAGCTCTGTGTCCCGAACACCGGCGCGTTGTGCACCAGCACGTAGCCCAGATAAATCAGGCTGAACACCAGGAATACATAGTGCAGAAAGTGCATGTCGCTGGCGCCTTCGCCCGTTACGATAAGCGCTACCGTGTAGCCAATCCAGAGCAAACCCAGGAAAAGCTGGCCTAGAAACGGAATGCGCTGGGTGTTGGCGGGCTGAAGACGAATGCGGGTAGAGTTGGGATGCATAAGGGCGTTGAAGTCGCTGAGACTGGCAAAAGTAAGCAGTTCAGCCTTCGTTGTTTGCTTTTCCGGGTTGGTTTTATGGTGGCGCCCGCCGGAGAGGGTAGGCGCCACCGCAAAACCAACCCGGCAATACAGATGGCCAGAGGCCTGTTTATTTTAGCGTAGCCGAGGCCAGCTCCATTTCCGGCACGGCGCTGAGCACCTGCGAAACGGGGCAGTTTTTCTTGGCAGTTTGAGCGTACTGCTGAAACTCTTCCTGCGAAAGGCCTTCTACCTCGCCCTCCGTGGTCAGGCTGATTTTCACGATTTTGGGTACCTCGCCAGAGGTGTCCAGCGTTACCTTCGACTCAGTGCGGATCTGTTTTACCTGCTTGCCGTCTTTGGTCAGGATGCTGGTCAGGAACATGGTATAGCAGCCGGCGTGGGCCGCTCCAATCAGCTCCTCTGGGTTGGTGCCTTTCTGCCCTTCAAAACGGGCGCCCACCGAGTACGGGGCCGATACCGTGCCGCTCTGGGTGCTGATGGTGCCGCTGCCTTTAATGTCGCCGTTCCATTCGGCGTTGCCACGCTGGTTGATCATGAGGTGAGGGAATGAAGAGTGAAGAAGTAAACTTGTGTGCTTCCTACGAAAATAAGCGGCCAAGGATAAGCTCGGGGGTAGCAAACCTGTGTTGCGGGAGCTAGTACCTTTGAGTTCTTCTTTAGTTAAAAGCAAACCCGTTCACGCTTCCACTACCTCTCTCCTCCAACGTTCATGGGCCTGAAATCTACCCTGAGCCGGCCCCTGGCCGCTTTTGTTGCCCGGCAGTACCGGCAATGGCAGCAAGACCCCATCGGCACTCAGCAGCGCCTGCTCCAGGGGCTGCTGGCCCAGGGGCAGCGCACGGCCTTCGGGCGCGACCATCACTTTGCCGGCATCCGTACGGCCCAGGATTTTGCCTGGCAGGTGCCCGTGCGCGACTACGAGGGTCTCAGCCCTTATTTTAACCGGGTGAAGGCCGGGGAGCCGGACGTTTTGTGGCCGGGCAAGCCGCTTTACCTGGCCAAAACCAGCGGTACTACCTCCGGCGCCAAATACATCCCGATAACCAACGACAGCATTCCGAACCACATCAACGGGGCCCGCGACGCGCTACTTCACTACGTGCACGCCACCGGCAAAAGCCGTTTCCTGGATGGCAAGCTGATTTTCCTGTCGGGCTCCCCGGAGCTGGAAACGGTGGCTGGTATTCACACTGGCCGGCTTTCGGGCATTGCCAACCACCACGTACCCGCCTACCTGCGCCGCAACCAGCTGCCCAGCTACCAGACCAACATCATTGAGGATTGGGAAACTAAGCTCGACCGCATCGTGGACGAAACCCTACCCCAGCCCATGTCCCTGATATCGGGGATTCCGCCTTGGGTGCAGATGTACTTTGATAGGATTGTGGCGCGCACGGGCCGGCCGGTAGGGGAGGTGTTTCCGCAGTTCGATTTGTTTGTGTACGGGGGCGTCAACTTCGAGCCCTACCGTAAAAAGCTGTTCGAAACCATCGGTCGGCCGGTGGACAGCATCGAGCTGTTTCCGGCCTCTGAGGGCTTTCTGGCGTTTCAGGACGAGCCCGGTAACCCCGGTTTACTCCTGCTGCTGGATGCGGGCATCTTCTTCGAGTTTATTCCGGCCGAGCGGTTTTTCGAGAAGAACCCGCCCCGCTGCACCCTGGCCGATGTGGAGCTGGACAAGAACTATGCCCTGGTGCTCAGCTCCAATGCTGGCCTCTGGGGCTACAGCATCGGCGACACGGTGCGCTTCACTCAGAAATATCCCTTTCGCGTCGTTGTGACGGGCCGCATTAAGCACTTCCTCTCGGCTTTCGGCGAGCATGTTATTGGCGAGGAGGTAGAGCAAACCCTGCGCGAGGCCATGCAGCAGCACCCCGAGGTAGAGGTAGTAGAATTCACAGTGGCCCCCCGCGTCAGCGACGACCCTGCCGTGCCTTCCCGCCACGAGTGGCTCATTGAGTTTGCCCGTCCGCCTCACGATGCTGCCGCCTTTGCCGCCGCCCTCGATGCCGGCCTGCGCCGCCGCAACGTCTATTACGACGACCTGCTGCGCGGCAACATCCTGGCCCCACTGCAACTCACGCCCCTGCCGGCTGGGGCATTCCAGCGCTACATGAAAAGCCTGGGCAAGCTCGGTGGCCAGAACAAAGTGCCCCGGTTGAGCAATGACAGGGGGGTAGCGGAAGGGTTGTTGCAGAGCCAGCTTTAGTAAGGTAAGTTGCCGCTAGCCTTATTTATAAGTATTCATCTACATCGCTAAACCCATGAAAAAAGCAGTTTCTGTAGTTGTAGCTAGTTTTTGTGCCGTAGTTGCTCTGGTCGCCTTCATGAGTGCAGGCTCCCCGGCACCGGCCGAAGGGCGCATGGAAGAATATGCGGTAGTGAGCGTGTATCAGTATGGCAAAAACAACTTTGTTAGCGTAACCATTGGCTCCAAGCCCAGCCAGGAGAAAGTCTATCAGAAGGAAAAGAACGTGGAACGCCACGACCTGGCACCCGTACTGGCCGAGTTAGAAAAGCTGAATGCGCAAGGCTTTGAGCTCCTGAACGGTACTGCCGCCATGCACAGTGTACATGGTGGCGGTGGTGAGCCTTTCTATTCCTTCATCATGAAGCGGCGCCTGAAATAAACCGCCCGGATGCTTTTCGCAACCAATCGGGTGAGGGTCTATTCTTACAAATACGGCTGCTTTGCCAGCGCCTTGCCTTGATGTCTGCAATACTGTTAGGAGTGTCTTGCGGCTTATTTATAGGACTGTTTCTCTGGATAAACAGAAAAACAGGGCAGGAAATATTGAAAGAAGGTTTCCACACCTGGGCAGTAGTAATAGAGTATAAGACCGAATTTGTACGGGTAGCCGGTAGCTGGACGTGGCTGGCATACCCGCAGGTGGACTATATATCGGAGAGGGGCCAGTTAAAGCACAGTCGGTTAAAATATGCGAGCAGTGAGAGGCTTTTACTAAGTATAGGAGATGAGATTGAGGTAGTATTGCACAAGGGCGAGCTTTACTTCAAGCCCCTATTCAGTCAAAGTCTATGGGAGCTTCTCGAAGGTGAGACGTTCTAAAGCTCCCGTAAGTCTAGTCTTTCTCAGTGCCCTTCGTCGCAAAATGATAAGTCAACTAACCAAACCCCACCTCCACGCCCTGTGCCTCGCCTACGTGCAAGAGCGCATCGAAGCCTGCCAAGCGGCCATTCAGGCGGCCCAGGAATCGGCTAACTCCGAAACCAAGAGCAGCGCCGGCGACAAGTACGAAACCGGCCGCGCCATGGCCCAGAACGAGCGGGACCGGAACGCCGTGCAGCTCCAGCAAGCCCTGCAACTCCAGGGCGAGGTTCAGCGCATCAACCCCGAGCTGCCCTGCGACACGGTGCGGCCCGGCGCCCTGGTTTCTACCAGCATGGGATGGTTCTACATCAGCATCAGCGCCGGCAAGCTCACCCTGGACGGGCAGGATTACTTTGCGGTATCGGCGGCGGCGCCCGTGGCAGCGGCGTTGGCCGGCAAGCGGGCCGGGGAGCAGGCGGCGTTCAACGGGAAGCCGGTCCGCATAGAAGCCATAGCCTAAACCGCATGCGAAGTTAAGTCCAGCTTCGCGCTACTTTTGTACATGTCCTTCCCTACCCCCAAGCGCGTTACCCTGCTCGGCTCCACCGGTTCCATCGGTACCCAGGCCCTTGATGTGATGCGCGCCCAGCCCGGCCAGTTCACCGTCACGGCCCTGTCGGCGCAGTCGAATGCCGATTTGCTGATTCAGCAGGCCCGCGAGTTCCGGCCCGCCGCCGTGGTTATCGGCGACGAATCCAAATACCCAACCGTAAAAGCCGCCCTGGCCAGCCAGCCCGAAACCGAAGTGCTGACCGGCGCAGCAGCCCTGGCCGACGTGGCCGGCCGCGAGGATTCCGATGTAGTGCTCACGGCCATGGTGGGCTACGCCGGGCTGCTGCCCACGGTGCGCGCTATCCGGGCCGGCAAAACCATTGCCCTGGCCAACAAAGAAACCCTGGTAGTAGCTGGCCAACTGATTACCGAGTTGGTGAAAGAACACGGGGTAGGGCTTTATCCCGTCGATTCCGAGCACTCGGCCATTTTTCAGTGCCTGGTAGGGGAGGAGCAGAACCCCATCGAAAAGATTATCCTCACGGCCTCGGGCGGACCGTTCCGGGGCCGCACCCGCGAGCAGCTGGCCCTCGTGACGAAGGCCCAGGCCCTCAAGCACCCCAACTGGGATATGGGCGCCAAAATCACCATCGACTCGGCTTCCCTGATGAACAAGGGGCTGGAAGTGATTGAAGCCAAGTGGCTGTTTGGCCTGCACGACGACCAGATTGAGGTAATCGTGCACCCTCAAAGCATTATCCACTCCCTGGTGCAGTTTGAAGATGGCTCCCTGAAGGCCCAGCTAGGCCTGCCCGACATGAAGCTGCCCATTCAGTACGCCCTGGGTTACCCCCAGCGCCTGCCTAGCCAATTCCCGCGCTTCCGCTTTCTCGACTATCCCCAGCTTACCTTCGAACAACCCGATATCGATACTTTCCGCAACCTGGCCCTGGCCTTTGAGGCCATGCGGCGCGGCGGCAACGCGCCTTGCGTGCTAAACGCTGCCAACGAAGTAGCCGTAGCCGCCTTCCTGCGCGACGAAATCGGGTTCCTGGAAATGTCGGAGGTGGTAGAAACCAGCCTCGCCAGGGTTTCGTACCTTGCCGCTCCTAGCTTGGAGGACTACGTACAAACCGACATCGAAACGCGCCGCATTGCCCAGGAGCTGATTGGGGCCCGCGCCTGACACCCTGGCCGGTCCGGGCACTACTCCCGGGTTCGGTGCGTTGTTTGTGTTCTGTTCTTGGGGCTGTATCTGGCTATTATGCCAGGCATCAGCCTGCCACTTACCTAATCACCTAAAATACCCTACCCCCTTTGGAAGGACTTATCATGGCCGGGCAGATGCTGCTGGGCCTTTCCATTCTGGTTGGTTTGCACGAGTTTGGACACTTCGCAGCCGCCAAATACTTTAAAATCCGCGTCGATAAGTTTTATATCTTCTTCGACTTCCTGTTTCCGTTGCCGGGCGTAATGAACTTCGCCCTGTTCAAGAAGAAAGTGGGCGAAACGGAGTATGGCCTGGGTTGGTTTCCGCTGGGCGGCTACGTGGCCATCCACGGCATGATTGACGAAACCCAGGATGCCGACAGCCTCGCGGCCGAGCCCCAGCCCAACGAGTTTCGGGCCAAGCCGGCCTGGCAGCGCCTGATTGTGATGCTGGGCGGCATCATCATGAACGTCATCACCGGCATCATCATCTTCACGCTCATCACCTTTAAGTATGGTGAAAGCTACCTGCCGGCCGCAGAGGCACGCTATGGGGTAGTTCCCAACGAGTTGGGCAAGGAAATTGGCTTCCGGACCGGGGATAAGATTGTCAAGATCAACGGCCAGCCCTTCGCGGAGTTCAACGATGTGTACAGCCCCGAAGTAGTACTGGGCAACAACGCCTATTACACCGTGGACCGGGGCGGGCAGCTGCTCGACATCAACGTGCCCAACAACTTTATGGACCGTTTGGCCGATGAAGGCCAGTCGGCTTTCGTGCTGCCCCTCGACCCCTTCGTGGTAGATCAGGTGGTAGGGAGCAGCCCCGCCGCTAAAGCCGGCCTGCAGCCCAACGACCGGATTCTGAAGGTGGGCAACCAGCCCATCCAATTCTTTCCGGAGCTGCAAAAAGCTCTGAAGGATAACGCCGGCAAAGCCACTCCGCTGCAAGTAGAACGCGGCGGCCAGCCCCTGACGCTCACGGTAAATGTGGATGAGGATGGTAAAATCGGCTTCCTGCCGAAGTCGTTGCTCAAGTTTGCTACCCGCCAATACGGGCTGGCGGAGTCGGTGCCGGTGGGTACCAAGCAGGCCTTTGGGGTAGTGACTACGCAAGTGAAGGCCTTCGCCAAGATTTTCCGCGGCGAGGCTTCCTTCCGCAAGTCCATTGGTGGCCCCATTGAAATTGCTCAGCAATATGGCGGCAAGTGGGACTGGTTCCGCTTCTGGACCCTGACTGGGATGCTGTCTATGGTGCTGGCTTTCATGAACCTGCTGCCCATTCCGGCCCTCGATGGTGGCCACGTTATTTTCCTGCTTTACGAAATGATTGCCGGCCGTAAGCCTTCCGATAAGTTTCTGGAAAACGCGCAGAAAGTGGGCATGCTCCTGATTCTGGGGCTGATGGCCTTCGTGCTTATCATTAACCCGCTGCTTAAGTCATTTGGGAAGTAAGCTTCGGCTTATTGAGTTTCAGAAGCCGTGCTGCCGCGAGGTGGCACGGCTTTTATTATAGATCTGGCACCTGCAACCATCTGGTTGTGTTTCACACCTTTTGCCTATGTTTTCTTCTTCCTTCTTCCGGCGCTTTGGGCTGGTAGCGGCCTTTCTGCTGCTGGCGCATCTGGTAGCCTGGGCGCACGCCTACCATGCCAGCATCATGGAGGTGCGCTTCAACCCCGGCAAGCAGCGCCTGGAAATGGCCCTGAAAATCTTTATCGACGACCTGGAGCAAGGGCTGTCCGTTGGCAAGACTACCCCCGTCCGTACCGACCAACTCTCGCGGGCCCAGCTTGATCCGCTGCTAATGGATCTGCTGCGCCGCTCGGTGCAGTTCAGTTCCCGGCCGGGGCAGGCATTGCCGTTTACGCTGGTGGGCCTGCAGAAAGAAAAGGACTCGTACTGGATTTACTTTACGGCGCCGCTGCCCACTACAGCCACCGGCGTGAGCCTGCGTCATCAGCTGCTGCTCGACCTGTTTCCCGACCAAATGAACATTGTCAACCTCGAAGCCAAGGGCAACAAGCAAAGCCTGCTTTTCCGCGACGGCGAAACGCAACAGCAGCTGAAGTGGTGAACGGTGTCATGGCGAGTGAAGTGAAGTCAGCCTTCCTCCGCGTGTGACAAGCCTGATAAAGTGAGAAGCCCTTGACGTATTGTAACGTCAAGGGCTTCTCACTTTATCAGGGGGTAGCGCTTTGTGAAGTAAGGATTAATTCACTGCTCGCTATTTTACTTCTACCAGCCGCTGCCACCGGCATCTTTCTGCTCGCTTTCCGGCTTGATGAGGCGGAACTCCACGCGGCGGTTAGTGCGGGCGTCTTCCTCCGTGACTTCGGCCTTGAGGGGTTGGGTGCTGCCGTAGCCCATACTCTCAATGCGGTTGGGCTTGAGTTTGCCTTTTTGCTCAATGTAGCGCCGGATGGCTTCGGCCCGGTCCTGCGAGAGGGTCATGTTAAAGTCCGGGTCGCCTTTGCTGTCGGTGTGGCCCGAGATGCTGAGCCGGAACGTGGGGTGGTCAACCAGAAACACGGCAATACGGTCCAGAATGGGATGCATGCTGGCCCGGATGTTGGCCTTATCCTGGTCGAACTCGATGTTCTTGAAAATCAGCGGCAGCTTGTAGTCGATGGAGTTGGTCATCAGCTTCATCACCGTGTCGCCCTGTAGCGCGAACTTCTTTTCCACGCTGAAAAAGTCGGGGCTCTGAATCAGCATCACGTAGTGGGAACCTTCAATCAGGTCGAAATCGAAGGAGCCGTCGTCGCGCAGATACTTGCTGGCTACCTCAATGCCGTTATCCGTGTCGATGATACTGACGATACCGTTCAGCGGCCGGCGGCTTACCGAGTCAATAAGGGAGCCCTCTACGTGCGTAGTCGCCAAGGGCTGGGCCTCCATGGGCAGCGGAAACGAGAAGAGGTCGAGGTTCTTCATTTCCTTTTCCTCGGAGCGGGCGTAGTACAGGTTTCTCGACTCAGAATCAATGGTAAAATAGTACTCCGAGCCCCTGCCATTTACGAGCGGCCCAATGTTGATGGGCTCCTGCCACCGGCCGCGTACCCGGTACGTCTTATAAATGTCGAAGTCGCCGAAGTTGAGCAGCTGCCCGCGGGAGCTGAAGTAAAGCACATGGTAGAGGGGGTGGTAGAAGGGGCTCACCTCACTCTCACGGGTATTCACCACCGGCCCCATGTTCTGCGCTTTGCCCCACTGCCCGTTCTTCTGCTTTACCGTGTACCAGATGTCCGAAAGGCCAAAGCCGCCCAGACGGTCGGAGGCGAAGTATAGCGTGTCCTCACCGGGGGAGAGGGTAGGCTGCGAGTCCCAGGCCGTGGAGTTGACGTTGCTACCGAGCGTTTTGGGCGCACTCCACTGACCATCCTTGAAGGTGGAAACGTACAGGTCGCAGTTGCCGTGGCAGGTAGGGCACTCGCAGCGGGCGAAGAATAGGGTTTTGCCATCCTTGCTAATGCAGGCTGAGCCCTCGTTGTAGGAAGAGTTAATGGGTTTGGGCAAAGGCTCAGCCTCCGTCCAGAGGCCGTTTTCGCGCCGGGAGGTGTACAGGTCCTCATCTACTACCCCGTGTATGCCGCGCATCTTGCGCTTGGAGGAGAAGATAAGCTGGTCAGCATCAGCATTGAGGGTAGGGCCGTAGTCCTCCACTTTGGAGTTGATGGCATCGCCCATGCTGGTGTACACGCCCTTAGGCGGCCGGAAAGCGGCAATGTTCTTTCGGTACTCTACAATGTCGTAGTACGTTTTGAGGGGCACGTACAGGTCAGCCGTTTTCTGCTCCAGCGAGTCGTAGTAGAGCTGCACCTTCTTCAGGTCGTGGCGGCGGTGCTTGAGGGCCAGGCGGTAATAGGCCTTGGCCCGGTCTTCGTTGCCGGCCTTTTCCCAGAGCTGGCCCAGACGCCAGAGCAAGCCGGTGTCCTTATAGAAGTTCTCGATTCCGAACCGGCTCACGTACACATCCAGCAGGTTACGGGCGGCATTCCAGTTCTTGCGTTTCTCGGCCCGCTGAATTTCCCGCAGCGCCTTCTTATCCTCGAAATAGGCCAGGCGGTTGATATTCGGGAAGTCGGGGGTAGCGTCGGTGCGGGCCCGGGCGCTCCGGATAACTTTGGCGCTTAGCTTCCGTTGCGCGTTGGGTAGGCTACTTTTCTGCTGGGCCTTTACCACAGCAGGTAACATCAGTGCCAGCAGCAGCAACGGTCCAGAAAGCACGAAACGGAAAAAGCGAAGCATAGCAATGATAAAGCACGGGGGCCGTGGGAGTCGGCAAGCATCAAAAATAGGAATTTTTGGATGCAGGCGTATATAGTGCGGCTGCCGGAGTCGGCGCCCGGCCCTGGCAATCCTACGGAGGAGCTCTGCCGATGTGGCCGGCTGGGTTGGTGGCACGGCGCTTGCCGAAATTCATACCTTCGAACAACTCCCTACGTTTAAGCCTAAGCTTATCCCACGCTTCTGTCATTCTGACACGCAGCGTTGCTTTTCTGTCTCTCCCCGCATGAGTCAATATAATTCACCCAAGTCACCACTCTCTTCCTTACTGCTGATGGCTGAAGATTCTGAAGAAATGGTGTCCATTGTGGCTGCCGACCCCGATCAGACGCTCAGCGCCGATGAATCGCCGGAGGTGCTGCCGCTGCTGCCCGTACGCAATACGGTGCTGTTTCCGGGGGTAGTGCTGCCCGTAACGGTTACCCGTAAGAAAAGCATCCGGCTGGTGCGCAAGGCCTACCGCGGCAACAAGATTGTGGGGGTAGTGGCCCAGAAGAACGGGCAGAGCGACGACCCTACTCTGCAGGATCTGTATCAGGTGGGTACCATGGCCAAAATCTTGAAGCTGCTGGTGCTGCCCGACGGCAATACCACCATCATCATTCAGGGCCAGTCGCGCTTCCGCATTGAGGCCGAGGTGCAGAGCACGCCCTACCTCACGGCGCGGGTAAGCTACTCGCCTGAGGCTTTCCCCAACAAGCAATCCAAGGAAGTAAAGGCCCTGGTATCGTCGTTGAAGGAAGCGGCGGCCAAGATGCTGAAGCTGAACCCCGAGATTCCGCAGGAAGCGCAGGTGGCCCTGGATAATATTGAGTCGCCCTCTTTCTTAACCCACTTCCTCTCGTCCAACATCAACGTGGAGGTAGGAATTAAGCAGCAGCTGCTGGAAATAAACGACGGCGTGGAGCGCGGCACTCAGCTGCTGGAGCTGATGCTGAAGGAAATTCAGCTGCTGGAAATCAAGCGCGAAATCCACACCAAGGTCCACACCGATATCGACCAGCAACAGCGCGACTATTTCCTGCGCCAGCAGATTAAAGTGCTGCAGGATGAGCTGGGCTTCGATGGCCCTGACCAGGAAGTGGAAAAGCTGCGCCAGCGTGCCAAAGACAAAAAATGGCCCGAGGCAGTAGCCAAGCACTTTACCAAGGAGCTGGACAAACTCACCCGCATCAACCCCCAGGCTGCCGAGTACCCGGTAAGCCTGAATTACGTGGAGTTTCTTCTGGACTTGCCCTGGGGCGAATACACCAAGGACAACTTCAACCTGAAGCGGACTCAGAAAATCCTCGACCAGGACCACTACGGCATGGAAAAGGTGAAGGCGCGCATCATTGAGTACCTCGCCGTGCTCAAGCTGAAGCAAGATTTGAAAGCTCCGATTCTGTGCTTGTATGGCCCTCCGGGGGTAGGAAAAACTTCCCTGGGCCGCTCCATCGCCAAGGCGCTGGGCCGGCAGTACGTGCGCATGAGCCTGGGCGGCGTGCGCGACGAGGCCGAAATTCGGGGGCACCGCAAAACCTACGTGGGGGCCATGCCCGGCCGCATCATCTCCCAGATCAAGAAGGCGGGCGCCTCCAACCCGGTTATCGTGCTCGACGAAATTGATAAGCTGGCTTCCGACTTCCGCGGTGACCCCTCGTCGGCGCTGCTGGAAGTGCTGGATCCCGAGCAAAACTCCACCTTCACCGACAACTACCTGGAGGTAGAATATGACCTGTCGCGGGTACTGTTCATTGCCACGGCCAACTCCCTGGAAACCATTCAGCCTGCCCTGCGCGACCGGATGGAAATCATTGACCTGACGGGCTACACGCTGGAGGAGAAAACCCAGATTGCCAAAAAGCACCTCTGGCCCAAGTTGCTGCAGGAGCACGGCCTTGGCCTGAAGGATGCCGGCATCAGCACCTCAGCCCTGCAGCGCGTGATTGATGACTACACCCGCGAGAGTGGAGTGCGCAGCCTGGAGCGCAAGCTGGGCGCGGTGGTGCGCAACGTGGCCAAGAGCAAAGCCATGAATGAAGCCTTCCCTTCGATCCTGGAGCCCAAGGATATTCACCGCATCCTTGGGGCCGCCATCTTCGACCGGGACCAGTACCAGGATAACGAAACCGCCGGGGTAGTAACAGGACTGGCCTGGACAAGCGTGGGCGGCGACATTCTCTTTGTTGAGAGCCTGCTGAGCCGGGGTAGGGGCAAGCTCACCCTGTCAGGCCAGCTCGGCGACGTGATGAAGGAATCGGCCGTGACGGCCCTGAGCTACCTGCGCAGCCGGGCCGAGGAGTTGGATATCGATTACCGCCTCTTCGACCAGTACGACCTGCACATTCACTTCCCCGAAGGAGCCGTGCCCAAGGATGGGCCCAGCGCAGGCATTGCCATCTTTACCAGTATTGCTTCGGTATTTACCCAGCGCAAAATCCGTAGCCATCTGGCCATGACGGGCGAAATTACGCTCCGTGGCAAGGTGCTGCCGGTAGGCGGAATCAAGGAAAAGATTCTGGCTGCTAAGCGGGCCGGCGTCCGCGACATTATTCTGTGCCCCAAGAATAAGAAGGACATCGACGAAATTTCGGCCGATTATCTCAAGGATTTGACCATCCACTACGCCGACCGCGTGGATGATGTGCTGCGGGTGGCGTTGCTGGAAGAAAAAGTAGCCCACCCCATCAAGCTGGTGGTGCGCGACGAGGCGCCAATGCCAGCAGCCCCGAGTGTAGAAGTTAGTTAAGGCTGTCCAATTCCCTACCCCTTTGGCGTAAACGAGGGGGTAGGGAATTCTCCCTTTGGGCACGCAATAAAGCGGCGGAAGCAGGCGTCTTATCAGGCAACCTGCTTTATCTTTCCCCCGATGATTCGACCTTTACGCCCCCGCCTTTTTCTGCTCTCTTTTCTGGTGCTGGGCCTGGGTGGTCTTACCCCGGCGGTGGCCCAGATTGGCGGGCAGCAGGCGTTTTCTTTTCTCAACCTGCCCACCAGCGCCAAGCTGGCCGGGCTGGGTGGCGTGAACGTTTCTTCGCGCGACGCCGATGGCACCATGCTCTACGGCAACCCGGCCCTGCTGAATGCCGATATGGATGGCCGGCTGGCCCTGGGCTACGTCGATTATCTGGCCGATATCAAGCAAAGCACGGCCGTGTACGTGTTCAATACCAAGAAGGCAGGCCGCTTTGGGGTCGGGCTTACCTACCTGAGCTACGGCAACTTCGAGCAGTTTGACGCGGCGGGCAATTCACTGGGGCAGTTTTCAGTGAACGAGTACGCCCTGAGTATCGCCGATTCCTATACCAGCGGGGCCTTTACCATTGGTGGCACCCTGAAACTGGCAGGCTCGGGCATCGCCGGCAACCACTCCTTTGCGGCGCTGGCCGATGTAGGTGGGTTGTTCAAGCACCCGGAGCAGGACTTTACCGTAGGCTTGGTAGTGCGCAACGCCGGTATTCAGCTGAAGCCCTACGATGGCGCCGACCGGGAGCCCATGCCCCTTGATGTGGAGCTGGGCACTTCGTTTAAGCCTGAGCACCTGCCGCTGCGTTTTTCCTTCACGGCCCACCACCTGCAGCGCCTCGACATCGTGTACCTCGACCCTAACCAGCGGGGCCAGCTAGATGAGAACGGCGAGGAAATCAAACCTAAGAAGAGCCTGGGCGACAAGATTGCCCGGCATTTTGTGGTAGGCGGGGAGCTGCTGCTCAGCAAAAACCTGAACCTGCGCGTTGGCTACAACCACCTGCAGCGCCGGGAACTGCGCCTGGAAAATACCTCGGGCGGTGCGGGCTTCTCCTTTGGGGTAATGCTGCGCGTCAGCCAGTTTCAGCTCGACTATACCCACGCCGGCTACCATGCTTCGGGTGGGGCCAACTACTTCACTATTGCCCGCAACCTCGATTCCTTGTTTAAAAAATCACAGTAACTACCCTCTTTTCCTACCCCCTGGCTCGTAGCTAATCTGGCAGGCCTCCTGCTTTGGCTTTTGCCGTAACTACCTGTTCTTCCTTCCGCCGGGCTTCGGAAGTCGCACCGCTTCGTTATCCGGCTTGTTTACCCCTGATTCTTATGCTTGACTCCGCTGAGTTTCTCACCCCGGCCCAGATTGTGGCTGAGCTCGATAAGTACATCATTGGCCAGCACGAGGCCAAGCGCCATGTGGCCATTGCCCTGCGCAACCGGTGGCGCCGCCTGCATGCTCCCGGCGAGATGCAGCGCGAAATCGTGCCTAACAACATCCTGATGATTGGCTCCACCGGCGTCGGCAAAACGGAAATTGCCCGCCGTCTGGCCAGCATTTCGGGTGCTCCGTTCACGAAAGTGGAAGCTTCCAAGTTTACTGAGGTAGGCTACGTAGGCCGCGATGTGGAAAGCATGGTGCGCGACCTGGTGGAGCAGTCGGTGAACATGGTGAAACAGCGCCGCAAGGAGGAAGTGAAGGTGCAGGCGGCCCAGGCCGTGGAAGATGTTATCCTTGACATCCTGATTCCGCCGGTTACTACCTCCGCTGCGGCTCCCAAGCCTGCCTTAGGTTTCCCCACTACCGCCAGCGAGATGCCTGATTCCGACCACGAGCTGAATGAGCGCACCCGGGAACGGTTCCGGGAAAAGATTCGGAACGGAGAAATGGATGAGCGCAAAATCGAAATCCGGGTGCAGCAGAACAGCAGCCCGGGCATCGGCGTAATCGGTGGTCCGGCCGGTATGGATGAGGCCAGCATGGCCGGCATCCAGGACATGCTCGGCTCCATGCTCCCTAAAAAGACTCGCAAGCGCAAGGTAACGGTTGCCGAGGCCCGCAAAATCCTGCTCGATGAGGAAGCGGCCAAGCTCATCGATATGGATGAGGTAAAGGATGAAGCCATTCGGCACGCTGAAAATGCGGGCATCATCTTCATTGACGAAATCGACAAAGTGGCCAGTCGTAGCGGCAAGGGGGGCGGTGGCCCTGATGTAAGCCGGGAAGGCGTGCAGCGCGACCTGCTGCCCATCGTGGAAGGCTCAGCTGTCAGCACCAAGTATGGCATTATCCACACCGACCATATCCTGTTTATTGCGGCCGGTGCCTTTCACGTGGCCAAGCCCTCTGACTTGATTCCGGAGCTGCAGGGTCGCTTCCCCATTCGGGTGGAGCTGCAGAGCCTGAGCAAGGACGACTTCTTCCGCATCCTGAAAGACCCCAAAAACGCCCTGACCAAGCAGTACGAGGCCTTGCTGCAGGCCGAAGGGGTAGCCTTGTCGTTCGAAGATTCCGCCCTGGAGCGGCTGGCTGAAATTGCCTTCGAGGTCAACAGCGAGGTAGAAAACATCGGGGCCCGGCGTCTGCACACGGTCATGAGCCGCCTGCTCAATGACATCCTGTTCGATGTGCCGGACAAAATCGGCCCAAATGCGCAGATTTTGGTCAACCGCGACATGGTAGAAGACCGTCTCCGCGACATGGTCCGCAACCGCGACCTAAGCCAGTATATCCTATGAAGAGGGGGTAGGGCAGTACTATTCCACTGACCTAAACAGAGAAAAGAGGCTGCAACGGTAGCCTCTTTTTCGTTTTAGACCGTACTTTTTACCGGTCTCTCATCTCCCTCACCCATTCACCATGCACTATTACATCATCACCGGAGCCAGCCGCGGACTGGGCAAAGCCCTGGCGGAAGCTGTGCTGCGCCTGCCCGATACGAAGGTTGTCGGCGTTTCGCGCCACGCCACTATCGAGCACGAGCAGTACGCTCATCAGCCCCTGGACCTGTCCGATATGCTGGCCGTGCAAAACAACCTGCACAAAGTATTCCCGCAGTGGCCCGATGCTGAAAGCATCACCCTTATCAACAACGCCGCCGTGCTCGGCGAAATCGGCTACCTGGGTGAGCATCAGAACGAGCACTTCGAGTTCGTGTTTGATGTGAATATTGTGGCTCCTGCCATGTTCATGAACACGTTCCTGAGCGCCTATGGCGGGCTGTCAGTGCCGCGTACCATCCTCAACATCAGCAGCGGTGCCGCCCAGCGGGCCGTTGACGGCTGGGGCGCCTATTCGGCCTCCAAAGCCGCCCTCGATGCGCTGTCCTGCACCGCCCAGAAAGAGCAGGATCTGCGCGGCAGCGGCATCCGTATCCGTAGTCTCTCCCCCGGCATCCTCGATACGGCCATGCAGGAGCACATCCGCACCGCCGATGAGCACAGCTTCAGTGAAGCCGTCCGGTTTGCTGGCTTTCACCAGGAAGGAAGGCTGGCCCAGCCAGAGGAGGTAGCAGAAAAAATTATTGGATGGCTGCGGCACCCCGCCTCAGCCGATGAAAAGGTGGTGTTGCGTATAGACTCCCTATAAAAAAAGCCCCGGCTAGTAAGGCCGGGGCTTTTTATTGCTATAAGCAGGGGTAGGCTAGTAGCCGGGGTTCTGCTTCATATTCGGGTTGTTCTGAATTTCCCGGAACGGAATCGGGAACAGCAACCGAGTGGGGTCTGTGATGCCCAGTACCGTCTGGGCCCGGTTGGTGCGGATAAGATCAAACCACCGGTGTCCTTCCAGAGCCAACTCTACCCGGCGCTCCTGGTAAATGGCGTTTAACAGGGTAGTCTGGGTTAAACCGGTTGCCAGAAGTGCCGGCAAGCCTGCCCGGGTACGTACCCGATTCAACAAGGTCAGCGCGCCCGGAAGGTCCTGCAACTGGGCCTTAGCCTCAGCCCCTGTTAGCAGAACCTCGGCAAAACGGAATATTTTGTAATTGTCGGTTCCAGTGCCAGGGTCTTTGTATTTGATACCGGTACCGGCAACTACCGCGCGGTTGGAGATGACAACAGTGCCGTCGGAGATAGTAGCGTTACGGCGCGTATCGCCCGTTTCGTAGGCTGTCAGAAGCGTAGTGGCAGGGCCGTTCGGGTTTACCTCGTTACGGCCACCATTGGCAGTGGGCAGATTGAAGAAAGCAAACTGGCTCTGGGTATTCGCGTCAAACTGCAGTTCCAGAATCGACTCAGTAGTATTCTCCGAGGTGAAGTTGGTGGCGTAGCTGGGAGTGAGCTGAAAGCGGTTGCTGTTAATGATTTGATCAGCCGCCGTTTCGGCTTCCTTCCACTTGCCGGCATACAGTTGTACCCGGGCAATTAGGGCCTGGGCCGCTGATTTGGTAGCCCGTCCGGTGCCTGTGTCAGGCAGGTTAGGCAGGGCCTGGTTCAGGTCGGCCAGCACCTGCGTATATACCTGCTCTTTGGTGCTGCGTGCTACAAAAAGCGAGTTATCAGGCGTTGACGTCGGGGTAAGGATGAGAGCGGCATCGCCCCAGAAACGGGTCACATCGAAGTGGCAGTAAGCACGGATGAACAGTGCTTCGGCAATGATGCTGTTCTTCTCCGCGTCGGCCAGGCCGGTCACATTCGGCGTGTTGGCAATAACGTTATTGGCCCGGTTGATGGTCCGGTAAATAGCGTAGTAAACGTTCGTGAGCGTAGCATTACTCGAAATGATATTTCGAGTTTTTACTTCCGCCAACTGCGGAAACGTGCCGGTGTGAGCTAGGTTGTCGGCGGCCAGGTCAGCCAGCAGGGGGTAGTACAGACCCAAGTAGTCGGAGCTGGTCATGGCACCGTACACCCCAATGATTGCGCCGCGGGCACCAGCAGCGTCGGTGAATACATCCGTACGGTCAACGGAAGTCTGCGGGGTAGGATCCAGGAAATCGGAGCAACTGCTGGCGCCAAAAGTCAGCAAACCCAGAGTAGCGAGCGTGAAAAGCTTGGAACGAAAGTTCATATTAACGAAGTCTCAAGAAAGTTTAGATACCCAGGTTTACACCAATCTGCACGGTACGGGCTTGGGGGAAAGTCAGGAAGTCAGTGCCCAAAGAGGTGTTGCTACCGCTGAAGGTGTTGATTTCCGGATCAAGACCGGAGTAGTTGGTGAAGGTGAGTAGGTTTTGACCTGAAACATATACCCGGGCGTTTTGCAGGTGCAGCACGCGGGTAGCACCGGCCGGGAGGTTATAGCCCAGAGTCAGGGTTTTCAAGCGGGCATAAGAGCCATCCTCCAAGAAGCGGTCGGAGGTGCGGCGGTTATTGTTTGGGTCACCCCAGGCCGCCCGGGGGTAGGTAGTGCTGGGGTTAGCCGCGGTCCAGCGCTCCCGGGTGGAGGCCAACTGACCAAACTGGGCGTTCATACCCTCTGCGAAAGCACGGGTGTTGTTGAATATTTTATTGCCGTACTGGAACTGGAAGAAGAAGCCCAAGTCAAAGCCTTTGAAGGACAGTTGGTTATTGAGGCCGCCGAAGAATTTCGGTTGAGCCGTACCAATAATCTTCTGGTCGTCGCCGGTGATTACACCGTCATTATTCAGGTCTTTGAAGCGGATGTCGCCCGGAGCAGAGCCTTGCTGATACACGGCCGTAGAGCGGCCGGTTTTGGCGCGGGCAGCTTCGGTATCAGCTGTAATTTCACCCTGCGTCTGGTAAATCCGGTCCACTACGTAACCGTAGAAAGAGCCCAAAGAGTGCCCTACCCGTACCTGGTTTGCAAAGCCCGAAAGGAAGGGTGCATTATTTACCAGCTTGGTTACTTCGTTGCGAATAAAGGAAATGTTGGCGCTGGTAGTCCAGGTGAAATTGTCCTTGGTGAAGTTCTGGGTTGTGAGTTCAAACTCAAGGCCTTTGTTTTCCAGCGCGCCTACGTTCTGAGTTACCGAGAGGAAGCCAGAAGTGAGGGGCAGCGGACGGTTCAGCAGCAGGTCATTCGACTCCCGGCGGAAGGCGTTGGCTGAAAGCAGGATGCGGTTGTTAACGAAGCCCAGGTCCAGACCCACGTTGATTTCGTGCTGCTTCTCCCAGCTCAGGTCATTTACGCCGATTTGGGTGGGCACCAGACCGGAAATCTGGTTGTAGTTGGCCAGGTTGCCGGAGCCTACACCATAAAGGTTGCGGGAGGCAAAGTTGCCAATCTCGAAGTTACCCGTCTGACCATAGCCGGCCCGCAGCTTCAACTCACTAATAGCTGTTTTCGGGAAGAAGGCCTCCTCCGAAATGCGCCAGCTACCCGAAACGGCCGGGAAGTAGCCCCACTTATTGTCTACCCCGAAGCGCGAGGAACCGTCGCGGCGCACGGAGGCAGCCAGAATGTAGCGGCCTTTGTAGTCGTAGTTCGCGCGAGCGAAGTAAGAAAGCAGGGTCCAGAGAGTACCATCCGACGAGGCCTCCGTACGAACGGAACCGGCCGCCAGGCGGGTGATTTTGTTGGTAGCAAAGCCACTAACCGTGGTTTGGATACCTTCCTGCTCTGATTTCTGGGCGCTCTGGCCGAGCAGCAGCGTCACGTTATGATCCCCGAAGGATTTGTTGTAGGTAAGGGTGTTTTCCGTCAGCCAGCTGATATCGTAACGGCTGTTGGAGTTACCCAGGCCATTGCTGCCAGAGCCCTGCAGAAGGGTGCTGGGTACAAAACGGTCTTCCTTCAGGTTCAGGTAGTCAGCGCCAAGCGAGGTCCGGAAGCGCAGGTCCTTAAGAATGTCCAGTTCGGCGAAGACGTTACCAATCAAACGGTTGTTACGTGCCTGCTGCAGGGGTAGGGTAGCAGCGGCAAGCGGGTTTTCAACCGATGAATATGGGTCGCGGGCGAAAGTGCCATCCGCATTATAGATAGGAGTCTGAGTACCCAGCAGAATGGCCGAGCTAAGTACGCCGTAGATGTTGTTATCGTTCTGAATACGGTTGTTCAGCGAGCGGGAGCCTGTGAGGTTCAGGCCAATACGGGCACGGTCCGATATCTTGTTATCGATATTCACACGTACGCTACCGCGCTTGAAGTCAGAACCCCGCACAATACCTTCCTGATCGAAGTAGGTGCCCGAAACGAGGAAGCGGGTGCGGGCATCGCCGCCGGAAGCCGTCAGAGTATAGTTACCAATCTTGGCGGTGCGGAATACTTCATCCTGCCAGTTGGTGCTGGCGCCGGTGAAAAGCGCCTGCGTGGAGGTTGGGTTAGCCGCTACGTAGCGAGGCGCA
Organism: Hymenobacter sp. DG01; assembly: GCF_006352025.1. Classification (NCBI taxonomy): domain Bacteria; kingdom Pseudomonadati; phylum Bacteroidota; class Cytophagia; order Cytophagales; family Hymenobacteraceae; genus Hymenobacter; species Hymenobacter sp. DG01. Next base: position 21,313 of record NZ_CP040936.1, read on the forward strand.
AGGCCTACGTTTACGCGTGCCTCATTGATTAGGTCCTGTGATTCCTGACCGTTCAGAACGTCCAGCTGCTTAATGCGCTGCTGTACACCCTGGTAAACATCCAGGCTGATTTTAGTTTTGCCCGTCTGGCCACGCTTGGTTGTTACCAGTACTACCCCGTTGGCAGCCCGCGAACCATAGATAGCGGCGGCAGCGGCATCCTTCAGTACCTGAATGGAGGCAATGTCGTTGGGGTTAATATCGGACAGCGCGTTCAACTGCTGGTTACCAACGGCAATGTTGGAGTAGCTGCCGCTGTTAATCGGTACGCCGTCAATTACGTACAGCGGGTCGCTGCTGGCCGAAATGGAGTTATTACCCCGGATACGAACAGCAATACCGCCACCCGGCGTACCGGAGCTAGCCGATACCTGCACCCCCGCAGCCCGGCCTTGCAGCACTTGGTCGAGGCCTGCTACAGGCTGATCCTCGAACTGCTTGGCATCGATGGAGGCAATGGCGCCCGTAACCAAAGCCTTGGATTGTTGTCCGTAGCCTGTTACTACTACTTCGCTGAGCTGCTTGCTGTCTGGTGCCAGCCCCACAGTTATGCTGCCATCCCGAATCGGTTGCTCAAGGGTCAGGAACCCTACGGAGCTAAAGGAAAGGGTAGTGGCGGTAGCCGGAGCGTTCAGCGTGAAGGTACCATCCGAGTTGGTTGAAACGCCAGTGGTAGTTCCTTTCACTAATACGGTTACACCGGGCAGCCCTTCTCCCGTTGTACGGTCCGTTACCCGTCCAGAAACAGTACGAGTTTGTGCATATACTTGCGTTGCCGTTAAAGCAAGTGCAGGCAGAGCAGCTAATAGTAGTTTTTCATGTATGCACTAGGTGTGTTGAAGATGTTTCGCTTTAGAAGCAGTTCAATTGAATTATTGCCAAAATAAAGAGATAAAAATTATGAATCTATTCGCTGAGCAAAAAACAGGTGCTCAATTATACTGTTTCTCGGCCAAGTGCAGGATTTCTTAGATAAATAGAAGTCTTTTGCCGCTAAAGTGCTCAACCGAAAGCTGCAAATGATGTGTAGTTGCTCCAGACACGGCATGCGGCAAAGAAATTTGTGCTGGGTACTAAACGCATATTGATGCCTAGCTGCGTCTGGCCGTCTGTGGCATATATGTGTTATCAATCACTGGCGCATCCGCGGCATCAGTTAAGAAACCACTGTTACACGCCAGCATATGATGGAAAGGGCAACAAAAAAGCCCCAGCCAAATGGCTGGGGCTTTTTTGTTGCTCAGGATGTTCGACTACTGAACGATGGTAACAATACCAGCGTAAGGAGCAGAAGCCTGAATGCCGGATACGATACCGCCCGACAGGGGAGTGTAAACAATCCGACGGCCATCCTTCAGTACCAGTTCATAAGTAAAGAGGAAGCCTTCGTTTGCCTCCAGCGAAGCGCGGGTCAGGGCAACACGGGCACCCGTTTGGGTGGCACCCGAAGCACGGGTCAGGCCAGTTATGAGGTCGTTGATAGACACCTCGATGCTGCCTGAAGACGGTGCTACAGTACGCAGCAGAACGCGCGGTCCTGTGCCGATGGCACGGGTCACCCCGGCAGCCGGCTTGTTGTAGCCGCGGAAGGAGCGGTACACTTCAATGGCTTCGATCTTGCTGGCGTCGCCTCCTTTTACCTCAATGTTGAAGGTAGTAGTCGGGTTACCCGTTCCTTGCACGTCAGCCAGCTTGAAAGTGTTCTGCGTGGTCAGGTTGGTGAAAACCAAGGGAAACTCCTCAGTTTTCGGGAAAGGTAGATTATCCTCGTCGCGGCAAGCCGAAACGCTCAGGGCCGAAGCCGCCAGCAACAAGGCATAAAGAAATTTTTTCATGGAGGGTTGAATTGAAAATGGCTGAATCAAAGAACGCGGAGGATGCTTTGATTACCGGTCCCAGAAAATTTTCTCCGTCGTAATGTTCGGCTGCGTCTTAGGCGCGTTGGCGTTTGTCAGCAGGTCGTTCAGGCGGTACGGCAGACGAACCGGGAACTCGGTGCCGGTCAGTACAGTCTGCGGATCGGAGTCGTCGGTGCTGGGGTTTACCGGAGCAGCCGGGAAGCCAGTGCGGCGGTAGTCCGTGTACACGTCAATGCCATAGCCATAGCTGGCGATGTACTTCTCCGTCATGATGACGTTAAGCTTGGCATTGTTGTCAGTGGCCGCATCGTAGCGAGCCAGAGCGGCCGTAACGTAAGCCGTAACAGCAGTTTCCGCAATCGGGGTGCTGCCGTCAATGGTTGCCACCGCGTTTACTTTATTGAACGCAGCCGTAACCCCGTCGCGGAATGCAGTGCGGGCGCTGGTGGGGTTGTTCAGCACCGTCAGGTACAGTTCAGCCTCCGTAAACTTGCGGGCAAAGAAGGTCAGGAAGCGCTGGGCCACGTTGCCCTTAGCCGAAGCAGCCGTAGCACCGGTACCCGTAGCAAAACCAGCTCCGTTGTCGAAGCGTCCGCCAATGGGGTACAGACCCTGCAGGGTACGAATGTTGGTGGTGTTGACGCTGGCCTGAGGACCCTGGCTGCCAAAGCGCAGCGAGATGAAACGACCATCCTGATAATCAGCGGTGGTCTGAGCAGCGTCAGAGTTTACCTGGTTGAAGAAGTAGTAAGGAATACGAGGGTCCTTATTCCCCTTCATCAGGTTGTAGAAGTACACGTTGACGAAGTTCTCCCGGCTCGAAGAAGCGTAGTCGCCCAGGAAGCCGGGGTGACGGTTCTCAGGTGTGCCACCCGCCGTGCCATACTTGAACTCGAAGTCGTCAGCTGCCCCGATTAGATCATTGGAGTTGGTCAGCAGCGGCTGCACGTCAGCTGATACGTTCCGCGTCAGACGGATCTGGTTGTAGAGCTTCAGCTTCAGCGTGTTGCCCAGACGCACCCACTTGTCGCGGTTACCAGCGTAAATCAGGTCCTCGGTGGAGTTAGGGTTACGGCTGGAGTCTGTGCGCTTCAGGTTGGCAATACCCTCATCAATCAGACGGAACAAGTCGGTGTAGATAGCCTCGTCATCGTCGAACTTAGGAGCCGGGAACTCAGAGCCTTTCAGAGCTTCGCTGTAAGGAATGTCGCCCCACACGTCCACCATTTCGCTGAACATGTAAGCCTTCTGAATCTGAGCAATACCCACAAACGTCCAAGCACCCTGGGTGGTAGCCTGGTTCAGCATCTGCTCGTTGTTTTCGAGCGCCGACGTGTAGAGGCCCAGCCACTGGTTGTTGAAATCGTTAGCTCCCAGGCTGTAGGCTCCAATACGGAAGTTGTTGAGTTGCTGCACCAGGGCCGAAGTCGGCTGGCTCAGACCTGCTACGCTGTGGCCGAGGTAAAGCGACATAGCCGCCTGGCTGGTAGGCATCAACAGCGTAATCGGAACCGTGGTAGGGTTGATTGGGTCAGTGTTGACGTCCAGAAACTTGTCGCAGCTCGTCGTGCCCAGCAACAAAGCTGTTGCGGCTACGGCGGCTGGAATCTTGGTTATCTTCATGAGAAAAGTCGAGAATGAAATTACTGCCTAGAAGTGCGCCTGCTGCTTAGAAGTTCACGCGCAGGTTTACGCCGTAGCGCCGAGCAGTAGGAGCGTTGGTGTACTCAAAGCCCTGAGCGTTCGAAGCACCCCCGTACGTGTTGGTTTCCGGGTCGAAGTTGGTGTACTTCGGCACGTTTGGCGAGAACCACCACAGGTTGCGACCCGACAGGCTCAGCGTTACACCGCGGAACGGGGTTTTCTGCAGCAGGGTAGCCGGTAGGGTGTAACCCAGCGTTACTTCGCGCAGACGAACGGTAGTAGCGTCGTAGATAGAGAACTCAGCCGGACCGCTCAGTGCTGCCGAACCGGCACCGAAGTAGTAGTCGTTCAGCGAAATGGCCGTGTTGTTCGGGATGCTCGAGCCATCGGCATTCTTCAGCGGCAGCTGGGTGTTGGCGTTGCCGTACACCCCGTCAATTACTACTGTTTTCTCCCGGTCTTCGGTGTCCTTGGTTACACCACGGCCCAGCAGGGTAGCAACCGTAGTCGAGTACACATCACCGCCCTTACGGAAGTCCACCACCGATTCGAAGGTGAAGCCTTTGTACGTGAAGGTGTTGGTGAAGCCCAGCAGGTAGTCGGGGTTCGGGTTGCCGATAACGTCCGTCGTGGTGGTCGGAATCATGGTACCCGTGGACGGGTTGATCAGGACTTTCCCGGTTTCGGGGTCGCGGGCAGCCTTGGTACCGTAAATCATGCCGTAGGGCTGGCCGGCTTTGTGGATGGCCTGCACCCCGCCGCTGAAGTAGTTAGCGGCAACGGCTACCTGCTCAACGCCTTCCGTCAGCTTCTCCACGATGTTGCGGTTGCGGGTGAAGGTAGTGAAGCTGGTCCAGCGGAATCCACCGGCATCCACCGGAATCAGGGTCAGTGAGCCTTCGATACCTTTGTTGGAGATTTCACCGAAGTTGGTTACCAGTGCCGTGAAACCTGTGGCGTAGGGCAGCGGAACGTTGGCAATCTGGGCCGTAGAACGCTTATCGTAGTACGTAGCGCTCAGGACGATCCGGTCCTTGAAGAAGTTCAAGTCGGTGCCTACTTCTAGTTCCTTCGAGAACTCCGGGGTCAGAGCCGGGTTGCCGATAGTGCCGCTGATAGCAGCGCCGGAAACCGGGGTAGTACCGCCAGTGGGCGTGAAGGGGAAACCGAAGCCTGCGGCGTTGTTACCGAAGGTGGGGTTCAGAGCGAAGCGGCTGTTAAGCTGGTAGGGGCTGGCGTCCTTACCGGCTTTAGCATAACCAGCCCGCAGTTTGCCCATGTTCAGAATGTCGGACTGCATGCCCAGCGCTTCCGTGAAGATGATGGAAGTGCTGATGCTCGGGTAGAAGAAGCTGCGGTTGTTTTTGGCCAGGGTAGAGGTCCATTCGTTACGAGCCGTAGCGTTGACGTACACGATGTCCTTATAGCCCAGCGTTACGTCACCGAAAACCCCGAAAATACGACGCTTCGTAAAGCCTGAACCAAACTGGCTCTGCGTTTTGGTGTTCTGGATGTCGTCAATATCAAACAACAGATACTGCGAGCCAATAACCGAAGTGGACTGGTACTGACGCTGGTTGACGTTGTGGCCCAGAATAGCTTTCAGGCTGAAGTCTTCCGTCAGGTTCTGGTTAACTGTCAGCAGGGTGGTAGCTTCCAGTTCGGTGTTGGTGATGGCGTCCTGGATAATTTCGCCGGTGCCGCTGGCACCTACCGAGCCCGGACGGATGAAGGAACGACGGTTGTCGTTGTAAGTGTTCAAGCCACCCACAAAGCTCAGGTTCAGCCACTTCAAGATATCGTAGCTGGCGTTGGCGCTGGTAGAAAGACGGTCAACGCGGGAGGTGTAGCCGTTGTATTCCGTTGACCAGTAGGGGTTATCTGCCTGGCCCGTCAGCCAGCCCAGTACCGGACCACGCGTGAGCGGGTTGATATAGGGCAGGCCCGTCAGGTCAAGGCTGCGCGGGATGAACAGCAGGCGGCCCATTACCGAGGCGTTGCCAATGGCGTTGTTAGCCCCGAGCTGCGGACCACGCTGATCCGAGTTGGTGTAAGTAATGTTCGCCCCGATGCGCAACTTGTTGAAGTTACCCGAGCCACCAGCGCTGAGGCTGGTACGGTTGAACTTGCTTTCCGGAATCATGCCTTCCTGCTCCGAGCGGGACAGAACCGTCGAGAAGGTAGCATTGTCGCTGGCCGCAGTTACGTTAACCGAGTTTTCGAACAGCTTACCCGTGTTAAAGAAGTCTTTAACGTTGTTTTCGAAGGCCTGGTACGGATAGCGGGCTCCCTGGAACTCGGGGAAAGCCGCGATGCCGCTCAACGGGTGCAGAACATCAGCGGGCGCCTGGGCGCTGCCGAAAGCCGGACCCCATGAACCGTTGGCTGCTGACTGGGCGAAGTTAGCCCCCGCACCGTATTTGTTCTGATACTCGGGCAGGCTGGCAATCTTCTCAATAGAATAAGAAGAGTTGTAGCCAACCCGGATACCCTTGTCGGCCTTGCCACGGCTACCGGTTTTGGTAGTAATAAGGATAACGCCGTTGGCGCCACGGTTACCGTAGAGAGCAGCGGCCGCCATGCCTTTCAGCACGTTAATCGACTCAATGTTGTTCGGGTCAATATCGGCGGCGCGGTTTGAGTAGGAGGAGCCGCGTACCAGCGTGTTGTCCGAAGCCGTGACATCGTTATTATAAGGTACACCGTCCACTACAAACAGGGGCTGGTTGTTACCGTTAAGCGACGTGTTACCACGAATTACAATACGAGTAGAAGAGCCCGGAGCTCCGCTCGAACCCACGATGTTAACGCCGGCCACCTTGCCCTGCAGGGTGCGCAGTACATCAGGCTCCGACTTTTGAACCACCTGCTGGCTCTGAATTTCAGATACTGCGTAACCAATAGCACGCGACTCGCGCTGGATGCCCAGAGCGGTTACTACTACCTCGCTCAGCTGTTTGGTATCAGCAGCAAGCCCTACATTGATTTGCGTATCGGTACCAATGGGGCGCTCTACCGTGATGAACCCAATGGAGCTGAAAACCAAAGTGCCGTCTCCGGCAGGTACAGTCAGTGTGTACGTACCGTCGGAGTTGGTTGAAATACCGTTGTTGCTACCCTTCAGCAGCACGGTTACCCCCGGCAAGCCTTCGCCTGTCGTGCGGTCCGTTACTCGGCCGGAAACACTCCGAGTTTGGGCTACCCCCTGAACGACACTTAGTGCCGCCAAAGGCAGACCCATGAGTAAGGATTTTCTCATGGAAAAGAAAAAAGATAAAGGTGAAAAAGCGCGGTTTTACGAACAAGTACCGTTCCGCGCTTAAAAATAAGCAGAGTTTATTGAAATAAGCATCCTAAAAATCTTTTGATGCTATTAATAATGTCAAAAACACCTTCTGTCTTCGTTGTATGCCATAAAGCTCACTCAACGGTAGTCTGAAGGGTGTAAATCAGATATATAGAATTGTTACCATAAGTTGTATGTCATTGATTATTCATCTAGTATAACACTTGCTTAATTGATATAGTTATATTAAATACCTTATTTTGTTATGTTATTTTCAATATATAAGCCAAATAGTTATGACGACAGTTTTTTAGGGAGTATTTTCATTCTGCCTGTTCATGAAATTTATTATCTATAATATATGATTTTTCTTATAATAGCTTATGCCTAATAGCCTTTCTCTCTCTAGGTGGGCTTGTTAAAGAGCTGCACCTGACGTTAGATAATTGCTCTTGTTGGCCATACAAACCAAAATGCCTTAGGTAAGCTTAAGTGTTGTATTATACTAGGCTTAGCTCAATTATTGAATAATATCTTTTGCATTTGTAACAATTATATATATAATAGGATTTTATAGCTTGTATTGCACATTGAGAATAGCCTTACATACTGCCCTCTATCTGTATTATAAGAATGTATCATCTACATAGCTACACTAACCAGTATCATTACCCCAACAGCTACTCTTATTTGATATTGATTATTTTACATATATAATAAGCATTGTTATATATTTAGGCTTATCTGCATTTTATGACGTGGGCATGATTACTAATAGCTTTCGATCTGTAACAAAGGTTGACTTAGGGGGATACTCAAACAGAAGTAGAGACAACTATTTATGACAGTAGAATGGTGATATGCTGGCATCAATGTCTCGAGTCACTCCCACTGTGCCTTGAAGCAAGTGTTTAGCTCTACCGGCCAGATTTTTCCAAGATGTAGGCAACCCTGAAATCATAAGGGGCTTAGGAACCAGTTACATCACTATAGGTATTCTGGATTCAGAAGAGCATACAAAGACCTACTCGCAACTGCCTATTGAATGCCATCTAGCGCCAACGACCAGAGGCAACTTCACATCTCAATGCCTTTGGTTTAGAAGGCTGGTGAGGCACATTGAATCTATCAGAGTTGAGTGGATTGCCTTTAGATCAAGCAAGTTTGGGCCTGCTGTTCGCTGTTGCTCAGAAAAGCGTGAGACGGGCAGCGGTTTTGCCTAGTAGAAGAAGGATGCTTGGTTCCTGGGCCCTGATAAGGCTGGAGTAAGGCCTATAGATAGGGCAGTATATCTCAACCCTTCAGACTAGTTGCATTTTTAATGGATAAAGCGAATTCTTGTCAGGTTGGCAAAAAACAATTCGTTTATTTACGGCATCGTAAGTTCATTCTAACATTTTCACTCACATGCGCAAAACAATACTTTCTGCGCTTCTGAGCGCGCCCATCCTGTTGCAGCAGGCCGCCGCCCAGAACCGCGAAATCTCCGGGCGTGTTACTGATGCCGCTAATGGCCAGGGACTTCCGGGGGTTACTGTACTAGTAAAAGGCACCACCGTTGGCGCGTCAACCAATGCAGATGGTGGATTTACTATCAGTGTACCTGCTTCGGCCACTACACTGGTTTTTAGCTCAGTTGGCTACTCCAGCATCGAGCGTGCTATTGGTACGAGCTCTACGTTCAACGTGAGCCTGGGCTCCAGCACCCGCAATCTGGATGAGGTAGTTGTAACGGGTCTGGCAACATCGGTTAAGCGTTCAAACCTGGCCAACGCCGTTTCCACGGTTAGTGCCAAGGAACTGGTGGGCAGCACACGCCCCGTAACCGTAGATGCTGCGTTGAGCGGCAAAGTAGTGGGCGCGAATATTGCCTCCACTAGCGGTGCTCCGGGCGGTGGTGTTTCCATTCAGCTACGCGGTATTTCTACCATCTCTGGTAGCTCACAGCCCCTTTACATCATTGACGGGGTGTACGCCGTGTCGGATGAGGTAGGAAACGGGGCCGGTGCGGCCGCCTTTACAGGTGCCTCTTCAGGTACTACCCGTACTACCCAGGACAACGGTACCAACCGTATTTCGGATTTGAACCCGAACGACATTGAATCGATTGAAATTCTGAAAGGCCCCAGCGCTGCGGCTATTTATGGTACTCGCGCAAGTGCTGGTGTTATTATCATTAAAACCAAGCGTGGAGCTGCTGGCCAGACGCGCGTGAGCGTATCGCAGGATATAGGTTTTGCCAAGGCCCGTAACCTGCTCGGTCAGGAAGGCTGGACGCCCGAGAAAATTGACAAGTTCTACTCCGGGGCGTCGGCTACTGCTGAGAAGGCCAAACTCGCGGCTGCTCAGGCCAGCGGTAAGCTCTACGATTACGAAAAGGAGGTATTTGGCAACACTGCCTTCCTGCGTAATACTAACGTAAGCGTATCGGGCGGTACTGACCGTACCAAATTCTACGTGTCGGGCTCCACGACCAAAGAAGGTGGTATCGTAAAGAACACCGACTACCAGCGTAACTCTATCCGCGCCAACGTAGACCAGAAAATCGGCAAACTGCTGGATATTGGTATTAGCTCTGGCTACTTCAACTCCAGCAACCGCCGCGGCTTCTCCGGTAACGACAACAACGGGATTAGCTTAGGCTACAACCTGGCCCAGATTCCGAACTACGCGGAGTTGCACAAGGATCCGGTTACTGGCCTGTACCCCGACTCTGATTATTCCGGTGACAACCCGCTAGCTGTTGTGGAGCGGGCTATCAACGAGGAAAAAACCAACCGGGTAACGCAGGCCGGTAACGCTACCCTGCACTTTATCGAGAAAGAGAATTCCTCGCTGCGTTTCGCTGCGCAGGGTGGTATTGACTACTCCAGCAGCAACGCGCTGCTCGCGCTTCCTCTCGATTTGCAGTCCCAGCGTAGCTCGGCTAACCCGGGGGTAGTGCGCGTAGCCAAAAACGAATTCTTCAACTACAACCTGCAAGGCTTCCTGATCTACGACTATCGGATTGGTCAGAATCTGAGCCTGACCTCGCAGGTAGGTCTGGTGCGTCTGGGGCTGCGTTCTAACCTCAGCTTCCAGCAGGGGCAGAACTTGGTACCTGGTCCGCTGCTGCCCAACCGTGGCTCGGTAATTACCCAAGATGTGCAGCTGACCGACCAGACGGACGTAGGCTACGTAGCGCAGCAGTCAGCTAACTTCCGCGACCAGGTAGAACTGACCGCCGGCGTTCGTTTCGATAAGTCGAGCCGTAACGGTGACCCCAACAAGCTCTATGCTTTCCCGAAAGGCTCCGTTGCCGTTAACCTCGCTAAGTGGGACTTCTGGTCGGTAAGCGCCGTGAACCTGCTGAAACTGCGTGCCGCATACGGTGAAACCGGTGGACCGGCCTTCTTCGGTGGTCTTTACTCGCCGCTAACCGGTATCAGCATTGGCAACCGTCCGGGCTTTGTTCCCTCAACTGTAGTGGGTAACCCCGAAATCGGTCCGGAGCGTGCTACCGAGCTGGAGTTTGGGGTTGATGTTGGCTTGCTGGATGGTCGTATCAACTTTGAAGCGACGGCTTACAACAAGAAAATCAAGGACATTGTCAACACCTACGTGACGGCTCCTGGTACCGGGGTGCAGTCAGTGCGCGCCTACCCGGTAGGTGACCTGCGCAACCGTGGTTTGGAACTGACACTGGGCATTATTCCGGTTCGTTCGGAAAACTTCACCTGGACCACTAATAACCTGTTCTGGCTGAACCGCTCCGAAGTAACCCGGATTATTGTTCCGGCCTTCTCGGCCAGCAGCGGCTTCGGTTCAACTTTCGGACAAACCTTCTTTGCCCTGGGCGAGTCGCCGTCGCGTTGGTACGGTACCCCCGTCAGCGCCACCGACAACCCGAACAATCCGAGCTTCCTGACTCGTTACGGTGATGCGCAGCCGCGCTTCCAGATGACCTTCCAGAACACCTTCACCATCTTCAAAAACCTGGAAGCCTCGTTCCTCGTGGCATGGAAAAAGGATAGCTACACCAGCAACCTGACCCGCACTCAGAAGGATGCTTTCGGTACCAGCGAAGACTGGAGCGAGGACAGCGGCCAAACCGTCGATGGCGTTCGTTTGACCAAGGGTGAGTACCGCCAGACGCAAAATGCCTCGTTGTTTATCGAGAACAGCGGTTATGTACGTCTGCGTGAAGCTTCTATTTACTACTCGCTGCCCGCCAGCGTACGGACCAGCCTGTTCAAGGATTACGTGAAGAACATCCGGGTAGGCGTTTCGGGTAACAACCTGCTGACGTTCACGAACTACTCCGGCTACGACCCCGAGGTTTCTAACTTCGGTCAGACGGCTACTTCTGCCCAGGTGGATGTGCTTACCTACCCGGCTACCCGCCGCATGTTCTTCCACTTGAACCTTGACTTCTAGACCGGTGTTCAGTGCGCTGAAACACCCCTTCTGGTTGTTCTAATCTTCTTTGATTCAACACTCATGTACACTTCTCTTAAAAACATACCGCGGACGGTAGTATTAGCCTGCTCGCTGGCTGTGCTGCTACCCAGCGCCAGCTGCGACCTGGTGGATATTGACCAGGTGACGGACCCCACCAACCCTAGCTTGGACGACGTTACGGCTAATGCCTCGCTGGCTCAGCTGAATGCCTTGGCAGTAGGGGTAGAGGCTTCTTTGCGCCTCGGACACGTTAACAACGGCGCCAACAACAACTTGATTGGTGAGTTGGGGCGTGAGATTGTTATTCTGGCTAACAACGAAAACCGCTGGTACACGGAAATTCTGGGTACCCGTACCAACCTAGACAATAACGCGTTTTATAGCGCGGCCGCTTACAACGGTTTCGCACGGGTAGTGCGGGCATCCAAAGTATTCCTAGGTTCGGCTCAGGCCACGGCCGTTATCAATGCAGAGCAGAAGCAGGCAATTGCCGGTTTCAGCCATACCTACGAGGCATTGGGTAAGCTGCACATGCTGAACCTGATGGGTGAAAATGGTATCCGCATTGATGTAGACAACTACCTGAAGCCTGGTAAATTCACCGAGGGTAGTGCTCCTGCTCTGACGCATATCCGTCAGTTGCTGGACCAGGCAGCTACGGAATTGGCTGCTGGTGGTACCGCCTTCCCCTTCCAGCTTTCCTCGGGCTTTAACGGCTTTAACACGCCGGCTACTTTCCTGAAGTTCAACCGCGCCCTGGCTGCCCGCGTTGCTCTCTATCAGAACGATAATGCTGGCGCGCTGGCTGCCCTGGCTCAATCATTCTACGATCCGGCAGGTAGCCTGACCATCGGGCCGAAGATTGTGTTTGCTCCTTCTGTAGCAAACGATGCAGGCAACCCCTACTTCCAGGTAGCCAATGGCACGCAAAACCAGCTGGCTGTTGTGCCGTCAAACTTTGTGACGGAAGCAGAGCCCGGCGACCTGCGTTTGGCAAAAGCTCCCTTGCGTACAGGTACCGCCCGTACATTGGGTGGTATTACCAGCACGTACGAGGCCCGCGCTTTCCCCACTCAAACCACTCCGCTGGACATCATTCGCAACGAGGAGCTGATCCTGATTGCGGCTGAAGCTAAAGCGAAGACCAACAACCTGACGGGCGCGCTGAGCGACATCAACGTGATTCGCACGAAAGCCGGTGGGCTCCCTGCTCTTACCGCTACCAGCCTAGCCGACCAGGGTGCTTACATCAACGAGATTCTGAAGCAGCGCCGCTACTCCCTGTTCTACGAAGGCCACTTCTGGGTTGACCTGCGTCGTCTGAACAAGCTGAACCCCACGCCGGCTCCGGGCATTACGCTGGCCTTCGCGTCGGGTAGCGCACCTACCGGTACGTTCCGCCTGTTTGACCGTCTGCCCCGTCCCTTCGCTGAGGTACAGTGGGATGTTGCTAATCCCTAACCTGCTTTTACCAGCAAAAAAAGAGGCTGCTCAATTGAGCAGCCTCTTTTTTTGCTGGTAATAACCTACTCAGTATCCAATAGTAAAGGCACCTAATTCTGCATCAGGTAGCCCTTAATGTATTCTTCCAAATCCCCATCCAACACGTTCTGCACATCGGTGCGCTCGATGCCCGTGCGCAGGTCTTTGATGAGCTTGTAGGGATGCAGCACGTAGTTGCGAATCTGGGAGCCGAAGTCGATTCGCTTTTTGCCCGCTTCCACGGCGGCGCGTGCTTCGTTACGCTTATCCAGCTCCAACTGATACAGGCGCGACCTTAGCATGCGCAGGGCGTGCTCCTTGTTCATGAGCTGGCTGCGCTCGATCTGGCACTCAATCACGATACCCGAGGGAGCGTGCTTAAGACGCACGGCGGTTTCTACCTTGTTTACGTTCTGGCCACCCGCTCCGCCTGCCCGGTACGTATCCCAGGTGATGTCGGCGGGATTGATTTGAATGTTGATGGTATCGTCCACCACCGGGTAGGCAAAAACTGAGGCAAACGACGTGTGCCGACGGCCGCTGCTGTCGAAGGGAGAAATGCGTACCAGCCGGTGTACCCCGATTTCGCTTTTCAAGTAGCCGTAGGCAAAGGCGCCATCAATTTCCAGCGAAGCCGATTTGATACCGGCTCCCTCACCGGGCTGATAACTCACCTGGCGCACGGTAAAACCCTGCTTCTCGCCCCACATGATGTACATGCGCATGAGCATTTCGGCCCAATCCTGGCTTTCAGTACCACCCGCGCCGGGGTTTATTTCCAGAATGGCGGAGAGCTGGTCTTCCTCATCAGAGAGCATGCGCTTGAACTCCAGGCGCTCTACAGCCTGCTCGGCTGCGTTGAACTCACGCTGTATCTCGGCTTCCTCAACCTCGCCTTCCCGGTAAAAGTCGTAGAGCACCTCGATGTCGCTTACCAGCTTCTCTACAGCCTCGTAGTCGTCGGTCCAGACCTTAACCGCCTTGATTTCCTTCATGACGGCTTCCGCCTTTTTTGAGTCATCCCAGAAGCCGGGTGCCGTGGTCTGCTGCTCCGTTTCTATTACCTGGGCTTTGCGGGCATCGTAGTCAAAGATACCTCCTCAGGGCCTCAGCGCGGCCCTTCAATTCCTTCACCTGGTCGTGGGTCATGGAAAAAAGAATGAATGATAAAACCAGTATTGCGTCCGACGTGGCGCATTACAGATCAAAGGTCAGCATAAATCAGGTAGGCGCGCCTGCTAAAACGATATAAACGACAGCGGACGGCGCTGGGGGCGCCGTCCGCTGGAAGTGATGGGGTAGGGGAGGAACGTTAGATACGCACCATCCACTCGTGTACGTCAGGGGCTTCGCCGCTCCGGATAGCTGCCAGGGCTGCAGATACGCGGTGCGAGAAAGCGTCGGCGGTTGGGGTGGGAAGGGTGTAATCCTGACCCTGGTAACCAATAACGGCAATTGGCGCAATGGTAGCGGCAGTGCCTACCCCGAATGCTTCCTGCAAGGTGCCATTGGCCTGCGCTTCCAGAATTTCCAGGGCCGAAACTTTACGTTCCTCTACCGGCATACCCCAGTCGCGGGCCAGCTGAAGCACGCTACGGCGGGTGATGCCATCCAGGATAGATGTGCTCAGGGCCGGCGTAACCAAACGGTTATCAATAACGAACACCGCGTTCATGGTGCCGGATTCTTCCACGTATTTGTGCTCAGAGGCGTCCGTCCAGATCAACTGGTTGTAGCCTTCCTGTTGAGCCAGCTTGGTGGGGTACATGGCCGCACCGTAGTTACCTGCATTCTTAGCGAAGCCGGCGCCGCCCTCAGCTGAGCGCACATACTTTTCCTCGAAGCGCACACGCAAAGGCTTGTTATAGTACAGGCCTACTGGGCAGGTAATAATCATGAAGCGGTAGGAGTCGGATGGGCGTACGCCCAGCATACCATCGGTGGCAAACATGAAGGGGCGAATGTAGAGGGCGCTACCCGGAAAGTTCGGTACCCATTTGGCATCCAGCCGGATCAGCTGGCTCAGGCCCTGCATGAACAGCTCCTCAGGCACGGCGGGCATGCACATGCGCTCGGCCGAGAGATTTAGGCGGTTCAGGTTATCGTAAGGACGGAAAATGAAAATTTCGTCCTGCTGATTCTTATATGCCTTCATGCCCTCAAAAATAGCCTGCCCATAGTGCAAAGCAGAGTTGGCCGGGCTCACGGGCATATCGGCGTAGGGAATGATCTGTGGCTCCTGCCACTCGCCGTTTTGGTAGTCTACTACCAGCATATGATCGGAAAAGGTCTTTCCGAATTCGAGCTGGTCGAAATCTATTTCGGCAAGACGCGATGCGGTAGTCCGCTGCGTAGGAATAGTGAGGGTAGCGAGCATGAGAGGTGGGGTGGGAAAAGGTAACAACTGTGCAGCTACTTGCCTGGGTGGAGGGGAGCCCGAGGGGTAGCCGCGGTGGGGTGGGTAGGAAAGGAACGAGAACGTGAGTAAGTAAAGGTGCAGAATTTCTTCCGAACACTTGTTAGTAAGGAAGGGTGCCGCTGCCTACATGCGGGGCTCCCACTTTACTTCTTCGGCATTCAGCTCATGCGCCATCTGGCGGCTGAGTACGAAAAGAAAATCGGAGAGGCGGTTGAGGTACATAATTACCAGGTCGGCCACGAAGGAGTCTTCGCGCAGCTGAATTACCAGCCGCTCGGCCCGCCGGCATACGCACCGGGCTACGTGGGCAAATGATACCGACTGGTGTCCGCCCGGCAATACAAAAACCCGCAACTCGGGCAGGCCTTCATTCATGCGGTCCATTTCGCGCTCCAGCAGGGTAATGTCCTCGGCCTGGAGGTCCGGAATTTTCATTCTGGATTTTTCCGGATCGGAAGCCAGTGAGGCCCCTATGGTAAAAAGACGATCCTGAATTTCTTTGAGCAAGCCGCGGCGGGAGGCATTTACATCCTGGTCGCGCACCAGACCCACGTAGGAGTTCAACTCATCTACCGTACCGTAGCAGTCTATGCGGAGGCTGGATTTGGGCACGCGCGTGCCGCCAATGAGCGAGGTCAGGCCCTGGTCGCCGGTTTTGGTATAGATTTTCAACAGAGAGGCAAAAACAGTAGAACAGAAAGTCCAACTACTAACAACCGGCCCAAAATGTTAGCCCGCGCAGGCAAATGAAGTTCCGGTAGCTACTGGTTGGCTAGCTGATGGGTTGCCACATCGTTGTTAACCACGTCTGATTCCACCAGGCCGTCGCGCAGGCGCACAATGCGGTGGGCGTGGCGGGCAATGTCCTCCTCGTGCGTTACCATGATAATAGTGTTCCCACGCACGTACAGCGCTTCAAACAACTCCATGATTTCGTGGCTGGTGCGGGTGTCGAGGGCACCGGTGGGTTCGTCGGCGAGAATGATGCTGGGGTTGTTGACCAAGGCCCGGGCAATGGCTACGCGCTGGCGCTGGCCGCCACTCAGCTCATTGGGCTTGTGCATGGAGCGCTCGGCCAGTCCTACGCTGCGTAGGGCCTCATGGGCCATGTCCTGCCGCTCACTTTTACCATAGCCCGCATAAATCAGGGGTAGGGCTACGTTATCAAGCGCCGTGGCCCGGGGCAGCAGGTTAAACGACTGGAACACAAAGCCGATTTCCCGGTTCCGTACGTCGGCCAGCTGGTTGTCCGTCATGTTGCTGACGTCCTTGCCATTCAGAATATAGCGGCCGCCGGAAGGAGTGTCCAGGCAGCCCACGATATTCATGAGCGTGGACTTGCCCGAGCCGGAAGGCCCCATGAAAGCAACGTACTCACCCCGCTGAATGGTAATGGACACCGATTGCAGGGCATGAATTTCCTCCGTTCCCATACGGTAAACTTTGGAAATATCAGTGGTTTCGATAACGGGATACAGCATAACCAGTGTGGCCAGGTTAGTTCCAGGGGGTACCCGAGGAGGCATAAGCCGCCCGCCGGGCCGCGTACTCTGTACGAAAGGTAACGTAATCTGCCGGGGAAAGCAACGCACCCAAGTGAGCTAGGGGCGCCTCCGCGTACTCGGTGAGGCCCACCGGCACGGCTGCCAGCACGTAAGCCTTAAGCAGGACCACCGACTCAGGGTTGTACTCGATGCCCCGCAACAGCGTGTTATAGGCCGCTGAAAAGTTGCGCTGACGGGTGTAGAAATCAGCGGCGGCTACTACCCCATTCTCTACGAAGGGGGCCTCCCGAACCAGTTGGGCGTACAGTTGTGCGGCTGATTTTGGCTGCTTGTCGGCTTCGGCCAGTGCTGCTCGGAAATAAAGGCGGTAAAATTGGTCAAATCCCTCAAAACGGCCTTGCGCGATGAGCTGCCGAAGGGCGAGCCACTGTTTTTCCCGGGTGTACAGCTCGCCACGCAGCACGTTCCAACGCGAGGCGGCCGGTGCATTAACCGGTGGCGCAAAATCCGTTAGGGCCTGGCGGGCCGCAGCCAGTTGCCCGGCCTGCATTGCGCGGGGCAGCTGAGCCAGCAGCGCCTCCGTGCGTAAGGCCGGCGCCGATAAGCTCCGAGCGGTTTGGATTAAGTCAGTGGCGGGTAGTTCGTCGCCACGAACAACCAGATATTGTACCTGTAGCGAATCGGGAGCCTGTTGGTAAAACGTACGAAAATCCGGGTCGAGCACTGCCAGTAGCCGGCGGGCAGGAGGAATGGAGGCCAGGTCAGCGCCTACCGCGGCTTGACGGGCTACGCGGCGCGCTGAATCGGGCTGGTTGGTCAGCGCCAGGGCATAGGCCGCCGGGAGGGCTGCCGTGGAGGAGCCATTTTGCCGGGCTTCCGCTAAGCGAAGAGCCGCCGGCGCCGGTAGGTGTTGGTCGAGCAGCCAGAGGCCTTGTAGCTGCTGGTAGTACGCGGTAGCGGGGCCCGAGCCGGTTGCCAGCGGCAGAATGGTTGTTTGGGCCGCCACCGGCCGGCCACCATAGTGCTGGGTAAAAGCCCGCAGGAAATTCAGCTGATCGAGGTAGGCACCATTTTCCGGCCGGGCCGCCAAGTGGGGCAACAGAGCCAGTAGCGTAGTGTCGCGGCGCAGGGCCCGGTTCAGGCCATCGTGGTAGAGGCGGGCAAAGCCAGCGGTTGTCAGGGCCGTTGCTGTATCGGGTAGAGCAACAGTGCCCGCGGGCTGGCCCGTGAAGCGAGCCAGCAATAGGGCGTTGCTGCGCAGGGCGTCGTCGGTGGTGCTCAGGCCCTGCGGCATAAGCGTATTGGCCGCAGCCCATTGCTGCTGCCGGATTAGGTAGGCAAGGCGGTTAGCCAGCAGCACTGCATCGGTGGGGGCTGCTGCTTCGGCCCGCTCCTGATATACCTTCACCGAATCGGTAAGGGCAGAGCGAGTGTAGAGCTGGGCCAGGTCGCCGTTGAGGCGGGCGCTTCGGGGGGCGGCCTTCAGCGCGTCGCGCAGCACATTGAGGCGGTCGAAAAAGTCGCGGGGCTCGTTGTAGAGGGCCGCCAAGCGGAGCGAGATTCTTTCGGATGGACGACGGCTCAGGGCCCGGCGCAGAATATTGATTTCGTTCTGGCGCTGCTGACGGAAGCGGTACAGCGCCGCCCGGCCCAGGCTGGCCTTGTGATTGTGCTGGTCCAGCACATCACTCTCGGCATAGTAGCGTTCGGCCAGCAGCGCCTGCGAAAGGTCATCGGGGGTAAGCTCGCTTTGTAAGCGGGCTAGGTCGCCCAGGTTGTTGTAGTAGCCCGCTTTTACCTGGTTGGCGATGATAAACTGGTTGCGCAACAGCACCAGGCCCAGCAGCCCAAGGCCCAAGCCGTACATGGCATAGAACGGAAAGCGCCGGGGCTCATACACCACGCGGTGCACCGGCAGCTTCTGGCGCAGCAAGGGGGCAAAGTTCAGCAGCACGTACAGCAGAAAAGCACCGCCCACGCACAGCAGCGCCAAGGCTGTGAAGTCGCGGGCAGCCAGCAGCAGCGGGTCGTTGGCGGTAGCCAGCGCGTACCCGAGGGCAGCCGCGCCCAGCAGTACCAGCGCCAGATACAGTAGCTGCATGCCGGAGTGGTAGGGCACCCAGGCCTGGTAGGTGGTAGCCCGGCGCCGGAGCCTCAGCCAGCCAATGACCACGGCCGGCAGCAGCAGCACCAGCGGATCAAGGTGCCAGCCAGGGGCTATTTCTACCTCCCCATTGTTCCAGTAGTAAAGCAGCAGCGTGCCCAGATACAAGCCACTGGCCAGCACGAAGGGTAGCACGCCAAAGCGTGCCGCCGGCGTATCGGCCTGGGTGTTTAGCCATAGCAGGCCATGCACATTCTCGAAGGCCACCCACACCACCACCAGTGCAAAAGCTACCGCGCCACTTACTGTAAAGAAGCCGCTCAGGTGCAGGGCCGTTACCTCGGCCGGGGCCGGGCTCTGCGTAAACAATAAGGCTCCTAAACCAGCTACCAGAAGTCCGAAGAGCAGCAGGCGTTTCAGCAGGCTGGTTTCCGGATGGAAGGCGTGGAAATAGTAGGCGGGTAACCCCAGCGCGGCTAATGCCAGCACCAGAAAGTACTGCTGCCCGGCATCAAATACATTCAGTAAGTCCGCATTCAAGGACATCAACAGGAAGATGACCAGGGCCATGCCAGCCACAAAGGCGGGCCGGGCCAGGCGGCTGATAACGGCCAGAAAATAGGCCAGGGCTACCCCCAGCAAACCTACCAAGGCAAACGCCGCTTCCGAGCGCAGAAAGGGCCCGGCCACATCGTAGGTTTGCGTGACCAGGTAGGTATTAGCCTGCACGGGTAGTGCTTCCAAGCCAATGCGCACGGTAGCCACGGTAGTAGGCACCGGGGTTAGCTGTGCTACCGGCTGCACCGGCAGGACGGCATCTTCGGCAGTGAAATAGTGCCAGCCCGCTGCTGCCACAGCCAGCACGGCGCATAGCGCAAGAAGCAAAAGCGGGCCGTGCCACTGGCGCGGGCGCGGCGAAACGGTGGAGGAAGCAGCAGGCACCAACAGTTAGTCCAGCACTTTAGGTACGCGGAAGTAGTCGGAGTCTTTGCGCGGGGCGTTGCGCAGGCCATCCTGGTGGCTTACCGTGTTTTGCGGCTCGTCGGGGCGCAACACGTTAATTTCCTGGGACAGGTGTACCAGCGGCTCTACGTCGGTGGTATCCAGCTGGCGGAGCTGATCCACCCAGTCCAGAATCTTGTTCAGGTCGCCGAGCATCTGCTGCTCTTTGGTGGCGTCAAACTCAAGGCGGGCCAGGTGGGCCAGGCCGCGAAGGGTAGCAAGGTCGGTGCTCACAGGATAAAAGAAAGTGAGAGGTAAAGATGAGAAATTGAAGCCGGGAAAGCAGGGTATTGGCTGAAAGAGGCCAGAGCGCCGGGCGAGGGGTCAGGCC
The DNA here is from genome assembly GCF_006352025.1 of Hymenobacter sp. DG01. NCBI lineage: Bacteria > Pseudomonadati > Bacteroidota > Cytophagia > Cytophagales > Hymenobacteraceae > Hymenobacter > Hymenobacter sp. DG01. The sequence continues at coordinate 41,424 of NZ_CP040936.1, forward strand.
CGCACCAGGGGTTCCGGTTCCGCCGGCCGCCAGGTGCTGGCCTCCGGAATGCCCCCGGCCTCGGGCCGCAGGGCGCTGGCAATAAGGTCGTAGGCCTGCTGTTTCAGGGCTGGGGCATCGGCGGTGGTGAGACCAGTGGTTGGAATAGGTTCGTGCACGATGATGGCCAGGCGGGAGTAGCGCACCCGCAGGCCGCTAACATCGGGCATAAACCGGTGGTTCAGGGGCATGGTAATGGGCACCACGGGCACCCCAGCCGCAATGGCCAGCTGAAAGGCTCCATCCTTGAAGGGTTCCAGCTGCTGGCCGGGAGTTTTGGAAATAGCGCCTTCCGGGAAGATAACCACGGAGCGGCCCGCTTCCAGCGTGCGGCGGGCCTGCACCATCGCGCGGCCCCGACTCACAGCACTTTCGCGGTCCACGGTAATGTAGGCCCGCCCGAAGATGGGACCCCACACCGGCACCTGCGCCAGCGAGCTTTTACCCATAATATTAAGCCAGCCAGGAATGGTGCGGAACAGCAGGGGAATATCAATGTAGGAGCTGTGGTTGGCTACGTACACGCAAGGTTGGCCAACCGGCAGCCGATGGGCGCCTACGGTTTCTACCGGCATGCCCCACATCCGAATGAAAAGCTTGCTCCAGTATCGGTTGAGAGCATGCAGGTAGCGGTGCCAGGCAGGGCGCTGGCTTAGGGCCCACTGCAGCGGATACGTCAGCACGAACGGCATTACAAACCAGAACGTAGCCCAGGTGGTGTACAATCGGTGGCCGATAAAGCGGAGTAAGCGCGACATGGGTGCAAAAGTACGGGGAATGTCAGAAGGGGCCTATGTCCAGCTGGCTGGCCGGTGGCTGTCGGGCCAGGCCGACTGCCGCTACACGCCCAGCAGCCGGGCGGCTTTCAGCAGGCCGGCCACACTAATGGCGTCCGTGATGCGGCTCTCCATTACCAGCTCCACCGCCTGGGCCAGGGGGAGCTTCCAGAGGCGCAGATCCTCGGTTTCTTCGGGTTCCACGTCGCCCTGGGTTAGCTCCTGGGCCAGAAACACGAAGCCTTCTTCATCCGTGACGGAGTTGGACGTGTGCAGGCGCATGATGTTGGTCCAGCGGGCAGCCAGCAGACCGGTTTCTTCGCGCAGCTCCCGCTGCGCCGATTCCAGGATATCCAGCTCCACGGGGCCGCCACCCATCGGAATTTCCCAGCTGTACTCGCTCAGGGCGTAACGGTACTGGCCCACCAGCCAGGTGTTGCCTTCCGCGTCAACCGGAATGATGCCCAGGGCTTTATTCTTCATGGACACTACCCCATAAATACCCGGGTTGCCGGCGGGGTTGATGATTTGGTCTTCCCGCACCCGAATCCAGGGATTCTGGTACTTGATTTCCGAGTTCAGGCGCTGCCAGGGGTTATGGTTTTCGTCAACGTGCGGAGCGGAGGTAGGGGTCATGCCGGGTATAGAAGAAGATAGATGACGGCCGCAAAGGTAGGGCCCGGCGCGTTTTTAACCGGACGCCGCTGCTCTCACCGGGCAGAATACACAGTTTGCCGGGCATGAGCGGCCATTAAGCCAATAACCCAGCACAGGGCCTTGGGGCTAGCTTACCTTTGACTCAGTAATAAAGCAGCGCGCGTAGGGTTTATGGAAAGGAAGGCTCGTACCGCGAAGTGTTGACCACCGACAAAAGGAGTAGGGTGGATGAATGATATTTGTCGGTCAACGCGACGGAAAAAGCCGCTGCCTCAGGCAGCGGCTTTTTTATTTGCCTTGGGGCTGGGGCCCGAATCCTGTAAGCCGGTAAGGCTAACCTCAGCCTTCGGGCATGCGTAGGAAACCGTAATCGGCCGTTCATTTCCCGACCGATGCTTTCCTTTTTATGGCTAACCAACCGAAAAACCAAGCATCTCAGCCGCAAGCCGGCGACCCGCTATTCAATCTCAAGCACGCCCAGGCCGAGTCGGAACTGGCCGAAAAAACCGGTGGCCTCGGACCCATTACTAACGTGTACATCACCACGGACGAAGATGATTCCATCGATGAAGGTCCCCGCGACAAACAGGGCTTCCGCCGCGGTGAGTCGGCCGGACCGGATGCAGGCTCCACGGCCGGCAGTCATAAATAAAATCAGGTGCGCGCCAGACGTGCACACGTGAGCATCGTTGCTCTGGAAAAGCCTCCGCGGGCGCTTCGGCCCTCGCGGAGGCTTTTTTATGTTCGGCCAGGTCACTGGAAATTGTGCCTACCCCCGACCGGAGCCTAAGGCTAAAGCCGGTAAGTGCTGCGTATTTTCGCGCCGTATGTTACTAGTATCTCACACCGGCGAGCCGCTGGAAGCTGGTCTCGATGAAGCCGGCCGCGGCTGTTTGGCCGGCCCGGTATTTGCCGCCGCCGTTATTCTGCCCCCGGATTTTGCCCCGCGCTACCTCAACGATTCCAAGCAAATGACGGCCAAGCGCCGCGAGCAGGTGCGCCTCGAAATCTGCCAGGAAGCAATTTCCTGGGCCGTAGCCGAAGCCTCGCCCCAGGAAATTGCCAGCCTCAACATTGCCCAGGCCAGCTATCTGGCCATGCACCGTGCCGCCGAGCAGCTGCAACCGCGTCCTACCCACCTGCTGGTAGATGGCAACCGCTTTCGGGCCCACGCCATTCCGCACACCTGCATCATCGGGGGTGATGCGGTGTACCGGTCCATTGCTGCCGCTTCGGTGCTAGCCAAAACTTTCCGCGATGAGCGGATGCGGGAGCTGGCCCAGAAGTACCCGGCGTATGGCTGGGAGCAAAACGCCGGCTACCCCACTGCCGCCCACCGTACCGCCATCCGCAACTTCGGGCCCACCGAACACCACCGCATGGGCTTTCGGCTGCTTTGAAGAGTGGTGGAATGGTGAATTGGTGATTTGACACTTTACAAGTGCTGATGGGGTAGGCCCAATGGTACGGGCCATTAGCCGTGCCGCTTCTGACCTTTCAAACGCCCCGTAGGGGTGGCATATTGGTAGTAATCCATGGGCCATACTGTGTAAAAAGCCCCAGCGGGGCGCCACCACTCGTTCAACGAGTAGTGGCGCCCCGCTGGGGCTTTGAGCTATCAGGAGGGGTAGGGCCTGCTACTGGTCGGTCATCTTCTAGGGTTACCTAGGCCGCAGGTGCACTATGACTACCTCTTCTTTACTCCTTCAAGCGCAGCAAATCCAGGAAAAGGCTAAAGCCATCCACGGTGGTGCCGCCCTCCCCGAAGCTGTCGAAGCTCAGGGGCTTGATGATGTAGCCGCTCACGGCCAGGTCCTGGGCCTTCAGGCGGTCAGTTTCCAGATCAGAGGTTGTTGTGATGAACACGTTGAGGCCTACGAACTCCGGGTCGGAGCGCAGGGTAGAAAGCAACTCCAGCCCGTTCATGCGCGGCATGTTCAGATCGAGCATTACCACGCTGGGCTTCGGAATGGCGGGTTGACCGCCCTCGCCGCGCAGCATGTTCAGGGCCTCGCGGCCGTTGCGGGCAATGTAGAGGGGCACGTCCACATTATGCTTGCGCAGCTCGCGCTGCACATTCATAATGTCTAGTTGGTCGTCCTCGACAAGTAAGATGCTGGGTTGTTCGGAAGCAGAAGCCATAGAAAGAAGAGCAGGATAGGTGCCTGATGGCAGCTGTTTTTATACGGCAAGTAACGCACAATGGAGGAAATGGCTGGGCCAGAAACTTAGGCCTCGGAGCGGCGGGCGCGCTCTTTAGGCCAGGTGAAGATGAAAGTCGCCCCCTGACCCTCAATGGATTCAACGCGGATGGTGCCGCCCTGGCGCTCCACAATTTTCTTGACAATAGCCAGCCCTACCCCCGTGCTTTCCAGCGTGTCGCGCTCCGTCAGGGTCTGGAAAATGACAAAAATCCGCTCGTGGTATTCCGGCGCGATGCCAGGGCCATCGTCGGCGACGGAAAAGGTGTAGAACTGAGGGCCTTCCACGCAGCCAATGCGCACGGTGCCCTGCTCGGGCTGGTGATGATACTTGAGGGCGTTGCTGATGAGGTTGGTGAACACCTGCTGCAGCTGTACGCGGTTGGTATGCAGGGTGGGCAGGTAAAAGGGCAATTCTACCTCAAAGCCGGCCGGCAGATCCAGCGAGTCAATGATTTCGCGCAGCAGCTGGCGCACAAACACAGGTTCATCGGCCTGGGGCGTGCGGCCTACACGGGCCAGATCCAGGATGCCGGTAATCAGGCTTTCCATGCGCCGGACCCGGGTGCGCATCAGCTTCAGGAACTCGCGGATGTGCTCGGGCAAGTCTTGGCCCATATCCTCCTCAATCCACCGCGAGGCAGTTTCAATGCCCCGCAGCGGGGCCTTCAGGTCGTGGGATACCACGTAGGCGAACTGGTCCAGCTCCTGGTTGCGTTTCTCCAGCTGCTGAATGTTGGCGTTGATGGTATCGGTCATGGTATTGAGCGAATCGGCCAGCTCTGTTAGCTCATCCTGCTCCTGGTCGCGCACCTGGGCCGTGTAGTTGCCGGCCGCAATGCGCTGGGCCTGACTAACCATGCCCCCAATGCGGCGTGAGAGCTGGCGCACGAGGTAGGAGGCGTACAGCAGCCCCAGGAAAATGGTAGCCAGCGTAATGCTTACCGACAGTATCCGGGTTTCCCGGATACTGTCGCGCAGCTTAATGCGCTGCTTGATCCGGATGTCGGTTTCTACCTTCTCGAAGGCCGCAAACAGCACCCTGATCTGATCCATGAGGTTTTTGCCCGTCAGGTCAGTGGATAGGTTGCGGTGTTCCAGGTCGTTGAGGCCGGTTTGGCTGGGGTTGCGGCGCAGGGCCTCGCGCTTCTCGCTGATGAGCAGGTGCGAAAAGGCGGTCCACTGCTGAAACAGCTGCTGCGCCCGCACCATGCGCTCGTACTGGGGCGTGCCTACGGTCAGGTCGTTGCGCAGCTCCGCGAAGCGGCCCAGCAGGTTCCGCTCGCCGGCGTAGTAGGGGTCGAGCACGATTTCGTTGCCGATGAGCAGGTAGCCCCGAAACCCGGTTTCCATGTCGATGATGTTGCGCAGCAGGGTGGTGGCCTCACCCGTGATGCGCGTGGAGCGCTCTACGCGCTGGGAGTTGCGCAGTACGGCCCGGGAAAGCTGATAGTTAATGGCTACTACCCCGGCGAAGAGCACGGAGATGGCCACAAAGCCAGCAAATAGTTTGGTAGAGATTTTCAGCTTCATGCAGAACGACGGCGGCGGGGACCGGGCTTGCTTACCGGCTCCCGCGGAGTTTCTGCTCCATGGTACGCAGCAGATTGGTAATATGGTCGGCTATGGTGTTCATTTCGGCCAGCCCCGTAATGGCCTCCTCCTTCTGCCCGTTCTGGTGCAGATCCATGAGGCGGTTGGCTACTTGGTGCATCCGAACATGGACGCGGTCCAGTTCCCGGGTTTCGGGCAGGTGCCCGTAGTCCGGCAGGGCTTTGTCAGTAATCCATTGCCCGAAGCTGCAGGCTTGCGGGTCGCGGATGGGCGCCTCACTCGTACCGCTGCCGTAGAGAAAGGACCGAAGTTTCGACTTAAACAGCAGATGCTTGACAAGCGCTGATTCGAAGTCCTGTTTGAGGTCGTTGGTCATGGAAAATAGAAAAGCAGCGCGGGCAATAAATGGGCCGGCAAAATAAGGGCCGCCACCTGAAGGTACGCCGAACAGAGTTTCTGGCATGAGCCAGACGACAAAGTTAGCGCAATCCGGCGGTGCTACCGGGCATAATTGGCTACTTTCGCCCTGGCAAGGGCCCCTCGATTTTCCGGCCCCCGCCGGGGCATCAGTTCCCGACCCCGATATTCCTACCCCATCCTCCACCCCACGATGTCTGAAACGCTCAAAACCGTTCCGCTCAATGATGTGCACCAGCAGCTAGGTGCCAAAATGGTGCCTTTCGCGGGCTATAACATGCCCGTGCGCTACTCCTCCGACCTCGACGAGCACCACACCGTGCGGCGCGCCGTGGGCATTTTCGACGTGTCGCACATGGGCGAGTTCCGGGTGCGCGGCCCCCAGGCCCTACCCCTCATCCAGCGCGTAACCTCCAACGACGCCAGCAAGCTCACGCCCGGTAAAGCCCAGTACAGCTGCCTGCCCAACCAGGAAGGCGGCATCGTGGACGATTTGCTGGTGTACATGCTGGGTGAGGAAGACTACTTGCTGGTGGTCAATGCCTCGAACATCGAGAAGGACTGGAACTGGATTCAGCAGTTCAACCAGGACGGCGCCGAGATGCAGAACGTATCGGACGACATTAGCCTGTTCGCGGTGCAGGGCCCCAAGGCCATTGCCGCCCTGCAGCCCCTCACCGATGCCGACCTGAGCAGCATTCCGTACTACTCCTTCGTGCAGGGCACCTTCGCTGGCGCGCCCGACGTCATCATCTCGGCCACGGGCTACACCGGGGCGGGCGGCTTCGAGCTGTACGTACCCAACGAGCACGCCCAGCAAGTGTGGGAGAAAATTATGGAAGCCGGTCAGCCCCACGGCCTCAAGCCCATTGGCCTGGGTGCCCGCGACACGCTGCGCCTGGAAATGGGCTACTGCCTCTACGGCAACGACATCACCGACGAAACCTCGCCCCTGGAAGCCGGCTTGGGCTGGATTACTAAGTTCACCAAGGATTTCACCAACGCCGACAACCTGAAAAAGCAGAAGGAAGCCGGTGTGGAACGCAAGCTGGTGGGCTTCCTGATGGACGGCCCCGGCATTCCGCGCGGCCACTACGAGCTGGTAAACGAAGCCGGCGAGAAAATCGGGGACGTCACCAGTGGTACCCAGTCGCCGAGCCTGAGCAAGGGCATTGGCCTAGGTTACGTGAAAACTGAGCTGAGCGCGCCGGGTAGCAAGATTTTCGTGCAGGTACGCGGCAAGCAGCTGCCCGCTACGGTTGTGAAGCTGCCCTTCGTGAAAGGCACCGAGGAAGCGTAATCAATTCCTAATTGATAGTTGCCAGTTGCCAGTAGAAATACGGCAACTGGCATTTCCTTTTTATTGCTCAACAAGTAGCAGTTCTGCGTCTGCGCCTTGCTACTTCTCTTCAACCGGCAACTACCTGCCGGCGACCGAATCATGCCTACTCTCGACATCTGTTTTTCGCCTGAGTTGCTACCCCTCTTCAACCTGCAAGGCCGGGTAGCAGTGGTGGTTGATATTCTGCGGGCCACGTCCTCCATTGTCACGGCGCTGGCCCAGGGCGTAACCCACCTGGTGCCGTTCAGTGAGCTGGACGATTGCCGGGCCATGGCCGCCCAGGGTTACCTGACTGCCGCTGAGCGCGACGGCCGGCAGGCCGAGAGCGTGGACCTGGGCAACTCACCCTTTGGCTACCTCGATGGGGTAGTACCCGTGCGCGGCCGCGCCGTGGCCATCACCACCACCAACGGCACCCGCGCCCTGCACCTTTCCGCCGCCGCCGATGAAATTGTGGTGGGCGCTTTCCTAAACATCGGGGCTGTAGCAGATTATCTGCGGCAGCTGGGCAAAGATGTGGTGGTAGTCTGCGCCGGCTGGAAGGGCAATTTCTGCCTCGAAGACACCCTGTTCGGAGGAGCCCTGGCCGCCCGTCTGCAAGCCGAGTTCAACGCCACTGGCTCCGATTCCACCCTGGCTGCCCTCGACCTCTGGCAGGCTGCCCAACCTGATGCCGCCGCCTACCTGCTCAAGTCCTCGCATGTGCGCCGCCTGAACCACCTGGAGGCTCATAAGGACATGGAGTTCTGCATACGACAGGATGAGTATGGCGTAGTGCCGGTGTTTCGGGAGGGTAAAATTCAATCACGGATTTAGACGGATTTACCGGATTGCACAAATTTTAACTACGATTCCAAGAAACAGCAAAGGCGCCTCATCAAGGCGCCTTTGCTGTTTCTTGGAATCGTCCTTCCAGACGAGTTGAGTTTGGCTATAATAACCCGTGCAGTCTGATAAATCCGTCTAAATCCGTGATTAGAACTGGGCCTGCTCCGTGCTGCCGACCAGAGCGGCGGTGCTGGTTTGCCCGGCCGTTACCACGTTCTGCACGGCGTCGAAGTAGCCGGTACCTACAAACGCCTGGTGCTTTACGGCCTTGAAACCTTGTTTCTGAAGGGCAAACTCCCGCTCCTGCAGCTCCGAGTAGCCGGCCATGCCCCGGTCGCGGTAGGCGGAGGCCAGCTCGAACATGCTGGTGTTGAGGGCGTGAAAACCGGCCAGCGTAATAAACTGGAATTTGTAGCCCATAGCCGCCAGCTCCTCCCGGAAGGTTTCCATCTGCTCCCGGCTGAGCCGGGCGGCCCAGTTAAAGGACGGTGAGCAGTTGTAGGCCAGCAGCTTTCCGGGAAATTGAGCATGAATACCTTCGGCGAAGCGGCGGGCCTGCTCCAGGTCGGGCGTGGAGGTTTCCATCCAGATCAGGTCGGCGTAGGGGGCGTAGGCCAGGCCGCGGGCTATGCCGGCTTCCACCCCGCAGCGCACCCGATAAAACCCCTCGGAGGTGCGCTCGGCCTCCTGCAGAATAAAGGGCTGGTCGCGCGGGTCCACTTCGGAGGTAAGCAGGTCGGCGGCGTCGGCATCGGTGCGGGCCACCAGCAGGGTAGGCACACCCAGCACATCAGCGGCCAGGCGGGCGGCCACCAGCTTGTTGATGGCTTCCTGGGTCGGCACGAGCACTTTGCCGCCCAGGTGTCCGCACTTCTTGGCTGAAGAAAGCTGATCTTCAAAATGTACGCCCGCCGCCCCGGCCTCAATCATCATCTTCATCAGCTCAAACGCATTCAGGTTGCCCCCGAAGCCCGCTTCCGCGTCGGCCACGATGGGCACCAGCCAGTGCACCGAGCCCTCACCCGACACGCTCTGAATCTGGTCGGCGCGCAGCAGGGCGTTGTTGATGCGGCGCACCACGTTGGGCACCGAGTCGGCGGGGTAGAGGCTTTGGTCGGGGTACATGTGGCCGGCCCCGTTGGCATCGGCCGCCACCTGCCAGCCCGAGAGGTAGATGGCCGACAGCCCCGCCTGCACCTCCTGCACGGCCTGGTTGCCGGTCAGGGCCCCCAGTCCGGCCACGTATTCCTGCGTGTGCAGCAGGCGCCACAGCCGCTCGGCGCCCTGCCGGGCCAGGGTGTACTCAATGTGTACCGAGCCGCGCAGCTTCAGCACGTCTTCGGCCGAGTAGGGCCGCCGGATGCCCTGCCAGCGCGGGTTGGTGGCCCATTCCTGTTCCAGTACGGTAATGCGTTCCTGCTTGTTCATGGGGGTAGGGGTTAGCGGTGAAAAGTGGAAAGTGAAGGCAAGGCTCTGCCCGGCCGACTGCGCAAGCGGCTTTCAGGGTTGAGCCACAAGAAGGGGGTAGGGCTGACGAAGTAGCTGGTAGGAAGCGGGTCCCGTTCCCTACGAAATGCTGTTAGGTCAGCTGCTCGTAGGCAGGCACGGTCAGGAATTCGATGAAATACTTGCTGGTGACCAGCTGATCGAACAGGCGGGCTGCTTCCGCGTAGCGGCCGGCAGCGTAGCGCTGTTCACCCACCAGGGCCTTGATCTTATCCAGCTGGCCCGGCACCAGGGAGCGGTACAGCTCCAGCGTGAGGGGGCGGCCATCCTGCAGGGTAGTGCCGGGCGTGTGCAGCCACTGCCACACCTGGGCCCGACTGATTTCGGCGGTGGCGGCGTCTTCCATCAGGTTGTAAATCGGTACGCAGCCGTTGCCGCCCAGCCACGACTCGAGGTACTGAATGGCTACGTCGATATTGAGCTTAAGGCCTTCCTCTGTGATATTACCAGCGGGGGCGCGGACCAGATCAGCCGCTGTTACGTGCACGTCGTCGCACTTCTTATCAATCTGGTTGGGCTGGGGCATCAGGTCATTAAACACATCCAGGGCCACTGGCACTAAGCTAGGGTGGGCCACCCAGGTACCGTCGTGGCCGGCGCGGGCCTCCCTGATTTTATCTTGGCGGACTTTCTCCAGGGCTGCTTCATTGGCTTCTGGGTCGTTCTTGATGGGAATCTGGGCAGCCATACCGCCCATGGCGTGCACCCCGCGGCGGTGGCAGGTCTGGATGACGAGCTCGGAGTAAGCCGCCATAAACGGCACCGTCATAGTTACCTCGGCGCGGTTGGGCAGGCGAAACTCCGGCTTCAACCCCAGCCGCTTGATGTAGCTAAAGATGTAGTCCCAGCGCCCGCAGTTCAGCCCGGCCGAGTGCTCGCGTAGCTCCCACAGAATCTCGTTCAGCTCGAAAGCGGCGGGCAAGGTTTCAATGAGGACGGTAGCCTTAATGGTGCACTTGGGCATTTTCATCGACCATTGTGCAAACCCGAATACATCGTTCCAGAGGCGGGCCTCCAGGTGGCTTTCGATTTTGGGCAGGTAGAAGTAGGGGCCGCTGCCCCGGGCGCACAGCTCGTGGGCATTGTGGTAGTAGTACAGCCCGAAGTCGAACAGCGCGGCACTAACCGGCTCGCCATCCACCAGCAGGTGTTTTTCCAGCAGGTGCCAGCCCCGGGGGCGCACCATCAATACGGCCGTTTCCTCGTTCAGCCGGTACTCCTTCTGCGGGGTCGAAAGCGAAATGGTGCGGCGCACGGCATCGCGCAGGTTGCGCTGGCCCTCCACCACGTTGGCCCAGGTAGGTGAGCTGGAGTCCTCCAGATCAGCCATAAACACCTTCGCCCCTGAATTCAAGCCGTTGATAATCATTTTGCGCTCCACGGGCCCGGTAATTTCTACCCGGCGGTCGAGCAGGTCGGCGGGCAGGGGTGCTACCGTCCAGGGCTTTTCCCGAATCAGGCGGGTTTCGGGCAGAAAGTCAGGCAACTGGCCAGCCTCAAATGCGCGTTGCCGCTCCGTACGCCGCTGCAGCAGAGCCCGCCGGGTGCCATCGAAGCGCCGGTGCAGCTCAGCCACGAAAGCCAGGGCCGAGGGCGTCAGGATTTCAGCGTACTCCGGGGAATAAGCTCCCACAATTTTCACGCGCTCCGGCACAAGGTAGGTGGGCGGTGAGGCAAGCGTCTGCGGTTCGGCGATGAATGACATGGGCGTAGCGGTTTGACAATGAACGGAAAGGAACAACCTCCGAGGAGTATGTCAAACATACAAAAGCGAATTTTACCAATCAAGCGAAAATTCGCTAATTTCTTAAAGTCCGTCTATACGGCTAGCTTTGCAGGTTTTTGAGGTACAATGTGCTTGCTCCGGGACCAAACCGGGGCGGGTCTTGGGCTGGAGGTCACAAGCAGGCTTCCGGCTGCCCGGGCAGGTAGGCGCTAGCTGACTGTTCTGGCGCTTTTTGCCGCACATTTTTTAATGTATTCACAGGTATGCTGAGTCACGGCCAAGTTGTCCGGTTGATTTTTGGACTGAAACTGCGGGAACTGCGCCAGGAGCGCGGCTATACCCCCGCGGAGCTGGCCCGTGCCTGCGACGTTTCAGTTTCCTACCTCAATGAGATTGAGAAGGGCAAGAAGTATCCCAAGGCCGATAAGATTCTGAGCCTGAGCAAGGTGCTGGGCGTCAGCTACGACCAGCTGACCTCTCTGACCCTGAGCCGGCGCCTGGAGCCCATTTCCGAGCTGCTGCAATCGGATCTGCTCAAGGAGTTTCCGTTGGATATGTTCGGGCTGGACCCGCTGCGCATTGTAGAACTTATTGCCGATGCGCCGGCCAAGATGAACGCATTCATCAGCACCCTCTTTGAAATTGCGCGCAACTATGAAATGCGGCAGGAGCACTTCTTCCTGGCCGCCCTGCGCTCTTTCCAGGAGATGCACGACAACTACTTTGAGGAGCTGGAGCAGGATGTGCGCACGTTTATGGTCGAGCACAAGCTGCCCGCCGCCGCCCCCCTCGACCGTCGCCAGCTGGAGCGCGTGCTGGTGGAAAAGTACGGCTACACCATTGACCGCACCGGCCTGGACGAATACGCCCACCTGGGCCGTTTGCGCTCCGTATTTCAGCCCAAAACCCGTCGGCTGCTGCTCCGCCCCGGCATGAGTGGGGCCCAGGAAGGGTTTGTGCTGGGCCGGGAGGTAGCATTTAACTACCTGAATCTGCGCGAGCGGCCTTACGTGAATGCCTCCTTCCCGGTGCGCTCCTTTGAAGAGGTGCTCAACAATTTCAAGGCCTCGTACTTTGCCGGCGCGCTCCTGATGGAAGAGGAAATGCTGGTGCGCGACCTCACCCGCTTCTTCACAACCAAAAAGTGGGAGCCGGCCTTGCTGCTGGAGCTGCTGGCCAAGTATGATGTGTCGCCGGAGATGTTCATGCAGCGCATCACCAACCTGCTGCCCCGCCACTTCGGCATCCAGAGCCTGTTTTTCCTGCGTTTCGACCAGGCCAACGCCTCGGCCGGCTACAAGCTGACCAAGGAGCTGCACCTCTCGCGCCTGCACAACCCCCACGGCAACGAGCTGCACGAGCACTACTGCCGCCGCTGGATTTCCCTGCGCATGCTGGCCGAGCTGCGCCAGCAGCCTGCCACCACGGCCCCAAACTACACACTGGGTGCTCAACGCTCCTGCTACCCCAACCACGATGAGTACCTCTGCCTGACCGTGGCCCGGGCCGGCGCGGCCAACGAGCCCGCCGTGAGTGTAACCGTAGGGCTGCTCTGCGATGATAACCTGCGCCAGAAAATCCGTTTCCTCGATGACGCGGTTATTCCGCAGAAGGAGGTAAATGAAACCTGCGAGCGGTGCACCATCCCGAACTGCGAGGTGCGGGCCGCCGCCCCCGTGGAAGTGGAGCGACGCCAGCGCCAGCAGGAGCTGGAAGCCGCCGTGGCCGCCCTGGTAAACGGGGGGTAGGGGCGTTTATGCCTGAGTCAACACCCTGACCTTTTCTGATTTCGTTTGACTACTGCTCCCCGCTCTGCTTTTCGTCGCCTACTGTGGCCGCTTCTGGTATTGCTGTTGCTGCTGCTTGGGGGCCTGGGCGCGGCCTGGTACGTGCTCTGGAAACCCAATGTGCGTCCCTCGGCGTTCGGGCCCGCCTACCTCTACATACGCACCGGAACCGGCTACGCGGCTGTGCTGGACTCATTGCGGAAAGGTGAGCTGCTCCACGACTTCGGCACGTTTGAGCAGGTAGCCCGCTGGCGCGACTACCCCCGGCAGGTGCAGCCCGGCCGCTACCTCTTAAAGCCTGGCCTGAGTAACGCTGCGCTGCTGACCTTGCTGGCTCAGGGCGAGCAAGATACGGTAGCGTTTACCCTCGATGCCTTCAAATACAAGCCCCAACTGGCCCGGCAGGTGGCCCGCCAGCTCGAAACCGACTCGGTGCCGCTGCGGCAGCTGCTGCAGAATAACGCCTACCTCCGGCGCCGCTATCAGCTGGATACTACCACCATCCTGACACTGTTTCTGCCGGGACCGTACCGGCTGCTCTGGAACACTTCGGCCCCTCAGTTTCTGGACTCAGCTGCCGCTATGCACCGCCGCTTCTGGACTACGGAGCGCCGCCGCCGCGCCGATTCGCTGGGCCTCTCGCCCGTAGAGGTGCATGTGCTGGCCAGCATCGTGCAGCGCGAAACGGCCAAGAAGGAAGACAAGCCCCTGATTGCGGGCACCTACCTTAACCGTCTCCGCCGGGGTATGCGCCTGCAGGCCGACCCAACCCTGCTCTGGGCCATTGGTAACTTTGGGGTAAGACGGGTGCTGAACCGGGATAAGCTGGTGGACTCGCCCTACAATACCTACAAGCACAAAGGCCTGCCGCCCGGCCCTATCACCTCGGCCAACCGCCAGAGCCTGGACGCCGTCCTCAAACCCGCCCGCCACGACTACCTCTTCTTCTGTGCCCGCCCCGGCGGCAGCGGCTACTCCGATTTTGCCGCCACCTTCACGGAGCATAAGAAAAACGCCCGCCGCTATCAGCAGTGGCTCGATAGTCTGGGAGTGAAGAGGTGAAACTGCGGAATAGCGGTTTCGGGGAGTTGCTCCGCCGGCGCTTCAGACAGTGGGAGGGGGTAGGGTTTCTATAGAATACCCCTCTGATGAAGCTGCGTGCATTCTAGGCTGTGAGAGGGTAAAGTTTACCTCCATCCCATTTTTACCACTGCACCACCCGGAGCTGCACGGAATCCTGGCGGGCGGCGCGCTGGCGGGCCAAGGTCTGCTCGTAGCCGAGGCCGGTAAATTCGGAGTGCTCCAGAAAAAGCAGGGGAGAGGTAAGCAGCGGCTCGGGCCAGCTGGCTATGGCGGGCAGTCGGCGCAACGAGTCGAAAGCGGCTACGTTGGTGACGCGCCAGTACCCATCGAGTAGCAGGTAGCGGTAACCATGTCGGCGCAAGGAGCCTGCTTGGCGGTCTGAAAACACGGGTTTCACCGTATCAGCCGCGGAGCGAAAGGGCGCCAGCCCGATACCTACCGTGCTGATGACGGGTCCGGCCCTGTGTGCCTGCAGCCAGGCCGCTACCGCCGGGTAGCTGGTAGGCGTATACGCATAGATTTCCTGCTGAATTCGTCTGATGTTCAGTCCCACGGCCCCGAGAACTACCACCACCAGCGCGGCCACCGGCAGCCGCCGCAGCCACAGAAAGGCCAGGGCATACCACAGACCGTAGGCCCACAGCAGCCCGCGGGGCGCCTTTATGAGCAACGACATGCCCGCCAGCAGGCACCAGCCCCACACCGCCAGATACAGCTCCAGCGGCAGCGGAGTGCCCCGCCGCAGCCGGGGCAGCGCTGCCAGCGGCCCCAGCAGCCCCAGCCACACTACCCCCGACTCGAAGTCCCAGAGGTAGCGCAGGTAGTAGAGCCCGTCGGGCCGGATGGTGGCCGCCCGTCCGGCCGCGTTGGCCGCCTCTGGGAAGGCTACCTTGTAGTAAATAGCGGGCCACAGATACCAGGGCAGTCCGGCTAGTACGCCTACGGTGCCCAGCACGAGGTAGGGCGCCGCCAGCAGTCCAGCCACCCGCCACCAGTGGCCGTGGCGCCAGAGTAGCCCATCGGCCCGCCACCACTCCAGCACCGCCAGAATAGGCAGCGTCAACAGAAACTTATAGTTGAACCCCAGCCCTAGCACCAGCCAGCCAGTAGCCCGGTATAACGTGGCTGCGCTTGGAAGCTGTAGGCGTCGGTAGTAGGCCCGCAGCAGGCCGGCAAAGCACAGCAGGCTCCAGGAGCTCATGGTAAAGTCGCGGCCCGAAAAGGTCAGGAACAGGCTGGTGCCCGCCAGCAGAGTCAGCAGGCCGGTTTGCCAGCCGGGCAGCCGGGTTTTGCGGGCAATAAAAGCCACCAGCAAGCCCAGCGCGGCCACGGCCACCAGCGCG
Source organism: Hymenobacter sp. DG01 (assembly GCF_006352025.1). Lineage (NCBI taxonomy): Bacteria > Pseudomonadati > Bacteroidota > Cytophagia > Cytophagales > Hymenobacteraceae > Hymenobacter > Hymenobacter sp. DG01. The sequence goes on from NZ_CP040936.1 coordinate 56,683, forward strand.
TTCAGGTGCTGGAATACGCGGTAGTCAGTAGTCAGCCAGGCTACTGGCGCGTACACCAACGAAAACACCGGGCTGCCATGATGAAACAGGTGCTGCAGCTGCCCGCGGCTTACCTCCTGCACAATCTGCCAGTTGCGCACCGAGTCGTAGTCGGGCAGGGCCGCCCCGGCTAGTCCGTACAGCCGCACGGCTGCCACGAGCAGCAAGGCCGGCAGCAGCCATAGGAGTAGTGTGCGGGATACGGGCAAACTGAAAGGAATTAAAACCTTGGCCCTACCCCCTTAAGAACAGAGCAACGGCAATATTAGGTTTTCGACATTGAAATAGTGCGAATTGCCACTTGTAGCAACGTACTTGCGGACTAGGTTGCTACCCCTGCAGGTAGCGCAAACCCCATTCACTTCCATCAGACCCTTGTAAGTATGCGCATTGTAGTGCAGCGAGTTCGGCAGGCCAGTGTTACGGTGGCGGGCCGCATTACCGGCCAGATAGGCCCCGGCTTACTGGTGCTGGCCGGTTTTGCCCCTACTGATGACACCCCCACCCTTACTTGGATGGCCCGTAAGCTGGTGCAGATGCGCATCTTCTCCGATGAAGAAGGCAAAATGAACTGCTCCGTTCAGGATATTGCGGGCGAGGTGCTGGTTGTAAGTCAGTTTACGCTGCTGGCCGATGCCCGTAAGGGCAACCGGCCCAGCTACATTGGTGCGGCACCCCCACCCGTGGCTATTCCCTTGTATGAAGAGTTTGTGCGGCTGGTTGCCGCCGAGCTGGGCCGCCCCGTGGCAACCGGAGAGTTCGGCGCCGACATGCAGGTGGCACTACTCAACGACGGCCCGGTAACCATTGTGCTCGACTCAAAGGAGTAAGGGAGCAACGAAGTAGCTGGGTAATCGGGCCTGCCCCTCAGCGCCCGACCTGCCCCGGCTCCCGTACCTTCATCAAAGTTTGTATTCATAGTTCCTTTGCATCATTACTGCGTTACTCTCACTCTGCCATGACCATTGACGAAGCCCAGCAAACCGTAGATCAGTGGATTCAGACCACCGGCGTGCGGTATTTCAACGAGCTAACCAACCTGGCAATGCTTACCGAGGAGGTAGGCGAGGTAGCCCGCATCATTGCCCGCCAGTATGGGGAGCAGTCGTTTAAAGAGTCCGATAGAAGCAAAGTGCTAGCCGATGAACTGGCCGACGTACTGTTTGTGGTGATTTGCCTAGCCAACCAGACGGGCGTCAACCTCACGGAAGCCCTGCAGCGCAACCTGGAGAAGAAAACTCAGCGCGACGCCACCCGCCACCAGCAAAACGAGAAGCTACGCTAACGCGGATACCCGCTTAAAACAAGAAAGTCGGGAGTAGCTATGTGCTCCCCCCGGCTTTCTTGTTTAACCTAGTGTTTAGCCCTTCACTTCAAACGGGTGGGCCACCTGCTCGAAATCGAGGCCGTGGCGCTGGGCCGTGTCAAGCAAAAGCTGGTGCTGCCAGGGGCGCAGGGTGTAGTTGGCGCCTTGCTCTACAATGTCGGCGATGAGGCGGTTGCTGAGCACCAGGTTGGCCATAATAGGGCTATGATCCTCGGCCAGATGAGTTTTTAGGGTCATCAGCAGGGCTTCCCGGGCATCGGCCTGGGCGGCTTTGGCACCCGTGAGCCGGCGGCGGAAGGGGAAGCGCCGCTGCTCAGCGGGCAGCGGCGGCTCGGGTTCCCGGTCTTCCTGGGCCAGGGTTACCAGGCGCTCGGCGAAGGGGCTGCGCTTTAGCTCGGGGTGCAGGCCCGGAGCGTTGCGCAGGTGCCCCGTGCTGGTTACGGGCAGACGCGTCAGCTCGGCCAGCCGGTCGTTGCTGGCTACCATGTAGCTGGGCCGGTCAATGTGGCGGGCTACCTCGTCGCGCAGCAGGTACAAGTCGCGGAACAGGGGCAGCTCCTGGGGCTGAATCCGGTACTTGCCAGCCAGGCGCAGGTAGGGCCGCTCGTCGCGGGAGTAGCGAACTTCTTCCAGGGCTTTGTTTTCCTGTTCTGCCCAGGCCGTGCGCCCCAGTGCTGCAAGCTTGGCCGTCAGGCGGTCCGTCAGCTCAAAGAGGTACAGCACGTCGTTAGCGGCGTACTGCTTCTGGGCCTCCGTGAGGGGGCGCTTCAGCCAGTTCGACTTCTGCTCGCCCTTATCCACCTCCATGCCCAGCTCCTGCTGAATCAGGCGCCCCAGGGAAATATTATTGTCGGCTTCGGCTAAAAGCGTATATTGTACGCTGGTATCGGTAATAGTGCGGACATGAACCCCGTAGAGTTCATCGAGCAGTAGGATGTCGGACTTGCAGCTGTGAAACACTTTCTCCACGGCCGGGTCGCGTAGTACCACCCAGAGCGGCTCCAGTTCCTGCGCCGGGTTGGTAAGGGGTAGGGGGTCGATGAGAAAAACGGTTTCGCCGTCAAATATCTGAATCAGAGCCAGATTTCGACCGTAGCGGTGCCGCATATCGTCAAATTCCAGGTCGATGGCTAAACGTGGGCGCTGGTGAAGAGCCTGCGCTACCTGCGCTACTACGGGGCTTTCGATTATGTACTGGGTATCAGGCATTTAACGATACTGATTCAGGAGAGAAAAAGGGTGGCGGGCTGCTATACTGGCCCCCTGACGGTTTAGTAAAGGTAGTCAGCCCAAGTTACCAAAACCACTGCCCTGGCCCGGGGTAACGGGGCTATAGAGTTCGGATTTTATATTGCTAATTGCAACCACCTTACTTCCAATTCGGTCCGGCGCCGGTAGTTCAGTGCTATGCATGCCGAATAAATGCATGTACCTTGCATATTCACCCGCACTTGCCGGCTCAGCGGACCGGCTTTCTTTCACTCTAATCGGCCTCAAGGAGGGCCAGGTTGTATGAAACAAAATTTTCTCATTCCACTGGCATGCGGTGTGCTGGTAGCTACTTCGGCTACGGCACAAACGCGCACAGTAAGTGGACGCGTAACGGACGCTACCGGCTCAGCTTTGCCGGGCGTAACCGTACTTGAGCGAGGCACTACCAATGGCACCAGCACCGGGGCCGACGGTAGCTTCTCGTTATCGGTGCAGCCGGGGGCTACACTGGTCCTGAGCTCCATCGGTTTTGAAACGCAGAACGTAGTAGTTGGCGACCGTACGACGGTGGCCGTGTCGCTGAAAAGCAGTGCCACGGAACTAGGCGAAGCGGTAGTAGTAGGCTACGGCACGCAAACCAAGGCCGACGTAACCGGCTCGGTAACCCAGCTCAGTGCCAAAGACGTTGAAAACGTACCGACCGTAAGCTTCGAGCAAGCCATTCAGGGCCGGGCGCCGGGCGTGCAGATCAACCAGACCTCGGGTAAGCTCGGGGCCGGGGTCCAGATCCGGGTGCGGGGTTCATCCTCGGTGACGGCCTCCAACCAGCCGCTTTACGTGATTGACGGCATTCCCGTGACCTCGCAGGACGTGGGCTCTGATACCGAGCCGCTGAACCCGCTGGCCGACCTGAACCCCAACGACATTGCCTCGATTACCATCCTGAAGGATGCCGCCTCGTCGGCCATCTACGGTTCGCGCGCTTCCAACGGGGTAGTGCTGGTAACCACCAAGCAGGGCCGCCAGGGCAAGACCAAGGTGAACGTAGGCTACTATATCGGCACCAGCGAAACTACCCGCCGCCGCCAGTTCCTGAACGCCGAGCAGTACAAGGAGCTGTTTGCCGAAGCTGCCACGAACGAAGGGTACGACCCGGCCGAGCAGTTTGCCGACAACGGCCTCGACTTCAACTCGGACGTGGACCAGAAGTGGAGCGACGAGCCGTTCCAGCGCGGCAAAGTGTCGCAGTACGACTTCAACGTGAGCGGCGGCGACGCTAAAACGCGCTTCTACCTGAGCACGACTTACAACGACCAGACCGGTATCATCATCGGGAACCGGTACCGCCGGGGTAGCGCCCGTATTAACCTCGACCACTCCATTTCCGAGCAGCTGAAGGTAGGCTTTAACCTCTCCTTGACCCGTTCGGTCAACGACCGCACGCCCAACGACAACGCCTTCTCCAACCCGGTGCAGCTGAACGCGCTGCCTCCGATTCAGCCCAAAATTGACCCCGCTACCGGTCAGCTGAACAAGAACACGCTCTACTACAACAACCTGCAGGATCTGGAGAACGGCCGCAACCGGGCCGGTACTTACCGTTCGTTTAGCAACGTCAACCTGCAGTACCAGCCCCTGAAAGGTCTGACGCTGCGCACCGAAGCCGGCGCCGACTTCCTGAACCTGAACGAGGAACTGTACCGCGCCGCCGGCACCCAGGACGGGGGTAACACGGGCTACGGCTACAGCAACCAGGTGCAGGTAATCAACTACACCACCAACAACACCGCTACCTACCTCAAAACCATCGGCGAAGACCACAGCATTGAAGCGCTGGCTGGCTTCTCGTTCCAGCGCTCCGATGCGCAGGGCACGTCGGCCGAAGGCCGGGGCTTCCCGAACACGGAGTTTACCAAAGTAGCCAGTGCCGCCATCAAAACCGCGGGTTCGGGCTCCGACCGGGATGGTTTCTCGTTCGTGTCGTATTTCGGCCGCGTAAACTACGCCTTCCGCAACCGCTACCTGATTTCGGGCAGTGTGCGCCGCGACGGTTCTTCGCGCTTCGGGGCTAATAACAAGTATGGTACCTTCGGGGCCGGCTCCGTGGGCTGGGTTATCACGGAAGAAGACTTCCTGAAAGATAACGGCTTCGTAAACTTCCTGAAGCTGCGGGCCAGCTACGGTCTGACGGGTAATGCCGAAATCGGCAACTTTGCCTCCCGCAGCCTCTTCGGCTCGCTGCCTTACGCCGACCAGGCGGGTATTGCGCCCGGCACCGTGCTGGGTAACCCCAACCTGACCTGGGAAAGCACCGCCCAGGCCGACCTGGGTCTGGAATTCGGTTTCTTCGACAACCGCATTTCGGGTGAGGTGGACGTGTACGAGAAGAAAACCACGGACCTGCTGCTGAGCCGGCCGCTGCGCTACTCGGGCGGCTACACCAGCGTAACCGAGAACATTGGTTCGCTGCGCAACCGGGGTCTGGAAATCTCGCTGAACACGCGCAACATCGACAAGGAGTTCAAGTGGAACACCAACTTCAACATCTCCTTCAACCGCAACAAGGTTACCTCCCTGGCGGCTCCCATCCAGAGCCAGTACCTGGGTAGCGTACGCGAGGGGCAGCCGATTGGTATTTTCTACGGCCGCAAATATGCCGGCGTAGATCCGGCCAACGGGGATGCGCTCTACTACACGGCCGAAGGAACTACCACCAACAACCCCGCGTTGGCGTCCTTGCAGATCGTGGGTAACCCCAACCCTGATTTCCAGGGTGGTATCACGAACACCTTCTCGTTCAAGGGCTTTGATTTGAGCGCGCTGGGCCAGTTCACCTACGGCAACGATATTTACAACGCGGCCGGTATTTACCAATCGGTGAACGGGGACTACTTCGACAACCAGACGATTGATCAGCTGCGGCGCTGGCAGAAGCCCGGTGACATCACCGATGTACCCCAGGCGCGTCTGTACGCCGCCAACGGCACGCAGGTATCGTCGCGCTGGGTAACCGGCGGCTCGTTCTTCCGGGTGAAGAACATCACGCTGGGCTACACCCTGCCGGCTGAGCTGGTGAAGCGGGGCCGCATGTCGTCGGTGCGGGTGTATGTGCTGGTACAGAACCTGGCCACCATCACCAACTACGATGGCTACGACCCCGAGGTAAACACGGCCGCTTTTGGTGCTGCTAACTACCTCATCGGCCACGACTTCTACACGCCCCCGCTGCAGAAAACCTTCCAGGCGGGCATCAACGTGGGTTTCTAACGCTCTAGATCAACTTTCTGATGAAATCGATATTTTCTCGTTCTGCTTACCTGCTCGCCCTGGGGCTTAGCCTGAGCCTGACGGCGTGCGACAAACAGCTGGACATCGACCCGTTCCAGTCGGTAGATGCCAGTACGGCTCTGGACTCGGAAACGAAGGTAGGCAGCGCCGTGGTGGGTATGTACGCCCGCCTCGACAGCCCCAACCTGTACGGTACCGACCTGATTCTGGTGCCTGAGTTGCTGGCCCCCGACAACTACATCGGCTTCCAGGGTACTTTCACCAACTACCGGCAGCTGGCCCTGCGTACTACTAACGCCCAAAACAGCTCGGCTGAGGCTATCTGGCGTACCGCCTACCAGGCTATAAACCAGGCCAACCTAGTGCTGGAGGCCTTGCCGGTAGTATCAACAGCCAGCCTAAAGTCGCAGTACGAAGGAGAAGCCCGCTTCATCCGGGCCGATATGTTCTTTGAGCTGGTGCGTCTTTACGCCAAGCAGTACGAGGCCGGCGGCGCCAACACTCAACTGGGCGTGCCGTTGAGCCTGACGCCCGTGCGGAGCGTACAGGAAGCTTCCACCACCCAGGCCCGCAATACGGTGGCTGAGGTGTACAACCAGGTTATCACGGACCTAACCGAGGCCATTAAGTTGCTGCCGAACTCCAACGGTACCCGGGCCACCAGCTATACGGCTAAGGCCCTGCTGGCGCGCGTTTACCTGCAGCAGAGCCGCTTTGCCGAAGCCGGCGCCCTGGCCGACGACGTTATCAAAAACAGCGGCAAATCCCTCTCGCCCACGCTGCAGTCGGTATTTACCAACCGTAACTCCTCGGAAACTCTGCTGGAAATTCAGCAGAACGACCAGAACAATGCGGGCACTTCCAACAGCGGTCTGGCTACCTTGTTTGCCAGCATCGGGCAGCTGGGTCGCGGCGACGTGCGCGTACTGCCGGCCTTTGCCAACCTTTACGAGGCAACCGATGCCCGCGGCACGGCTCAGCTGCTGTACGTAGGCACGGGCGCCCGTCCGGGTAGCCTGCGTACGGGCAAGTACACCACCTATGGCCAGAACATTCCGGTGATTCGGCTGGCGGAGATGTACCTGATCCGGGCGGAAGCTTCGTTCCGGGCTGGCAATGCTGCCGCCGCTCTGGCCGATATCAACCGCATCCGGACCCGCTCGGGCGCTACTCCCCTCACGGCGGCGCAGCTCACTCTGGCTACCATTCTGCGGGAGCGGCAGCTGGAGCTGGCCTTCGAGGGCTTCCGCATCCACGACCTGAAGCGCACGAATACCGACATCTTTATTCCGGCTTCGGGCACCAACCCGGCTACTACCTTCCCCATTACGAGCAACATTCTGGTGTTGCCCATTCCGTTCCGGGAAATAAATGTGAACACGGCTCTGGTACAAAACCCCGGCTACTAACCTAGCGGTTACCCGGTAAGGCAAAAGGCCGCAACGCTCAGCGTTGCGGCCTTTTTATTGGGGCAGGGGCCAGCACCGCGGCCGCGGTGCCGGCTCCGGGCCATTATTCCTCATCCTCCTCCTGCAGGTGGCTGAAGTCGAGGGTAGGGGCTAGGCGAAGGGCTTCCCGAATCACATCATCCATCAGGGGTTGGGAGTCGGCGTCGAGGGCGCGCTCAAACAGGTGAAGCAGCTGTTCGCCTTCCTCATTGACGTAGAGGTTGGTATAGAGCCGTTCGAATACATTGGCTTCCTTGGTAATAGTGGCATCAATGGCCGCCACGGAGGTTGCCTTGAGGGCCTGGCGCAACACCTCCATCACGCGGCGGCTTTCCTCCAGGTCGCCGAGGTCGGTGAGCAGCTTCATCAGGGACAGGGCTACCCCCAGGCGTACCCGCTCGAAACGGAAAGACAGGTCCCGCGGGTCGGCTTCCTCGAAAGTGCGGTAAGCTGACAGGGTAGTAGCCGGCAGGTAATGAGCAGCATCGGGGGCGGCGGAAAAGGCGAGCTGCAGCAGCCGCTGATAAGGAGAAACAAGCATATAAGACAGAAAAACACCCGGGCCCGATTGAAAGCCAGGGCAAACTATAATCGGGACTGAACGTAACCCCACCATCCAAAGGTACGATTGTGTATTTTGGCACGGGTAGCGCGGCGCACCTACTGCGTTACCGGCTTTCCCACTCCTAAACTCCTTCGCTTGGCCATGACCCACAGAGACAAATGGTTGGTATTTGCCCCCGCCGGGCTGGTAACGGTTGGCCTGGGCGCCTGTCTGGTGCAATGGGCCGCCGATAAAAAGCGCAACGGCCACTCGACCTCGGAATGGGTAGCGGCCGGCACGGCGGCCTTGGTTGTCTTCAACGCCGGCCTGAGCCTGTTCGGGCGGGGCGTGGCCGAAAGTGTGCTCTACCAACTCAAAGAGAAGCCGCGCGAAATGGATTACGGCAACGTAGGCCGGTTGTAGCAACTCAGATGGCGAATTTGCCGTCTGACTTTTCCTGAAGGGTAGCTCCAGCAGGGGCTTACCCGGAACCACCTACCCCTTCCTCACCGCTCAAAGCTCCAACGGGCCAGCACTAGTCGTTGAACGATTGGTGCTGGCCCGTTGGGGCTTTGTTGAGGATCTATATTAGGTCTTGCTACCGATGCAGCGCTTCATTGGGGCTACCCCTCCGAAATCAATGAACCGGCAAACGGCTCCTGGCTGCTAACTCACCGCTTACAGCACCCGCACTTTTAGCTGGGAAGCGTGCTGCGGAGAGTGATAAAGACGGTGGGTTGCGGCCTGGAAGTCTTTTTCATTGGCCTCGAAGATATTAGGCACGAAGGTTTGAGGGTTGCGGTCCACCAGCGGAAACCAGCTGCTTTGTACCTGTACCATCAGGCGGTGGCCTTTGCGGAAGGTGTGGCAGAGGTCTTGCACGGTAAACGGCACGGCCGTTACCTGGCCCGGCACGAAGGCTTCCGGCTTGCTGAAGCTATTGCGGAAGCGCCCACGCATCACCTCCGAGCGCACCATTTGCTGGTAGCCGCCCAGCTTCACGGCCGGGTTCAGGCTGGGGTTGCTGGGAGTGTCGTCGGGGTACACATCAATGATTTTTACGACCCAATCGGCGTCGGTGCCGGTGGTAGCTACCTGCAGCAGGGCCTCAATGGGGCCGGCCAGCGTCAGGTCCTCGGCGAGGACGTCGGTCTGGTAGGTGAGCACATCGGGCCGGCGCGAGGCGAAGCGCTGGTCGTCGGTCATGTACTCGCGGGTCATGCCGGTGGCTGTAGCCTCGGTGAAGGGTACGGGGTGGGCCGGGTCGCTGAGATACTGGTCGAACTCGGGGCCGGCGGCTGCCTGCTCGAAGCCGATTTTGCCATTGGCCTGGAAAAATAAGGTACGCTCCTGCGCTTCTTTTGGTGGCCAGGTAGCAAACGTGCGCCAGCGGTTGGTCCCGCCCTCGAAAATGGTGGCCTCAGGAGTGGCAGCCGGCTTGCCGTCCTTCAGATACGATTTGAAAAAGGGCGCCTCAATTTCCTTTTGGTAGTACAGGGAAGGTGACTCGCCGTAGGCCACGTTGCCTACCATTTCGCCGGTGCCGCGGGCCCAGCCCCCGTGCACCCAAGGGCCCATCACGAGGCCGTTGCGCTGACCGGGGTTCTGCTTTTCAATGGTTTCATAAATCTTCAGAGCCCCGAAGAGGTCCTCGGCATCGTTGAAGCCGCCCACGGTCAGCACGGCCGTATTCTTGTTGAGGTTTTTGAGGTGAGGCCGCAGGTTGCGGGCCTGCCAGAACTCGTCGTAGTTGGGGTGCTGCGTCAGGTCGTTCCAGAAAGCTACCTGCCCTTTGTAATAGCGGGCGTCGGCGTTTTTGAGCGGCCCCATTCGCATGAAAAAGTCGTAGCCATCGGGGGTGCCGTGCTGGAAGGCCGGGTTGCCGGTGGGGGTAGGCTGGGGGCGAGGCAGCCCGAACGAAGCCAGGAAATTGAAGGCATGCGGCAGGAAAAAGGCCCCGTTGTGGTGAAAATCATCCCAGAACCAGTCGGCAATAGGGGCCTGGGGCGAGGAGGCCTTCAGGGCTGGGTGACGGCTGAGCAGACCCGTGGCGGTATAGTAGCCGGGGTAGCTGATGCCCCACTGGCCTACCCGCCCGTTGTTCTTAGGCCCTTTTTTCAGCAACCACTCAATGGTGTCGTACGTATCGGTGCCCTCGTCGGTGTCGGTTTTGCCTTGGTACGAGGTTTTGGCCGGCCGCACATCCACAAACTGCCCCTCCGACATGTAGCGGCCCCGCACATCCTGGTAAGCAAAAATGTAGCCCTCGTGCATCATGGTGCTGCTGGGCCCCAGGTTTTTCTTGTACTTGCCCGGCCCGTAGGGCCCCACTGCGTAGGGTGTGCGGTTGAGCATGATGGGGTACTTTACCTTATCGGCATCCTTGGGCGCGTACACGATGGTGTAGAGCTTTACCCCGTCGCGCATCGGAATCTGGTACTCGAACTTGTTGTAGTGCTGCTGAATGTAGAGCGTATCGGCCAGCACTACAGCCAGCTGCTGCTTGTCGGCCTCGGAGGGCAGCGGGTACGATACCGGAGTCTGGGCCTGGGCGGCACTGGCGGCGGCAACGAGCAGGGCGACCAGCAGGGCCCGGGGCGGGGTAGGGGTAGGCATACGGATGAAGGGGTAGGAAGGTGAAACAGGTAGCAGAGTAGTGGGTAAGGTAAGCAAGTGCCCGCTGGGATGCCAGCAGGTAGCACCGCAGCGCCGGAGCATGGCATCTTTTTCCGGCGCGGACGGTCAGATTCTGTTTTCTTTGGCTACCAAACCTTTCCTTAACCTCGCCGGCCTCTGCCGGTGCTACCCCGTACCCCCGTGCTTAACTCCCGATTACGAGCGGCTTACTTCTGGCTGCTTTGCCTGCTGCTCAGCCCTCAGCTGTTTGCCCAAACTCCCGGCGCCGCCGAAGGGGCCTTGCTCACCCCGCGCCAGTTTTTAGGCTACGAGCTGGGTACCGGCTTTACTCCGCACGCCGAGCTGTTGCGCTACGTAGAGCATGTGGTGCAGCATAGCCCCGGCCGCATGAAGCAGCAGCGCTACGGTCGTACCTACGAGAACCGCCCGCTGGAGCTGGTGTACGTGGCTACCCCCGACAATTTGAGCCGCCTCGACGACATTCGGCGCAACAACTTGCGCCTGGCCGGCCTGGAAAGCGGTGCCGCCCAGCGTCAGCAGCCGGCCGTGGTGTGGCTTAGCTACAATGTGCACGGCAACGAAGCCGTGTCGTCGGAGGCAGTGATGCAGGTGCTTTACGACCTGGCCAACCCCCAGGACCAGCAGATGCAGCAGTGGCTCCAGAACCTGGTGGTTATCGTGGACCCCTGCGTGAACCCCGACGGCCGCGACCGGTATGCGCAGTGGTACAACCGCGTGGCTAACCAGCAGCCCAACTCCTCGCCCCTGAGCTGGGAGCACCACGAGCCCTGGCCTGGTGGACGCTACAACCATTACTACTTCGATCTGAACCGCGACTGGGCCTGGCAAACCCAGCAGGAAAGCCGCCAGCGCATAGCCGTGTACAACCAGTGGCTGCCCCAGGTGCACGCCGATTTCCACGAGATGGGGCCCAACAACCCGTATTACTTCTCGCCTGCGGCCAAACCCTTCCATGCTGACCTCACGGAATGGCAGCGCAAGTTCCAGAACATCATCGGCGACTATAACCGCCGGGTATTCGACAAAAACAACTGGCTGTACTTCACCCGCGAAACCTACGACCTGTTTGCGCCCTTCTACGGCGACACCTGGCCTTCCTTCAACGGGGCCATCGGCATGACCTACGAGCAGGGTGGGGGTAGTCCGGCCGGCATCAGCTACACCAAAGCCGACGGCGACACCCTCACCCTGGCCCAGCGCATTGCCCACCACCACGCCACCAGTCTGGCGACCATTCAGGCCGCCGCCGACCGCCACGACGAGCTGGTTCGGGAGTTTCAGAAGTTCTACCTCGATGCCCGCACCAAGCCCCGCGGCGACTATAAGTCCTTTGTAGTGGCCGGGACGGCTGATGCCGGCCAGGTGCGCGCCCTGACCCAATACCTCGACCGCCAGCAAATCAGATACGGCTACGCCGCCAAGCGCAGCAAGCAGCGCGCCTATAGCTACGCTACGGGCCAGACGGAAACCGTGCAGATTGAGCCCCGCGACCTGGTAGTGAGCATGTACCAGCCCAAATCAACATTGGTGAAGGTGCTGTTTGAGCCCCAGGCAGCCCTGGAAGACTCCCTGACATACGACCTCACGGCCTGGTCGTTGCCGTATGCCTTTGGCCTGAAAGCCTACGCCCTGAAAAGCACAGTAGAGGCCAATAACTCGGCCCCGGCCAAGCCCGCTACCCCCACGCTGCCCGCCAACCCTCCCTATGCCTACGTGGCCCGGTGGAATAGCCTCCCGGACGTGCGCTTTCTGGGCCGCTTGCAGCAGCTGGGCGTGAAGGTGCGCGTGGCCGATGAGCCGTTTGAAACAGAAGGCCAGCAGTACCAGCGCGGCACCCTCGTGATTCCGCGGACGGGCAACGAGCGGTTGGGAGCCCGCTTCGACCAGCTGGTGCGTGCTCAGGCCGACTCGGCCGGTGTGCAGGTGCAGGCCGTGCAGTCGGGCCTCTCCACTAGCGGCGGCGACCTGGGTTCCCGGTCGGTGCGCCCTCTGCAGCAGCCCAAGGTGGCTATTCTGGCCGGCCCGGGTATAGATGCCACCGCATTCGGAGAGGTGTGGCACTTCTTCGAGCAGCAGATCGGCTACCCCGTGTCGGTGCTGGGAACGGATTATTTCAGCAGCGTGCCCCTGGCCGAGTTCGACGTATTGATTCTGCCCGATGGCCGCTACGACAACGTTCTGACAGAGCGCAGCCTGGAAAGCGTAAAGAATTGGGTGCGGGCCGGCGGCCGCCTTATTGCTCTCGAGGGTGCTACCCGCTTTCTGGCCGACAAGAAGGATTTCCTGCTGAAGGCCAAGCCCGCCGACAGCGCCACTACCAAGAAGCCTAACCCTTACGCCGCCCTGCGCCGTTACGCCGATGCCGAGCGGGAGCAGATTGGCGAACGGGTACAAGGAAGCGTGTACCGCGTACAGCTCGATAACACCCATCCGCTGGCCTTCGGCTACGGCAGCACCTACTACGCCCTTCTGCGCGATACACCCAACTACCGGTTTATGCCCCAGGGTGGTTGGAACGTGGGCGTGCTTAAGAAAAATGGCTATGCGGCCGGCTTTACGGGCCGAAAAGCCCAGCGCGCCCTCAATGACAGCTTTGTACTGGGCTCCCAGGATCTGGGCCGCGGGCAGGTAGTATACCTGGCTGATAATCCGCTGTTCCGAGCCTTCTGGCAGGGCGGTAAGCTGCTATTCGGCAACGCGGTGTTTATGGTGGGGCAGTAGCTCAGGGAGTCTGTGCGCTGCTCATTTCAGATGCTACGGCTTCTGGTCTGCCGGTGCTAAACACAACAAAAAGAGCTTGCCGAAAGGCAAGCTCTTTTTGTTGTATCCGACATCTGCGACATCTAGTGAGTCTGCAGAGGCTGCGGTTTTAGTCCACAACGTCCTCGGCTTTGTTTTTCACGGCTTTCGCACCTTTTTTCACGGCGTGACCGGTTTTCTTGGCGCCTTTTTCTACAACCGCGCCGGTTTTCTTACCGGCCGATTTTACGTCCTGTTTCGTATTGTAGGCTTTCTGACCGGCTTTGGTGCGGCCGGAGCGGGCTTCTACTTTCACGGTGCCGTTATCGCGCTCCGTTACGGTCGTTTTGGCGCCGGAAGCATCGTCGCGGACGGTGGTTTTGTCGCCTTGGGCGAAGGCGGCCGTCGAGAAAAGCGCGGCGGCGGCCAGCATTACTATCTTTTTCATGAGGAGAGTCTGCTTAGGTAAGTAGATTATGAGTCCTTATACGGGTTGCTGAAAATTGGTTGTGAAATGCCAACTTGCGGCTACCCTCACCTGCCGGCCCCGGTCCTGGTGCCTCAGCAACCATCACACTGTAGCCCTGCCATTGTACCCATTTCCAGTATGTTTTCTGCCATATTTGCAAGTATCAGGCAATCAGATAGATATATTGATGTGCTTTATAGATATGGGATGTTTGGAATCCGTAAAGCAAAGTCAGCTTCACGAATTTGAGAATGTAGGGAAAGGTAAAGCAACATATGTCACAGAATAAAAAAGCCCCATTCATGGGGCTTTTTCGGTTAAACCAGTTCAGCTACTCAAGGCAGCAGCAAAGAAGAGTCGCCGTAGCTCAGGAAGCGGTAGTTATGAGCCAGCGCGTGGTCATAAACGCGGCGCCAGTCAGGGCCCAGCAAGGCTGCAACCAGTAGAAGCAGCGTGCTCTCGGGTTGATGAAAGTTGGTAATCAGCCCCCGAATTACCCGGAACTCATAACCTGGCGCAATCAGAAGCTGCGTGGTAGCGTGCAGCGTATCAGAGTTGCTTTCTTCTAAATGGCGCAGTAGCGCTCTGAAAGCCTCAACAGCCGGCACTGCCGACTGACCCTGGTAGGGTTGCCATTGGCTTACGTGCCACACTGGTTCGGCCTGGGGCTGCAGCATGAGGCGCGCACCTAGCCAATATAGGCTTTCCAGAGTACGCAGACTAGTGGTGCCGACTGCAATAATAGGCTGGGGCAGGTGCTCCAGCAACTGCCGCAACGTGGCGGCCGTTACGCTGATCGGCTCTCCGTGCATGGGGTGGCCCTCCATGGAGGCCGCCTTAACTGGCTGGAAAGTGCCGGCGCCTACGTGCAGGGTTACGTGGGCCGCCGCAACAGACCGAGATGCTAGCTCAGCCAGCACGGCGTCCGAGAAGTGAAGCCCTGCGGTGGGCGCGGCTACTGCCCCTTCGTGCGCGGCGTAAACCGTTTGGTACCGGACGGCGTCGGCGGCCGTATCGGTTCGATTGAGGTAAGGGGGTAGGGGCAAATGACCGGCTCCTCGCAATACTTCCGCAAAAGGCAGCGCGGCCGGCTCCCAGCTAAATCGAATCAGGGCGTATCCTTCGCCCTGTTCTACCCGCTCAGCGGTGAGCACCGCGGCCTGGCCGGCAGCCTCGAACTCCAGCGTTACCGGTCCAGTTTTCCAGCGTTTCCCGTTTCCGACCAGGCATTTCCAGACGCAGCTGCCGGTTTGCTGCATGGCAGGCTCAATGGCGCGGTGCGGGGCTACCGGCTCCAAGCAGAATAACTCTACTATGCCGCCGGTTGGCCGCCGGGCAAACAACCGCGCCCGCACCACTTTGGTATCATTGAAAACCAGCAGGCTACTGGCCGGGAGCAAGGCCGGAACCTCGTAAAACTGCCGGTCGGAGATGGTGCCGGCCTGGTACACCAGCAGCTTCGACTGGTCGCGGTTAGGCAGAGGCTCCGGGGCAATGCGCTCCGGGGGTAGCTGGTACGTGAAGTCGTGGATGGAAAGCTGACGAGGATCGGACGAGGAAAAAGCCATAGCCCGCAAAGATAAAGCGGGGCGCCTGATGCCGCTTGCTACCCCATACAACTTGCGCCGGGGTAGGCTAAAACCACCTATTTCCGGAAAAACAGCAGATGCTGCTGGGGCAGAGTTTCCACCGAATCAGTGAGGCGCAGACCGATGGCTGCCATTTCGCGGCGGGCCTGGGCCACGCTCATCTTATGAATGCGTTTGATGGGCACGTTAGGGTCTTCGGCCCGGTACTCTACCAAGGCTACCCTGCCGGTGGGGCTGAGGGAGTTCCGAATGGCGCGCATCATTTCCCGTGGGTGGTCGAACTCGTGGTAGGCGTCCACAATCAGCACCAAGTCAACTCCTCGCTCAGGAAGGTTGGGGTTCTGGGTAGTTCCGCGCACCGGTATCACGTTGTGGATATGCTGCTTTCCGGCCGTTTCACGCAAAGCGGTCAACATTTCGGGCTGAATATCCACAGCCAGCACCTTGCCTTTGGGCACCAAAGGACTAATCCGAAAAGAGAAATAACCCGTCCCGGCCCCTATATCAGCCACTACATCGGTGGGTTTGAGCTTAAGCTCGCGCAACAAAATATCGGTTCCTTCTTCCTGCTGTCGGTCAGCGCGCTCAAGCCAGCCTGCGCCCTCATGCCCCATCACGTGGGCAATCTGGCGGCCCATGTAGTAGGTGCTGATGCCGTTGGGGTCCTGAGGAGCGCGCCGCTCGTAGCCACTGGTGTCAGGCAGGGCCTGCCGACGCGCTTCTACCAGTTGAGCAGCGGTACTTTCAGTGAGAGGCTGCGTGCAGGCCAAAGGCCCGAGAAGCAAACCGGTTGCTGCGCATAGCAGCAAATACTTTGAATGGAACGGCATATGCACGGGTGCAAATAAACAGCGCGACGATAACATCTGTCCAGCCCGAACCGTTCGGTGGGAGGAGGCAACAAAAAAATAACCCTTCGCTAAGTGCCTGCGTAGCCGCAAGGAAGCAACCTGACGGGCAGTTGCTGGCAGGGAATATATCCTGTTTTTTATTTTCATTCTTTAATTTGCCCGTACAAGTCCCGTTCGCATACCATTCACCCTAATTTCTTTTCCCCTTATGAAACACCTGTCCGGAATCCTGCACAAGCTTACGGCTGTGGCGGCTGTAGCAGTAGCTCTGACCAGCTGCAACCGCGCTGAGTATGCTATGCTGCCCAAAACTTCATCGGCTTACCACGGTACCCAGCGGGGAGTAGTGGTAGCACCCGCTGTGGCCGTGGCCCCGGAAGCTACCGCTCCTGTCGCCTCAGAAGCGGTAGTAGAGCCCGCAGCACCGGCCACCAGCGCCACCACTCCGGCCGCGCAGGCTCCGGTAGCCGAGCGCTCGGCTGTAGCTAGTGCTCCTGCTAAGGCTGCAGCCCCGGCCAAAGCCACTACGGCACCCAAGCTGAACCTGGCCCAGAAAGCTCTGGTAGCCAAGTTGGCCAAGAAAGCCGATAAGCTGGCCGCTAAAGCTCAAGTGAGCAAGAAATCGGAAACGGCGGCTAAGGAAGACGCCAACGCCATCAGCCGCAACATCAAGCTCGGCATCATCCTGCTGCTGGTAGGTATTCTGGTGGGCCTGATTATCCCAATTTTGGGTAGCGTAATTGCCATCATCGGTATTGTATTCATCGTGCTGGGCCTGCTCGACGAGGTATAGTAGGATAGTAACCCGCTTTTCTACAAAAAGCCCCGACTGCCAACTGGTAGCCGGGGCTTTTTTTATAGGCTGGAATTCTCGTGCTTAGAGCTAAATATATCTCCTTGACTATTCAACAAGCTCTATTATAAAGCATGAAATTTCAGACCCTAAGTCTGCTGCTGAGCGGACTGTTGCTAGTGGGCTGCCAGTCGGCTCGGGTTCCGGCACTGTTGCCTGCAGTTCAGGAGTACGGCCAGAGCTTAAACCATCAGCTAATTTCCCCTGCTAGTCAAGCTACCGAGCCGCCCCAACTGCTGGCTGACGCTTCTGCTGCTACTCCATCTCAAGAGAGAAGCCGACGTCTACCCCCTGCTGTCCAGATAAAGCTGGCTAAGCCAGTTAATATACCTTCCAAGCAAATAATTACTGCACCCGATACGGCGGTAACGCCTACCGTAGCTCAGGCCTCAAAACCCGATCCGGAGACTACTACTGTCAATCTAATTGGAGGGGCAATTAGCTTGAGCGCAATAATCGGGGCTCTGGTGGCATTCAATGCGGAGTTCTCTTCCGGCTGGACAAATATCGGTTTGCTCCTGATTTCCATAGCTTTGTTTCCAGTGGGTATAGCCTTGCTGCTTTATCAAGGGGAAAACGGCCGATTGCGGCTACGTCGGCAAGCCCGAAGGAAGGAGCGGCGAACAGCTAAAGTTGGCGTCGGTAGTGAGCCAAAAGAAGAAGCTCTCGTGAGCAAAAAGTCACGTCTGATCAGAATAGGCTCCGTTCTATTTCTTGCAGGTGCCTTAGTAACAGCTGCCGCATATTTGTTAGGAGGATATGCAATACTCTTTTTTGGACTTCCGGGTATTATTTTAGCCATATCAGGGCTGGTTGCTATAGTAGCAGCCTTGTAGTACGCTGTGCCCTACATCGGGTCCACGTCGGCGGCGATGCGCACCTGTTTGAACTCCTTCTGGTCGCGCACGAGGTTGATAGCCTCCAGGATATCGGCTTTGGCGGCGCGGAGCACGGTATGCTCGCGACTCAGCTTGACGGTAATTTCCTGCAAGTAGAAGTTGCGGATGCGGAAGATGTAGGGCGCTTCGGGGCCCAGCACGGCCTCGCGGCCCAGGCGGTCCACTAGTTCCTGGGTAAGCAGAATGGCGGCCCGTTCGCCCACCACGGCGTCCATGTGCTTCACGGTTAGCCGGATAATGCGCATGAACGGGGGGTAGCCATGCTCGCGTCGCTGCAGAATCTCGTACTCGTAAAACTCCAGGTAGTCGTTGCGGATTACCTTGTCAAAAATCACTTGTTGCGGGTCGCCGGTCTGGATAATAACGCGGCCCTTCTTGCCCTTGCGGCCCGCCCGCCCACTTACCTGTACGAACATCTGGAAGGCCCGCTCGTGGGCCCGGAAATCGGGGTAGTGAATAATGGAGTCGGCATTGATGATGCCTACCAGGCTCACGTTGGCAAAGTCGAGGCCCTTGGTTACCATCTGAGTGCCCACCAGCACGTTGGTATTCTGCTTCTCGAAGTCGGAAATAATCTGCTGGTAGGCGTTCTTAGCCCGGGTAGTATCCAGGTCCATGCGCTGCACGTTGGCTTCGGGCAGCATCACCTTCAGGTCGTCTTCCAGCTTTTCGGTGCCGAAACCCACTGTTTTTACGTTGCGCGAGCCGCAGGCCGGGCACTGCGCGTACATGCGCTCATGGTAGCCACAGTAGTGGCAGCGCAGCTCGTGGCTGTGCTTGTGGTAGCTTAAGCTCACGGCGCAGCTCTTGCACTTCGGAATCCAGCCGCAGTCGAGGCAGTTGATGAAAGGCGCGTAGCCCCGGCGGTTCTGGAACAGAATGACCTGCTCCTTAGCCGCCAGCTTGCCTTCCATGGCCTGCATCAGCTCCGGCGTGAAGTGGTTGTGCATGGTTTTCTGCTCCCGGCTTTTGCGGGTGTCCACCAGCTCTACTTCGGGCAGGCCTGCCTCGCCAAACCGCTTCGTCAAGGAAACCAGGCCGTAGCGGCCCGTGCGCGTCTGGTAGTAGGTTTCTACGGCGGGGGTAGCCGAGCCCAACAGAGTTTTGGCCCCCTGGAAGTTGGCCATCATCAGGGCTACTTCCCGGGCGTTGTAGCGGGGGCTGGGGTCGTACTGCTTGTAGCTCGATTCGTGCTCCTCGTCTACAATAGTCAGGGCGAGGTTATCGAAGGGCAGGAACACGGAGGAGCGCACCCCAATCACCACTTGAAACCGCCCCGACAGCACCCCGTTCCACACTTCTACCCGCTCGTTGTCGGAGAACTTGGAGTGGTACACACCCAGCCGCGAGCCGAATACGCGCATCAGGCGGGTTACAATCTGGGCGGTCAGGGCAATTTCGGGTAGCAGGTACAGCACCTGCCCGCCGCCATCCAGGGCCTGCTTAATCAGGTCGATGTAGATTTCGGTTTTGCCCGCGCCCGTTACGCCGTGCAGCAGCACAATATCCTTCTCCTGAAACTGCCGCATGATGTCATTGCGGGCTTCCTGCTGGGCCTCACTCAGGGTGAAGTGCATCTTGGCCTCGGCGTCGTCCTCATCCAGCGGAAAGCGCGACACAATCACATCGAACTGCTCCAGCACCCCATTTTTGATGAGCGTGTTCACGGCCGAAGGCGAGAGGTGCGGCGCGCTGGTCAGGGCCGCCTTTTCCATGCCTTTGTGGTTGGCGTACTCGTTCTGATACACCGGCACGCGCTGCAGATAGCGCATCAGCACATCCAGCTGCTTGCTTTTGCTGGCCAGTTGGGCGAACAGCTGCTCCAGCGCCGCCTCGGCTACCAAGTGGTGAGCCAGCCGCACCTTCTTCACCACCTTGGGCGAATACTTATCCTGCAAATGCTCGAACAGAAACACCACGTCCTTCTGCATTAGGGACTTGATGTACTTATGAAATGAGGCAATACCTAGCAGGTCGCCTACCTCCGTAAACGTCAGGGACTTGCCTTCCTCGCCGGTGCTCAGGGCATCTACAATCTTCTGTTCCTGCTCACTGAGGGGGTAGGGGTTGGTTTCGGGCTCGAAGGCGGGGTGTAGCTGTACGCGGCTTTCGGAGCTGAGCTTGAGGGCCGAGGGAAGGGCCGCATTGATGACTTCGCCTAAAGTGCAGAGGTAGTAATCGGCCATCCAGCGGAAAAGCTTCAGCTGGGGCTGGGTTACTACCGGGGCATCATCAATGAACTCCAGAATGTACTTGGCCTGATACTCCTTGGGCGGGTTTTCGTGCACGGCGGCCACGATGCAGCTCAGCGTTTTCTTGGCCCCAAACTGCACAATCACCCGGCCGCCCACTACTACCTGGTCGTTCAGCTCGAACGGAACGCGGTAGGTGTACAGCTTGGGCAGCGGCAGCGGCAGAATCACGTCGGCGAACAGCGTGAGGCGGTCGGCGGCGGGTTCCGGCTGGGGCTGGACAAAGTCAAACGTGAGGCTCAAGGGAAAATCAGACTGGAAGCGGAAGGTAAAGATAACACAGCCGGGGCCGGAACCGGTAGCCGCGGGCGCATCAAAGCTGAGCTAAGGCCTCGGCTACGGAGTGCACCGGCTGCCGGCAGGTCCGGTTAAAGCAGACATAGATAGTGGTCTGCGCGTTCCGGGCGGTTCGGCCTTGCAGCAGGGGTAGGGAGCTAGCGCCCACACTACCAGCTATAACCGCGTTGGGTAAATAATGTCGGCTAAGCTCCTGGCGAAATTGTTCGGCCTGGGGCCCCACAATGGCAATTTCCGCCGAGGGCCGCAGTAGCGCCGTGTACAGCAGGGCCCAGTTTGCGAGGCTTTGTGGTTCCTGTACTACCAGCGCCTGTACCTGCCGGATCATGGCAGCGGCTAGTTCCTGGTACCGGCTGTTTTCCAGGTGCAGGCCCAGCCGATGCAGGTTGTGCGCCATCACGGAGTTGGAAGCCGGAATGACATTGTCGAACAGCTCCTTTTTGCGGGCAATGAGCGCCTCTCCGTTATCAGCCGTGAAAAAGAACAGCTGCTCCTGCTGGTCGAGGAAATGGGCTAGCACGTGCTCGGTCAGCTGCTCGGCTTCCCGTAGCCACTCCTCTGCGAAGGTAACCTCATACAGGCTGATGTGGGCCTGAATCAAGAGGGCATAGTCCTCCAGAAAAGCCGGGATGGTAGCGCGCCCGTTTTTGTAGTTGCGCTGGAGTCCTGTAGCTGTCTGAAGCTTCTCACGCAGGAAACGGGCGTTCCGCAAGGCCAGCTCCAGAAACTGTGGCTCGGAGAAGGCCCGGTAGGCATCCGTCAGACCCTGCAGGAGCAGCGCGTTCCAGCCGGTCAGGATTTTGTCGTCGAGGGCCGGGCGGGTACGGGCGTCGCGGGCGGTTAGCAGCTTCTGCTGCCATTTTTTAACCATCGTTTGCAGCTCGGCCGGGGATAGGCCATGCTGTTGGGCAAACTCCGCATCCGGGCTGGTGCGGTGCAGAATGTTCAGGCCATGCTCCCAGTTGCCTACCGGTAAGCAAGAGTAGTAGGCCGAGGCCAGCGGCTCTTCGTCGCCCAACGCAGCCTGCAGCTCCTCCTGAGTCCAGACGTAAAATCTGCCTTCCACGCCTTCCGTGTCCGCGTCCAGAGAAGAGTAAAAGCCTCCCTCTGGGCTCAGCATCTCACGCTCTAGAAAGGCCACAGTATTATACACCACCTGTTGGTAAAGCGGGTCATTGGTTTCCTGAAACGCTTCCGCATACAAAGTCAACAGTTGCCCGTTGTCGTAAAGCATCTTCTCGAAGTGCGGAACCAGCCAGGCTTCATCCACCGAGTAACGAGCGAAGCCACCTCCTATCTGGTCATAAATGCCGCCGTGGGCCATCTGGCGCAAGGTCAGGTTAAGTTGGTTCAGGAGGGTAGGGCTGCCGCTGAGGGCGTGAGTATGCAGCAGAAAACGCCAGATGCTGGGCATCGGAAACTTCGGCGCCCGATTTAATCCTCCCTTCTCCCGGTCAAATTTCGAGGCCAGGTTGTACACCAGCAGCTTGAATTCTTCGTCCGACAAGCCATCAGCAGCCTCAGCCGGACGGTACTTATCCAGCTCACCGCGCCGAAGCACCTGCACAAACTGCTCGGCGGAGGCCTGTAGCTCGCTTCGGTACTCGCCGGCGTACCCGCGCCCGATGCTGGCTAGCAGCTGCAGCCAGTTTTGGGGCGGGAAATACGTGCCCCCATAGAAGGGCTTGGCCTCAGGGGTTAGAAAGACGTTCAGGGGCCAGCCACCCTGTATTCCCATGGCGTGCAAAGCATCCATATACACCTGGTCCACGTCGGGGCGCTCCTCCCGGTCCACTTTAATGCACACGAAATGGGCATTCATCACGGCCGCGACCTGCGGGTTCTCAAACGACTCGCGCTCCATCACGTGGCACCAGTGGCAGGCGGCGTACCCTATGCTCACCAATATGGGCTTGTTCTCAGCTTGGGCCCGTTGCAGGGCCTCAGCTCCCCACGGGTACCAGTCCACGGGATTGTGCGCGTGCTGCAACAGGTAGGGGC
Source organism: Hymenobacter sp. DG01 (assembly GCF_006352025.1). NCBI lineage: Bacteria > Pseudomonadati > Bacteroidota > Cytophagia > Cytophagales > Hymenobacteraceae > Hymenobacter > Hymenobacter sp. DG01. The sequence continues at coordinate 79,149 of NZ_CP040936.1, forward strand.
TCGATTCCTGGGCCAGACGGTTAGGGGGGAGGTTCATACGCAGTGAGGGGGTAGGAACTAAGAAATGCAACGCTAGGACGATGCCAGTACCAAAAGAAAACCCGGCCACTGACGGCCGGGTTTTTTATTAAGTGGTTTCGGGCGAGGAAGCGTCGGGTGCCGGTTTGCGGCGGGGCGCCCGCGCCCGTGGCTTGGCTGGCTCCGGGGCAACAGGCGAAGCTTCCGGCGTTGCGGCGGGGGTAGGCTCAGGGGCCGTTGGTTTTGTTGCCGGCCGTCGAGGGGCGCGTTTGCGCACGGCCGTTGGCGGCTCACTCGCAGTGGTAGCAGGTGCTTCCGCAGGGCTTACCTCAGGTGCCGCCTTCGGTGCCGCTGCTTGCCGCTTGTTGCGGGGCTTCGGGGCGGGTTTCTGAACGGGAGCCGCTGCATCCGTAGCGGCTGATATATCAGTGGGCAGGGTAGGAGCGGGCGTCACGGGTGCGGCTTCGGGCTCTGCCACCTGTGAGGTAGTTTCAGCGGTTGGCGCTGCCTTACGGCTTCTCGGCGGCCGGGCAGCTTGGGCAGGCGCCGGCTTGCGGGAGCGGGTAGCACGCGTAGCAGCGGGCAAAGCAGCTTCCAGAGCCGCTGCGTCAGGAACATCTGCATCGGCTGGACCGGTAGGAGCTGGTGGCTCGGGTGCGGGAGCTGCTGCCTCGGGTTGGGGTTGTGCCGTTATGGCTGGCTCTGCGACAGTGGGCTCCGGCACTAAGGGTGTAGCAAGGATCTGGTTAGCTTCGGGGCGGGCCTTTTCTGAGATAGAGTCGTCCGATTCCAGGTCTTCTGCAGCATACAATGGCCGCCGGCCATTACGGCCACCCGAGCGAGCTGGAGCGTCCTCCCGGGGTTCCCGGCGCCGGTTTCGGCTACGTCGGGCGAGCTTTTCCGGTGCAGTTTCAGTAGGTTCAGCAGAATCTGCAGGGGTAGCAGCTGGAGCTTCCTCCGTTTCTACCGTTTCCGGTTCGGAAGCTGGCAGCTGGCCTCGGCGCAGCTCGGCCTCAGTAATATAAAGCACCTCTGAGGTTGGCTCCAGGCTTATCGTTTCCTGCGGCTCTTCCAGGGGCGCCAAAGTAGCAGCAGTCACCTGAGCGGCCTCAGCTTCAGCAGCCAAACGGGCGTGCTTGCGCTTGGTACGCTTGGCTCCGCCTCTCGAGCGGCGTTTTTTCTTTTTCACCGGCTCTTCACCCTCAAAGAGTTCTGAGCCTGCTACGGCGTCAGTTGGCAAACTGGCTTCCTCTTCTTCATCCGTAGCCCCTGCCAGATAAGCGTGCTCATACGCCGAATCAGGCGTAATTTCCTCCTCTTCGGGTTCTTCTACCACCTCTTCTTCGGATTCAATCAGTACACCCGCTCCCCGCCCAACAAGCGCAGCTGCTGCCCCAGCTTCTTCCTCGCCGAGGTCACCAATATCAATGCGTTCTTCGTCATCGAAGTCCTCCTCGGGCTCCGGCTCTGCGGGGGCAGGAGGAAGGGGTAGGGCGGCCAATTCCCGCTCTACGTGCAGCGTCTCCATCCGGACATCAGCTTGGCCGCTGAGCCGGCGCAGCCGCTCCAGCGTACCCTCCAGGAACTGTCGGTGTTCCGGGGCCGCCGCGTAGAGCGGCCGGTGTCCCAAGGCTTGCCGAATGGTTTCCCATTCCTTTTTGAACCGACCAAAAGCGGCATCAAAATACGTCCGGGTGAAACGCTCCCAGATATAGTTCTCGGCTACTTCCGATGGGTGCAGCATATCGGAGCTATAAAACCGATAGTCGCGCAAATCGTCCAGTAGAAGCTCGTATGCCGGGAAATAGGTGACATCAGGCAGTAAGTCACTCAGGTAATGACATGCCACCCGCAGCATCGACTTGCTGACCGAGTTGAGAACCAACGTATCCTTGACGTGCCGAACCGGGCTAACCGTCAGAATAAATCGCAGCCTGGGATTAATTCGCCGCAGATAGGCATGGGTTTCTGCCACGGCTGCGATAATCTCATCGGCGGTCAGCAGCTCCTTGTTAAACTTTTCGGCCGGTAGCTTGTGGCAGTTGCTGATAATTTCGTCGGTTTCGCGTAACCGGTAAGCGTAGGCGCTACCCAGCGTCAGCACTACTGCGTCGGCCGTAGCTAGAAATACGCCCGTCTCCCGCGTCAGGGTCTGGATATGCTGCAGTAGCTCCACCGGATTGTCGGCTCCTACTTCAGCGTGTAGGTCGTGACTCTGCCAGCGGCCCCGGGCCTCTACCAAGTGCTGCTGCCAGTCGGTGTCCTCTCCGGCGGCGGCCCGCAACAGTTTGCAGGCTGAAATAGGATTGAACACGGTACCAAAAGGGTTCACCATGGTCGCAACCTTAAAGTCGCGCAGTCGGGATCCAATGGAGTCAGAAAAGCAGGAGCCTAGCGTCAGTACCCGCGCCGAGAGGGGCAGTTGTTGCGGGTGGGGCGTAAGCGGTAGTTCAGTACGAAACATTTCTATTAATACGGCCTTTGGCGGGCCAACGGACAGGCAACCTACTCAACATCCCGCGTTCAGCCAAAAAGCAGCAGGTGCTACTCTTGGCTTCGCGTGCTGAGCAGTAGCCTAAAAAAGCAGGTTCCTAGACTTAGGGCGCCGAAGTTAGCGCAGGGAAGGAAATCGAAGCAGGCGCCAGAAGATATATTCGTCTTCGGCCGTTACCGGGTTACGCGTCGCACCGTCCTCCTGAATAAGCCTGTTGCCTTTTCGCTTTTGATGCTGATGAGAGAGGTAAAACTCTAAGCTGCCGCCGAAAACCCGATGGCACTTAGGTATATCTCGGTATGAAATGTCCTGTATAGCGGCACCATTTGCGAATGAAGTGCTATATGCCACTATAAAAAACGCCCAACCACTGTAAAAGTAGTTGGGCGTTTCCAGTTGTTTTACCGAGTGTGCCTTATTCGGCAACTACGTTGAAGTTCAGCTTGTGCTTTACTTCGCGGTGCAGGTCAACGGTAGCAGTGTAAGAACCTACTACGCTGGGCTCCGAGTCGAACGACACGCGCTTGCGGTCCACCTCGATGCCTTTGGCTTTCAGGGCATCCGTCAGCTGCAGCGTGGTTACGCGGCCGAAGATTTTGCCGCTCTCGCCCACCTTAGCCGGAATATCCAGTACCACGTCACCGATTTTGTCAGCTACCGCTTGCGCGTCAGCTTTCACTTTCTCGGCTTTGTGAGCAGCCTGACGTACGTTCTCAGCTACGATTTTCTTGTTGGATTTGTCGGCCAGAACAGCCAGACCCTGCGGGAGCAGGTAGTTACGGCCGTAGCCGGGCTTTACAGTAACAATGTCGTTCTTGTAGCCCAGGCCTTTAACGTCGTCTTTCAGAATTACTTCCATGTCAGTACTACGGTTGGCGGGTTACTTCAGCGAATCAGTTACGTAGGGCATCAGCGCCAGGTGGCGGGCTTTAGCTACGGCTTGCGCTACTTTGCGCTGAAACTTCAGGCTGGTGCCTGTGATGCGACGGGGCAGGATGCGGCCCTGCTCGTTCACGAACTTCAGCAGGAAGTTCGGGTCTTTGTAGTCTACGTACTTGATGCCGTTCTTCTGAAAGCGGCAGTATTTCTTGCGCGTATCCTGCTTGTGGATTTTTTCGTTGGCGAGGCTCATTTTCTTAACTACTGGGCTACGGCTTCCGACTGTTTAGCTTTCTGCTGGTTCATCTCGCCTTTGCGACGACGCTCGGCGTACACTACAGCGTGCTTGTCCAGAACCGTGGTGAGGAAACGGATGATGCGCTCGTCGCGGCGGAAAGCCAGCTCCAGCGTGTCCACGATGTTTCCTTCGCCGGTGAACTCCACGAGGAAGTAATAACCGGTGTTCTTTTTCTGAATTGGGTACGCCAGCTTTTTGAGGCCCCAAGCTTCAGTGTTGATGATGTCGGCGCCATTTTCCTTAAGCACCTGCGAGAACTTCTCGACCGTCTCTTGCACCTGACCCTCGTTCAGTACGGGAGTCAAAATGAAGACCGTCTCGTAATTTCTTACTGCCATTACGACGGGGTGAAAATTGTGTGAAAAACTAAATGAGGGGCAAAGATAACAGGATTTGTTGCAAGTACCATTGCGTGGCTATACTTTACTTAAATAAACCACTGAAACTGATAATTAGCACTATGTGGGTGAAACTTTCTGGCTTGCAATGAGTTGAAAAATCGGGTGAAGCTGCTTTGCTATAGTGAGTATAGGTCCTGGGTTTAGCAAACCATCCTTCATCCTGTTCAGGTAGAGGCGGGCAGCAATTTTAGAATGATTCTAAGCTAGCTGGGCCAGCCGAAAATTAGCCAAAGCGGGTTTGTTCTCTGGGTTTCCCGACCTACATTTGTGGCCTTGAAGCACCCCCGCGTTTCTTTTTTCCAGTCAAATTGTGCTATGAATAGCATCCGACTTCGTCCCCTTTCCCGCCTTTTTCTCGCTCTTTTCCTGACCGTTGCTACCATTGGTGAATCTTTGGCGCAAGCGGTTGGATCGGCTCCGGCCGTGAGCAAGGAAGGTGTGGCCCCCGGCGCTACGGCTGCCGCAACTCCCGCCACGGCGGCCGCTCCCGCTGCCGGCGGTGGCGACGCTGCTGCTATTGCAGCCGGCGATGCTCTCTTCAAAGGTAACTGTGCCCAGTGCCACGCCGTGAACGAGGTGGTGGTAGGCCCGGCCCTCGCTGGTATCTCCAAACGCCGGCCTATGTCCTGGATCATTCCTTGGGTAAAGAACTCAAGCAAAATGGTTGCCAGCGGCGACGAGTACTCGGTGAAAATATTCAACCAGTACTCCAAGCAGCAGATGCCCAGCTTCCAGCTGTCTGATCAGGAAATCACTTCTATCGTTGCGTGGGTAACCTCGCAGGAAGGTAAGGCTACTGGCCCTAATGACAATGCCAATGGTACCGGCATCAAGCCCGGTGAGCAAGGCCCTGCTGGTGGCGCTGATACCGCTGAGGCTGGCGCCGGTAAGTACATGAACGTATTGCTGATTGTGCTGGTAGTAGTACTGATTGTACTGGTAGTAACCCTGGTTATTATCGCCAACATCATGAAAGATGTGCTCCGTGGCCGCAAGGACCTGGATGGTCGCGACCGGGAGATACTGGAGCAGCGTTTCGACTTCTCGAAGATTTACAAGTCAACTGCAGTTCGTGCCATTGTAGGGGTTGTATTCGTGCTGGCTGTGCTGTACGAATCTATCCAGGGTGCCATGGGGGTAGGCCTGCAGCAGGGCTACCAGCCCACGCAGCCGATTGCCTTCTCTCACAAGCTGCACGCTGGTGAGCACCAGATTAACTGCGCCTACTGCCACACCTCGGTATATAAGAGCAAGTCGGCCAACATTCCTTCGGCCAACATCTGCATGAACTGCCATTCGCAGATCAAAACGGAGTCGCCGGAAATCAAGAAGATCTACCGTGCCATTGAGCGGAAGCAGCCCATTCAGTGGGTTCGTATCCACAACCTGCCTGATCTGGCTTACTTCAACCACTCGCAGCACACGCAGGTTGGCGGCATTGAGTGCCAAACCTGCCACGGTCCTATCCAGAACATGGACGTAGTATATCAGTACTCGCCCCTGACTATGGGCTGGTGCATTAACTGCCACCGCGAAACTCCGCTGAATACCAAAGGCAATGGCTATTACGACAACCTCGTGAAACTGCACGACAAGTCGAATGGAGCCGTTCCGTTCACGGTTTCTTCGAACGGCGGTACTGAGTGCTCGAAGTGCCACTACTAGTATTACCCAGGGCTTAAGTCCCATCAGGCTTGGAATAACTGACCGGGCCTGATGGGGTTTAAGCCCTCATTTTCCTCTAAAAAAAGCTTGCTTAGAGACTGTCCCGCCCAACAAGTGACGTCCCTAAGTCTCTAAGACCCTAAGTTCCAAAAACACGATGCAAGAGTCGCCTAAGTACTGGAAGGGAGTTGAGGAACTGGAGAACTCGCCGGAGTTTGTGAAGAATGCACTCACTGAGTTTGCTGACTTCTTGCCGGTGAAGGACTCCAATGGCGGCGCCGATGCTACCATTGCGCCGCGCCGAGACTTCCTCAAACTGATGGGCTTCGGTATTGCCGCTGCCACCCTCGCTAGCTGCGAAGCCCCCGTCCGGAAGGCTATTCCCTACCTCAACAAACCTGAAGAGGTTGATCCGGGTATTGCCAACTTCTACGCTTCTACTTTTTTCAACGGCCAAGACTATAACAGCCTCTTGGTGAAAACCCGTGAGGGTCGTCCGATTAAGTTCGAAGGAAACCCCGAGTCTCCGGTTACCCGAGGTGGTCTGTCGGCTCGGGCTCAAGCCGTGGTGCTCAGCCTCTACGATGGCGGCCGTCTGCAGCACTTCGCCAAGAAGGGTGCTAAGATCGACAAAGACCAGCTGGACCAGGAAGTGCGCAATGCACTGGCCGGTGCGGGTCGCATTGCCATTGTTTCGCCTACTATCATCAGCCCTTCCACAAAGAAGGTTATTGCTGAATTTGCTGGTCGTTTTGCTGGTACTGAGCACGTCATGTATGACGTGAACTCTGCATCGGGTCTGCTGCGTGCCAATGGTGGTGTACTACCAGCCTATGACTTCAGCAAGGCAGATGTAATTGTGAGCTTCGGTGCTGACTTCCTGGGAACCTGGTTGTCGCCAGTGGAGTACGCTCGCCAGTATATTACTAATCGGAAGGTTTCGAAGGAGAAGCAGACGATGTCTCGTCACTTCCAGTTCGAAAGCAACATGAGCCTGACTGGCTCTAATTCCGATGTGCGGGTACCACTGAAACCCTCAGAAATGGGAGAGGCGGTACTGGCTGTTTACAATGCCGTAGTTGGCGGTGGCAGCGCCTCCTCATATAGCAACAAACAGCTGCAGACAGCAGCTGCTGAGCTGAAGCGCGCCGGTGCCCGGGGTCTGGTGGTATCGGGGTCAAATGATCCGGCCGTACAGACGCTGGTCACCGCTATCAACCAAGCACTCGGCTCGGCCGCAGTTGATGTAGCTAACCCGTCCTACATCCGTCAAGGCGACGATGCCCGGATGAGCCGTTTGCTGCGTGACATCAATAGTGGTCAGGTAGGCGCCGTGATTTTCTATCACGCCAACCCGGTATTCGACCACCCCATGGGCGCTGACTTAGCAGCGGCTCTGAAGGCAGGTAAAGTACGTACGACGATTTCGTTGAACGACCGTCTGGATGAAACCGGTGAACTGTGCACCTATGCTGCTCCTGACCATCACTTCCTGGAGTCGTGGAACGATTACGAACCGAAGCGCGGCTTCCTGAGCTTAGCTCAACCTGTAATTACGCCCTTGTTCGCAACGCGTCAGGCTCAGGATTCTCTCCTGACCTGGGCCGGTAACCCTACCACCTACTATAACTACCTCCGCAACCAGTGGAAAGGTGTATTGGGCGGCGACTTCAACAAAGCCTGGGATAAAGCCGTCCATGACGGAGTTGCTACCGGCACAGCTACTGCGGCCCCTGCCGCACAAGTGGCTCCCGCACTTGACGTGACTGGTGCCATTAGTGCTATCAAGTCGGCTCCCAAGCCTTCAGGTATTGAACTGGCCGTCTATGAAAAAGTAGGTATTGGTAATGGCTCTAACCTGTTTGCTAACAACCCTTGGCTGCAGGAGCTTCCGGATCCGGTAACTAAAGCTACCTGGGGTAACTATGTAACTGTACCGCGTGCTTACGCTGCCGCCCAGAAATGGGAGCAGGGGGATGTAGTAACGGTAACGGCAAACGGTAAGTCCATTCAACTGCCCGTTTTGATCCAGCCGGGTCAGGCTGCAGGTACAATTGGTATTGCCCTGGGCTACGGTCGCACCAACGCTGGTAAAGTAGGCAACGACCTTGGCAAAAACGTGCTGCCGTTGTTAGGCATGCGCAATGATGCTATCAACTACGTTGCTTCGGTTACCCTGGCTGCTACCGGTACTCAGGAGCCAATTGCCCAGACGCAGACTCACCACACCATCATGGACCGCAAGCAAGTGGTTCAGGAGGCTACGCTTAAGCAATACATCGAGAATCCGAAAGAGGTAACGGAATACGAGAAGATTTCGACTCCCGATGGCCTGGAGAAACCAAACAAAGTTTCTCTGTGGCAGGATTACGAGTACAAGAATCACCACTGGGGTATGGCCATCGACCTCAACTCATGCATTGGCTGCGGCTCTTGCGTGATTGGGTGTCAGGCTGAAAACAACGTAGCTGTAGTTGGTAAGCAGGAAGTAATCAACCGTCGTGAAATGCACTGGATGCGTATCGACCGGTATTACAGCTCTAACCACCACAAAACGGAGTTCGAGACAGAAGGCAAGCTGGATACATACGCTGCAATGGAGGACCCCTCGGAGAATCCGCAGGTTATTTTCCAACCCATGCTATGCCAGCACTGCAACCACGCTCCTTGCGAAACAGTGTGCCCCGTACTGGCAACTACCCACAGTTCGGAAGGTCTCAACCAGATGACCTATAACCGTTGCGTAGGTACACGCTATTGCGCGAACAACTGCCCGTACAAGGTTCGTCGTTTCAACTGGTTCTCGTACTACTCGAACGAGAAGTTTGAAACCGTAAACGGCCATATGTTCACTGATCTTGGTCGTATGGTGCTGAACCCGGATGTAACGGTTCGGGCCCGCGGGGTAATGGAGAAGTGCTCGTTCTGCGTGCAGCGTATCCAACTCGGCAAGCTGGAGGCTAAGAAGCAGAAGCGTCGCCCGCAAGATGGGGAAGTTGTTTCTGCCTGTGCTCAGTCTTGCCCCACCCAAGCCATCGTGTTTGGTGATATGCGCGACCCCAATTCCCGCATCTCGCAAATCCTGCGTCGCGAAGATGGTGAACGTGCTTTCCACGTGCTCGACTCCATCAACGTGCAGCCGAATGTCACGTACCTGACGAAAATCCGGAACACGGAGTCGTCAGAGTTTAATGCCTAGAAATTGAGCCACGGGGGAGGGTAGGAGCGCCCACTGCACTGCTACCCTCCCCATCTACTCCTTTAAGTCCAAAAACTATGCAGCACGTATCGCCTGTACGGGAGCCGCTCGTTACCGGGGGGAAAACGTACCACGACGTCACCCAGGACGTGTCGCGCCAGGTAGAAGCCGCCCCCAATATCCGGTGGATGGCAGCTCTGAGCGTTGCCCTTGTCCTCCTCGGTGTATTTTTCTACTCCGTGTATCGCACCCTATGGTACGGTATCGGTGAGTGGGGTCTGAACAAAACTGTCGGTTGGGCCTGGGACATCACCAACTTCGTGTGGTGGGTAGGTATCGGTCACGCCGGTACCCTTATTTCAGCAGTTCTGCTGCTGTTCCGCCAGAAGTGGCGGACCTCCATCAACCGCGCTGCGGAGGCAATGACCATCTTCGCCGTAATCTGCGCAGCTATGTTCCCTGTGCTGCATATGGGTCGTCCATGGCTGGCATATTGGGTATTCCCGCTACAGAACACTTTCGGTTCTTTGTGGGTGAACTTTAACTCTCCCCTGCTGTGGGACGTGTTTGCCATTTCCACCTACTTCTCGGTGTCGCTGGTGTTCTGGTACACGGGCCTGGTTCCTGACTTCGCTACCATCCGTGACCGTGCTAAAGGTCCTATCGCCAAAGTAGCTTACTCGCTGCTGAGCTTTGGCTGGAAAGGTTCAGCTAAACACTGGTCGCGCTACGAAACGGTTTCCCTGATTCTGGCTGGTGTTTCTACCCCGTTGGTACTCTCGGTACACACCATCGTATCGATGGACTTTGCCACCTCTGTAGTTCCTGGCTGGCACACCACGATCTTCCCGCCCTACTTCGTAGCTGGTGCTATCTTCTCGGGCTTCGCGATGGTACTGACGCTGATGCTGATTACCCGCGTAGTATTCAAACTGGAAGACTACATCACGATTGAACACATCGCCCTCATGAATAAGATCATGATGGTAACAGGTTCTATTGTAGGGGTAGCTTACATCACAGAGTTCTTCATTGCTTGGTATTCGCAGGTAGAATTCGAGCAGTACGCTTTCATCAACCGGGCCACCGGTCCTTACTGGTGGGCATACTGGTCTATGATGACCTGCAACGTAATCACTCCGCAGCTGGTGTGGATTCGTCGCGTACGCTACAGCATTCCGCTTACTTTCGTGCTGTCCATTATCGTGAACATCGGTATGTGGTTCGAGCGCTTCGTGATTATCGTGACCTCCTTGCACCGTGACTACCTGCCGTCGAGCTGGGTGATGTTCTCTCCCTCTATCATCGATATTGGCATCTACGTTGGTACAATTGGTCTATTCTTCACCTTGTTCCTGCTCTTCGCCAAATTCTTCCCGGTGATTAACATGGCCGAAGTGAAATCCGTCCTGAAATACACGGTGGACAATGGTCCAACCTACACGGGTCACGATCCGCACCACCATACTCCCCAGCCTGCTACCACCCACGGAGTTCCAGCCTCGGCCTCTGTAAACTACGATAAGCATGACTAAGCGCTTCGCCCTCGGCATCTTCGACGACGAAGACGTGCTGCTGCACGCCGTTGAAAACGTCCGCGAGGCGGGCGTTAAGATCTACGAAGTTTTCACGCCATTCCCAATTCACGGGATGGATGATGCTCTCGGTATCGAACGTTCCCGTCTTCCCATTGCCGCTTTCTTCTTCGGCCTGACGGGGTTGAGCTTTGCGCTCTGGATGCAGATTTATATGCTGGGTTTTGACTGGCCGATGATTATTGGCGGTAAACCCCACATAGCCTTGCCGTCCTTCATTCCGGTTTCGTTTGAGCTAACGGTGTTGTTCTGCTGCCACGGTATGGTAATTACCTTCTATACCATCAGCAAACTCTACCCCCGTTGGAAAACACCGGTACTGGACGTACGCTCTACCGATGACAAATTTGTGGTAGCCATTGAGGTGAATGAAAACACCGATATGACGAAGCTGACTCAGCTGCTGCGTGATAACGGAGCTTCGGAGGTGAACCAAAAAGAAATGTCTAAGTTCTAATGACGCATTCGCTGAAAGTAACTCTGCAAGCGTCGGCGGTTCTGCTGGCATCGGTGTTCACCACCGCCTGCAACCGCGCCGATGACCCTGGCTTGGAGTACGCTCCCGAGATGTACTATCCAATCCCTTATGAGCCGCTAAAGCAGCTGAGCTCTAATAAGGTGAACCCCATGGGCCTGAATATGCGTGCTCCCGCTATCGGGACTGTGCCCCGTGGTAAAGCCAATTACTACACCCATATTGCCAAGGATGACATAGCCACGGCTGAGGCAACCCTTCGCAATCCTTACGCTTACACCAAAGACGCTCTGGAAGAAGGCAAAACGCTATACGTGCGTAACTGCCAGCACTGCCACGGAGAGTCAGGGGCCGGTGATGGTCCCGTAGGTGCTAAGTTCAAAGGTGTGCCTAACTATTCAGTAGGCAATTACAAAACCATGAATGACGGGCACATCTACCACGTCATTCAATGGGGTAAAGGCCGCATGATGCCACACGGCTCTCAGGTAAACCCACAGGAGCGTTGGAAGATTGCCATGTATGTGCGTATGCTTCAGCAGGGTAAAGGCCCTGATGGGATGACGGACTTTCTCAAAGCTAATGGGGTAGCGAATGCCGCAGTAGCTGACTCGTCGCAGACCACAGACCAGCAAAACCAATCACCGGTACAGGAAGCTCAAGCTGATAAGGCTTCACAAACTCCTGGTCAGGGTGATAAAGCACGTAACGGCACGGCTCTTTAATCTTCTCCTATGGCAACTCTGACGCATCACGAAAGCGTTACGGCTGAATACCTGGAGGTTTCGCCGAATGCTCGTAAGAAATTTATCATGATCATCGTGGCGGGCGTTGTTGTCCTGGCTGTCGGCTTGCTGCTGGCTGCTCTGGGTATCGGCGCGGAACACCACGAAGGAGCCGCCGCTGCTCATGAGGCTACCAGCCATGGTGCTGGCCCTGCCGCTGGGCACCACGGCAGCCCAGCTTGGCTGAAACGCCTGATCGTGAGTCTGTGGCACAACAACGTCTTTTTTACGGGCGTCTCGGCTATCGGAACGGTATTCATGGCCATTCAATATGTAGCCTATGCTGGCTGGTCGGTACTGATCAAGCGCATCAACGAGGCGTTGAGTGCTTGGCTTATTCCCGGCCTGATCCTGATGATCGGCATATTCGCCATTAGCCTGATCAACCACGACATCTTCCACTGGACGATGCCGGGAATTATGGATGAAGGCAGCGAGAACTATGACCACATCATTGCTGGTAAAGCAGGTTTCCTAAACCTACCTTTCTACCTTATCCGAATGGTGTTGTTCTTGGGTCTTTGGGCATTCTTCACGAAGCGTCTGCGCGACTTGTCGCTAGCTGAGGATCTGAATGGTGGCACTGAGTACTTCCATAAGAGCATCAATGTTTCGGCTCTATTCCTGGTGATTTACGCTGTTTCCTCGCCTATTGCTGCCTGGGACTGGGTAATGTCAGTTGATACCCACTGGTTCTCTACCATGTTCGGCTGGTATGTATTCGCCTCTTGGTGGGTATCGGGTATTGCCGCAGTAACGCTCTGCACGATTCTGCTTAAGCAAGCTGGTTACCTGCGCTGGGTAAAAGAAGGGCACCTGCATGACTTGGGCAAATTCATGTTCGGCTTCAGCATCTTCTGGACTTACGTGTGGTTCTCTCAGTTCATGCTGATTTGGTACGCTAACCTGCCTGAAGAATCTGTGTACTTCAACCAGCGCTTGGGTGGCTTCGATGGCCGCTACACTTGGATGTTCTATGGTAACCTGGTTATCAACTTTGTGTTCCCCTTCTTGGTGCTAATGACCCGCGACGCTAAGCGTCAGATGATCATGCTCAAGATCGTGAGCATCGCCATCCTAATTGGCCACTGGTCAGACTTCTATCTCATGCTGATGCCTGGAACGATGAAGGCTGAAAACGGGTTTATTATTGAGATAGGCACGGCACTGATTTTCCTGGGGGCTTTCCTGTTGCTAATGACCAAGCGCCTCTCGCAGGCTTCACTGGTGCCGGTTCACCATCCTTTCTTGGATGAAAGCGTTCACCACACCACCTGATTTCAGACGCTGAGTTGGGAGAGGTGAGAACTATTCATCTCTCACTTCTCGCTCTCAGTACTCACTTCTACCTCCTGCTAATGACTACTCTTGGTATTCTTCTGGTGTTGGTGTTGCTGCTGGTCGTGTTTGGCCTGCTGTTCCGCCTCCAGATTATGACTTCAATTTTCTCGGGCAGTTCTTCCCGTGAAATTGGAGTTAGCAACCGTATTAACGCCATTCTGTTCATCATCTTCTTGATTGTTGGTGGTGCGGCCTTTACCTGGTCGTTCATCGATAACTATGATAAGATGAATCCGCCCATTGCCTCTGTGCACGGTCATGCTACCGAGCGCATGTTCTGGACGACTATGATCATCTTGGGTATCGTGTTTGCCCTAACTCAGGTTTTGCTGTTCGTGTACTCTTATAAGTACCAGCACAAAGAAGGTCGGCGGGCGTTCTTCTTCCCTCATAACAACAAGATTGAGGTTATCTGGACTCTGATTCCGGCTATTGTTATGGCTGGTCTGGTGTTTGCCGGCTGGAAAGAGTGGACCCGAATCACTGGCCCTGCACCTAAGGACTCTGTGGTGGTTGAAGTAATGGGCAAGCAGTTCAACTGGCTGGTGCGCTATCCTGGTCGTGACCAGAAGCTCGGCGTTGTTAACTACCGTCTGATTGATGCTACCAACGAGTTTGGTTTTGACTTGAGCGATAAAAATGGCATCGACGATTTTGTCGCTCCTGAAATCCACGTTCCAAAAGGCCACCCTGTACTTCTGAAGATTCGCTCGCGTGATGTACTACACGCAGTGTATATGCCTCACTTCCGCGTGCAGATGTACGCAGTGCCTGGTATGCCGACTAAGTTCTGGTTTACGCCAACTAAGACTACGGACGAAATGCGGGCTCAGACAGGTAACCCAAAATTCAACTACGAACTGGCCTGTAACCAAATCTGCGGGCGTGGTCACTTCGCTATGAAGCTGAACATCGTCGTTGATGAACCGGATGACTACGTAGCTTGGTACGGACAGCAGAAATCGTTCTCTGAGCAGAACCCTGATGTGCTGGCAAGCTTTAAACAGAAGTCGGATAAACTGGTTGAGAAAGAAACGGCTGCTTCTGCTGCCGCAGTAGTTCCGGCCGCTAAGGCTTCGCTCTAACTTCATTTAATTGCACGCTTCTACTATGGCTGCTAATCTTCCCACTCAATCGCAAGTGCAAGGCGGTGCCGGTGTTACTGAGCCAGGCATTGCGCACGATGAGCATGCGCATCACGACGAGCACCACGAGCAAAATTTCCTGCAGAAGTATGTCTTTAGCACGGACCACAAAGTAATTGCCAAGCAGTTCCTGATTACAGGTATTTTCTGGGCTATTATCGGGGGTACGCTGTCGAGCTTGTTTCGTCTGCAGCTGGGCTGGCCAGAATCTACCTTTGAATGGCTTTCGCCCTTCCTAGGCAAATGGATTGAAGCCGGCAAGCTGAACCCGGAATTCTATCTAGCGCTTGTAACGATGCACGGCACTATTATGGTGTTCTTTGTGCTGACGGCCGGATTGTCGGGGACGTTCTCGAACTTCCTGATTCCGCTGCAAATTGGTGCCCGCGACATGGCTTCGGGCTTCATGAACATGCTCTCGTACTGGTTCTTTTTCCTGTCGAGCGTGGTTATGTTTGCCTCTCTCTTCATTGAAACGGGTCCTGCTGCTGCTGGTTGGACAATCTATCCCCCGTTGAGCGCCTTGCCTCAGGCAATTCCTGGTTCGGGAGCTGGCCAAACGCTGTGGTTGGTATCGATGGCCTTGTTCATCGTTTCTCAGCTGCTCGGTGGTGTGAACTACATCACTACGGTTATCAACCTGCGTACTCAGGGTATGAGCATGAGCAAATTGCCCCTCACGATCTGGGCTTTCTTCCTCACTGCTATTCTAGGCCTGCTATCTTTCCCTGTGCTGTTCTCGGCAGCGCTGCTGCTGATCTTTGACCGTTCGTTTGGCACTTCCTTCTTCCTGTCGGATATCTACATTGCTGGTCAGGCTTTGCCTAACACCGGTGGCTCGCCTATTTTGTTCCAGCACTTGTTCTGGTTCCTGGGTCACCCCGAGGTGTATATCGTAATCATGCCTGCCATGGGTATGGTATCGGAGATTCTAGCTACCAATTCCCGTAAGCCTATCTTCGGCTACCGGGCTATGATCGGTTCGCTGCTCGGTATCTCGCTGCTCTCGTTTATCGTGTGGGCTCACCACATGTTCGTAACGGGCATGAACCCCTTCTTGGGCTCTGTGTTCATGTTCCTTACCCTGATTATTGCAGTTCCATCAGCGGTAAAGACATTCAACTGGCTTGCAACGCTCTGGCGTGGTAACATCCGGTTCACCACGGCTATGCTGTTCAGTATTGGCTTCGTATCGCTGTTCATTGCTGGTGGTTTGACTGGTATTGTGCTAGGTAATGCTGCGCTGGATATTCAGATGCACAACACTTACTTCGTGGTAGCTCACTTCCACTTGGTAATGGGCTCTTCAGCCTTCTTTGGTCTGTGGGCGGGTGTTTACCACTGGTTCCCGAAGATGTTTGGCCGTATGATGGATGAGAAGCTGGGCTACGTTCACTTCTGGCTGACCTTCCTGGGCGTGTATCTGGTATTCCTGCCGATGCACTATGTAGGTATTGCTGGCTTCCCCCGTCGCTACTACGCCTGGACTGGTTTTGATACGTTCAGCCAATTCGCTGACCTGAACAAGTTTATCTCAGCAGCGGCCATTATTGCCTTCTTTGCTCAGTTCGTATTCATTTTCAATTTCTTCTACAGCATTTTCCGCGGCCGTCGTGCTACGGAAAACCCCTGGAACTCGACGACGTTGGAGTGGACTACGCCAGTAGTTCCTGGTCACGGCAACTGGCCCGGTGCTATTCCGGCCGTACACCGCTGGCCTTATGACTACAGCAAGCCGGGCGCAGCCGAGGACTTTATTCCCCAGCACATTCCTTATTCACAGACGCAGTCGTCTAACCTGCCGTACGAAAAGGAAATGGAATAAGTCCTCTTAGCACTAGCCTTCTAAAATGGGCCGCTGTAGCTACGGCGGCCCATTTTATTTATGTATAAAGGGAAACCCGGACCGGCCGCGCCGGGCCCGAGTTTCCCTTTATACTTTTTTAAGCAAACCACGGGTTCGGTGGTTTATAGATTGAATTTTCGCGTAGTCACGTTGAGTATGTCAACTCCTAATTTTGTGAGCCGTTTTCGGTTCGTCGGAATTCTGACGGTAGTAGCTGTGTACGTCCTGATTCTGGTTGGTGGTATCGTACGGAGCACTGGCTCCGGCATGGGCTGTCCGGACTGGCCTAAGTGTTTTGGTACCTGGGTACCCCCTACGCAGTTAAGTCAGTTGCCGGCCAACTACAAGGAAATCTATACGGCTCAACGAGTTGAGAAAAACAAAAAGCTGGCGGCGAAGCTAGAGCGGCTAGGCTTTCACCAAGTAGCCGGTGATATCTTCGCCCATCCTACTCAGTATATTGAAACAGACTTCAACCCGGTGAAAACCTGGATTGAGTATGTCAACCGTTTGGTGGGGGCCCTGATTGGAGTATTTGTGCTGGCAACAGTTGTCTTTGCATTGCCTTATTGGCGTCGGGACCCTATTGTTTTCTGGTTAGCGTTTGCCTCCTTCGTGCTCACCGGAGTACAGGGTTGGTTGGGCTCTCTGGTAGTGTCAACCAACTTGTTGCCCATCATGGTAACTATCCATATGGGCCTAGCACTGGTTATTGTGGCCCTGCTCATTTACGCCGTTGACCGGTCGCAGCGGGGTAGGGAGGCCAGGGTAGAAGCTGTACAGAGTATTTCCGGGTTAATGATAGTACTCTGGGCTGCAGTGGCTCTCACGTTTGTGCAAATTGTTCTGGGTACCCAGGTTCGGGAACAGATAGACTTAGTAGCTTCTGCGGCTAATTACCTTAACCGTGCTGGGTGGGTGAATCAGCTTGGTGGTACATTCCGTTTCCACCGTACATTTTCGGCAGCGCTATTGCTGCTGAATGCGTACCTGGTGTACCGGCTATACACCCTACCTTCCCTACGACTTCATAAGCTGGCTACGGCCATCCTCGTATTTATAGTCGGAGAAATAGTGGCTGGGGTAGTGCTGGCTTACTTTTCGTTTCCGGCAGCAGTACAACCCGTTCACTTGACGCTGGCCACCCTACTCTTCGGTGCACAGTTTTTGGCGTTGGTTGCATATGGGCAGGCCACGAAGTTGCGGCGGCAGGTGGTTACTCCGCCGGTTGTTGCGTAACTTTGCGGCCCCGTTTGGCGGATTTTTCGCCGCACAACTTGTTTTCAGCAGTTGATGAGTAAGGCTAGGGCTTTCTTCCAGTTAATTAAATTCCGCTTGGCGCTTACGGTAGCTTTTTCCAGCGCCATCGGCTACCTGCTGGGAGCCCATGAGCTTGATTGGGGGCGTGCGGCATTGGTGTTGGTAGGGGGCTTAGCCGTTACGGGCGCTGCCAATACGATCAACCAGATTTTTGAGATAGATCTGGACAAGCTGATGAAGCGGACGGCCAAGCGGCCACTTCCGCTTGGGATAGTGAGCGTGCAGGAGGCCTGGATTTTTACTGTGATACTGGGCGTGGCGGGGTTGGCGCTGCTAACTTTTGTCTTCAACCCGGTTGCCGCCGCGCTTTCTCTGATTTCCCTGATTCTTTACGGGTTCATTTATACCCCCCTGAAAACAATTTCGCCCATTTGCGTGGCGGTGGGAGCCATTCCTGGCGGAATGCCGCCGCTGATTGGCTGGGTGGCGGCTACGGGCTACCTGGGTCCCGAAGGATGGATCCTGTTCGGTATTCAGTTTATGTGGCAGTTTCCTCACTTCTGGGCCATTGCCTGGGTACTCGATGAGGATTATAAGAAGGCAGGGTTCAAAATGCTGCCTACCCCCGGTAAAAAGGACTTGCGCACGGCTTTCCAGATCATGACCTACACCCTGGTCCTGATTCCGCTCAGCCTGCTGCCCTTCTACTTCGGGATGACCAGTACCACCTACCCCATGGTAGCCGCTATATGTGGAGTACTGTTTCTGATGCAGACCTTTTACCTGATGCGCACCGTCAGTAAGAAAGCAGCTATGAGCATCATGTTCGGCTCTTTTCTGTACCTGCCCATAGTGCAGATAGCCTTGGTGCTGGACAAAATATAGTTCTTCTGCTAGCGGTTAAGTATCGTGGGAAAGTGAGACAAAGCCTCCCTAAACCGTGTTAAGCAGGTAACACTTTCTTGTTTATAACTCACTTCTCATCATATGCATCCTTCCGAAGCATTAACGACCAAGCAGCCGGCCACTGGGATTCACCCTCTGCGCTTTCTGCTGGTGCTGATGATGGTCAGCATCTTCATGATTTTCGCCGCCTACACCAGTGCTTACATCGTGCGGCGCAACGAGGGCAACTGGCTGGAATTTGATCTGCCTTTTGGCTTCCTGATTACTACGCTCATCTTAGCGGCTAGCTCGGCCTCTGTGCAATGGGCATGGTTTGCGGCCCGGAAAGATGAACTGGGTCAGGTGCGTACTGCCCTTGTGGTAACTACTGTGTTAGGAGCCGCTTTCCTGGTAGGGCAGTGGCAAATGTGGGAACAACTGGTAGGCGCACGCATCTTTTTTGCGGGTACAGATGCCAACCCTTCCGGCTCATTTCTGTATGTACTAACCGGCGTCCATGCATTTCACCTGATTACGGGGCTTATCTTTTTGCTGATAGTTTTGCGTAAAAGCTTTAATTATCAGGTGCATTCCCGGCAGATGCTCTCCATCGGCAACGTCACCATTTACTGGCACTACCTAGGCGCGCTTTGGTTGTACCTGTATTTGTTCCTACTTTTGAATCACTGATTTTTGTCAACCCCCGCACGCTATGTCCACCATTTCCACGACGCAGGCAATTTCTGATTCCGCCCTGGATAAGCCGCGTACCGGCACCTGGGACGGCGGGAACGAGCCCTTTAAGGCAAGCTACGGCAAGCTGATGATGTGGTTCTTCCTGTTGTCAGATGCCTTCACCTTCGCGGCCTTCCTCACCACCTACGGCCTCATCCGCCACCGGCATGGGGTGTATGAAGGTACGCCCGAAGCGTTCAAGTTCTCGACCAATTACTGGCCCATCCCCGAGAAAGTATTTGATGCCTTTCCGGGCTTGCACGGTACTCACCTGCCGCTCGGCTTTGTGGCCTTGATGACGATGATTCTCATCTTCAGCTCGGTTACGATGGTACTGGCAGTGGAAGCTGGTCACCGCTTCGATAAGAAGGACGTACAGAAATGGTTGCTCTGGACAATTCTCTTCGGTGCTACCTTCTTGAGCTGCCAGGCTTGGGAATGGACTCACTTCATCACCGGCACTGAGCAAGGTACGCTAATGAACGATGGTACTGTCTTCCATGGCGCTAACCTGGCCATGAACCAGTACGGCCCGGTGCTGTTTGCTGACCTATTCTTCTTCATTACGGGCTTCCACGGTACGCACGTATTCTCGGGTGTCTGCCTGTTGGTTTGGGCTTTCATTGCTACCACCAATGGCACTTTTGAAAAGCGTGGCCATTACGAAATGGTGGAAAAGATTGGCCTGTACTGGCACTTTGTAGACCTGGTGTGGGTGTTCGTTTTCACCTTCTTCTACCTCGTTTAATTTTTCTGAGCCACTGAGCAGTCCAGCACTTTATCTGTAGCTGGGCTGCTCAGTGGCTTTTCTCTCCGTTACTCAGCTACTCAACCTCATGGCTCAGCACGCAACGCACGATACCGTTCCGACGGGTGAGATTCCGAAGCCGAATACGGCTTGGATCTGGAAAACCTTCTGGATTATCTCGGCTATTACGGCCCTGGAATTTGTTATTGCCTACCTCATGCCGGCTAGCACGTTCCGCAACTCCATATTCATCATCCTGACCATCTTCAAGGCCTTTTTCATTGTGGCCGAGTTCATGCACCTGAAGCATGAAACGAAGGGTCTGATCTGGAGCATTCTGATTCCGATGGCTCTGCTTATCTGGCTGCTAGTGGCTCTGATAACGGAGGGTTCCTACATTGGTGAAGCAGTTCAGAACCTGATCAACTAACTCCATGAGGCCCCAACAAACGCTGGTGTTGGGCCTTATTCTGCTGGTTCCGGTTCTGGCTTTCTTATTCCTGAAAAGCTTCGGTACTAACCGTTACGCGCTGCCAACTTTCCTGCCCGACCGAGTAGATTCTACTCAGGTTGCCGGAAAGTGGCAGCGCGATACTGTTTATCACCAGATGGGTGATTTCCGGTTGGCGTCGCAATCAGGCAGGGAAGTCACGGAATCGGAGCTACGCAGCAAGGGTCTGTATGTCGCCAGCTTTTTCTCTTCTGCCTGCACTACCGACTGTCCGCGCATCAATGGGCAACTGGTTCGGGTGCAGGAAAAATTCCGGCAGGAGCCGCGGGTACGCCTTGCATCCTTCTCTGTTAACCCGGAGCAGGACTCTGTGGGAGTGCTGACGCGCTACGCCGAAGAATACGGTGCCATTGCAGGCAAGTGGTTTTTCCTTACCGGTGACAAATCGGCGGTGAACCGGTTAATTACACAGGACCTTCGCCTGCCGGCCCCAAGCGGGACCGGGCCCGGAATTGTGCACAGCTCGGAGGTGTTTCTGATTGACCGCACCGGTCACGTCAGAGGGCGCTACAATGGCACCAATGAGCGGGACATGAACCGGCTCATCACTGAAATAGAAGTGTTGCTTTACACCTATGACCACCAATGAATCGTCGGTTGCCAACCCTGGCAACTTCACCAAGTACAAAGTAGCGGCCGGTATTCTCGGGGCCGTAGTGCCGCTGGCTGTTGCCGTGCTGTATTTTTTTCCGGGAGTGTTTCGCATTCCCGGGGCCGATGTGAGGGTGTTACCCGCCGTGAATGCCGTGCTCAACTCCCTGACGGCGGTATTCCTAATGCTGGGCTACTACTTCATCCGGCGCAAGGATGTAGCTAAGCACCGTGCCATGATGGGCGTGGCCTTTCTGCTGGGCTCCCTGTTTCTGGTTTCCTACGTGGCATACCATTCCCAGGGCATTGTAACCAAATTTGGGGGGCAGGGCCTGATTCGGGGGGTGTACTATTTCATCCTGATTACTCACATTCTGCTGGCGGCCATTACCGTGGCGCTGGTGCTGTTTACCCTGTATTTCGCTCTTACGGAGCAGTTCCAAAAACACCGGCGTATTGCCCGCTGGACTTACCCCGTGTGGTTGTATGTATCCGTGACGGGGGTTATTGTGTACTTCATGATTGCGCCTTACTACCCTTAGTCTGGGCGGGAAGTTGTGCTGATCGGTCGGGGCAACGAACTAAGCAGGGGAGAGGGCCGTTTTCTTTTTAACGAAATCAGTTCACGCCATGAAAAAAGCAATGTACAGCGGCTTGGTAGCGCTGTTTCTAGGAGTACTACTAAGTCTGCTGCCCGCGGCCGCGCAGGCGCAGTGCACTATGTGTAAGACCCAGGTGGAGGCCTCGCGCCAGGAAAAGGATGGCTATGATACCACGGGCCTGAATAAGGGGATTCTGTACCTGATGACGATTCCCTACGTACTGATCGGAACGGTAGGATATTTCTGGTACCGACACAGTCAGCAAAAGAAGAAAACCACGCATGGCTAACACTAGCTCCTCTCTGGTAGGAATTCTGCAGCAGCGTTGTCCGCGCTGCCATCAGGGGCCGTTGTTCACGCACTCGGCCCTGAATCTGGCTCATTTCACGGAAATGCCGACGGCCTGTCCGGTCTGCCATCAGGTGTATGAGCCGGAGCCGGGATTCTACTGGGGAGCTATGTACATCAGCTTTGGCTTTTCGACGGCTATTATGCTGGTAGTGGGTTTCGCGGTGTATTACCTGCTGGGCGACCCGGATACCTGGGTGTACATTACAGCCGTAGCCGTGGTAGCATTGTTGCTGACTCCCTTGAGCTTACGGTACTCGCGTACCCTCATGTTGTATCTGTTTGGTGGGGTGCATTATGATGCCCGCTACGCTACCGGCCGCCGTTAACCAAGCGCCTGGGGCCAACAGTTAGGAAATGCCGCCATTGGGCGGCATTTTTGTTTGGTACCAAGCTTGCTCTGAACCGCTTTTACCATTCTCCTGACTTTTGAAATTCCTTCGTTTTCCCCCGGTCTGGCTGCTTGCGTTGGCGCTGCTCTGCTTTGGCGGCGCTTATCTCAGCAACCGGTATAGTCAGAATCCGGAGGTAGCCCTGCAGGCCTCGGCCACCCGCCTGCAAGACCTGCTGATGGAGGCCGAGCTAACGGGCGAGCGGGAATCGACGGACGTGCTGCAGCGGCTGGCTACCCGGCGGGTGAGCTTCCAGAGCCTGGCCAGCCACACCACCTTTCCTACCTTCATTTTCCGGGGCGACCAGTTGGTGTACTGGTCTAGCCATAGCGTACGGCCCGACCCGGAGCAGGCCACCCAGCGCTACCACGAGCGCCTGCTGGAAACCCGCTTCGGTAAGTTTCTGGTGCTGCGCCATACCGAGGCTCCCTACGTGGTGCTGACCTACATTCCGCTGGAAATCACTTATGGCATCAGCAACCGTTACCTGCGCGAGGGCAACGGGCAGGGCATCTTTCAGGGACAAAACGTACGGCTGGTAGTAGAAAAAGGCCCTTCTGCGCGGCCCCGGCTGGTTTCCAACGAGGGCAACTACCTGTTTTCCATTGAGAGTCTGCAGGCTGACCCCATCACGGGCAAGTACCTGCCCTTGTTGCTGTTGCTACTGGGGGTAGGGTTTTATATAGGGGCGTGGAGTTACGTAGCCCGTCAGCAGTTTAGGCAGGGCCCGGCCTGGGCGGGTGCTTTGGCCGTAGTAGTGCCGCTGGGTGGCCTGCGGGCTGTGATGCTATACTTCGGGCTGCCGTTTTCCTTTCTGGAGATTCGTCTGTTTGACCCGCGGGTGTACGCGGCCTCCTGGTTTTCCCCCTCCCTCGGCGACCTGCTTCTGAACGCGGGCCTGTTTGTGGTGGCTTCCTACTACGTGTTGCTGCTGTTTCGGCGCTATGGCGTGCTGCGCTTTACGCAGCGGGTGCGCCGGATGCCGCAACGAGTGGCGCTGGGGGCCGCTACGGTGCTGGGATTCTACGGGCTGCTGGAAATGCTCTTCGATTTCTACGCCAGCAGCTTCAGTAATTCCCAGCTCATCCTCGATATCACGCAGGATATCCAAGTCAACCTGTTCAAGGTGCTGCTGGTGGTAGCCATCGTCCTGCACACGGGCAGCTACCTCGTCGGCTTCTATATTCTGTCGCGGCTGTTTACGGGCATCGTTAGGCCTTCTACGCGCAACGCGGGCCTGATACTACTGATGGCTAGTGCCGTGGTATTCCTGGGTACGGGGGTGGGGGTAGGGCAGGTACACGCCACTATTCTGGGTATTACGCTGCTGTTTTTCTTTGTGCTACGCCTGACCGGGCTGAAGTCGAGCGGGGTGGTGCTGCCCTACCAGGTGTACCTGTTTATTTTCCTGATGCTGGGCGTGAGCTCGGCCGTAGGCGCCCTGGCTTTGTACGAAGGCTTCAACCGGCAGCTGCAGGTAAACAAGCAGAACGTTGCCGGCAACCTACTCACGGATAATGACCTGCAGGGCGAGTACCTGCTGGTAGAGCGCGGACAGGAAATGGCGCGTGACCCGGTACTGCGCACCCTGCTGGCCAGCCCCTTCGTGAACCTGGATCTGATCCGGCAGAAGGTGATTAAATACTACCTGCGCGACTACTTCAATAAGTATGAAGTGCGCGTTATCGTATTCAACCCGGCAGGCCGGGGTGTGGCCGTGGGCGGCTCGTTGGAGCAAACCCGCAGCTTTCTGCTGCAGAATGCTACCCCCACCGACCACCCCAACATCTACCTGATCCGGGACGGCAGCAACCTGTTTAACTCGCGGCGCTACGTGGCCTTTTTTCCGGTGCCTACCCCCACCGACGAGGTAGAGGAAGGCCCGAGTACCATTGTGCTGGAGCTGTCGTTGAAGAAGCTAACGGCCAATAGTGTGGTGCCTGAGCTGCTGGTTGACCAGAAGTTTTTTCAGCCCAGATTGGGCACGGAGCTTAGTTATGGTGGCTACCAGAAAGGACAGCTGGTGTACAACGAAGGAAACTTTGACTACATCAACCGCCTGCCGGCCAGTCTTTTCCGCGATGCGCGCCTTTACAGCACGGGTGTAGCGTTGGATGGCTACCACCACCTAGCCGTGAAGGCAACGGATGCGTCGGGCCGCATGGTGGTTGTTACCACGGCTACCTACTCTTTCTCCGACTGGCTGGCCAATTTCTCCTTTTTATTTCTGGCCCACAGCTTCTGCTGGCTGCTGGTGATGGGAGCCTTTCTACTGGCCCGAGGGCAGTACCGGGAGGTGTTGCGCACCAACTTCAGCACCAAAATTCAGCTGTTCCTCAACTTTGGTATCCTAGTGCCCCTCATTGTGGTGAGCGTGGCCATTGCCAGCCAGGTTACCAATGCCTACAAACACGATTTGCTGCGCACCTACCAGCGCCGGGGGCAGGCGGTTCAGGAAAACCTGCTGAAAAACCGCGACCTGCTCACGGACCCCGGCAACCGGCCCTATCTCGTGGACCTGGCCGAAAACGTGGCCTCACTCACCGAAACCGACCTCAACCTCTACAATGCCAAGGGCGAGCTGCTGGTTAGCAGCCAGCCCTCCATTTTCGAGGCCAACCTGCTCAGCTCCCTGATGAACCCCCAGGCGGTTTCGGCCCTGAAAGAGGACGGCCAGCCGCGGGTGCTGCTCACGGAGCGGGCCGGCACGCTTTCCTTTAACGCGCTGTATTTGCCGCTACGGGCAGCCGGGGTGGTGCAGTCGGGGCGGCCGGGGGCGGTGCTGGGCTACGTAGGTATTCCCTTCTTCGACTCGGAAAAAGACCTGGATAACAAGCTGACGGAACTTGTATCGACCATCCTGAACATCTTCACGGTGATGTTTATCCTATTTCTGCTGCTGGCTTTCCTGGCTTCCCGCATCCTGACCCAACCGCTTAAGCTCATCACTGAAAAGCTGAGGCAGACTACCCTGACGGGCCAGAACGAAATGCTGGCCTACGAGTCGGAAGACGAAATTGGGCTGCTGGTGCGCGAGTATAACCAGATGCTGCTGAAGCTGGAAGAAAGCAAGCAGGAGCTGGCTACCCAGGAAAAGGAGGCGGCCTGGCGCGAAATGGCCCGGCAGGTGGCCCACGAAATCAAGAACCCGCTGACGCCCATGAAGCTGAGCCTGCAGTTTCTGCAGCGGGCCATTCAGGACCGGCGCCCCAACTTGGATGAGCTGATGAACAAAGTGTCGCAGACGCTCATTACCCAGATTGATGTGCTGACCGACATTGCCACTTCCTTCAGCAACTTCACCAACCTGCCCGCCATGCGCCCCGAGCGCCTCGACGTAGCGCCCATTCTGCGGCGGTGCGTGGGCCTGCACCAGGGCGGGGTGGGCGGAGCCGGCATCCGGCTGGTGCTGCCCGACGATGCTGAAACCGGCCGCTACGTGGTATTCGCCGACGAAAGTCTGCTGGTACGGACCTTTAATAATCTGCTGATTAATGCCCTGCAGGCCATTCCGGCGGATCGGGTGCCCGCGGTAGAAGCGCGGCTCGAGGCCCGGCCCGACGACCGGATCCGCATTTGCATTCAGGATAACGGCACGGGCATTCCGCCAGAGGTACAGGAAAAAGTGTTCGTGCCCAACTTCACCACCAAGGAAAAGGGCTCGGGCATAGGCCTGGCCGTAGCCCGGCGCGGCATTGAAAGCGCCGGCGGGCGCATCTGGTTTGAGACGGAAGAAGGGAAAGGAACGTCTTTCTGCATCGAGCTACCTCTGGCTGGGTAGGAACCTGTCAAGGCCGCCGGGCTGGTTTGCGTCCGCGCCACTTGCCCCGTGAGGTTTGACAAGGTGGCGGGGGTAGGGTTGTTCCGATGCGCCGCCGTCAACCGGCCGAGGCGGCGAGTGGCACGAATTCAGGCGGCTCCGGCGTTATGGTGGCCCTGGCTTTCCGGCTTCGTATTTTTACTGAATGATCAGCAGCTCTACGCCTTTTTTCCTGCGCTTTTGGGTGCTGCTGGCGTGGCTGCTGACGATGACCGGAATGGCCCGCGCCCAGCAGCGGACCGATGCGCCGCCTACTACCCGCCGCTGCGCCTGGGTACGGCTGCTGCCCAACCGGGATACCACCGAGTTCCGGCTGCGCGATTCCCTGACCGTAGTACCTACTTCGGTGAGCATTGATGGCCGCTCGGTGGCCTATAACCCTACTACCGATCAGTACCGCTTCGTGCGGCCTGCTACCCGCTTCCCGGCGCCCGAGGCTGGCCAGCCCGATATTGTGCTACCCGGCGGGCCCGACTCGGTGCTGGTGTGCTACCGGGTACTGCCGGTGCAGCTGGCGGCGGCTCGCTACCTGCGCCCGGCCCGACAAATGGATAGCGTGCAGTTCTGGCGGCGCCCCTCGGAGCTGGGGCTGCAGGACTTTGCCGTGAAAGAGCAGATCCTGAGCACGCCGGGCATCAACAAAACCGGTAACCTCTCGCGGGGTGTGTCGTTTGGCAATGCTCAGAACGTGTTCGTCAACTCCTCGCTGAACCTGCAGCTGGAAGGTCGCCTGACGGACCAGATTAACCTGACGGCCGCTATTTCCGACCAGAATGTGCCCTTCCAGCCCGAGGGCAACACCCAGCAGCTGCAGGAGTTTGACCGCATCTACATTACCCTGACGCACCCCCGCTGGAACCTGACGGCCGGCGACGTGGTGCTGCGCAACAAGCCCGACTACTTTCTGCGGTTCTACAAGAACATTCAGGGGGCGGCCCTGGAAACCAACTTCGGTCAGTTGCCCGTGGGTGGGTTCGGGGGCGGCGTGGGGCCGGGCGTGAGTAATCCGCAGCTGTTTCAATACCCTAATGCCGCGGGCACCAGCACCGGTACCTTCGTGACGGTGCCGCCTACCGTGCCCCCACCCGCCGGCTCGGGCGCCACCCAAAACGGTTTGCCAACCAGCCCGAATAGCCCTATCGGCGTTACGCCCAACGGCGTGGGGCCGAACGGCGTCAGCCAAACGGTGACTACTGTTACGGGCGGTCCGCGCCGCGGGGGCTTGCTGTCGTTTAAGCCCGGCGAGGCCTTTGCTACCACCTCCGTGGCGGCCGGGGTAGCCAAGGGCAAGTTTGCCAGCATCGACATTACACCCCTGGAAAACGTGCAGGGGCCCTACCGCCTGCGCGGGCCCAACGGCGAGCAGTTCATCATCATTCTGGCTAACTCCGAGCGGGTGTACCTGGATGGGCGCCTGCTGGTGCGCGGGTTCGATTTCGATTATGTTATCGACTACAACCAGGCAGAGCTGACGTTTTCGCCCCGCCACCTGATTACCCGCAATTCCCGCATCAAGGTCGATTTTGAGTATTCCGACTTCAACTACGCCCGCTCCCTGCTGCAGGCCAGCCACTACCAGCAGCTGGGGCGCCTGCAGGTGCATGCCAACTTCTACCGCGAATCTGACAACCCCGATAACTCGCCTAACCTCAGTCTGAAGGAGTCGGAAAAGCGGCTGCTGCGCTCCATTGGCGACAACGTGAGCCAGGCCATTGTACCCGGCGTAGATACCGTGGCCTACGACCGCCAGCAGGTGCAGTACCGCCAGGAAACTCAGCTCGACCCCACCACCCAGCAGCCGGTAACCGTATTTGTGTATCCGCCCCTGGACACCACGCGGGCCGTGTACAACGTGCGCTTCACCAACGTAGGAGCCGGGCAGGGCAGCTATAACCTAGGCACCAGCCCCGAGGATGCCCGCGCCAACGGCCGCGTTTATCAGTTTGTGGGACGGGGGCGGGGCGCCTACGAGCCCATCCGGGTGCTGCCCACGCCCCTGCAGAAGCAGCTGATGACTATTGGCACCAGCTACCAGCTCGATTCCACGGCCACGGTATTCGTGGATCTGGCGGCTTCTGAGCTGGATTTGAACCGGTTTTCGCCGGAGTCGGCGGCGGGGCGGGCCATGCGGGTGGGCTACGTGGTGCAGGACCGGCCGCTACGCCTGCCCGGCCTGCGGGGCTACAAGCTGCGCAGCGCCCTCGACTACGAGTACACCAGCCGCCGCTTCGCGCCTATTGATCGGTACCGCGACATTGAGTTTGACCGGAACTGGAGCACCTCGAACACGCTCATCACCAACAATCAGCAGCCCCGCGAAGACAACATCCTTAACGCCTCGGTGGGGGTAGTAAAAGACGCCGACAATGCCGTGGGCTACCGCCTGAGCCGCCGCTACCGGGCCGGCGAGGTAAGCGGAGTGCAGCACTGGGTAGATGCGGCCCGGCAGGTGGGTCCGGTGCAGGTGCGCGGCAATCTGTTTCTGCTAAACTCGGAAGCCGGGCGCCGGAAGTCGCGCTGGGCGCGGGGTGAGGCTACGGCCCGTTACGTGGGTGGCCCCGTGGTGCCCGGCTACGCCTACCGCTTCGACAAAAACCGGGTGGCCCGGCCCTCTGGCGACTCCCTGACCTCGGCCAACTACTTCGATGAGCACGCCCTGTTCGTGCAAAGCCGCGACTCGGCCCGCACCCGCTTCCGGCTGGACTACAGCTACCGCCGCGACCAGGCACCCAACCCCGAGCAAACCCGCCTGCAGGAGCGGGGCCGCGCCCAAACCTGGCAGGGCAGCCTCACTTCCCGCCTCAGCGCCACCCAGGACCTGGCCGTGCTGGCTACGTACCGCGACCTGGCGGCCCGCGACTCGGCGCGGCAGCGCACGGTGCTGGGCAAGCTCGACTGGAACGCCAGCTTTTTCCAGCAGCTGCTGCGCTCCGAGCTCAGCTACGCCGTGGCCACGGGCCGGGAGCTGCGGCGCGACTACACGTTTCTGCCGGTGCCCAACGGCCAGGGCACGCACTACTACGGCGGCGACGCCAACAACAACGGCCGGCAGGACAAGGATGAGTTTTTCGAGGCCCAAACCCCCGACGCCCAGTACCGCACTCACATCAAGGTGTTTCTGCCCACCGACGACTACATTCCGGCCTTCACCAACCGCTTCAGCTACCGCCTGACCACCAGCGCCCCGCGCGGCTGGCGGGAGCTGCCGGGGCTGCGGGGCTTTGTAGGGCGCTTCTCGGCCCTGAGTACCGTTACCCTGGACCGCCGCACCACCGAAAACACGCTGTCCTCGCGCCTGAACCCGTTTGCCTTCCAGACCGCCGATTCCTTGCTGCTGAGCCTGAACAAGCTGCTGCGCAACACGCTCTACTTCAATCGGTCCAACCCCATCTTCGGGGCCGAGTTTACAGTGCAGCAAACCCAGCAGAAAGTGCTGCTGACCCAGGGTTCCGACACGCGCAACCTGGCCAGCCAGAGCCTGCTGCTGCGCCGGACGCTGGCGCAGACGTTTACGGGGCGCTTTACGGCTACCCGCAGCATCCGCGAAAACCTCTCGAACTACCTCGATACGCGCAATTTTCGGGTGCTGCAGTACGAGCTAGCCCCCGAAATCAGTTACCAGCCCACCAACGTGCTGCGCCTCACGGGTACCTACCTGCGCACCACCAAGCAAAACACCAACGGCCCCGACGAGGACGCCGAGGGCACCTTCGATGAGCTGGGCGTGGAAACCCGCCTCAGCCAGGTGGGGAAGCGCACCCTGTCGGCTACTACCCGCTACGTGCGCGTGGGCTTCACCGGCGACCAGGGCTCGTTGGTGGGGCTGGAAATTCTAAATGCCCTGCGTCCCGGCAGCAACTTCACCTGGAACCTGAACATAGAGCAGCGCCTCAGCAACGGCCTCAACGTCACGCTGGCCTACGACGGGCGCAAAGCCAACGGCCTGGGCGCCGTGCACACCGGCCGCATGCAGGTATCGGTGCTGTTTTAGGCAGGTTATTGATTTAACGCTATGTTTATGCGTTCAACAACTACTTAAATTACCAGTGAAACCATCTACTTTTTTTGGCACTAGTAAAATAGCAGGTGATTAGTTTGTTGTTTCTAGTCGCCGATTATGCTCGTCAATGACGAGTTGGATGCGGATGCGGTGCATGGTTAGGAAACGGCTGAACGAACAAGTTTTGGCGGTGGTCTAAAGTGAGGTGATACTTTCTTGATGGTTCTGCTTATAATCTCTTTGCTGGAAGGTAAGAAGCAGATTTTGTCGTCAGCGCCCCGAACATGCATCACCTCGTTTTAGACCACCGCCGCTTTTGCTTTAAAAAAATCTGTGAAAAAGCTGCGATATTCTCTGCTACTATTTGGGGGCCTGACTATAGGTAATGGCTTCGCATTGAGCACTGCTTATAGTCAGGTTCCCGAGGGCAAGGGCCAGTTGCCCTACGCTGACGACTTTCTGTACGTGGACCTATCGGGGAGAGCAATCAATAACATGCCCTTGCACTGGGTACAAACTCAGCGCGTAAGTAAGGGGCAGCCCCAGCAACTGGAGCTGCTGAACCTGCTGGTTCCGCGCCAGGTAGTATAGGCCCATCCGCCGCAAGGGAAGTCATCACACGCCCTGCTGGAAGATGAGCTGTTGATTGCCATGGCCATTCTGCCCGATAAGGAAACCGGCCGCGTAACCTGGGAGCCGGTCCGCCCCGATACGCTTGCGGCGGTGCGCCGCGTGAGCGTATCAGGGCTCCTGGATGACTGCTACGCCCGGGTGTACGCCTACGAAACCCAGCGGACGCATTTGTACAATCAGCTTACCCGGCGCACCGACGTGAAGCCGCTGGTGGAGCGGAACGGGCAGCTCTGGACGACGCCCAACGTAGTGCTGACCGAATACTTCCTGTTGCGCAACCGGCCCACCTACTGGCCCACGGCCGGCGACAATATCACCATCAACGTGCAGGCGCGCCCCTTCACCCGTGCCGATTTCAGGCAGGCCGAGCAAGTCAGCGCGAAAGATTCTTTCCCATCCGTGGAGGCGGAATTGGGAACAAGCTTATTGCTGGAGGAGCAGCACAACGGCATCTACACGTTCTGGTCGCTGGAACCCTTGATTGCGGATGGTCCGATGCGCGATTATGGCTCCGTTGACATTCAATTTAAGCCGGGGGTAGGGCTGGTGTCCGGCAAGTACAACCAGTATTTCAGCATTCCCCAGAGCAGTGAGGCCAACACCTTTTTCAAGGTTACCCGCATTACGAAGCTGAGCAAGTAGAAGTACGTAGCGCAGCAGTACCCTCCGGCCCGGGAGCCTGATCTGGCGTCCTCACGGCCTCACCTCCAACCACAAAAAAAGAGCAGCCGGTACGCCGGCTGCTCTTTTTGCTTTCTCATTCCCAGACTACTTCGCCTCTACCAGCCGCCGGATGGCGGGCACTACGGCCAGCTCGGTTTGGCCGGCCGGGGCTTTGGCGGCGTCGAGCTGCTTGAGGGCGTTGGTCAGCCAGGTGGGGGTAGGGGCCTGGCCTTTCTCCAGCAGCCGGAGGCGCTCCAGGCCCAGGGTCGCCACGGTTTTCAGGCGGGCTGAATGGGGGGCGTACTCCTGGAGGCTGGGGTTTTGCTTGAGCAGAGGCTGCACCAGCGCGTCGTTGGCCTGCCAGTATTCCAGCTCATTAGTGAGGTAGGCTACCAGCGCCTTGCCCGGCTGCCCCTGCAGGTCGTTGCCCGCGGCTGTGCGGCGGTACGCCAGCAGCCCATCCACGGCCACACCAAACTGCCGGGCCTCTTCCGACTCCGAGGGCGCGGCGTCCACCAAGCGGTTGAGCGGGGTTTGGGTGGTGTAGTTGAAGCCCTGGAAATGGCGCTTGTATTCTTTTACGGGCTCCAGCACCTGGGCCAGGGTGCGCAGCGGGGCTACGGCCGTTTGCCGGCCGCCGGCCAGCTGGGTCAGGAGCTGCTCCGGGGCGCGGCGGTGGCGCAGGCCCATCGTTTCCAGCTGCCTACTGACCAGAGCCAGACGGCGGTACATATCGGGCACGTCGCGGACGGTGCCGACGCTCCAGAGCCGCTCAGCTACGGCCGCGGCCCGGGGCCAGATGCGCGAATCGACGATGACGGAATCGGCAAACTCGCTCCACATGGTAGCCTCGCCGCCCAGCACCAGCTTCTGCTGCGCCGGGGTTAGGGGCGCATCCTGGGGTAAGGGGTCGGGGGCGTAGTGCGAGGCGGCCGTAAGGTTCAGGTCGATGTAGTAGCCGTTGGAGAGCAACGTAGGGTGGCCGGCCTTGGCGGCCTCGTAGAGGCCTTTCTTGCCCCGCCAGCTCTGAATGACGGCATCCTGGGGCAGGTCGGGGCCCAGAATTTCGTCCCAGCCGACCATCTTTTTCTGGTAGCGCGTGAGCATCTGCAGCACCCGGCGACTGAAGTAGGTTTGCAGGGCGTGGTTATCGGGCTGGCCCTTGGCATTGATGAAACCCTGCTGCTTCATGAAGGCCACAATGCGCGGATTGCGCTTCCACTGACGGCCGTCGTTTTCGTCGCCGCCAATGTGGAAATACGGGTCCGGAAACAGGCCGGTCATTTCGCTTAGCAGCGAGTCGATGAGCGTATAAGTAGTTTCCTTGGTGGGGTCCAGGGCGATATTGAGCACGCCCCATTTGCGGGCTACACCATAAATGGAGTCGTTGGAAGCCAGGCGGGGGTAGGCGGCCAGCCAGGCGGTAGCGTGGCCCGGCATATCCAGCTCGGGCACTACCCGGATGCCGCGCCGGGCCGCGTACCGAATGACCTCGCGTACCTGCTGCTGGGTGTAAAACTGGCCTTCGCCGCCCACGGTGTGCAAACGCGGAAACAGCTTGCTTTCCACCCGGAAGCCCTGGTCGTCGGCCAGGTGCCAGTGCATCACATTGAACTTGGTGGCCCACATGCCATCCAGGTTGCGCTTAATCACCGAAACGGGCATAAAGTGGCGGGCCGGGTCCATGAGCAGTCCGCGCCACGGGAAGCGCGGCGAGTCCACCACGTCAACTTCGGGCAGCCATACCATCTTTTTCTCGGGGGTAGCCAGCTGGCGCAGCGTGGCAAGGCCGCGCAGAATGCCCAGGTGGGTGGGGGCGTTCAGGGCCACGCCCATAGGCGTCACGCGCAGGGTGTACGACTCGTCTTCGCCCAGCTTCAGTAAATTTCCCGGCCGACCGTACTGCAGCACCATGCTGGCCGTGGGCATGGGGGACGCTTGCCGCCGTGAGGGGCCTACCCCCATCCGGCCGGGCAACAGGGCCGGCAGCACCAACTGCTCTACCGCCTGCGCCACCGCCGAATCGGCGGCCTGACTGGCGGGCGTTTGGGTGGGCGTAAACACCTGCCACGACAGATCGGGCTTAACCGTGAAGCGGCTCTGGCCCCAGGTGGCCTGGGTAGGCACGGGCAGCAGCATCCGCGTGTCGGGGGTTTGGGCGGCCAGCGGGCCAGCCAGCAACAACAGCAAGAACAGGAAAGGGCGCATCATGGGAAGGAAGTAGGCAGAGAAGCGAAGGTAGCAAGCCCCGCGCCAGAAGTGATAATCGGTAAGGAGAGGACGCAGGGCAAAGCCGTCCTTCCATAGCAAAGTGCTACCCCCTAAAACGCAACCAGCCCTTGACGACGGTGCGAGTGTCAAGGGCTGGACATACTAGAGGGCCGGGAGGCGAAGCAGAGGAAGGGTGGCTTCGCGCCGCAACCGCGCCATGGCATTGGCTTTGGTTTATCCAGGCTTATATCAGCCCGCGGGCTTTGAACTCCAGGTACTTATTGATGGTATTTACCGTCAGGTTTTGGGGGGCAGTCAACAGGGCATGGATGCCGTAGCGGTTCAGCTCCCGCACAATCTGGCGTTTTTCCTGGGCAAATTTCTCCGCCACGGTCTGGTTGTACACGTCCTGGGTGGAGTCGGCGGGGCCTTCGAGGTAGGTGCGCAGCTCGGTATTTTCGAAGAACACAACCAGCAGCAGGTGGTCTTTGGCCATGCGGCGCAGGTAGGGCAGTTGGCGCTGCATGCCGTAAAGCGTCTCGAAGTTGGTAAACAGAATCAGCAGGCTGCGCTGCCGGATGTTGGTACGCACGGAGATGTAGAGCCGTTCGTAATCGGTTTCGAGGTACTTGGTTTTCTGGCGGTAGAGCACCTCCAGCAGCTTGCGCAGCTGGCCGCTACGGCGGTCGGCGGGCACGGTAGCGCCGGGCTGGTGCGAAAAGGTGAGCAAGCCCGCTTTGTCGTGTTTGAGCAGGGCAATGTTGCTTACCACCAGCGTGGCATTAATGGCGTAATCCAGCAGGCTCAGCCCCTCGAACGGCATGCGCATCACCCGGCCTTTGTCGATGAGGCAGTACACCTGTTGGGCACGCTCGTCCTGATAGTGGTTGACCACGAGGGCGTCGGCGGCTTCGGGGGTAGTGGCGCGGCGGGCGGTGGCTTTCCAGTTAATGGCCCGCGGGTCGTCGCCGGGCACGTAGGGCCGGATCTGCTCGAATTCCATGCTGTGGCCTACCCGCCGGATGCGCTTCACCCCGGCCTCGGTGAGGCGGTTATGAATAGCCAGCAACTCGTACTGGCGCATCTGCAGAAACGAAGGGTACACCGGCACTACGCGGCTGTCATCGAACCGGAACCGGCGCCGCACCAAACCCAGGGGCGAGGCCACGTACACGTTCACAGCCCCAAACTCATACTCGCCGCGCTTGGTGGGGCGCAGCTGGTAGCGGATAATGCTGGTTTCGCCGGGCTTGATGGCCGACCGGAACAGCACGTCGCGGCGCTGAAACTGGTGCGGTATCTCGTCAATGGTTTCGGTACTAATGTGGAAGCGGTAGTGGTTTTCGAGGTAGATGGCAATGTCGTTGTCGGAGCCGTTGGCCAGCTTGTCGCCCAGCACCCGCCGCCCGAACACCCCGCCCGCACCCTCCCGCGCCGGGGCGTACAGCAGCACCGCGTCCAGCACCGTCAGCACCAGCAGCAGCCCGAGGGCCAGCTGCACCGGGGCCAGCCAGCCGGGCAGGAAAAAGGCCACCACCAGCCCTGCCAGCAGGGCCACGACAACCAGAAAAAAGCGGCGCGTAAGAAAGAAGGATTTCACAGTCAAAGAGTAGAGTAGCACGGGCTTCAGCCCGTCGCATCATCGGGAGCAGGGCAGATTGGTTGTGCGCTGCAAAAAATAGGCTGGCGGGGAGACGGACTAAAGTCCGTGCTACTGCTACCGGGGCACTTCAATCTGCTGCAGAATCTGCTTTACTACGTCGTCGGGGGTGCCGCCTTCCATTTCGCGCTCCGGGGTGAGCTGGATGCGGTGACGCAGTACCATGGGCGCTAGATACTGCACATCTTCGGGCGTCACGAAGTCGCGGCCCCGGAGGGCGGCCAGGGCTTTGGCACCGTTGAGCAGGGCCAGCGAAGCCCGCGGCGAAGCCCCCAGGTACAGGCCCTTGTGGGCGCGCGTCTGGCCTACAAGGCGGGCAATGTATTCCAGCAGCTTGGGCTCTACGTGCTGGCGGCGCACCTGCTCCCGCAGCTTCTGCAAATCTTCGGCCGACACCACGGCCCGCACCGCATCCAGCGGCGTGCCGCCGAAGCCCGCGTGGTGGCCCTGCAGAATAGCCACTTCCTCTTCCACGGTGGGGTAGCCCACGTTCAGCTTAAACAGGAATCGGTCGAGCTGGGCTTCCGGGAGGCGGTAGGTGCCTTCCTGCTCCACGGGGTTCTGGGTGGCCAGCACAATGAAGGGCGCCGGCATGGGGTAGCGGGTGCCGTCCTGGGTTACCTGGCGTTCCTCCATCACCTCAAACAGCGCCGATTGGGTTTTGGCCGGAGCCCGGTTGATTTCGTCAATCAGGACAATGCTGGCGAAGATAGGGCCGGGCCGAAACTCGAACTCTGCTTTGTTGGGCCGGAAAACCGAGGTGCCCAGCACATCGGAAGGCATCAGGTCGGGGGTGAACTGCAGGCGGCTGAACGGCACGCTCAGGGTGCGGGCAAGCAGCTTAGCGGTAAGGGTTTTTGCTACCCCCGGCACGCCCTCCAACAGTACGTGCCCGTCGGCGAGCAGCGCGGTCAGCAGCAGCTCGGCCAGCGCCTGTTGCCCCACAATCACCTTGCTTAGCTCCTGCCGAATGGCCTCGGCGTGGCGGCTCAGGTGGCTTAGGTCGGTACGGGGCGCGAAGCCGGGTACTTGCTCACCGGGTGGCGAGGTAATGGGCGTAGGCTCGGGGAAGTCGGCGGGGGTAGGGTTCAGGTTATTTTCCATTTCTGGGCGAAGTCAAATAGAGGCGGGCAAGTGAGGGTTGTTTAATTTCAATATGTTAGAGCTTATATAGTAGTAAAATAGCTGTTTAGAGGGTTCTAATGCCTTATCGGAATAGTTATAAAGTGATAAAATCATATTTTGAGTATAGTGCAATTTTAGGCGGCTTTTTGTCGGAACTGATTGATGGCTTTATTCAAGGCCAGTAATTCTGCGTCGGAGACCTGGGGCGCTGTCAGCAGGAAGTTGATGCGGCGCACCAGTGCATCTACCTCGGCCCGGGCTATGCCCGATTTCTGGGCCAGCCGCTCGCGCGTGGCCTCGTCGGTAAGATCGAGGCCGGGCTCGTGGTAGCGGGTGCGGAGGTACTCCAGAAACAGGCCTATTTTCTTTTCCGCAATAAGCTCATGGCTGCCGCCTTGCCGGTACAGGCCGGCCACGGTGCGGGTAAACAGCAGGGTAGTATTGGGCAAGGGCTTCAGCACCGGAATAATCCGCTGGCGGCGCCGGGCCTCAAACAGGACGAAGAGCACCGCCGCTGCCAGCGCCAGATACACGGCCGTGCGTAGTGCCTCGTGCTCCAGCAGCACCCGTAGCAACGACTGCTCGCCACGACGGCCCTGTTTCTGGTACTCATCCCACCAGATGGTGCGGCCGTTAGGCAGGTAGGAAAGCGCCGCGAAAGCAAAGTCGCTGGCCTGCGGCTGCAGCACAAAGTAATTGGAAAAAGCCAGGGGCACAGAGCATATATAGAAATGCCCGCGGCCGTGCGGCACCCGGAGCAGCACCGTTCGGCCTTGCTCATCGGTGGCCAGCTGAGTGGCCCTGGTCGTCAGCGCCCGGGTAGGCACCAAGCGGTTGGTGGCCGCCAGGGCGGGCAAGGCGAAGTGGTGGTTGCCTACCTGCCGGGCCACGGCCGGGTTCACAAAATGCAGCCGCACGGAGTCAGCACCTAGCTCCGGCCGAGCTAGGTTCAGGCTGGAGCTGTCAGGGGCGGAGGCGGCCGACTTTTTCTTCCACTTAATGGGTGCTACCTGCTCCTGGGTACGAAAGCCCAGGGTATCGGCAAAGAAGGAATCGAAGTTAGAGGCGGCCACAAACACATCGTTGCCGCGCGCTACGTGGCGGAGCAGGGAGCGGCAATCCAGCGGGGTCAGCTCGAAGTTGTTGCTCACGAACAGGTAGGTAGCCGGCTGGTAGCCCCCGGCGGCCAGGCCAGCGGCATAGTCTTTATCATCGGCCCCGGATGATGAGTCGGGAGCCGCCGCAACGGCCTCGGGGGCGGGGCGGCTCTGTGGGGAGGTGGGGCCGGCTGAGTCAGCCGGGGTGGATTCTGGTGCCTCCGCGGCCTCTGCCGTGGTGGCCGTATCAACTTGAGCCACGTCCTCATCTACCCCCTCAATCTGGCTATACACGGGCACCCGCACGGTACGCACGGCGCTGCGGTCCACGCCCGCCAGGGCGGGCAGCAGATCATAGAGCACGTAGGTGCCGTACGGAATCTTGTCGTCGTTTTCGAGGGTAGGAGTCCAGCTAACCGCTTTGGGGCGGTAGTATTCCACGGCCACATAGGCCCCGAACAGTACCGCCAACCCCACCAAATACCACCGGAAAGTTGTCATAGCGAAGGGGGTTAAGCGGCGTGCCGGCCAGGCGTGAGGCGGCGTTGGAAGGCCTGGCGGGTGGTGCGCACCCGCTCGTAATCTTCGCCCGTTAAGTCGTCCTGCTCGCCGTACCACACATACTCAAACTGGCGGGTAAGCTCCCGGAAAGCCTCGGGCAGCGGCCCGGACGGCAGCTCATACAGGTAGTCGTGGTTGGTTTTGTCGGGCTGCCACCGGATCAGACCTTTCTCGGAAAGCTGGCGCAGCACGCTCAGGTAGCCCAGGCGCACGGCCAGGCGGTAGTTACGCTGCTGCTCGGCTGCGGTCAGCTGGGTTTCCAGATCCAGGGCGTGCAGGTCCTCTGTTTCCGTATCGTAGCTGAGCGCGGCGCGGCGCGGTGCCCGCCCAAAGGCCCGGGTCAGATCCACCTGCATCAGCTTGAGGGCCGCGAAGCCCAGGGCCAGCACCAGAAACAGGTACACCCCGTATTTCCAGGCTATCCGGCCCGAAGGCGTCTCCAGTGCCTCGGCCACCCAACTCCAGAAGCGGGCCCAGAACAAGTCCCAGGCGCTTAGCTCGCTTTTTACTTCCACGTACTGAAAGTCGCGCTGCTGGCGTAACTCCCGAAGGCGCTCAGCCCGCGGCCGGCGCAGGCGCACCACGGCGGAGCGGTCGGAGGCAAGGCGGGGCAAGGTGTCGGTTAAAGCCGGGGGCTGGGGAGCGGCTGCGCGGGCTGGCGGCGGGCAGAACCCTGCTCCCAGCAACCCCAGCAACAGCACCGCCGATGCCAGCCCGCCACGCCGGTGCCGGACCGCCGGACTCTGAAACAAAAGGCGAACGAAAAAACGAACGAGGAGCACAAGCAAACAATAAGCGCTACTGCCAGCCCGCGGCCGGTAGTTACCAGTCACAGGCCTGGTTGTTAGCAGGAATATGAAAGCACAAGTAACCAGGAATGAGCGAGCTTTCTGCCGGTAGTCGGCTAATATTCTCCCTCCTCATCGGGGCGGAAGGTCGCGTTTTGGGGGGTAGGGGCGGCAGTGGCTCCCAGACCATCAATCAACTGCCGCAGGCCCAGCCCATCCTTTTTCTCTACCAGATTGAAATACTGAAAGGCCAGGGCCAGCTCCAGCGGAACGTAAAGCAGTGTTTGGCCGATGGTCGAGAGTACGCCGGCCGAAATCATAACCGGATCGGAGGTAAGCAGGGACCAGTGCAGCATCCGCCCGACCATGGCGGCGTACTGCGGAATCTGGAAGATGATGCCCAGCAGGGAAATCAGAATAAGCATTACCAGAAGCAGCCCCAGGGTAGCCCACCAGTGCCCCCCCGTCAGGTGAATGCTGCGCCGCAGGCTCTGGCCCAGGCCGGCTTCTTCGAACACCAGCACGGGCCAGGCTAGGCTTAGCGCTATGCCCAGGTAAAAGCCCGGGATGGCCAGCAGAAAGAAGCCAATCATGACAACCAGCGTCATCAGCAGGCCAAGCCCTAGCAGTCGGGGGGCAAACTGCCGGATATGCTGACCTACCAGGGCCGGCGTCACGGTTTCGGTGGCGGGCAGCTCCATGCGGGTGCGCACGTAGCCGTAGAGCGTAGCCCCCAGCAGCGCGTGCGAAATAAGCTGAGCCAGCAGAGGCAGCCAGATGCTTCCCGAGGAGACCATGCTGTTACCGTAACGGATATCCTCCGTCAGGCCGCCCCAGTTGGTCTGGGCCTGCAGGACGCCCACTGCCAAGCCGGTCAGCAGCGTGGCGGGCAGCACGAAATACGCCAGGCACTTGCCCAGCGGCCGCCAATGGCTGCCCATAAACTCGAAGGTGGCGCTGATTTTCTGACCAAAATCCCGCTCCTGCCGGAAGTCGGATGCTTGGGTAAACTTCTGTTGCATACAAAACAGGTAAAAACGCCTTCCGCAGGGAAGCCGTGGGGCTAGCTGGGGCGAGAGCGGGCCGCCAGCCGGCGCGGATACAGAATAAAGTACCAGAGGATGAAAGCGGCCGACGAGCCGATAATAAACAAGCTCAGCGGCAGCGGCATCTCGGTGTGGCGCGTCACGAACCCTTCCAGAAACCCGGCGGTAATAAAGATGGGTACCAGCCCGACGGCCAGCTTCAGCCCGTCGCGGGCGGCCTGCCGAAACGACTCGGTGCGGGAGTAGGTACCCGGAAACAGCATGCCGCGCGCCATCACCAGCCCGGCCCCGCCCGCCAGTATAATGGCCGATATTTCCAGGGTGCCGTGAATCCAGATGGTCAGTACGGAGGGTAGCAGCAGGTTTTTCTGGTAGAAGAAATACTGAAACGACCCCAGCATGACCCCGTTGCGAAACAAAGCCCAGATGGTGCCCAGCCCCAGCGTAGCCCCCAGGGCATAGGCTACTAACGACACGTAAATGTTGTTGAGGGTGATAAACAGAAACATGGGCGTTTCGTCGCTGCTCTTGTACACGGCCATGGGGTCGCCGCGCTCAATGTTTTCCAGGGTGCGGTTCACGTAGGCGTCGCCGAGTACTACCCGCACGAAGCTGTCATCATAGGCCGCCGACAGGGCCCCGATGGCCGTGAACAGCGTGAACAGCAGCAGCGACCAGGCCAGCGTGCGGTGGTGCCGGGCCACCAGCAAGGGCAGCTCGCGGCGCCAGAAGTCAGCGAAACGCCCCGTCGATTCGTGTTTGTTTTTATAAAGGGCCTGGTGCTGGCGGGCAGTCAGGTCGTTGAGGTAGCGGGTGGTCGGGGAGCCGGGGTAGAAGGTCTGGGCGTAGGCCAGATCATCGGTGAGGGCCACGAAGCGCGCGGCCAGCTCCTCGGGGCCGGTAGCGCGCTGCTCGTACTGCTTCCAGCGTGCTTCATTCTGACGGAGGAATACGGCTTCACGCATACTGGATAGAGGGCCCGACCGGCGGGGATAGAAATCTTAAAAGCAGAAGCAGAATTTGAGAGGCCAGCGCGTAATTTGCGCGGCGTCCTGGCTTGCGAAGATTAGCAAATTTTCGGTGCCATTGCGTATTCTTCGATCTACTTATTTGCGCTACCGGTTTTTCCTGCCATGAGCACTATCCGCGTCCAGACCACGCAAAACGTCACGCTTGAGTACGAGGTAGCCAGCGCCGGCGACCGGGTAGTGGCTGCCATCCTCGATAACGTCATTCTCATTGCCTGGGTAGGGGCCGTTCTTCTGCTTCTGAGCTGGCTGGGAGTAAATGATACCCCGATGGTGATAGGAATGGTGGTGCTGGCCGGGCTGCCGTACATCTTCTACCACCTGCTCAGCGAGGTGTTCATGAACGGGCAAAGCCTGGGCAAAAAGGCGTGCAGCATCAAAGTAATCCGTCTGGATGGCACGCCACCGCGCTTCGGCGACTACCTCATCCGCTGGATTCTGCGCATCGTGGACACCGGAATTATGAGCGGCCTGATTGCCCTGATTGTGGTGCTGGCCAATGGCAAAGGGCAGCGTCTGGGCGATATGGCCGCCGGTACGGCCGTGGTGAGCACCAAGTCGCGGCAGGCGGCGGGTGCATTGGCCCCTACCTTCACGGAGGCGGGTTACGTGGTTGTTTTTCCGGAAGCCAGCCGCCTGGCCGACCATGACGTGGCCACCATCCGGCAGCTGCTGCAGAAAGGACTGGCTAATGGCAACTTTGTGCTGCTAAATGAGTTGGCGACCAAGGTAAAGGCTCTTACCGGCATTCACACCGATTTACCTGATGAAGCCTTTCTGCGCACCGTCCTGCGCGACCATGCCCACTTAGCTGCGCAGGACAGTCCCTACGCCTAGCCCCAACCAATTATCAAACAGCCCAACGCCCCGACCATGTACTATGGCCGGGGCGTTGGGCTGTTTGATGGGGGTAGGTTAGGACAGGTACTTAACCGCGCACAACCATGGTTTCGGAGCGTGAGTCGTGCCAGCCGTAGGCGTTGCCGAGGAAGGACAGGGCGTCGAAGGGAATAAAGCGCCAGATGCTGCGCTTGAGAATGGTGCCGAAGGAAGGATGCAGGCCTTCATCGGTGACAACGCGGGTGCGGGTGAGCATCTTGCCGAACGTGCGCCCAAACAGGCCCTCCATAACCGTGTAATAAGCCAGCGAAAACACGATAAACGTCACCTGGCCCATAAACCCATCGACTAATTTATCCAGTAGTTCCGTCTGATTGGCTAAGGCCATAATAATGCCCAGCACGAAAAACATGCTGAAAATGGCCACGTAGTCAACCAGCAGGTTTACTAAGCGGCGGCCTTGCCCGGCCCGCACGAGCACGGGCTGAGTTTCGTAAGCAGCTTCAAGGGTAGTGGTTTCCATCAATAGAATAAGAAAGTAAACGCCACCGGCCCCGTGCCGGGCGGCGTACGAAAGATGGGTTATTTCGGCCGTATTTACACCATGCAACCGGGTAGGTAAAGTACAAAAAAGCCGGTCCGGAATATTCCGGACCGGCTTTGCCTGAGCTGGGTATCAGCTTCTGAGTTATTGCACTACAATGCGTTGCGTACCGGCCGATTCGCCATCTACCGTCAGGCGCAGGAAGTAAATGCCCGCGCGGCGGTTGGTGGGTTGCCAGTTGAGGGTGTGGGCACCGGCGGCCAAAGTGCCGGCCGCCTGGCGCTCTACCGTGCGGCCCAGGGCATCGGTCAGAATCAGCTCGGTCTGGCCGGTACGGGGCAGGCGGAAGCTTAGCTGGGAAGTAGCCGTAACGGGGTTAGGGTAGAGCACGAAGCCTGTGGCTACCTCCTGCCGACGAATGCCGGTGGTTACGCCCGCCGCGCCCGCAATGGCAATGTCGCGGACGGTAATGCCGTTGCCGATCATCATGGGGGCCGTGGCCGCGCCGGTGGTCAGGTTCAGGGAGTAGAGGCTGGAGTTGAG
Source organism: Hymenobacter sp. DG01 (assembly GCF_006352025.1). Taxonomy (NCBI): domain Bacteria; kingdom Pseudomonadati; phylum Bacteroidota; class Cytophagia; order Cytophagales; family Hymenobacteraceae; genus Hymenobacter; species Hymenobacter sp. DG01. Next base: position 121,921 of record NZ_CP040936.1, read on the forward strand.
CGAGCCGCCCGAGGTAGCGACCAGGTAGGCGGTATTGGTGTTTTCCGCCGTGCTAAAGATGTCCATGTCCACGTTGGCGCCGGGCGTTACCGTAACTGTGGAGGCCCCGATGGTCGTGAGGGTGCCCGCGTTGGGCGGGTCCTGGCGCACCAGCACGTTCAGGGCCTCATCGTAGCCGAACAGAGTGGTGGTGCGGGGCGTGGCCGTGGTACCGGCCGGACCGGGGTAGCTGTTGGTGTACGCCACCGAGCCAATGGCCGGCGTGGCGCTGGCGTTGGCGTCGCCGGTGGCGTAGGTCAGGGTGCCATCCGTGATAGGTGCCACGGAAAGGTCGTTGGGGTTGATGCGGAAGTTGGCCCGGTTTACACCCTCAATCCGGATGCGGTCGGCGCTGGGGTTAAAATCGAAGGCAATGCTGCCCGTGCCCAGGGGTAGGGCCAGGGTGCCGCCCAGCGGAGTTGCTACCCCCGTATTGGCATTGATGGTGTACAGCTGGCCGGTTTGGGCCGTGGCATCGTAGCCCAACGCGTACAGGGCGTTGTTCAGAGGGCGCACATCCATGCCCACAATGGTCTGGGAAGTTGCTACCCCCGTCAGGCCCACCGAAGTCCGGATGGTGCCCGGCGTGGCCGTATCAAACGTGAGCAGGTTGGTGCCGGCCAGAGCGTAGGCCAGCTGGCCCGTTACGGCCGGCAGGGTAGCCGGGCGGGTAATCTGGAAAGCCAGGTCCGTAACAGCAGTCAGGCCGCCCGAGCCCAGGGTGCCCACCGATGTAGCCGCGCCCGTGTTCAGGTTTACTGTGTACAGAGTAGTGGAGGCAGCTGTGGCGCTGGTTACGGTAGCTACTGTCAGGTAGGCCGTGTTGGTGTTGGTGGTAGGGTTGTAGTAAATATCGAGGTCCGATACTCGGTTGGCCCCGTTCACACTTACGCCCAAGGCGCCTACCGTGACCAAAGTGCCGTTATTAGGCGGGTCCTGGCGCACCAGGCGGCTGTTGGCCTCATCGAGGTTGTAGAGGGTAGTGCCGGTGGCCCCGATGTAGCTATTGGTGTACGCCGAAGAGCCCACCACCGGCGTGGCACCAGCGTTGGCGTCGCCGGTGGCATAGGTGAGTTGTCCATCGGTAAAGGCCAGGGCGCCATTGTTGGGGTTCAGGCGAAAGTTGGTGCGGTTGCCGGCCGTAACCCGGATGCGGTCCACGGTGGGGTTAAAGTCAAAGCCAATCCGGGTGAGGTCTGTGCCCAAATCCAGCGTGAGAGCTGTGCCTACGGCCGTGGCTACCCCCGTCGTGCGGTTGATGGTGTACAGCTGCGCCTGGGTGCCGGTAGCAGTGTAGCCCAGCGCGAACAGCTCGCCCGTATTAGGCCGGAAATCAATGCCCACCAGCGTTTGGCCGGCCGTGAAGCCGGTAATTGGCACCGTGGCCGTGAACGTGCCCGGCGTAGCCAGGTCAAACGATACCAGGTTAACTACAGCGGGGTTGAGTGTGGCTGATAAGCCATATACCGTTTGAGCTTGCGCCGTGCCCAGAGTAGCAGCCAGGGCCAGAGCGCCCAACAGGAAGCTGCCCCGCCGGGCCGCCTTCCGGCGAGTAGATTGTGTAAACATGAACGAAGTAGAATTAGTGAATGGATGACAGGTTTAAGGTGGTTGGCCTATATAGGCTGAGGTAGATACGAGGTGACGGGCCGCCCGGGCTTTACCTCAGCAGTAATTAATTTCCTTTTAATGCTATTTGCTTGTCAGGGCTATTTCTGAGGCATAAAGCCAAAAAAATACACCCACCGCCCTACGCAAAACGGCCTGTCAAGCGTGCTTGACAGGCCGTTGAAGGTAAAGAGAAGGGTAGGCTTAGCCGGCGGCTACTGCCTTGCGGCGACTGGTGCTTTTCTGCACGCGCTCCTCGCCCTGGGCCAGCAGCTCGTCGTCGCGCTCGGTCTTCTTCCAGCTCAGCGAGTACAGGTCCTTGCGCCGGTCGCGGAGGTTACGCACGGCTCCGCTAGTGTTCAGGTCCTTGAGCAGGTCCAGGTCTAGGTCCGCAATCAGGGTCATTTCCGTGTTCGGCGTCGCCTCGGCCACGATGGCATCGTGGGGGAAGGCAAAGTCGGAGGGGCTGAACACGGCACTCTGCGAGTACTGAATGTCCATGTTCTCTACGCGGGGCAGGTTGCCCACCGAGCCGGTAATGGCTACGTAGCACTCGTTTTCGATGGCCCGGGCCTGGGCGCAGAGGCGCACACGCTGGTAGGCGTTCTTGGTATCGGTCCAGAAGGGCACGAACAGAATCTTCATGCCCTCATCCGACAACATGCGCGAGAGTTCGGGGAACTCCACGTCGTAGCAGATCAGGATGCCGATTTTACCGAAGTCCGTATCGAAGCAGCGAAGCTTGTCGCCGCCGCGCATACCCCAGTAGCTGGCCTCGTCGGGGGTTACGTGCAGCTTGTACTGCTCGTCCACGGTACCGTCGCGGCGGCAGAGGTAGCTTACGTTATAGAGCTTGCCATCATCGTAAAGCGGCATGGAGCCGGCAATTACGTTGATGTTGTAGCTCACGGCCAGCTCCATCATCTTGGTTTTGATGGGCTCGGTGAAGGCCGCCATCGAGCGGATAGCCACCGAGGGCGACTCCTCGTTGGTAAGCGCCATCATGGGTGCGTTGAAGAACTCCGGGAACAGTACGCAGTCGGCCTTGTAGCCCGACACGGTGTCCACGAAGAACTCCATCTGCTGGAAAAAGTCTTCCAGGTTTTTGGTGGCCCGCATCTGCCACTGCACAATGCCGATGCGCACGTTCGACTTCTGGTTGCCGATCAGCTTGTCCGATTCCTCATCGTAGTACACGTTGATCCACTCCAGCAGGGTAGCGTAGGCCTTCGATTCGGAGTCGTAGGGCAGGTAGCCCCGGATGATTTTCCGGACGTGAAACTCGTTGGCGAGCTGGAAGGTGAGAATGGGGTCGGTAATTTCCTTGGCCCGCACCATTTCCACGTACTTGGCCGGGGTCATTTCGTTGGCGTAGGCCGCGTAGCCCGGAATGCGCCCGCCGGCAACCATGGCCCGCAGGTTCAGGTTTTCGCAGAGCTCCTTGCGTGCATCGTAGAGGCGCCGGCCCAGGCGCAGCGAGCGGTATTCAGGGTCCACGAATACATCCACGCCGTAGAGAGTGTCGCCGTCGGGGTTGTGGGTGTTGAACTTGCCATGGCCGGTAATCTTGGCGTAGGTGTGCCGGTCGCCGAAATCGGAGTACTGCACGATGATGGCCAGGGCCGCGGCTACTATCTGCCCGTTGTCTTCGATGCAGATCTGGCCCTCCGGGAATTTCTTCAGCAGGGCGTTGTACTCATCCTGCGCCCAAGATCCCTCCATATTGGAGTACACCTTGTCCATGATTTCCTTCACGGCCTTAAAGTCGCCGCGCTTCAGCGTGCGCAGCACCAGTTTGTGAGCCGGAATGGCGGTAGGGGTCAGCAGCTCCGGGTTTTGGGGCATGCCGGGTAAGGTTTGTTTTTTGGCGTGGCTACCACTGGCCTTGCCGTTAGAACTCGTTGCCATATAAAATCAGAGGAGAATTTCGGGGAAAGCAGCGCAAAGATACCGGTCAGTTGCCGGGCCGGGCGCTGGTCTTACGGCTGCACAACAACTTTGATGGCGAAAAGATCAAGTGTGAGCTAGGAAATCCGCTAGATTCGAGCCGCCTTTAATGCAGCAGAGGCTACCCTTGCCATGCCCGCTCCCCCTACGCTACCCGCGCCAATGTCCCTGCTAGGCTTCGCAGCTTTCTGGGCCGTAATCAGCTGGCTGTTGGCGCTAAACGGCTGGAGGCAGCTCGCGCAGCACTTCCGGGCCAGCACCACCCCACCGGAAAACGCGGCAACCTTCCGGATGCTGACTGCCTCGCTACGGCGAACGGATGATATCAGCTCCAAGGTAGATTACCGGGGCGTGCTGACGCTTTGCTGCAGTCCGGCCGGATTGGGCCTTGCCGTTCTGTTCCCCTTCCGCATTGGGCACCCACCACTACTTGTTCCATGGTCGGCTGTAGGTCCGGTCCAGTTGGAAACAGGCTGGTTTGGCAACACCTATTTCACATTTACAGTTGGCTTGCCCGATGAGACGGGTGGGGTCGAAATCAGGCTGATGAATATGGCGGCTGCGGAGCAAGTAGAGGCGCATCAGCAGCTACAACAGCTGGGGCGCTGACGTTGCCGGTGCAACACGTTGCGGGCCCACGGTAGCCTTTTTAGCAGGACGACACCCATAGGCTGCCCGGCAGTAGCATTGCCGCACGGCAACCGGGTAGGCTGTCCGGCTGCCGCATTCCTGCGTACCTTGCCATATGCTACCGCCCGAAGAACGACGTCTGCAAACGCTGGAGCGCATCTTGCGTGCCCCGGAGGCATTCCCGCCCACGGCCTGGCTGTGCGCCCCACCCAACGCCACGCGCTGGGAGCCCGAAACCACCGCTGCCGTGCTCCTGACAGCGGTAGCCGGCCAAACCGTACCCGCCCCGCCGGGCCTGGTTCGCACCATGTTTATGGATGAAGTGCAGCTGCTAATGGAACGGCTGCTGCGCCAGGTGCCGGGTGCTACCCCCTCCCTGCGCGTAAACATTCTGAGCCGCTACAAAGACCACCACGAATTTCCGGCCCTTACCGGCCAACCCGAAACCTTGGCCTTCTACCTCGCCGACGCCGTGAAAGCCGGCGGGCTATCGGCCCCGGATGCCTTGGCTCACTTCCAGCGCTACTTCTCCCACTTCACCCTCGAAGCCGCCAAGCACATTATGGCCAAGGCGTTTTTGGGGAGTAGGTGATGAGGTGAATAGTGACAGGTGAGTAGTAATGAGGTGTCATGGCGAGTGGAGCGAAGCCATCCTTCCTCTGCATGTGACAGACCTAATAATGTGACAAGCCCTTGACGCTCGCACAGTCGTCAAGGGCTTGTCACATCTTAAGGGGGTAGAGACAGTTGTCAGTACATATGGCTTCGGCTAGCGCCTCGCCATGACACCTCATTCCCTTATACGCCGGTCATTTCCGGTACTTCATCCGGCACAACCAGCTTGCCGGCGGTGGCGGCTTTAATTTGCTCCACCGTGACGCCGGGAGCCCGCTCGCGCAGCACGAAGCCGTCGGGCGTCACGTCGAGCACGGCCAGTTCAGTCACGATTTTCTTGACGCAGCGTAGGCCCGTGATAGGCAGGGTGCACTGGGGTAGCAGTTTGCTGGAGCCATCTTTGGCTACGTGTTGCATGGCCACGATGATGTTCTTGGCCGAGGCCACCAGGTCCATGGCGCCGCCCATACCCTTCACCATTTTGCCCGGAATCTTCCAGTTGGCAATATCCCCGGTTTCTGATACTTCCATGGCGCCCAGGATAGTCAGGTCCACGTGTTCCCCGCGAATCATGGCGAAGGAATCGGCGGAGGAGAAGAGGCTGGAGCCGGGTAGGGTGGTTACCGTTTGCTTGCCGGCATTGATGAGGTCGGGGTCCACTTCGGCATCGGTGGGGAAGGGGCCCATGCCCAGCAGGCCGTTTTCGCTCTGCAACTCTACATTGATGCCCTCCGGAATGTAGTTCGCCACCAGGGTCGGGATGCCGATGCCGAGGTTTACGTAGGAGTTATTTTCTACTTCTTGCGCGATGCGCCGGGCAATGCCGTGTTTATCTAACATGGAGTGATGAGGTAAATGGTGATGAAGTGATGAGGTTGAAAAGGACTTCGTGGAAAGGTCGAGGGCAAGTATTATTGCCACCTCAGCTTTCCCATCATCACCTCCTTACCCCTGCCGGACTGTGCGCTGCTCGATGCGCTTCTCGTAGTTCTGGCCCTGGTAAATGCGCTGCACGAAAATGCCGGGCGTATGAATCTGGTTAGGGTCCAGCTCACCGGCGGGCACCAGCTCCTCTACCTCAGCTACCGTGATTTTGCCGGCCGTGGCCATCATGGGGTTGAAGTTGCGGGCCGTGCCTTTGTAGATGAGGTTGCCGGCCGTGTCGCCCTTCCAGGCTTTCACGAAAGCAAAATCGGCGTGCAGGGCAGTTTCCAGCAGGTACATCTTACCGTTGAATTCCCGGCTTTCCTTGCCTTCGCCTACCTCCGTGCCGTAGCCGGCCGGGGTGTAGAAGGCCGGGATGCCCGCGCCGCCGGCCCGGCACCGCTCGGCTAGGGTGCCCTGCGGAATCAATTCTACTTCCAACTCTCCGCTCAGCAACTGGCGCTCAAACTCGGCGTTTTCGCCCACGTAGCTGGAAATCATCTTGCGCACCTGCTTGGTCTGAAGCAGGCGACCAATACCGAAGTCATCGACGCCGGCGTTGTTGCTGATGCAGGTGAGGCCTCGCACGCCCAGGCGCAGAATTTCCTGAATGGAGTTTTCGGGGATGCCGCACAGGCCGAAGCCGCCCAGCATTAGGGTCATGCCGTCGCGGAGGCCGTGCAAGGCTTCGGCCGGACCGGCCACTACTTTGTTGATCATGGGAAAAATGGGTGGTTTGGGGAGCGGCAAGATAAAAGATAAAGGATAAGGGATGTGGGATATAGGATAAGAGAGGAGAGTCGTAACGTAAAAACAGGGCCTGCCGATGCTGACCAACGCCTAGCTATTCTCTTGGCTTCTCATCCTTTATTTAATTCTCCTTTCCTCCTCTCTTTTTAGTCCTTTATCCCTAATGCCATGTTCCCCAATTCCCTTACAGCGCCGCCCGGGCCGAGTCGGCGTCCTGGGCCAGCTGGGCCTTCAGGGCATCGAGGCCATTGAATTTCTGTTCGTCGCGGAGGCGGGCTATGAATTCTACCCGCAAATCCTGGTCGTACAGGTCGCCCTCAAAGCCGAGCAGGTGAGCTTCCACGGTTTGGTCGAGGCCGCCGGCTACGGTGGGGCGCACCCCAATGTTGAGCATGGCGGGGTAGGTAGTACCGGCCGCCGTAGTAGCGCGCACGGCGTACACGCCCCGGGCTGGAATCAGCTTCAGGGGCTCGGGGCAGGCAATATTGGCCGTGGGCCAGCCGATGGTGCGGCCCAGCTGCCGGCCTTTCACTACCATGCCCGTGAGGGGGTAGGCGTAGCCGAGGTAGCGGTTGGCCGTTTGCACGTCGCCGGCTTCCAGGGCCCGCCGGATGCGGGTGCTGCTCACGCCCACCGCGTCCACGTCTTCGCGCGGAATTTCTTCCACGCTCATGCCGTAGCGATCCGCGTGCTGGCTGAGGTAGTCGAAGCCACCTTCCCGGTTCTTGCCAAACCGGTGGTCGTAGCCGATAACCAGGGTGCGGGTGCCCACCGTGCGCAGCAGAATGTTCTGAATGTATTCCTCCGACGTCCAGGCCGCAAACTCCCGGGTAAACGGGATGGTCAGCAGGTAATCAACTCCCATTTCGGCCAGCTTAGCGGTGCGTTCCTCCAGGGTGTTGAGCAGGTACAGGTCCCGGGGCTCGGGGTGGGTAGGCGGGGGCGCCAGCACCAGGCGCGGATGGGGCCAGTAGGTAATGACCACCGTGGGGCCGCCGGTGTACCGACCCACCTCGCGCAGGCGCCGCAGAATCTGCTGGTGCCCCACATGAACCCCATCGAAAGTGCCGCTGGTAACCACGGCATTGCCAAGGTGCGGAAACTGCGTGGGGTCCTGAATGATGTGCATCAGCGGTGAGAAGGTAAGAAGTGAAACGTGAGCCGGACTGCGCTAGAGTGTACTGCCCAGAGCCTGCTGAGGTTCTTCGCCCGAGGGAGGGGTAGGAGCAGCGTGGGTGGCGTTGAAGTAGTCGAGGCCGGCGCGACGCTCCGGCTGACGCTGCCGCCGCGGGCGTTCCGGCCGCTCGGCCTCCCCGGCCGGGCGCGGCGGGCGCAGGGCCTGAATGGCTTCCATGGTCAGGGCATCGGTGAGACTATACTGCCCGATGCGGGTGCGCACCAGCTTGGTCAGGTGGGCGCCTACCCCCAGGGCCGCCCCAAAGTCGCGGGCGAGGCTGCGGATGTAGGTGCCCTTGGAACACGTCACCCGGAAATCAACCTCCGGCAGGGCAATGCGGGTCAGCTCGAACTCCCGGATGGTAATCTGCTTGCTCTTGATTTCGGCCTCACCGCCCCGGCGCGCCACCTCGTAGGCCCGCTCGCCGTTCACTTTCACTGCCGAAAACAGGGGCGGGGTTTGCTCTATCAGGCCAATAAACGGCAACAGGGCGGCGCGGAGTTGCTCTTCCGTCAGGTGCTCGTAGGGGAGCTCCTGATCTACGGGGGTTTCCAGGTCGAAGCTGGGGGTAGTCTGGCCGAGGCGGAAGGTGCCGGTGTACTCCTTTTCCTGGGCCTGAATCTGGTCGATTTCCTTGGTTTTCTTGCCCGTGCACAAAATCAGCAGGCCGGTAGCCAGCGGATCGAGGGTGCCCGCATGCCCGATTTTCTTGATGCGGAGCGTGTTCTTCACCTTGCGCACCACATCAAACGACGACCAGGTGAGGGGCTTATCCACCAGCAGCACCTCGCCGGTTTCAAAGTCGAACGCAGGAAGTGAAGCAGGTGCGGCTTCGGAAGGCAGCTGGGCGGGGGAGTGTTCGGGGTATTCCATAAGCAAGAGGGGGGTAAGGGACGTGGCTACCCCCTTAACAATCGGCAACCTGTCATTCCGACGCAGGAGGAATCTGGTTTTACCATTCAACGGCTTAACTCAGATTCTTCCTGCGTTGGGACGACAGCAGTACGTGGCTAGATAATCTGGAGCGGGATGCCCAGGGCCAGCATCAGCAGAATAACGGCGCCCACCACGATGCGGTAGAGGCCAAAGGCCCGGAAGCCAAAGCGCGACACAAAATCAACGAATGACTTCACGGCCAGCAGACCCACGATGAAAGCCACCACGTTGCCGAACAGCAGCAGCTTGATGTCCTCGGCGCCCGGGGCGCTTACCTTGAAGGTTTTGTAGAGCTGGTAGGCCGTGATGACGAACATGGTAGGCACGGCCAGCAGAAAGGAGAAATCGGCGGCTGAGCGCCGGTCGAAACCCTGGGCCAGGCCGCCCACGATGGTAGCAGCAGAGCGCGACACGCCCGGAATCAGGGCAATGCACTGAAACAAGCCAATCCGGATGGCCTGTCCGAAATTCGGAGTCGTCACCTGCTTCCGCTCCCCGGTAAACAGCCGGTCCACGAACAGTAGGACAATGCCCCCGATTACCAGCGCCCAGGCCACTACCGATACATCCTTCAGCAGCGCCTCAATGACGTCCTTCAACAGAAAACCCAGGATACCGAACGGAATAAAGGCCGCCGCCAGCTTCAGGTAAAAGTCGAAGCTCTGCAAAAAGCGCCGCCAGTACAGCACCACCACCGACAGAATGGCGCCGAATTGGATGGAGGTAATGAATGTATCGGTGAAGGGCAGCTGCCCGATGCCGAGCAGGTTGGCCACGATAATCATGTGCCCCGTGCTGGAAACGGGCAGAAACTCGGTCAGACCTTCAACAATAGCCAGCAGCAGCGCGTGCCAGTAGGACATAGCAAGGAAGTTAGGGTCTTATGGCCTGAATGGGGGTAGGCGCCTGCCACACGTCCGGCGCACACAGCGGTACGCGGAAGCATCGGCCAGGGTGCTACCCCCACTCAGGTCATAAGACCCAAAAAATTAACGCTTGTAAGTAGGAGCCTGCGGGGTAGCAACCGGAGCAACCGGGGCTGCCGGGGTAGGTTGGGAGGGCACCGTGCTGGTTGTGGTAGTATCACGGGCAACGGGCGCGGAAGTGCCGGGGCGCGTCATGATGGCCCAGAACTCAATCAGGAAGCCAATGGCCAGCAAAATCGGCCCGAGGGTAATGCCCAGAAAACCCTCCCCGTAATCTTCCGAGTCCAGGGTCATCGTGATAAAGCCCGCGGCCAGCACTGCCAGCCCGATAAACATCAGCCGGTAGTTGCGCGGCCCGAAAGCAAAGCGAGGAGTTGTATTCGGTTCCATGGGGGCAAAGGTAGGGAATGTGAAATGGGGATATAGTGAATTAATGAACAGGTGGAGTCGACGTTTCAAGTGCGCAAGTAGCGCCAGTTGAACGTTAGGCTTGACTATTCTCTATTTCCTTATTTAATAAAGTTCGTCTAGTGACATACCAGTGTATTTGCGCACGGCGCGCCAGGAGCTCAGGAAGCCAATGCCCATGCCCAGCAGCACCAGTACGGCCACCAGGGCCCCGATCAGGCGCTCGTCGCGGAAGAGGCGTAGCTCCTCCAGCTGCAGGTAGGCGTACTGGAGCAGCGCCAGCAGCAGCAGCCCGGCCAGAATGCCGCTCACCAGGCCCTGCCACACGGCCCGCCGCAGGAAGGGCCACTGAATGAAAGAGGAGGTAGCCCCTACCAGCTGCATGCTCCGGATCAGGAAGCGCTGGGAGAACAGAGCCAGCTTGATGGTATTGTTAATGAGCACCACCACCACGAACGTGAGCACCGCCGCGAAGCCCAGCAGCACCAGGCCCACGTTACGCAGGTTTTCATTCACAGAGGTAATCAGGCTCTCCACATACTCCACCTCAAACACGCCCGGCTCCTGCTTCAGCTCCTGCTTGATGCGGGCCAGGTTTTGGGCGTCGGCAAAGTCAGCGTTGATTTTCAGGAGGTAGGCGTCGCGGAGGGGGTTGTCGCCGAGGAATTGCTGGAAGTCTTCGCCGGTCTGGTCGATGAGCTGCTTGGCGCCTTCCTCTTTGGACAGAAAGCGCACCTGGGGCTTTTGGTCCTTAAGGGCCACGTAGGGCTTGCGCGAAAGGTCCTGCTGAAGCCGCAGGAGCTGGGTTTCCGGTAGGCCGCGCTCCAGGTACACCTGCATTTCCAGGTTCTCCTTTACCAGCGTCGAAATCTTATGGGCATGAATCAGCAGCAGCCCGAACAAGCCAATAACCAGCAGCGCCAGTGTAATGCTGAACACCACCATGGTGTGCGGGTAGCTGCCTAGCTTCTTCTTTCGGGTTGGTCGGTTCATAAGGTGAATGAGTGATTGAGTGAGTAATTGAGTAAACAAGTGATTAACTCACTCATTCACTCAATTACTCATTCACATACTGGTGCGGGGGTCGTCGTCGATTTGTAGTTCGCGGGCTTTGCGGGCGTTCTGGTCGCGGCGGCGCAGGCGCTTACGGGCCACCAGTTCCCGGAACGAATCAAACTGCTCAGTGTGCAGCAACGATACGCCGGCGCGGGCCTGGTTTACCTGGCTCAGGCCGGTCAGGTCGCGGGGGGTAGTCTCGTAGCGCAGCTTGGCCCGGAATTTCCCATCGGGGCGCAAGTAGTATTCCAGGCTCAGGTCCCCGATCAGGGAGTTCTGGGCGTTGGCTACCGGCTGCGGCCCACCCGGTACGCCCGTGCCGGTGTTGCTGCCCAGGCTACCCTCGCGGGTAATGCGCAGGCGGCCGTTGAGGAAGGAGTAGCTCAGGCGCAGCTGCAGGGCCTGCAGGTCATCGGCGGTCAGGCCGTTCAGGTTAAAGCTGATTTCGAGGTTGGGGTCAATCTGCGAAGTCAGCAGCCCCAACTGGGTGGAGATAATCTGGCCCAGGCTGTTGCCCAGGGCGTTGTTGCCGCCTTCCAGCCGCGTGACAGCCAGGGAGCCTACCGGGGTCAGCTGCCGGAACACCACCAGGCTGAATACCTGCCGGTTCAGCTCCTGCTCGTCGTTGCGGATAGCCGAGAAGAACGGAGCCAGGTCGCCTTCCAGAGAAGAGGGAATATCGTTGAACTCCAGGTTAAGCTTAATGATGGGCTGCAGCAAGGGCCCCGTCAGGTTCATCACGGCCGTTACCGGCACCACCACCGCATTGCTGCCCGTAGAGCCCGTATTGAACACGATGGGCGCCAGCGAGGTGCGTTGGGTATAAGTGGCCGTTACGTTCATTTCGCCGGCCAGCGGGTCGCCGTTCCAGGCAATGGTGCCGCCAGGCCGCACCACAAATTCCTTGTTTACCAGCCCCTGCAGGGTGAAGTTGTAGGCCCCGCGCACAATCTCTACCTGCCCGTACATGTTGAAGTCGCCGCGGGTATCAATGTTCAGGCGCAGCTGCCCGGTAGCCGTACCCCGGATGATGTCGCCGGTGCTTTCATCCAGCAGCAACTCCACGTAAGCATCCGGAGTAATGTCGAGGTTCATGTTCAGCCGAATGCCCGACAAGTCGGTGGTGCCGGCTACGGCCACCGTTTTCGTGCCGGCCGTGTCGGGCAGGTTGCGGTTCACGAAGCGGATGTAGTTGGCCTGCTCAGCCTTGGCCGCGTTATCGAAGGGTAGGGAAACCCGGGTGCCGGCCTCACTGCGGGCCGTCACGTTCATGAACAGGTTGTCGGCCGGGCCGCGCACTACGGCCGTACCCGTGGCGTAAGCCTGCCCGAAGTACAGCTCGTTATCCTTGCGGGTGGTGTTCAGCACCTGCAGCTTGCGGAAAGAGGCATTCAGATCCAGGCGCATATCCTGAAAGCCCCGCTCGAAGATGTTGCCGTTTACTACCCCCGTATTACCCTGGGGGTCGCGCACGGTGATGTTCTGCAGGGCAATCCGGTCTTCCAGAAAGCGGATCCGGTCGGTGAAGGTGTAGGTGGTGCCCAGGTAGATAAAGGTCAACTGGCCATCCGTCACATCGATGTTGCCGGTAAGCACCGGGGCCGCGAGCCGGCCCGTGAGACGTAGCGTACCCACGGCCGTGCCCTGCACATCCCGGAATAAGGTGTTCAGAAAAGGCTCGGCCAGCTTCACGGGGGCATTATCCAGCACGCCGGTCAGGTTGAGCTGCTGGGTTTCGGCGCTGGGCGTATAGGTGCCCGTTACGGCTACCACGCGCTGCTGGTCGCGCTCCACGTCCAGGTTCACGGCCAGGCGCTTGGCGGCATTGTCCCAGTCGCCGCGGCCGGCCACGTCGCCAATTAACACGTTATCCATCTGCAGAGAATCAACCTGCAGGGTAGAGTTGATGACCAGCGGCCCGTACACCCCGCTAATGGTGCCCAGGGCATTTACCCGGCCGGCAAACTTCTGCCCGCCGGTCAGGCCGTTGAGGGTGGAAAGCTCAAAATCCTTGACGGTAAGAGCCAGGGGCTTGTTGGGGTTTTCGGAAAGGAAGCCCTGGGCGCTGATGCTTTGGGTGCCGTTGCTCAGGGTCACGTTCTGAAAGTCGAACTCCTTACCGCCCCCCGAAATCAGCAGGGAGTTGTCTGGGGCAATGGCCCATTCTCGGCCCAGCACATTCACCCCCGACCGGCGGAAGGTAATCTGCACGGCGTTGTTGAGGAAGGCCAGAGCCCCGTTGATCTGAGCTTTGTTGGTGGTGCCCGTCTGGGCCAGGGAGGTCGAGAAGTTGATGCGCTCCTGGTCCCACACGCCTTCCACGTAAAAGTTCTCGGTGGCACCCAGCCCCGGTACCCGCTGCCGCGCCGAGGTAACGCTGGCCTGGGCTAGCACCTCGGGCTGGTAGGGTAGCTTGGAAGTCGTCAGGTCAAAGTCGCTGTCGGCCAGTTGCAGGCTGTCGTAGCGGAAGCGGTTAATGTGCCCTCCTAGCTGAAAAAACGAGGTTTGTCCGTTGCGGAAACTACCGTCGATGCGGGTAGAGTCGGAAACGGACAGCTGGGGCATAAACAGGTGCAGCACCGGGTTCGGGCGCTTCAGGTAAAGGTTCAGGGCAATTTGGTAGTCGGGGAGGGGGCGCTGGCGCTTGCGGCGGTAGTAGTCGGCAATGGCCGCGTCGTTGCTCTGGAAGTTGAGGCGGTACTCCGTCACCAGGGTCGTTACGTCGCGCAACACCGTGGTAGGCGTAAAGCTGCCGGCCAGGTCCAGGTTCAGCACCTCCGAGCGCACCGTGAGGCGGCGCTGCCCGCCCCCATAGCGGCTGATTACGTCCAGGGTGTCAATCGGCACGGTGCGGCCGGCATAGGCCAGGCGGGAGTTGCGCAGGCGCACGTAGCCCAGCAGATTGTCCAGCTTCAGCCCCCGGAACTTCACATCGGCGGTAGTGGCTACGGTTACGCTTTGGCGGGTCAGGCCCAGAGCGCGCAGGTCGGCGCGGCGGACGCGGGCGCGCACATCAAAGGCCTGAGTGGCTTTGTTCAGGTCAATGGTACCGTCGGCGTCAAACTGCAGGCTAGGGTCGTTGGCGGCCACGGTGCCCGTGAACGACTCGCGGCTGAACTTGCCGTTGGTGGTAATGTTGCGGTAGCGGTAGCCGTTCAGCCAAATACTTTGCACCGTAGCGTTAGCCGTAAGGCGGGCCGTACTCAGGTCGAAACCGACGCCAGCTACCTTGCCGTTCATGGTCACGTCACGCACCACGCTTTCATCGCCTAGCAGCCGGCCCAGCTGAAAGCCGGTGGTGCGTACCTGCCCCTCGTAGCTGGAGTAGCGCGGGTCGGTCTTGAATTTCAGGTTAACGTCGCTGACCACCGAGCCCAGGGCCGTTTGGAACGAGCCGTTGGCTACAAAGTCGTTGTAGAAGCCCAAAAACTGGCCTTTGAGTTTCACTACCCCCAACCGCTGCACGTAGGGCCAGCCCGAGGCCGGGATATAGCGCCGGATGTCGCGCCCATCAATTACGGAGGGCTGCAGGCGCATCTCCACGAAGCTTTCCTTGATATTCGGCAGGCCTTCCACGTTGATGTCGCCCTTCACCCGCGAGTTGCGGCCGTAGCGGATGTCGAGGTTTTTGGTGGTGAAGTTGCGAACGTAGCCCTTGGCCTGCCCCGAAATCAGGACAGTTTCCTTTAGCTCGCGCATGAACTTCTGGGGCGCGAACTTGGCAATGTCGTCGGAGTTAACGCGGCTGGGCTGGAGCCGGGCAATGACCTTTACTGAGTCGTTGAAATCGGTGAAGTTGAGGAAGTGGTCGTACTCAAAGCGGACGTAGTTGCTGAGTTGGCTATTCTGCACCCGCAGCATCATCTTATCAAACTCCCAGAACTTGCCCGAATAGGTCATGTCGGAGGTCAGCTCCCGCAGGCGTGTGCCGGAGGGCGTGTCCACGGTGCGCATCCCCTTGATATTGGCGTGAATCGTGTCGCCCTTAAACCAGAGCTGGTCGGCATCGGCGTAGATGCTGTCCAGGTACATGTGGGCGTAATCCATGGACAGGCCATACTCCGGGATGCGCGGCACATCCTGGCGCTCCAGCACGAAGCGGCCATTGCGCAGGCCAATGGCTTCGATCTTAAAGTCGAAAGGCTTGCTGACTTTGGTGGTATCGGAGGGGCCCAGCAGGCGCTTCACGGAGCTGATGAACTGGGTGAGGGTAGTAGAATCGGGCTGGTCCTTATAGGTAACCAAGTTGAACCGCGGCTCTTCAAGCGTGAGCTTGCCCACGTGCAGGTGGCTGGGGTCGAAGACGGTGAACAGACGAATGTCCGCGTCGGCCCGCCCGATGTTGAACAGCTCATTGCCGCGCCGGTCAAGGACCCGCACGCCTTCCAACAGCACCCGCGAGAAGGGGCGCACATCCACCCGGCCTACCAGCACTTTCTGCCCCAGCTTATCGGTGAGGATGCTGGCGGCGCGCTGGGCCAGGTCGGTCTGTACGCTCGGAATGCGCAAGGCCACCAGTGCACCTACCACCGCCAGAATCACCAGCAGGAGCAGGGCAAACAGAACCTTGAGCGTGACGGACAGAAAACGAGGCACAGACGGCAGAAACAAGGGAAGCAACAGGCTGCCCGAAGCAAAGATACAGGGTTGGCCCTCACCGTTGCCTGGCAAATAAGCCCGGCGGAAAAACGTTACGGGCCGCGCCAAGGTTAGTTAAAAACGCAAGCGGCGGCAATCTGGTGTTTTGCCCCGACCTTTGCGCTGAATCAAGGAGGTAGGGAGCAGGGCTTGCCCCTACGGCCTATGTTACTTTGGCAGTCACTGATTCTAAAATAGGTTGATTCCTTCCCTTTCTGCTCATTTCCCTATGCATCCCGTCATTCTCGCCATCGAATCTTCCTGCGACGATACCTCGGCCGCCGTACTGGCAGGTGGTGAAATTCGCTCCAACGTGGTGGCTACCCAGCAGGTGCACGAGCAGTACGGGGGAGTAGTGCCCGAACTGGCCTCGCGCGCCCACCAGCAGCACCTGATTCCGGTAGTGGAGGCGGCTCTGCAGAAAGCCGGCATCAGCAAGCAGGACCTCGATGCGGTGGCGTTTACTCAGGGGCCGGGGTTGCTGGGTTCCTTGCTGGTAGGCGGCATGTTCGCCAAAACGCTGGCCCTGGCCCTGGGCAAACCCCTGATTGCCGTCAACCACATGCGGGCTCACATTCTGGCCCACTTCATTGACGCCCCGCGCCCCGTGTTTCCGTTTCTGTGCCTCACCGTCAGCGGCGGCCACACCCAGCTGGTGGTAGTGCGCAGCGCCCTGGATATGGAAATCATCGGCCAGACTATTGACGACGCGGCCGGCGAAGCCTTCGACAAAACCGCCAAGCTGCTCGGCCTACCCTATCCCGGCGGCCCCCACCTCGATAAGCTGGCCCGCCAGGGCAACCCAACCCGGTTCCCCTTCCCCGTAGGAGCCATGCCGGGCTACGATTTCTCGTTTAGTGGCCTGAAAACAGCGGTGCTCTACTTCCTCAAAAAGGAAACGACCCAGAACCCCGACTTTGTGCAGGAAAACCTGGCCGACCTCTGCGCCAGCATCCAGCACACCATCATCCAGACGCTGCTGCGCCAGCTGCGCCGCGCCGCCCACGACCAGGGCCTCACCCAGATTGCCCTGGCTGGCGGGGTAGCGGCCAACAGTGGCCTGCGCCAGGCCCTGCAGCAGGAGGCTGAGTCTCAGGGCTGGCAGGTGTTTATTCCGGCTTTCCAATATTGCACCGACAATGCCGGGATGGTGGCCATGACGGCCCAGTTTCAGTACGAGGCCGGCGACTTTGCCGATCAGCTCGTCAGCTCCGATCCGCGCCTGAAGCTGGGGTAGTAATCCAAGCCTGCAAACCCTACCCCTTACTTTCCCCGAACCTGTTTCGCAACCTTGCCCCCGGCATTTGCGAACCTTGCTACTGCCACCCTTTCCGTGGCTCCTTCCTTATGGCAACCAAAAAAGACGATACTCCCAAGCGCGTTAATATTCTCAACCGCCGCGCCAGTCACGAATACGCGTTCATCGTGAAGTACGACGCGGGCATTATGCTGCAGGGAACCGAAATCAAGAGCATCCGCGACGGTAGCGTGCAGATTCAGGACGGTTTCTGCACCTTCCACCCCGATGGCAGCCTGTGGGTGCACAACCTTACCATTGCCAAGTACACGGAGGGTACCTACAACAACCACGAGCCCACCCGCCCCCGAAAGCTCCTGCTCAACAAGCGCGAATTGAAGCAGCTGGCCAACAAAAATCAGGAGCAGGGCCTCACTATCATTCCCATCCGGATGTTCGTGAACGACCGGGGCTTCGCCAAGCTGGAAATTGCCCTGGCCAAAGGCAAAAAGCTCTTCGACAAGCGCGACGACCTGAAAGCCAAAGACCAGAAGCGCGAAATGGACCGTGCCCGGGACTATTAGGCGAATGAGTGAATGAGTGAATGAGTGAGTTTTCGGGTTGATGTTTGGCGGGCTGCGTTATAAGCAGGAGCTTCGTGTAAATTATATAATGGGTGAACTGCTTAACCAGGGTTCCGCGCCACTTTAACGGCGATTCACTCAATCACTCAATCATTCATTCACTCAGTGGACTACGGAATATGCGCCCTGAGCGCCGTGCCGGTGCGAGCCGAACCCTCAGACAAGGCCGAAATTGTTACTCAGCTCATCTTTGGGGAGTGCTATTCCATTCTGCGTGCCCAAGACCAGTGGCGCCAGATTCAGCTAACTGCCGACCAGTACGTGGGCTGGATTGATGTCAAGCAGCATCTGCCTGTAACGCCGGAGTACCTGCACGCCTGGCAGGCCCAGGACCACCCGCGCACCCTGGACGTGGTGCAGATGGTGAGCGACTCGGCCAGCCGCATTCCGGTAACGCTGGGCACGCGCCTGCCCTTCTACGATGGCATGACCCTACGCCTGGGCGAGCGGCAGCTGTTCTACAACGGCGCCGCCACCAACCCCCAGAACGGCCACGGTCCCCACGGCCCCGCCGACCAGCGCCTGCGCCTGCTCCAGAAAATGGCTCTCACGTTTCTGAAGTCGCCCTACCTGTGGGGCGGCAAAACGTTGTTCGGTATTGACTGCTCGGGGCTGATGCAGCAGCTCTACGGCCTGATTGGGGTGCAGCTCCCGCGCGACGCCAGCCAGCAGATCGATATGGGCCAAACCGTGCATTTCGTTTCCCAGACCCGTCCCGGCGACCTTGCTTTCTTCGACAATGCCGAGGGGCGCATCATCCACGTAGGCTTGCTGCTGGAAGATCAGCAAATCATTCATGCCAGCGGCGAGGTCCGCATCGACCCCCTGGACCACAACGGCATCTTCCGCCGCGACTGGCAGAAATACTCCCACAAGCTACGCCTGATCAAGCGCATCCTCCCCGATGATTAACTCCCGGGCTTATCCGGAAAAATGAATATTCAGCAACCGGCAACTCACAACCCACAACTGTTGTTAATGCGCTAAGAATCATCTAGCTTTCTGGCAGACCAGATTCTTTTTTCTTAGCGTGTATGGACCAAAAAGTGCTTGTGTTGAACGGTGACTACACGGCTATCACGCTGTGCAGTGTACAGAAGGCCTTCGTGCTTCTGTTTTTGGAAAAAGCCGAGCTGATTGCCAAGTCCGAAAATGGGGTGCTGCGCACGGTAAGCAAAGCCTACCCCAAGCCCAGCATTATCCGGTTGCAGCGCTACGTGCGCGTGCCCTACAAAGGCATTGCCCTTAGCAGGCACAACGTGATGAAGCGGGACCATTTCGAGTGCCAGTACTGCGGCTCCACGAAAAACCTGACCCTGGACCACGTGTTGCCTCGAAGTAGGGGCGGCGACTCCAGTTGGAGCAACCTGCTCACGGCCTGCGCGCGGTGCAACCACGCCAAAGGCCACCGCACCCCACAGGAAGCCGGCCTCACCATCCGGCAGCAGCCCAAAAAGCCTACCCTCACGGGTTTCCTCAAGCTTAGTGCCGGCACCCTCGACCAGAACTGGCATCCCTACCTCCACTAAAACCGGCAGCCCGCGTGGCTGACCGGTTTTTTGTTGCTGCTACCGGCAATAGCCGCCGCGCTCAGGTCGGCCACATTCTCAGCTTAGTTCACGAAAAAAGCCCCTAACGGAAAGTCAGGGGCTTTTTTCGTGGCTTAGAACAAGCCGTTACTAATACTGATCGGCCGTGCCGCCTACCTTACCTCCGCTGACAAAGGCCAGCAGGTCGCGGTTGAGGCGGTCTTTCTCCGTCACGAACAGGCCGTGGGGCGCGCCGCTATACTCCACAAACTGCGCGTGGGGTACGTATTGAGTCATCCGCTCCCCGCTGTTCTTGGCCGGTACGGTTTCGTCGCTGCTGCCGTGGATGACCAGGGTAGGAACCTTCAGGGTTGCCAGGTCCTGGCGGAAATCGGTGGCGGCGAAGGCATAGACGCACTGCTCCGTGGCGCGGGGCGAGGCCAGCTGGCACATGGCCTGCATCCAGTCAAGGGTAGCCTGGCTTACCGGGTGCTTAATGGTGCCCACGCCGAAAAACTTCTTGCCGAAGCTCTGCAGAAAATCGAACCGGTCCTTGCGGATGTTCTCCACCATATCATCGAACACCGACTTGTCGGCGCCGTCGGGGTTGTCGTCGGTTTTCAGTAGGAAGGGCGTCACGGCCGACACAAAGGCCACCCGTACCACGCGGGCTCCGCCGTAGCGGCTCATGTAGCGGGCTACTTCGCCGCCACCCATCGAGAAGCCTACCAGTGTCACGTTCTGCAGGTCCAAAGCCTCCAGCACCGCGTTCAAGTCGTCGGCGAAGGTATCGTAGTCGTTGCCCTCCCAGGTTTTGGAAGAGTTGCCGAAGCCCCGGCGGGTATAAGCCACCACGCGGTTGCCGTGTTTGGGCAGCTCAGCCAGCTGGTATTCCCACATTTCATACGTAGCGGGCCAGCCGTGAATCAATACAATAGGGTTGCCGGTGCCTTGGTCGATATAGTGCAGTTTTACGTCGCTGCCGTTGGCGTCAGTGCCTACTTTGATGTAGCTCATACAGGAAGGGAGTGAAAGTGTGAGGTCAATAAAATCTGTTTATCGTCATACGGATGAGCTAGGCTAGGTGGCTTGCTGATGCCAATATGTTGTACCATCGGCCAGATCAGGCGCAATTCTCCTTTCTTTGACCCCTGAGCTTCCCTTCTTTTTCACTCCCTCATGCTAGTCCGTTTTCTTCTTCCTGGCCTTGTGCTGGGCGCCGCCCTGACGGCCTGTAACTCCCGCTCCGATAAGCCCGTCGCGCAAACACCTGCTGCTACCCCGGCGGCCACCACTGACCCGGCCCAACCCGCCCTCACCGATTCGCCCAACACCTGGTACCGGCAGTACCGCGGGTTGCTGCCGGGCTCCTCAGACAGCATTACGGTGCATCTGCAGCGCCTGCCTAGTACGATCGAGGAAACGACCAACGCCGGACTGGTGGGCTTTTATACCGCCGCCGATGGTCGGCCCCATGACCTGGACGGGAGCATGCCCGCCGGCACCGACAGTCTTACCCTGCGCGACATCAGCAGCGAAGCCACCGACGATAATTACGTGAGTCCGGTGTGGCGCCTGCGGCAGCAGGGGGCTACCCTGGTCGGCACGCGCGAGGGGCGGCCTGTGCGGCTGCAGTTGGTACAGCCGCCCCGGGGCATCCAAATGGTGTCGCGCAGCTTTGCCGCCCAGGTTCCCGCCCGCCCCGATCATCCACAGGATACCATTCGGGGCCGCACCTCCCTGCATGCCTTAGTGCCGGTTTCGGGGGTAGCAAAAGAGGCGCTGACGGCGAACATTCTGCGGGGTCTGCGCGGCGACACCCTCGATAGTAAGCCGGTTCCGGCTCTGGAAACCCTCTGGAAAGAGCAGCTCAGCAGCTTTACCTCCGATTATCAGCAGGAAGTTGGCTTGATGCTGACGGAATTGGAAAACGATACCAGCAGCTACCGCCCGTTTGCTACCCTCCGCTACGAGGACCAGACCAGTACCTACGTGCTCTGGAACGAAGGCGACCTGCTCAGCATCGGGTACTTCGGCTACTACTACAGTGGCGGGGCCCACGGCAACTACGGTACCACCGTTGCCAGCTACGATACCCGCACGGGGCGGCGCCTGCGCTCCACCGATATTTTCCGGCCTGGCACCAAAGCGCAGCTGGAAAAGCTGCTGGGCCGCTACGCCCGCCTGGCACTGGGCCTGAAGCCCGGGCAGCCCCTTTCCAATGTGCTGTTCGAAAATACCCTGCCCGCTACCTCAAACGTGTACCTGACCGGCGGCGGGGCCATGTTTGTGTATGCTCCCTACGAGGTAGCCTCCTATGCCCAAGGTGAAATCCGGGTGTTCGTGCCCTTTACGGCCCTGCAGCCCCTCCTGAAGCCTGGGTTACCCGTAGGAGGTAGGGGGGAGGTAGTACGGAAATGAACGAAGTACGCGCCGTTGGGCTTACCAAGGAGCCACCCGCGCCACGCAGGTCTTGTCCTTAACTCGGGCGGTGTGCAAAATCCGGCCATTCCGGGCCTTCAGCTGAACTACGGCAGCAGAACCGGTATCTTTGTAGCAGTTTCTCCACACCACCTTTATGCAAGCACCCAAATTCGCGGCCTCCCGCTCTTTTCACCAGGAGCTGAAGCGCCGCACCAACGCCTACTTTCAGGAGGCCGGTAAATCCACCACCGGCGGTACCAGCCTGTTCATGAAGGCCCTCATCCTGACGACTGCCTTTGTGGTTGTGTACCTCCACGTCGTATTCTGGACACCTTCCGCCGCGCTGGCCGTGCTGGAGTGCGTGCTGCTGGGCCTCATCGGGGCCGCCATCGGCTTCAACGTCATGCACGACGGCGCCCACGGCTCCTTCAGCAAAAAGAAGTGGATGAACCAGTTTGCCGCTTTCACCCTGAACGTAATGGGTGGCAACTCCTACATGTGGAATGCCAAGCACAACCTCATCCACCACATGTACACCAATGTGGAAGGCGTGGACGATGACCTCGACGCACAGCCCTGGCTGCGCCTGAGCCCGGAGCAGCCCCGCCGCAAGCTGCACCGCTTCCAGCACCTCTATTTCTGGTTTTTCTACGCCCTGCTGTTCATCGCCTGGATTTTCTACATGGACTACCAGAAGTATTTCCGCGGCAAAATCGGCGAAATGCCCATCAAGAAGATGACGGCCTCTGATCAGGGCGTGTTCTGGGGCTTCAAGGCCCTGCACCTGGGCTTGTTCGTGGCGCTGCCCATCTACACCACCGGCTTTGTGGCCTGGCTAGTAGGCTTCCTAGTATTCGCGGCCGTGGCTGGTTTCACCCTGAGCATTGTCTTCCAGCTGGCCCACACCGTGGAGCACACCAGCTTTGTAATACCCCACGAAACCACCCGCAAGATTGAAGACGAGTGGGCCATTCACCAGGTGAAAACCACTGCCAACTTCGCTACCGACAGTAAGGTGATTAGCTGGCTGGTGGGCGGCCTCAACTTCCAGGTCGAGCACCATCTGTTCCCCAATATCTCCCACGTTCACTACCCCGCCCTGAACAAGATTATCCGCCAGGTATGCGCGGAGTTCGGCGTGGAGTACAACGAGTACCCCAAGATGCGCTACGCGGTAGCTTCGCACGTGGCGCACTTGCGCGAGTTGGGTAGGGGGTAGGAAAGCTTAAGTATTATTAACAGGAATAGCGGCTTCAATGGAGCCGCTATTCCTGTTACTGGACTACCTGCTATTTCAAATTCAATGATAGATTCAGAACTCAAATTGGAATTTACTATTCGGAGTTGTCCTGTTGATGATCAGGTGAAATACGCTTTAGCTTACCTAGAGGGAGAGTTGATTATCAAAATTGACGGACAGGTGTTCTTCCATGAACCAGATATATTATTGGTTGAATTGGGCCTCGAACTGAATAAGTGGTTAGTGAAAGTTACGACAACAGGCAAAGTAACGTCCATGGAGTATTTCACGATGGATTATGATGAAGTAGCAGGAGCAATACTAACGTTGGAACCGGTTGGTAGTAAGCGCTACCTTATTCACTCTATCTGGCAAAAATTTACTTGTTCCAAGCCCCTCAACGAGCAGGAGTTGGTAATGGCTGCTACTGCATTTATAAAAGAACTGAATGTAGAACTAGGCCGAAGAGACCTTATGAAGTTGGTTAACACACTGTCTCAGACAGCATAAAGTTGTTTAGTAATAAGCTCGCAGGCTGTAGCAAATCGCTCTAAACTCCGTATCTTTGCCGCCCCGCCAGGGTGGCGAGGCCGGTACTTCGGTGCTGTGTATCAAGTAAAAACGCGTTCCGGAGGCGGGCCCTGCGCCGGACGTGTACACGAGGGCCATCCGCTATATCATGGCAGAAGTAGTAGACAACTTCGACTGGGACAACGTCTCGGCTAACGCTTTCGGTGGCAACTACACCGCTGAGCAGCGCGCTGAGATGGAGCAGATGTACAGCAGCACGCTGAACACCGTCCAGGAAGAAGAAGTAATCAAAGGCACCGTGGTGGGCATCACTGACCGCGACGTAATCCTGAACATCGGCTTCAAATCCGATGGTCTGGTGCCCCTCTCCGAATTCCGCGACCTGCCCGAGCTGAAAGTGGGCGACGAGGTAGAGGTATTCATCGAGGACCAGGAAGACCAGAACGGTCAGCTGATCCTGAGCCGTAAGAAGGCCAAGATCAAGCAGGCTTGGAAAGCTATTTACGACGCTCTGGAGAACGACACCGTTCTCGAAGGGGTAGTAAAGCGCCGCACCAAAGGTGGTCTGATCATGGATCTGGACGGCGTTGAGGCCTTCCTGCCCGGCTCGCAGATTGACGTGAAGCCCATCCGTGACTTCGACATCTATGTTGGTCGTCGTATGGAAGTGAAAGTGGTGAAAATCAACGCTGCTTTCGACAACGTGGTAGTTTCGCACAAAGTCCTGATCGAGAAAGACCTCGAGAAGCAGCGCGAAGCCATCCTCAACAACCTGGAAAAAGGCCAGATCCTCGAGGGCGTTATCAAGAACATGACCAACTTCGGTGTGTTCATCGACCTCGGTGGCGTAGATGGTCTGCTGCACATCACCGACATCTCGTGGGGCCGTATCGCTCACCCGAGCGAAGTACTGCAGCTCGACCAGAAGCTGAACATCGTAGTTCTGGACTTCGACGAAGCCAAGAAGCGTATCAGCCTCGGCCTGAAGCAGCTGACTCCTCACCCATGGGATTCGCTGCCCGCCGATATGGGCGTAGGCTCGAAAGTGAAAGGCCGCATCGTGAACGTTGCCGACTACGGTGCGTTCATGGAAATCATCCCCGGCGTAGAAGGCCTGATCCACGTTTCGGAAATGTCGTGGAGCCAGCACCTGCGTAACCCGCAGGACTTCATCAAGCAGGGCGACGTAGTAGAGGCTCAGATCCTGACCCTCGACCGCGAAGACCGCAAGATGAGCCTAGGCATCAAGCAACTGACCGAAGATCCGTGGACCCGTGGTGACTTCGCTACGAAGTACGCCGTAGGTACCAACCACAACGGTCTGGTGCGCAACCTGACCAACTTCGGCCTGTTCGTAGAGCTGGAAGAAGGTGTGGACGGCCTCGTGCACGTTTCCGACCTGTCGTGGACCAAGAAGATCAAGCATCCTTCGGAAGTTGTGAAGGTGGGTGATCGTCTGGACGTGGTAGTTCTGGAGCTGGACGTAGCCAACCGTCGTCTGGCCCTGGGTCACAAGCAGCTGGAAGAAAACCCCTGGGATACGTTCCAGACGGTGTTCACCCCCGGCTCGGTACACAAGGCTACCATCACCGAGAAAAACGACCGTGGCGCGGTTCTCGAACTGCCTTACGGCATCGAAGGCTTCGCTTATCCGAAGTCGCTGGTGAAGGAAGACGGCAGCAACGCTGAAAACGGCGAAACGCTGGACTTCCGCGTGGTTGAGTTCTCGAAAGATGACCGTCGCATCGTGCTGTCGCACACTGCGGTGTTCAACCAGGCTCAGGAAGAAGACAGCCGCGCTGCCAAGTTCGCGAAGAAGAAGCCTGCTACTGGTGCCGCTGCCGGCGCTCAGGGCGAAGGCAAACTGAGCGACCTGAAAAAGGCTCAGCCGGCCGAGAAATCGACCCTCGGTGACCTGGACGCTCTGTCGGCTCTGCGCGACAAGATGCTGGGTAACGAGCAGGGCGGCGAGTAATTTCGCCGGCCTCACGTAGGCTACCTGAAGCAGAGGGCCCCGGAGCAATCCGGGGCCTTTTTGTTGTAGCAGAGGGTAGGAGGGGTGTCATTCCGAGCAGAACGAGAAATCTGAGTTGCACAGCAGCTCACCAACCCAGATTCCTTGCTTTATCTAGAGTGGCAATCCCATTCGCCGCAGAAACCTGATAGCCACAAAATTTCCATCAGAAATACAGTTACTTACCCAATAGGCAAGCGAAAATACGCTGGCTGGCTTGGCAGAAGCCGGATTAAGACGTATGTTTGCATCCTCAAAACCACTGGTGACGTGACCGAGTGGCTAGGTAGAGGTCTGCAAAACCTCCTACAGCGGTTCGAATCCGCTCGTCACCTCTTTTCCTGTTTTCAGAGTGCCTAGTGCCCCGGTCGATTAGCCCCGACCGGGGTTTTTGCATTTTAGCGCCGCTTTGTGCGGCTCAGCTTATAACTCAGCTGATTCAATGTGATTAGGTCAAGAAATAAGTTTTTTGAAAAATGTACTGGGGTAAGAATGAGCCGCGTAGGCACATTTGGCGCTAGGGGCTCAAAAAATGATTCCAGCGGGATAATCCCTACATTTCATTCCCGCGTAAAAACGCGCACCTAACTATTCCACCCTTCTTTCCCCATGAAAATTATTGACCTCCGCACAATGCGCGGGCCTAGCTACTGGTCTGTGAAGCATCACAAATTGATTGTGATGAAAGTGGACCTGCAGGATCTGGCCGATACGTGGTCGAACAGTGTGCCTGCCTTGGCTGAGCAGTTGCCCAAGCTGCTGCCCGAATTGGCACAGCCTCAGCCAACCGACGCCGAGAAGTTATCGGTTAAGCACCCGCCCCTGACGGAGGAACAACTGATTGACGGAGAGCCGTTGAGCCATGTAATCTTGCACGTTGCCCTGGCCCTGCAGCGGACGGCTGGTATGCCCGTGTTCTGGGGTAAGTCGTATCCGGCTCACCAGGAAGGCGTTGACTTTGTAGTGTTCAGCTACCAGGAGGAGCGCGCCGGTCGGGTAGCCGCCGAAGCGGCCGTACAGCTAGTGGAGGATATATGCCAGGGCCAGCCGGTAAACCTGAAGCCCATCATTGATGAGCTGCATGAAATTCGGGAAGAAGAATTCTTTGGGCCAAGCACGTATAGCATTGTAGCGGAAGCGGCCTCGCGTAATATCCCCTATATCCAGCTTAAAAACAGCAACATTATCCAGCTGGGCTACGGCGTGAACCAGAAACGCATCTGGGCCACTACCACCAGCTATACTTCGCACGCGGGCGTGGAGGTAGCCGGCAATAAAAACCGCACCAAGGCCATGCTCAAGGACGCGGGCGTGCCCGTACCGTACGGTACTACGGTGTACTCCGAGGATAGCCTGCGCGACGCCGTAGAGGAGCTGGGTTTTCCGATTGTGACCAAGCCCTTGGATGGCAACCACGGCAAGGGTGCTACCATCCGCATTATGAGTTGGGAGGATGCGGTAGAAGGCTTGAAAGCGGCCCAGAAGTATTCCCGCGCCGTTATAGTAGAGCAGTTTATTGAGGGCCACGACTACCGCCTGCTGGTAGTGAATGGCAAACTGATTGCGGCTGCCAAGCGCACCCCGGCTGCCGTTACCGGCGACGGTGCCAGTACCATTCAGCAGCTTATTGATAAGGTAAACGAGGACCCACGCCGTGGCGTGGGACACGAGAAAGAGCTAACCAGCATTAAGGCCGATCAGCACACCCTCGATATCCTGAAAACTCACGACCTGACCCTGGACTCGGTGCTGCCGGCCGGCCAAGAGCTCTACCTCAAGAGCACGGCCAACATCAGCACCGGTGGCACCGCCACCGACGTAACGGACCTGGTTCACCCGTACAATGTGTTGCTGGCCGAGCGCGTGGCCGGTATTGTGGGCTTGGACATCTGCGGCATCGATTTGCTGACTTCGGACATTGCCATTCCGCTCAATGAAACACGAGGTGCCGTAATTGAGGTGAACGCCGCGCCCGGCTTCCGGATGCATATTGCGCCCACCGAAGGTCTGCCCCGCAACGTAGCCGCGCCGGTGGTAGATATGCTGTTCCCGGCGGGCAGCACCGCGCGGATTCCAATTATTGCCGTTACGGGCACCAACGGGAAAACCACTACCACGCACCTTCTGTCGCATATTGTTGCTTCCAAGGGCTACAAGGTAGGCCATACCACCACCAGCGGCATTTACATTCAGGGGGTGCAACTGCAAAGCGGCGACTGCACCGGTGGGCAAAGTGCCGAGTTTGTTCTCAAAGACCCGACGGTAAACTTTGCGGTGCTC
The DNA here is from genome assembly GCF_006352025.1 of Hymenobacter sp. DG01. Taxonomy (NCBI): domain Bacteria; kingdom Pseudomonadati; phylum Bacteroidota; class Cytophagia; order Cytophagales; family Hymenobacteraceae; genus Hymenobacter; species Hymenobacter sp. DG01. The sequence goes on from NZ_CP040936.1 coordinate 149,474, forward strand.
GAAACTGCCCGGGGCGGTATGCTTCGCTCGGGCCTTGGCTTCCACACCTGTGATATAGCCATTGTAACCAACGTAGCCGCCGACCACCTGGGCATGCGCGATATTTACACGGTAGAGGAAATGGCCGCTGTGAAAGGCGTACTACCCCGCACCGTGCGCAAAAACGGCTGGGCCGTCCTCAATGCCGATGATGACCTGGTGTACGCTATGCGCGAGAAGCTGGAGTGCCGGGTGGCCTTGTTCAGCATGAACGAGCACAGCCCCCGCATTCGGGAGCACGCTGAAAACGGTGGTTTGGCTGCTGTGTACGAGGAGGGCTACATCACGATTTACAAGAACAGCTACAAGCTGCGTATTGATCGGGCCGCAGAGTTTCCTATTACGTTCGGGGGTAGGGCCACCTTCAACATCGAAAACTCGCTAGCCGCGGCCCTGGCCTGCTACTGCTACGGTTTCGATAAGGACGATATCAAGCAGGCTCTGCGCACCTTCGTGCCGTCGGCGGCCAAAACGCCGGGCCGCATGAACGTGTACAAGTTCCCGACGTTCGAGGTCATTGTGGACTACGCCCACAACACCCACGGCATCGAGAAATTCGCGGAGTTCCTGAATGCCACGGAGGCTACGCGCAAGGTAGGGGTAGTCTCGGGCCTGGGCGACCGGCGCGACGAAGATACCCTGAGCTTCGCCCGTGTAGCTGGACGCATCTTCGACGAGGTAGTGCTGCGGCAGGACCGGGACCTGCGCGGTAAAACAGCCGAGGAACTCAAGGAGATTATGACGCGCGGTCTGCGCCTGGATACGCCGGATCTGCCCATCACCTACATCGAAAATGAAATGGACGCCATTGATCATGTGCTGGCTACCGCCCAGCCCGGCTCCGTGGTGGTCCTCTTTACCGAGAATATCAAAGCCACTCTCAAGAAGCTCGACGACTTCGAATCACGGATTTAGCCGGATTTTCGGACTACACGGATTCGGTTTGCTGTCCGAATCAGCCGACCAAATAAAAAGGACAACCCAGCTGGGTTGTCCTTTTTATTTGGTCGAAACGACGAGTATGATAGGTAAGTAGAACGAATCCGTGTAATCCGAAATCCGGCTAAATCCGTGATTTATTTGAGGGTGAAAGTCGTTTTGCCGATCATCACGCCGCCTTCGTAGAGCTCCACGGTGTGAAGGCCGGTTTTGTAGCTGGCCCCTTTGGCGTAGAGGAACTGTACGGGCTGACGGGTATTGTCGAACACGATGTCCTGTTTGGCGGTGTAGAAAGCCTCGGCGCCGTCAATCATGAAGGTGCCGCCGCCAGTGCTTAGGTTATAAAGAGCGGCGCCGTCGGGCTCAATCAGGCGCATCAGAATCTGCTTGGTTTCCTTCGGCGACACATCGTTGCGGGCCAGGTTGAAGGTTACCTTGATTTTCTCCACGCGCTTGGCCTTGAACTCATTGTCGTCGTCGGCCTTCTCTTTTTCGCGGCTGTTAATAACACCTACCCGGATGTTTTCGGCCTGCAGGCGCGAGGCTACGGCCACTTTCTCACTCAGCTCCTGGTTGGAGCGTACTACCGTCGAAATGGTGTCGGTGAGCTTGTTCTGGCGCTCCTTTAGAGTCGTCGTCTCGGTGTAAAGCGCCTCGTTGTCGGCTTTCAACTGGGCAATTTCCTCGTCCTTCTTCCGCAGCTGCGCCTCGAAGTTGGCGGCCCGCTGCTTAAAGCGCTGCTGCTCGGCAATACTAAAGCTGCCGGCGCGGAAAGAACGAAGCTTCAGCAGGTCGGCATTGATCTGGGCCAGCTTGGCTTCCAGAGAATCATTGGCCAGTCCCATGCCCTGCACCTCCTGGCTCTGGCGCTCATAATCGGCCTTCAGGGCCTCATATTGCTTTATTTGCTCCTCCAGCTTTGCGTCTTTGGTGACTACATCCGCCTGCAGCTGTTCATTTTGCTTGGCTTTCTGCTGGTTCATGTAGAAAAGCAGGCCATTAATACCAAGCAGCACCAGAATCAGGGCCACAATCAGCAGGACGCGGTTGTTATTCTTCGGCTCGGGGTTCTGGTCTTGTTCCATAGCAAGAGGGGTTAAGTGAAGCCCGGAGAGTCCGGGCGCAGGTAGTACCTTTGGGCAAAAATAACGGAGTTCCGTACCCAGGCAAGTGCCGAAGGTACAACCCTGCTACAATATGCACCCGGATTCGCAACTTGATGCCACGTACTGGCAGCAGCGCTACCTGGCCGGCCAAACCGGCTGGGATACGGGTGGTATAACGCCCCCTCTGCGGGATTATTTTGTGCAGCTGGGGCCACCCGATGCCCGCCGCATCCTGATTCCGGGGGCTGGCCGGGCCTACGAAGCTGAGTACCTGCACCGCCAGGGCTGGCCCAACGTGTGGATGGCCGACGTGGCCTCTGCACCCCTGCGCGAGCTGCAGCAGCGCGTGCCTGACTTCCCGGCTCAGCACCTTCTGCAGCAGGATTTCTTTGCCCTGGAGCCTACCCCTCCCTACGACCTGATAGTAGAGCAAACCTTCTTCTGCGCTCTGGAGCCCCGGCTGCGCCCTGCCTACGCTCAGCAATGCGCCCATTTGCTGCGGCCGGGAGGTACCCTGATGGGCTTACTGTTCGATACAGAATTCAGCCAGCCTGGCCCGCCTTTCGGTGGCTCGAAAGAGGAATACCGGAGCTACTTTGCACCGTACTTCGATTTCGTGCACTTCGATGCGGCTATCAACTCGTTGCCACCCCGTCAGGGGCGGGAACTGTTTATGTGTTTGAAAAAGAAGTGATGAGGTGAATTGTGACAGGTGACAGGTTTTAGAACGTAAGAGAGGGTAGGAAGGCGACAAGTGTCACTACTCGTGTAGCCGGCCCCTCTTTACCCTATACCTGTCACGGTTCACCTCATTGCCTATTTACCTCCTCACCCCATTACCTCCTCACTACCCCCTCCCCATGATTGAAGCCTTAGCCAACGCACTACCCCACTTTCGCAACACCAACTCCGGCCAGTTTTTCCTGATGGCCGGCCCCTGCGTAATTGAGGGCGAAGACATGGCCCTGCGCATTGCCGAGCAGGTGCGCCACATCACCGATAAGCTCCAGATTCCGTACATCTTCAAAGGCTCCTATCGCAAAGCCAACCGTTCCCGCCTCGACTCCTACACCGGCATCGGCGACGAAAAAGCGCTGCGTATTCTGCAGAAGGTAGGCCGCGAAATCGGGGTGCCCACCGTTACCGATATTCATGAGTCGGAGGAGGCTGCCTTCGCGGCCGAGTACGTGGACGTGCTTCAGATTCCGGCCTTCCTGTGCCGCCAGACCGACTTGCTGATTGCTGCCGCGAAAACTGGTAAGGTAGTGAACGTGAAAAAAGGCCAGTTCCTGAGCGGCGAGTCCATGCAGTTTGCGGTGGATAAGGTAAAGCAGTCGGGCAACGACAACGTTATCCTGACGGACCGCGGCAACTCCTTCGGCTATTCTGACCTGGTAGTGGATTTCCGCAACCTGCCCGTGATGCGTGAGTTTGGCGTACCTGTAGTGATGGACGTGACGCACTCTTTGCAGCAGCCCAACCAGAGCAGCGGCGTTACAGGCGGTAAGCCCCAGCTTATCGAAACCATTGCCAAGGCGGCCATTGCTGTAGGCGCCGATGGGTTGTTCATTGAAACTCACCCAACGCCGGCCACGGCCAAGTCGGATGGGGCCAATATGCTGGCGCTTGACCGGCTGGAAGACCTGTTGGTAAAGCTTACCCGGGTACGGGAAGCGGTGCGCTAACCAGGGCCGGATGAGTTGGCAAAAATCGCTGGTCGCAGGTGGCGGATAGTTGCCGGCCAGTATAAATTGTTTGCCAAAACATCCAGTATATTTGTTTCGTTGAAAACGAAAGTAGCAGGAAGCTCACGCCCCCTGCTACCCTTACCGCTAGGGGTTGAACAGGAGGTATAACCCTCCGATTCCGCCTAAAGCGGCCACTACCTTTACTACAAAAGTAGTGGTCACATGAATGGAGCATTGGAAACGAAGCCCATCCATGTCAGTACGACCCTGTCCCATAACCAATGGATTTGAGGGTGGCCAAAACACCCTACTTATCCTGAAGCCCGTGCTCGCAACACGGGCTTCACTGCTTTTAAGGCAGCCGTGTTGGCGGGGTGACAACCGTACGTGTGCCAAATATACTAGTATTCGGCTGGTTTGTTTTGCTATTTTTTTTAGTAATAATGCTGCTGTCGAGCTTATTATCAGGCGGAAAGCCGACGGGTACGCTCCAGCACTTTATCCAGCAGGTAGTCGAAACGCAGCGTAAAGTGCTGTTTGGGCTGATTCCGCCGGAAGAAAACCAGGCCGATATAGAAAAGGTCAATGGTCAGGGCTACATCGGGGTGTTGCTGCACGGTGCCCCAGGCCTGCTCCATTTCCGCCGACCAGTGAATGTCGTCGAGCACGAAAACGCTGTGCTCGGTGCGGTGCTGATTTAGTAACTCAAAGTAGCGCAGCGTAGGCTCCAGGCGGTGGTTGCCGTCGAAAAAGGCAAAGTCCACCGGCTGGGTAAGGGCGGCGAGGGTAGGGGCCAGCGTATCGTCGAGGTTGCCCGCCACCAGCTCTACCTTTGTCAGATCCAGCCGTGAAAATGTTTCGCGCGCGATGGCCGCAGTCTGCGGGCAGCCTTCAAAGGTAAGGACTCGCGCCCGCGAGTCGGCGGCACTGAGGTAGGCGGTAGTCAGGCCCAGCGAAGTGCCTAGCTCCACCACGGTCCGGGGCCGGAAGTGGTTCACCAGTCGAAAGAGCAGCTGCGCCAGCCGGGGCGGCTTGGCGGCGGTGCGGGCAATATCCTGCAGGCGCCGCGTGCGCCCTACCCGGGTGCGGGAGCCGGCCCCAAAATCCGTGACTTCAATTTGGGTTGAGTCGGTGAGCAGCTCCTGCCGCCGGGCTTCTATAGCGTCATAAGCCCGAAAGTGGCCGGTGTGGTTAATGACGTGGGCGTAGAGGCCGAACACGAACGGCGAATGCAGCCCGTGCGCATTGCCGGACCGGGCCAGGAAGCGGAGGTAGCTGAGGATTTGAAAAAGCAACGGTAGAAGGCGCAAAGGCCGGCGCAATCAGCCGGCTACAAGGGAAGAGAGCGGCGAAGATACAGCGCGCGGGAGTTGCCGGGCAGCCCCCGTCGCACAAAAAAGCCGCGCCGGATATTTCCGGCACGGCTCAGTTTTGCAGCTTGCAGTTACCGCTAGTTCAGGCGGTAGGGTACCACGAGGGTAAACTCGGGAATTTCCACCGTAAACTCGCTGCCGTCCATGAGGCGCTCCATCTGGTAGGTGCCGCGCATCTTGCCCAGCCCCGACTTGAGGTTGCAGCCCGATACGTACTGGTGCGACTCGCCGGGCTCCAGCACGGGCTGCTGGCCCACCACGCCTTCGCCTTCCACCTCCCGTACCACGCCGTTGGCGTCGTAGATGTACCAGTGGCGGCGCAACAGCTTTACGGTGTACTCGCTGTTGTTGCGGATATCAATTTTGTAAGCAAAAACGTAGTGCTCCTGACCCGGGCTCGAGTAGTCGGGCAGATAGTTGGTAGTAACGCTAACGGTTACGCCCTGGGTGGAAATGGTATTCATAGCGCCTGGGGTCCGAGTAGAAAAAAAGCTAACAGCCGTATGCGGAATTTGGTTTATCTACGTAGCCGGAGCGTGCTTAGGCCCACTCAACCGAAAAAAATAATCCTTTCCCGTATGTCTGTAAAGATAGAAGAAAGCTGGCGCAAGGTGCTAGCTGCCGAGTTTGAAAAGCCGTATTTTCAGCATCTGATTGCGTTTGTGAAGGGTGAGTACGCCACGGCTACCGTCTATCCGCCCGGCCCCCTGATTTTCCACGCTTTCGAGGCCTGCCCCTTCAACGAAGTTAAAGTAGTGATTCTGGGTCAGGACCCCTACCACGGCAAGGGGCAGGCCCACGGCCTGAGCTTTTCGGTGGCCGAAGGGGTACGCACGCCGCCTTCTTTGCAGAATATATTCAAGGAGCTGCAGAGCGACCTGCCTGGTACCCCTCCACCTCCCAACGGCAACCTCGACCGGTGGGCCCAGCAGGGCGTGCTGCTACTGAACGCTACCCTGACGGTGCGCGCCGGAGAGCCGGCCAGTCATCAGAAGAAAGGCTGGGAGCAGTTTACCGATGCTGTTATCCAGCAGATTTCCGATCTAAAGGAAAACGTAGTGTTCATTCTCTGGGGGGCGTCGGCCCAGAAAAAAGGCGAAATCATTGATGCGCGCAAGCACCTCGTGCTCAAGGCAGCCCACCCTTCTCCCTACGCCGCCGACCGGGGCTTCTTCGGCTCCCACCCCTTCAGCCAAACCAACGCCTACCTCCAGCAGCACGGCCAACCCCCCATCAACTGGTAAATCACGGAATCAGACAGACTTATCGGATTGCACGGATTCTGGCGGAGGTGACTGAAAGCTCCACTCAAGCCTTCAACAAGTCTGAGCAACAAAAAAGCCTTTGTCGTGCGGCAAAGGCTTTTTTGTTGCCCAGACTTGCTTGTTAAAATCCGTGTAATCCGATGAATCCGTCTAACTCCGTGATTCTAGTCTACGAGGTTGAACAGGCGGTTCCAGCGGATTTTGTTGGCGAAGGAAGCATGTGGGTCCACCGACAACCAAATGAGAACGGCCTTGCCTACTACGTGGTCTTCGGGCACGAAACCCCAGAAGCGCGAGTCGAGGGAGTTGTGGCGGTTGTCGCCCATCATGAAGTAATAGTTCTGCTTGAAGGTGTAGCTCTTCAGCGGCTGCCCGTTTTGCAGAATCTGCCCGGTGGCGGCGTCCACGCTCACACCTTCGTTCTTCTCATAGCGCAGAATGATTTTCTGGTAGAGCGGCGAGTTCTGGGGCGTAAGCTGCACGGTTTGTCCCTCCTTCGGGATTTGGATGGGGCCGTAGTTGTCCTTGTTCCAGGTAGGGAAGGGCGGATTGGCCAGGGGCTGGGTCTGGGGGTAGCCCGGCTCGCTGGGCAGGTAATCGGGGTGGTTGGGGAATACTGGTTGTCCGGGCTCGGGCTGCCCTACGGGCGTCTGCAGGCTGACGATGCCTTTCACAGTGGGCAGCTTGCGGAAATAGTCGTGGGCAGCCTGGGTCATGTGCACATCAAAGCCCCGCCCGAGGCCGGGCCGCTCCCCGTAAAAGGGCACCCCATCCTGGGTGTTATACTCTACTATCCCAAAGCGCTTGAAGTCTTCCAGCAGGGCATCATCGGGCTGGGGCACCTGCAGGAAATAGCTGCTTTGCATTTCCGGGTAGTTCTTGGCCGGCTTGCCATTGATGAACACCTGGCCCTGCTTAATCTCCAGCACGTCGCCGGCAATGCCAATGCAGCGCTTGATGTAGTTGGTGCGCAAGTCGGCGGGGTGCCGGGCCTCGAAGGGCACATTGAATACTACTACGTCGTTGTTCTTGATTTCCGAAAAGCCGGGCAGGCGGTAGCTGGGCAGCTGAATCAGATCGGAGTAGCTTTTCAGGCTGGTACCCCAGATGGTTTGGTGCGTGAGGGGCACCTGCAAGGGGGTTTGGGGGGTGCGTGGCCCATAGTGAAGCTTGCTCACAAACAGGTAGTCGCCTACCAGCAGGGAGTGCTCCATGGAGGGGGTAGGGATGGTGTAGGCCTCAAACGTAGCCCAGCGGATAAGCGTAGCCGCTACCACCGCGAACAGGATGGCATCGCCCCACTCCCTCACTACGCTTTTGCGCTTTTTGGGCTCGCCGACGGGAGGCGCGGGCGCCGGCTTATTCTTCTCGAGATATTTCTCCCAGGACTGTACTGCCATAATAAATCAGAGGCCAGAAAAACGAACAGCCGGCACGCGCCGGCCCCTTTCCGGGTTGAACGCCGGAAGATGCGAAATAATGCGGGGAAAGGTGAAATAGTGAGGTGGTGAAATGGTGGGTTGGCTGTTCAATCCGCGCCGATGCGCCACCGTAACAGCCGACTTACCATTTCACCACCTCACTATTTCACCTCTTAGAGGCCCAGCAAATCCTTCATGCCGAAGACTCCCTGGCGGCCGGGCAGCCACTCGGCGGCCAGCAGCGCGCCTTGCACGAAGCCCTCCCGGGTGTGCGCTTCATGCTTCAGCTCGATGCTGTCGGCAGGGGAGGAGTACGTAACAATGTGGGTGCCTACAACTGTGCCTTCACGCTCCGACAGAATGGCCAGCTCGTGGGAAGCCTCGGTGGCCTCGTTGCGCCAGGTGGTTTTGGCCGGGAAGTGGCGCAGAATGCCTTCGGCGGTGGTGAGGGCCGTGCCGCTGGGCTGGTCCACCTTCTGGGTGTGGTGGATTTCGCGCACCTGCACGTCGTAGCCGCCGAACTGGTGCATTTTGGCTGCTATGTACTCGTTGAAGTGGAAAAACAGGTTGACGCCCACGCTGTAGTTGGAAGCGTAAAACAGAGGCGTGCCGGTTTGCTGGCTCAAAGCCTGAGCTTCGGGAAAGTGGTGAAGCCAACCCGTGGAGCCGCACACAACCGGAATGCCCTGCTTGAGGCAGGCTGTCACGTTCTGGAAGGCCGCATCGGGGTGGGTAAACTCAATGGCCGCATCAACCTGAGCGGGCGTAAAATCGGAAATGCGGACATCAGGGCGGGTAGGGTCCACAATACCGACAATCTGGTGGCCGCGGGCAATAGCCTGGGCTTCGATGGCCCGGCCCATTTTGCCGTAGCCAATCAGCAGAAGCTTCATTGAAAAAGTGTTCTAAATGAGAGAGCACCAGGGCGGGCAGTTGCCTATTGTGTGTTGAGCAGCCCGCCGCCAGTGCTCTATTTTACGTAAAAAGTAAGCGCCAGCCCGGCTCGGGGCAGCGGGGAAGAGGTAGGCAGCACGGCCGGATCAAGGCGCAGGCCCAGGTCGTCGCTGATGTCAAAGTCGCGGAGGTGGGCATCTACCAGCGCGTCCAGGATAGTAATGCCGTAGGCCAGCGCCGTATAGGCAATAAAAGTGTCGCGGTAGCGGCGGTACTGCACCAGGCCCGACTGCAGGTTGGCAGTGCTGGTTTCCAGCTTTACCCGGCGGCCACTTAACTGCGAAAGGGTAGCATTGGGGTTATCCCGCAGGAGCCGGGCGTATTCTTCCTTGCCTTCGCGGTACTCCCGAAAGGCTTTCTGGTAGAAATAAAGCCCGTAGCCGGTGCCCCCTACGGCCCCGTACACCAGGGGGAGCTTCCAGTACCGGCGGTTATAAACCTGGCCTGCGCCGGGCAGTACCAGGGCCAGCAGAGCGGCTTTCTGGGGCCGGGTGACGCGCATACCCAGCAGGCGCTCGGTACGCCTGGAAGTGTCAGGGGCGGCCTGGGTGGTCACGCGCGCCGAGTCGGGACCTACCGTGACGGTCTGCGCCCGCAGGGGGCCTGTGCCCGCAAGCCAGAAGAGCACCACACCCATTACCTGAAGAAAGTGCCGAAAGTTCATGGCAGGAGCTGGGACGAAGCGTGGGAAAAGAAATGAAGCCTGATTTGCATACCCAGGGCCACGGCAGGGCCTCCGGTGGCAAGCAGGGTAGGTTGGAAACGTAACACTAGGTTCTCGCTTACATCAAAGTTGCGAAGGTGGGCGGCGGCTACAGCATCCAGAATCTGCATGCCGTAAAGCGCTGCGCCAACGCCCAGCCAAAGGTCGCGGGAGGTGCGGTACCGGTAAAACTGCCCCTGCTGGGCGGCATCGGTAGGCTCCTGGCCAGAGTTAGGCCCCAGGTCTGCTGCTTGGCGCTTGCGGGCATTGTATCCCCGCCGATACTCTTGGTACCGTTGCCAATACCGAATCTCCAGGTAGGTAGCTCCTCCCAGGGCGCCATATACCAGCGGCAACTTCCAGAGTTGGTGGCTGTAGAGCTGTCCTGCGCCGGGCAAAACTGCGGCAAGAATTCCCGCTTTTTGCGGTGCCGTAACCGGATGGCCGAGGAGCCTGGTTTCACTCGGACCAGAATCCGGTGCCGATACCGCCTGCTGCCCGTGCGCTACTCGTGCCAGCAGCGAAGCTGACAATAGCAGGAATAAGAAAACCGCAGGGCCTGATGAGGGCATACAGAGAAGGAAAGAAAAGGCGAAACCAGAGTTTCGCCTTTTCAATGGATTAAGCAGGTTGCAGGATGTGCAGGATGCGCTGCATGTCCTCCACCGAGTCGAAGGCAATCTTGATTTCGCCGCGTCCCTGGGGGCCGGGCTTCACCATTACCCGGCTGCCAAAGCGCTCCGAGAGGTGGCGCTCAGCGCGCTTCAGCTCGGCGGGCGGCACTACGGGCGTAGCCGGTTGGGCGGGCTTCTTCTCCGTTTCGGGGGTAGCACCGGCGCCGCTGCGTACCAGCTGTTCCACGCGCCGTACCGAAAGGTCTTCATCAACAATGCGGCGGAACAGGTTGAGCTGCTGCTCGGTGTCCTCTACGTTTACCAGCGCCCGGGCATGGCCCATGCTGATAACGTTGTCGCGCAGGCCAATCTGAATATCGGGGGGCAGCTTGAGCAGGCGCAGGTAGTTGGTTACCGTCGAGCGGTTTTTGCCTACCCGGTCGCCGAGCTCCTCCTGCTTCAGGTTGCACTCGCTCACAAGGCGCTGGTAGCTGAGGGCAATTTCGATGGCGTTGAGGTTTTCGCGCTGGATGTTCTCGATGAGTGCCATTTCCAGCATCTGCTGGTCGTCGGCCTTCCGGATGTAGGCCGGAATGGCATCGAGACCTGCCAGCTTGGAAGCCTGCAGACGACGTTCCCCGCTAATGAGCTGGTAAGCATTGGTGCCGGTCTGGCGCAGCGTGACGGGCTGAATGATGCCCTGCAGCTTGATGCTTTCAGCCAGCTCCTGCAGAGCCGCCTGGTCGAAGTGAGTGCGGGGCTGATAAGGATTAGCCTCGATCTGGCTTACGGCAATCAGGCCCACGGAGTTGACCGGGTGTGGAACCAGGCCCAGCCGCTCGCTTTTCTTTTCGTAGCTGCCCTCGATCAGCGCGTTCAGGCCCCGGCCCAAACCCCCGATTTTGCGCTTAGCGGCGGCAGAAGCGGCGGCCGGCGTATTCTTCTCTTCGTTTTTCTCTGACATACCTACAATCAACCCTCGCCCAATAGCACGGGACGAAAGCGGAATTCAAAAATACACAAACGCCCGGGATGCATGAGAATTTTGTTCCACGCCGAAAAAAAATTGTGGAACATGCAGGCAAAAACAAAGTCGGCCAGCAACTTAAGTTACTAGCCGACTTTTTAAGCTTGTATTCTGACCGAGACCAATTGATGCCAACTCTCATCAAAGTGGACCAACTGTCCACTGAATTCACTGTCAAGTGGTGGATAGTCGTCAGGGAAAATCATTCCGCCCTCTGGTTTTCCAAAATCAGGGACGTTCATTCGCACTGGAAACCCTATACCTGCGTCGAAGAAAACGCCAAAGTGAGTGCGAGCGAAAATCTTCCCAGTGAGAATTGAGCCAATCGGAAGTTGCTTCTGCAGAGTCTGCCAAGCAGTCTGTCTTTCAGATGAAAGTGGGTTTGTCTCTAAGGCAAAAGGTGAATCTTCAACAAACTCCCAAGACACTGACATAGTTACGCTGCCGTATCCTCCGCCGCCTGCTCCTGCTCGGGGTCAGCCGCCAGTACATTCTTTTCCACGATTTCGCGGGCCAGGTTAAGGTAGCTGATGCTGCCCTTGCTTTCGGCGTCGTGCAGGATAACCGGAATACCAAAGCTCGGCGACTCCGACAGCTTCACGTTGCGCGGAATGATGGTATCGAACACCAGCTGCTGGAAGTGCAGCTTTACTTCTTCCACTACCTGGTTGGAGAGGCGTAAACGCACGTCGTACATCGTCAGCAAAATGCCTTCGATTTCCAGCTCCTCGTTCAGGCGGCTCTGGATGATTTTGATGGTATTAAGCAGCTTGCCAAGGCCTTCCAGGGCGAAATACTCGCACTGCACCGGCACGATAACCGAGTGCGCGGCCGTCAGGGCATTTACCGTAATCAAGCCCAGAGAAGGCGAGCAGTCGATAATGATGAAGTCGTACTGATCGGCAAGGGGACGCAAGGCCTCCTTCATCTTCTCTTCCCGGTTGGGCAGGTTGATCATCTCCACCTCGGCCCCTACCAGGTCAATGTGGGAAGGAATCAGGTCGAGGTGGGGGAGCAGGGTGGTTTGCAGGATGATGTCCTGCACGTTGATGCCGTCCACCATGCACTCGTAAATGCTGGTCTGAATATCCTTCGGGTCGAAGCCCACGCCGGAGGTAGCGTTGGCCTGGGGGTCGGCATCCACGAGCAGGGTCCGATACTCCAGCGCCGCCAGCGAGGCCGCGAGGTTAATCGAGGAGGTAGTTTTTCCGACCCCGCCCTTTTGGTTGGCTACCGCAATGATTTTGCCCATTTTCGTCAGTTATGAGTTGTCAGTTGCCGGTTGTCAGTGGGTGCAAGCTGCAGTTTAGGCTAGTAAACCGGCAACTGGCAACTGACAACTGGTAACTCAGAAGGTAATCGTTTCGCCAATGGACAGGAGTACCAGCTCTTTGCCGGCCTGCTGGGCCTGGTTTTTGGCTTCGTCGTGGTTGATGACGAGAGGAGGGAAGGTGTCGTAGTGCATCCCGATAACCTTAGTAGCGCCCGTCCAGTCGGCGGCAATCAGGGCATCGGCAACGCCCATGGTATAGTGCCCCCCAACAGGGAGGATAGCGAAGTCGAGCTGGTGCTGCTCCCCGATAATTTTCATGTCGTAGGTCAGGGCCGTGTCGCCGGCGAAGTAGAAGGTTTTGCCTTCCGTTTCGATAACAAAGCCGGCGGCCAAACCACCGTACGAGCCATCGGGCATGGAGCTGGAATGCGCTGCTGCTACCATTTTCACCGAGCCGAAGGGTAGCTTCACGGTGCCACCCAGGTTCATAGCGTAGGTGGCCTTCAGACCTTTCTGACCAAACCAGCCCAGGACTTCTACCATACCAAGCAGATCAGCCCCCGTGCGCTGACCAATTTCTTCTACGTCGCCCACATGGTCGCCGTGGCCGTGGCTGAGCAGAATGAAATCCGCCTCGATTTTATCGACATCAACATCCTGAGCCAGGGGGTTGTGGCGGATGAACGGGTCGAAGAGCACTTTGCTGCCACCGGCTTCGAGCAAGAAGCAAGCGTGGCCGTAATAGGTCAGGTTCATAAGGAAAGGGTAGTTAAGCAGCGCAGTAGCTGCAAACCCCGGATGTGGGATACCTTTGCAAATATACACTGTTTCGCCGTTCCCATGCTTTCGTTTTCGCGCCGTGTTGCCGGTTTTGCTTTACTTCTGACCGGCCTGCTCACGGGCTGTTCCGAACCGACTTCCACCACCGATGCGCGCCGGGTTTTTCGCTACAACCAGCCCGAAAGCCTGACCTCTCTCGACCCGGCTTTTGCCCGCAACCAGGCCAATACCTGGGCCGTGACTCAGCTCTACAACGGGCTGGTGGAGCTCGACGACAGTCTTAAGCCCGGCCCCTCAGTCGCGCGCCGCTACGACATTAGCTCCGATGGCCGCCGCTACACTTTCACGCTTCGACCCGACGTGTACTTTCACGACGCCGAGGTTTTTCCGGGTGGCAAGGGTAGGCGCGTAACGGCTCAGGATTTCGTGTATAGCTTCCGGCGCTTGCTGGACGGAGCTACCGCTAGCCCCGGCGGCTGGATTTTCCGGGGGAAAGTGCTGGAGAAGGCAGACGGGGAGCCCTCGGATACGTGCTTTGTGGCGGTAAACGACTCTACCCTGCGCATTCACCTGAAGGAACCCTTTATTCCGTTTCTGGGCATCCTAACCATGCCCTACGCCTACGTGGTGCCGCGCGAGGCAGTGCAGAAATACGGTAAGGATTTTCGGGAGCATCCGGTGGGCACGGGGCCGTTCCGCTTCAAGGAGTGGGACGAAGGCAACGCCATCATCTACCACCGCAACCCGCGTTACTGGAAGAAGGATGCCCAGGGCCAGCGCTTACCCTACCTGGATGCCGTGCAGATCAGCTTTATTCAGGACCGAAAGACGGAGTTCCTGACCTTTATGCAGGGCAAGCTGGATTTCCTGAGCGGCATCCGCTCGGGCTCCCGCGACCTGATTATGTACCCTGATGGGACAGTGCGCGAAGACTTTCGGGGCAAGTTTCGGCTGCAGAAAGTGCCCTACCTCAATACTGAGTACTTAGGTATGCAGCAGGACCTGAAGAACCTGCGCGGCGACAATGCCGAAACCGGCCGGGCCCTCCAGGACAAGCGCGTGCGTCAGGCCCTGAACTATGCCCTCAACAAACCCGAGTTTCTGGCCTATTTTCTTAATAACGTCGGTAAGCCCGGTAGCTCGGGCTTCGTGCCGGCTTCCCTACCCTCCTTCGACCAGCAAAAGGTGCCTGGCTACACCTACCAGCCCGAGAAGGCCCGGCAGTTGCTGCGCGCGGCGGGCTACGGCCCCGGTAAATCGTTGCGCCTGCGCCTGAGCACCGTAGCCGAAACCAAGGAGTTCTGCGAGTACTACCAGAAGAAATGGGCCGAAGTAGGCGTGCAGGTAGAAATTGACGTAAACCAGGGCGCTGCCCACGGCGAGCTGATTGACAACGGCCGCGCGGCCTTCTTCACCCGCAGCTGGCTGGGCGACTACCCCGACGCGGAAAACTATCTGGCCCTGTTCTACAGCAAGAACTTCGCCCCGGCTGGTCCCAACAAAACTCATTTCAAAAGCGCCGCCTACGACCGGCTCTACGAACAAGCCAAGCTGGAGCAGGACGCCGCCAAGCGCTATGCCCTCTACCAGCAGATGGACCGCATTGTGGTGGAAGAAAGCCCCGTGGTGGCGGTGTACTACGATGAAGTGGTGCGCCTGACCCAGAACAATGTGCAGGGCCTCACGCCCAACCCCATGAACCAGCTTGTGCTGGAGCGGGTGCGAAAGCAGTAAATAGGAAGCTACCCAAAACCAAGGCCCGCTGCGTGCAGCGGGCCTTTTTGTTTACCTGACAGAGGTGCCTACGTTGCTCTCCACTTCCGTCGTCACGAAAGTTAGCAGTTCCTGGAGCGCCGCTGGGGTGCCTTGCTCTGCCTTCACAGTCTTGGTAGTGGCGCCGTAGCGGATGGTCAGGATAGTAGAAGGTAGGTCGGAAATATCCCCCGTGTACTCGCTTTTCAGCTGTTGAAAGCCAATTGATTTGGCCTGCTGTAGCATCTTCTGAACCATGGCAGGGGGTAGGCGGGACTCGGCTTGGCCTTCCATGGGGGCGTAGCGGAAGCCCTCGTACTGCACCCGCCCATCGGGGAAGATGTAGGCCTTATAGTGCGGGCAGCGGCCAAAGCAGGGCGTGCGCTCCAGCGTAATAACAGGCTGCGCGGCTGGGGCCGGCTTACTGGCAACGGCAGCTTTGCTGGGCTTAGGCTTGGCGTGTGCAGGAGGGGTAGCCTTGGGACGTGCGGGCTGTTGAGCCTGCGCAGAGCAAGCAAGCAGAAGGGGCAGAAGTAGCGAGAGCAGGCGCATAGAGAGCGAAGAATTGGTGACATTCCGGTAAAGCCAAAAACCGGACCGAACAAAAACAGTAACGCCCCGCAGCCTGGGGTTGCGGGGCGTTAGAGGGGTAGCAGCGAAGCTACAAATTACGAGCGGCGCGTTTTGCGGGGGCGCTTCGGCGAGATATCCGAGGCGCCGGTGCCGGGCTCGGAGTCCGTATCGTCGGTGTCATCGGCGGCGGGGCGGCTGGCGCCTCCGCCCTGGCGGGCCTGGGCTTCTTTCTCCTGGGCGGCTTTCATGGCATCGGCCAGGCGGGCACCGAAGCCGGAGGGCTTCTTGTCCTTGTTTTTGATCTTGTTGGCCTCCAGCTTGGCGCGCACCTTGGTGTCATCTACGAAGCGGCGGGTGATGGCCTGCTGCCCCAAGGTTACGAGGTTGGAAACGAGGTAGTACCAGGTCAGACCAGCGGCGAAGTCATTGAGCACGAAGAAGAAAATCAGCGGCATCAGGTAGCTGTAGAACTTCATCGGGCCCTGCATGGCCGCAGGGTTGGCCTGGTTGCTCTGGTAGGTCATGGCCAACGTCGAAATCGTCATCAGCAGGGTAAACAGGCTGATGTGATTGCCGAGGAAAGGCAAGGTGAAGGGCAGCTTAATCAGGTCGTCGTAGGTGCTCAGGTCATTCGCCCACAGGAAGTGCTCCTGCCGCAGCTCAATGGCGTTGGGGAAGAACTGGAACATGGCAAACAGAATCGGAATCGTCAGCAGCGTAGGAATGCAACCACCGAGCGGGCTCACCCCCATGCTTTGGTGCAGCTTCATGGTTTCCTGCTGCTGCTTCATAGCATCGTCGGGGTACTTTTCCTTGATGGCGTCCAACTCCGGCTTCAGTACCTTCATCTTGGCCTGCGACTCGTAGGTCTTGTAGGTGAGGGGCCAGGTTACCAGCTTAATCAGCACTACCAGCAAGGCAATGATGATACCGTAGGAGCTAACAAACTTCTCCAGTACGTGGAATACCGGCAGAATCACAAACTGGTTTACCCAGCGGAATAAGCCCCAGCCCAGGTACACGTTGCGGTCAAAGCCCGGCGTAACTTCCTTCAGGATGCTGTAGGAGTTAGGGCCGAAGTAAAAGCGGAACTGGCCTTTGCCACCCAGCACATCGGCAGCCGGAATGGTAAGCGTAGTGCTCAGCGTCTTGATGAAGGTAGTATCGTTCAGGTCAACGGTGGAGTTGAACTGACCCGTGGTGAACTCCTTATCGGCAATAATACCGGCCACAAAGAAGTCGTGCTTGTGTGCTGCCCACTTCAGTGGCTCGGCAACCTTCACTTCTTCCGGCTTTTCCGAGGCTTCGGCCATCGCAAAGTCGCCGGAAACGAGGTAGTGGTTGATGGTAGTGTGGTTGCGGTTCTGCTTGGCCATCTTCTCCGTCTGGCGCACCCGGTCAAAGAAGGTGAAGGTCAGCGGTTCCTGAGCCAATGTATTGCTCAGGTTGTTGAAGCGCAGGTTGTAGCTCAGCTCAAAGCTATTGGCAGGCAGCGTGTACAGCTGCTCAATCTGGCCACCGGCCACGTCGGCCACGAAGCGCAGGGTGTTGCTACCCTGGGGCTCGGGGCGGAAGTACAGGTCGGAGAGCTTAATCTGGCGGCCATCAGTAGTGCGGAAGCGGGTATCCAGCTGAGCGCTCTGGGCATCAAGCAAATCCAGGGGCTGCCCACGGTAGGTCTTGTACTTGTTCAGACGCACGGCTTCCACCCGGCCACCCTTCGAAGAGAAAGTGATGGTAAGGTTTTCGTTCTGAAGCTGGGTAGTCTGGGCGGTGCCTTGGGCCGCGCCCGCAAACGCGCCCAACTGCTGGGCCAGCGCTGCCGAGTCGGGCGCTACGGGCGTAGTACCGGGGGCAGCCGCGGCGGCAGTTTTAGCCGGCTGCGGCGCTGGTTCCGGTTTTGGCTTGGGGGCAAACTGCAGGTAAAGCAGGAGCAAGGCAGCCATCAGGAAGATGCCTATTGCTGAATTTCGGTCCATTCAGATACTAATGAAGGCGAATAAAGGAAGTGAGAAGGCGCACCGCCAGCAAAAATCCGGCGCCGCTGCCGCAAAGGTCGGACTTGTCAGGCGAATATTTTTCGCGCCGGCAATTTTGTCAGGCGGAAAGGTGAAATAGTGAGGTGGTGAGCGGTGAGTTTTTCGTTCTGATGCCGCCCTGACCGCAGACTTCTGGTCGGTAACTGTGCTCAGTCTGGGCCCGCGCGGCTCACACAGTTGCTACCCCCCCTCAACTAACGCCAAAAAGGAAGCCCGCGCCAAATGAACTGCACGGGCTTCCTTTTATTCAAATTCTGAGCTCACTGCTCACCACCTCACTATTTCACCGTTTCCTACCCCTTGCGGTTCTGGATAGCGGCGCGCACGAAGCGCACGAACAGCGGGTGCGGGTTCTGGACGGTGCTTTTCAGCTCGGGGTGGAACTGGCCGGCTACAAACCACGGGTGATTCGGAATCTCCACCACTTCTACCAGCCCCGTGTCGGGGTTTAGGCCCGAGGCCAGCATGCCGGCTTCCTCGTAGCGCTTCAGGTACTCGTTGTTGAACTCGTAGCGGTGGCGGTGCCGCTCGCTGATGTGGTTGCGGCCGTAGGCTTTAGCCGCTTTCGAGCCTTTGCGCAGTTCACAGTCATAGGCCCCGAGGCGCATGGTACCGCCTTTTTGGGTGACGTTCTTCTGTTCCTCCATCATGGCAATGACGGGGTCGGGCGTCTGGGCGTTCATCTCCGTGGATGAAGCTTCTTTCAGCCCCAGCACGTTGCGGGCAAATTCTACTACCGCCACCTGCATGCCCAGGCAAATCCCGAAGAACGGAATGTTGTTCTCGCGCACGTGCTTCACGGCCAAAATCTTGCCCTCGAAGCCCCGTTCCCCAAAGCCCGGAGCTACCAACACGCCATCTACGCCGTGCAGCAGTTGAGCTACGTTATCGGGGTTGATGTGGTCGGACTGGATGCTGCGCACCGTCACTTTGCACTCATTCTGGGCACCAGCGTGCACAAAGGCCTCATTGATGGACTTGTAGGCGTCAGGTAGCTCTACGTACTTACCTACCAGCGCAATCGTCACTTCTTCGGTGGGGTTTTTCAGGCGGCCCAGGAAGTCTTTCCAGGCTTCCAGATCGGGCTGGGGCGCACCGCCCTGTAGCTTCAGCTTCTTGATAACCCGCTCATCGAGGTGCTCTTTCAGCATGAGCAGGGGTACCGAGTAAATGCTGTCGGCGTCGAGGCTCTCGATAACCGAGTTGATGTTGACGTTGCAGAACAGCGCAATTTTGCGGCGCATTTCGGCCGGAATCGGGTACTCGGAGCGGCACACCAGAATATCGGGCTGGAGACCAGCGCTGCGCAAGTCGCGCACCGAGTGTTGAGTAGGCTTGGTTTTCAACTCACCCGCCGCCTTGAGGTAGGGTAGGAGGGTGAGGTGGATTACCAGGGAGCTATTCTCAGGCAGCTCCCAGCGCAGCTGGCGCACCGACTCCACGAAGGGCAGCGACTCAATATCGCCAATAGAGCCCCCGATTTCGGTAATCACCACGTCGAAGTCGCCGGTTTGGCCCAGCAGCAGCATGCGGCGCTTAATCTCGTCGGTGATGTGGGGCACCACTTGCACGGTTTTACCGAGGTAGGCGCCTTCGCGCTCCTTCGTGATAACGTGGTCGTAGATGCGGCCGGTGGTGACGTTGTTGGCCTGGGAGGTCGGTACGTTCAGGAACCGCTCGTAGTGACCCAGGTCGAGGTCAGTTTCGGCGCCGTCGTCGGTTACATAACATTCGCCGTGCTCGTAGGGATTGAGCGTGCCGGGGTCGATGTTGATGTAGGGGTCGAACTTCTGGATGGTGACCCGGAAGCCGCGAGCTTGCAGCAGCTTGGCTAGGGAGGCCGAGATGATGCCTTTACCCAGTGATGACGTAACGCCGCCCGTTACGAAAATGAACTTGGCCGTAGTGGCAGCCGCGGAAGTGGAGGTTCGGTCTGGCATAACGGGAAACAAAGTTAGCGGATATATCCGGGGGCGCCCACGAAACTTTGTGCTACGCGCGTGGCAGAATTCATCGGGATGCTTGAGTTGTTCTGTAAATGCAACATTGTTTCATATATTTGCAGGGGTTTAGTATTCTCTTTATCACTCCTGTACTAATGGAAAACGACCTTATTGCGGACGTACTAATTATTGGGGGTAGCACGGCGGGGCTAAGCGCGGCCCTGTCGTTGGGGCGGGCCCTCCGTAGGGTAGTAGTGCTGGATGGCGGTCAGCCCTGTAACCGTCAAACGCCCCATTCACACAACTTTTTCACCCGCGACGGCGAGACGCCAGCTCAGCTGCTGGCCATGGGGCGGGCGCAACTCCAAACCTACCCAACCGTGCAGATGCTGGCGCATACGGTAATAAAAGCAGGCCAGAAAGACGGCCTGTTTCAGCTTACTACCACAGAAGGAACCCTGTTCCAGGGTAAGCGTCTGCTGCTGGCTACCGGCATTCAGGACCAATTGCCGCCTATTCCGGGTCTGGCCGAATGCTGGGGAATATCAGTGTTACACTGCCCTTACTGCCATGGCTATGAAGTGCGCGGGCAGCAGATAGGGGTGCTCGGCAACGGGGACGTGGGTTTCGAGTTTGCCCGCCTCATCCACCACTGGACGCCTAACCTGCACCTGCTGACCAATGGCCCGTCCACGCTATCGGCGGCACAAACCGAGCGGCTGATGGCCCACGGTATTCAGATTGTAGAAGCGCCGTTGGTTGAAATTGAGCACGAGAAGGGTCAGCTGCACCATCTCCACTTAGATGGGGGAAAACGCCTAGCGCTTACAGCTCTGTACGCCCGGGTGCCCTTCGTACTGCCGGGCAATCTGGTTCAGCAGCTTGGCTGCGAGCTGACTGAGCAAGGACTTATCCGGGTAAACGAGTTCGGGCAAACCTCCGTGCCGGGTGTGTCGGCGGCCGGCGACAACAGCTCGCCCATGCGGCAGTTGGCGCAAGCTGCCGCCAATGGCTCCAGGGCCGGTGCTTTTCTCAATAATGAGTTGATAGCAGCCGAATTTTAAGTCCGGCCAGCACGCAAAAGCGCAATGGCCTCCCCAGAGTAGAGCTATTCTGGGGAGGCCATTGCGCTTTTGTGTGCTGGGTTGAAACAGCTTTTACGCTTGTTTGGGCTCCGGGCCGCGGAATACGTCGGTGCCTTTTACTTCCGTAAGCTTCACCGGCCGGCCTTCGCGCGCCGACTGATAAATAGCTTCCATAATGCGGTGATCCTGCAGGCCTTCCTCGCCGGGGGTGTGCGGCGGCTTATCGTCCATGACGCACTCCGAGAAGTGGTCCATTTCGGCGGCAAACTGGTTTTTCTCGCTTAGCACCATCTGGGTTTTCAGCTTGGCCGGACCCTCGGCGTGGGAGGTTTGCAGCTGCTGGCCGGTGTAGGCGTAGGCGTTGTCCACATGAATCCAGCCCCGCTCGGTGTTCACGCGGTAGAAACGCGAGTCGTGGGTGTTGTAGTGGGTAATGCAGTTGACGATGATGCCCTCCGGAAAGCGCATCTGCCATGACATAGCTTCCTCGATTTCCTTAAACAAAGGGTTACCAGGCGTGCTGTAGGAATAGGCAAATACCTCGGTGGGCTCAGTACCCAACACGAAGCGGCTGGTATTAAGGCAGTATAGGCCAATATCGGGAAGGGCGCCGCCGCCAGCTAGGTCCTTTTTGTGGCGCCAGTGGTCGGGGTTGGCGGAGCTTTGGCTGTTCTGGGCTTCGATGTACTTGGGCTTGCCGAACTTGTTGCCGCGCACCATCTCTTTTACCTGCCGGTTGTAAGGCTCATACTGAATGCGGTAAGCTACCATCAGCTTTTTGTTGGCCTTTTTGCAGGCGTCAATCATGGCCTGGCACTCAGCTGAGGAGTTGGCCATGGGTTTTTCGCAGAGGATGTGCTTGCCGGCTTGGGCTCCCCGAATGGTGTACTCGGCGTGCATGGAGTTGGGCAGCACAATGTAAATCACCTGCACCTCGGGGTTGTCCTTAAGCTTGTCATAATCCTGATAGCTGTAGCAGCTTTCGGGCTTGATGCCATACTGCTGGGCCACCTTTTTGAGCTTTTCCGGCGAGCCGCTGACCAGGGCCACGGGCTTCGATTTTTTACATTCCCCGAAGGCCGGCAGAATTTCTTCCAGCGTCAGGTGGCCCAGGCCCACCAGGGCATAGCCCACCCGTTTGTCCATGGGCAGGGGGGTAGGCACCGGTCCCGATTGGGGGTCCACGTCCGACTTCCACGCTTCCAGTTCAATGGGCTTGCTTAGGTCAGCGGGCACCTTGGCCGGCGGCGACACGGCTTCCGACGACGGCACTTTCTGCCCATCAGGCGAGGTGTAAATCGTCGAACCATCGACCTCCGAGGCCGGTGTGCCGGTGGTGGGCGTGGTGGCGGCTGAGGCAGAAGACGATTTATCCTGGCAGCTGGCCAGGGCCCCGGCGGCTACCCCCACGGCAAGGCCGCGCCCGGCCAGACTCAGAAATTCCTTGCGTGAAACTTCCTGGCCGGCGTGGCGCAGGACGGTATTGAGTAGTTCGTTGGTGACAGACATAACCAGCAGGCAGTTCGTGACAGATACAGATATAGTATCTCATACTGCCAGGTTCTGAGCAGGTTGCCTTTGCCAGCCGCGCTGCCTCTATGAAATTATGACGTCAGATGCCGCTGGTGCTGGAAAATGTTGGCTAGCCCGCGCTGGGTGGCGAAGGTTTGGACGTTGTGCGGGGGTAGGAGAGGGCAGGAACCGGGCAATGAGGAAGTAGGTAAAAGACCGCCATGCGGAGCTGAAGGCAAAGCATGACCGGCGCAGTGTAATCATTAGGCCTTATAGTCTGCATCCACAGAAAAACTCAATAGTTGAAAAGCGCCGCGGTTTTGCCCAAGTTGCGGGCGTTTTGCCTGTTGCTTCTGCTCTGATGTCGTTTTTTTGCCTGCTACAACGCGCCTTATTGGTGCTGCTGTGCCTGCCGCTGGGGGCGGCTGTGGCCCAGACCCTGCCCGTTGCTACCCCTGCACCCGCGCCCAACCTACCCTGGCTGGAACAGCAGCTGCGCGAATCAGTAGTACTGCGGCGGCACAACGTAGGTGTCTGCCTCACCGATGCCGCCACGGGTCAGCAGCTTTTCGGGCAGAACGAAGACCGGTATTTCACGCCGGCCAGCACTATGAAGCTGTTCAGCCTGTACGCTGGCCTGCGCATGCTGCCCGATTCGCTGCCCGCCCTGCGCTACGTTGTGCGTCCCGATACCCTCCTGTTCTGGGGCACCGGCGACCCTACCCTGCTTCACGGCGACGTACCCTCCCGGCGGGCCCTGGCTTTTCTGCAGAACCGCCCCGAAAAGCTGTTTTACGCCGAGGTGCCCACCGTTACGGCCTTCGGTCCCGGCTGGAGCTGGGACGATTACAACTATTACTTTCAGCCGGAGCGTGGGGCGTTTCCAGTGTACGGCCACACGGTGCGCTTCTACGCCAAAGCCGGGCAGCCCCTGCCGCGTGTGTACCCGCGCTTTTTTAAGCCGCTGATGGAGCCAGCCCCCGCCGCAGCCCCCAACCCCACCGACGACCATGTGCGCCGCGCCCCGCTGGAAAACCGCTTTACGGTGTTTCCGAGCGCTAAAAACTGGGTTGATGAAACGCCTTTCCGCACCAGTCCGGCCTTGCTACTGCAGCTCCTGCAGGACACCCTGCGCCGGCCGGTAATGCAAATCCCGTTTCGGCTGCGGCCTCAGGATGCAGTGTACACCCTCCGCGGGCTGCCCGTCGATTCGCTGTACCGGCGCATGATTCGAGTGAGCGACAATTTCCTGGCCGAGCAGCTGCTGCTCCTGTGCGCCTCTACCCTAAGCCCGGATTCGTTGAGTTCCGCTCGGGTTATCAAGGCTATGCAGGCCAACTACCTCCGCAGCCTGCCCGACCGCCCCATCTGGGTGGATGGCTCCGGCCTTTCGCGCCTGAACTTAGCCACGCCCCGCACCCTCACGGCTCTGCTGGTGCGCCTGCATCAGGAGGTAGAGGAGCCGCGGTTACTGAGCCTGCTGGCGGCCGGTGGTGGGCAAGGTACCTTGCGGCGGCGCTACCGCCCGGTGGCTGGCAAACCCTGGCTGTGGGGCAAAACCGGCACGCTCACCAACAACCACAATTTGGTGGGCTACATCAGAACCAAGTCGGGCCGGTTGCTGGCCTTCAGCTTCCTCAACAACAATATCCCCGGCGACGATGCCCCCGTGCGCTCTGAGATGGAGAAGATTCTGACCCAGGTGCGGGAGCGGCTGTAGGCGACACCAATCTAACTCCTCTCAAAAAAGCGCCCGCCCTCGGGTTTATATCCCTTACGTGAACCGAACACTATTCTTCCCGATTTGCGCCCTAAGCGTCGCGCTGGCTTTATCACTACTGGCGTGTCAGTCGAAACCCGAGTCGGCCGCGACGCAAGCGCCTGCAGTAGCCCCGGTTGCTACCCCTTCCGTCCCGGCCAACCCTCCATCAACTCCTGTGGGCCCCGATTCAGCGGCTTTGGTGCAGCAGTTTGTGCCCGCTGGCTATCGATTGCTCGACATGGAAACCGGTGACCTGAACCGCGACGCCTACCCCGATAAGCTGCTGGTGCTTGACAGTGTGCAGACCGATACTACCGGCGTTTTAGGTAGCGCCGCCCTGCGGCCCCTGCTGGTACTTACCTCCAACGCGCAGGGCCAGTACACCCTGGCTGCCCGCAACGACAACGCTGCTATGTGCAGTGGCTGTGGCGGCATGATGGGCGACCCCTACCAGGGCCTGACCATCAAAAACGGCTATTTCTCGGTGGAGCACTACGGCGGCAGCGCCTGGCGCTGGACCCACATCGTTACGTTCAAGTACAACCCCACTGACCACCACTGGTACCTCCACCGCGAGGGCGGCGACAGTTTCCACGCCGCTGACCCGGACAAAGTAGAAACGCACGTCAAGACCATCCGCGACTTCGGCCGGGTGCGGTTTGAGCAGTATACGGGGGATGAGGCAGCAGAGAAGTAACCCAACAAATTAAACGTGACATAGCCCGGGCGTTAGTCCGTGGTCGTTGGGCGGGGGCGCTCAGACTACCACGAACTAACGCCCGGGCTATGCCATACTCTGGTTTATCGAGCCGTCTTAGTACAGCACCCGGAACTTGATGGTGTGCTCTACTTTGCGCAGCTCGCCAATTACCTCCGGCTCGTACTGCTTGTCTATGTCGGTAATCACGTAGCCGATGTGCTCGTTGGTTTTCAGGTATTGACCCAGGATGTTGACGTGGTGCTGGGCCAGCACGTTGTTAATACGGGCCAGCACGCCGGGCACATTGTGGTGAATGTGGATGAGGCGATGGGCCTGCTGCTCCGGCAGCTGAATGTTGGGGAAGTTGACGCTCTGCTGGGTGTTGCCGGTATTCACGTACTGCATAATCCGCTCGGGCACAAACTCGGCAATATTGCGCTGGGCCTCGGCCGTGCTACCCCCTACGTGGGGCGTAAGCAGCACGTTGGGCAAACCGCGCAACTCACTCTCAAAGCTTTCCTGGTTGGTTTTGGGCTCGTAGGGAAACACATCCACGGCGGCGCCGCCCAGGTGGCCGGACCGAAGTACGGCGGCCAGAGCGGGCACATCTACCACGTGGCCGCGGCTGTTGTTGAGCAGCAGGGCGCCGGGCTTCATCATAGCCAGCTCAGCGGCCCCAATGAGGTTGGTATTGGCCGGGCGGCCATCTACGTGCAGGGTTACAATGTCGGACTGACGTAGGAGCTCCTCCAGAGTACGGCACTTCACGGCATTGCCCAGCTGCAGCTTTTCGGCTACATCGTAGTAGAGCACTTGCATACCCACAGCCTCGGCGACTACCGATAGTTGGGAGCCAATGTTGCCGTAGCCCACGATACCCAGCTTTTTGCCCCGGATTTCAAACGAGCCCTTGGCCGACTTATCCCACTCGCCCTGGTGCATTTTGGGGCTTTTCTCAGGAATACGGCGGGCCAGCATAATAATTTCGCCCAGGGCCAGCTCTACTACCGAGCGGGTGTTGCTGAAGGGGGCATTGAATACGGCCACGCCCTTTTTCATGCAGCCCGTCAGGTCAATCTGGTTGGTGCCGATGCAGAACGCCCCGATGCCGATAAGACGGTTGGCAGCGTCGAGCACCCGTTGCGTTACCTGGGTTTTGCTCCGGATGCCCAGGATGCTAACGCCCTCAATCTGCTGCACCAGCTCGTCCTCGTCGAGGCCGCCGGGCACGGTATCTACCTGGTAGCCCTCCTGGCGGAACAGCTCGGCGGCACGCGGGTCGGGGTTTTCGAGCAGCAGGACTTTAATGCGGTTTTTGGGGTAGGAGAGGGTCATCGGAAGCTTGTTCTGGTAGAGAAATTCGTCGAAGGAAGGCAGCACCTCATCGGCGCGGGCTACTACGGCCTCGCGGTGCACGTTTTCGGTGAAGGCGTAGAAGCGGTTGGCCAGCCCGGCCTCCCGGATCTGGTAGTCGGTGTAGCCGTCGCCGAGGGCGTACACGTCGCCATCGAGGTCAAGCTGACGCAGCTGCAGAATCTTACCTCCGTCGCGGCTGAGCACGTTTTCCGCATCGAAGCCGGTAATGCGGCCCTCCACATCGAAGGTGAAGGTGTTGGCCAGCACGTGGTCGGCATCAATGCCAAACTCAGCCACCACCGGCTCAATAAACTCCCGGAAGCCGCTGCTGACAATGTAAATGCGCCCGTGAAACTTCTCAAAAAAGCTGCGGTTGCGCTGAATGCTCTCGGATACTTTACCGCGCAGGCGCTCCACCAGTAGCGGCAGGTGCTCGCGCCGGGCCGGCAGCAGCGCCAGCCGCTGCTTCAGGGACTCCGAGAAGTTCAGCTCCCCGCTCATGCCCCGGTCCGTGAGGGCCCGGATGGCGCTTACTACTTCCTCCCGATTGGGCTGACCCGCCAGGGCGATGTCGGCTAGTTCGTCGAGACCTTCTACCTGGGTGAAGGTGCTGTCAAAATCAATAATGAGGTAGGGGAGAGGCTGCGGTTGCTCGGGCATAGTGGGGGCAAGGTAGAACGGAAAGCGCAATGGCCGGAACGCCAGTGACGCACGTTCTACGATTTCAAACGAAAAAGAACCGCTCCTTACCCATCTGGCAAGCTGGCACCCTACCCCTCGTAAAACTCCAAAGGCAGCCCATCGGGGTCTTGGATAAAGGTGAAGCGCCGGCCGGTAAGCTCATCCGTGCGCACGGGCTCGGCCGCTACGTCGTGGGTAGTGAGGTGGCGCACGGTGGCCTCAATATCGGACACGGCGAAGGCCAGGTGGCGCAGACCAGCGGCTTCGGGGTGGCTCAGGCGGGCCGGCGGGGTAGGAAAAGAAAACAGCTCGATGACGTACTGCCCACCCAGGGCCAGGTCCAGCTTCCAGGACTGCCGCTCCGCCCGGTGCACCTCCCGAATGACACGCAGGCCCAGCACCTCAGTGTAAAACTGCTTCGAGCGGGCATAATCCGTGCAGATGATGGCAATATGATGGATGTGGAGCAAAGGCAGCATGGGACGAAGAATAAGCCGGGTCAATGAAAACTGCCCTTTCACCAGCCGGGCCCGGTGCGCGGAGCGGTTCAGATGAGGGGCAGAGGTTGCAATATTCGGCAGCTTACATTTACTTATAACAGGAACTTGCCAACCGGATGCGGCCTATGAAAGCGCTGTGCTGCCTGAGAATACTGCTGGCGCTGCTGAGCACAGGCCCGCTTGCCCAGGCTCAAGCAGACAAAGTGGTTTTCCACACCCTGGACCGACGGAGGCTGCGCTCCTCAGAAATTGACCGGCTGGTGCTGCAGCGTATGGAAGCGGCCCGCGTGCCAGGGCTGGCCCTGGCCCTGCTGGAAGACAACCAGGTGTGCTACCTACGCACGTACGGCCGGCGCAACCTCGAAACGGGCGCCCCGCTGGAGCCCGGCACCGTTATGTACGGGGCCTCCTTCAGCAAGGCCGTTTTTGCCTACCTCGTGCTGCAGCTGGTACAGGAGCAGGTCCTGGAGCTCGATAAGCCCTTGTATCAGTACCTGCCCAAGCCCATTCCGGCGTACGAGCAGTATCAGGATCTGGGCACGGATAACCGCTGGCAGCAGCTTACGGCCCGGATGGCGCTTACCCACACGACGGGCCTGCCCAACTGGCGCTGGATTGAGCCCGATAAGAAATTGCGCTTCAAGTTTGCGCCTGGCGCCCAGTACTGGTACTCCGGGGAAGGACTGCAGCTGCTGCAGTTGGTGGTAGAAACCGTAACGGGTAAAAGCCTGACGGAGCTAAGCGCCGAGCGGGTATTTCAGCCGCTGCGCATGGCCCGAACCAGCTACGTCTGGCAGCCCGCTTTCGAAGATAACTATGCCCTGGGCTACGACGATGAGGGCCAGGTAGTGGGCATCCGAAAGCGCACCAAACCCGGGGGCGCCGGCTCCCTGAGCACCACGCCCGCCGATTACGCGGCCTTTCTGACGGCCGTTATGCAGGGCCGGGGGCTTACTCCCGCCGCCAAGCAAAGCATGACCCGGGCGCAGGTGCGTATTCCCTATAAAGCCCAGTTTGGCCCCTTGGCCACCGTAGCCGCCCCCGACAGCAACCGCACCATTCAGCTGGGCTACGGCTTGGGCTGGGGTACGTTCGTTTCGCCCACCTACGGACCCGCCTACTTCAAAGAAGGCCACGATGATGGATGGGAAAACCACAGCGTGGTGTTTGCTGACCGCGGGAAAGGACTCCTGTTGATGAGCAACAGCGCCAATGCCGACCTGCTGTTCAAGGAGCTGCTGGAAAAGCTGCTGGGCGACACAGATACGCCCTGGCAGTGGGAAGGCTACGAGCCCTACGTGGCCGGAAAGAAGTAGCTACGCCAGAAGCGGGCAAACCTCACTTGGCCCCCTACTGAATGCGCTTCTCGTCGCAGGCGGGCACCCACAGGTCGGACTGGCATACGGCGCAGCGGGCGGTGCCGCCCCGGGGCAGCTCCTGCACATGCCCGCAGCAGGAGCAGGCCTGGGTCCCAGCCTCCTCGGGACGGTGCCGTGGGTTCCTGAACCGCTCGGGCCAAATAGGTAGGCCGGGCCGGACCTGGTCATCGGCAAAGAAATAAATACTCACGTTGCCGGTGGCTTCTATGTACGCCCGGCGCACCTGCCCCAGATGCGCCACCTGGTACTGGCGCAACTCGCCGAACAACTCTTTCTGGGTCAGGTTCTGGCTTTTCAGGGCCTGATGCTTGATTTCGCCATTCTCAATCAGCAGAATAGGGGCGCCCTCCAGCCAGTCCGAAAACTTGGGGTAGTGCTCCGTCAGGCGGTTGAAAGCCAGATATAGAGCCGTTACCATCACGAATACTACGGTCACGTGCAGTAGAGGCACGTCGTCGTAGAACATGGCGTCGCCAGCGGCGGAGCCCAGGGCCAGAATAATGCTTAGCTCAAAGATGGACAGCTGTCTCACCCCGCGCCGCCCCGTCACGCGCAAAGCACCCAGTACCAGGAGGTAGGTAACCAGGCAGCGGAGGGCAATTTCCAGCAGAAACAGCAGGGGCGCATCCTCAGAAACCAGAATGCGTTTCCAGTCGAAGGGTTGAATAGCGGAAGAAAGCAGCATGAGCAACGAAAAAGCAGACTGGCCCGTCCTGGGCCTCTGTCTGGTCTAACGTAGGGAGCAGCTCAACAGTTAATTAAAACGGTATTAATGCCCCGGGCTGGCCGGAGGCGGGCTGGGCTCCCGGGCTGGGGTAAGGGGTAGCACCAGGTGGTGAGTAGAGGGTGCGAAGCCCAGGGCCGTCCAGAACCGCAGGCCGCCAGGGTTGGCTACGGCTACCTGCAGCTCCAGGTGGTCGGCGCCCTGCCGGGTCAGCCACTCGCGGGCCGTTTCGAATAGCAGGCGGCCCAGGCCCGTGCGCCGGTACTGAGGGCGCACAATGGTTTCGGCAATGTAGCCGCGGCGGTTGTAGTGCATGCCGTTGTTGCCGATCTGGTACATGGCCACCAGCAGGCCCATCAACCCTTCGGCATTTTCGGCTATAAAAAACCGGGTGTAAGGCTCCTGCAGGCGCTGCAGCAGTACGCGCCTCAGCTCCGCTTCGGCCTGCCGGTAATAGCCAAAAATGGGATGGTAGGCCTCGTGCGAGTCCATCAGCTCACACCAGATGGCGTAAAGGGCATCAAGGTCGGGCCGGGTAGCGGTACGGATGATCATGGGCAACAGGCAGGGCGGCGCAAACGCAAAATTTGCGGAAGGTAGTCGGAAAATGATGTTCAGCCATGCGCCGCGCCGCAACGGCTGCCTCACGTAGTACCGCCTAGCGGGCCTCGGGCGCTACCCCCGCTCTTGGATCAAGGCTTTGGCAACCTGTTTCGTGCATCAGGAAAACAGGCCCTGTAAGGAACATGCCGAACCCCAATCGACCACTGAATGGGCTGATCCGGGTTCGGCATGTAGTGCTAAAAGAAGGTAGGGCTAGGCGCTGGCCTGGTTTAGCTCCTGGATGTCATCGGGGCTCAGGGCAAGCTCCGTGGATTTGAGCAGTTCCGTTACCTGCTCGGGGCTGGTGGCGCTTGCAATGGGAGCCGTAAGACCAGGCTGGGCCATAATCCAGGCCAGGGCTACCTGAGCGGGAGAGGACTGCTGGCGGGCTGCTACGGAATCTAGCGCACCCAGAATTCTCAGACCTTTCTCATTCAGATATTTCTGGCCTACGCCACCACCGCGGGCACTTTTCTGCAGATCGGCCTCGGTGCGGTACTTGCCCGTGAGGAAGCCCGCCGCCAAGCCGTAGTACGGAATCACGCCAATCTGATGCTCTTGCACGAGGGGTAGCAGCTCCTGCTCAAACTCGGCCCGGTCGTAGAGGTTGTAGAGGGGTTGCAGCGTTTCATAGCGCGGGAAACCGTGCTTCTGACTGGCCTCCACGGATTCGCGCAGACGAGCGGCATCGAAGTTAGAAGCCCCAATGACGCGCACTTTGCCCTGCTGCACCAGTTGGGCGTAGGCTTCCAGGGTTTCCTCCACGGGCGTGGTAGGGTCGTCTTTGTGCGACTGGTACAGGTCGATGTAGTCAGTTTGCAGGCGCTGGAGGGAGCCTTCCACGGCGCGCAGGATGTAGTCCTTTTTCAGGCCCTTGTTTTCGGGGTTGACTTCCCAGCCCACTTTGGTGGCAATTACCACGTCGTCGCGGCGGCCGCGCTGCTGCAGCCACTTGCCGATGATGGTTTCCGACTCGCCGCCGACGTGGCCCGGCACCCACACGGAGTAGCCGTCGGCGGTATCAATGGCATTACCGCCCCCGGCTACAAAGGCGTCGAGGATGCGGAAAGAGGTAGCCTCGTCGGCCGTCCAGCCGAAGACGTTGCCACCCAGCACGAGGGGCGCGATGCGCAGGCCGGAGCGGCCTAGTTCACGGTGTTGCATGCACGTAAGGAGTAGAAATGAAGGAGGATGAAGTAAGTAAACTGAATCAGCGTAGCAAGGTTGGCTACTTTTACTCTCCTTTCATTTGATGCTTATGGCCCGAAAGCTCGATACTCTGGAAGTAGTGGATGTTCTTAACCGGCCGGCGTGGCGGGCGTGGCTGGTAGCGCACCACGAGCAGCCCGTGGGCGTGTGGGTGGTGCTCCACAAGAAAAACAGCGTATCTGGCACCCTCACCTACGCCGAAGCAGTGGAAGAAGCCCTTTGCTTCGGCTGGATTGATTCCCTACCCCGCAAGCTTGATGGAACCCGCTACCAGCTCTACTTCTCGCCCCGTAAAAAAGGCAGCGTATGGTCGGCGGTGAATAAAAAGCGCCTTGAGCAGCTCCGTGCCGCCGGGCTGCTGATGCCGGCCGGGCAAGCCAAAATTGACCTGGCCCAGCAAGACGGCAGCTGGGCCGCCCTGGATGAAGTAGATGCCCTGCTGCTACCCCCTGACTTAGCCGCAGCCCTGGCCGCTACCCCCGCCGCCGAGCAAAACTTCCAACGCCTGGCCCCCAGCGTGCGCAAGCAACACCTGCAGCAGCTAACCGCCGTGCGCCGCCCCGAAACCCGACAGCGGCGCATTGCCCAACTGATAGAACAGCTGATGGCCGTAAAGTGAGCCTGGCTGCCCCAAGGCCGTTATCTTCGCGGCATGCTACGGTTTCGTTACTTGCTTTTCGCTTCGGGTATTTCGCTGCTGTTGGGCGCTGCGCCTGCTACCCCCGTAACCGAACGAAACTTTCAGAAGCAGTTCGATCAGTACGGGGTGCAGGGCTCTTTCTTGCTGTATGAAACGGGCACGGGCCGCTTCACGGCGTACAATGAAAAGCGCTGCCGCCAGGGCTTCCTGCCGGCTTCCACCTTCAAGATTCCGAACACGCTCATTGGCCTGCAAACCGGCGCCCTGCCCGATACGGCCACCGTTTGCAAATGGGATGGGGTGAAGCGCGACTTCCCGCAGTGGAACCAGGACATGAGCTACGCCCGGGCTCTGCGCGTGTCGTGCGTGCCGTGTTACCAGCAGTTGGCCCGCCAGGTGGGGGTAGGAACGTATAAGCAGTGGCTCCGGAAGCTGCGCTACCCCGGCATCCTGGTCACGCCTGCCACCCTCGATACGTTCTGGCTCGATGGTAATTCGCGCATCAGTCAGTTCGAGCAGATTGATTTCCTACGTCGGCTGCAGGCGGAAACCCTGCCCGTAGAAGTGCGGCATCAGCGGGCCGTGAAGCAGCTTTTGCTCCTGCAGAAAACGCCTAGCTATGCTCTCTACGGCAAAACCGGCTGGCGCTTTCGCTCCGACACCAACCCCGACAACGGCTGGTTTGTGGGCTGGGTGCAGCGCCCCGACGGCCGCACCGCCCTTTTTGCCCTTAATGCAGAACCCACCGGAGGGCAGGCCGCCGATACACGTTTTGCCGCCGGCCGCCGGGCTCTGACGGAAGATATACTGCGTGAAATGGGCTGGATGTAATGCTACCTACCGTCTAGGGAGGAATGGAAGCAGCCGCTTTACGCCTATACTTGCTTTTCCAGCACCCGCCAACCGTGGGGCGGTAGCACCACCTCTTGGCCTTCCTCGAGCATAAGCTGTTCACCGCTGAAAACATCCAGCCAAACACCAACCGCATCAGCCGGAATGAGGAGCGGTTGCGGCTCCGGGCTGATGTTAATGCCCGTGAGTATCGCCGCCAGCCCTTTTTGGCGCAGGAAGCTGTACGTGTCAGGGGGGCCAGGCAGGCGCTGAAAGCGGCTGAGCGAGTCGCCGTTTTGCAGGGCATAGTGGCGGCGCTTAAGCTGGAGCAGGCGGGTATAGAAATCCTGCAGGTGGTAGTCCTGCCAATCCACGGTATCTTTTTCGAAGAAGGCGAGGCGCTTGTTCAGGGCTGCTTCCTGGCCGGTGTACACCAAGGGCATACCCGGCAGCAGCACCGTCAGGACCGCAAACGGCAACGCCAGCGGACCGAGGCGCTCATATTCGGTGCCATCCCAGCTGTTCACGTCGTGGTTGCTGGTGAAGTGCATCAGGTACACCGAGGGCGGATACTTGGCCCGCTCAGCCGCCAGATACTCGTCGATGCCGTGCAGGGGCTGTTTGCCTTCCGCAATGTGGTCGAGGAGGTAGTGCAGGCGCAGGCCAAAGGTCATGTTGAAGGCCTTTTCCAGCAGCTTGGTATCGGAGTTGAACTGCTCCCAGGTCAGTCCGCCCGAGGGGTACAACTCGTCCCACTCGGCCAGCATAAACAGGGGCTTCACCGCATCCAACTCCAGGCGGGCAGCATCCCAGAAATCGGTAGGCACCAGGCCGGCCACGTCGCAGCGGTACCCGTCAATATCGGCTTCGCGCACCCAATAGAGTAGGGCATCGGTCATGTAGCGGCGCAGTTCGGGGTGGCGGTAGTCGAAGGCCACTACGTCGGTCCAGTCGGGCACGGGGGGTAGGAGGTTGCCCTGCGCGTCATGCTGATACCACTCGGGGTGCTGCTGCACCAGCGGGTTGTCCCAACTGGTGTGGTTAGCTACCCAATCGAGCAGCACCCGGAGGCCCAAATCGTGCGCGGTTTTCACCAGGTAGCGTAAATCATCCAGCGTCCCAAACTCCGGATTCACCCCGAAGTAGTCTTGCACGGCGTATTGGCTGCCCAGCGTGCCCTTGCGCCCTACCTCCCCAATAGGGTGGACAGGCATCAGCCACACGATGCTGATGCCCATGGAAGCCAGCCGCGGCAGGTGCGCGGCAAACGCCCGAAATGTGCCTTCTGGCGTGAATTGGCGCAGGTTTACTTCGTAGATAGTGGCGTTGGCGGCCCAATCGGGGTGGCGCACCTGAAAAAGGTGGGCGCTGGGGTGCAACTGAGGTTCAGACACGGCAGAGGGGTAGGCGAAAACAAGTTGGACTGCACCTGCCTACGCGAAATCAGCCTTCCATAGCCGAATCTAAAGAGCACCGGTGCCCGGTGGAGTAGCCGGGCATTCCCAGAACGCAGAGAAAGACCGTCATTCCGAGCTTGTCGAGGAATCTCGCGTGCTGACGTTGCAGGCGTGGGACCTCACCCCCCGGCCCCCTCTCCGAAAAAGGAGAGGGGGTGCCTGATGATTTATAGAATAGCCAGAGGTAGAGATGCTTCGACTGCGCTCAGCATGACAGTTACTATTGCAACACCAGCACGCGAGATGCTTCGCTGCGCTCAGCATGACGTTCTAGAGAAATACTAGGTTCTAAAACCAGCTGTTGTCGGGGTCCGGGAGTTGCTCGTACACGCGGTAGCTGTGCGGGGTTAGTAGCAGGTCGGAGCCTGAGCCTAGCTTAGTTACCTGTCCGCTGAATACGTCGCGGTAAACGCCGGGGCCCAGGTTAGCCAGACGAATTTGGTGAGGCTGCTGACCCAGGTTCACGGCCACCAAAACCGCCTTTGGCCCCTTGCGACGCACGAAGGCATAGGTTTCGGGACTGGCCTCCGGCGCCATCCGGATAAACTCGCTGCACGGGTCGCCGTTGCGCAGGGCCGGGTGGCGCTTCTTGAGTTGAAGCAGGGTAGTATAGAACTCCTGCAGGGGGTAGGCGCGCCACGGAATCGTGTCCTTATCAAAGAAACGCAGCCGCTTTTTCAGGGCCGCTTCCTGGCCGCTGTACACCATCGGGATGCCCGGCAGCAGGGTGGCGAGCACGGCCTGGGGGAGGGCGTCTTTGCCGAGGCGCTCGTACTCGGTGCCATCCCAACTGTTGATGTCGTGGCTGCTGGTAAAGTACATGAGGTAGGCCGAGGCCGGGTAGCGCGTGCGCTCTACCTCGCGGTAGGCATCGAGGGCGGTGAGGGGCTGCTGGCGGCGGCTGATGCTGTCGAGGAGGTAGCACAGGCGCAGGGCGTAGGTGGCATCGAAGGCCTTTTCCAGCATACCGGTGTTGGGGTCGAACTCGCCTTTTTTCAGAAAGGGCGGGTTGTGCAGCTCGTCCCATTCGGCCAGCATAAACACGGGCTTTACTTTCTCGAGTACGGGGCGCGTCTGGTTCCAGAACTCCATGGGTACGAGGCCGGCCACGTCGCAGCGGAAGCCGTCGAAGCCTACGTCGCGCAGCCAGTACACCATGCTTTCCTGCATGTACTGGCGCAGCTCCGGCTTGCTGTAATCCAGGTCGATGACATCCTGCCAGTCAGCCACGGGCGGCACAAACTGGCCCTGGGCGTTGCGGGTAAACCACTCGGGGTGCTGCTGGCGGAGCTGGCTGTCCCAACTGGTGTGGTTGGCTACCCAATCCAAGATAACGTGCATGCCGAGCTTGTGCGCGGTCTGAATCAGGTGACGCAAGTCGTCCAGAGTGCCAAACTCCGGGTTTACGGCTCGGTAGTCCTGCACGGAGTACTGGCTGCTCAGGGTACCTTTGCGGTTGAGCTTGCCGATGGGCTGCACTGGCATCAGCCACAAAATGCCGACCCCCATTTTCTGGAGGCGGGGCAGGTGAGCCTCAAAGGCCCGGAAAGTGCCCTCCGGGGTGTACTGGCGGATATTGACCTCGTAGATACTGGCCGAATCGGCCCAGGCCGGGTGCCGGATGGTATAGGCTTCAGGGGCCGCCGGGGCGCAATCGGTGGTAGGTTCCATGCGGCAGGCCGCCAGAAGCAGCCAGCCGAGCAGGAAGGAAAGAACAGTGCGGGACATGCCGAAAAGTACCCCTTTTCCGGCACTTGGTCCTCCGAAGCAGGGTAGCAAAAAGGCCGGGCGGCAAGGCATGCAACTCGGCGTGAAGGCTTTGAAAGAGTAATGCTTCTGGATAATAAACCAGCGTCATTCCGAGCGCAGCCGAGGAATCTCGCGTGCTGACGTTGTAATTACTATTGCAACGTCAGCACGCGAGATTCCTCGGCTGCGCTCGGAATGACGGTCTATGAACAGCCGGCCTGCTGCCCTAGCCAGCTTTCAGCGCAGTCCGCGGTTCGTAGCGGACGCCGCCGAACCAGTACAGCATCAGGGTACGGGAGTAGCGCAGGCTGAGCGGGGTCAGGAGCACGGCCACCACGGCCACACTGGTCACGTACACCCACACGGCGGGGTCGTGAAGCAGGAAGTACACCAGAAAGCCGGTTGTCAGCATAATAGCCGTGGAAAAGGCGTAGCTAATGAACATGGCACCCCAATAGAACCCCGGCTCGGGCTCATAGGCCTGGGCGCAAACCGGGCAGCGGTCCGGCATTTCAGCAAAGTGAACGGGATTAGCGGCAGAGTGCGTGAACAGGTGGCCTTCGTGGCAGCGGGGGCAGCGTTGCTGCAACATAGCCAGGCCCGTAGATTGTATCTTCGGCATGATTTCCAGGTAGTTGGTGAAATCGTAGAACAAAGATAAAATGCCCTTCCTGCGCCCGTAAGAGCCATTTCCGGGTTTGTCCGGTACAAATCAATTCGTGATGGTGGGTGATGGGGTGACAGGGCGTACTGGCGGCAGACTTCTGGCCGGAGGCCAGGCGTCTGCCTGCCGGCCAATAGGGCAAGTCTCCCGACTTGCGGCCGCCGAAGGCGGCTCGCTCGCGTCTGCGCCGTTCGGGATTGTTTGGGCGGCCCC
Organism: Hymenobacter sp. DG01; assembly: GCF_006352025.1. Classification (NCBI taxonomy): domain Bacteria; kingdom Pseudomonadati; phylum Bacteroidota; class Cytophagia; order Cytophagales; family Hymenobacteraceae; genus Hymenobacter; species Hymenobacter sp. DG01. The sequence goes on from NZ_CP040936.1 coordinate 186,028, forward strand.
TGCTTAATAAGGTTTGCATACAGGACGGACACCCGGTGCGGCATTCTCGTGCTAGCTACCTTTTGGCTTTAGCAAAGGAGAGCAGAATGTGCAAATGGCGCGGACGAACCCAACGCGAGCTGGCCGCCGTTGGCGGCCGCAAGTCAGGAGACTTGCCTTATTTACCGACGGGCAGACGCCTGGCCTCCGGCCAGAAGTCTGCCGCCAGTACACCCTGTCACCCTGTCACCCCATCACCTGTCACTTGTCACCCCTTCCCCCTCATACCGAAAGCCCTCCGGGGTTTGCCCAGTGTGCTTGCGGAAGTAGCGGCCGAAGTAGGAAGCGTCGTCGAAACCGAGCGTGTCGGCTACCTGGGCCACGGTGGCGGACGTGTGGCGAAGCAGGCGGCGGGCTTCCATCAACACGCGCTCCTGAACAAGGGCACTGGCGGTTTTGCCCAGGTGGCGGCGGCACAGGGCATTGAGGTGGTTGGGCGAAACATGGAGCAGATCGGCGTAGTGCTGCACTTCCCGCTGAGTGCGGAAATGCTGGTTGAGCAGGGCTCCGAACTCGCGCAGGAGGTGCTGGGCGTGGCGCGGCTCGCCGCTAGCAGGTTGAGCCGCCGTGGAGGGGTAGTGACGCGCGGCCAGTTCCAGGCAAATAAGCAGGTAGGAGCGAAATACCTCATCCTGCTGTGGGGCCGGGGTAGCGTGTTCCTGCCACATGCGCTCAAATAGAGGCCGCAGCTCAGTTTCTTCGGCGCCTAGGTGCAGCACGGGCGCATGTACGTGCTGGAAGAATGGGTACTCATAGAGCCGGCCACCGGGGTAGCGGGCCAGGTAGAAATCAGCCTCAAATAGTACCACGTAACCTTGCGCGTCTTCGGAAAGCTGCCAGTGATGCACCTGTCCCGGGGTCATGAAAAACAGGCTACCCGGCTCCAGCGGATAGGTTACCAAGTCTATAGTGTGCGTGCCCTGGCCCTGCGTGACGTAGAGCAGCAGGTAGAAGTCGTGGGCGTGGGGCTGACTGGTACCGGGGAAGTTGGCCACATGCCGCGCCAGCCGCTCCAGGTACCACGGCCGTGGTCGTTGCTGCGGAAACGATTCAAGCGTCAGGACGGGCAGGCGGGGCGGTTGCATACAGGGTCGGTTACTCGCCGAAGTTACGGAGCCGCTTCTTGCTGAGCTCGTAGCTGATGATGGCCGGAATATAGAAGGTGATGTCGGCCAGGAACTTAGCGGCCAATATGCCGCCGGCCCGGCTGCCGGTCCAGCGGGGCAACCAGTACATCAGCGCCGGCCGAATCAGGAAGCTGTCGAGTATTTCGGCCGGCCCGAACTCCACGGCCAGGGCCCGCACGTTGCGCCCGAAGGTGCGCGCGCTGTAGTGCCGGCCCTGGGCCTGCAGCTCCCGGCGTGCCAGCCGCATATCCTGCCCCAGCAGCCACCCAAAATAAGCCACGTTCCCGGCCCAGGTACCTGCCAGTGCGGCCCGCAAATCCTGCTCCGGCGCCAGGTGCCACGCCACGCCCGCCCCGGCCAGGGTAGCCACCACCGACAGTATCTCGGCGGGCAGGTAGCGGCGCAGCCATTCACGGATTTTTGGTTTCATAGCAGGAGAGGGGGGTAGGGGTAAGGTTCTGCTTGCTACCGAATCACGAGCAACCGCTGGTGTTGCCCGGCCAACTCGACTCGGTAAACGCCACTCGGTACCGGACGGCCCTGCGCGTCGTCAGCATTCCAGATCAGGGTGTGCGGCCCCGCTTGGTTAGCCGTGGGGAAGGTGCGTACTAACTGGCCGTGGGCGTTGAAGATCTGCAACGCACCTGCCGGGCCTGGCTGGTGCAAGGTGTAGCGCAGTTCTGTGCTTCCCCCAAACGTGCGGTTACCGGGTGCCTCCAGCGTCAGGATTTCTGGGCTCAGATTGGGGGCGGGGGCGGTGTTGAGCCGCAGCCCCGCAATGCTTAAGCCCACGGAGCGGCGGCCCACCGCGAAGCGGAGCCGCAACGTATGTCGCAGGCTATCAAACTGCCAGTCGGTAAGGTCCTGTTCGCCAATCCGAACTGCTTGGGGCGGGGCCGCAACGCGCGGAATCAGCAGTTCAATCACCCGGGTGGCGGGCTCGCCTTCGTAGCCCGGGCCGCGGGGCGTGACACTAAACGTGGTAAGATCAGGCAAGTTAGAACCCGTGAAGCTCAACAGCTGGTAAGCCTGCCGCTGCATCCGAGCTCCGCTTTTACCATCATCTTCGTATAAAGAGAAGCTGGAGTGCACCACATCTGGGTCGGCGTAGTAGCGCAGGCGCAGGGTATCGGCACGGTAAAGAGCGGTACTACTTACGTAGGGCGCCATAGGAACAATGGCCCCGGCCCGCGCCAGCACCGGAATGCGGGCCAGGAGGGCAGAGCGGCCCACGGTAGCGCCGCCGGGCACCGTTTCGTGGGTGTAAAAATCAACCCAGCTGCCGGCGGGCAACACCACGTTGCGGCGGCGTTGGCCGGGCTGCAGAACGGGTGCTACCAGCAGGTTCGGGCCGAGCATAAACTGGTCGTTGAGGTTGGCCAGGGCCGGCGTATTCATTTCAGTAGGAAGCCAGGAACGCTGGGCAGGGCTGCTGATGAGTGGGGCTCTCCATTCATCAGGGTTAGCTAAATCCTCATCCGTAAAGCCGGCTTCTCTTTCCTCGGCGGTGAGGGGCGTGGGGTCCCAATTCGGGCTGGGGGCGGGCGCTGTACTGAAGCTGGGGGCTCCGTAGTTCATGGGGCGGGTCAGGGGCGTGCCGGTCTGGCTGTTTTCCCAGGCCAGCGTGTAGAGGTAGGGCAGCAGTTGGTAACGCAGGTGGGTGGCTTCGCGCACATAGCTCTGATAGGGCTCCGGAAACCAGTACGGCTCGGGGGGCGTGCCAGCCCCGTGCGGGCGCAGAATAGGTCCCAGGCTAGCCATCTGCAGCCAGCGGGTGTACAGCTCGGGGTCTACGGTATTGCCCGCGAAGCCGCCCGCATCGGAGTGCATGTAGCCTACCCCACCCAGCCCCATGCTGAGCATAATGGGTACTTGGGCCTGCAGGCCGCTCCAGGAGCGGCTCACGTCGCCCGACCACGGAAATACGCTGTTGCGCTGCATGCCCGCCCAGCCCGAGCGGGCCAGGTTAAACAGCCGCTCCTGCGGGTAATTCTGGGTGTAGCCTTCCTGCAGAATGCTAGCCCAGGCCTGTCCGTAGGCGTTATGGATGCGCCGCGTGGGCCCCGGGTCATACACCATGTCAGTGGGCTGATTCTCGGGCTCGCCCAGGTCGCTCCACCAGCCGCCCACGCCATCTTGCTTCAGCCGGTTGTACTGCTGCCAGAGCCAGTGCTGCGTTTGGGGCCGGAACATATCGAGCAGGGTAGCCGGGCCGGCCCAGAAGGAGGCTACCGTATAGGGGCGGCCCAGCGTATCGCGGCCCACCAGCCCCTGGCGGCGCACCAGGCTGTCGTTGATGGATGCGCGCATCACGTAGGGCTCCGAAATCAGGATGGTTTTGACGCCCGCCGAGTCGAGGCGGCGCATCAGGCGGGCAGGGTCCGGGAAATGGGGCTGCTGCCACTGAAAGTCGCCCTGTCGGGACGTGCCTCCAAACCAGTACAGGTCCAGCACCAGCGCGTCCAGCGGGAAGCCGGCCCGGCGCATGCGGCGGGCAACCTGGTACATTTCCTGCTCCGAGCGGTAGCCGAACCGGCTTTGAATAAGGCCCAGGGCCCAGCGTGGGGGTAGGGGCTGGCGGCCGGTCAGGGCCGTGTAGCGGTCCAGTATCTCGGCGTAGGATCTGCCCGAAACAATGAAGTACCCCAGGTTCGTGAGTCCCTCGCCGGTGTACTCCAGCGTGTTTTTATCAGTGGCTCCCAGATCTAGCGTGCCGGGCGCGTGGTTATCGAAGAACAGCATGTAGCCCCGGCTGCTGACCACCGTTGGTAAGCTCACATTCAGCGTTGACTCGCCGTTCTGGTAGCCGTAGCGGGCTTCGTTGTAGAGGGTTAGGCGGCGGCCGCGCCGGTCCAGGGGCAGGGCGCGGGAGCCCGTGCCGTACAGGTGCTCCTCGGGCGCCAGCTGAAACGACACGCCCGTGCCACCCGGCGTACTACCCACCGCAGGCTGCTGAAATACCCCGTCGGTTTCCCGAAGCAGCGTTTTACCGTTCTGCGAACAGCTGACTCGTAGCGGGTTTTTCTGAACAGTAAAGGTAACCGTACGGTCGGTTTTCCACTCCAGGATGGTGGGGGTAGCCCGTACGAGTCCTTCGGCCCATTGCTGATAAAACCGGGCCGGCATGCCGGGCTCTGGGCCCTCGTGGTGCGTTCCGGGCGGGTGCCACGGCTGCGGCGCCTGAACCACGCTCACCGAAGAAATATCCTGCACCGGCTGCCCCGCCGGAAAATACTCTACCCGCACGACGCCCACCGCCCAGGGCCGTAGGCGCAGCGTAGCCCCAGTGGTGCTTTTAATGGTTAGGATGCCTTTATCATAAGAGTGGCTCCCGTAGTTGCCAATTGCCGTGCGGGAAGCGGCCGGGGCTACTGGCCGGGCAAATGGGTCCTGGGTGGGCGGGCCGCCGGCGGTGCGCTGCCCGTAGGCCGACAGAAGCGGCGGAAGCAGCAAAAACGGCAGCAGCCGGAAACAGCGGAACAGGTAGGCCATGGAAGGGGATTCAGAAACAATCAGCCAAGATAGCCTCCGGAATAGGTCCTGAGCCTGGGTTTACAGTAAAATCCTCCGGGAAAGCCTTCTTCCGGGACGAAGAGCAAACAGCGCACAAAATTCGGCAAACCGGGCATTACCGGGCCGGCAGAAGAAGGGAAGACAAGCGGCCGCGTGGCGTCAATACCAGCACCAAAGGCAACGCCCGCGCCGTGGCTGGCGTACAGTTCTCCTACCTACGTCATTCTTCCCAACTCCCTGCGTTATGAACCACGCCGACCGCATCGAAGAAACCATTGAAGGCATCTACCATGCCCTGGAGCAACACAGCAACCACCCCGTAGATGCCGGCCTGGGCCACATCGACAGCTGGATTCAAGCCCTCGATGGCCTCGGGGGCTCGGCCCTCACCGGCCTGCAGGCCGAGCTGCGCAACCTGCGCTCCTTCGTGGAGCGCGACGACCGTCCGGCCATGGCCAACTCCCTGCAGCTGCTGGGCCAGCAAACCTCCCTCATGGCCCGCGACATGCACGACGGAGTAGGCGACCATCTGCGCCACCTGGGCCAGGTACTGATTACGGCCGCCGGCAACCTGAAAGTATCCTAGCCGACTTCTCTTCTCTGCCTTGGTTAGCAGCCTCGCCCAGCGGGCGAGGCTGTTTTTTCATCCGGGGCGTAGTACCCAAAATTCCTTTCCTATGACACCTGATTCATCTGCTTCGGGCCAGAGCCACGCTCCTGGCTCCGTGCTGGCGGGCAGCCAAACCCACCTCGAAGCTACCCTGCACGCCCTGCAAACCGACCACCTGCCCAACCTGCGCCCGGCGGCCGGCGACAACCTCTACCGCTGGATGCACATGCTCCAGACCGTGGAGGGCGACCAGTTTGCCCCCCTCATTGCTGAGCTGCAAAACCTCTACAATGCCATCATCCCCGACAATCCGGTTGGCCCGCAGGTACAGCAGATTCTGCAAAACCTTGCCACGCTAACCGCCCAGGCCGCCACTACTGCCGATGCCAGCTTCCGGGACAAGCTGATGGAGTTGGCGCAGGCGCTCCGGACAGCCGCCGACACACTCTAGCAGCGCCGAGAGCGCCGGTTAAGGGCCAGCTGCGGAATGTTGGCAGATCAGGTGAGCAGAAGCCCCGCCAAGCCACAAACCAAATGTTGTACGGGCTCCGTTGCCAACCCTGCACGTAAGGAGGTAGTAAACAAGAAGATTCCTGTTGTTTCACTCAACTTCCTACCCTATGTCCGTATCCCATTCTGCCAGCGCCGACCAACTGGAGGCCACGCTCCGCATTCTTCGCAGTGAAGATGTAACCCAAGTGCTGCCCCGGGCCACTGAAAACATCGACGGCTGGATTCAGATGCTGCGCGCCTCTGGCGAAACCGCTCATGCCACCATTGCCGCTGACCTGGTGAGGCTAAAAGGCTTTCTGGCCGGTACCGACCCAAACCCCATCAGCGACGTGCTGCAAACCCTGGCCGAGCACATCAACAGCTTCGTGGATGACGCCAACCCGCGCTTCATCGAGTCCCTGGACCAGCTCTCCAAACAACTCATCGATGTGGCCCGCAACCTGCAAACCGCCCGCGACGCGCAGCAAGAGCAATAAGTTGACTTGCCTACCGAGTATAATAAGAAAAGGCCCCGCAGTGTGCGGGGCCTTTTCTGTTTGTGCATTCTCAAGTTGCGCCAAAATAGGTTAGTACCCTTGGGCCGAATCGTCGCCACGCGGGTCGGCGCCGCCTTCCAGCTTACCATCGGGCAGCACCCGAATCACCTCCATCCGGCCCCAAGGGGCGCGCGGGTTCAGGCGGTAGCCGCGGGCCTGCAGCGTGTCTTTGGCGGCGGGTAGGAGCGCGCCTTCTTCCACGTCAATCTGATCTGGGAGCCACTGATGGTGGAGGCGGGGCGCACCTACGGCCTGCTGGGCGTTCATTCCATAATCAACAGTGTTCAGGATGGCCTGCAGCACGCTGGTAATGATGGTGCTGCCGCCGGGCGTACCGGCTACCAGGGCTACCTTCTTGCTCTTGGTCAGGATGGTGGGCGTCATGGAGGACAGCATGCGCTTGCCGGGCGCAATGGCGTTGGCCGCCCCACCTACCAGCCCGTAGGCGTTGGGCGTGCCGGGTTTGCTGCTGAAGTCGTCCATTTCATTATTGAGCAGGAAACCAGCCCCGGCTACTACTACTTTGCTGCCATAGGCTCCATTGAGGGTAGTAGTACAGCTCACGGCGTTGCCCTGGGCATCCACAATGCTGTAATGCGTCGTCTGGTCCGACTCGTAAGCAGGTAGACCCGCGCCAGCCGTTACCTGTGCGCTAGGCGTAGCCCGATAGGGTAGGGTAGAGGCCATGCGCTGCTTGTTATAGGGCTTTTCGAGCAGCTGCGCCACCGGCACCCGCCCGAAGTCCGGGTCGCCGAGGTAGGTAGCGCGGTCGGCATACACGCGGCGCTCGGCTTCGGTAATCCAGTGCGTGGCCTGGGGCGAGTGCCAGCCGGCCTGGCCCAGGTTGTAAGGCTCCAGCATCTGCAGCATCTGCAGCAGCGCTACCCCGCCGGAGCTGGGCGGCGGGAACGTGAGCACCTCGTAGCCCCGGTACTTACCGTGCAAAGGCGTGCGCCACTTAGGCTGGTAGTTGGCCAGGTCCTGCTGGCTGATGATGCCCTTGCCGCGCTGCATTTCGGCCACGATAAAGCGGGCCGTTTCTCCTTCGTAAAATCCCGCCCGGCCCTTGTCCCGGATTCGTTCCAGGGTGCGGGCCAGCTCTGTTTGCACGAAGTTTTCGCCGGCTTTCCACTCGCCCTGGGTGCGAATAAGCGCGGCACCTTGGTTTACCTTCAGAAAGGTGTCGCGCGTGCGGTTCAGCCCAGCGGCTTCCTTCTCGGTCAATACCACCCCTTTAGCGGCCAAGTCCACGGCGGGCTGCACCACATCTTTCCAGGGGAGCTTGCCCAGCTTTTGGTGCAGCTCGGCCATGCCCGCCACGGTGCCGGGTACGCCGGCGGCCAAATGGCCCAGGGTGCTGAGGTCCGGAATTACGTTGCCCTGCTGGTCCAGGTACATGTCGCGGGTAGCGGCCGCAGGAGCGGTTTCGCGGAAATCGAGGGCGCCTTCGCTTCCATCGGCCCCGCGGTAGAGCAGGAAGCCGCCGCCCCCAATATTGCCCGCCACCGGGAACACCACGGCCAGGGCAAACTGCACCGCCACGGCGGCATCGTAGGCATTGCCGCCTTTGCGCAGAATTTCCACGCCCACCCGCGTAGCCTCCGGGTGGGCCGACACTACCATGGCTTTGTCGGTGATGACGGGGGTAGCGGCCGGCACTGGAGTAGCGAGTACGGCAGAAGTGGCCGGAGCGGTAGTGTTCTGACTGGTAGAGCAAGCCAGCAGACCGGCCAGGGCCAGCGGGTAAAAAAAGCGTTTCATACAGTAAAGGTAAGGCTACCTGATAACTGCCGCCGGGAAACCAGGGTAGCAAGTAGAGCAAGCAAACCGCTGATGCCGCGCAGAGCCTGAGATTGAGGATATGATGCTGGATAAGCCGAAAATTGCCTCCCAGTAGGCCCATATCAGTCAATGAGGAAAGTGCCCCGGAGCCACTTGAAATCTACGGCCTGCAAGTAAACCCCACCATGCGGCAATGGTTTGCCGTATGAGGGCCCGGCTCATCGTCCTACTGCAACTTAAACGAATCCTGTAGCTTTGGGCCCGACCGACTTGCTAATTCGCGCTATGACTCCAGACCTGCTGACCGCCGCCGACACCGCCGAACCTACCCTGCCGCTTGTGCAGCAAGACCCCTGGCTGATGCCCTACGAGCCGGTGTTGCTCCAGCGCCAGCAGCGCTTGGCCCAGCGCCTCAGTGACATTGTGGCTGAGTGCGGTTCTCTGAGTCGGTTCGCCCAAGCCCATCAGCGCCTAGGCCTCAACCACGATAAACGCCGCCGCGGCTACTGGTTCCGGGAGTGGGCGCCTGCCGCCGAAGGAGTATTTCTGGTGGGCGACTTCAACGGCTGGGACCGGCAGGCTACCCCCCTCACGCGCGGCGAGGATGGGGTGTGGGAAGTGTTCCTGGCCGATAAAGACTACCAGGACCGCCTGACCCACCACTCGCTCTACAAAGTACACGTAGTAACCCCGGAAGGCGGCAAAGACCGGCTGCCAGCCATGCTGCGCCGCGCCGTGCAAAACCCCGAAACCAAGGACTTCGCCGCCCAGGTCTGGAAGCCGGAAACGCCGTTTGTCTGGACTGATCAGAAATTTCGGGTGCCGAATTGCGTGCGAGAGCCATTCATCTACGAGGCCCACGTAGGCATGGCCCTGGAGGAAGGAAAAGTAGGTTCCTACCTTGAATTTGCCGAGCAAATCCTACCCCGCATTCAGCAGGAAGGCTACAATTGCCTGCAGCTGATGGCCGTGATGGAGCACCCGTATTATGGCTCTTTTGGCTACCATGTGGCCAATTTCTTTGCTGTATCCTCGCGCTTCGGTACGCCCGAGGAACTCAAGCACCTTATCAACGAGGCCCACAACCGCGGCATTGCCGTGCTGCTGGATGTGGTGCACTCCCACGCCGTGAAAAACGAGGCCGAAGGCCTGGCCAACTTCGATGGCTCGGGCCATCAGTATTTCCACGAGGGCTCGCGCGGCGACCATCCTGGCTGGGATTCCAAGCTTTTCGACTACGGCAAACCCGAGGTACAGCAGTTTCTGCTCAGCAACCTGCGCTACTGGCTGGAAGAGTTTCACTTCGACGGCTTCCGTTTCGATGGCATCACCTCCATGCTTTATCATCACCACGGTGAGGGGGTGGCGTTTGGCTCCTACGACCAGTATTTCGGGCCTGATGCCGACGATGACGCCATTCTGTACCTGCAACTGGCCACTACCCTGGTGCGGGAGGTGAAGCGCAGCGCCCTGCTTATTGCCGAAGACATGAGCGGCATGCCCGGCCTGTGCCGACCCATTGAGGAAGGCGGTATGGGCTTCGATTATCGGCTGGGCATGGGCATTCCAGACTACTGGATTAAGCTGCTCAAGCACACCCGCGACGAAAACTGGAACCTGCACGACCTGTGGTACACGCTTACCAACCGACGGCTGGGCGAGAAAACCGTTGCGTACGCCGAAAGCCACGACCAGGCCCTGGTAGGCGACAAAACGCTGGCCCACTGGCTGCTGGACAAAGCCATTTATGAGCACATGCACAAAGATGACCCCGACCCGATTACGGCCCGGGGCATTGCTCTGCACAAGCTCATCCGGCTGGCTACCCTGAGCTTGGGCGGTGAGGCCTACCTCAACTTTATCGGCAATGAGTTCGGCCACCCAGAGTGGGTCGACTTTCCGCGCCAGGGCAACAACTGGAGCCACCACTTCGCCCGCCGCCAATGGAACCTGGCCGATAACCCCGACCTGAAATACCAGTTTCTGCTGCAGTTCGATAAGTCGATGATTAAGCTGGCGAAAACCACGCGCCTGCTGGCCGCTACCCCCGCCCGGGAGTTGAACATCGACTCCCACAACCAGGTCCTCATCTTCGAGCGGGGCGGACTCATCTTCGTGTTTAGCTTCCACGTTGACCGCAGCGTGCCCGACTACCGCTTCTACGTGCCCCACGCCGGCCGCTACCGCATCTTGCTCAACTCCGACGATGCCGAGTTTGGCGGCTTCACCCGCATCGACAACAACTACATCTACGAAACCTTCGAGGAAGACGGCGTGCACCGGCTCAGCCTCTACGTCACGAACCGCACCGTGCTGGTGCTAGGCAGGGTGTAGCTATTTGTACCGGATACGCTGAAAACGCCCGTGGCTTCCTTCCCCGATCAGGAAAGAAGCCACGGGCGTTTTTGCTAGGAAGTGGAATTAGTGCTTGGTTTTGCGGCCAGACTGAGCTTGCTCTAGGGCGTCTTCAATGCGCTGAGCGCGGGCTTCGGGCTTTTTGGTGCGAGCCACTCGCTGGGCCAGCTCTTTGCGCTGGGTATAGGGTAGGGCATCAAAATTCACTTGCAGGCCGGCCCGTTCCAAGGCATACTTGAGGTCATCGGGCAGCTCAATGCCGCTGGAATCGGTGTCGCGCTCCAACACGACGTGCACCGTGTCGGTCCAGGTTTTGTTGATGGCATTGCGTACTTCCTTCCGGATACTGATCATGTGCTGGCCGTCGCCCATGGGCACCAGGTTCAGCCGGATAGGAAAGCCGTCTACGGTGCCGCGCACGGGCAGCGGACCCTTAGTACCGTACACCTCGGGTACGCTGAAAGGAACAACCAGGAAAACGCCGCTGTCGGCCCCGTCCATTTCCATGGGGGCGTCGAATTCGTGGCGGAGAGGGGTTTCGGTACTCATGCAGTAGGAGAAAAAAATGGGGAGGACAGTTGGCGAACGGGCAGGCCATTTTCCAGCTGACGTAGAGTTGCGTCGAGGGTTTCGGTATCGGAGGGGGGGAGCACCTGCAGGCGGTTCGCCAGCGCCGGGTAGCGGCTGAGCAGCAGCTGCGCCAGCTCCTCGGTGGCAGCCAGCACCATATCGGCGCGGCGCAGGGCCAGGCGTTCCAGCTCCAGCGCCCAGCCTCGGTCAGCGGGGGTAGCGCGTTCCTGAGCCAGGCTGAGCACATGCAGCACCAGCGGCCGCCCGGTTTGCTGACGGATTTCCAGCGCGGCCAGCCACGTAGGCCAGTCTGCAGCGTAAATCACCCCAAAATCCTCCAGCAGGGCCCGGCGGGTAGCAAAGCGGGCGTACTGAATCACCTGAAAATTAAGGTCGGCCTCAGCAGGTTGGTCTTCGGCCAACGAAGCCAGGGCATCGGGCAGGGTGGCCAGCTGCGGAGGGGCAACCGGCGGGGGCGTGGGTTCGGCCGTCAGGTCGTCGGCGGGCTGGCTGAGGTCGGCGGCTTCCGTCGCATCGGGCTCCGAAGCTTCACCCGCGAATTCGTCCTCATTCAGCAGCAGCTCACTAGCCGACAGCTCCGTAATTGGGGTAGGGTCTGGCGCGGCGGCAGGGGTAGGGAAGGCAGCCGAAGCTGGCACCAGTGGCGCCAGCCCCGGGCTGGCTTCCGGTAGTACGGCTATCGTCAGGTCGGAGGGCAGGCCAGCACTGGAGGGGGTAGCACCCAGGTAAGGTGCGGCCGGCGACTGCCAGGTACCATCGGAAGCGGCCAGGTAAGAAGTTGGGCCCGAAGTTTCCGCTGCCGTAACCACCGAAGCCCCGAGGTAGGGAGCCGCCGGGCGCTGCCAGGCTCCGGGCCGCTGGTCGGGGCGGGGGCGCGGGGCCGCCGCCTCAGCCGGTGTCAGTTCGGCCAGGGCTGTGAGGCGGGTAGTGGGGGCGGTTGCAAACGGCGGATGGGGTAGGCGGGGCACCATCACCGACAGAGGAGTGCGCGGGGCCAGCGCCTGCACCAATGAGCGGATACCGGGCGCGGACAATTCGCCGGTCCGGGGAGCCTCATCCCAGCCAAGCAACAACACAGAAAACGAAGCGGAAATCATACGGTGGATAAATGAGCGGCGGGCAGCACGAGGTATGGCAAGGTAGAGAAAAAAGCTGCCCGTCGTGCTTTTACGGCATCCGGCCGAAAACTACGGTTGAGCCAGTTCTACGGTAGCCCGGAACATTTTTACCTTTGCCGACTGTGTAAGGTCCAGGCTGGTACTCCCGGCAACTGCTTGCCTTCTCTCTCCCAAAACGTACCCCGTATGGCCGACAATATTCAGGAAAACAATTATATGATCAATGACCTGGCCGCTCAAGCCAGGCAAGAGTTCTACCCCGGCCGGGTAGTGCAAGCCGAGCGGCAGGGTACCGATTTTATTTTCCGCTGCGACAACGGCGTACAGCTAAGCCTGCAGGTGATTACCGACAAGGTGCTGCGCTTCCGCTACGCCACCGAAGCCGGCTTCCCCGCTGATTTCAGCTACGCCTTCCCGGAGGGCGTGCCCACGCGCCAGGAGCTGGAGTTTTTGGAGTTCCGCGAGAAGCCCGACCACTACCGCATCACCACCGACCGTCTTATTTGCGTGGTGGATAAGGAAAGCCTGCGCACCCGCGTGCTCAACCGCTCCGGCTTGGTGCTTAGCGAAGATGAGAAGGGCTTTCACTGGGAATATGAGTACGAAACCGGCAACGACATCGTAAAGATGAGCAAGCTGGTGCAGAGCGGTGCCCATTACTACGGCCTCGGCGACAAGCCCGACAACATGAACCTGCGCGGCAAGCAGTTCACTAACTGGGGCACCGATACCTACGGCTACCAGAAAGGCGCCGATCCGCTCTACAAGAACATCCCGTTTTTCCTGGGCCTGCACCAGAAAACGGCCCACGGCATCTTCTTCGATAACACCTTCAAGGCCGGGTTCGACTTCGCGGCCGAGCGCGCCGATGTGGCCTCGTTCTGGGCCCAGGGCGGCGAGATGAACTACTATTTCATCTATGGCCCCAGTCTGCTGGAAGTAACCCGGGAATATACCCGCCTGACCTGCCCGCCCGAACTGCCCCCGCTGTGGGCCCTGGGCTACCACCAGTGCAAGTGGAGCTACTTCCCCGAAAGCAACGTGAAAGCCATTGCCCAGGGCTTCCGCGACCGGAAAATTCCCTGCGACGCGCTTTACCTCGACATCGACTACATGGATGGCTTCCGGTGCTTTACCTGGAGCCCTACCCATTTCCCGGAACCCAAGCGTATGGTGCGGGAGCTGGCCGAAGATGGCTTCAAAACCATTGTCATTATCGACCCCGGCATCAAGATTGACCCCGACTATCCGGTGTATCAGGAGGGGTTGAAAAACGACTACTTCTGCCGCCGCGCCGACGGACCTCTGATGAAGGGCTCCGTGTGGCCCGGCCTCTGCAACTTCCCCGATTACACCCGCCCCGAGGTGCGCGAGTGGTGGGCCGGCCTGTTCAAAGGGCTGATTGCAGAAACCGGCGTGAAGGGCGTGTGGAACGACATGAACGAACCGGCCGTGTTTGAAAAGGGCACCTTCCCCGATGACGTGCGCTTCCAGTATGAGGGCCACGCAGGCTCCCACCGCAAGGCCCACAACATCTACGGCATGCAGATGGCCCGTGCCACGGCGGCCGGGGTGAAGAAGTTCAGCTACCCCAACCGGCCCTTCACCATTACCCGCAGCACCTACTCGGGCGGGCAGCGCTACTCCTCCGGCTGGACCGGCGACAACATTGCTTCCTGGGAGCACCTGTGGCTGGCCAATATTCAATGCCAGCGCCTGAGCATTTCGGGCTTCAGCTTTATTGGTTCTGATATCGGGGGCTTTATTGATACGCCCGATGGCGAGCTGTACGTGCGCTGGGTGGCGCTGGGAGCCTTCCACCCGTTCTTCCGTACCCACAGCTCCGGCGACCACGGCGACCAGGAGCCCTGGTCGTTTGGCGAAGATTTCATGGCCATAGCCCGTAGCTTTATTGAGCTGCGCTACCGCCTGCTGCCCTACATGTACACCACGTTCTGGCAGTACACCCAGCAGGGCACGCCCATGCTGCGCCCTCTGGCCTTCCTTGATCAGACCGACACGGATACCTACCTGCGCATGGCCGAGTTCAGCCTCGGCGACCACCTGCTGGTATGCCCCATCACCACGCCCGGCGCCGATGGCCGCTGGATGTACCTGCCGAAGGGCGACTGGTTCTACTACTACACCGACGAGCTGAAAGCAGGCGGTGCCGAAGTATGGGCTGCCGCCGACCTCACCCGGATTCCGCTGTTCATTAAGGCCGGGGCCGTGGTACCCATGTACCCCCTGATGCAGTACGTAGGCGAGAAAACCGTAGAGGAGATAACCCTGCATGTGTACTACAAGAAGGGCACCGAAGCCAGCGTGCTATATGAAGACGGGGGCGAAGGCTACGGCTACGAGCAGGGCCAGAGCACCACGCGCCGCTTCACGGTAACCGGCACCGACAAGGGCCTGCTGATCCAGCAGCACACGGAAGGCGACTTCCAGCCCACCTGGACCACCTACCGCGTAGTTCTGCACGGCCTGCCGTTCTCCGCTACTATCTTCAGTACCGACGGTCAACCTGCCGAAATCAGCGAAGTAACCACCGAAACCGGCCTTACCCTGCCCGGTGTGGTAGTAAGCGCCGGCTTTACGGAACTGGCAGTAGGCTAAGCAGTACCGCCTGATTGTCATCTTGAGCAAAGTGCAGGACCTCTACCTCTGGCTAACCCTAGCGTTACCTTTGGTAGAGGTTCTTCCTTTTGCTGAGGATGTGTTTTAGAAGCTCAACCGCACGTCGTCGCCTACGGGGTAGCCGGTACAGGTGAGCACCAAGCCCTGGGCTAAGTCCCGGTCAGTCAGAACCTCGTTGTAGGAGTGCCACACCTGGCCTTCCAGGCAGCGCATAGTGCAGCTGCCGCACACGCCAGCTTCGCAGCTATAGGGTAGTGCTATGCCTTGGGCGCGGGCCGCTTTCAGGATAGTATCGGGGTAGGAAACCTCCAAGGTGTGCGTCTGGAGCGGCGTTTCAATGACGACGCGGTGAGCGGACGTGTCGGGCGGCAGGGTTGGTTTGACGGGTGGGGGTAGCACAAAATTCTCGCGCCGGATACGTTCAGAGGGCACTCCCGCAGCGTGCAGGCCATAGCCACACATGCGCATGTACTCGGCAGGGCCGCAGCTAAAGGCCAGCATTTGGTCGGGGGTAGTGGTGGCGTGCTGCCGCACGAGCTGTACCAGCAGGTCCTTGTAGAGGCGGGCGCGGGCCAGGTTCGGATGGTCGCTGTAGAGCAGCTCCAGGGCGAAGCGGCCTGCGAACTGTGTGGCCAGCTGGTGCAGCTCAGCCCCGAAAATGGTAGCGGCCGGTGTGCGGTTGCTGTACACCAGCAGCACCTGCACGGCAGGTCGGTGGTAGAGCACTTCTTTCAGCAATGAGTAAATGGGCGTGATGCCACTGCCAGCCGCAAACAGCAGTACCTGTTGGTAGGGCAGTTGAGTGAGGTAGGGCAGCGTAAACAGGCCCCCGGCGCCGGTCGTTAGCAGCTCGTCGCCTACCTGCGCCTCGTCAATCAACCACCGCGAGAAAAAGCCGTTGGCCACCCGCCGTACCGTCACCGCCAGGCCCTCATCAAGCCCTGGCGTAGAGGACATGGAATAGGAGCGCCGCAGTTCCGGGTGGTGGGGCCGGAGCAGGGTGAGGTATTGGCCGGCCTGGTAGGGTAGGGGTGTCGTGGGCTCAAGCCAGAAGGTCTTTACTTCCGGAATTTCCTCAACAATGCGGCGGATGATCAGGGGTTGCGTCACACCAAAACAGAATAAGGCTAGGCAGGCAGTACGCCGCCCGCGAAACGCGAGTTATTCGGCCACTCGCTCGCGCAGGTACTGGTACACCTCGGGGCTGCTGAGTAGGGTGCCGTGGTGCAGCTTCGAGAAAACGTGGGTACTGATCAACAAATCGGGCGGGGCGGCGGGGTCCTGGAAGATGCGGCCCCGGGCGCTGCCCCCGCCCACCAGCCCGTCGCCGAAGTAGTCGTGCAGGGCGGAGCCGGCAGTTTTCAGCAGGGAGCCCACCAGCACATGATAGCGCACGCCCGGCAGCGGGGGCACCACCGTGCGGGGCGGAAACAGGTCGTCGGCGTGCTCGTTCTGCCAGTCCTCATCCACCAGTCGGGCAAAGCGCAGGTCCTTGATGCCATTGCTGCGCTTGTCAATCAGCCCACTGATGGCGCGGGTAGGCCACAAGTTGATTTTGCGAAGAATCAGGGAGGTGAGGTGGCTGTTCTGCTCCAGAAACGAGCCATCGTTGGGCACACCCAGCAGAAACACGTCGCGCAGCCTGGGCAGCCAACTCAGCTTTGCGCCGGAAGGGTTGCCAGCGGTGCTGGGGGTAGCAGCGGCGGCCTCCTGGGCGGCGTAGTAGCCGGCCGAGCGAATTACCAGCCCACCCATGCTATGGCCTACCAGCACCAGCTCGCCCACGGCCGCCGGAAACGTGCGCACCAGGTCCGTAAGCAGTTGATGCAGCCGGCGGCCGTTCTCGGAGATGTGCAGGCCAGAATTGTAGCGCACGTAGAGGCTGTGCACATCCAACTCCCGCTGCAGGCGCGGCCCGAAGCGTACGTCCTCGGGCCCCTCGCCGGTTTGCCAGATGATTTCATCGCCCATCAGGCCGTGCAGAAACACTACGGTTTTACGGGGGCGGCCCTGGGCATCGGGCAGCAGCCGCAGCTGTTCTACCGGTACATCGGACTCGTAACGGCGGAAACTCATCCGGATGGCGCGCCGGTCGTGACGGGCCGCCAGCTGGTCGCCGAAGGCGCCGTTAAGCACGGGCAAAGTGAAGTGTAGATTCTGCTGGCCCGTGCGGTATAACAGTCCTACCCCCTCCAGCGGGGCCAGGGCCGCCCGGCCCACCGCCGCGGCCGCCCGCTGCCAGCGCGCTGCCAGCTTATCGGGGCCCGACTGCGGCGCAGAATCGTCAGGTTCGGTGGTCATGGTAGCAGATAAAGTACGCCCTAAAAACGTGTGGCCGCCCGCGAAGGTGCGAAAGTTTGCCAGTAGCAGGCCCAGGCCGGCGCATGTGGGGTCAATAAAAAAGCCCTGCCCCGGCCTGAAGCCAGTGGCAGGGGTAGTAAGCAATAGCCTGAGGTATTAGCGGATTACCAGTTTGCGGGTAAGCGCTCCGCCAGGGGTTTGGAGCTGGAGCATGTACACGCCGCCGCGCTGCCCCCGCAGATCTATCAGCCGGCCCCGGGCGGCACTCAGTGGAGCTTTTTCCTCGCGTAAAACCACCCGGCCCGTTACATCCGTCACGGTGAAGGGGGAAGTAGCCAGGGCCGCATCCACCACGGAGGCCAGCGAAAACTCGCCGGTGGTGCTGGGGTTAGGGTAAATCAGCAGATCGGCGGCCGCCTCGGGGTTGCGCGCGGCCGTGATGCTGCCCGTGAGCTGAATATCGTCGAGGAGCAGAGTGGTGCCGGCATGAAGATCATCGGTAGTGCCGGAAAACGCGTCGATGCTCAAGGTGTCGGGCGAGAGGCTCAGCGGCTCGTATTCCAGCGGCTCACTGACCAGCGTATAGGTAGCCGCGGGCGGCAAAACCAGGCCTATGCCTCCAATCAGCTCCGTTTTGCGGCTTTGATAGCGCGTCAGAACGGCCTGAATGTAGGCTTCGTCGGTGGCCGCGCCGGGCCCCGTCAGCTTGTACCAGAACTGCAGGCGAGCAGGGCGCGCCGTGTAGGGCACACCCACGCTGGTAGGCGTGCCGTTGCCCACAAACCCAAATATCGCGCCCTCCACGCCAGGTACCTGCAGGGTATTCAGCGCAACGGCCAGGCTGCCCTGGTGCGCCTCAGTAGATTTGGTTACGAAGCCCAAATCCGGAACCGGGAAGGGGGCTTCTTCCTGAATCAGGTCTTCGGTGGTAACCCAGCCACGGGGCACCTCCCGCTCCAGGTTACGAAACTCCCAGACCTCGAAGGAGTTGTTCAGGTTAGGAGCCGGCGTTTGAGCCCGGGCGGCCGTGGCAGCCATGGATAAACCAACTCCTATCAAAAAGGGGCGTAGCAGGTGTCGCATGTGAGTTGAAGGCTTGAGTAAATAGAAAGGAATACGGGCAATTTAAAACAATGGCTATTATATATAACCAGTAATCTATGCTATTGTATTGCTGATTAGTGTTTGAATGTGAATTAGTTAGCGCCGGCTGAAGAGCAGTCCCAGCAAGAACCCCGTCAGTAAGCCACCTACGTGCGCGGCATTGTCGGTGGTGTGGGCCTGCAGGCCGCTGGCCAAGCTGCCCGCCAGCAGATACAGCACAAACAGCAGCACGGTGTAGCGCTCCGGGCGGGTGAAGGCGGCCGGCCGCCGCAGCAAGGTAGCCAGCAGCAGCCCGTACAGGCCGAAAATAGCCCCTGACGCGCCCACCGAATTCAGGCCCTGGGTGTGCCAGAACCAGCTCAGCAGGCTACCCCCAATCCCGCTCAACAGGTACGCAGTCAGCAGCCGCCGGCCGCCTACCAAGCCCTCCGTCAGCAACCCCAGAAACACCAGCGAGGCCATGTTCAGCAGCAGGTGAGCCGGTCCGCCGTGCAGAAAACAGCTGGTCAGCAGGCGCCACGGCTGGTTTGGCAGGGTAAGGGGCGAGAAGTTGGAGCCCCAGCGCACCAGGTCGGGGCCGGTGGGGTGCCAGGCTCCCGCGCCGGTAGCCGCCAGGGCCAGGTACACCAATACATTCAGCCAAAGTAGGAGAGGGGCAACCTGGTATCCTTGCCGGGGCCAGAATACCCCCCGGAGGGCTCCCCAGACCCCAGGTTGAACAGTAGCCTCCATTTCTGGCCCTGCTTCCGGGGGCCGGCGCGGCGGACCGGCGGGCAACTCCTGAGGCACCAGGCCGCGGCGCTGCAGCTCCCGCACGGCGGCCTGCCCCACGGCCGCCGGATACTGCCGGGCATGCTGGGCCAGGTAGAGCAGCTCGGCATCCGTTTTCTGGGCAAAAAGCGTGGTGGAGTCGGCAGCCATAGGCGTAAAAGCAATGAGGCGCCCCCGCCCGAAAATCGGCGGGGCGCCCCATTGCGGCTTCATAAACCCTGCCAGCCCAACCCGGCCTGACAGGTTTGCGCACCTGCGTCTTACAGGTCGGTGATGTTGCCTTGAATAGGCGCTTTACGCTGGTAGTGGCCGCGCAGCTCTTCTGCCAAACCGGTGGCCTCCTGGTTTACGCGCTCCTCTTCCTTGTCCATGAGCTCCATCTGGGCCTCGTAGCGCGACTTAAAGCTCTGGAGGGAGCTGCGGCGCAGGGTCAGGCCCTGGTGCATCAGGTTCAGGCGGGCCTCCATGGTAGGGGTGAGGTGCTGGTTGTAGGCCTTGGCCCGCATAAACCAGCTGATGCGCTCCAGCGTGAGGTCAACCTGGCCGGGGAATACGCCGGTAACGGCCCCGGTGCGCGCCTGTTTGGTTAGGTGAACGGCTGCGTTTTCGGCCAGCCAGTAGCGCCGGGCCATGCGTAGGTAGCGGCCGGTGGCCGTGGTGTCGGCGCGGTCGGCGGCGGGCAGCTGGCTGCGTACCTCGGCCACCTGAGCGCGGGTTTCGACCTCGAAATCAGGTAGGCGCTCTACTTTCACAGCTTCCAGCACAATAGGGCCCGCCGGCTTTGGTGTGGCGGCCTGGGACGCGGCCGGGGCTGCTTGCTGGGAGGAGCGCAGGCCCCACCAGGCCAGGCCCAGCACCAGGGCCGCCAGCACCACGCCAGGCCACCAGCGGGCCAGGAAGGTCGGTTCCGGCTCCACATACTCCAGCGACAAAGGCGAAGCGGCTGGTTCAGGAGCCGGGGGTTTGGGCAGCTCGGCGCCCCGGCGGCGCAATTCCCGGCCGGCCTCTGCTACCAGGGCCGGGTGGTAAAGCTCGGGGTGCCGCACCAGGTAGAGCAGCTCCTCAGTGGTTTTTTGCAGGAAAGAATCGGATGCAGAAGAAGTAGCCATGCGAAATCGGTAACAGGATACAGCAGAAAAATCTCCCGAAAATGGCGAAAAGCCCCCGGACTACCAGCAGCCCCACCCCAACGCCCCGGCGGGCCTTGCGTATAGCTAAGGCCGGGCCCCACCTGCCCGCTTTCTCCACCTTACCAACTGCCCCATATGACTACGCCCCGCGAAGAACCCATAGATGCCAGCAACCTGCCCGAGGGCACGGATTCCCAGTCCAGCCAACGCCAGCCCGACGGCCGCTTGTCGCCCGGCAGCCACGATACCGGCCTTAATGCCGATGACAACTCCGGCAGCGGCGGCACCGAAGGCGGCCAGGCCATCAGTGGAGCCCGCGTGCGCTCAGGCGCGCCCAACTACGATGCCCCCGGTAACGCCCAGGACGGCGACGTAGGCGGCAACAGCATCAGCGCCGGCACCGGGGTTTCGGGCGGCGAAACCGGGCAGGTGCCCCAACTGTAATTTCCCACCGCTAACTCTCCTCCTTATGGCAACTCAGCAAGGCAACCCTACCCCCCAGAACGGCGGTCAAGCCTCCCAATCCAGCACCGGCCCCAACGAAGCCGCCAAGCAACCCGCTACTAACCAGGAAGAACTGTCTCAGGACGATGGCGCCGGCATCCGCGGCGGCTACGGCGACAGTGACCAGACCAACGGCCTGGAGGGCGGCAACCAAACGAAATCTGACCGCTCCGATCCTCAGCAGTCGGCTCAGGAGTAGCCCAGGCGGCTAACTTGCCCGTAACCTAACCACGCCCGGTTTCCCTGCAGCCCCTACCAGGCGGGCCGGGAAGCCGGGCGTGGTTTTGTGTTGGCCGGAGACGGCAATACGCTGTTCCTTGTACCTTGCCGTGGCATGAAAAACCTTTGGCTCGGGCTGCTGCTGAGTGGGTACTGCCTGCTACCCAGGGCGCAGGCCCAAAACCTGTTGCGCCGGCAGCTCGCCTCCGATTCGGTGCTGGCGCCGGTGCTCCGGCAAGCCGCCGCGCATCGGGTTCAGATTCTTTACACCCGCATCCGGCGCGACGCGCGCGGGCGGCCTCACTTTCGAAGCTACCGCTACCGGGTGCGGCCCCACGAGTATTTCTACCCGGCCAGTGCCATTAAGCTGCCGGTAGCGGCGCTGGCTCTGGAGAAAATGCAGCGGCTGAGCCAGCAGATTCCGGAGCTGAGCAGCAGCTCGCCGCTCCGCCTCGACTCGGCCAGTTGGGGCCAAACGCCCGTGCTGCGCGATACCAGCAGCCAAACTATGCGGGCCAGTGTGGCGCAGTACGTGCGCAAAATTCTGCTGGTCAGTGATAACGACGCCTATAACCGCCTCTACGAGTTTCTGGGGCCTGCCGAGCTGCGTGCTGGCTTGCACCGCCACGGCCTGCGCCAAACGCTGGTGCGCCACCGCCTCTCCGTCGGCGACCAGGACTCCACGGCCCGCCGTACCAATCCGCTGGCCTTCTTCGCTGATACCAGCCTGACTCGCCCGCTGTACGTGCAGCCAGCTGCCACCTTTGCGGGGCGCTGGCCCCGGCCGTGGCGGCGCGGGTGGCGGGTAGGGCAAAGCCACTGGCAGGGCGGTACGCTGGTAAACGAGCCGCTCGATTTCCAGACCAAAAATGTAGCCTCCCTACCCGATCTGCAGCGCGCGCTCCGGCTCTTGCTGTTTCCGGAGGCTGACCCGGCCCGCCGCCGTTTCCGGCTGGCTCCCGCCGATGCGGCCCTGCTGCGCGACTACCTGCACCGCCTGCCCCGGCAAAGCCCGGACCCGCGCT
Organism: Hymenobacter sp. DG01; assembly: GCF_006352025.1. Taxonomy (NCBI): domain Bacteria; kingdom Pseudomonadati; phylum Bacteroidota; class Cytophagia; order Cytophagales; family Hymenobacteraceae; genus Hymenobacter; species Hymenobacter sp. DG01. Next base: position 207,906 of record NZ_CP040936.1, read on the forward strand.
ACCCGGCGGCCCTCCACCCCGACAACTACGCGAAGTTTCTGCTGGCGGGCGGGGCGCCGGGGCCGCTGCCGGAGGGCGTGCAGATTTATAACAAAATAGGGCAGGCCTACGGCTTTCTTATCGATAACGCCTACATCACGAATCCGGCCCGGGGCGTGGAGTTTCTGCTCAGCGCGGTGGTGTACGTCAACCCGGACGGCATTCTCAACGATGACCAGTACGAGTACGACACGGTGGGTCTGCCGTTTTTGCGGCGGCTGGGGCAACGTATCTACCAGTTTGAGCTCGACAACCACCGGCAGCGGCCCGGTGTAACAGTGCCCATACCTCAACCGTAAGAGGCAGCATTCGTTGCTGTCCGGCGGCAGCTCTGATTGAATTACCCTATGGCTGCCAACGCATTCGGACTTTCGCTTATCAACTCCCAGGAGCACTACCAGCAGCGCATCGCTCAAAACCGGGAGCAAGAACTGGTTGACCTGCGGGAGTTGATTCCAGACCTGGTATTGGACATCCGGTACGCCACCAGCCGTAATCTGCTGGGCGTGGCCCTATATCCGGCCGCTGAAGCTTACCTGTGCCGACCCGTGGCGGAAGCCCTTGTGAGGGTGCAGGCCGCCCTGGCCCAGCGGGGACTAGGGCTATGTGTGTATGATGCTTACCGGCCTTACAGCGTATCGGTGCGCCTGTACGAGCACCTACAGGACGAAAACGTGGCGGCCCCGCCCTGGCGCGGCTCACGTCACAACCGGGGTTGCTCCGTGGATGTGGGCCTAGTGGAGCGGGCCACAGGCCGGCATGTACCCCTGCCCACCGACTTCGACGAGCTGACCCCAGCCGCCCACATCCGGTTTGCGACCCTACCCACCCATATCCTGCTGAACCGCACCGTGCTGCTGGCCGCCATGCAGGCCCAGGGCTTCATCAACTACCCCCACGAATGGTGGCACTTCGACTTCCACCGCTGGGCTGAGTTCGACCTGCTCGACCTGCCCTTCGCGGCACTCCGGCGGTGAAGTGGTGAATGAGTGAATGAGTAAAGTGGTGACATACTGGCGGCAGACTTAGGCAACTTCACCGCCGCGTCTGCCCGCCGGCCAATCGGGCCTATACACTTCACTCATTCACTCAGCCACTCATTCCCCGTTCCACTACCTTTGTGGTAATGTTTGGATTACCTGCCGCCCGCCGCTTTCTGTTTTTTCTGATTCTGAGTATCAATTGGCTGGCTGCCCGGGCCGCCGATGTGCCGCCTAAGCGCGAGCTGCGCGGGGTATGGATTGCTACCGTTGAGAATATTGACTGGCCCAGCAGCCGCGCCCTCACGCCGGAGCAGCAGCGCCGCGAGTACCGCCGTATGCTCGATGACCACCAGCGCAGTGGCATCAACGCCGTGTTTGTGCAGGTGCGGCCCGCTTCCGATGCCTTCTACCAGAGCAATCTGGAGCCCTGGAGCAAGTGGCTGACCGGGCAGCAGGGCAAGGCGCCCACCCCGTTCTACGACCCCTTGCCCTTTCTGATTGAGGAAGCCCACCGCCGGGGCATGGAGTTTCATGCCTGGTTTAACCCGTACCGGGCCACGATGGACACGGTCACGCGCCGGCTGGCTCCCAACCACCCCTACCGCAAGCATCCCGAGTGGTTTCTGCGCTACTCGGGCAAGCTGCTTTATAACCCCGGCCTGCCCGAGGTGCGCAACTACATCAGCGAGGTAATTCTGGACGTGGTGCGCCGCTACGATATTGACGGCGTCCACTTCGACGACTACTTCTACCCCTACCCCGAAAGCGGGCAGGTAATCCGCGACGAGGACGCTTTCGCCCGCTTCAACCCCGATGGCCTGAAGCTGGCGGACTGGCGCCGGCAGAACGTGAACACGCTTATCCGCGACCTGCACGACTCCATTCAGCACACCAAGCGCTGGGTGAAGTTCGGTATTTCGCCCTTCGGCGTGTGGCGCAACCAAACCTCCGACCCCAACGGCTCGGCCACCAAAGCCTTCCAGGGCTACGACGGCCTGTACGCCGATGCGCTGGAGTGGCTGCGCCAGGGCTGGGTTGATTACGTGCTGCCCCAGCTATACTGGAGCACGGGCTTCAAGGTGGCCCAGTATCCGGTGCTGGTGGAGTGGTGGGCCCGCAACAGCAACGGCCGCCACCTCTACATCGGGCACGGTGCCTACCGCATGTCGGAAAGCACGAAGTCGGACACGGTGTGGCGCAACCCGCGCGAGCTGCCCCGGCAGGTACGCCTGAACCGCACCTTCCCGACGGAAGTAGGGGGTAGCGTATTCTTCAGCTCGAAGTCGTTGATGGCGAACGTGCTGAATACTACCGACTCCCTGCGCCAGCATGAGTTTCGCTACCCCGCCCTGGTGCCCACCATGCCCTGGCTGGATGCCGTGCCCCCCCGGCCGGCCCAGAACCTGACTGCTGCCACCGGCCCCGCCGCAACCACCCTAAGCTGGCAGCCCGGCCCCGCCGCCGCCGACGGCGACCAGGCCGCCTACTACGCCCTCTATCGCTTCGCCGACGACCAGACGCCTACCCCCGACGACCCGCGCAACCTGCTGGCCCTCATCCGACCCCAGTCCGGCCGCCCCCTGACGTTCCTGGATACCACGGCCCGCGCCGGCCAGGGCTACTCCTATTACCTCACCGCCTTCGACAGGCTGCACAATGAGAGCCGGCCGATTTCGGTGCGCACCACGGGCCGCGCCGCCGAGGTGGTAGTAGCTCAGGCCGCACCGCCCACGCCGAGCGCCGAGCCTGTTGCTACCCCGGCCCCGGCTACCACCCAGCCCACTGTGCCACCCGTGCGCCCCACACCTCGGCCAGCTACCCCACGGCCCACTACCACTGTCAGCACGCCTACCAAGGTCAAAGTCAAGACCAAGTCCAAGCGGCGCGGCGGCTTCTTCCGGCGCCTGTTCGGCGGGCGCTAAGGCTACCTAAACATAAAAAAGGCCTCCCCTAAGTTGGGGAGGCCTTTTTTGATAATGAGCTAACAGGACCTACAAGGTCTTGACGGCTAAGTTCAGCGTCACATCCGTGGTAGTGCGGTTCAGGCTCGTCACGGTGAAGATGGCGTACTGGTTGGTATTGCGCAGGCGGGCAATGTACACGTCGCCTACCACAGCATTGTCGATGGTGGTTACCTGGGCCGTGGTGGCGGCGTTCAGGTAAGTTTGCCGAATGCTGTTGAGCGTAGCGGCCGTGTACACGGCCGCCGTGGTTTTCACAAACCGGGTAGGCTCCGCGGCGGGCGTGGTGCCCGAGGCGGCCCGGCCGTTCAGAGCCTGAAGCCGGACGGCGTTGCTGGCCGTGCTGGTAATGGCTAGGTCCTTGAGCAGCAGGTCGCCGGCGGCGGGCACGAGGGTAAACGTGGTCAGGTCCAGGGCCGCCTGGTCGCCGCCGGTGGTGCCGGTGTAGGTAAGGGTAAGGTTGCGGGCGGCGGCCAGCGGCGTGGTAGCCCCCAGCGTAAGGGGCGCGGCCGTAGCCGAAGCCGCGCGGACGCTGGGCGTACCGGCAAAGCGGCTCTTAGCCTCGAAGCGGTAGGTTACCTCCTGGCCGCTGGAGCCGGCGGGCAGGGTTACGTTTACGTCCACGGCGGTGCGGGCCCCGGTTTGGGCACCGGTGGCGGGCAGGCGCTGGCGCAGGGCGCGCCGCTCGGGCGCGGTGCCTACCTTCACGTAGGTAATCAGGCTGTCGAGGTCTTTGTAGAGCGTGCCGGCCGTGGTCAGGCTGGTAGCGGCGTTGATGCCGCCATCATTCAGCACCACGTTGTAGCGTACCACGTCGCCGGGTACCAGGGTGCTGCCGGCGGGGGCGGTTACGTTGGTGACGCTGTTCACTTTCACGGTGGGGGTAGGCTCGGCCAGGCGGTACGAGAAACTGCGCAGCTTCGACTGACCGTTTTCGGCGGCTACCACCGCCGATACGCGCACGTTGGCCTTGTTGGCCCCGGCGGGTACGGTGTAGTTAACTACCAGCGTATCGGCGTTTTTGCGCTTGGAGAAGGCCGCCTTATACGGAATGGTTTGCACCAGTACCGAGTCGGTGGCCGGCTCGATGCGCTGGTAAATGCGCACGTCGCGCAGGGGCGAGGTCTGCTGAGCGTACTGCAACTCAAAGGTGAAGGTCTCGCCGGTGGCGTACTTCGTGCTTGTGCTCAAGGCGTTACCCACAAAGGTCGGAATCTGCTCGCCAACCTCGGTGTACATCGTATCCAGCTCGTCGTTGCAGGCGGCCAGCAGCAAGGGAGCCGCGGCTAATAGCCAGCGGCGGGTAAGGGGTAAAGTCATCATACAACTCGTTCCATTAATTCATCAGGAGAAATCAACGTTAGGCAAGCGCAGCTTACGGCTGGTCCCACCACACGGGCTTGTTGATGTACTCGAAATCATTGGTAGCGCCCACGGCGGCGTACGCGGCCGCCACGTTGCGGGGGTTGTACTGGGTTTCGGTGAGGGCAGGCAGCAGGCGGCGGGGCCAGCGGTTCTTGTAGTCAGGCTGATTGGCCAGGGCGGTATTCACGCCCACCGGGTAGCGCAGGTTCACGTAGATGTTGGGGTCGAAATCGTAGCGGCGCAGGTCGGACCACGACTCCGGGTTCAGGAACATGGCAATGTATTTCTGCTCCATGATGCGCTTGAGGTCCAATTGGTCGGGCGTTTGGGCTACCGCGGCGCTGTTGAGGTAGTCCGTAATCTGCTGGGTCGTGATGGGGGCAAAGGTTACGGCGGGCAGGGCATTGCTGCCGCCTACCCCAATCTTGGCCATGTGAGCCCGAATGCCCTCCCGGTAGGCGGCCAAAGCCCCAGATTTGTCGCCGGTAATAAACTTCACTTCAGCCTCAATAAACTTCACCTCGTGGTAGGTAATCACCTCAAAGTAGCCCAGGTCGCGGGCGTACCAGCTGCTGTAAAAGTCGGTGGCGTTGCCAGTAGCGGCCGAAATAGGAGTACCGCCGGCCACGCCCGGGTCGGTGCCGGTGCTGTTGGCCGTAGCCATGATGGGGAAGCGCGGGTCCACCACACCCGGGTAGGTAGCGCCCGGCGCGTTGCCGTTCAGGTACTTAATAATATTGGCCGAGTACGTGGCCGATGTGGTGGCGTTGGCGAAGTTGGCGCGGGTAGTCCCGAAGATGTTGGTAGTGCCAGTGAGCGGAGCCACTGCCGTCTGGTACTGAATCTGAGCGTCATCGGCCGAGCCCGTGAAGCTCTCGGATACAAGCTTCAGAATCTGGGGTGCTACCTGGGCCGTGAAGTTGGCCTTCTTGCTCAGGTGCAGCAGCTGCCGGGCTTTCAGGGCTTTGGCCAGCCGCACCCACTTCTGCGGGTCGCCACGGTACAGAATGTCGCCGCTGACGCTGGGAGAGGTGCTGTAAAAGGCGCGGAAGTTAGCCGAGGCTGGTTTCGACAGCTCCACAATGCCCTCATCTAGCAGTTGCTGAATGCTCTGATACACTTGCTCTTGGGGGTCGTACTTGGGCGTGTAGTTCTGGGCGCCCTGGAAGGCCTCGGAATACGGCACGTCGCCGAGCATGTCGGTAGCGTGAGCCAGGCCCATGGCCGTAATGATTTTGGAGGCCCCCACGTAGTACACCGAGCCTTCGGCCTCAGCCGTTTTCAGGGCTTCGCGGGCGTTGCCCGCCGACCAGTAGTAGAAGTAGTTGAGGGTGTTGTTGCCGTTGCCCGTGGTCAGGAAAAACTGGTCGGTGCTGGCCTGGGGCGTGCGCCGCACAATGTACTGCGTGATGTAGGGCGTGGTCAGAGCAGTAAACATTTGCTGCTGGAACGCTTGGGAAATAGCGCCGGGCAGCAGGAAGTTAGGGGTAGCATCTACCGGGTTGTTGGGGTCGTCGTTCACGTCGAGGAAACTCTCGCACGACGTGAGCAGCCCGCTGCCACAGAGCAGCCCCAGGGCCAGAATATATTTTTTCATCAAAGTCGGAATAGGAAAATGAAGAAGAAAACCGGCGGCGAAACATGTCGGAAACACAGTTTCGCCGGCCTCGTTCACATCAGCGGCTAGAAATTAAAGCGCAGGGCCATATCCACGCCGCGAGTGCCGGGCACACTACCGTAGTCGAAGCCGCCGGAACCGCCGCCGCGCACGCCCGCTCCCGCCGCCGCCGTTTCAGGGTCGGCACCGGTGTAGTTGGTCAGGAGCAGCAGGTTGCGGCCGGTTACGCTGATCTGGGCGCCTTTCACCACCGAGTTGCCCAGCCATGTAGCCGGCAGGGAGTAGCTGAGCGTGACGTAGCGCAGGCGTGTCCAGGAGCCATCTTCAATGAAGGGCGTGCCCACCGCGCCCAGAATCGTCCGGAAGTACTGCTCGGTGAGTTCCACCGGGCGGGTGTTAGGGGCATAGCTGCCATCGGCCTGTCGCACTACCCCCTCAAACACGGCCTGCTTGAAGCGGTCCTCGGTGCGGGTGCTCAGGCCGTTGCGGGTCGTAAACCAGTCGTTGCCGTTCACCACTTTGCCCCCCTTCCGGAAATCAAGCAGGAAGGTCAGCTCCAGCCCTTTGTAGGTTAGGGTGTTGGTAATCTGGGTGGTAAAGTCCGGGGACCGGTTGCCGGCGTACACGTAGGTACTGGTATTGATGGTAGGGTAGCCGTTGGCCCCGATGATAACCTGCCCGGCGTAGGGCCCGTCGGCTACGCGCACGTAATCCAGGGCGGCAATAGAGCTGATGGGGCGGCCCGGGAAGGCGCTACCCCGCGCCACGTCAATAATGTTGGCATCCGACTGGTTGACTTCCGTCAGGAAGCTGGGCAGCTTGGTGGCCTCGTTCACGTTGCGGTAGAAGTTGGCCAGAATATCCCACTGCAGGCCGTTGGCTTGCTTCACCACCGTGCCGGCCAGGGCTATTTCTATCCCCCGGTTGGTTACGGTGCCGCCGTTGATGTACTGGAAAATGTAGCCCGAAGGCTGACTCACGCGCGGGGCAATCAGCTGGTCGGTAGTCACCTGGTAGTAGTAGCCGGCGTTCAGGCTGACGCGGTTCTGCAGAAACTGCAGGTCCAGGCCGGCTTCGTAGGCGGTAGTGCGCTCCGGCACCAGGTTGGCATTGCCTCCGAAGAAGCCCTGGCGGAAGCCGCCCCCAATGTAGGTGCTTTGGGCCAGCGGCGAATCGACGCGGTAGGGGATGGGGTCCTTACCCACCTGCGCCACCGAGGCCCGGATTTTACCGTAGTTGAAGATGGGATTCTGATCCAGGCCCAGAGTGCGGCTGAACTCGTAGCCGGCCGCGGCGGAGCCGTAGAAGAAGCCGCCCCCGAAGTTCTTGTTATTGCGCGGCAGCGTGGAGGATACATCGTAGCGGCCGCTCAGCTCCAGGGTAATCTGCTGGAGCAGGTCCAGGTTGAGGCGGGCAAAATTACCGATCAGGCGGCGCTCATACGTGGTATTCAGGGCGCTGCGGTTGTCGGTGTTATTCAAGGAGTTGATGCCTGGGGTGCGGAACACCTGGCCCAGCACGTCCGTGGTTTCACGCTTGCTGGCTTCCACCGTGTTACCTACCGTAAGCACGCCGGTCAGGTTCTCGCTGAACTGGTGGGTCAGAATAGCCAGCAGGTTGGAGTTCAGCAGGCGGTTGAGGGTAGTCGATTCCGAAAGCCCGCCGTCCTGGTTGCCCGGCTGCGAGGTGCCAATGGCCCGCACCGAGCGGGTTTTCTCAGTGTACAGGTCGGTGCCGATGTTGTAGCTAAGCTTGAGCCACTTGGCGGGGTCGTAGCTCAGCTGCGTGTTGCCGATAAAGCGGTTGGTGCGGTCCGTTTGGGGGTTATTCTTTACCGTCCAGTAGGGGTTGTCGGCATCGCTCGAGCCCACGCTGCCGGGCAGCAGGCGCCGCCTGGTGCCGTTGGGGTTCAGGTACACCCGGGCATCGTCGTTGCGGGGCCAGTTCAGCAAACTGACCAAGTAGCCGCCCGTGCCCCCGAACAGGCCTGGGCCCTGCAGCGGCCGCTCGGCACCGGAGTTCAGATACTCCGCCGAGCCGGAAGCACTCAACTTGGGCGAAAGCTGCAGGGTGCCGGCCAGGCGTACCGTCGATTTGTCGTACTGGCTTTCGGGCACTACCCCCTTGTTATCGAGGCGGGAGGCCGAAATCAGGAAAGTGCCCTTCTCCGTGCCGCCCGACATGGTCAGGTAGTTCTGGAAGGTGGTGCCGCGCTGGTGAAACTCGCCTAGGTTGTCGTACACCGTTTCGCCGGGCTGGAACCGGGGCCCCCAGGAGTTGCGGGTAGTAGCATCAAATATTCCGGCGCTGCCCTGCTTGTACTGGTCCTGGAGCTTGGGCAGGCGGTTCACTTCATCCACTGAAAACTGGGTGCGGAAGTCGATGGATGTGCGGCCGGCCTTGCCTTTCTTGGTGGTGATGATGACGGCCCCGTTGGCGGCGCGCAACCCGTAGAGGGCCGCTGCAGCCGGGCCTTTCAGCACCGTCATGCTCTCAACATCCTCGGGGTTGATGTCGGAGGCGCGGTTGGTGCTACCTACTGAGCGGCCCAGTAGACCGTTGAAGGCCGAGCCCCCACCGGGCGCGGTGCTTTCCGCAAACGAGGAGTTATCCATGATAATCCCATCGATAACGAACAAGGGTTGGTTGTCGGCATCAAGGGAGTTGCCGCCCCGAATAACGATGGATGCCCCCTCGCCGGCCCCACCGCCCGAGCTGGTTACCTGCACCCCCGCCACCTTGCCCTGCAAGGCATTCACGATGTTGGGCTGGCGCGAGTCAATCAGGTCCTTGGCCTTCACTTCCTGGGCGCCGTAGTTGATCTGGCGGCGCTCCTGCTTGATACCGAAGGCCGTCACCACTACTTCGTCCAGCTTGCGGGTATCGGCAGTTAGAGTAACGTTCTGGTTGTCGGCGCCCGCGGGGCGCTCCAGGCTGGTGTAGCCGATAAAGCTGAACACGAGGGTAGCCCCTTCGGGCACGCCGGCCAAGGTATAGCGGCCTTCTACATCGGTCTGAGTGCCAATGGTGGAGCCTTTTACCAGCACGTTCACGCCCGGCAGCGGGGCCCGGCCGTTAGCATCGGTCACAGTGCCCTGTATAGTGCGTGTGGTGGCCTGCTGGCCCCACGCCGTGGGCGCGGCTAGCAGCAGCCCCATAGCTAACGGGGCAGACCATAAACGTCTTTTCATACGCAGTGGAAAGAAATGAGAGAGTGAGAGAAACAAAAAGAGCCTGCAACCCCGGTACTGCTGGGGTGCAGTTGCATTATGGCCGGATTATGGGAAGGTTATGCCGGGGAAGAGAGGGCATCGGGGCGGCTGCAAAACAGCCGAACAGCACAGAAAAGGGTGGGTGGGAGGGGTAGGGGGCGGAACGCTCAGGAACGGTGGCAGACCTGGGCGGTAAGGCTAAAACTATAAGATGAAACTCATGGAAACAACTATATTTAGTATTTTCTGAAGGTGAAGTTTGCTTTTGAATACCGGAGGCAAAACCGCAACTTTCCCCAGCCGGCCACCCGACACGGGGTACGTAGGCTGACTGGTTTGCCGCCCGGTTCCCTTAAGCGGCCCCATTTTTTTAGCCCTTTGTTTATGCCAACTGCTACTCAGGCCGCTACCCCTGCCACCGCCACCAGCACCAATGCCATAGCTGAGCCTACCCCGCCCGGCCGCCTCGTGAGCCTCGATGTGTTTCGGGGCCTCACCGTTATGGCCATGATTCTGGTGAATAACCCCGGCGACTGGGGCCACATCTACGCGCCGCTGGAGCACGCGCATTGGCACGGCTGCACCCCCACCGACCTGATTTTTCCCTTCTTCCTGTTCATTGTCGGCGTCAGCATTACGTATGCGCTGGATGGCGCCCGGCGGCAGCCCGAAACGCACGGACGCACCTTCGGGCGCATCCTGAAGCGCTCGGCTATCTTGTTTGGGCTGGGGTTGTTTGGCGCTCTGTTTCCTTCGTTTGACTTCAGCACGGTGCGGATTCCGGGCGTGCTGGCGCGCATTGCGGTGGTGTTTCTGGTGTGCGGCATTCTGTTCCTGAAAACTTCCCGCCGGCAGCAATTTGGCCTGCTGGCTTTCGTGCTGGTGTTCTATAATGTGCTGATGCAGTTGGTGCCCGTGCCCGGCTACGGCCCCGCTAACCTGGAGGCCGGCACCAACCTCGGGGCCTGGCTTGATAGAACCGTGCTCGGCGAGGCTCACCTCTGGAAGCAAAGCCGCACCTGGGACCCCGAGGGGCTGCTAAGTACGCTTCCCGCCATTGGCACGGGGCTGCTGGGGCTGCTGGCCGGGCAGTGGCTGCGCCGCAAAGATGTGGACCCAGCTACCCGGGTAGCGTGGCTGTTTGTGGCGGGTGGCGCCTGCGTGGTGCTGGGCCTGATCTGGAACGGCTGGTTTCCCATCAATAAAAGCCTCTGGACCAGCTCGTTTGTGCTCTACACCGGCGGGCTGGCCCTGGCCAGCTTGGGTGGGCTCTACTGGTTGTGTGATGTGCAAGGCTACCGCGGCTGGATAAAGGCGCCGCTGGTGTACGGCGTGAATGCCATTACCGTGTTTTTTCTCTCAGGCCTGATTCCGCGCCTGCTGAACATGATTAAAGTGACGGGCGCTGATGGACAACCTGCCGGCCTGCGCAACTGGCTATACAGCACGTTTTTCGTGCCTTACTTCAGCCCCCTAAATGCTTCCCTGGCCGGAGCCATTGTGTGCGTGCTGATCTGGCTGGGCGTGCTCTGGCTGATGTACCGCCGCAACATCATCATCAAGGTGTAGCGGGTACGGAGGGGGTAGGGGAATAGCCTAGTCGGATAATTTCTCGTACTTCGGAAGATGAAGAAACTCCTGATGTTGGCCGCCGGGCTGGCCCTGGCCGCCCCCGCCGCTACGGCCCAGACCACGGCAGCCACTACCAGCGCGTCCTCGCCCATTTCGGCGGGCCAGCGCAAGGCAGCCGAAGAACTCCTCGCCGCCACCGACTCCGAAAAGAACCTCACCGCCACCATCGACCGGATGCTGGCCTCGCAGATAGAGCAAAACCCCGGCATGAAAGTCGTGGAGCCCGAAATGCGCGCCTACCTGAACAAATACATGAGCTGGCAGTCGATGAAGGAAGACATGGTGCAGCTCTACGCCCGCGAGTTCACGGAAAAAGAGCTGAAAGACCTGACCAAGTTCTACCAGACGCCCACCGGCCGCAAAACCATCACCAAAATGCCCCAGCTTATGTCGGCCGGTATGGAAATCGGCCAGAAGCGCATGCAGGAACACCTGCCGGAGCTTCAGCAGGCCATTGCCGAGAAAATGAAAACCCAGGCTCCTGCTGGGGAAGTGAAATAGGGAACCCGGTAAAGTGTCATAGCGGGGCATCGACGCCACCTACGCTGACCAACGCCCTACCCCCTGAAACGTAACAAGCCCTTGACGATTGTACTAGCGTCAAGGGCTTGTCTGTTTACTAGGATTGTCACGTGCAGAGGACAGATGGCGGTGTCGTGCTGCCTCGCTATGACAGCCCTTCATTTAATTATTCGCCTTCTGTTGCCCTTTTACCACGCATAGTCAGCAAAATCCTGGCGGAGCTTGGTTTTGAGGAGCTTACCGGTGGCAGTGTGGGGTAGCTGATCTACAAACTCTACAGCTTCGGGAATCCACCAGCGGGCCACTTTGCCGTCGTAGTAGGCCAGCAACTCTTCTTTGCTAATAGTAGCGTCAGGTTTGCGGACCACTACCAACAAGGGCCGCTCGCTCCACTTTGGGTGAGGCACGCCAATTACGGCCGCTTCGGCAATGGCGGGGTGGCCAATGGCCAGGTTTTCCAGCTCGATGCTCGAAATCCACTCTCCGCCCGACTTAATGACATCCTTTGAGCGGTCAGTAATCTGCATGAAGCCGGCGGGGTCGATGGTGGCTACGTCGCCGGTGCGGAACCAGCCGGAGGCGGTCAGCTCGCCTGGGTTTTCCGTGCCGAAATAGTCGGCCACGATGAACGGGCCGCGCACCAGCAGGTCGCCGAAGGCCACGCCGTCGTGGGGCAGCTCCTGGCCTTCGTCGTCCACAATCTTCATGTCCACCCCGAAAATACTGCGTCCCTGCTTGGTCTGGATGGTGAACTGCTCGTCGGGCGAGAGGCTGAGTTGTTGGGACTTAAGCGTGCACACGGTGCCCAAGGGTGAGGTTTCCGTCATGCCCCATGCGTGCCGAATTACTACCCCCAGTTCCTCGTCAAAGGCCTTCAGCAGCGCAGGCGGACAGGATGCCCCGCCTACAATCATCTGCTTCAGAGTAGAAAAACGTAGCTTTTTCTCGCGCATAAGCGTCAGCAGCCCAAACCAAATGGTAGGCACTCCGGCCGAGAACGTCACGCCTTCCTGTTCGAACAGCTCGTAGAGACTGCCTGCATCCAGGCCGGGGCCAGGCATCACCAGCTTACAGCCATTCAGGGGCGCCATGTACGGAATACCCCAGGCATTAACGTGGAACATGGGCACCACAGGCAGCACTACGTCGCGGGTGGAGCAGTTAAAGCAGTCGGGGAGGGAAGCGGCGTAGGAGTGCAACAGCGTGGAGCGGTGCGAGTAAAGCACACCTTTGGGCTGGTCGGTGGTGCCGGAGGTATAGCACAGCGAGGAGGCCGTGTTTTCGTCGAAGATGGGCCACTCATAGTCGGCTGACTGAGCCGAGAGAAGGTCCTCGTAGCAGCGCAGGTTCGGGAGGGTAGGGGCCTCGGGCATGTGGGCGCGGCCGGTCATCAGCACCCAGCTTTCCACGGTAGGGCACTGCGGGGCCAGCTTTTCTACCAAGGGTAGGAAAGTCAGGTCGAAGAACAGCAGCCGATCCTGGGCGTGGTTGATGATGTACACAAGCTGCTCGAAAAACAGCCGGGGGTTGATGGTATGGCACACTGCGCCCAGGCCCGAAATGCCATAGTACAGCTCAAAGTGGCGGTGCGTATTCCAGGCCAGGGTGCCTACCCGGTCGCCGGGCCGGATACCCAGCTCCGTGAGGGCATTGGCCAGCTGCTTGCTGCGCTGGTGGGCCGCGGCGTAGGTGTAGCGGTGCAGGCCGCCTTCCGGCAGGCGACTAACAATTTCGGTATCGGAGTGCCACTTGGCGGCGTGTTCCAACAGCCCCGCAATCCGCAGGGGCGTGTTCATCATGAGACCTAGCATATAACAAGCGGTGGGAATTGAAGGAAAGAACGAGGTAGCAGACAAGCTACTGAGAAAAGAGTAGTTTAGACGCATCTAGAAACTACCTCCTATTATGTATCCACGAGTATGCCTGTTGGCTGGTTTGTGTGCCGGCCCCGCCCTGGTGTTTGGCCAAGCCTTGCGAGAAGGCGACCTGTTGCCGCCGTTTACTCTCTCGCAGGTAGTGAACCGCAGTGGGGGCGGCTTCAGCTCTACCGAAGCGAAAGGCAAAGTGCTGGTAATTGAGTTCTGGGGAACGTGGTGCAGCCCGTGTATTCCGGCCCTGCTCCATCTCGATTCGCTGCAGCAGGCCTTTCCGCAGCAGCTGCAGGTAATAGGGATAGCCAACGACTCAGAGCAGCGGCTACGGACTTTTGTGGCCCGGCGGCCGGTGCAGTTGCCGCTGGCGGCTCTGCCCGACCAGAACGCCCCGCTTTACCGACACTTCCCGCATAATAGTGTACCGCACACCGTCGTCATTGGCAAAGACCAGCGCGTGCTTGCCATTACGCGGCCCGATCAGCTAACTACCACCTCCCTGCGGGCTATTCTGGCCGGTAAAAATGCCAAGCTGCAAGCTAAACACGATGTGGTAGTGAAAGACCCTTTGGTGTTCTTCCCGGCCGATACAGCTACCCGTTTCGCCGTGAGCGTCCGGCCCTACCTGCAGGGCCAAAACAGCCAACTGCGCCGCGACCAGACCCCCGGCCTGCGCGGGCGCCGACTCACGGCCATTAATGTGCCCGTGGAAACCTTATTCCGCGAAGCCTACGGAATGTCGCACCTACGGGTGAAAAACGAGCTGCCCGCCCTGCAAGTCAGCCAGGAACCCGCTAACCTGGTGTGCCTGGATTTGATTGTGCCCACGGCGGACAAAGCCCACCTGCTCCGGCACCTGCGCCAGGAGCTACCCCGCCAGTTTCCGGTACAGCCCCAGCTAGTGCGCGAAAGCCGGCCGGTGTACGTGCTGCGGCAAAGCAAATCCCGGCAGCCCTGGCCGGAGTCTAAGAAGCCAGAAAGCGGCATGTGGTCGGGTAAAGGGCTGGAGGTAGAAGGGGGCCGGGTGGAGATGCTGCGCGACTTTCTGGAGAATATGTCGAGCAAGCCCGTGGTAGATGAAACGGGCCTGCTGGGACGCTACGATATAAAGCTGGAACTACAACCAGAAGCCAATAGAGCGGAAATTCTGAAGTCCTTGCAAGCTATGGGCTTGGAACTGGAAGAGGCGACCCGCAAGATTGAGATACTGCAGCTAAGTCCCGGCCGCCTGACTGTTCAATAGCTATTCGTGAAGTCGTTAAAAACACGAAGCCCCAACAGAGACTGTTGGGGCTTCGTGTTTTTGGTTCCTTATATAGAGTGGAAGGATAGTAAGAGTCGCCACACTTTGCAGGAACGTCATTCCGAGCGGAGTCGAGGAATCTCGCGTGCTGACGTCTGATTACTATCCCACCATCAGCACGCGAGATGTCTCGACAAGCTCGACATGACGGATCTTTATGTTACTGTCCATGCACTCTATGCAATTTACTGCTCCTGCGGTACGGTGCTTTCCACGGCCTGCTTCCGGGGCTGCCGAATGCTTTCCAGTGCCACCTGCAACACCCCAGAGCGCACGCTGCGCTCCGTGATTTTGTTGTTGCGGCGGGTAGGGTTTACGCGGTTGGTCAGCACGATGCAGGTAAGTTCTTCCTTGGGGTCAACCCAGAAATAGGTGCCCGTGAAGCCGGTGTGCCCATAACTGAGCTGCGATACGCTTTTAGCTGAATTCACCGTGGGGTTGGCCGCGGGCCTGTCAAAGCCCAGGGCGCGGCGGTTGTCGGGGCAGAACTGGCACTTGGTGTACTCGGCCAGGGTTTCGGGCTTGAGGAGCTGCTGCCCGCCGTACTTGCCATTCCAAGCGTAGAGCTGCACCAGCTTGGCCAAGTCGTTGGCATTGCCGAACAGGCCGGCGTGGCCCGAGAGGCCGCCCAGCAGGGCCGCGCCTTCGTCGTGGACGGTCCCGTGCAGTTGGGCGTGGCGGAACAGGGAGTCGTACTCGGTGGGGGCGATGCGGCTGAGCGGGAAGCGGCGGGTAGGGTTGTAGCCCAGGGTAGTAGCGCCCAGGGGCCGGTACAGCTCATCCGTCACGAACTGGTTTATCGTCTTGCCCGAAGCGGCCTTGATAAAGCGCGGGTACATGATAAACGACAAATCGGAGTACACGTAGCCCGGCTTCTCGTTCAGCGGCGACTCGGCAATGGCCTTGGTGATGCGCTCCGGGAAATCCTGGCGGGCCCACAAACCTGGGCCGGCTGGCAGCGGGAAGCGGGCCGAGGAATCGGGGCGGAAGTAGCGGCGGCTCATCTCGGCGGGCTGCGTGGCCGCTACGTCTTTCGCGCCGGGGCTTTTGCCGAGCAAAGAGTTGAACAGGCCGCGGGGCTTGGTGTAGTCCTTCCAGAACGGAATCCAAGACTTGAGGCGGGCCTGGTGAGTCAGCACGTCGCGCAGCTTCAGGCTTTCCTTGTTGGTGCCTTTGAACTCCGGGAACAGCTGGCCCAGGGTCATGTCGGGCGAGAACTTGCCCGCGTCCTGGAGCTTCATCAGGGCCGGCAGCGCCGCCGCTACCTTGGTCACGGAGGCCAGGTCGTAGAGGTCGGTGTTGCGGACGGGGCGGGCAGCTTGGCCGGCGGAGGGGTAGGAGTGGGTGCCGTAGCTTTTGCGCAGCACTACTACCCCCCGGCGGGCAATCAGCACCTCACCGCCCGGAAATGCCTGCGCCGCTACTGCCCCATTCATGATGGAGTCCACGCGTGCTTCCAGGTCGTTGTTCATGCCCACGGCCTCGGGGAAGCTGTAGCGCAGCCGGATGCCGCCCTTGGTAGCCAGACCCGCGCCGTAGCTGTACCGGTCGGAAACCGTCACGGGCAGCTTGCCACTGGCCGACACGCCTCCGAAAATAACTTCAGCGGCTATGTCCTGAGCGTTTTTGCTTTCCTGGTAGGCAAGCACCACCGCATCGGCGCGCTCCAGGTCCCGTACTTTCGCCACGGCGTAGGCAGAGCCAAACACCGTCACAACCAGCTTCTGGCTTTTGCCGCCCAGCTCGCGCAGCAGCACGTTGGTTTCGGGCGCAATACCAAAGTTGGTGGCGGGCAGGCGGCCCAGATTATTCAGGCCCACCAGCACCAGGTTGTAGGGTTTCAGGGTTTCGCGCATGCGCGTCAGCTCGTCCATGCTGGGGGCGGCGGGCAGCCAGAAGTGGCGCACCGTCGCGTAATCAGCTACCATGCGCTGAAAGTCGGTAGTGTCCTTGGTGCCGATGGTGAGGGTAGCGAGGCGCAGGGTATCAAGGCGCTGCAGGGGTAGCAGGCTCTTCTGGTTGCGCAGCACCGTCACGCTCAACTCCGTGAGGCGCTGGCTCAGGTACTGGGCGTGGGGCGTGTTCAGATCCTGGGTGAGGTTGCGCAGCTCGATGGGCTTGTATTTGTTCAGGCCGGCCCACTCTTTCAGGGCCAGCACCTTGCGGCAACGGGCATCCAGGTCGGCCTGGCTGAGCTGACCTTTGTTGATGGCTTCGCGCACCAGTTGAAGGGCCAGCGGAATGTTCTTCGAGAACTCCAGAATGTCGTTACCAGCCAGCAGGGCGCGCAGGTCGGCCTCACCGGGCGGGTACTTCGAGATAACGCCCTTCATATTCATGGCGTCGGTGAAGATGATGCCCTCGAAGCCCAGCTTCTGCTGCAGCAAGCCCTGGATGATGGGTTTGGAGAGGGTAGAGGGTAGGCCCGTCGTATCGAGGGCCGGAATGTTGAGGTGGGCCACCATCATGCCCCCGATGCCGCGCTTGATCAGGCTTTTGAAGGGATAGAGCTCCAGGGTGTCAATACGCTTCTTGTCAATTCGCAACAGGGGTAGGGCCAGGTGGGAGTCGGTGTCGGTGTCGCCGTGGCCGGGGAAGTGCTTGGCTACGGCCAGCACGCCCGCGTCCTGCATGCCCTTCATGTAAAGGTAGCTTTTCTCCGTGACGCCCTCCCGGTTTTCGCCCCAGCTGCGGTACCCGATGACGGGGTTCTGAGCGTTGTTGTTCACATCGACCACCGGCGCGAAGTTGACGTGCATGCCTAGGCGCTTGAATTGAGCTGCTACCTCGGTACCCATGTCGTACACCAGCTGGTTTTCGCGGATTCCGCCCATGCTCATCTGGTAGGGAAAGCGCTGCACGCTGTCGAGGCGCATGCCCACGCCCCACTCGGCGTCCATGGCTACCAGCAGGGGCACTTTGCTCTGGCTTTGGTAGCGGTTCAGAAGCTTGCTCTGGCGCACCGGTCCGCCCTGGAAGAAAATCAGCCCCCCAATGCCGTACTGCTGAATCAGCGCCGATACCGAGTCCTCATCAATGCGCTTGCGGTTGGAGTAGGCGGCCACCATGAACAGCTGGGCTACGCGCTGATCGGGCGTGAGGGTCTTCATCACCGAATCAACCCACCTTGACTGGCCCAGCTGCCCGGCAAACGGCACCGGTAGGTTGCGGGTCTTGGTGGGGGTAGGCTTTTTGGAGGTCAGCAGTTTGGCGGTTCCGGCCGCCTTCGGGGCGGTAGCACGGCGAGCAGTAGCAGTAGTTTTCTTAGCGGACGACTTCTTCTTGCGGCGCTGGGCCGAACTGTCGAGGGGGCTCAGCAGCGCCAGCAGCAGCCACAGAAACGGGAGGGAGCGGGTGAAAGACAAGGGCAGTTGCAGCGGTTAGAATGGGTAGGCTGCGAATTTAGCGGAATTGAAGGGGATGAATGGCTTGCGCGTGTGAAACGGAAAGGTGTCATTCTGAACGAAGCCAGAACATCATTCCGAGCGGAGTCGAGGAATCTCGCATGCTTCTCTAAAACGTCATGTCGAGCTTGCCGAGACATCTCGCGCGCCGTTGTTGGGTTACTATTGCAACGACAGCACGCGAGATGTCTCGGCAAGCTCGACATGACGTTCTATTTACTCTTTGCTATTTCTGCTACTGACCTGCCTCGCTACTTGCCTACCTCAATCTTCTCCGAGTAGAATACCTTGCCCTCATCGCCGCGTAGCGAAGCCGTGACGAACAGCCGCTTGCCTTTGGGTTGAAACTGGAAGAGAGCGTAGTGCTTCTGGTTCACGAGGGGGCCTACGCGGTACTGGTTCGGCTCGCCGGTGTTCTGAGTGGCAGGGTGGGTGAGGCCACTGGATGTTACCTCGTACACGGGGTAGGAAACGCCCGGAACCGTCATTTTTGACACCTCCCCAATGTGCCGGTCGCCGCTGATGAGTAGCACGCCCTTGGCTTTGGTAGAAGCCAGCAGGCTGAATAGGCGCTGGCGGGCGGCCGGGAAGTTGGCCCACTTCTCGAAGCGGTGCTCTTGAGGCAGAAACTGAATACCCGAGGCAATGATGTGGGCGTCGGCATCGGAGTTTTGGAGCTGGGCTTGCAGCCACTGCCATTGCGCCTCGCCCAGGATGTCGCCGGTAGGGTTGGGCTGGTACACCCGTTGAGCGTCGCGGGTGAGCGGGTCCTGGAAATACCGGTCGTCGAGCAGAATGACTTTCACTTTCTTTTTACCGGCCTGGTACTCGTAGGCAGCATGAATACCTTCTTGCTGGCGGCGTGGGCTACCGGCTGGCTCCTGCAGAAAGTCGAGGGCCAGCTGCTGGTTCTGGGCTTTGAAGGGGTAGGTCTTGTCGCCGTCGTTGCGGCCGTAGTCGTGGTCGTCCCAGGTGCCGATGACGGCGGTGCCTTGCTCGCGCAGGCGGCGGTAGTCGGGCTGGTTGAGCTGGGCATCGTACTTGGCTTTGAGCACGGCCGGGTCGTCAGAGTCGCCGTAAATATTGTCACCCAGCCAGATCCATACATTAGGCTTGTCCTTGGCAATATCGTCCCAGAGAGGTTGGGGCAGGTCGTGGCGGTTGCAGGAGCCGAAGGTAATGCGCAGGTCGTTGCCGGATTTTTGCGCGGTAGCCGGCGGGCTGGTCAGCAACAGAGAACCAGCAGCCAGCAGGTAGGTCAGAGCTGTTTTCATAGGGCAAAGATGCAAACGGGCTTTACCTCTGCACGCGGGGTAGTAATATGGTAACAATGCCTTACGGCTCAGAAAACCGTGAAAAACAAGTTTCCAGTGTGTATAAAATCTGGCCACTGACGTATAATACTTGGTGCAAGAGGCCGGAGGGTGTTCCTTTGCACCAGTATTCGTAGCTTCTCATTTGTTTCCTGTGCGTCAGGCTATAGCTATTCTGCTGCTGTTCTCGCTCTCGGTGCACTGCACCGGGCAGCTGGGTATTGCGGTGAGCTGGTGGCTGAATCAGGACTACATTGCCCGGGTGCTGTGCATCAACCGCGACAAGCCCCAGTTGAAGTGTAATGGCAAGTGTCACCTGCGCAAGCAGCTGAAGGTTGTGGCCGAGCACGAGAAAAAGCAGCAGCCCGGCAGCAAGCAGGTAGTACAGGATATCAACCTGTTTTGCGCCTCGGTGGTGCCTCTGCGCCTCACACCACCCACGCACTTCCACACTACCCCCCATTACGGGGCGTACCGCGTGGAGTCCTACGCCTGGGACCGGCCCGGCCCCGACCACCCGCCCGCAGAGGGCTGATTGACCCCGGTTTAACCCAATCTGGTGGGCCCGCGCGGCTAGCCTGGCACCTGCGTGTGCTAGGGCCTTGGCGCGGCCTGCCGTCAATCAGCCTTTCTTCCTGTGAGAAAAACGTTATTGCTGCCTCTGGCCCTATGCGCCAGTCAGGCCGCATGGGCCCAACGTGCCCTAACCGGCCGCGTCTTCGATGCAGCCACCAAAGAACCTTTAATTGGAGCCACCATCCGGACAGCCAATGGGCAAGTAGGCACCGCCACCAACACAAACGGACAGTTTTCCCTGACCACCTCGGCCAATGAACTGGTGGTGTCAGCGGTGGGGTATGAGCCATTCACGGTGGCCGTGCCGGCCGAGGGCGCACCCCTGCGCGTGGCCCTGAACCCGGCCGTGCAGGACCTGCAAACCGTGGTGGTAACTGCCAGCCGCGAGGCCCAGCTGCGCACCGATGCGCCGGTAGCCATTGCCAAACTCTCGCCTACCCTGGTGCAGGACACCAAACCTACCTTGCTGGCCGAGCTGATCAACAAAGTGCCGGGCGTGGTGATGCTCAACTACGGCAACGAGCAGCACGCCATGGGCATCCGGCAGCCTTTTGGCACCAACGCCTACTTCTTGTATCTGGAAGATGGAATTCCGTTGCGGCCTATGGGCGTGTTCAACCACAACGCGCTGCTAGAATCGAATCCGCTGGCTATTAACTCCATAGAGGTAGTGAAGGGCCCAGCGTCCTCGCTCTACGGCCCCGAGGCAGTAGGTGGCGCCCTCAACCTGCTTACCAAACGCCCTACCTCCGTACCAACGGCCAGTGTGGGCGTGCAGGCCGATAACTACGGCTACCGGCGGGTGCAATTTGGGGGCGGCGGCATGCTCACGCCCCAGCTCGGGGGCTTTGTGAGTGGCTACGTGGCCCGGCAGCGCAACTCCTGGCTGGCCAGCTCCGACTACGATAAAGTCAGCCTGAACGCCCGCCTGGAATACGCTCTCGGAACCCGCACCCACCTAACTGCGGCTGCCTCTTACAACGACTACGATTCCCAGACCAGCGGCTCGGTGGATAGCGTGGCTTACTACCGCCGCGAGTACAGCAGCCCGACTGATTTTACCTACCGCAAAACTTACGCTCTGCGCGCCCGCCTCACCGCCGAGCAGCAGTGGAACGCGCAAAACCAGACCACCCTCACCGGCTTCTTTCGCGACAACAGCATCGGCCAGAACCCCTCATACGGCATCCGGTGGCGGGCCGGGGCTACTACCGCTACGGGCGAGGTCAACGAGAACCGCTTTAAGAGTTACGGCCTGATTGCCCAGCATAGTGTGCGCTGGAATTGGCTGAACTCGCGCCTGATTGGTGGGGCTAGCTTCGATTATTCGCCTACCCAGTACGATGCCCACCAGATTGACCTGGCAGCCCAGTTGCGGGCCGATAAGAAGTCGGTGGAGAAGTATACCATCATGGCCGACCGGCCTGACCTTCCTGTTGCCAACTACGATACCGACCTGCTGAACTCGGCCGTGTACGCGCAGCTGGATTTTCATCCGCTGCCTAAGCTGCAGCTTACCCTGGGCGGGCGCTTTGACCGCCTGTCTTTCGATTACGACAACTACCTCGATAAGTCAAGCGGCACCAAAACCTTCCAGCAGGCTACCCCCAAAATCGGGCTGACCTACGACCTAGGCCACGGCCGGGGGCTGTACGCCAACTACTCACAGGGCTTCACGCCGCCTGGCCTCACAGCTATTTTCCGGAAGCGCCCCGGAACCGGTGTTACCACAACCACCGGCGAGGTAGTGCCCGCCGAGTTCTACTACAACCTGCAGCCGGCCCGCTTTTACAACCGCGAAATTGGGGGCTGGGCTTCCTTGCTAGACAACAAGGTGTACTTGGATGTGGCGTTGTACCAGCTGGGTGGGCGCAACGAACTGCTCAGCATCCGCCAGCCCGATAACTCCACCGACTACCAGAGTGCCGGCAAAACCCTGCACCGCGGCATCGAATACAGCCTGACCTGGAAGCCTACCGCCGAGCTGTTCTTCCGCTTCGGCGGCACCAACGCCGTGCACCGCTTCGAGGAGTTTGCCCTCAGCACCAACGCCACCGACGCGGTAAAGGACGTGAACGGCAAGCAAATGCCCCAGGCCCCGCGCTGGGTTGCCAATACCGAGCTGACCTACAAGCCGCAGTGGCTGCGCGGCCTGCGCGCTTCCCTGGAGTATCAGCGCATTAGCAGCTGGTACCAAGACCAGGTAAACCGGGTGCGCTACGATGACCGGACACTGTTTGGCACCCGTGGTGTGAGCGTGCTCAACGCCCGGGCCGGCTACAGCTGGCGCGAAACGCTGGAAGTCTTCGTGAACGTCATCAACCTCACCGACGAGCTATACGCCAACGCCGCCACTCGCGGCAACGCCCTCACCGACCGCACTACCTTCACGCCCGCCGCTCCCCGCACGGTATCGGTAGGAGTGCAGTACAATTTTGTGGGGAAGAAGTGAGGGGTAAGAGGCAGGTAAACAGTGGCAGGAGAAGGGTAGGGCAACGGCCCTAAAACGTGTCATGCTGAGTGCTGTCGAAGCATCCCTACCTCTGGCTAATCTTGATGGGGTAGCAGCTAGAACCGCTCTGTAGCCCAGCAAGATCAAGCACGGAGGTTGATTTGATAACGTCACCTCACACGATGCCCGGCGGCGTCAGCGCACCGGATGACCTTCTACAAAAGAACCAACGAGGCCTTGCGTCCTTGACAACAGACATTTCTTATGCAAACAACTCAACAAACCGCCCCAGCAGTTCGGGCTGCCGGCCCTATAAAGCGGGTGGTGCAGCGCAATATGTACCGCTGGCACCGCATCATCGGGCTGCTGACGGTGGTACCGGTTATCCTCTGGACCCTCAGCGGCCTCGCGCACCCACTGATGAGCAACTGGCTGCGGCCGAAAATAGCCCGCGAAGCTTTGGTGCCTACCCCCTTGGCCAAGCCAAAGGTGGCGTTGCGGCAGGTGCTGACGCAGAATCAGATTGCCAGCCTACGTAGTGTGCGCGTGGTGCAGTGGCAGGAGCAGCAGGCGTACCAGGTGCAGCTAGGCACCGAAGCGCCTACTGCCGTGCCGCGCTATTTCAGCGCCGAAACGGGGCAGCCCTTGCCTGTCAGCGCCGACCGGCAGTACGCCGAGCAACTGGCCCGCTATTTCACCCAAGACTCTACGGCGCAAGTGAGCAGCGCCGTGCGCATCACCGGCTTCGACCAGGAGTATAAGTTTGTGAACCGCCTGCTGCCCGTGTGGCGCATTGCCCTCGACCGGCCCGACGGGTTGGTAGTGTACGTGGAAACGGCCCCGGCCCGGCTGGCTACGTTCAACAACGCCAGCCGCAGCGCCTTCATTCGGGTGTTCGACTTGTTCCACAACTGGTCGTGGCTGGAGTTGATAGGCAACAATACGTTCCAGGTACTGACCATGCTGGTGCTGCTGGGTATCATCATCGCCTCGGCCGTGAGTGGGCTGGTGATTTACGGGTTCATGTGGAATAAATTCCGCAAGCCCCGCAATGCCCAGGACCGGGTAGGCTGGCTGCGCAAGTACCACCGGCAGGTAGGGTTGGCCGTGGCCTTGGTTACGTTCACCTTCGCGGGCAGCGGGGCCTTCCACGTCTACCTCAAGCTTCACCCCGACGACAGGCTGCGTTACCAGCACGCGCCCGCCGTGCTTACCCCCGCCTTGGCCGTGGACCTCACGGAGTTGCCTCTGGCCTGGGAATCGGTGCAACAGGTAACCTTGGCGGAGTTGAACGGACAGGTGTACTACCAGGTATTCCTGCTTCCGGCAGAAAAGCCCACCGGCCCGGCGGCCGGCGCCAGCACCGGCCAGCCAGTGGAAGCGGTGCGCGCTACCCCCGTAGTCTACTACAATGCCGCTACCGGCCAGCTGCTGCCCGACGGCGCCACTCACTACGCGGCGTTTCTGGCTAACACCTTCCTGCAACAAGCCGGGGGTGGTGCTACCCCTGCCATGAGCGGCAAACCTACCCTGGTGGATCATTTCGAAGGCGAGTACGGCTTCATCAACAAGCGCCTGCCCGTTATGAAAGTGGCCTACAATACCCCGCAGAAAACCACCTTGTACGTGGAACCCGCTACCGGCCGCCTCGCCGCCCGCGTCGAGAATGTAGCCCGCTACGAAGGCCTGAGCTTCGCCTTCCTGCACAAGTACCACGCCGCCGGGGAGCTGGGCAAAAACATCCGTGACATCATCACGATGCTGGCTGCCGCCGGCGTATTGGCCGTGTCGGTGCTGGGCTTGTGGCTATTTATCAAGATGAAATGAGCGTCCCAATGAACTTGAGTTTACGGCTGCGTTACGCAGCTCTTTCCCTGCTCGCAGTGGCCTGCCAGCCCCAAGAAAATCAGCCGCTGGAAAGCAAAACACCCGCTACCCGTGCGGCCGTTATGCGCCACCACGACGAGCTGATGGCCCGCATGGATGGACTCATATCGGAACGCCAGCGCCTCGCCGCCCAGCTCGTTGGCCTGGATTCTACTACCACCTCGGGCCAAGCCAAAGCCGAGCGCCTGCACCGCATCATCAGGGGCTTGCGCCGCGCCGATGCCGCCATGATGACCTGGATGCACCAGTACAAAGAACCCGACACTGTGCAGCTGACCGCCCACCAATACGAGGATTTTTGGGCTGCCGAAGCGCAGGAGCTAACGGATTTAGAACGCCAGATGACCGCTGCCCTGGATTCGGCCAAAGCTGTGAGGTAAGTATCTGACTATAATAGTTTATGTAGCACGCATGCCCGTGTCACTGGTTTAATCAACAGTGGCCCGGGCATACGCATTGTACAGGCTACGTAGATAGTAACGATATAGTATTGGCTTAACTGCTGAAAGCCGAAGAATGAATACGAGTAAGGGCCAGCAAAACCTTTGGTTTGTACTGGCCAAAGATTAATTCGAACGAAGGATTTGCATTTCTGAAAATTCCGCTTGTACATTTACAGCACCAATTCTTTCTCTCACAAAGGATTGTTTTTATACAGAGGCGCGGAGAGACAGGCTCGATGAACCGCCGACAACCCCCGGAACATCCGGAACGGTGCCAAGTCCTGACCATATAAAAACAACAACGCCGTGAAGTCCTTCACCAGCATCCCCAGCAGTACCCATCGTCACGTTGCGCCTCAGCCTGCCTGTTGTGGCCTGATGCGTGGCCTCGTCTGTATGCGGATGCTGGGCATGGGCTGCTAAGGCGGAGGGAGATTCCCTTACTTGCTTTTTGCTTGCTCCGGTAGGGTAGTGCGGTAGCGCGCAACTTTCCTACGCATTACCCGGGCCTGTCAGGCCTGAGGGCTTTCCTTGTCGGCCGGTTACTTCGGCTGCCGAGTAGCCGCCCCGCGGCGCTTTCTCTTCCTGTAAACCGCTAGTTCCGTTGGCTCCCGCCGACCGAATAGCTTCCGGCTGTGCACGAGCCGGATTTGGGCAGAAGGCTTCCGCTCCTGGGTTTTCACCCCTTTGCGTCCACTTCCAGCTTTGCCAACGCGGCCCCCGTGCCGGGGCTGGCCGGGAAGTGGTGTGCTCACCTTCCAACTCTTTCCTGCATATGAAATCCTCTACCCTTCTGGCGGTGCCAGCAGTGGTGGCAGGCCTGGCCCCAGCGAGCTTCGCCCAGACGGCCGCCTCCACCGTAACTGGTACCATTGTGGATGCCACGGACCGCAGCCCCTTGCCGGGCGTGACGGTAGTGGTGAAAGGCACCACCGTGGGTGCCTCCACCGGGCCCGATGGCTCGTTCTCTCTGACCCTGCCGCCCGGCAGCACTATCCTGACCATCAGCGCCGTGGGCTACGAAAGCCAGGCCGTGGCAGCTACCGGCGGCCCCATCAACGTAGCCCTGAAAGCTGATGTGAAGCAGCTCTCGGAAGTGGTGGTAACGGGCTACAGCGAGCAAAACCGCAAAACCCTGACCAGCGCCATTAGCTCGGTGAAGGGCGACGCGCTCAAGGATATTCCGGCGGCCAGCCCCGACCAACTGCTGCAGGGCAAAGCGCCCGGCGTGCAGGTATCGGCCAACTCGGGGGTGCCGGGGGGCGGGGTGTTCATCCGCATCCGGGGTAGTAACTCCGTGAATGCCAGCAATGACCCGCTGTACGTGGTGGATGGGGTATTCATCAACAACACCAACCTGATTGCCACCGGTCTGGGCAACCAGGTATCCAGCAACCCGCTGGCCGACATCAACCCCCAGGACATTGAGAGCATCGAAATCCTGAAGGACGCCAACGCCACAGCCATTTACGGTTCGAGGGGGGCCAACGGGGTAGTACTCATCACCACCAAACGTGGCAAGGCCGGCGACAAAACCCGTATCACCTTCAATACCTACCACGGCTGGTCGAAGGCACCCAAGCAGTATGAGCTGGTGAGCGGCCAGGAGCTGGCCCAGCTGGAAAACGAGCGGTTCCTGAACGACGGCGGCAACCCCACTCAACTGCCCTACCGCTCGGTGGCCTCCGGGGGGCGCGGCCTGCCCGAGGAGCAGCAAACCTACGACCGGCTCTCTGATGTGTTCCGCACAGCCCAAACCCAGAGCTATGAGCTGTCGGCGGCTGGGGGCTCAGCCAAAACGCAGTTCTACGTGGGGGGCGGGTATTTCCGGCAAGAAAGCATTGCCCGGCCCACCAACTTCGACCGGTTTAGCCTCCGCGTAAACCTGGATAACTCCGTGACGGATAGGCTGCGCATCGGCACGAGCACGGCCCTCACGCGCACCCACCGCAACGTGAGCAGCAACGACAACAACCCGGTGGGGGTCATCAACTCGGCCCTGTTTCCGCGCACCAATCTGCCCATCTACAACCCCGACGGTACCTACGCCAAGTACGGCTCCTTCGACAACCACCAGGCCCTGATTGGCAACCTGAACAACGACGCGGTGGGCTCGCGCGTCATCTCGAACGTGTACGGGCAGTACCAGTTTGGCAAGCACCTGACCTTGCGCAGCAGTTGGAGCATCGACTTCAACGACATGTATGAGAACAACTTCAACAACACGCTCATCCTGGCCGGGCAGCCCCGGGGCACGGCTACCTCCTTCCTGTCGCGCGACATTACCTTGCTCAACGAGCAGACCCTAAACTACTCGGTGGATTTCGGGGAAAACCACTCCCTGCAGGCCTTGGTGGGTAATACTATCCAGAAAAATACCTTTCAGCGCACCAGCCTTTCGGGCCAGCAATTCCCGAGCAACGACCTGACCAGCATCGCCTCGGCAGCTACTCAAACGGGCTCTTCGTCCCGCTCCCAGGCAGGGCTGCTGTCGTTTTTTGGCAAGGCTACCTACAGCTTCAAGCAGCGCTATACCGCCGACGTGAGCTTGCGGGCCGACGCTTCCTCCCGCTTCGGGGCCGACAACCGCTGGGGCTACTTCCCGGCCGTGGGCCTGGGCTGGCGCCTGAGTGAGGAAGAATTCATTAAGAACCTGAACGTGTTTCAGGAGTTGAAGCTGCGCGGCAGTGTGGGCAAAACCGGCAACCAAGCCGGCATCAGCGACTTCGCCGCCCGGGGCCTGGTGCAGGGTGGGGCCAACTATCTCGATTTGCCCGGCACTACCCCCCTGCAGCTGGCCAACCCCAACCTGAGCTGGGAAAGCACCCGGCAGTGGAACGTGGGCCTGGATGCGGCCGTGCTGCAAAGCCGTTTGCTGCTGGAGCTGAACTACTACGACAAGTACACCTCGGGCCTGCTGCTGAACGTGCCGGTGCCCCGCAAAACGGGTTTTGCCTCGGTGGTGGAAAACTATGGGGCCGTGAGCAACAAGGGCTTCGAGGTGCAGCTAACGGCCAACTGGTTGCCATCCGCTTCGGCCGTGCAGTGGAGCACTACCTTCAACGTGGCCCGCAACGTGAACCGCATCGAGAAGCTGGCGGCCCCCATCACCTCGGGCTCCCGCGACATTTTCCGTCTCGAAGAAGGCGCCCCGCTCTACTCGTTCTGGCTTTACCACCAAACCGGCGTGAACCCCGAAACCGGCGACGCCCAGTACCAGGACGTGAACGGCGACGGGCAACTATCGGTGGCCGACCGCAAGCTGGTGGGCAACGCCTGGCCCGATTACTTCGGGGGTGTGATCAACTCGGTGACCTACAAGGGGCTGGATTTTGGCTTTACCCTCAATTTCGAGCAGGGGGCGAAAATCATGAACATGAACCGCTTTTTCCTGGTGCATGGGGGCACGCAGAGCAACATTGGCTACCTGCGCGAGCAGCTGGACCGCTGGCAAAGGCCCGGCGACCAAACCGACATTCCGCGCCTGACCACCAACCCGGCCTCCAACAATTATGGGGGGGTAGTGCAGAACCTGAGCGACCGGTACCTGGAGGACGGCTCTTTCCTGCGCCTGCGCACCCTCTCGCTGGGCTACACTGTGCCGAAGGAGGTAGCCGCTAAAGCCCACCTCAACTCTTTGCGCCTCTACGTGCAGGCCGCCAACCTGCTCACCATCACGCCTTACTCCGGTATCGACCCCGAGGTGAACTCCCAGAGCGGGGTAGCCAACACCAAAAACATTGACTGGGCCACGGTGCCCCAGCCCCGCACCTTCCAGGTAGGCCTGACGGTGGGCCTGTAACCAACCCGCCGCCCGTCGTGCAAAGGCGGCACCGAACGCAAGGCCACCTGAGGCAAGCATACCCAATCGCCCGGCTCCCCCTCTCCTTTTCCGGAGAGGGGGCCGGGGGGTGAGGCGCCCCGCCAGAACGAAGTGGTAGCCAGGCTTGCCCCGGCGACTTTAGGCTCAAATGCGCTCAGCATGACATTACCCCCTGTTTTTCAGAATCTGACCTCGATGAAATCTTCGCTATACCACTTGCTGTTTGCCGCCGTGCTGGGTGCTGCTACCCTGAGCTTCTCGGCCTGCAACGATTTGCTGGACCCCACGCCGGTGCAACAGCTCCCCGACGACCAGGCCATAACCGATGCCAGCAGTGCCCGCTCCGCCACCATTGGCGTCTACGACCGGGTGCAGGCCTACTACCAGTTGAACTGGCCGGTGCTGGGCTTTCTGCCCGGCGAGAATGTGCGCTTCAACGGCACGCTGAACCAGTTTCTGCAGATCGACCAGAACCAGCTCAGCGCCGATAACGTGCTCATTACCGAGGCCTGGACTCAGATGTACCAGGCCGTGAACGGGGCCAACAACGTGCTGGCTGCCCTGCCCGGCCTCAGTGACCCGCTACTGACGGCGACTGAGAAAAACCAGCTGCTGGGCGAGGCCTACTTCCTGCGGGCCCTGGTGTACTTCGATTTGGGCCGGGGCTGGGGCGGGGTGCCGCTGGTGCTCACGCCCACCCGCACCAAGGAAAACGGCCGGGGCATCCGCCGCAGCACCCTTGCCCAAACCTACGACCAGGTGCTAGCCGACCTAACCCAGGCCGAAGCCCTGCTGCCCGAGGCCGCTACCCGCAACCGCGCCGTGAAGGCCGCCGCCCGCGCCCTGCGCGCCCGCCTGCACCTCTACCGCCAGCAGTGGACGGAAGCCGAAACCTACGCTACCCAGGTGATAAGCAGCGGCAACTACGGCCTCGTGACGCCCTACCGCGCTATTTCTACCGCGCCCTTTCTGAGCAGGGAATCAGTGTTTGAGTTGACCTTCAGCAACTCCGACGCTAACACAATGTGGAACAACTGGTTTCCGAGCGCCCTGGGCGGGCAGTTCAACTTCCAGCCCGTGCCCGCCGCCATTGCCCTGCTCAACGACCCCACCGTGGGCGGCAACCGCTCGGCCCTGCTGGCTACTACCGTCATTGCCGGTAGCAATGTCACCTACGGCAACCTCTACAGCCGCTCCGCCCAGCGCGACGACCCTAGCTACGTGCTGCGCCTGGCCGAGCAATACCTCATTCGGGCCGAAGCGCGGGCCAAGCAAGGCAAGCTGACGGATGCCCTAGCCGACCTGAACGCCGTGCGCGCCCGCGCCGGAGTACCGGCCAGCACTGCCGCTACCGCCGACGCCCTGCTACTAGCCATTGAAAACGAGCGGCGGGTGGAGTTTGCCTTCGAAGCCGACCGGTGGTTTGACCTGGTGCGCACTGGCCGCGCCGGTGCCGTGCTCGGAGTCACGGATCAGCGCCGCTGGCTGTTCCCCCTCCCCTTCAACGACTTAGTAGCCGACCCCGACCTAGAGCAAAATCCGGGGTATTAAGAGTACTGCTGACCAACCCAGACCGTCATGTCGAGCTTGTCGAGACATCTCGCGTGCTAACGTTGCCACACTAACTGCCATGCTGAGCGAAGTCGAAGCATCTCTACCTCTGGCTAACCAAGAGGGTAGCAACGAAGCGGTAGAGATGCTTCGACTTCGCTCAGCATGACAATCTTATATCAAGCGAAAAACCTTGCGCAAGCTCGACCAGAAGAGCCGCGCTATTTTGCTACCAACCGCTTTCGACTTCCCTTTCCATGTTGAAACCTTACGCTTCCGCTGCCCTGCTGACCGTGGGCTTTGCCCTACACTTACCAGCTGCTGCCCAGAATACCTACTTCTTTCCCGCGGCCACGGCTACGTCATTCGACCCGGCCGTGCCCACGCCGGAGCAGTTCCTGGGCTACCCCATCGGCACGCACTACACCCGCACCGACCAGATAGTGGCTTACCTGCGGGAGCTGGACCGGGTGTCGGATAAGGTAAGTTTCCGGGTGATTGGCACCACCTTCGAGGAGCGCCCCCAGGTAGTGGCCACCATCACGGCTCCGGAAAACCAGCAGAACCTGGCCGGTCTGCAGCAGGCGCGCCGCGCCCTCATTGACCCCAAACTGGCAGCGCCCGACTACCGCAAGCTGCCGGTGGTGGTGAGCCTGAATTTCGGGGTGCACGGCAACGAAAGCTCCTCCTCGGAGGCGGCCCTGCTGCTGGCCTACTACCTCACGGCCTCCACCGCCCCCGAAACCAAGCAGTGGTTGGAGCAGGCCGTCATCACCATCGATCCGCTGGAAAACCCCGATGGCCGCGACCGAGCCTCGCACTGGTTTGACCAGAACAAGTCTTGGCCCAACCCCACCGACCCCCTGGACCGGGAGCACACCGAGGCCTGGCCGGGCGGGCGCACCAACCACTTCTACACCGACCTAAACCGGGACTGGCTCTCATTAACCCAGCCGGAAAGCCGGGCCCGCATGGCCTTTTTCCATGAGTGGTACCCCAACGTGATGATTGACTTTCACGAAATGGGCACCAATGGCACCTACTACTTCGAGCCTTCTAAGCCCTTCAGCACCGAAAACGACCTGATTCCGCGGGCTACCTATGAGGTGCTGAACGTGCACTTGGCCAAGTATTTCGCTAAGTCCCTGGACAACCTGGGTTCTCTGTACTGGACCAAGGAACAGTTCGATAACCTCTCGCCCATCTATGGCTCCACCTACCCCGATTTCCAGGGTGGGGTAGGGGTAACGTTTGAAGTGGGCAGCTCCCGCGGGCTGGCCCAGGAAGGCACGAACGGGGTAGTTACCTTTCCGTTTACCATCCGCAACCACGTAGCTACGGGCCTAGCCACGGTGCGCGGAGCGGTAGAAGAAAAGGACCTGTACTTGCGCCACCAGCGCGACTTCTTCACCTCAGCCCTCACCGATGCCCGCAAGTTCCCGACCAAGGCCTACGTGTTCGGCAACGCCCAGGACGAAACCCTGACCAACCGGTTTCTGGCGTTGCTGCTCCAACATAAGATTCAGGTGCATGAGTTGGGTAAAAACGTTACTCTCGACAAGCAGACCTTCGAAAAGGGTAAGGCCTACGTGGTACCCACCAGCCAGCCTCAGTACCGCATTGTTAACTCCCTGTTTGAAGAGCTGACCACCTTCCATGACAGCGTGTTCTATGACGTGACTGGATGGAGCCAGGCCCATGCTTACGGTCTGCCCTTCGCGAAGCAGAAAAATACCAGCCTAGTGCAAGGGGCTCCCGTAACGGCGCCCAAAGCCTTAACCGGCACCGTACGCGGGGGCCAGAGCTCCTACGCCTACCTATTGCCCTGGTCTGACTACAACGCCCCGCGGGCCCTGGTGGCCCTGCAACGGGCCGGCGTAACGGCCAAGGTCAGCTTTAAACCCTTCCGAGCCGGTACCAGCGAGCAGGCCACCGACTTCGGCTACGGTACGCTGGTCATTCCGGTAGCTGCCCAGAAGCTGCCCGCCGATTCCGTGTTTCAGGTAGTGAGCCGGGTAGGGCGGCAGCAGCAGGTTAGCTTTACCGGGGTGGGCACTGGCTTCAGCCTGAGCGGCATCGACTTGGGCTCCAACAACGTGCGAACGGTGCCCGAAACCAAAGCGGCCCTGCTGGTAGGCACCGGGCTGAATGCCTCGGAGGTAGGCGAGGCATGGTTTGTAGCCAGCCAACAATTGGGGCTGCCCCTGAGCCGCCTGGAGTTGAGCAACTTCGGCCGGGCCCCGCTGGGCCGCTACACCAGCCTAGTATTGGTAGGCGGCTCCTACGCTACCCTCGACCGGGCTGCCGTGGAAAAGCTGCGCCGTTGGGTGCAGGATGGAGGTACGCTCATTACCCTTAAAAACGCCTCGGAGTGGGCTATCAAGCAAGGCATTGTAAAAGAGAAACTGCTGATTCCGGCCAGCGGCGGCTGGGCCGACACCACGGCCACAGCCGGCGGCAAGGGTAAATCCGTAGCGGCCCGCCGCCTCGATTTCGTGGCCCAGGAGCAGGAAGGTACCCGTGCCATTGCTGGCTCCATCTACCGCGCCGACGTGGACATTACCAACCCCATCGGCTTCGGGCTGCCCAGCCGCCAGCTCTATGTATTCCGCAATGGCACCACGTTCTTGCGGCCCAGCCGCAACCCCTACGCCACGGTAGCGCAGTACACGGCTACCCCGCTGGTGAGCGGGTACGTGTCGAGGGCCAATGTGCAGCAGATCCGTAACACGGCGGTCGTGGTAGTGAGCAAGGCAGGCGCAGGTCGGGTGGTGCTGTTCGCCGATGACCCTAACTTCCGCCACTACTGGCACGGCACTTCCCGCCTGTTCACCAATGCCCTGCTGCTGGGCTCCTTGCTGAACCTACCCGAAGGGCCGGCTGCTATTTCCGCCGAGGAAGAATAAACCTTGTGCCTTCTGCCTTTATATAAGCTTCTCCTAGAAAAGTGGCTGCGCTGAAGTTCATTCTGTATACAAGAACTGTTGCGACTTGGGAGCCGCTTGCACTAACGCTGCTTTGCGCTTCTAGTATAGGGTAGCTGATATATTTTCTGAAACAAAAAAAGCCGCTTCTGAAATGTCAGAAGCGGCTTTTTGCTGATCGAAAACTGTAATTAGCCTTTCTTGGCTTCGTCGAAGCGGCGGGTTACCTCTGCCCAGTTAATCACGTTCCAGAAGGCTTTTACGTAATCGGGGCGCTTGTTCTGGTATTTGAGGTAGTAGGCGTGCTCCCACACATCAAGCCCCAGCAGCGGGGTGCCGCGCTGAATACCAGGCAAATCCATCAGGGGGTTATCCTGGTTGGGGGTGGAGGTAATGGCTAGCTTGCCGGACTTCTTATCGTGAATCAGCCAGGCCCAGCCCGAGCCAAAGCGGCCAGTAGCGGCCTTCGTGAATTCGTCTTGGAATTTCTCGTAGGAACCGAAGTCCTTATTAATAGCTGCGGCCAGGGCACCAGTGGGTTGCCCGCCGCCTTTGGGGTCGAGCAGGAGCCAGAAGAACGAGTGGTTCCAGTGGCCGCCAGCATTGTTGCGGATAGCATCAGGCTGCTTATTGGCGGAGGCCAGCAGTTGGGCCAGGCTCAGCTTTTCCTCGGGCTTGCCGGCTACGGCCTCGTTCAGCTTGGAAACGTAGGTTTTGTGGTGCGCGTCGTGATGAATCTCCATCGTCTTGGCGTCGATGTGGGGTTCCAGCGCATTGAAGGCGTAGGGCAGGGCCGGCAGCGTGAAGGGGCCGTCGGCCATGGGCATGGCGCGGGCTTCGCGCAGGAGTTTTTCTTCGTGGGCCGCGGCCAGCACAGCCGGACTTACCAGCGCACCCACGGCGGCCAGCAGGCCATTTTTCAGGAAATCTCGCTTCAACATGGGAGTAGGGGACAAGGAAAAGTGGAAGGACAGCCGCTCCATTTATGCCGGAGCAGCGCCTCAAGGTACACTACTTACCCACATTTGGGCCTTGCTGTTGCGTTTAGCGCCTACTTTTGTGCAGGTGGGCACGGTTTTGGGTCGGGCCCGCGTTATTACGGCCGGTGTGCCGTTTTTCTTTTCCTGCTGCTCGTTTGCCATGCTTCCAGTTCGTTTACCCGCTGTCTCTTCTTTCACCCTCTCGCGGCCGTTTCGGGGCGCCCTTGTACTGCTGGGGTTGCTGCTCAGTCTGGCCCATATCAGCCAGGCCCAGGTGCAGCTGCGCGGGGTAGTGCGCGACAAAGAAACCAAGGAGGTGCTGCCCTTCGCTAGCGTAGCGGTGCCCGGCACCAGCAACGGCACCACCACCAACCTGGAGGGCGAGTTTACCCTGGTGGTTAAAAGCCTGCCCGTTACTATTCTTTTCTCCGAGCTAAACCACGTTCGGGACACCCTGCGCGTTACCTCGGGCGCGGCGCTTGATGTGGCCTTGGCGCCAGCTACCGTAGTGCTGCCCGAGGTGAAAGTAGCCAGCTACCCTTTCCAGCTCGTGGACCGTGCCTTCCGAAACCTGCAGCGCAACTACCGCCGCGCCTACTACGGTAAGGCTTTCTACCGCCAAATTACTCGCATCGACAACCAGCCTTCTGAGCTGCAGGAAGTGGTCTGGAATGTGAAGTCGAACCCGGCCCGCATTGATGGTACTACCCTGGCTCAGGGCCGCTACGCTGCCCGCCAGGCGCCCATCAACCTGAGCAACTTCTCGGTGTACACCCGCAAGTTTGGCCTCTTCGACCCCCAGCAGGACAGCACTACCTCCCTGGCTTTGCTGAGCCCGAACGTAGAGAAGAACTACCTGCTGGAGCTGAAAGGCATTGTGGGCGAGGACTCCACCGGCGGGGTGGCCGAAATTGAGTTTGAAACCCGGCCCGAAATAAAATACCGCGCCCAGGGCACCATCTGGATTGACATTGAAACCAACCAGGTAGTGCGCTACCGCATGGTGCAGCCCAGCTTCACGGGCTCCACCAACAACCCCCGCCAGAAGTTCGAAAACGCCAAGCTGACCATCGAAATGGCCTTCCGTCCGGCGGGTAAAGCCAGCGTGGCCCCCCTGGAGCTGATGAAGATGGACCTGACCACCGACCTGACCGAGCCCGGTAAAAAGCCACTGGCTATCAATGTGTCGTCGTTTACCTTCTTCTACGACCAGGCTACTACCCCCACGCGCCTTCCCTACGCCCGCGCCAGCCTCACGGACCGCGACCTGGACGCCATTCGGGCCAAGCCCTACGACCCTGAGTTCTGGGCCAACAACCCGGTAGTAAAACGCACCCCCGCCGAAGACGAAGTAATTGCGGCCTTCGAGCAGAAAGGCGCTTTCGGGACGATGGTAAAGAAACCCGCCCCGAAGCCCGGCGCACGAGTTAATCAATAGACAATAGAAGTTCAGGAAAAAAGGCCCGTAGCACTGTGCTACGGGCCTTTTTTATTGCAAGCCTTTGTAAGCTAACCGAAACCCCGATTAAGGGTTGGTGCTCCACATGCCGGCTTCCTTGATGAAAATACGACGGTTGAGCTTGAGCTGAGAGATGATGAACTCAGCCAGGTCCTCGGGTTGCATTACCTTCTCGGGGTTACCGTCGGTGAGCTTGTTGTTGATGGCAAGCTCGGTGGCCACGGTGCTGGGCGTGAGGGCCGACACGCGGATGTTCTGCTTGCGCACTTCCTGCATCAAGGACTCGGTAAGGCCCAGCAAAGCAAACTTCGAGGCGCTGTAGGCGCTGGTGGTGGCGGCTCCGCGCTGGCCAGCGGTAGAAGCAATGTTGATAATGTCGCCCGACTCGCGCTGAATCATCTGGGGGAGCACTGCACGCGTGATGTAGTAAGTGCCCAGCAGGTTCACCCGAATGATGTTTTCCCACTCCTCGGGGTCCATGTCCACGAGTTTGGCAAAGGTGCCGATGCCGGCGTTGTTGATCAGGATGTCGATGCTACCCAGCTCCTGAATGGCCTGATTTACGGCGGCTTCGGCGGCGGCGCGGTCGGCTACGTCGGCGGTTACTACCACGGCTTTTACGCCCAAGGCTTCAATTTCCTGGGCTACTTCCCGGAGCTGGCTTTCAGTACGGGCCAGCAGGGCCACGTTGGCGCCTTCCTGAGCCAGGGCTACGGCCACGGCCCGGCCAATTCCTTTACCAGCGCCCGTTACCAGGGCGTTCTTACCGGCTAATGATTCCATAAGGGAGAGGTTGAAAAAGAGGTTTTCGGCGGCCTCGGCGGTGACATAGGTAGCGCTTCGGCCAGTTTCAGAAAGACTACAACCAGATTGCCCGCCGGATGTTGCCGGCCGGGCGCTTACAGAGCATTCAGCTGCGAGTAAAGGGTAGAGGTAGTAATGTCCAGCTCCCGCTCTACGCGCCGCACGGCTTCCTCGCTGAAGGTGCCGGCGCGGTGCAGCTGTACCAGCAGTTCCCGCTCGTGCTCAATAACAGCCAGCTGCTGACGCAGAATCTGCTCGAACTCGGCACGCTCGGCGGCGGGGTTTGAGGTATTATCGGAGGTAGCATCGGGCGGAACGGGATTTTCCAGGCGGCTGATGCGATGCTCGAAGCGGTTGCGAATTTCCCGAAAAGCGCGGGCGTCGGTAGCGCCGGCCACCGTCGAGTCGATGTAGGTGAGGGCGGCACGGGCCAGTTCCAGGCGCAGCTCCCGCGCCTCCTGCAGATCCTGCTCGGGTGGCGTCTGCACGCCCAGGCGACGCACAAACCAAGGCAAGGAAAGCCCCTGTACCACCAGCGTTACGAGGATAACGCAGAAGGTAATGAACAGAATCAGGTTGCGCTGCGGAAACGGCTCGCCGTTGCTCAGCACCATTGGCAACGCCAGCGCCGTCGCTAACGACACTACCCCCCTCATCCCCGACCAGGATACCACAAACAGCTCCCGGGCCTGCTCTTTAACCGAAGTAAACTCCTGCCCGCCCCGTCCGAAATAGTAGGAGGAAAGACCAGCCGGAAAAATCCACAGCAGCCGCACCACAATGGCCACCACGCTAATCAGCAGCCCATACCCAATAATGGTGGGTAGGGAATAAGCGCCCAACCCTTCCATAATGGCCGGCAGCTGCAAGCCAATGAGGATAAACACGAAGCCGTTGAGCAGGAAAGTGAGGACTTTCCAGAAGTTGCTGCGCCGGATGCGGGTCCGGAACGTGTAGGCCTCAAACGAATTCCACGACATCACTAGCCCCGTTGCCACCACTGCCAATACTCCGGAAATGTGCAGGTGCTCCGCCAGCACATAGCCCATAAACGGACTGAGCAGGCTGAGCACGGTGGCCAGGGTAGGGTCTTGCACGCGGCTTTGCAGGCGGGTAAAGAGGTAGCCCAACGCCGCGCCCAGCGCCAGTCCGCCGCCTGCCACCAGCAGAAACTGCAGGCCGGCCTCCCAAAGCCCGAAGGTGCCGCTTACCACGGCCGCCACGGCGTAGCGGTAGGCAATCAGGGCCGAGGCATCATTCAGTAGGCTTTCCCCTTCCAGAATGGTCGATACCCGCCGGGGCAGGCCCAAACCGTGAGTAGCGCTGGTAGCGGCTACCGCATCGGGCGGCGACACGATGGCGCCCAGTACAAAGCCCAGGGCCCAGGTCATGCCCGGAATGAAGTAATGCGCTACGGCCGCCACCGCCGCCATGGTAAACAACACCAGCCCAATGGCCAACAGGGAAATGGAGCGGTGGTAACGCTTGAAATCGTGCCAGGAGGTGTTGAAACTGGCCTCATAGAGCAGGGGCGGCAGAAACACCAGAAACACCACGTTGGGGCTGAGGCGGACTACAGGCAGGCCGGGCACCAGGCCTATGAGCAGGCCGGCTACCACCAGCAACACGGGGTAGGGCAGCTTCAGGCGGTTGGCCAGGGCATACAGCAGCGCCAGCGCCGCCATCAGCAGAATTACGATTTCGAGGTTTTCCATAGAATAGACAGCGCGCCTGCGGTAGTACGCCCCCATTGCTGCCCCGGGTTTCGGCCCAGCTTGGGGGTAGCAAATTCAGAAAACATCGGTGTACCTTCCCGGTCTGAACGCAACTTCCTTTTCTCCCCATGAAAAAACTCGCTCTGGGCGGCCTGTTCGCCTGCGCCCTCCTGGCCGCCTGCAACCAGCAGAAATCAACGGAACAAGACAGCGCGGCCACCACCGAAACCAACTTGGCCGACATCAAAGACACAAAGCAACTCTTTGACGCCTACTGGGAGGAAAACGCCCGGTTGTTTCCGCTGGAAGCCACCGCGCAGGGCGACAACCGCTACAACGACCAACTGCCCAACGACGGCACCAAGGAGTTTCGGGGCAAGCTTCAGGCCTTCTACCAGAAGTACCTGAATGGCCTGCAGAAATTCAACCGCGAGGAGCTGTCGGCCAACGACAAGATCAGCTACGACATCTTCCGCTACGATCTGGAGAGCAAGCTGGAAGGCCTGCGGCAACCCACCTGGATGATGCCTTTCCAGCAGTTCTGGGGCCTACCCCTCAGCATGGGCCAATACGGCTCGGGCGAGGGTGTGCAGCCTTTCAAAACCGCCAAGGACTACGACAACTGGCTGGGCCGGGTGCGCGGCTTCTCGGTATGGGCCGATACGGCCATCAGCAACTTCCGGCAGGGCATGAAGGTTGGAGTAGTGCTGCCCAAGGCGCTGGTGGTGAAGATGATTCCGCAGATGCGCGCCATGGAAACCTCTGACCCGACCAAGAGCCTGTTCTACGGCCCCATCAACAAGTTTCCCGAAGGCCTGACCGATGCCGACAAACAGCGCATCACAGCGGCCTACAAAAAGGCTATTCAGGAAGAGCTGGTGCCTACCTACAAAAAGCTCGGCGACTTCCTGGAAAAGGAATATCTGCCCAAGTCGCGGCCCAGCACCGGCATTGCGGCTATTCCGGGCGGCCCCGAGATGTACAAGTACTATGTGAAAACGTGGACGACTACCGACAAGACGCCTGAGGAAATCTACCAGACCGGCCAGCAGGAGGTAGCTCGCATCCGGGGCGAGATGGAGAAAGTGAAGGCGCAAGTCGGCTTTAAAGGCGACCTAAAGGCGTTCTTCGCTTCCCTGAAAACGGACCCCAAGCTGATGCCCTATAAAACCCCGGAAGATGTGCTGGGGGCTTTCCGGGCCATTCAGACCAAAATGGAGCCCAACCTGAAGAAAATGTTCGGGCGCACCCCCAAGACGCCGTTTGAAATCCGCCAGACGGAAGCTTTCCGGGCCGCATCGGCCTCGGCGGAGTACAACCCGGGTAGCCCCGACGGCTCTCGGCCGGGCGTTTTCTACATCCCGATTGTAGATGCCACTAAGTTCAACGTCACCTCCGGCATGGAGTCGTTGTTTTTGCACGAAGCCATTCCGGGCCACCATTACCAGACTTCGCTGCAGCAGGAAAACACCGATCTGCCTAAGTTCCGGCGGTTTGCCTGGTACGGGGCCATGGGCGAAGGCTGGGCCCTCTACACCGAAAGCCTGGGCAAAGAGCTGGGCCTCTACCAGGACCCCTATCAGTACATGGGCGCCCTCGGCGACGAAATGCACCGCGCCGTGCGCCTGGTAGTGGACGTGGGCATGCACACCAAAAATATGACCCGCGAAGAGGCCATTAAGTACATGCTCGACAACGAAGCCATCAGCGAAGATGGGGCCGTGGCCGAAATTGAGCGCTACATGGCCATTCCGGGCCAGGCCCTGAGCTACAAAATCGGGGCTTTGAAAATCCGGGAGCTGCGCCAGAAATACGAGCAGCAGCTGGGTGCTCATAACAACAAGCTGCGCGAGAAGTACGCCGGCCAAAGCCGCTCCCACTTCCGCCTCAGCGACTTCCACGATGAGCTGCTGAAAGATGGCGTAATGCCTCTGGCCGTGCTGGAACGCAAGATG
This sequence comes from Hymenobacter sp. DG01, assembly GCF_006352025.1. Lineage (NCBI taxonomy): Bacteria > Pseudomonadati > Bacteroidota > Cytophagia > Cytophagales > Hymenobacteraceae > Hymenobacter > Hymenobacter sp. DG01. The sequence continues at coordinate 247,698 of NZ_CP040936.1, forward strand.
GACACCTGGGCCGCGAATCAAAAATAGGCGCTACCTCAAGCAAAAAGGGCAACCCACCGGGTTGCCCTTTTTCGTGGTAAGCCAGCAGTAGGGCTCAGGTAGTTCCGCCACCACCGCCCGTGGTGCCGCCCCCGGAGGTGGTGCCACCCGTGGTACCCGTAGTTCCGGTGGTGCTACCCGTTGTTCCAGTTGTGCCACCGGTAGTGCCTGTTGTCCCAGTCGTACCCGTAGTGCCAGTTGTTCCAGTGGTACCCGTCGTTCCGGTGGTACCTGTAGTGCCAGTTGTTCCGGTGGTACCCGTCGTACCAGTAGTTCCGGTTGTGCCAGTCGTACCGGTCGTGCCGGTCGTGCCGGTCGTGCCGGTCGTACCCGTGGTGCCAGTCGTGCCAGTCGTGCCAGTCGTACCCGTGGTTCCCGTGGTACCCGTCGTCCCTGTTGTACCCGTGGTTCCGGTAGTACCCGTCGTTCCGGTAGTACCTGTCGTGCCAGTGGTACCTGTTGTTCCGGTAGTACCAGTGGTACTGCCACTAGTGCTGCCTGTGGTGCTACCCGAAGTGGTACCACCCGAGTTCGAGTCGTCATCGTCGTCGCAGGAGGTAAGGGCTAAAGAGCCCCATAGCATGGAGGCTAAAAGAACGGACATCCATTTGTGTTTCATAGCTTTGCTGGTGATGAGGTGGAAAGTGCTTTTGTATCAGGATATTACGGAATTTGCAAGGCCGTATTTACTCGTAAATCTGGAAGGTAAACACGGATTATCGTCAGAGAAAATGAGGGTATTCCCGGAGAAGCTGATCCGCAAACACATTACTGCTCAGGCACACAGCCCGGAGCCGGGCACGACCCGGCAACGCCCGGCTGCGTAAGAAGCTAGGGTGCCGGTCTGGAACTTACCCGGCACTACCTTTCCAGCTATGAGCAAGCATCTGTGGCAAACTGTGGGGCTTGGGGCAGTTGCCGGCCTCCGAAGCATGACGGCACCGGCCCTCTTGAGCAGCAACCTCCTCACGTATCACCCGCACGCACTGGCAGGCTCACCCCTGCGCTGGCTTCAGAAGCCATTAGTAGCGCACGGCTTGAAAGTGCTGGCCGCCAGTGAAATGACTGCCGATAAAGTCCCGCAAATGCCCGCCCGTATTGTGCCGGTATCGTTGTTGGGGCGGGCAGCAGCGGGCGCCCTCGTCGGAGCGACCCTCTATAAAATCAACCACGACAAGCAACTGACCGGGGCGCTACTAGGGGCAATGGCCGCAGTGGGCGCCACCTACGCCGGCTACTTTCTGCGCAAAAAAGCCACCCAGGCGTCCGGCCTTGCCAGCGGGGTAGTAGGCGGCCTGGAAGACGCTCTGACCCTGGGCGTTGGGCTGGCACTAACGAAGGGCACGAATGCCGGGGCCCCGCAACCCCGGCGCTGGGTGCTATAGTTCTTTTCTGAAAAACCCATGAAAAAGCCCCTGCCGGAGTACCGGTAGGGGCTTATCTATAGGAGGTTAAGCCTATGCGAGGGGGTAGGTAGTAGCATGCTAGCCTATTGCTCGCGTGTGGTTGCCTGCACCTCGCTGTTGCCGGAGGGCATGTCGCCTACGGGGGAGCCGGCGTTGTTGGGCTGGCCTTCAATGGCGGCATCCACGGAGGTTTTCTGGTTCTGGGCCGAGCCGGTGCCAATGGGTGTGTATGCCTCGTCACCACCGCTCACGCTGTCACGCATGGTTTCTATGGGCCGGGCCTTCTGGTAGGTAGAAAAATCCTGGGAAACCTGGGGGTCTTTGCCCGGCGTGTTGCGGTAGTCGCAGCCGGTGAGCGAGGCCATCAGGGCGCCAGCAGCCAGCAAAGGAAGAAAGCGTTTCATGGGAATAGAAGTCAAGGTAGAGAAAGGAAGCATCTATGCAAAGGCAAACGTACCCGGCCCGGCTGCGGTTGCGCCGGACCTTGCGGGCGCGGGCCTTACCTTTAAGCCATGCCCTTTCCTACCCTCATGAACTGGAGCGGCGGCAAAGACTCTGCCCTGGCCCTCTACCACGCCCTGCACGACCCTGCTCTGCACGTTACGGACCTGCTAACCAGCGTAAACGCCCACTACGGGCGCGTGTCCATGCACGGCGTGCGGGTAGCGCTGCTGGAAGCCCAGGCCCAGCGCATCGGCCTACCTCTCACCCAGCTGGAGCTGCCCGAAACGCCCGACATGGCCCTCTACGAGCAGCAGATGCGCGCCACGCTGGCTCCTTTGCAGGCACGGGGTATTCAGCGGGCCGTGTTCGGGGATATTTACTTGGAGGATTTGCGCCACTACCGCGAGCAGCAGCTGGCGCAAGTAGGCCTGCAGGCCGTATTTCCGCTCTGGCAACGTCCCAACGCCGAGGTGCTGCGCGAGTACCTCGACCTGGGCTTCCGGGCGGTGGTCGTCTGCGTCAATGAAAAATACCTCGACGCCAGCTTCTGCGGCCGCCTCCTCGACGAAGACTTTCTGCGCGACCTGCCACCCGGCGTTGACTCCTGCGGCGAAAACGGCGAGTACCACACCTTCGTCTTTGATGCGCCGTACTTCAGCAGCCCCATTCCGTTTCAACGCGGCGAGCTGGTGCGCCGTACCTACCCGGCGCCCGCCCCTGCCGATGCCCCGGAACCGCCCGCCCCGGCCGCCTTCTGGTACTGCGACCTGCTGCCCGCTGCCACGCCCGGCGCATAACAAAGCCGGGGGCAGGCGGGTACTAGGGTAGCAACCTTTTTCCTTCTGCTATTTTCGCCCGTATGTTGCCCGCCCCCACCGCTACTATTCTCTTCGACGGAGTCTGCAATCTGTGTAATGGCTTTGTGCAGTTTGTTATCGGGCACGATGCGGCCGGCCATTTCCGGTTTGCTTCCCTGCAGTCGGGGGTAGGGCAGGAGCTGCTGCGAACTCACAGTCTGCCCATGCCCGAGGAGCCTGATTCGGTTATTCTGATAACCCCCGACGGGCAAGCCCACACCCACTCCGCCGCCGCCCTAGGCATCCTGCGTCGGTTGGGCGGCCTTTGGGGGGTAGCCGGTGCCCTGGGGCTGCTGGTGCCCCGGCCCCTCCGCGACGCGGCCTACCGCCTGGTGGCCCGCAACCGCTACCGGTGGTTTGGGCGCCAGGAAGCCTGCTGGCTTCCAACCCCCGAGCTGCGGGCCCGCTTTCTGTAGCCAACCCTACCTTTTCTTTACCTCTCACCTTCCCCTTTTACCGCCTTACTATATGCAAGCCCTAGTGCTCGAAGGAATCGGCCAGCCTGTCACGCTGCAGGAAGTTCCTACCCCCCAGCCCGGCCCCGGCCAGGTGCAGGTGCAGCTCCACGCGGCCGCCCTCAACCACCGCGACGTCTGGATTCAGAAGGGCCAGTACGCCGGACTGAAATTCCCGATTATTCTGGGCTCCGATGGGGCCGGCATTGTGTCGGCGCTGGGTGAGGGGGTAGATGCCGATCTGCTGGGGCAGGAAGTGCTCATTAACCCCGGCCACCACTGGGGCAACAACCCCGCCGCCCAGGGCCGCGACTTCCAGATTTTGGGCTTGCCCCAGGATGGCACGTTTGCCGAGTTTGTGTGCGTAGATGCCGTGCAGGTGCGCGCCAAACCGGCCCATTTGAGCTTCGAGCAGGCGGCCGCCCTGCCTCTAGGTGGCGTTACGGCCTACCGCGCGGCCTTCACCAGGGCCGGCCTGCAGCCCGGCGAGCGGGTGCTCATCAGTGGGGTAGGGGGCGGCGTGGCACTGCTGGCCCTGCAGATGGCCGTAGCCAGTGGGGCCGACGTGTGGGTTACCTCCGGCTCTGAGGAGAAAATAGCCCGGGCCGTGGAGCTGGGCGCAAAAGGCGGCATCAGCTATAAGGCCGAAAAATGGCCGGCTACCCTCACTAAGCAGGCCGGAGGCAGCTTCGATGTGGTTATCGACAGTGCCGCCGGCCCCGGCTTCAACGACCTGCTGGACGCGGCGGCTCCCGGCGGCCGCATCGTATTCTACGGGGCTACCCACGGCGACATCCCCACGGTGGCCGCCCGCAAAATCTTCTGGAAGCAGCTTTCCGTGCTGGGCTCTACTATGGGAACTGCTCAGGATTTCAACGGCATGGTCAGCCTTTTCGAGCAGCACGCCATTGTGCCCGTACTGGACGAAGTCTTTGCCCTGGCCGACGGAGAGCAGGCCCTGCGCCGCATGGACGAAGGGCTGCAGTTTGGTAAGCTAGTGATGAAGATAAAGCCTTGATAATCAAGACTCTTATTTATCAATAAATAAGTAAAAAATCCTGTTTTCGGGAATAAAAAACAGTGGTGTTCTGTTATTTATCCGACATCTGAAACCATAGATTTGCTGCCTGATGAAAACGCCCGCTGAATACCTGGATTGCCCTGTTTTTGAGTTGACTTACCCTACCGGCGAAGCTGCCGAATCGGTACCGGTAGTGGCGTATGACGACGCCGTACGGGCCGTGGAACTGGCCCTGGCCGACGCGGAGAAGTACAAATACCTGCTCATGCGTGCCCTGCGCCGCCACGCCGCCGAAACCAGCGTTTCCTACCCGGCCCTGCCCACACTGCCCCTACCCCAGGAGGCGCCCGAAACTCCGGTCCGCCCGCTCTACCCCGATTTGGCTGCCTAACTCTTTCGCAGGCAGCTTGTACGTACACAAAGGCCGCGCCCAATCCGGGTGCGGCCTTTGTTGTATGGTTGGCTCTATGCCACTGAAAAACGCTACCCCTCCTTACCAACCGGCCGTAGCAAACGGTGCCCTAGCTCCTGTGCCAGCTCCGTAGCTTGGCTCCGCAGCTCCGGTACGGCCGTTGACTCGAAGTAGGCCGGGCGGCGGCTCGGGCCGAGGGTAAACAGCACCGCCGACGCTTGTCCCTGTGTGTTATACAAAGCCCCGTGCTCATCCGTCACAATGCCCAGGCGCAAGGCGTCGGGTACTAGGTAGCCAGCTTCTCGCAGGCCTGTAACCAGCGGAGCATCAATGCGGCTATAGTCCAGCAAGGGGCCGGTGCAGTTGATAACGTGCTGGGCCCTGAGGGGCCGGGCGGGCTGCTGGGTCTCATTTCGGACGGTTACTACCAGCTCCTGCGGCTCCGCTGCAATGGCCCTGACCCGACCCTTTTCCATCCGCACCAACCCAGTGTCCAGCATCTGCTGCAGGGCATTGGCGTTCTGGGGCGGGCTGCGGTGCCGCACCACCGACCAGATGCCGGCTAGGTGGCGCAGAAAGCGAGCTTGTTCCACCGGGGGCCACGCCGCCCAGATGCGGCCCAAATCGGGCCGGAGCGAATCGATAACCGCCTGCCAGCCGATGCCTTGGTGCTGTGCTTCCCGCACATGGCGGCGCACTATATTCAGCACGTCGCCTACCCTCCGCTGGCCCGCCAACTCCGTGGCGTAGAAGCTGGGGTAAGAATCGGGTTGCCGCTGGTGAGCCAACGGCCAGCGGCCGTGCCCCGAAACCACCGTAATCTGGCCCCGGTGGCCATCGGCCTGCAAACCCAGCAGCACATCAATAGCCGTGAGGCCGGTGCCGATGAGCAACACCGTATCGTCGGCCCCTATGTCGCGCAGTGCCCCCCGGGCCCAGGGGTTGCCATGGTATGCCGGGTGCTGTAGGTAGCGCAGGTCGGGGCCGGTAGGCGGCAGGGGCGGAAAGTTGCCCAGAGCCAGTACTACATAGTCGCTGTGAATTTCTGTGCCCGACGACAGCTTCACCCGTGCCGACTGCCCATCCGGGGCTACGGTTACGGCCTGGGCCGTCATGTTGTGCCACTTGCACCGGATGCCGTTGCTGGAAGGCCACTCCAGCACCTGGCTGATGAGCTGCTGCAGGTAGCGCCCGTAGCTCTGGCGGGAGCAGAAGCCGTTTTCACATTCATCGGACTGCGTTACGCGCAGCCAGTTTACAAAGTGGTCGGGCTGATCGGGAAAGGCGCTCAGGGACTTGCTTCGGACGTTCAGCAGGTACTCCGGCCGACGAGCCGTATAAGCCAGCCCCGGACCCGGGACCGGCCGGGGCTCCACCAGATGTACGTCACAGGCAAACAACTCCTGATTAGGTAATCGGGCTAGTTGGAGGGCCAGCATCGAGCCGGAAAACCCACCACCCACTATAGTTATGCTTTTTCGTTGCACCAGCCTGCAAAAGTGAGATGAACTAGGGGGAAGGAAGGTACTCTGGAAAAAATGATATAAAAATTAATTTTTGCAATATGATAAAACACTTTAGTCGGCACAGCAACAGCTTTTGAAACTTGATGCTTGGATAGATGCCTGATAATCAAAACGAAACCCCTGAGCTGCCTAAGCAACCCAGGGGTTTTGTAATTATCGTTTAGTGTGCAGCAATTCTCTACCAGTGCGAGGGAATTAATAATAGTGGCCTGGCACCAGGTAATTGCGCACGTAATCGGAAATACCGTCTTCCAGCTTCGTGAACGGTAGGTCGTAGCCTATGCTGCGGAGCTTGCTCATATCCGCTTCCGTGAAGTACTGGTAGGTGTCGCGGATGTCCTCGGGCGTGTCGCGGAACCGGATGTCGGCGGTGCGGTCCAGGGCCGCGAAGGTGCTCAGGGTCAGATCGAGGAAGGTGCGGGCCTCGCCGGTGCCCAGGTTATAGATACCCGAGTTGCGGCGGTTCTGCATCAGGAAGAAGCACACTTCCACTACGTCTTTCACATACACAAAGTCGCGCTGCTGCTCCCCGTCGGCGTAGTCGGGGTTGTGCGAGCGGAACAGGGTCATCGAGCCCGTTTCCTGAATCTGACGGAAGGCGTGCAGAATAACGGAGGCCATGCGGCCCTTGTGGTACTCATTGGGGCCGTACACGTTGAAGAACTTCAGACCTGCCCAGAAGAAGGGCTTTTCCGGCTGCTGCACGGCCCAGTTATCGAAATCGTTTTTGGAGTCGCCATAGGGGTTTAGGGGGCGCAGCAGGGGTAGGAGGGCGTCATCGTCGGAATAGCCCAGGGTGCCGGAGCCGTAGGTAGCAGCTGAGGAAGCATACACCAGCGGTAGCTGATAGCGGCAGCAGGCCAGCCACATCTTTTGGGAGTACTCCAGGTTGAGCACGTTCAGTACGTCGCGGTTTTGCTCCGTGGTATCGGTGCGGGCCCCGAGGTGGAAGATGAATTCCACCTGCTCGTGGTTGGTCTCCAGCCACTCAAAAAACTCTTCGCGGTCCACGTACTCCCGCAGGTGCTTGCCGGCGAGGTTGGCCAGCTTACGCTCCGAGGTGAAGTTGTCCACCACCACGATATCGTTGAAGTTGGCGGCATTGAGGCGGGTGACAAGACAGCTGGCAATAAAGCCGGCGGCTCCGGTAACGACGATCATAAGGCAGAATATTTAAGCCAAAAGTAAGCAGACGCGGCGGAAGCATGACGTTTCTGGTTTTTAGTCGGCAGTATAAACCCTACCCCCATTCATCAGCTTAGCCTGTAGTAGGGCGTTGTAGGCGGTAAAGAGCGTCATAGGAAGCAAACAGACCGTCGTTCCGAGCGCAGTCGAGGAATCTCGTTCCCTATCCTTTCATCCATACCGAGAGGGTAGGAGCAACCCAAGCTGCTTCCGCTACCTTTGCCTCATGCTCCGATTCCTCCATTCCGTGGTTACCACCCGGAAGTTGCTACCCCTGCTACTGCTGGCAACCGCCTGCCAGCCCGATAAGCCCGCCACTACCGAAGCGGCCGCCCCGCAGCACCTGCGCGACGACCTGGGCCGCGAGCTGACCGTGCCGGCCCACCCGCGCCGCATCATGTCCTTGGCGGCTTCCATGACGGAAATGCTCTACGCCGTGGCCGATACGGCTACCATCGTGGCCCGCACCCAGGTGTGCGACTACCCGGCCGCAGCGTTGCGCAAGCCCGTCATCAACAGCTACCCCCTGGATATAGAGCGCCTCGTTGCCCTCAAGCCCGAAGTAGTGTTTACCACCGAAGGCGTGACTTCACTGGCCGACGCACAGCGCCTGCAGGAGTTGGGTATTCCGGTATATTACCAGCGCTATACTAAGGTGGAGGACGTTTTCCGGGGCCTCAACGACCTGGGCCGCATCTTGGGCCGACAGCCGCAGGCCCGCCACCTCACCGACTCGCTGCGGGCGGAGCTGAAGAAGCTTTCATCTGCTACCCCCTCTAGCCCTTCGAAGCCCCGAGTGCTCGCCATTACGTGGTCCGACCCTATCTATGTGTACGGGCAGAACACGCTGTTCACTGACAAAATTGCGCTGGCTGGTGGCCAGAACGCCGTAGTAGAGAAGTTTGCCCAGCCCTACCCCGCTCTCACCCGCGAATACGTCCTGAAGCTCAATCCCGATGTAATCATCGGCGGGACATTTGGCAAAATGGATAGCACGTTCTTCAAGTTGTATCCGGAGCTGAAGCGCATCCGGGCCTACCAAACCCGCCGCATCTACCGCGTCACCGACGATTTGATGTCGCGCCCCAATCCGCGGGTAGTAGAAGGGGTGCGGGAGCTGCAGCAGGTGGTTGCCGGCTCGTAACCCGCTGCTTGTTCTGGTATGTCGCGCCCCGCTCTGCCCTGGATTCTGGCTTGTGTGCTGCTCACCTTCGTGCTGCTGGCCGTGGGGTTGCGCGTGGGCAGCTACGAAACCAGTTATAGCCTTATTGGCCGCGCACTGCTGCACTACAACCCCCAGGACGCGGCCCAGTTGGTACTGGTAGAGCTGCGGCTGCCCCGGCTGCTATTGGCCCTGCTGGCCGGCGCGGGGCTGGCTGTGAGCGGCTACCTCATGCAGGCCATGGTCAACAACTCCCTGGCCGACCCTTACCTGCTGGGTACGGCGTCGGGAGGGGCATTGGGGGCCAGTACGGTCTTTACCTTTTTTCCTACGCTCACCATCACGGGGCTGTATCTACCCCCGCTGGCGGCGCTGCTGGGAGCCTTGGGTACCACGTTGGTGGTCGTTATTGTGGGTAGCCGGCGAGGGCGCATCGTTCCGGCTCAGTTGCTGCTGGCTGGGGTAGCCGTGGGCTCCCTTACTACCTCGCTCGGGGGGCTGCTGACCTTTCTGGCTGCTACTGAGGAAAAGCTCCGCACCATCACGTTCTGGGCCTTGGGCGGCTTCGATAAAGCCAGTTGGGCCATCCTGCCTTATCCGGCGGTGGCACTGGGGGTAGGGCTCCTGCTGCTTGGGTTCCTGCACAACAGCCTGAACCTGTTGCTGCTGGGCGAGGAGCGAGCTACGGCCCTGGGCCTGCCAGTGGCGCGCACGCGCTGGCTGCTGCTGCTTATTGCCTCTGGCCTGACGGGTTGCGTGGTGGCGCTGGCGGGCCCTATTGGGTTTGTAGGCCTGGTCGTTCCGCACATCACGCGCTGGCTGCTGGGCACCGTGAGCCGTGGCAATCTGGTGTTTTGCGCCTTGCTCGGTGGGAATTTCCTGCTGCTCTGCGACCTGCTGGCCCGCCTGCTCTACCCCCCCGCCGGGCTACCTATAGGCCTCGTAACTGCTCTATTCGGCGTACCGTTCTTCGTATATTTGCTGCGAAAACAAGGCTCGTAGGCTTTGAAAGGGTTGACCGTTGCGCGGGGGGTAGTACCCCAGCCACTATATCAGCCAAGCCCTCAACGCCCTACGACTGCAACACCCGAACGAATGGTATATATCAGCCGACAGGAGCACTTCAATGCGGCCCACAAGCTCTACAACCCCAACTGGAGCGAGGAGCGCAACCGCGAAGTCTTCGGCCCCTGCGCCAATGCCAACTGGCACGGCCATAACTACGACCTCATTGTAACCGTGAAAGGCAAGCCCGACCCCGAAACCGGCTTTGTCATCGACCTCAAGCAGCTCAGCACCGTTATTCGCACCCACATCGTAGATCAGGTTGATCATAAAAACCTGAACCTGGATGTGCCTTTTATGGAAGGACAGCTGGCCAGTACCGAAAACTTGGTCATGGCCTTCTGGAAGATTCTGCAGCCCGAAATTGAGCGTATTTCTTCGGCCCGCCTGCACAGCATTAAGCTCTACGAAACCCCGCGCAACTTCGTGGAATACTTCGGAGAGGAATAAGTAGATATAAATGCCGAGCGTATCCGCCGAGCCACTTTAAAACGGCGGGTACGCTCGGTTACTACTTCACAAGGGCTACTTCTTACTTCATTCAATGAAATACTACCTGATAGCTGGCGAGCGGTCCGGCGACTTCCACGCGGCCAACCTCATGCGCGAGCTGCGCCAGCAGGACCCCCAGGCAGAGTTTCGCTGCTGGGGCGGCGACATGATGCAGGAGGCCGGCGGCGAGCTGGTGCACCACTACCAGGAAATGGCCATCATGGGCTTTTGGGAAGCGGCCACCAGCATCCTGAAGTTTCGGGGCTACCTGAAAGAATGTCAGCGCGACCTGTTGGCCTACCAGCCCGACGTAGTAATTCTGGTTGATTACGCCGGCTTCAACATGCGAATTGCCAAGTTCGCCAAAGCCAACGGCCTGAAGGTATTCTACTATATCTCGCCTAAAATCTGGGCCTGGAACCAGGGCCGCGTGCACAAAGTGAAGGCGCTGGTTGACAAGATGTTTGTGATTCTGCCCTTCGAGGAGGAGTTCTACCAGCGCTTCGACTACAAAGTAGATTACATCGGTAACCCCACCGCTGACGCCGTGGCGGAGCACCGCAAGTCCGACGATTTCTACGAGCGAAACAACCTAGACCCGCTGCGCCCCATTATTGCAGTGCTGCCCGGTTCGCGCAAGCAGGAAATCGAGGAAATGCTCTACGAAATGGTGGCTATCCTGCCGCCCTTCCTGGACTACCAGTTCATCGTGGCCGGCGTCGATAACCTCGACCGGAACTACTACGCCAACTTTGAGCGCAACAACGTCCGCATCCTTTTCGACCAGACCTACGACCTGCTGGCCCACGCTACCGCTGCCCTCGTAACCAGCGGCACCGCTACTTTGGAAACGGCCTTATTCGATGTGCCGCAGGTAGTGTGCTACCGCACCAGCGCTGTATCCTACTCCATTGGCAAGGCGGTAATCAAGGTACCGCACATTTCCCTGGTAAATCTCATTGCTGGCAAGGAGGTAGTAAAGGAGTTAATCCAAGGCGACTTCAACGCCCGTAACCTCGTCACGGAACTTAAGAAAATCACCGCCGACGAGGAGTTCATTGCCCAGCAAAAAGCTGGCTACGCCCAAATCCGCGAGAAGTTAGGCCAACAGCGCGCCGCCGAAAAAGCCGCAAGGCTGATGGTGGGGTATTTGAAGGGATAGAATGTTATGCAGAGAAAATATGGGGTGGTTGTCTTAAGCCTAATTTTGATAGGCTTGCTATTCCGTAAAATATTTCTGTCCAGTAACACTATCGCTCATATTTCGCATACCGATCAAGACAGCAGTACCCATGGGTTAATCTTTCTGACAGAGGATACCAATGTTCCTAATATTCGGAATCGGCGTAAACTACAGGAATTACTAAGCCCGGCCGAGTATAGACAGGCGTTGGATTCCACCCAACATTATGATAAGAATTATTGGGGTTTGGACGGTAGCCACCTACAAACTTGGCGGGCTAAAGATTATAAAGTCTTTGACGATTCACTCCTTATGGGAGAGAATTATACAGCTAAACTGATACTAATATTCGATAATACCCTGGGCGGAGGTCGGCAGTATTTCTTTCAAATTCGAACTTACACCAAGGATAATCATTTAATTGATAAAGCAGAATTAGCTTCATGGTCAGATAAGAAGAAGGAATTTTGTAGTGGCTGGCTCACTGACGACCATTTTTTAATCAGAAGTTGTGGGAACAACAATGAGGTCAAACGTATCAACCAAAGTGGCCATTTCATCATTCCTAGCCCTCTTACTACCATGTGGCTCAAGGTGAAGGGATATTAAAAAGGCGCAGCCCTTAAGCAGGTGCTGCGCCTTTTCGTGTTAGTGCGGTAATCTACGCCGCCCGCAACTGCTTCAGCGCGGTCTGCTCAAACTTGCTTCGGGCGTATTCTTCATCAATTACCAGTTCCTTCACGCCCTCTTCCGAGGGCATATCGAACATGGCGTCAGTCATGATGGCTTCGCAGATGCTGCGGAGGCCGCGGGCACCCAGGCGGTACTCGTCGGCTTTCACCACGATATATTCCAGCGCGCCGTCGGAGAAGCTCAGCTGAATGTTCTCCATGTCGAACAGGCGCTGGTATTGCTTCACAATAGAGTTCTTAGGTTCCGTCAGGATTTTGCGCAGGGTAGCGTGGTCGAGCGGGTTCAGGTGAGTCAGGACGGGTAGGCGACCGATGAGCTCAGGGATAAGGCCGAACTGCTTCAGGTCCTGGGCCGTCACGTAGCGCAGGAAATTCTGCGTGTCAATTTTCTCCTCCAGCTGCGTCTTGGCAAAGCCAATCGGCTTGGTGTTGAGGCGGTTCTTGATGATGCGCTCAATGCCTACGAAGGCCCCGCCACAGATGAACAGAATGTTCTCGGTGTTGACGGTAATCATCTTCTGCTCGGGGTGCTTGCGGCCGCCGTGCGGAGGTACGTTTACCGTGGTGCCTTCCAACAGCTTCAGCATAGCCTGCTGCACGCCTTCTCCGCTCACGTCGCGCGTGATGCTGGGGTTGTCGCTCTTGCGGGCAATCTTATCAATCTCATCGATGTATACGATGCCGCGCTCGGCTGCTTCCACGTTGTAGTCGGCGGCTTGCAGCAGTCGGGTCAGGATGCTTTCCACGTCCTCGCCTACATAGCCGGCTTCCGTGAGTACCGTAGCATCGGCAATGCAGAAAGGCACCTGCAGAATATTCGCCAGCATGCGGGTCAGGAAGGTCTTACCTGTGCCGGTTTCACCTACCATGATGATGTTGGATTTCTCAATCACCACGTCATCCTTCTGAGGCTTCTGCATCAGGCGCTTGTAGTGGTTGTACACCGCCACCGACATCACCTTCTTGGCTTCGTCCTGGCCTACCACGTACTGGTCGAGGTACTCCTTCATCTCGCGCGGCTTCACGAGGTTAAATTTCGGCGCCTTGGAGTTAGCCCGAATCTTATTCTCCTCGTTCAGGATTTGCTGGGCCTGTCCCACACACCGTTCGCAGATGTGGGCGTTGATGCCCGAAATCATCACCGAAACGTCTTTTTTGCTCTTGCCGCAGAAGGAGCACGTTATATCAGCCATTGCCAGAAAAACTCACAGGTAGGGGAGGAGGATAGATAACTTTCACTAACCTACCCCAAAGGTACGAAAAGGCCAACGCCCTGCTACGCTAAAAAAGTGCCGTTGGGCTTGGCCTCTACTAAAAACAAAAAGCCCGCCGAAGCGGGCTTTTTACTGTTGTCATTCCAAACAGAGTGAGGAATCTGGCTTATACACAAGATGCTAACTCAAATCCTCACTCTGCCTGGAACAACTGGCATTACGCCTTCTTTTTTTCCAGAACCTCGTCAATCAGGCCGTACTCCTTGGCCTCGTCGGCACGCATCCAGTAGTCGCGGTCCGAGTTGTCGTGGATTTCCTGGTAGGTTTTGCCGGTGTGTTGCGCCAGAATGTCGTACAGCTCTTTCTTGAGCTTCAAAATCTCACGAGCCGTTATTTCAATATCCGACGACTGGCCTTGCGCGCCACCCGAGGGCTGGTGAATCATCACGCGGGCGTGGGGTAGGGCCGAGCGCTTGTCTTTAGCACCACCGGCCAGCAATACGGCACCCATGGAAGCAGCCAGACCCGTGCAGATGGTAGCCACATCGGGGTTTACATACTGCATGGTATCATAGATGCCCAGACCGGCATATACCGAGCCACCGGGCGAGTTGATGTAGAGCAGAATGTCCTTCTTAGCATCCACCGACTCCAGGAACAGCATCTGCGCCGTCAGGATGTTGGCAATGTAATCGTCCACGGCCGTGCCCAGGAACACAATACGGTCCATGATCAGGCGCGAGAAAACGTCAATCTCCGCGAAGCGGGTAGGGCGCTCCTCAATTACCGAGCGGGTCATGCCCGTGGGCATAATCAGCCCGTTACGGGTCTGGCCCTCTACGTGCTGGATGTATTGATCAACGCCCAGGCCACTGAGGCCCTGGCCTTTCACGGCAAACTTGCGGAACTCTTCTTTATTCAGCATGTCAGAAAATTAGGAGAAGTAAGATGGCAAAACGAAACCGCAAGGGCAACAAAAAAGCCCATACGACAAGTAAGGGCTTTTTTGTTGGTCTAAAACCAAAAATGTTAGCGGTTAGCCAGCATTTTGATTGCGGAAGTCCTCGGCCGTAATCGCGTTGTCATTAACAACAACTTTGCCGCGCAGGTTTTCCAGCACTTTCTCTGCCAGAATGGCTTCGTACTCGTTCACGTAGTTCTTGCCGTTCTCCTGACGCAGGAAGTTGTCAGCAAAGCCGCGTACCGATTCTTCCAGCTCCGGCGTCATTTCCATGTTGAACTGACCCAGAATCTTCTGCATCGTACGGTCCACGATTTCCTCGTTCGATACTTTCAGCTCGTTGGCTTCCACTACCTTGTTGCGGATCAGGGACCACTTCAGCTCCTTCTCGTAGTCTTCGTAGTGCTCCTCAATCTGCTCCGGGGTCAGCTTGCCTTCGTTGGCGCGCAGCAACCACTTCTTGAAGAACTCCTTCGGAATTTCAATGCTGGTGTTTTCCAGCATTTTGTCGATGATCTGGCGGTTCACCAGGTTGTCGGCCTCCCGGTCGTAGTTCTCCTGTACCGTCGAGCGTACTTTCTCATCGAAGTCCTCCTTCGAGGTTACGATGTCTTTGCCGAATACTTTGTCGAACAGCTCCTGGTTGAACTCTGCCGGCACTGAGCGCTGTACTTTGCCTACGGTCAGGGTGTACTCGCCTTCAATGGCTTCGGCTTCTTCCTTGCTCAGCCCCGAGAAGTTACGGATAGCCGTCAGGTCGCCGCCAAATGCGTTTTTCAGGTCGAAGGTGATTTTATCATCTACCTTCACGCCTACAAATTTATCGGCGTCGTTTTTCAGCTTGTTGGTCGGCAGCAGCACTACGCGGCCTTCGCCTTCCTCGCCAGCCTTCTTCAGCTTGCCCGAAATGTAGTCGCCGGCTTCGGCCGTCTCGGGGTCGGTGGTTTCGCCAAACTGGCGCTCCAGCTGCTCGTAGGTTTCCTGCAGGGTGTTCTCGTCGAGGTCAACTTTGTGACGATCAACGGTTACTGACTGATCAGCGGGCAGCTCGAACTCGGGCAGCAGGCCCAGCTCAAACTGGAAGGTGTAGTCCTTCTGGTTATCGAAATCCACGTCCGTGGGTACGGGCAGGGGCTCACCCAGAATCTTCAGGTCGTTGTTCTTGATGTAGTCATCAACGGCTTTGCCCAGCAAGGCGTTGATTTCATCGACCAAGATGCCTTTGCCGTACATTTTGCGCACCAGCGTTACCGGCACCTTGCCCGGGCGGAACCCTTTGATCTGCGCCTTTTTGCTGTACTCTTTCAGCTTGCTCTCCACGGTGGGAGCATAGTCAGCCTCCGTAAGAGTTACTGTCAGGATGGCATTCAGCTGGTCGTCTTTCTTGTCGAGGGTAATGTCCAAAACGGGTCGTCGGTTAAGGGTACTACGAGTGGAGTCAATGTCGGGCCAAAACCCGGATAAAAAGAAACCCCCAACGGGTGGGTTGAGGGTTTGAAAGCGGTTTTCTGCTGAAAACCAGAATAAGTGCGGATGGAGGGACTCGAACCCACACGCCTTGCGGCACCAGATCCTAAGTCTGGCACGTCTACCAATTTCGCCACATCCGCGTCAGAGGCCGGCTGCCTCGGGGGCGCAAAACTACACAGGTGAAATTTAAAAACAAGCAGGTTTGGTAAATTAAGCTCAGTAGCGGGGCCTTCATTTTGGGCAAAAGAAGCCTGTAAGCCAGCTAAACCGTGAATTCATCGAAAACCCAGGCAGACAACACCGAATGATAGTATTCTGCACGAACCTGGCCGGAGCTATGTTCTATAGGTGCTACCCCCGGTACAGGTTCATAGTTCGGTAGGGGGTAGTCAAGCTTCCGCCTCAAGCCGTACCTTCGCAAGCAAGTATTTCGGTGCCTTTGGCGCCGCCCGCGTACCATGTCCACTGTCATCGACCCCGAAGTAGAGCGCCAGGAAATTCTGCGCCACTACCGCCGCCTGCTCCGCACCGCCAAGCCTTATCTGAAGGAGGGCGACGCGAAGCTTATTAAGAAGGCTTTCAACACCTCCTTGGAGGCGCACAAGGAAATGCGCCGTAAGTCCGGGGAGCCCTACATTCTGCACCCGCTGGCCGTAGCTCAGATTGTGGTAGAGGAAATCGGCCTTGGTACCACCAGCATTGTAGCCGCGCTGCTGCACGATGTGGTAGAGGATACGCCCTGGGAAGTGGCTGACGTTGAGCGGGAGTTCGGGCCAAAGGTGGCGCGCATCGTGGATGGCTTGACCAAAATTTCGGGCGTCTTCGACTACGGAACCTCCGAGCAGGCCGAGAACTTCCGCAAGATGCTGCTCACGCTCTCCGACGATGTGCGCGTCATTCTCATCAAGCTCGCCGACCGCCTGCACAACATGCGGACCCTGGACTCGATGCCGCGGCACAAACAGCTGAAGATTGCCTCGGAAACCATTTACCTCTATGCTCCGCTGGCCCACCGCCTGGGCCTCTATACCATCAAAACGGAGCTGGAGGACCTCTACCTCAAGTACACCGATACCGAAATCTACACGGAGCTGGTAAACCGGGTGCGCCAGAGTCGCGCCGCCCGTAACCGCTTTATTAAGGAGTTCGTGCAGCCTATTGATGAGGAGCTGAAGGCCCAGGGGTTTCAGTACGAAGTGAAGGGTAGGCCCAAGAGCATCTATTCTATTCTGCGGAAAATGCGCAAGCAGAACATCACCTTTGATGAGGTGTACGATTTGTTTGCCATCCGCATTATTCTGGATGTGCCGCCGGAGCAGGAAAAAGCCGCTTGCTGGCAGGTGTACTCCGTTGTTACCGACTTCTACCAGCCCAACCCCGACCGGCTGCGCGACTGGGTGAGCACCCCGAAAGCCAACGGCTACGAGTCGTTGCATACCACGGTCATGTCGCGCACGGGTCAGTGGGTAGAGGTCCAGATTCGGTCCCGCCGCATGGATGACATTGCCGAGAAAGGCTATGCCGCGCACTGGAAGTATAAGGACAGCAGTACCGCCCAGTCAGAGTCCACCCTTGAATCGTGGATTAATAAGGTGCGGGAAATGCTCGAAACCAATAATTCCAGCGCTCTGGAGTTCATGGACGAGTTTCGCCAGAACCTTTTCGTTAAGGAAGTATATGCCTTTACCCCCAAAGGCAAGCTGGTCATTCTGCCCGACAAGGCTACGGCCCTGGACTTTGCCTTCGAAATTCACTCCCACATCGGGCTGCAGTGCCTCGGCGCCAAAGTAAACCAGAAGCTGCAGCCCCTAAGCTACCAGCTCCGCAACGGTGACCAAGTTGAAATTCTGACTTCCCAGAAGCAGAAACCTACCGAGGAGTGGTTGCAGTACGTTACCACCTCCAAGGCTCGCACGCGCATCAAAGACTGGCTGCGCGACGATAAACGCAGCAAGGCGGAAGATGGGCGCTTCATTGTAGAGAAGCGGCTGGAGCTGCTGGGGGTAGAGTATTCGCAGGATAACCTGAACCGGCTGCTCGCTCATTTCAACACCAGCAACCCTCTGGATTTTTTCTACCGAGTTGCTATCGGGCAGGTAGATGGCCGCGAGATTCAGAAGAATCTCTTCGACTCTACCGTGGAAGCCCCACGCCTACCATCCATGCTGGAGCCTAAGGCCTTCGACCACGAGGTGCAGAAAGTTCGGGGGGTGAATGCCAACATGCTGGTAATTGGTGAGCAAACCAACAAGTTCGACTACACTATTGCCCCCTGCTGCAACCCTATCCCCGGCGACGATGTGTTTGGCTTTGAAACCGATGAGGGCATCGTGATTCACCGTACTTCTTGCCCGAAAGCGGTACAAATGATGTCGAACTACGGCAACCGCATCGTGCGCGCCAAATGGACCGAACAGCTGGAACTGGCTTTCCTGGCCGGCATCCGGATCAAAGGTTCCGATAGGGTAGGGCTGGTGAATGATGTAACGCGCATCATCAGCAACAGCCTGAAAGTGAACATGCGCTCCATCACCATCGACTCCAACGACGGCATGTTTGAGGGGCAGATCATGGTATTCGTAAACGACACCGACCACCTGACCAAACTAATTCAGCGCCTGTCTAGAGTGAATGGGGTGCTGTTAGTAGAGCGCTTCGACTCGTAAATAGCTCTAAAAAGTTTTCAGCTAAACGTAAAGTATAAAACAGTACAAGAAGGAAGTCATGCAAGACTCTATTCCATTTGTGTCTGTCTTGTCTTACCCTCTTTTGAAAACGTAAACTTCTCCCGAAGCTGCCGGTTTCCACTCCTTATAAGTAGAGCATCACCATGTCCGTCACTGAGAAGCATCTGGATAAAGAAAAGTACGAGGAAGTAAAGAAGATTTTCACTGCCTACCTCGAGAATAAAGGCCTGCGCAAAACCTCCGAGCGGTATGCCATTTTGGAGGAAATTTACTCCCGTACCGGGCACTTCGATGTGGAGGAGCTTTATGCTGGTATGAAAGAGCAGGGGTTGCAGGTTAGCCGGGCAACGGTATATAATACCCTTGATCTATTGGTAGAGCATGGCCTGGTCAGCAAGCACCAGTTCGGCCGCAACCTGGCGCAGTACGAGAAAAGCTACGGGTATCGTCAGCACGACCACGTTATATGCACCGAATGCCACAAAGTGGTTGAGTTCTGCGACCCCCGTATTCATGGCATCCAGACCATGGTAGGCGAGTTACTCAACTTCCATATCTTGCACCACTCTTTGAACCTTTACGGCGTGTGCGGCGACTGTCGTGCCCAGGCCGCCGCCCGCTCTCTAGCCGAATGAAAACTGATACCGCCGTCCGCGACGGCATTCTCTTTGTGCGCCTCTCCGGCGACCTGATCGGTAGCCCCGACACCCAGCAGCTCCTGCAGAGCGTTGACCAGCATCTTGGCGAAGAACTGCGCCACTGCACCGTCGATTTGTCGAGCATTCGGTACATCAACAGCACAGGTATTGGAGTGCTGGTATCGCTACTCACTAAATTCCGGAGCCGTGGTGGCGAAATGATGTTGATCAACCCCGCCGACCACCCTCGCAAAATGCTGGCCTTAACCAAGCTGAACGCCATATTTTCCATTGCGGACGACGAACAATCGGCCGCCCAACAGTTGAAAGCCGCAAACTAATGCCCGTTGATGTACTAGTAGGATTACAGTGGGGGGATGAAGGCAAAGGCAAGATTGTCGATGTGCTGGCCCCCACCTACGATGTAGTAGCCCGTTTCCAGGGTGGCCCCAATGCCGGCCATACCCTCACGTTCGGCGGTACCAAGCACGTGCTGCACCAAGTGCCATCCGGAATCTTCCACCCCCATATCATTAATGTGGTAGGTAACGGAGTAGTGCTGGACCCTGTCGTGTTCCGTCAGGAACTGCAGAAACTGACCGACCGGGGTGTAAATTGGAGCCAGAACCTCTACATCTCGCGCAAAGCTCAGCTTATCCTTCCCTCGCACCGTGCCCTCGATCGTATTAATGAAGAGGCCCGGGGCGGTAGCAAGATCGGTTCCACCCTTAAGGGTATTGGTCCTACATATCAGGATAAAATAGGCCGCACCGGCCTGCGGGTAGGCGACATTCTTCTCCCCGATTTTCAGCAACGTTACCAGGAGGCGGTTGCCCGTCATGCTACCCTCGCCGAGTTTTACGGTCGCGGCCTCGATATTGAAGAATTCGAGGCCGATTTCTTTTCAGCCGTGGAGTTCCTGCGCACTTTGCAACTCACCGATACAGAATATCTGCTGAACGATCTGCTCAAGCAAGGCAAAAGCATCTTGGCGGAAGGCGCCCAAGGCTCCATGCTCGACATCGATTTTGGCACTTATCCCTTCGTTACATCTTCTAGCACCATTGTAGCGGGTGCTTGCACCGGCCTAGGTATTGCGCCACGGCATATTAATAAGGTGTACGGAATCAGCAAAGCATACTGTACTCGCGTAGGCAGCGGCCCATTCCCCACCGAGCTCCATGACGAAGTGGGTGAGCAGATCCGCGCCGCCGGCAGAGAGTTCGGTGCTACCACAGGCCGCCCCCGTCGTTGCGGTTGGATTGATTTGCCTGCCCTACGGTACAGCATTATGCTCAACGGCGTCACAGAAATCCACTTGATGAAGGCTGACGTGCTCGATGAGTTCGATGAAATTCAGGTTTGTACCCATTACCTCCTACCCAACGGAGAGCAAACTGACCATCTGCCAGACCACGGCGACCTGCAAAACCTCACACCTGTATATACTAAGGTAGCGGGTTGGCGCACGGAGCTACAAACCATTACGGATCCTCAGGCGCTCCCTCAACAGCTGAAAGACTACGTGCACTTCCTAGAGCAGAAACTAGAGGTTCCAGTAAGTATTGTCAGCGTTGGCCCTGATCGGGTAAGCACCCTACACCTTAATTAGGCGTACAATCCTAACTGATATAATCCACCAGAAAACCGCCTCCTAGGCGGTTTTCTGCATTGTATACCAAGGTGCTCGGCAGATAAAGTGCCACTTTCGAAAAAAATGCCTGCCAATAATGAACTCAAATCACTGATTAAATAGTTCGCAGTCAACAGGATACGGAGGTGTTGAGCAGCAACGTCCAGCGGCCTTGAACGAAAAAAGGCGGGGCTGGGTTTGGAAATCCGGAGCCGACCCTGCACTTTTGCACTCCCAAACCGAAACGCGGTAGGGGCGACGGAAGAAGACGCGGTGCGCTTCTTGCCCGACCAAGCAGTTAGCAACGGCCCCGGCCCTTCCTGAAGAATACGCCACAAAGTTTTTTTCGGCTCGGGCTTGCGAAAGTGAAACGGGTGGTGTTACCTTTGCACCCCGATTCAGCCGGAAGCGGGCGAGAGCAGCGAAAAAACTTTTCGCTTTTCCTTGCAAAAGCCAACTGATGGGTGCTACCTTTGCAGCCCGGTTCGGTAGCGAAAACGGCCCCTAGCGGGACGGGCACTGCGAAAAGCGAAGAAAAAAGTTTTTCGCTCTGAGCTTGGAAAAAGAGAAAAAGCCTTTACCTTTGCAGCCCGCTTCGATCGGAAGTCGGCAGATGAGTTCTAAAGCAAAACACTTCGAAAAAAAAGTTTTTTGCTTCGGGCTTGCAGAAAGAAAAAAAGGAGTTACTTTTGCAACCCGCTTCGACTGGAAGCGCGGAAAGCGAAACAAACTAGCTGCTTAAGCGAAGCGGCACACGGTCAGAAACAGCGGTTTTTGGCACACGTTCTTTGAATGACTGGAAAAGACAAAAATGGGTAAGCTGCTCGGCTTACGATTCGTAAACGGAGCAGGTTATTGCAAGCGTAGAAACGGATGAGCCCACAAAGCTTGTCAAGGAATACGAGTCGGATCAGCACTTGACATCAGCTTCCCTTCGGGGTTGCGTAGTACTTTATACAATGGAGAGTTTGATCCTGGCTCAGGATGAACGCTAGCGGCAGGCCTAATACATGCAAGTCGAACGGGTGGTCGCAAGACCACTAGTGGCGCACGGGTGCGTAACGCGTAACCAACCTGCCCCGATCTGGGGGATAGCCCGCCGAAAGGCGGATTAATACCGCATATACCCGCAGCCTGGCATCAGGCAACGGGGAAAGATTTATTGGATCGGGATGGGGTTGCGTGACATTAGCTAGTTGGCGGGGTAACGGCCCACCAAGGCGACGATGTCTAGGGGACCTGAGAGGGTGATCCCCCACACTGGCACTGAGATACGGGCCAGACTCCTACGGGAGGCAGCAGTAGGGAATATTGGGCAATGGGCGAGAGCCTGACCCAGCCATGCCGCGTGCCGGATGAAGGCCTTCTGGGTTGTAAACGGCTTTTCTCAGGGAAGAAAAAGACCTTGCGAGGTACACTGACGGTACCTGAGGAATAAGCACCGGCTAACTCCGTGCCAGCAGCCGCGGTAATACGGAGGGTGCAAGCGTTGTCCGGATTTATTGGGTTTAAAGGGTGCGTAGGCGGCTTGTTAAGTCCGGGGTGAAAGCCCACTGCTCAACAGTGGAACTGCCCTGGATACTGGCAAGCTTGAGTCCAGACGAGGTTGGCGGAATGGATGGTGTAGCGGTGAAATGCATAGATACCATCCAGAACCCCGATTGCGAAGGCAGCTGACTAGGCTGGTACTGACGCTGAGGCACGAAAGCGTGGGGAGCGAACAGGATTAGATACCCTGGTAGTCCACGCCGTAAACGATGGATACTCGCTGGTGGCGATAGACAGTCACTGGCTTAGGGAAACCGGTAAGTATCCCACCTGGGGAGTACGCTCGCAAGAGTGAAACTCAAAGGAATTGACGGGGGCCCGCACAAGTGGTGGAGCATGTGGTTTAATTCGATGATACGCGAGGAACCTTACCTAGGCTAGAATGCGCGTGACCGGCTCAGAGATGAGCCTTTCCTTCGGGACACAAAGCAAGGTGCTGCATGGCCGTCGTCAGCTCGTGCCGTGAGGTGTTGGGTTAAGTCCCGCAACGAGCGCAACCCCTATGTTTAGTTGCCATCAGGTGATGCTGGGGACTCTAAACAGACTGCCTGCGCAAGCAGTGAGGAAGGCGGGGACGACGTCAGGTCATCATGGCCCTTACGCCTAGGGCTACACACGTGCTACAATGGGCGGTACAGAGGGTCGCTACCTGGTGACAGGATGCCAATCTCAAAAAACCGTTCTCAGTTCGGATTGAAGTCTGCAACTCGACTTCATGAAGCTGGAATCACTAGTAATCGCGTATCAGCCATGACGCGGTGAATACGTTCCCGGGCCTTGTACACACCGCCCGTCAAGCCATGGAAGTTTGGTAGACCTGAAGCTGGTGCTCGTCACAGAAGCCAGTTAGGGTAGAACAAGTAACTGGGGCTAAGTCGTAACAAGGTAGCCGTACCGGAAGGTGCGGCTGGATCACCTCCTTTCTGGAGCTCGTTCCGACTCGCCTTGACGCACAAGAGCTGCGACAGGGCTCTTCGTTTCGCCCGCTTGTAATAGTACCCTTGTTGTCTTTTCCTTCATTCTCACGATCATCCAATAGGGGTGGTACACGTTCTTTGACATAGAGGAAAACAGAGTAAGAAAAAGAAAGTGTGATTACCTAGTTGTAGTCACCCTGAGCTCGACTGCTCTTTCGCAAGAAAGGGTTAGTCACTACGAGAAGTAGATAAGGGCACACGGGGGATGCCTAGGCTCTCAGAGGCGATGAAGGACGTGATAAGCTGCGATAAGGCCAGGGGATGGGCACATACCACGTGATCCTGGCATTTCCGAATGGGGCAACCCCCTATCTTGAAGAGGTAGGATCTACTGACTTTGTTTAGTAGAGGCAAACCCGGGGAACTGAAACATCTAAGTACCCGGAGGAACAGAAAATAACATATGATTCCCCAAGTAGTGGCGAGCGAACGGGGAGGAGCCCAAACCGGGTTGGTTACGGCCAACGCGGGGTTGTAGGACCTCAACATCTGATTGAGTAATCTTAGTTGAATGGCATGGGAAGGCCAACCAGAGACGGTGAGAGTCCGGTAGACGAACTGATTATTCACGGTAGAGGATTCCTGAGTAGGGCGGGGCCGGAGAAACCCCGTCTGAATCCAGCGGCACCATCCGCTAAGGCTACATACTCCTGAGAGACCGATAGTGAACTAGTACCGTGAGGGAAAGGTGAAAAGAACCGGGAATACCGGAGTGAAAAGAACCTGAAACCGTGTGCTTACAAGCAGTTAGAGGGCTTTTGTGGCCTGATAGCGTGCCTTTTGCATAATGAGCCTACGAGTTACTCCTCTCTGGCAAGGTTAAGAACTTGAAAGTTCGGAGCCGCAGCGAAAGCGAGTCTGAATAGGGCGCAGAGTCAGAGGGGGTAGACGCGAAACTTTGTGATCTACCCTTGGGCAGGTTGAAGGTTGGGTAACACCAACTGGAGGACCGAACCAGTTTCCGTTGAAAAGGATTTGGATGACCTGAGGGTAGGGGTGAAAGGCCAATCAAACTGAGAAATAGCTCGTACTCCCCGAAATGTATTTAGGTACAGCGTCGAGGTGGAGTCAGCGGGAGGTAGAGCTACCGATAGGACTAGGGGGTGTCACAGCCTACCGAATCCTGACGAACTCCGAATGCCCGTTGATATACTCGGCAGTGAGGCGTGGGGTGCTAAGGTCCCATGCCGAGAGGGAAAGAACCCAGACCATCCGCTAAGGTCCCTAAATTCGGACTAAGTTGAACAAAGGAGGTCCACTTGCTTTGACAGCCAGGAGGTTGGCTTGGAAGCAGCCATTCCTTTAAAGAGTGCGTAACAGCTCACTGGTCGAGCGAGAGGGCATCGATAATACGCGGGCATCAAGTCCGGTACCGAAGCGATGGATTTAGCTTTAAGCTAAGTGGTAGGGGAGCATTCTGGTCAGCGGTGAAGGTGCGTCGTCAGGCGAGCTGGAGCGGCCAGAAAAGCAAATGTAGGCATGAGTAACGATAAAGGGGGTGAGAAACCCCCTCGCCGATAGACTAAGGTTTCCTGCTCAACGCTAATCGGAGCAGGGTTAGTCGGGACCTAAGGCTAAGCCGAGAGGCTACGTCGATGGACAGCGGGTTGATATTCCCGCACTTATTCTTTGGAGTGATGCAGTGACGCAGAAGTGAAAGTACCGCGAGCGGACGGAAGTGCTCGTTAAAGGGTGTAGGTATAGAGTGGGTAGTCAAGTACGCCTGCTTTGCTGAAACCTGATAGTACCTGGCGGCCTCGGCCAACGGGATAGTGTACCTAATCAGACTGCCAAGAAAACCTGCTAAGCGTTTACTGAAGAATAACCCGTACCGCAAACCGACACAGGTAGTCAAGGAGAGCATCCTGAGGCGCTCGAGTGAATCACGGCCAAGGAACTCGGCAAAATGGTCCTGTAACTTCGGGAGAAGGGACGCTTCCTCACAGCAATGTGAGAAGCCGCAGTGAAAAGGCCCAGGCGACTGTTTAACAAAAACACATGGCTTTGCGAACGCGTAAGCGGAAGTATAAGGCCTGACACCTGCCCGGTGCCGGAAGGTTAAGAGGGGAACTTAGCGCAAGCGAAGGTTTGAATCGAAGCCCCGGTAAACGGCGGCCGTAACTATAACGGTCCTAAGGTAGCGAAATTCCTTGTCGGGTAAGTTCCGACCTGCACGAATGGTGTAACGATCTGGGCGCTGTCTCAGCCGTGAGCTCGGTGAAATTGTAGTCTCGGTGAAGATGCCGAGTACCCGCCACGGGACGGAAAGACCCCGTGCACCTTTACTATAGGTTGACATTGATGCTGGACAACACATGTGTAGGATAGGTGGGAGGCTGTGAACCCGGGCCGCCAGGTCTGGGGGAGCCAACGTTGAAATACCACCCTTGTGTTGTTTGGCACCTAATCTGGAAACGGAAACAGTGTCTGCTGGGTAGTTTGACTGGGGTGGTCGCCTCCAAAAAAGTATCGGAGGCTTTCAAAGGTCCGCTCAGTACGCTTGGTAACCGTACGCAGAGCGCAATAGCAGAAGCGGGCTTGACTGTGAGGCCTACAAGCCGAGCAGGGTCGAAAGACGGATATAGTGATCCGGTGGTTCCGCATGGAAGGGCCATCGCTCAAAGGATAAAAGGTACGCCGGGGATAACAGGCTGATCTCCCCCAAGAGCTCATATCGACGGGGAGGTTTGGCACCTCGATGTCGGCTCGTCACGTCCTGGGGCTGGAGAAGGTCCCAAGGGTTCGGCTGTTCGCCGATTAAAGTGGCACGCGAGCTGGGTTCAGAACGTCGTGAGACAGTTCGGTCCCTATCTGTGGTGGGCGTAGGATATTTGACAGGACCTGACTTTAGTACGAGAGGACCGAGTTGGACCAGCCGCTCGTGCACCGGTTGTGACGCCAGTTGCAGCGCCGGGTAGCGACGCTGGGATGAGATAAGCGCTGAAAGCATCTAAGTGCGAAACTCACCTGAAGATGAGATATCCGATATATAAGAGTCGTCGGAGACCACGACGTTGATAGGCCCTAGGTGTAGAGCGCGAAATCGCACAGCCGAGGGGTACTAAGGACTCGAACACTTCTGTAGCATACCAGCTCTAACCCTTTCTTTTTCCTACTCTGCCTCTATGTTAAGATACTGGGCTCGTCTGCGCAAGCAGAAGAGACCTTATGATAATGGTGGCTTTAGCCCGGGTGTTCACCTCTTCCCATTCCGAACAGAGTCGTTAAGCCCCGGAGCGCCTATGGTACTGCCTTCACCGGCGGGAGAGTCGGTCGCCGCCAACCTTATCTTGCCCTGCCCCCCGCGACCTCGTGCTGCGGGGGGCAGTCGGCATTTATACCTAGCTCTCGCACTAAGCTTGCCTGCGCGCACAGGCAGATGAGCCGGATGGTGCGGGGAGCTGACCCGAAGTAATGCCGCCCGCGCCTACCGCCCACATCGGGCTAGGGGCAGCTTACAAGAGTCTAGGCCCGCTACCTAGCGCATAAGGTTGAGCGTGAAATAGTTTGCTTATGGGTTTCTATCAGGGCAAATAGATCAGTTTTTACTTTCCATTCGATAAGTGATGCTATCAGGTCTCATGAAGATGGGGCAACAGCATAGATGATTTCAAGTTTATCTTTACAGACTTTCGACTCTTCTATGGTTTTTACTTATCCTTGGTTTCTGGCCGGACTGGTAGCAGTAGCTGTTCCTATAGCCATTCATTTGTTTGAATTGCGTAGGCCACAACGCGTTCTGTTCTCCAATGTTGAGTTTCTACGTGAAGCAAAGCTTGTAACTGCCCGACAGCGGCGCGTGAAGCACTGGCTGGTATTGCTTTGCCGGATAGGACTGGTTTGTTTCCTTGCACTTCTATTCGCTCAGCCATTTATTCCAGCACCCCAAGGCAAGGATAAAACAGGTGATGTAGAAGTGCTACTGGATAACACGCCTAGCATGAAACAACGTGCTGCCCGTACTGAAGGGGCTTTGCTGGATTATGCTATAGAACAAGCAACGGAGCTTCCCCTAGCATTTCCGACTACTACACGCTACTCCTTATTACCTGAGGCACAGAAGGCCCTCTCGGGCGCTGAATACCGTAGCGCTGTCGAGCAGATTCAAATAGATGGGCAGAAAGGTAGTCTATCGACCTCGCTAGCTAGCATGCAGGGTAGGGGACAGAAAAAGGAGCTTCCCCTGTTTATCTTCTCTGATTTTCAGAAAAAAGGATTCTCAAGCCAGTCGGTTGCGGAGCTGGACACTACCCGACAGGTATTCTTGGTGCCGTTAGTTGGTCAACAGGAAGCAAATGTGTTTGTAGATAGCGTGTGGGTAGATGATGCTTTTATCCGCCGTAATGCGGATGTGGAGCTTAATATTCGGTTGCGCAACGGCGGTACCCAGGATGCTGCTGAATGCCAGGCCCGGCTGTTTATTGGCAAACAGCAAGCTGCCGTCTTCCAAGTGCAGGTTTTAGCTCAGCAAGCAACAACAACCCGTGTGCGGGTGCGGCTTTCAGAAGCTACTACACAGGCATGTCATATTGAAGTGGACGACTTTCCAGTTGACTTTGATAACACCTATTATTTCACGTTGCAGCCCGCTTCCCAAATTTCGGTAGTAGAGGTTGCCGCAGATGATCAGTTGAATAGACTTTACGGCAATGAGCCTCTTTTTGAATACAAACATGTGCAGCCACAGATTGCGGATTATCGCACACTGGCAGGAGCTAATCTGATTATACTGCGCGAAGCATTTCCTTTATCTGTGGGGTTGCGGGAAGGGATCCGCAAAGCCGTGCAGGAGGGTGCTACAGTTGTTATCGTGCCATCAGCTGTGGATAGGAGCAGGAGCGAGTATTCAGCGTTTTTTAGGGAATTAGGCCTAGGTCCTTTGCAATGGCTGCAGCAACCGGGTAGTGGACCTGTGCTGCAGGAGGTAGCAATGCCTAGTAGTCAGAATACTTTTTTTCGGGATGTATTCGCCGGGATAAACCGGCAGGCGGCAATGCCGAAGGCTGCCCCAGTTTTGCGTTGGGCCCGCTCTGGAACAGACGTATTACGAATGCGTAGTGGGGAAGAGTATCTGGCTGGCTTTTCCAGTGGACTAGGTACTGTGTATGTATTTGCGGCACCCCTGAGTGCGCCTTACTCAGATTTTACGCAGCACGCGCTGTTTGTCCCGGTTATGTACCGGCTAGCCATGCTCAGCTACCAGCAGGAGCAGCAGCCTGCCTACCGGCTCAATCAACAGCGTGTAGCCTTACGCTTGTCCAAAGCGCCCGAAGGCAAAGCAGGGGAAGCCGTCTATCGGTTGGTACAGGACAGCCTGGTATATATTCCGGCGCAACGCCGGCAAGGGCAGATACTGTACATGGATGTACCGCTGGGAATGCAGAAGCCCGGTCTTTACGCTCTGCAGCGGGGTAATCAAACACTTGCCACGTTAGCCTTCAACTTTGATAAGCGTGAATCGGACTTGCGGAGCTACTCCGTAGCTGAGCTTAAGCAGATGATTGGGCCCAACAGGCCTAATGTGCATGTGTACGAAACAGGGGAGGGACAAACAGTTGCCGCGCGATACAAGGCCGACAGGGTGGGGGTGCCGCTGTGGCGCTATTGCTTGTGGGGCGCACTAGCTTGTTTGTTCCTGGAGGGAATATTACTCCGATGGAAGCGGCGAGCGGCTCCCGAGCAGGAGCCTCTGGCAGCCTAGATTGAAGCCAGACCTAGTATCTTGCTGCTCGTCTCAGCTTCTTACCGTTGGAATCTACTGCTGCTCCTCATCCCGTACTGCGTACCGCAGTTCTATCCGGTGTCATAACGGGCGCCCTTTGTATAGCCTGGGTGATGTTCCTATACCTCACCGACAACAACCCTTACGGCCCAAAGCGCACTTTGTCTGACTTCTTTCCTCCTATTGCGGCGGTAAGTAGCCAAGTGCTGCTCCGGCGCTATTACGTGAGTGGGCCAGGCTTGTGGAAATCGATAGGGGTAGGGCTGCTAACCGCGCTGATAGGAGCGGGAGTAGCCGCCGCAGGGCTGTACACTTTTGCGAGGCTAGCCGATGCCCGCCTGATTGAGCAGCACTTAACGGAAGCCCACCTCTTGCTGGAAAATGCCAAGGATTTATATCTCAAGCAACCCAATGGCGCGCAACAATATGCCGCTACCTTGAAAGGGCTGGCCCATACGCCAGCCGCGTTTGCGCAGGATGAGTTTGCCAAAAAGATTCTATTGGGGTTGTTGATTAGTATTCCCGGCGGCGTGTTTTTGCGGAAATGATTTACCTTCCGGCTCCAACTAACCTAACCGCCTGATCTTATGGAAAACGCATCTACTCCCGCTGCCACGCCTGTTTCCGTCGGCACCCGCTACGGCATTCTGACAGGGCTGGCCATGATTATCGTGTCGGTGCTGCTCAACGTTACGGAGCAGGAGCAGGGCCCTGGAAAGTGGTTAACCACTGTTATTCTGATAGGCGGGATATTTTTGGCCCATAAATATTACAAGCAGGTGCATAACGGTTATCTGAACTATGGGCAGGGGGTAGGCATTGGGGCTATACTCTCCGGTGTAGCAGCCATTCTGAACGCTATTTCCAGCTACATCTATATCAACTTTGTTGATCCCGGGATGGCCGAACGGATCTTGAATAAAGCCCAGGCCGATATGGAAGCTCGTGGAGGTATGTCCGATGCGGACATTGAGCGTGCTATTGCTTGGACAGCTAAGTTTGTAAATGGTCCCCTGATGATGGTTTCGGTCCTCTTCGTTATTGTACTCATGGGAGTTTTGGCTTCCCTTGTTATCTCCGCTTTCACCAAAAACGCCCGCCCTGAGTTTGAGTAAGCGTCTTTCGCAGCATTTCCCGGTTGAGCTCTCTATTGTAATTCCCCTGCTCAACGAGGCTGAATCATTGCCAGAGCTTACGCGCTGGATTAATCGGGTACTGAGCCAGCATGGGCTCACTTACGAAGTCCTCCTCATCGACGATGGCTCGACGGATAACTCGTGGGAGGTAATTGAAGAGCTGGCGGCCGCCGACGTGCACCTGCGCGGCATCCGCTTCAACCGCAACTACGGCAAATCGGCGGCCCTGAACGTAGGCTTCCGCGAAACGACGGGTCGGGTGGTGTGCACCATGGATGCCGATTTGCAGGACTCGCCGGAGGAGCTGCCGGATTTGTACCGCATGATCACCCAGGAGGGTTTTGATCTGGTAAGCGGCTGGAAAAAGAAACGTTTCGATCCGCTCAGCAAAACTATTCCGACCAAGCTGTTCAATGGCGTTACGCGCTGGATTTCTGGAATTCAGCTCCACGATTTCAACTGCGGCCTGAAAGCCTACGACAGTCGGGTGGTGAAAAGCGTGGAGGTGTACGGCGAAATGCACCGCTATATTCCGGTTATAGCCAAATGGGCGGGTTTCCGCAAGATCGGGGAGAAGGTAGTACAGCACCAGGAGCGGAAGTATGGCACCACCAAATTTGGGCTGGAGCGGTTCGTGTACGGTTTTCTGGACTTGATGAGCATTACGTTCGTGAGCCGGTTCCGGCGCCGGCCTATGCACTTCTTCGGGACGCTGGGCACCCTATCGTTTCTGGTAGGCATGCTGATTACGCTGTGGCTGGTAGGAGAAAAAGTGTGGCTGGCGCAGCACAACCTGCATGCCCGCGACGTGACGGCTCAGCCCCTGTTTTTCCTGGCCCTGGTGGCGGTAATCGTGGGCGTGCAGCTGTTTCTGGCGGGCTTTCTGGCCGAGATGGTGCAACTCAGCGGCGCCCACCGCAATGATTATCTGGTGCGGGAGAAGCTGAACGTCAATTAAAAAATGGAGGATTAAGAGTTAAAAATAGATGACCCTTTTAGCACTTCACGTATTGCCGGAATGCACGGGCTGTGTTGGGTAGAAGGGAGAGTTTTCAATCCTTAATTCTCAATTTTTAATTCACCCATGCGTGTTGTCATCATTGGCCCGGCCTACCCCTTGCGGGGCGGGCTAGCCACCTACAACGAGCGGCTGGCTCGGGCTTTCCGCGAGGCCGGCGACGAGGTGCGCCTGGTTACTTTTTCTCTGCAGTATCCCGACTTCCTGTTTCCTGGCCAGACGCAGTTCAGCACCGAGCCCGGCCCCGCTGACCTGGACATTGAGGTTAGTCTGAACTCGGTTAACCCGCTGAGCTGGTACAGGGTAGGAAACAAGCTGCGGCGGGAGCGGCCGGATCTGGTGATTTTTCGGTTTTGGCTGCCGTTTATGGGCCCGGCCCTGGGCACGGTGGCCCGCCTGGTGCGCCGCAACCGCCACACTCGCGTGGTGGCCATTACCGACAACGTCATCCCGCACGAGAAGCGCCCCGGCGACCGGCCCCTGACGCGCTACTTTCTCTCGGCCTGCCACGGCTTCGTGACCATGAGCCGGGCCGTGCTGGCCGATTTACGGCGCCTGCACTTCCGGCAGCCGGCCCTGTACCGGCCCCACCCCCTCTACGACAATTTCGGCCCGCTCAAGCCCAAGGCTCAGGCCCTGCAAGATCTGGGCCTCGATCCGGCGTTCGGCTACCTGCTGTTCTTTGGGTTTATTCGGGCCTATAAGGGCCTAGATATTATGCTGGAAGCCTTTGCTGATGCCCGCCTGGCCCGGCTGCCGGTCAAGCTGATCATTGCCGGTGAGTTCTATGAAGACGCGGCTCCCTACGACGAGGTGATCCGGCAG
This sequence comes from Hymenobacter sp. DG01, assembly GCF_006352025.1. Lineage (NCBI taxonomy): Bacteria > Pseudomonadati > Bacteroidota > Cytophagia > Cytophagales > Hymenobacteraceae > Hymenobacter > Hymenobacter sp. DG01. Next base: position 279,466 of record NZ_CP040936.1, read on the forward strand.
CATAAGCTGGAAAACCGCCTCGTGCGGGCCACCGACTTCATCCCCAACGAGAGGGTAGTAGATTATTTCTGCGCGGCCGATATAGTAGTGCAGCCCTACAAAAACGCCACCCAAAGCGGCGTCTCCCAGATTGCCTATCACTTTGGCCGGCCCATGCTGGTGACGGATGTGGGCGGACTGGCCGAACTGATTCCGAACGGGGAGGTAGGCTACGTGGTGCCGCCTACCCCCGACGCCATTGCCGATGCCCTGGTGGACTTCTACGCGCAGCAGCGGGAGCAGGAATTCACGGCCGGCGTGTGGGCGAATAAAAAAGAATTCTCCTGGGAGGAAATGGTGAAGGCCCTGAAGGAAGTGGCGCAGATAAACGAATCAGCTACTTGATGAACGCCGCCAAAGCTTATCGCATCGTGATAGGAAGCCCTGTCGATTACGAGGAGCTTGTCGCCTACGTCGTTATTGGAGGACAGCACGTTGCTCTAATAAATCAGGACAATGCAGCAGACGATATCAGGGTAGAGTTTCTGGGAGAAAGCAAAATCGGCGTTGGCGTAGAACTGGATACGCTGATTGAAGCGTTGCAAGCCGCCAAAAAGATTCTTCTGAACAAATAACCCCACTCAGTTACACCGACACACTACCCCGCACAGCCTCGAACACCTTCCCGGCCGGTAAATCTTCCATGCAGCTGGTGCCTAGCTTGCAGGAGCCCCGGTAGAAGCACACGCATTCCCGATTGGGCTGTACCAGTTGGCCGCGGCCGTAGAGGTCGAATTCGTAGGGGTTGAAGATATTGTTCATCAGGATGGTGGGCTTGCGCAGAGCAATGCTGATATGCATGGCCATGGTTACCTGCGTCACAATGCCATCCATCTGGTGCATCAGGTTGATGAACTGCGGCAGCGGAAACGTGCCCAGATAAGCCGCGCCGGTAGTGGCGTGCAGGCGACGGTTGCGCTCATCTTCTGCCTCGCCGCCCAGCAGTATGGGCGCGTAGCCAGCGGCCTGCAGCTGCTCAATCAGCGCCTCCCATTTCTCATCGGACCAGAGGCGCGTGGTCCACCGGTCGCCGCAGCCGGTGTTCAGGCCGATGCGGGGGCGGCCCTGGGGTAGCTGGCTCCAGTCGTAGCCCTTGTCCTGGTGGGTGTCGAACACGTACTCCTCGCCCCGAAACTCAAAGCCGCTCAGCTCGAAGATTTCCTGCACGTAGGGCTTCTGGTTCTGCAGGCTCAGCTCATCGAACACGCCCGTGAGATACTTGTGCTCGGCCAGGGCGTTGCCGGGCCATGCTACCCCATACTGCGGGTGTAAGGTGTAGCCAAACTTTTGGGTAGCCCGGATGGAGTCGTGGAGGGCGCAGGCTTCCTTGTCTTTGTCGAGGTTGAAGAGCAGGTCGAACTCGCGCTGCCGCAGGTGAAGTACGGCGGGTAGCTCCAGCTTCAGCACCTCATCTATTTCGCCCTGGGGCAGGATGGCCGGCGTAAGTGTAAGCCAGGTGATTTTGCTTTCCGGATACTCCTGCCGCAGCCGCCGCAGCAGGGGGGTGGTCCGAATCACGTCGCCGATGGCCCCGAGCTTGATGATGAGAATGCGCTGCTGCACAGGGGCGTACACGGGGCATCTACCGCACTGATAACCGTGTTCTTTGTTCGGACGGCAGGGAATATCACCGCGAAAATGGCGGCAGTCGGGGTGAACGGTGATGCCGTGAAGTGAGGCCATGCAGGAAAATAGTAAGCGGCAAAAATAGGAAGTAGCCCTCATAAAAAGGCCTTCGCACCAGGGCAAGTGCGAAGGCCTATGGTGGGCAGGCATTGGAAGCTGCCGGCCGGCAATGTTTCTGCCAGAGCACCGCGGCTACCTACAGAGGCGCACCGCTAAGCTTCACGCCGGCTTTGCTTTGTTCTTTCAGCTGCATAGCCCGCAGCTTCTTGCTGGAAATAAAGATGGTAGCGTCGTTGCTGCCTGCGTTTTCGTCGTAGCTCATGGTCACGTCCTTGCCACTCCAGGCAAAACGCTGCTGATACGGGTTGTTTTGGGTGCCCGGGCCGTACTGAGCAACCAGCGCGGCCAGCACGGCCCGGCTGTTGGTCAGGCCCCTGGTTTCCAGAATTACCATGGCCAGCCTGCCTTTGTAAAATCCGTAGCGAATCGAAGAAAGCTCGCCCTCACCCATGGTTTTTACGTCGGTAGGGCGGCGGTAAAAGCGGGTGGCACCGCCGTTTTCGGCCAGGGCCAGACCTTTGTAGGATGTCACGGAAGACTCAAAGCGGGCTCCGCGGAAGCCGTACTGTTCATCGAGAGTCTGCCGGCTGCCGGGCTGCTGGTCCTGGGCCGAGGCCGCCACGACCGAGAGGCAGAGGAAGCAGAATAAAGTAAGAAGTTTCTTCATGCGTAAAAGAGGAAGCTGAGCCGTAAAGTTGCGGCGAAATGCCTGAAAAATGCATTTCTGGATTCATAGTCCGTTTCAGCAGTGGAGTCAGCCTACCAAAACAAGAGGGAGGTAGTGACTCGTCACCGCCTCCCTCTTGGATAATTATAAACATCAAAATCAGGTTACTACAGGCGTGCTATACAGCCTGAGGTCGTCCCGGGAACAGGAAATTACATGCCGGTATAATTAGCCGGAGAAATAGCGCGCAGCTCACCCTTTACCTGGTCGCTGATCTCCAGCGTATCAATAAACTCGCTGATAGTTTCGGCTGTGATGGGGCCGTGCGTGCGGGTCAGGGCTTTGAGGGCGTTGTAGGGGTCGGGGTAGTTTTCGCGGCGCAGAATGGTTTGCAGGGCCTCGGCTACAACCGGCCAGTTGTCGTCCAAGTCACGGCGCAGGGCGGTTTCATCGAGCGCCAGCTTGTCGAGGCCGCGCTGCAGAGCCGTGAGGGCAATGAGCGTGTGACCCAGGGGCACGCCCAGGTTGCGCAACACGGTGGAGTCGGTGAGGTCGCGCTGGAGGCGGCTGATGGGCAGCTTGGCCGCCAGGTGCTCCAGCACGGCATTGGCGATACCCAGGTTGCCCTCGGCATTTTCAAAGTCGATGGGGTTTACCTTGTGAGGCATAGCCGAAGAGCCCACTTCCCCCTCCTTAATAGTTTGGCGGAAATAGCCTAGGGAAATGTACTGCCATACGTCGCGGGCCAAATCAATAAGAATGGTGTTGAGGCGTTTCAGAGAGTCGCAGAGGGCCGCCAGGTGGTCGTAGTGCTCAATTTGGGTAGTGGGGTAGCTGCGCTTCAGGCCCAGGCGGCCTTCCACAAACTGCTTGGCGAAGCTGTGCCAGTTGACTTCGGGGTAGGCCACATGGTGGGCGTTGAAGTTGCCGGTAGCGCCGCCGAACTTCGCCCCGAAGGGCACCTGCCCCAGCAGCTCTACCTGGGCATCGAGACGGGCTACAAACACCTGTATTTCCTTGCCCAGGCGGGTAGGGGAAGCAGGCTGCCCGTGGGTGCGGGCCAGCATGGGTACCGTGGCCCACTCCGTGGCCCGGGTGGCAAGCTTGTTGCGCACCTTGGCGTAGGCCGGCAGCAGCGTATGAATCAGGGCGTGCTGGAGGCTGAGCGGAATGGCGGTATTGTTGATGTCCTGGGAGGTCAGGCCGAAGTGAATAAACTCCAGGTATTGGCCCAGGCCTCGCGCCGCAAACTGGTCGCGCAGGAAATACTCCACGGCCTTCACATCGTGGTTCGTGACCTTCTCGTGGGCTTTCACGGCCTCCGCATCCTGGTCCGAAAAGCCGGTATAGATGCTGCGCAACTGCTCTAGGGTAGTGGGGTCAATGCCTTGCAGCTGGGGGAGGGGTAGCTCGCAGAGGGAAATAAAATACTCTACTTCCACCAGCACGCGGTAGCGGATGAGTGCCAACTCCGAGAAATACGGGGACAGCGGCGCCACCTGGCGGCGGTAGCGCCCATCAAGGGGCGAAACGGCAGTGAGGGGCGTAAGCGAGGCGTAATCGACAGTAGCGGACATGCGGAGAAGGGAAAATGGCCTGAACGGGCCAAAGGTAGCGGAAGCCGGGGCGTAGGCCAATCGAGGCGCGGGCCTTTTTCGCTACCTTTGTTGTCCGAGCGGCGGCGGGTTCGGCACGAATCTGGCAGGCCCGGCCGCGACTTCCTTTCTCCCGAACTGGCACGCGTGACTTCAGCAACCAAGAAAAAAATCGGTATCGGCCTGGGCATCCTGGCGGCGCTTCTGCTCCTGGGCCTCAGCATCTTTCTGTTTAAGCGCCAGCAGTTGCTGGATTTCGCGCTGCAAAAGGTGAAAGCCAAAGTAGAGGCCAAGTACCCCGTGGTGCTGACCCTGGGCCCGGCCCGCTTCACCGACCTTAACACCGTACAGCTCGACGGGGTGAGCATGGTGCCCACCGCTACCCCCGATACCCTGCTCAAGGCTCAGGTAGTGCGGGCTTCCCTGAGCGTGCGCAGTCTGTTTGCCGGCCGCCCGGTGTTCAGCAACCTCGAAATCAACGACGCCCGCCTCACGGCCCGCCAAACCAGTTCTGGCCAGGATAATTACTCTTTCCTCTATAAAAAGAAGAAAAACCAGCCCGCCGTCCCGCGCGATACCACCAACGGCACCAACTACGGTCTGCTGGCCAATCAGCTGCTGGAAGCCACCTTCGACAATATTCCTGAAGAGGCCGATTTTCAGAATTTCCTGGTAACCTACCGCAGCCCCCGCCACGAGGCCACGCTCACAATGCCGCGCCTGGCCATTGAGGATGGCGACATCACCGGCCAGCTCACGGCCGTTATCGACTCGGTGGAAAACCGGGTGGGCGTGCAGGGCCGCATTGATGCCGGTGATTATGAGGTGGATGCTCAAGTGTTCGGCCTGGACCGGCGGCCGGTGGTGCTGCCTTACGTGCAGAGCCGCTACGGGGCCCGGGTACAGTTCGACACCGTGCGCGTGAGCCTGACCGACAAGGATGTGAGCGGCGAGGACGAGCTGACGCTGAAGGGCACTGCTTCGGCCGCCAACTTTATCGTGAACCACCCCAAGCTTTCCGACAGCGACGTGCGCTTCCCGCGCGGCGGTATTGATTTCGTGATGAAGCTCGGCCAGGCCTCCTTCGCCCTGGAAAAAGGTACCCGCGTGCTGCTGAACAAGATGGAGCTGTTTCCGGAGTTGAGCGTGCGTCGCCTGCCGGTGCCCCAGCGCGTGATTGGCAAGGAAATCAACGGCCTCACCAGCCGGGGCCAACTGCTGGCGGGCGTGCAGGTAAAGCTCCGGGTAGAGTCGGCCGAAACGCAGGCCAGCGACTTCTTCGCCTCCCTACCCGAGGGCATGTTCGAAACCCTGGAAGGAACTCAGGCCGAAGGCACGCTGAAGTATCACCTGATGGCCGATCTGGACATGAATAAGCTGGACAGCCTCAAGTTCGACTCGGGCTTGCAGGCTACCAAGTTCCGCGTAACGCGCTTTGGCCGCGAAAACCTGAACAAGCTGAATCAGGAGTTTCCCTACACCGCCTATAACGACAAAGGCGACTCGGTGAAAACCTTTATGGTAGGCGCCTCCAATCCGGAGTTTACGCCCTACAATGAGGTGCCTGACTACTTGAAATATGCCATCATGACGGCTGAAGATCCGCGGTTTATGACCCACCGCGGCTTCATGGAAAAAGCCTTGGTAAAGTCGGCCATTCACGACATCAAAGAGCGGCGTTTCGCCCGGGGTGGTAGCACCATCAGCATGCAGCTGGTGAAAAACGTGTTTCTAACCCGTAAGAAAACTCTGGTGCGCAAGGCAGAGGAGGCCCTGATAGTGTGGATTATTGAAAACACACGCCTGACCAGCAAGGAACGGATGCTGGAAGTATACCTGAATATCATTGAGTGGGGCCCGAAGATTTACGGCGTCCACGAAGCCGCAGAGTTCTACTTCGACAAGCACCCCTCCAATCTCAACTTGTCGGAAAGCCTGTTTCTGGCCAGTATTATTCCGCGGCCTAAGTCCTACCGAGCAGGCTTCAACCAGTATGGCGAGATGCGCGGTTCGGCCCGCTACTTCCACCGCCTGATTGCGCAGTTGATGGCCCGCAAAGGCTACATCTCGCAAAATGAGTACGAGAGCTTAGGTAACTCCGTGAATTTCCAAGGTCCGGCCCGCCAGTTCATTGTGCGTGCTACCCGCGACACCGTCCGTACGGTAGTAGCCGCCGATTCCTCGCAGTTTGAGCCCCTGAACTTGATTGACTTGCTGGGCGGCGACACCGCACCCGACGCCGGCGTAAATACCGGTCAGAACGTTCCGCCCGCCGGCCCGCCCGCTACCCCACCCACCAAACCATAAAGGTGGCAAGACCTGCTTGCAACCAAAAAGCCCACGGCCGGATAGCCGTGGGCTTTTCGGTTGCGGCAAGCAAAGCACCGGGGCGGCGGGGCTACCCCCCAATCAGTAGTGAACCTATGGCTCCTGGGTGGGCAGAGGTGCTTGCTCCTTCTTGGGAAACAGCAACGACAAACCGATGGAGCCCGCCAGAATCAGCCCGACCACACCCAGGGAAATGCCCATGGGGATATGAGCCAGATCGGCCACCAGCAGCTTGCCCCCGATAAAAATCAGAATAAGCGAAAGGCCGTAGTGCAGGTAGTGAAACAGGCGCATAAGGCCTTCGAGGGCAAAATACAAAGCCCGCAGACCCAGCAAGGCAAACACATTGCTGGTATAGACGATAAACGTATCCCGCGAAATAGCCAGAATGGCCGGGATGGAATCGGCGGCAAAAACTACGTCGGTGGTTTCTACCATCACCAGCACCACCAGCAGGGGGGTAGCGAAGAGCGTACCGTTCTGACGCACAAAGAAGTTGCCCTCGTGCAGGCGGTTGGTGATGGGCAGGTGGCGGCTCAGAAACTTAACCACCGGGTTGTTATCGGGGTCAATTTCCGGCCCGCCCGCGCTGGTGGCCATTTTCACGCCGGTGTACACCAAGAAGGCTCCCAGCACATACAGCAGGAAATGAAACTTGGCCAGCAAAGCCGCCCCGGCCAGAATAAACACCGCCCGCAGCACCAGCGCGCCAATAATACCCCAGAACAGAATCTTGTGCTGATACTGCTGCGGAACCTTGAAATAGCTGAAAATGAGCAGGAAAACGAACAGGTTGTCAACGCTCAGGGACTTCTCGATGAGGTAGCCCGTGAGGAACTCCAGGGCCGCCTGCTGGCCCATCCAGCGGTACACCAGGTAATTGAAGCTCAGGGAAAGCAGAATCCAGAAGGCACTCCAGCCCAGTGCTTCCCGCATCCGTACCACGTGCGCCTTGCGGTTGAACACAAGCAAATCAAGCAGCAGCAGGGCCAGCACAAAGGCGTTAAAGCCCACCCAGAAAAGCGGAGTAGTTTCCATCGGCGGTAAGATACGCGGCCAGCGTTATATGCCGCCGCCAGGTACCCGAGCCGTACCCGAGGGAAGTTACCGGGTTTTTGGGGCCGAGGTTGCGGGCACTGCCGCCAGGGCCGCTTCCGCCTGCGAGGGGGCTACCCGCTCGAAGCGCCGGAACCAGCTGCTGATCTTCATTTGAACTACCCCGAACAGGGCTTCCTTGAAAATGCCTTTGCTCATCTTGGAAGCACCCCGGGTGCGGTCCGTGAAAATGATGGGCACCTCCTTCAGCCGAAAGCCATACTTGTAGGCCAGCCACTTCATCTCAATCTGGAAGGCATAACCCACAAACTTGATCTGGTCGAGGGGGATGGTGCGCAGCACCCGGGCCGTGTAGCACTTAAAACCGGCCGTGGCATCCATGATGGGCATGCGGGTAATCAGGCGCACGTAGGCCGAGGCAAAATACGACATCAGCACCCGGTCCATGGGCCAGTTGACCACGTTTACGCCCTGAATGTAGCGCGAACCGATGGCCAGATCGTAGCCCTGGTGGGCGCAGGCGTCGTACAGGCGAATGAGGTCGTCGGGGTTGTGGGAAAAGTCGGCGTCCATCTCGAAGATGTACTCGTAGCCCCGCGCCAGGGCCCAGCGGAAGCCGTGAATATAGGCCGTACCAAGTCCCAGCTTGCCCGTGCGCTCCTCCAGAAACAGACGGCCCTCAAACTCGGGCAGCAAGGCGCGCACAATGGCCGCCGTGCCATCCGGTGAGCCGTCGTCGATGATGAGCACATCGAAAGGTTGAGGCAATGAAAAGACCTTGCGGATAATCAGCTCCGCATTCTCACGCTCGTTGTAGGTCGGTATCAGGACAAGCCCGTTATTCATTGCCGTAAAGGTAGAAGTTTGTTTGGTGTGCCGTAGCAGGTAACTGCCGCAGCTCAGCGCAAACTTCGGATGTAGCTACAGATGCGCACACGGGGCGCGGGGTTGCTTGCCGCCCGGTGAGTGCCTTCAGAACAACAAGGGGCAAGAAGCCATAAGTTCTCCTGAAGCGGGCGTATTGCCCAGGCCGAATACCGGTTTGCTGCTTACCGACCGGCCAGGGTGTTGGCCAGGGTGCGGGCGTGGCGCACACAATCAGGTACGCCCACGCCCGCCCGCCAGTTGGCCGTAACATGCAGGCGCTGCAGGGCCAGGGCATCGGCGGCGGCGTGAGCAGGCACGATGCGGGCATCAAACTGCGGAATAGCCCGCTCCCAGTAGTAGCGGTACTGCCACACAGGCTGCGCGTCGGCGGCTACCCCGTAGAAGCGGCTAAGCTCCTGGTGTACAGCGGCTTTCTGTTCCGCCTCGGGCTGGCGGGCCTGGGCCTCGTACTGGCTACCCCCCACGAAGGTGGTAAACAGCACTTGCCCGGCCGGCGCCCGCCCGGGAAAAATAGAGCTGGTCCAGATGCTGCCGGCGGCGTAGGGCTGCTCTACTTTGGGGTGCAGGGCCCCGAATCCGTCCAGGGGGTGCTGCACGTCGGCGCGCTGGTAGGCGGTGTACACGGCCGTCATGGGCGGGTAGTGCACCTGGGCCAGGGCCGCGGCCTGCTCCGGAAACTGCTCCTGCAGCAGCGCGGCGGCTGTGTAGGCCGGCAACGCCAGCACTACCTGTTGGTACAGGCGGGGCGCCGGGCCAGCGGTGGTTTCCAGCTCCCACAGGCCGTCGTCTTCGCGGCGGTGGAGCAGGGTAGCAGCCTGCCCGAAGTGGGCCCGGCGCAGCTTGCGGGCCAGGGTATCGGTGAGGGTTTGCAGACCTTCGCGTAGCGTAAAGATGCGGCGCCGGCCCCCGGGCGCGCCCTTGCTTTTCATGAGCCCCCGCACCACTGAGCCGTGCTGCTGCTCCAGGGCCGCCAGCTGCGGAAAGGTTTTGTGCAGAAGCAGCTGCTCCGGGTCGCCGGCGTAAATACCCGAAATGAACGGGTTCAGGGCATATTCCACCACCTCAGGCCCGAAGCGGCGGCGGAAGAAGTGGGCCAGGGTTTCCTGGCTGTCGGGGGGTAGGGCTGGGCGGCCTAGCTCCCGCAGAACGTTAAACCGGGCTTTCAGGCTGAAAAAGGAGCTGGTAAGCAAGGCGGGCGGCGAAGAGGGCAGCTTATGGTAGCGGCCCTGGCGCAGCACGTAGCGATTCTGGCTCACGGCCGCCGCATCCTGAATCTGCGGGGTCAGGCCCAGGCCTTCCAGCAGTTCGCGCAGTTCCTCGGAGAGCTGCAGGGAGTTGGGACCGGTTTCGAGCAGATAGGGGCCATGCTGCTCCGTGCGAATGGTGCCGCCGGGGCGGGGCGCGGCTTCAAACAGATCATAGTCGAGGCCGGCACGCTGCAGGTACCAGGCCAAAGTAAGGCCTGAAATGCCGCCGCCTAGAATTGCAATGGCCATGTGGTGTTTAGGTGAGGAAGTGAGGAGCTAAGTAGTTACCGGTACGGAGTAATAAGGAAGCAGAGGATAGGGGTAACGTAGCAACAAAGATAACAGGTTGGGGTAGGGCGTTACCTTTGCCTGGTTGAGGTTATTTCAGTGTATCCTTCACTAATCACCATTAGGCTTATTACCCCTTCACCAAAATACTAATGAACAAAGCCGTATTCCTGGACCGTGACGGGGTGCTGAATGAAGAAATCGGGCACTACGTCTGGAAGCTGGAGGAATTTGTGGTGCTGCCCGATGTAGCTGCAAGCCTGGCCCGGCTGAAGCAGGCGGGCTACTACTTGGTTGTGGTAACCAACCAGGCCGGTATTGCCAAAGGGCTGTACTCGGCGGCCGAAGTGCAGGCCTGCCAACAGAAGCTGCAGCAGGCCACCGGTAACCTGCTGGATGCGCTTTATTTTGCCCCGGCTCACCCAAGCGTATCGGAGTCGTTGGCGCGCAAGCCCGGTTCCCTGATGCTAGAAAAGGCCATGGCCCGGTTTCAGCTGGACCCCACCCGGTGCTGGATGGTAGGTGACCGGCTGCGCGACATGCAGGCCGCCGAAAGGGTAGGGGTCCAGGGCATTCTGGTGGGCGCCTCCGAACCGGCCGCCTACCAGCCTCGCGTAGCCGATTTGCAAGCAGCCACCGACTTGATTCTGGCCGGGTCAGTACGGAACAGCTAGAAAGCCACCGGGCCCTTTCCGTCTATCGGAAAGGGCCCGGTGGTTACAACTGCACGGAGCAGCCGCTTACTGGCGGTTCGGCTGATCTGCCGTGGTGGCCATGGCCGGGGCAGCTACCTGCGTGTCGGGTTTTGTAGCCGAGTAGGCCGGGCACTTCGTCCGGCAGGAAGCAGTGCCACCCAGAGCAATGATACCCAACAGGAGTAGTTTCTTCATGTTAAAGTACAATTATTTGGATTAAGAAAGCCCCTTCAAGTCACTCAACAGCAGTGCTTTCTACGGAGTAACGATAAGGCAACATCGAAATTGTCTGGTTCGTTCTAAATAATTATTTATCAAATAAATACAAAAAGCGACCTTCCCACGTGGGAAAGTCGCTTTCATATAGGAGTGCTGAACAGGCCGCGAAGGCCGGCACGGGCTACTGGCGCTCTGCGGGGGCCGTGTGCTGAGCCGTGATGGTGGACGAAATCCGCGAAGCGTCTTTGGTGCTGCTGTACGCCGGGCACTGGGATTTTTTGTTGCAGGAGCTGAGCCCGAGGCCAATCAGGCCGACAAAGAGTAGAACTTTTTTCATAAGAGAAGAAGAGGTAATGGGCAGGGCCCGCGTGTGCATGTCAGATGGTAAAGGTAAGTGAACCCGCCGCCGTGTGCAACCAACTGTCTGCCGGCCTCGGCCGGTAGGGCTCCAGCGCCGATAAAAAAAGCGGGAGCCCCGGTAAGGAGGCTCCCGCTGTGCATTATTGCTGGTAACCCAGGATGCGCATCATCGAATCGGCCGTCTGCTCTTCAGCAAACACCCGGTCGGTGAGGTTGCCGGCCTCGTCGCGGTCCAGAATCACCATTTTCGGGGCCGGAATCAGGCAGTGCTTCACGCCGCCGTAGCCCGAAAGGCTTTCCTGGTAAGCACCGGTGTGGAAGAAGCCCACGTACAGGGGCTCCGTGTCGGTGGCGGGCTTGCGCTCCGGCAGAAACACCTGGTAGATGTGCTTTTCGGCGTTGTAGTAGTCCTGGGAGTCGCAGGTGAGGCCGCCAAGCTGGATTTTCTTGTACGAGCGGTTCCAGCCGTTGAGGGCCAGCATGATAAAGCGCTGGTTCAGGGCCCAGGTGTCAGGTAGGTTCGTGATAAACGAGCCGTCAATCATGTACCACAACTCCTTGTCGTTCTGCAGCTTCTCGTCCAGAATGCTGTAGATGGTAGCACCCGACTCGCCTACGGTGAAGATGCCGAACTCCGTGAAAATGTCCGGCTCTGGCACGTTCTCCTCCTCGCAAATGCGCTTGATGGTACGCAACACTTCGGCAATCATGTAGGGGTAGTCGTACTCCTTCTGAATGCTGGTCTGAATAGGCAGGCCGCCCCCAATGTCGATGGTGGTAAGGGTGGGGCACACCTTGCGCAGCTCGCAGTACTTGTGCACGAAGCGGCTCAGCTCCGACCAGTAGTAAGAGGTGTCCTTGATGCCCGTGTTGATAAAGTAATGCAGCATGGTCAGCTCAAAGCGCGGGTCGTCCTTGATCTTCTGCTGATAGAGCGGGATGGCGTCAGCGTAGCGGATGCCCAGGCGCGAGGTGTAGAACTGGAAGCGCGGCTCCTCGTCGGAGGCCAGGCGCATGCCCACGTTGCACTTCTCGCGCACGTTGTCGTGGTAGTAGTCTACCTCGTTCGGCGAGTCGAGAATGGGCATGCAGTTCACGAAGCCGTCGTTGATGAGGCGCGTGATTTCATACTTGTACTCCTCAGTTTTGAAGCCGTTACAGATGATGAACGTATCCTTCTTGACCTTGCCTTTGGCGTGCATGGCTCGAATGATGTTGGTATCAAACCAGCTGGAGGTTTCAATGTGCACCCCGTTTTTCAGGGCTTCTTCCACCACAAAGCTGAAGTGCGAGGCCTTGGTGCAGTAGGCGTAAGAGTACTTGCCCTGGTAGCCCGTTTGCTCAATGCCCACCCGGAACCACTCTTTGGCCCGCTGAATCTGGGAGGAAATTTTGGGGAGGTAGGTCAGGCGCAGCGGGGTGCCGTGCTTTTCTACCAGCGCCATCAGGTCAATATCGTGAAAGCGCAGCTCGTTGTCTTCAACGTGAAATTCGTCGGTAGGGAAGTCGAACGTCTGGGAAATCAGGGAGTGGTAGGTATCCATTAAAGGAGTTTCTGGGAATGAACAGTGAAGGGGAGGCCTAGCAGGCAGTGGAGCACAAAGGGCTTTCTACAAGTGAGTTTTTTAGCGCCCGGAGGCGTTTTAACCAGAGAATGTCCTGCGGGCTACGCAGAATGATAGACGGGAACAGTTCAGCTTCACTATTTCTTAACGCGAAGCTTTTTCCGAACTTAGGACCCGCAAAGATACCCCCTCGCGGGGGTTTTGGTTGTGCCTTGTTCGTTGGTTGCGCCGGAAGGTCCGCGCGCGTCAAGCCTGAGCGGATATTTATTCGCTCAATCGGCAAGCATTAAAACCACCTAACCTCTTTTATGCCAATGTAATATGCGACGAATTAAGCTTCTGGAAGTTCGCTCCGAACTAGGGGCCGGAACCCGCGGTGCCAGCCTGGGCGTAGATGCCCTACGGGTGGCCTGCCTCAACAAAGGGTCCGATTACTTCCGCCGGTTCAACTCGGTCAGCGTGCCCGACCAGAACCAAGTGCTCTTCGACCGGAATCATTTCCCGAAGGCCAAGCACATCGATTCCGTTTATACGGTGCTGAAGGGCATTGCCGGCGCCGTAGAACAAACCCTGCGCTTCGGGGAGTTCCCGCTGGTACTGGCCGGCGACCATAGCAACGCCGCCGGCACCATTGCCGGTATTAAGGCCACTTACCCCCACAAAACGCTGGGCGTAGTTTGGGTAGATGCCCACGCCGATATTCACTCGCCCTACACCACCCCCTCGGGCAACATGCACGGTATGCCGCTGGCCATCAGCCTGGGCGATGACAACCGCGAATGCCAGCGCAACCACGTAGAGCCTGAAACCGAATTCTTCTGGCAGAAGCTGAAGAACCTGGGCGAGCCCGGCGCTAAAGTAACCGGCGACCACCTGGTGTACGTGGTGGTGCGCGACACCGAGCACGAGGAAGACGCCATTATCGACCGCCTCGGCATTAAAAACTACAAGCTCGACGAGGTGAAGGCCAAGGGCACCCGCCAGGTGGCCCGCGAAATTTACGAGCGACTGCGCTTCTGCGACATGGTGTACATTTCGTTTGACGTAGATTCGCTGGACTCGCGCTTTAGCAAAGGCACCGGCACACCCGTAGAGGAAGGCCTGAACGTGGAGGAAGCAATCAGCCTGTGCCGCGCCCTGCTGGATAATGAGCGGGTGGTATGCTTCGAGATGGTAGAAATCAACCCGACCCTCGATAACATGAACACCATGGCCACCAATGCCTTCGATATTCTGGAAGCCGCTACCGACGCCATCCAGAACCGCCTGCGCATGGAAGAAGTAGTAAGCCGGTAAGGCACGAGTCTGACGGCGGAGGCGTCAGAACGTTTGACGTCCGCGCCGTTTGTGCCGAAAGACCATTATCTGCTTACCCCTGAACAGACTCAAACCTCATTGGGTAGGTATCAGCGCCCTCAACCGGTCCGACGGCTCTGTTATTGAACCGGAATGATAGCCGACGGCCAGGTTGTTAGTCTATACGTTCACCTCACGATGAGAAAGAAGGGGGAATAACAGTTGGTGGAGGATTGCCACAATTGGGCTAAATAGTTAACTCGGGCAATTCTTCGAGCAGCTCGAAATAAGTGGAGCTACTGATGAGGAAGTTGTAAATAATGAGCGTGGGGTTTCGAAGTATCTGGTCAAATACTGGAAGCAGTTTGCCGCCTCTTTCTTCCCTTCCAGCTGTCTTTTGCTGAACAGCCCCTTCTATTCCTGTAGAAGGGGCTGTTCAGCAAAAGACAGCTGGAAGAAGATTAGGGATTAACGTGCTTAAGCTTCTGGCGGCGACGCTCTTGGGCTTGCTTTACGCGGCGGTGCAGAGCCTCCAGGGCGGTTTCAGGCTGCTGAGCGGCCGCCGGGGCGGTTTCGGTCTTGATGGATTTGGTTGACATACAAAAGAAGGTTATGGTCTGCCCAAAGATACCTTTCTACGGCATATAGGGCCGCTCCTTTCTTCCACGAGCGAGTGATGAGCCCGGCCACTGGTTCTGCTTAACGTGCTTGTGAAGGTCTTCGCAATACATGGGCAGTGTTCAGACAGATCCTTGAAGCAACACTCTTTGTCACTTTTAGGAAGTATTGTTGATCCTGCGTTTATAAAATGATACACAGAGGAACTCGCTCAAGATCATTCACAAGTAATTGAGATGGTCTAGCTAAGCCGGACAGAGTTGGGACGTCGTTAGAAAACGGGTTTCGAAATGGTTTGGGGCAAGGCACCCAAGCGTCGAGTATGCGTCACTCAGTGTTGTAGTAGGCCACGTGGTGGCTGATTTCAAGCTTGGCTTCGGCCTTATATATTTATATCAAAGGTGCGTTAAACAACCCCTCAATGCGCATATTCTTAGACGAGCAACGTCATTGCTGTAGCACCAAAAAGAATAGCGGTATGTGTTGGTTCTTCATCGGACGAGAGTGCAAGGCTAAAGCCGACGCCACCACAACGGCGCGCGAAGTAGCTGCACGCAAGCTCTCGGGAAAAGCGGCTACACGTATATGCTTGTTTAGCTGAGCATACTGTTCAATGCAACGAGAGGCATTGTGATTGCCAAGGGGGTAGCGCCTACCCCCGCCCTTGGCGGTAAGGCACCCCGAACAGCCAGGACGTGAGCAAGGGCACGGCAAACACGGCTACCGTGAGAATGGTCAGGCCAACATCGGCGGCTTCGCTAGCGAGGAAATGACTGAACGGATGCTGAGGCAAAAAATGCTCGAACAAAGACAGCAGGAGCTTCAGGCCCAAAATGCCAATAACCACGAAGGCAGCCGTTTCCAGGAAGGGGTACTTGCCCATGAGCAGCACAAAAGCCTGCGCCACCAGCCGCATAGCCAAAATCCCGATAAATACGCCGACGCAAACCAGAATGAGGTTATCAGTGAAGGCTACCACCGCAAACACGTTGTCGATGGAAAACGCCAGGTCCATGAGTTCAATCAGGGCCACGGTGGCCCAGAAAGGGCCAATCAGGCCCAGGGTGTGGCGGTAAAACCAGCTCTGCTCCTTGTCCACATCCTCTTCCTCCGAGCGATTCTTGCTGGCAAACTGACTGTACGCCAGATACAACAAGTAGAGGCCGCCCAGGGGCTTCAGGTACCAGAATTGAATCAGGTAGGACGCGAACAGCAGACAAAGCCCCCGGAACACGTAGGCCCCAATGATGCCGTAGCGCAGGGCTTTGTGGCGCTGCTCCTTCGGCAGGTCGGAAACCATAGTAGCCAGCACCGCCGCGTTATCCACGGAAAGCAGGCTTTCGATAATAATGAGGTTTCCCACAATGGCCAGAGCGGCCAGCGGGTTGTCGAGGATTTGCTGGAGATGAACGTTCATGCGTAGGGCGCAAGATACAGGGCGCAGCACATACACGCAGGCCTGAGGAGTTTGGTTGGGAAGGAGGAGGTAGGAAGGTAAAGGATAAGAGCTTTTGGCGGAAGGATGATAGATGAGAGTAAAAGGGTGGGGGTAGGGGAGAAGCCATCAGCGGGGAAAGAGCCTGGCAGGTGGTGCTGGAGCCATAACAGCAGAAGCCGCATTTTTTTCAGATGGCATCCGACCGGGCTTTCTACCTTTGTACCAGCGGCAGCCCCGAGTGGCGGCCGTGTCCATTTCCTATGAAGCCGATTCTTTGGGTACGAATTTCACGACGACTCTAGCGTAAGCTGGGGCAAGGTCAGGGGCCAGACGCTGGGTAATACCGCGTCGCCTTTGTGGCCGGGCCCGCGGTTTACGCGGCATTCGTGGTTTCGCCTCCCAATTATTCATCTTCCGGAGGCCTCAGCTGAGGCTTTCCTTCAAGCGTTTCGCTTTCTGTGCTACTACTCGAACAAACCCTCAAAGCGGCCCTCGGGGCTGCCATCAAGAATGTATTCGACGCCGAGGTAGCGTCGCCCCAGCTCACGCTGCAGCCCACGCGCAAGGAGTTTGCCGGCTCGTTTACCCTCGTCACGTTTCCTTTCACTAAGCAGCTGGGCAAAGGCCCCGAGCAAATCGGGCAGGGCATCGGCGACTGGCTGGTGGCTAACGAGCCCCTGGTAACTGGCTACAACGTGGTGAAAGGCTTCCTGAACCTGGAAATTGCCGACACGGCCTGGCTGGACGTATTCCAGCAGCTACGCCAGCAGCCGGCCGGTACGCCCGTGGAAACCGGCGGCCCCCAGCGCGTGGTGGTGGAGTATTCCTCGCCTAACACCAACAAGCCCCTGCACCTGGGCCACCTGCGCAACAACTTCCTGGGCTACTCGGTGGCCGAGATTCTGAAGGCCACCGGCGCCACAGTAAATAAGGTGAACCTCGTCAATGACCGGGGCATTCACATCTGCAAATCCATGCTGGCTTACCAGCAGTACGGCAACGGCGAAACCCCGCAGAGCGCCGGCATCAAAGGTGACCATCTGGCGGGCAAATACTACGTGCTGTTCGAGAAGCACTACCGCGAGCAGGTAAAGCAGCTGGAGGCCGAAGGTGTGCTACCCGACGTAGCCAAGCGCCAGGCCCCCATGATGCTGCAGGCTCAGGACATGCTGCGCGCCTGGGAAGCCGGCGACGAAGAGGTAGTAAGCCTCTGGAAGCAGATGAACGGCTGGGTATACGAAGGCTTCAACGAAACCTACCAGACCATCGGGGTCGATTTCGACAAGTATTACTACGAGTCGGGCACCTACCTGCTGGGCAAGGAGCGGGTAGAAGAAGGCCTGCAGAAAGGCGTATTCTTCCGCAAGAATGACGGCTCGGTGTGGGTTGATCTGCAGGCTGAGGGCCTCGACGAGAAGCTCCTGCTCCGCGCCGACGGCACCAGCGTGTACATCACCCAGGACCTGGGTACGGCCGAGCTGAAGTTTCAGGATTTCGAGTACGACCTCTCGGTGTATGTTATTGCCGACGAGCAGAACTACCACATGCAGGTGCTACGCGCCGTGCTGCAGAAGCTGGGCAAGCCCTACGCCGAGGCTATCTACCACCTCAGCTACGGCATGGTGGACCTACCCTCCGGCAAGATGAAAAGCCGCGAAGGCACCGTCGTGGATGCTGACGAGCTGGTGCGCGAAGTGGTGGAAGCCGCCAAAGCCGCTACCCTCGAAAAAGGCAAAACCGAAGGCCTGACCGAGGAGCAAGCCGCCGAGCTCTACCACATGCTGGGCCTGGGCGCCCTCAAGTACTACCTGCTGAAAGTGGACCCCAAGAAGCGCATGCTCTTCAACCCCGAAGAATCTGTGAGTCTGGAAGGCCACACCGGCCCCTTCATTCAGTACTCGCACGCCCGTATCAGCAGCATTCTGCGCAAAGCCGCTGAGCAAGGTGTAGCCGCCGATGCCAGCCTGACCGGCCTCACCGAAATCCATGCTACGGAGCGAGAAATGATTCAGGAGCTGGGTCGCTACCCCGCCGTAGTGGCCGAAGCCGCCCGTACCCAGTCGCCGGCGGTGGTAGCGCAGTACGCTTACGATATTGCCAAAGCCTACAACCGCTTCTACACCGAAGTGCCTATCTTCATTGAGCCCGATGCGGCCAAGAAGGCCTTCCGCGTGGCGTTGTCGGCCCAAACAGCTCAGGCCATCAAAACCAGCATGAACCTGCTTGGCATTCAGGTGCCTGAGCGGATGTAGTTCATTTTAAAAAGCCGTTTGGCTCTTCAACCTGCCAAACGCGAGTACTTTCTCTTTTCCAGCAGCACCGCCCGTACTAGGCGGTGCTGCTGTTTTTCTTTCTTCATTAAATAGGCGCGAAACCGGAGTGTCGCGCCGCCCTAGCTCATGAAAAGCGTAGCAGTGTATTGCGGTTCCAGTGCCGGAACCAACGAATTGTACACCCAACAAGCCCAGGAAATGGGCCGGGTACTAGCCGAGCGTGGCATGACGCTGGTGTACGGCGGGGGCCGGGTGGGCCTTATGGGGGCCGTGGCCGACAGTGTGCTGGCTCACGGCGGTCAGGTTATCGGCGTGATTCCCGATTTCCTGGTGGCTAAAGAAGTAGAACACCGCGGCGTGACGGAGCTGCACATTGTAAAAAGCATGCACGAGCGCAAGCTGATGATGGCCGACCTGGCCGAAGGCTTCGTGGCCATGCCCGGCGGTTTCGGAACCTTGGAGGAGTTATTCGAGGTGCTGACCTGGGGGCAGCTGGGTCTGCATAAAAAGCCCGTAGCCCTGCTCAACGTGGCCGGCTTCTACGACCACCTGCTGCGCGCCCTCGACCATATGTCGGATGAAGGCCTGCTGCGCCGTGAAAACCGTAACCAGCTTCTGAGCAACCCTGACCCCAACGGTCTGATTGAGGAGATGCTAGCCTACCAGCCCATAGCCCTGGAGAAGTGGCTGACGCCCCGCACTACGTAAGGGCACTCACACAACTTAGCAAAGCACCTTTTCGCCTGTCGCAGGTAGGAAGGTGCTTTTTTCTTTAAATGGGGTAATTATTTGAAATATTGGGTATGAGAAGAACTGCCAATAGAAAATAAGCCCCGCGTAGCTCACACGAGCCTGCTATGCGTGCAGCAAACGACTTGTGATGCAGGGTTGCTGATCGTATTGGTATTAACAAAATGTTTCCATAATACAGAATCGTTTTCTTATTTTAAGACTGAATTTGAATATTCTATTATATAAGGAGAAATAGCTGTTAAGGCCTATGCTATAAGGTTTTAGTAAGTATTGTCTTGCTAGATTTGCGATGGTTGAGCACAAGTATATATTGTTTGTGCCCAATTTGAGACAATCTGCTTTGTACAGTATTTAAGTAAACACTAGGCCTTTTGATGAAAACAACTTTACGGTTACTAAGCCTTATTTCACTGTTAACTCCTTTGGGAGTGCACGCGCAAGGGCCGTGTGGTGGCGCAACTACTGAGCTCGATTTTTCTTGCACTACGTGTGGCTACGAAAATTCCTGGGCTACAAGTCGTACTACAGCAGTAGCTAATTCTGCCGTGACTATTAGTACCAGCAACTACGCATCAGGTAGTAACAGCGGAAGTACTCTGACTCAAGGAGCTAGCTTTACTACTACAACCCTGGAGTGGAATGTGAGCTATAAGAATAATAGCACAAACACATCTTCTGTTGATTTTACCTTCAATCGTCCGGTTACGAACTTTACGATTGTTGTTCGGGACATTGACCGGGCAAGCGCTGCAGCAGTTGACCAGGTAGTTTTTGCGGGGTATAATAGCACCAGCTCAACTCCTTCCGTAGCAATCAACCCGACCAGCCTGGTTTCCAGTAATACGGCTAATGTTGCGGTCAGTGGAGGAAATACGGCGACGGGGCAGGCTGCTGTAGCAGACGGAACCAACGCTGCTTTCGTGACGGCTTCTTTCACTGAGCCTATCACAAGCTTTCGGCTGACATTCAATAATCCTACTTCTTCCAACCCTGCAAGCCAACGAATTGGTATAGACAAGATGTCGTGGTGCAAGCTTACTACGGCGGCCAACGATGACGCGCTTACCATTTCCTACCGGTCCACGGCTCCAGTAGATATTCTGGCCAATGACGTAACAGATGGCACGTTCAATAAGACTACGCTGGACCTTATTCCTGGCACTGCTGCGGTAGATGCTGTGTACACGGATGGTAATGGCGTAACGTACACGGCTAATCCTTCCACGGGTATCGTTTCGTTCACGAACCCTAATAAGTACGTTGGAGCCAGCACGCTGAACTATCTGATAAAGGACAATACCGGCCAACCAGTAACCGCATCCCTGGACTTGACGCTGACCAACGGAACCCCCGAGGCAGTCAACCACCAGGTAAGTCGGTCCTACAGCATTACTACCCCCATTAACCTGCTTACCGGGGTGAGCGACGTGGACGGGAACAGTTCGATAGTGGCAGCATCCGTGGATCTGAATCCGAGCCTGGCGCGCCGACAAGCTACGTATGTAGTAGCCAACCAGGGTACTTTCACGATTGATGATAACGGCTTGGTGTCGTTTGCTCCGCTCAACGGCTTTGTTGGCACTAGTGTGCTCTCATACACGGTGCAGGATGAAAAGGGACTTACTTCTACCCCCAAGCAGCTCACGCTTACTACTACCAGCGCCGCCCCCGTAGCGGTAAATGACGTAGCCACCCGCTCCAATACTACGAAAGCCCCGATCTATATTCTGCCCAATGACTCGGATGCGGATGACGACCTCGATATAGCAACGGTAGATCTTAACCCGGCTACTCCCGCCCGCGACCTGACCTACACCGATGGAACAAAGGGTACTTACACAGTAGATGACAACGGGCTGGTGTCGTTTGCGGCTATCAACAATTTCACGGGCACCAGCACGGTGTCCTACCTCGTGCGCGACGCCAAAGGGCTGGCCTCCAACACTGCTACCCTTACCCTAACAGTGACGCAAACGCTGGCCAACGATGACACTAACGTAACCCCCAAGGGAACTGTCGCATCAGGCAACGTGCTCATCAACGACAACAACCGCGCTGGCACTAGCCTCAGCGTGAGTACTACCCCGGTTACCGCCCCTGCCCACGGAACCGTAGCAATTCAGGCCAACGGAGACTACACGTATACGCCCGCTGCCAATTACGTGGGCAACGACTCATTTGTGTATCGGGCTACGGATGGTTCTACCAACTCGAATGGCACGGTGACTATTCTGGTCTATGACCCTGCTACGGCTTGCACGGAAGCCACCGGGCCTAACCTGCTGAAGAACCCAAGCTTCGCGCTAGGAAACACCGGTTTCCAGACCGACTACACCTACGTTGAGAACCAACCCAACATCACTACAGAGCTAAATCCGGAAGGACTGTACGCCGTAGGTACCAGCGCCTCTGACTATCATGGCAATTTTATCCAGAATGGCCGTGGTGGAGCTACGGATAACTTCCTGATGATTAACGGAAGTAACACCATCAAAAAGCTGTATTCGCAGACTATTGCCGTAGAGCCGAACAAGTATTACAGCTTCTCGGCCTACGTGAATAATATCATCAAAGGAAGTACTGCCACCACCGCCGACGACCCGGTGTTTGGCTTCGTGATTAATGGCGCTTCCACGTCGGGAATTACTTCCATCCCGGAGGACCCAGATACGTGGGTGAAGCTGGACGACATCTGGTTTTCCGGCAATAACACCACGGCCACATTTGAAATCGTGAATGTGTCAATTGCGGCGGGCGGTAATGATATGGGCATCGATGACGTGTATTTTGGTACTTGTAATGAAGCACCGGTGGCCGTAAACGACTTGGTAATGGTGCCCTCTACCATTCCCACGTCCTTCCCTGTCATTACCAACGACGTGGACGACGGAGGCGTGCAGGGCAATACGCTGCTGCTCTATAACGCCGATGGCTCCGGCGCCGGCACCAAGACCTTGACGACAACGGAAGGCTCTTACAGCACCAATGCTAACACGGGCATGGTCACCTTTACACCGGCTAATGGCTTTACCGGCTCCTCCGTTATTCGGTACAAGGGCTACGATGGAGCTAGCGCCGTGAGCAATATGGCTACCGTCACGGTGCGCGTAGGCCCCGTAGCTGCTGCCGATGTGCAGAACATGACCGGGCAGCGGGTGGCAACTCTGAACGTAACGGCCAATGACCAGGACGTGGATGGCGTGGACCCCTCCACTGTGGACCTGGACCCCTCTACCCCTGCCCAGGACCTCAGCCGTGTAATGGCTAATGTTGGTGTATTCCAGGTTGATGGCACCGGCGTGGTTTCCTTTACCCCTGTATCTACTTTCTCTGGCAATGCCTCCATCCCGTACTCCGTGAAGGACTACGTAGGAGCCACGTCCAACAACGGCATCATTTCCATTACGCTGGACCGGCCTCTGCCCGTACAGTTGACCCGCTTCGAGGCCAAAGTCAAAGAGGCTGATGTACACGTAAGCTGGACAACGGCCATGGAGTTAAAGAACGAACGTTTCGAGGTGGAACGCTCTCTGGACGGCCGCACCTTCACCCGGATTGGTTCCGTAGCAGGGCGCGGCACCACCAACCAGTCGGCCCAGTACAGCTACCTTGATGCTAAGGCCCGTCGGGTAGCCCCGTTGCTTTACTACCGCCTGCGGCAGGTAGATACCAACGGAGAAGCTGAGTACTCCGACGTACAAACCGTGCGCTTCGCAGAGAAGTCTCTGGCTCCTACCTTCAATGTAAGCCCTAACCCGGCTACCAACGAGGCTGCGCTGGATCTGACTACAATGCCCATCGGCAGCTATTCCGTGCAGGTACTCGACATGACGGGCCGGGTATTGTACTCCGGTGCCGCCGAAGGTGGTAAAATCTCCCCGCTGGCGCTTCACCAAATTAGCAGCGGTGTGTATGTCGTGCTGGTGCACAATAGCACCACCCATGCCACGAAACGCATCGTGAAGCAGTAGCCGCACTGAAAGGTTCAAATAACAAAGCGCCCCACCAGATTGCTGGTGGGGCGCTTTGTTATTCGGGGAGGTAGAACAGGCAGTACGCTAGTTATTCCGGCATCCGGTAGATGACGGCGTTGCAGTTCATGCCAGCCCCCACGGAGGCAAAAACAATTGTCTGATTGGGCTCGATGCTTTTGCCTTCCAACTTGTTTTTCAGCAACAGGTCGAAGAGGGTAGGGAGGGTAGCCACCGAGGAGTTGCCCAGCCAGGAAATGGTCATAGGCATAACGTGCTCCGGAATTTCCGACTGCCCATAGAGGCTGTAAAGGCGCTTCAGGATGGCGTCATCCATTTTGCCGTTGGCCTGGTGCAGCAGCAGCCGGTGCATGTCCGGGAGCGGAACGCCGGCTTTGTCCAGGCAATCTTTGATGGCCTGGGGCACGGTTTTCAGGGCGTACTCATAAAGCTTGCGGCCTTCCATTTTCAGGAAAAGCTCCTCGCCTACATAGGCAGGGTTATAAGACGCGCCCATGCGCAGCAAATGCGCTGCCTGCACGGTATCGGAGCGGGTGGCGTGGGCCAGAATGCCGACTGGGACGTCGCTTTCGCGGGCTTCCAGCAGCACGGCCCCGGCCCCGTCAGCGTAGAGCATGCTGTCCCGGTCGTGGGGGTCGCAGACGCGCGAAAGCACCTCTGCTCCAATCACCAGCACGCGCTTGGCATCACCGGAGCGCAAGTAGTAATCGGCCTGAATGAGGGCCTGCAACCAGCCAGGGCACCCGAAAGGCAGGTCGTAGGCAATGGTGTGCGGGTTTTCGATGCCGAGCTTGTGCTTAACCCGGGCTGCCAGGCTAGGCACGAACTCCGAGCGCTTGTTGTCGGAACGCACATCGCCGAAGTTGTGCGCCACCAGAATGTAGTCGAGCTGTTCGGGGTCGGTGCCGCAGGAGTTGAGGGTATCCTGGGCGGCCAGAAAAGCAAGGTCGGAGGTTACCTGATCATCGGCGGCGTAGCGCCGCTCCTGAATGTCCGTAATCTGGGCAAAGCGCTCTACAATCTCGGCTCCGGGCTTGGTGAGCAGGGTTCCGGTGGCGTCGTAGAAAGCGGCGGTAGTGAATTCTTCGTTTTTAACAACGCGAGTAGGCAGGTAGCTGCCGGTTCCGGTAATCACCGAATAAAGCGTCTTGGGCATGTGCTTAAGAGCCGCGGAATGAAGACGCGCCAATACTCAAATGTACAGATTTTTGGCATTGCCGGGTTTTGGGGGGGTAGAAACCTCCTCGGTAGCCGTACCTTTCCTATCGAACCCGACTGGCCCGAACATTGCGTATATCCGCCGGTTCTTCACAGACAATTCCCCTCAATTTATTCTCCATGAAAACCCTGCTGCTGTTGGGTGCGCTGGCCGCTACTGGCTTTGCTACCCTCTCTTCCAACTCAAACCCCGCGGTACCCATGACCACTGAATCTGCTGCTGCCACCGGCACTGTGTACGACTTCACCGTGAAAAGCATTGACGGCAAAGACGTGAAGCTGAGCCAGTACAAGGGCAAAAAGCTGCTCATCGTGAATACGGCCTCGGAGTGCGGCTACACCCCGCAGTACAAGGAGCTGGAGGAGCTCTACAAAAAGCACGGCGACAAAGTGACGGTGTTGGGCTTCCCGGCCAACAACTTTGGGGGGCAGGAGCCCGGCACGGAAGCCCAGATTGCCGCCTTCTGCGAGAAAAACTACGGCGTGACCTTCCCGCTGTTCAGCAAGGTTTCGGTGAAAGGTGCCGACACGGCTCCGCTCTACAAGTTCTTGGCTGATAAGTCGAAGAACGGGGCCGTGAGCGACGCGCCCACCTGGAATTTCTGCAAGTA
This sequence comes from Hymenobacter sp. DG01, assembly GCF_006352025.1. NCBI lineage: Bacteria > Pseudomonadati > Bacteroidota > Cytophagia > Cytophagales > Hymenobacteraceae > Hymenobacter > Hymenobacter sp. DG01. The sequence goes on from NZ_CP040936.1 coordinate 304,298, forward strand.
CCTGGTAGATGAAACCGGCCACGTGGTGGCGTTTTACCCTTCCAAGGTGAAGCCCATGAGCGACGAGCTGGTATCGGCTATTCTGAAGTAAAGCCCTACGTAGTGGCTGGCCCGGCCTGGGTTTCGTGTGCCATAGTCGGCCCGCGAAGCCCAGGCTGCTTTTTGTGTCCCGGAGCGGTGGGTTCTCTACCTTCGCGCCCGTAACCTTGCTTTGCCTGTATGATACGCACCGTAATTTTTGACATGGATGGGGTAATCGTGGACACCGAGCCCGTGCATCGGTATGCCTTTTATCGGCACTTCGAGGAGCTGGGCATCCACGTTTCCGATGAGGAATACGCCACGTTCACGGGGTGCTCTACCAAAAACGTGTACCAGCAACTCAAGGACAAGCACGGTCTGGAGCCCGATGTAGATGCCCTGATGCATAGCAAACGCGAGTTCTTCAATCGGGCCTTCGATGAAAAAGCCGACCTCGACCTGCTCGATGGTGTGCGCACGCTCATTGAGGATCTGCACCAGCACGGCATTCAGCTGATTCTGGCTTCCTCGGCGTCCAAAGCTACCATTGACCAGGTGATGCGCCGCTTTGCCCTGGCGCCGTACTTCACCCACCTGATCAGCGGCGAGGACTTCCCGTGTTCCAAGCCTGACCCTGCCATTTTCGAGCACGCTGCCTCCCTTTCCGTGGCGCCCAAGCAGGAGTGCATTGTTATTGAAGACTCGGCCAATGGCGTAGCGGCGGCTAAAGCGGCGGGCATCTACTGCATCGGCTACAACAGTGAGCATTCCAAGCTGCAGGACCTGAGTCTGGCCGATCAGGTTATCAACCATTTCGCGGAGTTGACGGCCGAAAAAATTGCCGCCATCAATCCGGCCGCCGCGGAGTAACATTGTTCTGATCGAAGGTTTGGCGCGTGAAGGAGGGTAGGGTGCTGCTCCTGCCCGAGCCCTCAGCCAAGCCGGAACACGTAGTACCAGATTAACATCTTTTCTCTAATGGCTGCTTCTGCCACTCCTGCTACCCCCATCAGCCCGGCCAAAGCCTGGGTTTCGGCCTTTCGGCCCCGCACGCTGCCCCTGGCCCTGGCCAGCATCATGGCCGGAGGCTTCCTAGCGGCCAGCCACGGGCAGTTTCGGGGAAGCGTGGTAGGACTAGCCGCCCTGACGACCATTTTGCTGCAGATTCTGAGCAACCTCGCCAACGACTACGGCGACTCCCAGAACGGCGCCGACAGCGTGCACCGCGAGGGGCCGCAGCGGGCCGTGCAGAGCGGAGCTATTAGTCCGCAGCAGATGAAAAAGGGCATGGGGGTGTTCGGGTTGCTGTCCTTGCTGAGCGGGCTGCTGCTGCTGTGGGTGGCTCTGGGCACGGCCGGCGCCTGGATTTTCCTGGCCTTTTTCGTGCTGGGCCTCTCGGCTATCTGGGCCGCCGTAAACTACACGGCCGGCTCCAAACCCTACGGCTACGCCGGCCTCGGCGACTTGTCGGTGTTCGTGTTCTTCGGGCTGGTAGGCGTGTGCGGTACGTATTTTTTGCAGGCGTATAGTCAGGTAGAGGTCTGGACCCAGGCCCTGCCGTTGCCGGTGCTGCTGCCCGCCGCCGCGCTGGGCTGCTTTGCTACCGCCGTGCTGAACGTAAACAACATCCGCGACATCCGCTCCGATGAGCTGGCCGGCAAAATCACCATTCCGGTGCGGCTGGGGCCGGTGCGCGCCCGCCGCTACCACTGGCTGCTGCTGCTACTGGGCTTCGGCTGCGCCGTGGTGTACGTGGCCCTCACGTATCACTCGCCCTGGCAGTGGCTGTTTCTGCTCTCGGCTCCGCTGCTGTTGCGCAACGCTACCCAGGTATGGCAGCGCCAGGAGTCGATGCAGCTCGATCCGCTGCTGAAGCAAATGGCCCTTACCACGCTAGTGTTTACGCTACTGTTCGGGGTAGGGCAGGTGTTGTAAGGTGGGTACACTTGCCGGATATATTCCCTCCCAACCCTAAGAGAGATGAACAATTCTTCTCACTCAAGTACTATAGCGGCAGTGCGTTGTTTTCTCAGCGAAGAAATTGGGGCGAACGAAGCTGAAATAACTGGCAGCGCGGATTTGGTCAACGATCTAGGTGTATGGGGTGACGACTTTTTTGAGCTGATGGAGAAATTCAGTCAGAAGTTTCAAGTAAACATTACTTCTTTTCGCTGGTATTTCCATAGCGGAGAAGAAGGATTCAACACAGGCGGCATAATTTTTCGCCCGCCCAATGAGCGGGTCGAGCATATTCCAGTAACCTTGGAAATGCTGGCTGAGGCTGCAGAAAAGCAACGATGGATTGTAGAGTATCCACCCCATCGGCTTCCGGCCCACCGTTTTGACATCTGGCTCAACCTGCTACTCGCCTTGGGTATAGTGTTGGCTTTGTTGTTTAAGTTTTTAGTGATGTAGAATTGCTATGCTACCACTAAAGAAAGCTGCAGCCTGTATAAATAGCCGCCTTTATACCTATCCAAACAAATGGTGCTATCCGAAAAAGAAACTATTCGCCTCAGCAAGCTCCTAAGCCTAGTACTGCGCCACAATCCAGGCCATTTGGGCCTGACTCTGGATGCCCAGGGTTGGGTTGGTATCGATACATTGCTGACTCAGGCCAAAGCTCACCAAATAACGCTCACCCGCGAGAAACTGCTGTATATCGTGGAAACCAACGCCAAGCAGCGCTTCCGCCTCAGTGAAGACCAGCAACGTATTCGGGCGAGCCAGGGGCATTCGGTGGAAGTGGAACTGGGCTACGCGCCCATTGTGCCACCCACAGTTCTGTACCACGGCACCGCCACCCGCCACCAGGCTGCTATTCTGCAGAATGGGCTACAAAAAATGAGTCGCCAACAAGTGCACCTGAGCGCCGATGTAGCTACCGCCCAGCAGGTAGGCGGCCGCCACGGTCAGCCCGTTGTGCTGGTAGTAGATGCGGCCCGCATGCACGCTGATGGCCACGGGTTTTATCAGGCTGATAACGGCGTATGGCTGACGGACAAAGTGCCGGCTCAGTATCTGCAGCCGCTAGAGGGGTAGAGGATTTGCGGTAGAGCTAGGTATAGACAAGAACGTCATGTCGAGCCGGTCGAGACATCTCGCGTGCTGACGTATGGTTACCGTTGCAACGTCAGCACGCGAGATGTCTCGGCAAGCTCGACATGACAATTCTTACCTATCGCATACACTCAAGGAAACGCGGTAGTCTATTCTGGCGAAACATAAAAAAGCCCCCGCTGCGGCTGCAGAGGGGGCTTTCTTATAAGCTCAAAATCTACTCGGCGCTGGGAGTAGCTGGGGCCACCGCAGTAGCCTCAGTTGCGCCGCCTTCCGGGCGCGGGCCACGGCCACTACGGTTGCGGCCGCCCCGCTTGCGGCGGCGCTGGCCTTCGGGCTTATCACCTTCGGCGCGTGGCTGCGTTGTTGCTACTTCTCCTTCCGGGCGCGGGGTGCGGGGCTCGCGGGGCGGACGAGCTTCGCCTTCCGGACGAGGAGCACGCTCACGGCGCGGGCGGCTTTCGCTGCCTTCGGGCCGGTCTTCACGGGCGGGGCGCTGGTAGGGTTGAGCAGGGGCCTGGCCGGCGTCCAGGGCGGCTAGCGCAGCTTGGGCGCGGGCAATGCGGGCCTGCTGGTCGGCGTCGGGCTTAGCGTCGCCGCGGTTGGGACGGGAGCCGTTGCGGCCACCGCCACCACGCGGGGCACTGCCCTCGGGGCGGGGGCCACGGTCGCGGCCGGAGCCACCGCTGCGGCCGCCGCGCTCGGGCCGACCGCCGATTTTACCGCGCAGGCCGCTGAAGCGCTTGGGGTCAAACTCGGGCGCCTCGCCCAGGCCCAGGCCCTCGGTGATGTTCTGCTTCTCGATTTCGCGCTCAATCAGCTTCTCAATCTTCACCACCCGGTCCTGGTCCTGGTCTGAAATGAAGGTGATGGCCGTGCCTTTGGTGGCAGCTCTTGCGGTACGACCAATCCGGTGCACGTAATCCTCGGCGGCGCGTGGGATGTCGTAGTTTACTACGTGGCTCAGCGAATCGATATCAATGCCGCGGCTCAGCACGTCAGTAGCTACCAGGATGGGGAACTGCTTGTTTTTGAAGGCGCGCATAATTTCCTCGCGCTCTTCTTGAGTGCGGTCCGACGAAATGCCGCGGGCCTCGATGCCAAGCTTGTTGATGGCCCGCACAATGCCGCCCACGGCTGCTTTCTGCGAGGTAAACAGCACCATGCTTTGCACATCCTGGGTTTTGATGATGTGCTCCAGCAGGTAAATCTTCTGGCGGTCGAAGGCCATGTAGAACTGCTGGTCGATGCCGGCGGCGGGCTTGGATACGGCCAGGCGAATTTCCTCGGGCTGGTTCAGAATCTGCTGCGAGAACTCCCGGATTTTGTTGGGCATAGTGGCCGAGAACAGCAGCGTCTGGCGCTCCTTGGGCAGCTGCCGCACAATGTTCAGGATGTCATCGGAGAAGCCCATGTCCATCATCTTGTCGGCCTCGTCGAGCACTAAGTATTTCAGGTGCTCAAACTTCACGTAGCCCATCTGCATGTGAGCAATGAGGCGGCCGGGGGTAGCAATGATGATGTCGGCGCCGGAGGTGAGGGCGCGCTTCTGCTGCTCCCAACCCTCACTTTTGCCCCCGCCATAAATGGCAATGGAGCTGGCTTCCACGAAGTAGCCGAAGCCGGTTACCTGCTCGTCAATCTGGGTGGCCAGCTCGCGGGTGGGCACCAAAATGAGGGTGGAAGTATTGCCGTGCTTGGCGTGGGAAATCTTATCGAGAAGGGGTAGCAGGTAGGCGGCGGTTTTGCCGGTGCCAGTCTGGGCGCAGGCAATCAGGTCTTTGCCTTCAATAATTTTTGGAATGGCCTGCTCCTGAATGGGCGTGGCATTCTGATAGTTCATAGCATCGATGCCCGCCAGGAGGTCATCGTGCAGGTTAAATTCGTGAAATGTCAAGGTGCAGCTTGTTTAGGATGATTGATGGCTGACCTTGCTTTTCGGTCAGCGAACCGCTGGTTGTAATGGGAACAAAGATAGAGGGATTTAGGTGCGACACGACGCCGCAACCTCTACTGTGGCCCTGCGGGGGCAAGCTCGACGTTTTTGCGTACCCTTGCGCCCAAATTCAGCTTTCCCCTACCTCCTATGTCTGCCGGAACCCTGCTGCTCATCGACGACGAAACCAGTCTGCGCCAGCTGTTGGCCCGGGTGCTGGAGCTGGAAGGCTATACGGTGCTGCAGGCCCCCGACGCCCGCCGTGGCCTGGAGCAATTGCGCCAACACGCCGAGGAAGTACTGGTGGTACTAAGTGATGTGAAGCTGCCCGACGGCTACGGCCTCGATTTGCTACCCCGCTACCAGCAGGCAAGCCCCCTGGCGGAGGTTATCTTGATGACGGCCTACGGCACCATTCCCGACGGAGTGCGGGCCATGAAGGAAGGCGCCTTCGACTACCTCACCAAAGGCGACTCCGACGACCAGCTGCTGGTGGTGGTAGAACGGGCCGCCGACAAAGCCCGCCTCCAACGCCGCGTCGCTGATCTGGAAAAGAAAGTTGGCGCTCAGTACAGTTTCGAGAGCATGATCGGCCAGTCGGCTGCGCTAACTCAGACCAAAAAGCTGGCCCAGCGTGTGGCCCCCACCGATAGTGCCGTGCTGCTGGAAGGGCCCACTGGTGCCGGCAAGGAGCTGTTTGCCCAGGCCATTCACCAGGCTAGCCTGCGCCGGAGCAAACCCTTCGTGGCCGTGAACTGCTCGGCTTTCCCGAAAGATTTACTGGAATCGGAGCTGTTTGGCTACAAGAAAGGTGCGTTTACGGGGGCGTTGTCTGATAAGAAAGGCCTGCTGGAAGAAGCCAACGGCGGTACCTTGTTTCTGGATGAAATCGGGGAGCTGGAGTTGAACGTGCAGGCCAAGTTCCTCAGGGTGCTGGAAACCCAGCAGTTCACCAAGCTCGGCGACACCAAGCCCACCAGCGTAAACGTGCGCATCGTGGCCGCCACCAACCGCAACCTCAAGCAGGAAGCCGCCGAAGGCCATTTCCGCCCCGACCTCTACTACCGTCTTTCGGTGTTCACGGTGCTGGTACCGGGCCTGAACGAGCGGCGCGATGATATTGCCGCCCTGGCCGATTACTTCCTGCAGTACTTCGCCGCCCGCCTGCGCAAGCGCCTGCGCGGCCTGGAGCCCGAGGTACTCCAGCAGCTATATCGCTACGATTGGCGCGGGAACGTGCGTGAGCTAAAGAACGTGCTGGAGCGCGCCGCCATCCTGGCCGACGGTGACCTACTGACCGTGGATGACCTGCCCACCGAATTTCACTACCTGCCTACCCCCCTCACCACCGACGAAGCCTCCGACCGCACCCTGCGCACCCTGGAAAAGCGCCAGATCCGGCAGGTGCTCCAGGAAACTGGCGGCAACAAAATGGAATCGGCCCGCCAGCTCGGCATCGGCACCAAAACCCTCTACCGCAAGATTCAGGAGTATGGGCTGTAAGGGGAGGAGCGGGCCAATAGTTCTTATATAGTCGTTGGTGTATACTGCGAAAGAAGGCGTAGCCGTTAAGCCCCTAAGCCAGCTTCCAAGAGCAGAAGGCTGTGGCAATGTGTGTTATAATTTCTCTACCTCTTATGAAAAAGTACTTACTGAGCTTTCTACTGGTGGCCCCCTGGTTGGCCAACGCGCAAACTGCTACTCCCTTTACCATTAGAGGCAAACTGGGCACGCTTAGTACTCCGGCCAAGGTGTATTTGCTGCGCGGAATGACTGTTACTGATTCTACTACGCTTAAAAACGGTGCTTTCGAATTGAAAGGCAGCACTGAAGGGCCTGTCATGGTAGAAATGATTATGCGTCGCAACGGACGGTTGGGCAGCCTGTTCGGCCCTCCCGGCGACCGTGCGCGTCTCTATCTAGAGCCCGGCACGGTGCTAGTAAACAGCCCCGATTCTCTAACTCACGCCACTACCAAGGGCGGACCTCTAAATACAGATTATGCGCGTCTGAGTGCATCGACAGCACCCATTATAGCCGATATCCAAGCGCTTGGGGCCGAAGTGCAGCGGGCTACGGAACAACAGCGGCAAGACCCTGCCTTCACGGAGAAGTTGAGGTCCCGTTTCGAAGGATTCAACAAGCAAATTGCTACGGCCAACTATGCCTTTATTAAAGTAAATCCCAACTCGCTGGTTAGCCTGGATGCGCTGGTAGGAATGCAAATGATGGATTTGCCGCAATACGCTACCGTGGCTCCGCTGTACGAAGCATTAAGCCCAACGCTCAAAAACACGCCCCGGGGCCGGGAGTATGGCGAATTGGTGAAGGGCCTGAAAGCCGTAGCTATTGGGGCGACGGCCCCTGATTTCACTCAGCAAACCCCTGATGGCAAAACCGTATCGTTGCGCGACTACCGGGGTAAGTACGTGCTGGTTGACTTTTGGGCCTCGTGGTGTGGCCCCTGCCGCGAGGAAAACCCGACGGTTGCCAAGGTCTACAACGAATACAAAGGCCGCAACTTTGAGGTGCTGGGCGTGTCGCTGGACAGCGAAAAGGACCGCGCCAAGTGGGTAAAAGCCATTCAGGACGACAAGCTGACCTGGACCCAGGTATCGGACCTGAAGGGCTGGGAAAACGCAGCTGCACGCAGCTACAGCGTGAACGGTATCCCGCAGAACTACCTGATTGACCCCACGGGCAAAATTGTGGCCGCTAACCTCAAAGGCGACGACTTAAAAGCTACGCTAGCGAAATACATCAAGTGAGCTAGCGCTGACGTAGGAGCCAGCTTTCTAGTCAACAAACCTTAAACCGGGTTATTCTGACCGACTCACCGGGTCAGAATGACTCGGTTTTTTTGCGTCGTAGGAAGTTGAGTTTTAGAAGTTGGAAGAATTTGTATCTGACAATCAGGTAGATATAGGGTAGGAGAGCGTGGGATGAGTACAAACGGGCCTGAATTGGCAAGGGTGGTAGCGTGCTGGCAGCTGATATGGTAATCCCGCCTCAGCTACTGGCACTGCACGAAATCTTTCACCCCTTCCATCTACTCAGATGATTTCCTCCGCCGAAACGGCCCACGTGTTGCTCGAAAGTTTTCCGGAGCTGAGTCCGGAGCTAGAAGTACCAGCCGTGCGCCAGAGCATGTACCGGCAGCTCGACTGCTTTGCCCTGTTCACCCGCACCGCCGCCGAAAATGGCCGCCTAGCCCTGCTGAAGCGCTGCTTTGAAGTAGCCGACCGCCTGGTGCGCCAGGGCGACGCCTACCTGGCCCGAGCCGTCGAGAATGTGTACCTGCACTGCCTGCACCTGGATGGCAGCACCTACGGCAATCAGTTGGCCCGTCAGCTGATGCCGGCCCACCTGTACCAAGTCTATCAACATCCGCACACCAACCTGCTGCCCTAAGCGCGGCTGGCGGCTTCACGCTACCCCTTCGTCATGATTTTTCTGCTCACCGCCGCGGGCCTCGCCGGCTTCGGACTCTTCTACAAGTCGGTTGATTTTTTCGACCACATCTAACGCTACCTCCTGCCATGATGGTCGCCCTCTTTGTCCTCTCTCTTGCCACGTTCGGCTACCTCTGCTACGTGCTGCTGCGCCCAGAGAAATTCTAATTCAGTTACCGGTTGCCAGTTGCCAGACAAGGCAAAAACTGGTAACCGGCAACTGGCAACTCAACTAAGATGATTAACGAACTACTCGGCATCGGCGCCATTTACTTCCTGACGCTGGTGCTGGCCCTGCCGCTGGGCCACTACCTGGCCCGGGTGTTTAAGGGCGAGAAGAACCTGCTGGATTTCCTACGGCCCGTAGAAAACGGCATTTTCCGCCTCTCCGGCATTGATGCCCGCCGCGAAATGAGCTGGCAGCAGCATTTGGTAGCCCTGCTTACCATCAACCTCGTGTGGTTTCTGCTGGCCATGCTGGTCCTCTCTACCCAGGGCAGCCTACCCCTCAACCCCGACCAAAACCCCAGTATGTCGCCGGACTTGGCGTTTAACACGGCCATTTCCTTTCTGGTTAACTGCAACCTCCAGCACTACAGCGGCGAGTCAGGCCTGAGCTACCTCTCCCAGATTGTGGTAATTACCTTTCTGCAGTTTGTGAGTGCCGCTACTGGCATTGCGGCAGCAGTGGTGGTGTTCAATGCCCTGCAAACCCGCGCTACCGATAAGCTGGGCAACTTTTACAACTACTTCGTGAAGAGCCTCACGCGCCTGTTGCTGCCCGGTTCCCTGCTGGTAGCCTTGCTGCTAGCCTTCAATGGCACCCCCATGACCTTGCAGGGCAAGCAGGAGCTAGTAGCCCTGCAGGGCGACTCGGTAGCTGTGTCGCGCGGGCCGGTGGCGGCTATGGTGGCTATTAAGGAGCTGGGTACCAATGGGGGCGGTTTTTACGGGGCCAACTCGGCTCACCCCCTCGAAAACCCCAACTACCTCACCAACGCCATTGAGAACATCGCCCTGGTTATTATTCCCATGGCTATGGTATTTGCCTTGGGCTTCTACCTGAACCGCCGCAAGCTGGCCCTGATGATTTTTGGGGTCATGACGGTGGGCTTCGTGGTGCTGCTGGCCCCCACGGTGTACTATGAGCTGCAGGGCAACCCTGCTATTAGTCACCTGGGTGTAAACCAAGGGCTAGGGGCGCTGGAAGGCAAGGAAATGCGGTTTGGCGCAGCGGCTTCGGCCTACTGGAGCATCACCAACACGGTTATCAGCTGCGGCTCGGTGAACTCCATGCACGACTCGTTTATGCCGCTTTCCGGGCTGACCCAGATGCTGGGCATGATGACCAACGCCTTTTACGGCGGGTGCGGGGTAGGGCTACTCAACTTCTTTGCCTACCTCTGCCGTATTCATTGCTGGCCTGATGGTGGGCCGCACCCCGGAACTGCTGGGCAAGAAGATTGAGGCCCGCGAGATGAAAATTGCCATCCTTGTGACTCTGCTGCACCCGCTGCTGATTCTGGCAGGCACGGCCCTCACGGCCCACCTCTACGCCGGCAACCCCACGGAGTACGCCGGCTGGCTCGCCAACCCCGGCTACCATGGCTTCTCCGAGATGCTGTATGAGTTTACCTCCGCCTCCGCCAACAACGGTTCCGGCTTCGAGGGCCTCGGCGACAACACACCTTGGTGGAACATCAGCACGGGGGTAGTGCTGCTGCTGTCCCGCTTCCTGCCCATCATCGGTCCGGTGGCTATTGCCGGATTGCTGGCCCGCAAGAAGTACGTGCCCGAAAGCGCCGGCACCTTGCCCGCCGACACGGCCACCTTCGGCGTCATGGTTATGGCTGTCATCGTCATTATAGCCGCCCTGGCCTTCTTCCCGGCCCTGGCCCTGGGCCCCATTGCCGAGCATTTCTCCCTGTATTAGTACAGAGGTGGGAGTGCTGAGTTGATGGTCAGTTCGGCTTCTATCTGCCCCCACTCTTCCCTTCGTCTCAATACTCATTACTGAGTACCATGTCTAAAGACTCTCAATCCTTGTTTCAACCCGCGCTGGTGCAGGAGGCTATCAAACAAGCCTTCGTGAAGCTCGACCCGCGCGTGATGTTCCGCAACCCGGTGATGTTTACCGTGGAAATCGGGACGGTGGTAATGCTGCTCGTGACGCTAGGGCTGCTCGTGAAACCCGATGCGGCTCAGGGTTCCTTCGCCTACAACTTCACGGTGTTTGTAGTGCTGTTTCTGACCTTGCTGTTCGCCAACTTTGCCGAGGCCATTGCCGAGGCCCGCGGCAAGGCCCAGGCCGAAAGTCTGCGCAAAACCCGCGAGGAAACCCCGGCCCGCGTCATCGACGAAAAAGGCAACACCTCTTCGGTGTCTTCTTCTCAGCTCCAGAAAGGCCAGGTATTTCTGGTGGAGGCTGGCGAAATCATCCCCACCGACGGGGAAATTATCGAGGGGCTGGCGACCATCGATGAGTCGGCCATTACGGGCGAGTCGGCTCCGGTAATTCGGGAGGCCGGCGGTGATAAGTCGTCGGTGACGGGTGGCACCAAGGTGTTGTCGGACCGCATTAAGGTTGTGGTGACCACGGCGCCCGGAGAGTCGTTTCTGGATAAGATGATTGCCCTAGTGGAAGGCGCTTCGCGGCAGAAAACGCCCAACGAAATTGCCCTTACCATTCTGCTGGCAGGCTTTACGCTGGTCTTTATCATTGTGTGCGTGACCTTGCAGCCCTTCGCGGCCTACGCCAACACGCCCATTGCCATTGCTTCCTTCATTGCCCTATTCGTGTGCCTGATTCCGACCACCATCGGCGGGCTGCTCTCGGCCATTGGCATTGCGGGCATGGACCGCGCCCTGCGCGCCAACGTCATCACCAAAAGCGGCAAAGCCGTGGAAACCGCCGGCGACATCGACGTGCTGCTCCTGGACAAAACCGGCACCATCACCATTGGCAACCGCAAAGCCACGCACTTCTGGCCCGCGCCGGGGGTAGGGGAGCAGCAGTTTGTGGAGCTGGCCACCCTGGCCTCGCTCACCGACGAAACCCCCGAGGGCAAGAGCATTGTGGAGTTGGCCCGCGAAAAGCAAGTGAATCCGGAGCAGTTGCAAGCTCGCCTGCAGGGTGCCGAGCTGATTAAGTTCACGGCCGAAACCCGCAGCTCAGGCGTCACGCTGGCCAGCGGCCAACGCATCCGCAAGGGCGCTTCCGATGCCATTCGCCAACTGGCCGCCAAAGCCAACCAGCCCTTCCCCCAGGAGACTACCCAGCGCGTAGAAGCCATTGCCAGCAACGGCGGCACCCCGCTCGTAGTCAGCGAAAACGACCGGGTACTGGGGGTAGTAGAGCTGCAGGATATCATCAAGCCCGGCATTCAGGAGCGGTTTGAGCGCCTGCGCAAAATGGGCATCAAGACGGTGATGGTAACCGGCGACAACCCGCTCACGGCCCGCTTCATTGCCGAAAAAGCCGGCGTAGATGATTTCATTGCCGAAGCCAAGCCCGAGGACAAGATGACCTACATCCGCCGCGAGCAGCAAGAAGGCAAGCTGGTAGCCATGATGGGCGATGGCACCAACGACGCGCCCGCCCTGGCCCAGGCCGACGTGGGAGTAGCCATGAACTCGGGCACCCAGGCCGCCAAGGAAGCCGGCAATATGGTGGACCTCGACAATGACCCCACCAAGCTCATTGAGGTAGTCGAAATCGGAAAGCAGCTGCTCATGACCCGCGGCACGCTCACCACGTTCAGCATCGCCAACGACGTAGCCAAGTACTTTGCCATTGTGCCGGCCCTGTTCATGATAGCCATTCCGAGCCTGGGCGCGCTGAACATCATGGGGCTGAAGTCGCCGCAGTCGGCCATCCTTTCGGCGGTCATTTTCAACGCTATTATCATTCCGCTGCTGGTGCCGCTGGCCCTGCGGGGGGTAGCCTACAAGCCCATCGGTGCCTCGGCTTTGCTGCGCCGCAACCTGCTGGTGTATGGCCTGGGCGGCGTCATCGTCCCCTTCATCGGCATTAAAGTCATTGACCTGCTGGTAGGGCTGTTTTTGTAGAAAGCTGACATCATAAAAGTAACTGTCATCCTGAGCGAAGCGAAGGACCTTACGAGGTTCGCACGGTCATCGAACGACTTATTTATGCGTGCGTGACAAGGTCCTTCGCTCCACTCAGGATGACAGATAATCAAAAAGAAACACATGAAACAACACCTGCTTCCTGCTTTCCGCTTAACCTTAGTGCTCCTGGTAGTGTGCTGCCTGATTTACCCAGCGCTGGTATGGGCCGGCGCACAGTTGGCCCCGAACGGCGGCCAGGGCGAAACCATCAGTCACCGGGGCCGCGTGGTGGGCTACGATAACGTGGGCCAGAAATTCACTCGTCCGGAATACTTCTGGTCGCGCCCCTCGGCGGTAGATTACAACTCGGCCGGCTCAGCGGGCTCCAACAAGGGTCCCAGCAACCCCGAGTACCTGGCCACGGTGCAGGCCCGCCTCGATACCTTCTTGCTCCGGAACCCCGGCGTACCCAAAGCCCAGGTACCCGCCGAGCTGATTACCGCCTCGGGCTCCGGCCTTGATCCACACCTCTCGCCCGCCGGGGCCACCGTGCAGGTAGCCCGCGTGGCCCGAGCCCGCCAGCTTGATGCCACCAAAGTGCAGGCCCTGGTAGCCCAGTATACCCAACATAGCCTGCTGGGCCCCAACCGGGTAAACGTGCTGCGCCTAAACGTGGCCCTAGACAAACTGAGTGGCCAGTAAGCGTCGGGCCTCTCCAGGGTTTATGCCGTTGTTTGGGGTAGCAACCTATCCTAAACACCTATTTCTCTACCTCCATTCCTGAGCAACATACTGCTAACAGGCAGTGCTCTTCTCCCCATGAAATCTATTTCCCTGCTTACCCTCGGCTTGCTGTGCAGCGCGGCTGCTTCTGCTCAAACCACCCCCGTTGCGGCCGATACGGTGGTAACGCCCGCCGAGGCCCCGGCCACCCCACCTGCCACCCCACTTACGACGTACGGCTTTGTGGATGGCTATTATGGCTATGACCTCAAGCACGCCGCTACCAACGACCGGCCCGGGTTCCTGTACTCCCACGACCGCCAAAACGAGTTTACGGTGAACAACGCCATCCTGGGCCTGCGCTACGACAACGGGCAGGTGCGCGGAGCCCTGGGCCTGCACGCCGGCACCTACGTATCGGCCAACTACGCCGCCGAGGACCCGGTGCTGCGCCACATCTACGAGGCATACGCGGGTTTCCGGCCGTTCCGGAAGGCCTGGCTCGACGTAGGTATTTTCGGCTCTCACATCGGCTTTGAGTCGGCCATCAGCAAAGACAACTGGACGCTTACCAGGTCCATGATGGCCGAAAACTCGCCTTACTACGAGGCCGGAGCCCGCTTTACCTATGAGGTGGACCCCAAGCTAACCCTGACGGCCCTGGTGCTTAACGGCTGGCAGAATATCCGGGAAACCAATCAGAAAAAGGCCGTGGGTACTCAAATTCAGTGGAAGCCCACCGAAAAGCTGCTCATCAACAGCAGCACCTTTTACGGCAATGAACAGCCTCACGACCTAGTGAAGCGCCGCCGCTACTTCCATGATTTCTACGTGAGCTACGCCGTCACCGAGCGCCTAAGCGTGGCTGGCGTATTCGATGTGGGCAAGCAGAAGCAGGCCGCCCGCGGTAGCAAAGCCGATACCTGGCACACCGGCGCCGCCTTCGTGCGCTACAAGCTGGCCGATAAGTGGTCGGCTACGGCCCGCGCCGAGTACTACAATGCCGACCACGGCGTCATCATTTCCTCAATCTCGCCAGCCTCCACCGATGCCGACTTCAAGGTAAAAGCCGCCTCCCTCAACCTCGACTACCTGCCCACCAGCAATGTAGCGTTTAGGGTGGAAGGCCGCGTATTTCACTCCGGCCAGGATTTTCTTACTGACCGCAACGGCCAACCCACCAACTCCTACGGCAACCTGACCAGCAGCATTGCTCTGTCTTTTTAGGAGAAGGCTGGGCTACCAGTCTGAGTGATATCGTCTGTCATACTTTGCGCAGCAAAGCATCTTGCAGGCTGACGCTGCCAGACTAACCGTCATTCCGAGCTTGTCGAGGAATCTCGCGTGCTGACGTTGCAATAGTAATTCTAACGTCAGCACGCGAGATTCCTTGACAAGCTCGGAGTGACAGATTGGAAAAGCGTGCGCCTAAATTCTGCATGAAAGCCAGCTTCCCGCAAGAACGCCATCGAGTACAAACAACATCCCGCAACGCCTACCCCCTATGACCCCTTCCAACGATGGCTCTCAGCTGCGCGACCAATCGGCGGAGCGGTTTCTGCGCCTAGTGCAGGAACCGCGGCGCGGGCGGCTGAAGGTGTACATTGGACTGGGCGCGGGGGTAGGGAAAACCTACCGTATGCTTCAGGAGACCCAGGAGTTGCGCCAGCACGGCGTGGATGCGGTATTGGGCTACGTGGAAACCCACGGCCGGGCCGGCACCGTGGCCCAGCTGCAAAACCTACCCCTCATCAAGCGCAAAAGCATCTTCTACAAGGGCCGGATGCTGGAAGAAATGGACGTGGCGGCCATTTTGCAGCGTCGGCCGGCGGTGGTGGTGGTCGATGAGCTGGCCCACACCAACGTGCCCGGCTCCGAGAACGAGAAGCGCTGGCAGGACGTGGAGCAGCTGGTGCGGGCGGGTATCTCAGTGATTACTGCTGTGAACGTGCAGCACCTGGAAAGCCTCCACGACCAAGTGCTGCGCATTACAGGCCAAGATGTGGCTGAGCGAGTACCCGACCAGCTCCTGAAGCTGGCCGACGAGGTAGTAAACGTGGACCTGACTGTGCCCGAGCTGCGGGCCCGCCTGGAGGAAGGCAAAATCTACGATCCGCAGAAGGTGCCCACGGCGTTGCGCAATTTCTTTCAGCCCGAAAACTTGCTGCAACTCCGCGAGCTGGCGTTGCGGGAAGTGGCCGGGCAGCTTAGCCGCCAGATTGATACGGGCGCGGCCTCGGTGCCGGCCCCGCGCCGCAACCACGACCGGCTGCTGGCCTGCATCAACTCCAACGCTCCGGCCGCCCGCGAAATCATCCGCAAAACTTCCCGCCTCGCCGACCGCCTAGGCACGGCTACCTGGTACGTGCTCTACGTGCAAACCGCCCGCGAATCGGTGGACCGGGTGGGGCTGGCTACCCAGCGCCACCTGCTGCGCAACTTGCAGCTGGCTACCGAGCTGGGCGGGCAGATTCTGCGGGTGAAGTCGGATGAGGTAGTGGGGGAGATACTGCGCGTGGCTCAGGAAAAAGGCGCTACCCTGCTTATTTGCGGCGTCACGCGGGAAAAAAGCTGGTGGCAGCGGCTGACCCGCCCAGGCATCACCTCGACCTTAATTCGGGCGGTAGCCCGCACCGATACCGACCTGGACCTTTTCCTGGTGACCTACTGATACGGCCCTCCGTTACCGCCGGCTTCCTACCCCTCCTTCGCTCATGAACCTCAAAACCAAAATCACGCTGGCGTTCCTGACCATGCTGCTCCTGCTGCTGGGCGTCAGCGCGTTTACGTTGTACTCGCTTAACCGCCTGGACCGCAGTGCCCGCAATGTGTTGCAGGACAACTTCTACTCCGTAGAATTAGGCCAGCAAATGTTGCGGGCTCTCGACCGGCTCCAGGCGCAGGAGGCTCCGCTGGACACGCAAGCCAAGCAACGATTTGAGCAACTGCTGGCCCGCGAGGCCGGTAACGTGACCGAGCCCGGCGAGCAGGAGGTGGTCGATTCTTTGTTCAGTGAGTTGGCTAACACAGAGCGATATCTGGCCTCCCATACCACAGCGCCACAGATATGGAACGCGCATATGAGTCAGCTGAGGCAGCTGACGTACCGCATGGTGAACCTGAATACCCAAGCCCTCACGCGCAAAAATGAAGCGGCCAACCGCTTGGCTACCGAGCAGAGCGGCTACGTACTGGCCCTGCTCACGTTTGCCGTCCTAACCTCGCTGTTGTTTGTGCTGAGTGTGCCCGAAGCCGCCGTGAGTGGGTTGCGCAAGCTGTCGGCCAGCATCGAAAATGCTACCCACCAAGATTACTCCAACTCAATTCCGGTGGAAAGCCACGACGAGTTTGGCGGCGTGGCGCGGGCCTTCAACCGCCTGCTGGTGCAGCTGCAGGACTACCGCACCTCCACACTGGCCCAGCTGCTGGCCGAGCGCAACCGCATGGTGAGCCTGGTGAACAACCTGGATGAGGGCCTGCTGCTAGTAGATGAAAACCGCCGCCTGATTCTGGCGAATCCCGTGGCCCAGCAGCTCTTGGCCCTACCCCCCGAGCAGCTCGTAAATCGCCCCGCCGAGGAAATAGGCCAGCAAAACGACCTGTTCCGGGAGCTGCTGCGCCACTTGGATACGCCCGCCGCTCAGCGCCCCACCGAAGCGGCCCCCGTGCTCACCCTGGCCCAGCACGACGAGGAAGCCTACTACCGCGTCAGCGTGAATGATGTGGTGAGCTTTAATGAAGCTTTAGATAAAATGGAGTTTGTAGGCTCCATCCTGACATTGCGCAACGTTTCGGAGTACAAGAAGCTGGACCAAGCCAAGTCGAACTTCCTGGCTACCGTGTCGCATGAGCTGAAAACGCCTTTGTCGAGTATCAATTTCAGTTTGAAGCTGCTGCAAAACGGCAAAGTTGGGCCTGTGAACGAGGAGCAGCAGAATATTTTGGCCACCATCAAGCAGGAAAACCAGCGTCTGCTGCGGCTGGTGGGGGAACTGATTGACGTGTCGAGGCTAGAGCCGGGCAACATTCAACTTAACTTCCAAGCGGCCCGCGTGGCCGAGGTGGTGCAGTTTGCCGCCGCTACCATTCAGCTCCAGCTCCAGCCCAAGCAGCTCACCCTCGATATCCAGATTGCCGACACCCTACCCCCCGTACGCGCCGACATCGAGAAAACGACCTGGGTACTGCTCAACCTGCTGGCCAACGCCATCCGCTACTCTCCGGAGCAGGCGCAGATTCATATCCGGGCGGCTCTTACCACCGAGGCGCAGCCCCAGGTTCGCATCAGTGTGCAGGACTACGGACCCGGCATTGCCCCGCAGTATCAGGAAAAAATCTTCCAGCGCTTCGTGCAGATTCCCAACCAGAGCGGCTACAAAGGCGGTTCCGGCCTGGGTCTGAGCATCGCCCGCGAGTTTATTGGCAGCCAGGGCGGGCAGCTGTGGGTAGAAAGCGAGCTGGGCAGCGGCAGCACCTTCAGCTTCACGCTGCCGCTGGCGGGTTAAGGGACTTCTTAACTACTGCGGACTAAAGCTAGAAGCTAGTTCCCCTCCTCAGTTGAGGAGGGGTTAGGGGTGGTTGACCTGGAACAGAACGATAACTAGCCTTAGCTTCTAGCTCTAGTCTTTCAACCACCCCTAGCCCCTCCTCAGCTGAGGAGGGGAACTAGATTTAGTCCTTAATAGCAACGAGTGTTATTCGCTTAGATGGCCGAAACCCGCACAAACAGCAGAGGGGCTTTGCTCTGCTAGGCGGAACGTTCTATAAAGCTTACTGCTCCAGAATTTCCAGCTGCCAGCGGAGTTCTTCGTTGCGGATGGGGTAGGGGGCGCCCTGTCGCAGCGTCTGGTGTACAGCCTCAAACAGGCCCGGGTAGTTACCGCGCGGAGAGGCAAGAGTAGTCAAGGATTTTTCGCCGTTGCCGGATACCACGGTCAGTTCGCCGGCGCTGGAATCCAGGCCGTAAGCGGCATCGGTGGGCAGCATTTCCTGGTCGAGTTGGGTTTCCTGCACATCGGTGCGCGGCTTCTGGAAGGAGCCCAGCGTGCCGTGCAGCACGTAGGCCGGCACCGGGGCAGCCGTGAGCAGGCTGCCCGCCACGAACACGTTCAGCCCGCCGGGGTAGGCAAGGTGGTAGTGGAAGTAGTCGTTTACACGCGACTTAGGCCGGTTGCAGCTTAGGGTTTTGTGTACCCGCTCGGGCCGCCCGAACAAGCTCAGGGCCTGATCCAGAACGTGGGGGCCCAGGTCATAGCTCAGGCCGCTGCCGTGGGTAGCGGGGTCTTCCTTAAACACCTTGGCGTTGAGAGCCGCCTTGTACCGGTCGAAGCGGAAATGCACCTCGGTAATGCGGCCGAGCTGCCGGCTTTCCACTACCTCTCGCACCAGCTGAAAGTCGGAGTCCCAGCGGCGGTTTTGGTAGGCCAGCAGGTGCAGACCCCGCTCCTGAGCCAGGGCCAGCAGCTCATCAAGCTCCGCGAGGGTGGTGGTTACGGGCTTTTCGATGAGGACGTGTTTGCCCGCCCGCAGCGCTTCCCGTGCCAGCTCGAAATGCGTGCCGTTGGGGGTATTGATGATGACCAGCTCCAGCGCCGCGTCGGCCAGCAGCTCGGCCATGCTATCGTAGCTGATGACGCCGGGGTAAACCTCGGCCACTTGCTTGCGGCTGCGCTCCACCACCGCCCGCAGCTGAAAGCCAGGGTGCGTATGAATGAAAGGCGCGTGAAAAATGCGGCCCGACATGCCGAAGGCCAGGAGGCCGGTTTGGATAGGGTTGCTCATGCGAAGAGGGGTAGGGGGTAGCAGCAGTACGGCACTGCCCGCCAAAAAGCCGTAAGCAGTACTAGCTGCTAGCAGCGGCCACAAACAAACGCACAAACTTCCAGACCCCGATGCCTGCCCTCGACCGTTTTTCCAGCCAAGCCGAGCTCTACGCCCGCTACCGCATCAACTACCCTCCAGAGCTGTACCAGTGGCTGCTGCCCCAGGTGCCCGGGCGCGAGCGGGCTTGGGACTGCGCCACCGGCAACGGGCAGGTAGCCGTGGTGCTGGCCGAGCACTTCCAGCAGGTAGAAGCTACCGACCTCAGCGCCTCGCAGCTGGCCCAGGCCCCCGCCCGGCCCAACATCACCTACCAACCCTCAACCGCCGAGCACACGCCTTTTCCCGTTAGCCACTTCGATCTGATAACCGTGGCCCAGGCCCTGCACTGGTTTGACATGGCGGCGTTTAACCAAGAGGTAAACCGGTTGCTGCGCTCCGGTGGGGTAGTGGCCGAGTGGGGCTACGGGCTGGTGCAGGTAAGCCGGGAGCAGGACCCGCTGATCCGGGAGTTTTACGCCGGCACCATGCGGCCCTACTGGGATGAAAACCGCTGGCACATCGACGACGAGTATGCCCGCCTGCCCTTCCCGTTTGCCGGGGTGCAGCAGGCGCGGTTTGCGGTGCAGCGGCAGTGGTCGGCGGAGTGGTTTCTGAACTACCTGCGCACCTGGTCGAGCGTGGTGAAGTACGAAAAGCAGCACGGCCATGACCCCGTGCTAGGCATTGCCGACGAGCTAACCCGGCTGTGGGGGGACGGCGAACGGACGGTAACGTTTCCGGTTTTCGCGCGGTTGGGGCGGAAAGAATAGGTAAGGAGCGAGGTACTGACCCAAACCTATGCCCTCCGAATCCTGCCTGGCTTCCTACCTTCGGCTTCATGATGAAACCCACCCAAACTCTACCCCTCAGTGGACTGCAAGTACTGGAGCTGGCCTCGGTGCTGGCTGGCCCCCAGGTAGGGCAGTTTCTGGCCGAGCTGGGGGCTGAGGTCTTGAAGATTGAAGCCCCGGCCGGCGACGTTACCCGCACCTGGCGCACCCCCGCCGAAGCCCCCGGTACCACCGTTTCAGCGTACTTCAGCTGTGCCAACTGGGGCAAGCGCAGCCAGATCATCGACCTCACTACCCCCACCGGCCGCGCCGAAGTGCACCGCCTCGCTGCCTCCGCCGACATCATCCTAGCCAGCTACAAGCCCGGCGACGCTGAGAAGCTGCAGGTTGATTATGCTACGTTATCGGGCCTGAACCCACGCCTCATTTACGGCCACATCACCGGCTACGGTCCCGCCGCTAACCGCGCCGGCTACGACGCCGTGCTGCAGGCCGAAACGGGCTTCATGCACCTCAACGCGGCCGGCCCCGGCCAGGAACCCCAGAAAATGCCGGTAGCCTTAGTGGATCTACTCACGGCTCATCAGCTCAAGGAAGGTCTGCTCACGGCTCTCTACCAGCGCGAGAGAACCGGCCGGGGCGCCCTGGTACAGGTGTCGCTGCTGGACAGTGCCCTGGCTTCCCTGGCCAACCAGGCGGCTACCTACCTCGTCACGGGCCACGACCCTCAGCCCCTGGGCTCCGGCCACCCCAGCATTGTGCCCTACGGCACCGTGTACACCGCCGCTGACGGAGTGCGTCTGCTGCTGGCCGTAGGTGCCGATCGTCAGTTTCAGCAGCTGTGCGCGGTACTGGACCGCCCCGAATGGGCTACCGACGCGCGCTTTCAGACCAATACCAACCGGGTAGCGCACCGCGCCATATTGGAGGAACTGCTACACCAGCGCATCGCGGAGGTAACGGGCGCCGAGCTACTCGCGGAGCTGGAGCGGCGGCTGGTGCCTGCCGGGGCCGTGCGCAGCGTAGGAGAAGCCCTGCGCCACGAAGCTGCCGCACCTATGCTGCTGCCCGCCACGCCGGAGTTTCCACACGCCGGCTTGCGCACGGTGGCGTTTTGGAGCAATACCTGGCCGGTGGCTGAGCGGCTGCTACCCCCACCCGCGCCGGGCAACGCGCCGGAGTGAATATGAACAGTTAGCCGGGAGAAGTAGCGCGAAAATCCGTTTCGCGACGAGAGCAGCGAGTATCCCGAAACCGCGTGGGACTGGATACTCGCCTGCGGCTCGTTGCGAAACGGATTTTCGCGCTACTGGCTGCTCTTGTCGGGGGGCAACAGCTGGGTAAATCCATAGGGAGGTTCAGCCGGCTGGAGGGGGGTAGGGGCGAAGCCCTATCGGCCGCTGAAAACTCCTACCCCTGAAGTTTGCGTAGATACCAGCCGAAAGGCTGCTAACTGAGGCAGCCATTTTTCCACCGCCGCGCCGGGTAGTCCGGCCTCCGACTTGCTTTTACATGGAAGATACGCCTCATACCACGTCCGCTGCCGCGCTGCATGTGCCGCTGGAAGATGCCGCCCTGAGTGCCCCCACTACCACCACGGGCTGCCCCAACACCGATGGACAGCCGACCCACGCGCCCGGCGAGCCCGGCCCTACCCCCGAAGACCGCCTCGACCAGATTTTCGAAGGGTTGAAACAGAAGTCCTCAGCTAAGCAGGCCATCTACCGCAACACCCTGGCTACTTTCGACATGCTGCGAAAGGTGTCGCAGGAGCTGGTGGTGGAGCTGAGCCGCAAGATTACACCTGTCGATTCGACGGTGGTGATTGAGTACCGGCCCGTAAATGAAATGGAGTTTCACATCCGCTTTTCCGGCGACCTGCTGGTGTTCGTGCTGCACTCCAACATCGTCACCTTCCCCGAGGACTACGGTCCCATGGCCACGCAGTACGTGCAGGACGATTTCCGGCGCCGCTTCTTCGGCCACATCATGGCCTACAACTTTATGGCCGACAGCATCAAGTACCAGCGCATGAACGACCCCGGCTATCTGGTGGGGCGCCTGCTGGTCAACATCGATAATCACTATTTTCTGGAGGGCGTGCAGCAGCTGGAGCTGCCCGATAACGATATGTCGGACAACCGTATTACGGAAGAAGCCCTCAAGCTCTTCGTGGAAAGCGCCATGATTGCCGCCGTCAACAACGACCTAATTGCGCCGCCCCTCGACGACATCCAGAAAATCAGCGTGAAGCAGAAGCTGGAAAACCAGCAGGTCAGCCGGGCCCGCAAAGTCGGCTTCAGCTTCTCCCACGAGCAGTCTCCCATCAGCATCGATGGCCTGCCGTATTGAAAGGAGCAACTAAAGCGTGTCGTGGCGAGGGCACCGAAGTCATCCGTCCTCTTTATGTGAGATGCATAATAAACAGACAAGCCCTTGACGCTCGCACAGTCGTCAAGGGCTTGTTGCATTTCAGGGGGTAGCACGCTGGTCACGAAGGATGGCGTCGGCGCCCTCACTATTTCACTACCTCACCGCTTACCGCGCTGAGTACCCGACTTTCTCGCGCACTTTATTGAGGATGGTGGTGCCGTAGGCCTGGGCTTTGCGGGCACCTTCGGCCAGCTTGCGGTCAATTTCCGGCAGGTTGTTGATGTAGAAGTTGAACTGCTCCCGCTCCTGCGCAAAACGGGTGCGGATGAGCTCGTAGAGGGCGGTTTTGGCGTGACCGTAGCCGTAGCCGCCGCGCAGGTAGTTCTGGCGCATTTCCTCTACCTCCGCCGGCGAGGCCAGCAGGGAATACAGCTTGAAGGTGGTATCGGTGTCGGGGTTTTTGGGGTCTTCCAGCGGGGTGCTGTCCGATACGATGCTGCGGATGGTTTTGAGCAGGGTCTTGTCATCCACGAAAATGTCGATGATGTTGCCGTAGCTCTTGCTCATCTTCTGCCCATCGAGGCCCGGAATAGTCATCAGCTGCTCATCTACGCGGGCCTGGGGCAGCATGAAGGTTTCGCCGTAGCGGTTGTTGAAAGCCGAGGCAATGTCGCGCGTGATTTCCAGGTGCTGGATCTGGTCTTTGCCCACGGGCACGAACTCCGCGTCGTAGAGCAGAATATCGGCGGCCATGAGCACGGGGTAGGTGAACAGGCCCGCATTCACGTCGGAGAGGCGGTTGCTTTTATCCTTGAACGAGTGTGCATTCGCCAGCATGGGGTAGGGCGTGAAGCACGAGAGATACCAGGTCAGCTCCGTCACCTGCGGCACATCCGACTGGCGATAGAACAGGTTCTTCTCGGTGTCGAAACCACAGGCCAGCCAGGCAGCCGCCACCGCGTAGGTGTTCTGGCGCAGCGTTTCGGCGTCGCGCACGGTGGTCAGGGAGTGCAGATCAGCAATAAACAGCAGCGACTCGTTAGCGCTTTGCTGCGACAGCTCAATGGCCGGAAGAATGGCGCCGAGCAGGTTGCCCAGGTGGGGGCGGCCCGTGCTTTGGATGCCGGTAAGAATGCGGGACATGATTGGGTTATCTAATTTGACCTGAATTGTACTCCTGAACAATAGCACGGATCTTATCCTCATCTAGAGCCTCTTGACTGATAAAGCTTACTATGTCAGGACGATCTTTGACAAAAGAGGAAAGTACAGGGCGAGCTTTTTTATCAACTAGAGGGATACTGACTAGCTGTTCTCCGCGCCGACGAATAAGTAAAAGGCCGACATATTGACCTCGGCTATACTTATCCTTCATGTTGCCCACCAAAAGTGTGTACTTCAAAAGCTCTACTCTACCAGTGTCCAACACCTCGGCAAAGTCTTGTCTAATATGATATTTTGGCGTCAAGGGCATGCCATTGTTCAACTCGAAATCATAAACAGGAACAAAAAGCCTATTGGAGACTTTGAATGATTTCACCTGTTTGGGAGAAAAAGACGATTTGCCTTTTTTCTCATTCGTTTTTAAGATTAACTCAGCCCCCATTCCTGATGAGTATTTAAGTTCGCCCTCGCCTTTAGTACCGTCAAGTAATTCGTAGGAACCGGGGGTAAATTCGCGTTGTGCCAAACATGCTGAAGGCAATAGAACAGCAAGGCATACGTAGAGAAGACGCATGGAAAAAGAATAGTACTTTATTAGAGTATGATGAAAAATTAAAACCGTAAGGGAATTAAGAGTAGCTACACGCTTACATCAGCGGCGGCTTCCTGCTGTAGCTCCACGGTTTCCTCTTTCCCTAGGTAGCGGTCAATGAGAAAGTGGGCTAGATACAGCACCGGTGTGAGCAGGATGGCCGCCGCGAATTTATACCAGTAGTTGGTGTTTGCCACGCTTAGTACCTGCTCAAATGTCCAGTTGCCGAACACGTAGAACGCCACGAACAAGACCACGAAGGAATCGACGAGTTGGGAAATAAGCGTGGAGCCCGTGGCGCGCAGCCACACGTAGCGCCCGCCCGCTACCCTTCTGAACCACTGAAACACGGAGGCATCCAGCACCTGTCCGATAATAAAGGCCGTAATAGAGCCGATGATAATGCCCAGGCCCTGGCGGAAAATGCTTTGGTAGGCAAACTCGATGTTGAATGGCCGGCCCTGGGCGTCCTTGCTATTGACATCGAGCCAGAACTGGGCCGGGGGCAGCTTGGTGGTGGCCAGAATGACAAGGAAGGCATACAGAATCAGGCCCACCGTGAGGAAGCTCACGCGCAGTACGCCCTGTCGCCCGAAGTACTCATTGATAATATCGGTGGTGATGAATACTACGGGCCAGATAATGACGCCCGCTGTCAGGTTGCCGGGCAAACCCAGCAGGGCATCCACCGAAAAAATCTTAACTCCGATTATTTCCGCCAGCAGCGCATTGACAATGAAAATGCCGCTAAGGACCAGGTAAAGCTGCTGTTTCTTTTGGGTAAACGAAGGGGCCATGAGAGGGGAGAAAACGGGTGCGGAGCGGAAAAGTGCTACCCCCAGCCGGGGGCGCAACCTCAAACCAGCAAGCAGGCGCTAGGGTTATTCGGCCACGCTTACGCTGAGGCCTTCCACGGCCAGCTCCGTCCACTCGAACATGGTTTTGGCTTCAGCCAGCAGGGGCTGCAGGTCGCGGTAGCGGCTGGAGAAGTGCCCGATCAGCAGGCGGTGCACCTCGGCGCGGCGGGCCAGCAGCCCCGCCTGGCGGGCCGTAGAGTGGTGGGTTACCAGCGCTCGGTCGCGCAAATCATCCAGGAAAGTAGCCTCGTGGTAGAGCAGGTCCACGCCGCGTACCAGGTCGGCCAGGCTTTCGGTGTAGAGGGTATCGGAGCAGTAGGCGTAGCTGCGGGCATGCTTGGGCTCCTGGGTTACGCTCAGGTTCTGAAGCAGCAGCTGGCCCTGCTCATCGCGCACATCGTCGCCGAGGGTGAGGGCGTTCAGCTGCTGGGGCGTGAGGCCGGCGGGCAGCAGATCAGGCAGCAGGCGGCGGCGCTTGGGCTTTTCCCGGAACAGATAGCCGCAGCACGGGATGCGGTGGCGCATGGGCAGCGTGTGCACCGTCAGGTTTTTATCCTCAAACACCTGCACGTGCTGGGTGGTATCAACGGGCGTGAATTCCAGCTCGAAGCTCAGGTGGGTGTAGGAGTGCCGGAACTGGGCGGTGAGTACCTCATCGAGGCCGGGAGGGCCAAACAGGCGCAGGGGCTCGGTGCGGCCATTGAGGTGCATGGTGCCGAGCAGTCCGAAAAGCCCGAAAAAATGGTCGCCGTGGAGGTGGCTGATGAAAATGGTTTGGATGCGCTGGTGCCGGATTTTGTGCTCCATCAGCCGGCGCTGGGTGTCTTCGCCACAGTCAATGAGGTAGGGCGTGTTGCCCACCGTCAGGACCTGCGCCGTATGGTGGCGGTCCATGAACGGGGTAGCAGAGGCACTGCCCAGAATTTTCAGCTCAAACTCCAAAATCAGCCGGGGGCTATCAGCGGGGTGGCTGGCAGCCGGGTTAGTGAAAGAAAGGCGACAGGCGGCTGGAAGCAGCTGCTGCCGGAAAAGAAAAAGCTGCTGGCCGGTAGCCATTAGCCCGAAAACTAACCGCTAACAGCCAACAGCCAAACAGCTCGAAAAAGCTTATTCTTTGCTGGTCAGGTCCCGCTCAATGGCGTGCAGAAAAATGCGGTCAATGCCTTCTTCCACCGTGGGCAAAATGTGCAGTACCGACTCCAGCTTGCTGATAGTGATGAGCTTCATCACGTGGTCCTGCAGACCGGTCAGCACCAGCAAACCACCGGTGGAGTTGCACAAGCGGTTGGCAATCAGGATAGAGCTCAGTCCCGACGAATCGGTGTATTTTACGTTGCTCAGGTCCAGAATCAGGTTGTTGATGCCCTCGGCATTCAGCTTCACGAACTCCGATTTCAGATCCGGCGCAACAGTAGTGTCGAGCTTTTTCTCGTCAATCGTGATAATCGTGTAGGTCTCTTTTTTATCTATTGAGTACTTCATACCGCAGGTCGTTCGGTGGTTATAGGAGTTGCGAAGGTAACAAAAAAACTATTTGGGCGTGAATTGGCAGTGAAGGATGCAAAAACTGCGGTAGAGCTGCCTTAAAGCCGCTTTTTTGGAGCAACGCCAAAGGTCAGGGTAGTCCAGGTGCTCAACCAGTCGGCCGCCCGGCCCGCCGGAGCGGCTACCATCCGGACGGAACTGACCAGGTATTCACCCGGCCCGGATATACGAAACAGCACCCGCCCGTTTTGGTTACTGCGCAGCGTAGTTAGTAAGACCCGCGCGGTAGCGGGGCGCTGCCACAGGCGCACCAGCTGCCCGGCTACGGGCCGCCCATCGGAGAGCACCCGCACGGTCAGGCTACCGCCAACGGGCAGAGTGGCAGGGTTTTGCTCGGGTACCAGTTCCAGGGGCAGCCCCACGGCGCGGCTCCAGGGCCGGGCCGTATCGGTGGGGGTAGGGGTTCCTACCTGAATCAGAGTTTTGGCGCAGCGGCGGTAGGCTTCGCGGCCGGGCTGTGTTTGCTGGCCCCGCTGCTGGCGCAGGGCCAGCACGTAATCCAGCTGCTCGGCTTGCAGATAGGCCGTAAAATCGGGGGCTGAGAGGGTGGTGAAGGCATCGGTGGTAGCCAGGGCCACCAGGTGGGTGCCCGGCTGCCGGAGCGTGAGGGTGGTAGCCAGCGTATCGGTGGCGGTAGCCAGGGGCAGCAGGTTGGCTGGCGCGGCTCCCGGAGCCAGGTGCACCAAGTGAGTTACGCGGCTGCTTTTGCCCGCCCACGCCTCGCCCCGGAAGTTCTGGCCCACCAGCCGCCGCAGGTGCACGGCTGTGCCGGGCGGCACGAAAAAACGGGCCGGCTCCAGCCAGAACTCGCGGGCCAGCGCGGTGCCTGCCAACAGGCTGATAGCGGCGAAGAGCAGCAGCGGATAGATGGTATAGAGCTTACTCATAGCATGATAGGTAGGCGAGGAGGAGGGGCAACGGGTGAGCTGCCGGGCTTAGGTAACAAAATTATGGCCGAGCTCAACATTTTGCAGACCTGTTGGTCTTGTCGATATCTGTTTAATGTTTCACCCAAAAAAGTTAAACAAAATGCGTAATTCTTTCAGAAGTATGTCGTTTCTGCGCGTGCTGGCCTTGTGGTTGTGCGGCGCCGTTACCGTGGGGCTGGCTTCCTGCGACGACGATGATGACACCATGACCGGCAGCGGGGCACAGAACATCGTGCAGGTAGCCCAGGGCAACCCGGCCTTCAGCACGCTGGTGGCGGCCGTCACGAAGGCCGACCTAGGAACTACGCTTACCGGAGCCGGGCCGTTCACGGTGTTTGCGCCTACTAA
The DNA here is from genome assembly GCF_006352025.1 of Hymenobacter sp. DG01. NCBI lineage: Bacteria > Pseudomonadati > Bacteroidota > Cytophagia > Cytophagales > Hymenobacteraceae > Hymenobacter > Hymenobacter sp. DG01. The sequence goes on from NZ_CP040936.1 coordinate 332,022, forward strand.
TGATGCCTTTGCCAAGCTGCCTGCCCCGTTTAACAGCGCCGCCAACATCACGGCCATTACCGATCAGAACCAAATCAGTCAGCTGCGCGGTATCCTGCTCTACCATGTAGTAGGGGCCGATATTTCCGCCGCCAGCATCCCGAACGGCGCCAGCACCCGCACCACAGCCCGCCCGGCCACCACGGTAGGCGGCGCGGCCATCAACGATAACACCCTATACCTGACCAAAAATAGCACGGGCGTATTCATCAACGGCAACACCCGCGTGGTTACGGCCGACGTAGACGCCAGCAACGGCACCATCCATGCCATCGACAACGTGCTGATGCCGCCCACCCAGACTATTGCCGCTTTGGTGGTCGCCAGCGCCACCCGCGCTACCAACCCCGAGTTTACCTTGTTGCTTCAGGCCCTGCAGCGCCCTGCCGCGGCCGCAGTGCTGACAGCCGCCGGTGATGCCAGCGCCAACGTAACGGTATTCGCGCCCACCGATGCCGCTTTCCGCGCCCTGTTGGGTACGGCCCAGCTGAGCTCGGTTTCTGATGCGGATCTGGTAGCCATTCTGTCGCGCCACGTAATTGCCACGGGCCGCGTGTTCTCCTCTGATCTGGCTCCCGGCACTGTAGCTACCCTGGGTGGCAACGTAACCGTGGCCTCCGCTGGTAGCGGCTTTACCATCCGGGGCGGGAGCGGTACGGCTGCCAACATTACCACGGCCAACCTGCTGGCTACGAATGGGGTAGTGCACGTCATCGACCAGGTAATTCGTCCCTAAGCGGCGCCCTGCCCTCTCCGGTTTAAGAAAACTCACTACACAGAAAAGCCCGGCTCTCTTTGGAGGGCCGGGCTTTTTTATTTCTAAGCCAACTAAGTCTTACTGCCGTTCCAGAGCCAGCTGGTAGGCGCGGTCGTAGTGCACGCGCAGGTTTTTCCAGTCGAAGAGCTCGGCGGAGCTTTCCACGTTGTTGCGCTGCATAATTCGCTCGCGACGGTTGAGCTGCACGAATTGCCAAAGCATGTCGGTCAGCTCCTCGGCAGCTTCATCAAAGCTCTTTTCCTGGCGTTGTACCACGAAAATGCCCTTTTCCTCGTGCTGGGGAACGGTTTGCATCACGTAGTCGCCGAAGCCGGAGAGGTCAGAAGTAATGGCCGGTACGCCGCGGGCCACGCACTCCAGCGGAGTGTAGCCCCAGGGCTCGTAGTAGCTCGGGAAGATGCCCAGGTGGCAACCCCGCACAAACTGCCCGTACTCCATGCCAAACAGCGGTGAAGTAGGCGACACGAAATCGGGGTGATACACGATTTTTACCCGGTCGTGCTTGTTGTTGACCAGGTTGGCGCGGCGCAGGAAGTTCAGGATGTCGTCGCCGGCATCATCTACCAGGTTGTGGGTGATGACGGGGGGTAGGGTGCTGGTTTTCCAGCTCTGCAGGGTGCGGCGGTAGCGCAGCTTCCAGTAATCATCTACCAGGGCATCGAGGTCGGGCAGGCGGTAGTCGGTGCTGGCGGAAGCGGCGTAGAACAGCCGCTCGCCCACCTGCCGCTCAATGGCTTCGCAGGTAGCGTGCACCTCGTCGAGAATGGCCCGGCTCTGCAGAATCTGGGGGTTGATGCTGTGGAAAGGCCGCTTCGTGATAAAGAACATGACCACCTGGCCTTCCAGTCCGCTCTGCTGTAGGCGGTAGTTGAGGCGGGCCAGGGCCTCCAGGGTTAGGTCGAAACCCTTGTTGTGGTACTCGTAGCGTCCGCTCGTGAATAGGTACAGCGTGTTATCCAGATCAAACGAGTAGCTCTGGAAAAAGTGCGCCATCACGAACTCGTGAATCTTGGTCTTATACTGCTGGTGCAGGTTCTGGAACTCGTGCAGGGCCACAAACCGCTCAATATTGAGGCCGTTGGGCAGCACCGCATCCGGAATCCGGTCGAGCAGATAAATACATTCCCGCACCGTCAGCTCGCTCACGGTGGTGAAGACGTGCGAGCCATGTGCGGCGGCCCGCTCCATGGTTACGGCCGGCTCAATGTTGAAGTGCCGGGCCTCCGCGTTCCAGTCAACCTGCATGAGGTGGTCGTAGAAGTTGGGGTCGTTCATGGCCAGGTAACGGCCCAGCAGGGTGGCGTGGGTCGTAAACACCAGGTGCACCGGCACTTGGTCGCGGCGTAGGCCCGGAATGGCTACCCCCGTCATCCACTCATGGAAGTGGGCTATCAGCCGTTGGGGCGGCACCACCTCGGCGGTCAGGATTTCCAGAAACGTTTTCGCCAGCTCACCAAAGGCTACTACCTGGTGGAGCAGGTCGTCGTTGTCGGGGGTAGGGATGTGGTGATGATTCCAGAGGTCGGCCTTTATCTGGCCCAGACGGGGGTAGGCCTGGAAGGGGTTGATGAGCACCACCCGGGGCCGGCCGGTTACCAGCCAGATGCCCATGCACACATCGTAGCCCTGCTGGCGCATCTGACGTACGGCCCCGGCAAACGGGTCATCGAGAGCTGCCAACTGCTGATCATCAAAGGGCTCAAACTCGCCCTGGGCCTGGTTAGCGAAGTAAGGGCCCAGCAGGCAGTATCGGTCGTCCCAGCCCTGCACGGTGGCGGGTACTTTGCTGCGAATAACGGTGTAGATGCCTCCTACCTGATTGCAAACCTCCCAGGCCACTTCTACCAGCAGCGCATCGGGAGCAATCGGGACGGGGGTAGGAACGGGAACTTGCATAGAGTGGGAATTGGGCGAGAGAGGGCAAGATAGGTTTCCGGGTGGGTTCGGCTAGCCTATTCCTACGCGAGAAGCAAAAAAATGTGGGGTTTAGCCCCGCCATCTGCCTTTCACAGGCACATTGCGCGGCCAAACCCCACGGGGCAGCGGGCCAAAGCAGATTTACTCAGGCTCCTGGGAAAGAATCAGTACCGAGTACGGGGCCAGCCCGAAGGTGCCGTGGAAAGGCTGGTCGTCGTACACGCCTTCTTCGGCTTGGGTATCCACGCTTTCAAAGTTGCCGAACTCGTGGTCGTAGCCTTCCCAGTCGGAATTGAAGCGCACGCGCCAGTGGCCGCCGCGGGGCAGGCCAATGGTGTAGGCCGGGTGGGCGCGGTCGGCGAAGTTGCAGAGCACCACGGTGGTGTCGCCGGGGCCGCCCTGGTCGCGGCGGATAAAGGTCAGAATCTTGTCTTCGTTGTTGAGGTGGGAAATATCCACGCTCTGGCCCAGCAGGCCGCGGGTGTGGCCGCTTAAGTTGCGCCGCAGCCCTATCAGGTCTTTGTACAGGCGCACCAGGCCGGCATGAGTTTCGGCCCGACTCCAATCCAGGGGCTGGTCGTCGGAGAAAGAGCCATCGGCTAGCATGGTTTGGCCCTGAAAAATCATCGGGATGCCAGGAGCGGTGAACACCAGGGCCGCGCCCAGCGTCGAGCGTTTCTTCGGGAACCAGGAGGCCGCGTTGCCGGGCATGATTTCCTCCGTCACGCGGGCCTTGCCGTTGGCTACCTCATCGTGCGACTCGGTGTAGATGACGCGCTGGAAGGCGTCGTCGTTGTACCGGTTGCAGATGGCCTGGGCCACGGCTTCCATGTTGCGGTCGGCGTCTTCGGGGGTGACCAGCGCGTCCCGGATGGGGTACACAAAGCCAGCATCCCACTGGGCCGAGAAGCCCTGCCCCTCGTGCTCCGGGGCGCGGGTAATGTACTCGTTGCCCAGCAGGTCTTCGGCAATGGTGATTTTCCAGGGCATGGTGCCCCGGATTTCCTCATTGATCCAGCGCATCAGGCTCCAGCCCTCGGGCAGGTCGCGGGAGGCATCGGAGGTGCCATCTACGTTGCGGATGTGTGCAATGGCGTCGCAGCGTAGGCCATCCACGCGGTATTCTTCCAGCCACATCAAGGCGTTGTCGCGGATGTAGCGGCGCACGGCGTCGCGGCCGTAGTCGGGGCGGTTGTGGCCCCAGGGCGTTTCAGCGCGCCAGTCGTTGTAGAAATAGATGCCGCCGCCGTCGTTTTCGCTCCAGCCGTCAAACTGCCACAGGTCCAGGTCGCCGGGCCCGAAGTGGTTGTACACCACGTCCAGAATAACAGCAATGCCGCGTCGGTGGGCTGCTTTGATAAATTCTTTGAACGCCACGGCCCCGCCGTAATCGGTTTCGATGGCGAAGGGGTGGGCTGGGTTGTAGCCCCACGAAAGGCTGCCCGGAAACTCGGTGGCCGGCATAATTTCCACGGCATTCACACCCAGGTTTTCCAGGTAATCCAGCTTTTCGATGGCGTCATAGAAGTTGCCGGGGCGGGTAGGGTCGGGGGCGTGGAAGGTGCCCACGTGCAGCTCATAAATCACCAGCTCATTCCAAGCCGGCATCTGAAACTGGTCGTCTTCCCAATCAAACGTGGGGTCGGGCACCACTGAGTTGCCCGCCGAGTGCGTGACTTCGCGGGCGTAGGGGTCGTTGCGCTGCAGCTCGCCGGTGGGGGTAGTGAGGTGAAATTTGTACTCAGCGCCGGGGCCCAGGTCGGGGAAATCGGCAGCCCAGTAGCCGTCGGCTTCAAGGGTAAGGGGGTGGGTAGTAGAATCCCAGTCGTTGAAGGGACCTACCAGGGCTACAGCGGTGGCAGCCGGAGCCCATACGCGGAACGTGGTACCGTTTTCGTGCGGAAGCGCGCCCATGCCGGCTTGCAGCACAGGAGCAGAAGGGGAGTCAGTTGCAGGCATTGGTTGTCAGAAGAAAAGAGCCGATAAGCTCGACAACCGCTCATACTGCCTGCGCCGGGGTTAGGTTGTTGCGGCCCGGGCAGGAGCCTGATTCTTAAATAGTAAACGGTAATTGCGGAAGTAAGGAAATATGCGGTGCTTAGGCTCATGAATACTGCTACCCACCCCGGTCCCGTAATCCTGTACACCACCCGTCGCGCCCGTGTTGAGCGGGCCAAAGGTCTGGCCCACATCGTGCCCGCGCTGGTGCTGGTAAGCGGGGCCGCCGGCGTGTTGGTAGGCAAAGAGCCCTTCACGCTCCTGACAGGCCTTGAGCTGCTGGTAGGCGTGGCCTACGTGCTGCTGCTGTGGCAGGAGCTGCGCCACCTGAAGCAGCAGCCGGAACACCACAGCCAGGTAGCGTGGCTGGAGGTGGCGGCGGCCGGCATTCTGGCCCTGGAGGGCTACCACATCTGGCACCGTCATCATGAAAAAGAAGCCCTTACGGGGGAGCACCGGCTGCACGTACTGCCGTGGCTGTACGCGGCCCTGGCGGTGTGGTACGTGGGCCTGGCCTTCGGGATGGGGCGCATTTATGAGCGGCGCTACCTGCACCTGCACCCGGAAGGGTTTCGGGGGCGGCTCGGGCTTTTCCAGAAGTCGTTTGCTTACACCTGGGCCGATGTAGCCGCCGCTCAGACGGCCGGTGAGGCCGATGTGGTGCTGCACCGCCCCGATGGCCAGCAGGCGCGTCTGTCATTCGCGGGCCTGCACAACGGCCCCACCCACCGCGACCAGCTGCTGGCCCACATTGCCCGGCATCAGGCGCCGGCTAAGCCTACCCCCGCCGGGCAGGCTTAGCCGGCAGTAACTGCGGTAGTCCAGCGGTGGTGCTGGCAGCGGGGGCAGGCGTGGGCCGGCTCCTGGGGGCCGTGCTCCAGCTGGCCGCAGCGCAGGCAGGCGAAGGTATCCGGGCTTCTTTGCTGCTCCTGAATATACTCCTCATCCCAGTCTGGAATAAGCGTCAGGCCGGGGCGGGCGGGCTCTTGGAGCAGCAGGGTGAAGTCGCCGTTGGCCTCCATATAAAGGCGTTTTACCTGGCCAAGCTGGCTGATGCTTTCGGAGCGGAGCTTGGCAAACAGGCGCTCCTGGGGCAGCACTACTTCCTCCATCTTATCCAGGTTCAGGCAGCCATCTTCCACCATAATGGCAATGTCATCCTGGGTTATTTCCTCAAACTTTTTGCTTTTGAGGGTGCGGGCGGCAATGAAGCGCTGGCCCAGCACGATAATGGCCGCAATAATCAGGGGCGGCACCAAGCCCCGGTCGGGCGCCTGAATGGGTACGCCAATGGCGGCGGCCAACGACACGAGGGCCGCCATTTCGTTGCGGCTGAGCTGGGCGCCCATGCGCTTGCCCATCAGGCGCATAGAAAGCAGCAGCAAACCGTAGAGAAAAAGGCCCCGCAGCAGGGTTTCCAGCAGAAAGCTCCACGGCACGTCGCCCAGAAAGAAACGGAGCGGCTCAAACAAGTGAAAGTCCTCGGGTTTCATAAAGCAGTTGGCAAGAGGCAAAGCGGGCACACCAGGCGGCCCAGGGTTACCGGGTTAATGAGGGGTAGGGGCTGGGCTTATTGCACGGCCGGCACCCACTCGGCGTGGCCGCAGTTGGGGCAGTGGCCGCCGGCATGGTCGGCAGCGGTAGCCAAGTAGCCGCAGTAGTTACAGGCTTTCTGGTCGGGTACTTTTTGCTGGGCCTCAAGGAGCTTTTCATCCTGCCCGGGCAGCACCGAAAGGCCCGGCCCGGGCTTGTCGCGCTTGTAAATGCTGAACAGCCCATCGGCCTCCATGTACACCCGTTTCACCTCCCCGAGGTGAGTGATTTTCTTGTCGCGCAGCTGGGCGTAGAGCTGCTCATGCGACACCCGCTCGGCCCGGAGCTTATCCATCTGCAGCACCCCGTCTTTGGCCAGAATAGTTACGTCGCCCTGCAGCACCAGCTCGGCCTTACGCCTCCGTAGGGCCCACCAGTTCAGGCCCCGCTGCAGAAACAGCACTACCACCAGCAGCACCACGGCCGGCAGCAGGCCCCGGTTCGGAATCTGCATGGGCACGGCCGTAATGGCACCCAGGGTTACCATCACGGCCAGCTCGGTAATGGTGAGCTGGGCGTTCATGCGCTTGCCCATCAGGCGCATCACCAGCAGAAAAATGAAGTAGATAATGAGGGTGCGCACTACCACCTCCAGGGCAAATTCAGCCGGCGCGTCGCCAAACAGGATGCGTTTCCAGTCGCCGAGGTGGATGTCTTCTTTCTTCATAAATCTGCCGGAGCTTTTCGGTGTTCTGAAACAGAAGCTACTGCCATGAGCTTCAGAGAACTGAAGCGGCTAAGCCCTGCTGAACGAAGCGGCAAGCCCGGTAGTTATACTGAAAAGCCAGAAATTGCCACCGTATTAACCCGGTATAGTGCCTGGCCCGCGCCGGGTAAAACCCCTGATTGCCGGGTGGTTGCCTGGTGCTGGCCCGCTGCCTCCGGCGCGGCGCGGGCTGCCAGCTTTCGTTTGATTTTAGTACTCTACGTTTCCTACCTCGTGCCCCGACCCAAACCTGTTATTTACGGCTTGTATCCCTGGACTACGGAATACGGCTTCAGCTATGTGCATCCGGCCAACCGCCGCTCTTTTGAGTGGCTGGAGCCGCTGGGCAAAGTCTTCGAGAAGATTGATGAAACCGAAGACTGGATTTCGCTGCGCTACGATGAGCAGCAGTTTAAAGTAAGCCGGGAGCTGTTCCGGGAGCTGTACGTGAAGCCGCCCTTCAGCTTCGGCGACGTGGTAGGCGAGGTGCAGCCCGAACCGGGCCGTGCGCCCCACCAGGGCCTCATTTCCGACGTGTTCTACCACGAGGCCACCGACACGTTCCAGTTTCAGCTGGTAGAAAAGAAGCGCAAAATCAAGCGCGTCTTTGAAGCTGAAGAGCTGCGGCTAGTGTAAGTGGTGAACTGGTGAGTTGGCCGGGCCGGACTATTTAGCCGGGCAAGCTTTCGTTTTCAGCCATTGCACACCAAAAGGCCCCGACAGAAATCTGTCGGGGCCTTTTGGTGTGGGTTACAGCCATAAGAACGGCAACTCACCAGTTCACCATCTTACTATTTCACCACTTACTACCTAAATCCCCACCGCAATACCCACTACCACGGCTACCACCGCCAAGGCCAGCAAGAGCAGGTATAGGGGAAAAACGAATTTCCACCACTCATCAAAACGCACTCCGCAGGCTGCCACAATGGCCATGAGGGCGCCGTTAGTGGGCGTTATCAGCTCGCAGAGGCCGGCTCCGTACTGGTAAGCCAGCACCGTTACCTGGCGAGAAAGCCCAATCAGGTCGGAGAGGGGCACCAGTAGGGGCATGGTCAATACAGCCTGCCCGCTCACGCTGGGCACGGGCAGGTGCAGGGCCGTGTGTACGCCCATCATGCCCAGGGCGGCCGTCCAAGCGGGTAGCCCGGCCAGCGGCGCCGACATGCTGTTGACAATGGTATCCACAATCTGACCTTGCTCCAGCACCACGAAAATGGCACGGGCAAACCCAATGAGCAGGGCCGAAAAAGCAATGTCGCGGAAGCCGGCAATGAAACCCTCGGCGGTGCCCGTGAGGCCCAGGCCGCCCACCAGCCCAGCTACTACCCCCAGGGTGAAGAACAAAGCTGCCATCTGCTCAAACTCCCAGCCCAGCTCCAGCACTCCGTAGGCAAAGAAGGCAAACCCGCCGAACAGCAGGGCCAGTACTACCCCGTGGTTACGGCCTGGGGCCAGTGCGCCGGGGTCGGCGGTTTCGGCGGTGGCGGGGGGTAGGCGATGACGCAGAGCGTAGCGCACGGTGCCGGCTATCCAGATAGCCAAGGCTAGCACGAGAAATACCAACCGGAAGCCTCCACCTGAGAGCAGGGGCAATTGGGCCAGCTTCTGGGCAATGCCTACCTGAAACGGATTGAGGGGGCTAAATGCCGCGCCCACCGCCGCCGAGCCGATACTGACGGCCGCGGCCGTAACGGTGGGGTAGCCGATGCGGCGCATCAGAATCAGGAGCACTGGCACCAGGGGCACAATTTCCTCCTGCATGTTTTCCAGGGCGCCCATGGTGGCAAACAGCACCGATATAATGGGAATAACGAGAGCTTCGCGGCCCTGAAACTTCTCCAGCAGCCAGTCAACGCCCCGGCGCAGGGCCCCGGTTAGGTCCACCACGGTAAAGGCCCCGCCGGCCAGAAACACCAGGAAAATCACGGAGGCCGCATCTACCAGTCCTTTCGGAATATCTACCAGGGCTTGCAGAGGGCTGACGGGGGTAGGGGCCACGCGGTGATAGGAGCCGGCTACCACTACCTCACGGCCCGTAGCAGCATCGGTGTGGCGGTCAAAAACTCCGGCTGGCAGCACATAGCTCAGCAGGCAGGCCAGCAAAATAAACCCCACCAGCAACACCAGCGGATGCGGAAAGCGAATCGTTTTCATCCCGCGAAGATGGGGAATAGGGATGAGCTGAGGAGGTGAAGAGTGAAAGGTAACAGGTAAATGGTGACAGGTGACGGGTGACAGGTAAAGGGTAAAGGGGAGAATACATAGACCGTCATGTCGAGCTTGTCGAGACATCCCGCTCGAATTGTTGAGGTAGCATCGCAACGTCAGCACGCGAGACTCCTCGGTCCCTGGCTTGATGCGCCACATGCTCGGAATGACGTTTCTGTCACCTGTCACCCTTTACTTGTCACCTCATCACCTCATCACCCCGACACTTCATAAAAACCGGAACCCGGCGGTTGTATATTAGGGTTTGGAGGCTGATTATGAAGTTTACTGAATTCAAGCAATTACACATGTATCGTCAGGCCGAGCATCTGCGGCGGCACGGGCACCTGCTGGCCGAGCGTCGGCAGGACAGCTTCCGGCTGCGCTTGTTCGCGTCCGGTGATTTTTACGCCGAAGAGTGGTGCGAGTGGGGCGAGGAGCGCATCCTGTTTATTCATCTGTTTCAGCACCCCGCCGGTTTGCACGATTACCTGGAGGGAATTCGGCTGCCGGAGGAGCTTTGAGCGGGCTCACAGGGGTAGCAAATCGGCGAGAAAGCTCAACCGAAAGCAGCTACTTTTGCTGGTAGTGCGGCCTGCGCCCAAGGTGCAGGCCGTTTTGTTAGCTACCTCCTGCTCAATTACTACCCGATGCGTCAACTGATACGCGGCCTTATTCTGCTGATTCTCGTGTGCGGCTCCGGCCGGCAAGCAATAGCACAAACTTCCCTTCCCGATTCTTTACAGCCCGTGGCGCGCGAGGTGAAGACCCGGCTGCAGCAGCGCCCCAGCGACCAGGTGCGAATAGTGCAGGTGCGGGAAATACTCGGGGAGCAGGTGCGCGGCGGCAGCGTGCGGGCCATTCCGCGCCTGCTGGCCTACCTGCGCCACACCACTGCCGATACCACCGTGGCCCTGCGCCCCTACGAGGAGTGGGCCCTGCTGACCGCCGCCGGCGACGTGTACACCCTCTCGGAAAAGCTACGCCGCTTTGGGGTAGCCGGCAGCACGCCCCAGCAGGAGCGGCGCTACCAGGCCCTACCCCAGGACCAGCTGTTTGAGCTGGCTGCCCAGCGGGTAGCCCAGCGCCAGGATACCATTCGGGGCATCATCAGCAAGGCCCATTTTCTGCCTGAGGATTCCACTTTTCTGCACTTGTTCCTGGATTTGCTGGTGCCCCTCAACAGCCCGGACCCTACCTTGTCTAAAACCCGGCAAGCCTCCGTACAGGCGTTTCTGAGGCAGTATCCCGATTCAGAATACGCATATTTCGTGCGGCAATTCGCGCAGCCGGAGTACACTACCGGCCGCTTTTCCTACGGCCTCGATTTTCACTCGGGCGGCGGCATTCTGCTCGGCGACCTACCCACCTACTTCCGGCACGGGGCCAATTTCGGGGTAGGGTTCGAGTTCGGCTGGGACCGGTACCAGCTCTACCTGCGCGACTACATTGGCATGGGCCGGGTGCGGCAGCCGCTGGACTACCGGGGCAACTGGCGCGAGGGGCTGAAGGTCAACTACATCGTGCCCGAGGCCTCGGTGGGCTACCGCCTGGTTGATAAGCCCTGGCTGCGCCTGACGCCCTTCGTGGGTGTTTCCGCGCTGCTGATTGGGCCGGCCAGCTCCAGGAAAGACGACCCCGACGCCGACCTGGACCTCACATTCCGCAACCCGTTCACCGCCGGCCTCAACCTCGATGTGCCCCTCTGGAAAACCCAGGGCCCCGGTGAAGTGGGCAGCTGGCTGCTGAAGCTCCGCGCCGGTGTGCGCCAGGGGCCGGCCCGCCACGATGCCAACCTGAAAGGCGGTATTATCTACCTTGACCTGGGCATCGGCGGCTTTGGGCGGCGCGTGCGGCAGCGGGTTCCGTAGGGTAGGAGGGGGGTAGGGGCCGGGCGTATAGAGGAATATATATATTCAGGCCATGAAACCTTCCCGGCAGCTGCCCCTGCTACTCTTCCTGCTGAAAGCCCTCAGCAGCTACCTCCTGGCCAGCCGCGCCTACGAGCTGCACCGCGACGAGTATCTCTACATCAACTACGGCCGGCACCTGGCCTGGGGCTACCTGGAAGTGCCGCCCCTGACGGCCCTGCAAAGCTGGCTGACGCTGGCATTGGGCGGGGGCTGGTTCTGGGTGAAGTTCTGGCCCATCCTGTGGGGTAGCCTCACGGTGTATCTGGTGGGGCGAGCGGTGCAGCGGCTTGGAGGAGGGGCGTGGGCAGTATTGGCGGCCGGCCTCTGCTATATGGTCAGTGCCTATGCCCGGCTCAATTTTCTGTTTCAGCCCAACTCCTTCGAAGTCTTTGCCTTCACCCTGGCCTGCTACCTCCTGATTTGCTACCAGCAGGAGGCCCGGCCGCGTTACCTGTATGCCTTAGGGGTAGGGTTGGGGCTGGCCTTGCTGAACAAATATTCGGCCCTGTTCTTTATTGCGGCGCTGGGGGTAGGGCTGCTGCTGACGCCCGCGCGGCGGGTGCTGGCTACCAGCGCCTTCTGGCTAAGCGCCGCCCTAGGCCTGGCCCTGTGGCTGCCCAACCTACTCTGGCAGCTGCGCCACGGCATCCCGTTTCTGCACCACATGCAGCTCCTACACGATACTCAGCTGGTGAACGTATCGGTGCCTGATTTCTGGAAGGACCAACTGGTGACATGTCTGCCGGCCCTGTGGCTGTGGGTGCCCGGTCTGCTAGCGTTGCTGCTCAGCCAGGCCTTGCGGCCCTACCGGGTGGTAGGCCTGATTTACTGCGGAGGCCTGTTGATTCTGACGGTGCTGCACGGCAAAAGCTACTACGCCTTGGGCTACTATCCCATTCTGTTTGCGGCTGGGGCAGTATGGTGGGAAACGCAGCTAAGCCGCTGGCCCCGCACGGGCCGGGTAGTAAAACCGCTTCTGCTGCTGTTGCCTTTGCTGATGAGCGTGCCGGTGTACCCGTTGCTGTTCACCCTTGACCCCCCGGCCCGCATGCTAGAGGTAGGCAAGCGCTTTCGCCACATGGGCGTGCTGCGCTGGGAAGACGGCCAGGACCACCCGCTCCCCCAGGACTACGCCGATATGCTGGGCTGGCAGGAAATGGCCGATAAAACCTGGCGGGCCTACCAGGCTCTGCCCGCCGCCACCCGCGCCCAAACCCTCATCCTGACGGCCAACTACGGACAGGCCGGGGCTATCAACTACTTCAACCGCCACCGCGCTATGCCCGCCGCCCACAGCTTCAATGGCAGCTACCTGTTCTGGTTTCCGGAGCCTAGGGCGCGAAACTGGCAGCATATCATGATAGTGGACGATGAGCCGGACGAAGCCCTGTCCGTTCATTTCCAGCAGTTTGGGCGTGCAGGGGAGGTAGTAAACCCCTACGCCCGCGAAAAAGGCACCCTCATCACCGTCGGCTCCGGCCCCGATGAGGCCATTCTGCAGCAGATAAACCGGGAGCACCGTGAGGCGCTGGCGCAGTGGGGACGGTTCTGAGGGGTAGGTGGGAAGGGCTGGAGCAGGTTCACAAGACGTTATTATCTCAGCTTGCCAAGCGTAACGCTTCTGTTCATTTCCTGAAAATCACAAAAAGCGGGCCCCTCAGCATTTGCTGAGGGGCCCGCTTTTTGACTGAAAACTCCACCTAAGGGCTACTTACTGCGGCTGCGCGAACCGCCGGCCGAAAAAGTCGCCGGGGTTCCAGGTGGGGCGCTGGGGGTTCTGGGCTACCAGGTAACCGATGAGGAAGTTCAGCTGCACGTACTTCTTGCCGGCTTCAAAATCGAAGGTACCGTTGATGTCGTCCTGGGGTTTGTGGTAGGTGAGGGCCCGCCACTTCTGCACCTGCTCGCTGAGGTTGTTTTTGCCATCGGGGGTGCGGTTGCCGTACTTGATGTGCAAGGCCGGAATACCCTGGGCCACAAAGCTGTACTGGTCGGAGCGGATAAAGCGGTTCTGGTCGGGCTCGGGGTCTTCCTCTACCGTCAGGTTCAGGTAACGAGCGGCCTCGGCCACGGGCTGGGCCAGCGTGGAGTGGGCGGCGCCCAGCGGCACTACCGATAGCAAGGGTGCGATAATAGTGGGCATATCGGTGTTCACGTCGGCTACCAGCGCGGTTTTGGGCACCGTGGGCCGGGCTGCGAAATAGGCCGAGCCCAGCAGCCCCAGCTCCTCACCAGTCTGGAGCACCAGCAGCACGCTGCGCTTGGGCTTTTGCTTGAGGTTGGAGTACAGGCGAGCAATTTCCAGCACCGAGGCTACCCCGGAGGCATTGTCGTGGGCGCCGTTGTAAATAGAGTCGCCCTTTACCGGCGCGCCTACCCCCAGGTGGTCGAGGTGAGCCGAATGGACTACAAACTCCTGGCGCAGGGTAGCATCGGAGCCGGTAATCTTGCCTACCACGTTGTAGCTCTCAAAGTCCTGGTAGCCCGATTCCCAGCTGGCGCCCAGGGTGCCGCGCAGGGCCACCGGCGCTGGCTGCCCCTGGCGGAGGCTGCTCATGACTTTGGCCGTATCGGAGGCCGAGTTCAGCAGCAAGGCCTGCAGCCCGGCTGCCGACAATGTACCCGTCATCCCTACCCCCGAGCCACTGATAAACCCTCGGGCGGCAGCCACCTTGCCATCAGCCCCCAATACGCTGGTAGTGGTAATGGGCCGGGCCGCCGTTGCCGCCGCCGGAGCTGGCCGGGCGCTGGCGAACAGTACTCCCACAGCGCCGTGGCGGGCGGCCGTTTGTACTAGCAGGGTCTGGTCCTGGCTAGCCGAAGCTACGGTGCTGGGGAAGCTGCGAGGGGCACCGCGCACAATCACTACTACTTTGCCTTTCACATCGAGGCCCTGGTAGTCGTCGTAGCCTTGGTCGGGGGCCGAGATGCCGTAGCCGGCGAAGGCCAGCTCCGTGGGCGCGAGGCGGGAACTGGGCTGCTCGGGGTGGGGATAGAGGTGCAGCTCGGTCGGGGCCAGGGGTAGGCTGCCGCCGTTAGGCTGATACGTGATGGTAGCACCGGGCTTGGTAGTAGCGCGCCGCAGCCGTACCCGCTGGGTAAAGCCCCCGTCTTCGCCGGCCGGCTCCACGCCGAAGCGCTTGAGCTGTTCCGTTACATAATCAACGGCCATCTGGTAGCCGGGGGTGCCGGGCTTGCGGCCCAGCAACCGGTCATCGGCCAGGTACTGAATATGGGCCTTAATATCCTCGGGTTTGACTTTGGCCAGGGCTTTGGCTACCGGTTTGGGCACCGGGGCGGCAGTTTGGGCAGAAGCCGGGGCGGTAAGCAGGATACCAGCGGCCAGCAGCAGGGGCAGTTGTTTCATTGGTCCAAAATACGCAATAGCCCCACCAGTGGCTGCTTGCCGGCTGGTGGGGCTACATGAAAAGAAAGCGCCTTAGGTGTTGCTGTCTGTAGTAATGCGCTGAAGATGAGAGAAGTGACTAGGCGGCAGCCGGGGTCTGCTCCAGGTCCTTAAGTAAGGCTTCAATGCGGGCAGCATGGGCATCGAGACGCTCCAGGCCGGTTCGGGCTTCTTCCAGCTGGCCGCGCTGGTACTGCTGCACTAGGCTGCGGCCGGTATCAATCATGCGGATGAGCTCCTGCTCCAGGCGCTGCACAGGCAGTACGGAGCCGTAGCGAGGCTTTACCACGGTGTTCAGCCACTCGCCCAAAGGGTTCAGGGGTAGGGAAAACAGGTCGGGGTCGGGTTCCCGCACGCCGTAGAGCACGGAGCGCAGCCGCGACTTAAACAGCACCTGCTTGATGCGGGCCTGCTGAAAATCGAGGTTAGTTAACTCCATAACGGACGGGGTGTGCGAAGTAAGAAGAGGGGAGAGTATGCATTAGCGGCCGGCGTTTTCCAGCGCCTGTCGGGCCTGCACCAAGCCCGTGACATCGTAAGCAAACACCGTAATACCCGCTTTCTGGCCTTGCTCTTCGAAGAGCTGATATGTGAAGTTGAGGTAGCTGCGCTTCATTTGTCCGCTACCCTCATGGTCGAGGTCAATCTGCACTTCGTTGCCTACAAAGGTTTGGCCCGTCTCGTACACGTTGTTCAGCAAATCCAGGAAGCCCTGCTCAATAACCTCCGGAAGAGCTTCGGATACGGTTTGACCCACCAGCTGGCGGTTGGGGAACAGGCGCTGGTAGGGCGGATTCACAAACTCGAAGCGGTGCTCGGGGCCACGCAGAATGCAGATGAGCGCCGGCGTCTGCATAAACAAGTCGTAAAACGTCTCGCGCTGGCGGTGCACTTCCTGATACGCCTGGTATGCCTGGTCTGAGAGCAGGGCCTGCTGCTCGTTCTGCTCCAGCAGCTCCTGTACCATCAGCTTCTGGTCATGGATGTCGGTGCCGCAGCCTACCCACATAGTAACCTCGCCGGCCTCATTCTGGCGTGGTACGGCCCTAACGAGCACCCACCGGTACTGCCCGTCGTGGCGACGCAGGCGGTATTCCATCTGCAGCTCAGTGCTCTGTTCACGAGCCTGGTTCCAGAGGCGAGTGGTGTTGGCTACATCGTCGGGATGAACACTAGCTACCCAGCCCTGACCAATGCATTCGGCCAGGGAATGCCCAGTAAAGTCCAGCCAGCGCGGGTTGAAGTAGTCGGCCTCGCCGCTGGGCAGGTTGGTCCATACCATCACGGGCAAGGACTCCAGAATAAAGCGGGTACGCTCTTGCTGTTCGGCCAGCTCGCGCTGGGCCTGCTGGTGGCGCAGTTCGGCGTGGTAACGCTCCGTTACGTCCTGGGTGCGTTGCAGAATAAACTCCAGCTTCCCGTTTTCATCCAGAATAGGATAGTGGGTGGCTTCCCAATAGCGTTCCTCCAGGCCGCCGCCCTGCTCCAGAGGCCGCTCCAGGTCGTAGCGAATCAGGGGCATGGTGTGGGGCTGGTGGTGGCGGCGCACATGCTCATGCGATTCGCGGATGGTAGCCGCCGATTCCTCATCGGAGGAGGGGTAGGCCTCAAAGAAGGGCTTGCCCACGGCTTCTTCCCGGCTTTTCAGCGAGACACCTACGTGGCTGTTGGTATTGTCCACGATGGTAGCGGCCTCGTCCGGCGCAATCAACAGAAAGTTGTCGGGTAGGGAGTGGAAAAGCTTTTGGTAATCAACCGGAAAGGCGGGAACAGGCATGGTCGGGATGGGCAGATGAAAGTGGCGCGCACGCTGGCCGGAGCAACAACAAAGCTACAAGCCAATACTTCGGTAAGAAAGCGCTACGGTATTTTAAACAGGGCAAACTATCCAGAATGTTATACTGCTACCTCGGCAGTAAGTTTGCCCATTGGTGAAATTTACTGTTCAGCTTAACAGCTTAGCAGCAAGCAGGCCCGTTAGGCATCAACTCTGGTGAAAGCTACAAGCCAATCAGGAGCGAATCATATGGATGTGCGGGATGCCGTCTTCGAGGTAGCCTTCGCCCACTTGTCGGAATCCGAAGCTTTCATAAAACTCCTTTAGGTAGAGTTGGGCCCCAATCTGAATGGGCTGCTCACCGAACAGGGTTGCCACCGCCGCAATGGACTCCTGCAGCAGCACGCGGCCCAGGCTGTAGCGCCGGTATTTCGGCGACACGACTACCCGCCCGATGCTGGCCTCGGGGTAGCTGACGCCCGCCCCGAAAAGACGGGTGTAAGCGGCCAGCTCGCCGCTTTCCGTGTGGCCCAGGAGGTGAAAGGCAGCCTGGTCCTGCCCGTCGATGTCCTGAAAAGCGCAGGTTTGCTCCACTACGAATACTTCGGAGCGCAGCTGCAGCAGGGCGTACAGCTCGGAGAGGGTAAGGTCGGTGAAGGGTTTGAGGGTCCAGGTCAGGGTCATGGGGTAGGGAGCCAAAGGGGGTAAAGGTTGGGGCAAAGATGGCAGGTAGGGGCCGGAAAAAGTGCCGGCGGCAAGCTCCACCGCAGCACTTCCGGTGCCGCGCTCGTATAGCCCTACCTGAACTCTGGCTGCTCAGGCGGCCCACTATCCTGACTTATATGGACTATATCCGCTTGGGGGCCACGGGCCTCAAGGTTTCCCGCATCTGCCTGGGCACCATGACCTACGGCACGCCCACTGAGCGTTGGCCCTGGGCCCTGAACGAGGAGCAGAGCCGCCCCTTCATTCAGCAGGCTCTGGAGCTGGGCATCAACTTCTTCGATACCGCCGATGTGTACTCCAACGGAGCTAGCGAGGAGGTAGTAGGCCGGGCCCTGCGCGACTTTGCCAAGCGCGACGAGGTAGTACTGGCCACCAAAGTGTACAACCCCATGGGCCCCGGCCCCAACCAGCGGGGCCTCTCGCGCAAGCACATCATGAGTGCCATTGATGCCAGCCTGAAGCGCCTCGGCACCGATTACGTGGACCTTTACCAGATTCACCGCTGGGATTACGACACGCCCATTGAGGAAACCCTGGAAGCCCTGCACGACGTGGTGAAGGCCGGCAAGGCCCGCTACATTGGGGCCAGCAGCATGTATGCCTGGCAGTTTGCGCAGGCCCTGTACCTGGCCGATAAGCACAACTGGACGCGCTTTGTAAGCATGCAGCCGCACTACAACCTGGTGTACCGTGAGGAGGAGCGCGAAATGCTACCTCTCTGCCAGGACCAGAACATCGGCGTGATTCCCTGGTCGCCGCTGGCGCGGGGGCTGCTCACGGGTGGGCGCACCAAGGAGCGCAACGAAACCGAGCGGGCAAAAACCGATGCTTTCGGCAAAAGCCTCTACGGCCGCGACGACGACTTTGCCGTGGCCGACCGCGTGACGGAAATAGCCCAGGAGCGGGGCCTGCCCAACGCCCAGATTGCCCTGGCCTGGATGCTGAGCAAGTCCGTTATTACCGCGCCCATTGTGGGTGCCAGCAAGCCCGGCCACCTGCAGGATGCGGTGGCCGCCGTTTCCGTAACGCTTTCCGAGGAAGAAATTAAGCGTCTGGAAGAGCCTTACCAGCCTCACCCCGTGCTGGGCTTCTCCTAAAGCATGGCCCTACCCCCGGCCAGCCGCCAAACCCCGGTGCTTCCGGTTTTCTCCTTCCGCCGACTTCACTTCTCGCCTATGAAAATGCTTCTTATTGCCGCACTGCTGCTGACAGCGGCGGCCGGCTGCTCGCCCGTTAGGGTAGAGTCCACGACCCAGACGCCCGGCGTCGATTTTTCGGCTTATAAAACCTACAACTTTATGGACGTCACGGCCCGCAACGAAGCTGCTTTTGCCGGTGGGGCCGTGGGCATTGAGGAGCTGAAGCGGGCCGTGGGGCGGGAGTTGGAGCGCCGAGGCTACCAGCGCGCCGATGCGCCGGATGTGTGGGTGAACATTGGGGTAGTAACCGAGGAAAAGGTGCAAACCCGCGAAACCAACATCCAGTTTGATGGGCCGCGCTACATTGGGCAGCGCCGCTACCGCTGGGAAAAACAGGAGGTGCCCGTCGGGACCTACCAGGAGGGAACGGCCACAGTGGATATTGTGGATGCTGCTCGCAACACCCAGGTATGGCAGGGCGTGGCTGCCAGCACCCTTTCCAAAGACCCCGAAAAGCTGGCGGCTCGCATTGATGAGGGCATTGCCAACATGTTCGAGAAGTACCCGGTGCCACCCCGCCAGTAGCGGCAAATGCCCATGGTTGAGCCACCAAATCCGAAACCGGCTCGTATGAGTTGATTAATCCGCTGCCCGGCTTACCTGCAGGCAGGCCGCCGGTACATCTAACCTTTCTACTTTCATGTCTAAGAAATCCAACCTCACGGCCCTGATCGGGGCCTCGCTGGCCGGCCTGGCCGCGGCCGTTTACATCAGCCACTCGCAGGGCAGCTGGCCCTTTGCCAGCAAGCAAAGCGAAGGCGAAGAAACTGACTCGGACAGCAAGGCTGCCGATTCTTCCTCGCAAAAAGACCAGCAGAGTGCCTCCTCGGCCGCAGGCAAAGGTGCCCCAGTAGATGTGGCCCTCACCAATGAGGTAGCCAGCTACACGGAGCACAACCCCAACAACGCCGGCGAATTCACTGACGACGGAGCCACCGGCAACGCCGACTAGCCCTAACTCCCTGGCATAACTTTTCGCCTACCCCTATGGCGTAGGCGAAAGACATTATACTTACCTAAACGGCCCCGACTCGCGCAGTTGGGGCCGTTTTTGTTGAATTGCAGGTTAGTAAAACCGGGTTTGCTACCGCAAACGATTGGATAGTTTTTCTTCGCTAAAGAGGCTTTCAGAACACGACAGCAGGTAGGGGATAGGTCTATATTTGAAAGTAATAGAAGCCTTGAGCAGCTACCCCATCGGTGGCTACCAAAGCATAAAGTTGCTCTGGTAGCTTCAATCAAAGGCACTTCGGCAAGGCTTCCATTTTCGAACTGTCATCTTCCTTCACCTTAAATTCCCCACAGTGTCCTTGAAAAAACTGCCCCGCTATTTCAAGCCCTCTTTGGCTCTGCTCGTGCCCCTGGCCCTGGGTAGCGCCTGCCAAAGCAACTCCAACACGGCAGCCTCCGGCGAAAACGGCACGGCCACCGACAGCACCGCCCAGGCCTCGGCGGCCGACAGCTCGGCGGGCAACGGTAAAAAGTACCTCGCCCAGCCGCTGGTGAAGGATATTTACACCGCCGACCCCTCGGCCCACGTTTTCAACGGCAAAATCTACATTTACCCCTCTCACGATATCGAGACGGGAGCCCCGGAAAACGACAACGGCGACCATTTTGCCATGCGCGACTACCGCATTCTGTCCATGGACAGTGTGGGCGGTAAGGTGACTGACCACGGGGTGGCCCTGGACGTGAAGGATGTGCCCTGGGCCGGACGCCAGATGTGGGCGCCCGACGCGGCCTTCAAAAACGGCAAGTACTATCTCTACTTTCCGGTGAAAGACAAGCAGGATATTTTCCGGATTGGGGTAGCCACCAGCACCTCGCCCACCGGCCCTTTCAAGGCCGAAGCCAAGCCCATGGCAGGTAGTCTGAGCATTGACCCGGCCGTGTTTGAGGACACCGATGGCAGCCACTACATGTACGTGGGCGGCATCTGGGGCGGACAGCTGCAGCGCTGGCGCACCGGCAAGTACGACGGCAGCAACCCCAAAGAGCAGGAACCCGGCCCCAACGAGCCGGCCCTGGGACCAAAAATGGCCAAAATGAGCGCCGACATGCTCAGCTTCGCCGAGCCCGTGAAGGAGATAAAAATCCTGGACGAAAACGGCAAGCCCCTGCTTTCCGGCGACAACAAGCGCCGCTTTTTCGAGGGCGCCTGGATGCACAAGTACCAGGACAAATACTACCTCACCTACTCCACCGGCGACACTCACCTGCTGGTGTACGCCACCGCCACTTCGCCTTACGGCCCCTTCACCTACAAAGGCGTTATCATGAACCCCGTGGAAGGCTGGACTACCCACCACTCCATCATCGAGAAGGACGGCAAGTGGTACATTTTCTACCACGACACCCAGCTTTCGGGCAAAACCTGGCTGCGCAACGTGAAAGTAACCGAGCTGAAGCGCACTCCGGACGGCGGTTTCGAAATCATCAATCCGTAAGCGTTTCCCTACCCATGAAAAAGGCCCAAACCTACCGCAGGTTCGGGCCTTTTCTTTTGGAGGCGCGCAAGAC
This sequence comes from Hymenobacter sp. DG01, assembly GCF_006352025.1. Taxonomy (NCBI): domain Bacteria; kingdom Pseudomonadati; phylum Bacteroidota; class Cytophagia; order Cytophagales; family Hymenobacteraceae; genus Hymenobacter; species Hymenobacter sp. DG01. The sequence goes on from NZ_CP040936.1 coordinate 352,808, forward strand.
GTAAACTAGAGCTAGCAACTAGCTCCCCTTCTCAGATGAGGAGGGGTTGGGGGTGGTTGAAAGATTAGAACTAGAAACTAAGTTTAGTAAGTCGTTCAACAATTCACCAACCACCCCCAGCCCGTCCTCATCTGAGGAGGGGAGTTAGGTTCTGATTTCTACTATTTGCTGTTCGTTTTATCCAGCACGGCCACCACATCCTTCGTGGAAACCTTCTGGCCGGTAGCGGCGGCGCGGTAAATGGCTTGTAGCAGCTGCACGTCGCGGAGGCCCATTTCGCCGGGCACGCGGGTGGGTTTGTTGTTCAGGATGCAGTCGGCGAAGTCGTCCATCTGGCGGGCCTGCTGGGGCACGTTCTCAATGTTCATAGGGCCCTGGCTGGTACTGCCCTGAATACCGCCGTAACCGAAAGCCGGCTGCAGCTCCAGGAAGCCTTTGGCAGTTTCGGCACGTAGGCGGCTGTTCAGGTTTTCGGCGTAGCTGGTGCGGCAGTCGGCCACCGAGCCATCGGCAAACTGCATCTGCCAGTTCACGCCGGCCTCTACTTCCTTGAACAACCCTTTGGGGTCGGGGTTGGGCGTGAGCTTGGCCGTGACCGACGTAGGTAGCTGGCCTTTGGTATAAATCACGCCCTGTACGCAGTAAATGCCCATGTCCATGAGCGGCCCGCCGCCGGCCAGCTCCTTGTCCACGCGCCAGGGCGTGTCGTTGTTGAAGCGGAAGCCGTTGTCGGCCACCAGGCGCTTAATGGGGCCCAGCGTCTGCTGCTGGCCCAGGCGCATCATTTCCTGGTGGTGGGGCTCGAAGTGCAGGCGGTAGCCGATGCTGAACTTCTTGCCTGCCTTCTGCATGGCCGAAATCATGCGGCGGCACTCCTCGGCGGTGGGCGCCATGGGCTTCTCGCAGATGACGTGCTTGCCCGCCCGCGCGGCCCGCTCCACGTACTCGGCGTGCATGCCTACCGGCAATACCACGTACACAATGTCAACATCGGGGTTATCGACGATGCGGTCGAAGGTTTTGTAGTCGTAGATGTTCTTGTCGGGCAGATTATACTGCTGCTTCCACCGGGCCGCCTTTTCCGGAGAGCCCGTCACGATGCCCGCCAGCTTGCAGAGTTTGGTTTTCTGCAGGGCCGGGGCCAGCTGCCCGGTGCTGTACTTGCCCAGCCCCACTAGGGCTACGCCCAGCTGCTTGCCGCTCTGCAGCGCCTCCCGGCTGGCGGGGCCGTAGCTTATTTCCTCCAGCCACGAAAGCGGCCCGCCCACGGCCGAAGCGCCCACCAGGGTAGCCCCCAGCCCCAGCGAAAACGTGCGCATAAATTCCCGGCGCCCGGCCGGGTTCCCATCCCATGATTTCATAGCTCAAGCAGGTTAGTGTCAGGGAGTAGGTACCGGCTTCGTTCCCTGCGGGTTACGGGGTAGGGGGTGTTTGCCGACAAGTAGCTAAAAAAACAGAAGCGCGAATCAGAGGAATCATGATATAGTTCAGCATTCCTAAGGTTCGCGCTTCCGGTTTTCTCCGGCTACCCCCGTTCAATTACGCAGCTGTTTCGGAGGTAGCATTACTCAGCCCATTGATAACCAGGGGCAGTATTCCCAGCCCCAGCACCACCCGGCGGTAGCGCCACGGAATACCCGGCGCCAGGCTACTGATAGCTAGAAACACCGGGGCTCCTATCAAGCCAACGCGAATATGCGTGCGGAAGCTGATGCGCGGGAAGGGACCGGGCGGCGGGAAGTTGGTGGTAGCCGCCGTAGCGCCTTCCAATAATCCATTGCCGGCAATCAGTACGGAGGCCAGGCGGTTGCGGGGCCACATCCAGGTCGCCAGCCCCAGAATAGCCGGAAAGGCCAAGGCATCGAAATAGGCGTGGGCGCGGGGCGAAATAGGCCGCGGCAACCAACTGGCCCGCGAAGTAGCAGGGGCCGGCTGGTTGCGCTTGGGGTTGGTTGGCACAGGCATACTGAGCAGACAAACTAGCTTTGCGCACTTACGCCGGTTTTGACGGGGGTAGGGGCAGCCTCTGCGGCAGTAGCCTGGCTGGTGCCGTGGCCGTTGCGGCGCTTGCTAAGCATCCAGGCGGCGGTGCCCAGGCCAGCCACTGCGGCAGCGGCTAGCAGCGGGTGCTTTTCGGCCTGCACGTACAGGCTGCCCGAGCGAAACCAGCCCTCGTGCGAGCCGCGCTCCTGCAAGCCGTAGCCGGCCTGGTGCAGGGCGCTGGTTTCGGGGTTGCGGGAGGGGCGCTTGGGGTCAATCTGGGTGGGGTAGATGAGGGCTTCCATGACCTTATCCATGATGCGCGGGGCCAGGTGGCCGGCCAGCGTAAGGGCTTTGGCTTGGAAGCCCACGTACATGTCGCGGCGGGGGTGGGCGGCGGCAAACAGAATGGCATCGGCTACGGCCTCGGGCGGGTACACCATGCCGCGGTGCGCCACCTGGTGCTCGAAGTAGCTCTGAGCGTGCTCGTTGTAAGGTGTATCGATGCGGCCGGGATGAATGAGCGTGACGGATACCGGGGCTTTTTCTACCTCCAGCTCCATACGCAGGGCGTTGGTCCAGCCGTGCAGGGCGTGCTTGCTGGCGCAGTACGTGGACTGCACCGGCGTGGCCCGGTCGCCGAAAAAGCTGCCGATGTTGATGAGGGCGCCCGGCTCGTGGCGGCGCTTGAAGTGCTGCACCGCCAGGCGCGAGCCGTACACCACGCCCCAATAGTTGGTATCGAACATGCGCTTCATGTCCGGAATGCTTACCTCGTCGCAGTGGCCGAAGATGGAAACGCCCGCGTTGTTCACCCAGGTATCAAAGTCCCCGAACTCGGCGGTGGCCGCCGCGGCCAGGCGGGCCATGTCTTCCTCGCTGCCTACATCGGTAGGCACGGCCAAGGCATGTCCGCCCTGGCTGTTGATTTCCTCGGCTAGTTGGCGAATAGCGTCGGCGTTGCGGGCGGCCAGCACCACGCGGGCGCCTTTGCGGGCCGCCATACGTGCCGTTACGAGCCCGATGCCGCTGGAAGCGCCGGTAATAACAATGGTTTGCTGGTGAAGCGGTTTGAGCTTGAGGTTCAGACTGTTCATGGAGGTAGCAAGTAAGAGGGCAGAAGAAAAGCGGCCAGGGGAACTTCCCGTGACGCGCACTAATTGCCCTTAGCCTACGCGCTGAAAAGCAGGGTGTTATAGCCGAGTATCGAATAAAAAGCCCTTAAGCTGAACCCTACAAGGCTCTTTCTCTACCCCTTGCACTGTTCCGCAGCCCTGCTTCAGCAAGCCACTTTCTACCCCCTTGTTGCCCTTACAAACTGCGCACGTACGCAGCCATTTTCTCACGGGTAGCTTCGTCCGGCAGGGGGCCTTCGGCGGCCCAGAGGTTGTCCTGAAGGTGGGCGGGGTTGCTGGTGCCGGGTATCACGCACGTCACGGCGGAGTGGGAGAGAATAAACTTCAGCAGAAACTGCGGCCAACTGCCAATGCCCAGCTCCGTAGCCCAGGGCGGCAGCTCCTTGCCGCGCAGACGGGCCAGCAGGCTGCCTTCCGTAAAAGGCCGGTTGATGAGCGTGGCTACTCCTAACTCCGCCGCGGCCGGGAGCAGGCGCTGCTCGGCGTGGCGGTCGAGGATGGAGTAGTTAAACTGCACGAAGTCCAGCTTTTCCAGCCGCAGCACTCGCTCCAGCTCCGGGTGCATGGCATCGGTGTAGTGCGTGATGCCGAGGTAGCGCACCCGGCCTGCAGCCTGCCAGTCGCGCAACGTGGCCAGGTGGGTTTTCCAGTAGACTAGGTTATGAATCTGCAGCAAGTCGAGGGTAGGACGGCGCATTTTGCGCAAGGAGTCTTCCATCTGCCGGATGCCCGCCTCCCGCCCCTGGGTCCAGACTTTGGTGGCGTAGAAAAACTCAGGTTGCGCGGGCAGGGCACTGGTCAGCTCGCCCACTACCTCCTCCACCCGCCCGTACATCGGCGACGAATCAATAACGCTACCCCCGGCGGTGCGCAGGGTTTCCAGCGTCTGGCGCAGCAGCGGATGGCCGGCCGCCCCGCGCACGTCAAACGTCTGCCAGGTTCCCAGCCCCACCACGGGTAGGGGCTCCTGGCTGGAAGGAATAAGGCGGGTGAGCATAAGGAGTGACAGGTGATGAGGTGAATCGTGACAGGTGAACGGTGAGCAGGTGACAGGTGAACAGGCTATTATGCTGAGCAGCACCAAGGGCCTCTCTTACTTGGTTCAGGTTAGATTACGGAGTGAAATAATCTAGGACTAGTGGGCTAGTTCCCCTCCTCAGATGATTCCGCGCATCAAGCGGCGTGGGGTTAGGGGTGGTTGAAAGACTAGAGCTAGAAAACTAGAGCTAGTAAATCGTTCTAACAGTCATCAACCACCCCTAACCCCACGCCACTTGATGCGCGGAATCATCTGAGGAGGGGAACTAGCTCTAGCCTTGGTTCTAATTCTGGCTGTGTTTCCCACGAAGTTTACTTGTCTTGGGAAGGTTCTTCGCACGGGCGAGCGTGTCAGTGCTTTATGCTGCAATAATGCTAGGGGCTGTTTGTTGTCCTGACTCGTTTTCACTGCTGCCGCAGCCCGGCCAGCAGGGCGGGGGCGTTGCGCTGGGCCCGAGCTTTTTCCTGGGGCGTGAGGGTAGGCTTCAGCAGTAGGTCGAAGATGGGTTGCTGAGCTGGGGGTAGGCCGGCCCGCTTGGCCCGCTGATCCTTCGGCTTCAGAGTTTTCACGAGGGCAGTAGCCTGCTGCAGGGCCTGCTCCGGAGTGGGGGCGGGGTTGCTGCCGCGGGGAGGGGTAGCGGTGTGGCCGCCGCTCACGTACGTAAACTCAATCAGACAGCCTTGGCAAGCGGTGCCCTTAGGGGCTTCTTCCGAAGGGCCCGAGGTGATGGAGGCGCTGTCGGTGGCCAGGTAGAGCTTGGTGCCATCGGGCGACATGGCCAGGTCGCGGTAGCGGATGGGGCCGCGGAAGTACATCAGCGTGTCGGAGGCTACGGCGGTGCCGTCGTCGGTGAGCTTCAGCCGGATCAGCTTGCCTTTTTTCAGGGTCGGAATCAGCAGGGAGTTTTGCCAGCCCGGAATAGCCGTGGCCGAGTACACCGCCAAGCTGCTGGGGGCCTCGGAGTTCCAGGTGGGCTCGTCGGAGCTATGGTTGCGGGTGCGGGTGAGGACGGTGGTCAGGAACTGGTTGCTTAGCGGATACAAAGAGGCAATGGGGTTGCGGTAGTCAGCGCCCAGCCGGGCAGCGTTGGCCTGCTCACTCCCGATGGTGGGGTAGGTGGTATGCCAGGCGCCAGGGAGGGTAGCATGCTCGGAGGCCGCTGCGGCCAGGCCGTTATAGTTGCCATCAGCCAGGCCAATCACCAGCGGGTGACCGTAGTTTTTGCCCCGCTCCACCAGGTTTACTTCGTCGTCGGAGAACGGGCCGTGCTCGGAGGCGTAGAGCCGGCCGGTGCCGCCTACCACGGCATAGGCCAGGCCCTGGGCGTTGCGGTGGCCCAGGCTCCAGACGGCGTTCTGCCGCCCCTGGCTGAACGGGTTATCGTTCGGAATCCACCGGTCGTACGGGCCCAGGTCGGTGTCGGGCTCCGGGTTGAAACGCAGCACTTTGCCCTCGTAGGAAGCCGGGTTTTGCGCGTGGTTTGCACGGCCGCCGTTCTCAAACTGCCCTGCCCCCAGGTCACCGACGGAATAAAACAGATAGTCGCGGCCGGCTACGGGGGCTATCAGCAAGCAGCCCGCGTTGTGGTCGTTGCTGGCCGGAATAGAGTCGCACAACACCAGGGGGCGCGCGAGCTGCTGCCGGGTAACATCGTACTCGTAGCGCACCAGGCGAGCCGTGAAATAGTTGCCGCTGTGGTTGGGGCGGCTGCCGTTGCCGGGTTGGTTGGCTCCTTCAAACCTATAGATATAGGTCAGGTACACGTAGGGCTTGCCGGTGAGCAGCTGCGGGTGCAGGGCCAGGCCCATCAGGCCGCCCTGGGGCCAGGGCTTGCCGCCGTCCACGGAGTCCGGAACCTTGTCGTAGCGCGGAAACTCCCGGTTTTTGCTCAGGTCGAGCAGCACTTGCCGCGCCCCGGTAGCCGGATTGACGCGGCTGACGCGGTAGCCGCGGGCTTCGGTAATCCAGAGGAAATTATCGGGGCCATAGGCCACTTCCCACGGGTCGCTGAGCTTCTCGGTAATCACGCGCCGCGTGAACTGCTCACCCAAGGGCCCGGTCACGGTTTGAGCCAATGCCGGACCTGATACGGCTACTGCTACCAGCCCGCCAAGGAAATAGGAAAACCGCACGATAGATAAGGTTCAGGTTGAAAAAACGCGCCTCATGGCGGTTTATCCTTACTTACCGGCGCGGCAGCGGGTTATAGTTGACCTTAGAGGTTCGGTCTATATTTGCTCTTGATTCAGAGCTTGATACAGCTACTTGTCAGGCAAAGCTCTCCACGAATGTTTCTCCACGATCAAAGCAATGCTTTCACACTATATACGTCCAAATAAAGTGGTAAGAAGCCTCATAACGGTGTGGCTACTGTTACCTGCTCTTTGGTGCTATGGACAATCTGCCTCCATCAACGAGCATGGATTTTATATACCTCAAAACCTAACGGAAGCGAACGAGCAGCTTGATAAAGTACTTACAGAAAAAGCCAAAGCAAAATTTAGGCGGCTTACGCCCAGCGACTTCGAGAATATATCTGGATTGTTTATTCTGGGGGAATGGGAGTTGGGAGAGTTAGAAACAGATGCCAACAGCCGACTTGTGCAGTATTTGAATACTTATGTCAATACAAAGCAAGAAGCCTATGGCTACGAGGGCTGGCAGGTACGTCGGCATTTGGTGCTCTTATCGTACCTGCGGCACCTGCAGCACAGCCCATTCGATCTGGCTGTTGAGGCTAAAAAACTTGCCGCCAAAGGTGACTCCGTCGCGCGGGTAATCGAGCAGCAAAACCAACGTAACCTAGTAGCCGATTCCATACAAGGAATCTATATTCCTCGGAATCTAGCGGACAGCTTTGTACAGCTAGACAAAATGCTGGCAGAGCCCATTAAAGAGCAGCTACGACACCCTGATCCGGAGTATGGGCTGGCCAAGTTTCACTTCGGGCTAGGGCTTTGGATGCGAAATAACTGGGGACTCTGGGGAGACTCCCGCCTACAGCAATATTTCGAAGAACTGAATATCACCCACCCCGATGATATGTCGGGGGTGCTGCTAAAGAGCTACAGCGACTACCTGAATGGGAAGCCCCTCGATGAAAATCAGTACCGGCGCGCCGCTATTCCTCGGGTGGCTGACAACCCAGAACTGGATAGCGCGGCAGCAGTTTCTTTACCTCGGCCAAAACTAAAACGATCGGATTATTCCAAACCTTACAGACAGTTCCTCCGCAAGCGTCGTATCGATGACTTTCACGAATTACCTCCCGAGGCATATGGGCAGGAAAGCGAAATTGTAGAAGTAACAGAATGAGACTGTTGATGACACAACAGTTTTCGAGTTTGTGAAGATTTTGCTGAGCCCTACTCATCCTCCGGAAACTGACCCATGCCGCCGCTTTCAAAATCAGCAATGGCTTGCACCAGCTCGCGGTTGGTGTTCATCACGAAGGGGCCGTAAGTGGCCAGCGGCTCCTCAATGGGCTCCCCGGCCAGTACTGTCAGCACGGTATCCTCCGTAGCGGTGAGGTGCACATCCGTAGAATCCCAGCCGAACACCACGAGCTGCTTGGTACCGGCCGGGCGGTTGTCGTGCATCATAATAGCGCCTTTCACCACGTAGATGCCCACGTTGTAATCGACCGGCAGACTAATGGTAGTTTCGGTGCCGGCGGGCAGGTGTACGTCGAGCAGAGTGATGGGGGAGAAGGTTTCGGCCGGGCCGGCTATCCCTTCGTACGTGCCCGATACGACCCGAATGCGGCCGCGCCCATCGGCGGTAGCCACTTCCGGAATGTCCTGGGCCCGAATATTCTGGTAGCGGGGCGGGGCCATTTTGTCGCGGGCGGGCACGTTCACCCACAGCTGCAGCAGCTCAAGGGTGCCCCCGCGGCGGGCAAACTCCCGCTCGTGGCGCTCCTCGTGCAGAAGGCCTGCGCCGGCCGTCATCCACTGCACGTCGCCGGGGCCCAGAGCACCCGTGTGGCCGGCCGTATCGCGGTGGGCCAGGTAGCCTTCGTACATCACCGTCACCGTCTCGAAGCCCCGGTGGGGGTGGGGCGGGGTACCCAGCGGCGCCTCGGTGGGGGCCACGGGCATCGGGCCGGTGTGGTCGATGAGCAGAAAGGGGCTGAGCTGGCGGATACGCGGCCCCGGCATAGGGCTGGTCACGTCGAAGCCGTCGCCGACGAATTTCTTATTGCCATCAATCACCTGAAAAATACGGCGGCCGGAGTTCTGGGGCATAGCGGAAAGCAGCGGTAGAGAAATAGATAGCAGGGCGTTGGGGCCCGGTCGTTCCATTTCAGCAACCACCCACGGAGGCCGCATGTTTCGGGCGCCCGCGAATCGGTAGCGGCCGGTAACGAAACGAAGCCGCGGTAGCTTCCTGCCCCGGCCCGGGTCAGGCCGGCAGAAGCTGCCGCATAAACGGGTCCTGAAAATCGGGGGCGAAGTGCAGCACGTTGGGCAGGTGGCTGAACTCGGCGGGCTGGTGGGTGGTGGTCAGAATGACGGTTTGCATACCCGCGTTCAGGGCCGCTTCGGCGCCCTTGGGCACGTCCTCGAACACGAGGCAGTCGGCGGGGGCTACCCCTAGTTTCTCGGCGGCCCGCAAAAACGTTTCGGGGTGGGGCTTGCTCAGTTGCACATCGTCGGCGCTGACGATGGCTGAGAAGTAGCGCCGGATATCCAGGCCATCGAGCACGAAATCAATGTTAAACGGAATGGCCGCCGAGCCAATGGCCAGTTGAATGCCGCGTTGGTGGGCTGTGGCCAGAAAATCAAGCAAACCGGGCAGCAGCTGCAGGTGGGGCCGGAACTCCTCCTGATAGCGCTGCTCTTTGCGCACGGCCAGCTCGTCCATTTCCGCCACCGTAAACCGGTCGGGTCCGAACATGCGCACCAGCACCTCCTGGTTTTTACCGTACATCTGGGGCTTCAACTCCTCCCAGCTGAAACTACCGCCTAGCTCATGGTTCAGAATGTGCTGCCAGGCACTGGTGTGGTAGTCCATGTCATGAATCATGGTGCCGTTGAGGTCGAAGAGGAAGGCTTGCATAGAAAGGCAGGGGTAGGGAAAGAGAGCGTCCGGTGTAAATCCGGAAACCGCGAATGTCGGCTGTTTACGGCTTTCAGCCTGCCAACGCCGCTTGTGACACTGAAAATTGCGGAGGCAGACCCCGGGTCTGCTACACTTCATCCGCCTAATCCGACGCTTCGGTAACGGCAAGTTTCAGGAGGTGCGGCAGCGGGCCACTTTTGGTCCATCACTTCGCTGCTACTCCTATGAAACGCCTGCTACTCCTCGCCCTGCTGCTGGTTTTCGCCCTCCGTGGGCTGGCCCAATCTACTACCATCCTCAGCGGCACCGTCCGCGACGGGGCTGGTCAGGCCCTGCCAGGCGTGAACGTCTTCCTCAAAGCCACCTTCGACGGGGCCAGCACCGATTCATTGGGCCGCTTCCGCTTTGAAACCCAGCAGCCGGCCGGAAGCTACGTGTTGCAAGCCAGCTTATTGGGATTCCTGTCGGTAGAGCGGCCGGTAACGCTAAGCGGCCAGCCCCTGCGCCTCGACCTCACCCTGAAAAGCACACCCCATGCCCTGGGCTCAGTGGTAATTACGGCCGGAGCCTTTGAGTCTAGCGACGAGCACCGCAGCGCCGCCCTCAACACCCGCGACGTGCAAACCACCGCCGGGGCCCTGGCCGATGTGGCGGCCGCCTTCAACACCTTGCCCGGCACCACGCGGGTAGGGGAGGATGGCATGCTGTTCGTGCGGGGCGGGGCGGCTTCGGAAACCAAGGTGTATATGGATGGCCTACCCGTGCAAAACCCCTACAACGCTACCGTGGCGGCTGTGCCGGCCCGCGGGCGGTTCTCGCCCAGCCTGTTCAAAGGCACCGTGTTCAGCACCGGCGGCTACTCGGCCCAGTACGGGCAGGCCCTGTCGGGGGTGCTGCTGCTGAACTCCACCGACCTGGCCGATGAAACCCAGACCGGGCTTTCCCTTAGCTCTTTGTTTCTGGGCGCTTCGCGGACCCAGCGCTGGGAGCGGACCTCCGTGGCGGCCACCCTCGACTACACCAACCTGCAGCCCTACCAGCGCCTGCTGCCCCAGAACGTAACCTGGCCTCAGTCGCCGCGCGGCCTGGCGGCTTCCGTGAACCTGCGCCACCGCACCGGCCAGGCCGGCATGCTGAAAGTGTACGGAGTCTGGAATCAGCAGCAGATGGTCATCGGGCAGCCCTCGCCCGAACCCGCCGGCACCCAAACGGTGGCCCTGCGCGCCGGCAACGGTTACCTCAACACCACCTTCCGCAGCCCCCTGCGCCGGGGTTGGAGCCTGCAGTCGGGGGTAGGGTTGAGCCGCGACAACCAGCGCGTGGCCCCCGACACCCTGCGGATGCAGACCCTGGAGCAAGCCCTCACGGCCCGGCTGGTGCTCATCAACGACTCAGCCGCCGCCCGCTGGAACGTGAAACTTGGGATGGAAGTGCTGGCTCAGAACGTGCAGCAGCAGGTGCAGCCCAACGCCGCGCTGGCTACGGTGTACCGGCCGGAGTTTACCGAGAAGCGTGCCGCCAGCTTTGTGGAGTCTGACTTTCAGCTCTCGGATTGGCTGGCGGGCCGGGTGGGTGGGCGCGCAGAATACTCGGCGCTGCTAAACCGCTGGAACGCGGCCCCGCGCCTGGCCCTGGCTTATCAAACTACCGAAAATAGCTCCCTCTCGGCCGCTTACGGCCGCTTCTACCAGACCCCCGACAACACCCTGCTGCTGGTACAGCCCCGGCTACGCTTCGAGCAAGCCACCCACTCGGTGCTCACCTACCAGTACACTCACGACCGGCAGCTGCTGCAGGTGGAGGCCTACTACAAAACCTACGACCACCTCACCCGCTACGACGGCCGCAACCCGCGCAACCCCCTGGCCTACAACAACGGCGGCACCGGCTATGCTCGCGGCCTGGACGTGCTGTGGCGTGACCGGAAAACCGTCAAGAACCTCGAATACTATGTCAGCTACGGCTTTCTGGACACCAAGCGCCAGTATCGCCAGGACCCCGTAGCGGCCGTGCCCACGTTTGCCGCCCGCCACAATGTATCGGTGGTCGGGAAGTACTGGGTGGGCAGCCTGCACACGCTGCTGGGCGCTACCTACAGCTACGGCAGCCCCCGCCGCTACCACGACCTCAACGACCCCGAGCGCGGCTACAACCAGGGCGTGCTCCCCACCTACCAAGACCTAAGCCTGAACGCCAGCTATGTCACTCGCCTTTTCGGGCAGTACACCGTGCTTCACCTCTCGGCCACCAACGTGCTGGGCCGCCAGAACGTGTTCGGCTACCGCTACGCCACCCAGCCCGACGCCGCCGGCACCTTCAACCGCGTAGCCATAACGCCCACCGCGCCCCGCATGCTGTTCGCGGCCCTGTTCATCTCCATCAATAAAAACCGCGCCGCCGATGTGAATGAGCGGCCGGAGTAGAGTTCAGTTGCCGGTTGTCAGTTGTGAGTTGTCAGGGGAGGCAGTAATGGTTTTGTCGGCTGCATTCTGCTTTCCAAAGCGCTGGTACCAACGCTTATTCTCCAGCCAGCAACTGGCAGCTGGCAACTGGCAACTCACAACCGGCAACTGAACTAGACGCTTCATCCGGAAAATCCGACGCTTCGGTAACGGCAAATTTCTTTGGCGCCAGAGCTGGGCCACCTTTGAATCATCAACCACCACAAACCCTTCCACGTCATGAAAAACACTCTGATCACCCTCGCCCTGGTAGCCGCTTCCTTCTCGTCCTTCGCAACTGTAGCGCAGCAGCCCGTTGCTACCCCCGCCGCCACCGGCAACCCCGATGCCTACACCACCATGATGGCCGCCACCATTCAAGACCTGATGAGCACCGGCGACCCCGCCAAACTCAAGCAAGTCGATGCCAAGCTGGAACGCGCCGCCCAGGTAGCCCCCAAAGACTGGCTGCCCCGCTACTACCAGGCCTACGCCCGTGTTATCACGGTTTTCGTGAGCAAAGAGGAAGACGGCGACGCCAAGGATAAGTACCTCGATCAGGCCGAAGCTGCCCTGACCCAGGCCCGCAAGCTGGGCGGCGAGGAGTCGGAGCTGCTGGTGCTGCAGGCCTACATCTACCAGGCCCGTCTGGGTATCTCGCCCATGCTGCGCTCCATGAAATACTCCAAAATGGTAAGCGAGACGCTGGCCCAGGCTAAGAAAATTAACCCTGCCAACCCGCGCATTTATTTGGTGCAGGCCAACAACGTGTACTACACGCCTTCCATGTTTGGCGGTGGAGCCGAGGTAGCCAAGCCCCTCTTCCAGGAAGCCCAGACGCGCTTCGCGGCCTTCAAGCCCGCCTCCGTGCTGGCGCCTAACTGGGGCGAGCGGCAGGTGCAGGGCCGCCTGAAAAGCTACGAAACCGCCTCGGTGAAGTAGCGCCGCTGGGTGGGGCGCGGGTGGTAATGAGCCGCTCTGGAATACCGGCGTTTACACCATGTCGGCGGGCGGCGAATGGCTGCCCGCGCCACCCGGCAAACGCCGAGGCTCCGGCCGCGGAGCGCCGCCCGCGCAACAGATGGGTTTACCCGATTATTGTATCTTTTGCCTGCCTTATTGGTCCCCCTGGGCTTCCTATTTATGCTTGACTCCGCCCTCCCCGTGAACCGCCCGACCCTGACTCCCGAAGAAGCCCTGGACGTGCGCAAAGCCTCCCTCACCAACCTGGGCCGGCACTACCCCCACCGCAAATGGGTGCTCATGCTGGGTATGATGGTGACCTTATCGTTTGGACTAAGCCTGGTGTTCTGCGGGGGGTGCTCAGTTTGGAGTGAAGATTTCCTCGTAACGTTCGGCTATAACTTCTGCTACACCACTGGCCTGTGGCTGGCCAACGGCTTCCCGAACGAGTGGCTGAACCGCCGCGTCGATTGGACGATTCAGCCCATCCGGCGCTTCCTGATTACGCTGTCCATGTCGCTGGTCATGTCGTTGATTGTGATATTTCTGGTTACCACGGGCTTCAACGTGCTTTATCACCATCGGCCCCTGAGCTCTATCACCTGGCGGCCCTTCGTGATGCCCCTGCTGATTACCGTGGTGGTATCCTTGTTTATGCACAGTCGCTCGTTTCTGCTGAGCTGGCGCGATGCCACCACCCAGGCCGAGCGCCTGCAGAAGGAAAACGCCCAGGCCCAGGCCGACTCCCTGCGCCGTCAGCTCGACCCACACTTTCTGTTCAACTCCCTCAACGCCCTGACCTCCCTGGTCGAGGAAAACGACCCGGTCCGGGCCACGCGCTTCATCCGCCAGCTCAGCCAGGTGTACCGCTACGTGCTCGATAGCCAGGAGCAGGAAGTGGTGCCGCTTTCGGAGGAAATGCGCTTCGTGGAAGCCTACCTGTTTCTGCAGCGCACCCGTTTGGGCGAGGGTGTACAAGTGGAAATGACCCTACCCCCCGCCGCCCTCGAAACCCTGCTGGTACCCCCGCTGGCCGTGCAGCTGCTGCTGGAAAATGCCCTTAAGCACAACGCCACCTCCCAGCGCGACCCGCTTCGCATCCGCATCGAGCTCGACGAGGCCGCCCGTACGCTCGCCGTGCGCAACATCCGCCGCCCCCGCCGCCTCCCCGATGGCGAATCAACTGGCCTGGGCCTGAAAAACCTGCGCGCCCGCTACGCCTTCCTCACCAGCCAACCCGTGCAAATAGAGGAGTCGGAAACGGAATTCGGGGTAGTGCTGCCCGTGCTGGAATTGCGGTAAGGTGAGGGCTAGAAACTAGGAGCTGTTAACAGTGAGTAGTAACTTGTGGCATGGAAACGATGCTTACCGATGCGCAATGGGCGCGGCTGGCTCCGCTACTGCCGGGCCGGGCCGGCACGAGTGGCGGGCGCGGACGCGACAACCGCCAGTTCGTGGAAGCCGTGCTCTGGTTGGCCCGCAACGGGGCGCGGTGGCGGGCGCTACCGGCCGAACGCGGCAATTGGCACACGACGTACACGCGCTTCCAGCGCTGGGCCCGGGCCGGCATCTGGGCCCGGATTTTTGCAGCCGTGCAGCAGGACGACGCCTTGCACACGCTGCTGGTGGACTCGACCACGGTGCGGGCCCACCAGCACGCCAGCGGCGCGCGCAAAAAAACGGACCGCAGTCCCTCGGGCGCAGCCGCGGCGGGCTGACGACCAAAGTGCACGCCGTGGCCGACGCCCGCGGCCGGTCCGTGCGCCTGGGCTTGAGCGCGGGCCAGCGCCACGACGCCCCGCAGGCCTTGCCGCTGCTTGACGGGCTGGCCCCGGCTTACGTCATCGCCGACCGCGGCTACGATTCCGACCCGTTGGTGGCCGCCTTGGCCGCCCGCGGCACCCACGCCGTGATTCCGCCCCGGCGCAAGCGCCGATACCCGCGCCCTTTCGATGCGGCTCGCTACGCGCAGCGCCACCCCATCGAACGGCTGTTCAGCCGCCTCAAGCAGTTCCGCCGCGTAGCCACCCGCTATGACAAATTGGATGCGCATTTTTTAGCTTTTGTTCACCTGGCTGCAACCGTCCTGTGGTTGCGTGACTGTTAACAGTTCCTAGGCTCCCCTCCTCATATGAGGAGGGGTAGGGGGTGGTTGACCAGTCGTTGAACAGCATGGTAGAACGTCATGCTGAGCTTGCCGAAGCATCTCTACCTCTGACTAATCAACTGGCCTAGGCCTATTGCAACGATTAAGCATGACGTTCTTTTGTACTCACCCTTAATACACCCTAGCTTCTAGCTCTAAATACCGTTCTTCCGTCATCAACCACCCCTAACCCCACCTCAGCTGAGGAGGGGAGCTAGTTTTTAGCTCTAGACATAAAAATCACGCCTCTATGCCTGCAACCGCTACCCCACTCCGCGCCCTGATTATTGAAGATGAGCCCCTGGCCGCCCGCCGCCTTACGGAGCTGCTGCGCAAGCAGCCCCAGCCGATAGAGGTAGTGGGCACGGCGGAATCGGTGGCGGAAGCGGAGGCCCTGCTGCACGCCGTTCGCCCGGCGCCCGACGTGTTGTTTCTGGACATCCACCTGGCTGATGGGCTGAGCTTCGAGCTGTTTGAGCGCCTCGACATCCAGAGTCCGGTCATCTTCACCACCGCTTACGACAAGTACGCCCTGCGCGCCTTCAAGGTGAACAGCGTGGACTACCTGCTCAAGCCCATCGACCCCGAGGAACTCACGGCGGCCCTGCAGAAGCTGGAGCGCCAGCGCCAGGCCACTACCCCCGCCTTCGACGCCAACCTGCTGGCTCAGGTGCTGCGCCAGGCCCAGCCCGCCAAGGAGTATAAGTCTAGGTTTGTGGTACGGGTGGGGGAGCATCTGAAAGCTATTCCGGTGGAGCAGATTGCCTACTTCGCCAGCCTCGAAAAAGTGACCCTGCTGCACACCCGCGAGGGCCGCAAATTTGTGGTGGACTATACCCTGGAACAGCTCGAAGGCATGCTCGACCCCACGGAGTTTTTTCGCCTCAACCGCGCCTACCTGGCCCACGCCGAAGCCATTCACGACATCATCCACTACACTAACTCCCGCCTCCAAACCATCCTCAAACCCACCGCCCCCGACAACGACACCGTGCTGGTAAGCCGCGAGAAAGTGGCTGCTTTCAAAGCATGGCTGGATCGGTGAAGTGTCAGTTTTTATCAGGGTGCACCCGCACTAGAGTACCCTGCAAGCCCATCTTATCAAATTCAAGGAGTGTATCGTTGCGAAGGTAGTAATCGTGTCGAACGTCTTTGGTATAAATAGCTACTAACGGCTGATGGAAGCCTGTTGGCTGGTACCTAACCCGGATAGGAGATTCGTGTAAGTAGTAGCGTTCAGAATCACTAATACCCAACACCCCTTTCCTATCAGAACAGCTAGTGTAAGTTCCTGTCGAGTCGGCGTGAATCTTGACGATAGTGAAGCCGCTTTTTCCAATTCTTACCCAAGTGCCTTCCAATACCTTAAGGCCTCCCGCTTTGGCAACGGGTATTGAGGTATCCGGAGAAGTAGAATTTGATTGACAAGCTCCTAGTAAGCACAAAACAGTAACGGGGAACAAAGCCCGGGAAGATTTCATAGCTGTAATATATTACCCTTCCAGCCAGCATTTCACCGCCCCCGCTTTCTCCCGGCTGACCAGCACCTCGTCGGTGGGGGCGGGCTGCAACTCCAGCAGCAGTTTGCCGTTGAAGTGCGGGTGCAGGCGCTGCACGGCGGGCAACTGGGCAATGAACTGGCGGTTGAGGCGAAAGAATAGGGTAGGGTCCAGCAGACTTTCCAGCTGCTCCAGGGTGTAATCCACCATGAAGCGGCGGTTGTCGATGGTGGCGAGGGTAGTGGTTTCGTGGCGGCTCTGAAACCAGGCTACTTGGCTCACGGCGAGGGGTAGGAGTTGCTCGCCGCTGCGCACCAAAAAGCGGGTTTTGTACTGGCGGTCGGGGCGGGGTAGGGCATCGAGCAGGCGCTCCAAGCGGCGCGCAGTATCATCTGTGGGGGCCGGGGTAGGCAGTGAGGCGGTTTCCGAAGGAGCAGTGCGCCACTCCCGTAGCTTGGTGAGGGCGGCCTGCAGCTCCACGAGTTTCACGGGTTTCAGGAGGTAGTCCACGCTGTTGGCCTTGAACGCTCGGATGGCGTAGGCATCGTAGGCCGTGGTGAAGATGACGGGGCTGCGCACCACCAGCTGATCGAACACGTCCAGGCTCAGCCCGTCGGCCAGCTGAATATCGGAGAGGATGAGGTCGGGAGCCGGGTTGGTGCTGAGCCACTGCACGGCACCGCTTACGCTGTCGAGCACGGCCAGCACCTGGGCTTCGGGCGCGGCTTGCAGCAGCAGGCGTTGAAGCCGCTCGGCGGCGGGGTATTCATCTTCGAGCAGCAGAACGGTCATTAAGTGTCGAGGTAGTGGGTGGAGAGGTGAATTTCAGCGTGTAAAATAACGTGTCATGCTGAGCTGGCCGAAGCATCTCTACTCTGGCTAATCAACTGGCTTAGAACAACGAAGCGGGAGAGATGCTTCGGCCAGCTCAGCATGACACGTTCTTAAAATTGAAAGCTGAAAACTGGCCTAGCGCGTCGATAATAGCGGCAGTCGCACCCGAAACCAGCCGCCTTCCGCGCTGACTTCTACTGGCCTGGGCGCTTGCAGTAGCTCGTAGCGGTGACGCACGTTGCGGAGGCCCGTGCCGGTGCCGGGCGCGAGGCCGGCGGTGCGGGGGCGCTGGGTATTCTCGACTGTGAAGTAACCGGTGGCGATATCGGCGGAGAGACGCAGTTCCAGGGGATGCTGTTGGGAGGCTACATTGTGCTTTAGTGCGTTTTCTACCAGTAATTGAATGCTGAGTGGAGCTACCAGGTGGCCTAGCGTCTCGGGCGGAACAGCCCTGGTTACGCGCAGATTATCCCGGAAGCGGACTTTGTGCAGGGCCAAAAAAGTATCAACAAAAGCCAGCTCCTCGAAGAGGGGCACGGTGGTTTTGTCGCGGGTGAGGAGCACGTAGCGGTACACATCCGAGAGCTGCTCCACGAACTGCTGGGCCGGCTCATTTTCAGGCTCAATGAGAGCCGAGAGGGTATTCAGGGAGTTGAACAGGAAATGCGGGTCGAGCTGACTCTGCAGGGCTTCGAGCTGACTTCGCACCCCGGCGCTTTGGATCTGCTCGGCTCGGCGCACGTTCTCCGCCCACTGCCGAAAGTAGTTGGAGCTTTCGTAAACAAGCTGAACAATGATGGTGGGAATCAGATTAAGGCCAAACTCGTGCAGCAGGTCGGGGAACGGTAGCTGTCCAGTGCCACCCATCAGCTTGCTGGTGGTTGCCAGGAGCACGGCCTGGGCGCCCATCGTAATGACGATGCTGCCCAGGCCCAGCAGCCATAGCCGCGGCTGGGTTTGCTCTACTCGGGGGAAGCGCCGGAACAGCATCAGCCACAGGGTGCGCCCCAGCAGCCAGAACACGCTCGTAAATACCAGCGAAATTCCCCAGGCTATGAAAAACTCAGTGACCGACGCAACGCGTAGCAGCCCTCGGGGCAGCAGCGCCAGCAATGCCATAATCGGAATGCCAAACAGCAGAAAGAGCCGGTCGTTCAGGCGGATGGCAGCAGGGCGCGCGGTAGGCTCAGGCATGGGCACGACTAGCGGGGAAGTTTCTGCACGAAGCTAACCACCGCCTGCCGAAACCGCGCGGGCTGCTCCAGAAACGAATAGTGCTTGCCCGGCAGCGTCACAGTCTGCTGCTTCGGAAACCGGAACGACTGCGCAGTGGTGCCCGTGGTGCGGTCGTCCTGGCCTACAATGATGAGGGCGGGCACCTTGATTTGGGCGGTGACAGGCGCGTAGTCTTGGCCGTAGTCGGGCAGGCGGCCGCTGAATACCTGGGTGGCAAAATCCTGATTGGCAGGTACGGCGCGGACTACCTGACTGGCGCGGGCAGCCAGCGAATCGGTGGAGTATTGGAGCTGGCAGGCCAGTTTTTTTTGCTGCAGGGCGCCCATCACCATGCCAAAGCGCTGCATCATGGGGATGTTGGGGTTCGGCTGCTCAGTTGGGGGTAGCAGGGAGGTGCCATACTGCAGCATAGCCTCCAGCGAGGCCGAGGGGTTGAGTACGCTGTTTACCAGCACCAAGCCCTGCACCCGCTCGGAGTATTTGGCGGCGTAGGCCATGGCAATGGTGCCGCCAAACGAGTGCGCCATTACCACCCACTTCTGCAGCCCCAGGTGCTGGCGTAATTCTTCCAAGTCCTGCACCATGCGAGCCATGGAGTAGTCTTTACGCGGAGAGCTGGCCGAGCGTCCGCTACCCCGCTGGTCGAGGTAAATCATCTGCAGCCCATCTTCCAGCCGGTTGCCGCCCAGCTTCTCGAACGAGTAGCTGCCCGCGCCCGGCCCGCCGTGCACAAACACACAAGGCGTGCCCTTGCCCGCCACCTGCACAAACAGCTGCACCGAGTCAGACGTCAGCAGCGTAGTAGCCCCCTGGCGCAAAGCAGGTGTTTTAAGCTGGGCCCACGACTGGCCTAGGCCAGTCAGCAGCAGAAAGCAGGCAAGAAACAGGAAGTGCAGACGGAAACGGGTGCTGGTCATGGCGGTAGGGAGGTTTGTAGTAGCGGATAACTGGTTCAAACATCCGAAAACGCTCCCGCCTGTAGTAGTAAAATCAGGGCGAAGCGCCGCAGGATCGGGGTGAAACGGGAGAAGCGCCACGTGGACCCCACCCCCGGCCCCTCCCCGGTGGGGAGGGGTGCCAGACGCAGGCAGACAATGAAGAATGTGCAATGGCTCAATTATCCACTCTCATTTTTGATTGTCAATTGTTCATTCTCATCAGAACGCACCCCTCTCCCCGAGGAGAGGGGACGGGGGTGAGGTAACAAAAAAAGCCCGAGCGCCAGACACCCCTGCCTGACACCCGGACTTTACAAACCCACCCCTGGGTCGTTTTAGATAATCGTGCTCATACCGAGCTTGATGTTGTTGCGGTGCACCTCACAGTCGGCAATATCCAGCACGCTGTAGGCAATGAAGTTGCCTACCTGCTCGGTGGTGTAGAGGGTGGCGGGGTTCAGCTCCGGCGTTACTACCCCCTGGTCGAGGGCGTGCTGCACGGCGTCGCGCACGCAGTCGGCTTCTTCTTGCAGGTTGAAGTGGTCGAGGAGCAGGGCGGCCGAAAGGATGGTAGCAATGGGGTTGGCAATGCCTTTGCCCTTGGCCTGGGGGTAGGAGCCGTGGATAGGCTCGAACAGGGCCGCCCCATCCCCCACTGACGCCGACGGCAGCAGGCCCAGGGAGCCGGCAATTACCGAGGCCTCATCGGAAATAATATCCCCGAACATGTTCTCGGTCAGGATAACGTCGAACTGCTTTGGGTTGAGAATGATCTGCATGGCCGCGTTGTCTACGAAGAGGTAGTCAAGAGCTACGCTGGGATACTCGGGCGCAATGCTTTGCACGGTCTCGCGCCACAGGCGGGAAGTTTCGAGCACGTTGGCTTTATCTACCAGCGTGAGTTGGTGGCGGCGCGTTTCGGCGGCTTTGAAGGCCCGGTGCGCAATACGCAGAATTTCATCTCGCGAGTACGTGCAGTGGTCGTAGGCCCAGGTACGGTCCTCGGAGCGGCCTTTCTCACCGAAGTAGATACCACCGGTCAGCTCCCGGAAGATGAGAATGTCGGTGCCTTGGATGCGCTCGGCTTTCAGCGGGGAGTGTTCCAGCAGTTGGTCGTAGGCCGTGATGGGGCGAATGTTGGCGTACAGGCCAAGCGACTTGCGCAGGCCTAGCAGGCCCTGCTCGGGGCGCACTTTAGCCGTGGGGTCGTTGTCGTACTTGGGGTCACCGATGGCCCCGAGCAACACGGCGTCGGCGCGGCGGCAGGCTTCCAGGGTGGCATCAGGAAGGGGCGAGCCAGTAGCATCAATGGCGCAGGCGCCCATGAGTTGGTAGTCAAACTCAAACTCGTGTCCGAAGCGGCTGGACACGGCCCGCAGCACGCGCACGGCCTCGCTACACACCTCCGGACCAATGCCGTCGCCCGGCAACACTACAATGCGTTTGCTTAGAATACCCATGACCGTTGCTGTTCAAAAGCCGTGATGGCCGCCTCCTGGCTAATGAGAAAATCGATGTCGTCGTACCCGTTGATCAGGCACTCTTTTTTGTAAGGGTCCAGTTCGAAGTGAATCACCTCGGCCCAGCCCGGTACCGTAAGGGTTTGCGCCTGCAAATCCACCGTCAAAGCGGCCTGCGGGTCCTGGGATACTACCTCAAACAGACCTTGCAATACCTCGTCAGAAACCTGCAGGGGCAGTAGGCCGGTGTTGAGTGCATTGCCCCGGAAAATATCGGCGAAGTAGCTGCTGATAACCACCCGAAAACCTGCGTCATACAAAGCCCAGGCCGCGTGTTCCCGGCTGGATCCGCACCCGAAGTTCTTGCCCGCTAGCAGAATCTGGTGGCCTAGGTAGCGGGCATCGTTCAGCACAAAATCCGGCTTAGGCTGCCCGTCGGCGGTATAGCGCCAGTCGGCAAATAGGTTGGCACCAAATCCTTCACGAGTCGTCGCCTTCAGAAAGCGCGCCGGAATAATCTGGTCCGTATCCACATTTTCTATCGGAAGAGGCACCACGCCAGAGCGTAGTGTTTGGAATTTTTCCATGGGGTTGGAGATGTGAGAGACTATTTCTAGCTCCCCTCCTCATCTGAGGAGGGGAGCTAGAAATAATGCTAGTTCAAATACTGCGTGATGTCAACCAAGCGGCCTTCCACGGCGGTAATAGCTGCTACCAGTGGGCTGGCAAGCAAGGTGCGGGCGCCGGGGCCCTGGCGGCCTTCGAAGTTGCGGTTGGAAGTAGAGACACAATAGGCGCCGGCCGGAATCTTGTCGTCGTTCATGGCGAGGCAGGCGCTGCAGCCCGGTTCGCGCAGCTCGAAGCCGGCGTCGGCCAGCACCTTGTCGAGGCCTTCGGCAATGGCCTGCTGCTCCACTTGCTTGGAGCCGGGCACGATGATGGCCTCTACGTGGGCTGCTTTCTGCTTGCCCCGCACGTAGGCCGCTACCGTGCGCAAATCCTCAATGCGCGAGTTGGTGCAGCTCCCGATGAACACATAGTTGATTTCCTTGCCCAGCAACGACTCGCCCGGCTGGAAGCCCATGTAGCGCAGTGACTTATCAAAGCTGGTGGCCTCGCTACCCCCGTTGAGCACTGGAATGCTGGCCGAGAGCGGAATGCCCATGCCGGGGTTGGTGCCGTAGGTAATCATGGGCTGAATGGCCGAGGCATCGAACTGCAGCTCCGCATCAAACACGGCATCTTCATCCGAGTAAAGGGTCTGCCAGTAGGCCACGGCGTGGTCCCAGTTCTCGCCCTGGGGCGCAAAGCGGCGCCCTTCCAGATAGTCGAACGTGGTAGCATCCGGCGCAATGAGTCCGCCGCGGGCGCCCATTTCAATGCTCATATTGCAGACCGTCATGCGGCCTTCCATGCTCAGGCCCCGAATGGCGCTGCCCGCGTACTCCACGAAGTAGCCGGTGGCACCGCCGGTGCCCAGCTGCGAAATCACGTACAGAATCAAATCTTTGGCCGTTACGCCGGGCCGCAGGTCGCCGTCCAGAGTAATGCGCATGCGCTTGGGCTTGTCGAGCAACAGGCATTGTGAGGCCATCACCTGCGTTACCTGACTGGTGCCAATGCCGAAAGCAATGGTGCCAAAGGCGCCGTGCGTGGAGGTGTGGCTGTCGCCGCACACTATGGTCAGGCCGGGCTGCGTGATGCCCAGCTCCGGCCCAATTACGTGCACAATGCCCTGGTATTGGTGACCCAGGCCATACAGCTCCACGCCAAACTTGGCGCAGTTCTCGGTGAGCTTATCCACTTGGGAGCGGGACAGTGGGTCCTGAATCGGCTGATCCTGGTGGCGCGTGGGCACGTTGTGGTCGGCGGTAGCTACTATCTGCTCCGGGCGGCGCAGGGTGAGGCCGCGGGCCGTTAGCTCTTCAAACGCCTGGGGGCTGGTTACTTCGTGAATCAGATGGCGGTCGATGTAAAACACCGTGAGGCCGCCGGCTACTTCGCGCACCACGTGCGCGTCCCAAATTTTATCAAATAAGGTCTTAGCCATGAGAGAGGGGTGGGGGCGGGTTAGAATAAAGCAGACCGTCAGGCGTAGGCGGTGCTACGCATGACGGTCTTTCGAGAGGCGTGTTTAGCTGACGGTAACGAGCTGCTCCTGCTCCACCATCACGTGCAAGTCCTCGTCAACCACTTCTTTCTGGCGGTCGGCCAGCACGAGGAAGGAGGCGTAGGCCTTGTTGAGAGCAGTACGGTCGAAGTCGTAGCCGATTTTCTGGAGGCGGTAGGCCAGGGCCGCACGGCCGGAGCGGGCCGTCAGCACAATGGCCGAATCGGGCATGCCCACTTCGCGCGGGTCGATGATTTCGTAGGTTTCGCGGTGCTTGATAACGCCATCCTGATGGATGCCGCTGGAGTGCGAAAAAGCGTTGGCGCCCACAATGGCCTTGTTGGGCTGCACCGGCATGCTCATCAGGTGCGACACCATGGCCGAGGTTTCGGCGAGCAGTTTGGTGTTAATGCCGGTCTCGAAGTTGAGGTAGGGGTGCTGTCGCAGCACCATCACCGCCTCTTCCAGGGCCGTATTGCCGGCCCGCTCGCCTACGCCGTTAATGGTGCATTCTACCTGCTGAGCACCGTTGAGCACGCCAGCAATAGAGTTGGCCGTAGCCATGCCCAAATCGTTGTGGCAGTGAGTGGAAAGGCGCACGTGCTCAATGCCACGCACGTTATCCACCAAGTACTTGATCTTGGCCCCATACTCGCTGGGCAAACAGTAGCCGGTGGTATCCGGAATGTTCAGCACAGTAGCACCGGCGCGAATAGCGGCCTCGCAGACTCGGGCCAGAAACTCGTTACCTGTGCGCCCCGCGTCTTCCGCGTAAAACTCCACGTCTTCCACGAAGGACTTGGCCAGCTTCACGGCCGCCACCGCCCGCTCCAGCACTTTCTCGGGGGTAGTGCAGAGCTTGAACTTGATGTGCGAATCGGAGGTGCCAATACCGGTGTGAATGCGCGGGTATTTGGCTGATTTCAACGCCTCAGCGGCCGTGAGTATGTCATTCTCCACCGCCCTCGAAAGGCCGCAGACCGTAGCGTAGCGCGTCTGGGCTGCAATGGCTGCCACTGCCGCAAAGTCGCCGGGGCTCGACACTGGAAAACCCGCCTCAATCACGTCGACGCCGAGTAGCTCTAGCTGTCGGGCAATGAGGAGTTTCTCGTCGCGGTTCAGCTTGCAGCCCGGCACCTGTTCCCCGTCGCGCAGGGTCGTGTCGAAGATGTGGATTTTCTGAGTTGCCATGTTTCTAGAGTTCGTCAGCGAAAAATGCTGCCTGCAAGTACATGGCCTGGGCGCTTCAGCAAAAACCAGCGGCTGACGCGGTTACTATTTCTAAAACGAGTAATTTATTTTGTAAGATGTTGGTTATTAGTAATTAAACTTTGGTGTGGATACAATGGCAAAAGCAAGAAAGAACGGGGCTTCTCGCCGATAAGTAGAGGTAGGGCCTAGCGTAGTGGTCCGGTGCTAGGCCAGTTGTACACTCACAATTTGGGTCTGAAAGCAAAAAAGGACTTCAGCCCCCGGCAGGAGAGCCGCAACTGAAGTCCTATCTTCGGCCGCAGGCCAACCAGTAGGCCTACTTCTAGAGTTACCCGATGCTATTAACCATTACCACCACCCATCAACCGGCCACTGATTTAGGCTATCTGCTGCATAAGAACCCGGCCCGGCTACAGTCCCTGGACATTGCGGCGGGACAGGCGCATATCTTTTATCCGAAGGCTACCCCCGAGCGCTGCACGGTGGCCCTGCTACTCGATATCGACCCTGTGGCCCTGGTGCGTAGCCACCGCGGCCCGGCCGGCGAAGGTTTCGCGCTGGAACAGTATGTAAACGACCGGCCCTATGTAGCCTCCTCGTTTCTAAGCACGGCTCTGTCCAAGGCGTTCAATACCGCCATGAACGGCACCTGCAAGGACCGCCCGGAGCTGCCCGAGGTGCTGCTACCCCTGGAAGCTACCGTAGCCGTAATGCCCGCCGCCAACGCCGAGCAGCTGCAGCGCCTGTTCAGCCCCCTGGGCTACGAAGTAACCACCGAGGCCCATGCCCTGGACCCCACGGTGCCCGAGTGGGGCGACAGCCGCTACTTCACGCTGCGCTTGCGTCACGCTGCCTTGCGCCTGCAGGACCTGCTTTCCCACCTATATGTGCTGATTCCGGTGCTCGACAACGACAAGCACTACTGGGTAAATGCCAGCGAGGCCGAGAAGCTGCTGCACCGGGGCGCTGCTTGGCTACCCCAGCACCCGGATCGGGAGTTTATAACCCGCCGCTACCTGCGCAACCTAGCCCAGTACGTGAATCCTACCCTGGAGCGGCTGCTGGAAGGTGACGAGCCTTTGGACGACGAAGCTGCTGATTTTGAGCGGCTGGAAACCGAGGCCTCCGTGGGTGCCGAGGCAACTCAGGCCCTAGGCCAGTCGGCAGCCCGGGAAAAGCAAAGCCTGCACGATATACGCCTGGACCGGGTGGCGGAGGAAATCCGACGTCTGGGCGCCAAGAGTGTGCTGGATTTGGGCTGCGGCGAAGGCAAGCTAGTACGCCGGCTGCTGGCTATTCCGCACGTAGAGCATGTGTTGGGAATGGACGTTTCGCATCGGGAGCTGCAGCGGGCCCAAGACCGGCTGCACGTAGCCGAAATGCCCCCACGCCAGCGCGAGCGACTGACGCTCACCCAAGGCTCTTTGCTCTACCACGACCCGCGCCTGAGTGGCTATGATGCTGCCGCCGTGGTGGAGGTGATTGAGCACCTAGATGAAAGCCGTTTGGCCGCCTTCGAGCAGGTAGTATTTGCCCGGGCCCGCCCCGGCGCAGTGCTGGTTACTACCCCCAACGCCGACTACAACCAGCGCTACGAAACCCTCTCCGCCGGTCAGTTCCGGCATACCGACCACCGCTTCGAGTGGACGCAGGCGCAGTTTCGGGAGTGGGCCGCTGGCGTGGCTGAGCGCAACGGCTACCGAGTGCGGGTAGAGCCGCTGGGGCCGGAAGCGCCCGAAGTAGGGGCCCCGTCCCAGCTCGCGGTGTTCGAGCGGTAAGATTACCGTTCGTATATCTGGTAGTAGCCCGACTTTAAGTATTCCTGGTCGCGGGCGCTCAGTGCTTTTCCCCTGAATTCGGCCAGAATGGAGTTGGCTTCTTCCAGATCAGCTACCCCAAGCTCCCGCACGGCATGGCCCCATTTGTACAAAGCCACGTGCCCGAGGGTTGAGAATAGGCCGGGCCGTATCTGGACGCCGTCCATTTCGTGGCCTTTGATGGGGGTGAAAAAGTCAAGCTTCTTACCCGGCTGAGTGTCCTTCAGGATTCTTTTCCGCAGTTTGAGCTGCGCCGCGGTAGCTCCGGTGTTGCCAGTAGTTTTAACTGCTGCGGAATCCAGGGACTGCGCCTGCCCCGCACCCACGGTCAGGAGGAGCACTACACAAGCACTAATGACAAATCTATTCATGGCGAAAACGTGGCGGTAAGCATGCAAACATAAGCCGCCATCTTTACCTGTTCGCCACGTTGCATGCCTTTTCAGGATACCGGCTCTGTTAGCGGCCTTATCTGAACTATACTTCCTATCCATACACTGCCACCGCAAGGCCTTTTGCCTTTACTTCTTCCCATGCCTTACGATACGCTCAAGTTGCCCGAATTGTCCCTGGTGTTGCTGATTGGCACCTCCGGGGCGGGGAAAAGCACATTTGCCCGCCGCTTATTTCGATCTTCCGAAATCGTTTCCTCTGACCAATGCCGGGAGTTGGTGGCCGATGATGAAAACGACCAGTCGGCCACGCCCGATGCCTTTGCTCTGTTGCACTACCTGGTGGGGCTGCGCCTCAAGCGCGGCCTGCTCACGGTGGTAGATGCCACCAACGTGCAGCCCGAAGCCCGCAAAACGCTCGTGCAGTTGGCCCGCGACTATCACATACTGCCCACAGCTGTTATCCTGGATGTGCCCGACCGCGTAGCGGAGGACCGCAACCGGGCCCGGGCGGAGCGCATGCACATGGGCCGCCACGTAATTCCGCAGCAGCGCCAGCAGTTGCGCCGGAGCCTGAAAACCCTGAAGGCGGAAGGCTTCCGCCACATCTACCACCTGCGCGGCACCGAGGAAATCGATGCTGTGCAGTCCGTAGTGCGCGACCCGCTCTACAATAACCGCAAGCACGATACCGGGCCCTTCGACATCATCGGCGACGTGCACGGCTGCTACGACGAGCTGGTGCAGCTGCTCACCAAGCTGGGCTACTTCGTGGAAGCCGAACCCGTAGCGGATGCGCGCGACCTGGGTGTGCATGTGCAGGCGCCCGAAGGCCGCCGGGCCCTGTTCCTGGGCGACCTGGTGGACCGCGGCCCAGCCTCGCCACAGGTGCTGCGTCTGGTTATGCGCATGGTGCAGGATGGCACGGCCCTGTGCGTGCCCGGCAACCACGACATCAAGCTGCTGCGCCACCTCAACGGCAAACAGGTCAATGACAAGCACGGCTTTGCCGAAACCCTCCAGCAGCTTGCCGGCGAGTCGGATACTTTTAAAAGCCAGGTGCGCCAGTTTCTGGATGGGTTGGTCAGCCACTACGTGCTCGATGGCGGCAAACTAGTGGTGGCCCACGCCGGGCTTCGGGAAGATATGCAGGGTAGGGGCTCCGGGGCCGTGCGCGCCTTTGCTTTGTTCGGGGAAACGACGGGCGAAATCGACGAGTTTGGCTTGCCCGTGCGCTACAACTGGGCCTCCGAGTACCGCGGCCGCGCCATGGTAGTGTACGGCCACACGCCCGTACCGGAACCCGAGTGGCTTAACAACACCATTGATATCGACACCGGCTGCGTATTCGGGGGTAGGCTGACGGCCTTGCGCTACCCCGAGCGGGAGCTAGTAACGGTGCCGGCCGCGCAGGTGTACTGCGAACCGGTGCGACCCCTGCGGCCGGCCGAGGTAGCCCAGGACGCAGCCCAACTCACCGCCCAGCAGCAGCACGACGACCTGCTCGATATCCGCGACGTTACCGGCAAGCAGATTATCCGCACCCGCCTGCTGCCCTCCGTTACCATCCGGGAAGAAAACGGTGTGGCGGCCCTGGAAGTCATGAGTCGCTTCGCCCTGAACCCCAAGTGGCTGCTCTACCTGCCGCCCACCATGTCGCCCTCAGAAACCAGTGCCCTGCCCGATCTACTGGAGCACCCCGCCGAAGCCTTCGACTACTTCCGCCGCCAGGATGTGCAGCGGGTAGTGTGTGAGGAAAAGCACATGGGCAGCCGCGTGGTAGTGGTGTTAGCCAAAGATGAAGACGCCGCCCGCCGTCGCTTTGGGGTAGTAGGCGAGGGGCCCGGCAAATGCTACACCCGCACCGGCCGCAACTTCTTCAACGACACCGTTCTGGAAACGGCTTTCCTGACTCGCCTGCAGGAGGCACTAGCTACTGCCGGCTTCTGGGAGAAGTTCAGCACTGACTGGCTGTGCCTAGATGCCGAGCTGCTGCCGTGGTCGGCAAAAGCGCAGGAACTGATAAAAAACCAATACGCCGCCGTAGCTGCGGCCGCCACGGCTGCCCTGCCGGTTGCAGCTGGTGTACTAGCCCAGGCCGCTACGCGAGGCCTCGATGGTGTAGAGGCGCTACTGGCCCGCACCACGGCCCGGCAAGCCGCAGCCGAGCACTATGCCGAGGCCTACCGCCGCTACTGCTGGCCGGTGGAAAGCCTGGCAGATCTGCGCCTAGCGCCCTTCCATCTGCTGGCCACCGAAGGCCGCACCTACTTCGATAAGGACCACGCCTGGCACATGGAAACCCTGCGGGCTATCTGTCTCGCCGATGAAGGCCTGCTGCGTGCTACCCCTTACCGGGTGGTAAACCTGGCGGATATCACCGATGTGGAAGCCGCCACCCAGTGGTGGACCGACCTGACGGCTGCCGGGGGCGAAGGTGTGGTGGTTAAGCCTTACGACTTCATCCCGGCCGGGCGCAAACACTTGGTGCAACCCGCCCTGAAGTGCCGAGGGCGCGAATACCTGCGCATCATCTACGGCCCCGACTACTTGCTGCCAGGCAACCTGGAACGCCTGCGCGAGCGAGCCGTGAAAACCAAGCGCAACCTGGCCCTGCGGGAATTTGCCCTGGGCGTGGAAGGCCTGGAGCGCTTCGTGGCGGGAGCCCCCTTGCGCGAGGTGCACCAGTGCGTGTTCGGCGTGCTGGCCCTGGAAAGTGAAGCCATTGACCCCCGCCTCTGATGAACGACACCATGCACACCTGGCTTCGAGAGGTAGTATGGGAAGATTGTTGCAGACCTAGTGGGAAAAAATACAACGCTGCCGCTCGCTACAATGCGAGCTGCTTCCGGGCAACCACCCGCCAAGATTCTTAGCTATAAGCAACAAGTCCCACCCTGGCCCAGGGTGGGACTTATTTATGCTGAGAAGCCCGCTTTTTAACTACTGGCCGGTTACGGCAAAGGCCGCTTTCCCGACACTTAGTCGCCCGCAGCTAGTTGCCTTCAGCGAAAAGCGCGAAGCCTGTCTCTACTTTCTCGGTGGCTTTGGAGCGCAGCTCGCGCACCGTGGCACCGGTCTGCCACAGCTCCGAGTCACGCACTTCCTTCAGTTCTGCTTCCAGCTCTTGGCGGTAGCCGGGAGTAGAGCCACGCTGGATGGTGCGGGCGGCTTCTTGGCCGGAGGCTACGCTGTCGTACAGCTCGTTGAGTACGGGCAGGGTAGCGTCGCGGAAGCGGCCTTTCCAGTCGAGGGCGCCGCGCTGGGCGGTTACGGAGCAGTTGCTGAACATCCAATCCATGCCGTTTTCACCTACCAGCGGCACGAGGCTCTGAGTGAGCTCTTCCACGGTTTCGTTGAAGGCCTCGGAAGGGGAGTGGCCGCGCTGGCGCAACACCTGGTATTGGGCTTCGATAATGCCAGCCAACGCGCCCATCAGCACGCCCCGCTCGCCGGTGAGGTCAGAATATACTTCGCGCTTGAAGTCGGTTTCGAACAGGTAGCCCGATCCTACCCCAATGCCGAGAGCAATGGCCTTCTCGTAAGCCTGTCCGGTAGCGTCCTGGAACACGGCAAACGAGGAGTTCAATCCGCCCCCAGCCACAAACAGGCGGCGCAAGCTAGTGCCGCTACCCTTCGGGGCCACCAATACCACGTCCACATCCGCGGGCGGAATGATACCGGTCTGGTCGTTGAACGTGATGCCGAAGCCGTGCGAGAAGTACAGTGTTTTGCCGGGCGTTAGCTTGGCTTTCAGCGTAGGCCACACCGCAATCTGGCCGGCGTCGGAGAGCAGGTTGGCGATGATGGTGCCGCGCTCGGCCGCTTCTTCGATGTCGAATAGGGTTTCACCTTCTACCCAGCCATCCGCTTCGGCCTTGCTCCAGGAAGCCGAGTCGCGGCGCTGCCCGATGATGACGTTGAAGCCGTTGTCGCGCAGGTTCAGCGCCTGGCCGGGGCCTTGCACGCCGTAGCCAATCACGGCAATGGTTTCGTCTTTCAGAATGGCGCGGGCTTTCTCCAAAGGAAATTCGTCGCGGGTTACTACGTGCTCTTCTACGCCGCCAAAGTTGATGGTTGCCATGATGTTGGATATTGGGTTGGAAGATGAAAATCTCGGTTTGTGTAGAGTGAGCCTACATCGTGAATACCTTGTCGCGGCTGTTGAGGTAGTCGTTTTCGCTGACCTCGTGGCTGGGCTCTATGCGCTCGAACTCGCGGAGCTGGTGGTGGAAGCCCTGGCTGTTTTTGATGATGGCAATACGGGCCGAGCGCACGAACTCGATGAGGCCGTAGGGCTGCAGCACCGTCAGAAGCTTGTCGGTTTCCTCGCGGTGGCCGGTGGTTTCGAACACAGTGTAATCCTTGCGGATTACCACGGCGCGGGCCCCGTGCTCCCGCAGCAGCCGCTCTACCAGGGCCCGCTCGGCAATGACGTCGGTGGGCACTTTGTAGAGGGCCATTTCCTGCCAGATGACGTCCTCATTGGGGTTGAAGTACACCTTGAGCACCTCCACTTGCTTCTCAATCTGGCGGGCAATCTTGCGCACCACCTCCTCAGTTTCTACCACCACAATGTTGAAGCGGTGGATTCCTTCGACCTCCGAAGGGGAGGTGTTGAGGCTCTCGATGTTGATTTTGCGGCGGGAGAAGATGATGGCAATGCGGTTCAGCAGTCCCACCTGATTTTCGGTGTAAGCCGTGATGTTGTACTCCCGCCGGTCGATGGATTGCTGTGTCATAGTATTGGTCACTAGATAGGCCGTCATGCTGAGCGGAGTCGAAGCATCTCTACCGCTTCGTTGAGTTGTTGCTAGGCCAGTTGGTTAGCCAGAGGGAGGGATGCTTCGACTCCGCTCAGCATGAGGTTCTTTCAAACCTGTTAGCTCGCGCTCTACTTCAACCTTATCTCCCCAACCCCGCAACCTTGCGGCACCATAGGGAAGATGTTGTTCTCGCGGGTCACCATCACTTCCAGCAGGAAGGAGCCGGGGTGCTCCAGCATCTCGCGGAGGGCGGCTTGCAGGTCGGGGCGGCTGTCTACCCGGAGGCCGGCGATGCTGTAGCCGCTGGCCACGGTCACGTAGTCGGGGCTGGCAATGTCCACGAAGGAGTAGCGCCGGTCGTGGAAGAGCTCCTGCCACTGGCGCACCATGCCCAGGAACTGGTTGTTGAGGAGCAGAATTTTCACGTTCACGCCCGTCTGCATGATGGTACCCAGCTCCTGAATCGTCATCTGAATGCCCCCGTCGCCAATGACGGCTACCACGGTGCGCTCGGGCGCCCCGTACTTAGCCCCGATGGCGGCAGGCAGGGCGAAACCCATGGTGCCCAGGCCACCGCTGGTGATGTTGCTGCGGGTGTGGTTGAGCTTGGCATAGCGACAGGCTACCATCTGGTGCTGGCCTACGTCGGTTACAATGATGGCCTCGCCCTGGGTCAGCTCATTCAGCTGCTGAATTACCTCGCCCATGGTCAACTCGTCGGAGGTCGGGAACAGCTCGTCCTGGATGACGGCCGCTATTTCCTCCGCGTCGTGGTCCTGGAAGCGCTGCCGCCACTCGGGGTAGGTGCGGGCTTCCAGTAGCTCCGTGAGCAGTGGGAGGGTTTCCTTGCAGTCGCCCCACACCGGCACGTTGGCCTTCACGTTCTTGTCGATTTCTGTGGGGTCGATGTCGAGGTGAATCACCTGGGCTTGCCGGGCGTACTTATCCAAGCGGCCCGTCACTCGGTCGTCGAAGCGCATCCCGATGGCAATGAGCACGTCGCACTCGTTGGTCAGCACATTGGGGCCGTAGTTGCCGTGCATACCCAGCATACCCACGTTGAGAGGGTGACCGGTAGGTAGGGCACCCGCCCCAAGGATGGTCCAGGCGGCCGGAATACCGCTTTTCTCAATGAACTGCTTGAACTCCTGCTCTGCCTGGCCTAGTAACACGCCTTGGCCCCACAGCACCAAGGGGCGCTTGGCCTGGTTGATGAGGGCCGCCGCCTGCGCCACATATTCTGAGCGCACGAGTGGCCTAGGGCGGTAGCTGCGGATGTGGGTGCAGGGCTGATACGGCGCGAAATCGGCCTTCTGCATCTGGGCGTTTTTGGTGATGTCGATCAGGACCGGGCCGGGCCGGCCGCTGCGCGCGATGTAGAAGGCCTTGGCTAGCGCCTCCGGAATCTCACTGGCGTCCGTTACCTGGTGGTTCCACTTGGTAATGGGCGTGGTGATGTTGATGATGTCGGTTTCCTGGAAGGCATCGGTGCCCAGCAAGTGCGCAAACACTTGACCCGTGATGCACACCAGCGGCGTGCTGTCAATCAGAGCATCGGCTAGGCCAGTCACGAGGTTGGTAGCACCGGGGCCGCTGGTCGCAAATACTACCCCCACCTTCCCCGACGAGCGCGCGTAGCCCTGGGCCGCGTGAATGCCGCCCTGCTCGTGGCGCACCAGCACGTGGTTGAGCTGCTCCTTGAAATCGTAGAGCGCATCATAAATCGGGATGATGGCGCCGCCCGGGTAGCCGAACACGGTATCCACGCCCTCCGCCAGCAGGGCGTGCAGCGTGGCCTCAGCCCCCGACAGCGTTCGGGTAATGGACTCCGCCGTGGCTACGGCCGTTTCAGCCGAGGTTGGCGCGGGCTGGGGTTGTGAGTTCAGGTACATGGTCTTCCTGGTAATCGGTGATACAGCCGCGGCTTGCGTCGCTCACGGTGCGGATATACTTCAGCAGCACGCCTTGTTGCACATTGGGCCGGGGCCGCTGCCACTGCTGGCGGCGTAGCTCCAGCAAGGCGTCATCTACCTGCACATCAATGGTGTTGGTGCTGGCGTCCAGCACAATCCAGTCGCCGTCTTCCACCAGCGCAATGGTGCCGCCGTCGTAGGCCTCGGGGCACACGTGCCCAATCACGAAGCCATGAGTGCCGCCCGAAAAGCGGCCATCTGTAATTAGGGCCACTTTATCACCCAGGCCGGCGCCAATGATGGCCGAGGTTGGTTTGAGCATTTCCGGCATCCCCGGCCCGCCCTTGGGCCCCACGTAGCGAATCACGACGACCTGGCCGGGCTGAATCTTGCCCTGCATAATGCCTTCGTTCAGCTCTTCTTCGGAGTTGAACACGATGGCCGGCCCCTCAAACCGCAGGCCTTCTTTCCCCGTGATTTTGGCCACGGCACCTCTCTGGGCCAGGTTGCCATACAGAATCTGAATGTGGCCATCGGCTTTGATGGGGTTGTCTAGGGGGCGCAGTAAATCTTGCTCGGCGCCTAGAGGCTGCACGTTGGCTAGATTTTCGGCGAGAGTTTGGCCGGTTACCGTCAGCAGGTCGCCGTGGAGTAGGCCTAGGTTTAGCAGCGTTTTCATTACGGCCGGCACCCCGCCCAGGGCCGAGAGGTCTTCCATCAGGTACTTGCCGCTGGGCTTGAGGTCGGCCAACACCGGCGTGCGGTTGCTCACTGCCTGGAAGTCTTCCATTGTAAGGTGCACACCGGCGGCGTGGGCAATGGCAATCAGATGGAGCACCGCGTTGGTGGAGCCGCCTAGCACGGTGGTCATCACCAGGGCATTTTCAAAGGCCTCACGCACCAGAATGTCGCGGGGCTTGAGGTCGAGCTCCAGCAGGCGGCGCAAGTAAGCGCCGGCCGTCAGGCACTCCTGTTGCTTCTCCTGGCTAACTGCAGGGGAGGACGAGGAAAACGGGACGCTCATGCCCAGCGTTTCGATGGCCGCCGCCATGGTATTCGCCGTGTACATGCCGCCGCAGGCGCCAGGGCCCGGGCAGGCATTGTGGATGATGCCCTTGTAATCCTCGTCCGATATCTGTCCCTGCAGCTTCTTGCCGTAGGCCTCAAAGCACGATACAATATTGAGCTGCTGCCCCTTAAAGGTGCCGCCCTTAATGGTGCCGCCGTACACCATCAGCGAAGGCCGATTCAGGCGCGCCATGGCAATGAGGGCACCCGGCATGTTCTTGTCGCAGCCCATCACGCAGGCTAGGGCATCGTAGTTGTGCGCCCCGGCCATAGCCTCAATTGAATCAGCTATAATTTCCCTGGAAACCAGGGAGTAGCGCATGCCCGCCGTGCCATTCGTAATGCCATCCGATACCCCAATGGTGTTAAACCGCAGCCCCACCAGCCCCTGCTCCTGCACGCCTACCTTCACCTGGTCGGCCAAGCCGTTGAGGTGCATGTTGCAGGTGTTGCCCTCGAAGCCCGTGGAGCAGATGCCCACAAACGGCTTGTGCAAATCAGCATCCGAGAGCCCCGAGCCAATAAGCATGGCTTGGGACGCCGGCAGGCTGTCGTCTTGGGTGTAGATGCGGCTGTATTTATTCAGGGTCATTAGGTGGAGAGGTTAGATAGGGGAGCTCAGAACTTAGAGGTGGTGTTTTAATCGGCGAATTCTAAGCTCTAACTTCTAGGTTCTCAGCTTTAATGGATTGTCCCGTTACCAAGGCGTGGTAGTGGCTGGCGAGCACGCCGCCGATGGAGTGCTGGAATGACTTTTCAAACACGATATCATCTACCGAGGCAATGCCGATAACCTCAGCCGCGGTGCCCGTCATGAAGGCCGCTGAAGCAGTGCGCAGCTCGTCCGGCGTGAAAAACTTCTCGTGCACCGTGATGCCGGCCTCCCGTGCCAGATCAATAATGGTATTGCGGGTGATGCCGCGCAGAATGCTGCCTGCGGGAGCGGTGTACAGCTCCCCGTCACGTTCGAAGAAGAAGTTGGCGCCCGGACCCTCAGCCACGTAGCCGTTCATGTCCAGCAACAGGGCCTCATCGTAGCCTCGGCCCTTGGCCTCCGTGCTGGCAATGATGGAGTTAACGTAGTGGCCGCCTACTTTGGCCTCGATGGGCACCGCTTTGGGGTTGGGCCGCTCGTAGGGCGAGATGGTGAGGCGCAGGCTCTGGTCGCCGAGGTATTTGCCCCATTCCCACACCGCAATCAGCAGGTTGCTGGAAGTGGCAGCTTTCAGGCTCATGTTGGGCGTGGCGGCGTACACCAGCGGGCGGATGTAGGCGTCCGTTAGGTTATTGCGTTCCAGTACCTCGTAGCTGATGTGCGTGAGTTCTTCCACCGAATACTCCAGGGGAAGCCCTACTGCTTTACACGAGTAATGCAGCCGCTCGTAGTGCTCCTCTGCCTTAAAAATGCGGGTTCCGGCGGGCGTATTGTAGGCTCTGATACCTTCGAATACAGAGTAGCCATAGTGCAGCGACTGGGCATACACCCCGCAGGTGGCCTGCTCGGCCGGTACAAACTCGCCATCCAAAAAAGCGACGGTATTATTGGTGTAGTACATGGGGTAAAGGGGGTAGGGAGAAAATGAGTAGCCGCTAGGGAAAAGCCCTTCTCGGCACCGGGCTAAGAAAGGCAGCAGGAGAAAGCAGGGGCAGGGAGGGCGGAAGCTCGTCGTCGGCTTGGCTGGGTTCTATTCCCTTCCGGGTATAGCTGCCGCGACTAGTAGGCCTGGCCGGCGTTACCCGCAGGCCGATAGCCTGCCTAGTGTCCGCAGCTGACACAAGAAATAGTGCAGACCAGGAGGTGGAAAAAGGCTCGGGTATATCATATTTACAGCGGTAGGGTGCCTGCAAGTACCACTGCCGATATGCCCGGTTAAAACTTTTTTCTTGCTTTGATACTATTTCAAAATCTTTATAAAAATACTATAATATATTAACTGTCAGAGGATTGCATTTTAGATAAATACGATGCCCAACGAAAACTCCGACCCGGTTTTTCAACTCATCAAGACCCTGACGCGCACTGAGAAGCGGCACTTCCGGCTGTTTGCCAACCGGCAAGGCTCCACCGATGGGCTAAAGTTTCTGCAGCTTTTCGATGCCCTAGATGCACAGGAGCGCTACGATGAAGACCGGGTGTTAGCTCAGGTGCCAGCCATCAAAAAAGTGCAAGTAGCCAACCTAAAGGCCAACCTATACCGGCAACTGTTGGCCAGTTTGCGCATGTACCACGCCGGCCACAATCTCGATATTCAGCTCCATGAGCAGCTCGACTACGCCCGCGTGCTCTACAACCGCGGCCTGTACCAACAGAGCCTGCGCATGCTGGAAAAAGTGAAAGCCCAGGCCCAGCAGGCCGAGATGAAGCACATTGTGCTGCTAGTCCTGGATTTCGAGAAGAGTATTGAGGGACAGTACATTACCCGTAGTCTGCGCGGCCGGGCGCGGGAGCTGTCGGATGAGGCCACCGATACCGTGCGGCACGTAGCCCGCGAGCATGAGCTTTCCAACCTGGCCCTGCGCATGTACGGCCGCTACCTCAAAATCGGGCACACCCGCAACCAACAAGACCACGATAAAATCACGGCTTACTTCCGGCAGGGACTGCCTGCGCTAGACCCGCGGCAGGCCGGCTTTTTTGAGCAGCTTTACTACTACCAGGCCCACGTTTGGTATTACACCATTACCCAGAATTTCTGCTTCTGCTTCCGCTACGCCCAGAAATGGGTGGATCTGTTTGAGCATAACCCTCTCATGCGCGAGCAGCAGGCCATGCTCTACATCAAGGGCCTGCACAACTTGCTGATTACGGCGCACAATATGCTGTATTATAGTAAGTTCGAGCAAGTGCTAGCACAGTTGGAGGCCTACGCCGCCGACTCCGACCGGCGCAGCAGCCCCAACATTGAAATGCTGCTGTTTCTGTACATCTACACGAACCGGCTCAATGGGTACTTCATGCGCGGGCAGTTTACGGAAGGGCTAACCATCATCCCGGAGCTGCTGGAAAAGCTGGACTACTTCCGCATTCAGCTCGACTCGCACCGGCGGCTGGTGTTCTACTACAAAATTGCCAGCCTCTACTTCGGCAGCGGGCAGCCCGACAAGGCCATTGAGTACCTCGACAAAGTCATTTACTTCAAAGAGGTGAGTCTGCGCGAAGACATTCAGTGCTTTGCCCGCATTCTTAATCTGATTGCCCACTATGAGGCTGGCCGCGACGAGGCCCTGGACTACCAAATTCGCTCGGTGTACCGCTTCCTGGGCAAAATGAACGATCAGCAGCAGATGCAGGAAGCCATTTTTCAGTTCCTGCGCACCCTCGGCGACATAACGCCTTCCGAGCTGAAAGACGCTTTCATCAAGCTGAAAAACCAGCTCATCCGCATTGCCGAAAATCCCTACGAACGCCGCCCTTTCCTCTACCTCGACATCATTTCCTGGCTGGAAAGCAAGATTGAGAACGTGCCGGTGCAGGAAGTAATTCGGCGTAAGTTCAGGCAGCTGAAGTAGCAGTCTGGCGGGAAGGTAGTACGTCGGGGCGCCGCCGGGCTAGTCGGTCTAGCATCAGCAGGCTGACCCCGCCGGCTACGCAGAGCCAACCCAGCACATTGCCCACGCGGGTATAGAGGGTAGGCACCGGCGCGCCTACCGGCATGCTGACCAGTAGGGTGCTTCCCGGCATAGGTTGGCTGGTTTGCTGAGCCAATATGCGGCCGTAGGCATCACTTACGGTCAATAATCCTAGGCGCGCGGTTCGCACCACCGTGTATCCGTTTTCTACCCCTCGGGTGGCCGTCATGCGGGAGGCGAGCCAGGCATCGAGGGTAAAATCCCAGGCCAGCACCAGTAGCACAGCCGCCTGCCGGAGGCCGTAAGCGCGGCCCAGTGCGGCAAAGTGCATGTCTTTGCAAATGGCAAGGCCGTAGGGCTGACCCTTGATCAGGCGCACATCGTAGGCGCGGCCGGCGCTGAACTCGCGCTCCGGCGGGGCCAGGTAATGCTTCTGGTAGGCGGCGCTGAGCTTGCCGGCGGGCGTAAACAGCCACAGCAGGTTACGGCGCTGCCGGCTGTCGTCGGTGCCGACGCCTACCTCCAGCCACACGCGGTGGCGGGCTGCAAGCGCCCCGAACTGCTGCTGCCACTGCCGGGCCTGGGCCGGAGGCAACACCGCTAGCTTCTCGGGTAACACCACCACCTGGGCGCCTTGCGCAGCCAGGGTTGCTACGTGCTGCTCATACTGGCGCCGGATGTTGGCCACGTAGGCCACTGAGGCCTGGGGGCCAATAGCATCATCAATGGCAACAAGCCCGAAAGTGGTTGTGGGGCCCGTGAGGGGGCGTTGCAGGCGCCAAAACCCGAAGCCAAGCGCCGCCACGAGCAGCAGAGCCGTAATGGCGTACGCCCTGGCCGCTCCGGGCAGGCGGCCGTACGTGCCGGCCATGGCCAGCGCCGCCGGTACCAGCGTCACCAGAAATAGCAGGCCTGCTACCCCAAATAAGGAGGTGAGCTGCAGCAGCGGCAACTGGTCGGCTTGTGAGTAGGCTAGGCTACCCCAGTTGCCATCCGGTAGCAAAGCCGCCATCAACGTGTCTAGCATCACCCACAGCACCGGATACACGAAAACCGTCCACCCGGCCTGGTACCGCACCACCAGGCGGCGGGTGGTTATCACGATAAAGGTCCAGAGCAGGGTTTGCGCCAGTACTACGGCCACGGCCGCCGGCCCGGGCATCACTAGCTGGTAGTAGGGGAAATTCGCGCTGACCCCAACCAGCGCCGCCAGTGCCACCAGCCAGCGCACCTCCCCGTCAGGAGTCCGGAAGGCCAGGCCTAGCAGCAAGGCAGGCGCCAGCCATGCCGCCCACCACACCGGCTCCAGACCTACGGCCAGGCGCAGCAATAAGCCCGTGATGAAGAAGCCGATCAGCCTGAGCCAGAAAGGACGAGCGAAACCCGGAGAAGTCATGAATGGTCAGACGGGTAGAGGTACGGCAAGCGGGTAGAAGAAATGGATTACAGGGCTATCAGTGGCTTGCCATCCAGCGCCTGCGCGAACAGCCAACCTACTGCACTGGCATACAGCGCCGCACCCAGCCACGTCAGCAGCGTGGCGTGCCGAGGAATTACTTTACCGATAACCCAGCCCAGCAAAGGCACGGCTTGTAGGGCGTGCAGGCCCAGAAAGTGGGCTAGGCGCAGGTCGCCGGCGCGGGTGCTCCAGCCGAGGCCGGGCAGGCCGGGGCCGCCATCGGGGGCGCCTACCGTGTGCTGGTTCTGGTGAATCATCATGCCGCCCAACACGCTACCCACCAGGAACAGCAACAGGCCCAGCCGCACGCCCCACACGTAGCCGGCACTGCCGTGCGGCCGGTGCCGCCACACCAACACCACCGCCCAGATGG
This sequence comes from Hymenobacter sp. DG01, assembly GCF_006352025.1. Classification (NCBI taxonomy): domain Bacteria; kingdom Pseudomonadati; phylum Bacteroidota; class Cytophagia; order Cytophagales; family Hymenobacteraceae; genus Hymenobacter; species Hymenobacter sp. DG01. Next base: position 392,224 of record NZ_CP040936.1, read on the forward strand.
TCAGCACGGTATTCAGCATGATGAACACACCCATCAGATTGAACACCAGGATGTCGAAGCCACTGGCAATGTTGTAGTGCGAAGTGGTGCCCCGCGCCGCCTGCCCCGTAATGCATATCATTTCTACCACCATGCTCAGGGCCACACCCCAACTAATGCGGCGTACCGACTTTTGCGCCTCGGCCGGCAAATCGGCCAGCAGCCAGCCCAACGTCCAGAGGTAGAGCAGGCCCGATAGCGCAAACTTGGCCGGCTTCACCCACACCGGCAGGCCCGTAACCATGCGGTCATCGAAGGGCAAGAGCACCAACGCCAGCACCAAAAAAACCACATGCACCCAGCCGGCCCAGGATAGAATCGGGTTTACGCGGTGCAGTACCCGCTGCCACTCGGCGGCGTAGGTGAGGGGAGAAGCAGCGCGGTGGTTTAGCGCTTGTTGGGTGTCGGTTGAACTTGTTTTCAGGGGTAGGGCGGCAGACATGGCGACGAGAAACTAAAGCGTGACAGGAGCAACAGAAGCAGTAACATCGCGGCCGTAAAAGCGCCGCACCAGGGAGTAAAGCAGCAGTCCCACCGGGCCCAGCAGAAACGTGAGCAGCAGGCAAGGCACCAGCAGCAGGTGGGGCACCCCGCGGCGCCGGGCATCCAGGCTTTCCCAAATGCCCAGGCACAAATCGAAGCACAGGTAATGCACCCAGCCGGCCAGCAGGGCCCACGGGTTGCGGAACAGCGCTGCTACCTCTTGCAGGGAGCTGAAGCCTCCCTCCGAAGCATGCGCCCCCAGGTAGTGGCTGCCAATCAGCAGGGCATAAGTTGCGGCCAGCAGCAGGGGTAGGGCGCCGCTGAGCACGAGTCGGCGCGTAACAGCCCAGCGCGGGGCCAGTATCAGCAGGCCCCAACCTACCATTGCTACTGGGTTAGCCAGGGAAAACAGAAAGTCGGGGGTGAGAGTCATACGGGTCGCAGATAGATGACCTTGTAAACATGGCTGAAAATCAGACACGGAGCACGCGCAAGTGGGGTGAAGCAGCCGCCCCGGCCGGTGAGCCGTAGGGCCCGGCAGGGCGAAGCGCGGCCATCGAGGCACAACTTACCCCGCGCGGCGGCGTACTTTTGAGCCGTGGAACCCGCCTGTTTACTCCGCCTGCTACTGACCTCGTCTGTTCTGCTGCTCAGCGCCACCTCTGGCCGGGCAGCCACTGCCCCCGCGTATTCCGACAGCACCTTCGTGCGGCAGAAGCACCGTCGGGCCGTGTTTCAGTTCGACCAGCGGTTCTCCATTCTCAATGGGAAAGTAGTGGGTATCAATGGGCTGAAGGGCGGCATTGAGTGGCGCGGACGCTGGCGCGCAGGCCTGGGCGTGTACCGCCTCTCAGGTGGCGTGCCTACCCGCATCGAGCAGCCCGAAGGCACCCCGGCCGGCACCCGCGACGAGGTGCGGTTTCGTTACCTGGTGGCCTACGGCGAGTATGTATTTATCGGGAACCCACGCTGGGAGTTGAGCACGCCCCTGCAGCTGGGCGGCGGCAGCTATTACACCAAATACTACTTCCCCGATGGCGGTATCCGGCGTACCAATAGCCAGTTTCTGTTTGTCATCGAGCCTTCCATTGCCGCCCACTACCGCGTTTTCCGCTGGATAGGCCTAGGAGCCGGCACCGGCTACCGGCAGGTAATGGCCGCCGGCAAGCTTCCCCAGGACGATATGAGCGGCGTCATCTTCTTCGGCCGCGTCAAGCTCTTCCTAGGCGACTTCATTAAAGTGGTACGCGGCCACGAGCGGCTGTTCTCGCAGCAAGGCCTGGAAAACACCCGACTTAACCACGAACCCCGCTAGCCAGTACGGCTCTGCGAGGCTCAGCGTAAACTCCTACCCCCTGAAAAAGCCCAAACCCCTACTTCCGTGCTGGAAGTAGGGGTTTATGGGTGGTGCTGATTATAAAACGGGGCTTTGGCCGGTTGCGGTTAGCGCGGCACCGCTACGCCTTTGGCCGACAGCGGACGGCGTAGCACGTAACGACGCACGTACTCGCTGGGCTCGCCTTTGGTGTAGTTGATGGGCTGCTCCAGAATCTGCACAATTTCCCAACCCCGGCTGCCCATGTAGTTGAGGGCGCTGATGGTGGTAGCAAATACCTGAATCTTGCCGGCTTCGCGCACTACCTGCTCCGAGCCGCCGAGCTTCTCGTAGCCGTACCCGAAATCCACGTAAATGTCGCCGCTCTTCTCCTTTTCCGGCTTGCCCAGATTAACCGCTCCCGTCCGCATCAGTTCGCAGAATTCGTAGCGGATAGGATCGGCCTGCACGGGGCGTACGGCCGACGGGGTCTGGGCCCGGCTGGCCGAAGCCAGAACAAGCATCAGGACTAAAAGAGAGAAGAAGTGCTTCATGTGGAGTTAAGGATAAAAAGAGAGGTAGCGAAAGAAGGTGCCCACCCAATTTCAGTAAATGTTTTAATAAGCTGATTTTGAGGGGCTAGGGTGCAGAGGCTGGTCGTAAGGAGCTATGTGGCCCAACTGCCTCTGCTGCAAGGCCTGATAACCAGGGCGAAAACCTTGTACAAAACAACGGATATTTTAACAAAACCAATAATTGTAGGCGCGCAGCTACCGGAAATCCTGTGGCCGCGAGTATCTGCCGTATTCTGGCAAGCGGGGCCACACAAGGAAACCAGGTTGCACCGAAGAGATACCTGGCCCCACACGCTTTTATCATTAAGAAATAACGATGAAAAGCCTGTCATTCTGAGTATTCCGCGCATCAAGCGGGGGCAAAGGACCTCCCGCGTTAGTGATTATTACCGCTAACGAAGCGGTAGAGGTCCTTCGCGCGCTCAGGATGACAGGTGTAGGCCAGGCCTGAGTGTTCAACTTTTTAATGTGTAGCTGCGGGCATTTACTTGCCTCAGGAAATTGAGGCACTACGAAGGGTGCTTAGCCGGTCGAGCTTGCCGGAAGCGGTGCTGCTGAACTGCGGCACGAATACCAGCTCCCGTGGCAGCTCGTACTTGCCCAGGCGCTGGCTCAGGAGCGCCTGGAGCTGCTGCTGCTGCTCGGCGGGCAGCGCGGGGCCTTCCAGAAACGCAGTTACCTGCTCGCCCAGGCGCTCATCGGGGCGCCCGGCCACGAAGGCGCGGGTGGTAAGCCCCAGCTCCATCAGGGCCATTTCCAGCACCTGCTCCACCTTTTCGGCCTGCACTTTCACGCCGCCGCTGTTAATCACGAAGTCGGCGCGGCCCAGCCACTCGAAGGTGTGCGCGTCCAGCAGGTTCACCCGGTCGTTGGTGGTGATGAGCTGACCCCGCGTTACATCGGCCTCGATGGTGAGGCAGCCTCGTTCATCCTGGCCCACCTCAATGCCAGGCAGCACCCGGTAGGCGGGGGTAGGCGCGGGGCCGTTGAGGCAGCGCAGGGCGATGTGGGAGGCCGTTTCCGTCATGCCGTACGTAAGGTACACGGGTACCGTCAGCGGCTGAATGTCGCGCTCCAGACCCTTATCTACGGTGGCACCGCCCACCAGAATACCTTTCATGCGGTTCAGGCGCGGGGCGTGGCCGGCGGCCAGCACCGCCCGCAGCTGCAGGGGCACGAAGGAGGTAAAATCAAAATCAGCCTCGGCGGGCACCAGGGCCAGCGGGTCAGCCTGGGGCTCTACAATGGTCAGGTGCATGCGCCGCTCAAAGCCTCGCACCAGCATCATGATGCCGCCCACGTACTCGCAGTTCAGGCACACCAGCATCCGCTCGCCGGGGCCCAGGTCGAAGTAGTCGCCGGTGCGGCGGGCCGAGGCTTCCAGCTGCCGCCGCGTCATGGTCACGGATTGCGGCGTGCCGGTAGAGCCGGAGGTGTGCAGGGTAAACTCCTGGGCCCCATTCAGCCACTGTCGGCAGAAATCCAGTACCCGGGCTTCGTAGCCATTTAGGTCGGTGGGCGAGTTGGCGGGGTACTGCTGAATATCGGGGTAGCGGAACTCGCGGCCGTTGAGCAGAAGGGTATCGGGGAGAAGGTTGGGGGTAGGAGTCATATACGGCATCAAACGAAAAACCAGCGGCCCGCGCTGCCTGCCCAAAGTTAGCGCAGCAGCCAGCGCTGGTAGGCGGTGGCGGAAGGAGCCGTGAGCAGGCACAGCACCAACAGCAGCAGGCCGCCGGCCACCAGCTCCCAGGGGCTGCGGGTGAGGTAGTACGAAATAAGCAGCGGCAGGCTTAGCAGGTTCAGCAAGCTGTTGCGCAAAATCAGCCGCCCCTGATAGATACGCAGATTCTCCTCGGACCGCCGCCGCAGGTTGGGCCGCATCCGGCGGAAAAGCCACCAGAGCAGGGCTCCCACCACCGGAATCAGCAGGCCCAGTGCCACCAGCACCGGCGCGGAGGCCGCCGGCAGCCGGGTAGCTGGTTCGGCCCCGGCTCCTTTGCCAGCCGCCAGCACAAGGCCCGTCATCAGGAGAGCCTGCGCCGGGAAATGAACCCAGTGCGTGCGCCGGATGCGGCCAATGGCCTGATGGAACTCGGTATGGTTCATGGGCGGGAGAGGGGGTAGGCGCAGGGCACCACCTGGGTAGAAGAAAGATACGCTACCAATGAATACCAGGCCAGGGCCAGTGGCCGCCTACCCCTGCCTAACCGCCCAACCCCGTAAAGCTCCCGCTTCAGCAGGCAGAAAACGCGGCCGGGCTTGACTTCGGCGCAATAAACCTCGTATCTTAAACAAGTCACCAACCACCAAACGCCATGCAGCCCACCGCCCCAAGTCCGTTTGTTCTGGCCCGAACCTGCGTTTTCCGGCGCTACCTCACGTTCCGCAACCAGGTAGCCATGCCGGCCGCTGCTCCCGTGAAGGATGCGGCCCGCCAAGCCCGTAAGCTGCTCAAGAAACGAATGAAGGATGAGCGCCTGCGCAACTTCTTCGGCTGGTGCGAAGGCTGCGCCGCATATGGCTCTATCTTCTAAATTTGAACAAGGCATAAAAACGGCAGCGCTACCCAAGTAGGGTAGCGCTGCCGTTTTTACAGGAGGTTAGTCCCACCATTCTTCGTATTCATGCCACGGGCACTCTACCCACACGTTATTCTGGGCCGTGAGCAGGTATTCAGCGAAGCCCCCTAAGATTTGGTGGCCTTCTATGTCGTCGGGGCTCCACATTACGCGGCCGGCCAAAAAGCTAACAGCCAGCTCCTCCCACGAGTTGAACTCGCGTAGTGCCAGCTTCGCGCCTACGTTGAAATAGTGAAATGCCGTGTCATCATCGAGCAGTCCTACGTCGCGGGTCCAGTAAGCCAGATTAACGATGCGGGCGTAATCCCAGCCGGCAACGGAGCCTACCTGCCGATGGCGGAGAAAGTCGCTTTCATCAAAATGTGGGCGCCAGCGGGCCGGGTCGCTGTGGAGGCGGGGCTGCAGTTTGGCTCGGTGGCCGGTAGTGTGCAGGTCCCGTAAGCACTGCAGTGCGTCGGTGGGAGTCTGGATGCCCCACCATTGAGCCAACGAGCGGCGAGATTCTTCTTTCCTTTTCTTCTTGATGGGAACCAGCCTTTTCATGGGTTGGTCGCCGTTATAAAACAGAATAGCGCCCGTTGCTATTGCCCGTTTTGGGCCGGGGTTTAACTCAATCTGCTCTCCGGAAATCTTGTAATCATACGGGTCCGGTACCCCATAATCATTGATGTTTTCCTCTTGATCTTTTGTCATAAAAAACTAGCGTTAGGAGGGGTGATATGAATAATTGGAGCTACGTCTTAATCTATAAGCCTGGTGTAGCTACTGTGCAGCACTTGTTCCAGGTAATAAGCGACTCAGCAGCTAAGCCTGTTCGGTACTGTACTACTTGCTTTTGGTAGGCTCGGGCAGCAGCTTAAAGTACGTGGCCTTGAAGCGGTTATCTACTACCTCGCCCTGCACCTCGGCCCGCCGGACGGCCTGGCAGAAACCGTCTTTGGCGTGGGCGTCACCGTGCGAGTCAATGGTAGTGCCGTCCACGAAATAGGCTTTCCCGTCGAAGCGCACCGCCAGATCGCAGCTTTTGCCTGGTAGGCCCAGCTGGCACTGCCCGCAGGAAGCCTGCACCACGCGCACGTCTTTTTTGGGGTCAGGAGCCGCCGTGGTAGTTGTGGTTTGGGCCTGCGCTGCCGATACGGTAGCGGCGCTGGTCAGCAGCAGGAATAGCAACGATTTCATGGGGTGAGAAAAGGTGAGTGTGTTTCGGGTATTCTGGCTTACGTAGCGGCCACCATAGTAGCCACCGCGCCTGCCGATACGGTCATGTAATAGTTGGTGCAATGAATGGCTGTCAGTAAGATAAGTTGCTTATCCTCAAAGGTTTCGAACAAGCCGGTGCTGTGAATGGTGTAGTCGTAGTTGGCGTTGCTCCACTTGAAATCGGGCTGGATGGTCAGCAGCTCCTGGCCGTGCTTGTCCTGCAGCACATACGTGTTTTTCAGCACGCTCTGGTTTTTCAGAACCAGTGCCCGGCCCTCGCCGCCCAGCCTGGATTTCAGCACGATGTTGCCGTTCCAGTGCATCTTAAAGCTCAGTAACACCGATGCTTCCTGATTCTTCAGCTCAATGGTAGTGCCCCAAAACCCTTTGGGTTCTGCCCGCAGCGAAGTGCCATCGGCCAGAGTCAGCACCGCCTTAAACGAAAACCACTCAGTGTAGTGCAGCTCACCCAGCGCGGCGCCCTCCGTCAGCAGCCGGAACGTGCGGGATTCCATCGATTTAACCTGGTATTCAGCCATAGAGGAAGTTGTTAAGACTGGAAAGCATTCAGATGGATAGCCCCGTACTACGCCCGGTGCATTACAGGCCGAAGTAGGGGGCAATATAGCAGGATTGGGTCGAGCAGCTACCGCCGCGCTCCTCGTGCTGGCAGGTATAAAAAAAGGCCCGTACGTTGCGGTACGGGCCTTTTGATGGGGTAGGGGCTGCGTTTACGGAAACTTGGGGTACTTCGAGAAGTCGGGCTTACGCTTCTCGATGAAGGCGTTCTTGCCCTCTTTGGCTTCCTCGGAGAGGTAGTAGAGCAGCGTGGCGTTGCCGGCCAGCTCCTGAATACCAGCTTGTCCGTCCAACTCGGCGTTGAAGCTCGATTTCAGCATGCGCAGGGCCAGAGGGCTCTTTTCGAGGATTTTGTGGCACCAAGCCACGGTGGTTTCCTCTAGTTGCTCCAGGGGCACTACTTTGTTTACCAGGCCCATATCCAGGGCTTCCTGGGCGTTGTACTGGTCGCAGAGGAACCAGATTTCACGGGCTTTTTTCTGACCCACAATGCGGGCCAAGTAGCTCGCTCCGAAACCGCCGTCGAATGAGCCCACGTTGGGACCGGTCTGGCCGAAACGGGCGTTTTCAGCCGCAATGGTCAGGTCGCAGACTACGTGCAGGACGTGGCCGCCGCCAATGGCCCAGCCGGCCACCATAGCTACCACGGGCTTGGGGATGGAGCGGATCATTTTCTGCAGGTCCAGCACGTTCAGGCGGGGCACGGTGTCCTCGCCCACGTAGCCGCCGTGGCCGCGCACGCTCTGGTCGCCGCCCGAGCAGAAGGCTTTGCCGCCCTCACCCGTCAGGATAATAACGCCGATGTCGGTGCGGTTGCGGCAGATGTCCATGGCTTCAATCATCTCCTGCACCGTGAGGGGCGTGAAGGCGTTGTGCACCTGTGGGCGGTTAATGCTGATTTTAGCAATACCGCCGTGCTGGGTGAAAAGAATTTCGCGGAACTCCTTAATCGGGGTCCAGGTAAGTTGTTCGGCCATAAGGTGGGCAGTAGTTAGGAGGAAAATGAGGTCCGGACCGCAGCCCGGTACTGTTCAAAGAACTCGGCGTTGGTCTGGCTGTCGGTGGTGATTTCGAGCAGACTGGCGCCGGATTCGGGTGCAAAGAAAACCGGTAGCGCCGACTCTAGTTCAGCGAAAGATGAAACGGCGAAGTAGCGCAGATTAAAATCACGCGCCGTATTCTCGGCCCGCAGCATCTGGCGCGTCTCAAAAAACTCTTCCAGCTCCGGCTGCTGGCGTGGCCCGTCAATCAGGCGGAAGATGCCGCCCGCGTGGTTGTTCAGCAGAATGACGCGCAGGTTGGGGGTAGGGTAGTTGTGCCAGAAGGCGTTGCGGTCATAGAAAAACGCTACGTCGCCGGTGAGCAGCACCACAGGCCGCTCGGGCCGGGCCAGAGCCGCGCCCACGGCCGTACTGTTGCAGCCATCAATACCACTAGTGCCCCGGTTCGCGAATACCTCTATGTTTCGGCCCGTCGGTAACCCCAGAATATTGGCGTAGCGCACGGCCATGCTATTAGCCAAATGCAGCGCAGCATGGTCGGGCAGCTGTTGCAGGGCCTGGTAGATGGCCGTAAATTCATTGAACGGCTGGTTGGGCTGCTGCATGAACTCCTGCAGGAAGCCGTTGGCCCAGTTTTCCGCAGCCAACCAGGGTTTCAGATAAGCAGCTTTGGTGGTCATCTGCGCTTCGCTGAGCTGTCCGCTGTTATCCGGCCAGGTAAGCCTTGGCGTGCCCATGGGGGTAGGGGCCAGAGCCACGCGGGTGGCATCCTGAGCAGCAGTATGGCTGGGCGCGGTAATGGTTGAATTCGAATCTTCAGAAGCTGTGGTTGCGCCAGGAATCGAACCTAGATGAAGAGCTTCAGAAGTACCTATACTATCCGTTTTATTAGGTGCATCCTCCGTCAGCAGAGTGGCAAAGAAATTGGCCGGCTCCATGCGAATCGTCTTGGTCAGCGACTGAAACGTGTCGGCCACTACGCCTGCCGCTTGAATGTGCCAGTGCTGGGCTGGTTTGGCGTTGCGCAGATAGAGCTTCAGGGCTTTGGAGATGAGCGACTGGCCGAATGTAATCAGCAGCTCGGGCTTCAGGGCTTCCTTCAGGCCCGGTTCCGGCACGGCCATAAATACATCCTGGCGGCCCAGAGGCTGCAGGCGTTGGTCGTAGCCGGGCGCGGCGGGCAGGTGCAGGTTGGCAATCAGGTCGCCGACTACCGGCACCTGGTAGGCTGCCGCAAACCGGCGCAACGCCAGCAGCAGGTCCATGTCGGCCGGGTGCTGACCGGCTACCACCAGCACGCGGCTGGTGCTGCGAATGGCTTCGGCTAGCTCCGCGAGGGTAGGAGCCGGCAACTGGGGCCGGCCCGGCAGCTCGCGGGTTACTTTCACTGGGCCAAACGTCAGCTCCTCGCCAGCTTTGGGGTAGAAGGGCTCCCGCAGCGGCACGTTCACCTGCACCGGTCCGGCCGGAAACTGCTCCGCCAGCCCAATAGCTTCCGACACCAAGCGCGTGGCGTGCCACTGCGCATCGGCGTGGGTGGTATCGGTAGGAAAGGTGAACGAGCCTTTGGCATGGGCCCCGTACAAATCCATCTGCCGCACGGTCTGGCCGTCCAGCTGGTCAATCCATTCCGGGGGGCGGTCGGCAGTGAAGACTACCAGCGGAATCTGCTGAAAATACGCCTCTGCCACAGCCGGAGCGTAATTCAGGCCCGCCGTGCCCGAGGTGCATACCAATGCCACGGCCCGCCGCTGCGTCTGGGCCAGCCCCAGTCCGATAAAGGCCGCCGCCCGCTCGTCCGGCACCGTCCGTACCCTGATTTCCGGATGGCGCGCGAAGGCAATGGTCAGCGGGGCGCACCGGGAGCCAGGCGACAGTACTACATCCGTGACACCCAGCCGGGCACAGATTTCAGGGATGTTATGAACAGCTTGGAGGGAAGACATGGGGTAGGGAGTAGGAGCAGTAGCGGAAAGCAGATTCGCCGGAATGGTTGCCGGAGCGAGGCTGTAACCAATAGTTATACTTGGATGTCTTCAGGCTTTACCCCAACCTCGCGCATAATGTCGCAGGCCACATCATAAAGAAATTCCCGTTCCTCAGTGTCAAAATCGTCGGTGTCCCATTCCTCCAAAAACGACTGCACAGCAGCCGTCAACTCCGAGCTGCCCGGCGCGGCCGTGCGCAGCACCGACTGCAGATGGCGTACAAAACTCACAACGGACTGTTGCATCTCCTGCTGTACATCGTCATCGGAAGGGCGCAGGCCGCGGGCATCCCAGCTTTCCGCCGGAAAATTATTGCGGGTGACGTAGGCTTCGAGCTGCTGATGGAGGGTAGTGCTCATAGAGGAAAGGGCAAGTAAATAACGAAGCTTTGTTTACGCTCAAGCCGGGGAAGGTTCCTGCAGAATAGCTCCTACGGTGCGCAACTTCAATTCGGTTTCCTGCCACTCACGGGCGGGGTCCGAGTCACTAGTGAGGCCGGTACCGGCGTAGAGAATGGCTTCCTGGGCGCGCAGCTGTAGGCAACGGAGGTTTACGTAGAGGCGAGCTACGCCGGCGTCGGGTAGGTTGACGGGGCCTAGGAAGCCCGCGTAGTAGGCGCGGTCGTAGCCCTCGTGGCGGCGCAAAAACTCCAGGGCCGGTTGCTTAGGTACGCCGCCCACGGCGGGGGTAGGGTGCAGCAGCCGCAGCATATCGGTACCAAGGGTAGGGAAGGGAACCTGGGTGAGGTACACGGCAAAATCGGTGCGCAAGTGCAGCATCTGGCCCGCCGCCACCGTGCGCGGACCCCGCTCATCGTACTCGCGCAGGCGCAGTTGCTTAAAGCAGTTCACAATGTAGCGGGCCACCATGGCGTGCTCCTCCAGGTCTTTGTGGGCCCATTTGGCCGTAGCCGGCTTCATACCCGGCAGCAGGGGCTGGGTGCCCGCCAGAGCCATCGTCCGGAATACCTGGTCCTCGTCGATTTCAGCCAGCACCTCCGGGGTAGCGCCCAGCCAGGTGCCTACCCCCGGCGCACTCACCAACGATACGAAGGCATTGGGGTAACGCTCCTGTAGCTCGGCAAAGGCGGCCAGGGCGTCAAACCCCGTCGGCAGCGCCCGCCGCACCGCTCGGCTCGATACTACCTTTTGTACCGTACCGGCCTCAATGGCCGCTACCCCGGCCGCTACCAGCGCCTCGTACTCGGCCTGCGAAGCTGTGACGGGCGCTGGCTGCCGGCTTAGGTGCCAGGGAAGGTTGGCGGTTTCGGGGAGGGTAGCAAACCGTTGCCGCAGCTCCGGGAGCCGGGCCGCTGCCGCCGCACTCACCTGAATTTCCTCGGGCTTCGCCAGGTCGAAAAACAGGTCGGCGGGCAGGAACAGCGGCGGGTTGTGGTCGGAGTCGCGGAAGGGAAAGAAGGCAAAACCGGCCGGCGCCGTGGGCTCCAGCGCGGGCGGCAGACCCACGTAAGCAGAATCAACTTTCAGGCTCAGACAGAGGCGGGGCTGCTCGGCGCCGGGCAGCCGCCACAGGGCTACGGGCCGGCCGCTGGTCAGGGCCAGGGCCACCAGCCGCCGCAGCCGCTCCGCTACGGGCAGCTCGGGCTTCCAGGCAATGCGCTGCAGGTTGCTCATGCCTGTGGTTTTGCCTGCGGAATATCAATAACCGCCATGGTAATACGGCTGATGCAGACCAAAGCGCCGGTTTCCTCGTGGGTAATCCGGATTTCCCAGACCTGCGTGCTGCGCCCAACGTGCAGCGCCGTGGCCCGCCCAACTACGTACCCGTCGCGCACGCCTTTGATGTGGTTGGCATTGATTTCCAGTCCCACGCAGGCCTGTTTGGTGGGGTCGAGCTTGGTGGCGGCGGCCACGCTGCCCAGGGTTTCGGCCAGGGCCACCGAGGCGCCGCCGTGCAGCAGGCCCATGGGCTGGTGGGTACGCCCATCTACCGGCATGCGGCCTTCCAGATACTCGTCGGTGAGGGCGGTGAGTTCAATGCCGAGGGCGTCGGCCAGGGTAGGGCGGGTGCTGACCCACTGTTTGATTTGCTCCAGCGTCATGGATGAGGGCGGGGTGGAAGAGGCGGGGTCATCCCGGAAAAAGGATGCGGCCTCTCTTCCGTTATAACAAAGTCGGCGCCCGATGTTCTGGCCCAACCTACCCTGCCTCTACGTAAAACAGAAGAACAAACTCTGCCCTCTGGCACGTCCTTTCCAGCGAAAAGGCCGTACTTTAAAGCAGAAACAGCAAAACTAGCGGGAAAGTGAGCGTCAAAAAAATCTACCTCATCCGCCACGGGCAGACCGATTTCAACGTGCGCGGAATTGTACAGGGCAGTGGCGTCGATTCCTCGCTGAATGAGGCTGGGCGTCGGCAGGCGGCGCGCTTTTTCGCGGCCTACCGTCATGTGCCCTTCGATAAGGTGTACACCTCCGTGCTTCAGCGCACCCACCAGTCGGTGCAGGGCTTTCTGGAGTTAGGCCTACCCCACGAGCAGCACGCAGGCCTCAACGAAATCAGCTGGGGCACCCGCGAAGGCACCCGCATTACCCCCGAGGAAGACGAGGAATACCACCGGGTGCTGCAGGACTGGAAGGCTGGCCGCACCCACGTGCGGATGGAAGGCGGCGAAAGCCCCGACGACGTAGCAGCCCGCCAACGCCCCGTAATTGAGCTGCTTACCTCGCGCCCCGAGGAAGAAACCGTGCTGGTGTGCATGCACGGCCGGGCCATGCGCGTGCTGCTCTGCCAGCTGCTGGGCTACCCCCTCAGCCAGATGGATTCCTTCGAGCACCACAACCTCTGCCTCTACCAGCTCGACTACACTGGCTCTATGTTCACCGTCCGCAGCTTCCTGGATGTGCGCCACCTGCAGGAGGCGGTATGAGCAGTAGCACGGGCTTTAGTCCGTACTTCGTAAAGCCGTCCTGCTTTCGGGGCAAGGCGACGGACTAAAGCCCGTGCTACACCCTGACTGAAAAAGAGCCCCCACTGAAAAGGCCGGCCGATTTTCTTACAGGCGAAAATTCGCTGTTTTCTACCCGCTCCCAGAAGAGTGCCTTTCGTTTGCACCCCCAAAAATTCGGGCTAATTTTGGCCCCACTCAACCCAACGAAGACGCAGATGGCCGAACTCATAAAAATGCCCAAAATGAGCGACACGATGACCGAAGGGGTCATTGCCTCGTGGCTCAAAAAAGTAGGCGACAAAGTGAAATCCGGGGATATCCTGGCTGAGGTGGAAACCGACAAGGCCACGATGGAACTCGAAAACTACGAGGACGGTACCCTGCTTCACATCGGCCCGAAAGAAGGTGAATCCGTACCCGTAGATGGTCTGCTGGCCATTGTGGGTAAGGAAGGTGAAGATATTTCCGCGCTGTTGAACGGTGGCGGTGCTGCTCCGGCTCCCGCTGCCGCCGAAGCTCCTAAAGCAGAAGCCGCGCCTGCTCCGGCGCCCGCGCCTACTCCCGCACCCACTCCAAGCCCGGCCCCGGCCCCCGCAGCCGCTCCGGCTGCTGCCCCCGCCGGCAACGGCAAGAAGGCCACCATCATCCGGATGCCCAAAATGAGCGACACGATGACGGAAGGCACCATTGCCGCCTGGCTGAAGAAGGTAGGCGACAAAGTAAAATCCGGTGATATTCTGGCCGAAGTGGAAACCGATAAGGCCACCATGGAGCTGGATAACTACGAAGATGGCACCCTGCTTTACGTAGGCCCGAAAGAAGGCGAAGCCATTCCGGTTGATGGCATTCTGGCCATCATCGGGGAAGAAGGCGCCGATGTGCAGGCCCTGCTTGGCGGTCAGTCGGGGGGTAGCACCTCGGCCGCTCCGGCCGCGGCAGAAGCTGCTCCGGCTGCTGCTACTTCGTCGGCCCCGGCTCCGGTGGCTGAGGAAGCCGCTCCGGCCCAGAACGGTGGCCGCATCTTCGCCTCGCCGCTGGCTAAGAGCATTGCCAAAGACAAAGGCATCGACCTGAGCACCATCAAGGGCTCGGGCGAAAATGGCCGTATCGTTTCCCGCGACTTGGAAAAAGCCCAGCCCTCAGCTGCCGCTGCTCCGGCCGCTGCCGCCGCTCCTTCGCAGCCGGCCCAGCCCGCCACGGTTCAGTCGGAGTACATTCAGGCCGCTCTGCCTGAGCAGCCGAAAGCCGCGCCGGCTCCGGTGGCTGCTCCGGCCGCTGCCGAAGGCACCTACATCGATACCCCGGTGTCGCAGATGCGCAAGGTTATTGCCCGTCGTCTGTCGGAAAGCTTGTTCACGGCTCCGCATTTCTATCTGACGATGGAAATCCTGATGGACCGCGCCATGGAGGTTCGCACCCAGCTCAATGCCCTCTCGCCGGTGAAGCTCAGCTTCAACGACATGGTTATCAAGGCGTCGGCCGTGGCTCTGAAGCAGCACCCCGCCATCAACTCCTCGTGGCTCGGCGACAAAATCCGCCAGAACAAGGTGGTGAACATCGGTGTGGCCGTAGCCGTGGACGAAGGCCTGCTGGTGCCCGTGGTGCGCAACGCCGACGGCAAAGGCATGTCGCAGATTGCTACGGAGGTGAAAGAACTGGCCGGCAAAGCCAAGAGCAAGAAGCTGCAGCCGAGCGAGTGGGAGGGTAGCACCTTCACCATCTCCAACCTGGGCATGTTCGGCATCGAGGAGTTCACCGCCATCATCAACCCGCCGGATGCCTGCATCCTGGCCGTGGGTGGCATCAAGCAGACTGCCGTGGTGAAAGATGGCCAGCTGGCCATTGGCAACGTGATGAAAGTGACCCTGAGCTGCGACCACCGGGTCGTGGACGGTGCCACCGGCGCTGCCTTCCTCCAGACGCTGAAAAGCCTGCTGGAAGACCCCCTGCGCATGCTCATCTAAGCAGCATACCCAGTACAGAAGCAGAAAAGCCAGTCCCGCCGGGGCTGGCTTTTTTGTTGGGCCAAAGGCAGGAAAGCACTGGTAAAAGCGCGAAGTGCCGCGCCTCGGCATGGTTCCGGGTATTAAGATATAGCACCCCGCAACTGCGCAAGATTCGGGTGGCGCCGGCCGGGGTGCGGCGGTACTTTTGGTTTCGTACTACCCCCTTCGTCTTATGCAACCTTCGCAAGCAGAGCTGGATTACGCCCGTGTGGAGCAGGCCATTGAGTACATTGCCAGCCACGTCAGCCAACAGCCTTCCCTGGATGATATGGCCGCGCACGTACACCTGAGTCCGTTTCACTTTACCCGCCTGTTCACGCGCTGGGCCGGCACCAGTCCGCAGCGGTTCCTACGGTATCTGACCAAGGAATATGCCCGTCGAGTGCTACTGGAGTCGGGCGACGTGCTGGCGGCCACTTACCGGGCGGGTTTGTCGGGGCCCAGCCGCCTGCACGATTTGTTTGTGACCTACGAGGCCATGACCCCGGCCGAGTACCGCGCCCAGGCCGCCGGCCTGACCATTCGCTACGGCTTCCAGACTACCCCCTTCGGGGAATGCCTGCTGAGCCTGACCGACCGAGGCATCTGCGGGCTGACGTTTCAGGCTGCAACCCAGCGGGAAGCGGCCCTGGCAGAGCTGCGCGCCGCCTGGCCCGGCGCCACGCTGCAGGCAGCCGAGGCGGAAACGGCGGCCGTAGCGACACAGCTTTTCGCTACCCCTCCCGCCCCGGGCAAGCCGTTGCCTCTGCTGCTGAAGGGCACTAACTTCCAGATTAAAGTCTGGGAAGCGCTGCTGCGCATTCCGGCGGGCATGGTGGTGTCGTACCGCCACCTGGCGGCGGCTATTGGGCAGCCCGGCGCCAGCCAGGCGGTGGGCGGGGCCGTGGGGGCCAACCACATCGGCTACCTTATTCCGTGCCACCGCGTGATTCAGCAGCACGGCGGGCCGGGCGGCTACCGCTGGGGCAGCGCCCGCAAGCAGGCCCTGCTGGGCTGGGAAGCCGTGCGCGCCGGACAGGCCGACGGCAAAGTCCACGAGTAGGTCGGTAGCACCGTAGCAGTACAAATTCATTGCAAAATCACTATACTTACCGGCGGTGGGAGCTACGCCGGCGGCACCCGATTGTAAAGCGTTCAATCGAGTAACAGTATGAAACAGACTATACTAGCAGTAGCGCTGTCAGGGGTAAGCATTGGTGCCTTCGCGCAGGTCCAGACCATTAGTGGGCAGATAGTAGATAGCGCCGGCAAGCCCGTAATTGGGGCTACCGTGGTGGAAAAAGGCACCAACAACGGCACCGCCACCGGCAACGACGGGCACTTTACCCTTCGCTCCCGCACGGCTACCCCCCGCCTGCAGGTAAGCTCCATCGGGTACGCCTCGCAGGAGGTAGATGCGGCGGGCGGCACGGTAAGCGTGCGGCTCACCGATGCTTCTACAGGTTTGGGCGAGGTGCAGGTGGTAGGCTCCCGCAGCCAGAACCGCTCCGTTACCGATTCACCCTCGCCCGTTGATATTATTGACCTTCGGGAAGTGACCACCAAAACCGGTCAGCTTGATGTAAACCAGCTGCTGCAGTTCGTGGCGCCCTCGTTCAACTCCAACCGACAGACCGGCTCCGACGGGGCCGACCACGTGGACCCCGCCACCCTGCGCGGCCTGGGGCCCGACCAGACCCTGGTGCTGGTAAACGGCAAGCGCCAGCACCAGTCGGCCCTGGTGAACCTGTTTGGCACCCGCGGCCGCGGCAACACCGGCACCGACCTGAACGTGATACCAGCCGCCAGCATCGAGCGAATAGAGATTCTGCGCGACGGGGCTTCGGCTCAGTACGGCTCCGATGCCATTGCCGGCGTTATCAACATTGTGCTGAAAAGCTCGGTGAAGGAGCTGACCACCAACGTGAACTACGGGGCCTACGACGCCAAATACCGCTTTGATGACGAGAGCTTCGACGGCGGCAACTTCAACGCCAACCTCAACTACGGGATTGGACTGGGGCAGAAGGGTAGCTTCGTGAATGCCACCGTGGACTACAACCTGCGCGAACACACCCAGCGGGCCAACGTGCCCAACGCCGACGGCCTGGCACGCCGCGAGTACGGCGACCCGGAAATCCGCAACCTCTCGGGCTACCTCAACTCCCGCTTCGCCCTCAGCGACCGGTCGTACTTCTACGTGTTTGGGGGTGGTAACAAGCGCAAGGGCGACGCCTACGCATGGACCCGCTTTGCCGACGACGACCGGAACGTGCCGGCTATTTACCCCAACGGCTTCGACCCCATTATCAGCAGCGACATCTGGGATGCCTCGGCGGTGGCGGGGCTGCGCACGGCCCTGGGCGAGTGGGAGCTTGACTTGAGCAACAACTTTGGCTCCAATCGTTTCGAGTACGGAGTCAAAAACACGCTTAATTCCTCGTTGGGGGCTTCTTCGCCGACCTCGTTCAACGCGGGAGGGTTTCAGCTCCAGCAGAACGTAGTAAACCTGGGCCTGACGCGCAATTACAAAACCGTGCTGCAGGGCCTGAACGTGGCCGCCGGCGCCGAATGGCGCCGCGAGTGGTATTCGCTGTTCGCCGGCGAAGAGGCCTCCTACCGCAACTACGACCCCCAATCCGGAGCGGCCAGCGGCTCCCAGGGTTTCCCGGGCTTCCAGCCCACCGATGCCATCAAAGCTCAGCGCGACAACCTGGCGGCCTACGCCGATGCCGAGTTGAGCGTAACCCAACGCTGGCTGCTGGCCGGGGCCCTGCGCTACGAGCACTACTCCGACTTCGGCAGCACCCTTAACTACAAGCTGGCTACCCGCTTCAATCTTACCGAGTTCCTGACTTTGCGTGGCACTTACAGCACTGGGTTCCGGGCGCCCTCGCTGGCCCAGGTGAACTTTAACTCCACCTTCACCAACTTCATCAACGGCGAGCCAGTGGAAGTGCTGCTGGCCCGCAACAACAGCGCCGTAACCCAGAAGCTGGGCGTGCCCAGCCTCAAGCAGGAAACCTCCAACAACGCCAACATCGGCCTCACCAGCCGCATCGGCTCGTCTTTGAGTCTGACCCTGGACGGCTACTACATCAAGGTCAAGGACCGGGTGGTGCTCACCAGCCAGTTTTCCGCCGATGACCCCGTAATCGGCCCCGACCTGCAGGCCCTGAACGTGGACCAGGCTCAATTTTTCGCCAACGCTGCCGATACCCGCTCCATTGGGCTTGATGTGGTGCTGAGCCACACGCTACCCCTGGGCGCCGGCCGGCTGAACTCTACGCTGGCGGCCAATGTCAACAACCTCAAAATTGACCGGGTCCGGACTTCGGGCCGCCTGACGGGTAGGGAGGAGGAGTTTTTTGGGGCCCGGGAGCAGGCTTTCGTGAAGGCGTCGGCCCCGCCCTCTAAAATCAACCTCACCTTCGACTACCAGCTAGGACGTTTCGGGGCCCTGGTGCGCTTCGTGCGGTTTGATAAGATTACGCTCATCGACTGGGATGGCAACCCCATGAAGTACGACCGGCGCGTCACCACCGACCTGACTCTGAACTACGCGCTAACCAACCACTTGCAGTTCATTGTGGGCAGTGCCAACCTGTTCGACCGCTACCCCACCTTGTTCGACCCGCAGCGCACGGAAACCGGCGGGGCCTGGGACCCGGTGCAGATGGGCTCGAACGGCCGGTTTTACTTTGCTAAATTGCAGGCCCGTTTCTGAGTAGGTGTCAGCCTGTGCATCTGTCATCCTGACGAAGGAAGGACCTCTACCGGGAGTAATTACCCGTGGTAGAGGTCCTTCCTTCGTCAGGATGACAGGCATTTTTTCTGGCCCGAAGAAGCTGACAACGGGCCACTATAAACGCACAAACTGAACTATGAGAATCCGCTCCACTACTGTGCTGGGCATACGCCACAACGGCGAAGTTGCCCTCGGCGCCGATGGCCAGGCCACCATGGACAAGCACGTAGCCAAAAGCAACGTGCGTAAGGTCCGCAAGCTGCAGGATGGCAAAGTAGTAACCGGCTTTGCCGGCTCTACCGCCGATGCCTTTATGCTGCTTGATAAGTTTGAGGAAAAGCTGAACGGCTATGGTGGGCAGCTACGCCGTGCGGCCATTGAGCTGGCCAAAGAGTGGCGCAAAGACCAATATCTGCGCAAGCTGGAAGCCATGATGGTGGTAGCTGACAAAGACGAACTGCTCATCATTGCCGGCACCGGCGACGTGCTGGAGCCCGATTCCGATGTGGCTGCCATCGGCTCCGGAGCCATGTACGCCCAGGCCGCGGCCCTGGCCCTGAAGAAGCACGCTCCCCACCTCACCGCCCGCCAGATGGTGGAAGACGCCCTGCACATTGCCGCCGACATCTGCATCTACACCAACCACAACCTCATGATTGAGCAGCCCAGCTAACAGCTGCTCCCGTGCGTCACATGACCGAAGACCTGATTTACTACAACTCGCGTAAGCGCCACGCGCTGCTCACCTTGGCCGGGCTGGCGTTTGTAGCTATGGGGGTGTTTATGATTGTGACAAAAGGCAACTGGGCTCTGGGGCTGATAACCATCGTCTTCTTTGGGGCCTGCGCCGCGGTAGGGGCCTGGCAGTTTTTCGACACCCGGCCGCGCCTGCAAATCACCGACGAAGGCATCCTGGACCGCACGCTGGGCGTGGGCCTCATTCCCTGGACTGATATTGCCGACGCCTACGTGCGCTCCATCAACCACGAGTATTTCGTTTGCCTGCAGGTGCATGATGAGGCGGCCTACCTGAGCCGCCTCCCGGCGCTGAAGCGTAAGCTGGCGGGTGCCAACGCGGCGCTGGGCTTTACACCTCTCTCCATCAACCTGAGCGGCGTTGACCTGAATGCGGAGCAGCTGCTGGAGTACATTCTGAAGCAAAGTGCCGCCGCGCAGTCTCATTTCCCTGATCTGTCTAAATAACGTTGCACCAGTCCGTGGCCCACTGTTTTGCTCTAGCGTATCCCAGTCCAAGCAGCCGGTATAGCCAAATCAGCTCACTCAGCAGGCTCTCATGAAGAAGAAAGCATTTGATTTCCGGGCACTAGGCGAATCATTGCAGGCCGATACGCAAGATTTTCTGGATACGTATGGGACCAATCATCCAGAGGACGGACCTCTGGTAGCGTTCTGCCTGTATTTCGATTCGCAGGGCGCTGTCCATAGTCTCCTACTACCCCACAAGGCACTGACTCAAAAGATTAGCGTAGATGATACGGCGGATTGGTTTCAATATGCTGAACACGTCGACGCCCGTCTGTCAGAACGAACCGAAGCACTGCTGAGCGACTACGAGGAGTTGTTTTGGGATGAAGATGCAGACGAGGAAGAGAATGAAGCGGTAATCCAGCAGTTTCACCAGATGATAACCGACGTTATGCAGCGTCTGACATTTGAGAAGCTGCCCAAAACCGACGACTTCGTGTACTACGCCGATGCTATGGACGAAGACTACAAAGCTTGGAACGCCACCATTCCCCCGGCTTTGTTGAAGAAGCATTTCGACCAATAAGCCAGAGTGCATGGCCTTTTTGCAAGCAACCCAGCCCTAATAGCACACTATTCAGAATCTTCGATATAGGGCATCCTGATTGAACGATTCCAGCCTTTTTTTTGATAGAACACTGACACCCACAAGCACAGAACACACGACTCAATGAACGTAACGAACTTCCTCAAGCACCACTACCGCCACTTCAATGCCGCTGCGCTGATTGATGCCGCCGAAGGCTACAACAAGCACCTCGCGGAAGGTGGCAAGATGATGATTACCCTGGCCGGCGCCATGAGCACCGCCGAAATGGGCATCCAGCTGGCTGAGCTGATCCGCCAGGACAAGGTGCAAATCATCAGCTGCACGGGTGCCAACCTGGAAGAGGATATCTTCAACCTGGTAGCCCACGACTTCTACGAGCGGGTACCTAACTACCGCGACCTGACGGCTGCCGACGAGCAGGCCCTGCTGGAGCGCCACATGAACCGCGTAACCGATACCTGTATTCCGGAAGAAGAGGCTATGCGCCGTCTGGAGCACTCGGTACTGAAGTTCTGGGAGCAGGCCGACAAGGCCGGTGAGCGGTACTTCCCCCACGAGTTCTTCTACCAGATCCTGAAGTCGGGCGAGCTGGAGCAGTACTACCAGATTGACCCCAAGGACTCCTGGATGCTGGCCGCCGCCGAGAAAAACCTGCCCATCATCTGCCCCGGTTGGGAAGACTCCACGCTGGGCAACATCTTCGCGGGTCACGTAATCAGCGGTGATATCAAGAACGTGCACACCGTACGCACGGGCATTGAGTACATGATTTACCTGGCCGACTGGTACACCAACCAAGCCACCGAGGAAAGCAAAGTAGGCTTCTTCCAGATTGGCGGCGGCATTGCCGGCGACTTCCCCATCTGCGTGGTGCCCATGCTGCACCAGGATCTGCAGCGCACTTCGGTGCCGCTGTGGGGCTACTTCTGCCAGATTTCGGACTCGACTACCTCATACGGCTCGTACTCCGGTGCCGTGCCGAACGAGAAAATCACCTGGGGCAAGCTGGGCCAGGACACGCCCAAGTACATCATCGAGTCGGATGCTACCATTGTAGCCCCGCTGGTGTTTGCCATGGTGCTAGGCCAGTAATGGCTGCCTGAAGCAATAAGTAAAAAGCCCGCCGCTGACATTCAGCGGCGGGCTTTTTTTATAAGGAGCGCTTGGCTCAGGGGCAGTGGTTTACCGGATAGGCTGAGCTTATGAAACTACCTGGCAGGCTGGGGCGTCGGGGCATGGCTGGCAGCAGAGGTAGGGGCCCTTCTTTGCTGAAAGTCTTTGAGAAGGGTAGGGTCCTGGCGGATAAGTGAAGCAATGATAGCCACGTACACCAGCATGATGCTGGCAAACAGTAATATCGTTTGCAGGACCACGGTACCGATGCTGCGCGCCCATTTGGCTCCTACGGATAGGCGGGCCGGCTCCAGCAGCTGGCGGTACACCCAGGCGGTATATACCGTGAACGGCAGCATACCTAGCACCAGATATTGCTGCAAAACCGGGAAATACGGTATCAGCAGCATCATCGGGAGCATCACGACGGTGGAAATAACGGTGGTGGTGCCTGATATAAACGCCTGACTTAGCAGCATCTCGGCAAAATTGAACCGCGCCGGCCGCAGCAACCAGGTCGCCAACAGGGCGTTGCCGGGGAGGAGAACAACGTAGATCAGGGTCGGGTATTTGGTGTAGAGCTGCAGGTAGCGCTCCATGGTCAGCTGTAGCAGGCGCGGCATGTCGGCCTGTTGGCTGGCCGCCATCGGGTTCATGCCTACCGCCGAGAGTAGCAACATGCACACGGCACAAATCAGGAGTAAGTAGGAAATGGGCCGGAAATGCTGGGCCCGGCGGCCCGCCATGTATTCGTGCAGGGTAGCGCCCGGCCGCGTCATCATCTGCCGGAACGTATAGCCGATGCCCTTATCAACGTGCCAGATGGAGTGGGGCAGGTCGTGGAGCAGCAGGAAGCGCAGCGTCAGGCGGTGCGTGTGGTGGACATCCTGCCCGCAGTGGCCACAGAACCGGTCCGCGACCAATGTGCCGCAATTCAAACAGGCGGCAGGGGCGTGCTCCGATGAGTGGGCCGCCACGCCATGAACCGAGTGCGCCAACTCAGGGTCAATGGCTATGGTTTGGGTAGCAGTAGCTTGCATATAGAATACAGTGGATGTTATTGAAATTAAGAGATTTATTATAGGAATAGCAAGAAAAAGCCCGCCGCTGAAGCTTCAGCGGCGGGCTTTTTCGATAAGTAGGCTTACAGCCGCATCAGCGTCATTTCTTTTCCAACGCCATAATTTTCCGAATTATACTATCTCTGTTTTTTGCGGCTAGCATCCAATGAGGAAGCCGGTTTTGTAAACTCTGATTGCTCCATCCGTAGGGCGTTTGTGTCCGCTCGCGCAATCCCGCTCCTAAGAATTGCTTAAGCCACGCCAAATGAGCGAGATTGTAAGCATAGAGTACCTCGCCTTTGTATCCTGTTTGGTACCAGAGAGGATAACGGAAGAAGCTGTCAACAGGCGGGCCAGTGAGAATTCCTTCATACTGCTCATAATTTGAGTGAGCTGTCACGAAGGAGTTTGCGTCGCCATCCCAAATTCTATGGAATAGGCATCCATGACACAAAAAAGAGGCTTCCCAGATGTTGCTGTAAGACGAAGTCACCTGTGCTTTTGAACCGCATCTAGGACATTCAACTGATATTTCAGTCATGAATTCAGCCAGAGAGCGATATTCAAATTTCATGGGTACTTAATTTGATGTGGATCCTTAAGACTGCTTACGCCAGTTCCGCCACGCGCACCTCTTGTGGCAACCTCACCGCCTCAAAAGCCTGGCTCAAATCCAGCATCAGGTCCCGTGGGTCTTCCACCCCGATGCTCAGGCGAATCATTTGGCTAGTGATACCCATTTCGAGCTGGTCGACGGGTGTGATGTCGGAGTGGGTCATGGTGGCGGGGTGCTCGGCCAGGCTTTCGGTGCCGCCCAGGCTCACGGCCAGCTTGATGAGGCGCAGGGCATTGAGGAAGCGGAAGGCTTCAGCCTCGCCACCCCGAATGTCGAAGGAAATCATGGAGCCGGGCGAGAGGCAGTGGCGGCGGTAGATATCCTGCTGAACGGGGCTGTGCTCCAGGTGGGTGAGGTAGTAAGTACGCGCCACCAGCGGGTGCTCCCGGAGCCAGTCGGCAATGACCTGGGCCGAGGTAGCGGCGCGCTCCATCCGCAGCTTTAGCGTTTCAAGGCTGCGCATGAGCATCCAGCCGGTGTTGGGGTCGCACATGGTACCCATGAAGGTGCGCATACCCTTGATTTCCTTCATAAGGGCCTTGTTGCTGAGTGCGGCGCCGGCAATGAGGTCGGAGTGGCCGCCCAGAAACTTAGTGGCCGAGTACAGCACCACATCGGCGCCGTGCTTAAGCGGATGCTGGAACACGGGGCCCAGGAACGTGTTATCCACCACGAGGCGCACGGGCTTTTCGAGGGTGCTGTATTGGCGGGCCAGGGCGGCGCAGGCCTCCAGGTCCACGAGGTGGTTGGTGGGGTTGGCGGGCGTTTCCACGAAAATCATGGCCAGGCGGCCGGGCGCAATGGCCGCGGCCTGAGCCGCCAGCTCCTCGGGTGTGGCGGTGGGCAGGAAGCCCCTGGCCTCGATACCAAACTTGCGCAGCACGTTTTTCAGGAAGAAGTCGGAGCCGCCGTACACGAGCTCGGAGTGCAGCACCACGTCGCCGGGCTGCAGCAAAGCCAGCAGGGTAGTGCTGATGGCGGCCATGCCCGAGGCAAAGGTGGCAGCTTCCTCAGCCTCATCCCAAAGGCACAGGCGGTTCTCCAGAATCTCGAGGCTGGGGTTGTTGAGGCGGGAGTAGATCAGGCCCATTTCCTCATCGGGGCCCTGCTGGCGCAGACCGTAGGCCAGCTCGAAAAAGGCTTTGCCCTCCTCCGCATTGGCAAACACGAAGGTGGACGTCTGAAAAATGGGCGGCTTGATGGCGCCTTCGCTCCAAGCGGGCGTGTAGCCGTAGCTCATCATCAGGCTCTCGGGGTGGAGGCGCTGCCCGCTGATACAGGCGTGGTCATGAGGGTTCGTCATGATGGAAAGGGGTAGGGTGGGAGGAAAGGTTGGATTCTGCTAAGGTAGCCTTTCTGATAAACCATGAGGGGAAGCTCTGGCAGAGTTGCAAGCCGTACCTTCGGGCGTTCCTCACCAGCTTTCTCCGTTATGCCCCTCGACCTTGCCAGCTTTCTGCACCACACGCCCGTAAGCGAGAAAACGGTTATTTACCTCCACACCGACGAGGAAACGGTCATTTCCTACGAAGCCCTGCTCATTGCCCAGACGCGCTTCCGCAAGCTCTTCATCACGCTGGAGCCCAAGCGCCGCTACCTCGTGCACACCGAAGTGCCGGGCGAAGAGGAGCCGGAAATAGACTTTTTAACGGATTACGAAGAAGTGGAAGCCCTGCTGGAAGACGCCGGCCTCGACGGCATCCACGACGGGGAGCAAGGTATTCTGTATCACAACCTGCTCTTCCTGCTGATGAACCCGTAGTCAGTTATCAGTTGTGAGTTGCCGGTTGTCAGTGCAACATTGCCTGGCAACTGGCAACCGGCAACTCACAACTCAACGTCCCGTGTAATCGGCCAGCAGACCTTCATAGATCCAATTGGCAAGGGCCTGGCGGTTGTCGGGAACCAGGAAGCGGCGCTGATCCTTGGAGTTGCGGATGTTGCCCAGCTCCATAAACACGGCCGGGGCGCGGCTATTGCGCACCTCATACAGCGTTCCGCGCTCCGACACGTTGCCGGAGTAGGGCCGGTTGGGCTGAGCCCGCTTATAGCGCGCCGTGAATACCTTGTGAATGTTCTTAGCCAGCCGCAGCCCCAGCGCGTTGCCGGGGTGGTGGTAGAAGAATACATCAATGTTCTGGCCCGCGCTGCGGCTGTCAACGTGCAGGGCAATGAGCCGCTGGTAGGCGCCCTTGTGGCGGGCGTGCAGGCGGTTGACCTCGGCAATACGCTTACGCAGCCGGTACACCTGGCTGAGCGGAATTACCTGGTTGGGGTAGCCGATTTCGTCGTGGTCTGTTTTCAGGATGGCCTCGTCGCGGATACCGTCGTTGGGGTCCTGCACCATCATATATACGGTGGCGCCGTGCTCCATCAGCACCCGCGCCAGCCGGATAGTCACGTCGTAGGCGTACTCATCCTCGGCCAGCTTGCTGTTGCCATAAGTACCGATAGCGCCGGGGTCGGGGCCGCCGTGGCCGGGCGAGAGGTAGTACACCGCGCCCCGCAGCGCCCGGTCGCGGACAGGTACGGGGCTGTACGCGGGCCCGAAGAGCTTGGAGGGCAGCATGGGGGTAGTACTCAGGCCATGCGAAGTAGCGGCGCGCGTGGCCGTGCTACGGGTAGCGGCCGCTGTTTTGGAACGGCTGGTGGTTTTGACCGCAGCTTTCGGTGCTGAGCGGTGCGGAAGCAGATAAGTGCGCCCGATGATGAGGCCGTTGCGCCTGGTGAGGTTGGCCCGGTTCAGCTGCTGAAACTGGCGCAGGTGCTGGCTCGGGTTCAGGCCGTTGCGGTAAAGCAGCGTATTCACCCCGTCGCCGGGTTTGGCTACCGCCCGCCGGTACTTGCTCTGGCCCAGGGCCAGCGAGGAAATCAGAAAAAGCAGACCGAAAAGAACAGCAGAGCGCAAAAGCAGAAGGAATCTGGTGAGAGTAACAAAGGCCGCGAAAGCCCCGCAAAGCTACGTTGGGCGACTCAGGGCGCCGTCGGTCCTGGCCTTTATGAAGGCTAAAACCGTACTATAGCGCAAAAAAGGCAGTAAATCTTTACAATACGAACAAAACCGGCCCGCAGCCATGCCCGGGCCTATCCTGAATTACGCCCATGACAACCACACGCCCCATTCCCAAAAAGCTTCTGGCGCGCCAGCACGAAATAACCGCCGACTTCCGGCGCGCCGTAGATGAGCACCTCCAGGATGTAGTAGCGGGGCGAACCACGGAAATGCTCGAAATCCGGGACCTGGCCGAGCAGCTCCACATCCACCCCACCCACCTGAGCAACACCATCAAGCTTACTACCGGATACTCGCCCTGCTATTATTTCGAGGGGCGCATTATGGAAATAGCCCGCGAGCAGCTCCGTGACCCGCGCCGGTCCGTGGCCGACATTGCCACTGGCCTCACCTACGACCCTTCCAACTTCACCAAGTTCTTTAAGCGCTTCCAGGCGTGCACGCCCAAGCAGTACCGCGAGCAGGTGTGGGCCGAGCAGCGGGTGGCCGCAACATCGGAAACTGTCACCATTTAAACTGAACTACTCACCATACTTCCGGGCCGGCGGGGTAGCACCTTTGCGCTGTTCACTTCAACTCCGAAACGTATGAGCAGCAACAAAATAGCCCTGGTTACCGGCGGCAGCCGCGGCCTCGGTAAAGACATGGCCCTGAGCCTGGCCCGCAAAGGCACTGATGTACTGTTTACTTACCACAGCAAAAAGGACGAAGCCGAGGCCGTGGTAGCCGAAATCCAGAGTCTGGGCCGGCAAGCGGCCGCGCTGCAGCTGGATGTAGCCGACAGCAAAAGCTTCGACGCCTTCTTTGAGCAGGTGCGCGCTACCCTGCACAATACCTTCCAGGCCGAGCAGTTCCACTTCCTCGTCAACAACGCCGGTGTAGCTCTCTACGCCCCCTTCGCGGATACCACCGAGGAGCAGTTCGATGAGATGGTAGCCGTTCACCTGAAAGGACCTTTCTTTTTGACCCAGAAAGCGTTGCCGTTGCTGGCCGATGGCGGGCGTATCATTAATATCTCCTCGGGCCTGGCGCGCTTCGCCCTACAGGGGTCCTCGGCCTATGCCAGTGTGAAGGGGGCCATTGAAGTGCTGACCCGCTACCAGGCCAAGGAGCTGGGCGCCCGCGGCATTGCGGCCAACGTGGTAGCGCCCGGCGCCATTGCCACCGATTTTGGCGGCGGCCGGGTGCGCGACGATGAGCACCTGCATCAGTTTGTGGCCTCGCAAACGGCCCTGGGCCGGGTAGGCCAGCCCGAGGACATCGGCGGGGTAGTAGCCTTCCTGTGCTCTGAGGAAGGCCGCTGGGTGAATGCCCAGCGCATAGAGGCCTCGGGCGGCATGCTCTTTTAAGTAGCATTCCCGTAGAGCACACAAGCAAAACGCCTCCCGAACTCAGGTCCGGGAGGCGTTTTGCTTGTGTTACTTCATTGAGCTCAGATGCGGAACGCGGGGCGGTCGGGGTTCCAGATGCCCCACGGAATCATTACCAGCACAATCAGCAAGGCAATCAGGAACCAGGTGAAGGCTTTCTTGTGCTTCACGATGGGGTCAACGGCTTTCTTGGAGAGCGAGCGGCCCACCTGAGCGGCTACTACGGCCAGTATCATCCCGACCAAGTGCTCTACGGCGAAGAAGCGGCTACCCGCGTCCTTCATTACCGCGCCGCCCTGGGTTTCAAAGGCCTTTACTCCGTAAGGGCTCAGGGCGAAATACAGAATCAGGCCCAGCAGCAGCTGCAGGTGCATGGAGCCCACGAAAGCAGCGCCCATACCATTGTCGGCACCGGTCCAGGGGCGGCCCTGGCGGCCCACAAAGGCCCGGTAAACGGCAATCAGCCCGAAAATCAATACCAGCCAGCGCGTCCAGGAGTGCACGGCAAGAACGATGGAATATGCAGTCATAAGCAAGGAAAAGGTGAGTTGGAAGCCGTAAAGGTCGCAGCCAAGCCCGGAAATGCAAGGCAAATGCTGGGAGGTTTGGCAGTAGGAGAGGGGTAGGGAATGGCTATGCCTCCGACTCAAACAAAGTCGGCAGCGGCTCGTGTTTGTGCCCCTCGAAGGTGAAAATCTTTTCCGGGATAAACTGCTCGCCTTCCTGCCGCAGAATAGCCAGGTTGTTGATGCTGAGCTTCAGGTTGAACGTGTGCTGGTTGAGGTACTGCATTACCGGGCCCAGCAGCTCGGGGGTGGTATCGTGCAGGGCCAGGGAAATGTGGGGCAGCCAGCAGTCGGGCCCGCTGAACTTGTCGGTACGCAGGCACAACGGGGCCGTGGCCTGCAGAACGCGGTGGTGCAAGTTGTTCAGGACATCGGAGCGCAGCACCGGAATGTAAATCACCGGGTTGGGACCCGGAAAAACCCCCAGGCCCGTGGTAAATGCCGCGAAGGGCTGGGTGTGGCGGGCTACCTCGCGCAGCACCTGCTTCAGGGCCGAGAGCTTCCGCACCCCGGCCAGCTGGTAGGTAATGTGCGGATCCGGCGTGGCCTGCACGTCGTCCAGTCCAAACTCAGCCTCCAGGCTCTTGATCAGGCGGTTAATCCGCTCCGCGTTCTGCGGGTTCAGAAGAGAAGTTATGGCCAGCATCGGTTCTTTAACTGAAAGCACTGCGGATTGGTTGGCCCCCACGGGCCCGGGAATGAGTACGTAAGGCAGGCTTTGCGGCCGGCCTTCAACAGGAAAATCGTGCTAAAATACACGCTGCCGCCAACCAGTCCTCCTAAGTAGCACCCGCTTTCCGCATCCTGCCCTACCCCTTCGCCGTAAGCCAGCCGTGTTTCCTTCGGACGTAGTATCTGTTCCAGCCGCGCTTCCGGCCGCTCCCCGTCGCCATTGGGGGCGTTGGCTGCTTGTTCTTTTACTGGGTTTGGCCCTGGTAGTGGGGGTAGGGCTGACGTTCTTCCTGGACCCCTGGCTGCGCCATACTCTGGAGCGCCGGGTGCAGGAAAGCAGCCACGGCCGTTACCAGCTGCGCATTGCCGGGCTGCCAACCAGCTTGTGGCAGGGTAGCGCGGTGCTTAGTGGCATTCGTATGCGCACGGCAGCTGCCACCCCCGATTCCGCTAAACTGCCAGCCCTGAGTCTGGCCCTGCCTCGCCTGCGCGTGAGCGGAGTTGGGCTGCTGGCCCTGGTACGCCGCCGCGAGGTGCCCATCGACAGCATTGCCCTTGACTCCCTGACCCTGCGCCTGGCTGCCCTGCCCCAAGGAGGTAGCAAACAGCCCCTGCATAAGCAGCTGCCGGTACCCGGAGTCCGAGTGGGTACGCTGGCTTTGCGCCATATCCGGATTGCCTATGGGTCAGAAAAACAGCCCACGGTACGTCTGGGTGAAAGCACGCTTTTGGCTGAGGATATCTGGCTGAGTGCGGCCGGGGCCGCCGACTCGGGCCGGATTGCCTACGCCGCGACTCTGGCGGCCCAGGTACACGGAGCCGCCGTACGCGTGCCCGGTCACGAGCTGCGGCTGGTGCGAGCGGCCTTCTCTTCGGCCAGTCGGCAGCTGCAGCTCGATTCCGTGCTGATTCACCCGCAGCAGCCCATCAGCCATGTCCGCACCCCAGCCGTGCGCGTGAGCCTGGCGCTGCCCCGGCTGGTGCTGGGCAGCCTCAGCCGAGGCTGTTTCCGGGCCGATACGCTCCGGGTAGCGGCCCCCCGTCTGGCCCTGACCCTGCCGGCCCAGGCGCCACCCAGCCTGCCGGAAATGCTCCGGCCCTACCTGCGCGAGTGCCGACTGAAACACCTGCGCCTGACTGGGGGGCAGGTGCGCGTGGCTGGGGTGGCGCTGGCCCCGGCTGTAACGGGCGTAAGCCTCTTGGGCACCGACTTGCAGGTGCTGCCTGACCGCAAAGCCGCCACCGATATATACTACGCCCGGGCCTGGCAGGTGCGCACCGGCCCGGCCACGGCTATCCTCGATGCTCCTTACTACCACCTGTCGTGGCGGGGCTTGCGGGCCGATAGCCAGACGGGCCAGATCCGGGTGCTGAACGCGCTGGTGATGCCTACCCTAAGCGTGGCCACGCTGGCCCGGCGCAAGGGGCACCAGACGGCGCACGTTACGGTCCGGCTGCCGGAAATCAGTTTTTCGGGTCTTAGCTTTCCGGCGGCTACCCGCCAGCAGCTGCGCGCGGTTTCTCTGGTGCTGCGGCGCCCCCAGGTAAGCACCCGCAGCGACGGCCGCTTCCCCATAAACCCTGCTCCCTCTATTGTAACGCCGGAAGCGCTACGGCGTCTGCCTTTTCAGCTGCACTTAAACCAGCTGCGTATTGAGCAGGCCACCATCCGGCTAAGCTACCGCGCCCCCCGCGACCCGCAGCCCGGGGTGATGAATATTGACCGGCTCAGCGTAGCGCTGCGCAATGTGTGTACCAGCCCCGCGCACATGAGCGCCGCCTCGCCCCTGACTGCAGAAGCCACCGGGAGGGTGCAAAACCGATGTCAGGCCCGGCTAACCCTGCGGGCCAACCTGCTGGATGCCGCCGGCCGCCACACGCTGGCCGGCGAGTTCGGGCCCACCCCGCTTTCTATCCTGAACTCCATGATAGTGCCCACCCGGGGCCTGGCCCTGCGCAGTGGCACAGTGCGCCGCATCCGGTTTCAGATGAGCCTGGACCAGGCGGCCGCGCGGGGTACCCTGTGGGGCGAGTATGCTGATTTGAAGCTGCAGCTGCTCAACCAGCAGGAAAAGCCCGGCCTGTTTCACCGCCTGGGCACCTCCGTGGTTAACGGTGTCTTCATCCGCGACAATAATCCGCGCCGGCTGGGTGAGGCCGTGCAACCCGGTCGTGTGCTTTCCGCGCGGGAAGCGCGCTTTTCGGTTTTCTCGCTCTGGCGCCAGGGCCTGGTTAGTGGTATGCTCAACAGCGCCGGGGTTCCGGCGGGTCTGTCCAAAAAACTCAGTGAGGCCAAATAAGCGCCCAGCCAACCACGGCCCCCATAACCTAACTCCCGATGGACGGAAGAAATAGGCTGGGGTTGAGAGGGCCTAGCTGATAACCCGCTGTTGCTGTAGCCAGGTCCGGGCACTAGGCAAGTCACTGAAAGAAGCAACAATGGGGTTTTCAATGGTATGGATAATACTCTGGGCCACACGCTTGTTTCCGGTGTGGTAGGAGGGGTAAATCCAAGCCAGATAGCGCAGGCCAGCCACATACATAGCATGCAGCCAGCTGACGCCCCAGGTAGTAAGCTCCACAGCCATGCTCGTCACGTTGGAGTTGTCGTTCAGGATTTTAGTAGAAGGCCATTGGCTGAGCGCCTCCAGCATCAGGCCGCATCCGACGCGCGCGGACTCCTGGTCATGCTTGCCCCGCCAGTCGGCGTAAAGCCACTTGTTGGTATAGTCATAGCTGATAATGAGGCCGGGAGTTTCCAGGATAATGTGCTGCATACATACTAAACAGAGAAAGTAGAAAGAAGGGAATGGCCTCTTAAGACGACCGAAGAACGTTAGGAAGCGAAGCGCAGATATATCGGCAGTTAGTGAAATAAGGCCCGGTCCTGATCAGAAAGTACCCTTGAGGTGCTGCCTGAGGGCCGGTCGGGGCAATTCAATGTATGAACATAGCTGATAGATTCGAGAACTGGTAACCTGCTGACTTCGGGCGGCCCGTTGGCTTAGGCCTAAGTGCCGCCCGCGGCCGTGGGAGCCCGCTCGCAACCGGCGGTGGGGTAGGGGCGGCCCCACTAGGCGTTGCATCAGATTCCCTCTATCTTGAAGGCACAAACCCACTTTCTATGAACCGCCGAATATTCCTGCGTAACGGCTCCCTCGCCGGCCTCGCCCTCTCCACCCTGTCGCTGGGGGCCTGCTCTACTACCCCCGAAAAAACCACTAACCCCACCGATGGGGACGCGGCAGCTGATGGTGGCCCCGATACCAGCTTCGAGCTGCACGAAGCCACCGTGGCCGATTTGCAGGAGAAAATGAAAAGCGGACAGCTCACCGCCCGCCGCATCACGGAGCTGTACCTGCAGCGCATCGAGCAGATAGACAAAGCCGGCCCCCGGCTGCACTCGGTGCTGGAAACCAACCCCGATGCCCTCAAGCTGGCCGATCAGCTGGATGAGGAGCGCAAGAACGGCAAGCTGCGCGGCCCTCTGCACGGCATTCCGGTGCTCATCAAAGACAACATCGACACCGCCGACCAGCAGCAAACCACCGCTGGCTCCCTGGCCTTGGCCGGGCACAAGGCTCAGCAGGATGCCTTTATCGTGAAGAAGCTGCGCGAGGCCGGGGCCATTGTGCTGGGCAAAACCAACCTGAGCGAGTGGGCCAACTTCCGCTCCACGCGCAGCACCAGCGGCTGGAGCAGCCGCGGAGGCCAAACCAAGAACCCCTACATCCTCGACCGTACGCCCAGCGGCTCCAGCTCCGGCTCGGGCGCGGCGGCGGCGGCCAACCTGTGCGCCCTGGCCATTGGCACCGAAACCGACGGCTCTATTGTGTCGCCGGCCTCGTGCTGCGGACTGGTGGGTTTCAAGCCAACGGTGGGCCTGTGGAGCCGCACGGGCATCATTCCTATCTCCGCCACCCAGGACACGGCTGGCCCTATGACGCGCTCTGTGCGCGACGCGGCCATTCTGCTCGGGGCCCTGGCCGGCGAAGATGCCGCCGATGCTGTAACCAAGGAAAGCCCCGGCAAAACCCAACCCGACTACACCAAATTTCTGGACCCCAACGGCCTGAAGGGTAAGCGCCTGGGCGTGGAGAAAGGCCACCTCACGGGCGCTTCCGACGCCATTCCGCTACTTAAGCAGGCCGTGGAGCTGCTGAAAGCCCAGGGCGCCACGGTGGTGGAGGTAGAGGTAGAAAAGCAGACCGACCCGCTGGGCCAGGCCGAGTACGACGTGCTGCTCTACGAATTCAAGGATGGCGTAAACAAGTACCTGGCTACGGCCGGCGCGGGCGTCAAAACCCTCACCGACGTCATTCGCTTCAACACCGAAAACAAGGCCAAGGCCATGCCCTTCTTCCAGCAGGAAATTCTGGAAAGCTCCGACAAGTTGGAGGGCCTGCAGAGCCCCAAGTACCAGGCTGCCCTGCGCAAGTCGCACCAGGGCGCCCGCACCGCCCTCGACACGGTACTGCGCGAAAACAAGCTCGATGGACTGGTGGCCATCACCAACGCCCCGGCCCGCTGCATCGACCTGATCAACGGCGACTCGGGCGGCGGCCCGGGCTTTTCGTCGTCGGCGGCCATGGCGGGCTACCCCCACATTACGGTACCCATGGGCCAGGTGCACGGCCTGCCGGTAGGCCTCTCGTTTGTGGGCGGCGCGTACCAGGAGGGGCCGTTGCTGGGGCTGGCTTACGCTTACGAGCAGGCCTCCAAGAAGCGGGCGGCCCCAGCCTTTAAGGCGCCGTTTGTGGGGTAGCCTATTGATTGCCAGGCTGCCAGGGGGTAGGCGGAAGAAGTGTCGCACAGCGGAGGCACTTCTTCCGCCTACCTTTTTCATTTCCAGTATCTGGTGGCAGACTTTGCAGCAACAGCACTCTTATAATCCTATATAGTGTTGGATATTTGTTAGTATAATTTTGATTATTGCTTTAAATATTTTCACTAGGTTTAGAATCACATCCCTCCACTTGTATCCACCCAAACCATAATCCGCTAGGTACATGAAGTTAAAATCACTCACGCTTGCGTTGCTTTGCAGCGGTGTCGGACTGCTGACCACCTCCTGCGAGAAGGAAAACGAGGTAGCTGCCGTGCAGCCGCAAAGCCGCCAGTCGGCGGCCGTAACCAGCAGTCAGACGGTCGGCGAAGGCCGGTTCAAGCTCGATAAAGCCAAGCTGCTGGCCTCGGGGGCCAATTGCTCTTACGATGCCTTCAGCAAAACGCTGGCCGCTAACGGCGCCAATGCCGTAGTGCCCAGCGTCTGCGGCCCTACCCCCTTCAACACCGCTATTAACCCCTATGCTAACGCCTTTGGGGCGCTGGAATGGGAGTGGTACGATTTGCTGATAACCATCAATCAGCTCTATACCTACCTCGATGCCAGCAAGCAAACCTTCGGGGCCGATGGCAGCCAGACCAACTTCGCCGCCAAGCACAAGCGCGACCTGGAGTCGTTCTGGAGCATGCCCAACCAGATTACCCTGGTAGGCCAGCACACCAGCACCCTGCAGAACCGCGACGCTATTGCGGCCGTGTACGTGAACTTCGCCGGCCTCTCGGCGGCCGATGCCTACGCTAACGCCGACTTCATTATTGTCAACGTAATTCAGCCCAGCGCTGCTTTCAAAACCTCGCCGCTGTTGTCGTTTGATGGCTTTGCGACCACCGACAAGCTGATTGTAATTGGCGACGGTATTGTAAAGGTAATGACCGATGCCGGGGTTGATGAAGGCGTGACCTTCGCCGGTATTCTGGCCCACGAGTGGGGCCACCAGGTGCAGTTTAATAACTACACCGCCTGGTACGGCCCCCGGGCAGATACTCCCGAGCAGACCCGCAAAACCGAGCTGGAAGCCGACTTCTTCTCCAGCTACTACCTCACTCACAAGCGCGGAGCCACCTACAACTGGAAACGCGCCGCCGAGTTCTTCGAGCTGTTCTATAACATCGGCGACTGCAGCTTCACCAGCAGCGGCCACCACGGCACGCCCAACCAGCGCCTGGCCGCCTCGCGCCTGGGCTGGATTATCGCGCAGGAAACCAAGCCCATGGGTCATATCCTGAGCGCCAATGATGCCCACAGCATCTTCATGGCGGCCTTGACCAGCGTCATCGAAAACAAGATTGATAGCTCTGCCGCCCTGGCCAGCCTGAAAACGCCCCAGCAGAAAGCCGTATTCGGCAACGTGCTCAAATACGAAAAAGAGCTGAAAGGCATTGCCAATGGCAGCCTGAATCAGACGGCCATCGAGAACCTGTAGGCGGTAGTTTTGCTACCCCTGCTAAACAAAACGACCCGCCTTAGCGGGTCGTTTTGTTTGGTGGCTGCCTTGGGCAACCAGTATCGATCTTGACTATTTGGCGTCGTCGCCGTCTTCGTTGCGGCCGCGGCTGGTGCGCTCATTGGCCGAGGTAGCACTGCCCGAGCCGCCTTCGTCGCCGGCTTCGGCATCCAGGTTCAGCTCGTAGCCGCCCACGCCGTAGCTGGGCTTGCCCGACGATTGACCTACCGGGCTACCGGCTTGCCGGCCCTGGGCGGCGCGTTCCGCGAAGTTGTCGTTTTCGGTTACGTTATCGTTAGAGGCGTTGGTTGCCATAGTAGTAAAGGTTAGGTACGTGAACAGATGCTGTCTTATACGGCACCAGCCTCGGGCAAGTCGATTTTTGCCTTAAAAACTCCCCGGCCGAGGGCGGCTTACGGTACGTACTGCTCCGTCAGGCTGGTGATAGTGCCCTGTTTGGTTTCTACGATAAAGGGAGCGTATCGAAACACATCCGTACCCTGGTTTAGCACTTCGGAGGGGGTAGGGTTGTACTGGCGAAGCTCTCCGGTTTTATTCCAGAAGGTCAGCACGGCCTGGTCGCTGAGGCGGAACGTGCGCTGGCGCGGGCTGTCGTTCACGATGTAATAGTCGTTGAAGACGGAATAAGTCGTGTCGCCGTTTTGGATGTCCACCACGGCGTCGCCCTTGCGCTGGGCTGCCGCCACGGCATCGGCCCCGTTCAGAAATTGGATGTAGTCGACAGTGACATAATACTTACCCTTCTCTTGGTAGAAGCGCCGGATGTAGCCGTGGTTGCGGGCCGTATTGCCCACCGTTTCCGTCGTCGATTGCTCGCCCTTTACGGCGGCGGGCACATTGTCGCGAGATTCGGCTACGGAGGTTTCCTGCTCGGAGCGGCAGGCTGCCACCAAGGTTAAGAGCAACGCAAGGGGTAGGAGGGAGGAGGGGCGGTTCATGCGCAGGTGTACGCGGGAGGGCAGGAGGCGGTTTGGGCTGAAAGCAGCGGCGAAATATCTCGTAATTGTAAATACTATTTTTGCCCACGACTTGATACCGCTTTTCCATGGCCCCTATCACGCAGCTTTCCCAACTCGACCTCTCCCGCCGCTACACCTATGCCGACTACCTAAGCTGGCAGCTCACGGAGTGGGTAGAACTGATTCGGGGCCGGGTGCGCCTGATGAGTCCCGCGCCTAAGCGGCAGCACCAAGATATTACTCTAAACATTGAGTTTTCTATTATGCAGTTTCTGCGAGGCAAAAGCTGCAAGATGTATCATGCTCCCTTCGATGTGCGCTTGGCCCGTGCTACCCCCAACGTCGACGCTAGCGTTGAAACCGTGGTGCAGCCCGATATCTGCGACCCGCAGAAGCTGGACGAGCGCGGCTGCTTCGGCGCCCCGGACTGGATTATCGAAATCCTCTCGCCTGGCAACGTTTCTCGCGACACCAAGGAGAAGTTTGATCTCTACGAGGAGGTAGGCGTGCGTGAATACTGGATAGTAACTCCCGAGCAGAAAAATGTGGTTGTGTACCTGCTCAGCGACGAGGGGCGCTACGAACTGCGCGGTGAGTTTTACACCCCCGGCCTGATTCCGGTGGCTACCCTGCCCGAGCTGCAGATAGCGTGGGCTGAGGTATTTGAAGGGGTGTGAGTAAAGCTACGTATTACATCCCTCTCTCCTTAAGAAGGTCTATGCGGTTTCTCCAATCTCTTTTCTCGATTGATCGAACGTTTGTGGTGTCCTTCAACTGCATTAGATAAGCTAAAAGCAGGAGTAATTCACTGTCATGTGGTTGCCCTGTGTATTCTTCAGGGTAAATGGCATTGCCATAATTTCTTTTGGATTTGGCCGGCGTATCATCAACGATCAACACCTTATTCAAATCGTAACCATAGCGCCGTACTTTCTTAAGTACTTTCAAGTAATCATAGTGACTATGATAGTTCGCATGTCCAGACTCTTCGAAAGCTAGGTTATTGAAGCAATAAGTGCAACGGCTGCGGCCCCAAACAAATTCGAGCGGTATAGATGCTGGAACGATACGTTTAGCTACCTCAACCACGTAATCGTCGGATGCCGACGACCAGATTGCTAGCTTGAAATATTGACTGCAACTAGTTAGGAACTCCTTCAAATAAGGCCGTTGATAGATGTAATAGCCGAATAACATAAAATCAGCTGGTCGGCCTAACTCCGTGCTTGATGCATGGATTAATGTTTCATCTAAATCTAGTATGAGAAGCAAGCTGTCTTTATCGCTCATGTATATACGCCACAGTTGTGTTAACTTCTAATTCAACCGCAACTAGATAGCTCGTACCTTTGCGGCTTCAAAGCCCCCGCAAAGTAGGATGATTTCCATTACTGACCTCGACTTTCATTTCGGCTCGCGTACGCTCTACGACAAGGCCAACCTGCATATCAAGCCCAAGGATAAGATTGGCCTCATCGGGCTGAACGGTCGGGGCAAATCCACGCTGCTGCGCATTCTGGTGGGTGAGTACAAGCCCGATGGCGGCAGCATCTCCATGAGCAAGGACGTGAGCCTGGGCTTCCTGAACCAGGATTTACTGAGCTACGACTCGCACGAGTCCATCCTGGTGGTAGCCATGCAGGCATTTGCCGAGGCCCTGGAGATTCAGAAGAAGATTGACGAGGTGCTGCTGGAGTTCGAAACCAACTACACCGACGACCTGGTAGAAAAGCTGGCGGCCCTGCAGGAGCGTTTCGAGGCCCTGGGCGGCTACACCATGCAAGCCCGCGCCGAAGAAATCTTGGAAGGTCTGGGCTTCACTACCGAGGAGCTGCAACGCCCCCTGAAGCTGTTCTCGGGTGGCTGGCGCATGCGCGTGATGCTCGCGAAAATCCTGCTTCAGCAGCCTTCCCTGCTCCTCCTCGACGAACCCACCAACCACCTGGACTTGCCTTCCATTAAGTGGATTGAAAATTATCTGGCTGGCTACGAAGGTGCCGTGATTATCGTATCGCACGACCGGGAGTTCCTGGACCGCACCACCAACACCACCGTGGAAGTAACGGGCGGCAAGCTGGTGCCCTACGCCGGCAACTACTCGTTCTACCTCGAAGAAAAGGAGGAGCGCAACGCCATCCAGAAAGGCGCTTTCGAAAACCAGCAGGCCCAGATCCGGCAGGCTGAGCGCTTTATTGAGCGTTTCAAGGCCAAGGCTTCGAAGGCCAAGCAGGCCCAGAGCCGCGTGAAGATGCTGGATAAGCTGGAGCGTATCGACGACGTAGCTGCCGATGATGCTCGCGTAAACATCAAGTTCAACTTCACCGTTACGCCCGGCCGCCACATCCTGCGCATGGAGCATGTAGGCAAGAAATACGGCGAAAAGCTCATCTTCCGCGACACCCACGTCCACATTGAGCGCGGCGACAAAATTGCGCTGATTGGGGCTAACGGTAAGGGTAAATCTACCCTGATGCGCCTGGTAGCTGGTTCGGAGGCTCCTACTAGTGGTAATCACCAACTGGGGCACAACGTGATTATGTCGTTCTACGCTCAGCACCAGCTGGAAAGTCTGCGCATTGAAAACGAGATTTTGCAGGAAATGGTAGAGGCCGGCTCGAAGCGCTCAGAAATGGAGCTGCGCTCGGTACTGGGCTCCTTCCTGTTCACCGGCGACGATGTGTACAAGAAAATCAAGGTGCTGAGTGGCGGTGAGAAAAGCCGGGTAGCTCTGGCCAAAACCCTGATTTCGGAAGCCAACTTCCTGCTCCTCGACGAACCGACCAACCACTTGGACATGCAGTCGGTGAACATCCTGATTCAGGCGCTGGAGCAGTACCAGGGCACTTACATCGTGATTAGCCACGACCGTTTCTTCGTGGAGAATGTGGCCAACAAGATCTGGTACATCGAGGACTACCAACTGAAAGAGTACCCCGGCACTTACAACGAGTACGAGCAGTGGCAGGAAGACCGCGAAAAGGCGGCCAAGAAAGCCGGCCTACCCTCGCCCTCGGCCCCCAGGCCCCTGCCAAAGGAGGAGAAGAAGGTAGAAGCCGCGCCCGCCAAAACGCCCTCACCCGACCAGAAAAAAGCCCTGAAAGAGCTGGCTGAGGTAGAAAAGAAGATTGACGAGCGGGAAAAGGAGCTGGCCCAATACGAAGCCCAGCTGGCCGACCCGCAGATCTATCAGAACGCCGCCCAGCTGAAAGACGCCACTCACAAATTCGAGCAGGTGAAAAAAGAGCTGGCCCAGCTCAACGACCGTTGGGAAATGCTGGCGGAAATGTAATTGCCCAATAGTGAGTAGTAGAAAGCCCCACCCGAAGCACTTTGCTTCGGGTGGGGCTTTTTTCTTGCTGCTTATATATCAGGAGTAGGGCTTCCTAGGGAGAAATGAAGTTAATAGATGGCTGCTGGCGCATCATTCAAAGACTTAATAAAGGCAATAATAGCCTGCTGCTCAGTGTTGGTTAAGTCGAGCTTGTCCTCGGCCAGGGTTTGGGTAGGCACGGAAAGGCCCATGCCGGCACCGCCGCCCCGGTTGTAGAAATCCAGCACCTCTTCCAGGGTTTGGTATAAGCCATTGTGCATGTAAGGAGGGGTGAGGGCCGCGTTGCGCACGGTGGGCGTTTTGAAGGCGTGTTGCTGGTGGGCCACGCCGTAGAGCAGAAACTTGCCGGGGTCCGTGTCCAGCTTCAGAGCCGCGGCATCGGTGGTGGCGGGCACACCCAGTACTTCACTCTCCGTTTTGTCGTAGAGGGGCGGCACGGTTCCGTTAAATAAAGGCAGGTAGTGGCAGGTACCACACTGCGCCTTGCCCATAAACAGGTTGAAGCCCAAAATTTCCTGGTTGCCGAGCACCGTAGTATCGCCGCGCAGGAACTGGTCGAAGCGGCTGTTGAGGCCCACCAGGGAGCGGACGTAGGCCGCCACGGCGCGGCGGATGTTACGCTCCGTAACGGGCTGCTTTTCGGTGGCAAAGGCTTGGGCGAACAGACGGGGGTAGGCAGCTTTGCGGCGCAGCAGGGCCGGGGCTTCGCTGAGCTGTCCGCCCATTTCGGCCTTGTTCGATACCACGGCGTGCACCTGGTCTTCCAGGAAATGCACCCGGCTGTCGTAGAACTGGTCGGGCTGCAGGGCGGCGTTGAGCAGGGTAGGGGTATTGCGTTCCAGTTCGGCAGAGGCCAGCAGGGAGCGGTTCACGCGCAGCCCATCGGTATAGGCCTGGCCCGGTTGGTGGCAGCTGGCGCAGGAGCGTCCCGCTTTGCCCGACAGCAACGGCTCCTGAAACAGGGCCTCGCCCAGGGCCAGCACGGCGGGGGTAGCCGGGGCGGCGTCCGCGGGAGCGAAGAAGCCAGGGTCAAACGCATCGGCCACGAAAAAGCTGGCCGCCGTGGGCCGCACAGCGCGGCGCGTGGTTGTAAAAGGAATGCCCTGCTCTGCCTGGGCCTGACGCAGACCAGCGAGGGCAGGGTTAAAGTAGCGGGTAAAAAACCGGGCTCGATCAAAGGAGTTGAAGTCCTGGCCGGGGCGGGCTACGGCGGCGGCACAGCGTTTCAGCTGTTGGGTTAGGGTAGCAGGAGCGTTGCTCAGCGCCAACACCTCCCGGCTCGACTCCAGAGTGGCCGCCGCCTCAGGCAGAGAAGCATGGGCGGCGGGCGAGTCGAAGCCCGAAAGGCCTTTGGCCGCCAGGCGGTACAGGTTCAGGCGTAGAGCGTCATAAACCTCCTCGGCCGGGAAAACCAGCACGGGCGCCTGCTGCTCTAGGTAGCGCATCTGGTAGAGCAGGTTGTCGATTTCCTGGTGCACCAAGTCACGGTTGCCGGGCGTGTCGGGGGTAGCAAACAAGTAGTCTTCCAGCACCTGAAAGCCAGTGGGCGGAATTACCTCGCCCGGCTCGCCGGGTTCGGTTTCGGGTAGTGCCGCCCCGTTGATGCGCTGGGCCGCATGGGGGTAGTAGTACTCGACGGCAAACTCCAGGCATTTGTACTCCTGGCGGCAGGCCGCGAACTGCTGGCGCAGGCTGGTGGTATCGGCGGTGTGGGCAGTTTCCTGAAAGCGTTGCAGGCGCGTGTGCAGCTGCTGCAGGTGGCGGGTGTAGTAGCCCTTTACCTTCTCGGCGGGCGACTGGTAAAGCACCGCGAAGGAGAACAGCAGCCCCGCCAGACCCAGCAGCAGGGAGCGAACCAGGCCGCTGCCTGGTAGTAGTGAGCGGGTGTGCATCAGAAGTGAAATTTAACTCCAGGCAGGCGGGCTTCGGCCGCGCGGCGGGCTTGCGGGCTAAAGGTGTTGTTGCGCACGATGACGGTTTTCAGCTTTTTCAGCTTTCCCAGGCTTTTGGGCAAGGCCGTCAGCTGGTTATCGTTGGCAATGAGCATTTCCAGGTTCTGCAGCTTGCCCAGGCTTTTGGGGAGTTGCTTTAGCTGATTTCCCGAGAGAATCAGCACCTTCAGCTGCGCACAGTTGCCCAGGCTCTCCGGCAGCTGCTCCAGCTGGTTGTTTGCCAGGTTTAGCTCTTCCACCTTAGTCATTTTTTCAAGATGGGCAGGAAGACTCTGCAGCTTGTTATCGTTCAGATACACGTAGCGCAGGCTATGTAGGCTGCCAATGGAGGCGGGTAGAAACAGCAGCTGGTTGTGCGAAACATCTACATACTCTAGCTGCGTCAGGCGCCCTACCTGCTCGGGCAGGGAAGTAAAGTTGTTGTAAGCTCCCATCAGGTAGCGCAGGCTGTCGAGGGTGCCAATGCTGGGAGGCAGCTCCGTGAGCATGTTTTGCTCAATCTGCAGCTGCCGCAGTCGGTGCAGGCTGCCAATGGCCGGCGGTAAATCCAGTAAGCCGTTCTTATTGATGAATAGGACCCGCAGACTATCCAGCTGCGTGAGGGTGCTGGGCAGGTGGCGCAGGTGGTTTTCGTGGGCAAACAACAGCCGCAGCCGCCGCAATTGCTCTATGTTTTGGGGTAGTAATTCCAGGTTCTGGCCCCGCAGGTTTAGCTCGGTAACGCAGGCAGGCTGGCTGAGAGCAGCAGACAAGGAATGAGAAACTTTGGTGGTGCACTGCGCCAAACAAGTGTTGCCCTGCAAAGCCTGCAGGGCAACAACTAGTAAGGTTGAAAGAAAAAGTAGGCTGTACCTCACTGCTTAATGAAATGACGAGTAGTGAGGGTGGTAGCCGTTTTGATAACCAGGCTGTAGTGGCCGCCCTGTAGCTGGCTTACCGTCAGCTTCAGCATGTTCTGGCCCTGGTTTAGGGTAGCCGTCTGTTCCAGTACACGGGTGCCCACAGAGTTATACACCGTTAGCGTAGCCGCTTCCCGCAGCCGGTGCGACAGGGCAATAGTCAGCTCGTCGTTGCTCACGGGGTTCGGATACACATCGGCCTTAATGAGCTCAGATTTGGCGGTGCTTAAGGCCGTGGCAGTACCTAGCGTGCCTTTGCGCCCTATAACCAAGGCAGTGGATTTGTTAAAGACTACCGATTGGCCCGCCGCATCCAGGGTAGCAAGCGTATTCTTCTCATCCGGGCTCTGCATTGAAACGAAAATGAACCGTTCATCGGGCGAGAAGGTCATGCCTGTCGGCTCACAGCCAGCAGGGGTTACGGCAAACAGCTCCACGGCTGGGCTTGCCTGCGTGTGGCAGGGCTTGATCAACCAGATGTGGTTGCGGCCGCCGTCCTGCAATACATACAGGTTGCCTTTGGAATCAAAGGTGAGGTTATCGTTGCCGGTGCCCCAGCGCTCTGAGATAGTGCCAGTACCGTAGTTGATGGTGTAAGCCTGGTCGGTTACCGTAGGCGAGTTGCCAGCAAAGATTTCAAAGTTGCTGATAGTAGTGCCGGTGGCGCCTGAATCAGTGAAGCGGTAGGTAGTGCCGGGGCCTTTGGCCGTGAAATATACTTGGCCGGTAAGCGGGCTGATTTCAATGTCTTCAACGCCATTGAAGCTGGTAGCACCTAATGCTCTGGCGGCCGTAGTGGTGTTGTTACACTCCGTAGGAGTAGAGTTTGGTACCTGAATCCAGGTGCCCGTAGTGGCTGTGCCAATAGCCCCACTTAATTGAAGAGCATACAGCTTGCCCTTGCCTAGCTTACCCGCAGCATCAGCCACATACTTATACACGAAGCTGTTAGCAGAACCGTCATCTGCGCCTTCGTACACCGTGCGCAGGTCAGGAGCCACAACGATGTTCTCGTGCTTCAGGCGGCCCATCATCCACAGCTTATCAGGCTTGCTGTCACCGTCCTGGTCTTTTACGGCATGCGTAGCAGGGTCAATTTCTATGTTCCAGCCGGAGTCCAGGTACCCGTCGTTGTTGGTGTCCACGGGGTTAGTAGGTCCCAGATTTTCCTCGCAGGTCACAATCGTGCTCCAGGGGGTGACGGTGCCCGAGCAGTTGTTAATGGTACCAAGTACGGGGGCAAAATTTACCGGATGCTTGGCCGTTACGTTCCACAGCTTGGAGGTAGCATTAAAGTTCAGGCTGAGCATGCTTACCCCCGAAGTTGTGCCGGAGCCCTCATGGTTAATAGAGAGGTAGCCATTGGTGCTGCTGCCGCTTATAGGGGCGTACCCGGTAAAGTCGAAAGCTTCCAGCATGTTGCCATCGGCGGCGTTGGTGTAGGCATTACCCCCCTGCGCCAGCATCTGAAATGTGTGCGTGGACGGGATGCGCAGGTCCTGGGGCTGGGTGGAGGGCTGCACCGACGTAAACCGGCTGATGTGGTCCTCGGGCAGGGTAGGGCAGGCCGTTTGGGCCAGCCCCGCGGTGCTGCCGCCAAGCAGAGCGGCGGCCAGAAAGGTAGAGGTAGATTTCATGCGTAGGGCTTGGTTTGGAATGCGCCGCAAGTACGAAACCCACTGTTTCGCGTGGTTTAAGTGCCGGTTAAGGCTTTATAAACTCGTGGTTACCGAGGTGTTACGTCCTGGCCCTCCGCACTCCGGCTGGTCCGGGCCTGGCGGTCCGGCGGCCAGCGCCCAGGCTGCTGGTGGCTAGCGCCCGGCCGGGTTGCCACCGGCGCAGCGGCGGCGGGCCCGCGCCGGAAGTGCGCCGTATCGCCTACATTCGCTTTTATGCGCTACCCCCTTTTTTCCGCTGTACTGCTGCTGGCGGCCACCGCCTGTGTGCCGCTGGGCACGCCCATCACCGACCCTAACGCCGCCCGCCGGCCCGCCACCCCCGGCCAGCAAGCCCCCGAGTACTACGCCAACAAAACCCTGCGCTACGAGGACGCCGTGTACGACCCCAACGTGCGCACGGTGCAGTGCTACGTGCCCACCGGGCAGGCAAACG
Source organism: Hymenobacter sp. DG01 (assembly GCF_006352025.1). NCBI lineage: Bacteria > Pseudomonadati > Bacteroidota > Cytophagia > Cytophagales > Hymenobacteraceae > Hymenobacter > Hymenobacter sp. DG01. Next base: position 436,420 of record NZ_CP040936.1, read on the forward strand.
AGGTGTTTAATCCGCCGGTGGTGCCGCTGTCCCAGGGGCAGCCTGCGGTGCTGGAGTTTGACGTGCTGGGCGGTACCGGGCAGCGCCTCACGGCCAAGCTGGTGCACTGCGACCTGAATTGGCAGCCCTCCGTGCTGACGGATCTGCAGTTTCTGTCGGAAATCAATGAGCAAACTATCACCGACTACCGGGCCTCGGTGAGTACCAGGGTGCCCTACTACCACTACCGCCTCCGGATGCCGCGCGTCAAGCTTTCGGGCAACTACCTGTGGGTAGTGCAGGGGCCGGGCGGTACGCCCCTGCTGAGCCGGCGGGTGCTGGTGTTCGAGGAGGGCGGCGTGCAGGTGTACCTGCGCCAGGGTATTCCGGTAGCTGGGCAGGAGCGCTACACCCTGCAGCAGCTCGATTTCGGTATCCGCTACAATATGCAGCTGGTAAACCCGGCCCAGGAGGTAAAGGTGGTACTGCGCCAGAACTACCGCTGGGACAATGCCAAGTACAACCTGCGCCCCACCTTCGTGCGCGACGCCGAGCGCCAGCTGGATTATCAGTACTTCAACTTCGAGAATGCCTTCCCGGCCCTGAGCGAGTTCCGGTTTGTTGATTTGCGCACGTTCCGCTCCCTGGGTGTGGGCGTGGCCCGCATTGATGCCGAGGCTACCCCCCGCGCCGCCCTGCTACTGCCCGAAGCTACCCGCAACGGCCAAGCCTACTCCCAGTACGACGACATCAACGGGCAGCGTGTAATTGAGAGCCGCGAGTATGGCAACGGTGCTACCAACGCCGACTACCTCGACGTGACCTTTCAGCTCCGGGCCGAGCAGCCGGCACCCGGCCCCGTGTATGTGCTGGGCGCGCTTTCCGACTGGCAGTTCAAAGATGAGTTTAAGCTGACCTACGATGCCGCGGCCCGGCAGTACATCGGCCACGCCCTGCTCAAGCAAGGCTACTACAACTACCTCTACGCCGTGCAAACGCCCCAGGGTCCCAACAGCGTGTACTGGGAAGGCAGCCACCAGGAAACCGAAAACCGCTACGATCTGCTGGTGTACTACCGCCCGCCCGGCACCCGCACCGATCTGCTCGTTGGCTACCAGACGGTGAACGTAAATGGCCGTCAGCCCTAAACTCATCTTCTTCCTGAATGCAACAGCGGCGCCCTGGTACCAGGGCGCCGCTGTTGTAGTATGCTAATGCTAACGGGTCAAGCCGTAGCGGTGCTACGGATGGTTCTGGTGTACTACCGCTTCGTGGCCGGTACCGTTCTGGGCCACTGTGCTGCTCTGGCCCGAAAGGCCCTGGTACGTGCGGGCCTCGTTCAGAATGCCGGCCTGCTGCTGGCTGGCCACGCTGTTGAAGCTGTCCTGCTCGATGAGGGCCTGGTTGCCGCCACCCGAAACGCCCAGGCCCTGGGCCTGGTAAGCCCGGTTGCCGGAGCCGGTTTGTTCCACGGCCGCCAGGTTGCCCGAGCCGTCGCTCTGGCTTTGCTCGGCCACGTTGCGGTTGCCAATCTGCAGGGCTGAGGCCACGTTATCCCCAAACGACTGCGTCTGGATCAGCCGGTTGTCGTTGCCGATCTGCACCCCGGTAGCCGTTTGGCTGATGCCGCGCTGGCTCTGGTAGGAGTAGTTGCGGTTGCCCGTCGAGGAAAGCGTTGCCGTGCTCCCCGGCCCTTCCTGGTGCTGCTCGGCGGTGTTGGCGCTTCCCACCTGGTTAATGGAGGCCTGCAGCGCCCGGCCCCGCTGATCCTGCAGGGCCTCGTTGCGGCTGCCAATCTGGATAACGGATGCCGCGCCCTGGCCTACCTGGGTTTGCGTGCTCTGGTTTTCATTGCCGAGCTGTACGGCCGCCACGCTGCCGCCGCTCCAGAAATTCTCGGTCTGCGATTGGGTAACAGCGTTGCGAATACCCGTTTGGGTAGCCGTGGCCGTGTAGTCGCGGCCACTTTGGGTTTGCTGCAGCGTGTTACGGTTGCCAGCCTGCGTGCCCGTAGCCGTGTTGCCTGCCCCGCTTTGCAGCACGGCAATGGTATTGCGGCTGCCGCGCTGCGTATCGGTGGCGGCGTTGTCGTTGCCTACTTGCTGTACCGTGGTCAGGTTGTTTTGGGCGTAAGCGCTGCTGCCTGCTAAAGCCAGCGTAAGGCAAAGCGCCATTTGAGTAGCCTTTTTCATACTAAAAGAGGGAATAAGGAGTGAAGGTGAATGACGGGGTATAATTAGTTAATTAATATTAATTATTAAAATAATTTTATAAAGTGAATTGAGTTACTATGGATTTTCGTCTAGTCGATTCCTACGTGATGTGGTGAGGCCTACTTTCGTTTCAATCGTTGAACGCCAGCTGTTGAGCACCCCACAAGGAGCCGACAATAAGACGCAAGCGTATTTACAACCTCCGCTACACCGTCTGGAAAACCGCTTAGGATGGCTGGCTAGCTGAATCGGCACGGAATTGGTCTGGTGGCTAGCGGTTCTGTAACCTTGCAGCCGTGGAGCTTCGTTGCAGGCGTAGTCCCTCTCCCGGCTCATCACCCTAGCTCTCTCACCATGTACCCTACGTTCACTTCTGTTCTACACACCGGCGCTGCTTTGGCGCTGCTGCTGCCGCTCAGCAGCTCCCAACCAGCCGCTGTATCCCCCGCCGCGCTACCGGTAGCACCTGTGCAGGGCGCCCAGCCCGACCCACAGGTAATTGCCCAGTTCGGCCTACTCGACAATGCCAAGCTGCAAAGCTACATTGATCAGAAAGGCATGCAGATGGGCCGCATTTCCGACCGCCCCGCTGACGTAAAAGGCTTTACCATCGTCGATTCGCCCATCATCAATGCTTTTGCTACCCCCGATGGGCACGTGTACTTTACGCGCGGCATTCTGGCCCACTTCAACAACGAAGCGCAATTCAGCGGAGTGCTGGGCCACGAAATCGGGCACATTACGGCCCGCCACGGCCAGAAGCAGCAAACCCGCTCCACCATTGCCAACGGGGCACTTATTCTGGGGTCCATCCTCTCGAAACGGGTAGCCTCCATTGCCCAGCCGGCCTCGCAGGTGGTGGGCCTGGGCCTGCTTAAGTACGGCCGCGACGACGAAAATGAATCGGATAAGCTGGGGGTGAAATACTCCAGCAAAATCGGGTACGACCCGGCGTCCATGGCCGACTTCTTCCTGACCCTCTCGCGTACCGAGCAAAGCAGCGGGGCCGCCACCGTGCCCACCTTCCTGTCTTCGCACCCCAACTCCGCCGACCGTTACCAGAACGTGAAAAAGCTGGCCCAGCAGGCCGAGCAGCAGGCCGGCCGCCAGCTGGCCGTGAACCGCGACCAGTACCTGCGCCTGATTGAAGGCCTGCCCTACGGCGACAATCCGCGCGAAGGCTACGTGGAAAGCAGCGTGTTTTACCACCCCGATCTGAAGTTTCAGTTCCCGATTCCTCAGGGCTGGAAGTCGCAGAACTCGCCCAGCCAGTTCCAGATGGCCGAGCCCAACGGCAAGGCCGTTATCGTGCTGCTGCCCGCTGGTAGCGGTGCTCTCGATGCGGCCGCGCAAAGCCTCGCTGAGCAGTTGAAGCTGCAGAATGCCCAGGCCCAGAAAACCACCGTCAACGGCTTCCCTGCCATTGCCATTCAGGGCGACCAGGTAGGGCAGGACCAGCAAACCGGCCAGCAGGGCATCACGGCCCGCACGCTCACCTACATCATTCAGGATGGGCAGAGCCTGTACGCCTTCGTGGGCCTGACCTCACCCAACGACTTCAGCACGTATGCTCCGCAGTTTCAGCGCACGGCTCAGGGCTACCGCCGCCTCACCGATGCCGCCAAGCTCAACAAGCAGCCCGAACGCATCCGCATCAAAACCGCTAAAGCTGGCCAGACGCTGGCCCAAGCCCTCACGGCCAACGGCGTGCCCGCCAAGCGCCACGAGGAACTGGCCATCGTAAACGGCATGAAAACCACGGATAAGCTAACGGCCGGTCAGCTGTTTAAGGTGGTAGGGAAGTAGAATGTCAATTGATGTAAAAGACAATTAAAGAACTCCAAACACTACATCAGTTGCCCCGGCTTCCTTATGATGAGTAAGACTTTCAATGACGGCCTCAAGATCTTCCGTCATTTGTCCTGACTTGAAGTAATCTTCCCACATGCTATACTGAAAGGGCTTCGCCTTGTAGGTAACTTCATTAAGCATGTTCGGTTGACTCTGCATCTTTTCGGCAACAGTCTTGACAAGCGTCAGCAGTTCATCTACGTTTTGTTTAACGACAATTTCATCTTCTTCAGATTCTTCCTCCAGGCTATCCAGATAAGTTAGCTTAACTAGAGGATGCAGATCAAGTCCTAAGTAGTTGCCAACACTTATAATCACAGACTCTTCCCCGAATAAATCATAGCTGGCGACGAAGTTGTAGTATGATCTATTTATGAAGACGCCACTGTCTTCATATTCCGAATCAACTGCCCTGAGCACAGTCACGTTGAACCCCATAATCAAGCGTATATAACAAAGCGCCCCGGCCGAACCATTTCGACCGGGGCGCTTAAGTTACGGAGCGGCTGCAGAGAAAGGGCTAGGCTTTCTTCACGAATTCGGTTTTGATAACCAGCATGCTACCCCCGGCCTTGCCTTCAATCTCAGCGGGCGAGTTGGTAAGGCGGATGTTCTTGACCACGGTGCCGCGCTTGAGCGCCTGGGCCATGCCCTTTACTTTCAGGTCTTTGGTAATGGTAACCGAGTCGCCTTCGGTGAGCAGGTTGCCGTTGCTGTCTTTTACGTCCATGATAGGGGTAGGGAAACCGTGAAATCCGATTAATCCGTCTAAATCCGTGATTAAACGTTGAAGCGGAAGTGCATGATGTCGCCGTCCTGCACCACGTAATCTTTGCCTTCCACGGCCATTTTGCCGGCTTCCTTGATCTTTACTTCGGTTTTGTACTCCTGGTAGTCGGCCAGCTTGATAACCTCGGCCCGGATAAAGCCCTTCTCGAAGTCGGAGTGGATAACGCCCGCAGCCTGGGGAGCCTTGTCGCCCTTGTGGATGGTCCAGGCGCGTACTTCCTGCACACCGGCCGTGAAGTAGGTAATCAGGTTCAGCAGGGAGTAGGAAGCGCGGATCAGGCGGTTCAGGCCCGACTCTTTCAGGCCGTACTCAGCCAGGAACATTTCCTTTTCCTCGGGGTCTTCCATCTCCGCAATCTGCGACTCAATGGCGGCCGACACCAGCACCACTTCGGCGCCTTCCTGGGCTACGTGAGCCTGCAGGGCAGCCGTGTGGGCGTTACCATCCTGAATGCTGGCCTCGTCTACGTTGGCCACGTAAATCACGGGCTTGATGGTCAGCAGCTGCAGATCGGCTACGGCCTCCAGCTCCTCGGGGGTAGCCTGCACGGCGCGGGCGTTCTGGCCGGCTTCCAGGGCATCCTTGAAGCGCTGCAGGGCTGCTACCTCTTTCTTAGCCACAGCATCGCCGCTCTTGGCCGAGCGCTCGGACTTGGCCAGCTTCTTGTCAATGCTCTCCAGATCCTTGATCTGCAGCTCCGTATCGATAACGTCCTTGTCGAAGACGGGGTCAACGCCGCCGGCTACGTGCACGATGTTGGGGTCGTCGAAGCAGCGGATAACGTGGATAATGGCGTCCACTTCCCGGATGTTAGCCAGGAACTTATTGCCCAGCCCTTCGCCCTTGGAAGCGCCCTTCACCAGGCCCGCAATGTCCACGAACTCAATGATGGTAGGCAACACGCGCTTGGGGTTTACCAGCTGCTCCAGAATCTGAAGGCGCTCATCGGGCACGGTAATCACGCCCACGTTCGGCTCGATGGTGCAGAAGGGGTAGTTGGCCGACTCGGCCTTGGCGTTGGAAAGAGCGTTAAACAGCGTGGATTTGCCCACGTTCGGCAGGCCGACGATACCGCAGCGGAGACCCATATGACGGTGAAATAGTGAGTTAGTGAGATGGTGAATGGCTCCCGAAGAAGCAATTCATGGCGCAAAGGTACGGGGCTTTTCCAAGGAAAGCACGGCGCGCGGTACAGTACAGGCTGCCGGCAATGCGGTGGCCCGCTATAAGGGGCCCCGGGCAGAGCCGCTATGCGCTAAAGCTCGTGCCGCACAGCAAAACGGCGCGCCGGGCCGAAGCCGGACGCGCCGTAAAATGGAAAGCAAAAATGCTGAGTAGTGTGTGTTTCGCTAGGCTTGCGGGGGCGGGTTAGTAGGTGTCGTCGGCGCGGTTGTAGTTGCCTTCCCGCTCGTCGTAGGCGGGGCGGGGGCGGTCCAGCTCGGCTACCTCTTCGGGGGTCAGCAGCTCTTCGCGTACGTAATCCACGGCATCCTGCAGGGCATCAACAAACTTGAGAAAGTCTTCCTTGTACAGGAAAATCTTGTGCTTCTCGTAGGAGAAAGTATCGTCGTCGCGCAGGCGACGCTTGCTTTCCGTAATGGTCAGATAGTAGTCCTGGCCGCGGGTAGCTTTCACGTCAAAAAAGTACGTGCGCTTGCCGGCTTTAATGCGCTGGGAGTAGATTTCTTCCTGGTCGTGACGGTCTTCCACAGTTCCTTCCGGTAAATTTTTGTTATTCCAAGATGATTGAAGTTCAGCGCAAAATACGTGCTTTCAATCATATATAAAAATTTGAAGGCGGGCTTTTTCCTTTTCCGGGCCCTGAACCGCAAAAACCTTGCAAAGTGTGAAAAAAACGCCGTATGTGCCACTCGTATGCTCAGTGTAAGCGCCTGGTATAAAAGCAAGATGAATATACTGCAGGCTATATATTGACGCGGCGGTGGAGAGACCCGACAAAAGGTAGAGGCCGCGCCTTTACCGTTCAGCCTTTGGCTCGTTGGGGACGCATACCCAGGTAAGTAGCCTACCAGCCAGCTGACTTTGTTAAACCGAACCTCCCGCGCGGGCCTGCTGTTGCGGGCTGCAGCGGGCCCGCGCGGGTTTCCTTGTACCTTAGGGCTACTTTCCGTTGCCTTCCTACCCCTGCAGTTATGGCCCAACCCCTCGACTTAGCCGCTATCCGCTCGTTCGAAAACCTGGAGTTTCTGGCCCGCCAGCTGGTGGAAGGGTTCATCACGGGCCTGCACCAGTCGCCCTACCATGGGTTTTCGGTGGAGTTCTCGGAGCACCGCCTCTATAACCCCGGGGAAAGCACCCGCCACCTCGACTGGAAGGTATTCGCGCGCACCGATAAGCTGTTCGTGAAGCGCTACGAGGAAGAAACCAACCTGCGCTGTCACCTGCTGCTCGATGTAAGCCCCAGCATGTACTACCCCGCGCCTTCCCACGATAAGCTGCGGTTTTCGGTGCTGTGCGCGGCGGCTATTACCACGCTGCTGCAAAAGCAGCGCGACGCGGTAGGCCTGGTTACCTTCTCCGACCAGGTGGAGCTGCAAACGCCCGTGCGCTCCACTAGCAGCCACCGCCACACCCTGCTCCTGACCCTGCAGCAGCTGCTGGAGCGCCCTGCTACCCCCGGCCGGGCCCGCACCGATGTGTCGGGCGTCATTCATACCATAGCCCAGCAAATCCCGAAACGCTCGTTGGTGGTGCTGTTTTCCGACATGCTGGGCCGGGCCCCCGAGGCGCAGGCCGAAACCCTGGCCGCCCTGCAACACCTGCGCCACCAGCATCACGAAGTGCTGCTCTTTCACGTGATGGACCGCGCCACGGAGGCCAACTTCAACTTCCAGGACCGGCCCTACCTCTTCGAGGACCTCGAAACCGGCCAGACGGTGAAGCTGCAGCCCGATCAGGTGCGCGCGCAGTACCAGGCCACTATGCACCGCTACGAGCAGGAACTGGCCCTGCGCTGCGGGCAGTACAAAATTGATTTTGTGCCCGTGGACATCCGGGAGCCGTTCGATAAAGTGCTGCACGCCTACCCTCGTGAAGCGCGGCAAAGCCCGGTAACCAGCTGCTGTAATGATGGAAGTGTGGTACTGCCGGGTGTGCGGCCTGGATTACGATGAGTCGCCGTGGGGGCCGGATGGGCACTCGCCGGATTTCAGCACCTGCGCGTGCTGTGGGGTAGTGTTCGGCTATGATGATTACGCTCCGGATTCTGCCCGCCAGTACCGCGCCCAGTGGCTAGCAGCCGGTGCGGCGTGGTTTTACCCCAATATGAACCCCCCGCACTGGCAACCCGCCGCCCAACTACAGCAGGTGCCCGCCGACTACCAATAGGCTTCTGCGTACTTTTGTGGTATGGATTTCCTCAACCTGCTGTTCTTTGCCCTGCCTGTCTGCCTGCTGTCGGCGGTGATGACCGTTTACATCGCGCACATGTACGGCCGGCGGTTCTGGCCCTGGCTGCTGTTCGGTCTGTTGGTACCCTTTGTTTCTACGTTTATAGCCATTGGCTTGGGTATCTGGGATGCCCGCCGCAACGAGCGTAACGGCAAGCCAGAGGCCTAGGGCCTACCCTGGCGCATTGTCCAGGGACTGCCAGAGGTACTTGCTGGCCAGGGTCCGGTAGGGGCGCCACGGTTCGGCTAGCTCTATCATACGCGTCAGCAGGGCGCGGCCGGTTTCCTGCAGGCCATAGTGGCGGCGCATGGCGTTCTGAATGCCCAGGTCGCCTTCCGGAAATACGTCGGGTTGGTCGAGGGCAAACATCTGCAGCATCTGAGCGGTCCAGCGGCCTACCCCTTTAATCTGGGTGAGGTGCTGGGTAAATTCTTCCGCTGAGAGCTGACTGAGGTGAGCGTGGTCGAGTTGGTCGCGTTGAGCAAAATCGGCAATAGCGCGCAGGTAGCCTGCTTTCTGGCGTGAAATGCCTGCCGCCCGCAGGTCCTCATCGGAAAGGAGCAGCAGGGCCGCCGGCTCGGGGTAGCCTTCAGGCAGAAACAGGGCCTGCACCTTGCGCCAGATGGCCGCTGCCGCCTTCGTGGAAATCTGCTGACTGACAATGGCCCGTAGCAAAGCCAGATACAGGTCTTCGTGGGCAGAAGGCTCAATGGGGCGGCCCTGCCGGATAAGGCGGGCCAGCACCGGATCGGCCTGGGTGAGGTGCCGCAGGGCGGGGTTTAGGGTAGGGAGGGGGGTAGGAGCAGCCATAAGAGAAGGCTAGGTCAGGACAATATCCAGTAGGGAGGTTGGAATCAAAACTTCCCCCAGCAAGTCGCCGGTAAACGACAGCCGCAAGGCGCTCAGGTTACGGCCAAAGCAGGCGCCCGTATCAATGTAGAGGGCATTGGCCGCCGCCTCGAAGGTAGGCGCTCCAGTGGCGGTGGGTGTGTGCCCCACTACCTGCCGCCGGCCCACGTTGCGCAGCGGGCCTCGCCGCCAGAGTACACCATCCATATTTTCCGCGTCCAGGGGGGCTTCCGTGTCAGCAAAGCCCGCGTGGCTAACCAGCACGTAGTCGTTTTCCCAGGTGAAAGGGCGCTGCCTCAGCCAGCTCAGGTGCTGCTGTAGCAGGTCGGGTCGGCCCTGGTACTGCTGCACCGTGGCCCGGCCGCCCCAGCCCAGCCAGGCCGGGTTGGGGCCGGTAGGGCCGAAGTGCTTCAGCATTTCGTGCTCGTGGTTGCCCCGCAGAAACACCGTGCGCCCGGGGTATTGCTGTTCCAGCTCCAGGGCCAGCTGCACGCACTCCGGCCCGAAGCGGCCCCGGTCCACCAGGTCGCCGGTTTGTACCAGCAGCTCTTCCTGCGGGCGCCAGTGCCCCAGCAGCTCCCGAAACGTATGGTAGCAGCCGTGCACATCGCCTATCAGGAAAAGATTGTGGTGTATCATCGTCTAAACATACGCTTCCGCCCCCGCTTCGTCCGGCGCCAGACCGGGGCAGGCGGCAGCAAGCATGGGTTGCGGTTGTTTTTGAAAAACGCGCCGGGGCAGCAGAACAAAGCAGGAACCGAAGGCCCGGAAGTCGGGGCTGTTCAGCCCTGCCTTGTTTAGTACAAGCACGCGTGCTGGCGGCTTACAGGGCCGCCAGCACCGCCTCTACCCGCCCGATCATGGCATCGTCGATGTCGAGGTGGGTCACGAAGCGGATCATCTGGGGGCCGAAGGAAGTTGCCCGAATCCCTTGCTGCTCTAACTGAGCCAGGAACTGCTCAGCGGGGGTATTGTCCTGCAAGCGGAAAATAACCAGGTTGGTTTCCACGGGCAGCACCTCGGCTACGTAGCTCTGGGCGGCCAGAGCCGTGCCCAGCTGCCGGGCGCGGCGGTGGTCGTCGGAGAGGCGCTCTACGTTGTGCTCCAGCGCGTAAAGGCCCGCTGCGGCCAGGTAGCCGGCCTGGCGCATGCCGCCACCCATCACCTTCCGGATGCGCTTGGTTTTCTGGATAAAGGCTTTGCTCCCCAGCAGCACTGAGCCCACCGGTGTGCCCAGACCCTTGCTCAGGCACACCGAAATAGTATCGAAGAGGCGGCCATACTCCTGGGCCGGCTGCCCGGTAGCCACCAGCGCGTTGAAAATGCGGGCCCCATCGAGGTGCAGCGGAATCCGGTGGCGACGGGCAACCTCCGCAATGGCTTCCAGTTCCGGCAGGGCGTAGCAGCTGCCGCCGCCCCGGTTGTGGGTGTTTTCCAGGGAAATCAGGCTGGTGGTGGGGTAGTGCACGTTCACGGGCCGGATGGCGGCCTCTACCTGCGCGGCTGTGAGGCGGCCCCGGTTGCCGGGCAGCAACGCCACCGAGGCTCCCGAGTGGAACGCAATACCGCCCACTTCCCAGAGGTAAATGTGGGAGTTTTGCTCGCAGACTACTTCCGACAGCGGCTCGGTGTGAGCCTTAATGGCAATCTGATTGGTCATGGTGCCGGAGGGGCAGAACAGGCCGGCTTCCAGCCCGAAGCGGGCGGCTGCTTCCTGCTCCAGGGCCCGCACGGTGGGGTCTTCTTCGTACACATCGTCGCCCACGCGGGCCTGAAACATGGCTTCCAGCATGGCGGGGGTAGGGCGCGTTACGGTATCGGAGCGCAGGTCAATTACAGATTCAGTCATGGAGTTAGGAAAGGGAAAAGCGGGAAAGGTTTCCCGGTTTCAAATTTAGTCGTTACTTTTGCCCCTCATTTACTGAAAGACTAAACCGACCCGGAAAAAATGAGCGTTACCCGTCTGAAGCGGAAGCACCGCAAGAACATTGCCCGCGCTAACAACAAGCAGCGCGTTATTAAGCAACTGCTCCTCACCCCCGTTCTGAAGAACGTGGACCTCGACGAGCTGAAAGCCCGCTTCACCAAGACCGAAGCCGCCGCTTAGTCAGCCGCCTTTCGCGTCTGGTGCACCTACCCCGGTGTCGGTGGGTACCAACCAGAATATTCAAAAGCGTCTTTTTCTACGGAAAGAGGCGCTTTTTTAATTAGCTGCGGCTGGTTAGCTGTTGTGGTCAATAGTATTACTTTGGGCCCAGCTCAATTACCTGCAAGTGCTGCACTTTGCCCTCCGCAACCTCAAACCGCAGCAGAGTGCGCACTTTATGGAAGCCGTGGCGGCCAGCCGCGCCGGGGTTGAGGTGGAGCAGGCCCAGCTTATGGTCGGGCATTACTTTCAGGATGTGGGAGTGGCCGCTGATGAACAGGCCCGGGCGCTCCTGCTGCACCAGCGTGCGGCCGGCCGGACTGTAGTGACCGGGGTAACCGCCAATGTGGGTCATCAGCACCCGCAAGCCTTCCACTTCAAAGTTTTGCACCAGCGGCTGGGTACGGCGCACGTCCTGGCCATCAATGTTGCCATACACGCCGCGCAGGGGTGCCACGGTTTCCAGGGTTTCGGCCACCTCGGCCGTGCCGAAGTCGCCGGCATGCCATATTTCGTCGCAGCCGCGCAGGTGGTGCAAAATTCGGTCGTCGAGGTAACTGTGGGTGTCAGAGAGCAAGCCGATTTTCTTCATGCAGATGAGAGATAAAGAATAAAGGTAGTTGGATAAAGGATGAGGGATTACAGATAGTGGAGTAAGGACACTTCCTGTTTCTTGCGCTTCCATCCTCCTCCATTATCCATCTGTCCTTCATCCCTTGTCCATCCATCCATTATCCATCTATCCTTCATCCATTATCCCTCATCCAACTACCCCCTGATACAACACAACCGCAGACATCCCGTATCTTGCCCGACCCCCGGACGCTTTCGTTTCCGGGGAAATATGCTGTGTTTTACAGCACCCCGCCTGAGTCCCCTTTTTGCTCCTCTCCAGATTACCCCGCGATGAACGTTTTCATCAACGATATTCCGCTGATTATCAAGAAAAACAGCGAGAAGATATACAAGCACAAGTACGACCTGATTCTGAATCCGGAGGATGAGTTTATCTCAAAGGATCTGGTGGGCGACGTGCTGGTGCGCGACGTGACGGACGTGTTCGTGGACCGGCTGCTGCGCCTGATGGAAGTGAAAAAGCTGAAGAAGCTGACTTCGCTTACGCTGCTGGCCCGCAAAAAGAAGCGTCTGATTCTGCACCTGAAAGACCAGTTCAAGATTGTAAAAGCGGCCGGCGGGCTGGTAGTGCAGGAAGGTAAAATATTGATGATCTACCGGTTGGGTAAATGGGATTTGCCCAAAGGCAAGCTCAAGAAAGAAGAGGACCCCATGCTGGGCGCCCTGCGGGAAGTAGAGGAAGAGTGCAACATTAAGGTGGAAATAGGGGACAAGCTCCCCAGCACCTGGCACTCTTATGCCTACAACGGCAACAAAATCCTGAAAAAAACGAACTGGTACATCATGCGCTGCCTCGACGACTCGCTCATGAAGCCCCAGGCCGAAGAGTACATTGAGGAAGTGCGCTGGATGACGCCCCAGGAGGCGCTGGGCGTGCTCGATGAGTCTTATGCTAGCATTGCCCTGGTAGTGCGGCACTACCTGAGCGAAACGGCCGGACAGGCGCCCGCCAGCCAGGAATCAGCCAAGTAACTCACCTGCTTTGCTCGTGCGTATGTCAGTTTTCCGCCATCTGCCGCTGCTGGTGCTGTTGGGCGCCGGGGCCTGCACCGGTGCCCAAACGGCATCGGAGCCGCGCACGCCGGCCCCGGAAAGCGCGGCCGCTCCCGCAGCTGCCCTCGATGTGCCGGCCCTGGTAGGGCGCAACATTGACCAGGTGCGCCGGGTGCTGGGGCCGCCGCACGAGACCCCCGACCAGAAAGTAGGAGCTGAGCCCACGGCGGAGCAGATGAAGGCCACGAAAGGCGAAGACTGGATTAATACCTTCGAGCACAACGGCGTCACGGTTGTGGCAACCTTCAACGCCCGTACCCGCAAAGTCCGGGACTTGGTGCTGGTAGGTACTGATGAAGACGAGATTCTGCAGAAAGGCAACCTGAGCCTTACCTCGTCCCAGTACATTGTGCTACCTGTGGTGAACCCCAGCAATAACCGGGAAATAATTGGCATGCGCGTGGTAGCCCGGAAATAGCGGATCTTCCTATGCCCCACAACGCCAGCGGCCGCCTGATAAGCTCAGGCGGCCGCTGGCGTTGTGGGGCACATGGTAGGCTTACAGAACGGGCGGCGGCAGCCGGAAGGGCACGAAGTCATCTACATTACCCCCGAAGCGGTGAATTTCGCGGATAATGGTGCTGCTGATAGCGGCCAGCACGGGTGAGGTGATGAGAAATACCGTTTCCAGCTCGGGGTTAACGTGGCGGTTGGCCTGAGCAATGGTGTTTTCGTACTCGAAGTCGGTGGTGTTGCGCAGGCCCCGCAGCAGAAACCGTGCGCCTACCTCCCGGGCGAAGTCGGCGGTAAGGCCCTTGTAGGCCCGGACCGACACCCGTGGCTCGTCCCGAAAAATATCCTCAATCAGACTAATCATCTGCTCTACCGGCAGGTAGCGCTGCTTACTGCTGTTGTTCCCGATGGCAATGATAACCTCATCAAACAAGGCCGCGCCGCGCCGTACTACGTCCAGGTGGCCGTTGGTAAACGGGTCAAAAGAGCCGGGGAACAGAGCGATACGCATAGAGAAAAATGGGCTGGCGAGGTAGTGAAAGAGCAATCGGTGAGCTGGTGAGTTTGTCGTTCAGGCCGGAGTGCTTGCACTGGTGGTACCGCTAACAATCCGTCTTACCAACTCATTAATAAGCGACTTATTAGCACAAGTGCAGAGCGTACAGCTCGAAATAGCGATACTCAAATACGTCGTTGAGGCGGTAGCTGTAGCCCAGGTCGTAGGGGCGGTTGCCGAACCGGATGTTGCGGATGTACTTACGCAGAATGGTAAATAGCTCCGAGTCGTGGGTAAGGTCGCCCCACACGGTTACCACGTCCTGGTCGGGGTTAAGCTGCAACTCCTGCATCACCAGAATGGTGTAGTAAATCAGATCCTCGGGAGTGCTGAATGGAAATACGTTGCAGAACTCCGGCTGCTTGTCGCGCATGGCCAGCAGCGTAACCTCCTGGTAGCTGATGCTAAGATAAATACGGCGGGAACCGCCCTGCTCGTTCTGGTGAGTAATGCCTTCTAGCAACGCACTGGTATGGTGCAGCAGCCGGCCCTCGGGGTAGGCAGCCTGAAACCACTCGGCCAGGGCCCGCTCGGCGGCAAAGATGTTGGTGATTTCCAGGCCCGGGTGGGTATAGTGCAGCACCTGCTCCCGCTGTGGATCGGTAGCATGGTGGAGGCGCAGGTAAGCAGCCTCATCGCCGGCCCGAAACAAAGAGGCGGGCAGCAAGGTGAAATGCCGGTTTTGCACGGCCAGGCGCACCCGGTTCCAGCCGGTGCGGCCCAGCAGCTCATGTTCGGCGGCCAGGGCCTGCAGCTGGGATGCCAGTGGAGTGGCGGTATCGGGGGCCGCGTAATCTTCCAGGGCTACAAACTTATTGCGGCGCACGTCGGCTACGCCCACGCGCAGGCCGGCCGGGCCGGCCGTCAGGTAGAGGTTGTAGGCCGAGAGGTTGTCCAGGTCCAGCGTTTCGTCGTGCAGGCGCTGCAAGGCGGCCGGGGGAGGCGTCAGGACGGAAGCGGACATAGGCGTAGCGGAAAAAGTGGGTACAGACGGGAAACAGAGGCAAAAGCCCGCTAAAGGTACGCAGGCGCCGCCCGACTCGAAAGCCCTGCCGTGCGGGAGCCAGGTGCGGGCCCGGCATAAACCAGCCGGGCGGCCGTCGGGCCTCCGCCCGCTAGCCCGGGGCATGGCTTACTGAAAGCGCACCTGCGGAATAAATACATCGTCGGGGCTGATGATGTCGCGTAGCACCGGATGCACCTGTGAAGGCAACAGCAGCCCCAGCTGGCGCGGCGTCATAAACTCCAGCTGGGTCAGCAGCTGGGCATGGGCGGCGTGCTCCGGATCGAGGCCGAGGCGGGGGGTAGCGGTGGGGTCGAGGGGGCGTACCTCAAAGAACAGCTCCAGGGCCTGCAGGCCCGGACCCCGAAACTCGTGCAGGTGCAGAAACCGCCCTACACTTACCGCCAGGCCGGTTTCCTCGGCAAATTCCCGTTCCAGGCCCTGTTGCAGCGTTTCGCCAAATTGCCACCCTCCACCGGGAGGCGACCAGAATGGTAGTTGGTTGGGCAGCAGCCCACGGTGGGCCGTAAGCAGCAGGGTATCGTTCCGGACCAGCAGGCCGCACACCCGCACCCGGGCTACCCCGGCGTACGCCTCCAGCAGGGAGTTAGCAGCAGTACCAGCAGTGAAGTCAGTCATAAGAGAAGCTCAGCTTTCGGCCGTGCAAAGGCACCAAAACGCAAGCTTACGAAGAAAGCCGGTGCAGCGGCTCACCTGAGGCGGCCAAAATGCTTTTCTACCGGCCGGCGGCCGTCCCCACGAGGCCGGCCCGGCGCGCTGCCCGGCGCTGCCGCCAGTGCCGCAGCCGCACCAGTGCCCACACCACGCCGGCCAGGGCCAGCACGGCCATCAGCAGCGGCAGCAGCAGCCCCAGCACCGTGCCCACCAGCGCCAGCAGATTTTCCAGCGTGGCCAACACCGGATTTCCCAGGCCAGCCGTGGTAACCGTAGAGCCGGCCCGCAGCAGCGAAGTACCGGTCTGGATGATGCCAGCGGCTCCGCCCCCGGCCAGCACCCCCAAGCCCCAGCGCAACATCGGGGGCATATCGGGCAGGGCCGAAGTCATGAGAATAGTGCCGGCAATGAACGCCGCCGGCCCCGTGATGGTGTCCAGTATATTATCCACCACCGGAACGTAGTAGCCCAGAATTTCGGCTACCGTGGCCGTACCCAGCACGGCCACGGCGGGCCAGCTGCCCAGCCAGGCAAAGCCGGCGGCCGGGGTCAGGTAGCCCGTCCGATAAGCCAGAGAAGCGGCCAGCAGCGGCACAAATACCCGAAAGCCGCTGCAGGCAGCCAGCGCCAGGCCCAGGGCCCCACTCAGCAGGTAGTCCAGATGTTCCATGGTAAGCAGGTAGGCAAAGGAGAAACGAAGAGAAGCGCGGCGCCCGGCGGCCCGGCGCCAAACTTCCAAAAGATACACAACCTTTGTGGCTCTATGACGACTGAATCGCTCGAAACCCGCATCCGCCGCAAGCTCACCCGCCAGCACTTCATGCACCACATCGGGGCCGACCTTACCCGCATTGAGGAGGGTAGGGTAGAGGCCGAGCTGACCCTGCAGCAGCAGCACCAGCAGCACGGCGGCTTTGCCCACGGCGGACTGGTAGCCACCATGGCCGATCTGGTAGCTGGCTTTGCCGCCGTAACCCTGGTGCCCGATGGTACGGGCTTGGTAACCGTGGAGCTGAAAACCAGCTACCTGCGCCCCGGAGTGGGGCAGAAGCTGCGGGCCGTGGGCTGGGTCCTGAAAGCCGGGCGCCGCCTGCATTTCTGCGAGGCGGAAGTGTGGTGCGACAGCCAGCTGATTGCGAAGGCTACGGCTACCATGGCCGTGGTAGAGCCCCCCGCAGCTGAGCAGTAGAATCTAAGGTTTTCTTCTCACCTTAGCGTAGCAGTCCGGATAGTTCCCACCGGGTGTGCTCTACCTGGTTATGAAGTGGATTATTACGGTGCTGCTATTACTGCTGGGCAGCCCCATTCAGGCCCAGCACCGCTACTGGGCCGCCGATTATGATTCGCTTAGCCAGGTGCTGCGCCGCCAGCCTGCCGACACGGCCCGCGTGCGTACCATCCGGCACATGCTGGATGTGGTGGAGCTGACGGAGCTGCGCCGCCGTCAGCAGGTACTACCCTTGCTGGATACGCTGTTCGCCCTGAATGCTCGCACCCAGCAGCTAGACGATGCTCCGTACCGGGAGCTGCAAGCCGGTGTGCGGCTGTGGGTCGGCGCTACTCGCTACCCCCAGGCCCTAAGCGCCCTGCAACAGGCCGTTGAACTGTTTGATGCCGCCGGCCACCCGGTGCCGCTTTTGCTCATTGACCTGGCCCCCCTCTACAACGCCATGCACGAAACGGCTGGGCGCCAGGCTTATTTTCAGCGGAAGCTGATACAGTACCGGGTGGAGAGAAACGTAAAAAACCAGGCGGCCTGCTACCTGGTGCTGGGCGGCACCTACCGCCACCGCGGCGACTACAACCAGGCCATCAGCTGCTACCTGCACGCCGCTGACCTCTTCAGGACCTTCCACCGCCGCCTGTACGCCAATGAGCTGATGGTAGCCGGCACTACCTACGCCGAGTGGGGCAACGACCAGAAAGCCCTGCACTACCTGACGCAGGCGTCCGGGCTTAATCAGCAATACACCATCAACGGGCTGCAGCGCTTCTTTGGGCAGCAGGCGGTGGGCAAGCTGTATCTGCAGCAGGGCAAGCTGCCCGAGGCCCTGCGCTACGCCGACCTGCTGCTGGAAACCGCCCGCCTCGACCCCGTGGACGGAACCCAGTTCAGGGCCTACGCGCTGGTGCTGAAAAGCCAGGTGCTGCTGGCCCTCCGGCAGCCCCAGGCAGTATTGCCGCTCCTGACGCGCGCCCAGCAGATTGCCGACTCCTTGCACATGCCCGTAACGGGACGTCCCGGCGAGTTTGCGCTCGATGCCACCTGGGCCCGCTACTACACCGCCCGCCATAACATTGCCCAGGCCGACCAGCACTGGCGCCAGGCTTACGAGAAAGCCACTGCCGCCAATTTTCAGATGCTGCGGCCCAAATACCTGCAACAGATTATTCGCTTTCAGGATGCGCACGGGGCCGCCGAGGCTACCCGCCTCTACGCCCGCGCCTACTTCAACCTGATGGATACCCTCAACGAAGCCCAGGGCCACAACCTGGTGGCCCAGTATGAGGCGGAGCGCACCGAGCAGGCCCAAAACGCGCAAATCGTTCGGTTGCGCCAGGAAAAAGTAGTGCAGGCCATGCGCCTGCGCCAGCGCAACCAGCTGCTGGGGGTAGCGGCCGTAGCCATTCTGCTGATATCGGGGCTGGGGGTGGCGGTGTACCGGCAGCTGCAGGTCAATAAGCAGACGCTGGCCCAGCTGCGCACAACCCAGCACCAGCTGGTGCAGTCGGAAAAGTGGGCGTTTGTGGGCGAAGTATCGGCTGGCATTGCCCACGAGCTGCAGAACCCGCTCAACTTCATGAAGCGCTTTGCTGAGGTGAGCACAACCATGGTGGATACCATGCACAACCCGGGCAAGAAAGCCGGGCTGGAGCAGGAAATTCTGGTGGGCCTGCGCCAGAATCTGCAGGAAATCAGCCAGCACGGCATCCGGGCTTCCGCCATCATCAAAGACATGCTGGAACACTCCCGCGCCGGCACCGGGCAGCGCGAGCCCATCGATCTGAACGAGTTGATTCGGGAGTACCTGTACCTGGCCCGCCAGGCCCCGGAGCTACGCGAGAAAACCCAGGCCGTAATAGTCGAAACCCACCTCGACCCGATGCTACCCCCTGTATCGGTGGTTGCCCCGGATATGGGCCGTGTGCTGCTGAACCTGTTCGCCAACGCTCTGTACGCCGTGGTGCAGCGCCCGCCGACCGCCGCCTACCTTCCCACCCTGCGCGTATCTACTGCAATCCAGTCAAATACCGTAGAAATCCGGGTGCAGGATAACGGCGTTGGCATGACGCCCGAGGTGCAGGCAAAAGTGTTTCAGGCCTTCTTCACCACCAAGCCTCCCGGCGAAGGCACCGGCCTGGGCCTCTCTCTCAGCTCCGACATCGTGAAAAGCCACGGCGGCACTATGGCAGTTGAATCGGGGGTAGGAAAGGGAACAGAATTTATTATCACGCTGCCGGTTGCTTAACCCATGGATACGGCCGCTGCGAAATACTACATCAGCTGGTACCGGTGGCAGGCCCAGGACAGCTACACGCTGTGGCTGACGATGCCCTACGAAGATGCTTTATGGGCTGATGAAATGGGTCGGGTTCCTTTATTTGCTACCCCTGGTGAAGTGAGGATACTGGCCGAAAGGTTAGGTGTTACGGTAGAAGGGGAAGCCCCTAGAATGCATGATTTTGACGCTGTAGCGCATTGGATGATGCACTCCAACCGTCTGCCTCCACGGGAATGCCTTATCGCCTGGAATGCATTCGACGATCTGAGTTCGGGCGTTGGGCACGAGTTTGCCGGAAACCGAAAAGCGCCTGTGCGAAACCGGGTGTTTGACTTATTGTACGCACAGAGCGGGCTCTGGAAAATAACTGCCGAGCCCATCTGGCGCTTGCAGGAACGGAAAGTGCTGCGGCGCATTCTGCAGCAGGGCTTCCGGTTGTGGCAGCGGTACACATATCAGGCATCGGCACCAGCCCGCGCACATTCTGGTAACGCAAACCGCCTATCCCCGCCGGGAGCTTAAACCGGCGTAGCTTTGTTCTCTCGATTACACAGCTATGCTTACCGTCAGAACTCCCTCCGTCCGCGACTATTTCCCCTACGAACCCACCCAGGACCAGGCCACGCTGTTTCGGCAGATGGACGGTTTCCTCGGCGATGCGCTGCCGGGGCGCAAGGCCTTTATCCTGCGCGGCTACGCCGGTACGGGCAAAACCACTGTGGTGAGTGCCTTGGTGCAGTGGCTGCACCGCATGGGCCGCAAATACGTGCTGATGGCCCCCACCGGCCGTGCCGCCAAGGTAATGAGCACTTACTCGGGGGTAGCAGCCAGCACCATTCACAAGAAGATTTACCGCCAGACCAGCGGCACGCCTGCCCAGGGCCTTTCGTTCCAGCGTCAGCCTAACCGCGCCCAGGATACCCTGTTCATCGTGGATGAGGCCTCCATGATTTCTGACGAAAAGGCTTTCGGCGAAAACGGCCTGCTCGACGATTTGATGAACTACGTGTTCGAGAAGCCCTCGAACCGTCTGCTGCTCATCGGCGACACGGCCCAGCTGCCGCCCGTGGGCCAGCTGCTCAGCCCGGCCCTCGATGCCGAGCTGCTGCGCCACCGCTTCCGCGCTCAGGTCGATTCGGTGGAGCTGCGCCAGGTAATGCGCCAGGCCGAGCAGTCGGGGATTCTGATGAACGCCACCGTGCTGCGCGAAGAGCTGCGCGAGGAGCACCCGCAAATTACCTTCTTCACCAAAGGCTACCCCGATATTTTCGCTATGGGTGGCGACAAGCTGGAAGACGGCCTGCGCTGGGCCTACAAGAACTTCGGGCACGAGAACAGCACCATCATCTGCCGCTCCAATAAGAACGCCAATCAGTACAACCAGTACATCCGGCGCATTCTGTTTGAGGCCGAGGATGAAATCGAATCGGGCGACTACCTGATGGTGGTGCGCAACAACTACTACTGGCTGCCCAAGGATTCGGAAATCGGGTTTCTGGCCAACGGCGACTTTGTGCAGGTAGTGAAAATCGTGCGCCTGACCGAGGAGTTTGGCTTCCGCTTCGCCGATGCCCGCGTGCGTCTCGTGGACTACCCCGACGAGCCGGACATGGAAATCAAGCTGCTGCTGGATACCTTGCACACCGAAAGCCCAGCCCTACCCGCCGACCGCAACAAAGCCCTCTACGACGCCGTTAGTGCCGATTACGCCCACCTCGAAACCAAGAAGGAGCGTACCGCCGCTATGCGCAAAGACCCGTTCCTGAATGCCCTGCAGGTGAAATTCGCCTACGCCCTTACCTGCCACAAAGCCCAGGGCGGGCAGTGGCAGGCCGTATTCGTGGACCACGGCTTTCTGAAGGAAGACATGGTGAACAGCGAGTTTGCCCGCTGGCTGTATACCGCCGTCACGCGCTCCTCGGAAAAGCTGTTTCTGCTGAATTTTAACAAGAAGCTTCTCGCCGACGAGAATCAGGAGTAGCGCCTACCCCCTTCAACACGCTCAAACCCTGCCGGGCAGGCGCCCGTTCGGAGCCAACTGGTCGGATGCCTTTGGTATTGGACCAGGGGTAGGGCACAAGGCGAAAAACTCCGGCTGAAAAGAACGGAACAACGTCCCTCGTGCGTTGTTATTCGTGTCGGCTGCGGAGGGGCTGGGGCGAAAACTGGCACGTAACTTGGCGCAGCCCCCGAAACTTGTATTTTTGACTACTTCCAACGCTTTTCAGCAGTTCAACCCATGAAAAAAGCACTTCTTCTGGCTCTTTCCCTGTCCGTGATGGGTTTCGCGGCTCAGGCGCAAACGGCGGCCGTGAAGCCGGCCAACGCTCAGACCAAAGTAGCGGGCCCGCAAATCCAGTTCGAGGAAATGAAGTACGACTTCGGCTCCATCCGCACCGGCGACGTGGTAGAGCACACGTTCAAGTTCAAGAACGTAGGCACCCAGCCGCTCGTGATTTCGAATATTGGTGTAAGCTGCGGCTGCACTACCCCCGACTGGACGAAAGAGCCCGTGATGCCTGGCAAAACCGGCACCGTAACGGCTAAATTCAACAGCGCCGGCAAAATGGGCATGCAGAACAAAGTGCTGACCATTGAGTCGAACTCGGCTGGTGGCAACGCCATGGTGGCCCTGGTAGGCGACGTGAAAGACGCTAACGCCGCCATGACGGCCGCCCCGGCTTCCACCGACGTATCGGCCCCCGCCGACACTAAAGACGCCAAGCAGAAAACCAAGATTGGCGACAGCAAGATCAAAGCCAAGAAGAAAGCTTCCTAAGCACTGGGCTTCCATAGAAAAGCAAAAAGGCTTGCCATCTGGCAAGCCTTTTTGCTTGTAACGGGGGTAGGAAATGCTACACCTGCCGGGCGGCCAGCAGCAGCACAATCCAGCCGGCAATAAGCAGCACGCCGCCGATGGGCGTGATAGCGCCCAGCTTGGTAATGCCCGTCAGGCACAGCACGTACAGCGAGCCGCTGAACACCAGCACCCCGCTCAGCCACAGCCAGGCCGTGGTGCCCAGGCTCTGCAGCTCGGGTTTCACGTGCCATAAAATGCCCACGGCCAGCAGGGCCAGCGCGTGGTAAAACTGGTAGCGCACGGCGGTTTCAAAGGTTTCGAAGCGACCGGAGGCTTCCAGCATCTTGCGCAGGCCGTGCGCCCCAAAGGCCCCGATTCCGACGCCCAGACCGCCCAGTAAGGCGGCCAGCTGAATAATAAGTCGAGCTGTCATGTAGTTGAATTGTCAGGTGTGAGTTGCCCGTTATCAGTTGCCAGTTGCCAGTTCGTTCTTGCAGCTCTGATGACTCAGTACTGGCAACCGGCAACTGATAACGGGCAACTAATAAGTTACCGTGAGCCAAAAATAGCGCTGCCGACCCGAATCAGGGTGCTGCCTTCGCGCAGGGCCAGCTCGTAGTCGGAGCTCATGCCCATGGAAATTTCCCGGAACGACTCATCTTCAGCGAAGTACAGGGCTTTCAGCTTGTCGAAATAGCCGCGCAGCTGCCGGAACTCGCGGCGCAGCTGGTCCTCGTCGGGGGTGTTGGTGGCAATGCCCATCACGCCGGCCAGGCGCACGTGCCGCAGGGCCCGGAACTCGGCCGACTGCAGAATTTCTTCCGCCTCGGCCAGGGTCAGGCCGGTTTTGGTTTCCTCATCGGCAATATGAAACTGCAGCAGACCCTCAATTATGCGGTTGTGCTTAGCCGCCTGGCGCTCAATTTCCAGCAGCAGCTTCAGGCTGTCGATGCTCTGGATGGTGTGCACGAAGGAGGCAATGTACTTTACCTTGTTGGTTTGCAGGTGCCCGATGAGGTGCCACTCAACATCGGGGGGTAGCTCGGGCTGCTTGGCGGCCATTTCCTGCACCCGGTTCTCGCCGAAGATGCGGGCGTCGGCTTCGTAGGCCTCGCGCAGGCGCTCCACGGGGTGGGTTTTGGTAACGGCCACCAGCCGGGCGGCCGTGCCGGTGAGGCGTTGTTGAATGCGGTGCAGGTTGTCAGAAATCACGGAGGTATGCTGATTAATTGTGATTTCGCTGATGCAGATAATCAGGCAAAATCAGGAGGTAAGAGAAGATCGGAAAAGCCGGAGAGCAAAACTAGGCTCTTAGAAGGTAAAACCCAGCCAACGCCTGATTGTCTGCCGCCAAAGCAACCCGACCGAAAAATCAGCGAAAAGGAATCTGTGTAAGCAGAAAAATCCGTGATTCAATCTTCCAGAGCATTCGTGAGGAAGGTGTTTTTCAGGCCTAGCCACACCAGCCACAGGCCCAGGCACCAAAACAGGTAAATGCGGTAATAGTCGCGGGTGTTGCGGTAGCGGGTCTGCTTGATTTCTGACTTCTCGTAGCGGTTGATCTGGGCGAAGGTCTGCTGCAGGGCGGCGTTGTCGGTGGCGCGGAAAAAGCGGCCCTCCCCGGCCTGGGCAATCTGGCGCATGGTCGTCTCATCGAGGCGGGTGCTGACGTAGGTGGGACGACCCGCGTCGTCGGTGCCGTAGGGTACAATGCCATCCTGACCCAGCCCGATGGTGTAGAGCTTGAGGCCGTAGGCGTGAGCCAACTGGGCGGCCGTGAGCGGATCGAGGGAGCCAGCCGTGTTTTCCCCGTCCGAAATCAGAATGCAAAGCTTGGTGCGGGAGCGGGAGTCGCGCAGGCGGTTGGTTGCCACGCCCAAAGCGGTGCCGATGGCCGTGCCATCGTTCGGAATCATGCCCAGGCGCAGGCCCTGCAGATTGTCGCGCAGCAGGTCGTAGTCGGTGGTGAGCGGAGCCAGAGAATAGGCGTCGCCGGCAAATACCACCAGCCCGATCCGGTCGCCCTGGCGGCCATCAATAAACTCGCGGGCTACCCGCTTGGCGGCCTCCAGGCGGTTGGGGCGCAGGTCCTGTAGCTCCATAGAGCCCGACACGTCCAGCACCAGCAGAATATCAATGCCCTCGCCGGTTTGCACTACCCGCTCATCGGTGCGCTGGGGCCGGGCCAAGGCCAGAATACCGAACCCCAGACTCAGGGCCAGCACCACATCGGGCAGGAAGCGCAGCACCGTGCTCCAGTCGCGGGGGAGCTGGCCGGCCACGAAGGCTACGCCGAGGCGGGAGCGGCTACGGCGGGCCAGGGCCCAGCGCACCACAAACAGCAGGGGCACCAGTGGCAGCAGCAGCAGCAGGCGGGGCTGCTCCCAGGTGTAGCTGGCCAGGGTAGCGTAGCGCACGCTATCCAGCACGGGAGCCAGTACATCAGTCCAGAGCTGAGGCATGCGGTAAAAGTAGTGAATACGGGGTTAGAGCTACAACCAGGCCGGTGTAGCCCCTTAGAGCCCGGACTAAACTCCGGACTACACTGAGCCGCTGGGTGCGGGCTCGCCCAGCCGCGTCAGTACCTGCGTGTACTGGCGCTCGGCAAAGCGCCGCAGCAGCTCGAAGGCCAGGTCGGTTTCGGTGTCGTCTTCGGAAAACTGGTTGCCGTAAATCACCCGGTCGGCCAGGCGCAGGGCCAGGCTCACATCAGCGTCGTTCTGATAATGAGCCACGATTTCGCGGGTGGTAAGGCTGGTGATGTTGCTGTCTTGAAGGGTAGAGAGGTAGTTTTTCCAGAGCGTGATGGCGCGCTCCATGTTAGTAGGCGAGCGGGACAAGGTGAAACGCTCTACGTGGCGGGCATACTGGGCCAGAAAGTACGCGTGGTTTTTGCGCAGCCGGTAGCGGCGGTAGCGCTGGCGCAGGCTGCGCCGGAAGCCCAGCACGATGCTGCCCGCCAACCCCAGCAGCACGGCCGCTCCGGCCAGCCAGTACGGGTAGTTGAACTGCGGCTCAACGGGTAGCAGCCGCAGGTTCTGGCGGAGCGGGGGCGCCGTGCCACCCTGGGCCGGCGGGGCCGTGCGCAGCAGCCGGACTGCCGCCGGAGTGGTAGGCAGCAGCAGCGTATCGCGGCCGCTGAGCACAGTAACCGGCAGCACCAGGCGCTGCACCGAGTCGAGGGCGAAGGTGCGCAGCAAGTACACGGCCCGGTCGAGGCTGCGGCCTTGGCGGGTGCGGGTAGGGTAGTAGCGCCGACCCACGTACTCGAAGGGAGCAAAGTCAGCAGCTGAATCGGGGAAGATAACCTCCAGGTCGGGGGCATGCGTGTACGTCAGCTCGTAGGCCAGAACTTCGCCGACCCGCACGCCGGGCCGCTGAAAGCGACCCGTGGGTGCGGGCTGCGCTACCCCCAGCGCCGGCAGCAGTAGCAGGACCAGGAGCCACGCACAGCCGCGTAGCCTCAGGAAAGCAGGCGGGCTACCCACGGCCGCCGCGCTGGTTACGCCGCCGGAACAGATTGACCAGCTGGGGCACAAAATCGGTATCGGTGGCAATGGAGAGGTACTCGGTGCGGTGGCGGCGGCAGATCTGCCCGATCTGCTCCCGGTTTTGCTCGTAGGTGGCGCGGTAGCGGGCCCGGAACGCCGCCGACGACGTATTCACCCACACCGTGCGGCCCGATTCCTGGTCGTGGAGCGGAATAATGCCCAGGGGCGGAAACTCCCGCTCCCGCTGGTCCAGCAGCTGCAGCACCACCAGATCGTGCTTGCGGGCCAGCATGGTCAGCTCCCGCTCGTAGTCGGCATCAATAAAGTCGGAAATCAGCAGCACAATGGTACGGCGCTTCAGTTGCCCCAGGGCCTGCTTGATGCCCGCTGCCACGGCTGTGTGCCGGCTGCGCGGCTCTAGCTCGAACAGGCGCTTGATAAGCGTGTAGGCGTGGCGTACGCCCTTGCCCGGAGCCAGGTACAGCTCTTTCTGATCGGAAAAGGCCAGAATACCCAGCTGGGCGTCCTGGCGGGCCGCGGCCAGGGCCAGCACCCCGCATATTTCGCGGCCTACATCAATCTTGCGGCGGGTGGTGGCGCCTACTTGCTGCGAGGCGCTGACGTCCAGCAATAAAAGCACCTGCTGCTCGCGTTCTTCCTTGTAGGTTTTCACGAAGGTGCCGTGTCCCTTGCTGGATACGGCCCAATCAATGGCCCGCACCTCATCCCCGTACTGATACAGCCGTACATCATCAAACTCCAGGCCGGTGCCTTTGAAGACGGAATGAAAATCGCCCTGCAGCTGGGCATCCACGGCTTTCAGAATGCGGATTTCCATCTGCCGAAGCTTGCGGACGAGGTGCTGAAAAGGCGAATCGGCGGGTTTCATTCCGACTAAACTACGGGTTCCTCCTAACTTTGCCGCCGTGAAAAAATTTTCGTTTCGAGTAACAACGTGGGTAGGGGCGCTGGCCCTGCTGCTGACGGCCTGCCAGAAGGCGGAGGATATAGCGCCGCCCCGCCAGCTTATTGCCCGCGACAAAATGGTGAGCCTGCTCATTGAGCTGCACACGCTGGAGGCCCGCGCCGACGCCGCCGGCCTACCCCTCGACTCGGCTCGGGCCTTGTTTCTTGAGGCGCAGAAAAACCTGTACTGGCGCTACGAGATCAACGACTCTTTATTTATGCAGAGCTACCGCTACTACGCCGTGCACGACAAAGACCTGGACGGAATTTATGCCCAGGTAGTGGACAGCCTGGCCCTGCGCGAAGTGCAGCTGCAGGCGGCCAATGCCGCCGCCGCGGGAGCTCCCACGCCTGCCCCCATACCGCCCCGCAACTAAACCAGGCGGCTGCCATTGGGCACGGGGGCGGCCACGGTGGCCAGCACAATATGGCCCTCGGCATCGGGGGTGCCCGTTACCAGTACTTCCGACATAAACTTGCCGATTTGCTTGGGCGGAAAGTTGACCACGCACAGCACCTGGCGGCCCGGCAGCTCGTGGGGCTGGTAGTGGTGGGTAATCTGGGCGCTGGATTTTTTCAGGCCAATTTCGGGGCCCA
Organism: Hymenobacter sp. DG01; assembly: GCF_006352025.1. Classification (NCBI taxonomy): domain Bacteria; kingdom Pseudomonadati; phylum Bacteroidota; class Cytophagia; order Cytophagales; family Hymenobacteraceae; genus Hymenobacter; species Hymenobacter sp. DG01. The sequence goes on from NZ_CP040936.1 coordinate 463,392, forward strand.
GGTCAATGAGCAGCTGGTAGGCCGGCCGCCGCGCCCCTACAAACTCGCGGGCTTCCAGTATCGTCCCAACGCGCAGATCAACACGCTCAAATTCGGCCCAGGTTAGCATAAGGTCAGATAGTAAAATGGTGAGAGGGGGAGGTGGCGTTTCGGCGACAACAAACCCACCGCAACCTAGCGCATATAGCGGAAAAGCCCCAGCGGGGCGGCCTGAACCAGTCAACGGTTCGTGCCGCCCCGCTGGGGCTTTAAGCAAAATAGAGGGGTAGGGCGGTTAACGGCTTCCTCTGCCAGAACCAACGTCGAACCCACCCATTCACTACTTACTTCAGGGCAAAGGCTTCGAGCTGCTGAAGGCGCTGCTGCGTCTGCTGCTCCCAGGCCTGCTGGCGGGGTAGGTTCAGGCCGTGGTTGGTTTCCTGGTCGTAGCGGGCTTCTTCGCGCTGCCAGGTCAGGAAGGCTACCTTGGTGAGGTTGTTGAAAGCGGGCTGCAGCTTCTCGCAGTCGAGCTTGACCAGGCTAAGCTTCTGGCGCAGCAGGCGGGCGTGCACTTCCGTCAGGTCGAAGTGGAGCTGCTCGTGGCGGAGCAGCTGGGGGGTAGCCCGCTTGGGATCCCGCACCCACGACTCCATGGGCACGAAAACCGCCTGCACCTGCGCGGAAAACACATAATCGACGCAGCCTACCTTGGCATCAATGCTGGAGGAAGTCAGCGCAGCCAGCTGATCGGTAGCGGGGCGGCTCCGGAAGTCGTCCCAGGTAAGGGGGCGGTTGGCGCGCCACTCAATTTTGGCGGGCGGCTGAACTCGGGCCGGAGCCGGCGACGACGGACCCTGGGCCGCCGCAGAAAACAAGCCGAGGATGAAGGGCAGCGAAAAAGAAAACAGCATAGAGCGCTATAGCTATAGAAAAGACCAGTGGAAAACAAAATGCAGCGGGGTAACACAAGCGCTATAATCGGGCCAGCCGGGCGCAGGCTTCTGCCTTGCGGCTACCACACCTACTGCGCCGCTTAACGCACGGTGAGGGCGGCTTCGTTCACTGGCACAGCCGTTGGGATGGGTCGGCGCCAGAAGCGCAGCAGCAGCACACCCGCCACCAGGCTCAGGCCCGTGAGCAGGCCTACCCATACGCCCGTAGCACCCCAGCCCAGCCGGAAGCCCAGCACGTAGCCCAGCGGTAGGGCTGCGGCCCAGTAAGCCAGCAGGGCCACCACGGAGGGTACCTTCACATCTTCCAGGCCCCGTAGCGCCCCCAGGCCCACTACCTGCAGGCCATCGGAAACCTGGAAAGCGGCGGCAATCAGTAGAAGGGAGGCGGCCTGAGCTACCACGGCGGGGTCGTGGTTATAGTACAGCGGAATGGTGTGCCGCCCCAGCACCAATAGCACACCCATCAGGCTCATAAAGATGAACGTGAGCAGGTAGGCGGCCAGGCCGGCCTGGCGGGCCCCGGCGGCATCCTGGCTGCCCAGGTGCTTGCCCACCCGAATGGTGGCGGCCGCCGCAATGCCACTGGCGGCCATGTAGGTAACGGAGGCCACGTTGATGGCAATCTGGTGGGCGGCTAGGTCGGTGGCGCCCAGCCAGCCAATCATGATGGCCGAAAAGCTGAAGGCGCCCATCTCAAACATCATCTGCACGCCAATGGGGGAGCCCAGCCCCGTCAGGCGGCGCAGGCCGGCGGCATCGGGGCGAAGATTTTCGCGGGCGGCTTCGCGGTAGGGCTGCAGGCGCACGGCGCGCAGCACGTAGCCAGCCATGAGCACGGCCATGAGTACGCGGGCAATCAGGGTGGCCCAGGCGGCGCCCATCATGCCCAGCTCCGGCAGGCCCAGCTTGCCAAACACCAGCCCGTAGCACAGCACCGCGTTCAGCACGTTGGCCTGCACCGACAGCAGCATGGCCTGGCGGGTGAGCCCCAGGCCTTCGGCGAACTGCTTGAAGCCCTGAAACAGCATCAGGGGCAGCAAGGAAAGAAACATTACCCGCACCCAGGGCGTGGCCAGTGCCACTACTTCCGGGGGCTGGTGCAGGTAGGGCAGCAGGGTCGGTACCAGCAGGCCGCTCAAGGCCAGCACTACCCCGGCTACCAAGCTCAGCCACACCCCGTTTACCAGCAAGCGGCCCAGGGCGGGTACGTCGCGGCGGCCGTCGGCGGCCGCTACCAGCGGGGTGATGCCCATGGTCAGGCCCATACCCAGCACCATCACCACCGTATTCACGCTCACGCTCAGCGACACCGCCGCCAGGGGCACCTTACCCGTTTGGCCCACAATCATACTGTCGCAGACGTTGACCAGCACGTGGCCCAGCTGGCTAAGCATGACGGGATAAGCCAACTCAAGGGTGGGCAGCAGATGAGAGCGAAGCGCGGAGCGAGACATGGGCAGCGGTAAAAAGAACCACAAAGGTACAACACCCCGCCCCGCGCGCCTTTATATACTCCACTGCCGTTACGCCGGCCCGCATATTTTTCCTGTTCTTAGTAGGGCAACGTACTCAGGGCCTGTTGCAGGCGGGCCAGGGCCTCGCGCAGCACCGGCTCCGGCACGGCATACGTCAGGCGCACGAAGCCCGGCGCCCCGCAGCTGGCCCCATCTACCACGGTCAGCCCAGCGGTGTGCAGGTGGGCCACCAGTTCCCGGGAGGCCACCAGGGGTTCAGCCTTCGGGCGGAGGTAGGCGCGCAAATCGGGGAAGGCGTAGTACGTGGCCTCGGGTTGCGGCGGCGGCACCAGCGGAAGGTCGGTGAGGGCCGCAAGCATGAGGCGGCGGTTAGGGTGCAGCTGCTCTACCAGGTCCCGGGCAATGGCGGAAGCTTGTCGGGTAACGGCAAGGGCCGCGTGCTGCAGCGGGGCCGGCACGGCGCTGCCCGTGGCGTGTTGCCAGGCCGCGCAGGCCTGGGCAATGGCGGGCGGTGCAATCAGGTAGCCCAATCCCCAGCCAATGAGGGCCAGCGACTTGCTGAAGCCGTTCACGACCAGGTGCCGGCCGCCAGGGTCGGGGAAGCTAAATAGGGTAGGCGGCGCCTCCGCCCCGAAGCTGATGCCGTTGTATATCTCGTCGCTGAGCACGAACAGCTCCGGGTACTCCCGGGTTACGGCAAGCCAGGCTTCCACTTCAGCCCGCGAGTACACCCGGCCCGTAGGGTTGTTGGGGTTCGAAAACAGCACTATCCGGGTGCGCGGCGTGAGGGCCGCCCGCAACTGCTCGGGGTCAAGGGCGTACCCATCCTCCGAGCGGAGGGGCAGCTCCCGCACGGTGCCGCCGGCCTGGGTAATCAGCTCCCGGAAGCCAAACCAGTTGGGGGTAGGCAGCAGCACCTCGTCGTGGGGGCGCAGCACGGCCCGGAGCAGGGCAAACAAGGCGGGCTTGACACCGGGCGTTATTACCACCTGCTCCGGAGCTACGGTTCCGCCGCCGGGGAACGTGTAGGTGTCGGCCAGGGCCTCCCGGAGCCCCGGCAGACCAGCCACGTCCAGCAGGGGTAGGGCACCTGCCTGCAAAGCCCGGACTGCCGCTTCGGTGGCAACCGGCGGGGGCGTGAAGGTGCCGTAGCCCGAGGCCAGACTAAGCATCGGGGAGGGAGCAGGGTTGACGGACATAGCAGGGGTAGGCCGAACGTGGAACAAGCTGCACCGGGCGCAGTTAGCGCGCCGGCCGCAGAATTACGTCCGCAAAATAGTCCTGCTCATCGGTAAAAAACTCCTCCACAGCCAAGCCGCTGGCCTGGGCGGCGGCACTAATGCCGGGGCGGGTAAATTTGTAGGAGTTTTCGGTGTGAATCATTTCCCAGGCGGCAAACTCTGCCTGCCAGTCCAGGGCCGTGAAGTGCACCGTCTGGGCCTGGCTGCTCACCAGGAACGAGCGCACGGCCCCGCTGAGCGGGTCATAGTCGGTGTAGTGCTGCCACTGGCCCAGGTCGAAGTCGGCGCCCAGCTCCTGGTTCAGGCGGTGCAGCAGGTTCAGGTTAAAGCGGGCCGTAACGCCCTGGCTGTCATCATAGGCCGCCCGGATCAGGCGCGGGTCTTTCTGCAGATCGAAGCCTACCAGCAGCCGGTCGTCGGGGGTGAGGGGGCGGGCCAGGCTCTGCAGAAAGCGGTGCCGGTCGTCGGGCAGGAAGTTGCCGATGTTGGAACCCAGAAACAGCACCGCCTTGCGGCCGGGCCGGCTGGCCATCAGGCGTAGGGCTTCGGCATAATCGGCCACCACGGGCTCTACCCGCAGGGTGGGCAGCTCAGTGCGCAGGCTGGCGGCCAGGCCCTCGAGGGCGGCACTGGAAATATCGACGGGCACGTACGTAAACCGGGCCCCGGTAGCCAGCAGGTGGCGCAGCAGAATCTTGGTTTTCAGCCCGTCGCCGGCGCCCAGTTCCAGCAGGAAAAACGGCTCATCGGGGCTGCTGGGGCGCAGGGCCTGCCCGATAGCCTCCTGGTGGCGGCTCAGCAGGCCGAACTCAGTGCGGGTAGGGTAATACTCCGGCAGAGCCATGATCTGCTGAAACAAGCGGCTGCCCTCGTCATCATAGAAGTACATCGACGACAAGGTTTTGAACGGGCGGCTCAGCCCCTCGCGCACATGGCGGCCCAGCGGGCTGGTGGCCGCCGGTGGGGCAGAATGCCCAGCGGGCAAGGTGGAGGCAGAATTGGGAGCAGCAGGAGCAGGCATAAGACAGAGGAAAGGAGAGAAGCTGGCAGCAGGCGGGCCCCGGGACAGAAGCCCCGGCGGCGTTCAGCACCAGAGCAGGGGTAGGGTTAGCGGGCCAGCCGGATGCCGGTAAACTGCCAGCGCTTATCGGGGTGGAAGAAGTTGCGGTAGGTGAGGCGGATGTGGCTTTGGGGCGTGGCGCAGGAGCCTCCGCGCAGCACCAGTTGGTTGAGCATAAACTTACCATTGTACTCGCCTAGGGCTCCGGCCGCGCGCTGGTAGCCAGGGTAGGCGTGGTAGGCCGAGTAGGTCCACTCCCAGGCGTCGCCGAGAAGCTGGTGGCACTGGTTGGCGGGGGCAGAGGGGGGTAGGGGCTGCGGGTCGAAGAGGTTGCTTTCAAGAAAGGTGCCGGCCGGGGTAGCGCCAAAGTGCCGGGCCGCAATTTCCCACTCTTGCTCCGTAGGCAGGCGGCAGCCCCGCCAGTGCGCATAGGCATCGGCCTCGTAAAAACTGATGTGGGTAACCGGAGCGGCCAGGTTCACGGGCACCAGGCCGTGGTGGCTGAAGCGGTGCCACTGCCCCTCGCGCAACACCCAGTACAGAGGGGCCTCCCAGCCCTGCTGCTGCACCAGGTCCCAGCCTTCGCCCAGCCAGTAACGGAAGTCGCGGTAGCCGCCCGCCTCCATAAACTCCAGGTACTCGGCGTTGGTTACCAGCCGGTTCTGCAGCTCAAAATCGGCTACGTACGTATCGTGGGCTCCCAACTCATTATCGAAGTGGAAGCCCTCTTCCTGAAACCCGATGCGGTGCACCCCGCCAGGTACCGGCAGCCAGCTTGCGGCCGGTGCTGCCGTAGCGGCAGCCGGGGCAGGAGCGGGCTGATAAGCCGGGGCCAGCGGGCTGGTGCTCAGGATGTACTTGATATCGGTAACCAGCAGCTCCTGGTGCTGCTGCTCGTGCTGCAGCCCCAACTCAAACACCTCCTGAAACGCGGCCGGCAGCGTATCCTGCAAGGCCAACAGGCGTTCCATCTGTGCATCCACGTAGGCGCGGTAGGCATACACCTCGGCCAGCGGCGGGCGGGACAGTGTGCCCCGGTCGGCGCGGTTTACCCGGGAGCCCAGGGAGTTGTAGTACGAGTTGAACAGAAACGCGTAGTCGGGGTGGTACACCGCGTAGCCCGGCAGGTACTCGCGGAGCAAAAAGGTTTCGAAAAACCAGGTGGTATGCGCCAAGTGCCATTTGGGCGGGCTCACATCGATGATGGGCTGCACGACGGTATCCTCAGGCAGCAGGGGGCGGCACAAGGCCTCTGTTTGCTGGCGCACGGCCCGAAAGCGGGCGGGCAGGGAGGCGGACAAACCAGGGGCAAGCCGTTGTGCGGAGGCCGGATCAGAGTTCATAGCAGGCAGAAATATGGCAAAGGCACCATTAGCATAACGGCAAACGGGGCGGGTAGTTTAAGCAGGTTCGGCAATTAAGCTCAGCGGTACGTGTTTAACGTAGCCCGTGCGTATTACTACGGGGGTAGCTCCTCAGTACAAAGCGGTATTTTACGATTGGAGGTAGGTTTTTGCCTATTCCTCCGGCATCTTCGGTCATACTCAGGGTGTTAGAAATCAACTGCCGCCCTGTCAACCATCACCCTCTTACCCTACTACGAGCTATGAACACCAAATCCGCCAACCGTACCAATCCCGAAACGCCCGCCGCCAAACGTCCCCGGGGCTTTGCCGCCATGGACCCCGCCACCCAGCGCCGCATCGCCAGCGAGGGAGGCCGCGCCTCACACCAGAGCGGCCGGGGCCACCGCTTTACCTCAGAGGAAGCCCGGGCGGCCGGCCGTAAGGGGGGCCAGGCTAGCCGCGGACGCGGCAATCAGGGCACTGCCGCATAAATAAGCTGACTGCTGAGGAGTAACGACGAGGCGGGTATTGCCGGCTGAGTCGTCTGAACGGTGCCGCTTCTGCTTGGGGTTTCCCGGGCCGGAGCGGCGCTTGTGATTAGGGCCGGGCTGCACCGGCTGCCGGCCCGTATATTGGTGCCCCAACCAGCCCGGTGCCTGCCACCTCGTCTTCGTGCCCATGCTTCAGCTTCGCCTTTCCCGCCGTGTTCTGCAGTTCAACTTTCCTGCCCGTACCTCGCGCGGTGCCCTTACCGAGCACGTAGCCCACTATCTGCATCTGCACAACTCCGCGCAGCCCCACCTGGAAGGATTGGGCGAAGCGGCGCCGCTGGCCGGGTTAAGCCCCGACCACCGCCCCGACTTTGAGGCCACCCTGGAGGGCTTTGTGCGGGAGTTTAACCGCCGCCAGCTGCGCGAACTGCTGCCCCAGGAAGCCACCGAGCTGGTGAGCCCCGAGTGGCCTGCCCTGCGCTTTGCCTTGGAAACGGCCACCCTGGATTTGCAGAACGGCGGCACCCATTGCCTCTACAACAACGCCTTCAGCCGGGGAGAGGCCGGTGTTCCCATCAACGGGCTGATCTGGATGGGTGACCAGGCCTTTATGCGGGAGCAGATTGAGAAAAAACTGGCCGAGGGCTATAGCTGCCTGAAGCTGAAGATAGGCGGGCTGGACTTCGATACCGAGCTGGAGCTGCTGCGCGAAATACGCGCCGTGGCCGGGCCCGAGCGGCTTACCCTGCGCGTAGATGCCAACGGCGCCTTCGCCCCCCACGATGCCCTGGCTAAGCTGGAGCAGCTGGCCCGGTTCAGCCTGCACTCCATTGAGCAGCCCATCCGGGCCGGGCAGTGGCAGGCCCTGGCCGAGGTATGCCGCCACTCGCCGGTGCCCGTAGCCCTGGATGAGGAGCTGATTGGCCTGACTGCCCCCGACCAGCAGGACGCCCTGCTGGACCAGACCCGCCCGGCCTACCTCATCCTGAAGCCTACCCTGCTGGGAGGGCTGCAAGCCAGCCTCGACTGGGCCGCCAAAGCCCAGGCCCGCGGCCTGGGTTGGTGGCTTACCTCGGCCCTGGAATCCAACGTAGGGCTGAACGCCATTGGGCAGCTGGCCGGCTCCTACGCCCAACCCGGCTTCCCACAAGGGCTGGGCACCGGACAGTTGTATCATAACAATGTAGCCGCGCCCCTGCACATCCGGGCCGGGCAGCTGCATTACAGCCCACGGGGCACCTGGGAGCACCCTGAGGGCTAGGTCCGGTCGGGCGCCAGGCCGCAAAACCCGACGTGCACGGAATAGGATTTTTGGTTATCTTACCAAGCCCACTTCCGTACTGCCATGCTTACGCGTATCTGCGTTATTCTGCTGTTTTCGGGCCGCGCGCGGGCGGTAGGGGCGGCCGTATTGCTGGGTTTGCTGCTGGGAGTGGCCGCACCCCGGCTCGGGTGGGCGCAGCAGGCCGCCTTCCGGTTTGAGAAGCCCCGGCAGCGCCAGGTACGCACGCCGTTTCTGCTGCAGCGCAACCTGATTATTCTGCCCATTCAGCTCAACGGTAAAGGTCCCTACAATTTTATTGTGGATACGGGCATCAACAGCTGCCTGATTACCGACCCCCGCCTGCGGCAGGAGCTGAACCTAACCGTAGGGGGGCGCTTTCTGGTGGCCGGTGCCGGCGAGGAAAACCCGCTGGAAGCCTTTCAGATACCAGCCGTAGCCGTGGGGCTGCCCGGTGGCATCACGGCACCCAGCCTGAGCTTTCTGATGCTTTCCGAGGATGTGCTTAACCTCTCGGGCTACGTGGGTATTCCTATTCATGGCCTGTTGGGGGCCGATGTGTTTCGCAGCTTTGTGGTGGAGGTGGACCCCGTAGCCGAAGCCCTTACCTTCCACGACCCGGCCACGTTCCGGGCGCCTCGTGGACGGCGCTGGGCCCGTTTGCCCCTGGATATGGAAGGCCGCAAGTCCTACCTTACCCTGCCGGTGCAGCTCAACGACTCCCTCAAACTGCCCCTGAAGCTGGTGCTGGATACCGGCGCGGGCCATGCCCTGTCCCTGGAAACCACCTCCGATGCCCGCCTGCAGCTGCCCCCCCAGCGCCTGCGCAGCCAGTTGGGGCGCGGCCTCAATGGCAACATCAACGGCTACCTGGGGCGGGTGCCGGCCCTGGAGCTGGGGCGCTACCGGGTGCCGGCCCTGCTTACCTCGTTTCCGGATGCGGCCGATGTAGCCCAGCGCGCCGACGTGCCCCGCAACGGCAACCTGGGATTTGAGCTGCTCAAGCGCTTTACCGTGGTCATCGACTACACCCATAACCAGCTGCTGCTGCGTCCCAACGAGAAGTTCCGGGACCCGTTCGAGCACGATATGTGCGGGTTTGAAGTGCTGGCTACCGGCCCCAACTACCGCCAGTACCGGGTGCTGCGGGTAGAAGCTGCCGGGCCCGCCGCCGAAGCCGGTATTGAGCCCGGCGACGAAATACTCTCCATTAACCTGCTGCCAGCAGAGGCGCTCAGCCTGACCCAGCTGAGCCGTCTGCTACACTCTGCCGACGGGCGGCAGCTGCTGTTTGTGCTGCGCCGGGCCAGCACCGGCGACCTGTTTACGACCACCGTGCGCCTGAAGCGCCAGATTTAGCCGCCCCGGAGCCGGCGCGGTAGTGGGCCTGCCAGCAGCCATTGGTGGGCTCGGGCCGTAAGCACCGAGGCCGGCTTGCCCCCGGCGGAGCGCAAAACCCCTACATTAGGAGCCGCCCGCCGTTTCGGTAGCTTTCCCACTCTCCGCCCATTCCCCGCATGGCTCTCCCTTCGTCGGCCGCGCAGGTGCAGCTGCCGCCCCTGCTCCAGGCTAATCAGCATATCTACTCCGATTACTTTGATGAGAACTTTGTAGAAGCCCTGGACCGCAACATTCTGCAGCTGCTGGACCGGGTGTGGTTTCGCTCGGAGCTGGTGGGGTTTGAGAACTTTCCCCAGCGCAACCGGCCCGACCGGCCCCTGCTCTTCGCCTCCAACCACTCGGGCATGGCCTTTCCCTGGGATGCCATGGTGGCCCTCTCGCACCTGTGGCGGCGCCTGCCCAGCCTCCGCAACCTGCCCCGGCCCCTCTCGGCGCCCATGCTTTCGCAGTCGGTGCTGATGAATCCGTTTCTGCTTAAAAACTTCTGGAAGAAGTGCGGGTGCGTGGACGCCACGACCCTGAACTTCGAGACGATGATGTACTACCAGGACCACAACCTGATGCTCTACCCCGAGGGGGTAGCCGGCATCGGAAAGGGGTTTAACCGCAAGTACCAGTTGCAGCGCCTGGCCACCAGCATCGTGCGCCTGGGCATAGAGCACCGCACCGACATCATTCCGTTTTACACCATCAACGGCGAGTACCTGAACCCCTATGCCTACAGCTGGGACTGGGTTAACCGGCTAAGCAAAAAGATAGGTATTCCGTTTATCCCGATGGGGCCGATTCTGCTGCTGGTGCTGCTGCAGCCCTGGTTTTTCTACATGGCCTTTCCAGCCAAGCTCACCTTTGTGCTCGGCCGCCGCATCCGGCCCTATGAGCTGACCTCCACGCCCGCCGCCGAGCTTACCCGCCCGGAGTACGAGGCTTTGTCGGGCCAGATCAGGGGGCAGATGCAGCAGGAGCTGGATGCCGCCGTGCAGCAGTACGGGCAGCGGCCCTACCGCTGGCGCGAGCTGTGGCAGCGCATCAAGGAAAACTGGCGCTACTTTCCGTTTTTTCTGCCCTGGGCCTGGCCGGCCTTGTTCCGGGAGTTCGAGCGCCAGTACGTGCACCTGGGCCGCCGCGACTTTAATTTAGACCTGCGCAGCCCTGGCGCTTACTTGTGCATGCTGTGGCGCAACCCGTTCACCATTACCTTCTTCGTGCCTATTCTGGGCTGGATTCCGATTGCCATTCGGGGCTACAAGGGCCACCGGATCGGGAAGCGCTCCGCCGCGCCGGATAAAGCGCGTTGAGGCAGAAGCGCATGCCGGGAGGCTCGTTAGGCCCCTGGATGCTACCCCGGCTTCGGCTTTGTAGGCTGAGGCTTTCCGGCCCCGGAGGGGGTAGGGCCACGCTGCAGGCTGACTTCGGAAATCAGTGAAGCAGCATTCCTTTATTGAGTTTATTTCCTGAAGCACTCCAGGCTCCATGTTCAAGAATACCATTTCCAACCTCACGCGCATCCGGCAGGTAGCCGAAGTGCTTATCCGTTACGGTTTCGAGGACGTGGTAACGAGCACCGCCCTGCGCCGGCTGGTGCCCCAGAGTAGGCGCCGGGCTAGGGCCGATGGGGAGCCGGCCGTGTTTGAAACCACGCGCTGGCAGCGCATCCGCATGATTATTGAGGAGCTGGGCCCTACCTTTATCAAGCTGGCCCAGGCCCTGAGCAACCGAGCCGATTTGCTGCCCCAGCCCCTGATTGACGAGTTTGAAAAGCTGCAAAGCAACGTACCGCCTTTCCCGGTAGCACAGGCCCGCCAGATTATTGAGCAGGAGCTAGGTTGCCCCCTGGAAGAAGTATTTACCGAGTTTGACGAGGTACCCCTGGGCTCGGCCAGTATTGGGCAGGTGCACGGGGCGCGGCTGCTGTCGGGCGAGCGGGTGGTGGTGAAGGTGCAGCGCCCCGACGTGCAGGAGAAAGTGCGCACCGACCTGAGCCTGCTGCACGAGCTGGTGCGCCTGACCGCACCCTTCCTGCGCCGCCACGGCCTGGCCAACCCCCAGGACATTGTGGATGCCTTCGAGCGGAGCATGACCAAGGAGCTGGACTACACCTCCGAGGCCCGCAGCATGGAGCAGTTTCGCAAGCTCTATGCAAGCTACGAGACGTTCTATATCCCGCGGCCTTACCGGGAGCTGAGCACCAGCAAAATTCTGGTGATTGAGTTTGTGAGCGGCTGCAAAATCACCGACAAAGCCCAGCTGCTGGCCTGGGGCCTCAGCCCCGAGCAGGTGGCCGAAACGGGCATGGACATCTACCTGACTCAGATTTTCGAGTTTGGAGCCTTTCACGCCGATCCGCACCCCGGCAACGTGCTGGTGCGGCCCGACGGGACGCTGGTGCTCATTGACTTCGGGATGGTAGGGCGCCTGACCAGGCAGCAGAAATACGCCTTTGCCGGCGTGTTCATTGGCATGGCCCGCCAAGACCCGCGCGGCATGGCCCTGAACTTCCGCCGCCTAGCCCTGACCTCGGAAATACCGGACATGCGCTCCTTCGAGGCCGACCTGGCGCAGCTCATTGAGGATTTTGCTACCCTCGATGTGAAGGAAATGAGCATGTCGGATCTGGCCGATGCGCTGCAGGGCGTGATTTACCGCTACAAGCTGCAGGTGCCCGGTGCCGTGTTCCTGATACTGCGGGCCCTCGTGATTCTGGAAGGCATTGGCAAGGTGCTGCACCCCCACTTCAACACCTTCGAGTTTGTGCGGCCCTATGGTGCGCGCATCATCGCCGAGCAGTATTCGGCCGAAAATATCCAGAACGAAGCCCTTTACACGGGCACCCAACTGCTGGCCCTGCTGCAAACCCTACCCACCGATGTGCGCCAGATCATGCGCAAAATTTCCCGCGGCGACCTGCGGGTGCGCGTGGAGCTAAGCGGCTACCAGCAGCTCCTGCGCAAAGCCGACCAGCTGGTGAGCCGCGGTATTCTGGCGGCCGTGGCAGTAGCCATGATTGTGTTTGCGGGCCTGAGCTTACTGGGCCACTACCCGGCCTCCATGCCCTACCACCGGGGCCTACCCATGGTAACCTGGTACAGCCTGGGCGTAGCGGCGTTCCTGCTGCTGATCCTCTTCATTCTGGGCACCAAAAACGAGCGGAGCCGGGAGTAGCCCCCTGGCTTACTTCCAGAACCAGTCATAGGCCAGCTGCAGCCCCACGGCACCCCTCTTGATGTCGAGGCCAAAAACGTAATACTGGTAGAAAGCGGCCAGGCGCACTTCCTGCTGGGCGCCCAGCGGCAGAACAGCCCCCAGCACCGCCTCGGCATGCATCAGAAAACCCGTACGGTCCTGATACACGGCAACGGTTTGCAGAGGAGCGCTGCTGCCGCGCGGACGCTCCTTTACCGTTGCTTCGGAGCGCAGGTTGTAGAGGCCGCCTACCCCTATGCCCGGCACCAGAGCCAGGCGCCCGGGCCGCCCCAGGCGCCGCCCAATACCAACGGTTATGTCCAGCGTCCGCTGCCGAAGGAAAACCTGCTCTTCCGTTAGGGCCTGCGGGGAAGTAGCTCGGAGTTCCGTTTTGCCTGACGAGGCCGCATAGCTGGTGCTCAGGGTGGTTTGCAGGCCGCTGGCCCGCACATGTATCCATTCCAGCCCTACGGGCAAGCTGTTCTTATTTAGCAGATTATCTGAGCCATTCAGCTGATGCCTAGGGGTTAGCAGCAGGCCCAGGCCATTGCGCCACACCGTGCGGGTAGGGCTGGGAGTTGATTTCCAGGCCGGGTCGAGGCACTGGTTGTACTCCATGAACACCTGCCGGACGTTGCGCTCGGTGAAGCTCAGCTGAATGATGCGGTTGTTGGAGTGGTCGAGGGTAGGGCAGCCGGTCAGGTAGCGGTTCAGCAGCACGTGCCAGTTAATGGCCGTCAGCTCCTGGAGCGTATCGGCGGCCGGGGGTAGCAGCAACATGCCGGTTTCGTTGGGGTAGGCGTACAGGCTGGCCCGCCCCAGCTGCACCGGTACCACGAAAAAGGTGGAATCCTGACCGGCGGCCAGGCGCACAACCCGGCTCCGGATGGCCGCCCGCCCGCGCAGGCCGTAGCCCTGCACTTGCGCTGGCCGGAATATCTGCGGGGCTGCCTTCGGGGCGCTGTGCAGGGCCACAAGCTGCTGCCCGCGCTCCACCACAATACCGCGGAGCGTATCGCCCGTCAGGGTCAGCACATAGCCCGGAAGCCCCTGCGCCCATCCCGTATGGCCAACTAACAAACACAACAGCAGCGTACAAAAACGAAGCATTCAGGTAGAGAATAAGAAGGAAAGGCCAGCTATAGGCCAAGGATAAAATCGGTGACTCACCACTAGACGGAGGCCGGGCGGGTAGGCTTACTTCCGAAACCATACATAAGCCACCCGCAGCCCGATGGTGCTAAAGGAAGTGAAAACGAATTTCTGGTAGATACCCGTCAGGCGGATTTCGTGCCGGGGACCTATCGGAGCCAGCAGGCCCGCCTGGGCCTCCAGGTGAGGCAAAATGGCCTCGCCGCCCACACTATAGGTTTCCGTGGTCTGGAAGGGCATGGTGCTGCCCGCCGGGCGCTGCTGGGTTTGGCCTTTTTCGTGCAGCAGCACCGTGGAGCCCGCCCCAGCACCCACGTAGAAACTCGGCCGCGTAGGGCGCCCCAGCCGCCTGCCTGCCGAAATGGCTAAAGTCAGAAGCTGGGCGGTGGCGCTAGTGCGCCGCTCTGCCTCCGCCTGCCCCGTTAGGGTACGCACGAGGTACTCCGGGCTGCTCATAGGCAGGTAGGTAAATGTGCCTACTACCCCCATCTGCAGGCCGCTGGCCCGCACGGCCGTCCACTCCAGCCCCATGCGCTGGCCCCAGCCCGCCGTGGTAATGGTTCGCTCGGCCCATACGTTATCATCCGTGAGGCTCCCGCGCAAGGCCTCGGCATGCAGGCCCAGTCCGTGCCGCCACGGGGAGTGCTTGCGGGCCGCGGTGGGTTGCCAGGCGGAATCGAAGCAGCGGTTGTAGCGGCGCAATACCTTTTCCACGTTTTCGGCCGAAAAGCGCATTTCCAGCATCTCCTCACTATACGGAACCAGGGTAGCACACCCACCCAGGTACCGGTTGAACAGCAACGACCGGGTAACTGGCGTCAGCTCATATAGGGTGTCGAGGCCGGCCGGTTGCAGCAGCAGCCCGCCTTCACTGGCGGCGTAGCAGTACAGGCTGGCCCGCCCCAACTGTACCGGCAGCACAAAGCACACCGAGTCCTTCCCGGACGCCTGGTGCACCACCCGGCTCCGGATAGCCGGCCGGTCGAGCAGACCGTAGCCCTGCACCTGCGCCGGCCGGAACACCTGGGGCTTACCGCCGGCCGCCGGGTACAGGTAAATCACCTGATGCTTCTTCTCGGCCACAAAGCCCGATACCGTGTCGCCGACCGGGGTCAGGATGTAGCCCGGCAGACCCTGGGCCCGGGCGGCAGCACTTGCAATCAAACAAAGGAATAAAAGGTAAAGTCGCGGCATAGGCAGGAAAAGCAGCGGGAGAGGATGAGCAGCGAAGGCGGTAATAGCGGTTGTTTGGCGTTTTGTAAAGTCTGGATAAGTCTAGGGTTATAGCAAGTAGTTTATTGGTAATTAAGAATATATGGATTACTGTGGGAGGTGGCGAAAAGTCTGCGAAGATAGAAAAGTGGTGCGCGAGGTTGCACAAGCAGGCTTCAATTTAGCACCGTCTTCCACTTACCAGAGACGCCATCTGCTATGTCTTTCTTTTTACTACCCCCCGCTACCCGCTGTATCCTGACCGCCGCCTTGGCCGCTGCCGCGCTGCCGGTCCTGGCCCAAACCGACCGGGAAGCCGACACCTACGAAACCCAGAAGCGGCTGAGCGTGGGCGTGACCAAGTACACCGAAGCCCGTACGGCCCTAACCAGCTTTATCCGGAGCCGGGCTACCCGCGTGCAGAAACAGGAAGAAACGCCCGAGCAGCTCACAGCCGAATTCAGCGTGCCCGCCAACCTGCTACCCCGCCTCGACTCGCTGACTGCCAGCCTGGGCTACGTGCTCGAAAATAACCTGAACTCTTACAACCTGAGCCCCCGGCGGCAGGAGCTGGAGGCTGAAGCCCAGCAGTTGGTAATTTCCATCGGCCATGTGCAAACTCAGCTCCGCGAGGCCAGATTAAGCAAAGAGGAGCGGGAAAAGCTACAGGAAGAGCAGGAGCGGAGCGAGGCGCGCCTGCGCCGCACCCGGCAGCAGCAGGAGCTGCTGCAGAGCCACGCGGGGCAGGCTTATGTAACGCTTCGGCTGTTCGATGAAATCAGCTTCCCTACCGGCAACCGCCGGGTAAGCTTCGTGAATATGCCGGGGGTAGAGGTGGGCTACCTGCGCCTCGACAACCCCAAGGTGGGGCTTACCAGCCCGGCCTACCGCGGCTACGCCATCAAGTATTTGTTTACGCGGGGCAAGAGCTACTTCAACCTGGGTGTGTACAAGCCTACCACAACCAATAAGTCCGATTCGGCCTTCGTAAATGAGCTGTTCGTTATCAATTTCGGGCAGGATTTCTACCCGCGCAATTTCGGCCGGGGCCGGCGGCGCTACCTCAACCTCTACACCAGCTACCAGGTAGGCGGCTTCATCCTGAACCGCAACGACGACCAGAAAAACGACTTCATCCCGAACGTGAACCTGGGGCTGGGGGTAGAGCTGATCAAAACCCGTCACATCCTGCTCGATACCAAAGCCAGCTACTTCGTGCCCCTCAACAGCCGCAGCCGCGACCTGCGAGGCGTACTAGGGCAAGCCTCCTTCAACTTTGTGTTCTAGCAATTCCAGCCAAGCATAGTCATAAGAATGCACCAAAAAGAAAAAGCCCGGCCAATTGTTGGCCGGGCTTTTTTGTGCTTACTCTGACAGCTTATTTCAGCTGCATATCATCAATGATGGCTTGGATTTTCTCGCCGGCGAGGCGGTCGGCCAGGTCGAAGTCCACGACGGAGGCCAGGGGCTGGCGTACGCTGAAGTAGAACTTGATTTTGGGCTCGGTGCCGCTGGGGCGGGCCGAGATTTTGCTGCCATCTTCCAGGATGAACTGGAGCACATTGGAGCTTTCCAGGCCGGTTTCGGTTTCCAGGTTGGTGCGCAGGTCGCGGATGCGGCCGGTTTTGTAGTCGCGCAGCTCCACCACGGGCTGGCCGGCAATGGTGCGGGGCGGGTTGGCGCGCAGTCCGGCCATCATTTCCTGTATTTCCTCGGCTCCGCGCTGACCCTTTTTGGTCAGCGAAATCAGGTGCTCCTTGTAGAAGCCATAGGTGGCGTACATGTGCACCATTTCCTCATAGAGGCTGTGGCCGTGGTCCTTGGCCACGGCGGCCATTTCGGCCAGCACGGCGCAGGCCGAAATGGCGTCTTTGTCGCGCACGAAGGAGCCAATCATGTAGCCGTAGCTTTCCTCGCCGCCCCCGATATAGTTCTGCTGGCCTTCCAACTCCCGGATGATGCCGGCAATGTACTTGAAGCCCGTCAGGGTGCGGTAGGCCTTCACGTTGTTGGCGCGGGCAATGTCGCCCAGCACCTCACTCGTGACGATGGTATAGACAATAAAGTCCTGCTCGGTCATCTTGCCAGCCTGTTTGCGGGCCGAGAGGAGGTAGTGGGTGAGCAGCGCGGCGGTTTGGTTGCCGTTCACCAGCACCCACTCGCCTTTGTTGTCCTTCACGGCAATACCCACGCGGTCCGAGTCGGGGTCGGTGGCCAGCACGAGGTCGGCGTCGAGGGCTTTGGCCTGGTCCAGGGCCATTTGCATGGCTACTTTCTCTTCGGGGTTCGGCGACTGTACCGTGGGGAAGTTACCATCAGGAGTAGCCTGGGCCTCCACTACGTGCACATTCGTGAAGCCCAGCTGAGCCAATGCTTTGGGCACCAGTGTAATGCCCGTGCCGTGCAGGGGCGTGTATACAATCTTTAGGTCGTGCTGGCGCTGGATGGCGGCCGGGTTGATGCTCAGCTCCTTGACCTTGGCCAGGTAGGCGGTGTCTAGTTCGGCCCCAATCAGGTGAATGCGCGACGGCTCCGGCTGGAACTTCACCTCACTTACCGACTGAATGGCTTCTACTTCCCGAATGATGTTCTTATCGTGCGGGGCCACTACCTGGGCGCCGTCGTTCCAGTACACCTTGAAGCCGTTGTACTCCTTGGGGTTGTGCGAGGCCGTAACTACGCAGCCGCTCTGGCAGCCCAGCTGGCGGATAGCAAACGACAACTCGGGGGTAGGGCGTAGGGCCTCGAACAGGTACACCGTAATGCCGTTGGCCGAGAAGATGTCGGCGGCAATGCGGGCAAACTCGGGGCTGTTGTTGCGCGAGTCGTGGGCAATGGCCACCTTAATTTCCTGGCCGGGGAAGTTCTGGAGCAGGTAGTTACTCAGGCCCTGGGTAGCCATGCCCAGGGTGTAGCGGTTCATGCGGTTGGAGCCGGGGCCCATGATGCCGCGCAGGCCGCCGGTACCAAACTCCAGGTTGCGGTAGAACGCGTCGGAAAGGAAATCCTCCTGATTTTCCGCCAGCATCTGGCGAATGGCCGACTGAGTTTCGGCGTCGTAGCTACCCGTAAGCCAGGTATTGATTTTCTCGTGAATGTCAGGCGTCAGGGCCATACGCGGGAAGGTTTGAACGGTAGGATTCGAATAACGGGAGTAAAGAAAACAGGTTTCCTGCGGTGTTGGGCATAGAGCGTTAAACTTCCCCGCTATAGGCCCTAGACACTGCTAGTTGATTCCTGCCTAGAAATAGTTGAACCTGAGCAAGGTGACAGATCGGGTTGTGCCTTAGTCAGGGGGTAGGAAAACTACCCGGCCACTGCCATAACCCAGCGGCGCCTACCCCTGCCTGAGACGCTAACCCTTTCTCTTGCCCAGGAAAGCCGAAGAAGTATCTTTGCCGCCGCTGTTCCCGCCCGGGAGCCTTCTGTATTGCATGATGCCAGCCAAGCTGATAGGAAACTGCCCGTGTTGTTGTCGCCCCACCGCGACTTGCTGACACCCTGTGCCCGCGGCTGCCCGCGGCCCGTTTCCTTCCGCTTTCCTGCGCTGCTGCATGACTTCTTCTACTCTGGCTACCTCGCCTGCGGGCCTGGTGCGCGGCATCCGCCGCTGGGACTTTGTCGCCCTCATCATTAACATTACCATCGGGGCCGGCATTCTGGGGCTGCCTTCCAAGCTCTACGCCCTGGTAGGCGCTTACAGCTTGGTGGCCTACGGCGTAAGTGCCGCCATCGTCACGCTGATTGTTCTGTGCTTTGCCGAGGTCAGCAGCCGGTTTAATGGCACGGGCGGGCCGTATCTGTACGCTCGTGAGGCCTTCGGGCCGCTGGTGGGGTTTGAAGTGGGGTGGCTGCTCTGGATTTCGCGCCTGGCCAGCTTTGCCTCCATCTGCAACCTGCTGGTGAGCTACGCGGCCTACTTCTGGCCGGCGGTAGGAGCGGGGCTGCCCCGGTTTATGCTGATGGCCGGGCTGATTGTGGGGCTGACGGCTATCAACTGGGTAGGCGTGCGCACGGCCTCGCTCGTGAACAACCTGTTTACTGTGAGCAAGCTGGTGGTGTTGGGCCTGTTTACGGGGGTAGGGCTGTTCTTCGTCGATTGGCAGGCCTTCTCGTTTGCCGTGCCGCCTACTTACGTCAGCTTTTCCAGCGCGGCGCTGCTGCTCATCTTCACCTTTTCGGGGTTTGATGTGGCCGCCATTCCGGCCGGCGAAATTCAGCAGCCTCAGCGCACGGTGCCGTTTGCCTTGTTTACGGCCATTGCCACGGTAGCGGGGTTGTTTGTGCTGGTGCAGGTAGTGTGCATTGGCACGCTGCCGGGCCTGGCTGCCTCAGAGCGACCCCTAGCCGATTCCAGCCAGCAGTTTCTGGGGCCGGCTGGTGGGGCCTTTATTGCCGTAGCGGCTCTGCTTACAGCTTTAGGTACGCTCAACGCCCTCATGCTAACCGGTCCGCGCCTGCTGTTTGCGTTGGCTGAGCAGGGTCAGATTCCGGCGGTGTTTGGCCGCCTGCACCCGCGCTACCACACGCCTTACGTAGCCCTGCTGGTATCGGCGGCGCTGAAGCTGGTGCTGGCGGTTTCGGGCACGTTCATCTACGCCCTTACCCTGAGCACCATCATCCGCCTGGCCTACTTCGCCCTGACCTGCGCCGCCCTACCCGTGCTGCGCCGCCGAAACCCGGAGCAACCGGCCCCTTTCCAGGTGTGGGGTGGGGTAGTGGTGGCCGTGTTGTGCGTGCTGCTCTGCCTCTGGCTACTCTCTAACAGTGCCGCCACCGAAGCCCGCGACGTAGGCATTGCCGCCGTGGTGGGGCTAGGGCTGTATTTCCTGTCCCGGAAGAAGCCTAAAGCCATAGCTGCCCCCTGACTTTCCTACCCCCTTGAAGCTCCTCAACCCTTCGAGCTGAGTTGTCATTAACCTGATCTGATACGTAGTTTCGACCTTAATGCCTCTTTCCCTACCCATCACCACCGTGCCCATCCGGACCCCGGAGCGGGTGGCTGAAATATCCTGGTTTGATGACCTCTGCGGCGGCGACACCCAGTACCTGAGTGTGCTCGACGGGGCCTACCGCAGCTCTTGGGCCCACTGCCGCGACATCGTGCTGAAATCGGAGCAGCTGGGCTACTCCAATATTCTGCTGCCTACCTCTTACACGGTGGGGCAGGATGTTATGACGTTTGCCGCCGGCATGGCGCCCCAAACCTCACGCATTAACCTGCTCACGGCCATCCGGACCGGTGAAATTCACCCGCCCATGCTGGCCCGGGCCCTGGCCTCGCTCGACCACATGCTGGAGGGCCGCCTGACCATCAACATCATTAACTCCGACCTGCCGGGCTTGCGCGAGGACCCAGCCCTGCGCTACCAACGCTGCGCCGAAACCATTGAGATTCTGCGCCAAGCCTGGACTCAGGAGCGCATTGTGCACAAGGGTGAACTGTACCAGTTCGATATGCCCTCTGACCCCGCTAAGCCCTACCAGCAGAACGGCGGCCCGCTGCTCTACTTCGGGGGCACTTCGGAAGGCGCGCGGGAGGTGTGCGCCCAGTATTGCGACATGTTCCTGATGTGGCCCGAAACCGAGGAAATGCTCTACGAAACCATGCAGGACATGAGTGCCCGCGCCGCCCGCCACGGCCGCCAAATCGACTTTGGCCTGCGCATCCACGTCATCGTGCGCGAAACCGAAGACGAGGCGCGGGCCTACGCCAAAAAGCTCATGTCGAAGTTTGACCCCGTGAAGGGTGCCGAAATCAAGAGCCGGGCCCAGGACTCGTGGTCGTTGGGGGTGCACCGTCAGAACCAGTTGCGCGAGCACGCCGATATGGAAGGCTTCGTGGAGCCCCTGCTCTGGACCGACATCGGCAAGGCGCGCTCCGGAGCCGGTGGCGCCCTGGTCGGCAACCCCGACCAGATTGTGGAGAAGCTACAGCGCTACATGGACATGGGCTTCCGGGCCTTTATCTTCTCCGGCTACCCCTTGCTGGACGAAGCTGAGTACTTCGCCCGCTACGTGCTGCCACGTCTGCCCAACATCAGCATGCCCGATTACCAGGGCCGCCGCCCCGCCACTACCCCCGTCACGCCCCTGACCACTGCGCTGCTGAAGTAGGGAAGAGGCAAAAAGAAGTGAGCTAAAATGTATCAAGAACGTCATGTCGAGCTGGCCGAGACATCTCGCATGCTGATGTTGTAATAGTAACCTTGCGTCAGCACGCGAGATGTCTCGACAAGCTCGACATGACGTTCTTGGTATAAAAACAAAGGCCCGACACTGCTGGCAGCGTCGGGCCTTTTGCTTATCTAAATCAGCGGTTTACAGGTTGCCGCGCAGGGCCTGCTCCCGCTCAATGGCTTCGAACAGGGCCTTGAAGTTGCCTTTGCCGAAGCTCTTGGCGCCTTTGCGCTGAATGATTTCATAGAACACGGTGGGGCGGTCTTCTACGGGCTTCGTGAAGATTTGCAGCAGGTAGCCTTCCTCGTCGCGGTCCACCAGCAGGTTCAGGGCCTTGATGCTTTCCAGGTCCTCATCAATGGCTCCAATGCGGTCCAGCAGGTCCTCGTAGTAGGCAGCGGGCACGGTCAGGAACTCCACGCCACGGCGGCGCAGCTCCGTCACAGTGGCCCGGATGTCCTTGGTGGCAATGGCAATGTGTTGCACGCCGGGCGAGTGGTAGTAGTCGAGGTACTCCTCAATCTGCGACTTTTTCTTGCCTTCGGCGGGCTCGTTGATGGGGAATTTCACGTAGCCGTTACCATTGCTCACTACCTTCGACATGAGGGCGGAATACTCCGTGCTGATGTCGTCATCGTCGAAGGTCAACAGCAGCTTAAAGCCCATGACGTCCTCGTAGAACTTCACCCACTGGTTCATCTCGCCCCAGCCCACGTTACCTACGCAGTGGTCAACGTGCAGCAGGCCTACCACCTCGCCCTGGGGTACAATGCCGGTTTTGGCTACGAAACCCGGCATGAAAGCGCCGCGGTAGTTGCTTCGCTCCACGAAGGTGTGGATGGTTTCGCCGTAGGTATAAATGCCCGACAGCGTAACCGAGCCGTTTTCGTCCTCAATGGTATAGGGCTCGAAGGCCGGCTTGGCGCCGCGCTTGGTGGTTTCCTCGAAGGATTTGCGGGCGTCGTCCACCCACAGGGCCATCACCTTCACGCCGTCGCCGTGCTGGGCTACGTGGCGCGTGATGTCGGAGTCGGGCAGCAGGGAAGTGGTCAGTACAAAGCGGATTTTGTTTTGCTGCAGCACGTAGGAAGCCCGGTCGCGCACGCCGGTTTCGGGGCCGGCGTAGGCTACCAGCTCGAAGCCAAACGCGGCCTGGTAGTAGTAGGCCGACTGCTTGGCGTTACCAACGTAGAACTCAATGTAGTCGGTGCCGTTGAGGGGCAGGAAATCCTGGGCGGGCTGGGCCAGAACGGCCGGGGAAGTCATGGTTTCCATGGGCGGAGGGGGTAGGGTGGGCATGATGGGTTACCGGGTAAAAATACGGGTTTAGGTTAAATCATACCCCACCTGCTGCCCCACGGCGCCCGGCCCTACCCCCGCCCAGGGTCCGAAAGCCGGAATAGGGTAGGGTGCTGCTCACTGGCAACCGTTGGAAACCACAGGAAGCTATAGGAGGCTATAGTAAACCGCCGGAAAGCCCGCTGCTATAGACGTGGATCAGGCATTCTTCGTAGAATTGAGTCAAAAGCCGGAAGAGGCATACGAAACTGCCAAATCCTCTTCACCTTTGTAGCCATAACCCATTGCTTTACGCTTATGAATTCGGAAGAGCTAAACCGCGCCCTCGTGGCCCTCATCGAGAAGAAAGCCGAGTTGCAGACCCTCACCTATGATGATGCCCGCTACGATGACGTAGAGGAAGAGCTGCACGACCTGGAGGACGATTTCAACGAAGAATATGGCTCCTTCCTGGAGGCAGCCCTGGAGAAAGTGCACGATGCCTTAGGCTCCGACACCGACGTGCTGCTGCCTACGGCCTACCTCCCGGCCAACATCAGCGGCAAGCCCACCCCGAAGGAAGGCGTCTGGATTGACTCCGAGAAATACTCCGGCAAAGAAGCCCGCCTGACCCTGGTACCCAACCCCACGCGGCTGGTACTCACGGTGGGCAAAGCCGTACAGGAAGAGGTTTGGAAAGCCTAAGCGGTACCACCCGCATCTGGAAACAGGCCATTTGGTATCACGCACAGGTGATGCCAAATGGCCTGTTTTTCTTTTCTGAATAACGATTATGCTCTACCGCATTGCCGAGCCTGCTGATTGGGCCCAGGCCCAACAAACCGGCATTTTCGCCAGCCCCAACTTAGCCGCGGAAGGTTTCATTCACTGCTCCGAGCAACACCAGATTCTGGAAACCGCCCGGCGCTACTACCCCGGCCGCATGGGTCTGTGGCTTCTGGAGTGGGACGAGGCCGCGCTGAAAGCAGCCGGGGTGCGCGTGGAGCGGGAGTGGGTAGAAAGCCGGCAGCAGCATTTCGCGCATGTGTTTGGCCCGGTGTCGCTTCAGGCTATCCGGCGGGTGTGGCACCTGGGCGCTGACGCGACGGGCGAGTTTCACCTACCGCCCGAACTGCGGGGCTGAGAGTTGGAATTATTGTTGCTTAAAGAAAATACTATATAGTTCGATCCTAATTGTACGCAAGCCGGCCGGGCTGCCACTGTTCCAACTACTTTGCTTATCGGCTTCAATGACTACCCTATCTACGCTTATCCGCCTGGTGCTACCTGCTTTGGTAGCGGCCAGCCTAACGGCCTGCTCGGCCACTTCCTTTCTGAGCCTGACGCCCACCCGGCCCGATGGCCCCTGGGTAAATGGCCACCCCACCAGCCTCACCCAGCACCCCGACAGCGTGCAGGTGCGCGTAGGCTTTATTCGCTACGAGCCGACGGAATTGGTGTTTGAAACGGAAATCAGCAACTACTCCGACCGGCCGATTCTGGTAGCCCCCGAAACCTTTTACTACCTCATGCTGCCCACCGACTCAGTAGCGGAAAAGCAGTTGGCCAAAGGCATATTTGAGAGCCGGGTGCCCGCTCTGGATCCGGAAGTGCAGCTGCAACAGCTGGCCGCCAAGCTCGATAAGCAAGCCGCTAAAGCAACCAATGTAAGCTGGTTTGAGCTTCTGACCACCGCCACCCACATTGCTGAAGATGTAGCCAGCATTAAAAAGAAGGAAACCGCCGAGCAGGTTGCTGAGCGCGACTACCGGCACCAGAGCGACGATGCCTTCTTCGAGGAGCAACGCGAACAACACGCCCAGCAAGCCGATCAGCTGTATGACCAGCAAGTAAGTATGGAGGTCACAGTGCTGCGCAACACCACCCTGGAGCCCGGCCAGCGGGTGGTAGGGCAGGTGCATTTTCCGCGCCGGGACTACGCCAAGCGGCTGCGGCTAGTCGTGTTCTTCGATGAGCGCCCGGTGCAGTTTGACTTCACTCAGGCTACGGCCAAGCGCTAGTTGCCTAGCGGCGCTCAAAAATTCCTGTTCGGGTTCGTTAAAACCCTTCCGCATAGCCGATGGGCACCAGCACTTCGCCAAGCAAGTAGGAAGCAGTTTCCTCTGGCTAAAGCGTAACTCGGGTTTGATACAGGGTAATTTGTTAGTGGGGCGAGGTAAGCCAGAACCAGGCTTAGCGCAGTACCCAGCAACTAGCAACGGCCTACCTAATAGGCTAACAAAAACTGGACAGTAGTGGTTAGCGTACTAACTACGGGCAGTATTGTTGCTAGTCCTATTGCTGTCTTATCAACGTGCAATTTTATTACCGCATCACCGAAGTCAAGACTTGGCTTACCGCGCAGCACACCGGGTTTTTTGCCAGCCCTGACTTAGTAGTCACTGGGTTTATCCACGCTTCGCCCCGCCATCAAGTGCTGACGACAGCTAATCTATATTTTCCTAACGAGTCAGAGCTTCTGGCCCTGGAAATTGATCCGGTGCTCCTGCGCGAGGCAGGAGTGGAGTTAGAGCTGATTTGGCGAGGAGAGCGGCAGGAAACCTTCGCGCACATCTTCGGGGCTATTCCGATAAGCGCTATAAGGCGGGTGTTGGAACTGCGTCGTAATGCTGCCGGTGAGTTTAGTATTCAGACAGAGCCTTCCGGGTAGCCACCAGCAGTATGGCTTCTAGATAAGAGCAAAACTACTCCGGGAGCCGGCTAACAGACTTCTTTACTGGGAGGTACATTTGCTTTAACTGCTCATCGGAGTGGATTAATTGCTGGTGTAGCAAAATTGCCAGTGCCGGGCATAAGGCTATATATCAAAAAACAGCCCCGCCCTACCGGAGTAGAACGGGGCTGTTTTGTGCGTAGAGGAAGGACTTATTTCATCGCCACGGGTAGCTCAAGGTTTTCCCAGCGCAGCACCAGGCCCTGAGGCGTTACCTCGTATACCAGCTTTTCCTGCAGGTTGGCCGCTTTGCGAGGGGTAGCGGTTACGCGCAGGGCATCCTGCTTCTGGTCGTACTTATAGGCGCCCCACTGCTGGGCGGTTTTGTTGAAGATGACCGTCCACTGCTTTTCCGTCGGGATGGTGAACAGGCTGTACGTGCCAGCTGGTAAGGTTTTGCCTTCCACGGTTAGGGGCTGGTCGGTAGTGAAGGTAGTGGCCTCGTTGGCTCCTGCGCGCCACACTTGCCCGTAGGGCACCAGCGGCGAGCCCCAAATGGTGCGGCCCTTCACGGAGGGGCTGCTGTAGGCTACGGTTACGTTGGCCTTGCCAATTTTGCCGGTAGCCGTAGCGGGTGGGCTGGGGCGCTTGGACGGGTCATCCTGGCCCTGGGCGAAGGAGGTGTGAGCCCACAGCAGGCTCAGGAGCAGCAGCAAAGAGAACGTGCGAATTGATTTCATGGGTAGGAAATAGTAGAAGTGGAAGAAACAGACAGCCGCTAAACCTGCTCGGCTGCATTAAGTTAGCACAGGCGCAGAATGCTACCCCGCCATAACGCCCGAATGCCCGACAAAAGCATAGCTTCTGCCGGGCATTCAGTGTTTGGTCATCAGATGTTAGCGGAGCGCTATACGAACTCAGCCAGCTCCAGCCACCGTTCCCCTTTGGTGTCCAGGTCCTGGTCGGTGCGCTTGAGCTGGGCGGCCCAGTCGGTTAGCTCCTGGTGGGAGCCGGTGCCGGAGTTGAGCTTTTCAATGAGCTGCTGCTTGAGGGTTTCCAGCTGCTCCAGCTCCTTTTCCAGGGTTTCGTATTCTTTCTTTTCCGCGAAGGTAGCCTTGCGCTTAGCCGGGTTGGGCGCCGCCGCGGGGGTAGGGGGCGCGGCCACCGGCGCCGCCGATACCGTGCCTTTGGGCGGACGGGCAGCCGTTTCGGCGTCCTGCTCCTTCTGCCACTCGCGGTAGTCGGTGTAGTTGCCGGGGAACTGCCGGATTTTACCACCCGGTTCCAGCGCAAACACCTGTTCCACCAGCGCATCCATAAAGTACCGGTCGTGCGAAACGATAATTAGGCAGCCCTGGAAGTTGAGCAGGAAGTCTTCCAGAATGTTGAGCGTGATGATGTCGAGGTCGTTGGTCGGTTCGTCGAGAATCAGAAAATTCGGATTCTTGATGAGCACGCGCAGCAGCTGCAGGCGGCGCTTTTCGCCCCCGCTCAGCTTGCTGACCAGCGTGTACTGCTGAGCCGGCGGAAACTGAAAGTGCTGCAAAAACTGCGAGGCCGTCACGCTGCTGCCGTCGGCCATTTCTACCACTTCGGCTACCTCCTTCACAATGTCAATCACGCGCTGCGAAGGGTCGAAGTCCAGCTCCGTTTGGGTGTAGTAGCCGAACACGGTGGTCTGGCCGGCATCTACTACCCCCGAGTCGGGCGCGAGCTTGCCCGTGAGCATGTTCAGCAGCGTGGATTTGCCGGACCCGTTGGGACCTACCAGCCCGATGCGGTCCTTTTTCTTGAACACGTAGCTGAAATCATCCAGCACCACCTTGCCGCCAAACTGCTTGTGCAGGTGCTCCACCTCAATGATTTTGCCACCCTGGCGCGTGGTTTTCACCGACAGCTCCATTTCCGGACCTTTCACGCGGCCCTTAGCTTTCTCCTGGGTTTCGTAAAAAGCGTCGATGCGGGCTTTTTGCTTGGTGCCGCGGGCCTGGGGCTGGCGGCGCATCCACTCCAGCTCCTTGCGCAGCAGGTTGCGGGCCTTTTCCACCTCGGCGGTTTCCATCTGCTCCCGCTCCGATTTCTTCTCCACGAAGTACGAGTAGTTGCCCTGGTAGCGGTGCACGCGGCCCTGGTCCAGCTCCACAATTTCGTTGGCTACCTTGTCCAGGAAATACCGGTCGTGGGTTACCATCAGCAGGGTGAGGGTAGGGGAAGCCAAGCGGTTTTCCAGCCACTCAATGGTAGCCAGGTCCAGGTGGTTGGTGGGCTCGTCGAGAATCAGCACGTCGGGTTCCTCAATGAGCACGCGGGCCAAAGCCACACGCTTGCGCTGCCCGCCCGAGAGCTTGCTCACGGGCCGCTCCAGCAAGTCGCCCAAGATGCCCAGGCGCCCCAGAATTTGTTTTACCTGCGCGTCGTAGTCCCAGGCATTATAGGTGTCCATCAGCTCCATTACCCGCTGCAAGTCGGCGGGGGAATGGTTGGGGTCATTCACAACGTGCTCGTAGTCGCGGATGGCGGCGAGGGTATCATTCTGGCTGGCGAAAATGGTTTGCTCCACGTTCAGGGCCTCATCGAACACCGGCTGCTGCCCCAGGAAGGACACGCGGATGTCTTTGCGCACGCTCACCTCGCCCGTGTCCGGCGGCTCCAGCCCGGCCAGAATGCGCAGCAGGGTGGTTTTGCCCGAGCCGTTGATGCCCACCAGGGCCACGCGCTGCCCCTGTTGCAGCCCGAAGTTTAATTCCCGGAACAGCCACCGGTCGGCGTAATTTTTCGAAAGATTCTCAGCAGAAAGCAGATTCATACCGCAAAGGTACGAGAAGGCAAAATGGCGAGATGGTGAAATTGTGAGTTTGGTGCCGGACGGGCTACTCACTACTCCTCATTTTGCCTTTTCGTACACGCGGCACCGGAAGCGGCACTGCCCGAGCTGCTCGCGCATAGATGGGCTGAAGCCTTCGAAGCCGTAAGCGGGTAGGGTCAGGAAGTGAGGCGCGTCGAAGACCCGCCGGTACGCCGCGGGCAGTTGCACGGGCTGACAGCCGGGGCTGAGCAATGGATAAAGAAAGGTGCAGTTTACGAGCACCAGCGAATCGGGCCGGGCGGGGGGCGCCAGGGGGCCAACCGGGGGCACGTCGTAATCGAGGGTTGCGTTAAGGCCGCCCTCGTTCAGGTAGCGCAGGCGGCCGGGAGCTACCCCCGAATAGGTTGCCAGCACATCACGCGGGTAGGCCAGCGCGAAATAGGCCGGTACAAAGCGTGCCAGCCCCCCGAGGGCCGTGACAACCAGCGCCGAAGCCGCCAGCTGCTGCAGTCGGTGGCGGCGTAGCAGCGGCAAGGCGGCCCCGGCGTACAAGACCAGAAATGGCAGAAAGAAATGAATGATCCGGCCGTAAAACACCAGCGTATGCGCAAAGTACCCCAGGCAGGCGTGCCCCAACCAGGCCGCAACGGGCACCACTGCCACCACCCGCGCTACGGGGGTAGAGTGGCAGGTAAGCAGCGCCCATAGTCCGGGTAGGGCCGCCAGCAACAGTAAGGCACCCGTCAGACCCTCTACCTGCCAGAGGTAGCGGGGCAGAAAGGAGAATCCTTCGGAAAAATCGCCCTGGATGACGGTGGCCGGCAGGTGCTGCAGGGTGCGCAGGTAAGAAATATGCCCGAAACGGGTAAGCACTTCCAGGGGCACTACCACTAGCCCTGCCCCAGCCCCGAATCCCCAGAGGGCGCGCTTCCAAGCAGATTTCGGTTGGCTGGCCAGTAGCAGCGCCCCCGGCAGCAAAGGCGCGAAATAGTAGCCTGGGTACACGGCAAATGCCAGCAAACCCAGCCCCCCAGCCAGCAATCCGCTACGCCAGGGGCTACGGGCAGCGGCGGGTGCCGAAAGCAGTACCAGGCTTAGTAGCACTACCCCCAGGGCCGTATCATAGGGCAACAGGTGGCGCACGTACAGCTGGGTGCTACTCAGGGCCGAATACACTACCAGCACCATTGTGGCCGATGCGACCGGCAGCAGGCGCCGGGCCAGCCGCCACAGCAGCAGCAGATTCAGCAATAGCACCACCCAGTTCAGGAGTTGCGGCACTAATAGGGAGGTAGGGGAGGTAGGAGGAATTTGCCAAATGCGGTGAAGTCCTACCTGCACCAACGCCACGGGCAGGCGCAAAAGCGCATCGGCGGGGCGGCCCTGGGTGTTGGCCAGGTGCAGGCAGAGGCGTTCCACGTCACCCTGAAAGATGGCCTCCACGGCTTCCACGGACTTCAGATGCCGTTCTTCATCGGGGAAGGCCAGGGCGCCGCCCGCCTGCAGAGCACCCAGCCGAATAAGCAGAATAACGAGCAGGGGCAGCCCCGGCCAGAGCCACCAGCCCCGCCCAAAACGGGTCGGGGCAAATACATTGGGCATACGCAGTAAAATGAGCCGCTACCGGACCCGGAAGCAGCAAAGAAAGCCCAAAGATGCGCCAGCCGCCGCAGGAAAGCAGCCCGGGCGCTAAATCACGCGCACCCGGTCGCGGTTGGTATCGTCGCGCAGGATTTCCAGGCCCCGGTAGGCCAGGGGGCGCCCGGTGTTATGGGTCAAGGCGCCGCCATCGGCGTACAGATGAGCCACATCGAGTACCAGCTGGGTGTACTTCCGCTCGCCCAGCTCAATCGCAACGGGGCGGCCTTGGCTGGAGTCGAAGGTGGCCAGGGCCTGGTCAATTTCTTCCAGAATTCTGCTCATAGCTCAGGATAGGACGGGTGTGAGGCCGGGAAATATATAAACTTGTCAGAATTGTGCTGCAGCCCGCCGCGTATTCTTCCCCGTTCAACACTCGTACCTTCGCGACGCTATGGCATTACTTTCTTCTGATCTGAGCACGCGCCCCATTGGCGTTTTCGATAGCGGCATTGGGGGCCTCACCGTGGCCCGGGCCGTCAGCCGCGTGTTGCCCCACGAGCGCCTGGTGTACTTCGGCGACACGGCCCACCTGCCCTACGGCGATAAAAGCACGGCGGCCATTCAGGCTTACGCGGTCAAAATCTGTGATTTGCTGCTCAAGCAGCAGTGCAAGGTTATTCTCATTGCCTGCAACTCCGCCTCGGCGGCAGCCTACGAGCTGGTGCGCGAGTACGTGGGCTCGAAGGCGCGGGTACTCAATGTAATTGACCCCATTGTGGCGCACGTAGGCCAGCAGTACGCGGGCCGCACGGTTGGCCTGATCGGGACCAAGCAAACGGTCAACAGCAACGTCTATCGTAAGAAAATAGACGACCTTGATGCGGGAGTGCAGCTCCAGAGCCTAGCCACGCCCCTGCTGGCGCCCATGATTGAGGAAGGATTCTTCGATAACTCCATTGCCGGCAACGTCATCGAAACCTACCTGTCGAACCCGGCCCTGGAGGGCATTGAGGCCCTGGTGCTGGCCTGCACGCACTACCCCCTTATCAAGCAGCAGATTGCTGCCTTTTACCAGGGGCGGGCCGAAGTGCTGGATGCTTCTGACGTGGTAGCCGCCCACGTGCAGCGCTACCTGACCGAGAACGGCCTGGCCGCCCGGCCCGGCAGCGCGCCGCCGGTACATCATTTCTACGTCTCTGATTTTACCCGATCTTTTGAGGAAAGCACCCGTATTTTCTTCGGGCAGCAAGTGCACCTGGAGCACTACCCCCTCTGGGAGTAAGCCGGGGCGGCCGTACGGGCAAAACCTGCGGCTGCTTTTCACCGGCCGCTACCAGCTGTTGCGGGCCCATCCAACCCTTACGGCGTCCGGTGGGGGCTTACTACCTTGCCGGCTGCCTTCTAACCCTTAGCCCTACCCCATTCGCCATGAACAAACCCTACTACCCCCTCCGCGACTGGCGGCGCAATGTGCTGCTGGTAGCCGCTGCCTCCAGCCTGGGCCTGCTGCTGCCCGCCTGCTCCGACAATTCCGGCAACCAGGCCCAAACCACAGAAGGCGACTGGAGCCGTGCCGCTGATTCCTACTCCGAAGGCGTTATCACGGAAATGACCGAGGTAAAGCCCGGTGAGTGGAAAATTACCGCCGAGCGGCCCGCCGGCAAGGAAGAGGTAGCCGCCGTGCTCCACCACTTCGATGGCAAGGTAGATACGTTACAGGGCCAGGCCCTACAGCGGCAAATGCAGGAGTACAGCCGCGTAAATCCGGAAAACCGGGTGGGCGGCACCAGCATGATGGATGTGCTCATGTGGGGAGGCATTGGCTATATGGCCGGCCGCTTCCTGACGCCTAATGTGGGCGCTTATGCCAACCCCGGCCTGATCCAGCAAAACAATGGCTGGCGCGCCCGCGTCGCTAACGAGCGGGACCAGGGGCGGGGCTTCTTCGGGCGCGGCTTTTCGGGCAGCCGCACTTCTCCCGCGTCATCGGGCATCCGGCCCAGCACCACCGTTACGCGCAGCACCGGCTACGGCCGCAGCACCATCCGGAGCAGTGCGCCCAGCTCGGGCCGCAGCTCTGGTTTCGGCAGCCGCGGGGGTAGCCGCGGGTTTGGGGGGTAGGGCCCGGGCTCTTACCGCAAACCCCTTAGTTATTTTCTCTACCTGTTTTTCGTGTGCTGATGCAGAATCAGATTAAGCTGCTACCCCTCTCGGGTAATGTGGAGCCGGCCGTGCGTGCCCTGGGCTGGGAGTGGGCCGTAGAAGAAGCCTGCCAGAACTATGTAGCCCGCGAAGCTGTGCAGCTGCCCGAAGCTACCGCCGATGAGCTGCTACAGGCCGCCGACACCCTCTACGACCTGTTGGTACAGTCCATTCCGGATCCTATTCCGGACGCGCTGCTGCGGGAACTGTCCATCCCTGACGTGCTGTGGGAGGCCGTGCGCCACTCCTGGAACGACGAGCGGCACTGGCACCTGTACGGGCGCTTTGATCTGGCCCAAACCCCCGATGGCCCCAAGCTGCTGGAGTTCAACGCCGATACGGCTACCAGTCTGCCCGAAACGGCCGTGGTGCAGTGGGCTAGCCTGGTAGCCGCCGGCCTGGCCGACGAAGACCGGCAGGCCAATGGCCTGGTGGAAGGCCTGCAGGAGCAGTTGCAGCAGTGGTTGATGCTGAACGAAGACCTGGAGCCCAGCCTGCTGCTGGTGCATTTGCCCGGTAGCGCCGAGGATGCCACCAACTGCGCCGTGGTGATGGAAGCAGCCCTGACGGCTGGCTTCACGCAGGTGCACATCTGCCCCGTAGATGATATGCAGGTGGCCACTCAGGGCGAGGAGCGCGGGGTATGGGCCCAAACCGGACCGGATGAATGGCAGCGGTTCGGGTTTTTGTTCAAGCTGGTGCCCTGGGAGCTGCTGGCCGAGGAAGAGCCTGACCTCACCCGCAACCTGACGGACCTGTTGCGTAGCCGCGACCTTATTATTGCCAACCCGGCCTACTCCCTGCTGTTCCAAAGCAAAGGCATGCTGGCCTGGCTCTGGCGGTGTTTTCCGCACCACCCGCTGCTGCTGGAAACGGCCTCTACAGAACTCGTGGGGCA
Source organism: Hymenobacter sp. DG01 (assembly GCF_006352025.1). Classification (NCBI taxonomy): domain Bacteria; kingdom Pseudomonadati; phylum Bacteroidota; class Cytophagia; order Cytophagales; family Hymenobacteraceae; genus Hymenobacter; species Hymenobacter sp. DG01. The sequence continues at coordinate 495,786 of NZ_CP040936.1, forward strand.
CCAGGTGCGCAAGCCAGTACTGGGCCGCGAGGGCCAGGATGTAGCCGAACTAGGTGGCGCGGATGGCCCCGTGCTTCCCGAGCCGGGCGAATACGCTGCCCAGCCCGTCATTTTTCAGCGCTTTGCGGAGCTGCCGCACGATGAGGCCGGCCGCCTCTACCAAGCCGGTGTCTTCTGGGCCGGGCAGGGTTGCGCCATCGGCTTCCGACGCGAAGCAGGAGTCATAACCAACCTCTCAGAGTTTGTGCCGCATGTGCTGGCATAAACTGTTCCGGCGTGGGGCCTTGTAAGCCCTAGCGGGGGTAGCGTAAGCAGGCTCAGCTACATGGCGCTTTTGTGGGGTAGCCAATTCTACTTGTCGCCCAGCCCAATGAGCGTGCCCGGTTCCGTAGGTGGCTTCCCATGAGGCAGCCGTTACCGGCCGGGTAAAGTGCTACGTGCCTTCGCGTTAATTTCAAAAAAGCCCCTGCCGGTAGCGGCAGGGGCTTTTGCATTATTAGGTTGTCTAGACAGTAAGTAACGGGCGTTTGAACTATTTCAATTTAGTTAAATATTAACATGAATAAATTCAAATAGTGGATTTATTACTTGTATTATTTTTGTAAATATTTACATTTATGCCACTAATTCATTTCTGTTGCTGAGTTCTGCTTTTTGAGCTTTACTCAGCTTCTTCTTCCGGTTCATTTTTGGTTTTTACCTGATACGCGCATGGCCGCCGCTACCAAGCCCCAGTCTCAGCCACCGCAGCCCATCTTTTGGTGGCGCCCCTGGATGATGGCCCTGGGCTGTATCCTGCTTCTGCTTTTGTGCCTTGCGTCTGAAAGCTATGCCCAGGCAGAGCGCAAACGGCCTGCCCGGGCCGATGCCACCGGCAAGTCCGGAGAGCAGGTGCCAACCCGCGAATCAACCTCCGGGGCAGAGTCGCCGCGCAACCTGGAGGAAAACCTGCGGCTGCTGCTGCGCCTCGACTCCCTGCAGTCGGCGCGGCGTAAGGTGGCCGCCGGCGCCGAAACCAGTGAGCTGGTGATGGACCAGTCTATTACCAAGCCCGGGCGCGACTTCTACGATTTGTTCTATAGCCAGTGGGAAGCTCCGGCCGATGTAAAGGAGTACACCATCATCATTGGGGAGAAGCCTGGCCGGGTAAACTCCACTTTTGTAACGGTGCGCGTCAACGACAACGACCTGCTGGAATTCCCGCTTCAGCCCAATTACGACATCATTCAGGAAACCGCCCGCGAGGCTATCGGCTACGTCCAGGAGTACCTGGTGCAGCAGCTGAACCTGAGCCGGCAGCTGGAGCGGGGCGAACGGGTAAGCACGGAGCTGTACTGACCAGCCCCGCTACCTACCACCGCATCGAAGCTTTTGATATTCTCTTTCTCTGCTACTCACCCTTCCTTCCCGCCTATATGAAGCACATACTTTTACTTGTCTGCGGCTTGTTTCTGCGCGTAACGGCTGCCTCTGCCCAGGATTTCGTGTATGAACCCAAAAACCCGGCTTTCGGGGGCGGCAACACATTCAACTACTCCTGGATGCTGAGCGCCGCGCAGGCCCAGAACTCCATCGACGACCCAAGCGCGGCCGCCGCGAAAACCTCCTTCCAGGTTGATCCGCTCAAGCAGTTTGAGCAGAGCCTCAACCAGCAGATTCTGGGACAGCTGGCCCAAAAGCTGGTCGGCAATAAGTTCGGCAACGGCAGCACGTTGCAGGAAGGCAACTACACCGTGGGCAGCTACCAGATTGCGGTAACGCCCAATGGCGGCGGTTTCAGTATCCAGATTACGGATTCCAATACCGGCAATCAGACGACTATTACTATTCCTAGTCTGTAAGCATTAATCCAGCACCATCATGCGTGTTTTTCTCTCAGGCTGCTACGCGCTGCTGCTGAGCCTGGCCAGCTGTGCCCCTTACTTTCACCAGCCTCTCACCACCGAAAAAGCCCGGTTGGGGGCCGAGGTACGCGCCACCAGCGACCTGAAGCAGCTGCCTACCCCTCCCCGAGACCGGATTGTGGTAGCGGTGTACAAATTCCGCGACCAGACCGGCCAGTACAAACCCTCACAGGCCGGTTCCAGCTTTTCTACGGCCATTACGCAGGGTGCCACCAGCATTTTGCTGCGGGCGCTGGAAGAGTCGCGGTGGTTTAACCCCATTGAGCGCGAAAACCTGGGCAACCTGCTCAACGAACGTAAGATCATTCGCTCCAGCCGCGCCGAATACCAGGAGCTGACGGGTAAAAAAGAGCCCATGCTTCCCTCGTTGCTGTTCGCGGGGGTAATTCTGGAAGGTGGCATTATCTCTTATGATGCCAATGTGGTAACCGGCGGCGCGGGCCTGCGCTACTTCGGGGCCGGCGCTTCGGGCCAGTACCGGCAAGACCGCGTTACGGTGTATCTGCGGGCCATCAGCACCAGCACCGGCGAGATTCTGAAAACGGTGTACACCAGCAAAACCATTCTCTCGCAGCAGGTAGATGCCAGCTTGTTCCGGTTTGTAAACTTCAAGCGCCTGCTCGAAACCGAAACCGGCTTTACGTACAATGAGCCCACGGAAATGGCCGTGAAAGAAGCCATCGAAAAATCGGTGCAAGCGCTGGTGTACGAGGGAATCCGGGACAATTTGTGGGTGCCGGGCAATCCAGCCGAGCGCACGGGTGCCGGCATTACCCAATATTTCAAGGAAAAAGATGAAAACCAGGATATTGATGTGCTGGGCCGCGTACAGCGCGACCGACGTGCGCAGTTGGGAATTGGCCTCAGCGGGGCTACCGTGCGCTACGTCGGCGACCTGAAAAACTCCCAGTTGCGGGCTAATGGCCAACTGGCGGTTTACTACCAGCCTACTCCGGCCGCCAGGCTGGGTGCTGTTTTCCACCTGGGTCGCTTCGAGTTGGGCGCCGGCGACTATTTCCGGCAAACCTTTAATTATGCGGAGCTGGCCGCCCACTACCGCATTTTCCCGCGCGACCGGTTTACGCCCTACCTGCTGCTGGGCGGCGGAGCCACCACGCGCGCCGACCAAAGCGTGGGGGCCAAAGTGCTACCCCACGTACTGGGTGGAGCCGGCGTAGAAGTGCTCTTGACTGATAGGGTAGGGCTCAGCCTGGGCAGCGATGCGCGCTACTACTTCTCCGACAACCTAGACGGAATTCAGCTGGGTAAATACAACGACTACTTCTGGACGGCCCGCCTGGGTGCTACTTTCTACTTCGGCCGTACTCCCAAGCCTGCTACCGTCATACGGTGAGCTAGCTCAGAGGGCACCGAAAGCCTGATGCCTGGGTACAATTTGATGATACAAATAGCTGATAGACAGGTATTAGCGATTTATGTAACTTTATAAATAAAAAATTTAATTATTCTTTCTACTTATATATTGACTTTTAACTTAATCAATATATATTTGTACAGTTCCTCCGGAGGGAATAAGAATTTATTGAAAAAGTCTCACCCTTCCCAACAACCCTAATTCCCCAATTCATGAAAAAGGTATCTTTCCTCGTAGCTGCTCTGTTGGCCACTGGCGGCGCTTTTGCCCAGGGTAATATCCAGACTTCTTCGCAAACTGGCACCGACCATGGCGTATATGTAACCCAGACGGGTAGCGCTAGCGAAGCCTACACCACCCAGGCTGGTGTCAGCAACAGAACTTACCAGACGCAGTCGGGAACCAGCCAACTGGCCGTTTCGGATCAGCGCGACAACAACCAGCAAGCTTACCAGACCCAGTCGGGCGACAATAACTCGGCCTATGTAAAGCAGGGCGATAATATCCCGGTTGATGGCAACAACCAAGCTTACCAGACGCAGTCGGGTAATAACAACCGCGCCAGCTCTACGCAGCTGAGCGGCAGCAACATCTCGGTGCAAACTCAGGAAGGCTCGCGCAACCAGGCCGACATCTTCCAGAGCGCCAGCGAAAGCAACCAAGCTTACCAGACCCAGACGGCCGCTTCCGGCTACCCCGGCAGCCCCGCTGACAACCGCGCCAACATTCTGCAATTGGGTTCCAGCAACATCGGCAGCCAGATCCAGCGTGGCAACGAGAACGTAGCTAACATCAGCCAGACCAGCGGCAGCGGCAACCAGGCTTACCAGGATCAGGGCGCCAACTTCGCTGGCAGCTACCGCTCATCGGCCTCCATCACGCAGACCGGCAACGGCAACACCGGCGTGCAGAATCAGCGTCTGGACTATAACAACGCGGTAATTGAGCAGTCGGGCGGCGGCGGAAACCTGGCCGTACAGGATCAGGAAGGTGCTGGTATTTTCGTAAGCCCAGGCAACACGGGTTACATCAGCCAGAACGGTGGTGGTGGACACATTGCCACTCAAACCCAGCTTGGCTCGGGCAACCAGGCTACTACGCTGCAAGGTTCTTCTATGAACCAGAGCTACGTAACCCAGTCGGGCACCAACAACGTGAGCGTAGTTTCGCAGAACCGCTAGTAGCGCACATTTCCGGGGCAGATTATTCCCCATCTGCCCAATAACTTGGTAGCATCTCGCGGTACCTTCTGGTCTGTGAGATGCTACCAGTTTTTTTATGGATATCCTTTATTTTGCATTTTTTTATTAAAAAAATTAAACTTATTTTTATGAGGTCGAATTCTATCCGCCCAGTTTTCAAGGGCCCGGCCTCCCGTATTAGCTTCTTATCTACTTCTTCCATCTTAGTCTGTTTGCTCATGAAACGAAGTATCTATGGGCTCATAGTAGCTCCCGTGCTGCTATGGTCGCTGTCGGCGCAAGCCCAGAGCGAAAAGCCGGAAGGCAAGAGCGAGGAGCAAGCCCTGATTGAACAGCTCGGGGCCCAGCCGGCCGCTACTGAAAGTATAGCCTTGCCGGTGGCCAACCGCACGACACTGGTACAGGTAGGGGCCAGCAACGAGGCCCTGTTGCGCCAGAGTGGCGTCAACAACGTGATTAACGCTTCGCAGAGTGGAGCCTTAAACCAGTATGAGATTATTCAAAACGGCGTAGCCAACTCCGTTAACTCCCTCATTGTAGGCAGCAACACCTCATCGGCCATCCGGCAGGAAGGCGACTACAACAAGGTAGAGCAGGAGTTGCGGGTAGATGGCCGCCAATACACGGTGCAGCAGTTGGGCAGCAACAATGAGCTGACGCAGCGCGAAACTGGTTCGGCGGCCCCGGCGGGGTACGACATCAAAATGCAAGGCAACGGCATCCGGCTGACTATTGAGCAGGGTGTCAAAACCTTCCAGCCGTAACCCAGGACCGGGCAGCTGACAAAAACGCCGGCTGCCCGATCCTACTGGCTTTTGAGGTGCATGGCACCCCGGTTTTATCCTATCTGTTTTCAGCCTACCCCCCACACCTATGATTTCTTACTGGCTCTGTTTGCTGCCGCTTGCTACTCTTCTGTCGGGCGTGTCTGCCTGGTCCGGCAGCGCCGATTGTCAGGCGCGGCTTACTACCCAGCAGCAGGGCGGAATGCTCCTGATTACGGGTTTCTGCCGCAACCAAACCACTAGTCCCCTGCTGGTCCGCTACGAACTGCTGACCAGCCGGCAAGGAGAAAGCGGAAGTACGCAAAACACTCAAATGGGAAGTTTCACGGTTGCCCCCGCCCAGGAAAAAGCCCTGTCTCAGACCAGTGTAAGCTTTTCCGGCTCTGATGAATGCCAGGTGCACCTGCGGCTTTTTAATCAGCAAGGGCAGTTGCTGGCCCAGGACTCCCTGACTCACTACCCCGCCAGCCGCCCCTAAGTCTTTCCGCGCCCTTCCTTTCCCACCTCTTTCTTTTTCCCCTATGCCTGCTCTGTTACGCACTAAACTAAGTGTGCTGGTAGCGTTTGTGTTGTCTTTATGCCTGTGGTCTTGCGAGGAGACTACAATTGAGCCTACCCAGAATGGTAGTTTATCGGGAACTGTAACCGACAGCCGGGACAATTCTCCGGTTGCCAACGCGGTAATCACCACCACGCCGGCTACCTCTTCCATCACCACTAATGCCCAAGGCCAGTTTCAGCTTTCTGGGCTGGTAGTAGGCAAATACACCCTGAACGTAAAAAAGGCCGACTACAAGACGGAGGCTGTGAACGTACAGGTAAATCTGAGTTCTGCCACTGAAGTACGGGTAGTGCTGGAAAAAGCATCGGGTAGCAACCACCGCCCCAATGCCCCGTTCAATCCTAGTCCGGGCAACCAGGCCACCGGGCAGCCGGTCAATCTTACCCTGCGCTGGCGGGTAACGGACCCCGATGGCAAAAGCGACTCGCTGCGCAACGACGTGATTCTTTACGAAGGAAACTCCACTGATCGGCGCCAGCTCCTCAATAACTCCAAGGACACGGCAGTAGCAGTAACCGGCCTGCGCTTTAACACCACGTATTTTTGGCAGGTGACCGTGCGAGACTTAGCCGGGGAGGTAGTAAAAAGCGACGTCTGGAGCTTCCAGACCCGGGCCCAGCCCGACAACCGCTATTTGTTTGCCCGCGAAGAAAACGGCAACACGGATATCTACTCTTCCGACGAAACCGGCACCAATCTGCTCCGCCTGACTTCTTCGCCTTTCATAGAAACGGCGCCCCAGCTCAGTCCTAACCGCGACCGGGTGGCGTACACGTCTAATGCTACGGGCCAGTTTCAGTTGTACACCATGAACCGGGATGGGTCTGATGTGCGCCAGGTTACCCTGTTGCCGGTAGATGGCTATTTCAACCAGGGCATCGGGTACCGCTGGTCGCCGGATGGAGCCCAGCTGATTTACAGTAGCTACAATAAGCTGTACCGCATTAACCGCGACGGAACTGGTCTGACGCTACTGGCCACGGCTCCCGCTAACCGGCATTTCCGGGAGTGCGACTGGACCGGGCAGGGGAACCGGCTAGTAGTGCAAACGGTGGGTGTAAGCGTGTACGAATCAGAGCTCTACCTTTATAACGCCGACGGCTCTAACCCTACCTTGCTGGTTGCTAACCTACCCGGCCGTCTCGACTCCCCATCCTTCAGCGTAGATGGGCGACGCGTCCTGTACACCCGCGACCTGGATGCCTTTGACGATGGAACCGGCCGGCAACTCAACGCGCACATCTTCTCCCAGAACCTGGACGGCACCGGTCTGGTAGATGTTTCCGCTGGCCAGGGTACCTCCGGTAGCTCCATTAAGCCTATTGGCTTCAATGACATTGTGCCCCGGTACGCTCCCGACGGATCTAAAATTATTTTCGTGCAGGTTAACAACGTAAGTCGCTCCGTGCCCGATGTATATACCATGGACCTGGATGGACGCAACCGCACCCGGTTGTTCCAGAATGCCACCTTGCCGGACTGGAAGTAGGTGCTTTGAGTTCTACTAACACAAAAAGAGAGCAAGGCTACATGCCTTGCTCTCTTTTTTTAGACCCTTACGAGCGGTGGTTATCTTTCCAGATCTATGTAAGATAGTAGAGATAATCAAGTAAGGCAGAAGTAAGCATACAAGCCAGAACATCCCCAGGTATATGCCAATGGTTTAGGCCCATTAAAGATATTTAAGTATATAAGTTATTAGATGTTAAGTTATTAAGGATGTGTTTTTATTAGTCTGACTTGCTATACCTTTGCGACTAATTACCGGGATGTGTACCATAACTCCCCCAGAAATATGCACCTTTACAGATAATGTCGGCTCTAAGTCACTTAAGGGAAGTCATAATATAGTTTGTCTTACTCTATTAAGATCCTATAAAATGCGTGTAATCTGTTTCTATGCCGTGGAATAGCATTACATACATATAGAATTGGCATGAATTGTGAAGAAGGAGGAACCCACGCCAAAATTTTTGATATGAAATGTTTTATACAATCATAAAAAAATACTAATCTAATTGATTGACTCCCCCGTATGTGAGGCTGACTGCCACATTTTACTTCGTATTAAGTGCTAAATGTGTAATGGCATCTCTTTCACTTTTTCCGTTTGCAAACATTCTCCTTTCAATAACTCATGAAAAACAAATACTTGAGTAACCGAGAGTCGGGCCACTTAGGCCGATTGTGGGTTTTTCTGGTAATGGTCCTGTTAGCTCTGCCTTTCATCGGGCAGGCTCAATCCATTACGGTTTCCCCTTCTACCGACCCAGATAACCCCACCGAGTTTGGGACTGTTCCGGTTGGACAGGTTTCTTCTCCGGCAAAGCAGTACGCTGTTACGGCTACGGGTATATCGGGCAACCTTACGGTCAGCTTTGGTAACGCCGCTTCCTTCGAGGGCAGTACTGATAATAGCAACTTCAGTAATGCTGTTGTGTTGCCTGCTGCAGGCGGCACCCTGTATGTGCGTTTCAAGCCGACTGCTGTTGGTACAACCAACGGGGAGTACATCCAAGTGACTGGTAACACTGATGGCCGTAATGGCACCACCCTCAATGCCTTCATCGACGTGCGGGGCACCGGTGCCCAAGGCCTACCTACGCTTACTGCCACACCATCGGCTCGTGGATTCGGGAATCAGGTAATTAACACTACCTCATCACCAATGACCTTCACCGTAACAGGTACCTCACTTACTGGCGATGTTACCGTTACGGCACCGGCTGGCTTCTTGGTAAGCAATAGCGCTACGGGCACTTATAACCAAACCACCACGGTAGGACAGGGCAACACGGGCAGTGTAAACGAAACGGTTTATGTAGTGTTCAACCCTACAGTTGCCTCAAACTACGTAGGCAACGTTACGTTTACCAGCTCAGGCACCAGCACTACAGCTAGTGTGGCAGGTACGGGTGTATTGCCTCCAGCTACCCTCAGCGTTACGCCTACCTCCCTCACGTTTGCCGACACCCAGGAAGGCCTGGTATCCTCTCCGAGTGGCTTCACCGTATCGGGTTCTAACCTGACGGCAGTTGTTACGGTAACGGCTCCTACGGGCTTCCTGATCCGTCAGGGCACCACGGGCACCTTTGTTCAAACGGTAACTCTGACTCCCGTTAACAACTCGGTTAATGCCAGCCTGCAAGCTGTATTCGCCCCCGCAACGGCCGGTTCTTATAGCAGCAACATCACGATTTCCTCTGCCGGCAACGGTAACCCGTCTATCAATTTGGCGGTAAGTGGAACAGCTACATCCGCCCCGCGTGGTCCGTTTATCGTAGTGAACCCTGGGTCGCTTGACTTCCAGACAGTTTCCAGCAGCGGATCTGCTCAGACGCTTTCCTTTGAAATCAACGCTGGTAACCTTACTGCACCGTTGGTACTTACCGGCTCGAACAACAACATCCTGTTCCGCGAGGCGGCCTTGGGAGGAAGCTTTGTGAATGGTCCCATCACCATCAATCCGGTGAGCGGCTCTGTTTCCAGCCGTATTATTGAGGTGCAGCTGACCGGCCCGATTGGTGCTGGTGAGTTCACCGGCAATATTACTGCTTCCAGCACGGGAGCTGCTTCGCGAGTAGTAAGCATCACGGCTAACAGCACCGGGGGCGAATCAGTAGTAAACGTATCGTCCAGCGGTCTGAATCTGTTTTCCACGGTTCCTGGCGTGCCTTCCGCTGTACAGAGCTACCAGCTTTCGGGTACCAACCTGCTGCGCGACATCACGGTTACTGCTCCGCCGGCTTTCCAGGTTTCCTTGGATGCTAACTTTACCAACGTTACCACCACGAACAACACCATTGTGGTGCCGCGCAACAACGGCTCTGACGTAACACCGACCACCGTTTATGTTCGCTTCGTACCTACCTCGGCTTTCTCAACCTCGGGTAGCGTTCTGAACTCCAGCCGTCCGGCCCTTGGGGTAGCAGTACGCGTACAGGGCACCAGCGAGCCTTCCATTCAACTGCAGAATGCTTTCCAGCAAGTGAAGAACGTCGAGATTTACACCCGTTCTTCCTCGCAGGCAATTACAGTCGTCGCTGAGCGGGTATTGCAGCCAGTTACTATCTCGCAGCTACTGAGCGCGAACACCACGTTCAACCCGGATAACACGGCCCAGTTTGAGATTTCGCGCGACAACGTAAATTTCACTATTGATACGGTAAAGCTGAAGCCTAATACTTCCACTTATAGCATCAATCAACAGATTTACATTCGGTTCCGCCCCACCAACCTGGGTAGCGCGCAAGCAACGCTGCGTTTCCAGAGCAACGACTTCGATGACAAGACGACGCAGAACTTCACTGCTAACTCTTTGCTTTCGGGCTTACCGATTGATAATCAGCCCAGCCTCCGGGCAACGGCAAACGTGGTGCGTAACAACACTACGGCTACGGTATCCTTCACCCTGCCCGCTAACTATGCTGGCTTGGGTTACGGCGAAGGCCGTCTGATTGTAGCCAGCGAGAACCCCACGCTGCCTTCCGGCAACCAGCCTTCCGATGGTATCTCCTACCAGACGGGTAACCAGATCTACGGTCAGGGCCCGCAGGTTGCACCGGGTTATTTCGCAGTATTTGCAGGCCCCAATGCTTCTGTAACGATTGAAGGTCTCGACATTCGTAAGACCTATTACTTCTACACGTTCGAGTACAATAACATCGACAACAACGTTAATGTAATTGCCAGCGGCGCTGAGAACTACCTGTCGCCTCCTACGCCCAACACGATTCCCGGTATCATTGCTCCTTCGCCGCTACCTGTTACGCTGGTTTCCTTTGACGCCAAAGTTCGCGGCAGCCAAGTAGCTCTGACCTGGGTTACCTCTACAGAGCTCAATAACAAAGGTTTTGAAGTGGAGCGTAGCCGCGACGGTCGTTCGTTCGAGACAATCCTCTTCCGCGCTGGTAAAGGCACGACCTCCAGCAGCAGCACCTACACCGCTGCTGATGAGAAACCGCTGGCTGGTACTTCGTACTACCGCCTCAAGCAGATTGACCTCGACGGTACCGTATCGCACACCCAGCCCGTAGTAGTTAACTTCCTGCGTAGCGGTGATGTGAATATGTATCCTAACCCCGTTGAAGACATCCTGACCATTGAGTTGGGAGGCACGACGGAAGGTGTAACGGTTACCATCACCGACAGCAATGGCCGCCTCATCCGCAGCCAGAAGCTTGGTGCTAACGGTACGCTTAATATGGGCGACCTGGGTACCGGAACTTACATGGTAACGGTAGGTGAAGGCAACTCTAAAGTAACCCGTCGCATCGTGAAGAAGTAGTCACTGACTTTCTTCCCACAAACAAAAAAGCGCCACCCAAACAGGGTGGCGCTTTTTTGTTTGTGGCAGCCAGTTACCAGCAGATACTGGTAGTGTAGCGTGACTAGAGGAATCAGGATATGTGGGTAGTAAGTAAGAAGAGTGCTCTGCTAAGCCTTCTCCCATTTCGTCCGCACAGATTACCTGAAGGAGTGCTTAAATAGTCTCAACAGAACGTCCTAACGCCTTACGGTGAGCCTTGAGGTTGTTCGGTTCATACGGCCTGCGTGAGCAACCGTGTAATTGCGCTGGGTGAGCTTAAGCCGTTCCTTAGCGACCCATGATGGCTAGGTCTGACGACCACACCTGAAGAGTCAGTAGAAAAACATAAGGCCTCTGCACTTAATAGTGCAGAGGCCTTATGTTTGAAGGATGGCAAGCTTATACCGAAAAGCTTTCCCCGCAACCGCAGGTGCGGGAAGCGTTTGGGTTATCAAAGAAGAACCCTTTGCCATTAAGACCGTCCGAGAAGTCGAGCTGGGTGCCGGCCAGGTATAGGAAGCTTTTCATATCAACCACTACCCGAACGCCCTTGTCCTCAAATTCCTGATCCATGGGTTTCACTTCATTGTCGAAGTCCAGTTTGTAGCTGAGGCCTGAGCAGCCGCCACCGGCCACAGAAGCCCGCAAACGATACGTAGCGTCAAGCTCGGCGTCCTGCATGAGCTTTTCAACTTTCTCTTTGGCTTTGTCAGAAACGGTAATCATGGGTCAAAAAAGCTAGTCCAAGCGCCGATGTGCGCCGCCTGAAAAGGAAATGTCAGATGTAGAACACCAAAGATACGGTCCTTGTTCAGAAACATTCTAAGAACTAGGATTCAGAACCACACTAAATACGGTAATGGTGGTTAAGTCACGACCGTAATAGAGTTTATCGAGGGCCTCATACGCGTTGTGGGCCCGGAAGTAAGAGGTCTGCAGCTCCTTGTCGCCGCGCGCGCGCCACTGAATGGTATAAGAGCTTTCTTCGTCACGGTAGCGCTGCACGTACGTCAGCATCTTGCGGAGGGCCTCTAGGCGGTCAGAGCCCGTTTCATAACGGAACAGAAAGCTCTGGTGGTGGCGCGGGTTAACCGTAATCAGGTCCAGGCGCGTCTGTCCCTCCAGCTGCCGAAATTCAAACAGCAGGTTCCCCGGCCCCAGACCAAGGTAGTCCTCGATTTGGCGCTGAATACGGGCACTTTCTACGTGTACGTCGGAAGGGGTAACATCCATTGGCGTAAATGGGGTAGGGGCAATAAACAAGATGAGTGACCGGCAGCCGTTGTGCACAGCTTCCAGTCACTCATCTTCTTTACCAGCTCGCTGATTAGTGGTGCGACTTAGCTACTTCCAGCTCCGGCAGACCGTTCTTCACGCGGTAGTCGTTGATGGCCGACTTGATAGCGTCTTCGGCCAGTACCGAGCAGTGGATTTTCACGGGCGGCAGAGCCAGCTCTTCCACAATCTCCATGTTGTCGATGGCCAGGGCCTCGTCAACCGTTTTGCCTTTCAGCCACTCCGTTGCCAGCGACGACGAAGCAATGGCCGAGCCGCAGCCGAAGGTTTTGAATTTGGCGTCGGTGATAGTGTTGGTGGTTTCATCCACCTCTATTTGCAGACGCATTACGTCGCCGCACTCAGGCGCACCTACCAGACCAGTACCTACGTTCTTTTTGCTTTTATCCAGCGTGCCCACGTTGCGAGGGTTGCTGTAATGGTCGATTACTTTATCGGAGTAAGCCATGGCTTTTGAGAAATTTGATGTCAGATTTTAGAACTCAGAACCTAGACTGAGCACCAAAGCTATAGTATTGGCGCTCAGTTCTAAGCTCTAAAAATTAATGCTCAGCCCACTCAATCGAGTTGAGGTCGATGCCCTCTTTGAACATTTCCCACAGCGGCGACATTTCGCGCAGCTTGGTAACAGCTTCTTTTACGTGGTTGATAGCGTAATCGATCTGCTCGTCGGTGGTGAAGCGCGAGAGGCCGAAACGCAGGGAGCTGTGGGCCAGGTCGTCGCTGAGGCCGAGGGCCTTCAGCACGTAGGAAGGCTCCAGAGAAGCGGAAGTACAGGCCGAGCCGGACGATACGGCCAGATCTTTTACGCCCATCATCAGGCCTTCGCCTTCTACATATTTAAAGCTGATGTTGGCTACGTGGGGCAAGCGGTGCTGCACTGAGCCGTTTACGTAGCTTTCTTCCAGGGTCAGCAGCTCGCGCTCCAGCCGGTCGCGCATGGCGCTCAGGCGGGCGGTGTCAGCGGCCATTTCCTGCTTGGCCAGCTCACAGGCTTTGCCGAGGCCCACGATGCCGGGCACGTTCAGGGTGCCGGAGCGCATGCCCCGCTCGTGTCCACCACCATCCATCTGGGCGGTTACTTTCACGCGTGGGTTCTTGCGACGCACGTATAGAGCGCCTACCCCTTTGGGGCCGTACATCTTGTGGGCCGTGAAGGCCATCAGGTCGATGCCGTCAGCAATAACGTCCACCGGAATTTTGCCTACCGCCTGGGTACCGTCCGTCATGAACAGGGCGCCATGCTTGTGGGCAATCTGGGCAATTTCGCGGATGGGCTGAATGGTGCCGGTTTCGTTGTTGCCGTACATGATGGTCACCAGGATGGTTTCCGGGGTCATGGCGGCTTCCAGCTCTTCCAGGCTGATGAGGCCTTCGGCGTTAACCGGAAGGTAGGTTACACGGCCACCCAGCTTTTCAATGTGCTTGCAGGTGTCGAGCACGGCTTTGTGCTCGGTGGTAGCCGTGATGATGTGGTTGCCCTTCTGCGAGTACATCTCAAACACACCCTTAATGCCGAGGTTATCGGATTCGGTAGCGCCCGAGGTGAAGATAATTTCTTTGGGGTCACAGTTAATCAGGCCGGCAATCTGCTCGCGGGCGTAATCCACGGCTTCTTCGGCAGCCCAGCCGAAGGGGTGGTTGCGCGAGGCAGCGTTGCCGAATACCTCGGTCAGGTACGGCATCATCGCCTCCAGAACGCGCGGGTCGAGGGGCGTAGTAGCGTTGTTGTCGAGGTAAATAGGTAGCTTGAGCATGGCTCGGGGGTCTGGTTTCAGCGGAGAATCATTCGCAGGTAGAACACAAAAAACCAGCAACTGGTTTTACTTTCTTCCCACATTTGTGATGCAAAAGTAGAACAAATACAAAGAAGCCGCGCTATGCGGCTACCCCGCTTTTTCGATCAAACCTATGCTCACCAACCTCGAACACCTCGGCCTTGCCGTTAAAGACCTGGAAGCCGCCACGGCCCTCTATACAAAGCTGCTGGGCCAGGAGCCCTACAAGCGCGAGCATGTGGCCTCCGAGGCCGTAGATACCGTGTTTTTTCAGGTGGGAGGCTCCAAGATAGAGCTGCTGGCCGGCACCTCCCCGGAAAGCGCCATCACACGCTACCTCGACAAAAAGTCCGAAGGCATCCACCACGTAGCGTTTGAGGTGGACGACATCCGGGCGGAAATGGCGCGGCTGCGGTCCGAGGGCTTCACGCTGCTGAATGAAGAGCCCAAGCTAGGCGCCGACAATAAGCTCGTGTGCTTTATACACCCCAAGTCGGCCAATGGCGTGCTGGTCGAGTTGTGCCAGACAATCAAGTAGAAGCCCGGAATGAAGACTGGGATATTGTCTTCGGTAGTTACCAGTGTTGAGACTGCCAGGCCAACGCTTACTTAGATTATAAGAGACTGACCAATGAGCACGAAATTCTTTCGGGAAGAAGTAGAGGCTGCCGTGGACGCGCTGCTGATGCAGCAGGTACTTCTCTACCCCACCGACACGGTCTGGGGCCTGGGCTGCGACGCCGAGCTGCCGCGGGCCGTGGAGCAGGTGTACAAGCTCAAGCAACGCCCCGCCGAAAAAGCCTGCATTGTGCTGGTAGCCGACGAGCAGATGTTTGCCCGCTATGCCGAGGTAGTGCCTCCTAACCTGCCCGAGCTGCTGGCCACCCAGACGCGGCCTACTACCTACGTGGTGCCCGGTAGCCGCCACCTGGCCCCCAACCTGCTGGCCCCCGACGGCACCATTGGCCTGCGGGTGGTGCTCACCGACGAGTTTTGCCAGAAAGTGGTGCGCCGCCTGGGCCACGGACTGGTTTCGACTTCGGCTAACCTGAGCGGCGAGCCTACCCCCGCCATTTTCTCGGAAGTAAATCCCGTGCTGGTTCGCCAGGCCGACTATGTGGCCCGCTGGCGGCAGGACGATGAAACCCGCTCCCTGCCCTCGCGGGTGGTGCGGGTGCTGCCCGATGGCAGCCTGGAAGTGCTGCGCGACTAAAACATGCCTGCGCCAGGCACAGGGTTGCTGCTAAGAGGCCGTGCCGAAAGCCCAACAAAAAAATATGGGATGGCAGCAGGAACTAGGGGTTACCTTACAGAGGGTAAGCGTATAGAAGGAAAGTTTCACCCTGAATGTCTTCGTCATGAAATTCTCTTTCAAATCTCTGCTTGTTCTGGCTGCTTTCGCTCCTTTCGCTCTGGCTTCGTGCTCGGAGAAAACCCAGGAAAACGCGGAAGCCACCGCTGAAAGCGCTGCCAATGATGCTGCTGCTAACACCGAGGCTGCCGGCGACGCCATCGAAAATACCACCGACAAGGCGGCTGCTGAAGTAAACGAAGCCACCACGCCGACCACCGGCGACACGGCCGTTGTACGCAACCAGCCCGCCAACGGCGCGGTAGAAGAAACTCCGGTTAAGCATTAATTCAGCCCTGCGGCTACCACATGCAAAGCTCCTTCGGCCCGGCGCCGGAGGAGCTTTTTGCTGCCCGATGCGGCCGGTTTTGGCTCTGCCGTAGCCCCGCTCGTGCTACCTTTGTCGCATGAATCAGCCTCAACTGCCCGCCCTGCCTTTATTTCAAACCATTGCCGAAGCTGCCGGTGAACTGGGCTACCCCGCCTACGTTATTGGAGGCTACGTGCGGGATTTGGCCTTGGGCCGGGAAAGCAAGGATGTGGATGTGGTGTGCGTAGGCGATGGAATTGAGTTGGCTCAGGCCGTTGGCCGCAAGCTGCCGGGCCGGCCGCGCGTGACGGTGTTTAAGAACTTTGGCACGGCCATGCTGCCTACCCCCGAAATTGAGGTAGAGTTTGTGGGTGCCCGCAAGGAAAGCTACCGCGCCGAAAGCCGCAAGCCGGAGGTAGAAGCCGGCACCCTGGAGGAAGACCTAGCCCGCCGCGACTTCACCATCAATGCCCTGGGCCTGAGCCTGAACCCCGTCGATTTTGGGGCTCTCGTGGACCGCTACGACGGCATAGGCGACCTGCGGCGCAAGCTGATCCGCACGCCGCTAGACCCTGATATTACTTTCTCCGATGACCCGCTGCGCATGCTGCGCGCCATTCGGTTTGCTACCCAGCTTGATTTCGACATTGAGCCTGATACGTTTGATGCTCTGGCCCGCAATAAGGAGCGTATCAAAATTGTGTCGCAGGAGCGGATTACGACGGAGTTGAACAAGATTATTATGGCCCCGAAGCCCAGCTACGGCTTCAAGCTGCTGTTTCAGTGCGGGCTGCTGCAGCTCATCTTCCCGAAGATGGCCCAGCTGCACGGGGTAGAGAAGGTAGGCCAGCACGCCCACAAAGACAATTTCTACCACACCCTGCAAGTGCTGGATAACGTGGTGGCAGCCGGCGGCGACCTGTGGCTGCGCTGGGCCGCCATCCTCCACGATATTGCCAAGCCCGCAACCAAGCGCTACGACAAGCGCGTGGGCTGGACCTTTCACGGCCACGAAGACAAGGGTGCGCGTTGGGTGCCCGGCATTTTCACGGACCTGAAGCTGCCCCTGGGCGAGGAAATGCGCCAGGTACAGAAGCTGGTGCGCCTGCACCTGCGGCCCATTGCCCTGGTCAAGGAAATCGTGACGGACTCGGCGGTGCGGCGGTTGCTCTTTGAAGCCGGCGACGACATCGACCGGCTGATGCTGCTCTGCCGCGCCGATATTACCAGCAAAGACCACCAGCGCGTGGCCCGCTACCTGCGCAACTTCGATGTAGTGGAGCAGAAGCTGAAGGAGGTGGAGGAAAAAGACCATCTGCGCAACTTCAAGCCCGTTATTACCGGCGAAATCATCATGGAAACCTTCGGCC
This sequence comes from Hymenobacter sp. DG01, assembly GCF_006352025.1. Taxonomy (NCBI): domain Bacteria; kingdom Pseudomonadati; phylum Bacteroidota; class Cytophagia; order Cytophagales; family Hymenobacteraceae; genus Hymenobacter; species Hymenobacter sp. DG01. The sequence goes on from NZ_CP040936.1 coordinate 513,027, forward strand.
TAAAGCCTTCCCGCGAAGTAGGTGAGCTGAAGGAAGCCTTGCTGGAAGCTATTCTGGAGGGCAAGGTCCGCAACGAGTACGCCGAAGCTTTCCCGCTGCTGCTGGAGCTAGGCAAGCGGAAAGGCTTGGAAGTAGTGAAGTAACTGCGTTGGCGCTTGGGTTGAAGGGTAGCCCCGGAGGGGCAGCCGAGTAATAGAGAAACAGGCAGGTAGTAAGGATTAAAGCCCGAGCGGGGCGACGCCCAATCGTTCAACGATTGGGCGTCGCCCCGCTCGGGCTTTGGTTTCTTGAGGGGGTAGGGTTTGCTACCGATACGTCGCCCCACCGGGGCTACCTAACTATAAGCGGCCAAGATGACCAACTCACCGTTTTCCTATCTCCCCACAAAAAAATGAAGGAAGCCCCGGCCTTCCTGTTGCAGCAGGGGGTAGGCCGTAGCTTCCTTCGGGTCTCACCTTTTCACTCACTCAGATTGACCCTTTATGCGCGTCGTGCTGACAAGGCAATAGATGCAGGTTCGAGGAGGATAGTTGCCTGAGGCGGCTCAGGCGCGATAAATATTGTGCTACTGTGATGTAAAACGGATGCAGAGAAGGAGGGTTACAGCAAGCCTGAGGTAAGGCCCTGATTAGCAAGCCAAGACTGTAAGTAAACCACCTAGGCCGGGAAGTGAGGTAGCTTACCTCCCGGCCCCTGCCGGCTAGTCGATGGCGCGGATGCTGGCGGCACCTACCGCGTCGCGGCGTACGGTGCCGGGCTTGCCGCTATACTCAATCAGGCTGGCACCTACGGCGTTGGCTTCGAGCTCATCGGTAACATGCAAGCGTACTTTGCAGCCGGCCACCGCGTCAATATCGGCGCGGCGGGCCGTGAAGTTGGCAGCGGCTACTTCGCAGCCGCCGGTGCCTTCCAGCTTCAGGCGGTCGGCGCTGCCCTGCAGAGCAGCCTGGCAGCCGCCGGCTAGCTCCAGCCGCAACGCCTGCAGGTTGCCCTGGAAGCGGAGCTGGGTACCCCCGGCCTGCTGTACGCGCAAGTCGCCGGAGTTGAAGCCGTTGATCTGGGCCCGGGTGCCGCCTACCAGCTCCAGCTCATTCAGCTCGGGAGTTTCAATGATGAGCAGCACGTCGTCGGAAGAGCCACGGCGGGAGTCGAACAGGTCACGGTTACGGGGCTGAATGGTCAGCTGCTCCCCTTCGCGCTCAATCTTGATGTCGCGCAGGGCGCGGCCGTTGCCGGCGGCCCGCACGCTGTAGCTGCCACCCTGGCGCAGTACTACCCGGTAGGGGCCTACAATGCTCACGTGATTGAAGTCGGTTTCATCGAAGCGCTGACGCTCTGAGCCGTAGCTGCTCTCGTCTGTGCTGAAGGGCTCTACCTCGCTAAAGTTCAGGCTGATGCTGTCGGTGTCATCCGAGTCGTTGCGACCCTCGTTGTAGTCGTTGCCCTCGTCGCTTTCATCGTTGGGGCCGCCGCGCAGGTCGTTTTCCTTGCAGTTCACGCACTCCACCAGGCTGCCTTTCATGCGGAACAGGAACTTCTCGGGGTGGTAGGGGGCCCGCTCATTCACGAAGTCCTCCGAGTTCAGCCAGTCGGCAAAGGCCTCGCTCATGCGGAAGGTACGGCCTTGGGGCATGAGCAGACGCAGGCGCATTTCCTGGTCGCGGTAGCGGGCTTTGGGCTGGTAAGTGAAGTGGTCGTCCACGCTCAGGGTCGAGTCGTTGAGCACCCGCAGCGTGTGCAGGGTGGACGTGGCAGCCGTGCGGCGGGCCAGCGAATCGGTAGAGCCTTTGGCCGAGATAATGCGCTCCAGGCGGGGCACCTGTCCGCTGTCGATACCTACAATATCCAGATCCACCCACTGGTCGTTGTCGAGCTGGCGGCGCTCCAGCACGAGGCTGGGCTTGGTCAGGCCCGGTAGCGGGGTAGTTTGCGTTACTTCTTCTTCGCGCTGAAACTCGCGGGCCAGGCGGGTGCCGGCCACCGAGCTGCCTACCACACCCAGCAGCCACAGCCCCAGCAGGCTCAGCGTAGCCGTACGGTTCAGGATGGTGCGGCGCAGCAGCAGGCCCAGGCCCGAAAGCAGCAGGGCAAGCGCCGGAATGGCCGTGAGCAGGTAGAAGCTCAGCACCGCCAGTGGCGAAATATCATTGAAGAGCACAAAGGGCTGCAGGGGGCCGAAGTCGAGGTTGTCGGAGGCCGAAATCACGCCCAGGCCTACCCCCAGCATAATCGTAATGGCGAGCAGCAGCGAGAAGCCCGTGAGTACCAGTACGCCCCCGGCTACTACCCGGATGGCTGAGCCCAGAAAGTTGATAAGCGGCCGGATGTTCTGAAAGAAGTTTTCCAGAAACGTGCCTACCGGGCGGTTGTTAGCCGGGGCATATTCGGAGCCGGCGGCGTAAGGGTTGTTGCGCAGATTTTCATCCAGGGCGGAAAGCGTAACGGCGTCGCCGCGCATGCGGAGCTTGTCGGAGGCGGTTTTCGCCTCCGGCAAGAGAATCCACAGAATAATATAGAGCGGGAAGGCAAAGCCCCCGGCAAACAGCCCCACGATGAACAGAATCCGGATCAGGACCACATCTACCCGGAAGTAGGCGGCCAAGCCCGAGGATACACCCCCGATTTTACCGGTGTCGGTGTCGCGGTAGAGCTTCTTGAACACCGGGTCGTCCTCGGTAGGAGTGCCGTCGTAGCGCGTAGGGAGCACGGCCCACAGGATGGCGTAGGTAAGCAGGGATACCACGGGCAGCTTTTCGCTGAAGTTGTCCAGCGGGGTGTCGTCCAGCAGGATGGGTAGTACAATCAGCAGAACCAGGAAGCCCAGCCGCACCCAGAGCGGGTTAACGGCGAAGTAGTGACCCAATCCGGCGGCTACCCCCGCAATTTTGCGGTTGGCCATGTCGCGGTAGAGGCGCTTGGAGCCATCCTCAGCGGCATTGGGGGTAGCGGCGGAAGCCGTGCTGCCGCTGCCGGCAGAGTAACCACTGCCCGTGCGCGCCCCGGTGTAGGTGCCCTGAGCCGAGCCCGTGGCCACCGCTTCGGCCAGAATCTCTTCGTCGTCCTCGGCCTCATCGGCCGTCTGGAAGTCGCGCACCCGGCCCATTTTGGCCGTCATGGCTTCCACGTCTTCCAGCGTAATGACTTGCTTGAGGCCCGAGAGACGAGCGGCGAACAGCTCGGCAATACGGCTTTCGATATCGGCGACGATTTCTTCGTGGCCGCGGTAGCCGCTGAAGTGGGCCTTCACTTCCGCCAGGTAGCGGCCGAGCACGTCGTAGCCATCTTCCTCAATGTGGAAGATCATGCCCTGAAGGTTGATGCTGATGTTCTTTTTCATCTCAGTGCTGCAACAATTCAAGAATAACTGGAAAGGTGAGGGGCGGCTCTTAGAGCAGCGGTTCCGCAGGGAGGCTGCCAGCGGCGTGAGGCTTCTGGCGGATAATGCGGATGGAATCCTGGACTTCTTCCCAGGTCAGGCGCAGCTGGTGCAGAAACTCCAGGCCGGCGGCGGTGAGGGTGTAGTACTTGCGGGGAGGGCCACTGGTCGATTCTTTCCAGGTGTAGTCCAGCAGGCCCGCGTTCTTGAGGCGCGTCAGCAGCGGGTAGAGCGTCCCTTCCACCACAATCATGCGGGCTGAGGTGAGCTCTTCGAGCATATCCGAGGCATAAACCTCTCCGCGGGCAATGATTTCCAGAATGCAGAACTCCAGGATGCCCTTCCGCATCTGCACTTGGGTGTTCTCGACTTTCATGGGCTGAGGCAGATATCGGTGAAGAATGAGTCAAAGATAACTAAAGGTACTATGTAACACAAGGTACTAGTGAAAATAATTTTTGGTTGCGTTTCCGGGCGAATATTTCAGCGTGAGCCTGCGGTACAGCGGCCCAAGCTGCCGTGGCTTGCAAGGAAGAAGAGGGGTAGGGGTGGACAGCCTGGAGCAGCTTTGGGACGGTAGGCGGGGGTAGGGCCAGCTTTTGAGAGGGAGCAGAAAAGCGCAAGCCAAGAAAGCAGCGGCGCTTTTTAGCGGCTGAAAGTCAGGGTTAACCGAGAAGTCCAAATAGGCGCGCACTATTAATGAGTATCTTGCGTTGCAGCCGCGTCAACTTTTCATCTGTTCCTATCTGGTTTACTTTTCTATGCCGCACTTTTTCCGCTGTACTACCTTATTAGCGGCCTTTGGCCTGAGCATAGGGGCCCTGGCCCCGGCGCTGGCACAGACCAAGACGCCCAAATACAGCAATGAATTTCTGAACATAGGGGTGGGCGGCCGAGCCCTGGGCATGGGCAAAGTGCAAGTGAGCCTGGCCGATGATGCCACGGCCGGCTACTGGAATCCGGCCGGTCTGGTCAGTCAGAAAACCAAGTACGATGCCGTGCTCATGCACTCCGAGCTGTTCTCAGGCATCGTTAAAAACGACTACGCCGCCTTCTCCATGCCCCTCGACGATAAGAGCGCCATTGGGGCCAGCTTTATCCGGCTGGGGGTTGATGACATTGCCGATACCCGGGCCCTGGTGAACGAGTACGGCTACATTAACTACGACAATATTCGTTACTTCTCCGTGGCCGATTACGCCGTGCTGCTGTCTTACTCCCGCAAAATTGGGTCGGTAGAGGGGCTGCAGGTGGGCGCCAATGCCAAGGTGGTGTACCGCAACATCGGCGACTTCGCCAATGCCCTCGGGTTTGGCATTGATGCCGGCGCCCAGTACCAGCGCAACAACTGGCGTCTGGCCCTGATGGCCCGCGACATTACCACCACCTACAACGCTTGGTCCATCAACTCCAAGCAGTACGAGGGCTACGCCGTAGATACGGACTCTATTCCGAAGAACAGCACCGAAATCACGCTGCCCACCTTCGTGTTCGGACTCGGGCGCACCCTGAAGCTGCCCGGCGAGTTTACTGCCACTGCCGCCGTGGATCTGGAACTGACCACCGACGGGCAGCGCAACACGCTGGTATCGTCGAAGGCCGTCAGCATTGACCCGCGCGTGGGTCTGGAAGTAGGGTACAAGCAGTTGGTGTACCTGCGCGGTGGCGTAGGCAACATTCAGCAGGTGCAGTCCTTCACAGGGCAGGAAGAGTGGAAGGTGCAGCCCAGCCTGGGCGTAGGGTTGGCCCTGAGCGGCCTGCGCCTAGACATGGCCCTCTCGCGGCTGGCCGTGGAGAAGCTGGGGCAACAGTCGCAGCCTACCTCCATCATCGTGTCGCTGGGCTACGGCTTCAAGTAGGCCGGCGTCCCGCGCCGCCGGCCTACCCTGGCGGCGTTAGTCAACTACCCGGAAATTATTAAGTAGATTTTGTATGAAACAGGCTTACCAGAAACAGGGGTGGCTGTTGTTACTGCTCCTGCTGGTGCTCCGAATTCCGGCCGTGCTGGCTCAATCCGGGCCGTACGGCAACGAATGGATTGTGCCCGGCCAGCAGTATTATAAAGTGAAAGTGGCCCGCGACGGTCTTTACCGCCTCGATTACCAGTACCTGCAGCAGGCCGGCATCAGTGGTGTGAGCCCCCAGCAGCTGCAGCTCTGGCGGCGGGGTAAGCAGGTAGCCATTCACGTAGGCGGCAACCAGTCGGCGCTTGACGCCAGCACATTTATCGAGTTTTTCGGGCAGAGGAATGACGGCACTCTGGACCGGGGCATGTTCGTGAATGCCGACGATAACCCCCAGCCTTCCTACAGCCTCTTTACCGATACCGCCGCGTATTTTCTCACCTGGTCAACGGCCACGCAGGGCCGGCGCATGACGCAGACGAACCTGGCCGCAACCGGAGCTCCGCACACCCGGCGGCTGCGTCAGCCTTTGCGCGTCTATACCGATTCCTACAACGTCATCAACGACGAAACCAACTCCTACCAGCCCTGGTCAGAGCGGGGGGAACATTTCCTGAGCGGTGATTTCGGCAGCAATACCTTTACAATAACCCTTGACTCGGTGTGGGCTTTTGCCAGCAACGGTCCGGCTCCCCGGGTAGTGGTGCAGGTAGTGGGTAAAACGGTTGGAGCCCACCGGTCGCAGATAAGTGTGGTGGGCGCGGGCGGCACGGTCCGCACATTGGGCACGCTCGAATACTCCAACTTCGACTACGCCCGCGGAACCTACACCCTGCTACCCTCCGACAGGTCGGCTGACGGACGCGTGAGTTTGCAGGTAACGCAGTTGCTGGGCACCAGCAGCAACACCCGGGTTGGTGACCGGGCCCGGGTAGCCTTCGCCCAACTTACCTACGGGCAATCAGTCCGCTGGCCCCAGCGCCAAAGTCAGCTGTTTTTCAGCAACGACTCCACCCTAAGCGGCCCCGCCTATTACCTCCTCGACTCCATTCCGGCTACGGTGCGGGGCTACGATATTACCAACCCTTATGCCGTGCAGCGCGTGGAAGGCCAGACGGCCGGTGCCAGCCAACGCGGCTTTGTGTTTGCGGATGCTACCGCTCGTACCCGGCGGCTGCTGTTGGCCGATGCCAGCCGCGCCCTGGTGCCGGTGCCTGCCAAGCGAGTGTATTTCCGGTCTATTTCGCCGGCCGCGCACAATTTCATCATCGTAACCAGTCGGGTGCTTATGCATGCGGCTGGTAGCACTGCTAATCCAGTACGGGCCTATGCCAACTACCGGGCTAGTACCGGCTGGGATACATTGGTGGTAACCTCCGAGCAGCTCTACGACCAGTTTCATTACGGGGAGCAATCGGCGTTGGCCGTGCGACAATTTGCCCAGTGGATGCTGGCAAATAGTTCCCGGCCCAAGTCGTTGCTGCTGCTGGGCAAGGGAATTGGGGTAAGCGAGTTCTGTGGCGTTTCCTTCCGCAAAGACCCTGAGAATTACCGGGACTGTTTGGGCAACACGGGCAGCTCGGCAGTAGTGCGCAATCTGGTGCCAGCCAGCACGCGCGGCATCTCCGACATCTTTTTCACCGCCGATTGGCAGAACGGCCAGTACTGGCCGCGCATGAGTACCGGGCGGGTACCAGCCCAGACGCCTCAGCAGGTGCTGAATTATTTAAACAAGCTGAAGGAGCACGAGGCGCTGGGATACGAGCCCTGGCGGCGCAACGTGCTGCACATGGTGGGCAGCCAGAGCCCGCTTGATGCTACTATATTCGGAGGATACCTCGATAAGTACACCTCCTACGTACAGCGGCCTCCATTCGCCGGTACTGTGGTAAAGACCTATCGCCGTGCCGACTACCCAAACAACATTCCGGGCACTACTCCGCTGAACCTGGCTCAGGATTTTAACGCCGGTCTGTCGTTTATTTCCTACTTCGGTCATGGCGGCCCCAACGTGTTGGCCTGGCCTATTGCGGATATCAGAAACCCTGCCTTTGGGTTTGCCAACCAAGGCAAATATCCGGTGTGGTACATAAGCGGCTGCTCGGCCGGTAATGCCTTTACTTCTTACGGCTCTTTTGGAGAAAACTATGTGCTGGCCGAAGCCAAGGGCGTAATTGGCTTCCTGAGCGAATCGGATCTTGGCTTTCCGGAACCGTTGGATGAGCTGCACACCGAGATTGTAAAGTTGCTTTTCTCTGATCCGGTGTGGTACGGCAAGCCCGTGGCAGAAGTGCAGCAGGAGGCGAACCGTCGGTTGCAGAGTAATACCGCGCCTTCCAGCATCAGCTCCCTGATGAACACCATCTGGCAGGGCGACCCGGCCCTGCGCCTGTTCTCGCCCCTTAAGCCCGACTTCCAGACGGCCAGCAGCCAGGTGCAGTTTTCGCCCGCCGTAATTCCCATCACGGCGCCCAGCTTCAACCTTAAAGTGACCGTCAACAACCCCGGCCGCAGCTTGGCCGGCAGCCCCCTGGATATTCGGGTGACGCGCAGCTACAACAACGGCCGGCCCAACGAGGTACTCCTGTTCGAGAACCTGCGGCAGGCTCGCCACGATACTACCTACACCCTGACTATCACGAACCCCGGCACGGGCAGCATTGCGGGCCTCAACACCTTCCTGGTAGAGGTGGACCCGGCTAACAAGATTGACGAGCTAGATGAAACGAACAACCAGGCTACCGTTACCTATACCTTCCTGACCGGGGGCGTCACGGCCCTGAGTCCGCCGGAGTTCGGCATTGTAGGCAGCACGGCCGTGCGCCTGGTAGGCCAGGACAATGCCCTTGCCCTCACGAGCCGGGAGTATGATATGGAGCTGGATACGGTGCAGACCTTTAACAGCGCCCAGCTTAAGAAAACCACCGTGGCCGCAGTAATGGTCCCCGAATGGAACCTGACCCTGCCAACCTTTGCCGGGCGCGACAGTGTGGTATGGTACTGGCGCCTGCGTCTGCGTGCTCCCCAAGGCGACGAAAGCCCCGAGTGGGCCGTTAGCTCGTTCCGGGTTATCAGCGGCCGGAACGGGGGCTGGTCGCAGAGCCACCCCGGCCAGTTCCGCCGCGACGAGCGCACCGGCATTGAAGTAGCCGTGCCCGGCGGGCAATGGAGCTTCGCGGCCGGTACCCAGGAAGCAACCGTTACCTCTACCCGCATTGGTCCGGCCCAGGAGTGGCAGTCTTTGCACCACACCATCCGGACCAGCCCCACCGGCAACTACACGCTGCGTCTGCTGGGTATTGACTCCCTGGGCACCGTGAAAGAGCTGATGGCTAATGTGGGCAGCCGCCTGCAGTCGTTGGCGGGCATATCGGCCAAAGAGTACCCCTATCTGCAGCTGCAGGCCGTACTGCGCGAAACTGGCTCGGGCCCAGCGCCCCAGCTGGAGCAGTGGTTGGTAACCTACCAGGGCGTACCCGAAGGGGTAGTGCGCCGCGACGTGGTGCTGGCCTCCAACCCCACATCCTACGATGCGGCTACCCTGGCCCGCCAGGCCCGCACCGGTACGCTCACCATTCCGGTTACCTTCCAGAACGTGGCCGATTTCGATTTCACCGACCCGCTGGTGGCTCACATTCTGGTGCGCGACAACGCCAACCGAGTGGTGCAGAAAAACGTGGTATTCCGGGGTAGTCCGCTGCTGGCTCATTCCCAGCGCACCTACGAGGTAAAGCTGAACATTGTGGGCCTGAACGGCACGCTCAGCGGTCAGATTACGATGAACCCGCGCCGCCAGCCGGAGCAGTTCTACTTCAATAATGAGTTGGCCCTTCCCTCCTTCGAGGTAGAAAACCGCGACACGGCTCCGGTACTCGACGTGGCCTTTGACGGTCGCCACTTGCTCAACGGCGACATCGTTTCGGCTCAGCCCATCGTCAGCATTCAGCTCCGCGACGCGGATCGGCTGCGACCCATGAAGGACCGCTCGGCCTTCATCGTGACCCTGACCCAGCCCAACGCTACGTCTTCCATCCCGGTGGACTTGAACGCCGCCGGCATCACCTTCGTGGCCGACTCAGCTCAGGGCACGGCGCGCCTGGAGTACCAGCCGGGTAAGGCCAAGCCGCTGGCTGATGGGGTGTACACCCTGGAAGTACAGGGCCGCGACGGCTCCGGTAATCTGGCTGGCTCCGAGCCCTACCGTATTACCTTCGAGGTTATCAGCAATTCCTCTATCACCAACGTTTTTCCGTACCCCAACCCGGTTATCAGCAAAACGAAGTTTGTGTTCACGCTTACAGGTAGCACGGTGCCGCGCAACATGAAAATCCAGATTGTGAGCCTGACCGGGCGGGTAGTCAAGGAAATCATGATGGCGGACCTCGGGCCCCTGCGCATTGGCAACAACATCTCGGAGTATGCCTGGGATGGCACCGATGACTACGGCGACCGGCTGGCCAACGGTACCTACCTCTACCGGGTAGTACTGGACGACCCGAGCAGCAAATTCGAGCACCGCGCCACCAGCGCCGACAAAGCCTTCAAGAAGGGCTGGGGCAAGCTGGTACTGCTGCGCTAGTGGTGAAATAGTGAGTTTTCTAGGCTAGAAAATCCAGTCGCTCGACTTCTCTTTTCGGTATTATATGCTAAAAGGCCCCGACAGAAAATCTGTCGGGGCCTTTTGTTCGATGGTGGCAGCTAGCTTCAAAAAAAGCAAACAAGTATACCGCTACACTATCTCGCCACTAGCGCCGGCGCCGGAGCGTAACGAAGCTGAAGGGGTAGGCGTGCTTTTCGTCGGGTTCGTGCCGCTCCCGGGATTCCTCGCGCCATTCGGCCGGGTTCAGCTCCGGGAAAGTTACGTCGCCCTCGAAGGCGTGGTGCACTTCCGTCAGATACACCACATCAGCGGCGGGCAGGGCCTGGCGGTAGATTTCGCCACCCCCAATCACGAATACTTCCTCCTTATAGGTACGGGCCAGTTCCAGGGCCTGGGGCACAGCATACGCCGTTTCGCAACCCTCGGCCTGCCAATCCAGCTGGCGGGTTACCACGATGTTGGTCCGGTTGGGCAAGGGCCGCCCGATGCTCTCAAACGTACGCCGTCCCATGATAATGGGGTGGCCTTGAGTGAGCTGTTTGAAGTGCTTCAAGTCGAGGGGCAGGTGCCAGAGCAGCCGGTTCTCGCCACCGATTATGCCGTTCTCGGCCACGGCTACCACAAGTGAGGTCATAGAAAAAGAGCTGGTTGTGGGTGATATTAAATAAGCCGCCGGACCGGGGCTACGTCAGATCAGCTGGCCAAAGAAGCCGCGTTGAAGCCGCGCAGGAACTCGACTACCGGCATGCGCTTTTTGCCTTCCAGCTGCACATCCTGCAGATCCAGCAGGCCGTTGGCGGTTTGTACGCGCAGGTAGGTGCGTCCATCGGTAAACCAACGGCCGGGAGTGCTGGTATCAGGGCCGCTGGCTTCCTCGTCGTCGAGGGGTAGGGCCTTGAATACTTTCAGCGTGCGCCCATCGGGGAGTTGGGTGAAGGCCGTGGGGATGGGCGAGAGGCCCCGCACCAGGTTCGCCAGGGCCGGCGCCGACTGCTGGAAATTGAGGCGGCCGGTTTCCTTTTGCAGCTTGGGGGCCGGGCGTAGCTCGGGCAGTTCTTGTTGGGGGGTGCTGGGGGCCGTGCCGGCGGCAATGGCCTGCACGGAGCGCAAAGCCAGTTGGGCGCCGGCCACTTTCAGCTTTTCGTACAGAGAGCCGAAGTCATCTTCCGGCGCAATGTCCACAGCATCCTGGTAAATCAGGTTGCCGGTGTCAATTTCATGGCGCAGGAAAAAGCTGGTGACGCCTGTGCGCGTATCACCATGAATAAGAGCCCAGTTGATGGGCGCCGCGCCCCGGTACTGAGGCAGCAAAGAAGCATGGATGTTGATGGAGCCTAGCCGCGGCATGTTCCAGACAGCCTCAGGCAGCATCCGGAAGGCCACCACCACCTGCAGATCAGCGGCATAGCTGCGCAGCTCCTCCTGAAACTCCGGGGCCTTCAGGTTGGTGGGCTGCAGCACCGGCACCTGGTGGCGCTCGGCGGCCTGCTTCACCGCGGAAGCCTGCAGCTGCCGGCCCCGGCCCGCAGGCTTGTCGGGGGCGGTTATCACGGCTACTACCTGGCAACCATCCCAGCCAAGCAGGGCTTCGAGAGTAGGCACCGCAAATTCCGGGGTGCCCATGAAAATGATACGCAGCATGGTTGGTCAATGAGTAAGGGAGGGAATGAGTAAGTGAGTGAAGCAAGGAAGCGGCCTAAAACTACTTCGCTCATTCACTCAGTTACTTATTCACTTGAAATCGGGATAGAGTAGGTACTTCTTGCGCAGGGTCTTGTACTGGCTCAGTGCCGGCTCCCAGGACTGCCGGATTTCTTGCTCCGACTTGCCGGCTATGATCTGCTGCCGGAGGGCAGCGGTGCCCGCCAGCCGCTCGAAGCCTTTGTTGAAGAAGTTGGCCTTGTCGGTGCTTTGATGGTAGAAGTCCAGCAGGTACTTCAGCGAGAAGCCCACGTCGTTGCCGGTCTGGCGCAAATCGAGGCCGTAGCAGAGCTTGCCGTTCTGGGGTGGGGAGGTGGAGCCAGGGTTGGGGGTAGGCGTGAAGCTGAACGGACGGGTTTTGGGCTGGGTGGGGGCCCCGATTACCTCGAAGGGCATGGCCGTGCCCCGGCCCACGCTCACGTCGGTGCCCTCAAACATACAGAGGCTGGCGTACAGCGCCACCGAGTGGGTAGTGGGCAAGTTGGGAGAGGGGCGCACCGGCAGCTCGTAGCGCGTGTTGTGGGTGTAGCCCTGCATCGGAATCACCGTCAGGTGGCACTGCCGCTTGCCTTCCAGCCACTTTTCGCCGTTTATCATCTGGGCCAGCTCGCCTACCGTCAGGCCGTGCACTACCGGAATGGGGTGCATGCCCACAAAAGTTTTGAACTGCGGCTCCAGCACCGGGCCATCCACGTACCAGCCGTTCGGATTGGGCCGGTCCAGAATAATCACCTCTTTGTTTTGCTCCGCGGCCGCCTCCATTACGTAGTGCATGGTGCTGATAAACGTATAGAAGCGCGTGCCCACATCCTGAATGTCGAAAACCAACACATCCACATTGCGCAGCATCTCCGGAGTAGGCTTTTTGGTCGCCCCGTACAAGCTCAGGGCCGGCAGGCCGCTGCGGGCGTCTTTGCCATCTTTGATAGTGGCCCCGTCGGCGGCCTCGCCCCGGAAGCCGTGCTCCGGCCCGAAAATCACCCGCACGTTCACGCCCCGCGCCAGCAGCGTATCTACCAGAAACGCCCGGCCTACCTTCGCCGACTGGTTTACTACCACACCTACCCGCTTTCCTTTTAGTAAGGGCACGTACCGCTCGAACTGCTCGGCGCCCACGCGCAGGGGCTCGGCGGCCGGCAATATTACCTGGGGCGGCGAGGCCACCGTTCGGCGCAGAGGTGCGGCAGCCGTATCGGGCGCCACGGCGGGGGTAGTAGCCGTAGCGGTTTGGGGTGGCCGGGTGCAGTCGGAAAGCAGCAGGGAAAGGCTAAGCAGGCCGGTGGGAAGTAGGGAAGGCATGGGCGGGGCGCAGGAATGGAAAACTGCCGGGATTCGTCTAGCTTTACGCCAGTGAACGTCTCGCAGTATATATCGAGTAAGATTGATGGGGCCGATGCAGGTTCGTTTACCTCGTCGGTGACAAAGATAGCCATCATCAGCATTGCCATGGGACTGGCCGTGATGGTGGTGTCGTTTGCTATTCTGGAGGGTTTCCGCAACGAAATCCAGAACAAGATCTTCTCGTTCGGCTCCCACCTGCAAATCAGCAAGTACGATACCAACAACTCTCTGGAGGTGGAGCCCATCAGCGGGCCGCGCTTGGTAAAGGAGCTCCAGCACAATCCGCAGGTAGCTTCCATCCAGCCTTTTGCCCGCAAAACGGCCATTATCAAAACCAAGGAAGAAGTGCTGGGCGTGGTGCTGAAAGGCATTGATGAGAAAAGCGGCCGCTCGCCGATGCGCCAGAATATGGTGGCCGGCAACTTCCTCACGTTCTCCGACACGGCCGCCAGCAACGACGTGCTGCTCTCGCGCAAAGTAGCCGACAAGCTCCGCCTCAAGCCCGGCGACAAGGCCCTGTTCTACTTTATTCAGAACCCACCCCGGGTGCGCCAATTTACGGTGCGCGGCATTTACCAGACCGGCCTCGATGAGTTCGACGAAGCCTACGTTATCGGCGACATTCAGCAGGTGCGCGACCTGACCAGCTGGCCCGATTCGCTGGTAGGTGGTCTGGAAATCACCCTGAAGGACTTCAACCGCCTCGACCCCGTAGCTGATAACCTCTACGAGAACCTGCGTTACGACCTCAAGCTGGACAAGATTACCGACCAGTATGCCCAGCTTTTTGACTGGCTAAAGCTGCTGAACCGCAACGTGGTCATCTTCCTGGTGCTCATCATCTTTGTGGCCACCTTTAACATGGTGGCGACCATTTTCATCATGATTCTGGAGCGCACCAATATGATTGGGGTGCTGAAGGCCATTGGGGCAACGGATAACCAGATCCGGAGCATGTTCTTTTTCCGGGGCCTTAGCCTGACGGTGCGGGGCATGGTGTACGGCAACCTGATCGGGCTGGGCTTCTGCGCCATTCAGTACTTCTTCCATCCTATTCCGCTGGACCCCGAGAATTACTACATGGACCGCGTGCCGATTCACTGGGACCCCTTCATGATTGTGGTGCTGAATGCGGCCACCTTCCTGACCTCCCTGCTGGCCGTCCTGATTCCGACCTACCTTATTTCACGCATCAAGCCGGTGGTGGCCATCAAGTTCGATTAAGTAAGGGTGCAGCCCGCAGAGGGCGCCGAGTTTAGCGCAGAAGGCGCAGAGTCTGTTGAACGACTCTGCGCCTTCTGCGCTAAACTCGGCGCCCTCTGCGGGCTAATTATCAAGTAACCTTACGCCAACCATCGGCTCTGCAGTATCAGATTAGGATCGGGGCACAAGGCGGCCCACTTCTCGCGCTCCTCCAGCAGCCCTACCCCCGGAAAATCGCCGGAACGGCCTTCCAGATCGGCAATAACCTGGAAGTGTAGGTGGGGCGGCCAGTCGCCGTTTTCAGGGGCGGGGCCTACCTCTGTGAAGGTTTCGCCCTTTTCGATGCGCATGCCCGGGCGCAGCAGCAGGGTTTCGCGGCGGCTGAGGTGGCCGTAGAGGGTATAGAAAACGGTATCTTCCAGTTGATGCTGCAGAATAACGGTAGGGCCGTAGTCGCCGAAGTGGTCGTTGTCCTGCACGCTGTGCACCAGCGCGTCCAGCGGGGCCAGCACGGGTGTACCGGCGCGCAGCCATACATCCACGCCCAGGTGCAGGGAGCGCGCCGGCACGGCCGGGTCGCCGAACAAGCCGGGGCTGCGCCGGTAGATAACCCGGTTTTCGAGGTAGCCGCCTACCCCGATGTGAGCGTTTTGCGCTTCCAGTAGCTGGGCCACCAATTCCTCAAAAGCGGCTGTATCGCGCAGGTCAGCATTTTCGAGCAGGGGGTTGGCGGCTGTAAAATCGAGGCGGGCCACGTCGGGGGCGTTCAGGTCAACGGGCAGCACCGGGTTGAATTCGTGCTGATGAACTTCGAGCAGGGAAGCAAGCATGGAAAAAGGATAACAAAGCGAAAGTGTAGTCGGGGCAGTTGTAAGCCGCGCCCGCGGGCCTTATAGTGCTCAAGGCCTTGGGTAATTTCTGCGCTACGGCCCAAGCCACGGCCTGGCTCCACCAGCGCAATATTTTGTACGTAAGCTCAACGCGGCGCAAGCTACGGCGTACGCCACATTATCCTGTATTTTTGCCCCTCTTTCCCTGAATCTTCAGGTTTCTACCTCCCCCGAAGTCCCTTAGTAATGAGCAGTGCCTACCTTACCCTGAACGTCGTTGAGCTAACCCAGGAAACGCCCGACGCCGTCACCATTCACTTCGAGCATCCGGAGCGCCAGGCCGTGGCCTGCCAGCCCGGCCAGTTCCTGACGTTGATTTTACCCTGCGGCCCCGGCGGCAAGAAAGAGCGCCGGGCGTACTCGCTCAGCAGCACCCCCGCCGAGGCCCCGCGTCTGGCCGTGACGGTGAAACGCGTATCGGGCGGGCTGGTCAGCAACTACCTGCTTGATACCGTGCGGGTAGGGCAGCAGGTGGAGGTGATGGCCCCGCTCGGCAACTTCACTCTCACACCCCAACCTAACTCGGCCCGCTCTATTGTACTGGTGGGCGCGGGCTCCGGCATCACGCCCCTGATGAGCATGCTCAAAGCCGTGCTGCGCGAGGAGCCCCAGAGCCGGGTACTGCTGGTGTACGGCAACCGCAACGAGCAGTCGGTGATTTTTGCCGAGCAGCTACGCCGCCTGGAGCAGCAGTACGCCGGCCGCCTGCAGGTAGAGCACGTGTACAGCCAGCCCATCAACCCCACCTCGGGGCACCAGCATACCGGCCGCCTCAACCGCACCATGCTCCTGCGTATTCTGGAGCAGCGCCACCAATTTCCGGCGGCCCAGGCCGAGTACTACCTCTGTGGCCCCGAGGGCCTGATGACGGAAGCCTATGCTGCCCTGGAGCTGCTGGGCGTGCCGGCCAGCCGCATCCGGCGCGAGAGTTTCGTGGCTGCCGCCGATGCCTCGGAAACGGCCGCCGCCCAGCCCAGCGGGCACGGCGACGTATCGACGGCCGCCGACGACACGCCGGGCGCCTACACCGTGACCATTAACTACGAAGGCTCGGAGTACCAGGTAGCCGTTGGCCCCAACCAAACCATTCTGGAAGCGGCCCTCGACCAGGACATCGACCTGCCCTATTCCTGCCAGGCGGGCCTGTGCACGGCCTGCCGGGGCAAGTGCCTCTCGGGCAAGGTGCACCTCGATGAGCGCGAAGGCCTCTCCGACTCAGAAATAAAACAAGGCTATGTGCTGACTTGCGTAGGCCATCCGCTCACGGCCGACGTAGTAATCGAAATAGACTAGTGCTGCTGTAAGGTTGGGGCGGAAAGCAGGGGTAGGCGACGAGCCGGTGCTTTCCGCCTCAGCCTATTTTGCCTGCCCGCCGCCGAACAACCGGCCCTGGAACGCGGTTATTTATGTTCAGGTTAACCCGTAGTGATAATGTTGCTACATTGTTTGAACCTGACAGGCATGTTCGAAGTACAATCCCTTTGCAGCGTGCCTCGCGGTCTGCCTTTTTTACGTAAGTTATGACATACTCTGCCCCCGCGGCCGACCTGGCTACCGAAACCCAGCGTCCGCCCCGACAATACCTTCCTGAGTCGTTTACGGTTACGGAATGGGCTGCCATTGAACCGTACTTTATTGAGTTGCGCGACCGGGCCATTCACTCGGCTGCTGAGCTGGAGCAGTGGCTGCTGAATCGTTCGGAGCTGGAATCGGTGCTGAGCGAGGACTTGGCCTGGCGCTACATCCGCATGACCTGCGACACTCAGGACCAGGCCCAGGCCGAAGCGTTTCAGTATTTCGTGAGCGAGATTGAGCCCAACGTGGCTCCCTACGACCACGCCCTGAACGAGAAGATGATGGCCTCGGAGTTTCTGGATGAGCTGGACCCGGCCCGTTACCGCATCTTCGTGCGCTCCGTGCGCCAGGCCCTGGAAATCTACCGGGCCGAGAACATTCCGCTGAAAACCGAAATCAGCACCAAGCAGCAGCAATACGCCGCCATTGCCGGGGCCATGACGGTGACCCTGGATGGCGAAGAGTTAACCCTGCCCCGCGCCGCCGACCGCCTCAAAAGCCCCGACCGCGCGGTGCGCGAGCAGGCTTGGCGGGCTATTCAGGAGCGGCGGCTGCAGGATGCCCAGCCCCTTGATGTCCTGTACACCGAGCTGATCAGCCTGCGCCACCAGGTGGCCCAGAATGCAGGCTTCGCCAACTTCCGCGACTATATGTTCGCGGCTCTGGGGCGCTTCGATTATACCCCGCAGGATACGTTCGACTTTCACCGCGCCATTCGGGAAACCGTGGTGCCCCTGATTGATAATCTGGACCTGGAGCGCCGCCAGGACTTGGCGCTGCCGGAGCTGCGCCCCTGGGACTTGGACGTGGACGTTTCGGGCAAGGCTCCGCTGCGGCCCTTTGAAACCGGCGAGGAGCTGCTGGAGAAAACCGTTACCGTCTTCGACCGCCTCGACCCCTTCCTGGGCCAGTGTCTGCGCACCATGCGCGAAATGGGCAACCTCGATTTGGAGTCGCGAAAGGGCAAAGCTCCCGGCGGCTACAACTACCCCCTCGACGAAACTGGGGTGCCGTTCATCTTTATGAACGCCACCTCTTCCTTGCGCGACGTGGTAACCATGCTGCACGAAGGCGGCCACGCCGTGCACTCCTTCCTGACCCGCCGCCTACCCCTGAGCGCCGACAAACATCCGCCATCAGAGGTAGCGGAGCTGGCTTCCATGAGCATGGAGCTCATCAGCATGGACCACTGGAACGTGTTCTTTACGGATGAGGACGAGCTGCGCCGAGCCAAGAAAACCCACTTGGAATCGGTGCTGGAAACCTTCCCCTGGGTTGCCACTATCGACAAGTTTCAGCACTGGGTGTATGAGAATCCCGAGCACACGGTAGAAGCCCGCCACCAGCGCTGGACCCAGATTTTCGACGAGTTCAACCAGCGCACCGTGAGCTGGCAGGGGCTGGAGCATGCCAAGCCCTACCTCTGGCAGAAGCAGCTGCACCTCTACGAAGTGCCGTTCTACTACATCGAGTATGCTATGGCCCAGCTCGGGGCTATTGCCGTATGGCGCAACTTCCGCCAAGATCCGCAGGCGGCCCTGCAGGGCTACCAGCGTGCCCTGGCTCTGGGATACACCGCGCCCATTGGCGAAATCTACGCCGCCGCCGGCATCCGCTTCGATTTCAGCACGGAGTACCTGCGGACCCTCGCCGATTTTGTGCGCGACGAAATGGCTAAGCTATAGGGCTCATATAAATATGAAAGTCAACAATAGAAAAGGCCAGCTTCACGCTGGCCTTTTCTATTGTTGACTGATTAAGGAATCCGAACGGTATCCCGTGGGGGTGGAACTGGCACCGGCGTACGGGTGGTATCTCGGGGTGGGGAAGTTCGGGTAGTATCACGGGGTGGCGGCCCGGGAGGTAAAGTACGAACCGTGTCGCGAGTAGGGGGTAGGGTGGCTGGCACTGGTGGCTGGCGTGTACTATCGCGCCGCGTAACAGCGGCACCAGCGTCGTCTATGGGCTCGGGAGAAGGGTCCGCAGTTGATGAACAGGCTTGTATACTCCCCCCTGCTCCGATAAGAAAGCAGCACATAAGCATAATTCGAGGAAGCGGGTGCATTGCTTTCATAAGAATCAATGATTTGGATATATGTATAACTAATTTTTGTTGAAAATGTTGCGTTAGTAGGGGCGGTAGGTAGATATGTACTGATTGACTTACTCTTGCAGGGTAAAGAGGGGTAGGGGCCGGAGCTTGCTGTACTTACCGCCCAACTGCTCCAGCTCAGCGGTGTGCACCTGCAGGTAATTGTTGAAACGGCTGGCCGCCTGATCGTAGCGGATGCGGAAATTCACCAGCTCCGCGTCAGCCGATTGAATCTGGTTGGTGAGGGTTTTGATGGGGGCCGCGGGCTCTTGATCGGGGGGCAGGGCTACGGCATACACAACCCGGAGCAGCGAGTCCTGGGCCGTGTCATAAGCATCAATTAGCGCCGACTCAGCCATGGTTTGCTGGGTGTAGCGGCGGTGGGCCAACCGGTCGTTGGCGTATTGGAGCTGCGCCAATCGGGTGCGGTCGATGCCGGGCTGGGTAGTCAGCTCCCGGAGCAGCTGCCGGGTAGCGTGCAGCTTGGCATCGTCGGAGGTCTGCATCTCCTGCCAGCGGGCATCCACCGTGTCCTGCAGAATATCCAGCTGCACCTTCACGGCCTGTACCGAGGCGGGGTCGATGCCTTTGGGAGTACGGTTGCAGCTAAAAGTAGTAAGGGTGACCAAGGTCAGAAACAGCGAGGTGAGGCGCTTCATAAAGCAAGCAATAAGAGTAGCAGTAAGCCAACGAATATCCGGTGAAAAACGCTCATTAAACAAACAGAAACAACCCGTGTTCAGCCCTGGCTTCCGCGTGCGGCCTCACCAGGGTTTGGCCGCGCGAAAGGGAGTAGGGACGGGGTCCGCCGGCCAACGGCACACGGCGGGCATCCGTACTACCATCCGGCCGCGTACCTTTGCGCCCTGATTTCCGGAACCGGTGGAGGCCAGCTCCGGAAATCAGCTTCCTCCGCGAAACTCTGTGATACTATGACGCCCCTTGACCAAGTAGGCGAATTTGGCCTGATCCGCCGGATTCAGGAAACCGTGCAGCTGCGCCAACCCAGCACCATCCTCGGCATCGGCGACGATGCGGCTATTCTGGCTCCGCCGGCCGGACACGAAGTAGTCGTCAGCACTGATCTGCTGGTGGAAGGCGTGCACTTCGACCTCACTTTCTGTCCCCTTAAGCACCTGGGCTACAAAGCTGTAGCTGTGAACGTATCGGACGTAGCCGCCATGAATGCGCTACCCACCCAACTGGTGGTAGCCCTGAGCGTGCCTGGCCGCTTCACGGTAGAAGCCATTGAGGAGCTGTACGAGGGCATGCGCCTGGCCTGCGAGGCCTACAACGTGGACCTGGTAGGCGGCGACACCACCGCCAGCCGCTCGGGCCTGACCATCGGCATTACGGCCCTGGGGCAGGTAGCAGCCGGGGAAGCCGTGCGCCGCGGCGGGGCTGGCCCCAACGACCTCATCTGCGTAACCGGCGACCTGGGCGGCGCATTTTTGGGCCTGCAGGTGCTGGAACGCGAAAAGCAAGCCTGGCAAGCCGACCCTGAAACCCAGCCCGAGCTGAGCAAATACCCCTACGTGCTCCAGCGCCAGCTGCGCCCCGAGGCCCGTATGGACGTAATCCACGAGTTGCGCGACCTGGGCGTAACGCCCACCAGCATGATTGACGTGTCGGACGGGCTGGCCTCCGAGGTGCTCCACCTGTGTCAGGCCAGCGGCACCGGAGCCCGCATCTTCTCCGAAAACCTGCCCATTGCCAACCCTACCCTGGAAGTAGCCGAGGAGTTCAACCTCGACCCCATTATGTGCATGCTTAACGGCGGCGAGGACTACGAACTGCTCTTCACCGTCCCGCTCTCCGCTCACGATAAGCTCAAAAACCACCCCGATATCACCATCATCGGCCACATGGTGGACCGCAGCGAAGGTGCTAACCTCATTACCAAAGCCGGCCAGCCCGTGCCACTGCGCGCTCAGGGCTTCCAGCATTTCGGATAACACACCCGTCATTGCGAGCAAGAGGCGAAGCAATCCGTCCTGTACAAAGTGCTACCCCTGAAAACGTGACAAGCCCTTGCATCCACCACGGACGCAAGGGCTTGTCACTTTATCATGTGTCCGGCAAAAGGTAGGAAGGATGGCTTCGGTGCCCTCGCCATGACAAACGTTTCTGCTAATCTTCGGGGTAGGGGATGTACACGAAGTTGGTAAACTCCTCGTCCAGCACGAACAGACAGCAGTACTCGTCGGCGTCTTTATAGGTTTGCTGGAAATCCTCGATTTTATCAATGCCGATAACGTGCTGCTGCACCAGCATCTCGGCGTAGCTGGCAAAAACGTGCCACTCCAGGTTCAGCTCATCGGCATTCACTAGCAGGCCGCCCAGCGGCACCTCCTGGCGGGCAAAGATGAAGATGGGATACTTAGAAATCTCACGCTTGCGAATTTGATAGGAAGCTTCCTTCAGCGTATCAGAAACGGTAGCAAAATCCTTGGTAATGGTACCGAGGTATTTGCCGTTCAGTTCGGGGTCGTTGGTGTAGTCCATAGTTAGGTTGTACAATTGTTACCTGGCAATCGTGTGCTTGTGCCAAGCATCAGGTAAAAAATAGGTGTTAATACCTGCGTACTTTGTTTTGCCTGCAGAATGCCGCTTGATCCAATTAGCAACTTGCTTATAAAATTTTTCGAACTCCTGCAAATCGTACTCCATAGAATTAGATAATAAGTTTTTCGACCAATAAATTCTACCAAATTTATTTGTTAATAAGTTGCTTTTGCTGAATTGAATTAGTGGTGCGTTAGCCATATTAGCTATATAGTATTGATTGGTTTGCTTTATTTGAGCAAACTCAGGCTGCCAATCAAAAAAACTATTCCAGATATAGAACGTGTTAATTGGTTCAGTAGGAGCGGTTTTTACAAATAAACCTTCTTGCTCCGTAGCATATTCAATTATAAACACACAGTTAGCTATGCTGTTAAGGAAACACTCGAACGCTTTGTTGTCTAGTTCAGTAGTCGCTATTTGAAGCTGAAAACTCATAGATCTCACTTCAGCTCTAGCAGTACCACATTCTCTACATGGTGGGTGTGGGGGAACATATCTACGGGCTGCACTTTCACCACTTGGTAGGCAGCGTCGAGTAGCTCTAAGTCGCGGGCTTGGGTGGCGGGGTTGCAGCTCACGTACACGATGCGCGGGGCGCGCATTTCCAGCAGGCGGGCTACTACGTCCTCGTGCATGCCGGCGCGGGGTGGGTCGGTGATAACCACGTCGGGGCGGCCGTGTTTCTCGATGAACTCGGCGTTGAGCACGTCCTTCATGTCGCCGGCGTAGAACTCGGTGTTCGTGGTGCCATTGATTTCGGAGTTGACGTGGGCATCAGCCACGGCTTGCTCCACGTACTCCACCCCGATTACGTGCTTGGCCTGACGGGCCACGAAGTTGGCGATGGTGCCGGCCCCGGTGTAGAGGTCGTACACCAGCTCGGTGCCGGTGAGCTGGGCGAAGTCGCGGGTAATTTTGTAGAGGTTATAGGCGCCCTCCGAGTTGGTCTGATAGAACGACTTCGGCCCCACCCGGAAGCGCAGACCTTCCATTTCCTCCTCGATGTACGGCTTGCCCTTGTAGCACACCACCTCCAGGTCGTGGAAGGTTTCGTTGCCCTTGTCGTTAAGCACGTAGTTGAGGGAGGTAATCTGCGGGAACCGCTCGTAGATGTAGTCGAGCAGGGGCTCAATGGCCTGGTGTTGGCGGTAGCACTGCAGAATCACCATCAGCTCGCCGGTGCTGGCCGCCGTGCGGATAATCAGGTTGCGCAGCAGGCCCGTCTGCTTAATGATATTGCCGAAGCGCAGCTGGTTTTCCCGGGCGTAGTCGCGGATGGCCAGACGAATCTGGTTGCTGGGGTCGGGCTGCAGCCAGCAGTGGTTTACGTCGATGATCTTATCGAAGCGGGCGGGCGTATGGAAGCCCAGCACGCGCCGGTCGTACTGGGTGGTTTCGTCTTTAATCTGGTCTTCCGTCAGCCAGCCCATGAAGCTGAAGGTGTACTCCAGCTTGTTGCGGTAGTAGGTCTGGGAGGGGGAGCCCTGAATGGGCAGCACCGCCGGAATCTCCACCTTGCCAATGCGCTGCAGGGTGTCTTCTACCTGTTGCTGCTTGAAGCGGAGCTGGGTATCGTAGCCGATGTGCTGCCACTTGCAGCCCCCGCACACCCCAAAATGCTCGCAGAAAGGTGTCACGCGCAGCTCTGAGTACTTATGGAAGTGCGTGGGGACGGCCTCCAGGAAGTTCTTTTTACTACGGGTCACGCGCAGGTCCACCACGTCGCCGGGGGCTACCTGGGTCACGAAAATGACGAGGTTATCGTGGCGGACAATGCACTTGCCCTCGGCCACCATGTCCTGAATCTCAATGTTGCGGAGCGCCTCCGCCGGGATTTTTTTAGCTGCTTTACTCACGTCGGCAAAGGTAATCACGGATTCAGACGGATTCAGCGGCTTGCCTGGATTTCGTGGGGTAGGGGTGGATAGTCAGGCGGGGCAGCCGCGTTTGGGCTGCCGGAAATTGCCGTAGTTTTGCCGCCTCCCAACCAGGAGCACAAGCCTTACTTTCCCCTCATGAAAAATAAAGTTGTACTGATTACGGGCGGCACTTCCGGCATTGGCCGGGCCACCGCTCTGGCGTTCGGGCGGGCCGGGGCCCGCGTAGCCATTACTGGCCGCGACGAAGCGCGCCTGCAGGATACCGCCCGCGAGTTGGCGGGCCTGGGCGTGGAGCATCTGGCTATCCGGGCCGATGTGGGGGTAGAGGCCGACTCAGAGCGGGCTGTGCAGGAAGTGGTAGCCGCTTTCGGCCGGTTGGATATCCTGATTAACAACGCCGGCATCAGCATGCGGGCCCTGTTCCGCGACGCCGACCTGGACGTAATCCGGCGGCTGATGCAAACCAACTTCTTCGGTACGGTGTACACCACCAAGTTCGCCTTACCCCACATTACGCAGGCAAAGGGTTCCATTGTAGGTATTAGCAGCATAGCCGGTTACCGGGGCCTGCCCGGCCGCACGGGCTACTCAGCTTCCAAGTTTGCCATGCACGGTTTTCTGGAGGCCCTGCGTACCGAGCTGCTCCCCCAGGGCGTACACGTACTGCTGGCCTGCCCCGGCTTCACGGCTTCTAACATCCGCAATGTGGCTCTGGCCGCTGATGGCTCGGCCCAGGGCGAATCGCCGCGCAACGAGCAACAGATGATGAGCAGCGAAGAAGTGGCCGACCACTTAGTACAAGCCGTGCAGCAGCGCCGCCGCGACCTGGTGCTGACCGGGCAGGGCAAGCTGACCGTGTTCCTAAACAAGTGGCTGCCCGGCCTGGCTGATAAGCTGGTGCTGAATCACTTCCGCAAGGAAGAGCCAGACTTCACGCTGTAGCGCAACCCATTTAAGTAAAAAGCCCGCGCCAGAATGGCGCGGGCTTTTTACTTATTCTACCAGCAGCAAATCGGGGCGCCGGATGTAGGCGTCGCGGCCCTGCCACTGCACCCGGTACCAGATATCCTGGCGGCCGCGCACTTCAAACCGGTCGCCGGCGGCGGCGGTAGTAAGCCAGGCCGCGCCCGCGCTTGGCCCGGCCATAAGCGGGGCCCGCGGCCGGGCTACCAACCCCACCCGCGCCGGGCCAAACAGATTCAGATACAAGCCCACTACTACCAGGTAAATGGCGTAGGTAGCCCACCAGGCCCGGTCGGCGGTGCGGCGGCGCACCAGTAGCAGGGTGCCGCCTGCCACGGCCAGTACCAGCAGCCCCTGAAGCAGGCGGTAGTAGTAGCGCTGCACCGTAATGGCCAGGTTCTGCCGCCAGGTGTTGGGGTAGCCCGTCAGCCGATGCTCCTGGGCCAGCTCCACCATTTTCGCCCAGGTAGCGTGGCGCGGTTGCCAGGCCTGGGCCAGACTCAGGTAGTACAGAGCAGCCGGGTAGTGGCCCAGGCCTTCCTGCACGTAAGCCATGCGCAGCAACTGCCGCGCCGATTGCAGCCCCTCCTGGTGCCGGGTCCGGCGGTATAACGGGTAAGCCTGCTCCACATTACCCGCTTCAAACAAAGAATCGGCGTGCAGAAGCTCTGAAGTAACTTTTTGGGCCTGAGCAGCTTGAAATAAAGGTGACAGGAAAAGGAAAAAAAGAAGGACTTTTTTCAGCAAAACAGTTGCACGATTAAATTTAGGCCTCTACTTTTGTGCCACAATCAGCGAAAAACGTTCGCCGTTTGCAAAGAAAACAAATGATTCTGTAGCTCAGCTGGTAGAGCAATACACTTTTAATGTATGGGTCCTGGGTTCGAATCCCAGCGGAATCACCACAAAGCCCCGTCGGCACCTAGCCGACGGGGCTTTTTTGTATGCGCTTCTGCTAAGGCAACTATTGTCGCAGGCTATCGAAGCTTGATTATGAATTCTTTATAGACAAGCTTAAAGCGCCTGCCCCATTATTGCCCTCTGATGCTAGAGTAGCAGGTGCAGATGGCCGGTCGGAAAATAATAGGCTGGTAACTCTGTTTTAAGCTGGGCTGCTGGCAGGTCGATGGGTAGTAGAAAGTACCCAGCCAGTTGAAAACACGGGTTTTTGCTCCGTATAAATCTCCCGGGTAATCTCATATGGCCTACAAAAGCCCATCTGCGCGGGCCACGCCCTGAAACTGCCGCGCCCGGAGTTGCCCTGAACATGTAGCTCGACTTTAACACAGGGCTCGGCTTGGTCGTATGGATAGGGCATCAGTCCACGGGGCTGAATTTTTGTTCCCTTATCCTACCACTATGTTCGACAAACTTGAAACCCTCGATGACTTGCTGGAAATGCAGCTCAAAGACCTATACAGCGCCGAAAGCCAGTTGGTGAAAGCCCTGCCCAAAATGGCCAGCAAAGCCAAGGACGGCCGCCTGCGCCAAGGATTCGAAACCCACTTGCGCGAAACCGAAAAGCAGGTGGACCGGCTCGAGCAAATCGGGCAGACGCTGGGCCTGGACCTGGGAGGGCATACCTGCAAAGCCATGGAAGGGCTGATTGCCGAAGGCCAGGAAACCATGTCGGAGCGGGCTACCGATGAGGTAATGGATGCCGCCCTGATTGCCGCCGCTCAGCGCATCGAGCACTATGAAATCTCGGGCTACGGCACGGCTGCCCACTACGCCGAGCGCCTGGGGCACCAGGAAATAGCCCGGTTGCTGCAGCAAACCCTCAGCGAGGAGCAGCACACGGATACCAAGCTCAATGAGCTGGCTAAAAACTACATCAACGCCAAGGCTGAATAAGCCCGTTGCGACTACGCAGTAACCTGGAGCCCCAGGAAACGCCTGCTAAGCCGGTGTTTTCTGGGGCGTATTACTCACTTGTCTTCTGATTCATGGCCACAAAAAAACGCACTTCCACTACTTCCTGCCCCGTCCCGAAAGGTAAGCTCCTGCTCATTGGAGGCCACGAGCACAAGGGAGATGCCCCTGACGAGGATGAGCAGGCCGCCAAGAATATAAACTTCGCACCTGAGACTATTCTGCGCCGCCTGGCCGACGAGATTGGCAGTCGCGGACCGCTGATTGTAATTCCGACGGCTTCGGAAGTGCCCGAAGAAGCCGCTCAGGACTATGTGCGGGCCTTCAAGCGGTTGGATGGGCCGCCAATTGAAGTATTGAACATTAAAACCCGCCAGGATGCCAACGACGAGGACCGGCTGCGCATCCTGGATGAGGCTGGGGGCGTGCTATTTACCGGTGGCGATCAGCTGCGGCTGACGGCGTTGCTGGGCGGCACTTACCTGCAGCACCGGCTACAGGAGCGCCACACCAACGACGAGTTTATTATTGCCGGAACCAGTGCGGGCGCCACGGCCATGAGCACTCCCATGATTTACCAGGGCCGCAACGATGCCGGCATGCTAAAGGGTGAAATCCATATTACCACTGGCCTGGAATTTCTGCACGATGTAGCCGTGGACACCCACTTTGTGGCCCGGAGCCGCATCATCCGGATGGCGCAGATTCTGGCAACCAATCCGGCCTGCGTGGGCATGGGCCTGGAAGAAGATACGGCTGTGCTCGTGACGGAGGGTAGGGAGCTGGAGGTATTGGGCAGTGGCTCGGTCGTGATTCTGGATGCGCGCTCGTGCAGCACAACTAACATCCATGAAATAGCGCCCAACACTCCTTTTACGCTGCGCGGTATGGAAATTCATTTGTTGGCCTCTGGCGAGCAGTACACGCTGCCCATTCAGCCGCGCCTGTATGCCTAGCCTGCGGCTTACATAGCGCTATACCAAGGCACACAGCTGCGCGCGGCCTGATTAGGGGGGGAGTTATGTCCCCCTGATCAGGCCGTTTTCCATGGCATATTTGATCAGAGCGGCCGTGTTCTTGACCTGAGTTTTCTCGATAATGTTCTGGCGGTGAGTTTCGATGGTGCGCTTGCTGGTGAATAGCTTTTCGGCTATTTCGTTGGTAGTCAGGCCTTCGGCGATAAGCTGCAGCACCTCCCGCTCCCGGTTCGATAAGTCGCCCTGCTTTTTCATAGAGGGCTCGTCGCCGTTGCCGCCCGTCTGGTTCAATACTTTGCGCAGCATAGCAAGGCCTAACTCACTGCACAGGTAAGACCTGCCGGCGGCCACCGATTGGATGGCGAGGACAATTTCGGCCTTATCGACGCTTTTGAGTACGAAGCCACTGGCACCGGCATCCAGCACCTGCGCGATGTTGCGTTCGTGGCTCACCATCGACAAAATAAGAACCCGCACGTCCGGGAACTCCTCCCGCAGGCGGCGGGTAGTGGCCAGCCCATCCAGCACCGGCATATTCATATCCAGCACTACCACATCGGCAGGGGTAGCGGGCAGCATATCCAGCAGTTCCTGCCCATTACTGGCTACGCCTACTACCGTTAGGTCAGGCTCCGGTGCCAGTGCTGCCCGCAGGCCTTCGCGCAGAATGGTGTGGTCATCGACCAAAATAACTTGTGTCATAACGGCGCAAATTAAACCAGATGAGCAAAAGCTGCCGGCGCGGAGGCTGCCCGCCGAACCTGCTGCTAGTAGCGCCAGCGGCGGAACTGACGACCCAGGGGCCAAAGCCAGCCCGGCTACTACGCTGGCCAGTGCAAACCAGTGCTTTTACATACGCAGGTTGCCGGCTCAAGGTAAGGCCGTTCGGAGCGTATCGGTAACGCTGGCAGAGTTTTTCATTTGGATTATAGCCGGCCACCGGTGCGGCTCCGTATTAGTTACATCCGTGTTTTTTCCGGTAAAACCCGTATTAATTCTTTCCAGGATCTTCACTTGCCGGGAAAGTTTGTCCGTATAGCCAAGGGAAAATGCGTGGCGCCTGTCGCTGCGCTGTTTTCTGGCGAAAGACGGTCAGACTCCTGATCTGCTTTTTCTTACTTCTGACTACATTCTATGTTTAAAGCACGCACATCCTGGCTGGCCGCTATCCTGATTGGCGCCGGCCTCAGCCTGACGGGCTGCAACGGCGATAAAGGCCGTGATGCCAACACCGAAGCCAGCACGGAAGCCAGTGGCGACGTGGACAGCAACGGCAGCGCCGATATCAACGGTTACCCCGACGCTACCTCCGATTCGCTGACGGCCGGCACCCAGGCTGGTGAAAACAACGCCCAGTCGCGGCCCGATGAAACCAAAGGGGCCGGCTCGCCCGAAACCACGGTTCCGGTGGGTACCACCAGCGGCAGCGCGGGCACTACCTCTGGTTCCGGGGGCAGTACGGGCTCCACTACCGGTGGCCAGTAACTGGCTGCCAACCATTCAACCAGCACTTTTCTTTTCCCAACCATCCACTCTTTCTGCGCTATGAAAAAAGTAACTGTTTTCCTCGGCACCGCCCTTATGGCCGCCTTTGTTGCTACGGCTGGCATTGAAGCAACCTCGACCGCCAACACTATTGACCAGGGTACCACTAGTGGCACGGGCGGTGGCAGCACCAGCGGCACTACCACAAGCGGCAGCACCTCAGGTAGCACCAGTGGCTCTATGACCTCAGGAGGCACCACCAGCGGTTCTACCTCAGGCACCATGACCTCGGGCAGCACAACCGGCACCATGACGTCGGGCGGCTCTACTTCAGGCTCCATGACCTCGGGCAGCATGTCGGGCTCCGGCTCTACCTCCGGCACCATGACGTCGGGCTCCACTACCTCGGCTTCCGGCCGTTCTACTTCGGGCTCCGGCCGCATGACCAACAAGAAAAAGTCGTCCTCTACCCGCACCACTTCCGGTTCGGGCCGTACTACCAGCGGCGGCACCACCTCGGGTAGCACCAGCGGCAGCACTACCCGCTAAGCAGCCTGAGCGTTAGTTATTTCCGAGCCTGATAGGAGGCCTGAAGCCCTGGCCCTGTGCTGGAGGTAGTTTTTCAGGCCCCTATCAGGCTCGGTATGATTATGCTGGGGAGCGCCGTGGTGCTCCGCCAGTTCATCGTAATTCTTTGACCCTTTCCTTCCTCTGTCCGGATACGGCATGCCAGCTTTGTACTCGGTGTTGCGGCGCCCCTTTGAAGTAGATTTGCGTGCCCTGGCCCTATTGCGGGCCGCAGTAGCCTGTGTTCTGCTCCTGGATATCGGTATCCGAAGCACTGATCTGGAGGCCCACTATGCCAACATGGGCGTGCTGCCGCTGCCCGTGCTGCTCCAGTACAACTGGACGCCCTACCAGTTTTCTCTGCATGCCAGCAGTGGCCTCTGGCAGGTGCAGGCCGTATTATTTTGTCTGGCCGCCGCCGCCGCCATAGCGCTGCTTCTAGGCTACCGGACCCGGCTGATGACCTTGGTTTCCTGGGTACTGCTGGTGTCGGTGCAAAACCGGAACCCGCTGATTCTGCAGGGTGGCGACGACCTACTCCGGATGCTCTTGTTCTGGGGCTTTTTCCTGCCCTGGGGCCGGGTGTACTCCCTGGATTCCCGCCGCAAGCCCCTGCCCGAAACCATGGTGTACGCCAGTGCTGCCACGCTGGCGTATGTGGTGCAGCTGGCGCTGGTGTACTGGTGCACGGCCCTGCTCAAGAACAGCCCCGAGTGGCGCGAGCAGGGCACCGCCCTGTACTATGCCCTGAGCCTCGACCAGGTGCTGATGCCCGGCGGCCGGCTGCTGTACCCGCATCCGAACCTGATGCGGGTGCTGACCTGGGTTACCTTCTATACTGAGCTACTGCTGCCCTTCGTGCTGTTCATTCCGTGGCGGGTGCCGGTGTGGCGCCTGCTGTTTGTGGGGGTGATGTACGGGTTTCATCTAGGCATAAGCCTGACCTTATTCGTGGGGCTGTTTTTCCTGATCAACATGGCCTCCGTGCTGGGTCTGCTGCCCGGCAATGCCATGGATTGGCTGGAGCGGCGGCTGGTGCCTGCCTACCAGCGCCTCGGCCCCCGAGTAGCGGTGCGCCTGCGCCAGCCCTGGGGTGGGCGCCTGGCGGGGCTGGGCAGTGCCGTAAGGCTGCGCATAGAAACGTCTGTCGAGCTTTCGGCCGGCGCCCGTACGCTGCTCCGCTCCACCCGCGAAGGATTGGTGCTGGGGCTGCTGGCCTACGTGTGCTGGTGGAACCTCGACAGCATAGTGCGCCCCGAGTGGGCCATGCGACCCTCCATGCGGTGGCTGGGGTACCTGATTCGGACCGACCAGCACTGGGGAATGTTTGCTCCCTCCGTGTTCAAGGATGACGGCTGGTACATTCTGGATGGGACTACCACCACCGGCCAGCACGTGGACCTGAATCAGCAGGGCCGACCCACCACCTACCGCAAGCCAGCCTCTGTGGTGTCCCTGTTCCGCAACGACCGGTGGCGCAAGTACTCCGAGAATTATCTGTTCGTGGATAACTCCTATATGCGGCCCTACTACTGTAACTACCTGCTGCGCATCTGGCACGAAGACCCCACGCATCCGCCGCTGCGTCAGCTAGAGGTTATTTATATGAAGGAAGTGTCGTTGCCTGATTACAAAGTGGCGGGGCCTACCCGCGAGGTGCTGTGCGGCTGCGCGCCGGCCGCTTCCCCGGCTTCCCAATGAGGGTGCTTGCCTTGCAGCTCTGATTTGTCTCACCCTTAATTTCTCTCCCGCTCATGACGGAATCATCAGAAGAAAAAACCACTGTAAACCGCGCCAGCACACCGGCCCTGTTCCCGGTAGTACCCGGCATCTGGGGGCGGCGTGACGTATTCACCAACCTCTACTACGTGCGGGCTCAGGAGCAGCCTACCACTTCCTGGGTGTTGGTAGATGCCGGCCTGCCCGGCTCGGGCACCAAGGCCCAGCACGCCGCCGAATACCTGTTCGGGGCCGGCAACCCACCCGCGGCCATCCTGCTCACCCACGGGCACTTCGACCACGTAGGGGCCTTGCCCCACCTGCTCAAGCTCTGGCCCAATGTAACCGTGTACGCCCACTCGCTGGAGCTGCCTTACCTCACCGGCCTTTCTGCCTACCCCCCGCCCGACCCCACGGTGGGCGGCGGAGCCATGGCGGCCATGTCGTTTCTGTACCCGAAAGCGCCCCTGAACCTGGGCAGCCGGGTGCAGCCCCTGCCTGCCGACGGCACGGTACCCCACCTGCCGGGCTGGCGCTGGCTATTTACCCCGGGCCATACACCTGGTCACGTATCCTTTTACCGTGAGCAGGACCGCCTGCTGCTGGCCGGCGATGCCTTCGTGACAACCAAGCAGGAATCGGCTATTGCCGTGTGGCAGCAGCGGCAGGAGGTAAACGGTCCGCCCGCTTACTTCACCCCCGACTGGCCCGCAGCGCACCAGTCAGTAACCATGCTAGCCGAGCTACAGCCCATGATAGCCGCCACGGGCCATGGGATTCCGATGCAGGGCGAGGTGCTGCAGCGCGAGCTGAGCCGCCTGGCCCAGGAGTTTGAAGAGCTGGCCGTGCCCGCCCAGGGCCGCTACGTAGGTCGCCCGGCCACCGCCGATGCTACCGGCGTGGTGTACCTACCGCCAGCCCCCGAGCGCCAGGTACCGCTGTGGGCTATAGGGGCCGGGGTAGCCCTGCTAGGGGGGCTGTACTGGCTGCGGGCCCGCCGCTCCGTCCCTCCCGAAACCGCGTACGAGGCCTCTCCCCGGGCGTACCGCCGCCCCGAGGCCCGGTAACTCGTTTGGTGGGTGAGCCGGAACGCAGAACCCTCTTGCGAGGGTAGGCCGCGCTATTCCGGTGCTCACCCGCCGCCACCTGATTTCATCTGCCAGCAGCCCCGCTCTCCGCCGCCTTCCCGCGGGGTAGGGCGGGGCTATACAGGTTATACGTTCCCCACCCATGACTTTCTCCCTGCTTCGTGATGTAACCAACGTGCGCCGACAGCTGATGGCGTTGCGACACCTGTGTTTACGGCGGCACTCCATTTCGGAGCTGACCGGGCGCGTCCGTCGGCTGCTTACCGACCACCCCGTGCGGTGCCTGGAGCTTCCGGCCGGAATCCTGTTGTATCGGGGGGTAGTGCGCCAGGAGCCGCCCGTGTACTGGTCGGAGGTTTCCTACCCGCCGGCCGAGCGGGTGCAGTATGACCAGCGGGCCAACCGGGCGGGACAGCCCATGTTTTATGCCAGTGCCACCTGGCACCCGCCTTTTTTCGAGGCAGGCGTGCAGCCCGATGACCTGATTGTTATCAGCCGCTGGATCAGTCGGCAGCCCCTGCGGCTGGTGAGCTTCCACGAGCCCGACCAGTGCGCCGACGACCCGCACTCCGACCGGAACCAGGTGCTGGGGCAGGCCCGTGCGTCCCTGCCCGAACCAGCCCGCCTAGTAGCGGCTTTCCTGACGCGCGTGTTTACCAAGCCGGTTTCAGAGCACAACAGCCACCACTACCGGCTTTCAGTGGCCGTAGCGGAGGCCTGTGAATTGGGAACTGCCTTTGATGGGCTGCTGTATCCGTCGGCGGCCATGACCTCGCCGGCCCACAACCTGGCCCTGCACCCCAGCTGCCTGGATACGGGAAAGCTGACGCTGCAGTACGTGGAGCATTTGCGGGTGAATCAGGTTGGGGTCGAAACCCTGGATGTCTGCTCCCTCGACTTTGCCAACCGTTTTGATGAGGCTGGCCGCCTGCTCTGGCTGGGCCAGCTCGGAAACTGGGTTCTACGCGAAGCCGGCCGCAGTTCCATCTACTACCTGGGGGGCAACGGGGAGTGGAATCCTGCTGAGTAATCTGCAGAACAAGGTAGGCGCCTGACTCAAGGATGAACCAGGCTGTCAGATGATTAGAACAATAGGTAAATGCTAATATTTTTTTATCTATTTCTACGTATTAATACGTGTTTACTTGAAACAAACACGTATTTTGATTGAATAGGAGGGTAATTTCTGGGGTAGTGGCGTACAACGGGGCGTGTTTCACTCTGTTACCCGCTTCTTACTATGATGACAAATTCCCCTTCCCAGACTCCTGAGTCGGCCTCCACTCCGGCGGGGGTACCGCGCCGTGCTTTCCTTCGCTATACGGGTGCCAGCCTCGCCCTGGGCGGACTGCTGTTGACCAGCTGCGACGACGACTCCGACAATGTCAATGATAACCTGCTCGATGTAGGCTCCGGCGACACCGGCATTCTGAACTACGCCTACGCCCTGGAACAGCTGGAGGCCGCCTTCTATGCCCAGATTAAAAACGGCGACTATTACAAAGGCTTGGGTGCTAACAGCGCCGAGAAACAGATTCTGGATGATCTGGCCCTGCACGAGAAGGCCCACGCCGATTTCTTCCGCGCAGCCCTTAACACCAATGCTATTAAGGCTCTGGAGCCTGAGTTTGGTGGCATCAACTTCAATGACCGCAACAGCGTGCTCACGAATGCCCAGGCATTTGAGGATCTGGGGGTAGCCGCCTACAACGGCGCTGGTCGCTTTATCACGTCGGCCGCCAACCTGGTGCTGGCTGGCAAAATTGTATCGGTTGAAGCCCGCCACGCTGCCCTTATCCGCGACCTGCGCCAGTACAACAGCTTCGTGGCCGGCGATGTAGTGGATCTGTTCACGCCCACCTCCGATACCTCGGCTCCGGGTGCGGGCACGGGCACGGGCAGAGAAAAGTCGCTGCGGCCGCAGCAAGTGCTTAGCGTTGCCAACCAGTTCCTGAAAGCTGGCTCCAAGCTGAGCGCCAACAGCTTCAGCTAGGCCACGGCTTCCGCGATTTGCACTACTGTTTTCCTACCCCCCCTTTAGACATTCACTCCATCATGGATTTACTGAAACTGATTTCTGACATTGAAAAAGTTGACCCGGAAGTTTACGAACGGCTGGACCCCCGCCGCCGCGTCTTCCGTCACTTTGGTATGGCCGGCAAGGCCGTAACGGCGGCTGTGCTGCCAGGCCTGCTGAGCGGCATTTTCCAGCGTGCTTATGGGCAGACCTCGGCCCTCACGCCCGAAATTATTCAGGTGCTCAACTTGGCACTCAGCCTGGAATATCTGGAATTCTATTTCTACGACAGTGGCCTGAAGGCTGGTAACCTGATTCCCAGCGCCGACCGTCCTGCTTTCACCACCATCCGCAACGATGAGTCGGGCCACATTAAGGTGCTGCGCGAAGTACTGGGCTCGAATGCCATTCCTGACCCCACGCGCGCTGCCTTCGACTACTCCGGGGGCCGGGGCACCAATCTGGGCCCGTTCGCGGCTGTCTTCACCGACTACAAGCTGTTCCTGGGCGTAGCACAGTCCTTCGTGGATACCGGCGTGCGGGCCTACAAAGGCGGCGCCCCAGTGCTGATGCCCAATAAGGATATTCTGGAGTCGGCTCTAAATATTCACTCCGTTGAGGCCCGCCACTCCTCCCACGTACGCACCGTGCGCCGTGGGGTAGAAACCGGCAACGCCAATGCTACCAGCGTACCCGGTGACCTGAATAACCTCAACCGCATTCCGAAAAGCTGGATTTCAGGTACCGACAACGGTGGCCCCTCGCCGAACACCAATCCCTCTACGGCCCTGGTGTACGGCCCTGGCAACCCGCCCGCCGACTACCCTAGCGAGGCAAACACCACCCAGGCTACGCTGGCCATCGTGAATACCACGGGGGGCATAACGGCTGCCGCTGCCTCCGAGGCCTTCGATGAACCCCTGGACCCCACCACGGTGAAAAGCATTGCCCGCAACTTCGTGAACAACGCAACCACTTTGTTCGTGTAGATCTGCGTTCAGCAAACTATGCTAAGCACAGTGCCCCTTTGCCGGTCAAGGCCGGGAAAGGGGCACTTCTGCTGTGTTTCTTTGGGTATGCCGCCACGTCAGAGCGTGGAGCCTCTACCTAAAGAAAGGTAGATTGAAATTTTTTGACCTGTCTGTAAGCGGGTTAGCCTCTTAGAAAAGATTCTTAGCGTAAAAAATACTCAGTAGGCTTGCAGGAACGACTGTTGGCATCTACTTTTGCACTCCCTTCCAGAAAGCACCACGCTTCGGAAAGGAAATGATTCTGTAGCTCAGCTGGTAGAGCAATACACTTTTAATGTATGGGTCCTGGGTTCGAATCCCAGCGGAATCACCACAAAAAGCCCCCGGTTGCAACCTGCAGCCGGGGGCTTTTGCTTTGAGGCAGGGGTAGGGCTTCAATGCGAGCCGACGCCAGCGCCGGCCCGCACCGGGTATACTTAGATTATTTGCTCTTGAATTTCTGGATGGCCTGCCGGGTGAAGTCGGACAGCACCAGTCGGCCACTAATGCCGGCGCGCTCCACCAGCAGCTGGTCCCAGTGCTCCGTACCGGCCCAGATAACTCGCTTCAGGTCCGTAAGAGCCTCTGGGTTGTAGGCAGCGAGCTTGGTAGCAAAGGCCAGCACAGCCGCATCGAGGGCTTCTTCGGTTTCCAGCACCTGGGCATATAGGCCTTTTTCCTGGGCCCATTCGGCCGAGCGGAATTCGGCCGCGTCCAGGGCCAGTTGGGCAAAGGCCGCGTTGCCAATCTTGCGCTCCACGGCGGGCCCTACCACAAACGGCCCGATGCCGACCACCAGCTCGCTAAGCTTGACCGAGGCCTGGGAAGTAGCAAAGCAGTAGTCGGTAGCGGCGGCTACGCCTACACCGCCGCCAATGGCCTTGCCCTGTACCCGGCCGATGATGATTTTGGGCGAGGTACGGCAGGCGTTAATCACCTTCGCGAAGCCCGAGAAGAATTCCAGTCCCTGGGCTTCGTTTTCAATGGCCATCAGCTCATCAAAGGAAGCGCCAGCGCAGAAGGTTTTGGCCCCCTCGCTTTTCAGGATGATGACTTTGGTGCCTTCCTGCCGGCCTACCCGCGTAATGGTGTCGGCCAGCTGGGTCAGCAGCGCGCCGGGCAGGGAGTTGTGGCTGGGGTGGAAGAAGCTGATGGTGGCAATGCCTTCCGGAGAAGTATGGGTAGTAACGGTTCCTGTTTGCATGTAGTAGCGATAATTGTCATCCTGAGCAGAGCGAAGGACCCTATCCCGTCTGAACGGTGCTCGTTCTCACAGCTTGTTCAAACGGGACAAGGTCTTTCGCTCCGCTCAGGATGACAGAAGGTTTATTTACTCTTGATTTCTCTTTTTCACCATCGTCAGGATGGTGGCTACGGCTACAGTTTCGCCGGTTTCGTCCGACACGTCCACCAGCCAGCGCACAATGCCTTTGGCTACGTCCTCGGCGTCGCGCTTTTCCTGGCCGATTTTCTCCTTTACCGTGAGCTTCACCCCGATGGTCATGCCGGGATACACGGGCTTGGTGAAGCGGCATTCATCGAGGCCGTAGTTGAGCAGCACTGGACCCTTGCGCGGGTCCACGAACATGCCGGCGGCCTTGCTCAGGATGTAGTAGCCGTGGGCCACGCGGCCCGTGAACAGCGTGCCCTCCAGAGAAGTAGCATCGACGTGGGCGTAGAAATTGTCGCCGGAAACTTGGGCGAAGTTGGTAATGTCGGACTCCGTGACGGTATGGCGGTGCGTAGTGTAGGTCTGCCCGATTTCCAACTCCTCGAAGTAGTGCTGGAAGGGGTGCTTGTCGCGCTCCGTTTGCCGGGCTTTGGGCTGATACACCTCCGTAATGGCGGTAATCATGGTGGGGGAACCCTGAATGGCTACGCGCTGCATGAAGTGCTCTACGCCGCGCATGCCACCCATTTCCTGCCCGCCACCGGCGCGGCCGGGGCCTCCGTGAATGAGCAGGGGTAGGGGCGAACCGTGGCCGGTGCTTTCCTTGGCTACCTCCCCGTTCAGCACCAGAATGCGTCCGTGGTGCGTAGCCGCGCCGAGCACAAATTCCTGAGCCGTGCGCGGGTCGTTGGTAGCCACGGAGCACACCAGGGAGCCTTTGCCCATGTTGGCCAGGGTAATGGCCTCGTCGAGGTTTTTGTAAGGCATTAGGGTAGCAACCGGCCCGAAGGCTTCTACCTCGTGGGAATCGGTGAACTTGAAAGGCTCGGGATTCAGCAGCACAATCGGCGACATAAAGGAGCCGGTTTTGCAGTCGCCGCCAATCACCTGCACGTTGTCCAGGTCGCCGTACACGATGGGGGTGTTCTTGGCCAGCTCCCGCACCTGCTCCCGCACGCGGTTGGCCTGGGTCATGTTCACGAGGGCCCCCATGCGCACGCCTTCCGCTTGAGGGTGACCCACGGTAGTTTGGCCCAGTGCCTTGCCCAGCGCAATCTGTACATCTTCCAGCAGGTTTTCCGGCACGATGGCCCGGCGGATGGCCGTGCACTTCTGCCCGGCTTTGGCCGTCATCTCCTTACGGATTTCCTTGATAAACAAGTCGAACTCCACGGTGCCCGGCACGGCATCCGGCCCCAGCACGGCCGCGTTCAGCGAGTCGGCCTCCATGGTGAAGGGCACGGCTTCAGCAATGATACGCGGGTGGGCCCGCAGCTTGCGGCCGGTTTCCGCCGAGCCGGTGAAGGTCACCACATCTTGGTAGGTGACGTGGTCCAGGATGCCCTGGCCGGTGCCGCACACCAGCTGCAAAGCGCCTTCGGGCAGAATTTTGGAGGCAATGATTTCGCGTACCACGGCCTCGGTGAGGTAGGCAGTAGGCACGGCCGGCTTGATGATGGCGGGCATCCCGGCCAGCAAATTCACGGCAATCTTCTCCAGCATGCCCCAGATGGGGAAGTTGTAGGCGTTGATGTGCACGGCCACGCCTTCCTTGGGCACCATGATGTGGTGGCCCATGAAGTTGCCGGCTTTCGACAGCGCAATCGGGTCCGACTCCACGTAGAACGGCTTATCGGGGAATTTGCGGCGCAAAGAGGCGTTGGCAAACAGGTTACCGATACCGCCCTCAATGTCAATCCAAGAGTCGGCGCGGGTGGCGCCGCTGCGATAGCTGAGGGTGTAAAAGTCTTCCTTTTTGCTGTCGAGGTGCAGGGCCAGGGCCTTAATCATGCGGCCCCGCTCGTGGAAGGTCATTTTGCGCAGGGCTGGGTTGCCGGTGCGGCGGGCGTACTCGAGCATGGCGGCAAAGTCCAGGCCTTCGCCGTTGGCAATGGCAATGACCTCGCCGGTGGAAGCGTCGTGCAGCTCGTGCTGCTCGCCCGTGCCGGGCATCCAGCGGCCCAGCGCGTAGTTTTCGAGGATGGGAGTCATATGGGGGGTAGGAAGGTAGGAGGTTTGAAAGGAGGGAAGGGGTAGGAGGCGGGGCAAGTGGTGGCTACGGAACTGGCGTATCTCTATCTCCTCGTTGGGGGACTAGGCTTGTTCTCTTTGGTAGCCTGATATGGTATCTGCATGTATCCAAGTTGCCGTTGCTCGAAAAACTACTCCTTTCGGCTGGGTGCTAAACGTTATCTGAAAGCGTGTTCCATCATGGATGATACTAAAGTCGCCAATGCCACCTCCGCTGGGAATAGTGCACTTGATCAACTCGGCTTGGATCAGGTTTAGAGACAACTGAACTGTATTGCATTTCCGTTGCACCCATTTGGTTGGGGCGTCAGCTGGAAAGTCCTTCAAATCGAAACGGAGCCTACATTGTAAGTCACTGCCACAGATAATAGCTACCTCATGTAATTGCACTTGCGCCAAAGATGGGGGTTCCGACGAGTAGATACTCGTTATAGTTTTAGGATTTATAATGTGCTCAATCCACATCAGAATAGTGCTTGTAAAAGTCTAGTGTTTGCGGGTAGCAATTCTAACTGAATCTATTCACCGAATCGGTAGAGATGCTTCGACAAGCTCAGCATGACGTGCTTCTAATCAATTTTGGTTGCTACTCGCCTACTTTCCGTTCGGCCCAGGTTTGGTAGCTGCCTTGCTGCACCGCGCGGTCGGCCGGAACCTCGCGGAGGGGCTCGCAGGGTTGCAAGGTGGCGTGGAGGTCAGCGGGCAGTTGCATGTAGATGTGGGTGCCTTCCGTTTTCCAGGCCAGCATCTCGTCACTCACCTGCCGGATGATTTTGTGCGGATTGCCTACCACCAGGCTACGCGGTGGAATCACTTCGTCGGCCTTAATGAAGCTGAGGGCTCCGATGATGCTTTCGTCGCCGATTTCCACCCGGTCCATGAGCACGGCGTTCATGCCCACCAGCACGTTGCGGCCCACGGTGGCCCCGTGAATAATGGCGCCGTGGCCGATGTGGGCCATTTCCTTGAGCCGGGTGGTAGTGCCGGGGAACATGTGCACGGTGCAGTTTTCCTGCACGTTGCAATTATCCTCAATGATGATCTGGCCCCAGTCGCCGCGAATGGCCGCGCCCGGCCCGATGTACACGTTGCGGCCGATGATGACGTTGCCCGTCACTGTGGCCTGCGGGTGCACAAACGCCGACTCGTGCACTACCGGAACAATACCATTAAACGAGTAAATCATACCTTCTCGATGATGGCCGCGTAGCCCTGGCCTACCCCCACGCACATCGTGATAAGGGCGTAGCGCTTGTTTTGCTTGTGCAGCTCCAGGGCGGCCGTGTTCAGGATGCGGGCCCCGCTCATGCCCAGCGGGTGGCCCAGAGCAATGGCCCCGCCGTTGGGGTTGATGCGCGGGTCGGAGCCTTCCAGGCCGAGGCCGCGCACGCAGGCCAGGGTTTGGGCGGCAAAGGCTTCGTTGAACTCAATCAGGTCGATTTGGTCGAGGGTGAGGCCAGCCTTTTTCAGGGCCTGCTGCGAGGCAGGCACCGGCCCGATGCCCATGGTGCGCGGCTCTACGCCCGCTACCCCCATGCTCACGATGCGGGCCCGGGGCGTGAGGTTGTGCTGTTTGATGCCGTCTTCTGAAGCCAGCAACAAGGCTGCCGCACCATCGTTCAGACCCGAGGAGTTACCAGCCGTAACGGAGCCGTTCTTGCGGAAGGCTGGGCGGAGCTTGGCCAACCCGTCGAGGGTAGTGTTCGACTTGATGAACTCATCCTCGGAAAACAGCACCGGCTCGCCCTTGCGCTGCGGAATAGCCACGGGCACGATTTCCTCGGCGAAGCGGCCGGAGTCGCGGGCCCGGCCGGCGCGCTGGTGCGATTCGTAGGCAAACTGGTCCTGGTCTTCGCGGCTGATATGGTACTGATCCACCAAGTTTTCGGCCGTTTCGCCCATGGCATCGGTGCCGTACATGTCTTCTAGTTTATCGTTGACAAAGCGCCAACCGAAGCTAGAATCGTACATTTTGGAATCGGTACCGAAGGCCTTGCTGGGCTTCGACATGACATAGGGCGCGCGGGTCATGCTCTCTACACCCCCGGAGATGAACAAGTCACCGTCGCCGCTCTGGATGGCGCGGGCGGCAGCAATGCTGGCCGAAAGGCCCGAGGCACAGAGGCGGTTTACGGTTTCGCCGGGTACGGAGGTAGGCAAGCCGGCCAGCAGCAGCGCCATGCGGGCCACGTTGCGGTTGTCTTCGCCGGCCTGGTTGGCGCAGCCCAGAATCACGTCGGCAATGGCAGCCGGGTCGGCGGAAGTGTTGCGCTGCAGCAGCTCCCGGATAACCAAAGCCGCCATGTCATCGGGGCGGACAGCGGCCAAAGTACCCCCAAAATTGCCAATGGGCGTCCGAATGCCGTCGATGATATATGCTTGGTTCATGTCAGTTATCAGTTTGTGAGTTGTCAGCCCGCTTGTCATCCTAAGCCCTGCGAAGGACCTCTACAGAGGGTAACTTCTTTAATTAGCCGGCGGGAGAGGTCCTTCGTCCCTGGCTTGATTCGCCACATGCTCAGTATGACAAGACTATTATAAAGGCGGCTACTCTTACACTATCTCGTTGCTGGTGCGGTATGCCGTGCCTTTGAATAGAGCGAGCAGCACGCCGTGTTGGTTGGTGGCGCGAATCTGGTACACGCCTACTTTGTGCTTGAGGCCTTCTTCCCGGGCTTCCACGGTAATCACGTCGCCGAGCTTGCCGGCTTCCAAGTAGTCGATGGTGACGGTAAGGCCGACGCTTTGGCGGCCGTGGCTATTGCAGGCAAAGGCAAACGCCGAGTCGGCCGCTGAAAACGTAACGCCCCCGTGCAGGGCCGCAAAGCCGTTGAGCATGTCGGGGCGCACGGTGAAATGCAGGCGGCAGTAGCCGGGGGCCACTTCATCTATTTCCAACCCGAGCAGTTTGCTGAACGCATCATGCTGCAGCATGCGGTCTTTTACGGCCTCGGCTTTGCTACTCGTGCTGGTCGCTTCCGATGGGCTCATGCTGGAAAAAGGTTTGGCCGGCCCGCACCATGCGACGCAGGAGCGGGCTGGCGCGGTAGCGGTCCTCGTGGTATTCTTCGTAAAGACTATCGAGGGTGGTCAGGACTGTATCTAGGCCCAACTCGTCGGCCCAGGCCAGGAGGCCTTTAGGATAGTTGACGCCTTTGGTCATAGCCAGTTCCAGGTCGGTGGGAGAGGCTACGTTCAGGGCCAGCGCATCCACGGCTTCGTTAATGAGCATAGCCAGAATGCGGTTCAAAATCAGGCGACCCAGCTGCTCGTCGGGGGTAGGGGCAGGCGGCACAGCTCCTTCGCGGTAGTCATAAAAGCCGCGGCCTGACTTGCGGCCGTAATAGCCGGCCTCGAACAAGCGCTTCTGGGTGAAGCTGGGCTTGTAGCGCGGATCGAAGAAAAACGACGTGAACACCGACTCCGTGACGCGGTAATTCACATCGTGCCCAATGAAGTCCATGAGGGCAAACGGACCCATGCGGAAGCCGCCCAGCTCGGTCATGGCCCAGTCGATGGTCGCCATATCGGCAATGCCTTCCTCCAGAATCCGGATAGCCTCGCCGTAGAAGGGCCGCGCCACACGGTTCACGATGAAGCCCGGCGTATCCTTAGCCAGCACCGGCAGCTTGCCCCAGCTCTGCACCAGGTCGCGCACCTGCTCGGCCAGGCCCGCCCGCGTCTGCACCGCTGGAATCACCTCCACTAGCTGCATAATAGGGGCCGGGTTGAAGAAGTGAATCCCGATGAAGCGCTCCGGTTTCTGGCAAGCGGAGGCGATGGAGGCAATGGACAGGGACGAGGTGTTGCTGGCCAGAATGCAGTCTTCGGACACCAGCATTTCTGCTTCCCGAAACAGCTGTTGCTTCACGCCCAAATCCTCCACAATGGCCTCCAGCACTAGGCCGCAGTCGTTGAACGTGCCAATGTCTTCAGTGAGGTGCAGACGGTTGAATACCTCTGCAGCAGCTTCAACCGTCAGCTTGCCTTTCTCGGCCAGTTTGTTCAGGCTGCTCTGAATAGACTGCCCGGCGCGCTGCAGGGCCTGAGTGTTCTGGTCGAGGAGGCGGACGGTGTGGCCTGCGGTGGCTACTACCTGGGCAATGCCGGCGCCCATGGCTCCGCTGCCGATGATACCGATAATCATTGGCCCGTGAAGCTAGGTTGACGTTTTTCCATGAAAGCTGCTACCCCCTCGCGGTAGTCAGACGTGTTACCGGCTCGCAGCTGGAAGTCAGCCTCGTAGCGCAACTGCTGGGTCAGGTCGTTGCTGAACGATACGTTCAGGAGCTGCTTGGTATAGGCCAGACCTTTGGTGGGCATGGCCGCCAGCTTCTTCACCAGAGCTAAGGCATCTTGCTCAAAGGTCTCGTCGGGGAAGGCTTTGTAAATCATGCCCATCTGCACGGCCTCGGCGGCCGATACCTTGTCGCCGGTCATCATCAGGGCCGAAGCGCGCTGCATGCCAACGAGGCGGGGCAGGAAGAAGGTACCGGCGCTGTCCGGAATCAGGCCAATCTTGCTGAACGCCTGAATAAACGAAGCCGATTCCTTGGCTACCACAATATCGCAGGCCAGGGCCAGGTTGGCACCCGCGCCGGCCGCTACCCCGTTCACGGCCGCTACCACCGGCTTTTCCAAGCCCCGAATCAGCTCCACAATGGGATTGTACAGCTTCTCCACAATCTCCGCTACTTCCGGGCTGTCGGGGCCCGTGATTTCCGCCAGATCCTGGCCGGCGCAGAACGCTTTGCCGATGCCCGTGAGCAGCACTGCGCGCACCTCCGGGTTTTGCTGGCACTCGCGCAGGTGCTGCTGCAGAGCCAGCGCTACCTCTTTGTTAATGCTGTTAAAAACCTGGGGCCGGTTGAAGCAGATAGTGGCTACGCCGCCATCAATGGAGAAAAGCAGGGAAGGAGAGTCGGACATGTAGGGCGGATTTTTTAGGACTGGTTCCCCTCCTCAGATGAGGAGGGGGTAGGGAGTGGTTTATGCTGGAGAAACAGTTTCTAAAGCTAGCATAGGAGGA
This sequence comes from Hymenobacter sp. DG01, assembly GCF_006352025.1. Taxonomy (NCBI): domain Bacteria; kingdom Pseudomonadati; phylum Bacteroidota; class Cytophagia; order Cytophagales; family Hymenobacteraceae; genus Hymenobacter; species Hymenobacter sp. DG01. Next base: position 556,305 of record NZ_CP040936.1, read on the forward strand.
TGTTCAACGATTGATCAACCACCCCTAGCCCCTAGCCCCTCGCCGCTTGATGCGCGGAATCATCTGAGGAGGGGAACTAGCTTTTAGCTTTAATCAGGCGTGGCATTTGAAGTAGTCGAAGGGCTCCAGGCAGTCGTCGCACTGATAGTGAGCTTTGCAGGCGGTGGAGCCGAACTGGCTAACCAGGTGCGTGTGCTCCGACTTACAGAGCGGACAGCGCACGGCCGTATCGGCCCCGAACAGGTTGAGCATGTGGCCGGTAGCCGTGCCATCTACGGGGGGCGCAATGCCATAAGCTTCCAGCTTCTCGCGGCCCGCCTGCGACATCCAATCTGTAGTCCAGGCCGGGCTAAGCTGGTTGTGAATGTGCAGCTTGGTGATGCCCTCCGAAAGCAGCCGCAGCCGGATTTCGGTGGCAATGGTGTTCATGGCCGGGCAGCCGGAGTAGGTAGGCGTGATGGTGACGTGGACTTCCTCGCCCTCCACCCGCACCGCGCGCACAATGCCCAGGTCCAGGATGCTGAGCACGGGCACTTCCGGGTCGGAAACCTCTTCCAGCAGCTGCCAGATGTGCTCCTCAGTCGGTGCCGCTAGGTGCTCTACCATTGCAAGCCGGGGTAGGTACGTTGGAGATATTGCAGCTCGGCCAGCAGGTAGCCCAGGTGCTCGGAGTGGCGGCCGTCTTTGCCGCCCTTCTGCATAAACACGCCTTGCGGCACGGGCAGGGTAGCTTCCTCTAACACGCGGGCTACGTGGGCATCAATCTGCTGCTGAATGGCCGCGTAGTCGGGTAGGAAGCCAGCGGCTTGTAAGGCTTTTTCGGAGGCGGAGGGGGTAGTCAGCTCACCGCTGTAGCGCCAGAGGTTGTCCAGGGCTTTTTCCACGCGGCGGCGGCTTTCCTCGGTACCATCACCCAGGCGAATCACCCACTCGGCGCTCCACTTGATGTGGTAGGCGGCTTCCTTCACTGATTTCTCGGCAATAGCGGCCAAGTGCGCATCCGGGCCCGACTTCAACTGCTGCAGCAGGTGGTAGTGGAAGCAGTCGTAGATGAACTGCCGCACGATGGTGCCAGCGAAGTCGCCGTTGGGCTGCTCCACTAGCAGCGGATTCCGGTACTCCACGGCGCTGCGCAAATAGGCCAGATCATCTTCCGTGCGGCCTTTGCCTTCCAGCTCGGCGGCGTACTGGTAGTAGCTGCGGGCCTCACCTAGCAAGTCCAGGGCAATGTTGGCCATGGCCAGGTCCTGCTCCAGAATGGGGCCGTGTCCGCACCACTCTGAGAGGCGGTGAGCCAGAATCAGGCTAGTATCGGCCAGCTGCAGCACGAAAGCAAACAGGTTGGCCTGAGTTTCAGGGGTAAGGGCCGGGGTGGCCTGCGCGGGCATCGGGGAGTCCGTCATCGGTTACATGTGCTTGATGGAATCCGGCACCTGATAGAAGGTCGGATGGCGGTAGATTTTGTCGTTGGCCGGCTCGTAGAAAGCGGCCGCGTCATCGGGGTTAGAAGCGTGCACGTGCTTGCTCTCCACTACCCAGATGCTTACGCCTTCGAGGCGGCGCGTGTACACGTCGCGGGCGTTCTGGATGGCCATTTCGGCGTCGGCGGCGTGGAGGCTACCGACGTGCTTGTGGTCGAGGCCCTGCTTGCTGCGGATGAAAACTTCCCAGAGCGGCCATTCTTTCTGCGACATGTAAAAGGTAGGGTGAGAGGGTAGGCGGGTAAGGATTTAGGAGGGGTGAGGGGGTAGGAAGTGGATGCCCTCAAAGAAATTATCCGTCCTGCTGAGCTTAGCGGAAGCATCTCGCGAGCCAGAGGTGGGTGGGAACTTCAGCGTTTCAAGCCAAATGCCCCAGCTAGCTCAGCAGAACGGGTATCAATAAAAGTTAGGCGGCTACGGTAGCCGCTTCGCGCTGCTTGCGTTTTTCGGCGTGGGCCAGGGCGGCTTCGCGTACCCAGGCTCCTTCCTCGTGAGCTTGCACACGGGCCTGCAGGCGCTCCTTGTTGCACATGCCGTTGCCCTTCACCACGTTCCAGAATTCCTCCCAGTCCACGTCGCCGAAGTCGTAGCCCTGTTTGGCTTCATTCCACTTCAGGTTGGGGTCGGGCACCGTGAGGCCCAGGAATTCGGCCTGGGGTACCATCATATCCACGAATTTCTGGCGCAGCTCGTCGTTGGTGAAACGCTTGATGCGCCAGTTCATCGACTGAGCCGTGTTCGGCGACTCGGAGTCTTTGGGGCCAAACATCATTAGCGTGGGCCACCACCAGCGGTTCAGGCCTTCCTGAGCCATAGCCTTCTGCTCCGGCGAACCTTCGCAGAGAGTCTGCATGATTTCGAATCCCTGACGCTGGTGGAAGCTTTCTTCCTTGCACACGCGCACCATGGCCCGGGCGTAGGGACCGTACGAGGTGCGGCAGAGCGGCACCTGATTCAGGATGGCGGCGCCATCTACCAGCCAGCCCACACAGCCCATATCAGCCCAGCTAAGGGTAGGATAGTTAAAAATGCTCGAATACTTGGCTTTGCCCGAGTGCAGGTCGGCCAGCATTTGGTCGCGGGAAGCACCCAGGGTTTCGGCGGCGGAGTAAAGGTAGAGGCCGTGACCAGCTTCGTCCTGCACCTTGGCCAGTAGAATGGATTTGCGCTTGAGTGAAGGAGCGCGCGTAATCCAGTTGCCTTCCGGCAGCATGCCCACAAGCTCGGAGTGCGCGTGCTGCGAAATCTGCCGGATCAGGGTTTTGCGATAGGCATCGGGCATCCAATCCTTGGGCTCAATGCGCACATCGGCGTCAATGCGGGCCTGAAACTGTTCTTCCTGGGTGAGTTCTAGCGTTTCCATGCCTCTTTAACAAAGCTTAACTAACATTCGTTAGTTAAATGTAGAGAAAAGTTTGGTTTGTCAGTGTAGCCTTATGGTCTAATTAACTGATATTCCCCATTCCAACTGACCGGACTATGGCTACCATAATCGGTATCGTTGTAGAATAAACGTACTTTCAGGATACCGCTATCCAGTGTAATTTCGCCTTTATAGCCATAGTCTCCTCGTTTATGGAGAATAAGATGACCTGGCAGAGTTCCTCTGTCTGTTTGTGGCAATGGCAGTAGAATGCTATCCTTAAAGGTTTTGTTGAAAAGAGCAGACAGCGGGTCATGCACCATTCGGCGTCGTTGGCCGGTAAGTAACACAAACGGTTTGCCCGCTACTATCCTTAGCTCGGCTTTCGGATTGTTTCCAACCTTAGCGCAACTACTGACTAGTAGGATTCCTGAAAGAAACAGGTAGAGATGCTTCGGCAAGCTTAGCATGACATTCTAGTAGTGAATTCTACTGGTCGAAATCCACTGACACCTTCTCCGAGGTAGGGCGGGCCTGGCAGGAGAGGACGTAGCCTTTGGCCACTTCGGTGTCGGAAAGGGAGTAGTTCACGTCCATTTCTACGGTGCCCTCCGTTACGCGGCAGCGGCAGGTGCTGCACATACCGTTTTTGCAGGAGTAGGGGGCATCGGCGCCGGTTTCCAGCAGGGCATCCAGAATGGTGTCGCCGTAGTACGACATTTCCAGGATGCGCTTGGTGCCTTCCAGCTGCACGGTTACCTGGCTGTGCTTGTCATCCTCACCAACAGGGCGTTGGGCTTGACGGGCGGCAGCCCGCTGGGCGCTGCCGGCGGAGCCAAACATCTCGAAGTGAATTTTCTCGGGGGCTACCCCAGCCTCGGCCAGCACATCCTTCACGTCGTTGATCATCTCCTCCGGGCCGCAGATGAAGGCCTCGTCGATTTCGTGGGCAGGCACAATCTTCAGCAGGAACAAGCGGGCTTTTTCGGCGTTGATGCGGCCGAACAGCAGGTCGGTGTCGCCCTGCTCGCGGCTGAGGATGTGGTACACGCTGAGGCGGTCCACGAACCGGTTTTTCAAGGCTTCAATTTCCTCCTTGAAGATGATAGAGTTGCGCCCCCGGTTACCATAGATCAGGTACACCCGGCTGTGGGGCTCGGTCAGGAGCACCGTTTTGATGATGGACATAACCGGCGTGATACCCGAACCCGCCGCGAACATCACGTAGAGCTTCTGCTGCTCAGGGTGGAGCTCGGTGTAGAAGTGGCCCATGGGCGGCATCACCTCCAACTCTTCGCCTACCCGCAGCTTTTCCACGGCCAGGGAAGAGAAACGGCCTTCCGGGACCTTTTTGATGGCTACGCGCCACTCATTGTCCAGGGGGCTGCTGCAGATGGAGTAGCTCCGGCGCAGCTCCTCGCCCTCATGCTCGCGGCGGAAGGTGAGGTACTGGCCCTGGGTGAACTTGAACGTCTCGCGCAGGTCAGCGGGCACATCCAGGGACACGCTCACGCAGTCCGGGGTTTCCCGGACGATACTCTTGATTTTTACTTTATGAAAACGGCTCATGATATGTAGCTATTAGCTGTTGGCTGCTGGCTGTTAGCTTTCGTCGGCCGGGTAGGCTAATAGCTGACAGCTAACAGCTTTATTTTTTCTCCAGCCCGGTGAGGAGCATGGTGATGATGTTGGCTTCCAGCTCTTCGGCCGACAGCTCGCGGCCGGGGCGGTACCAGAGCTCCACCCAGCGCACGGCAGAAAGGATGGTAAACAAGGCCACCGATACGTTCACGGGCTGAAACTCACCGGCAGCAATGCCCTGCTCAATCAGGGCCGCGAAGCCTTTTTCGTACTGCTTGCGGGCATCCTTGAACTCCGTCAGGGCGGGTTCGCGCAGGTACTTCCAGTCGTGGTTGGCTACGGATACGGCCGCGCCATCCTCAATCATGAGGCGGATGTGCAGGCTAATCAGGGCCTTGATTTTCTCGACGTACGGTGCGTCGGTGGCTTCTATTTCGGCGAGCTGGGAAATGTAGGTACTCGATACGCGGAAGCAGATCAGCTCCAGAATCTCGTCCTTGGACTTGATGTGGTTGTACATGCTGGCCGCTTCAATGCCTACTTCGCCGGCTAGGTCGCGCATGGATGTGCCACCGAAGCCTTTCTGCTTAAACAGCTTGGCGGCTTCTTCCAGGATAAGCTGGCGCTTGTTGGTTTTGCGGGTTGTAAGCATGGGTGGGGGGTAGGAGGTCAGAAGCCGTACGCCAACGGCTGGCTAAAGATTGCGCAAATCTTTGACCCGACTCAACTTGCCGCCTTCGCTGCGCGGCAGCTGCCCAAAGCCCATCAGCGTGACCTTCATACTGAGCCCAATGTTGTCCTTGATTTTCTTGGCAAACGCGCCCTTCAGCGTCCGGAGGCAGTCGTGCTGTTGCACCACCTCATCGGTCAGGGCCTCCAGGCCTAGCTCCCGCATCAGCACCTCGTCTATTTCCACGTTCACTTCCACCTCATCGAGGCTACCCCGGCGCGAGGCTACAACCTGGTAATAGGGGCTCACCTGCTCCATACTGCTGATGATGTCCTCGACCTGGGTTGGGAAGAAGTTGACACCCCGAATGATGAGCATATCGTCGGCGCGGCCACGGATGGGGCCCATTTTTACGTGAGTGCGCTTGTGGGAATGTTCGTAGGTGAGGTTGGTAATGTCGCCGGTCCAGTAGCGCAGAATGGGCATGGCCTTCTTGGTGAGGGTAGTCAGCACCAGCACCCCGTACTCGCCCTCGGCCACCGGCTCGCCGGTTTCCTGGCAGACGATTTCGGGGTAGAAGTGGTCTTCCCAGATGTAGCTGCCCGTGCCGCGCTCGTCGGCATCTTCCTGCGACACGCCGGGGCCCATAATCTCGCTGAGGCCGTAGATGTTGGTGGCCCGCACGCCCAGACCCTGCTGCACCTGCCCCCGAATGGCCTCGCTCCAGGGCTCGGCGCCCAGCACGGCGTACTGCAGGTTGAGGGCGGTCAGCGGAATGTTGCGCCGCTTCAGCTCCTCGGCCAGTACCTGGGCGTAGGAGGGGGTAGCGCACAGCACTTCCGGCTGGAAATCCTGCAGGAGCTGCAGCTGCCGGTCGGTGCTACCCCCCGAAACCGGGATAACCGTCAGGCCCAGCTTTTCGGCTCCGTAGTGAATGCCCAGGCCGCCCGTGAATAGGCCGTAGCCGTAGGCGTTCTGGAGTTTCATGCCCGGCCGGCAGCCCGCCGCAGCCAGGGAGCGGGCCACCAGCTCCGCGAAAGTGTTCAAGTCCTCAGCCATGTAGCCCACCACGGTGGCCTTGCCCGTGGTGCCGCTGGAGCAGTGCAGGCGCGCTACCTCAGGCTGGGGCACCGCAAACAGCCCGAAAGGGTAGTTGTCGCGGAAGTCTGCCTTCTTGGTGAAGCCCAGCTTGCCCAGGTCTTCCAAGCCTTTGAAGGTACTCGGGTTGATGCCTAAGTCGTCGAACTTCTGCCGGTAAAACGGAACGCGCTGGTACACATACTGCACCTGCTCCTTCAGGCGGGCGTTTTGGAGAGCCCGCAGCTGCGGCAACGGCAGGCGCTCCATTTCAGGGTTGAACAGCATGGGCGGGAGGCTTGGGTGGGTGGCGGAAGTGCCAAGATAACACTTTAACCAACGCAAACGAATGTTTGTTAGTATAATCTAAAGCTGAGAAAAGGTCTGTTACATAAGGAAGAACGGTCAGTCAAGCTTGTCGAGACATCTTGCGGGCTGAGGTTGTGATAGTAACTCAGGCAGCAGCCCGCGAGATGCTTCGGCTGCGCTTAGCATCACACGTTCCTTTTGCTGGCAGCCACCCTACCCCCCGGAACATTCGTGTAACTAAAGAGGCCGTTTGCCAGTCTAAAAAGCAGATGTTTCACTGACCTTCTCCTTTGAGCTATATGGCAAACACTCCCACTTCGCAGCGTCTTCAAAATCAGGTAGCCCTTGTTACGGGGGGCAGCTCCGGCATCGGAACGGGGGTAGCCAAAGCTATGGCGGCCGAAGGTGCCACGGTCATCGTCAACTACGCGCACGGTGCCGACGACGCCAAGGCCGTGGTGGCTGACATTGAAAAGGCCGGCGGCAAGGCCGTGGCTATCAAGGCCGACGTTAGCAAGGAAGATGAAGTGCAGGCTATGTTCAACCAGATTCGGGAGCAGTTTCAGACCCTGCACATCCTGGTCAACAACTCCGGCATTCAGCAGGATGCCACCTTCCTGGAAATGACCCTGGAGCAGTGGCAAAAGGTGATTGATGTAAACCTGACCGGGCAGTTTCTGTGCGCCCGAGAGGCCGCCCGCGAGTTTGTGCGCCGGGGCCCGCAGCCGGAAATATCGAAGGCCACTGGCAAAATCATCTGCATGAGCTCCGTGCACGAGGTAATTCCGTGGGCCGGTCACGTCAACTACGCCACCAGCAAAGGCGGCATCATGCAGTTGATGAAAAGCATGGCCCAGGAGTTGGCTCCGCACAAAATCCGGGTGAACAGCATCGGGCCCGGTGCCATTAAAACCCCCATCAATAACGAAGCCTGGGAAACCCCCGAAGCGGCCGAGAAGCTGCTGACTCTGATTCCGTACGGCCGCATCGGCGAAACCGAGGACATCGGGAAGGTGGCTGTGTGGCTGGCTTCTGATGAGGCCGACTACGTGACCGGCACTACTATCTTCGCCGACGGTGGCATGACCCTGTACCCCGGCTTCGCCGACAATGGCTGAGCCGGAAGGCAGCGGTTTTTCCTACCCCCTCGGGGCGGCGTAAACCCTGGCCTAACGGCGGCGCACCTTGTATTTCTACGGTTCCGGCGGGCTGATGTGGGCCGGCCGGCACGCTACCTTACATGACTCAGGAACACCAACGGCAGCAGCAGGCCCGGGAAGGCGAAGCCAACTGGCACCGCTTCGGGCCCTACGTATCGGAGCGGCAGTGGGGCACAGTGCGCGAGGATTATTCAGCTGACAGCCAGCCCTGGACCTACCTCACCCACGACATGGCCCGCAGCAAGGCTTACCGCTGGGGCGAAGATGCCATTGGGGGCGTTTCGGATGAGCAGCAGCAGCTGTGTCTGGCGCCGGCTTTCTGGAACGGGCACGACCCCATCATCAAGGAGCGGCTGTTTGGGCTGAGCGGCCCTGAGGGCAACCACGGCGAGGATGTGAAGGAGCTGTACTACTACCTCGATAATACCCCCACGCACTCCTACATGCGCATGCTGTACAAGTATCCGCAGCATGCCTACCCCTATGCGTGGCTGGTACAGGAGAATGCGCGCCGCAGCCGCCGCCAACCCGAGTTTGAGCTGCTGGATACCTGCATATTCCACGAAAACCGCTACTTCGATATCTTTCTGGAGTACGCCAAGGCCAGCCCCGACGATGTGCTGCTGCAGATAACCGTGCACAACCGCGGGCCGCAGCCGGCTCCGTTGCACGTGCTACCCCACCTCTGGTTCCGCAACACCTGGGCCTGGGGCTACGATGCCTACAAGCCGGGGCTCCGGGCCACCGAAGCGGGGCACATTCAGGTAGAGCACCAGCACCTGCCGCCCCTGCAGCTGTACTGCGACCAGGCGGAAGGCCACAGCCCCGACCTGCTTTTCTGCGACAACGAAACCAACACCCAGCGCCTGTACGGCACCCCTAACGCCAGCCCCTACTGCAAAGACGGCATCAACGACTACCTGGTGCACGGCCACCAGGCAGCCCTCAATCCGGCCCGCCAGGGCACCCGTGCCGCCGCCCACTACCAGCTGACTATTCCGGCCCAGCAGAGCCGGGTGCTGCGCCTGCGCCTGGCCGCGCCCGGTCTGCCTACCCCTTTTGCCGATTTTGCCAGCTTGCTTCAGCTGCGTAAAAAAGAGGCCGATGAGTTCTATGAACACCTGCAGGCCGACCTGACCAACCCCGATGCCCGTAGCGTGCAGCGCCAGGCCCTGGCCGGCATGCTCTGGAGCAAGCAGTTCTACTATTATGATGTGGCTGAGTGGCTGAAAGGCGACCCGGCTTCGGTGCGCCCACCGGTCGCCCGCCGGCACAACCGCAACCACGCCTGGAGCCACCTCAACAACGCCGACATCATCTCCATGCCCGACAAGTGGGAGTACCCCTGGTACGCGGCCTGGGACCTGGCCTTCCACTGCATTCCGCTGGCGCTGGTAGATGGGCACTTCGCCAAAAAGCAGCTGCAGCTGCTGTGCCAGGATTGGTACATGCACCCCAACGGACAGCTGCCGGCCTACGAGTGGAACTTCTCCGACGTAAACCCGCCCGTGCACGCCTGGGCCACCTGGCGCGTGTATAAACTGGACCGCAAGCAGCACAACGGCCAGGGCGACACGGCCTTTCTGGAAAGCGTGTTTCACCGCCTGCTGCTCAATTTTACCTGGTGGGTAAACCGCAAGGACCGCAATAACCGCAACATCTTCGAGGGGGGCTTTCTGGGGCTCGATAACATTGGTATGTTCGATAGAAGCGCCCCGCTGCCCGATGGGGCCTACATTGAACAGGCCGACGGCACGGCCTGGATGGCCATGTTTGCCCTGAACATGATGCGTATAGCCCTGGAACTGGCCAAAACCAACCCTGTGTACCAGGATATGGCCAGTAAGTTCTTCGAGCACTTCCTCTACATCGCCCAGGCCATGACCAATCTGGCCGACGAGCAGATAGATATGTGGGACGAGCACGACGGCTTTTACTACGACGTGCTGAACACCCCGGAGCACGGCCGCCTACCCCTGCGCGTCCGCTCAATGGTAGGGCTGATTCCATTGTTTGCCGTAGAGGTGCTCGACGAGGATACGCTCCAGCAGATGCCCCGCTTTGTGTACCGCCTGAACTGGTTTCTGGACCACCGCCCCGAGCTGGCCGCCATGGTTTCGCGGTGGCAGGAGCCGGGCCGGGGCCAGAGCCACCTGCTGTCCTTGCTGCGCGGGCACCGCATGAAGCTGCTGCTGGGCCGCGCCCTCAACGAAGCCGAGTTTCTCTCCGACTACGGGGTGCGGGCATTGTCGCGGTATCACCTAGCGCATCCTTATGTGTTCGAGCACGCCGATGGCAGCAAGGAAGTGGTTGATTACCAGCCTGCCGAATCGACAACCTCCCTGTTTGGGGGCAACAGCAACTGGCGCGGCCCCGTCTGGATGCCCATGAACTTTCTGCTGGTGGAGGCGCTGCAGCGTTTCTACCATTACTACGGCCCCGAATTCAAGGTGGAATACCCCACCGGCTCCGGCCAATACAGCACGCTACTGGAAATATCCCAGGCCCTGACTGAGCGCCTTACCCGGCTGTTTCTGCGCGATGAAAACGGCCGCCGCCCCTGCTTCGGCCTGAACCAGCAGCTCCAGACCGACCCCCATTTTCGGGACTATCTGCTCTTTCATGAGTATTTCCACGGCGACACCGGGCAGGGCCTGGGCGCCAGCCACCAAACCGGCTGGACCGGTCTCATTGCCAAGCTGCTCCAGCCCCGCCCAAACGGGTAAAAAGCTATTCGGAAGTTTTAGTTGACGCCTAATACACAAGCGTCGCCGGAGCATTTTGCGTAGGGTTGTTGTGGTAGTAATGATGATACGGAAATGACCGTCATGTCGAGCTTGCCGAGACATCTCGCGTGCTGACGTTGTAATGGTAATTCAGCGTCAGCACGCGAGATGTCTCGGCAAGCTCGACATGACGTTCTAGGAAGGTCTATTCTTCAGCCTTTTGCTTGAGGTGGAAGAGGCTCGGCATGACGGCCAGGTGTATATGATTCTTATCTCCGGCCTTCCTACCCCTTGCTTCGGGCTGAAGGGTAGGAAGGCCTCCGGAGGCGGGTCTGGCAAAAAATGCCTATACTCCCTTCTCAAATCTTGCTTTGTTCTTTTTCGGAGCCTTTTTGCGGGCTCCGCTGTTCTTTTTGCGTGACTGATTCCTCTACCACCCCGCCCGCCCGCCCTGATCTGCTGCGCATCCCCTACGATGACTACCGCGCCCTGCCGGCCATTGCCAACTCCGACCTCTCGCGCCTGCGCGACGCGCTTAATGGCCGCGCCCCTCGCCCGCATACCAGCGTAGGTGGCGCCCTGGGCCTGGGCACAGCCTTCCATACGGCCCTGCTGGAGCCCAACCTCTACGAGCCCGGCCAGCCCGGCATCAACGACACCCTGATCTGGTGGATGGTGGATGGCGTAAAGCTCAACCCTGAAGTAAATGACCTGCTGGAGGTAGGCATTCCTGAGCCCAGCTGCATCTTCACCGAGCCCGTTACGAACACCCTCTGCAAGCTCCGCGCCGACCTGGTGGTGGATCAGCCCGGGCAGCCCTACACCATCGTGGACTTCAAAACCACCATGGCCCGCGACCATAACCATTTCGTGGAGCAGTGCACTCAGTACGACTACGACCGGCAGGCCGCGTTCTATGCCGATGCCCTGCACGCCGACCGTTTCCTGCTGATTGGAGTGCAGAAGGTGGAACCCTTCAAAGTATTTGTGTACGAGGTGCCGCCCCTGCTGCGCAACGAGGGCCGCGCCAAATACCTGCGCCTGCTCAAGCTGCTACAGCCCGAAACACCGGTACCCCTCTCGGTGGTGCAAGCCGTGCGCGAAGTCCGCGACGCCCTGAACGGCGTAGAGTAGAAACAGTCCGTTGCGGCTTCCGCAGCCCCCACCGAAACGCCGTGCCGTGTTTCGGTGGGGGCTGCCGTTTTCGCGCCGCTCTCGTTAGGAAGGCTTGCCCATATAGTAGGATGCGAAACGGGGTAGGGTATAGCGGACTCCTGAACGGTGTAAAGACACATAGTTGCGTCTCATCGTCCGCGCCGCGCTGGCATCGTTGTTCAATGGTAAGACGCAACTATGCGTCTCTACAGGTCCGCTATCCTGTTTTATATGCTCTGATAAATTAATTATTGAATTAATTAGGATAAATACCTGAGCTCGGTTATACTTGTACTATAGCTGACGAAAAACTGACCTATTACATGCGTCATTTCCGCAATAATCTCCAGAATAATAGCTCGAATAATAATCTTATTCGAGACTGGAAGGCTATTGCTCCATTGGAGAGATGAAAAATCAATAACTGATTTTTTTCAAAGCCTTCCGCTACAACGGAAGGCTTTTTTTGTGCCTGCGGTTTGGTGCTGCTTCTGAAGCAGCCCGAATAAAGCCGGTTTTCCGAGCACAAATAATTTCTGGATTTCCGAAAAAAACTTCCCGGCGGGAGAAGGGAATTCGTGTGCCTTTACAAAACAAAAATTCACTTCATAAACTCCTAAAATTAATTGCCATGACCGCGCAGGAATTACTGAAAACGGAGGAAGCTATCAGCTTCGTAAAAGAAACCTTTGCCAAAGAGCTCAGCACCCGGCTGCAGCTTAGCAAGGTGTCGTCGCCGATTGCGGTGCTGGACGGCACGGGCATCAACGATGACCTGAACGGCATTGAGCGCCCGGTTGGCTTCCCGGTTAAGGCCCTGGACGAGCGCCGCGCGGTGGTGGTGCACTCCCTGGCTAAATGGAAGCGGGTGCGCCTGCAGGAGCTGGGCATTGAGGCCGGCCGCGGGCTGCTGACCGACATGCGCGCCCTGCGCCCCGACGAAGACTATTCGCCCATTCACTCTATCTACGTGGACCAGTGGGACTGGGAAAAGCACATCACCCCCGAGCAGCGCACTCCCGCGTTTCTGAAAGCCACCGTAGAGCGCATTTACGAAGCCCTGAAAACCACCGAGGCCCGCGTCAGTGCCGAGTACCCGGAAATTACGCCTGTGCTGCCCGGAAAAATCACCTTCCTGCACGCCGAGGACCTGCTGCGGCAGTACCCAACCCTCACGCCGAAGGAGCGCGAGCATGAGGTGACCAGACAGTACGGCGCCGTGTTCCTGATGGGCATCGGCCACGAGCTCAGCCACGGCGAGCCCCACGACGGCCGCGCCCCCGACTACGACGACTGGAGCACCGAAACGGAGGACGGGTACCGCGGCCTCAACGGTGATATTCTGCTCTGGCACCCGGTGCTGGAAACTTCCTTCGAGGTGTCATCAATGGGTATTCGGGTGGATAAGCAGGCCCTGGTGCGCCAGCTGGCCCTGCGCGGTTGCCAGGACCGGCAGGAGCTGTCGTTCCATGCGCGCCTGCTCAAGGATGAGCTGCCCCAGAGCATTGGCGGCGGCATTGGCCAGAGCCGGGTATGCATGTTTATGCTGCGCAAAGCACACATTGGGCAGGTGCAGGTGAGCATCTGGCCGGAAGCCGTGCGGGCCGAGCTGGCGGGCACGGGCGTGGGCCTGCTGTAAGCGGGACTATAGTTTGCGTTGCCGCCGGAGGCAACCCAGGCGGGGAAGCAGGTTTGGCGGCCGTAGCTTCTCCGCGTGCTTTTTTAGCGGTATAGTCGGTGCCCGATGCGCTAGCGCGTGGCCGCGCGACTGGCAGGTTCTTAACCGGTAACCGGAGGGCGTGGGGTAGGCTCGTGCAGGAGCTGCCGCGCCGCCGTGGCCCCACTAACCAGGGCCGCTTCTACCGTGCCAATGTACGGCCCCTGATACACCCCTTCGCCGGCTATAAAAAGGGTGCCGGCCACGGGCGTAGCCAAGGCCGCGCGGTGAGCCGTGGCGTGCAGAGCCGAGTAGGAGTAGGCCCCGCGCGCCAGCGGATCGGCAGCCCAGTTCACGATGCGGTGGGCCCGCAGGTGCTCCCGCAGGAATTCGGGGGTAGTGTCCAGCAGGTAGGCCACGGAGTCCAGGGCCTCGGCCAGCAGCTCCGCGTCGGGGGCGTGGCGGCGCCGGTGGGCCGCCGGGCCCGCCAGCCACCCCGTCAGGATAGGGCGCGGGTCCGGGAACTGGCTCCACCAGGTAGGGATGGCCGCATCAGAGAACAGAAAGTCCAGGTTGGGTAGGGGTTGGGCAAGCTGCGGAGCCGCCTGCTCCCAGATGGGGGCATCAAACTCCAGCAAAACCTTAATAACGGGGCCGAAGCCCAGGGCCCGGGCCGCCTCCCGGTGCTGGGGTAGGTCGGGTTTCAGGTGGAGGTACCCTGCCTCTCCGGGCTGGGCCTGCAGCACGCCCAGCGGCACGGTCAGTAGCACCTGCGAAGCCTGCAGCACCTGCCCATCGGCGCACCGCACGCGCACCTGACCCGGCTGCCAGTGAAGCTCGGTTACCTGGGTGTTCAGCTGCACGGTAACCCCGGCGGCTTGCGCATCCTGAGCCAGCCACTCCACCAGGCGGCCGTAGCCGCCCTCAGGGCGCGGCGAGTCCTCGGCTCCGTTGCCGCTCCACTCGTCGCGCAGGGCAAATGTGCTGGCCCGGCTTGCATCGGCCGCGTCGTAACCCTCGGCGAAGCGCCGTACCTGCTCGCGCATGGTGCGATGCTCCGGCTCGGGGAAGTAGCGGGCCAGAAAGGAGTTCAGAACCACATCGTGCGGAAGCTCGCGCAGCTTCTCCAGCAGCAGGGGCATGTCGTCGAAGAAGGATTCGGCTGGCCGGGCGCGGCCCGCTTCCACCTCGTAGGTAGTGCCGGCCGTATCGTGGCAGACAATGCCGGCTTCCGCCAGCAGCTGGCGGGTGAGTGGTACGTCGCCGTGCAGGAACTCGGCTCCGCCTTCCACCGGCTGCGAAAAACCACCCTCCGGGGAGGTGTCAATGCGACCACCGAGGCGGTTGCGAGCCTCCAGCAGCAGCACGCGGCGCCCGGCGCGGGCCAGGGTGCGGGCCGCCAACAGGCCGGCGGCTCCACCCCCAATAATCAGAATATCAGGTTCAGACATGCAGTACAAAGCACACCTAACGCCGGGGCTACCCCTTTCCGGAACATGAAAGCCGGCTCATGGCGCTGGTGCTGGTTCCGCTTATAACACCAACCGGGGGTAGCAGGTTTACCGCCCGGAGCATTGCGGGGCGGCTGGGCAGCGGCTTTACAGGTTGATCCAGCTGGTGCGGGCGGGCATGGCTACCGGGTGCGACTGCACTACGGCAGTAACTGCCAGGGGCTGGCCAGCCGCATCGTGGTAGCGGACCATGTATTGCGGGGCTGCGCCGGGCGGCAGAATGGCCATGTCGAGGAAGGGGCTGCGGGCGTTGCGGGCCACGCACTGCCAGCCTTCCTGCTGGCAGCGGCGGTACACAAAGGCAAAGCAGCCCGCATCCGTGGTAAAATCGAGGCGGCGGCCAGCCGGCACCAGATGAAGCTGCAGATGAGGCAAGAGAGTAGGGGTAGGCATAGGCATGGTGGGTAAGACGAACAGGACAGCTGGGTAGCACCCTCAGTCTGACAGGTGCCTAAACGAGCCCATCGGGCCTTTAGCTCCCGGGTTTATACGGATTTAGCTCCCGCGAAAACCCCGATTTTCCTCTGCGTATTCCGCCATTCCGGCCCGATTGAGCCTCGATGTACATAATCGGGGGATTCGCTAACTCGCTTGTTGTGAGCTCGTAAAGAGGTAATAAGCGGAATCGAATTGCCCACTTCATCTCCTTATCTCACATGACGACGACCTCATCCTACGCCCTGGTTACGGGCGCCACCAGCGGCATTGGCTACGAGCTGGCTAAACTGCTGGCCCAGGACCACTACAACCTGATACTGGTGGCCCGCAACCCCCAGGAGCTGGAGCAAACCGCAGCTGAGTTTCGGCAGCAGTACGGCGTAGAAGTAGAAACCATTGCCCAGGATCTGTTTCAGCGCGAGGCTCCCTTTGCGGTGTACGAGGCCGTGCAGGCCAAAGGCCTGCAGGTAGAGGTGCTGGTAAACAACGCCGGCCAGGGCCAGTACGGCGAGTTTATTGAAACCGACATCAACCGGGAGCTGGATATTATTCAGCTGAACATTGGGGCCTACGTGGTGCTCACCAAGAAATTCCTGCAGGAAATGGTGGCCCGCAAGCAGGGTAAAATTTTGCAGGTTTCCTCCATTGGGGGCGAGTTGCCGGGGCCGCTGCAGTCGGTGTACCACGGCACCAAGGCCTTTATCACCTCTTTCACGGAAGCCATTCGGGAGGAAACCAAGGAAACCGGCGTCACCATCACGGCCCTGCTGCCCGGCGTTACCGACACCGACTTCTTCAACAAGGCCGATATGACCCAATCGAAGCTGGTGAAGGAAGGCAACCCTGCTGACCCTGCCGAGGTAGCCAAAGACGGTTACGAAGCCCTGAAGGCCGGCAAAGACAAAGTAGTGTCGGGCTTCATGAACAAAGTGCAGGTAGCCGTCAGCAACATCATCCCCGATAGTCTGGTGGCCGCCAACCTGCACGAGCAGGGCAAGCCCAGCGAGAAGTAAGCACTCGGTTTTTGGTGTTTTGACAACAGCCCCTACCCCCGCCGCGGGGGTAGGGGCTGTTGCTTTGCGGTTGCTGAGTAGCGTGGGGGTAGCGTTTTAGGCGTGGTATTCCTCGTCGGCAGAAGGGCCGTAAATGCTGGGCACGGGCACATCGAGCAGGCGCAGGTACACGGAGAGCTGGCCGCGGTGATGCACGCAGTGGTTGATGAGGTGACGTACTACCTCCGCCCGGGTAAGGCGCATGATGATTTGCTCGTGGTAGCGCATTGTCCAGGTTTGCTCGAAGGTTTCGGGGGTAGCAGCCGTGAGGGCGGCGCAGGCGGCCGCCCCGCTTTCCTGGAGGCGCTGCAGCAACTCGGCGGTGCTGGCGGGCAAAGCCAACGCCTGGTCGTCGTAGCTGCTCAGGTCCAGCTCGTCCGTTGCGAAAGTGTTGGCAATGCCTCCAATCAGATCGACGACGTGCAGTACCAGGACGCCCAGCGTCATGGATTTGGGGTGCGGCTGCCAGGAAAACTGCGCTACTGGGGCGCGCTCCAGCACGCGGCGGGTTAGCTCCAGCTCGTGCTGAAGCTCGGGGAGGAGGGCCTGGGTCAGGGGGGCAAGCAGGGTAGCTTCCATGGGTAAGGTTGAAGTGTGGTGGATGATACTTCAAACCTAGAGGCGCCCACTGACAGCCCTATGTCAGGAGGGTAGTAGAAAATTTTCAGAAAGTAACCGTCCCTGCAAAACCCGTGGTTTAGCCGAAATAGGTGTGGGCCTGATTCACCAGCTCGCGCACCTGCTCCCGCAGCTCCGGCGGCGACACGATGGTGGCCTGCCCGGCGAAGAGCAGCAGCCAGCGGGCCAGATAATCGAGATTATGGGCCAGAAACGTGACTTCCCGCCAGCCATCGGGGAGGGCCTGCTCATGCGCCCACCCGAAATGATGCTTGTTTTCCTCTACGTGGGGTAGGGCCTCGGGGCCGAAGCGCACCACGGCGGCGTGGGTCTGGTGGCGTTGGGCTTCCTGGGCCCAGTAGGTTTGCAGGGTGTCGGGGCGGGGCTCGAAGTGCTCCTCGCGCAGGTGCAGGCCGGCAATCCGGTCGAGGCGGAAGTCGCGGAACTCCTGGCGCAGGCGGCAGAACGCCACTACGTGCCAGTACTGCCCGAAGTAGATGCCAATAGGCTCCACGTCGCGGCGGGTGGGGGTGCCGTGGTAGCCGGCCCGGTACTCCAGCGTTACTACCTGGCGCTGGGCAATGCTGGTGAGCAGGGGCTGGTGCAGGTTGGCGGGTGGGTCCGGAATGGCCGGGTGCGCTGGTGGCGGGGCTGCAGAATAGTAATGCGCGGGCTCAGCTCCTCCACGTAGTCACGGTCGGGGCGGCGGAGCACGGCGCGCAGCTTGTCCATGGCGGCGTTGCTTAGCTGGGCCGTGTGCGCATCGGTGAGCTGGTGGGCCAGCTTTTCGGCCGTGAGCAGGGCCAGGGCTTCTTCGCGGCTGAACATCACGGGGGGTAGGCGGTAGCCCTCGGCCAGGCAGTAGCCTACCCCCGCCTCGCCGCACAAAGGCACGCCGGCTTCTTCCAGGGTGCGCAGGTCGCGGTACACGGTGCGCAGGCTTACCCCGTAGCGGGTGGCCAGGTCCTGGGCCTTCACCACACGGCGGGCCTGCAGCTGCACCAGAATAGCCGTAATTCGATCAAAGCGGTTCATTACCTGCAAAGTAAGCAGCGGGGGGTAGGAGCCACTTATCCGGCTACCGGGAAAGTAAGCGTAACGCTGGTACCCCGCCCGGGCCTGGACTGCAGCGTGAAGGTGCCACCCAGCAGCCCCACCCGCGTGCGGATGCCCGCCAGCCCGATGCCGCCACCTGCCGCGGCCGCGCTGGTATCGGCCACGCCCACGCCGTCGTCTTCCACGCTTACGTGCAGCAGTTCCTCTTCGCGGGCTACCTGCACAAACACCTCGTGGGCCTGGGCGTGCTTCATAACGTTGTTGAGCAGCTCCTGCACGCTGCGGTACACGGTGGTTTCCAGGGGGCGGGGCAGGGGAGTAGTCAGGCCCGAAAGGTTCAGGTCGATGGTCAGGACCTGGGGCGGAATGCGCTTCACCAGCTCACGCAAGGCCAGCTCCAGGCCAAAGTCTTCCAGAATGCTGGGGGTCAGCTCGAAGGAAATGGCGCGGGTGGAGCGAATGGCGTCGCTGAGCAGCTGCTGGCAGGTGCGCAGCTGCTCCGAGGGTGGCAGGGTATCGAGGGTGAGGCGGGTAGCATAGAGCAGCTGCCCCACGCCGTTGTGCAGGCTTTCGGAAATGCGGCGGCGCTCCTCCTCCTGGGTGGTAATAATGGCCGACAGTACCTCCTGCTGCTGCCGCAGCTTCAGGCGGGTGGCCTCAGCCTGCATGGCGTTGCGCTCCGTCACGTCGCGGCCCACAATCAGGGCCCCGGTTACGCTGTCGTGGTTGTGCAGGGGCACGAAGTTGAGGTCCAGCACCAGCGTGCGGCTGGGACCAATCCAGTTGGGCACGTCTGTGGCCTCGCCGGCCAGGGCCCGCTTAATATGGGCCACTACCTCCGGCACAACGGCCAGGTTGGGGTGTACCGTCGTGAAGGGGCGGCCCAGGGCGGCGGCTTCCGGTACCCCGGTCAGGGCCACCATGCGCGCGTTCCAGCAGGTAATAAGCATTTCCTGGTCCAGGGCTACCACGCAGTCCACCGTGTTGTTGAGCAGGCTCTGGGTAAATTCTTTTTCGTGCTGCAGCTGGGCCCGGCTTTGCTCCACCTCCGTAACATCAATGGCAAAGGTGATGGCCTGCTGGCGCTGGTGGTCGAAGAAGCCATAGTTCTGGAAGTACACCGGCTGGCCGGCGTGCTCGGCCACGTCAATGAATGCCACCGGCTCGCCGGCGAGCAAGCGGCGGGTAGGCTCGGTCAGGGACGGAAACACCCCGAACACATGGTGGCCCACCAGCTCATTGTCCTGCACATCCAGGCGGCGCAGGCCTTTGCCCGTCAGCTCCAGGTAGGTGCCATCGGGGGCGAGGCGGCCCAGAATAAGAGGCAGCGAAGCCAGGATGTGGTCCAGCAGCTGGGTTTTGTATTCCAGTTCGGCTTCGGCCTCCTGGCGCTGGGTGATGTCGCGCATGAGGCCCACAAAGCGCGCGGCGCTGCCATCGGGCGCGGGCATCACCCGGCCCACCGCCGATACGTAACGCACCGTGCCATCGGGCCACACAATCCGGTGCTCCAGATCAAAGGGAACGTGCTCAGAGGCGGAGCGCTGCAGGGCCCTGGCCACGGCAGGCAGGTCAGTGGGGTGAATGGCATCCTGAATAACCTGGAAGGCAGTGGGCGTGGCGCTGTAGGGCCGCCCGAAAATCTGCTGGCAGCGGGCATCCCAGTGCACCAGATTAGTGGCGTAGTCAATAACCCACACGCCGGTTTCGGACCCATTGAGGGCCATGCTCAGGCGCTCCTCGCTTTCCCGGATGCGGGCCGTGGTCTGCTTTTCGGCCGTAATATCGCGCCAGGCAGCGTGTACCAGATGGCTGCCCGGCTCGGCTGACTCAGCCGGGTCGGGCAGGGCCGTCAGCAGAATGTCTTCCCAGAATACCTCGCCGTTGCTGCGCAGGCGGCACCACTCAAAGCGGCAGTAGCCCTTGCGGATGGTTTCCTCCCAGTAGGCATCGGCCAGCAGCACCGAGAACTGCCCGTTGGGCTGCTTTTCGGGGGAAAAGGCGGCCCCGTGGCGGCCTACCAGGTCGGCTTTGGTGCCCAGGCCCAGCAGGCGCAGGGCGGCCGCGTTGCAGTCCAGGAAGCGGTTGTCGCGCATGAGCAGCATGCCGTCCTGGTTACGCTCAAACAAGGTCCGGAAACGCTTCTCGCTTAGCTCCAGCGCCTGCCGGGTCTGGTGCTGCTCCGTAATATCGGTGAGGGCCAGGCGGCAGGAGGGTGGTACGGCAGCGCGGCTATCAGCCCCGGCGGGGGTAGGCATACCTTCCAGCCGGACCTGAATAGGCAGGCCCGACTCGCGCTGCAGCTGCACCGACACTACCTGGCGGCTCCGGCTCTGCAGCATCTTCTCCAGAAACTCAGTAAACGCGGGCCGGTACTGGGGCGCCACGAACAGGCCCAGGCGGCGGCCCTTGATTTGTTGGCGCGGGGCTCCCAGCAGCTGGCTGGCGCGCAGGTTCAGCTGCTCAATCACCCCATCGGGGGCCACGGTGCAGTAGCCTACCGGGGCAAACTCATACAGGTCCTCGTACTGCAGGCGCAGCGCCTCTGCCTCGGCCTGGGCCACCAGTAGCTCCTCGTTCTGCATTTCCAGCTCAATCTGGTGCACCTGCAGGTCCTGAACCAGCTGCTGCACCATGGCCGGCGTTTCGGGGGGTAGGGGCTGCACTACGTTGTGCCGGCGCTCGGCGCGTTTGCGCAAATCCCGGAGGGTAGCCTGCTGGTTTGGGGCAGAGTTGCTGGTTCCGTTATCAGCCTCACTCATAACGCAGGGGGTTAAAAATCAACAGACACTAGGCTATTCTACGTAGCTATTACGGGGTAGTATGCTTCACAGCCATGGGGCAGCCAGGCAGGAGTACCGGCCGCCCCTGGGCCAGGAAGCTACAGCCGGTTCGGCTGCTCATCCTGCGCTTATATGCCCAGCAGCACCCGGTTGGTAGGCTGGCCCTCGTGCAGCAGGCGGCGGCCGTAAAAGGTAAGCACCCGGCGGCTTTGGTCGGGCAGCTCAGTTGTCAGCCGCAGATTGTCAAACTCAACGCTGGTGGGCGTGGGCTCCAGCAGCTGGCGCAGCGGCTCCAGCAGCTCGGGCCGGTTCAGGCAGCCCTGCCCGATGGTCATCAGGGAAGCATCCAGCAGCTCGGCGGGGGTAGTGCCCAGCAGCTCGGCAAACGAGTGGTTGGTGAAGGCCACGCGCAGGCTGCTGTCCAGCACCAGAATAGGCTGGCGGATGGTTTCCTGCAGGCTGGTGGCCAGCCGGGCGCTGGACTGCAGCCGGGCTTCCAGATTTTTCAGCTCCGTGATATCGGAGAAGGTAATAACGGCCCCGCTGATGTAATTGTCGAGGGTGCGGTAGGGCAGGATGCGCATGGTGTACCACTCGCCCGAGGTGGCCTCAATGTTGGTTTCTACGCTGGTGAGGCGGCTGAGTACCTGCTGCACGTCGCGCAGCAGGTGCTGGTAGCGCAGGTTGGCGGCAAAGTGGCTAAGGGGGCGACCAACATCGGAGGGCAGCAGATGAATGATGTGGCTTACCGGCGGGGTGAAGCGCTTGATGTTGAGGTTATTGTCGAGGAAGATGATGGCAATTTCGGTGGCGTCCAACAGGTTTTTCATGTCGTTGGCGGCCTGGGTCAGCTCATCGGTTTTGGCCAGGTACTGCATGTTCAGAGTCATCAGCTCCTCGTTCAGGCTCTGCATTTCCTCCTTGTTGGTCATGGCCTCCTCGTTGGTGCTTTGCAGCTCCTCGTTGGCCGACTGCAGCTCCTCGTTGGTGCTTTTCAGCTCCTCCAGCGAGCTTTCCATTTCCTCAATGGTGGTCTGGAGGCGGTGGCGCGTGTACTGCAGCTCCTTGTCGAGGGCCGCTACGGCCGCGTCGCGGCTCAGGGCTTCATCCTGCACGCTGGCCTTGCCCAGGCGCACCCGGCGGGGGGTAGGCTGGTCCTGAAAGGCCACCAGCAGCAGGCCGGCCAGGGCCTCGGGCTCCTCCAGATACTTCACCGAGAGGCGCAGCAGCAGCTGGCCCGAGTCGGTTTTCACCTGCACGTTGTCCAGGGTTACGCTCTGGCGGGTTTCGGTGGCCCGGCGCACGGCCGCGCTGATTTCGTAGGTCAGCTCTTCGCGGGCCATGTCGAAGAGGTTCATGCCGCTCAGGCCCGGGGCGGGCTCCAAGTATTTGCCCGTGCGGCCATGCACGTACAAAATCTCGCCCTTGGGGTTGATAATCACCGACGGGGGTGCGTAGGTGTTCAGCAGGGTTTTCTGGACCTGGGCAGCAAAGGGGCCCCCTTCGCGGCGCCCCGTAACGGAAGCAGACATAACAACGGAAGGGTGCGGCGAGGGCAGGTTCTGCCGCGAGAGGTCAAAGGGAAAGTTGAGCAGGCGGGGCAGGGAGCCGGAGGTGGCCGTACGCCGCGAAATCTTCCACTTCACGTCCAGGGGCTGAAACAGATCCTGGAAGGCCGTGATGTTTTCGCTGGGCCCCAGAAACAGCAGGCCGCCGGGGTTGATGGCGTAGTGAAACACAGGCATCAGATTTTTCTGCAGCTCCGCGCTCAGGTAAATCAGCAGGTTGCGGCAGCAAAGCAGATCCAAGCGGGTGAAGGGCGCATCCTTGTTGATGTTGTGCAGGGCAAACACCACCACGTCGCGCACCTCCTTCCGGATCTGGTAGTGCCCGTCGGTGCGGTGAAAAAACCGCTGCAGGCGCTCCGGGCTCACGTCGCCCACAATGTTGTCGGTGTAAAACCCGATGCGGGCAAAGTCCACGGCCTCCGCCGAAATGTCAGTGGCAAAAATCTGCACCTTGAGGTAGCGGGCCGGGTCCATCTCATCCAGCAGCTCCATCAGGGTCATGCCCAGCGAGTACGCCTCCTCGCCGGTAGAGCAGCCCGGAGCCCACACCCGAATGGTGCTGTGCGGCTCCTTGGCCTGCAGAATCGGGCGCAGGTGCTGCTTGAGGTTTTCGAAGGCCTCCGGGTCGCGGAAAAACTTCGTGACGCCAATCAGCAGCTCCTTGAACAGCTGCTCTACTTCCTGGGGGTTTTCCTGGAGGTAGCGCACGTAGGTAGTAAACTCCTTGATCTGGTGGGAGTTCATGCGGCGCTCAATGCGGCGGAATACCGTGTTGCGCTTGTAGTAGCTGAAGTCGTGGCCGGTTTGCTGGCGGATAAGCAGAAAGATTTTCTGCAGGGCGTGGGCCGGCCGGGTCGTAGATTCCGCGTCCTGGTCGCGCAGGGGGCGGCCCAGCGGGGGGCGGTCCACGTAGTCGAGCAGCTTGGCCGGCATCAGCTCCGGGGCCAGCACAAAGTCCACGAACTCCGTGGCAATGGCCGCGCGCGGCATCGAGTCGAAGGTGGCCGTATCGGGGTCCTGCACCATCACCATCCCGAAGTTTTCCATCACCAGCTTCAGGCCGATGCTGCCATCGGAGCCCAGGCCCGAGAAGATAACGCAGATGGCCCGCTCCCGGGCGTCCTTAGCCAGGCTTTGCAGAAAAAAGTCGATGGGCATGCGCTGGGCCGGCGCCTGGGTAGGCGACAGCAGAAACAGCCCCCCGTGCAGCAGGTTCAGGTCCTGGTCGGGCGGAATCACGTACACCTGGTTGGGGCGCAGCTTCACGCCGTCGCGCACTTCCTGCACGGGTAGGGAGGTAAAGCCCTGCAACACCTGCACCAGCTCGCTGCTCTGGGTGGGCAGCAGGTGGGTTACCACCACGAAGGCCATGCCGGAGTGAGGCGTGAGGTGGGTGAAAAAGCGCTCCATGGCCTCAATAGAGCCCGCCGAGCCGCCCAGGGCCACAATCGGAAACTTCTCGGCCTGGGGCGAGCTACCCGGCTGGGACTTGCGGCCGGCGGGGCCGGTAGGGGCGGGCACCGGGGACGCGTCGGGCGTTTCTATGCCTAGCTCCTCAATAGGAAATTCCTCGGCCTCGGAAGAAGCCGGGTTGGTATCAGCTGTCATGCGGGAAATCGAAACCCAAGCCATCAGCGGCCTTTTAGCCGCGCCAGCTGCTCAGGGTGGAACTGGTCATAAACTCAAATGTACCAAAATGCCCCGGCCCCAGGGCAGGGGCCAGCCCAACTCCGCGGCGGAAAATGAAGCTCAACCAGAGCCGCCGGCTCCCAAACCACGTAGTAACGCGTATCCTGAAAAGTACTTAGGATTTTTCTGGCACTCTCCCTTTTTCTCCGTTTTTCGATTTTGTCGTCCGTGCCCTCTCCTGCTTATCTTATCGTTGTTGGTACTTCAGCTGGGGGAATGCCCGCACTGGTTCAGGTTGGTTGCCCAGCTGCCCGCCAGCCTGCCGGCCGCCGTGCTGGTTGTGCAGCACCTGGCCCCCGACTCCTCGGGTGAGCCCCTGCTGGAGCGGCTGAGCCAGCACAGCGACCTGCGCTGCCGCCTACCCCATGACAAGGAGCCCCTGCAGGCCGGTGCGCTGTACCTGGCCCCCCCCCGACCGGCACCTGCTGGTGAAAGACGGGCAGGTGCTGGTAACCAAAGGGCCCCGCGAAAACAACTACCGCCCCGCCGCCGATGCCCTGTTCCGCTCGGCTGCCGTGGCTTACGGCCCCAATGTGGTAGGAGTGGTGCTGACCGGAATGCTGCACGACGGCACGGCCGGCCTGGAGTTCATTAAGCGCTGCGGCGGCACCGCCGTGGTGCAGGACCCCGCAGATGCTGAGTACCCCAGCATGCCCGAAAGCGCCCTGCGCAACGTGGAGGTTGATTATGTACTGCCCATCAGCATGATGGGACGGGTACTCCTGGAGCTGGTCGGGACGCCAGGCCCGGCGCCGGGCTCCGTGCCCATTCCTGAGGATTTGCAGTTGGAAGCGGCTATTGCTGAACGTGTTGTGGGAAATATTGAAGATGTTCGGAAGCTGGGCGACCAGGTGCCTCTTACCTGCCCCGACTGTGGCGGCAGCCTTTGGGAGCTTAAACACGGCAGCGTGCCGCGCTACCGCTGCCACACGGGCCACTCGTTTACCGGTGATGTGCTGCTGGAAAAATCGCAGGAGGTTATGGAGGAAACCCTGTGGGTAGCCCTGCGCATGATGGAGGAGCGTAAAAACCTGCTGATCAGCATGTCCACGCACGGCACCGGGCCCTGGAGCGTGCAGCAGGCCGAAAAGCTGGAGGAAATCAAGCAGCACGTAAACCGACTGCGCGAGTTCCTGCTCAATGGCCATTCCGCCACCCCGCGCCCCGATGGCTCCCGCGAGGACGCCGGGCACTAGGCGGGGTAGGCCTTGGCAGTGGGCTGACGAAGGAGCAGGCAGGGCTACCCCCAAACTCTACACCAACTCCAGACAACGAAGTTGAGGCACGGATCGTTGAGCTGTAATTAGCTGGCCAACAGGGGCTCAGCTACATCATCTTACCTTCTGAATTTTCCCTGCCATGACTACTCACGCTACCGCTGGCCCCGATATCTACGCCGAATTTAAACAGGATGTGAACATGACGGCCAGCGAGCTGAAAAAGTGGCTGCAAACCGACGAGTCTAAGTCAGTGGGCCAGGACAGTGGCGATGGTACCAGCATCGGGCACCACTCCGGGGAGCGGATTATTGAGATACTGGGCAAGAAAAAGGCGGATCTTACGGCCGAAGATGAGGAGCATATGCACAAGGTGCACAGCTACATCAGCCGCCACCGGGCCCAGGGCCCCCACGATAAAAAGGACGTGGAAACCTCCCGCTGGCGCTACTCCCTGATGAACTGGGGCCACGACCCCCTGAAGAGCCACTAAGCCTACCTCCAGTTAAGTGCCCAACCCCTGCCCCGGCAGCCGGCGCGGGTGGGCTCAGGCTGGCGGCAAACTATCGGGGGGGAAGTGCAGGCGGAAGGTGGTGCCGCTGCCGGGCGTGCTCCTGATTTCAATGTGCCCGCCGGCCTGCTGCACAATGCGGTTGACCAGGTACAGGCCCAGCCCCGAGCCGGGAACGTGGTCGTGAAAGCGCCGAAACATCTTGAACAAATCCGGCCCGAACCGGTCCAGGTCCATGCCCAGTCCGTTGTCCTGCACCAGCAGCAGGGGGCCGCCACCGGCTGTTACGCGCGTACTGACGTGCACCACGGGCGGGCGGTCGGGGTGGGCGTATTTCAGGGCGTTGCTGAGCAGGTTGTACAGAATGCTTTGCAGGTTGAGCCGCCCGAACAGCAGACACGGCACGGCCGCAAAGTCCAGGATAAACCGGGCCTGCCGCTCGGCAATCTGGGTGCGCATGCTCTGCATTACGCTGGTGGTCAGGGGTAGCAGCTCCACTACCTCGCGGGGGTGGCCCTGGGTCAGGCGCTCGGCCTGCACCACCTGGGTCAGGCCCTGAATGGTGGCCCGGATCTGGCCCAAGGCATCCTCAAACATGGTCATCAGGCGCTCGGCGTCGGGGTCATGGAAGGTGGCCGTGCGCTTCAGCTCCTCAAATACGCCGGCCATGTTGTGCACCGGCTGCTGCAAATCGTGGGAGGCCGTGTACACAAAGTTGTCCAGGTCCTCGTTGATGCGGGTCAGCTGCTCGTTGGTCAGCTCCAGCTGCAGGTTCGCGGCCTGGGCCTGCTCGTTGGCGGCCCACAGCTCCTTGTTGGAAGCCGCCAGCTTCTGGGTAGCCAGCTGTAGTGCCTCGGCCAGCTCTTTCTGCTCATGAATGTCGGTGTTGGCGCCAAACCACTGGGTTACGTGCCCTTGCTCGTCGTGCAGGGGTAGGGCCCGCACCAAAAACCAGCGGTAGCTGCCGTTGAGGCGGCGCAGGCGCGCTTCGGCCTGGTAGGGCGCACCCGCCGAGAGGGCCGTATTCCATTGGCGGTACAGCTGGGGCAAATCCTGGGGGTGGAAGAACTTCATCCAGCTCTGGCCCAGCACCTGCTCTGGCGCCTGGCCGGTGTAGGCGTACCACTGCTCGTTGTAGTAGTCCACCTCGCCGGTAGGCCCGGCCGTCCAGACCAGGTTGGAAATGGCATTGGTGAGGGTGCGGAAGGCCTGCTCGCTTTGCTCCGTGCGCCGGCGGGCCAGCATCAGGTCGGTTACCTCGTAGGCAAATACCAGCACCCCATCAATGCGGCCATGCTCATCGTAGCGGGGCTGCTGAATGTAAGTGAAGTAGCGGTCCTGGAGCTGTCCGGTTTCGGGCTGCACAATGGGGATATGAATGGCCAGCTCTTGGTGCGTAGCCCCGGTTTCGTACACCTGCCGGAAGGTATGGTACATCTGGTGGCCGGCAATTTCGGGCAGGGCTTCCAGAATAGGCCGGCCCAGCAGCTTCCGGCCCGGAAACAGCTGCTCATAGTTGGGGTTTACCAGCTCAAACACCAGCTCGGGCCCGTCCAGGATGCAAATGGCGGCGGGGGCCTGCATGAAAAACCGCCGTAGGCGGGCTTGTTGGCGCTCGGCTTCGGCCTGGGCCCGCTGGGCCTCCCGGGTGCGCTGCTGCACACGGCGCTCTAGCTCACTATTGGTGGACTGCACTTCCAGGTTGGCCGAAATCAGCTCCTCGTTGGTAACGGTCAGCTCTTCATTGAGGGCCGCCAGCTCCTCGTTGGTTTCGGCCAGCATCCGTTCACTACCCTCGGCCCGCTGCCGGGAAAGCAGCAGCTCCGTTACCTCATTGGCAAACACCAGAATGCCATTTACTTCTCCGGCCTGGTTGCGGGTGGCCTGGTAAATAAAGTTATAGTACCGCTCGCCCAACTGGCCGGTATTGTCGTGGTCGAGCTGAACCTGCATTTCCGAAGCCCGGAAGGTTTCGCCGGTACGGTACACCCGGTCGAGCAGGGCGAAAATAGCCTGGTCCTTAAGCTCGGGCATGGCCTCCCGAATGGGCTTGCCCAGCAGCGGCCGGTTGCCGACCAGCTCCTGATACAAGGGGTTCACCAGCCGAAAAATGTGGTTCGGGCCTTCCAGCATGGTAATCATGGCCGGCGCCTGCATAAACAGGCCGTGGAGCACATTGCGTTGGGCTTCAGCCTCGGCCCGGGCGGCCTTTTCACGGGCCTGGCTTGCGCGCAGGGCCTCTTCTACGGCCGTTCTCGACTGCTCGGCCGTGTCCGTGAAGCTCACCAGCAGGGCCTCGCCCACGCGTCGGGCCGAGAGGTGGAAAAAGTTATCCAGCCCGTCGCCCTGGTAGTTGATGCTGTACTGCTCCTGCCTGCCGGAAGCAAAAGCCCGGCAGTGAAACTCGAATACACCCGTAGCCAAGGTATGGGGGTAAAGCTGCAGGTAGGTTTGGGAGGGCAGCTCCGTGAGGCCCAGAATTTGCCGGGCCTTGGGGTTGAGCAGGGCAAACGTAAAGTCGATGATTTCCGGGCTGACGGGCCTTGCGTAAACCGGTTTGTAGAGGGCCACCCCGGTCAGCGACACGGTCAGCAGGCCCTCCAGCAGGTCTTCCGGGGGCGTAAGGCTCCGCGCGTCTGCAGAATAGGACGTAGAAGCAGGGAAGTCAGACACAGTAAAGCCAAAAACAGAAACAGTGGGGACCCACGCCAGCCGGCGCCCCAGAGTTCAAAAGTACGTTGAAACTGCTGTTGCAGTTCAACTAAGGCCCAGGCCTGCCTCGGCAGAAGGGGAGCGGGTTAGTTTGTGATTAGCTGATA
Organism: Hymenobacter sp. DG01; assembly: GCF_006352025.1. Classification (NCBI taxonomy): domain Bacteria; kingdom Pseudomonadati; phylum Bacteroidota; class Cytophagia; order Cytophagales; family Hymenobacteraceae; genus Hymenobacter; species Hymenobacter sp. DG01. Next base: position 584,746 of record NZ_CP040936.1, read on the forward strand.
GGTAGATGCATATCCAATAAAAAACCGGAGCGGAAGAGGCTGCCCCTCCGCTCCGGCTACCCCACCGCTTACAGGGTATTGTAGTAAGTAAGCAGCTTAATCAGGTCGGCTTCCTGGCCCAGGTCGAGCTTCTGCTGGGCTATATACTGGGTTAGGGCCGCCGTATGGGTTGGGCTCAGGGCGGCCAGAACGGCCTTTTCGCTAAGCCGGATGGGCTGCAGCGTATTGTCGGGCTGCTTGAGGTAGTAGGCCGTGGTTTCCTGCCACACGTTGCTGGGCCGCGTGGCCAGGGACGGGCTGGTGCCCTTCTGAACCAGAAGCCGGGTGCGCTGCCGCAGCAGGCCGGTGCGGTCGGCATCGTAGCGAACCTCAAAAAACGGATTGCGGGAAGCCCGCTTCAGCTTTTGCGCCGCCGGGTACTGCCGAAACACAAACGGGCCGCCCTGCGCGGGGTCGCCGAGGGAAAACTCCTGCACATCGGCCGCCGATAGCTCCAGGGAGTCGGCGGGGGCACGCCGCCACAGCAAGCGGCCGTCCTCGGCCAGGTCGTACTTCAGCCAGGCCTGAGGCACCCGCCCGCGCGTAGTCAGAACGTTGCCCTGGGTCCAGGTGGGTACCAGATAGGGGCTGCCGGTGGTAACGGCGCCTCCCCGGGTTTTCCCCTTGTCCATTTCGCGGGTTATAAACTCGGCATTGGTGGCCCCGGTGGCGGTCCGACCAATCTGGGCCTGCGCGGTTACGGCCGTGCCCGCAAGTACCGCGAAAATCAGGGTAGGTTTTAACAAAGGATACATAAGCGGAAAGGATAAGAGACAATTACTGCAACAATATAGCAGGCTTTCTATGATGCAGTAAGTGCCGCCGGGCCCGAGGAGCCTAGCTGCTTTCGGCGGTAATATCCTGCACGGCAAACCCGGCGGCCTGCAGGGCCTGCTGCATGGCCTCGCGGCCGGGGTCCTGGGCCGAGGCTACGGCAACCTCAGCCTCGCCGGCTTCAATGCGGTCAACCAGCAGCCCCAGGCCCATCAGGACCTGGCGCACCTGCCCGATGCTGTCAGCGTCGGTAAGGGAAGGTATCTGCAGGCGGTAGCGCAGCAGCTGGGTAGGGTTGTTGTCGGGGGGTGGGGTGTGGGTCATGATAGGCGGGAAGTAACGGTGGCGGCTCCTGCCGGAGCCTATTGGAGTGTACTGAAATAGGCCGGCCAGGTTTTGTTGAGCCGGTGCTACCCCCGTAGTTTACGACAAACCCTTAGCTTCGGGCAGCCGGCGCAACCGTGGCCCCGGAGGCGCGTCTGTAGCCCACTTTCACTTTTCGTTTCCTACCCACACATGACTTCCTTTTTCCGTCCGGCTGCCGTGGCGGCCCTGCTGGCCCTGGCCGCGCCCGTGCTGGCCAAAGCCCCCCGCGAGCTGACGTACACCGTCAGCATGGACCCCGCTACCAACAGCAACGCCTTCCAGGTGAAGCTGCAGCTGCCCAAGCTCAAGAAAGAACAAGCCATTTACCAGTTCGCGGCTACCGCACCCGGTACCTACCAGGTCATGGACATGGGCCGCTTCGTGAGCAACTTCCAGGCCTTCGACGACAAGGGCAAGCCCCTGGAAAGCAAGCAGCTGGGTACTAATCAGTGGCAGCTCAGCCAGCCCGAGAAAACCCGCGAAATCCGCTACACCATTGCCGAAACCTGGGATACGCCGGTAAAGGAGCACAACATCTACCGCATGTGTGGCTCCTCCCTGGAAACCGACCACGCCCTGCTCAACGGCCAAACCCTGCTGGGCTACCCCCAGGGTATGCAGGACAAACCCCTGCGCCTGAAGCTGGAATACCCTAGCGGCTGGAAGGCCGGCTCGGTGCTGCAGGCGGATAAGGATGGCTACTACCACCTCCAGGACTACGACCACGCCGTGGACTCGCCCATTCTGCTGGGCCGCCTTACGGAGGCCAGCACCAAGCTCGGCAACGCCGATGTGGCCTTGTACTGCTACTCGGCTACCGATAAGGTACAGGCTGAGCCCCTGCTGGGCTACATGCAGAAAATGCTCAGCGCCGCCCAGAGCTTTTTCGGGGGCCAGCTTCCCGTGAACCGCTACGCCTTCCTGTATCACTTCGCCGACCGCTCGGCCGGAGCCTGGGAGCACTCCTACAGCTCAGAGTACGTGCTGACTGAGCAGGAGCTCACGCCCGAGTCGGCGCAGGGGGTAGTGGACATTGCGGCCCACGAGTTTTTCCACGTCATGACCCCGCTCAACATCCACTCGGAGGTGATTGAGCACTTCAACTTCGTGCAGCCCACTGGCTCTGAGCACCTGTGGCTGTATGAGGGCACCACGGAGTGGGCCTCGCACATGATGCAGCTGCGCGGCGGCCTCGTGCCCCTGGATGACTACCTGAGCATGCTGCACGACAAAGTGCAGTTCGACCGCACCCGCACCGACACCACCTACAGCCTCAGCCGCCTGGGCCTGAACTCCTTCAGCGACGAGGGGCAGCGCCAGTACGGCAACATCTACCAGCGCGGCGCCCTCACGGCGGGCCTGCTGGATTTGCGCCTGCTGGAGCTGAGCGGGGGCAAGCGCGGCCTCCGCGACGTGCTGCTGGAGCTGGCCAAGCAATACGGCCCCAACAAGCCCATCAGCGAGAAAAACTTCTTCCAGGACTTCACCAAGATGACCTACCCCGAAATCGGGGACTTTTTCAAGCGCTATGTCCAGAACGCCGAGCCCCTGCCGCTGCAGGAGTACTACAGCAAAATTGGGGTGCGCTACGAGCCAATTCAGCACACGGGCAAGCAGGTGGCTACCCTGGGTGCAGTGGGCCTGGCCCCGCGTGATGCCAGCGTGTATTTCACCCGGGTAGGTGGGCCGCTGCAGGCTGCCGGCGTACAGGTAGGCGACCAGCTGGTGGCCGTGGATGGCGTGCGCAACGACTTCACGGCCCTGCGCCGGGTAGCCAGCCGCCAGCCCGGCTCCGAGCTGCCCCTCACCATCAGCCGCAACGGCCAGGAGCAGACGGTACGCGTGAAGCTGGGTAGCACCGAGGACGTGAAGCGCTACATTTTCAGCCAGGACCCCGCCGCTACGCCCGCCCAGTTGGCCCTGCGCCAGGTGTGGCTGAAGAATCTGTAACCCGAAGGTTAGAGCTTCAACACCTAAACAAAAGCCCCGGCAACCTAGGTTGCCGGGGCTTTTGTTTAGGTGTTGAAGCAGGTGGCGGTGCACTCAGGCCCGGCGCACGGGGCGGGCACCCAGGCCCAGGTTTACCGGCTGGCTGTGTCCGGGCTGCGGGGCCTGCACGATGGGGGTTGAGTCGGTGATGTTCCCGGCCGCGTCGCAGTAGCACACCATGTACTCAATTACGCTGCCCGTGGTCGGAACGGTGCGGTCGAGGTGGGGGCTGCAGGCGTTGTGGGCAATACACTTCCAGGTTTGGTTAGCCTGGCGGCGGTACACGTAAGCAAAGCGGCCCGACAGGCGTGCAAAATCAAGCCGACAGCCGGCGGGCACCAGGTGCAACTGTAAATCGATGGTAGTAGCGGTCGGAGTGTTCATGATTTGAAAGAACTAAGATTTTATTGGCTTATTCTGGTTGAAAGATAGACAATGCCCCGCCCGCATTAGCTCCCGGGTTTCTACGTATTTGCCTGCGGGAAAACCCGTAATTTGGCAGGCTCCTCCGGGCCGGTAGGGCAATAATGGGTTTATAGTGACGCGCTTAGCCCCGTTTGCTCCGCTGGGTTAAGCACACGCGGCAGAGGCCACCTAGCAGTTTCCGTGGCAGTGAACAGATGCGAAAGAGCTGAGCCCAAGCGCAGCGGTAGAAGCACGGAAAAGCGTTTCGGGCCCTCTGGGGCAGAACTGCTGGTTAGGCTATGGTCCACCCAGCTTAGTGGGCATGCAGCGTAAGCACAGGGGGCGCGGCGTGCAGGGCCACATTCTCTGAGATGCTGCCTTGCAGCAAATGCCCGATGCCGGTGCGGCCGTGGGTGAGCATTACCACCAGATCGGCGTGGGCCTGCTCCGCGAAGCGCGGAATGCCGGTGGTAGCATTAGGCGCGTCAAACACGTCGGGCTCGTAGTGGGTTAGCTGGTGGCGGTCAGCGAAGCGGTGAATGCGCATCATGGCCGCCGTGCGCTGGTCGGGGTCGGGTACTACGTCCAGCAGGTGCAGCAGGGCCTCCGGAAATACTTCCTGCACCTGGCGCAGGCTGCGTACGGCCAGGTCGGCCTCGGCCGAAAAATCGGAGGCAAAGACGATGTGCCGCACCTCGAAGTGAGGGGTAGGGTGCTTAACCGTGAGTACTGGGCAGGGGGCGCGGCGCACCATGTGTTCGGTGCGCGAGCCGCTGAAAAACTGCTCCCAGGAGCTGTGTTCCTTGGCCCCCATCACTACCAAGTCAATCTGGCGCTCAGCAATGGTTCCCAGCATGGCCTCCTCGAAGTCGGCGGTGTGCACCACGTCGCGGACCAGCACGCCGGGGGCCGTGCGGGCGGCTTCCGATATCAGCTCGTGCATGCGGTGCTTGACCACCTGCAACAGCTTGAGGGTGTACACGTTGTTGAGGCCGCCGCCCCCGGCCAGGCCGCCCGTGGTAGCAAAGCGCGCCGTTTCGGGCAGGTCCACTACGTGCAGCAGACTGATGTTGCCGCCCGTGCGCCGGGCCAGCTGCAGGGCCGCCTCAAAGGCATTGTGAGCGGCGGGCGAAAAATCCGTGGGTACCAATATATTCTTCATAATACAGAAAAATGATGGTGGAAGAAACCCCGGCAGCACCTGGCTAACGCTGGTTTATTTATTGCATAATGTATATAAATAATTGTGTAATCACAAAGAGAGGCGCGACAAACCAGGGTCCTGTTCTACTAGCTTCGGCGCCTTACAGCTGCCCCAGCGCGTAGCGGATTCCGCCCAGCAGATGCCGCATGAACAGGGGCTCAGTGTAGCTTTCCGCAGTGTGGCCCCCAGCCGTGTAAAAGGCCCGGCCTCCGTCGTAGGCGCGGTACCAGGCTATGGGGTGCGCGGGGCCGTTGGTGCCGCCGGAGTAGGTGGTTTCATCCAGGGTAGCCAGAATGGTCAGGCCCGGCCGGATGCTTTTGAAGTTGTACCATTCATCGGTTCGGAGCCAGGCCGGGGGTAGGAAATCGGTGGCGGGGTGCTGCCGGTTGACGACGCGCACAGTAGCGGCTTGCACGGCCGGGTGGCTGCTGAAATATGCGCCCACTAACCCGTTGTACCAGGGCCAGTCGTACTCCGTATCGGTGGCCGCATGCACCCCCACAAAGCCCTTGCCCGCTCGGATGTACTGCTCGAAAGCCATTTGCTGAGCTGGGTTGAGTACATCCTGGGTTGTATTGAGGAAAACCACGGCTCCGTACGTGCGCAGCAAATCCGGGCTGAAACGAGCAGCGTTGTTGGTGGTGTCAACCGTAAAGCCATTCTCTGCCCCTAGTTGCTGAATGGCTCGCAGCCCCGCCGGAATCGACTCGTGCCGGAACCCGGCCGTTTTGTAGAAAACCAGCAGGGCAGGTTTAGCTGGACTGGGAGGGGTAGGCGTTTTGGAGCTGGTGCAGCTCAGCAGCAAGGCAGCCACCAGGCCGGAAGAAAGCCAGAATGTAGTCATAGGTAAGGGGGGTAGGGTGTAGAATGAAGGATGCTCATTACAGTAAGGGAGCCAGCTGCCCACGATGTTGCCCGAATAGCAAAAAGACCGCCCCGCAGGGCTTAACCTTGCATGACGGCCTTCTATTGTCTGGGACCTAGTTGCTACCTAGCGCTCCAGTTTGAAATCGGGGTCCACGGTAACGCGCTGCGGGGTGGCCGATACGACCCAGCCAGTGGCGTACATCCAGCGCGTCATGCGGGTGAGCTTGGCAACGTCAATGCGCGAAGCCTCGTCGCGGGGCGTGTGGTAATCGGGGTGGAGCAGGGTAGTGAAGAAGATGGCCGGAATGCCCGCGCGGGCATAGGGCAGGTGGTCGGAGCGGAAGTACCAGCCCTCGGGGTGCCTAGCCTCATCCCAGGAGGTATCGAGCAAGAACTTGGTGTGGTCCTGGTTGGCTTTCAGGGCCATATCGACCAGGGCCCGGGAGTTGCGGTGGGGCGGAATAGAGCCCAGCAAAGCGGCCGAGTCGGGAGCGTTGCGGCCCATCATGTCGCCATTGAGCACCGCCACGATGGAGGCCTTACTTACGGTGGGGTGCTCGGCGTACCAGCGGGAGCCCAACAGGCCACGCTCCTCGGCTCCGTGCCACACAAACAAGGCCGAGCGGGCACCCGGGCGCTGCTTCCAGGCCCGACCAATAGCCAGCAGAGCCACGCTTACCGTCGCGTTATCATCGGCCCCGTTCCAGATTGAGTCGCCCTGTACGGGCGTTCCGATGCCGTCGTGGTCGTGGTGGCCGCTGAACAGGACGTGCTCCGCGCGGCGGGCCGGGTCGGTGCCGGGGGCGCGGGCTACCACGTTCATGGAAGGGTAGAGGTAGTCGTTGGCGGCCAGCTCGGCTTGCAGGCGGGCACCTTTGGCCTGCAACTGGGTAGCAACCGCCTGGCGCACCAGCAGCACCGGTACCGGGGAGGCGGGCAAAGGCATAGATGGCAACAGGTAGAGGCCATCTTCATAGCGGTGACCCACAAATTCCAGGCTGGGTTCGGCGGTGGCATCGGCAGTCAGCACGATGCCGGCTACCCCGCGGCTACGTAAAGCGGCGCTCTGCTGCCCAATGCCGGCCAGGGTGTAGCGCATGGCCCAGAGGCTCATCTTCGGGGCCGGGAGGGGGGTAGGGGCCTGCAGGGGCATGGCTACAATCTTGCCCCGCAGGTCGCGGCGCACGGTGTCGGCCAAGGAGTTGAGCCATACCACTGGTCCATCAAGGCGGGCATTGAGCGGTGAGGTTACCCAGGCATCTTTCCAGAGAGCCAGCGGCTTGCCACTGATGCTGAGGCGGGTAGAAGCAGCCACCGTTACGCGGCGCAGGGGGTAGAACTGGAAGTAGGTGCCATCGTCGCCGGCCGGTTCGAGGCCAGCTTCGCGGGCCCGCTCGGCTACCCACACGGCGGCGCGCAGCTCATCGGGAGTGCCGGCGCGGCGGCCCCGGAAGTTATCATCGGCCAGGGCAAATAGGTCGCGCTTCACCTCATCTTCCCGAATAGCACTCAGCATGGGCTCGCCGGGGGCTTTGGCAGCGGTGGAGGAGGTAGGGCCAGGAGTACGGGTGCAGGCTGATAGTAGTGCAGTAGCCAGACTCAGGCTCGCCAGGAGGGTAGTAAACCGCATAGGCAGGAAAGGAAGTAAGGTTTAGGAAGTCAGAAGGGGTAGGGGCCTCGCTCCTGAAGGTAGGTAATTCAAGTTATGAGCTATGAATTAGAACTAGAGCTAGTTCCCCTCCTTGGATAAGGAGGGGCTGGGGGTGGTTGACTACTGCTTGAACGACAGATTAATTCTATTTTCTATCTCTAGTTTTTCAACCACCCCCAACCCCTCCTCATCTGAGGAGGGGAGCTAGTTTCTAATTCTAGCTTTGGCTACATACTGAGCAACTTGAACTAGGCCGGGGGCGCCCACCAAAATCGGTGGAATACGGTTCATAGGTATGAACCCGTGATTCTCATTCGCCGCCGTATTTGCTTTTGCCTCCGCCACCGGCATCCATGCGCACAATACGTGGGCGGAAGGAGCCGAGCACGTCTACGAGGTCCTGCTGGTGAGCCATTACCTGGTGAATGTCCTTGTAGGCCTGGGGTGCTTCGTCGAGGCCGCCCCCGATGAGCTCAATGCCCTGGTCCCGCAGGAGGCGGCGCAGTTCTCCCTCGCTTACCTGTTGCTTGGCCTGAGTACGCGAGAGGCGTCGCCCCGCCCCGTGGGAAGCCGACTGAATAGAGTCCCGCTCGCCCCGGCCGCGCACAATGAAACCAGGCGCCGTCATGGAGCCCGGAATTACGCCCAGCACACCCTGGCCGGCGGGGGTAGCGCCCTTGCGGTGCACAATGGCCTCGCGCCCATCGGGCAGGGTTTCCTTCCAGGCGAAGTTGTGGTGGTTTTCCACTTTGGCCAGGGGCTTTTCGCCGAGGGCCAAGCTGAGGCGGCGGTGAATGTCGCGGTGACAGGCAGAGGCGTAGTCGCCGGCCAGGTTCATGGCCCGCCAGTATTCCTGGCCCGCCTGAGTATCCAAATCAAGCCAGGCCAGGTAGCGCGCCTCGGGAGGCAGGGGGCACTTCTGCATGGCTACTTTGGTGTAGTGCTGGGCAATGGCCGCGCCCAGCCCCCGGGAGCCGGAGTGGGAAAGCAGTCCCAGGTATTGGCCAATGGGCACGCCCAGCTCGTTGTCTTCGGTGGTAATATCCACAATGCCCCACTCCACAAAGTGGTTGCCGGAGCCCGAGGAGCCGAGCTGGTTGATGGCCGCTTCCCGCTTGCCCTTCACCACCGGAATTTCCCGGAACTCGGGCCGATCCAGAATGGGGTCGTCGGCGGGATTCTTGAACACTTCCTTGGCCCCAAAGCGGGTGTGGTTGTGCAGCAGCTTTTTCAATTCCTGGGTGCGCTGGTCGAGGTAGCGCGGGGGCAACTCAAACACCGAGAGGGCCATGCGGCAGCCAATATCCATGCCCACGCCGTAAGGAATTACGGCATTATCTACGGCCAGCACCCCGCCAATGGGCAGGCCGTAGCCCTGGTGCGCATCGGGCATGAGGGCCCCATCCAGCGTTACCGGGAGCTTCATGGCGGTGTCCATCTGCTTGCGGGCCCCATCCTCAATAAAGGCCTCGCCGTAGCGGCGGTAGTCCTTTATTTCGGGGCTTAGGGTCACGTCGCGGCTGGGGTCGGGCACGAATTCCTTGGCCAGCTCGCGCCACAGCGAGTCGCGGAGGTAGGCGTAGGGGTCTTCCTTTATTTTTTGAAGCAGAGCCAGGGCGCTGCCTTTGTCCATCTTCTTGAGTTGGCGGTCTTCCAGAATATCCAGGGCCAGGGTAGTGGCGCGGCCTTCGGGGTAGCCAATTTTGCGCAGGTCGTTGCCGCGCAGCTTTTGCGTTGCCATAGGAGGGAGGGGTAGGGTGGTCAGAAGGTTGTAGCGTGATTTCGGGGTAGGGGTTATGGCCGAGCTTTGTTCCCCCTGCCCCGGTCCGATGCCACATGTGCCCGCTTGATTGCCGTTCATGCCTCTAGAGCAACATCCGCCTACCCCCTCTGTCTGCCTGAACCCAGCCGGACACACGCCAACATAAAACCGACCGGGTGGATGCCTCTGGCGTTACACCGGGGTGGGGAAGCGCAGGCTTCAGTACAGGTGCTGAGGTCCAGCTCCCAGGCCGCTGCTACGGTTTAGCTGGCGGGTTTGCTGAACCCGACGGTGGAAACTTGTAGGGTAGTTTCGCGTTTTCGATGTCGTTGGTGCTTGCTTTCGCCGGCGCCCTTTTGCTTTCTTCCTATGTCTGCTACCCCCCAATCAATAGATCAGGCTTCCTTCCAGAATTCCTTTGTAGAGGAGCTGCGCGGCGAAGCTTCCATGGATAAGCGCCCGCGCCAAGTGCCCGGCTACCACTACTCCCGCGTGGACCCTACCCCCGTACAGGACCCGCACCTGCTGGCCTGGTCCGAGGAGCTGGCAGACTTCCTGGGGCTGCAGCGCCCGCCGGAGCGCGGCCCATCCGTAGAGGTGCTGGCCGGCAACCGGCAGGCCGCTACCATGAAACCCTTTGCGGCTCGCTACGGCGGCCACCAGTTCGGCAACTGGGCCGGGCAGCTCGGCGACGGCCGCGCCATTTCTCTGGGCGAGCTGACAGCTGTGGATGGTACTACCTGGGAAATTCAGCTGAAAGGTGCCGGCCCCACGCCGTATTCACGCCGCGCCGATGGGCGGGCCGTGCTGCGCTCTTCGGTGCGGGAGTTTCTGTGCTCCGAGGCCATGTACCACCTGGGCGTGCCCACTACCCGGGCCCTAAGCCTGGTAGCAACCGGCGACGAGGTAATCCGGGACATGTTTTACAATGGCAACGCCCGCCCCGAGCCCGGCGCCATTGTGGCCCGGGTGGCGCCTACCTTCGTGCGCTTCGGCAACTTCCAGATTTTCCTGGCTACCGGCGAAATCGACAACCTGCGTGCCCTGGCCGACTACGTCATCCGGCGCCACTACCCCGAGCTGGGCGAGCCCTCACCCGAGGTGTACGCCCGCTGGTTTGAGGAAGTCTGCCGCCGCACCGCCATCATGATTGCGCACTGGCAGTCAGTGGGGTTTGTGCACGGGGTAATGAACACCGACAACATGAGCATTCTGGGTCTGACCATCGACTACGGCCCCTACGGCTGGCTGGAGCCCTATGACCTTGACTGGACGCCCAACACCACCGACTTCGGCGGGCGGCGCTATGCCTTCGGACAGCAGCCGCGGGTAGCCCTCTGGAACCTGATGCAGCTGGGTCAGGCCATTTTACCCCTGGTCAGTGGGGTAGAGGCTCTGAATCCGTCGCTGGATGTGTACATCAACACCCTGGGTACTACCCGTTACGAGATGATGCTGCGCAAGCTCGGGCTTACGGCCGGCAATCAGGAGGAAGACCAAGCGCTGTTTGAAGCGTTGGAGCAGGCCCTGGCCGAATCGGAAGTGGATATGACCGTGTTCTTCCGCCACCTTTCGCATACGGCCCCGGCCGTGCTGGCCGCCCCGGAAAACGGCGATGCGCAGTGGCGGGAGCTGCTGGCCGCCGCTGCCTACTCCATGGCTCCGGCCGAAGAGCAGGCGCTACTAGGCTGGCTGCAACGCTACTTCGTGCGCCTGCAGCAGGAGCAGGCCTCGCCGGATACTATTCGGGAGAAGATGCTGGCGGCCAACCCCAAGTACGTGCTGCGCAACTACCTGGCCCAGCAGGCCATTGAAGCCGCCGAAACCGGCGACCTGAGCCTGCTGAACCGGCTAATGGAAGTTCTGAAAAAGCCCTTCGACGAGCAGCCCGAACACAACGACCTGGCCGCCAAGCGCCCCGACTGGGCCCGCGAGAAACCGGGCAGCGCTACCCTTTCCTGCAGCTCGTAAGCGGAAGGGGGGAAAAGAACTCTCATTCCGAGCGCAGCGAGGAAGCTGAATTGCTTATTGAAGATTGCCCCAGATTCCTCGCTACGCTCGGAATGACAAGTGTTCTGACGTACTCTCCCACCCCTTTCGGCTACCCCTGCTGTAAGCCATGATGCTCGTCCGGGCTTCGTTTCTCACCTTTGCCGCATGCACACGCTTGCCCAACTACGCGCCGGGGAACTGGCCGGCGCTACCCGGCTCGACTTATCCGAAGGACTAAGAGAGTTTCCGCGCGAAATCTTCGGCCTGGCCGAGACCCTGGAAATCCTGAATCTGACGGGCAACCAACTCTCAGAACTACCTCCGGACCTGGGACGGCTGCGGAAGCTGCACATCCTGTTCTGCTCCGACAACCAGTTTACCTCCCTGCCCGAGGTGTTGGGCGAGTGCCCCGAGCTGAGCATGATCGGGTTCAAGGCCAACCAGATTCGTACGCTGCCGGCCGCCGCTCTGCCGCCCAAGCTGCGCTGGCTGATTCTAACCGACAACCAGATCCGGGAGGTGCCGCCGGAAATTGGAAGCTGCCCGGACCTGCAGAAGCTCATGCTGGCCGGCAACCACCTGACCAACCTACCCGAAACTCTGGCTAACTGCACCAACCTGGAACTGCTCCGGATTGCGGCCAACCGCTTTACCAGTTTACCGGAGTGGCTGCTGACTATGCCCCGCCTGACGTGGCTGGCCTTTGCCGGTAACCCGTTCAGTGAGCCCGCGCAGGCCGCAGCAGAAGCACGCAGCCCTATTCAAGCCATCGACTGGAATGAGCTGACTCTAGAGCACAAGTTGGGTGAGGGTGCATCGGGGGTGATTTCGCGGGCGCAGTGGCAGCCGGCGGCTTCCGCTACCCAGGCCGTAGCCGTGAAGGTGTTCAAAGGCCAGATAACCAGCGACGGGCTGCCCCACAGCGAAATGGTGGCCTGCATCAGTGCCGGCACTCATCCCAGCCTGATTGCGGTCAAAGGGCAACTAACCAACTGTCCCGGCACCGAAGGCCTGGTGCTGGAGCTCATTAACCCGGCGTTTCGCACCCTGGCCGGTCCGCCTAGCTTTGCCTCCTGCACCCGCGACGTGTACGCCCCCGAGGTTGGGTTTACGTTGGAGGCAGCCTTGCGCCTTGCGCGGGGGGTAGCCAGTGCTGCTGCTCACCTGCACGCCCGCGGTATTCTGCACGGCGACCTGTACGCCCACAACCTCCTGACTACAACTACCGGCGAGGCCCTGCTCGGTGATTTTGGAGCGGCCTGCTTTTTTGATCCGGCTGAGGCGGCAACCGCCCGAGCCCTGCAGCAGCTGGAGGTGCGGGCCTTTGGGTGCCTGCTGGAAGAGCTGCTGGAGCGCATCCAGGCCCCGACAGCTACCCAGAACGGCGCGCTGCAACAGCTATGGGCGCTGCAGCGGCAGTGCGTGGCTCCCGAGGTAGCTGCCCGCCCGTTGCCACCGGAAATCGGGCAGGTGCTGGCTTCCATAGCGGAGGCCTGCTAGTCTACCCCCCAATTCGGCCGCTGCCGGCGCTACCAGTTCGGGCAAGAATAGCAGGCCTACGACGGTTGCGCGGCAGCACCCAATGCCCTGAAAGCCGACGGCCTTTGAGGACTGATTGGGGGTAAGGCACGGCTGCGGCTTCCCGGCGCGGAGGCTACGACTGCCGGAGCAGCCAGGCGTAGGCAGTTGCCAGGTCGTCGAAGAGTACTACCATGGGCTGGGTAACAAACTGCATGGCCGTATCCATGGATTTGCGGGCCGACCAGTTGGGAGGGCAGACCCAGGCCACAAAGCGGATGCCCTGCTCGGAGAGGGTTTTGTAGTAGTGGCTGCCCACCCACCGGGAGCCCTCTTCCCAGCCAGTAGTTACCTGGCTGTTGTCGTTGAGCATTTTGCGGCAGGGGTGCAGCTGCAGATGGTGCAGGATTAGCTCGCCGCCGCTTTGGGCTGAAGCGGCCGAATGGGCCCCTTTCCACTCTACGTACAACCACTCGTGGCCGTCATCGTAGAAAATGGAGAGGGGAGGAGAGTCGTAGAGAGTTTCCATCTGGAAACAGAGGGGAGGTGGCAGACACTAATGGGCTTGGCTTTATAAATGTAATATTTTTAGGGCGCCGTATCACTAAAGATGCTGTATGCTTCGCTGGATTGACGTCCTGAAATTTGCCCGATACAGCAACCCCGAGCCCCCGCGTCGCCTGGAGCTACTTGAAACTGAGTGGCAGGTGCAACTAAGCCCCGCCCAATTTCAGGTGCTGCGCCAAAAAGCCACCGAGCCGCCTTACCGCAACGCCTACTGCCGCTCCTACGAGCCCGGCGTGTACGCCTGCGCCGGCTGCGGCACCCTGCTCTTTAACTCCGAAACCAAGTACCACGCCATGTCGGGCTGGCCCAGTTTCACGCAGCCGGTAGCCAAAAACGTCATCCGCTACGCCTTCGATTCCAGCCACCATATGGAGCGCATCGAGGCCCTGTGCAACGTCTGCGGCGGCCACCTGGGCCACGTTTTCCCCGACGGGCCCGAGCCCAGCGGCCTGCGCTACTGCATGAACTCCGAGAGCATGGTGCGGTTGCCGCCGGGCCAGGGGTAGGGTGCCGGTAGTGACTAAGCTACTGGACCCAGCCGGCGCCCTGCAGAAACTGAACCAGGGTCGGATCATTAGCCGATAACGGCGGCAGCCAGATATCAACCCGCTCGCGGTGCCACCATAGGCCCTCGGCGTTGCCCGGTGGGGCAAAGCGGTAGCGGTAACGCACCGCCCGGATGTAGCGCGGGGGCTTGTTCGGGAACGGGGTGCGCGCAAACAAACCTACCGCGCCCGGGTCGTTGTGCAGCAGCTTCCAAACCAGGTGCAGGGTCCAGGGATACTCGTTGGGCGAGGCCATAGCGGCAAACCACATCTGCCAATCGAGGCGCAACTGGTAGGGCGCAACCTGCGGCGGGCGCTGGTCGAGGGCTACGGGCAGGCCTTTGTAAATGTAGGGTTGCCAGTTAGCCTGTTCGCTCGGGTTTTCGTCCAGGGTGCCCTCAAACACCACGTTTAGCCGCTCCTGACCTACCGTCCCGAAGGCTCCGTAGGTGTTTACCAGCTCCAGCGGGTCGAAGGACGTATTCATGATCTGGCCGGGCGAAACCAGGTTCAGCGCCGGCTGAATGCTCAGCAAGCCAATAACCCCTGTTACCACCCAACTCGTCAGGCGCATGGGCCGGGAGTCTTCGGCTTGCTCCGCTGCGGAGGCCGCCTTTCGGACCAGGCGCTGGGGTAGCACCCGGGCCCAGAAGCTGTCATCGAAGCAGGCCAGCGCCGGCACGATGGTCAGCCAGTTCAGAAACGCGAGGTTGCCGCTGACAATGATGTTGAGCTGAAACAGGATAATGGCTCCGCCTGCTAAGTGCCGGGCCAGCCGGGGGCCAAAAACGAAGAAAGGAGCCACCAACTCGGCCAGCCAGTTAAACCACACGCCCGCCTGCAACATCGGGCGCGGCAAAAAGTGAAACCACCGGCTCAGGGGCCCCGGTATGGGTTGGGTTTCGAAGTGGTAATAGAGAGCCGTGCTGTTGCGCCATATTTCGTCGCCGCGCACCTTAATCAGCCCCGCTCCCAGCATAATGCGGAAGGCTAGCCACCGAAACAGCACGATAATGGGGTAGGGCGGTGCGTACGGCGGAAAGGGCCGCATATCGAGCAATGGGCACAGGAAAATAGCCAGGAAACCCGTTTCCAGGAGCTGAATTTCCCAGCCGTAGCCGTACCACTCCTGCCCTACGTGTACAAATGACATGTACAGCATCCAAAGCAGCGCCAGCACCAAGGCGTTGGCGAAGCCCGCCACGACCAGGCAGGAAAGCAGCAGGCCCACCCAGGCTCCCACGAGCAAGGCAGTATCAGAATGCCAGAACCAGAAAAAAGAAGGCAGGCGCGCAAACCCCACCCAATCGGAACCCAGCACCTGGCTTATCTGGCTCAGGTAAGAGCCAACAGGCAAAAGGCCCTGGGAGCCCATCAGGGGTAGTACTTGCTGCACGGCCACCAGAAAGGCCACTGCATACAGCGCCCCCAACAGGCGCAGAAGTACAAACCGGGTAAGCCAGTACGTAGAAGGCGCACCAGGCACCAAACCAAGAGCAGAGCCGCTATCCATGTTGTGTTGAATGCCGGAGCGCAGCCGCATAACAGGACTGCCGGGTAGGATCACCGATACAGTGGGTGCGGCCAGGTAGGGGCAATGAATACCCCTGCCTGACGGTGGCCGTTGGCAACTACATACTACGGAACGGCAGGTTGGTTTTGGTCGAGGTTGGGCAAGCTGAACCGCGCATAGCGCTGTTGAAGCAACCCCAAGCGGAGGATCACGCGGAAATCAGTGGGCAGAATTACCTTACCGATTCCCATTGAACGAGCACTTAGCCTGATGCCGAGTCAATGGGCAGGGAAAAGTATTCTGCAGCGCGTGCAATTGCGGCAGGGGCAGTTAGTGCTGGCGAAAACTCTGAGGGTATAGGCGTGCGGCTTACCCCGGTTGCCAGCCTAAACCTGTTAGGCAGCCATCCGGTCGTCCTCGTCCTCTTGTTCGTCGAGGGCCGGGTGAAGCTCGTACTCGAGCTGTTCCAAAAAATCAAAATCTAGCTGCCCATACTCGTCCATCAGGATGAGCTCAGCAGCGGCAAGGGCGGAAGTGGAGTGCTGGGTCATCATACCTGCCTATACCCATCCGGCGGCGGCGAAGTTTCATGACCGGTTCAGATGCCATCATCTTGTAACCGGCCGCGTATGCATCTTTCGCACCCTTTCCTACCCCCGTCAGCCCCATGAACTACTTCCACGACACGCTGCTGCGCCATGGCTTTACCGAGCAGCGCACGGGTTTCTATACCTATTCCGCCGCGCCCGGCGGCCCCCTCTACTGCCTCATTGAGGAAGGCGGCTACCCCCGGCAGTTGCTGCTCTGGCAGGCGCATAGGGTGTTGCTGCAAGGCGAGGTAGTGACCCTGGCCGCGCTGGAGCAGGTGCTGGCGCGGGTGCTGCCAGTTGCTTAGCATTGTAAACCTTAAGGCGTAAGTAAAAAAGGGGACAGGCGGCACCTTGGTCAGGTGGTAAATGGCTGTCAGACTGAACCCGCAAGGGGGCTTCAGGACTTTCAGCCCAACCAGGGGTAGCAAAACAGGCTATAACCCTGCGGGCCGGAAAAAGGTAACAGCAGAGACTGACCGCGCCCGGGGCCGAAACTGGCGTCCGCTGTCCCGGCTCTGCTGCCTATTACCCCTCCGCTATGGCGAAACCTTCGCAGACTCCTACCCCCGATCCATCCTTCAACGGCTTCGTGCAGGTGCGCGGGGCCCGGGAGCACAACCTCAAAAACATCGACGTAGAAATTCCGCGCGACGCCCTGGTGGTGTTTACTGGCGTGTCGGGCTCGGGCAAATCAAGCCTGGCGTTCGGGACGCTCTACGCTGAGGCCCAGCGCCGCTACCTGGAGTCGGTGTCGCCCTACGCCCGGCGCCTGTTCCATCAGATGGCCGTGCCCGAGGTAGATGCCATTGAGGGCCTGCCCCCGGCGGTGGCCCTGCAGCAGCAGCGCGGTACACCTACCACCCGCTCGTCGGTGGGCTCGGTTACTACGCTCTCCAACCTGCTGCGCATGCTCTACTCCCGGGCCGGCGACTACCCCGCCGGGCAAAGCATTGTGTACGCCGAGGGCTTTTCGCCCAACACCCCCGAAGGCGCCTGCCCCCAGTGCCACGGTCTGGGCCGCATTTATGAGGTGACGGAAGAAAGCATGGTGCCCGACCCTTCGCTGACCATCCGGGAGCGGGCCATTGCGGCCTGGCCCCAGGCCTGGGGCGGCCAGAACCAGCGCGACATCCTCGTGACCCTGGGCTACAACGTGGACATTCCGTGGCGGGAGCTGCCCCAGGAGCAGCGCGACTGGATTCTGTTCACCGATGAGCAGCCCGTAGTGCCTGTGTACCCCGGCTACACCCCCGAGCAAACCCAGCGGGCCCTCAAGCGCAAGGAGCCGCCCAACTATATGGGCACCTTTACGGGGGTGAAGCGCCACGTTTTGCACACCTTCGCCAACACCCAGAGCCCGCTCATGAAAAAGCGTGCCCTGCAGTACATGCTCAGCACCGAGTGCCCCACCTGCCACGGCAAGCGCCTGCGGCCCGAGTCGTTGGCCGTCACGTTTGCGGGGCTGGACATTGCCGATATGTCGGGGCTGCCGCTGAAGCGGGTGGCACAGCTGCTAAAGCCCTACGCTGAGGGCAACGCTACAGGACGCCAGAAGCAGGATGCCGCCCACCCCGAGCAGGCCATTGTGGCCCAGCGCATTGCCCAGGACCTGTGCGCCCGCCTGTCGGTGCTGCTGGACCTGGGGTTGGGCTACCTGCAGTTGGAGCGCAGTACGCCCACCTTGTCGCCGGGGGAGCTGCAGCGCCTGCGGCTGGCCACCCAGTTGTATTCCAACTTGTTTGGGGTAGTGTATGTGCTCGATGAGCCCTCGGCCGGCCTGCACCCATCGGATACCGAAGCCCTGTTGAAAGCCCTGCACAGCCTCAAGCAGGCTGGCAATTCTCTGTTCGTGGTAGAGCACAACCTCGATGTAATCCGGCAGGCCGATTGGCTGGTGGACGTGGGCCCAGCGGCCGGGGAGCAGGGTGGGCAAATCCTGTACAGCGGTCCGCCCGCCGGTCTGGCTAAGGTAGAAGCTTCCCAAACGCGCCGCTTCCTGTTCACGGAGGGCGAGGGGGTAGGGGCCCCGCAGCCCCGCACGCCCACTGGCTGGCTGCGACTGCAGGGCGTGCGGCGCAACAACCTCGAAAACCTGACGGTGGAGTTTCCGTTGGGCGTGTTTACTACCGTCACGGGCGTGTCGGGGTCCGGCAAATCCAGCTTGGTAAGTCAGGTGCTGGTGGAGCTGGTGGCCGAGTGCCTGGGGCAAACCGTGGAGGCCGAGGAGGAAGAAGCCGATCCGCTGGAGCGGGCCGCGCCGCCCGAAACCGGCGGCAAAATCGTGGGCGGCATGGAGTACATCAAGCGGCTGGTGCGCGTCGATCAGAAGCCCATTGGCCGCACGCCGCGCTCCAACATGGCCACCTACACCGGACTCTTTGACCATGTGCGCAAGCTGTTTGCCGCCACCCCCGCCGCCCGCAAGCGCCGCTACGATGCCGGCCGCTTCTCCTTCAACGTGGCCAAAGGCCGCTGCGAAAACTGCCAGGGCGAAGGCTTCGTGATGGTGGAGCTGCTGTTTCTGCCCAGTGTGTACGCGCCCTGCCCGGTCTGTCACGGGGCCCGCTACAACGCCAAAACCCTCGAAATAACCTACCGCGACAAGAACATTGCCGAGGTGCTGAGTCTGACCGTGGACGCGGCCTGGGAGTTTTTCGATGAGGAGCCTACCATTCAGCGGGCCCTCACGGTGCTGCGCGAGGTAGGGCTGGGCTACCTGCGCCTGGGCCAGCCGGCCACCGAGCTGTCGGGCGGCGAGGCCCAGCGCATCAAGCTGGCCACGGAACTGCAGCGGGCCCAGCGCGGCAACTCCCTCTACGTGCTCGATGAACCTACCACCGGCCTGCACCCCTCCGACGTGGAAAAGCTGTTGGTTCAGCTCGACGGGCTAGTGGAAGCCGGCAACACCGTCATTGTGGTAGAGCACGACATGCGCGTGGTGGCCGCCTCCGACTGGGTGATGGATATCGGGCCTGGTGCCGGCGACGAGGGCGGCCAGGTGGTAGCCGCTGGCCCGCCGGCCGAGGTAGCCCGCCACAAGCAAAGCCGTACCGGCCCCTACCTGGCCCGCTTCATGAAAGGCGCCGGGAGTAGGTGATACGCGCTTTTCCCGCACATCATGCGGAGGCGCAGCATGACGCGCGATTCGCCTCACCCCCCCGCCCCCTCTCCCTCTGGAGAGGGAAGCAGATACTTTGGCAACATCAGCACGCGAGATTCCTCGGCAAGCTCGGAATGACGTTCTGGAGAAACACGCGAGATGCCGCGCTTGGTTTGATTGTTAAAGTTTGAGCATAAACCGTTTGCGCGCTACAATAGAAAACTATCCGGACGTTTAAGCCGACTGGCTTCCTACCCCCTCCGCATCCCCCAAACCCTTCCAGCGTCAGTTATGCTTTCTCCTTTTGTTGAAGAGTTCTTCCGCAACCCCGCCACCGTTGGCTCCCTGATTCCCAGCTCGCCGGCCCTGACCAGCAAGGTGATGGAGCCGATTGACTTTGCCACGGCTAGCTGCATTGTGGAGTACGGCCCCGGTACGGGCGTTTTTACCGACGTGCTTATGGGCCGGCGCCGGCCCGAAACGACGCTGGTGCTGATAGAGGCCAACCGCCGTTTTGCCCAGCTGCTGCGCCAGCGCTACGCCGGCCACGCGGGCGTCCACGTTGTGCACGGCTCCGCCGACAAAACCGGGCAGTACCTGCAGGAACTGGGCGTAGGGCAGGTTGATTATGTGGTGTGCGGCCTGCCGTTTTCCTCGTTGCCGCGGCGCCTGGGCTGGCGTATTCTGGAGCATACGGCGCAGCTGCTTGGGCCTGAAGGCCGACTTGTTCTTTTTCAGTATTCGTTGCAGAACAAGCGGCTGTTCGAGCGGTTTTTCCGGCCTTTGCAGGAAGAGCATGTGCTGCTGAACCTACCCCCGGCCTACGTGCTAACCTACGCGCCTACCCCACCAGGTAAGGCGTAACCTACTCCCGGTCGGTGGCCACGCGGTACTCGGGGTCTTCCAGGATGTTGACCTCGATGAGGGCGCCGGCGTTGTGCAGGAGCTGGCGGCAGTCGGGGCTGAGGTGGCGCAGGTGTAGAGTTTTGCCCAGGCGGCTGTAGCGTTCCGTGAGCTTGTTCAGAGCCTCAATACCCGACATATCGGCCACGCGGCTGTCCTGGAAGTCGATGATAACCTGGGTGGGGTCTTGCTGCACATCGAACTTCTCGGTGAAAGCCTGCACCGAGCCAAAAAACAGCGGCCCGAAGATTTCGTAGTGCTTGGCCCCGGCGGCATCCACGAATTTGCGGGCCCGGATGCGCTTGGCGTTTTCCCAGGCAAAGGCCAGCGCCGACACCACTACCCCCAGCAGCACGGCCAAGGCCAGATTCTGGGAAATGGCCGTTACCAGCGTCACGAGCAGCATCACCAGCACATCGGTAAGCGGCATGCGGCGCAGGATGCGCAGGCTGGCCCACTCGAAGGTGCCGATAACCACCATGAACATCACGCCCACCAACGCGGCCAGGGGCAGGCGCTCAATGAGAGAGGAGCCCACCACCACAAACAAAGCCAGCGCCACCGCCGCCACTACCCCCGAAAGCCGCCCGCGCCCCCGGCTTTCCAGGTTCACCATCGTCTGCCCAATCATGGCGCAGCCGCCCATACCCCCGAACATTCCGGAGGTAATGTTGGCCAGACCCTGGGCCACACAGTCCTGGTTGCTGCGGCCGCGGGTGTCGGTTATTTCATCCACCACGGTCAAGGTCAGCAGGCTTTCCGTGAGGCCGACCAAGGCCATAATCACGGAGTACGGGAAGATGATGACGAGCGTGTTCCACGCCAGGGGCACCTGCGGCCAGTGAAACTGCGGCAGCCCACCCGCAATAGAGGCAATATCGCCCACCGACTTAGTTTCCAGCCCGCCCATAATCACCAGCCCTGACACCACAATAATGGCCGTGAGGGAGGCCGGTACCGCCTTCGTGAGCTTGGGCAGCAGGTACACAATGGCCATGGTCAGGGCCACCAGCCCCAGCATCAGCCACAGGGCCGGGCCCGTAAGCCAGTGCTCGGTGCCCGCAGCATCGTGCACCTTAAACTGTTCCAGCTGGGCCATGAAGATGATGAGGGCCAACCCATTCACGAAGCCAAACACCACCGGCTGCGGCACCAGCCGGATAAACTTGCCAAACCGCAGCAGCCCCACGGCCACCTGCAGCAGCCCCATCAGGGCCACAGCGGCAAACAGGTACTCTACCCCGTGCTGCACCACCAAACTCACAATCACGACGGCCACCGAACCGGCCGCACCCGATATCATGCCTGGCCTACCCCCGAATATGCTGGTAAGCAGGCAGATGATAAAGGCCGAGCCGATGCCCACCAACGGGCTGATGTACGCCAGCAAAGCAAAAGCCACCACCTCCGGCACCAGGGCCAAAGCCGTCGTAAGCCCGGCCAGTATTTCGTTTTTGGGGTTGACTTTATACTGCGCGAGGTAAGCGGAAACAGAAAGCATAAGAAGGCTGAGAGAAGGCAAAAACAGAGAAGCCCGCTTCCGGTAGAAAGCAGGGGTAGGAGGTAGGTCGGCCTATTCTCAGGGTGGGGTGAGGGCGAAAAGACGAGGAAGGCAACAGCACATGGGCAGCCGCAAAAGTACGCCTATGTTATGTGCTTTACAGAAGCCTCCGCTAGCTTGTTGGATTGACAGGAATTGGCGCACCGGATTTACGCTGCTGCCACAGGTAGGCACCGGCCGCCGCGGCCAGCAGCGCGGCGCCCCACCAGGTGCCACGGCCGCGCGGGGCAGCGGGCGCGAGCCAGCCTCCGGAAATATCGGAGCCGTGAGGAGCAGGCTGGGGGCGGAACAGGCTGTTTTCGGAAACGGGAGCAGGCTGAGCCTGGGCCAGATACCCCCTGAACAGGCGGGCGGCGGCCCAGGCGGTAGTTTGCGGGGCCAGCTGGTATAGCAGCCGCAGCGCCGGCCCCGACCAGCCCACCATGGTGCTTGGGCGGGGGTGGCGCGTCAGCTTCACAATGGTATCGGCTACTTTTTGGGCCGGAAACACGGGCGGCGCGGGCTTAATCAGGCGGCCGGTATAGTTAGCGCCGTGCTGGAAACCGGGCGTGTCGATGTACGAGGGGTGCACGTCGCAGACGTGAATGTGCGGCTCGGAGCTCAGCTCGGCGCGCAGGGTGTCCATGAGGCCGCGCAGGCCATATTTGCTGGCGCTGTACGAGGCCGTGAAAGGCTCGGGCAGCCAGGACCCCAACGATACCACGTTGATCAGGATGCCGTGGCCTTGCCGCCGGAAGTAGGGTAGCACCGCGTACGCCCCGTAGAGGTAGCCAAACAGATTCAGGTGCAGCACCTGCTCGTGGGCGGCCAGCGGCACCTTATCAAACTCCCCGATGGCCCCGCTGCCGGCGTTGTTTACCCACACGTCAATCTGGCCGCCTCCCAGCGCGGCAGCAGCTTCCGCCAAGTGGTGCACGGCCCGGGCGTCGGTTACGTCGGTAGGTACCGCCAGCGTACGGGCGCCCTGCTGCGCGCACTCGGCGGCTACCTCCGCCAGCACGGCCGCCCGCCGGGCGGCCAGCACCAGCCGCACGCCCGGGCGGGCAAAAGCCAGGGCCGTAGCCCGGCCAATGCCGCTGGAAGCGCCCGTAATAACAATGGTAGCGGAGGCAGGAATAGCGTGGGTCATACACAAAAACCGAGATGGAGCAGCAACCTGCCTATACCTTGTGCCGGCTTCCGAAGTTATGGTTGAGGTAGCCGCTGCGGGCTTTCGCAGTGCCTTCGCGGCCTGATCTTCGCCCTGGAAATACTAAAAACCGTACTACCGTGGGGTCGGGCCCGGGGCTTCAACTCTGCGGTGGCAGCCCGGCCGGTAGCGCCTATGCCTCGGCACAAGAACAAAAAATGAACGATTAGAAAGTAAAATAGCTGCTGGTCAGGGAGTAATGAGTGTCGGATGGCTGGGCGGTATTGGGCGGCACCAGAGCCGGGCATTTGCTATTTTGGGAAAAACCCCCTAAAGTGCTGCTGCGTCTTGCTTAATTTATTTGTGTTGGGGCCTATGAACCGCGACGTACGACAACTATTGGAGGGAAAGAAGCGGTTTTGGTCGTTATTTGAGCATAACCCCGATCTAATTCTCTTTCAGGACGCTGCCGGAGTTATCCTGGATGCCAACCCGGCTTTTCTGGAGGCCGTGCACCAGACGCGGGCCGAGGTTCTGGACCGCCCCTTCCGGGATTTTTTACCGCCCGATAAGGTGCCCCTGTTCGATGAAAAACTGGCCGAGGCGTTTCGGGGAACCAAGGTAGCGTTTGAGGTAAACGTGCAGCTGCTGGGGGCCGAGCCGCGGGTACTGCACGTAACAAAGGTGCCGCTCTGGCTGAATGGGCATATTCCGGGCGTGCACATGATAGCCCAGGACGTTACTTCCGAAGCCGCTTCCCGGGCCATCATCGAGCAGCAGATCAAACGCCTGCACACCGTTCTGGAAAGCATTACAGATGCCTTTTTCCTGCTGGATAAGCACTGGACCTTCAGCTTCATCAACAGTGAGGTGGAGCGCCTGCTGGGCATGAGCCGCGAGCAGCTGCTGGGGCGCATCATCTGGCAGATATTCAAAAACGAGGACCTCAATCAGTTTTACCGCCAGTGCCGCTACGCCGTGGCTACGGGCCAGGCCGTGCACTTTGAGGCTTTCTTCGAGCCGCGTCAGCTCTGGCTGGAAATCAAGGCTTTCCCCTCCCAGGAAGGCCTGTCCGTGTATTTCACCGACATCACCGATAAGGTAAAGGCCCACGAGCAGCTCTACCGTCAAAACAAGGATTTGCAGCAGTTCGCCTACATTGTGTCGCATAACCTGCGGGCCCCGCTCACCAACATGCTGGGGCTGCTGGATTTGCTGGTGGCCCAGGCCGGCAATGCCCCCGAGTATGCGCCCCTGCTCAGCCACCTGCAACTCAGCACCCAGCAGCTGGATACGGTTCTGCACGACATGAACACGATTCTGACCATCCGCGACAAACAGGGGGTATCGGAGCCGGAGCTGGTGCCGCTGGCCGAAGTGATAGAGCAGGTAGTTGTCAACCTGCAGGACCTGCTGGAGCAGTGTGGCGGGCAAGTGCACTGCACCGTGGCGCCCGAGCTGTGCGTGCACGGCAACCGGGCCTACGTGTACAGTATATTCTTTAACCTCTTGTCCAATGCCATTAAATACCGCTCAGAGCACCGCCCTCTGCGCGTAGATGTTACGGCCGCTGCCGGGACCGGCCCCGAGCCAGCCGTGCAGGTAGTGGTGGCCGATAACGGCTCCGGCTTCGATGTGCAGAAGGCCGGCCCCGATGTTTTCCGGCTCTACAAACGCTTTCATTCCCAGCCCGCGGGGCGGGGCCTGGGCCTATACCTGGTGAAAACGCACGTAGAAGCTATGGGCGGTCATATTTCAGTACACAGCGAAGTAGAGGTTGGCACCCGCTTCATTTTACGCTTACCCTAGCATTCTGTATGCACACTGTTTTAATCGACGACGACTCAACCAGTATTTTTCTGATGCGCCTGCTGCTGCAGCGCGAGGAGTTTGCTGACCATATCACGGCCTTCCAGTCGGCGGAGGAGGCCCTGGGCTACCTCCAGCAGGCGCCTGCCACCCAGCTGCCCAAAGTAATTCTGCTGGATCTGAACATGCCCGTCATGAATGGGTGGGAGTTTCTGGAGGCCCTGCAGCCCATCGTTCCCCAGGTACTCAGCCACACCCGCATCTACATCCTGACCTCGTCTCTGGCTCAGACCGACATGGCCCGAGCAGAGCAGAATCCGCTGGTAACGCGCCTCATCCATAAGCCCCTGGATAAGCTGGAGCTGCAGCTCATCAGGGCCGAGGCCGAGCAGGCCGACGATACCGGAGCCCTGTAGGCGCGGCGCGGCAGCGGCTTCCGCCCGGAGCGGGGGGTAGCCCTGAAGGCGCTGTGGCGGGGGCCCGGGCCGATAGCTCAGGCTGCGGGCGCGGCCGTATGAAACAGGCGGCTGAGCTGCAGCAGGTGCAGGCATCGGGCCAGCACCGGGTCCACGTTATGCAGCCACACATCGGCGCCGGCATTGTGCAGCACCAGCAGCTCCGAAACCACGTAGCTGACGCCCAGTGTCCGCAGGCACTTCAGGGCGCCGCAGTCGATGAGCAGGCGGGGGCGGGGCTGCCGGGGGCTGCCCGGCAGGGTGCCGGCCACCTGGGCGGCCGTCATCAAATCCAGATTAATAGCTGTGAAGCCGGGCGTTAGCGGTAGTCGGGAGGTTAGGGACGTGGCAGGCATACAGGTGGCGTTAGAGGTACACAAGTAGCAGAATAGGTGGGCGGCCGGCAGCCGGATAAGTGCCGGACTATCCCAGTATTACAAATCTAGTGCTCAATCAGTCAGATAGATAGGGTTAAAATACTGATTTACTGATCCGTACTTGCCCCCTGCCGCGAACGTAGTTATGCCGCGTGGGCTGCGGGTAGGGCAGGGGGTAGCCCGCCGGGAAACCGGCTCCCGCCCAAGGGGTGATGGGGCTTTCCGCGCATCAGCTGTATAGTAAGGAAGGTAGAGAAAGTTGAACTTAAGCGTCGGGATGCCGCTTGGTTAAAGTACCAGGGCCTTCCAGGGGGGCGGAAGCGGTAGCTTTCCGGGCGCGGTACCCGCTGGCTTCCGGCGTTTCCGCCTGACGGCGCTTTCTGGAGCAGAACTGCTTACCTTGTTGCGCCAGGTAACCCGGGCGGCCGACTTATTTTCTTCTGACTGATTCCTTTTTTCCTATTCTGATGACCGATGTGTACCTGCGAGGCTTAGGCTTTGCCCCCACCGATGAAACCAACAAGGCCAGCCGACCCACCTTCAGCCAGGCCTGGCGCTACCAGCACCAGCGCGTAGCCCAGGATGGCGCCCGGCTGTTCATTGAGCATCCGCTGGGCATTGACTGCTGCCGCCTGAGTGCCGTGGCCGCTCCACTAGCCGCGCAGGATGTATTCGCTACCCTGCCCCTCCACGACGAAGCAGGGCTGGAAACGGCCGTAGCGGCTTACTATGCGGCGCACGGTGGGGTAGGGCCGCTGGCGCCGCATACCAGCCCCTCCATGTACCGGCCCTACCGGCGGCAGGAGTAGGAGCCGCCTTTTCTTTTGCCTTATACCCCACCTATGGACCAGGACCTGCAACTTAGCCTCGCCAATAATGCCAAGGAATGGCTGGCCTTATCCCTCTCAATATCTTCGGCCGAAAAGCAGGCGTTCAGGAAAGTCCACGATGGATTTTTTACCAGCTACGGGGCCAAGTTTATGGCCCATGTTTACCGGACCACCTTTGAGCAGATGCTGCAGAGCATGCCGGATACGGAGCGCAACCGGCTGCTAACCACCCTCCAGTATGTAATGGATCAGGCCATTGATGAGCACTACGGCACCCTGCACGGCTAAGCGCCGACGGTAACCCGCACACCCAGCGCCCTGGCAAACTGCCGGGGCGCTGGCGTTTCCGGCGGCGCGAGCAGGCCCCGGCCGGCTCGTGCTTTCGGCGGCTTCCCCGGGCCCAGGGCCTGAAAAACGAAGCCAGGCTGGCCGCCTTATTCCGGAACCGCTACCTTAGAGGTAGGCGCCGAGGCCGGCACCAGGGCGGTGGCTGGGCCGCGCTTATCTTTTTACAGGCTTGATTGCTCGGCTATGGATGTTCTCAAACGCAACAACGTCACGGTTTCCGGCGCCGGGCAACGGGCGCTGGTGTTTGTGCACGGCTTCGGCTGCGACCAGCGCATGTGGCGGATGGTGGCTCCCGCGTTTGAGGCCCATTACCGGACGGTGCTGCTGGATCTGGTAGGCGCCGGCCACTCCGAGCTGACGGCCTACAACCCGGCCCGGTACAGCACCCTGGCCGCGCACGCCGAGGATGTGCTGGCCGTGCTGGCGGCCCTTCACCTGACGGAGGTAGTGCTAGTGGGGCACTCCGTAAGCGCCATGATTGGGGTGCTGGCCGCTATTCAGGAGCCGGAGCGCTTTTCCCGGCTGGTATTGGTAGCGCCCTCGCCCCGCTTTATTAATGATGCCGGCTATACCGGCGGCTTCGAGCAAACCGATATTGAGGAACTGCTTGAAGCCATGGACAACAACTACCTGGGCTGGTCGGGTGCCATTACGCCCGTCATTATGGGGCACCCCGAGCAGCCGGAGCTGGCGGCCGAGCTGAATGCCAGCTTCTGCCAGACCGACCCCACCATTGCCCACCATTTCGCGCGCGTCACCTTCCTCTCCGATGTCCGGCCTGAGCTGCCGCGGCTACGCACGCCCGCTCTGATTGTGCAGTGCTCCCAGGACGCGCTGGCTCCCCTAGCCGTGGGCGAGTACCTGCGGGAGCAGCTAGCCGGCAGCGAGCTGGTGGTGCTGAATACCTCCGGCCATTGCCCCCACCTGAGCGCCCCGCAGGCCACCACGGCAGCTATTCACCACTATTTGGGCACCGCACCCGCCCCCAGCCAATGAGCACTGCCGCCGATGAGCCCCTGCCCGAGCTGGACCTGCGCCTGACCCAGGAAAACCTGGAAGACCTGTATGAGCATGCCCCCTGCGGCTACTGCAGCTGCCTCCCCGATGGTACGCTGGTAAAGCTCAACCAGACCCTGCTGGGTTGGCTGGGCTACACCGCCCCCGAGCTGGTAGCCCGCCAGTGCCTGCAGCAGCTGTTTACCGTTGGCGGGCGCCTGCACTACGAAATGTACTGCGCGCCCCTGTTGCTGCTGCAAAACCAGGTGCGCGAGCTGAGCTACCTGCTGCGGCGCAAAGACGGAACCACCCTGCCCGTGCTGATGAGCGCTGTGCTGCTGCGCGATACCAACGGGCAACCCCTGGTGGTGCGCGTTACCCTGTTTGATATTACCGAGCGCCGCAAGTACGAGCAGGAGCTGCTGCGCGCCCGCCAGCAGGCTGATGAGCAGCGCGAGCAGGTAGCCCTGGCAAACGAGCAGCTGACCCGGAAAAACGAGCAGCTCAGCCGCATCAACGCCGACCTGGATAGCTTCGTGTACACGGCCTCCCACGACTTAAAGCAGCCCATTGATAACATGACCGGTCTGTTTCAGGAACTGCGGCGCACCGTTAGGTTCTCCGACGCCGAAGCCGTGCCCATGCTGGAAATGTTTGCTGAGGCGTTGCAGCAGATTCTGGGCACCATCCAGGGCCTGACGGAGGTAGTGCAGCTGCAGCGCCAGCTGGAGCAGGTGCCCACCGAAACCATAGAGCTGCGCCCGTTCACCGAGGAAATTGTCCGCAGCCTGCAGCCCTCCGAGCCCGCGGCCACGTTTGCCCTCGATTTTGAGGCGGCACCTACTGTCAGTATGGCGCGCTCCAGCCTGCACAGCATGCTGTACAACCTGCTCAGCAACAGTCTGCGCTACGCCCAGCCCGGGCGGCCGGCCCACATCCGGATTAGCGCCGCGCCGGCGGGTAGTGGGCTGGAGCTCAGGGTGCAGGACAACGGCCGTGGTATTGATCTGGTGCGGCATGAGCGGGAGTTGTTCCAGCTGTTCCGGCGGTTTCATCCGGAGGTAGCCGGCACGGGCATGGGCTTGTACCTGGTAAACCGGCTGGTAAACCAGGCCGGCGGCCGGATAGAGGTAGAAAGCGCCGTGGGCCAGGGTACCACCTTCCGGGTTTTTCTGCCCCACAGCATGGTCGCCCTACCTGCCTCCG
This sequence comes from Hymenobacter sp. DG01, assembly GCF_006352025.1. Classification (NCBI taxonomy): domain Bacteria; kingdom Pseudomonadati; phylum Bacteroidota; class Cytophagia; order Cytophagales; family Hymenobacteraceae; genus Hymenobacter; species Hymenobacter sp. DG01. The sequence continues at coordinate 613,242 of NZ_CP040936.1, forward strand.
GGCCAGGTGCTACCCCCGCCTAAATCCCTTTGCCCGGCTGGGGCCCGGCAGCTTATCAGCAAGTCCTCTCCGCGTCCGGAAAGCAAAAGCCCGGCTACCAGACCCTACTAAATAAGGGTGGTAGCCGGGCTGGGCAGGATAGCCGGCCGCTCAGTCCAGAATCTGGTAGCCAATGGGCTTAAAGGCGTAGTTGTTCGACATTTCCGCCGAGCAGGCCGTCATGCCGATGAGCAGGTCGGTTTTGGCTTCCAGCACCACGTAGTCGCCGGCTTTGCTCTTGGGGGGTAGCACATCCACCTTGCCCGTATTGCCATCCACGGTTACGTGCATGAAAATGTTGAAACAGATAGGAATGGCATCGGGGCTGATGCCGTACTCCTGCAGGGCCTCACAGAGGTTGCCGAAGCAGCCCCGGTGCGGGTGCTGGTGCCCATAAATAATGCGAAACGTATCGGCGCTGCAGGGCGTGAGCAGGAAGTCGTGGCGGCCCACGGTGTCCTCCACCAGCTCGAACATAATGTTGCTGCGGTTGGAGTAGAACGGGTGCCCCTTGGTCAGGAAAATGGTTTCGGCGTAGTCGATGGTGCGTCCCGAGGACAGGTACTCGGCTCGGTCCTCAAGGTTGTAGCAGATAAAATCCGATACCTGTTCGCCCTCTATATCTACTACCTTCAGCTTCTGGCCTTTGCGCAGTACGAAAGCGGTGCCGCTACGCGGCGGAATGATGGTTAACTGATTCATGCTGACTTAAAAAGGGACATTTCCAGGCTTCGGTGTACAGTTTGCCGGTGTATTGGTAGGCCTCCGATGCCTCCCCGAAATCCTGGAGCATGGGGTTGATGGAGCCGGAGTACGCCACGTCGCGGGTGCGGATGGTGTCGCGCAGGTTCTCGTAGCGGCCGTTAGCCCGAATCTGCTCAAACTGGGCGTGGGCATTGAACACTAGGGTGGGGTAGGAAAACTGCCGGGCCGGGCGGGAGCTGCCGGGGTGCAGCCCTATCACAAAGAAGGCCTCCTCTTTCAGGCTGAAGCTGAAATCGGGCGAAGTAGGGTCGGCTACCACCCGCCGGTCGTAGTCGTAGCGCTGGGCATCCAGGTTGGAAAGGGCTTGCAGGCGCTGCCAGAACAGTTCCTCAAACAAGGCCTCGTTGGGCGTTTCGGGACCTTTGAAAATAACAGCGGCGCTGTGGTAGAGCTTGTCCGACTGCCGGTAGTCATCCACGAACTGGTAAATAAAGTCCAGGATAGCGGCGTCGTCTTTGGGGCAGGCCAAGTGGTCAACCACCAAGCAGTGAAGCTGATTCCAGGTCAGGGCCGTCTTGGCGGCTACACACGGGAATTCTTTCTTATTTATAAAAGAAAGATATTCCTTCGTGTATATATTATCTTGTGTATCAATCATGTGGTAAGGCAGGTTTTTCAGGAGAGAATGAAATAGTCATACTTTCCTTTCAGGCTTTTTACGCGTAACCTCGACCAGATGTTGACCCAACAGTAATATGGCCCGGGTGGTAGGGCCTGCGGCCCTACGCTTCAGCCAGCGCACGATACACGGCAGGCACCGAAGCCAACCGCTTAGCTAAGCGGTAGTTACCGGGTAGCATTGCATACGGGTAAACTACCGTTGAGTGACGGAAAGAAGTTTTTACCCAGACTTTCTCAGCGGTAAGTGTCATAAAATCATACACAAAAAATGCCCGGTGGCTGGCCGTGGCCAAAGCTCACCCGGGATTTTAGCGGCTGGCCTGACCCTGCTCACAGGCTATAAAAAACGCAACCGGCCCGGCAAACACCGGCGCCGGTTGCGGCCGAAACCCAGGGTAGGAACTATGCTTAGGCGCTCTTGCGGCTCAGGCCCTTAACAAAGCTCAGCACAGCCTTGCGGAAGGCCGCCGGGGCCTCCACGAAGGGAACGTGGCCGGTTTGGAGCCGGGCCACGCGCTGGTCGGGAAAGCGGAACTGGCGGTAGTGTTCAGGCCCTACGCAGTAATCGGTGGTGCCCGTAATAACCAGCACGGGAGCAGTAATGGCGGGTGTGAGCAGCGTAAAATCTTTGCGGTAGTCGGGCAGGCTGAAGCCGTAGCCGCCAAACTCGCCGGTGCCGGGGTTGCCCTGGTCGGCGGCGGTTACCTTCTGGTGGCCGGCCTGGGTTTGGTACTGGAGCTTAAACCAGCCGTTCTGGGCCGTCAGGTGGGGCATGAGCAAGCCAAAACGCTCATCCAGGGGCTTGCTTTCATCGAGGAAAGCAGCCGGATCGGGCACCTGCACAAACTGCAAGCCGTGGGTTAGGGTGCTGGTCATGGCCTCGTGCAGGTTTAGGGTGCAGTTGATGAGTACCAGCCCACGCACGCGCTGGGGGTAGCGGACGGCATACTCGGTGGCAATGGTGCCCCCGAACGAATGGGCCATCACGACCCAGCTTTCCAGGCCCAGCTGCTGGCGCAGCTCTTCCAAGTCCTGCACCATCCGGTCGAGGGAGTAATTGTGGTCGGGGGCATTCTGGGAGCGGCCGCTACCCCGCTGTCCATCCAAATCATCTGGAGCCGGTCTTCGAGGCTGGGGCCGGCCAGGGCCTCAGGCATGCCACTCCAGGCGCCTGGTCCGCCGTGCACGAACACGCACGGCAGGCCCTGGCCCGATATTTTGGTGTACAGCCGGACCCCGTCGGAGGTGGTGATAAGCGGCGTACCGTTGGGCAGCTGGGTCGGGGTAGGGGCGGCGGCCAAGGGGCGGAAAAGCAGCAGGTGCAGCAGCGCCATAAAAAAACCGAGGCGGAATAAAGGGAGCATAGGAGTAGAGGAGGGTGGAAGAAAACAGACTACTTCCTTACAGACGCCGCTACCCCCGGCAACCGTTGCCTACCCCACTTGGGCCTGGCAACGCCGGGAAATACCGCCCGGCTCAGGCCGAAACTACCCCGGTACCCGCCCTGCGGCCGGCTTAGCCGAAGGTTCTAAAAATAAATGTCGAGCTCTTGATTTTATCTAATAGAGAATTGCTATGTTTAGCAAGTAAATCCACCTATATCATTCTTATATGCAAAACACGCCTACACCTCTTTTTAACGCGCGTACCCCTCTGCTCCGTGCCCTGCAGCGCGCCTTCGGGCTGGCCGTTGTCGCCAACGAGCCCGGAGCCCCATCGGCCGAAGAGCTGGCTGACCTAGCCACTACTCGCACCCGCCGCGACTTTCTGACCAGCACGGCCAAAATGGGCTTGCTGGTTGGGGCCGGGGGGCTACTGGCCGCCTGTGAGGCTGATGTGGTAGCGCCCGCCGCCCCTGCCGGCCAAAGCAGCCTCGATGGCAAAGGCACCCAGCCAAACATTGTGGTAGTTGGGGCTGGCATGGCGGGTCTCAACTGTGCCTACCAGCTGAAAAAAGCGGGTTTGCGCACTACCGTTTACGAGGCCAGCTCCCGCGCCGGCGGCCGCATCTTCACGGCCCGCGACCTGATGGCCCCCGGCCTGACCACCGAGCTGGGCGGCGAGTTTATTGACAGCGGCCACCGCGACATGCTGCAGCTGGCTCAGGAGTTCGGCCTGGACCTCTACGATGTGGAGGCGCCCAGCGAAACGGTGCTAAAAAAGGATGCCTACTTCTTTGGCGGGCGCCAGTACACCGTAACCGAAGTAATTGAGGCCTTCCAGCCCTACGCCCGCCAAATTGGGACCGACATCCGAACTCTGCCGGGCACCATCACCTTCGACAACCTGACGCCCGCTGCTGCCCGCTTCGATCAGCTTTCCATTGCCGCCTACTTCGATTCCATTGGCCTGAGCGGCCTGATCCGGGAACTGCTGGAGGTAGCCTACCTCACCGAGTACGGCCGCGAGGTCAGCGAACAGTCGGCCATTAACTTCCTGTGGCTGTTTTCGGCCGCTACCAACCAAGGCGCCTTCGATATCTTCGGCGTCAGCGACGAGCGGTACAAGATTAAGGGGGGCAACCAGCAGCTCACCGACGCGCTGGCCCAGCAGCTCAGCGGCCAGATTACCCTGCAGCATAAGCTGGTAAAACTAGCTCAGAACTCCAGTAAGGAATATGTGCTGACCTTTGAGCAGAGCGGTGGCCGCCGCCTGGAAGTTACCGCCGACTACGTAGTGCTGACCCTGCCCTTCACCGTGCTACGCAAGGTAGAGCTGCAGGTAGCCCTGCCCACCTGGAAAACTAATGCCATCCAGAATCTGGGGTACGGCACCAACGCTAAGCTATTTCTGGGCTTCAATGGGCGCCCCTGGCGCACCGAGGGGTACACGGGCTACCTCTTCTCTGATTTGCCCGCGCAAAGCGGCTGGGACAGCGGGCAGTTGCAGCCCACGGCCAAATCGGCGTACACGGTGTACCTGGGCGGGCAGGAAGGCGTGCGCGTAGGCGCGGGCACGGCCCAGTCGCAGGTGAGCCGGTACCTGCCAGCGCTGGAAGCCGCCTGGCCAGCCTGCCGCGGGCAGTACAACGGCCGCGCCGAGCGTATGCACTGGCCTACCCACCCCCATACCCTGGCAAGCTACGCCTGCTTCCTGCCGGGCCAGTACAGCACCATTGCCGGCGCCGAGGGCCGGCCGGTAGATAATCTGTTCTTCGCCGGGGAGCATTGCAGCGCCTGGTACCAGGGATTTATGAACGGAGCCGCCGAAACCGGCCGCATGGCATCCGAAGACCTTCAGGCTGCCCTGCGCAAAGGCAACACGGCTCTGCACCGCCGCCTGCGTCAGCGCGAAGCTTCTTTAGCCTAGCAGCATAACCCCTGGCCTAGTCCCTTTAGCACCAAAAAGGCCCCGGCAGTTGCCGGGGCCTTTTTGGTATCGGAGAGCCCAGCGCCACCAGGAAAGGGGTAGAAACGCAACAAAGCAGCCCTGCATTTGGGCTGCATCGCTGCATTTATAAAATACAGATCAATAGCAATGTCTGAAGCGGTATAGACATGCCTACTTACGTCTAATCGTTGAATGACGACGCCTGCCCAGCGCCAGTAGGGAGAAACAAGTAGGCGTCTTTTTACCGCTTCTCAATTCGCAGCCAGCACGCAAGTGTTTGTGTGGTATTTATAATATAATTATATAAATTTGTTCTTTGTTAAGTATGGTATTACGATATTTAACCGACGTAGTCTTATTGCCAACCCTATGAGCGGGTAGTAGTGTTTCTTATGCATCCGGACCAAACGCTCGAATCCCTCCTCCAATCGGCTTTGGCCGGCCCGGCCCTGGTGCCATTGGCTGCGGCTGTGCAGGCCGAGGTACCGGTGCTTCAACAGGCCGCCGCGCAAGTGCTGAAGCTGGTGATTCCGGCCTTCGCGGGGCGCAGCCAGCAGCCCGGTGGGGCCGACGCCCTCTGGAGTTGGATAGAGGCAGGGCCTACCCCCACCTGGCAGGTGGTACTGGCTCCCGGCGAAGCGCACGGCTGGCGGGGGCGCGGCGCCACCCTGTTAGAAGCCTTGCTGGGACCTGCCTACGCCAGCCGTACAGGGTTTATAAGCCAGACCAGCGGCCTGCCGATAGAGGCTATTCCTATGCTGGTAGATGTGGTGGTAGCTGCTACGCTGGGCGTGTTGCGCGAGCAGGCATCAGCCCGGCAGCTGGATGCCGCCGGCCTCAGCTCCTGGCTGCAGCAGCAGCCGGGTGCCGTGCCGCGCCTACCCCCGCCACCTCGCCCCGCAGATACTCCGGAAACGGCTGCCGGTGCCCGCGGCGCAACTTACCGCCTGGGCCTGCTCCAGGCGTGGCAGGTGGCTCGGCGCAGCGCCGCCACCCCCCAGCACTGGGCGCTGCTGCTGTTGCCGGCCGTGGCTTTGGGCTTCGGGATAGGCCGGCTGAACTCTTCGCCTTCCGTTGCCGCCGGGCTGACAAACGGAGCCGCTTTACCGGCCGCTGTTACCGCCGGGCCGGCCACAGGCTTACAACCGACTCTGCTGCCTACCCCCCCGGCCGGCGCCGAACTGCCCGCCGCTCCCGCGAAGTATGTGGGCTTGCCGGCCGCGGCGGCTCCGGCTGCCACGCCGGGAGCCTACGCCATCGGTTCTACCATTTCCCCCTACCACTCTGAGTCGCCCGGCCAGCCCGTGCTGCTCCTGCTCAGCGACGGAACCAGCCAGCGCGTAACCACCCGCTCCACCGAGTACCGGCTCTACCGCCTGCTGGCCGGTGCCGACCAACCCGCTCCGCCTCTGGGCCCCGGCTCCCGCTGGGTTCCGGTGGACCGGGTTTACTTCCGGGCGGGGCAGGCTACCCTGCCTGCGGCGGCGCGGCAGCAGCTGCAAAGCCTGGCCAATATTCTGCGGGCTTTCCCGCGGGCTAGCTTTCAGGTGAAAGGCTACAGCGACAGCCTCGACGGCTATCATGCCCCCCCTAGGCTAAGCGAGTCGCGGGCCTGGGCCGCCGTGCAAACCCTGCGGGAATTTGGTATTGCCAAAAACCGCCTGCAGGTGCGGGCCAGTGAGGTCCGGCCCGAGGAGCTGTCTTCGGCCATGGATGAGGCCGGCAACAGCTATCAGCCCTACCTGAGCTTGCAGTTCATGGGCAACCTGCCGGCCGGCGCTCCGGTACCCGGTACCCCGGGCGGCGGTAAACCCGCAACAGGTAGCACGGCCAGTACAGTCGGCACCGCTGGCCAGGTCGCCCGCCTACGCCGCACCCGCAGCACGGCGGCCAAAGTGCGCGCGCGCCACTTCCGGGCTAAAAAACAGCGCCCGACCAAAGCCCGGCTGTGGTTCCGGCGCCTCGGCCACCGGCTGCGGGGCCAGCACTCGGGCCGGTAAGGCCTCTGCCACCTACAAAACCCACCAGGCCCAAACAAACAACGGCCCCGATGCTATATCGGGGCCGTTGCCATAGGTAAGTACGAAAGCAAGTAACGGGCTGACTTAGCCCAGGAAAGCTGGGGCGTTACTGAATCACGATGCGCTGGGTGCTGGTTTTGTCGCCGGTGAAGCGCATCAGGTACACGCCGGGCTTCAGCTTGTCGCTGTGGATGTTGAGCAGGGTTTGCTTGCCCACGCTCACCTGCGAAAGTACCCGGCCCATCAGGTCCACTACTTCAATGCTTTTTACGTGCAGTGGGTTGGTGCCCAGCTTCACGGTGAGCTTATCGTGGGCCGGATTGGGGAACACATCAATGCCGATGCCGGCCAGGCTGCTGGCGTTTGAGCTAACGGTGCAGTTCATAGCCGTTCCGCCCAGGCCGCTGATAGAAGCCATGGAGGTAGCCAGCACCATCTTATCCAGCTGGGCCCCACCACCGGTGTTGTAGGCAATAGTCAGAGTGTGGGGGCCTGCGGGCAGTACCATGTCTCTGAGCTTGGTCCAGCCCCAGCCGCCGCCGGCATTCACCTCTTTCACGCTCACGTCATCAATGTAATACGTGTTGGCTACCTGGCCCATGTCGAACAGGAAGGTGGTAGAAGCTATGGAAGCCGTGATGGTCCAGGAAACCTGCTTCCACTCCGTGTCAATGGTCTGATCGGCCTGGTACTGGGCGCCCGAAGGACCCGTGGACAGGCGGATGGAGCCCCCGGCCGCGGCCGCTTTTACCCAGTAGGAAATGGTGTACTGCTTGCCTACGGTAGTAGGGAAGGCGGCGCTGGTTACTTGCACTCGCCACTGGTTGCCGGGCTGGGCGGTGGGGTTCACCACTTTCATAGAGCCGGTGCCGCTGTGAGCCTCCGTGGCTACGGTATTGGCCGTGATGGTCGCGCCCGTCGTGTTCAGGGTCGTCCAGCCGGTCAGGCCGTTCTCGAAACCGCCGTTGGATACCAGCTGGCTGCCTACCGACTGGAAGGCCTCATTATCCACTTTGAGCCAGTAGCCATACTCCTCGCCGGCCGGCACGTTCTGGCGCGCCACCAGATTGTAGGTAGCCGCGCTGTCGATCAAGAAGGGTATGGTCAGGTAGGAAATGGCGCCAGTAGGGGCAGTGGTGGGGCTGGTCAGGCCGTTTTTCACCCGCACGTACTTGCCACCCGAAGCGTCAGCATTCGACACCACCTCCCAGTTGGAGCCCACGGCGGCGCATTCGGCTTCCATCCAGAGGCGCTTTCCCAAGGGCTCAGCCGGCAGCACGGCGTTGTTGGTACCCCACCACTTATACCAGCGCTGGTAATCCAGGGCGGGGTAGGGGTGGGTGGTGATGTTGGTGTTTACGCTGGTGTTACCCAGCAGGAATTTGTCCACGAAGGCCTCGATGGCCGGGCGCTGGGTGGTAGGAATGGCGCAGTGGTTGTGGCCGCCGTCGATGTAGAAGCCGAACCGGTCGCCGATGCCGAAGGTCTTCCACACCTCGTGCGCGGCCCTGGCCGATACGTAAGCCGCCGGGTTAGCCAGCCACTCAAAATCGGTGTTGCCGGTTACCAGCAGCGCGCGGGGCGCAATCATGGCCATCAGCTCGTGGTGGTCGTGGGGCAGCTTGTTTACGTTGGTGTTCTCAAACCGCTTCATGTCGTCCTTAAACCAGCGGTAATCGGTAGCACCCAGCTTTTCTACGGCGCCCAGCGTTTCGGAAACGCGCCAGGCCGGCGCCCCGCCCCCGCCCGACTCCTGGGCGATGGTAAGAGCAATCCGCTCATCAAGCGCCCCGGAGAACAGGGCCATTTTGCCGGCGTAGGAGCAGCCCGTTACGCCAATGTGCTTCAGGTCAACGGGCAGCTGAGACTGCACCAGCTCCAGGCCGTCTATGATGCGGCTCACGCCCCAGGCCCAGGCGCTGTACTGGCCCGAGTTGTCGAGGTTCTGCTCGGGGTAGAGCTTATAGTAAGGGTCCGTTATCAGGGGGTTGCCGTAGGTAGTTACCTGATTGTGGCTGAAGGTGATACGGGCCACGTTGCGACTGGTAAAAATATCGGCCGGCAGGCTGCCGTTGGCGCTGTTCATCCCAATAACGGCCGGGAACGGACCGGTGCCCGTAGGCAGGGCTATCTGCGAGGTCAGGACCAGGGTTTGCCCGTTTACCGTCACGTTCACGGTGAGCACGCCCGTGCCGGCGGTGGTACCGGCGGCGTAGCTGGCTGTAATGGTTTCGGGCTTGGCCGGCTTGCGGCCTATCTCATAGTTCTCAATTTCGGCCTTGATTTCGTTGCGGCGGCACTCCCAGTCCGTAAAGCTAGTGGAGCGGCCCCGGCCATCTGACCACATAAACGGGTCGGGGAGGGGGGCAATGGCCGGCAGTTGGTCGAAGCTGGGCAGGGGCGGCGCGGTGCAGGTAGTGCCGGTGTTTTCGGAGGAATACACCAGTGGAATCTGCTGGCCGAAGGAGCTCAGGCCCAGAACGCTCAGCAGCAGGGTAGCAACGGCTGTTTTTGCTATTCGGGCCGGGGCGGCTTGTCTTGTAGAGGTGTTACCAGAAGAGGAAATCATTGTTTTCATGTGGTGGGAGTTTGGATTGGGAAGGGGGGTAGGTCAGGAGCTTGTTTTCATTGGCAGCGGTTAGAGGAAAAGAAGGACAGAAGAAGCATGGAGTAGCAGCCTGCGCCAACAGCGGCGCATCAATTCAGAAAGCAATAAGGCATAAGTACTTCGCCGGAAAATGCAAATACTTAGGTTCGGGCGGCCGGCTATGTACCAGCGTCTGCAACCAGCTATAGAAGCCGCCAGAGCTTATTTGCCTCGGAAGATAGTAGGCTTGCCAAGTGGTAGCAGCCCCTCACACGGCCCCAGGGAAAATGAAAAGACCGAAATCGTTACCGGAAACGTTTGTATATAAAAAGAGGATAAAATATTGTTATGCTGCCATGAGTAATGACTTGCTCACCCTGCATAAAACCGGGCCGCGAGCCACTGGCACCAGCAAGGCCTCCTCTCGGTGGTAGGAGGTAGGCGTACTGGCGGGAGGTAGCCTTTCCTGCGCTGCCCAGCGCTTTGTAGCGTGTACTTGCTGCAACCCAGCGGCCCCGGAAGAGGCCGCAACGGGTAAGCCCAACGGTGCCCTACCTGCCGGCCACGGGGCAACCTATCTAAAAAAGCACCGTTGCAAGTGGGTATGAAAGAAGAAAACAAACTCAGCCGACGTCAGATAATCAGTGGCTTAGGTGCCAGCCTGGCCGTTGCCACCGTAGCACCCATTTTATCCGTGGAAGGAGCCACCAGCTCCGCCAACCTAGCCCCCGAACCCTTGAAAGACCCGACCACCGCCTACCCCCGTCCCCCTTTCAAAAGCCAGACCCAGCCCTGGCCCGGCCTGGCCGGCAAAATGGAGCCCGTGCCCGACCACGGCGAAAAAACCTATAAAGGCTCGGGCCGCCTGAAGGGCCGGAAAGCCCTGATTACGGGCGGCGACTCCGGCATGGGCCGCGCCGCCGCCATAGCCTACGCCCGCGAAGGCGCCGACGTAGCCATAAACTATCTGCCCGCCGAAGAAGCCGACGCCAAAGAGGTAATTGCCCTGATTAAGGCCGCCGGCCAGAAAGGCGTGGCTATTCCCGGCGACCTGCGCGACGAAGCCTTCTGCAAGAAGCTGGTGGAGGAAGCCGTGCGCCAACTAGGCGGCCTCGATATTGTGGTCAGCAACGCCGCGCGCCAGCAGCAGCGCCAGTCCATCATGGACCTGACCACCGAGGACTTCGACGCGACGATGAAAACCAACATCTACGCCCCGTTCTGGATTATTAAGGCGGCGCTGCCCCACCTCAAGCCCGGCTCGGCCATCATCGGGACTACCTCCGAGCAGGCCACCGACCCCTCCGAGGACCTCTATGACTACGCTCAGACCAAGGCCGCAACCACCAACTACGTCCGCTCCCTGGCCAAGCAGCTGGCCCCGAAGGGTATCCGGGTGAACGGTGTGGCCCCCGGCCCCATCTGGACGCCCCTGCAGGTAAGCGGCGGCGCTACCCAGGAAAAGCTTCAGAAGTTCGGCGGCGATACGCCCATGAAGCGGCCGGGGCAGCCCGTGGAGCTGGCCTCCATTTACGTGCAGCTCGCCGACCCGCAGGCCAGCTACGCTACCGGGCAGGTGTATGGGGCCGCCGGCGGCAAAGGCATGCCGTAGCACTCGGAGTTGTTCTGTCAGAATAGAAAATGCCTCGATGGTCATCGGGGCATTTTCTGTTTTTGGGGTAATCAAATAGAGCATATTTCCCTCAGCGCTGACGCCCGTCGGCAAGCCGGAAAGGCTCACTGCGAGGGGAGGGAGCCTGGCGCGCAAACCCATTCACTTTCCGGCTGCGTTAAATATCTTTTGCAGCCCCTTCCGCTTATATGGACCCAAACGCGTCTCTAGCTCAGCAACTGCAGGCCCTGGAAACGGTGCCCGATTCCTACCTGATTCTGTCGCCGGAGCTGATTATTCTTACGGCCAGCAACGCTTATCTGGCCAATACGCTTACGCGGCGCGAGCAACTGGTAGGCCAGTATATCTTTGATGCTTTTCCCGATAATCCGGCGGCATCCCAGGCCAATGCCGTGCGCAACCTGCGCGCTTCCCTGGCGCGGGTAGTGGCTACAGGCAAGCCTCAGCATATGCTGCTGCAACACTACGACGTCCCGGACCCGGAACAGCCCGGTCGGTTTGTGGAGCGCCACTGGCAAGTGCTGAATACACCCGTTTTTGATCGGGAAAGTACCCTGCAGTACATCATTCACAGCACCATAAACGTCACGGAAGCCGATCTCACGCGCCGGGCCCTGCGCCGGAGCCAGCACCGGGAGCACGATGCCCTGGCCGAAGCCGAACGGGATAGGCAGCGCCTGAGCCACCTGGTTATGCGGGCCCCGGCCGCCATCTGCATTCTGCAGGGCCCCGACATGGTGTATGAGCTGGTGAACCCCGAATATCAGGCCCTGTTTCCAGACCGCTTCCAGCAGGGCCGGCCCCTGCTGGAAGCGGTGCCCGAGTTTCGGGATACGTTTTTGTGGGAGCAGCTGCAGAACGTGTTCCGAACCGGACGTACCTACCAGGCGCACGATACGCGCATACCGCTGGTGCGCCTGGCTCAGGCCGATCCGGAAGAAGCTTACTTCAACTACACAATGCAGGCCCGCTACGATGAGCATCAGCAGATAGATGCCGTGTATGTGTTTGCCTTTGAGGTAACGGAGCAGGTGCGGGGCCGACGGCAGGTGCAGGCTCTCAACCACGAGCTGGACCAGGCCAACCGGCAGCTCACCCGCGTTAATGCCGACCTCGACAGTTTCGTGTACATGGCTGCCCACGACCTGAAGGGGCCCATCAATAACCTGGAAGGGCTGGTGCAGGCCCTGCACGGCGCCCTCCCCGCCCCGAAGCCTGCCGATGTGGATGCTTTGCTGGGCATGATGCAGGAAGCGGTGGGTCGTTTCCAACGGACCCTGGTGCAGCTCAGCGACGTGCTGCAGCTGCACCAGGCCTACGAACCCACCGCTCCGCCCGCCGATCTGGCGGCCATAGTCGATGACCTGCGCCAGGACCTGCTGCCTGCTCTGCAGCAAACCGGTGGGGTGTTGGAGGTGGATGCCGACGCCTGCCCTTTGGTGAGCATGCCGGCCAAAAGCCTGCGCTCCTTGCTGTATAATCTGCTCAGTAACGCCATTAAGTACCGCCACCCCGACCGACCACCCCACGTGCGCCTGAACTGCCGCACCCAGGATGGATTTTGGCATCTCACTGTGCAAGACAATGGCCTAGGCCTCGATACCATTCAGCAGGCTTCCTTATTTGCCTTGTTTCGCCGCTTTCACAACCATGTAGAGGGCTCTGGGCTAGGCCTCTACACCGTCAAGAAGATAGTGGAAAACCTGGGTGGCCGAGTGGAGGTGAAAAGCGAGCTGGGGGTAGGCTCCACGTTCTCAGTGTACGTCCCGAGCTGAGGGCGGCAAGCCAGGGGAGCAGAGTGGCGGTGTCTCACAAACCTGAATTATGCGAATTATAGATTTATAGACCCGTCGTGTTTCATACAGCTTCTATATATCGGAGCACGAGGGGCCTATGGTCAATAACTTACTCCTTACTGGGGTATGCAGGCGATACAGTCTGGTCAGTGAAGTAGTGCCCCTGCTCCAGGTCGGCCAGCAGGCCAGTGTGGCCGGGTCGCCAGCCCAGGCGCTGCTGGGTAAGGGAGCTGGAAGCCGCAATGTCAAGGCCCGCGAAGCCTGCCATCCAGCCGAAATGCGCGGGGGCTTCTTGCACTGTTTTGCTGACCACCGGCACGTTCAGATGGCGGCCAATAACTTCGGCAATGGTGCGCAACGGAATGCCTTCATCGGCTACGCCGTGGTAGCGGGCCCCGGCCGTGCCGTGCTCCAGGGCCAGCCGGTAGAGGCGGGCCGCGTCGAGGCGGTGTACGCTGGGCCAGCGGTTGCTGCCGTCGCCAATGTAGGCCGCTACCCCTTTCTCGCGCGCCAGGGTGATAAGGGTTGGCACGAAGCCGTGGTCGTTCTGGTCGTGCACGGAAGCGGCCAGCCGTATCACCATGGCCCTCACGCCCTGGGGCACAAGGGCTAGCGCCGCATCTTCGGAGTGGCGCATGGCGGGCAGGCTGGGGTCACGGGTATCGTCCTCGGTCAGCAGCTCGCCTGCTCGCGTGAGGCCGGCAACGCCCGACGTAGCAATAAACGGCCGGTTCGAGCCGGCCAGAACAGCGCCCATAGCCTCAATAGCGCGGCGGTCGGCTTCGGCGGCGGCAGCGTACTGCGTGAAGTCGTGAATAAACGCGCAGTGAATAACCCCATCGACGGCCGCCACGCCCCGTTGCAGACTGTCGAGGTCATTGAGGGAGCCGCGGTGTGCTTCTGCCCCGACGGCAGTCAGCGCCTGGGCGGATTCAGCAGAGCGGGCCAGCCCGAGCACCTGGTGGCCAGCCCCAAGTAGTTCCTGAACAACGGCCGAGCCCACAAAGCCCGTAGCGCCGGTAATAAAAATTCGCATGTGTGTGGTCCTTTAGTGAAGCGGTGATTTACTCCACAAAGGTGGCCTAGATGGGGTACTGGCAGTTTGCGTTGCTCAAACCATCTACTGAAGAATTCAAATAAACATGCATAGAATGTCATGCCGAGCCCGCTGAGACAGCTCGCGTGCTGCCGTTGCCAACGTAAACTAGCCCAACTAGCACGTCATCCTGAGCTTGCGAAGGATCTTTTCACGTCAGCACGAGTCGCTATGCCAGTTGTTCACGCGTGGGAAGAGTGTTCGTTGCACTCAGGATGACGTGCGATAGTAGTATTCTAGGCCAGTTTGATTACTGGCACACCGTCAGCACGCGAGCTGTCTCAGCAAGCTCGACATGACGTTCTGTTTTCGCCAGTACGTTCAATCTACCCCCGAAACGCTCCCGGAACCAAGCCGGTCTGGCGCTTGAAGAAGTTGCAGAAGTGGGCTACATCCGCGAAGCCCAGGGCGTCGGCAATTTCGGAAACGGTCCAGGTGGTTTGTTTCAGCAGCATCTTGGCTTCCTGGGCTACGCGGCGACTGATAAGGGTGGTGGTGGTGTGGCCTGTAGTTTCCTTTAGTACCCTGTTGAGGTGGTTGACATGCACGGACAGGACATCGGCGTAGTCTTTGGCCGTGCGCAGGTTTTGCTGCTGCTGGGGGGTAGCCAGGGGAAATTGCCGCTCCAGCAGGTCGGTGAACTGCGCTGCTACCCGTGCTGAGGCGTTGTGAGCGGGGACCTGAGCGGGCACAGGCTGCAGCTTCTGGCCGACATGAATCAGCTCCAGCAGGTAGGCGCGCAGCAGGTCGTATTTATAGGCGTAGCCGGAGGCCATTTCCTGCTCCATCTTCTGGAAAATCGCTTCCAGACTAGCATACTCGGCGCTGCTGAGAGGCACTACGGGGCAGCCGCCCAACTGAAAAACCGGCAGCTCCTCCAGGGCCACGCTACCCCTGGCCGGGAGCAGAAACTCCTCCGTGAAGATGCAGAAGTAGCCGCGCTGATCTGGGTCGTGGGGGAGCCAGCGGTAGGGCACCCGCGAGGTCACAAACCACAAGGCGTGCGCGGCTACCTCCACGCTCTGGTCGGCGTACTCGATGCGGCTGCGGCCCTGAATCAGGCTGATTTTGTAGAATGAGCGCCGGTCGAAGGTCATCGGGGGGCGCTCGTGGCGGCGGTTCATCAGCACGGCCACGTTAAACACGTTGAAATGCCCGATTTCCCGCTGCTGCTCCAGTGGAGATAGTGCGCCGGGTTCCGGGCTGTCTTCCGCTTGGAGCTTGGTGTAAAATGCTTCGAGGGAGTTCGGGTTCATAACCAAATAGCCGTTGTATAAATCAAAGGTAATCGATTCGCCGTGGCCTGGCCGTGGTAGTGGGCCACCGTTTCGGTAGTTGTGTTTTCAGGCATGTTGAGAAGCTAGCCGGACATATGCTGCCTGCTCACTACCTTGGGGTAGAATTTTATCTTACTTATCCATTGGAGTATGCGTAGCAAAAGCATTGTGATTCTATTACTAGTTGTGGCGACTGGCCTAGGAGCCTGTTCACAGGCCGACACCCAACAGAATGAACCCAAAGCCGAGGATGTTTCGCTCGTTACTCCTGCAGCAACAGCGGCTACTGCTACCCCTAAAACCGCCGAAGATGTTGTCATCAACGGCAGCAACACAGTGCAAACGCAGGCCTTGCGGGGTCAGAACATTGAGGTAACCGGCGACGGAAATACTGCCACGTTCACGGGCCACAGCCAGGAGTTCAGTATTACCGGCAGCGACAATGTGGTGGTGCTGGAAAACGTGAAAGCCATTGACGTAACCGGCGACAACAACACCGTAACCTGGCGCGGCAGCATGCCCACTATTACCAACCTGGGGCAGCATAACGTAATCGAGCGGGCCAAATAAGTGAGGCGCGTTGTGGCCGGGGTTAGAACTGACCTAGCATAAAGTAGGGGTGATACTTCACTTGCTTTCTGCGTAAGCAGCTTTGCTGGAACTGCATTTCATTCCTACCCCTGCGCTATGCTTATAACCCGCATCTGGCATGGCATCACGGCTGCGCACCACGCTGATACCTATTTACAGTACCTGCAGCAGTCGGGTATTGCTGACTATAAGAACACGCCCGGCAACCTAGGCGTGCAGGTGTTGCGGCGAGTAGAGACGGAGGTCTGCCACTTCTGGACGGTCACGCGCTGGGACAGTTACGAGAGCATCAAACGCTTCGCCGGCGAGCAGTACGAGCAGGCTCGCTACTACCCCGAGGATGCGCAGTATCTATTAGAGTTCGAGCCCACCGTGCTGCACTGCGAGACCTTTGAGTTCTAGGCTACAACTGCAACGCCCAATGGCCTTCCTACATCGAGCATCTGCCGAGGCGCACCGAGATGGCCTAGTGAAGGAGAACAACCCAAACCAGAACGTCATGTCGAGCGCAGTCGAGACATCTCGCGTGCTGAGGTTGTGGTGGTAATCAAATAGGCTTAGAACAACACAACATCCCCAAGCGGAGGACCAGGCCCCGTCGAACAACTGGCCTAGCGCCCCATGCTGAGAAGAGAAACTCTCTCGCGTGAGCGCGAAACGACGGGTTTTATGATAGTTTGCTGCTACAATGTCAGGCACTCGGGATGCTTTGGGCAACTCTATCTGACGGGCTTCTCCACGCGCATCTCAGACAGAAAAAATAGCCATATGGAAGACCACAACAATGAAACGGCCCCTGCCTTCGCGGGCGCCCTACCCCCTAAAGTGACGGGAATCGGTGGGATTTTCTTTGTGTCCGATAACCCCCAGGCCACTCGGGAGTGGTACGCTAACCACCTGGGGCTGGAAACTAACGACTGGGGCGCGAGCTTTACCTCCCGGAGTGCGGACAACCCCGATGAGGTGACATCTCTGCAGTGGAGCCCCTTTCCCAAAGGCAGCGACTATTTCGCGCCTTCTGCCAAGGAGTTTATGATCAACTACCGGGTGCAGAATATTGAAGGCCTGGTAAGCCAGCTCGCCGCCAGCGGCGTAACCATCCTGGACAGCATTACGAGCTACGACTACGGCAAATTCGTGCACATCCTGGACGCCGATGGCAACAAGCTTGAGCTGTGGGAACCCGCTTAACCCCGCAGCCCCGCCAACTGGCAGGAGGGGCTGCGGGACCTAGAACCCGGTGAACTTTCGGTGGCGGCGCTAACACCGGCCCTGGTCAAATACCGGTCTGCCTGCGTTAGTTGCAAGTAATAGCGCAAGCCAGATTCGCTGTGGATGGTGGGCACCTACTGAACGGCACCGTTCGCTTGGTCAGGATCCAGCGTAGGCACCTAAATAGCCTCCAGCCCCGGCAAGCCGAGCACCTCGACGGCGCGGCGCGCCACTGTTTTAACGCCGGCGACATCCGGGCCGGTGATGGTTAGGTGGCCCATTTTGCGACCCCGGCGCGCTTCGGTTTTGCCGTAGAGGTGCAGGTGTGTGCCCGGCAGGCTCAGCACGGCCTGCCAATCCGGCTCCCGTTGCTGACCGGTGGCGTCAAACCACACATCACCCAGCAGGTTGAGCATAATGGCCGGGGAATGCTGGCGCGGCTGCGGCAGGGGCAGGCCCGCCATGGCATGTACCTGCAGGTCAAACTGCGAGGCGTTGCAGGCATCGAGGGTGTAGTGGCCGCTGTTGTGCGGGCGCGGAGCCATTTCGTTGACGACCAGGCCACCGTGCGCGCTGCCATCGTCCACCACAAAAAACTCGACACACAGCACCCCGACATAGCCCAGATGTTGCGCAATAGCCACGGCCGCGTCGCGGGCACTGGTGGCCAGGGCGGGCGGCATATTGCCTTCGTAGGCGTGGGTCACGGCCAGAATGCCAGCTACGTGCACGTTGCGCTGCGGAGCAAAGCTGACCACTTGCCCGTCCCAGCCGCGCGCCACCAGCACTGAGCACTCGGCGGTGAGCGGCAGCATCTTTTCCAACACGCAGGCCACGCCACCCAGCTCCGCCCAGGCGGCAGCCAGCTCAGTGGCAGTCTTAACGCGGATCTGGCCCTTACCGTCGTAGCCCATGCGGGCGGTTTTCAGGATGCCGGGCAGCAAATCCGCCCGCTCGTTCTGGACGGCCTGCAGCTGGGCTGGGGTTTCAATTACGGCGTAGGGCGCGCAGGTTACCCCCGAGATGTCGGCGCAGGCTGTGAAGTGCGCTTTTTCCTCGATGCGGTCTTGAGCAATGCCCACCACGGCCGCTCCGGGCGCTACGGGGCGGGTTTGCGCCAGCGTTTGCAGGGCCTGGGCGGGCACATTTTCAAACTCGGTAGTGATGGCCTGGCACAAATCGGCGAGTTGCGCTAGGCCGGCCGGGTCGTTGTAGTTGGTCTGGATGTGGTGGTGACTCACCAGCCCGGCTGGGCTTTGCGCGTCAGGGTCCAGCACGGCCGTAAAGTACCCCAGGCGCTGGGCGGCATGCACAAACATCCGGCCCAGTTGGCCGCCCCCCATTACCCCCAGCGTAGCCCGGCGGCCGGCGGCGTCCTGGCTGCCCGGAAAAATTGGGGTCATCGTCCTGGCGTTGCTATCTACGCTCATACCGGCAACGTCATGGCGCGAGCGGCCTCTGTTTGTTCGGCGCGAAACGCCTGCAGCTTGGTCGCCAGGTCCGGGTTGTGCAGGGCCAATTGGCTGATGGCGAACAGCGCGGCATTGGCCGCGCCGGCATCACCGATAGCAAAAGTGGCTACCGGCACCCCTTTGGGCATTTGCACGATGCTGTGCAGCGAATCTACCCCCTGCAAATGGCGACTGGCCACCGGCACCCCCAGTACGGGCACGGTGGTTTTGGCCGCCAGCATGCCCGGCAGGTGAGCGGCGCCCCCTGCGCCGGCAATAATAGCCTGCAGGCCCCTCGGGCCGGCCTGTTCGGCGTAGGCAAACAGGTCGTCGGGCATGCGGTGGGCCGACACCACGCGCGCCTCGTGGGCCACGCCAAAGTG
The DNA here is from genome assembly GCF_006352025.1 of Hymenobacter sp. DG01. Classification (NCBI taxonomy): domain Bacteria; kingdom Pseudomonadati; phylum Bacteroidota; class Cytophagia; order Cytophagales; family Hymenobacteraceae; genus Hymenobacter; species Hymenobacter sp. DG01. Next base: position 632,044 of record NZ_CP040936.1, read on the forward strand.
CGTGAGAATCTGCACGGCGTGCTGCATGGTGTTCCAGTCGCTGCTGGAGCCCATAACCACGCCGATTAGGGGTACGTCTGGGGTATTGGGGGAGGAAGGAGTAGTCATTGAATTTATTTGGTCGTCATGCTGAGCGAAGTCGAAGCATCTCTACCGCTTCGTTGGGGTCAAGCTCAGTACGTAGGCTTCTTCAGCAACAACGACTGCGTCGAGGCCAACTGAAGAATTAATCGTGCATTTGATGCTACTTTTTTCTTCTTCAAGTATCAGCTCAAAAATGACGTTTTGGTGGCTGAAATAGTCGAACTCCATTTCTTTGATGCCGATAAACTGAAGTTCTATTTTACAGTGCTTGGTAAGCTTGTAATAGCCCTTTTCATCAATCTCGCTTGTTATTTCGAAAGCATCTATGAGGAAAGTAACCGAAGAACGTCCGGTTGAGTGAGCCTCGAAAGTTGCCTTGGTAATTTCGGCGTCGTGAAATTCTGGCCAGTACCCAAAATGTTGAAGAACAATTTCGGAATTGACGATTCGATTTAAGTTAACGCTTTCTGTTTCGGACATAGTATCAAGCTAGTTGCAAGAGCTCTAACGAAGCGGTAGAGATGCTTCGACAAGCTCAGCATGACGGGCTTCTAGCGCTCCAGCAGGACTTCCGTGCCCAACACCACTAGGTCCACACTACCTTTCAGGGTTTGGTCGATGAAGGGGGTGTTTTGGGACTTCGATTTCATGAAATCCCGCGTAAAGGTCGTTTCTGCTTCGGTATCGAACAAAATGCAGTTAGCTTCTTGCCCGACTTCGATGGTGGGCACCGGCAGGTCCATCAAGCGGCGGGGCTCCGCTGAGTAGCGCTTCACCACCAAATCCCACCCAAATTTGCCGGGCTCCACGAAGAAGTGATACAGCGACACCAGGGCCGTATCCAGGCCGGTGATGCCATTGGGGGCGCTGATGAAATCCTGGGCTTTCTCGAAGGGCGTGTGCGGGGCGTGGTCGGTGGCAATGAGGTCGAATACGCCTTCCTTGAGGCCTTCGAGCAGAGCGTCACAATCGGCCTGGGTGCGCAGGGGCGGGTTCATTTTGTAGTTCGTGTCGTAGTCGCCGATGTGCTCGTCGGTGAACAGCAGGTGGTGAGGGGCCACTTCGGCCGTCACTTTTACATCGCCCCTGGACTTCCACCAGCGGATGGTTTCCATGCCCTCCTTGCTGGAAACGTGCTGGATGTGGACGTGCGCGCCCGCCGCCCGGGCCAGCCGAATGTCGCGGTCAATGATGATTTCCTCGGCGCAGGCCGGTGAGCCTTTGATGCCGAGCCGGTAGCTCATCACGCCTTCGTTGAGGGCGCGCGGCCCGGCCAGCTCCGGCACCTCGCAGTGGCTGGCGAAAAACATCCCGAACTCGGTGGCGTACTGCATGGCCCGCAGCAGCACGGCCGGGTCGCTGGTGGTGTCGCCGTCGTCGGTGAGCATTTTCACGCCCAGTTCACGCATACCCTCAATTTCGGCCAGCTCCTTGCCCTCGCGGTTTTTGGTGACGCAGCCGGAAGTATAGACCGGAATGCGAGCCCGGTCGCGGGCGTTTTCCAGCACCGACGCCACCGCAGAGGCCGAGTCGAGGGCCGGGCGGGTGTTGGGCATCATCACCACGCCGGTAATGCCGCCGTTAATGGCCGCCTCGCTGCCTGTGGTAATGGTTTCCTTGTTCTCGAAGCCGGGGGCGCGGAAATGGACGTGGGCATCAAACATGCCCGGCATCAGAATACGCCTGCGTGCGTCGATGACCCGGGCCCCCTCGGGAGCGGTCAGGCTTTTGCCGATGTCCTGGATTTTTCCTTCGACAATCAGGACATCGCCCTCGAGCAGTGCGGGTGAGTTTTCGGAGGCTATGCGGGCGTTTTGAAGGAGAAGCATGAAGAGGGTAGTGGGTTTGGTAAACCGCTTAGGGGTAGGGAAGAAGTAAGGAAAGAACAGAATCGGGTGGCCTAGTCGGTGCTTAGGGCAGCACCACGGACGCGCTGGCCCGTTGCGGGGCGGCATACGCCTGCTGGCGCGGAAACTCCCCGCCCGGCGTGAGCCAGTCGAGCACGGCCATGCGTACGGAAATGCCGTTTTCGACCTGGTTGGTGATGAGGCTGCGCTCGTAGTCCATCACGGCGTCGCAGAGCTCCACGCCCCGGTTTACGGGGCCGGGGTGCATGATGTAGAGGCCCCGGTCGCGGATTTCGGCCAGCCGGGCCGTAGTGATGCCGTACACGCGGTGGTATTCCCGGACGCTGGGGAAGAACTGCACATCCTGGCGCTCCATCTGCACCCGGAGCAGGTACACCACATCGGGCGCCCAGGCCATGGCCGCCTCGTAGTCGGTGAAGCGGCGGATGCTTTCCGGTACGTACTTGGGTACCAGGGAGCCCGGCCCGAGGTAGGCCACCTCCACGCCCAACTTTTGCAGCAGGGTGCTGGTAGAGCGCGCCACGCGGGAGTGCAGGATATCCCCGATGATGAGGACTTTTTTACCCCGGGGGTCGGGGAATTTCTCCCGGATGGTGAAAGCGTCGAGCAGGGCCTGGGTGGGGTGCTCGTGCGCGCCGTCGCCGGCATTGATGACGGAGGCCGTGGTTTGGCGGGCAATCATGCCGGGCAGGCCGGGGTGGCTATGGCGCACCACGATGTAATCGGTGCGCATGGCCTGGAGTGTTTCAATCGTCTCGCGCACCGACTCGCCTTTGCTGATGGAGGAGTGGGCGACGTCGAAATTCGTGACTTCCGCCGAGAGGCGTTTGGCCGCTACCTCAAAGGAGGAGTGCGTCCGGGTGCTGGCCTCGTAGAACAGCATGAGCACGGACTTGCCCTCGAGCGCCGGGATTTTCTTCACCGAATGGGTGAACAGCTTCTTGAAAGACGTGGATTGGTCGAGCAGAAACTCGATTTCCTCGCGGTGAAGGGATGCAATGTCGAGCAGGTCTTTACGTGCCATACCGGGAATGAGGAAAAGTGAGGAGATCTAGCTAAAACGGACAAGTGGAAGTCGGATCGGGCCCTACCCCGGCCAGTGAAGCCAACTCCCGGCGCGGCCCAAAGCAAAGGCCGCCGCCCCGGTTTGGGGCGGGAGGTTGCCGGTCAGGAGAGGGGTAGGAGAAGCCTGGGCGCGCCGGAGGTTGAGTTGGCGGCAGGGGGTAGCCGACGAACTCAGCGGGCATAAAAAAACCGTTTCGGAATCCGAAACGGCGGCGGGGAAATACCCAGAAAAGAAAACGGAAATAACAGAGGCGAAATCAGGAGAACCAAAGGCGGCGTGGGCCTTCTGGCCCACTCGCGGTTCCTTGCCAAGCAGGGTTCCACGCTTCATCAACAGGTTTTTTGGTTGAAGCATACTGCAAAACTACGGCATTGTTCCGGATCCTGTGAGCATGTCAGGCAAAAAAAACCGTTGGGCCGAACGGACGGGGTAGCACCAAACCAGCAAAGCTCCGGCAGCTGAGGACGCCCGGCAGAGGCGTTCCGGGCCGGTTGTGATGTGGCCTAGCGTGGGCGGATAGTGAAAAAGGAACGTCATGCTGAGCGTAGCCGAAGCATCTCTACCTCTGGCTAACTCAACTGGCCTAGGCCTATGGCAACGAAGCGGTAGAGATGCTTCGACAAGCGGACGCCAGATCAAGCATGACGGATACTTCCACAACATCAGCACGCGAGATTCCTCGACTGCGCTCGGAATGACGTTCTTTTTTCTGTTCATACGCCCTAGGCCACTCTCAGAAGTAGCTGCCTAGCGACCAGCAGACTGGCCTAGATACCCGTGAGCTTACCGTCGAGGCTGCGGGCGTTGCGGTTGTGCCAGTACTGCGCTACCTGCTCGGGGCCGCGCTGTTCCATATAGTCGTTCAGCTCGTTGCGCTCGGCTTGGTACTCGAAGAAGGGCACGGCCATGCCGCAGGAAGTTTGCACCAGGTCCACGTCTACCACCACTATCTGCCGGGAGCCGGGCAGGGGCGGGAATAGCGGCAGCAGCTCGGCCCACTCCGCGCCGCGGGGGTGGTACACGGTGGCGGTGCCGTAGAGGCGCAGGATGTTGGGCTTGCCTTCGAAGGCGCACCACATCAGGGTAATGCGGTTTACTTCCAGCAGGAGGGCGGCGGTTTCGTTGCCGCTGCCGGTTAGGTTCAGCCAGGCCACGCGGTTGGCATCGAGTACGCGCAGGGTATCCTGGCCCTTGGGCGAGATATTGACGCGCCCATCCGCGGCAGCCGTGCCCACGAAGAACACGTGCTGCCGCTCGATAAAGGCCTGGGTGTAAGCGCTGATGGCGGGGTATTGCTTGCCCATGCGGAAGAGGATTTAGCCGGGTGGCAAGGTAGAGCGTGTCCTGTGGTGCTAAACAAGGTTGGCAGGACAAATACGACTGTACCCGCTTAATGAGAATGTTTATAATTATTATTGATATAATTATAAACATGGCTATTGTATATTTTTTAATAGCAAATCATAGCGCGGCTATAAGTCATTATATTTAGGCGTCTCACTGTAAAATTTATGATTCATTCTAGTACTGCTCGCTTTGAAGATAGAGTTTTAACATTAAAAGGTTGTTTCGAGGCCAAAAGGATGTTAGATGCTTGGACTAAATATGTGCTACCTGGTTTTAGAAGTCAGCCTATACTAGACTTACATGATTATTATGACTTTCATAAGAATAGAAAAGAAAAAATTGAAGTAATAATTAGGCAAGTAATAGGAGGGACATACAGGCCCAAACCGCCTATTATTGTTCGTCTTGAAAAGAAACATGGAGTTTCAAGGCATTTGCCTATACCTTCTCCAGAGGATGCTGTTATTTTACAGACATTGTCTGATTATCTTTCTCCATATATAGAAAAGAGTCAACCTTCAAAACGAGCCTTCTATTCAAGAGCTCACGGGTTTATCAGTGAAGAGAATATTGATGAAAGTTTTCCATATGCTTGGTGGCAACTATGGCCGGAATTTCAGAAAAGGATATATAAATTTACATCCCAATTTAATTATGTAGTTGTTACAGATGTTTCAAATTATTATGACAACATCCAATTCAAGCATCTTAGACATAATTTGGCAAGTGCTGGCCAGTTTGATGAACCGGTTCTTGATTTGCTTTTTTATTTATTGGAGTCATTTCTATGGCGGCCGGATTATCTTCCAATAACGGGTGTAGGTTTGCCTCAGCTGAATTTTGATGCGCCAAGGTTGCTTGCGCATAGTTTTTTGTTTGATATTGATAAATATCTACATAATAAAACTAAGGGTAATTTTGTTAGATGGATGGATGACATAGATTTTGGCGTAGACTCAATTCAAGAAGCTAAGGTTATTCTTAAAGAGCTTGATGAAATATTATTGGTCAAGGGCCTTCGATTGAATATGGGTAAAACAAAGATCTTATCAAGTGCTGAAGCTAAAGATTATTTTCTTCCTGATGAAAATCGTTGGATAAATGTTATGTCTAATAGAATTGACTATATGTTATCTATTGGAAAGCCTATCAATATCGAGGTAAAGAAGGTGAGAAATAGATTTAGAAAATTTCTTAGAAAACCGCATGTAGGAAGATGGAGTAAAGTCTATTGTAGATATTTTACATTGGCTCATCAAATTAATGATGATTTTCTTGACAAGTATGTTCCTGGTTTACTTGATCATAACCCAGAGATGCGAGATAATATATTTAAATATTATAGTGTAATGGGATATAGTAAGCAGAGGTTGAAATGCTTGATGGATTTCTATGAAGGCTCGCACTGCGTTGATGAATGTACAGTATTTGCTGTAGTAAAGGTGTTGATTGCTTGGAAAGTGAAATGTGGTTCCTCTACGAGAAAGAGCATTGTTGATCTTGCAAATAGAACGTTAAGTATATCCAAAACACATTTTGTGGCTGGGTTATGGTTGCTTGCTAAATATGGACTGGTTACTGATATATATATAGCTATAAATTCAAACGTAGATTTATGGAAGTATTCAGGGTTTATAGCACGTCAAGTTGCATCTATTATACCGCGTATTCGAAACATTAAAGCAGAATATGACCTTATAGTTAAAAGTATATATAGGGCAGGGCAGTTAGATGCATTAAATATACTTTATCATCATGATTCTATGCGTGATAAAGTTCCTTCCACACTAGCTGAGATGTCATATTTTATGCATGGAAGTGCTGCTAATCCTATGTATCCTTTGCAAAAAGTGATTATGATAGAAAATATACTGAGTAATAACGCTCATGATATAACTAAAAGGAGAATGTTTCAAGCTAAAGTATTAACCAGAATAGTTGATCCTGTATACATAGAAATTATTAAGTCAGCTGTGTAATATATGTATTTGGACCTGTTATAATCATTAACCAAAAGATCAAGCTGTTCTTACTTTAATTGTTTAGGAAATGGATTTTTCAATACCTCCCGAATACCACTCAACCCCCCGGCAATGCTTTCCAGCTTATCCAGCATCTGTAGGAGTTGGCCGGCGCCGGAGTTGCGGAGGTTGTCGCGGAAGGTGGCTTTGATTTCCTGCCAGCGGGCCTGCTCGGCGGGGGTGAGCCAGCCCAGCAGCTCGCGCAGCTTGAGCAGGTTGGCTTCGGTGGCGCTGGTCAGGGTTTGGGCTTCGCTTTCGTAGTGGGCGGCCAGCAGGTCGGTTATTTCCTGGTCGTTCATTACGGGGCGCACCTTCTCGGCCAGCTTGTTCATGTTGCGGTAGGAGCCCTGCAACTTAAACGGCGGCTCGGTACGGTAGGCGTCGGCCTGGGCGGCAGAGGCAATGTAGGCCGCATTCACGCGGGCCACTACGTCGCGCAGGCGCAGCAGCTTCTGGAGCACCGCCACGTACTCGTTTAGCTCCTCGGGCGAGTGGTTTCCCTCGAAGCTCAGGCCATCTTGCTGCCCGGTTTCGGCGAGGCGGATGAGGGCGGGCACGTCTTGGGGGCTTTGGGTGGCGAGGCGGCCCAGGGCGGCGTTGCTGGTGAGGGCGTTTTCGAGGTAGGAGAGGCGGAAGGCTTCCTCGGAGCCGGTGCTCAGGATGTCGCCGAGGTTGTAGATGTCGGCGCGGTTGGCCAGCATGTCGGGCAGCTGAAACACGTCGCCGCTTTCGGTGTAGGGGTTGCCGGCCATCACCACTGCCACCTTGCGGCCGCGGAAGTCGTAGGTGCGGGCGCGGCCCTCGTACACGCCCTCAATCTTGCGCTGGGCGTCGCAGAGGGAGATGAACTTCTGCAGAAACTCGGGGTTGCAGTGCTGAATGTCGTCCACGTAAATCATCACGTTGTCGCCCATCTCGAAGGCCAGGTTCAGCTTCTCCAGCTCCTGCCGCGCCCCGGCGTTGGGGGCCTGGGCGGGGTCCACGCTGGTCACGGCGTGCCCAATGGCCGGCCCGTTGATCTTCATAAAAATGAGGCCTAGGCGGTTGGCTACGTACTCCATGAGCGTGGTTTTGCCGTAGCCGGGCGGCGAGATGAGCAGGAGCAGGCCCATGAGGTCGGTGCGCTTGCCCTCACCCGCCGTCCCGATCTGTTTGGCCAGGTTGGCCCCAATCAGCGGCAGATACACTTTGTCAATCAGCTGATTGCGCACAAACGAGGTGAGCACCCGCGGCCGGAAATCTTCCAGGCGCATGTCCTGGGCGGCGCGCACCAGCAGCTGCTTTTTCAGCTCCTGAAACTGCTCGAACTGCGGCACCAGCACCCGGTCGTAGTGCAGCAGCCGGCGGCGGAAGTCGGGGAAGTTGAGGTGGTAGCTGGGAGTTGGGGTCTTCGGGTCTTGGGGGCTTGGATTTTCCGGCGTGACAATGCGCGGGTGGCTGCCCTGGAAGCCGGTGAGATTTTCACGCAGGGGCGTGTGCACCACCCGCGCAGGGTCGTAGGTGGCGGTGAGTAGGAGCACGGCGCACTCGTTGCAGAAGTCGGAGAGGGTAGCGGCGGTCGGGGCTTGGCGCAGGTAGGCCTGCAGCCACTGCCGAATCAGGGGCAGCTGGGCGGCGGGCTGGTCCTGTAGGCTCGTTACCGACTGCTGGAACAGCTCCGTGGCCTGGCGCTCCTGCAGCTGCTTCTGGAACTGCTGGTACAGCTCGGCGGCTTCGGCGGCGATGATGAAGGTGCCGGTGTGGGTCAGCTCGTGGAAGAGGTAGTCGCCGGCTTCCGCTACCTGGCTTAGTATGAAGAGGCCGGTTTGCTGGGCGAAGGTTTCTACGGCAGCTTGCAGCTCGGTTTTCAGCTCGTCGAACTCCTGCGAATCGGGGAACACCTGCAGCAGCACCCCGATGCCCTGGAGCTGACGCTCCCAGTGGGCGCGTTGGTCGGGGTCGGCGAAGCGCAGCCAGTAGAGGGCCGCGGCGGCGCGGGTATCTGCCGGGTAGCGGAGCAGGTCGGCGGTGCGGGTGAGGCGCACCAGGGCCGAGAGCAGCAGGGCGGCGTCGTGGTCGTGTACACCTTTGAGGTAGCCTTCCTGGTAGCGCGCGGCCATGAACTGCTGCACGTAGGCCAGTAGCTCAGCGGCGCTGAGGTGGCCTAGCTCGGTAACGGACAGCCCGGCGGGGGGGCCCGCTTCCGCATCGGCGGGGGCGGGGTGCTGAGCGGCCTGCAGAATGCGCCAGGCCAGGAATTCAGCACGGTACACGTCCTGGTTTTCCGACACGACGGTTTGCTCCCAGACTGGCCTAGCCCCCAGCAGCGTAGGGTCGGTAATCTTCTGGAAGAAGTTCGTGCCGGTGAGGTGGTAGTACAAGGCATCGTCGCGCAACACCACCGTCAGCTCCAGAGGCTGGGTATTCACGGTGAAGGCGTGGGGACCAAACTTGAGGGTCTGGCCACCATCGGCGAACAGGTCGGCCCGGTCGCGGAGCTGGCGCACGGCGTCTTCGCGAAGGGTTTTCAGTCGGCTCTGCACGTCGTCCGACTTCACCGAGTCGCCGAGGTTGATGAGCTCTTGGGCGGTCTGGCGTACCTTCTCCACCATCACGTCGGCGGCGAAGTATCCGTTGATGTCCGCCACCGATTCCAGACGGGTAAGGCGACTTTGCACCGCTTTCAGCAGCCGCTCGGCGCTTTGCAGCAGGGCCGTGGCGCGCTGGTTGCGGGCGGCTACCAGGGCCGTTTTCTTCGATTCGAAGGCTTCTACTACCTGCTCGCGCCGGGTGGTGAGCTGCTCAATAAACTGGTCGAAGTCGGGAAACTTACCTTCCAGCTCCTCCAGCTGCACCATGAGCTTGGTTAGGTACTCGTCGCACTTGGCGGGCGTGTCGGCCAGGTCGAGGTAGTTGGTGAGGGCCTGTTCCAGCAGCTTGAGCTGGGCCGTAAATTCAGCCTGGGCCTCGGTGCCGGCCAACGCCTGCCGCCGCCGCTTCAGCGCCGCCCGAATCTGGTTGAAGCGGGCGTACACCGTCGAGATGTTGTCGATGATGGCCGTGGTTTGGGTCGGGTCGGGGATGGGCAGGTTGCTGACTACCTCAATCAGCAGCTCCAGCTCCTGGGCCACGGCGGTGGTTTCCTGCTCGCGCTGGTCGGCCTCGATGGTTTTCTGCACTTGCTCCACGCCGTCGGCAATGGCCTGCACGCGCTGGGAGTAGGGCAGGAGGGCATCGGGCTTCAGCAGGAAGTCCACGGTTTGGGTGGCTACTTCCTTGCTCAGCTCCTCTAGGCCAGTGGCGTGCTGTTCCACGGCCGGCAGCTCCACGTAGCGCAGCTCCTTGATGGAAATGACTTCGCCCCGCACCCCGCGCAGTTCGCCCAGCAGCTGCACGAACTCCGTCACAGTATCGGGCGCCGAGCGGCGGATGCGGCCTACTAGCTCGTTGGCTTTCTGAAAAACGGTTTGGGTTTGCTGGGAGGTGTTTTTGCGGATGCTCTGCACCTTCTCAAACTCCTCCACGGCGGCCGTGGCCGTCTGCCGAATGTCGCCCAGCGGCTCGGCCAGGGCTTGGGCGGCGGGCTCGCGCAGCCAGTGGTAGGCGTCGGTGAGGGAGGTCGTCTGGCGGATCAGGTCGAGGTAGAGCCCGGCGTAGGAATCGTCCTTGCTAGTCAGCGTCAGTACTTCCTGCACTTCGCTCATAGCCCGTACAATCTCCTTGTTGCCCAGTTTGTAGAGGTAGGAATCGGAGGTGACGGGCAGCTCAAAATCCGGAGCCGTGTAGGGCGTCTGCCAGATCTGCACGGCGTGGTGCTTCTTGGGTTCGTCGTCGGCGCGGAAGTAGCACAGCTCCCCATTCTCAAACAGGGCATAGCCGTGGCACACAATGGGATTATCGACGCGCTGAGCAATGCGGTTGTAGCTCAGCAGCAGGTAGGTGCCCTGGTCCTTGTTGTAAAACACGTACAGGAAATCCTCCCCGTTCGGCGATACCACGCGCTTCTCAAACAGCATCTCCCGCAGCCCGTTGTCGAAGAGCTTGTTGTCGCCGGTTTGCAGGTAGAAGCCGTGGGGGAAAATCAGGCCCTGCCCATCGGGCAGCAGCACGCAGGCATCGGCCAGGGCATCGAGGCGCTGGGCGGTTTTAAGCTTGAAGTTGAAGATGAAGTAACGGTACTGCTGCTCCTGGTAAGGCCGGATCTTGAGCAGAATCAGGTTGCCCACCACGGCGTAGTAGATTTCCGAGTCGTCCAGGGTCTGGTCCTTGTCGTCGACTGGCTCGCTGAGAATACCCTGCCCGGTGCTGGTATTGTCCTCGACTTTGATGGTCAAATCACCCCCGATGGTCTCCACGAACACCTTGTCCTCGATGCTGATGTGGGGGTGCTTGCCGCCGCGCTGCATGTCGCGGGTGGCGCGCTTCCACTGGAACTCGTGCTGGGGCGGGAAGGTGTACTCGTGGTCGGAGCGGTTGTCGAGGTAGGTGAGCGTGTCGCCCTGCACGAGCCACTTGAACGTCTTCACATCCGAGGCGCTCTTGCCCACCCGAAACACCATAAACAGGTGTGTGCCCAGCACCGCGAACTTCACGAACTGGGTGTTCTTGTAGTAGCGGTACAGGTTGCGGAACTCCTCCAGAAACTGCGGGTTTTGCAGCATCTCCAGCCCCAGCGGCCGGAAATCGTGCTCCGCGTACTCGTACACCCCAAACACGTCGGCCAAATCCGGCTCCGCCTTCAGCCCCAGCACCACGTTGTACCCGAAAACGAACTGCTGCCCCACCGGCACCATGTCCCAGGGCACGCAGTTGTTTTCCGTAGTGATGCGGCCGGTGCCCAGCAGGCGCGTATCCACGGCTCCAAACACCTGCTTACGCTCGGTATTCAGCTTGTCCAGGCGCTGCCGTAAATCGGTGCTGCTCTTGAGCAGGCGGTTGCGCAGGATTTCGTAGGTGCCGGTTTCGAGTTGTTCCATAGGTGATAGTGGCCTAGCCCTCATAGCCTCACCCCAACCCCTCTCCGAAAAAGGAGAGGGGCTCTAGTTGTAGCTTGTAGAGGTAATAATTAGAGCTAGAATCTAGTTTTAGATGATCAGAAGTCCGAGCGAGACTCGTATTTCCGGATGCGTAATACCTCGCCGGTGTGAGCGTTTAAAGCTATTTTTCTGATGTCGGACGCAAAATCAGTTTTGCGTTGACGTACAGTGATGATCCACCGTAGCACGCCCAATTCGGGGGAGTAGCTTATTTCAGCTTGAACATCCTCTGGCCGGTCGCTCTTCCGGAGTACCTGTTTGCGCCGTGCTATCTGGAGTGCTGCGCTTCTCGAAATCAAGCGGCCTCTTTCCGGGTACCGGCTTATTTCCGGCAGTGTAAGGTCGTTGACGGGCTGGCCCCATTTGTCGAGTCCCACCTGAGCTGTCGCACCCTGAAAGGCAAAGCAGAGATAATAACTGCACACATTCCACTTGATGTCGTTGGGCTGTTTCAGCACGCTATCCACATCAACAACTCGCCCTTCTAAAAACCTCACCTGGGAATATGCGGCTTCGCCCAGACGGTCCTTCATATAGGAGGCCAGTTTGTAGCGAACATTGGCAGGCAATTTGTCTAGTGACGTTATGGCTGAGGAAGGAGAAATGAGCGGCCCGCAGTACAACGATGTTGTTGGGGTGCTATCCTCCATCAGTTGAGGTTGATAACCCTGAGCACGGACACTATAGGAATAGACTGCTGCTATAAGCAGCGCAGTCCAAAATCGACACAGCATAAAACTAGAAGCTAGTTCCCCCTCGCCTTTTCTGGAGAGGGGGCTAGGGGGGGCGAGGTACCCGTGAGCGCCGTAAGTTTTTACTTCAACTCCAGCATCCGGGCGGGCTTATCCCCAATGCCTAACGCAGTGGCCGTACCGGCCAACTGCGTGATGGTGGCGCGGGTGGCGTCGTCGCCGGCTTGGTTCATCATCTTCAGCAGCAGGGCCGAGACGCTCAGATTCTTCATGTCCTCACTGCTCAGGCCGAACTGGTCCACGAAACGGCGCAGGTTGGTTTTGAAGTCGCCGCCCCCGTCGAGGGAGAAGAAGGCGTCCTTCACAGTGCCCAGCACTTCGGAGTTGTGCACGGCGCGGTCCACCATTTTGCCTTTGGTGATAGAGCCGATAATCTGGTCAAAGAACATGGTTTCCCCACCCACGATGTCGATTTTGGCGGCTTTGAGGGCTTCGCCGATAACGTCGGCCTGGGAAGCGGCAATGTCTTTCTGGATGCTGATCTGGGCCAGCTCCACCGACTTCTCTTTGTCGAGGCGCAGCTTGAACTCCTCGTGGTCTTTGCCCACTCCGTCGAGCTTCTTCATGGCGTCGGCCTTGGCTTCGATGCCTTTAGCTTCCACGGCAAACTTTTGCTCCGACACGGCGGCTTCGGCTAGGCCTTTCTTCTGATCGGCATCGGCTTTGGCCTGAATGATGTCGGCATCGGCGAGGCCTTTCTCGCGGTTTACTTTGGCGGCTACCAGGCCCAGCTTCTCGTCGGCTTCGGCTTGGGCGCCCGCTTTGGCCTGAATGGCCTGGGCCTCGGCAGCAGCGGTGAGCTGCAGCACGGTGGCCTGGGTTTCGCCTTCTTTCTGGCGGGCAGTGGCTTTGGCTTGCATTACCTGGGCTTCGGCCAGGCCTACGGCGGCGGCTTTGCTGGCTTCGGCTTCGGCCAGGGTGCGGATGGCCTGGGCCTTGAACTCGGCGGAAGCTTTTTCAGCCTCGGCGTCGATCAGGGCTTGTTTGGCGCGGAACTCGGCGGCCTGCTTCTCCATGTCGGCGTTGCCTACCAGGGCCACGGTAGCGGCTTCGGCTTGCTGCTTAGCGGCGGTGAGGGCTACCAGCTTTTCGCGGTCGGCCTGAGCCTGGGCGCGGGTGTCCTTGATGCGCTCCTCTTCCTGCACGGTAGCTTTTTCCACTACCACCCGCTCCCGGATAATGGTCTGGATATTCTTCTTTTCTTCTTCCAGGGCCTTTTCCTTTTCAATCTGGGCCAGTGCTACGATCCGCTCCCGCTCGTTGGCTTCCAGGGCCTGGGCCTGCGCCACGCGCTCTGTTTCCACGGCATCGGTGCGCTGCTTGTTGCGCTCAGCCACCAGCACCTGCCGGTCGCGGTTCTGCTCGGCAATGCGCACTTCCTCTTCAGTGGTAATGCGGGCGCGCTCCGATTTCAGGCGCTCCTCCTGCTGAATCTTCTCGGTTTCGGCCAGCTCGCGGGCCCGAATGCTGGCAATTTCGCGCTTCTGCTTTTCCTGGTTTTCGGTGAGCTGCTTGTCGAGTTGCAGAATGGTTTCCTGGGCCTCTACGTCCTGCTTTTTGATGGTTTTCTGCTGCTCCCGCTGAATCAGGTTGGCCTGAATCTTCTGCTCCGAGGTGAGGGCAATAATTTTCTTGATACCCTCGGCGTCCAGAATGTTGTCTTGGTTGAGGGCGGCCAGCGGGGTTTGCTCCAGGTAATCAATGGCGCAGTCGTCGAGCACGTAGCCGTTGAGGTCGGTGCCGATGATGGTCAGGATCTGCTGCTTGAACTGCTCGCGGGAGTTGTAGAGCTCAATGAAATCGAAGTGCTTGCCTACGGTTTTGAGAGCTTCCGAGAACTTGGCGTCGAAGAGATTTTCGAGGGCGGCGGGGTCGGAGGCGCGGTGGGCGCCAATGCTCTGGGCCACGTTGATGACGTCCTGCTCGGTTTTATTTACCCGCACGAAGAAGTTCACCTTCACATCGGCCCGCAGGTTGTCTTTACACACCAGCCCCTCGGACCCGGCCCGGGAAATGACGATGGTCTTGAGCTTGATGTCCATCACCTCCAGCTTGTGCAAAACAGGTACCACCAGGATGCCGCTGAACGATACCTTGGTGTCGCCCAGGCCGGTGCGCACCAGCGCTTCGCCCTGCACGGCCTTCTGATACATGCGGGCCACCAGAGCCAGAAAACCCAATACGAGGACGGCGACGATGACAATCACCGCCAGGGAAAGTTGTTCCAACATGGAATTAGGGGGTAGGAGTAGTAAATAGACTCAGGGAAAAAAGTACCCGCGGCGGGGTGCCGGTTAGCAAAGGGCAAAAGCAGAGCGCTTACCAGGGTTCGGGCCCGGGCAGGGGTAGCCCCTGCAGAGGCTACGGGCGGAGGGCACCGGGCGGGGCCATCGTCTCAGGGAAACAGCCACTCGGCCAGCCAGGCGAACAGGTCGGCCAGCAGCCCATCCAGCAGCAGGTTGCCCAGCCAGTGCCAGAACGCTTTCAGAGTACCCAGCAAATCAATCATGACGAATAGCGGGATTAAGCCGGAGCAGCGCGGCCAGCAACGGCCAGGCCAGCGCAGAATTATACTTGCCGTAGCGAACTTCCAGTCGGGCAGGCGACGGGGCCGGGGAGCTAAGCGGGGTGCGGACGGGCAATCTGGTACGGGGCATCTGCCCGGCCCGCAGGCCGCACACACTGGCTATTTCAGGGGCCGGAAGGGGGTAGCGGGGGCACAGCAATAACACGATCATAAGGGCTAGCGGCAAGACCAGCGGGAGGGCCGCCGCCCGGAACAGGAGGCCGACTACCCCTACCGCAAGCAGCAGAATGAAGCTGAACAGCCACCAGCCGTTTTTTAATTTAAACACCTGATTCATAGTAGAAGCGCAAGTAACCGAAAAACCCGACGATTACCAGCGGTGGGCCGTTTTCGGTGGCCCGCTCAGGGCACTTCGTAAGCCTCAATGAGGTAGCAGCGCCCTTGCTCATCGTAGTCGATAATCAGGGCCGAGTCGCCTTTCTGCAGTTCCGGGGCCGGGGAAGCCAAACGCACGTTCAGCACCAGCGGGGCGCCCTGCCGCACCGGTACCCGGGCCTGGCCCAACCGCTCCCGGCTGGTGGGCAGCAGCACAGTACACACCCGGCCCACAGGCCGCAGGCCCGCATCGTGGTTTTTCTCCAGGCTGGCAAACAGGTGCACCAGGGGTGCCGTCAGCAGCTTGGCCAGCAGTAGGCTTGCTGGCAGCAGTGGTACCAGCAGCACCAGGCCCACCCCGAAGGAAGTGTTGCCGAGGTAGTAGTTCGTCAGGATGCTGCCCACCCATAAAGGCAGCACCACTAGGCTCACCAGCATCATCAGGGGCACCCGGCCCAGGTTGAAAAACGCCAGCACGTGGTTCAGCCATACTACGCCGCCGGTTTCGGTTGTGGGCGGGCCGTGGTGGCCCGCGTCGAAGACGTGGGTGGTATCCAGGTCCAGGGTTTTCATATCCAGCATCCCGGCCAGCACTGTAAGCCAGTACAGCAGCACAAACACCAGCAGGGCCGTGGGCAGCAGGTTGGGCGGGAGCAGGGCCGCGTGGAACAGGTCAGTCATGGTAATACTAAAAGTGCGGGCCGCGTCGCGTTAGCGCATTTCAGGACGGAAAGAAGCGCAAAAGCCGGCAAAGCTCAACTATACCCAGGAAGTGCCCTCCGCTGCCGGCTGCCGCAGCGCGTGGTTTTCCTGCTCCAGCCGCCGCATATAGCGGCTGACACCCACGCCGTATAAGGTGCTGCCAGCCACCAGCATCCTGACTACCGAGGCCGGCGGCAGCTGCTCAAACAGGCTCAGCAAAATAGCCGTGGTAAGCAGCGCCACGCCCATCCAGTGGAACAGTTTTTCGGTGGTATTCATTGGGTTGGGGCTCTGAACAGGGGTAGGAAAATGCCGGGGCGGCAGAAGACGACGCCAGCGGAGCTTTTGGTGCGGCGTTACGGCGCTTTCATGGCCAGCGAATAACGGTTAGTGTCGGGCCTGCAGGTGCTGTCCGCGGCCTCTACAGGCCCAGCTTGGCCTTCAGGGCCTGCAGCTCGGTAGCAGCCTGGCTGCTGCCATCCTGCCCCAGGGCCTGGTTTATTTCCTGCTCCAGCGACTTGCCCTGCTGGGCCAGCTGCCCGTACGACTCGGCCAGAGCCTCCTCGGTGGCTACTTTTTCCTTCATGCGCTCCAGCAGAGCCACCGTCCCCGACGAATCGAGCTGGGTGAGCTGCTGGTTGATGGTTTTAGTGGCCGTGCTCACCGTTACGCGGGCCTTGAGGGTGCGCAGCTCGTTATCCCACTGATTAATGGTGTGTTTTAGCTGCTGCACGTTCTGGTCGAGCTGCTGGGCCGAGGCCTCAAACCTGGCCTGGTCCTGGGTGGCGCGGTCGGCCTGGGCTTCGTGCTGGGTTTTCTGGCGCAGGGCCTCGGTAGCCAGGCGGTCGGCCTCGGCGGCCTCCAGCTCCTGGCGGCCGGCTTTCTGGAGCAGCAGCACGGCCTTGTTTTCATAGTCGAGGGCGCGGGTCCGCTCGGTGTCGGCCTCGTTGCGGCTCCGGATGGCCAGGGCTTTCACCTCAGCCAGGGCATGCAAGGCCTGGTCAAGGTCCTGGCGCAGGTCGCGCAGGGCCTGCTCGGTCATCTTAATCGGGTCTTCAAGCTGATTGACAGCGGAATGGGCTTCGGCTTGCCCGATTTTGAAAAGGCGGTTGAAGAGGTTCATGGGGGTAGGGGTAGGGGGTGGGGGTAGGAACCTGGGGCCTTAGGTACTTGACTGACGGTTTTTCAAGCAGAGTGTCATTGAACATCAACCAAGTCTCTAATCCGCTAAGTCCCCAACTCCCCAATTCCCGGTTTAGAAAAGGCAATTAGCTCGTCGCTGAACTCGCTGAGCAGCAGGGCCAGGGAGTTCAGCACGGCTTCCAGCTCGGGGCGGTCGAGGTGTTCCAGCTGCAGGGTGTCGCGGAAGATGACCTTACGGCCCGACTCGTCGAGCACAAAGGCGCCGTGGATGATGTCGCGGTTTTTCTGCAGCAGCACCCGGTACACCTCGCCGCTGGGGGCGGGCAGCTCCAGCAGGTACTGCTCCAGAATCAGGAGCGGGTCGCCGCAGCTGAGCACCAGGTTCTCAATGCCCAGATCCGGCTTGCTGGCCACCAGCAGGTTACTGTTTTCCTGTTGGTAGCGCAGCTCGAACCCTAGTTCCAGCAGATAGGTCCGGATAAGATGATAGTAGCGGTTGGCCATCGGAGCGGGGGGTAGGAGAGAGAAGGTAGATAGCAAATGGAAGCAGGTAGCTCAAAAAAATAGCAGTCGCTGAAACCGAAGTGCAAAGGTTTGTAGTAGCTTTACGATGCAATCATACGGAAAGTTTGATATGTGCTCAAAGTTTGAGCGAATAATTTTTTTGACTGCATGTCGTACGTAGGAAAAAATATCCGCAAGATCAGAACGGTTAAAAAGCTGAGTCAGGCTGCTTTTGCGGAATTGTTTGGGTTGGCGCGGCCTAGCGTGGGCGCATACGAGGAGGGAAGATCAGAGCCAAAAATGGAAACGCTGATTCAGATTGCTCAGCATTTTGGCCTCTCCGTAGATCTGTTGCTCACCAAAGAGCTTACCGTAAATGATCTCTACGGTTTTGAGCAATATCAGCAAACCCTACTAACTACCCCCGCCGCTCCTGAGCGGGCCGCTTCCGACCAGGACCAGCGCCTGACGCCTTTCGTGCCCGCCGCTCAGCTGCTGGAGTACATTGTGCGCCACCACGACCTCGCGTACATCGACGCGCTGCCTTCCCTCACATTTCCGCATCAGCTTGGGCCCGCCACCCGCGCCTTTGAGCTGCACGGAGCCGACATGCAGCCCACCCTGCGCCACCAGGACGTGCTGCTGACCTGCATCGTGGATAAAACAACGTTGCGCCTGAAGGCCGGGCGAGTGTACGCCCTGGTGCTGCAGAACCGGCTGCTGGTGCGGCGCCTGCAGGAGCATCGCTCCGACAACACCCTGCGTCTGCGCGCCGACAACCCCGATTACCCAGTACAGGACCTGCCCTTCGTGGATGTGCTGGAGGTGTGGGAGGTGCAGGGCGTGTTCAGCACCCACCTGCGGCCGCCAGCCCTAGTAGAAGAGCGTGTGACGCGGCTGGAGCGCCAGGTAGAGGAGCTGCTGGCCCGGCTGGGGTAGGCGCTAACGCCCGGTGACCTTCAGGGTAGTGCCGATGGCGGACCACTCCTCTTCCAGCTCGGCCTCTGCCACGGGGTTGTACTGGCCCACCAGCCAGTCGAGGGCCGGCGGCAGGTGGTGAAAAAACTGAATATCGTAGTGCATCAAATGGCGCCCCAGGTGAATCAGGCTTTCCACTACCAGCTGGTTGTACACGTCGCGGGCGGGCAGCACCAGGCCCACCTGCTGCAGGGCCGGCACCGACACGCGCGGCATCCATTGGGTGGTCAGCCACATCTGGTCCTCGATGCTGATGGAGGGCAGCTCGTGGAGGTCAATAATAAAATCCCGAACGTCTCCTTGTTCCAGCAGGTAGGCCACCGAGTTCAGGCTGGTCTGAAAGCGCGCCATGCTGTGCGTGTCTGCCCGCCATTGAATCCGAAGAAAAGCGACTTCCGGCGAATACTGAGCAATAAAATCGAACAAGGATAAGATCATGGAGAGCGGCAGGTGTACCAAGGCCGGGCAGCCACTTACGCTAACACCAGGCAAACGGATTTAGCGCGAGGCGCGATATTTCGCCCCACCGTCCGGGTACCCGCCGCCCCAATTCGCGGCCGGGCCGCATCTTTGCGGTTAATGACGACATCTGTTCCCGGCCCCGCTGCCTCGCCGCGCTACCCTTCGCCCCCGCCCGCCATCCGCTATCTGCGCCTGAAGTTTCGGCTGCTGGCGGCTATATCCACGGAGCTGGCCTTCGGGGCTGCCTGGAAGCTGTTCACCTCGCCGCGCCGGCTGCCGGAAAAGAAGTGGGAGCCGGCTGCTCTGGTCGGCGCCCGGCACTTTGGGGTAGCCACCGCCCGCGGCCACGTGGCGGCGTATGAGTGGAACCCGGCGGGCCGCCGTACCGTGCTGCTGGTGCACGGCTGGGAGCACCGGGCCAGTTTCTGGGGCTACATGGCCCGGGAGCTGGCGGCGGCCGGGTTTCGGGTGGTGGCTCTGGATGCGCCGGCTCACGGAGCCTCGGCTGGTACGCGCGTGACCCTGCCTGCCTACGCCCGCGCCGTGCAGGCCGTGGCCGATGAGCTGGGCGAAGTGTACGGGGTAGTGGCCCACTCCCTGGGCGGGGCGGCCACGGCCGGGGTGCCGGTGCGCTTCAACAAGGAAAAAGGTGGCGTGCTGCCCCGGCTGGTTTTGCTGGCCGTGCCCGGTAGCACCACGGCCGTGGCCCGGCGCTTCGCTCAGCTGCTGCAGCTGTCCCCGGCCGTGGTAGCGCGCATGAACCGCTACGTACGCGAGCAGCACGGCCGCGACGCCGAGAGCTTCAGCCTGATCCACACCGGCCGCACCTTGCCCGTGGGCAGGGCCCTGCTGCTGCACGACCACGACGACGCCAGCATACCCTTTGCCGAGGCCCAGGAAATTGCAGGCAGCTGGCCCGGCCTCGACTTCCGGCCTACCTCGGGCCTGGGTCACAACCGCATTATGCGCGACCCCGGCGTTATCGGGCAGGTAGTAGAGTTTCTGGGCTGATGCCGGCGCGCCGGTTTTTTGCGTAGGCATACCTGGCCTCAGCGGCCGGCGGCTTTCTGAACCCTCTTTACCGGCTGACGCAGGTTGGCTGCTACCCCCTAACCAATGCGCAACCCCGAATACGATGCCGTGGTGGTAGGCTCCGGGCCCAACGGGCTGGCGGCAGCCATTGAGCTGCAGCAGGCCGGCCTGGCCGTGCTCCTGCTGGAAGGCAGCCAGCAGCTGGGCGGCGGCCTGCGCACCTCGGAGCTGACGCTGCCGGGTTTTCGCCACGATGTCTGCTCGGCCATTCACCCGCTGGCGGCCGGCTCGCCCTTCCTGCAAACCCTGCCCCTGGCCCAATACGGCCTGGAGTATTGTACGCCACCCGTGGCCGCGGCCCACCCCTTCGATGACGGTCGGGCTGCGGCTGTGCTCAACAGCCTGCCCGAAACCGCCCGCCGCCTGGGGCCCGATGAGCGGGCGTACCGGCAGCTGCTGGAGCCCCTGGTAGCAGCCTGGCCGGGGCTGGCAAATGATGTGCTGGGGCCCCTGCAGCTGCCCCGTCACCCCCTGGATATGGCCCGGTTCGGCCTCTCGGCCCTGCAGCCCGCTACCTGGCTAACCAAACGATTTCAGACCCGGGAAGCTCGGGGACTATTTGCCGGTATGGCCGCTCACGCCATTCAGCCGCTTACTAACCTGACTACCTCCGCCATTGGGCTGGTGCTGCTCACGGCCGCCCACCGCCGGGGCTGGCCCCTGCCCAAAGGCGGCTCCCAGGCCATTGCCGATGCCCTGGTGGCGCACTTCCGGGCCCTGGGCGGCACCGTGGAAACGGGCACCTACATCCGCTCCTTAAGCCAGCTGCCGCCCGCCAAAGCAGTGCTCCTGGACGTAACACCGGCCCAGTTGCTCCAGATTGCCGGCCACAGCCTGTCGGCGGTGTACCAGTGGCAGCTGCGGCGCTACCGCTACGGCATGGGCGTGTTCAAGATAGATTGGGCCCTGGACGGTCCGATTCCATTCACGGCCGAAGAATGCCGACAAGCCGGTACCGTACACCTGGGCGGCACCCTGGAAGAAATTAACGCTAGCGAAGCCGCCGCCTCGCGCGGCCACCACCCCGAGCGGCCCTTCGTGCTGCTGGCCCAGCAGAGCCTCTTTGATGCTACCCGCGCCCCCGCCGGCAAGCACACGGCCTGGGCCTACTGTCACGTCCCGAACGGCTCCACTACAGATATGACAGACGCCATTGAGCGTCAGGTGGAGCGGTTTGCTCCCGGCTTCCGGGACCGAATCATCGGGCGGCATACATTTAACACGCGTCAGCTCGAAGCCTACAACCCTAACTACGTAGGGGGCGACATCAACGGCGGCCTGCTGGATGTAACGCAGCTGTTTACCCGTCCGGCACTGCGGGCCTCGTCCTACCGCACCTCTAAGCCGGGGCTTTATCTCTGCTCCTCGGCTACCCCGCCCGGTGGCGGCGTGCACGGCATGTGCGGCTACCACGCCGCCTGCCAAGCCCTCCACGACGTGTTTCACCTTCGGGCCAGTTCGCTTTACCAGGAGGGGTAGGGGCATGACTTATCAGGCTGCGCGGCGACAATTCCAATCCACAGTTTAGAAACTGCCGGAGTACTGTGCTTTTCCGGCAGCGCTAAATCGTTTCGTGGCCTTCGGCGGCCAGTTCGCGCAGTACCTGGCGCAGGCCTTCCGGTTCCTGCATCAGCCGGTGGATATGGGTCAGGTACTCGGCTTCGGCGCGCAGGTGGCGCTTGAGCTGGCGAATTTCCTGCTCCCGCTTCTTGCCGGTGCTCCCCATAAAGCCGTTTTCGCCGAATTTCAGGGCGTTGAGCTGCTGCTTTAGCTCCGTTGTCTGCTGGTGCAGGGCCTGGGTGTAGCGCGTAAGTACGTCCTCGTCGGTAGCCTCGGTGGGGCCGGTTTCGGAGAGCAGTTGCAGTAGGGTGTAGAGGTCGTTGGTTTCGTAGGCTTCCGTGATGCGCTGCATCAGGACGGTTTTCTGCGCTTGCGCGGCCGGGTCGCGGGCCAGGTCGGGGTGATGGATGCGGGCCAGCTGGCGGTAGAGGGCTTTGGTATTGGAAAGCAGGCGCTGCTGCTGCTCGCGGGCCTCCTGAGCGGCGGCTTCTTCGGCGCGTTGGGCCTTTGTTTTGCGGCGGGCGCGGGCGTGCGCGGCGGCCTGCTCATGGGGTGGCAGGTGGGGGTCGATGGCAGGGGTAGGGGCTGGAGCTTCGGCCGCCGGAGCATCGTCGTCATAGTCGTCCACGCGGCGGCGCGGGCCGTATTTGCGCAGCATGTCCTCGGCATCTTCCCCGAACCGGTCCTGCAGGGCCCGCGCGTTGCCCAGAATTACCTCCTGAATCTGGCGGTGCTCCAGGCGGCTGAAGTAGTCGAGCAGCAGCGCTTCTTCCAGCGGCCCGAACAGGGCTCGACGGGCTTCCACTACTGTGGCCGCGACCGGGCCTACCTGCTGCCAATAGCGGCGGCGCGCCTCAGCCTGCTCCTGGCGCAGCTCGCGCAGGCGCTGCCGCAGCCCTTCCACCTGCTCCACCGCCGCCCGAAAGGCCTGCTGGGCCGGCGTGCCCGGTGCTTGTTCGGGCACCGGAACGGGCAGGGCATTGGCGGCGGGTAGGTCGGTAGCGGGGTTGTGCAGGTTCATAGAACAAAGGTAGGGCCGGATGTACCTATGGCATCTTTGTAGTATGAGCAAGAAGCGTAAAAAATCGCCCTATCACCACCCTCAGATTTCTTCCAATCACTAGTACTGGGATCTGTTCCTAGCCACAAAAGCTGTCTTCTTAGTTCTATTGCTGCTATTTATCTGGTGAAGGAGAGAGGCGTTTTTTAATCCACGGCTGGAATATCTTGTCCAAAGCATAGGCAGCGGCAAGGGCCAGCACAAGGTACACAACCGCACGAATTGAAAAAGTGAGTGCCGAGCCAGAAAACGCTACTACTTGGTGGAATAAAACCAGGATGGGGAAATGAATGACGTACAAGCCGTAGCTAATCAGCCCTAGGTCGATTAGCTGCTGTTGGAATAAGTTACTCCAGCGCGAAACCAGTTTAAATTGGAAGAAGAACAGAACGGTGCTTATGGCATATAGCACGCTGGGAATAACAAACTCTTCCATATGGGGCTCCCCCCAATGACGTATCATGTAGAGAACACCTACAGCAGGTATCACCTGCAACACAAGGCCAGCCCAGCGTATGACTACCCCCCTCACTCCAGCTACACATAGCACAATACTGGCCGCATACGGCAGCGCCGCATAATCGAAAATATTGATAATGTAGGTGGCCCAAATGCTGGGTTCCACCAGCTGCCGGGCCTCTAGCAAGTTCACCAGTTTATGTGCTACCGTCGTTAGCGGATTTAGATATTCAATGCTCATAAGCAAGGTGAGGCTGCTAAGCACACGTGACCATTCTACTGGTTGCTGGGGTTGGGGCAGGTTCGATAAAGCCCAGCCCAATGCCCAGAACGAAAACCCGAACAAGTATTGAGTGAGGTGGTCTAGTTAGAGGAGAGAGAATTGGGTGGTAATTTCCGACCCATGGACAAGACTGATAAGCGCCGCAAATACGACGAGGCCTTCAAAGCCGAAGCCCTGCGCGTGGCCCGTGAGAGCCGCTCGGCGCAGGCGGCGGCCCGCGCCCTCAACATTCGCCCGAAGCTGATTTATGAGTGGCAAAAAGCCGCCCAACCGCCGCTGCCCGCCGACCCGGCCGAGGCCGCCGAGGTGCGCCAGCTGCGGGCCGCCAACCGGCGGCTGGAGCAGGAGCTGGAAATTTTAAAAAAAGCCATCGCCATCTTCTCCACCCCACCTGCCCGATGAGCTGCTGGCAATTTATTGACCAGGAGCGTACTAGCTACGCGGTTGAGTTGCTCTGCCGGATGCTGCAGGTGTCCGCCAGCCGCTACTATGCCTGGCGCAAGCAGCAGCAGCCCACCCCGGCTCAGCCGACGGCAGCGAACTGGGAAGAGGCGCTGAAAGAAGCCTTCGGCCAGCACAAACGTTGCTACGGCACCCGCCGCTTACGGGTCGAGCTGCAAGCCCAGGGCCACTGCGTGGGCCGCCAGCGCCTGCGCTCGGCCATGCGGCGGCATGGGCTGCGGGCCTTGCAGCCCCGCGCCTACACCCCGCGCACCACCGATTCGACCCACGGGCTGCGCTGCGCGCCCAACCGGCTGCTCGACCAGCCCAAGCCAACCACGCCTAACCGGGTCTGGGTCAGCGATATCACCTACCTGCCGCTGGCCTCGGGGCAATGGGCCTACCTGTGCGCCTTTCAGGACGCCTGTACCCGGCAGGTGGTCGGGTGGCGGGTGCTCGATACGATGCCCGAAGAGCTGGTCACCAGTGCCTTACGCCAAGCCCTGCTGGCCCGTCGGCCCGCCCCCGGCCTGGTGGTGCACTCGGACCGCGGCGGGCAGTACTGCGCCAACACCTACCGCGCCCTGCTCGACCAGTACGGCTGTCAGCGCTCGCAGAGCCGCCGCGCCGAATGCCTGGACAACGCGCAGGCCGAGAGCCTGTGGTCGCGGCTCAAAACTGAGGAGCTGGGGCCGCGCGAGTGGCCCGTGTTCCGCGACTTAGCCGACGCGCAGCACAGCGTGGCCACTTATTTCGACTACTACAACCACGAGCGCCGGCATTCAGCACTCGCGTATCAGACCCCGCAAACCTTTTACCTCCAACAACTTAAAAATACCGCCCTATTCTCTACGCTCTAACTGGACCACCTCAGAGCAAACCCTCCATATCCACTCAGTAGCAACCCAATGCCGACTAGCGTCGCCAGTAACGTTATCAGCCACGGCCGCGCTCTGATGAGTGAAAGAGGGATAAATGCCAGGTAGAAAATAATTTCATACTGCAGGCTCCACAACGGGTTATTTTCAACTAATACAGGTGACCACCATCCTTGCAGAAACAGTAGGTGCTGCCCAATAGAAGCCCACCCTACAGTAAAGCCACTGGCTGCCACGCCTGCAAATAGAGCTACCACATACATGGGGTACAGTCGCTCGAACCGCTTCCGCACGTAGCTACGCACTTCGCTTCGCTGCATGGGTTCCGGATAGCGCCGACCGATCACGAACCCCGAAAGCAAAAAGAATATTAATACCGCAAAATGGCCTGGGGCATTATAGGCACCGATTCCTGTCGGTGCATAGTTAGGATCTAGCTGGCGCGAATGCACAATCACATGATGCCAGACCACCACCAGGGCCGCCAAGCCACGCAGGGCCTCCAGGTTAAAATCAAATCTTCTTTGAACAGCAGAAGGAAAATCTACTGGCTTAGCAAAAAGCTGTGGCATACAGAGTAAAAGAAATAACGGCATCAAAGATAAGCAGTAGGCTATCTATTGTAGGTCCATTTTGCTTAATGATTCCGTTTCAATGGAGTCTTCCGGCTCTTTCCATTCCACCCAGGCCCGTTGCGCTGCTGGCCTCTTGCGTCTGCGCTAGGCCAAGTCTTAGTTCGCCCGAGCTGACCCGCTGCAACCAACCTGCCGCCACCAATCCTGCCAGTGCATTGCTCACGCTGGTAGTGAACTTTGTGATATCCATCTTCATCACTTTCGGTCTTTTCAGCTTCCCGATGCTGATTTTTCCTTGCCACATGCGCATGCAGTATCACGGTCACATTTTCAGGCACAACGCATGTTAAGATGTGGCCTGCCAGCGTGCTCAGCGGAAGGTGAGGCAATAGGCAGTAAGCTGGGTTATCATCTATACCGCAGGAGAAATCTATTACAGGAGTCCACCCTGGCTTGTTTGTAGTGCTTGGAGTAGCAGGTTGTTGTAGCTTGTTCCTCTACCCATACACCTCATACGCTACCCGGAATGTGTTGCAGTGGGCATCCACAATGTCGGAAAGGCGCTCAGAGTAGCCGCCGCCCATGCTCACGGCTACGGGCAGCCGGTGCTGCTGGCAGAGGCGCAGCACGTACTCGTCGCGGAGGCGGCAGCCGGCCTGGGTGAGGGCCAGCTTGCCCAGCTTGTCGGTGGCCAATACATCGACGCCGGCCTGGAAGAAAATAAAGTCGGGGCGGGTTTGCGCCAGTAGCGGGGGTAGGGTTTCCCGCAGAATCCGGAGGTAGGTAGCGTCGTCGGTGCCCAGGTCTAGGGCCACATCCAGGTCTGACTGCTCTTTGCGTAGGGGGTAGTTGGCGCCGGCGTGCATCGAGAAGGTAAACACGCGCGGCTCATCCCGGAAAATACTGGCCGTGCCGTCGCCCTGGTGCACGTCCAGGTCCACTACCAGCACCTGCCGCGCTAACCCGTGGTGGAGCAAGTGGGCGGCGGCAATGGCAATGTCGTTGAGGACGCAGAACCCCTCGCCCCGGTCGCGGAAGGCGTGGTGGGTGCCTCCGGCCAGACTCAGGCCAATGCCGTGCTCCAGGGCCTTGCGCGCCGACTGCACCGTGCCGGCCGAGCTGCTCAGGGAGCGGCGCACCAGCTCTGGGCTCTGGGGTAGCCCCAGCCGCCGCACTTCAGCTGGCGTCAACTGCAGGTCGCGGACGCGGTGCCAATAATCTTTGGAATGTACCCGCAAAATGTCCTCTTCGGCGCAGAAACCTGGGTCGTAAAAATCCTCGGGTGGCGCAATGCCCTGCCACAGCAGCTGCTCCCGAATCAGGGCGTATTTGGCAATGGGAAAGCGGTGGCCGGCCGGCAGCTGAATACTATACCGGTCAGAAGTAGCAAGGCAGGGCATGCGGGAATGGGCAGTAATATGCAGCTCCCTGTACGAAGAGAAGCCGAAAGAAGGCGAAAGAGCCGGTTTACACCTTCCTAACCCGCCTCAACCTCTTCATCGTTTTAACTTAAATCGAGCAGCCACTGCGGCGGCTCAGCTTCCAGCGCCAAGGCCGCTAGGTTAAGCCAGGCCCCTGCCCGGTCTAGCACCGCCGAATCGGAAGTCACGACAATATCAGTGGTTTCGGCTAGCACATTATCGGGGTTCATTACTACCTCCACCGTCCAGGGCAACCCGAGCACTGGGCCCAGCTCGCGCAGGCGCGCCGCCAGCCGGCCGCTGTTAGACACGGGCTGATCCAGCAGCCACCGCACGGGGCCAGGCGCAAGGGGGAACAGGGCCGCCGCGGCCAGCCGAATGGCCCGGTCAGTTTCCTGCACGGCCCGGTAGGTGCCGTGTATGCTCGATAGGTCGCGTAAAGCTCCGTCGCGGCCGCGCAGCACCACGCCCCCGCTCAGAGCCGTTTCCAGGGTAATCAGCAGGTTGAATCCATCAATGGACACCGGTCGGTTGCCGAGGTTGGCGGCCGGGAGCTGGGTAGCTCGGCGCTGCTGGTACTGCTCGTCGGTGCAGGCGGCCCGGCCCACGGCCCAGCGCTGCCGCTCGGTCAGGGCGTATCGGTTGCCGACCAGCTGGAGGGTAGCCGCCGGTGGATACCCGCGTGTGAGGAGCCAGGACAGCTCCCCAACGGCCTTGCGTAATACCGGTACCCAATTGGGAGCAAACAGTTGGGTATCGGCCGGGTGGGGGCCCCGGTGGCGCGTGTCGGCAGGTCGCATAGTAGGCGTTGTGGATAATGGACAGCAAAGAAAGAACGTCATATCGAACTGGTCGAGACATCTTGCGTGCTGATGCTGTAGTACTACCCCAACGATTCGAGCGAGATGTCTCGACAAGCTCGACATGACGTTCTTAAGTACTTATATAAGTATTGTTCAGGTGATGCTACCTGTTCACAAACTTTGGTAAGAACGGAGGGGTAGCGAAGGCAGGATGCGCGGTAAAGCACCGGATTTCTCCGGCAACGCCTGCCCGTCAAATACACCACTTCACAAGTTCACCATCTAGTGCATGTTGCGCTCCTCGATCAGCTTGAAAAAGGCCTCCGCGTACGACTCGCCGATGGGAATGATTGCCTCGCCCATGTAGATGCGGTTTTTGCGGATGGAGTCGATGTGGGCCAGGGCCACGATGTAGGAGCGGTGCACACGCACGAAATCCTGGGGTGGCAGGCGGTCCTCGAAAGCTTTGAGGGAGTTAAGGGTGAGGATGGGCTTGGCGCCGGCGTAAATCTTGATGTAGTCCTTGAGGCCCTCCAGGTAGCGAATATCGCGCAGGTTGAGGCGCTGGGTGTGGTAGTCGGCCTTCACGAAGATGTAGTCGTCGTGTGGGGTTGGGTTGGGGGCTGGCGCGGGGGTAGGAGCTGGGGCGGCCGACTCGGGCGGGTGAGGCGTGAGCCGGTCCTGGGCTTTCTGGGCCGCTCTCACGAACCGCTCGAAGGCAATGGGTTTCACCAGGTAGTCCACGGCATTCAGGTTGAAGCCTTCCAGGGCAAACTGCTCATAGGCGGTGGTGAAAATTACGAGGGCCTGGGGCTGCATGCTGCGCACAAACTCTATGCCCGTCAGGTCGGGCATCTGAATATCCAGAAACAGCACATCTACGGCTTCGCGCTGGAGCACCGTCATGGCTTCGAGGGCGC
This sequence comes from Hymenobacter sp. DG01, assembly GCF_006352025.1. Lineage (NCBI taxonomy): Bacteria > Pseudomonadati > Bacteroidota > Cytophagia > Cytophagales > Hymenobacteraceae > Hymenobacter > Hymenobacter sp. DG01. Next base: position 660,380 of record NZ_CP040936.1, read on the forward strand.
TACGGCAGGTGCCCACCAGCTTCAGAAACGGCACACGCTCCACGTAGCTGGTTAGCAGGCGCAGGGCCAAGGGTTCATCATCAACGAGCAGGCACCGGAGCATGGGCAAGGGTCAGGGTTAGTTCTACTAGAAATTCATCGTCGGTTTCCTCTACGTGCAGTAGGTGACGGCCGTCGGGGTAGAGCAGGCTGAGGCGCTGGCGCACATTGGGTAGCCCGATGCCCGAGTTGGGGTCGGGGGAGCCGGTGCGGGGGAAGCGCGAGTTCTGCACCGTAAACAGCAGCTGGTTTTCGCGCACGATTATATTCACGGCAATGCGCGAGAAGTTGCGGGCGCTGATGCCGTGCTTGAAAGCGTTTTCCACGAAGGGAATCAACAGCATGGGCTCAATCAGATGCCCATCCAGCGGGCCATCCACGGTAAACCGGATGTCCACCTGCTCGGGGTCGAGGCGCAGGCGCTGCAGGTCGATGTAGGTGCGTAGGTACTCCGTTTCGCGGGCCAGCGGCACCCTAGCGGCGGCCGACTCATAGAGCATGTAGCGCATGAGCTGGGAGAGCTGCATAATGGCCTCCGGTGTATCATCGGACTTGAGCTGGGCCAGGGAGTAGATATTGTTAAGCGTGTTGAAGAGAAAGTGCGGGCTTACCTGCGACTTGAGAAAGGCCAGCTCGGCCGTGAGCTGCTTGTTTTCCAGTTCGCGCCGGGCACCTTCCGCATCAAACCACGCGCTAGTAATGCGCATGCCGCTGCTGATAATCCAGACCAGAATACCCATCAGCCACATGCCGTGCGGGGGCCGGGAGTAGCGCATGGCGCCGGGCGGCGGTCCATGGTGCAGAGGCTGAATCAGGCCCGTAACCCGAAGCAGCAAGGGCATATACAGCAGCGCCAGCAGCCCCAGGGCCACCAGGAAATACAACGCGAACTTCCTGCGGGCGAAAAGGCGCGGAATCAGCACGTAGTAGTTCAGGTAAAAGTAGCCGGCCAGCAGCAGCGGCAGCACTAAGTGCCGGGGCTGAAACGGCGGCGGGTTATCTGACAGCAGCCGCGGAATGGCCGCTACCCCCACCCAGGCCGCCACGTGCACAATCACGCGCAGTATCCGCTGACGGGTGGTTTTGTCTTGGTTGAACATGCAGTAGGTGGGTAACTAAAAGCTGGTAAGAATACGAAGGGTACTAATAAACCTATCATCCTGAGCGCAGCGAAGGACCTTCTCACGTCCGAACAGGCTATGGGGCGCTTATCGTGTAAGCGTGAGAAGGTCCTTCGCTGCGCTCAGGATGACAGTCTTTTCGTAGGCCCTGGCTAGCGGGTACCGCCGCCCTGAGGGCCGGGGCGGCGCATGCGCTCCTGCTTTTTGGCCTGGTACTTCTGCAACTGCTCGGGCGTGAGCACGTCCTTCAGCTTGGCATCGGTGCCTGCCTGGAGGCTTTGCATTTGTTGCATGCGGGCCTGGCGGTCGGTGGTTTCGCCGCTGGCGCGCAGGCTCTGCATTTGCTGCCGCTGCTCCTGCTGAATGGCAGCTACTTTGGTTTGCTGGTCGGCGGTGAGGTTCAGCTCCCTGGTCATTTCAGCCAGCAGGTTGCCGCGTCCGCCCCGGCCCCCACCCGGAGCTCCGCGGCCCTCGGCGGGGGTAGCAGCTTCGGCCGTGCCTTTGGCTTTCACTTTGTCTTTTTTGGCTTTGACTTTGGTTTTGGCGGGAGCCGTCTGGGCCAGCGCGGCGGGAGCGGTAGCACCGGCCAACAGGCCGAGCAGGAGGGAAGCTGCCAGAAACTTTTTCATGGAGTTGTACAGAGAGAAAGAAGAAGTTGAATGCTGATCTGGTTTGGTAGATCAGTGCACAAACCTACCCTGCAGCCTTCCTGGCCCACGAAAAACATCTACCAACTCCGCCGTTTCCTCGACGCTACCCCCACTTGGCTGCACAGAAGGGTGACATAAGGCAGCCTACTCCCGCTCCCAGGGCTAAAGACGGCCAGCTTACACAAGGCCATGCAAGTAAGATAGTGGGCATATGCCTGCCATCTTGAGTCACTAGGATGCTGCTGGCTTTACCAGGAACTGATAAAGTAGATTATCAACCGATAAAAACTACTGCGGTATGGGTATTTGCGTTCTTGTCGAATATAAATTTGAATTTAAATCATTCTAAATAATGATCAAAAACGCCGAGCATATAATCTAAAACAACATTTTTGCGCAGGGTGAAAAATATTTTATAAAATTTTTGAACTCGTATTGTATATAAGAAAACAACTTTTCTACCTTTGTCACGTTCAACAGCCCAAACGCTAACGACTTTACGCCTTCCTCTGTCATGCGCCGCCACTTTAATCAATATATGCCATCACTCAGCAAGCTGGATCGGGAGATTCAGCCGGGGTTCGGCGCGCCAGCAGACAGGTAAGGTTTCTATCTTAGGACCATCCTCCGCAAAACGCCCGAATCCTACCAGGTTCGGGCGTTTTTGTTTTCTTCATTACCCTATTCTGACTTCCTGCCATGTTATTCTTCCTACCCTCACGCTCCATTCCTACTACCGTTACTTGTCACGTACTATCAGGGGTAGCACCTTGGCAAAAGGGTAGTAAACCGGAGTAACCGCACCAGCTAACGGCTTACGTTTTCGCGCAATCAGGCGCCGTGTAAGCCCGGTTTGGTTAATTAATTTTTCTGGTGATTACATACTATGCGCTGCTGATTTGTAGCGCAAATGAAAATTATTGCCTCTGATTTTTAGGGCTATTGCTTAATAATTCATTGCGTGAATTATGCTGGAAAAACTACGCGCTTTTCTGAGTAATAATTACGAGTTATTAATTCTGCCTGCCAGCTTTCATCCACTACTCACTACCTGATTTTCCATCCGATGCGTTTCAACTTACCCTTCCGCCGGCCTTCTCCGGCTCCGGTGCTCAACCACGAGGGCGCACCGGCCTATACCCTCACCCCCGCCTTGGAGCTGTACGCCGCCGTGGCTACCGCCGCCCTCAGCGACCAGTTCTACGAAACCGCCGACACCCGCCTGGTGCGCCTGCGCGAGCTGGTAGCCCGCAACGACCCCGAGTTTGTGGCCCGCTTGGCCGTATATGCCCGCGAAAAGCTGCATCTGCGCTCCGTGCCGTTGGTGCTGGCCGTGGAGCTGGCCCGCCAGCACCAGGGCACCAACCTGGTTAGCCGCCTGGTAGCCAGCGTGGTGCAGCGCCCCGATGAAATCACGGAACTGCTGGCCTACTACGCCCATGCCAACGGCCGCACCGGCCTCAAAACACTGAATCGCCTCTCCAAGCAGGTGCAAAAAGGGTTGGCCCAGTCCTTCAACCGCTTCGATGGCTACCAGTTGGCCAAGTACGACCGGGCCGGCGCCGTGCGCCTCCGCGACGCGCTGTTCCTGGTGCACCCCCGCCCCGCCGACGAGGCCCGGCAGGCCCTGTTCAACCAACTGGTGGCCGGCACCCTGCCCAGGCCCTACACCTGGGAAACCGAGTTGTCGGCCCTGGGGCAGGTAGGCTTTGCCACGGATGCTGAAAAAGCGGCTGCGTTCCGCCAAAAATGGACTGAGCTGATTGGCAGCGGTAAGCTGGGCTACATGGCCTTGCTGCGCAACCTGCGCAATATTTTGCAGGCCGGCGTGCCCGCGGAGGTAGTAACGCAGGTGTGCGCTACCCTGGCCGATGCCCGGGCCGTGGCCCGCAGCAAGCAGCTGCCTTTCCGCTTCCTGGCTGCCTACCGCGAGGTGCTGGCCCTGGAAGAAGGCACGCTGAAGTCGGTGCTGGCCGCCGTGGGTTTGCGCCAAAGCCCGGTGCCGCAGGTGCTGGCCGCCCTGGAAGCCGCCATTGGCCACAGCGCCGCCAATCTGCGCGGGTTTGGTCCCGAAACCCGGGTAGTAGTGGCCTGCGACGTGTCGGGCTCCATGCAACAGCCCATTTCTCCGCGCAGCAAAGTGCTGCACTATGATGTAGGCCTGGTGCTGGGGATGCTCTTGCAGAGCCGCTGCCAAAACGTGGTAACCGGCATGTTCGGCAACACCTGGAAGCGGCTGGCCCTGCCCCGCGGCCCGGTGCTCGGCAACGTGCAGGAGTTCTACAAGCGCGAAGGCGAGGTAGGGTACAGCACCAACGGCTACCTCGTTATCGAGGACTTGCGCCTGCGTCGGGAGGTGGTGGATAAGGTGATGCTGTTCACCGACTGTCAGCTCTGGAACTCTCACTTCAACGGCTCCAGCGTAGCCAAAGAGTGGGCGGAGTACCGGCGCATGGTCGCCCCGCAGGCCCAGCTCTACCTCTTCGACTTGGCCGGCCACGGCACCACGCCCCTGCAGGTACACCCCGAGCACGGCGCCGCCCTGATTGCCGGCTGGTCGGATAAGATTTTCGACGTGCTGGCGGCCCTCGACAACGGCGGCTCCGCCCTCACCGAAATCGAGCAGATCGAGCTGTAATACTCATAGAGTGCCACTTCAACCCTACTTACTTCATCCTTCCCGCTGCATCACTAGCCCCTATTCCTACCCCTCTATAGCTACTAAACCATGCGGCCCCGGGAGTGGCTTGCGGCAGCCCAATAGCGGTGCCACTCCCGGGTCACGTCCCGACAACCTGTACTTCAATGAACCGAGAAATACGACAACGCATAGCCCACAGCACCCTTGACGCTTTGCAGCGAGGTAGCTACGAAAACCCGGCCGGCCAGCCGGTGCTCCTGACGGAATACCAGCAAGCCGCCGAAACCGGCAGCTGCTTGTACCGCCCGGAAGATGGAGCGGACCTGCTGCGCGAGTTTGATCAGCCCGCGGGTGATCCGGCTGAGTTGAGGGTATATCAGGCTACGACCCTCGAAGCGGCCGCCAACCTGGTGAGCCAGTTCGAGCGGGTAGGTTGTCTGAACTTCGCTTCGGCCCGCAACCCCGGCGGCGGTTTCCTGGGTGGCAGCCAGGCCCAGGAAGAAAGCCTGGCGCGCTCCTCGGGGTTATATCCGTGCCTGACGCAGTTCAAGGAAATGTACCGCCACAACAGCCTTCCCGGCAGCACCGGCCTCTACAGCGACTACCTGGTGTACTCGCCCCAGGTGCCCGTGCTGCGCGGCGAAGCGGGGGAGTGGCTGCCCCAGCCCTTCCGGCTGGACGTGCTGACGGCCCCGGCCGTGAATGCCGGCGCCCTGCGGCGCAACTCCCCGGAGTTGCTACCCCAGCTGGAGCCCGTGATGCGCCACCGCCTGCGGCTGGTGCTGGCCGCCGCTGTCCGCCACGGCGTGGAGGCGCTGGTCCTCGGAGCCTGGGGCTGCGGGGTGTTTGGCAACGACCCAGCGCAGGTAGCTGGGTTATTTGCCGAAGCCTTAGCTGACCCGGCCATCCGGGGCCGTTTCCGTCGCCTCGACTTTGCCATCTTCGACCCCAAACCGCCCCACGCGGTGCTGACAGCCTTTCAGCAGATAATTCATTCTCCGGCTGCGAAAACCTAGTAGAAATACAAACACGGCAGTAACAGAGTAGCCAGGTGCTGCTACCCCTGTAAAGAGGCCTAAACCTAGCTGAAGCGTAGTTTTTTTACGCTTTTTATCATATCATAATCACCTGTTGTCACGTTCATACCCATGAAGTCTTCTTGCCAAACTCCTCTTATAGTAACATAACTACTCCCAGAAGCCACGGCTTCTACTGATTGGGGCGGCGGCTGACCACTTGATGGCTGCCGCCGGCCGGGGCGGCATACCGCCGGGGCACTGAGCTCCGGCGGCCCGCTCCAAACCGGCTGACCTCTGCCCGTTTGGGTGCCATAGGCAGGCGTTACTTCGTCTTGGTTGAATACGCCGGTGCTCCCGGTGTAGGGTTCGATTCCCACCCCGCAGCTCCGGCTGTGGGGTACTCGCCGGCCGCTAGTTGCCCCAAACGCCGAGGTGCAGCCGAAAAATCACCCTGCCGGGTGTCGTAGCGCAGCGTTACTTCGGGTCGCCCGTTCGATTCGGGCCAGTCCAGCCCCATTTTTTTACCTTGGACTGTAGCTCAGTTGGTAGAGCAGAACGGCCTTCGGGCTGGTCATTTCGCTGCTCGTTCGTTGCCCCGGTAGGTTTTATTTTTCCGTGGGAGTAGGTGCCGTAACCAGGCCCTACTTCGCGCTCTTAACGCCCAGGTCGCGGGTTCAAATCCCGCTGGTAGCTGTTTCACAGTTGCTGTAGCTCAGTCAGGTAGAGCAGGACAGAAGGCCCGGTGCTTGTTGCCCCACCCCCGCGGAAAACAGAAAGGTGAGTGTCGTAGGAAAGCGCTACTTCGTCGGTTGGCCTTCTGTGGCCCGCGGGTTCGAATCCCGCCTTGCTCCCTAGCGTGGGCAAGTGGCTGAGTGGTCAAAACCGCCCAGTTTACAGAACGCTTTCCGCTGGTTACCTCACCTCTACTAGTATCTGTTCGGGTGCCGTAGGGCGGCCATACTTCGCATTTGGGTCGCCCGGGTCGTGGGTTCGAGTCCCACCAGTTGCTACCCTCGGGTAGGAGCTGTAGCTCAGCTAGGTAGAGCAGGATACAGGGGCCGCCCGCCTGTTGCCCCGAACAGATGGTATTGATTACTCCCGAGCGGCCGGCCGGTGTCGTAGGGCAGGCATACTTCGTTAACTGTTCATTAGCCCCAAGGGCCTGTCCGCCTTATTACCCTGCTGGCCGCTCCTTTCTCTTCCGCTTTCGGATGCCGTAGGGTCGCGTTACTTCGGCCTGAGAGCGGGTGCACACCCACCCCTCAGGATACGCTGCCCGCCCGTTGCTCCGTCGCGCCGGAAATTTCTCTCAAGTACATTCTTACTCGTATGGCCTCACAACTACGCGGCAACGACCTTCGGCAGCTTGGCTTCCCGGAAGGCCGTGCCATCGGACTCGCGCTGGCCCAACTGCAGCGCAAACACCTCAAAAAACTTTCTCAAACCGATCAGCTCACGCTCCTGAAGGAGCTGCTGGCGAATCCCGCCTCTTACCTCACCCACCTCGACTGGAGCCACACGGCCGCCGCGTTGCTACCCCCGCCCAGCCGGCACATTGCCCTCACCGAGCGCAAGGAGTACGCCGTGTTCGGGGCCGAGTACATCGAGCAGGGCGCCATCCACCAGATGGAAACGGCCATGAAGCTGCCCGTCACCGTGGCCGGGGCTCTCATGCCCGACGCCCACCACGGCTATGGCCTGCCCATTGGCGGGGTGCTGGCCACCGATAACGCTGTAATTCCCTACGCCGTAGGCGTGGACATTGGCTGCCGCATGGCGCTGTCGGTGTTTGCCCTGCCTCCAAAGTTTCTGGACCAGCGGGTGCAGGAGTTGCGCAAGCTGCTGCTCGACAACACTAAGTTCGGCAACCGCGACGTGTTCCGCCACGGCCAGAAGCTGGGCCACGCCGTCCTCGACCGCTCCGAGTTCCAGGAAATTCCCTTCCTACGCAACAAGCTCGACACAGCCGCCGCGCAAATCGGCTCCTCCGGGGGCGGCAACCACTTTGTGGAGTGGGGCGTGGTCGACATCACCGACCCCCGCAACGAGCTGGGGATGCCCGTGGGCCAGTACCTGGGGCTGCTTTCCCACTCCGGTTCCCGCGGCCTGGGCGCCAGCATCGCCAACCACTACACCAAGCTGGCCCAGGATACCTGCCAACTGCCTGCCGAAGCCCGTCACCTCGCCTGGCTGGGCCTCGACACCGAAGCCGGGCAGGAGTACTGGGCCGCCATGAACCTGGCTGGTGATTACGCCTCGGCCTGCCACCACCAGATTCACCAGCGCCTGGCTAAGGCCCTGGGCGAGCGGCCCCTGGCCAAAGTGGAAAACCACCACAACTTCGCCTGGAAAGAGCGCCTCATCGACGGCCGGGAGGTGGTCGTCCACCGGAAAGGGGCCACGCCAGCCGGCAAAGGTGTGCTGGGCATCATCCCGGGCTCCATGACGGCTCCTGGCTTTATTGTGCGGGGTAGGGGCGAGGCGGCCTCGCTGGCCTCGGCTTCCCACGGCGCGGGCCGGCAGATGTCGCGCACCCGGGCCAAGCAGGAGCTGGGCGAAGCCGACGTGCGCCGTTACCTCCAGCAGCACGGCGTAGAGCTGCTGGGCGGGGGCGTGGATGAGGCCCCCCAGGCCTACAAAGACATTCACCAAGTCATGCAAAGCCAAACCGACCTAGTGGATGTGCTCGGCTCTTTCCTGCCGCGTATCGTGCGCATGGAAGGTGGTGTGTAGCCACCAGCAGCCCCTTGCGGCCAGCATCAAAAAAGCCCCAGCCCCGCTTTTATCGGGGTTGGGGCTTTTGGTTTGAAGTCAGAGAAAGCAAGCGCTACGGGCGGTGGCGCCGATGACGATATACTACTGCCGACTGGGCTGCCGCTCCCGGGAACAAGCCCGGCCCGTGTCCGGCCCGCGGAAACGAGGGTAGTAGATCAGCCAGCAATAACAAGGCCACTGCAGTAGCCGCCAGGTTGGGAATAGAGCCGGAGGAATTCATAGGAGCCAGAGTAAAGCATACGGAATGTGAGCAGACGCCGGCGGCCGGTGCGTAGGCCTGAGGCTGTATAGAATAGGACGGAGGAGCTAACACTGGCAGAGATAAGAAAAGAGCCCTGAAGCGGTAGCTCTTTTATATACGAAAACAAAGGTATCAACGGATTGCCAGGGGACTGAAAATTTTGGTACGAACTACGCCTTACACTCGATGAACTGCGCTTTAATGCCTGCTAATCAGGTGAAAAACGGGTTGTGAATATTCTTTCTGATAAGAGTTATAAATAGCATTTAATTTATTCCAGGAGTTGAACGAACTGTCCGCAGGTTAACTGCGCTTGCCTGCTGCCTTACGCGCAGCCGCGTCTGCCGGGGCTGCGGTTAAAATACGCTCAAGCTCAGCGGCTTCCGCGAGCAGGGCGGCCCGACGTGCCTGCAGTAGCGCCTGAGCACTGCTGCCGCTACGCAGCAGTTCCGTGCGAGCCTCATTAGCAAACTCGTGCAGCCAGGCAGGGGGTGGGGTGCCAGCCGGAGCTACTACGGCCGTGAGGGTAGGCAGCGCCGCCAGCCGCCGCCGCGCCCAAAGGGCCCGCTCCGGCATGCGGCTTAGGTCGGCTGTGAGTTGCTCGGCCCGGTGCTGGCACGTTTGCTGGTGCTGGCGCAGAGCGGCCGCATCCGGTGCTTCCGCGGTTGGCGCAGCGGGAGTAGCCTGCTGGGCCAGCGTGAGGGCCGCCTGGGGCAGCGACGCCCGCAAGGGTAGCCGGCGCACCCCCCGCTCTACCTGCGACACCATGGCCTTGCCCAGGCCCAGGCAGCGGCCCAAACCCGCCTGGCTTAGGCCAAACCATGCCCGCAAGGTAGGCAGCAGGGTAATCGGTTCGTTTTTCATGTTCGTAGCACTGCTTTTCACTTTCCCGCAACGCAGAAAAGCGGAAAGCAGTTGCCCGATTTATTTGCTTTACAGCCTGATACTGGTTAAAAGATGTAAAGCATTAGCTTTGGCAAACAGTGCCTGCAGGTGCAGTTGCAATATTGCCGCCAGCACCCCCGGCCTGCCAAATACGGGTAACCGGGGCGTGGTAAGGTAAGCAAAAGGACCTTGGCGGCCGAGGTTGCCCAGCGGTTTTCGGCTTCGTTGAGGTAGGGTAGGGCATCGGCAGAAGCTAAACTTCTGGTGGGCTTCCCAAATTAGTAAAGCTCCCAGCGCAAGGAATTGGCTGCAGCTGCCTAGATTTCCGGCCGCTCCTCCTGGTATCAGGGGTAGCGGCCGGCCTTTCCCATGCCGGCCCCGCTCTGATTTCTCCAGACTTAGTTAGTATGACTACTTCCGCTATTAAGCGAACCGCTGCCGCCCACTGGCAGGGCCGCGGCACCGATGGTGCCGGCCAACTTACAACCGGCAGCACTATTCTGCAAGACGCCCGCTATAGCTACCTCACCCGCTTTGAAGAAGGCATCGGTACTAACCCCGAGGAACTGATTGCGGCAGCGCACGCGGGCTGTTTCGCCATGAAGCTTGCCTTCAACCTGCAGGCCGCCGGCTTCACGGCCGATTACATTGATGCGCGCTGTGAAGTGGTGCTGCAGGACGGCTGCATCAGTGCATCGCATCTGTCAATAAATGCCAGCGTACCGGGGCTGAGCTTGGCTCGCTTTCGGGAACTCGTGGACGATGCCCGGCAAAAATGCCCCGTGTCGCAGGTGCTGCGGGCCGATATTCATTGCACCGCCCACTTAAACCAGTAGAGCAGGACGGCTCTGTCTGCCGCTAGGCTCCCGCAGGCAAGGCAGAGGCAGCAGGAGGCGTCGGCTCCAGATACACGGCGTCGCCAACCCGGATGCGGCCGCCCTGCACGATGCGGGCGGTGAGGCCCCCATGCCCCCGCATGGCATTGTAGCCGCCCGGTCCCAGCTCTTCCTCCATGCGCGAACAGGGGTGACACTCGCCGGTAATTTCCAGAATAGCCTCTTCGCCGATGCGGACACGGCGGTTTTTCAGGGCCAGCAGGTTCAGGCCACTCACAGCCAGATTGCGGCGGAGTCGGCCCGGCTCTACCGGCTCTGTGAGTCCCAGAAAGCCAGCTACGGCCGCCAGATGCTCCTGCTGCACCAAAGTAACCTGGCGCTTGCCCCCGGGCTTGGGGCGGGCATGGTCGCCCAGCAGGTGGCGGTCGGTTTCCAGGGTGGCCTCAGTTACGGCCTGCAGGGGCTGGCGCCGGGCCGGGCGCAGCCCAATCCACTCCAGGCGACCTACCTGCGGCAAGGTGCCCAGCAACCGGGCAATGGTGGATTTATCGTCGCCGACAAAAGGGAAAGGCATAGAACTGAAGTGAGAAGTAAAACATGGAGAGCCCGCGCGGCGGCCGATAGGGCCAGCCTACCGGGCCGCCGCCCGGATTTCGGGGTGCCGGATAGCACCGCCCAGATTAGCCGCGCGGGCCAGCAACCCCAGGCTCAGCAGCGCCCCCACCACCGTTAGCCAGGCCATTAGCCGCAACCGGCTGGTAAGCTGCAGCGTCACCAGTGCCAAGGCCCCCGTCAGCTCCAGCGCCCAGAAACCCAGCTCAGCGGCCTTCTCGTGGGCCTGAATGAGGGAGGGGGAAATGCCCGGCAAAGACGAAAGAGCCTCCTCGGCGCCTTCGCCGGTGAGTTGGGTGGGCAGGCAAAGCACGGCCGCCACCAGTATGGTCCAGAGTCCCGTGCGGATCAGCACGGGGGTAGGGCGCAACAGCCCGATAAGCAGCAATACTAGCCCGAACAGGCAGGTCAGCAGGGGGCTATGGTTCAGGAGCAGGTGCAGGTGAGCTTCGTTCATGCCAGCGCGGCGCAAGGAGGGAGGACACAAGCTGCCGTTTTTCTGGCAACTAAAAAACAGTGGAACAGCCGCGTAGTAATTAAGTCAAATCCATAGCAAATATAGGGCTCACGCTAACCCCGTGCAGGCTTATGCGTATGGTAACACGGCGGTGCGCCCTGCGTTGCCCGCCTTCTACGCAAATCAATTCCTGCAACTATCATGGCCAAAACCACCGCCAAAAATGCACCGGCTGCTGCCGCTGCCCCAAAAGCTTCGGCCGCCAAAAAGGCTGCTGCCTCTGCCACTGCTCCGGCTGCCAATGGCCAGTCCGGCCCCAGCGTGCAGCCCATTCTCAACCAGCAGTTTAACGCCCCCGCGGCCCTGCAGAAGTACGGAACCGTGTCGCAGCGCCTGCCCATCGGCCTCGACACTCAAATCCGTCAGGAAAGTGTGGAGATGCTCAACCAGATGCTGGCTGACACCTGCTCCATTCGGGATATGTACAAAAAGCACCACTGGCAGGTAGTGGGCCCCACGTTTTACCAGCTGCACCTGCTCTACGATAAGCACTACGAGGAGCAGGACGCCCTGATTGACATGATTGCCGAGCGCATCCAGATTCTGGGCGGCGTAGCCGTAGCCATGGCCGCCGATATTGCCGAAGTGACCAGCATCCCGCGTCCCCCCCGCGACCGGGAGGAAGCTCCCATCCAGGTGTCGCGCCTGCTGGAAGCCCACCAGATCATCCTCAAGAACTGCCACGACTTTGCCAAGCGCGCCGCCGACTCCGGCGACGATGGCACCAACGACCTGATTGTGAGCAATGTGCTGCGCACCAACGAAATGCAGGTGTGGTTTGTATCGGAGCACGTAGTGGATACCCCCTTGGCCCGCGCCGAATAATTCGGCTTCTTCGGATTTTAAAAAGGCTCCTGTCCGGGAGCCTTTTTTTGTTGGTGGGGGATAGGAAACGGCTCCTCTGACGGGTTTGCTGCGTAAATCAGCTTTTTTTTCAGCCTGATAATGAGGGCGAAACCTCTCCAGATAAGCCTAAAGGCAGCCCTCTGGCGAAAAAACAGCCGGTCGGATTTGGTCCCTTCCGCCCAAGACTCTACTTTTGTCCTCGATTCACCGCCTCAGTGAATCCGAAGGCTTCGGCTTTTGCTTAGTAAGAAGAGTGCTTGCCGTTATCTGCGCACGTGGTGAAACTGGTAGACACGCCATCTTGAGGGGGTGGTGCCTTCGGGTGTGGGAGTTCGAATCTCCCCGCGCGCACTCTTGAAAATCCCGCTTCAGCTTGCTGAGGCGGGATTTTTGTTTTTTGGCTACTTAAAGCACCGGCTCTGAAACAGATTCCGCAATGCTGGGCTGGGCCGGACAGTTCACTTGAATTATAGGGGCAACAAACTCGTCCGGCTAGGCTTAGCTTCGAGGCACTCCGCACGGTGCTCTCAGGCTCCACTACTCAGTCGTTCTGGCGGATGCATATTGGCCAGAGCCACCTATTCCGCCCGCTCGAAGGGGTTGGCGGGCACCACTAGGAGCACGTTTTCGCGTTCCACTACTACTTGCCCGGTAATGGCGCCTTTGGGCTTGCGCACAAACTTTTTGGGCGTGTATGTAACGGGACAGAGCGAATCGTTTTTGCGGCGTGAGTACCAGGCGGCCAGTTGCGCCGCCCGCTCCAGCACTGGCGCCGGCACCGTCTGGCCCGGCCGCTGCCGGATGACCACATGGGAGCCGGTTACGTCCTTGGCGTGCAGCCACAGGTCGTCTTTGTGGGCGTAGCGCTGGGTTAGCAGGTCGTTGTTCTGAGCATTACGGCCCACCAGAATAGTAAAGCCGCTGTCTTCAAATACCTTGAACGGTAGCTCCTGGGCGGCTTTGGCGGCCGTGGCCGGGTCGAGGCCGTGCTGCTTGCGCCACTGACGCAGGGTTCGGAGGTCGCCGGGGGGTAGGGCGGCCAGTTCCTCCAGGCGCTCCAGGCACCACATAGCTTCGGTTTCGCGGCGCTCGGCGCGGGCGCTCAGCTCCCGCGTTTCCAGCTGCTGGTTTTTGGCTTTGCGGTAAAGGTTCTGGGCCGTGCGCTGGGGCGTTTCGGAGGGCTTGAGCTTGATGACGCGCGGCTGGTTGTCCTGGTAGAAATCGACCACTTCTACCTGCTTGGCGCCGGCCGGAATCTGGCTGAGGTGAGCCATAATCAGGTCGGCGGTCTGGCGGTAGCCCACGGTGTTTTCCAGGGCGTGCAGGCGTAGCCGGACGTGCTGGGCGCTGGTGGCGGCTTCGTCGGCGCGCTTTTCCAGCTGCTGGCGCACCTGCCGCAGCTCGCCCTCATAGGCCCGGCGGTTGAGCAGCAGCGGCACGAAGCGGCGCAGCGCCCCAATGGGGTCGGTGGCGGGCAACGTCAGCTCTACCTCACCCACAGGCAGCAAACTCAGGCGCGTGCGCCCATCCAGCCGGATAACGTAGAAAGCCGCCGGATTTTCCAGCTCCTGTACCACCTCTTGCACCAATTGCCACTTGTGCTCCAGCGGGGCCGGATCGTAGCCACGGGTGCGCAGATAAGCTGCCACTACGTCGTTGAGGCTGGGGTATGCTTTCAGTGGATTGCTCGGCAGGTCGGCGGCCTCGGGAGGGGTAGGGGCGGTGAGGGCCGAGGTAGGCTGCAGCTCCGCATCGGCAGTGTAACGCTGGTGGAACAGCTGGACCGGAGCTTCGGGGGTAGGGCGGAAGATGGCGTTGGGCCGGGTGCTATAGAGCTTCAGCAGTAGGGTAGCGCCGCTCTGGAAGGTAAACTGCAGCACCCGGTCGTTGGGCCAGGCGGCTACCTCGGCTACCTGCTGGCCCAGTAGCTCCGGCAATAAATCAACGGAGTTCTGCCGGGCCCGGTGAAACGACTCAGGCAGGGTAATCAGCGGGCCGGCCGCGGCCAGTAGTACCCGCAGCCAGAACTCTTCTGCACCATTGGTCAGGCCCAGTACCAACTCATCCTTTTCCTGCGAAAAGCATGCTACTACCGTATAGCCAGTTAATTGCTGGGTAAGGGCCGGGGCGAGCTGGCGCAGGAAGTAGTAGTTGGTGTGCATAGGTACAAAAACGCAATATTACCTAAGCAGCAGTACGCATTAGGTGAAGCTGCTTAGTTAAGACTTGGCTGGTGAGGTGCAGAGTAGTTGATCCAATAACCGGCTAACACGCCGCGTTTCCAGCCAGAACCCCAGTAGAAAGAGGCTATATAGGCCTAAGGCCATCAGCAGAGGCAATACTACGTTGCCAACATCTAGGGTACTGCTATCCGGCTTGAGCAACAACGGGACTGCGCTCCACAACATGCTGCCACAGACGATTAGTGTAATCCCTAAAACCATATATGACTGCCAGGCCACCCGCATGAAAAGCCAGAGTCGGCTGCCGGTGCTTGTCGCTACTATATGCCCCCGGACTTGAGTACCAGGCGTTTTGCTTAGCGCGGGTGTTGCTACCTCGAAGGCAAATCTGTACTTCGTGTCCGGTTGCTGCAGCGGGTCAACAGCAGGTATCTTCTTATCTACTACCCCCGAAGCATTGTGCAACTGCTTTAGTACGGCTTCGGGTGGTAACAAGCTGTGTAGGGTCAGACAAGAAAACAAAAGAAGCTGCATCGTGATATATCAGCTTGGCGTGGTTACACCGTCACGCGCAGCCCATCATAGGCCAGCTTGATAAAGCTAGGCAACTCGGCTTCAATCTCGCGGTGGCGGCCCAACTGGTGACTGATGTGGGTGAGGTAGGCGCGGGTAGGGGCCAGGTCCTCCAGAATATCAATGGCTTCCTGCAGGGTGAAGTGCGAAATGTGCTGCTCGTGGCGCAGGGCGTTGAGCACAATCACCTCGGAGCCGCGCATGCGCTCCAGGGCCTCGGGGCTGAGGTAGTTGGCGTCCGTAACGTAGGTGAAGTTCTTCACCCGAAAACCCAGCACTGGGAGCTTGTAGTGCAGGGCCCGGATAGGCTGAAACTCCACGCCTTCCACCCAAAAACTGTCGGTGTCGCTGAGAATGGGGTGCACCTGCACCTGCGGAATGCCAGGGTACTTGTGTTCGGCAAAGATGTATTCGTACTCGCGCCGGAGCTGGTCGAGCACACGCGGCTCAGCGTACAGGGGCATGTCCTGCTGCTGGCGGAAATTATAAGCCCGAATGTCGTCGAGGCCGCCGGTGTGGTCCTTGTGCTCGTGGGTGAACACCAGCGCATCGAGATGGTTGATGTGCTCCCGCAGGGCCTGCTGCCGGAAGTCAGGGCCCGAATCAATAATGATGCTCTTGCCCTGCACCTGCAGGTGCACCGACACGCGCAGGCGCTTGTCGCGGTAGTCCACCGAGCGGCAGACCACACAGGAGCAACCAATAACGGGCACGCCCTGCGACGTGCCCGTACCAAGGAAGGTGATTTCCATGAGAAATGGAGACTGGGGGACTTGAGGGCTTAGAAACTTGGTTAACGTTCAACGACACCTCAAAAAGGCTGTTTAAACATCAACCAAGTCTCCAAACCCTCAAGTCTTCCAGTCCCTATCAATTAACCAATGTACTGCTTCACCACACGCACCAGAGCATCAAAGTCGAGGGGTTTGGGCAGGTAGTCGGTTACGCCGGCCTCCCGGAACTGCTCCATGGAATAGTTGTTGGCGTTGCCGGTAATGGCAATAACCGGAATTTTGGCAATGCGCGGATCGGTGTGGCGGCGGATTTCGCGGGTGCATTCCATCCCATCTTTCACAGGAATATTGATGTCCATCAGGACGCAGTCGATGGGCTGAGTTTCCACCTGCTTGATGACCTCGCCGCCATTTTTGGCCGATACGATACGGTATTTCTGGAGTTCCAGAATTTTCTTGGTCAGGTTCAGGATAACGGAGCTGTCCTCAGCAATCAGAATCGTTTTAGAGTCGGCCATGAGGGAGAAGGATTGGATAGTGCGATGAGAGAGTTGTAAGTTCGTTTTCAGGGGCTGGCCCGGAAAATTCCCGGGCCAGGGTCGGCTACAGTGCCTGGGTTAAGGAAGGGTAGGCGGCCTTGAATTGTGCAAAGTAATCAAGCAGACGTTGAAATTCCGCCGGTGTGTTTTCCGTACGACCGTTTTTCAACTCATGTTCTAGTGCTTTGACACATTCTGCCATTTCCTGAATCCCCAACGTGAAGCCCGTGCCCTTAAGCTGGTGCAAATGTGGCAAAATCTGCTCGTACTGGCCAGCCTCGACGAACGCGCCCGCTTCCTGCAGCACTTGTTCGGCTTCCACCTCGAAGTCCTGGTAGAGCTGGGCCGCGAACTCGCCTCCCCCCAGCTGGCGCAGCTGCTCCACAATTTCCAGGTCGATGGGCGGCGGAGTAGCCGGGGCAGTTTCTTCCGCCACTACCCCGGCGGCCGTGCCGGCCTCGGGAGCAGCCCGCCCGGTGGTCCAGCGGCGCAGAATGGCGTACAGGTCCTGGCTTTTCACCGGTTTTGAGACGTAGTCGTCCATGCCCTGCTGCACAAACCGCTCGGCATCCTCCTTCATGGAGTAGGCCGTCATGGCCACGATGGGCGGGCTGGCCGCTCCCAGGCGCTGCCGGATTTCCTGCATGGCTGTGACGCCATCCATCTCCGGCATCTGAATGTCCATGAAAATCAGGTCGTAGTGGGCTTTAGGGGCTGTGGCCCGGCTAATGGCCTCAAACCCATCGGAGGCCACCACAATGTCGCAGCCCAGCTTATCGAGCAGGCGGGTAGCTACCTTCTGGTTGATGGGGTTATCATCGACGAGCAGCACCCGCGGGGCCGACTCGAAGCGGACTACCTCCTGGGGCCGCTCGCGGGCCGTGAGGCGCTCCTGCACAATCTGCTCCTCGTTGAGGGCTACCTGGCAGCGGATGGTAAACCAGAACGTAGAGCCGTCGCCGACGTTGGAATACACCCCGATTTCGCCTCCCAGCAGCTCAGCCAGCTGCTTGCTGATGGCTAGGCCCAGGCCCGTTCCCCCGAACGCCTTAGTGGGGGTAGTATCAAGCTGGGTGAAGTTGGTGAAGAGCAGCTTTTCGTTTTCCTCTGATATACCAATGCCCGAATCCTGCACCGCAAAGCGCAGGGTATGCTCCTCGCCATCCGTCACCGTGGAGGATACAATGATGCTTACCGTGCCCGAAGACGTGAATTTAATGGCGTTGGAGGTGAGGTTGCTCAGGATCTGGAGCAGGCGGGTTTCATCGGTAATGATGAAGCGCGGCGTGTGCGGGGTGATGTGGTAGGTGAAGGTGAGATGCTTCTGGTTGGCCCGGTTGGCAAACAGGGAGTGAATCTTGTCCAGGGTATAGTGCAGATCAATACCTGACTCGCTGAGCTGGAGCTTGCCGGCCTGAATTTTCGACAAGTCCAGAATGTCGTTGAGAATGGCCAACAGCGCATCCGACGACTTACGCAGGGTATCCACGTACTCTTCCTGCTCCTCGGAGGCTACGGTCTGGTGCAGCAGGTCAATCATGCCGATGATGCCGTTCATGGGCGTGCGCAGCTCGTGGCTCATGTTGGCCAGGAACAGGGTTTTGGCCTCCAGGGCCTGCTCGGCCGCTTCCTTGGCCTGGCGCAGGTCGTCCTGCATCTGCTTGAGCTCCGTAATGTCGCGGGCAATGCCCTCGGTGCCCCCGCCGGCCCCGTCGCCTACCTGCCGGGCGTTTACCAGCACGCTCACGGCGTGGCCGGCCTTGTGGCGCATGGCAATTTCGAAGTTGCGGGCCAGCCCGTTCTGCTGCACGCTCTCCAGCAGAGATATCCGCTGCTGCGGATACATGTAAAACTCGCCGATGTAGTGGCCCAGGGCTTCCTCTGGGGTGTAGCCCAGAATGTCGCGCACGGAGGGGCTCAGCAGCGTCAGGGTGCCTTCGTCGTCGGTGCGGTAATACACGTCCTGGAACGACTCGAAAATGGCCCGGAACTTCTCTTCCTGAGCGGCCAGCTCCAGCTGGGAGCGTTTCTTATCGGTAATGTCGTGGGCAATGCCCGAAATTTCCTCGAAGGAGCCGTCGTCGAGGTAAATAGGGTTGAGGTAGATCTCGCGCCAAGTGTCCTGGCCGCGGGCGTCGCGCAGGCGCACCTCGAAGCGCTGCGGGTGTCCCTGGAAGGCCTTGCGGTAGTTTTCAATGAAGGCGCGGCGGGCTTCTTCCTCCATCAGGGCCACGTCGGCCTGCCACAGGTTCACGTTCAGGGCTGGGTACACGCCGTTGCGGCGCAGGAAGTAGGCGGCGTAGTTGCGGTTAAACGACGAGAGGCGGGAGTGCGTATCCACGGACCACATCAGGTGGGAGCCGCTCTCAAAAATGGCGTTCAGGCGGGCATTCTGCTTCTGAATCTGAACCTCGTTGCGCTTGCGCTCAATGGCCAGGGCTACCTGGTTGGAAATAAAGTGCAGAATCTCAATGTCGGCGGCGGTATAGGCGTCGGCTTTTTGGTAGTCCTGCACGGCAATCACCCCAATGATGCGCTCCCCAATGCTGAGGGGCGAGCAGAGCATGACCTCCGGCATCAGCCCGTAGGCCGTGATGGTGCCACTCTGGATCAGTTCCTGCAGGTCGTCGCGCAGCAGGTACTGGGGCCGCCCCGTCCGGATGATGTACTCCGAGATGCCCGAGGAGAAGGGCCGCGCCATCATGCTCTGGTCACCCTGGGCATTCTGGTCCACGAAGTAGGCAAACTGCAACTGGGTCCGGGCCTCGTCGCAGAGGGCAATGTAGAAGTTGTTGGTTTCAATGATCTTGCTCAGCTCCCGGTGAATGGCTCCGTAGAGGGAGTGCAAATCCTTGGAGCTGATGGCCAGGTTGGCAATGCTGTAGTACACCTTCTGCAGACGCTCGGCCTTGATGCGGTCGGTGATGTCGTGCAGAATGGCGCGGGTGCTCACCGGCTCTCCATCCTGCCAGGAGCAGCTAATGGAGCCGATCAGGTGCACCGGCTTGCCCGATTTGGTCAGGAATACGGTTTCCAGCTTGTTGACTTTCTCGCCCTTATACAGGTTGCGCAGCTGGTAGAGCAGCTTGGCCTTATAGTAGGGGTGCACCACATCCGAGAGGCTCAGCTGGGGCAGGTCGTGGTCGTCGTAGCCCAGCTTTTCCTTCCAGGCCTTGTTCACGAACAGGAACCGGTTGTCAATGCTCAGGTTCTGAATCAGGTCGTGGGCATTGTCGAAAAAGTCCTGGAGGCGGTTGCGGTTATCGGTGAGGGCGCGCACGGCCACCTGCTTGTCGGTGATGTCGCGGCCCACGAACAGGATGCCCGTAATAGCGCCCTGGGTGTCGCGCTCAAACTCCGAGTGCCAGAAAAAGGTGCGGCCCTGCCCGGAAACCGTCAGCAGGGAGCGTTCAAAGAAATCCTGGAGCTGCTCATCCTCGATAGCGCGCTGGAAGGCAAAGCGGCGGGGTTCCTGCTCCGTATCGGGCGCAAACAAAGCGAAATACTCCTTGCCGTAGAGGGTAGAGGCCGGGCGGCCAGTTACCTCGCAGAAGTACTCATTGATATCCTGAATCCGGGCTTCACGGTCCAGGAGCAGGTAGCACATGCCCGCCCGGCTGAGTACGTCGCGGAACTGCCCGCGCGAAAAATCAGCCAGCTGCACGCCCGAAGCTTCGCGTCGCCGACTAGATGCTGCGGGGGGAGCTTCTACGTACGGGGCCACATCGCGCAGCGTCAGCAACACCAGCCAGGAGCCATTGGCGCCCAGGCGGCTTAGGGTAGCCCAAGCCTCCAGGGCGGAGCCATTGGTGTGGCGGCCGCTCCAGCGCAGAGAGGCCCGCTCGCCGGTTTGCAGGCAGCGCGCCACCTGCTCCTGCAGCTGCTCGGCGGAGGCAAGCTGGTTGGCCGGGGTAGGGTCAGGGCTCAGGGAAAAGGCCATAAGCCCGGCTCCCAACAGTATGGGCCGGGTAGTACCCAGGTAGTGCACTGCCCGCTGGTTGCAGTCGAGCAATGCGCCCGCGGAATCATATAGCAACAGGCCATCGAACGATTCTTCGAACAAAGCCCGATACACGTCGGCCGACAGGCCGGACCCCTGAGAGGGAGCCGCCGCCGAGGTACTCGAAAGTGTATTCATGGAATAAGGAGGATGCGCGGGAGCAATCCGGCCACAGGCCGGCACTGAATGAAGTTCTTAAATTTGCGACAATTCCTGAAACTACTGCCTTTTTTCACCCAGGACCTTGCCTTCAACTGTGCCGCTTCGTCTGGTTTTCACCGTTACTACGGATTTAAATTATGACCAACGGATGCAGCGCATCTGCGGTTCCCTGGCCCGGGCGGGCTACCAGGTGCTGCTGGTGGGCCGGCAGTGGGCCGCCTCGGAGCCGCTCACGCCCCAGCCCTACCAGCAGCACCGTCTGCACTGCCACTTCCGGCGGGGCAAGCTGTTTTACCTGGAGTACAACCTACGCCTGCTGGGCTACCTGCTGGGCCGCCGTGCTGCCGCCTGGTGCGCCATCGACCTGGATACGGCCCTGCCCGTGTGGCTGCGGGCCCGCCTGGGTGGGCAGCCTTTTCTTTATGATGCCCACGAGCTGTTCACCGAAACCCCGGAGGTAGTGGCCCGCCCCCGGGTGCAGGGCCTATGGCGGCGGGTAGAGGGGTTTATTGTGCCGCGGGCTACCCGGGCCTACACAGTGGGGCCGGCGCTGGCCCGCCTGCTAGAGCAGCGCTACGGTCGGCCGTTCGCGGTGGTGCGCAACATCAGCCGCCTGTCTGAGGCGCCGCTACCACCCGCCCCGATGGCGGCCCCGGAAAACGGGTTTATTCTGTACCAGGGAGCCCTGAACGTGGGCCGGGGGCTGGAGCAGCTGCTGGAAGCCATGCCCCACGTAAACGGGCGGCTGGTGCTCTGCGGGGAAGGTGACTTGTCGGGGGCGCTCCGGACGCGGGCCGCCGAGCTGGGCCTACTCCAGAGCGGGCAGGTAGAGTTTCGGGGGTACGTACTGCCCGCTGCCCTCCGGGAGCTGACCCTGCAGGCCACCGTGGGCGTCATGCTACTCGAAAACCAGGGCCTAAGCTATTATTATTCCTTGGCCAACAAGTTTTTTGACTACCTACACGCTGGTATTCCGCAGGTAGTCATCGACTTTCCGGAGTACCGGGCGCTAACCGAGCAGTACCCCATAGCCGACCTGGTGGCCGACCTGCAGCCCGCTACCCTGGCTGCGGCCCTCAACCGCCTGCTGCCCGGCGGCGACGCCGCCCACTACCACCGCCTCGCCGAAAGCTGCCGCCACGCCCGCCTGGAGCTCAACTGGCAGCAGGAAGAAGCCCGGCTGCTGGCGTTGTACCAGGAAGTGGTAGGAGGGGAGAAGGCGATGAGGTGACAAGTAAATAGTGAGTGACAGGTAAACTGGCGTGCGAAGGCTACTGCCCGGGGCGTTCTGGTGGGGGCCCTCTCCCGGCCTTCTCTTACCGGGGAGGGGGGCATAATTGAGTTAGTCAGAGGTATAGATATTTTGACTCCGGCTGCGTCCCCGCTCATTAGAAATATGCTTCTCACCCGCCATCACTCACCTCCTCCCTTCTCACCTCTTACTTTTCACCTGTCACCTGTCACTATTCACCTCATCACCTTTTTACATGCTTGCTGAACTTGCCGCCGCTACCCAACCTACGCTACTGGTGATTACCGGACCCACAGCCGTAGGTAAAACGGAGTTGTGCGTGCGCCTGGCCCGGCAGCTGGGCACCGAAATCGTATCGGCTGACTCGCGGCAGTTTTTCCGGGAGCTGAACATCGGCACGGCCAAGCCTACCCCTGCAGAAATGCAGGGCGTGCCCCATCACTTCATCAACTCCCACAGTATTTCCGAGGAGTATAATGCCGGGCGCTTCGAGCAGGATGCGCTGGCCCTGCTAACTCAGCTGTTTCAGCGGCACCGGGTGGTTATCCTCACGGGCGGCTCGGGGCTGTACCTGCAGGCCGTTACCGAAGGCCTCGACGAGCTGCCGGCCGTGCCGCCCGAGGTGCGTCAGCAGCTGCGTACCGAGCTGGAAGCCCACGGCCTGGAACCTCTGGTGGCCGAACTCGCCCGCCTCGACCCCGTTGCCTACGCCCGCCTCGACCGTCAAAACCCTCAGCGGGTGTTGCGGGCCCTGGAAATCAGCCGGGGAACCGGGCAGCCATTCAGCTCCTTTCACGGCGGGAAGGCGGCTGAACGGCCCTTCCGAACGGTGAAAATTGCCCTAACCCGCGAGCGGGAGGAGCTTTATCAGCGCATTGATGAGCGCATGGACCTCATGCTGGCCGCCGGACTGGAGGAGGAAGCCCGCCGCCTCTACCCCCACCGCCACCACAATGCCCTCCAGACGGTAGGCTATCAGGAGCTGTTCGCGTATTTCGAGGGCCACTACGACTACGCCGAAGCCGTGCGCCTGCTCAAGCGCAACTCCCGCCGCTACGCCAAGCGCCAGCTCACCTGGCTCCGCCGCGACCCGGACTACCAGTGGTTTCATCCGGAAGAGGTGCAAAGAGTAACTGAGTAGCTGAGGGAAGTGCCATGGCGAGGGTACCGAAGCCATCCTTCCTGACCAACCTGCTACCCCCTTGAAACGTGATAAGCCCTTGACGTATAGTAGCGTCAAGGGCTTAATCTATTTATCGGGTTTGTCACAGGAGGAGAGGAAGGATGGCTTCGATACCCTCGCCATGACAGCACGTTACTCTGATGCTCAGTTACTCTCTATACGCTCAGGATTTCCACCATGCGCATGAAGCTCTGGTTGATCATCTTCTTTTTGTGAATGGTATCCACGAAGGGCGTGTACACCAGCTTGCGGTCCACGATGCCGGCCATCACGTTGCGCATGCCGTTCATGAGGCCCTCCACGGCGGCAATGCCGATTTGCGAGGCCAGCATGCGGTCAGAGGCCGAAGGGGCGCCGCCCCGCTGAATGTGGCCGATGATGGTAACGCGGGTATCCAGCTCCGGAATGGCCGTTTTTACCTGCTGGGCCACGGCGTGCACATTGCCTTCTTCCTCGCCCTCAGCCACTACTACCAGAAACGAGGTTTTGGAGCGCTGCCAGCTGGTTTTCAGGCTGTCAATAACGGCTTCCGTTGACATCTGCGTTTCCGGAACCATCACAATTTCGGCCCCGCCACCAATGGCGCACGGAATGGCAATGTAGCCCGAGTCGCGGCCCATTACTTCCACGAAGAAGCACCGGTCGTGGGAGTCGGCCGTGTCGCGGATTTTGTCGATGGCCTCCAGGGCCGTGTTCACGGCCGTATCGTATCCGATGGTGTAGTCGGTGCCGTAAAGGTCGTTGTCGATGGTGCCGGGAATGCCTACCGTCGGGATGCCGAACTCCTGCTCGAAAATCATGGCCCCGGTGAAGGTGCCGTTGCCGCCAATGGCCACCAGCCCATCAATGCCGTGGTTCACCAGCTGGTCGAAGGCCTGCTGGCGGCCCTCCTTGGTTACAAACTTCTGGCTGCGCGCCGATTTCAGGATGGTACCGCCCTTCTGGATGGTATTGGCCACGGAGGCCGAATCCAGCTTTACGAACTCGCCCTTAATCATACCGCTGTAGCCGCGCATGATGCCATAAACCTCAATACCGTGGTACACGGCCGTGCGCACCACGGCACGAATGGCCGCGTTCATGCCGGGCGCGTCGCCGCCGCTGGTGAAAACTGCAATGCGTTTCATCATATACTCGCTCTTCCGTACTCAAACAAAAACCCGACGAGGCCGGGTCGGGCAAAGGTGGTAAATCCCGCCGGAAACTACAGCCTTTGCTTTCGTAAAAGATAAAATAGCGCCCCACCCGACGACTGTTTTTTCACCGCCTGCGTATCGGCCTATTGCGTACTGCACGGCGGGTGGTTAACTTCCGCAACCGGCTGCCGCTTCCTGGCCACCGCCCGCCCGGCTGTTCTACCCCACCTAATGCCCGCCCGTATGTTTGGTTTTTTTGAAAACGAGCAGACCAGAAAAGTCAAAAGCCACCTGATGAACCTGGTGGCCCTGGCCAAAGCTGATGGCCACCTCGACGAGCGGGAAATGAATTTTATCGTGGCCGTGGGCCGCAAAAATGGCATGCGCCCCGACGAGGTACGCTCCATTGTGGGAAATGCCAGCACCATTCACCTCGTCATCCCCGAGAACGACTCCGAGCGGTTCGACCAGATTTTTGACCTTGTGGACATGATGCTGGCCGATGGGGTAGTGGACGACACGGAAATGGATTTCTGCGTGGACATGGCCGAAAAGCTGGGCTTCCGCAAAGACGTAGTAGCCGTGCTGGTTCGCCGTATTTCTCAGGGCGTGAAAGACGGCTTCCCCCGCGAGCAGATCAAAGAAGACACCCAGACCTTTCTGGAAAGCTAGGCTGGCCGTAGCGCGGCAATCCGTTTCCCGAAGAGCTGCTGGCGAGTATCCGGTACCGCGCCGGGTAGCGCATCTGCGTAGAAAATCGACCCGCTCGTCGCGAAACGGATTTTCGCGCTACTAGCCCGCGCTTTGGTTTACTACCGCCTCCACGGCCCGCAGCAGGGCGGCGCAGGCCTCATCAATCTGCTCGAAGGTGATGGTCAGGGGCGGGGCAATGCGCAGGGAATTGTCGCAGAACAAAAACCAGTCGGTGAGGATGCGCTCTTGCCAGAGGGCGTGGTCGATGATGGACTTGAGCACCTCGAACGACTCGAACTCCACGGCCATCAGCAGGCCCTGGTTGCGCACTTCCCGGATGGCCGGGTGCACCAGCTGCCGGCGGAAGCGGGCCGCTTTTTCGGCTACCCCGGCCAGCAGGTTTTCCTCCTGAATAGTGCGCAGCGTAGCCAGCGAGGCCGCGCAGGATACCGGGTGCCCCCCAAACGTGGTGCAGTGCCCCAGAATCGGGCGCGTCTTGAAGCCCGACATAATTTCCTGGGAGGAAATAAACGCCCCGATGGGCATGCCGCCGCCCATGCCCTTGGCCGTGAGCAGAATATCGGGCTCGATGCCGAACTGCTCGAAGGCCCAGAATGTGCCTGTGCGACCAAAGCCGCACTGAATTTCATCGAGGATCAGCAGGGCCCCTACCTCGGTGCAGCGCTGACGCAGGGCCGGCAGGTAGCCCGGCGCGGGCACCCGCACACCGGCCTCACCCTGCACCGTTTCAATGACCACGGCGGCCGTGTGCTCGTTAATCAGCTGCAGGTCCTCGAAGTTGTTGTGGCGGAAGTGGCGCACGTCGGGCAGCAGGGGCCGGAAGGAATTCTTGAAACCCTCGGAGCCCGTGATGCTGAGGGCCCCGTGGGTGGAGCCGTGGTAGGCATTGTAGCTGGAAAGCAGACCGGTGCGGCCGGTGTGGCGTTTGGCCAGCTTGAGGGCACCTTCTACCGCCTCGGTACCGGAGTTAGTGAAGTACACGTTGTCGAGGTGGGCGGGCAGGGTTTGGTGCAGGGCTTCGGCGAGTTGGGCCGGTGGGGCCTGCACTACCTCGCCATATACCATCAGGTGCAGGTATTTATCCAGTTGATCCTGAATAGCCTGGAGTACCTGCGGGTGGCGGTGACCCACGTTGCTGACCCCGATGCCGGAAATCAAATCAAGGTAGCGCTGGCCTTCAGCGTCGTACATATACACGCCCTCGGCGCGCTCAATTTCCAGGAGCAGCGGAAAGTCGGAGGTTTGGGCCTGATGGCGCAGAAAAAGCTGGCGGGGAGTAAGCATACTGGTAATAACAACTTCGGGGCCGCAAAGGTACGGCGGCAGCCGGGGTTTGCGGCCCCGCCCGGGGTAGGGATAAGGGCGGCACTCACTTGAGGCGGCCCCAATCCGCTGCCAAAGGCATCGGGCCGGAGCGGGCATAAAAAAGCGGCTGCCGGAGCAGCCGCTTTTCGCGCGCGGGAAAGGAAGGCAGAACGTTAATCATCGTCGCGGGTGGCTGGGGCCCGGCCCCCGCGCCGGTCGGCTACGCGCTTGATAACTTCACGGGTAAAGTCACGCTCAGCGGCGAAAAGCAGGCCTACCTGCCGGATGCTGAGCACCTTCTGAAACTTCTCAAAGTAGTCTTTTTCCAGCTTCACCTCCTGCTGGCGCAGGTCCAGGGACTGGGTCAGGTTTTCCCGAATCTGCTGATCGGTAAGGGCTTCGGGGTTGGCGAGGCGTAGCTGGCGCATGCGGCGGTTTAGGTCGCGACGCTTGGTGGTGAAGTCGTTGTACACGGGCCAGAACTTCTGGGCCTGGTCCTGGGTCAGGGAAATCTTATCGGTGAGGTAGGCAATGCGGGCGTTTTCCAGCTGACTGAGCCGCTCGGTGCGCCCGGCCTGGGCAAAGGAAAGCGCCGGGGCTACTGCCAGCAACAGCAGCAGCAGGCTACGAAGCATGTATTTCATAGATGTAGAAACTGGGGTAGGCGAGAGGTTAGAGGTAGGCATCCTCGGTGGGCTGGGCATCGAGCAGGTCCTGTACTTCCTGCTCGGAGGCGTGCAGGTAGCTTTCCGTGGGCAAAGCGGTGGTAGCAGCGGGCAGCTCCGCCAGGTCCGTAAGGGTCAGGCGCTGCTCACTGGCCAGCAGGTACTGCACCATTTCCTCGCGGGGCACCTGCGCCAGTGCCGCGCCGGCCGAAGCAGCCGGCACCGGGGACGGACTCAGCAGAAACGAAGCCGCGAAGCCCCCCAGCACTACCACCGAAGCCAGGGCCGTGCGCATGGGCCCCGTGAGGGCCGCCAGCCAGTGCCAGCCTGGGGCGCCGGGCGCCTCAGGCTGCACCCGCTGCATTACGCGCCGGGGCAGCTGCTCGAAGTAGCGGTCCGGGGGAGGGGCCAGCGGCGGGTGCGGCCGGCGCCGGTGTTCATCCAGACGAAAAGGAGTATTCATATGAGTTAGAGGCCGGAAAGGCCGTGAGGTTTAATGATACCGGGGAGCAGGGCTGCTTTTTATATTCTGGCTTTGTGCTGCCAACGGCTCAGGCATCAACTAAAGCGAAGTCAGCGAAATCAACCCACTCAGAGCTAGTCGGGGCCGGCGTTAATGTATTGCTCAATCTTCTTGACGGCGTGGTGGTAGGAGGCTTTCAGGGCGCCTACGGAAGTGCCGGTTACCTCGGCCATCTGTTCGTAGGGCATGTCGTCGTAGTAGCGTAGGTTGAAGACCAGGCGCTGCTTATCGGGGAGGCGCAGGATGGCTTTCTGCAGCTTCAGCTCCACCTCGTCGCCGGCCAGGCTTTCGTCGGCCTCCAGCTTGGCCGTCAGCTCGGCTCCTACATCGTTGAGGGGTAGGAAAAACCGGCGGCGCTTGCTTTGCAGCCAGCTCAGGCACTCGTTGGTGGCAATGCGGTAAATCCAGGTGTAGAGGGAGGCATCCTGGCGGAAATTATCCAGGTGGTTCCACACCTTCACAAACACATCCTGGGTCAGGTCGTCGGCGTCGTCGTGGCTGACCACCATCTTGCGCACATGCCAGTACACCTTGCTTTGGTACTTGCGCACCAGCTGGTTAAAGGCCACGTTGCGGGTGGCGGGGTCCTGAAACTTGACGAGTATCTCCTGGTCTTCCAAGGGGCGCAGGCAGGGCGGATTAGGGCGGGTTTGGGAGCTTAGAGGGGGTAGGGGCCGCAAGGTTTAAACAGGCCGGCAGAAACCCGTATGCGTCCCCGCGCTGAACGCGCTACTTCGTGCTGAACGATACGCCCACCGTCACGTTGGTATTGTCGCGGGGCTTGCCTTCCAGAATGCGGTTTTCGAAGGTGTAGGTATAGGTGCCGGTAATGGCGAAGCGGGGCGTGAAGCGCAACGCCAGACTCGACTGCTGCGTGACGCGGTAATCCTCGAAATTCTGCAGGTTGGGCTGGTAGAAGGTAATGGAGTTCAGCGTGAAGACCCGGTAGGAGTAGGCCACCTTCAGGCGGGTAGAGTTGCGGGCCACCGTGCGGCTGGAGCCATCTTGGAAGTAGGTGGCCTCCCGGATAATGAGGTTGCTGACGGCTACTTCGCGGTTCAGCGAATCGGTATAAATAGCCCAGCCGGGGCCGGCGCCCACCTGGTAGCGGTTCTCGATGCCGCGCAGGTTGCTGCGCTCGTAGCCCCCGATACCGTAGAAGCGGAAGCGGCCTTTCCAGTAGTAAGGGGTTGTGTTCAGCAGAAACTCCCGCTCCTTGAGCAGCTTTTCCTGCTTGCCATACGTGAAGCTGCCCGTAACCGGCGCGCCAAAGTGCAGCCCCCGCAACAGTGTAACGGAGTGCGAGGTGGAAAACAGGGTGCGGTTGACGCCGCCCGAGGTGTACTGCCCCGCCAGCTGACCCGTGTAGCGAATAATGGTGGTATCGGGCTTTTGAGCGAGGGTAGGGCAGGCAAACAGCAATAGGGCGAGCAGGAGGTAAGAAAAGCGCATGTGAAAGGAGGATGGGCATCCTCAAAGTGTCTGCAAGTATAAGCCCGTAATCCGAGCTCATCGAAAAGGCAAAGACAGCTTTGAGTGCTGAGAAACACTATTTTTAGCCCTCCACTCCTCCTCTCACGCCATGAGCAGCATGATTCAGTTCGTCGCTAACCACGACGATTTGTCCACCGACAAGGGCTTCCAATTCAAATTCTACTGCGACAAATGCCGCAACGGGCACATGTCGCGCTTTCACCCCAATGCCATTGGCATAGCCGGCGAACTGATGCGGGCGGCGGGCAGCCTGTTCGGGGGGAGCTTCTCCAGCGCCGGCAGCGCCGCCTACCATGTGCAGCGTGCCATTGGTGGTAAGGCCCACGATTCGGCCCTGGAAAAAGCCGTGCAGGAAGGTAAAGCCTACTTCAAGCAGTGCACCCGCTGCGGTAGCTGGGTGTGCCCCGATGTGTGCTGGAACCACAAAGCCAGCCTCTGCGAAACCTGCGCCCCCGACGAGCACGAGGAGCTGGCCGCCCAACAGCGCCAGGCCGCCAGTGAGCAAATCCGCACCAAAACCCGGAATCAGGACTATACCAAAGGCCTCGATTTCCTCAACACCGGGGGCTTGGTGCAGTGCCAGAGCTGCCAGACCAAGCTGGCTCCCGGCCAGAAATTCTGCCCCACCTGCGGCACTCCCAACGTAGCGGCCCAGACCAAAGACAAATTCTGCGGCGACTGCGGCGCCACCGTGAAGCCGGAGCAGCGGTTCTGCGCCGAGTGTGGTAGCAAGCAGGGGTAGGCCCTCATTCCCTACCCCCGGCCAGGGCTCAAACCCGGCCTGCCGAAAGTTTCCCGGTCCGTTTGCCTGAAGGCACTGGACTGCCGTATGCGCAAGAGTCACCCGCATCCGCCGCCCAATGCCTATGGATCTGGAAGCCGAATTCAGCGGCTTGCCGCTAAGCGAAACAGCGTACTACCTCCGGTTGGGCCTGCAACTGGAGGTAGTAACGCTGGCGGATGTAAGTGACTGGGTGGACGCCGTGTTGCTCCGCGAAGAAGAGCCCAACGGCTTTTTCGTGGAATTGTACCGGTTGCTGCGTCTGCGTCAACCAGACGTACTGGCCTACCTGGCCGCGGCCTTCCCTCCGGCCCGCTTCACTGCCCGGCCTGCCCTGGCATGGCTGCAGCAGCGGCTGGCGGGCAGCAGCTGGCCGCTGGGTCGCGTCAGCCGGGCCCTGTACCGTCTCCGTACATTAGTAGAATCGGAAGTAGAAGTTGGTTGGATATACGGCCTGGCCGCCGACTACGAGCGAGCCGCCTCTGGCCCCGCCGAGGCGCTGCAGGAAGTGTACCGCGAAACCGAAGCCTTCCTGGCCTGCTACCACGATTACACCTTTGCCAACCGCCCCGAGTGGCTGTACCTGGATGCCGTGCTACCCCAGCGCTGGGCCGGTTTGCGGTAGCTGCGCGGCAGGCATTTCGTATCATTGGTCGGATTTACTTTCTATACCCAGCCGAGTTGCATTATGATACCAGAGGTAGCCACTCCTGAACCTGACGCCCGGCCTGCTCTTCAGTCCCAGCCGGCCTTATACTCGAAGCGAGCTATCTAGGGCTTTTCGGTGTTCTTCACCGTCGTTTTCGGCGGGGTGCTCCTGTTTCATAATATGCGGGATGTTGGCCGCTGGCGCGAGGCTTGGCAGGTACTGATTTTTTCAGGGAGCTACACCCTGCTGGCCGTCCTGACCCTGAATGCGCTGAACCACCCATCCCGCGCCCTGACTTACGGATTGAACTTTGCCGGCGGCGGATTTCTAACGGAGTTCTTCTTCAAGAAATACATGCCCCAGCAGTTTCAGACCAAGAAAATCTGGAAGCCGCTGCTAATTTCATTGTTGATTACTATTCCGTTTTTTCTGGCGGCTATTTATAGTATGAATGAGTAAAAACAGCAAGTGCCCCCTGCCGCTTTTCGCAGGGGGCACTTGCTGTATTAAGTAAGCGGCGGCTTACTTGCGGCGGGCCATTACTTTCTCTACGGCGGCCACAATGGCTTGCTCGTTGAGGCCGTATTTCTCCATCAGTTGGTCGGGCGTGCCCGATTCGCCGAAGGAGTCATTCACGGCTACCATTTCCAGGGGCAAGGGCTCCTCGCGGGCCAGCAGCTGGGCCACGGAGTCGCCGAGGCCGCCGTTCATCTGGTGCTCCTCGGCCGTTACTACGCAGCGCGTTTTGCGCGCCGATTCCAGAATCAGCTGGGCATCCAGGGGCTTAATGGTGTGGATGTTGATGATTTCGGCGTTGATGCCTTTCTCAGCCAGCAGCTTGCCCGCCAGAATGGCCTTCCATACCAAGTGGCCCGTAGCGAAGATGCTCACATCAGTACCCTCGTTCAGCACAATGCCTTTGCCTACCTCAAACTTCTGGTCGGCGGGGGTGAAGTTGGGCACTACGGGGCGGCCGAAGCGCAGGTACACCGGGCCTTCGTAGTCGGCAATGGCGATGGTAGCAGCCTTGGTCTGGTTGTAGTCGCAGGGGTTGATGACCGTCATGTGGGGTAGCATCTTCATCATCCCGATGTCCTCCAGAATTTGGTGGGTGGCGCCGTCTTCGCCCAGCGTGAGGCCCGCGTGCGAAGCGCAGATCTTCACGTTCTTGCCCGAGTAGGCAATGCTCTGCCGGATCTGGTCGTACACGCGGCCGGTCGAGAAGTTGGCGAAGGTGCCGGTGAAGGGAATCTTGCCCCCGATGGTAAGGCCGGCGGCCAGACCCATCATGTTAGCCTCAGCAATGCCTACCTGGAAGAAACGCTCGGGGTTGTCCTTGATGAAGGCGTCCATCTTGAGCGAGCCGATGAGGTCGGCGCAGAGGGCCACCACGTTGGGGTTGGTTTTGCCCAGCTCTTGCAGGCCCGCGCCAAAGCCGCTGCGGGTATCCTTCGATTCGGTGTAGGGAAAGTCTTTCATATGTGGAGTTGTAGGGTTCTAAAGGTTTAAATCGTTTGTTATGCCCTTTACTTCTGTCATCTACTTATTCAGGATGAGTAGTTGGCAGAAGTGAGAGGCGCTTCCAGCCGCTCCCGCCACTGTAATCCTGCGGGCAGCTCAGCGGTGCTGAACTCCAGGTGAATCACGCGGCGCGGGCGGTTGCTGGTGCTGCGGTTGGAGGCATGAAGCGTTAGGGGCTGCATCAGCATCAGGCCACCGGCCGGTACAGGGCAGGTAACGGCCTGGGGCGTATAAGCAGGATGCTGTTTGTTTGGGATGATGCCCTGCCGGTGGGAGCGGGGCACCACGCGTAAGGCACCATTTGTTTCGTCGCAATCGTCGAGGTGGAGGCGGAGAGTATAGATGCTTTCCAGAATCGCCTGGGGCGGTAGTACTGCTACTTCACCGCTTTTGCTACTCCAGGGGCCGTAACCAGGCAAGTACAGCCGACGGTCCACGCTAATCATCACATCCTGATGCCAGGCCACCAGCCAGTTGGAGCCGGCGGGCTTATCGAAATAAATAGCCTTGGTCAGATGCGGAGTAGCACCCGGAAACAGCACCGCCAGCACTTCCCGCAGCCGAGGCGTCAGGAGTTGCTCCCGAAGCTGCGGAATCTCGCCCAGCAGATTGCGAATGGCAAACACATCCTGGCTGCGGCGAAAATTAGCGGAATCAGCTTCCGCACCCTCAATGGTTTGGAGCAGAGCCCGGGCTTCTTCGGGAGAGAAGGCGCCTGGCAAGGTTGCGTAGCCGTTTTCCTGTAAACTTTTGACTGCCTCCGCTAGCCCGTCAAGCAGAGCGCAGCGAAGCATCTCGCGTGCCGACGTCTGCAATGATACCACGCGAGATGCTTCGCTGCGCTCTGCTTGACTGTTCAGTTGGGTTTCTTTTGCTACACTGCTTTTCATCGCCCAAAAATGCTGACCGACGAGGTTTGACCCGGCCGAATGGTGAAGTTGCGGACATCGGTGAACTTGCTGCCGGTGGCGGTTTTGGTGCGGAACACCAGGCGGTAGGCCCCCGG
The DNA here is from genome assembly GCF_006352025.1 of Hymenobacter sp. DG01. Lineage (NCBI taxonomy): Bacteria > Pseudomonadati > Bacteroidota > Cytophagia > Cytophagales > Hymenobacteraceae > Hymenobacter > Hymenobacter sp. DG01. Next base: position 692,982 of record NZ_CP040936.1, read on the forward strand.
CTGCATGGGTAGGTTGATCTTGCTGCTACCCCCGTCGGGCAGGTTGTACACCCACGTCTGCGACTCGTCGTTGTTGAGCTGGTAAATGCTGCCGTAGCCCTTCAGATCCGACACGATGTTCAGGATACCGGGCGCCTCGTAGGTCACGGCTGTTTCCTGACCCTGCTTCACCGAGATTCGGCGGATCTGGCGGGGTAGAGTTAGTAGCTCCACCTCGTAGTTGCCGGCCAGCAGCTTTTGCCGGCTCCCGAAGGGTAGGGCCACCACCGTGGCCGGGCTACCCTGGGCCCGTACTACGGCCTGCACCGTACCGTAAGGGTTGGGCGTGAGGCTGGGGCTTTGGAGCCAGAGTGTGCCCTGGGGCGTTTTGTAGGTAAGGACGTTGGCCTTGCCGGGCCGGATGGGCAGGTTCGGCTGGCGCACCGGCGGTACCGTGTTAATAACCAAATCGTAGCTCTGCAGGGCGTCGATGTCGAGCACGTCGGGCTTGCCCTGGGCGTCGCGGAAGTGCACGTAGTTGTACTCCGGCTGCTCCGTGACGTTGTTGAGGAAGGTCATGTTCACGTTCGACTCCACCGGCCGGCCGGCCTCATCGGTCAGGTTGACGGCCACTGTGGTTTTGGCCAGGGTCTGGGCCACTACATCGTTGAGGATGGTGCGAAAGGTCTTCACATCGGCCGCGTTGTAGTACTGCCCCAGGCACTCCAGCTGCTTGCCAAACTCCCGCTCAGCCCCAATGCCAATCACGAAAGGCTTCAGGAATACGTGCTTGCGCTGCAACGCCACGGCCGTAGCGCACGGGTCGCCTTTGCAGGATTCTAGCCCGTCGGTAATCAGAATGAGCACGTTACGGGCTGTGCGGTCAGCGGGAAAATCCTGGGCCGACTGCAGCAAGGAGTACGTGATGGGCGTGTTGCCTTTCGGCTCGATGGTTTTCAGCCGCGCCTTAATGGCCCCCGCGTTTTTGGGCGCGAAGGCCACTTCCAGCTTCGAGTCCTCGCAGTTATTCTCCTTGTTTTCGTGCTGATGACCGTAGGCGCGCAATGCCAGCTCCAGGTTGGGGTAGGCGTTGAGCGAGTCCACCATCTTCGAGAGCAGGTTTTTGGCCACGTCCCAGCGCTGCTGCCCTTCCCAGGGCGCCCGCATCGAGCCCGAAGCATCGAGCACGAACAAAATGCGGGTGGTCCGGGGCTTCTCGGGCGCTACGTTCTGGGCACGGCTCTGCCAGGGAGCCAGCAGGCTCAGCAGCAAGCACGTAACCAAAACCAAGTAGCGCATGTAGGGCGGCGGAAAAAGAACTGTCATGCTGAGCGCAGCCGAAGCATCTCTACCTCTGGCTAATTCTGGCTAATTCTTGCGTGAGGATGAAGCGGTAGAGATACTTCGACTCCGGCTCCGCCTTCGCTCAGCATGACAGACACGTAGGATATTAGTAGTCGCCGGCTTTTTCAACTACCAACTGCTGCAGGGCCTTCTCCAGCTGCTCATCGTTCGGAGCCACGCCGTGCCACTTGTGTGAGCCCATCATGAAGTCAACGCCGTAGCCCATCTGCGTGTCCATCAGCACCATAATGGGCTGGCCCTGGCCGCTGAGCTGCACGGCTTCTTCAATGGTGGGGAGGAGTTTCTCGAGGTCGTTGCCGTCGGTTTCGAGCACGCGCCAGTTGAAGGCTTCGAACTTGGCGCGCAGGTCGCCGAGGCCACCAATTTTGTCGGTGGGTCCGTCAATCTGCTGGCCGTTGCGGTCCACGAAGGCAATCAGGTTGTCAACTTTGTGGTGAGGCGCATACATAGCGGCCTCCCAGATCTGGCCTTCTTCCAGCTCACCATCACCCATCAGCACGAATACGTTGCGGTCGTCGTTGTTGAGCTTCTTGGCTTGGGCAGCCCCGATGGCCACGCTCAGGCCCTGGCCCAGAGAGCCGGAAGCCACGCGTACGCCGGGTAGGTGCTCGTGGGTAGCGGGGTGGCCCTGCAAGCGGGAGTTCAGCTTGCGGAAGGTAGCCAGCTCGCCCACGGGGAAGTAGCCTGAGCGGGCCAGCACCGAGTAGAATACCGGCGAAATGTGGCCGTTGGAAAGGAAAAACAGGTCTTGCCCGATGCCGTTCATGTCGAAGGGCTCGGGGGTGTGCTTCATAACCTTGAAGTATAGTGCCACCAGCAGATCGGTGCAGCCGAGCGAGCCGCCGGGGTGACCCGAGTTAACGGCGTGTACCATGCGCACAATGTCGCGGCGAACCTGGGCGGCAATCTGTTTCAAATCATCCACCGAGCGGGTGGGGGTAGGGGCATGCGTTTCGGAGGAAGCGGCAAATGAGGAATCCTGAGCCATGTGCTGAGTTAGGGTTTGATGGGGAAACAAAGGTAGAAAGTTGGGCGGGAGGGGAAAGGAGATGATAAGGTGGTGAAGTAAATGGTCACCTGTCACTATTAGCCCTGTTACCTCAACCCACAAAAAAGCCCCGCCGCAACAGGCGAGGCTTTCGGTACTTTACAGCAGCTGAGCCGCGTGGTTCTTGGTATCGACCTTGGTGATGACCTTTTCAATGCGGCCCTGCTCGTCAATTAGGAAGGTGTAACGCATGGTGCCCATGTACTTGCGGCCGTACATCGATTTTTCCTGCCACACGCCGTAGGCTTCCACTATTTTCTTGTCCTCGTCCACCAGCAGGGGAAAGGGCAGTTCGTACTTAGTAGCGAACTTCTGGTGCGACTTTTCTGAGTCGATGCTCACGCCCAGCACCTGAATGCCGGCCCCGAGCAGGCTCTGGTAATTGTCGCGGAGGTTGCAGGCCTGGGCGGTGCAGCCCGAGGTGTCGTCTTTGGGGTAGAAGTAGAGGGCCACTTTGCGGCCCGCGTAGTCCTGGAGGCGGTGCGTAGCGCCGGTTTGGTCCTGGGCTTCAAAGGCCGGAGCCTGGTCGCCCACTTGAGGTAGTGCCATGGCGCGAAGATAAGAGCGAAGCGGTGAAACGGTGAAATTGTCAATAAGCAGGTGCCATGGCAGGGCTGGCAACTATTCGTCCTTTAGGAAACCCTACCCCCTAAAGCATGACCAACCCTTGACGTACAATAGTGTCAAGGGTTGGTCACATAGACTGAAAGAAGGCTGGGATTACCCTAAGTACGGTAGCCCGTCAAACCAGCTTATTCGCTAATGGGCTGGGGCGTGAATAGCAGGTTTTCAACCGGGAACCCCAGCTCACGGGCGTGGGCTACCAGCCGGTCGCGGATGCTGCGGTCCAGGTGCGGGGTGCGGCTCAGAATCCAGAGGTTTTCGCGGCCGGGCTCACCTACCAGAGCGTAACGGTAATCAGAGAGGTCGAGGTCCAGAATCCAGTAGTCGCCCTCGAAGGGCCAGAAGAACTGCACTTTCAGCTTGCTGTTGGTGTCGTCCACGGCGCGGGCCGTGGCGGTGGCCTTTTTCACGGGGCCGTTGAGGCCTTCTTTGTGGCAGGTATTGACTACCCGTACCTTACCGTCCGGCAGCAGCTTGTACTCGGCCGTCACGTGCTGGCAGCCTTTCTCGAAGCGGGCGGGCAGGCGCGCCACCTCGTACCACAGGCCCATGTACTTATGCAGGTTGACGTGGGCCACGGTGGGCAGGGTCGGGTGGAGCTTGCGCCGGGCGTAGGCGTAGGCCGCCACGCCGGTAGCTACCGTGGCACCAATGACGGTAAACAAAACCGGGCGCCGACGCTTGAGCAGATTTGCCATAGGAAAGGGGGTAGGGAAAAGCCCATTATACGCATGGGAGCACCTCCCGGATACCCCAGACCAACGGCGCAGCCGCCGGGCCGGTTGACGCTAGCGCCGACCGCATGACATCTGCCTACCCCGGCCATGCGCTTAAACCTCAAACGGAAGTCAGCACGAAGCCAACCGCCCCGGCAGTGCACCCTGGGGCCCAAGGTCAACGGTAACGGCCGCTTTGCGCAGGCAGCCGTATAGCTTCAGGTTACCCTTTTCCTCCGATTATGCTACACCTGGAACAACTCTCGCTTAATATTCCGGAAACCACTAAGCCGCGCGTCGTAATTATTGGGGGCGGCTTTGGCGGCGTGAACCTGACCAAATACCTGCCCGACGACCAGTTTCAGGTGGTCATGCTCAGCAAACAGCACTACTACGGCTTCTGGCCCCTGCTCTACCAAGTGGCAACGGCCGGCCTGGAGCCCGAAGCCATTGCCGAGCCCATCCGCAAGCTGTTTGATGACCGCACGGATTTCCACTTCCGCTACGTGCGGGTAACCAACATTAACCCCGCCACCAAAACCGTAACCACCCTGATTGGCGAGGTGCGCTACGACTACCTGGTTATTGCCACCGGCACCAAGTCCAACTACTTCGGCAACGAGCAGATCAAGCAGAACTCCTTCGGGCTGAAAAACCTGACCGATGCCGTGAACCTGCGCAGCCAGCTGCTGCAGAGCTTCGAGCAGGCCAACATTTCCAAGGACCCCGAGCTGCGCCAGAGTCTGCTGAACGTGGTAATTGCCGGGGCCGGCCCCACGGGCGTGGAGCTGGCCGGCTCCCTGGCCGAAATGCGCCAGCACGTACTCCCGCGTGACTACCCCGGCCTCGATTTCCGGCTGATGAACATCTACCTCGTCGATGGTCTGGATAGGGTGTTGCCGCCCATGTCGCCGGAGTCGAGCAAGAATACGCACGAGTACCTGGAAAAGCTCGGCGTCAATATCAAGCTCAACAAGTTGGTTTCCAGCTACGACGGTGAAACCGTGACCTTTAAGGACGGGGAGCAGATCAAAACCCAGACTTTGGTGTGGGCCGCCGGGGTAGCCGGGGCCACCATCGACGGCCTACCCCCCGAAACGGTGGAAAGGGGCCGTTACCTCGTCAACCACTTCAACCAGGTTCAGGGCTTCGAGGACGTGTTTGCCATCGGCGACATTGCCGTGATGAAATCGGAGAAATGGCCCAAGGGGCACCCGCAAGTGGCCCAGCCGGCCCTGCAGCAAGGGCGCCTGCTGGGCAAAAACCTGGTGCGCCGCATGCGCGGCGAAGCCTGGGAGGCGTTTGACTACTTCGACAAAGGCTCCCTGGCTATTGTAGGCCGGGGCCGCGCCGTGGCCGATTTGCCCGGTAACAAGAGCCTGAAAGGCTTTATTGCCTGGGTGGCCTGGCTGTTCGTACACATTTACTACCTCATCGGCTTCCGTAGCAAGCTGATTGTGATGACGAACTGGCTCTACCGCCTTTTTACCTACCAGCGCGGCACCCGCATCATTATCCAGCCCTACGTACAGCCCGGCGACAAAGTCGCCGAGGAATTCGTCCGGCAGCACGTGAGTGAGTGATGCTTCTAAGCCACATAGAAAGAGCGGCTCTCCTGAATCAGGAGAGCCGCTCTTTCTATGTGGCTTAAAGGCAACGTGATTAAAATCTAAATAGAACGTCATGTCTCGACAAGCTCGACATGACGTTCTGCTGCTTCTCTATTCGCAGCTTTAGTTGCCGCATCCCCAGACGCTACAGCGTCACGTGAATTACTTTTTCATTGCCGGCCTGGTCGGTGAGGCGCAGGGTAGCGGGGCCGCGCAGGGGCGGGCCCAGCTTGTCGTCGCGCTCCGAGAAGAGGGTAGCGTTTTTGTGCTCAAAGCGCAGCAGGCGGAACTGCCCGTTTACTTCCAGCTGGTAGCTGGCAATGCCCGAAAGGTCGTCGCCGATTTTGAACACGACCCCGCCGGGGCCTTTGCTCAGCAGGCGGGCCGAGGGCGGAATGGTATCCGTCAGGATGCGGAACTGGCCGAAGGTTTTGATGGGGGCCGTGATGGTGTTGCCCTGCCACTTGCCGCCCACGTAGGCCCGCCCGCCCTTGGGCGTCACGCTGTAAATAGCCGAGCGGCGCTGGTCCAGCACGGGCGTTTCGGGCTTAAGGGTGAGGGCCAGGGTACCGTAGAGCGGCGTGCGCGGCTGCTGTACCGTCCAGAGGCCTTGCTTGTAGCTGGTTTGCACGAAAAGCGTGTCGAACAGGGTGTTCGGCCCGAAACCCAGGTTCAGATTCGCCGTGGAGAAGCCAAACTCCCGGCCCGCCGGAATCAGGGCCTGCCGGTCGAAGCGCTTGGTTACGCTCCCGAACTGCAGGGAGTCGGGGCGGCCGGCCCGCAGGTCGTAGAGGTACACGTTCTGGCTCTGCTCGGTGTAGCTGGGCCGGAGCGTGAGGCGGCGGTTGCCGCGGTAAAGCGTAAGGTTGCCCCCTACGGAGGCCGTATCAGGGTCGGCCGCGGTGGCTACCAGTAGGTTACGGCTGATGTCGTAGCGCAGGCTCTGGGTTTTAACGGCCGCCGAGCGGGTTTTGCGGTAGGCCGGCTCCGTACCGCGCAGCACGAAGCGCAACGGGGTCATGTTGCCGTAGGAGTCACTCATCCGGATTTCCACGCGGTACACCTGGCCCGGCTCCACGCGCAGCTTGCCTTTGCTGGGGCCGGTTTGGTAGATGCTCAGCCCGTTGCCGTCATCCACGAACAGCTTTTCCAGTTGCCGGCCCTGGGTAGCCCGCCACTCGTAGTCCATGTGCTGGTTTACCTGGCGGGAGCCCTCCGGAAACGGAATGTCATCGATGACGTGGGCGTAGTGCGGCTGGCCGTTCACCAGCACTTCCACCTTCTGAAAGCCGTTCTTGTTCCAGGCCTGGTCGAACCTATCAAAGCCCTGCACCAGTAGCCCTACCGTGCCGTTGGCCGCAATGGTATCGGCCCACACGTAACCGCCCCCGTTGGGCAGGGGCGGGGCTTTCGGCACGAACACGGCCTTGCCAAAGCGGCCCTGCACGCGGGCATTAATGTCCAGAGCTTCCACCGCAAACGCCTGCAAGGAGGGCGCTACGTGGTCCTGAATTTCCTGGAAGCCGCCCCACTGCAGGGGGTTAAGCTGGCCGCCCTCGGCCGTGCGCACCTCCCAGTGCAGGTGCGGGCCGGCCGAGCCGCCGGTATTGCCTGATAGGGCCACCACCTCGCCGCGCTTCACCGGAAACTGCTCGGGCTTGAAGAACAGCTCCAGCTCGTAGGTTTTCTTCTCGTACTGCTGGCGGCGCATTTCCTCCGCTACCGGCCCCCGGAAATGGTTGAGGTGGCCGTACACCGTCGTCAGGCCGTTGGGGTGGGTGATGTAGAGTACGTTGCCGTAGCCGAAGCTGCTCTGCTTCATGCGCGAAATGTAGCCCTCGGCGGCGGCGTACACCGGCAAATCCACCCGGCCATCGGTCTTGATGTCGAGGCCGCCGTGAAAGTGGTTGGGGCGCAGCTCGCCCATGCTGGCCGCCAGAAAGTTCTGCTGGCCGGGCTTGATGGGAAACAGGAAGTAGCCTTGCGGTACTTCTGGGCGCTTACCGGGGGTAGGGGCCGTAGCCCGGGACACTTGGGGTTCTTTGGTCGAGTCGGGCTCCTGGCCCCCGCACGAAGCCGGCTGCAACCCCAGCAACAGAAAAGGAATGGCTACGCTGAGAAGGCGGCGCGGCCGGGTATTCAACAAATCAGGCATTCAGGAAAGGAAATCAGCAGCGGAAAAAGGTGGCGCTGGCGCCAGTGGGCCTGGGCAAGCCATTATCGTGCCTTCCCGGACGCAAAGGCCGGGGGCAAGGTTGCGCCGAAGGTAAAAACGCGCCAGATGGCAAGAGCATAGTGCGGCGACCCGCAGGGGTAGGGCGACTGTCGTTGCGCGCGGCGCGCGGAATAACAACCAGAGCGGAGGATAGCTTACCCTGTGCTACCCCTACTTCACGGCCAGATCCAGCAGCTTTTCTTCCCCGATGAAGCCCGTCAGTTGGTCGCCTACCTTCACCTGGCCCACACCGCTGGGCGTGCCCGTGAAAATCAGGTCGCCCATTTTCAGGGTGATGAACTGGGAGATGTAGCTGATGATTTTGTTGAAGTCGTGGAGCATGAGGCTGGAGTTGCCCTGCTGGCGCACCTCGCCGTTCACTTCCAGGCGAAAATCGATGTTCTTCAGGTCCGGGAAATCCGTAACGGGCTTGAACTCCTGCGAAATCGGGGCTGAGCCGTCGAAGCCTTTGGCCAGCTCCCAGGGTAGGCCTTTGCCTTTCAGCTTGCTCTGCAGGTCGCGGGCCGTGAAGTCGATGCCCAGGCCGATGGCGTCGAAGTAGGTAGGGGCAAACTTCTCGTCGATGTTCTTGCCGTTTTTGCAGATGCGGAGCACCAGCTCAATCTCGTGGTGGATGTCCTGGGAGAAATCGGGCAGGAAAAAAGGCTGGTTGCGCTGGAGCAGGGCCGTATCGGGCTTGGCGAAGATGACCGGGGCGTCGGGCGTTTCGTTCTGGAGCTCGGCAATGTGTTCGGCGTAGTTGCGCCCGATGCAAAGAATTTTCATACAGCGGAAAGGCTTGAACTGGAAAAGACGGAGGAGCCTGACACGGGCCGGATTAGCCCGCGCCGGTTTTCCGAGGAGAGAAAAACCAGCGCCCGGCGGGTGCCGCGCCGACTCCAAAGTCCTCAAAAGTAGCCTTAATTCGTGGCGCCGAAAAGGTAAAATTCCTCCCGTGAGGAGGGTGGCGCAGTCGGGTGCAAACATTTTGCCCGCTGCCTCACGTATAGCCATTCTACTACCGTCCGGGCCCGTCCGCTACGCAAAGCGCCGTGCGGCGGGCCCATCCGCCATTCTCTTACCTCTTCCCCTTGCCTATGAAACTCCACCGATTTGCCCTGGCCGGTTGTCTATTTTTCGCGGCGGCTTGCTCCACGGTTCCCATCACCGGGCGCCGGCAGCTCAGCCTTGTATCAGACACCGAAATGAATACGATGTCGGCGCAGGAATACCAGAAAGTGCTGGCTTCCAGTCGGGTAATTAACAGCGGCGAGCAGGCAGCCATGGTAAAGCGCGTGGGCCAGCGCATTCAGCAGGCCGTGGAAATGTACTTTCGCCAGCAGAATGCCCAGGCCCAGCTGGAGGGCTACGCCTGGGAGTTTAACCTGCTCGACGACAAGCAGGAAAACGCCTGGTGCATGCCCGGCGGCAAGGTGGCCGTGTACAGCGGTATTCTGCCCATCACGCAGGATGAAAACGGCTTGGCCGTGGTCATGGGCCACGAAATTGCTCACGCCGTAGCCCGGCATAGCTCGGAGCGTATGAGCCAGCAGATGGCTGCCCAGGGCCTGGGCAGCGTGCTTTCAGCCTCGGCCGGCCAGAACCCCACGGCCACCCAGAACGTGTTTCTGCAGGCGGTGGGCGTGGGCTCGCAGCTAGGCCTGCTGAAATACGGCCGCAGCCAGGAATCGGAAGCTGACCACCTCGGACTTATCTTTATGGCCATGGCGGGCTACAATCCCGATGGCGCCGTAGCGTTCTGGCAGCGTATGGATGCCCGCGAAAATGCTGCTTCCCCGCCCGAATTCCTTTCTACTCACCCCTCCAACGGTACCCGGATTGCGGCCATCCAGAAAGAGCTGCCCGAGGCCCGCACGTACTATAAAGGCCGGTAAGCGCGGCCGGCTTATTTACTTCGATGAATCGTTTTCTGCGTTTTACTTTTTCTCCGCTGCTGGGAGCTGCCCTGCTGATAGCCGGCCTGAGCGCCTGCGAAACCACCAAGCGTGGCTTCCCCGAAACCAGCTCCCCCACCAATGACCCCGACGTAGTAAACCGCCGCAAGCTGGAAGCCAGCAGCAAGCAGGTAGCCGAAGTAGCCGATGGCAAAATCCGCTATATCGTCCCCCGGGAGCAGCTCTCGGGGGCATTTACCCGCGCGTTCGGCGACGGCACGGCCATCGATAAAACTATGATCCGGAAGGTGCAGGAAACGCCCAAGGATAAGGCCGTGTACTACCTGGTAGGCATTGGCCTGCGCGATGGTATGTTCCGGGCCATGGCCCTGCCCCTGCAAACCTCCTCCGATAACAGCTTGTACCTGAGCTCCAACGCGGCCCGCTACATCATTACGGGGGTAGGATGCACGTTCTGCTTCTTCAACTTCGAGAAAAATGAAATTGTGGGTACTACCTGCGAGGAAAACACCGGCGGCAGCCGCTGCGACCTGCGCGTAGAAGACAACAACACATTCTTTCCCCGCCGCTAGCCATGCTCAGCCGCAAATGGATTCTGCGCCTCTCACTTACGGCCCTGGCCCTGCTCGTCACCACCGACCGGCGCCGGCCCAGGCCTGCGACTCCCCCGCCGCCCAAGGACAAGGACGACAAGCCCACCAATTAGCTTCTATAAAAAAGGCCCACCAGTTGGTGGGCCTTTTTTTTTAATGGAAGTATATTTCTGACAGAAACTGTAGCCCTACCACCATGAAGTACCGTTCGTTGATGCTGAGTGGGGTAGGAGGGGTAGGGCTTAACTTCTTTCTGATGTTCGGGAGCCCGTTACTAATGACCTGGGGCGGGAAACCCACCTGGTGGCAGCATGTCATGAAGGCTTTACTTAGCTGGCCTATGACTCTGCTAGGCGTCACACTCCAAGACCCGATGCCATCTTACGTATTCGTGGCTCTTATCCTGTTCAATGGCTTTTGCTGGGGAGCGGCCATGTACTTGCTGCTCCGGGGGCTGCGCTCTTTACAGCATGCCTTCCTCGGCTAGCTCCACGAAGCGGGCAATGCGGTTTACCAGCAAATCGGGGTTTACCTTGTCCAGTGGGTGAGGCGTGTTCATGATGATTTCGAAGGTAGCGCGGGGCATGTGGTCGGCGAAGTAGCGGGAGGCATCTACACCGGCGGTTTTGTCCAGCTCGCCCACCAGTACCTGCACGGGCACCTCCAGGGCGGCCAGCTTTTCGGGCGTGAGGGGGGGGGCGTCGCCGAGGCCGCGCATGAGCGTGCTGGTTGCCTGTAGCAGATCGGGCAGGGGGGTAGGGGCGTGCTGCTGGGTTAGCTGCTCCACGAACTGGGGCACCTTTTCCCGCATCTTTTCCAGGTCCAGGTGCCGGGTTTCCAGCATAGCCGAGGCTGGCGACCAGTCAAACTTGGTGCCCAGGGTAGTGATGCTGCTGAACAGCTCAGGCCACTGCACGGCCGCTGTCAGGGCCGCGTAGCCGCCCATGCTGTAGCCGAACACGTGCACCGGGGGCAGCAGTTGGTCCTGAATGAACTGCCGGATTTCCTGCGCGAAGTGCTTCATGGAAAACTCACCGGCTACCAGGGGCCGCCCGCCGTGCCCGCTAAAGCAAAAGCAGTGCACCTGGTAGAAGGACGGCAGCTCGCGCACCAGAAACTTCAACTGCGCTTCCGATGCCAGAGCTCCGTGCAGAAGCAGAAGGGTATGTTGCATGTCTTGATTCCGACAGAAGCAGAAAGCACCGGGCGGGAAAAACGGGGAACACGTTTCGCCGCGCCAGGTACCTGCTACTCGGTATTACTTCGTCACTTCGGCGGCCAGCTGGGCCAGGTCCAGCCCGTCAAACGTACCCGACGACATCATCAGCAAGTTGGCCTGCTGCCAGTTCTGGGCGTGCAGGAAATCGGCCAGCTCCCGGCTGTCCGTGAACACCCGCAGATCGGGGCGCTGGAAGGCCTGCTGCACGGCTTCCGCGGGCAGGGGGGGGAGGCGCTTGTGCTCCAGCACATGAGGATTGAAGTACACTACAGCCACGTCGGGCGTGTCGAAGGTATGGGCGTACTGAGGCAGGAAGGCTGGGTTCAGGGAACTGAAGGTGTGCAGCTCCAGGCAGGCTACCAGCTTGCGCTGGGGGTACTGCTTTTTGAAGGCGGTAGCGGTGGCTTTCAGCTTGCTTGGGGCGTGGGCAAAATCCTTGTACACTACCGAGTCCTGGCCCTCGCGCACCAGCTCCAGCCGGCGGGCCGCGCCCTTAAACGAGCCCAGGGCTTCGTAGAAATCCTTGCCCTTGATGCCCAGTTGCTTGCACACTTCCTTCGCGGCCGAAATGTTGCGCAGGTTGTGCTCCCCGAATACCTTCACGGGCACTTCATCATCCTTCTTAGTGATGAGGTAGGTTTTCCCGTCCCGGATAACGTGCTCGTGCGGACCGTAGCCGATGTAGGTCACGTCGGGGTTGCTGGGCACGGTTACCAGCTGCACCTGCTCGTCGTTCTGGTCATAGATGAGCACCCCGGCTTTGGGCGTCATCTCGGCGAAAATCTTGAACTGCTCGCGGTAGATTTCCTCGGTTGGAAACACGTTGATATGGTCCCAGCTGATGCCGGAAATAACCCCGATGTGGTGCTGGTAGAGGTGGAACTTCGGCCGCCGGTCAATCGGCGACGACAGGTATTCATCGCCCTCAATGATGATGATGGGGGCATCTTCCGTGAGCTGCACCATCAAATCGAACCCTTCCAGCTGGGCCCCCACGGCGTAGTCGAACTTGCGGCCGTGGTAGCGCAGTACGTGCAGAATGAGGGAGGTAATGCTGGTTTTGCCGTGCGAGCCCCCGATTACTACCCGCTGCTTGTCGCGGGAAGCCTCATAAATAAACTCGGGGAAGGAGTACACCCGCAGCCCTAGCTCCTGGGCGCGCAATAGTTCGGGGTTATCGGGGCGGGCGTGCATACCCACAATCACAGCATCGAGGTCCTGGTTAACCTTCTCTGGAAACCAGCCCTCTTCTGCGGGTAGCAGGCCCGCTTTGGCTAGGCGGCTTTTCGCGGGCTCAAATATTTCATCGTCGGAGCCGGTAACGTGGGCGCCGCGCTGGTGCAGGGCCAGGGCCAGGTTATGCATAATACTGCCCCCGGTAGCAATCAGGTGCAGGCGTTGGAGCGAAGAGGGGGTAGCAGTCATTCAGGATAGAGAGTAAGCAGGCGGCAAAGGTAAGGGTTTGGGTGATGGAGTGATTCGTGACAGGTGATGAGGTGAAGAGGGAAACGAACTGGCGGCAGACGCCTGGCCTACGGCCAGTCCGTTCCCCTCCTTATCTCATTACGCCCTCGCCCTATCACCCTTCATCACCTAAAAAAAGAAACCTTTCCGGCTGCTTCCGGATTGTAGGCCTCAGCCGTTAGCTTTGTACCCCTTTGCGAAAACGGGGCGTTAGGCCCGAGGAAATTTCTCCCGCCTCAACCACAAACGGCCCAACCTGCTTACCTTGTAGTGCTACCTCAGTGATGAATGACCGGATGGATGACCGCCTGAAACTATCGGCCTCGCGGGCCAAAGCCGCCTGGAACAACCGCCCTGCGGTGGTCCCGATGGGTGGCCCGGCCGGCAAGCTGCCTCCGCAGGCGCTGGAGCTGGAAGCCGCCGTGCTCGGGGCGCTGATGCTGGAAAAGGACGCCCTCACGACGGTAATTGATATTCTGAAGCCCCAGAGCTTCTACAAAGATGGCCACCAACGCATTTTCAAGGCCATCCTCAACCTGTTTGATAAGTCGGAGCCGATTGATATTCTGACGGTTACGCACGAGCTGCGCGAAATGGGCGAGCTGGAAGCCGCCGGTGGGGCTCACTACGTGGCTAACCTGACCTTCAAGGTAAACTCGGCGGCTAACATTGAGTACCACGCCCGCATCATCACCGAAAATGCCATCAAGCGCGAACTGATCCGCATTGCCTCGGACATTCAGCGCGACGCGTTTGAGGATACCACCGACGTATTCAACCTGCTCGACAGCACGGAGCAGTCGTTGTTTGAAGTGTCGGAATCGAACATTCGGAAGAACTTCGACGACATGCGGAGCCTGATGGGCAAAGCCATCAAGGAGCTCGAAGAAAAGAAGGACCAGAAAGACGGCCTGACCGGCGTACCGTCTGGCTTTTCGGCCCTGGATCGAGTAACATCCGGCTGGCAACCCTCTGACCTGGTGATTATTGCGGCCCGCCCCGGCATGGGTAAGTGCCTGGGCAAGGGCACCAAAGTGCTGATGTATGACGGCACCCTGCGCAACGTAGAGGACGTACAGGCCGGGGAGCTGCTGATGGGCGACGACTCGACCCCGCGCCGGGTGCTGAGCATAGCCCGTGGCCGGGAGCAGATGTACTGGGTGCGCCAGAACAAGGCCGAAGACTACCGCGTCAACGAGAGCCATATTCTGTCCCTGAAGCGCAGCCGCACCGAGGGCAAGCACCGCCACGGCGACGTGCTCAACATTACCGTTAAAGACTGGCTCAGCAAATCGGCGAAGTTTCGCTCCAACTACAAAGGCTACAAGGTGCCCGTGGAGTTTGCCGCGCAGCCGGTGCCGGTTGATCCGTATTTCCTGGGCGTGTGGCTCGGCGACGGGGCCTCCGCCAACTGCCGCATTACGGGTCAGGATTTGGAAATAATTGAGTATCTGCACGAATATGCTGCCGAGCTGGACTTGCAGGTGACTGTAGGGGTAGTGGAAAACCGCTGCAACAGCTACGGCATCACCCGTGGTCGGCAGGGGGGGAGCCTTGCCCAATTCTCGTTGCAGGATGAGCTGCGGCAGCTGGGCGTGCTCGGCGACAAGCACATTCCGCAGGCTTACCTCATCAATAGCACTGAGAGACGCCTGCGCCTGCTGGCCGGCCTGATTGATGCCGACGGCCACCTGGACCCGGTATCCAACGGCTACGAAATCACGCAGAAAAGCCACCGCTTGGCCCGGCAGATCAAGTTCCTGGCCGACTCGCTGGGTTTCCGAACGTCTTTGAAAAAGAAGCAGGCAGCCATCAGCGCCATAGGCTACGAGAGTGAGGTATATCGGGTCCGCATTTACGGTGACATCAACCGGGTGCCGGTGCGGGTAGCGCGCAAGCAGGCTAACCCCTGGGCCAGCAAAGTGGACTGGCGCATGACCGGCATTTCGGTGGAGGCCGATGGCGAAGATGACTACTACGGCTTCGAAATTGACGGCAACCGCCTGTTCCTGCTCCAAGACATGACCGTAACTCACAATACGGCTTTCGTAGTATCTGCCATGCGCAATGCGGCGGTGGAGTTCAAGAAGCCCGTAGCCATTTTCTCGCTGGAAATGTCCTCGCTGCAGCTCGTAAATCGTCTGATTTCGGCGGAGGCAGAGCTGGATTCGGAGAAGATCAAGAAGGGCAACCTGGCCGACTACGAGTGGGCCCAGTTGAACCATAAGATTTCGGCCCTGTCGTCGGCCCCGATTTACATTGACGATACGCCGGGCCTCAGCATCCGGGAGCTGCGCACCAAGTGCCGCCGCCTCAAGGCCCACCACGACATCCAGATGATCATCATCGACTACCTGCAGCTGATGACGGGCAACACGGATGGCAAGGGTGGGGGTAACCGCGAACAGGAAATTGCCTCTATTTCGCGGGCACTAAAAGGTATTGCTAAGGAACTGAACGTGCCCGTACTGGCTCTGTCGCAGCTTTCCCGCTCCGTGGAAACCCGCGGCGGCGACAAGAAGCCGCAGCTGAGTGACCTTCGTGAATCAGGGTCTATCGAGCAGGATGCCGACATGGTAATTTTCCTGTACCGGCCTGAATACTATAAGATTACTGAGGATGAAATGGGTAACCCCACCCAGGGCACCGGCGAGGTTATTATTGCCAAGCACCGAAACGGCTCCCTGGAAACGGTGCAGCTGAAGTTCATTGGCCGCTTCACCAAGTTTGCTGACCTGGATGGGGTAGGCGGCTTCGGCGATGCAGGCTTTAACCCCGGTGCCTTCCCCACCAGTACTTTCGACGACGATGCTTCCGGCTTCGCGCCAAATACCATCCGGCTGGGCTCCCGCATCAACAACGACGGGCCGCCGCCTGCGCAGCCCTTCCCGCGCAGCACCTTTGATGACGGCCCGCCGCCATTTTAACCGACCGGTACTACATACAAAAGCCTCCTCAGCACATGCTGAGGAGGCTTTTGATTTTCTAGTAGGTAGGGGAGGTAGCCTTAGGCTACGCTCTACTTACACGCCGCTGGCGAAGTCTGAATCATCGGAAGAGCTGGAGCTACCACGGTAGCCCTGGCTACGGCCGGCCATCGAAGAGGACGAGGAGTCTGACGATTTGTTGTCGGAGTCGTAGCCGGAGGAGAAGCCGGACGAGTAATCTGATTTACCGGAATTGCCCGAGTTGTAGCTGCCGCCTACGCGGTTTTCGTTCTGGCGGTCAAAGCCGCTGGAACCATAGGCGCTGGAAGAGCTGGCGCCACGGTTCGGGCCTTTGTCCATACGGCGGCTCTCATCTACCTGCGAGTTGGAAGAGGAGTAGCTGGACGGATGTACCTGGCTGCCGGAGCGGTAGTTCTGGTTGGGTCGTTGTGCCTGGGCGCTGTCGCCATAGTAGCTAACACCTTTCATTTTTTTGCCCGATTTGCCCGAGCGGGTAGCTAGGTAGCCTAGGCCGGCCAAAGCCACAACGCCTGCTACTTTTTGCGTAGTAGAGAGCTTGTTGATTTGCTCCCAGGAGTTGGGCAGGAATTCGCGGACGCCTTGAGGAAGCTGATCTACGATTTTCTGAATGCCAGCCTGTTCCATCCAGTTTTTAGCGCCACCGGAGGATTGCTGTTCCGAAGATTTGTTCGAAGAGTCGGCGCCAGCGTTTTGCTGGTTACCGGCGTTTTGTTGCGAGTTCTGGGGCTGATCAGCTGCGGACGAGCCGGCCGCCTCGTTGGTGGGAGTGGCAGATTGATTGGGTTCCATGCAGTTGAGTTGCGTTAAGGGTATACAGATAAGCGCTGCCTACGTGGCAGTTAGCTTCCCTATGCGCAAAAAACAGCCGATGGGTTGCAAATTAGATAATGTTTTTTCTGGTTTAGACCATATTCTATTGCTTGCCCTTGAGCTGATAAGGAGGGTGAGCAGCACAGTTACCTGAGTAAGAAAGAGTGCCACGCAGGGCGCAGCATCAGGGTCTGTTCGTACACGTTACCCAAACATGCCTACGGCATCTTTGCTCGGCAACGCAGTCTTACCCATCAGGAAAACATCAACTTGCCGGGCAGCTTCCCTACCCTCTGAAATGGCCCAAACCACCAACGACTGGCCCCGACGCATATCGCCGGCCACAAACACATTGGGCCGCGACGTGAGGTAATTGGCCTCGCTGGTAGTTTGCACATTACCGCGCTCGTCCAAGGCTACCCCCAGTTGCTGCAGCAACCCTTCGTAGCGGGGCGAGGTGAAGCCTAAGGCCAGTAGGGCCAGCTGACAAGGAATTTCGCGCTCCGAACCTTCGATTTCAGTGAAGCCTAGGCGGCGACCCAGCACGTCGGTTTCCCAGGTTACATCGGTTACAAGTAAGGCGCGCAGGTGATTGTGCTCATTGCCTAGAAAGGCTTTCGTGTTAATGCCCCAGTAGCGGTGGCAGCCTTCTTCGTGCGAGGTACTGGTTCGGAAGAGGGTAGTAGGGTAGTGGGGCCAGGGCTCGAAGGCGGACCGTCCGGCATCGGGCTGGTGCATGAGGGCAAACTGCGCCACTGAGTGGGCCTGCTGACGGTTGGCCGTGCCTACGCAATCGGAGCCCGTGTCGCCGCTGCCGATAACCACTACCTCTTTGCCCGTGGCCAACAGCTCCTCCTCATTGATTGACAAGTTGCTAACGCGGCGGTTATGCTGGGTAAGGTAATCCATGGCGAAATGAATGCCCAGTAGCTCCCGGCCCGGAATAGGCAGGTCGCGCGGCACGAGAGCCCCGCCGGCCAGCACCACAGCATCAAAAGTGCGAAGAAGCTCCTCGGCGGCTAAGTCTCGGCCTACCTCCGTGTTGCACCGAAACACTACCCCATCTTCTTCCATGAGCCGCAGGCGGCGGTCAATTACCCACTTGTCCAGCTTAAAATCGGGGATACCGTAGCGAAGCAGGCCACCAGGCTGGTCGTCGCGCTCAAACACCGTGACGGCGTGGCCCGCCCGCACCAACTGGGCCGCCGCCGCCAGTCCGGCCGGCCCAGAGCCCACTACCGCCACCGTTTTGCCCGTTTTTAGTACCGGCGCTGTAGGCTGCACGTAGCCTTTGGCGAAGGCAATTTCAATGATGTGCTTCTCAATTTCCTCAATGGCTACCGGCGCGCTGTTGATGCCCAGCACGCAGGCCGACTCACAAGGTGCCGGGCAGATGCGGCCCGTAAACTCCGGAAAATTGTTGGTGGAGCTGAGGATCTGGTAGGCCTTCGCCCAGTCCTCGCGGTGCACGGCGTCGTTGAACTCCGGAATGATGTTGCCCAGCGGACAGCCCGAGTGGCAGAACGGAATACCGCATTCCATACACCGCCCCGACTGCCGGTGCAGCTGTTCCTCAGAGTAGCTGCCCACAAACTCCTGGTTGTGCGTTACCCGCTGCTGCGGGTGCACCTTGGGCGGCATTTCCCGCTGAAATTCCTTGAAACCTATTGCGTTACCCATGATGGATAGGGTTTTTGTGGTCGGCTATGGTGCTAGTATTAGACTCTAAACTCTCCTCCTCAGATGAGGAGGGGATGGTTGAAGAGAGCTAGTAATCTTTCGACGGGTGTCAACCACCCCCAACCCCTCCTCATCTGAGGAGGGGAGCTAGTTTCTAGCTTTGGTTCTTCGTGTTGTTTTCATGCATTACTGCACCGTTTCGTAGCGTGCCTTTTGTAGCACCTTCTTGTATTCTGAGGGAAAGACCTTCACAAACTTGCCGGCTTCCTCGGGCCAGTTACTGAGCAGGAAGGCTGCTAGCTGGCTGCCGGTTAGCTCGGTGTGCTGGCGGAGTAGGTGCTGAATCTGGGCTTCATCATCAGTATCGAGCGGGTCCAGCTCTACCATTTCGGGGTTGCAGTTTTGGGGAAAGGTGCCATCGGCGTCATAGACCCAGGCAATGCCTCCGCTCATGCCGGCGGCAAAGTTGCGGCCGGTACGGCCCAGGATCAGGGCGCGGCCGCCGGTCATGTACTCGCAACCATGGTCGCCTACCCCTTCCACCACGGCCGTAGCGCCGGAGTTGCGTACCGCAAACCGTTCGCCGGCCTGTCCGCGCACAAACAGCTCGCCGGAGGTCGCCCCATACAGGGCCACGTTGCCGATGATGATGTTCTGCTCGGGTACGAAGTTGCCATCAGGGGTAGGGTAGATGATGAGGCGGGCCCCGCTGAGGCCTTTGCCCACATAGTCATTGGCCTCGCCTTCCAACCGAAACGACAAGCCCCGCACGCTAAACGCCCCGAAGCTCTGGCCCGCGGCCCCCCGGAACGTGTAATTGATGGTGTGCAGGGGCAGCCCCGCGGCGTGGTAGCGCTTGGTTATTTCATTGGAAAGCATGGTGCCCACGGTGCGGTCGGTGTTGCCGACGACAAACTCTGCCGCCACGGGCTGCTGGTGGTCGAGGGCCGGCTGGGCATATTGGAGCAGCTGCCAGTCCAGAATGTTGCTGAGGCCGTGGTCTTGGTCTTCGCTGTGGTGCAGGGTGCTGCCCGGCTCTGGTGAGGTCAGGTATAGCAGGTCGCGCAGGTCGAGGTGGCGGGCCTTCCAGTGCTGAATATTGGGGCGCGGCTTGAGAAATTGGGCCCGGCCTACCATCTCGTTTACCGTCCGGAAACCCAGCGCGGCCATGATTTCGCGCAATTCCTCCGCCATAAACCGGAACAGGTTCACAATGTGCTCAGGCTGCCCGCTGAACAGGCGGCGCAGCTCCGGGTCCTGGGTAGCCACGCCCACGGGGCAGGTGTTGAGGTGGCACTTGCGCATCATCACGCAGCCACCCGCCACCAGCGCCGCCGTCGCTACGCCCCATTCTTCGGCCCCGAGCAGGGTAGCAATGGCCAGGTCGCGGCCGGTTTTCAGCTGCCCATCGGTTTGGAGCACCACGCGGCTACGGAGCTGGTTGCGCACCAAGGTCTGGTGAGCTTCAGCGAGGCCCAGCTCCCAGGGCAGGCCCGCGTGCCGGATGCTACTCATGGAAGAGGCACCGGTGCCGCCATCGTAGCCGGCTACCAGAATCACGTCGGCGTGGGCTTTGGCAACCCCGGCCGCAATGGTGCCTACCCCCGCCTTGCTCACCAACTTCACGTTGATGCGGGCCTGGCGGTTGGCGTTTTTCAAGTCGAAGATGAGCTGAGCCAGGTCCTCGATGGAATAGATGTCGTGGTGGGGTGGGGGCGAGATGAGGCCCACGCCGGGGGTAGCGTGGCGCACCCGGGCAATCCACTCGTCTACCTTGTGGCCGGGCAGCTGGCCACCTTCGCCAGGCTTGGCACCCTGGGCCATCTTGATCTGGAGTTCGTCGGCATTGGTAAGGTAGTGAGCCGTGACGCCGAAGCGGGCCGAGGCCACCTGCTTGATGGCCGAGCGCATGGAGTCGCCATTCTCCATGGCTTCGTAGCGCAGCGGGTCCTCGCCGCCCTCGCCGGTATTGCTCTTGCCCCCGATGCGGTTCATGGCAATGGCCAGGGTGCTGTGGGCCTCGTGCGAAATCGAGCCAAACGACATAGCTCCGGTAGCAAAGCGGCGCATGATGCTTTCGGCTGATTCCACTTCCGCGAGGGGCACGGCCGGGCGGTGGTGGGCAAAATCGAGCAGACCGCGCAAACTAAAGGTGCCTTTGCTGGGCGCATTGACGAGCTGAGCGTAGCGCTGGTAGGTTTCGTAGTTGCCGGTGCGGGTAGCATGCTGAAGCAGGTGCACCGTTTCAGGGTTGAATTGGTGCGCCTCGCCCCGGCGGCGCCACTGGTACACGCCGCCCTCGGGCAGCAAAGACTGCTCTTCAAGAGTGCTGCTCCGGAAACCCTGATAGTGTTTGAACAAGGTTTCGCGGGCAATTTCATCGAGCCCCAGCCCACCAATGCGCGTTACGGCTCCGGTGAAATAAGCATCCACTACCTCCCGGTTGATGCCCAGAATCTCGAACACCTGTGCACCGTGGTACGACTGCAGGGTGCTAATGCCCATTTTGGAGAAGATCTTCAGCAGCCCGTCGCACACGGCTTTGCTGTAGTTGGCTTGCAGCTTCCCTACCTCCTGCGCGGGCCCCAACCTCCCGTCCCCGTGCAAGGTTCGGATGGTGCTAAGCGCCAGATAGGGGTTGATGGCCGTGGCTCCAAAGGCCAGCAGGCAGGCGAAATGATGTACTTCCCAAGCGTCGCCGGCTTCTACAACCAAGCCCACCGAGCCCCGGTATCCCTTCCGGATGAGGTGGTGATGCACCGCCGACACCGCTAGCAACGACGGAATGGCCGCGTGTTCCGAGTCGAGGTAGCGGTCCGAGAGAATCAGCACTTCAAACCCATCGTCCACGGCGTCTTCGGCGTAGCGGCACAGGCGGTCCAGGCCAGCTTTTAACGCGCCCGGCTTGCCATCGGCCCGGAAATAGGTGTTGATGGTTTTGGCGTTGAAGAGGCCCGTATCAATGCTGCGCAGCTTTTCCAGCTCGTGGTTGGTCAGGATGGGGTGATGCAGGGCCACGCAATGGCAGTGCATTTTGTCCTCATCGAGGATGTTACCGTTGTTGCCAATGAAGGTGGCCAGGCTCATCACCAGCCGCTCCCGAATAGGGTCAATGGGCGGGTTGGTAACCTGAGCAAAGAACTGCTTGAAGTAGCTGCTCAGGTGCTGGGGCTGGTCGGACAGCACCGCCAGCGGCGTATCAACGCCCATGGACCCAATGGGCTCCTTGCCATCCAGGGCCATGGGCGTCAGGATGGTATCGATGTCCTCGCGGGTGTAGCCGAACACCTGGTGGTACTTAAACACGGAGTCGGCGGAGAGGTCGGTGAACACCAGGCGCGGCTCGGGCAGCTCCTCCAGCCGAATCTGGTAGTCGCGGAGCCACTGGCCGTAGGGCTGGCGGGTAGCGGCCTGGGTTTTCAACTCCTCATCGGTAATGATCTGGCCGGCCACGGTGTCAATAAGGAGCATTTTGCCGGGCTGGAGGCGGCCCTTGCGCACCACGGCCGCTTCGGGCAGGCCCGCGCCCAGCACGCCCGCTTCGGAAGCTACCAGCACCCGCCCATCGTTCGTTACGGCGTAGCGCAAAGGGCGCAGGCCGTTGCGGTCCAGCATGGCACCAATCATGCGGCCATCGGTGAAGAGCAGAGCCGCTGGGCCATCCCAGGGGGCCATAAAGGTGGCATGGAACTCGTAGAAGGCCTTTTTCAGCGGGTCCATCTGCTCATTGCCGTCCCAGGCCTCCGGCACCAGCATCATCATGACGTGGGGCAGGGAGCGGCCACAGTGCAGGAGCAGCTCCACAATATTATCGAGGCAGGCCGAGTCCGATTGATTGGGAATGATAACCGGCAGTAGAATCTCCATTTCCTCCGCTGAGAAGAAGGGCGAGAGGTAGGAGGGGAGGCCGGCGTAAAACCAGTTCAGGTTACCGCGCAGGGTGTTGATTTCGCCATTATGGGCCAGCAGCCGAAATGGCTGGGCTAGTCGCCAGCTCGGGAAGGTGTTAGTGGAAAAGCGCGAGTGCACCATGCCAATGCCGGAGGTTACCCGCTCATCCGAAAGCTCGGGGAAGTAGCCGCGCACCTGGTAGGTGGTCAGCTGCCCCTTGTACACAATGACGCGGCAGGAGAGGGAGGTAAAGTACACCGCCTCGGCGGGCAGTTGGGCCGCCACCTCCCGGCTGATGAGTCGGCGCAGCACGTAGAGCTTACGCTCAAAATCCTCGGAGGTACTTACGCCACTCGGCCTACCCACAAACACCTGCTCAATGGCCGGCTCCCCCGACAAAGCCGTGGGGCCAATGCCGGCCGGATTCACGGGTACGGGCCGGTAGCCCAGCACGGGTATTCCTAGCCGGGCCGCGGCGGCGTTGATGATAGTGCGGCAGGCTTCGCGTTGGGCAGTTTCTTTGGGCAGAAAAGCCATGCCTACCCCATACTCGCCGGGCTCGGGCAGCCGAATGCCCAGCGTGGTGCATTCTTCCAGCAGAAACCAGTGCGGCAATTGCAGCAGCAGCCCGGCACCGTCGCCGGAGTCGGAGTCGCAGCCACAGGCGCCACGGTGCTCCATGTTTTCCAGAATGGTGAGGGCATCGGCGACAATCTGGTGCGATTTGCGGCCATCGACGTACGCAATAAAGCCGGTGCCGCAGGCGTCGTGTTCAAACTCGGGGCGGTAGAGGCCCTGGGGCGCGTGGTGCTCCATCGGAGAAAGGTGTCGTGGTTCGAGCGTGGAAAGGTGACCCCCGGCAGCAGGTCCGAAATAGCAACCTATTCACTGCCAGCAAACCCCATGACCCGGCCGCGCCTCATTTTCCGGTTTCTAACTTCCCGCAGCCTACCCCCCGAAACCTCCTCAATCCCTCCAAATAGCCTCCTAGCCAGGCGCTGCCGCGCTGCGTCTGCCAGAAAGTTGCTACCCCTGCTACGATTTCAAACCTTCCGCAGCCCCATCTTTACAGTATGAAAAACCTGCTTCGCCCCGACCTGAACTTTTGCCTCAACGGCCGCCTCTGGGTAGAAACCCCCGACGACCGGTTCATGGGCATTGGGCGGCTGGAACTACTCACGCTCATTCAGGAACACGGCTCCATCTCGAAGGCGGCCCAGGAAATGGGCATGTCCTACAAACGGGCCTGGGACCTGGTGGCTTCCCTGAACGCCCAGAGTGCTACACCATTGGTGCAAACTCAAACCGGTGGCAAGCGCGGCGGCGGGGCTGAAGTAACCCCCGAGGGCCAGCAGCTGATTCAGGAGTTCCGGGCCCTGCAGGAGCGGTTTCAGGCGTTTCTGGCAGTGGAAGCAGCTAGGTTGCTGTAAAACAGCGAAAGAGGAATTTGATATAACAAACAATGTAAGCACTTACGTAAATTATTTATGTTTGCAGTATGGAATTCTTTGATGAACTAGGCTCCGCCGCGCTGGGAAGCCGGCTGCGCCGACTGAGTGAGGTAATGACGAGCCAGGCCGCCGAAGTGTACGAGCTATACCATGTAGCCTTTGAGCCTCGCTGGTTTCCCGTGTTTTATGTGGTGGCCACGGAGCCGGGCCGGCACGTCGGCGACATTGCCGAGCGAATCGGGCAAACCCACGCCGCCGTTAGCCAGGTAGTAAAGGACCTGGTAAAGCACGAGCTGGTGCAGGTACAGCGCGGCGAAACCGACCAGCGGCGCAGCGTCATTTCGCTTACCGAAAAGGGTGCTGCCCTCTGGCCCGCCCTCCAGCAGCAAACCGCCGACGTACGCCAAGCCACCGAGACGCTACTCGCCGAAACCCGCCACAACCTCTGGCTGGCCATCGGGGAAATGGAATACGCGTTGTCGCGCCAGAGCCTAGGGGCGCGGGTGAAGTCAGTGCGGGATGCGCGGGTAGCGGGAGCGGTGCAGATCCTGGATTATGAGCCGCGGTTTCAGCCCGATTTCAAGCGCCTCAATACTGAGTGGATTGAGCGGTATTTCCGGGTGGAAGAACCGGACCTGAAAGCCCTAGACCACCCCGAAGAGTACATTTTGCAGTCGGGCGGGCGTATTCTGCTAGCGGAGTATCAAGGGCAGATAGTAGGCGCGTGCGCCCTGCTGCGTATGGACGCCGATACAGTTGAGTTGGCGAAGATGGCGGTGTCGCCGGCGGCGCAGGGGCTGGGCATTGGGTTCCGGCTAGGCGAAGCTGCCATTGTCCAGGCCCGGGTACTGGGCGCGAAACGCATCTATCTGGAAAGCAATACCAAGCTGGCGCCGGCCATTCAGCTGTACCACAAGCTGGGCTTCCGCAAAACGGTGGCTGGTCAGCCCTCGCCCTACGAGCGCTGCAACATCCAGATGGAACTCGTGCTGCAGGAAGTGAAAGGGTAAGGGCCGTAGCCAAAGCGTCAGGTGCACCGCCGAATGGCTTGCGGCTGGCCGGAGCAAACCATTCGGTGGGTTCTGCGTTATGTTTGTCGGAATATAACGACGCCTGAATCCGCCTGCATGCCTACTACTACCCCCTACAAGCCCGCAAAGCCCAACGTACGCGCCCTATGCCGGCCGGCACTGATAGGCGGAATCATGGTAGTGGCGAGTGGGCCAGTGCTGGCCCAACGCAGTCTGCAACCCACGGCCCTGGCCGATACGACGCGGCTGGGGGAGGTAGTAGTGGCCGCCTCAAAGGTGGAGGAGAGCATGCTGCAGTCACCGGTGACGGTGGAAAAGCTGACGGCGCGGCAGCTGCGGCTCACGCCGGCCCCGTCGTTTTTCGATGCTATTGAGCATGTGAAGGGTGTGCAGGTGATTACGCCCAGCCTGGGCTTCAAGGTGATAAACGCCCGGGGCTTCACCAATACCACCAACGTGCGCTTTGTGCAGCTGGTGGATGGCATTGATAACCAGGCGCCCCACATTGGCGGACCCATCGGCAACGTGCTGGGCCCGAGTGACCTGGACATTCAGGCGGTGGAAATTGTGCCGGGCACGGCCGCGGCGTTGTACGGGCTGAACGCCATCAACGGGCTGGCTAACTTCAGCACCCGCAACCCCTTCCGCAGCGAGGGGTTGAGCGTGCAGCAGAAGGTAGGGGTGAACCATGTAAACGACGCCAACACTGGCGCGCACCTGTTTTCCGAAACCAGTGTGCGCTACGCCAAAGCCGTGAACCCCAAACTGGCGTTCAAAATGAACGGCACCTATCTGCGCGGCTACGACTGGATGGCCACCGACCCCACCGACATCAACCCGAACGGCAACGCTACCACCGGCCTATTCGGCACCGATAACCCCGCCCGCGACCCGGTAAGCAGCTACGGCAACGAATCCTCCAACCGCTCGAACCTGACGCTGGGCGGCAAAAGCTACCAGGTAGCCCGCACCGGCTACCGGGAGCAGGACGTGGTGGATTACCGCCTGCAAACCTTCCGCTACGATGCCGCCCTGCACTACAAGCTGACGCCCACGGCCGAGCTAGCCTACACCTACCGGGGCGCTAACTTCGACAACGTGTACCAGCGCAGCAACCGGTTTCAACTCAGTGATTACC
Source organism: Hymenobacter sp. DG01 (assembly GCF_006352025.1). Taxonomy (NCBI): domain Bacteria; kingdom Pseudomonadati; phylum Bacteroidota; class Cytophagia; order Cytophagales; family Hymenobacteraceae; genus Hymenobacter; species Hymenobacter sp. DG01. Next base: position 718,701 of record NZ_CP040936.1, read on the forward strand.
ACCTACAGCAGCACGCCCTGCAGCTGACTACCCCCGTAGTGCAGGCCCGCACCTACTTCACCCAGGAAAACACTGGCCGCAGCTACAACCTGCGCTCTATGGCCGAAAACCTGGACCGCAGCTTCAAGCCCGATGCGCGTTGGAACCAAGATTACACCGCCGCCTGGAACAGGGCCACGCAAGACGGCCAAACCGTAGCCCAGGCCCACGCCGCGGCCCGCGCGGCCGCCGATGCCGGCCGCCTGCAGCCCGGCACCCCCGCGTTTAAGCAGCGCCTGCGGGAGCTAGCCGGCATCAACAACTGGGACCAGGGTGCGGCCCTGCGCGTGCAGGCCGAACTGCTCCACGCCGAAGGCCAAGTGAACGTAGGGGAGGCTTTGCGCCGGGGAGGCAAAGCCCTACCCGCCTGGACCGACCTACTGGTAGGTATCGACCACCGCACTTACTTCATTCAGCCTGATGGCAACTACTTTATCAACCCCGAAAAAGGGGAGGATCCGTACAGCACCCTGACTTATGGCAAAACCGGCGGCTTTGTGCAGGCCGGTGCCCGGCTGCTGCAGGAAAAAATCCGTTTGACGGCTACCCTGCGCGCCGACAAGAATGACTACTTCAGCACCCGCTTCAACCCGCGCCTCACGGCGGTGTACTCGCCCACCCAGCGCCACAACTTCCGGGTAAGCTACCAGAGCGGCTACCGTTTTCCGAGCTTGTTTGAGGGGTTTTCCAACGTGAACAGCGGACAGGTGAAGCGTATTGGAGGGCTGCGGGTTATGTCGGACGGGGTATTCGAGAACAGCTACCTGCGCAGCTCCATTGATGCCTTTAACGCGGCTATAACGCGCGACGTGAATACCGGCGGCCTCTCGCGCAGCCAGGCTATTGCCAAAAATCAGGGCACCCTAGTGAAGAACCCCTACACCTACCTGCGGCCCGAGCACATCAAGTCCCTGGAGCTGGGCTACAAAGCGGCCCTGCTACCCGGCGGCCGCCTGCTGGCTGACGTGGACTTCTACTACAACACCTACCGCGACTTTATTGCCCAGGTAGAAGCCTACGTGCCCATCAACGCCGCCGGCCAGCCGCTTTCTGCCGACGCCGACCTGAATACCGTGGCCACTGCCCTGAGCGCCCGTGCCGGCCAGGCCCGCTACCGCCTCTGGACTAACTCCCAAAGCCAGGTGTACAACTACGGCGGCTCCCTGGGGTTGCGCTACGACGTAGCGGGCGGCTACCTGGCCGGCGCCAGCGTCACCTACGCCCGCCTCGACCGCACCGAGTCGGGCGACGGATTAGAGGACGGCTTCAACACCCCGCGCTGGGCGTATAACCTGAGTCTGGGTAGCGAGAATGTGGTGAAGAACTTTGGCTTCGGACTCAACTTCCGCTGGCAGGCGCGCTACTACTCCCAAACCTTCCTGGTAACCGGCTACGTGCCCGCCTACAGCACCCTCGATGCCCAGGTCAGCTACCGCCTGCCTACCCCCAACCTGCGCCTGAAGCTGGGCGCCAGCAACCTGCTGAATCAGTACTATGTGAGTTACCTCGGCGGCCCCAGCGTGGGCGGACTATACTACCTGCAGGTGACGTACGGACTGTAAGCACTGACCTGCTCCGCTTGCCGGGTTACCGCGAAGCATAGGGGGTAGGGGGCGCCCTAGTAGCAGCCGGTTTCAGCCTAAGGCATTTATTAAATATGCAACAATGATGCATATTTAATAAATATCCTACCTTTGCCGGATATGATGCAGAAACAAGGGTAAGTGCATACAGGACGCAGACTAATAGCGTGGTGGCTGTTGAGCCTGCTACTTCGGGTGTTGGCACCCGAGGCCGCTATCCTGCGCCTGCACTTCCACCAGCACACCGAGGATGCGCCCCTGACCAGCAGTACGGTCACGTTGGGCAAGCACAAGGCTATGCTGTCGGCTAAGCACCAGCACTGTTCTACGGAGCAGCTGTACAATGCGCCTTTTCAGCCGGCTGTGCCTATCAAACTGCCGGAACCCGTGCGCCTGTTAGCCTACGCGGTCTACCGGCCGCAGGCCCCCGTGTGCCGGGCCTCACACCTGCTGGATGGGGCTTCGCTACGCGGGCCGCCGGCTCGCGCCTAGTCTTGATTTAGGCTGCTACCCCCTCCGGGGTAGGGTAACCTGCCGTGCCTATCCGGCTGCGCTGCTAATTCCGCGCCCGTAGTGGCCTGCGTCCTTTTTCCGGCAGCCTGAATTCAGGCTAGTGGGCTCCTGCTGTATTTCAGCGGGTCGTCCGGCGCGGTGGGCGTGTAACGGCCTCCCCCTTCTTCCTCTGTTTTTCTGGTTTATTATCAGGAGCTGATGCCTCAGCTCACGGGCCCGGTGTGGCCCTGTCCTATGCCCCGCATTCTACTGGTTCTACTGCTCGTTCTTCCCCAATTGGCCCTGGGCCAACTCTCCGGCCACATCAGCGGCCACCTCATCAGCCCTACCGGCCAGGCCCTAGAGGGCGTTATGGTGGTAGAGAAAAGCGGGCGGTTTTCTGCCCTTTCTGACGCCGAAGGGCATTTCTCCCTTGATCAGCTGCCCCTGGCTGAGTATACGCTCATCACCCGCAGCCTGAGTCACCAGCAGGAGCAGCGCACGGTTATCCTGAGCGCCGAAACGCCCGCCTTGGTAGTCGATTTTACCCTGCGCGCCAGCACCAATGCCCTGCAGGAAGTGGAAGTGCTGGGCCGCAAGGAAACCACCTACAAGAGTAACTACAGCTTTGTGGGCACCAAAACGGCCACTGCGCTAAAAGACGTGCCACAGTCCATTTCTACGGTCACCAAGGAGCTGATGGAGGACCGCCAGGCCCTGCGCTTGCCCGACGTGGTGAAAAACATTGCCGGCGTCACGCAGTACTCCCACTACGACGACCTGACCATCCGGGGCTTCCGCAACGGCTACGAAAGCGGCTTCCGTCTCCTCAACGGGTTGCGCTCGGGTTTCAGCTACGGCAACTCCTTTACCCAAGCTCCCCTGACCGTGAACCTGGAGCGGGTGGAGGTGCTGAAAGGTCCCGGCGCGGCTCTGTACGGCGACATCAACCCCGGCGGCACGGTGAACATGGTCACTAAAAAGCCGCTTGATGTGGCCCGCAAGGCAGTGAGCTTCTCCAACGGCAGCTTCAATACCTCCCGCGCCACGGCCGATTTCACGGGGCCGATGAACGAGCGGAAAAACCTGCTCTACCGCTTCAACGCGGGCTTCGAGAAGTCCAATACCTTCCGCGACGTGAACGACACCCGCTCCGTGATGGTGGCGCCCACGGTCACCTTTCTGCCCACCGACAACACCACCCTCAACGCCGAGCTGGTGTACACCCACATCGACGGCTACCTCGACCGGGGGCTTGCCATTCGGGGGGGCGACTTGTACGCCCTGCCGCGCTCCTTTACCCTGAGCCAGCCGAGCGACTATTTCCGCACCAGCACCTACTATCTCAACGCCTCGCTTAACCACAAATTCACCGACTGGCTGTCGCTGAACGCCTCCTACCTCGACTTCACCTACAACGAAGACCTGAGCGAACACCGCACCCTGAATTCCTATGCCGACGCGCCGGCCAACACGGTGATGAACCTGCGCTATTTCGACCGCCGCGCCGAGGAGTACACCAAAAACCTGGCGGCCTACTTCGCCCTGAACCGCTTTACCGGCTCGGTGGCCCACAAAGTGGTGCTGGGCGTCGACTACATCCGCTTCAACACGGATAAGCAAAGTACCATGTTTGAAGCGCGGCAGAAGCTGGTGGATGGGGTGAAATCTCCCCTGACCTTCGACCTGAAGAACCCGGTGTATGAAATCCAGGACCCCACTAAGTACATCCGCCGGCCGCTGCCCCTGTTCTTCATCGACTACATCAACTCGGTGTACCACACCACGGGCATTTATGTGCAGGACCAGCTTACCGTAACGCCGCGCCTGAGCCTGCTGCTGGGGGCCCGCTACGAGCTATTTGCCGATGAGCGCGACTACCCCGACGGGTCGCAGACCATTCCGCAGCGCCGGCTGCTGCCCCGCGCTGGCCTTACCTACGCCCTGCGTGACAACCTGAACTACTTCGCCAGCTACAGCGCGGGCTTCCGGCCCCTGAAGCCGGAGCTGCTGCGCTTTCCGGAGCGCTACGGCCGCGCTACTCCCTTCGATACCGAAACCAGCTACCAGGTAGAAACCGGCCTGAAGGGGGAGTTTTTCGATAAAGCTCTGTTTGGCACCCTGGCCGTGTATCAGATAGATAAGCGCAACCAACTTGTGCCAACCAATGCGCTGATGCCTGACGGAACGACCATCTACCGCCAGAATGATTTGGTCCGTTCGCGTGGGGCCGAAGTGGAGCTGACCGGCAACCTGCTTCCGAATCTGAATCTGAACGCCACTTACGCCTTCAACCACTCCGAGGTACTGGATGCTGCGCTGGCGGTGGAGGAGGGCCAGCCCCTGGCCAACTCGCCCAAGCATTCGGCGGGTTTGTGGACCAAGTATACCTTCACTCTACCCGCCCTGCGCGGCCTGGGAGTGGCCTTCGGCGGCAACTACGTAGCCGCCCGCCGCACCGAAAATCAGGTGACCAATACCACCACGGGGAAGGAGTACTGGGGGTACTGGCCCTCTTACACCGTGCTCGATGCGGCCCTGTTCTATACCGTGGACAAGTTCAACTTCCACCTGAACGTAAACAACCTGCTTGACAAGTACTACTTCGTGGGCGGGTATGACTACTTCCGCACCAGCCCCGGCGCCCCGCGCAACTTCATGGCTACCGTGGGCTACACTTTCTAAGCGGATTAAACTCCGAGAAAAGAACACGAAAAGAACCGTCATGTCGAGCGCAGTCGAGACATCTCGCGTGCTGACGTTGCCATACTAACTCAACGATTCGAGCGAGATGTCTCGACTGCGCTCGACATGACAGTTTGGGAAAATAGTCGAAGCGTGGCTTCGTCTAACTCTCTGGCTATGTGGACGCTAGGTCAAGCCTGACGGCCAAGAGGGCGAATATCACGACACACTGTTTGCATATGAACTACATTCTGGAAGCGCGCGACCTGCGCAAAGAGTACCCCAGTAAGCTGGCCCTGCAGAGGCTGAACCTGCAAATTGAGCCGGGGGAGGTGTTTTGCTTACTCGGCCAGAACGGCGCCGGCAAATCCACGACCATCAACCTGTTCCTGGGCTTCATTGCGCCAACGTCGGGGGCAGCCTTTGTGAATGGCATGGAGGTAGCCGCCGACCCGCTCAAGATCAAGGAGCACCTGGCCTACATTCCCGAAAACGTGATGCTCTACCCCCACCTGACAGGCCTGGAAAACCTGGCCTTGTTCAGCAGTCTGGCGGGTTTTAAATACAAAGAGGCGGAGCTGCTCGACTACCTGCACCACGCCGGCTTGCCGGCCGAGGCGGTGCGGCGGCGCGTAGGCACCTACTCCAAGGGCATGCGTCAGAAAGTGGGCATTGCCATTGCCGTGGCCAAGCACGCCAAAGTGCTGCTGCTGGATGAGCCTACCTCCGGCCTCGACCCCAAAGCCTCCAATGAGTTTTCGCAGCTGCTGACCCAGCTAAGCGCCGAGGGCACGGCCGTGCTCATGGCCACCCACGACATCTTCCGGGCCAAGGAGGTAGGAACCCGTGTGGGCATCATGCGGGAGGGCGAGCTGGTGGATGTGCGCCCCACTACCTCACTCAACGCCCAGGAGCTGGAGCAGCTTTACCTCACCTACATGCACAACTAGCCCGCCCCCGATGATGCATAGTATTGCGCAAAAAGAATTCGTGAGCACCCTGCGCGACAAGCGTTTTCTGGTGCTGAGCGTGCTGGTGCTGGCCTTGCTGCTGGCTGCTACCCTAGTGGGGCGGGCCAGCTACCAGACCCTGCAGCAGGAGCGGCAGCTAGCCCAGCAAACCGTCAACGACCAGTTTCGACACCAGCCGGCGCGGCATCCGCACCGCGTGGCCCACTACGGCTCCTTTGCCTTCCGGCCCCGTTCTGGCCTCAGCCTGCTCGACTCGGGCGTAGACTCCTTCACGGGCACCTCGGTGTTTCTGGAGGCCCACCAGCAGAACAGCGTCAACTTCAGCCAGGCCCAGCAATCGGGCTCCCTGATTCGGTTTGGGGAAATGACGGTGGCCTTCGTGCTGCAAATGCTGGTGCCGCTGCTCATCATCTTCCTGTGCTTCGGGGCCTTCACCCAGGAGCGCGAAACGGGTACCCTGAAGCTGCTGTTAAGTCAGGGCGTATCCTTGCGGCAAGTGGCCTGGGGCAAGATTGTGGGGTATAGCCGCGCCGTGGCGCTGGTGGTGGCCCCGGCCCTGGCCCTAGCCGCCGTATTGCTGTTCGGAACCGAGGAGTTTGCTTCCGGCGCTGACCTAGTAGGGCGGCTGGGGCTGTTCGTGCTCAGCTACGCCGTGTACTTCTTCCTGTTTATCGTGGGGGCCGTGGTGGTATCGGCGGTGCAGGCCAGCTCCCGCGCGGCTTTGGTAACGCTGCTGGGCCTCTGGATTCTGGGCTGCATCATTCTGCCCAAAGCCACTGCCAACCTGGGTGCTACCCTGTACCCCGCCGTGACTAAGGCCCAGATGGATGCCGACGTGCACGAAGAAGCCCAGCACGGCATCAACGGCCACGACCCGCAAGACCAACGCTCGGCCGCCCTGAAGGCAGGGCTGCTCAAAAAGTACGGCGTCGATTCGGAGGAGAAGCTGCCGGTGAGTGTGGGTGGCATTGTGATGAGTGAGAGCGAAGCCTACTCGGCCAAGGTGTACCGGCAGCACTTCGCCGACCTGAATGCCACCTACGAGCGGCAGAATCGCCTTTCTGATTGGGTAGGGCTCCTGAACCCCTACCAGGCCATCCGGCCGCTGTCGATGGGCCTGGCCGGCTCCGATTTTGCCCACTACGTGCACTTCCAGCAGGCCGCCGAAGCCTACCGCTACGCCCTGGTGCAGCGCCTGAATGCCCTGCAAACCAGCATGGGTTACGGCGACAAAGAGCGCAAGCTCGATGCCCACACCTGGCAGCAGCTACCCCTCTTTGCTTACCAGGCGCCCCCCCTGGGCTGGGCCCTGCCCCGCCTGCTGCTACCCGTCGTGGCCCTGCTGCTTTGGGCCGTGGGCCTGAGCTGGCTGGGGCTGCGGTTGATTTCCAACTCCCGACTTGCCTGATCTGATGAGAATATTCTGGCTTCTGTTTTCCTACGAGTGGCGACACTTCCGCGCCGCCAAAGGGCTGGTGCTACTGTGCGCCTTACTGCTGTTTACGGGCCTCTACGGCATTTACTACGGCACCACCGAAATTGAGCGCCAACGCCAGCACCTTACCACCCTACCCGAGCTCACGCGCCGCAACGTGAAGGAACTTAAGGTGAAGTTTCCTGGCCCCACCGATGCCGGCGACATTGGCTACTACCACACCACCTACGCCGTGCACCACCCCGATGCCTGGGCGGCCCTCTCCCTGGGCCAGCGCGACGTAAATCCCTACTACGTGAAGCTGCGCCTGCTGGGCCTGCAAAACCAGCTCTACGCCACCGACAACACCAACCCTATGAAGGTGCTCAGCGGCAACTTCGACCTGGCGTTTGTGCTGGTGTACCTGTTTCCTTTGCTCATCATTGCCTTGAGCTTCAACCTGCTGTCCAGTGAGCGGGAAGAAGGCATCCTGACCTTGCTGCTGGCCCAGCCCGTAAGCCCCGGCGTGGTAGTAGGCGCGAAGCTGGCTTTCCGTCTGGCCGTGGTGCTAGGGCTGGCCTGGCTGCTCTCCGTCGTGGGCATGCTGTGGGCCCAGGTGCCGCTGGATGGCCGCGTAGGTACCTGGCTGGGGCTGAGCACGCTGTACTGTCTGTTTTGGTTTGGGGTAGCGCTGATTATCACGGCCTTGCAGCGCACCTCGGCCTTCAACGCCGTAACCCTGCTGGGCGTGTGGCTGCTGCTGGTGGTGCTGGTGCCCAGCCTGCTGAACCTGGGCGTGGCCGCCGCCCACCCCGTGCCCCAGGGCATTGAGCTGACCATCAAGCAGCGCGAGGAAATTCATGCTGGCTGGGACCGGCCGAAAACCCAGACCATGAACCGGTTCTTTGCCCTTTACCCGCAGTGGCGTGATACAGCCACCATCCGGGAGCGGTTTGTGTGGCGCTGGTACTACGCCTTCCAGCACCTCGGCGACCTGGCCGTGGCCAAGCAAGCCGCCGCCTACGCCAACGGCCTCCAGCAGCGCTACGACCTGGTGGAGAAATTGAACCTACTCTCCCCGGCCATCAACGCCCAAAGCAGCCTCAACGCCCTGGCCGGCACCGATTTGCCAACCCACCTGAAGTTTCAGCGCAGCGCCACCGCCTACCACGATGCGCTGCGGGCCTTTTACTACCCCTTCCTGTTCCGCAAAGTCGAATTCACCCACAACGATTACGCCCGGGAGCCTACGCACACCTTCACCAGCCAGCCCGAGTTGAGCACCGCTCTGCGCGGCTTGGGCAAGTTGCTGCTAAGCGTAGGGGTAGTGTTTGCGGCCGGACTACTGCTGCTCCGGGCGCGGCCCATCAACCCGCGCTAGGGTTTGGCCGGCAGGGGCAGAAGGGCCCATCCGCCGCAGCTAGTGGCCTTCCTCCACGAATTGACGCAGGCGCCGACGGGTGATGGTCTGGTTGTTCCAGTAGAATGAATCGGCCATTTCCCGCCGGCTCAGCGTGGCGTCCGACTGTTGGCTGAGCCAACTGACGAAGGCGGCCCGGTCGGGGAAGGTTAGGGCGTAGGGCGGGCGCTCATCAATAGTGTTCAGGCCCTGTAGCTGCCCATCCCAGACCTCGGCGTAAATGAATGCGCCCTCTACGCAGGCCAGCCCCAGGCCGCCGTAGTCGCGGTGGTAGGGCACCAGCGTCCGGCCCGCGGCTAAGGCGTCGGCTACCTGCTCGGCTAATGGCAACCCATAGGCGCTTGGGGGCATGACGAGTGGCGTAGGGCTAGTATTCCAGCACGTCGTCAATTTTATAGCCCTGGGCCGTGCGGAGCACTTTGATGTCGCCCTGATTATCCGTCTTGTAGGTCAGGTCCCGAATGGTGACATTGAAGAGGTACCCATTGTCCTTGGTGCGCTCTTTGAACGTGCAGCGCGTGACCTTCAGGTTGCCGTAATCCTGAGCGGTGAACAGGAAGCCCCCCGTGCCCACGTACTTGGTATTGTACTGGCCCGCCCATTTCTTCTCGAAATCTGCCACGGCCTTGTCTTGGTCCTCCGCGAATTCCAGGTTGATGGATTCGAGTTTGTAGGCTTTGTAGCGCCGGGTATAAATACCAGCGGTAGTATCGGTATCGGCTTTGGCATCGGCTCCGGGGCTGCCCGAGTGATAGTAGTCTTCCACGCTGGTCATCAGCCATTGCCGGGCGCCGGCTACATCATCAGCGGCAGCCTCGGACGCTGTAGGTTGAGCGGGCGTCTGGGCTGCGCCTGTTGCGGGAGCTGAAGGGGTAGCCGGTTTTTCGTTGGGTTGGGTTTGGCAAGCCGTGAACAAGCCCACCAGGGCACAAAGCGGCAACAGAAATTTGGTCATAAAGGCTACTAGCGAATAGGGGGTGAATATATAAAAACTCAACTATGGTCGCCTTGCCCGCAGAAAGGGGGGTAGCCTTCTACTTACTCCTGCCAGCCCTTTAGCTAGTTCCAGCTCTTTTTCTGATTTCTATCACTTCTTCTTTTGCGTATGCTGAACCGCGTTTTTCTGCTGCTTTCTACTCTTTTGCTTTCTGCCTTCCAGCTAACTGCCGCACCCAAGCCCTTTGTTTTCAACGGTCAGTCGGTGCCGGCGGGGCGTAAGCTGGCTACCCTACTCCACATAACCGATGGCCGCGACAGTACCGTAGTGCCCGTTACGGTGTTTCATGGCCGCCGGCCTGGGCCGGTGCTGGGCATTATTGCCGGGGTGCACGGCTACGAGTACCCGCCCATTATGGCGGCCCAGCAGCTAAGCAAGGAAATAGACCCGGAGCAGCTGCGTGGTACCGTGCTGTTGGTGCATGTGGCTAACGTGCCCAGCTTCCTAGGTCGCCGCATTCAGGTAAACCCCCAGGACAACAAGAACCTCAACCGTGTATTTCCCGGCAAACCCGACGGCACTATCACCGAGCGACTGGCCTACCGCCTGGGCAACGATGTGATAGGGCGCTGCACCCACGTCATCGACGTGCACGCCGGCGACGCCCTCGACGACCTGCGGCCCTACGCTGGCTACTACAACTACTTCGATACCCCCGAGTTATCAGAAAAAGGCTGCCACATGGCCTCCGTCCTGGGCTTTCCCTACGTCATTCAGTTTGGCAACGAGCCCAGCCTGAAAGATCAAGCCTCGGTGTATTGTTCCCGCGAAGCCATCAAGCGCGGCATTCCGGCCATAGATATTGAGTGCGGCCGCTTCGGTCTGCCCGAGCCGGAGCACATTGCCCAGATCAAACAAGCCCTACAACGACTGCTGGGCCACCTGCAAATGACGGAAAGCCAACCGGCAGTCAGCATTCCGCCCGCCCTGATTACCCAGCGTACCACCGTCAACAGCACGCACACTGGCTTTTTCTTCCCGCTGGTGAAAGCCGGCGAGTTCATTTACAAGGGCCGCCAGCTAGGCTACATCACTGATTTGTTCGGCAATCACTCCGCCGATGTACTGGCCCCCGTGAATGGGGTAGTGCTGTATATGATGGCCACACCGCCCATCAGCAAGGGCGAAAGTCTATTCAGCATCGGGCACCTGCCCAAAGCCGCTCAGCCTTAGTTAATGGGCGAAGCCCCGCTTTTTACAGGCTAGCGATTAAATCAGTTAGAGCCGCTTTTAGTGTGGGCAGATGAGTGCAGATTCTCGGGTCCATCAGATTGCCCCCGAAACCTGCTCTATCCTCGGACGCTTTACTGGTCAACTTTTGCAGGTTTGCCTTCAATGCTTTAGGCTGATGGGCACCCAGAGTCCAAATAGCAATTACTTTGGGGAAATCTGGCGTCTTGGCATCTGACAGCAGGGCGAGTAGCTGCTGATCTGCTTCCGGGGTGTTAACAGCCGTGAGTGCCCGCGCAGCGGATATTTGGGAGTGGAAGTTTTGGTTATCGCGCAGGAAGGGTAGGGTAGCCGTGTAGTAATCAGTCAGACCCAGGTGATAGATAGTTTCCAGGGCGGCGTGCTGCCTAAAAAAGGTGGGTAGTTCTTCCTGGTTCAGCGCAGCGGGCTTTTGAGCTAGCTGCTGCCCAATAAAAGTGCGCACTGCCTCGGCTGCATATGGCTGCTGATGGTAATGCTGAAAAATAGCCGTCATGGTTAGCTCGTATGCTGGTCGCTCGAGCAAGGCTTGATGATAACTATGGCGGTAAGTAGCAGAAACACGCTGCCCTTTCACCAAAGCAAAGCCAGTGGTTGGAGTAGCCAGACTATAAGTACCAGCCTGATTTTTCTTTAGGAAAAAGTAAGCAGTATCCTGGGGACTGAGGTGAAACTCTGGTCCGTGCCCACCCGAAGTGCTGCACAAATCAAGCGAATAGAAATCGGTGAGCTTAACGGCGCCAGTGAGTGGGCTGCCCGTCGTTCCGAGGGTAGCAAGTACAGTAAGAGTGGTGCTGCTCTCGTCAGCCGCCGCGACAGTAGCCAGCACGAAATAATCCGCTTTCCTTACTACCTGGTCGTGCCAGGGTTCATTCCAGGTAGTAGCGTAGGTAAGGTGAGAACCCCCGAGTAGCAGGAGCCAAACCAGAACGAAGTGAAGAAAATGGAGCGGATTGCGCATACCAGTAATAGAATAGGAGGTAGTATAGATTTGACGCAATACTACCAGATTCTTGTTGCTTTACGGCTAATTCCTTGATTGATTATGCTCGACGCTCTGCGTGCCTACCTCTCCGATAAGCTCCCGCTTTCCGAAGCTCAATTTGCGGAGCTGGCTGGGCTGCTCACGCCGCGCCACTTGGCCCGGCACGAGGTATTGGTGCACCAGGGGGAGGTAGGACGTTATGGGGCCTTTGTGGTGCGGGGCTGCCTGCGCAGCTTCGTGACCGACGAGCGCCAGAAGGAGCACATCCTGCAATTCGCGCCTGAAAACTGGTGGATTTCCGACCAGCACAGCCTGGCGCGGCAACAGCCAGCCCTGTTCTCTATCGACGCTCTGGAAGACTCCGAGGTGTTGGTGTTTGGGGCCGAGTTCTACGCCCGGCTGCAAGCCTTCGGGCCAGAGTTCCAGATGTTCTTTTATCAGTTGCTGCAAAACAGCCTAGTGGCGCTGCAGCGCCGATTGATTGGCGTACTCAGCGCCCCGGCGGAGGTGCGCTACCAGGAGTTCCTGCAGCTCTATCCTACGCTGGCCCGGCGGCTACCCCAGCGCCACATTGCCGCCTACCTCGGCATCACGCCCGAGTCCTTAAGCCGCATTCGAGGCGAATTGGCCAGGAATGGGTAGCTCACAAGTGCTACACAAGGCCCGTTAAGCAGCGCGCTTGGGTGGAGTTAACAGATGTATTTCGTTATGTTCCATACTATATAACGTAGGGAATGTCAGAGGTATAGACCTGGGGAAGAGATAGTAGGTGAATATTTAGAATTTGTATGCATAACCAATTAACTGCCTGAAAATTAGTCTTTCACTGTCGGGCTTTTGTATATATAGGATTTTTAAGAGAGGAAATACGAGCAAAAGAATAACGTGGGGCTGAAATCCGGCGTAAAGGAAACTCACTGTCCGGTTCGCGCCCCCTGGGCGCGGTAGGCCAGATAGCTGCTTTCCGCTCGCACTCTCACCTAACTATTCTTTCTCTCATGATACAACAGTCCTCAACCTCCGCGGCCCAAGCGGGTGGGGTGGCTGCCCCGCCGCCTACGGGCACGGTGCGCCTCACCATCAACGGCCAGCAGCACACGCTGCAGATTGCGCCCTGGACAACCCTGCTCGACGCCCTGCGCGAATACGTATACCTCACGGGCACCAAAAAAGGCTGCGACCATGGCCAGTGTGGGGCCTGCACGGTGCTGGTCAACGGCAAACGCATCAATAGCTGTCTCTCTCTGGCCGTGATGCACGAAGACCACGACATCACGACCATTGAAGGCCTGGGCAGCCAGGAAAACCTGCACCCTTTGCAGCAGGCCTTCATCGACCACGACGCTTTCCAGTGCGGCTATTGCACGCCGGGCCAAATCTGCTCGGCCCAGGGCCTCATCAATGAAGGCCGGGCCCACACCGAGGAGGAGATTAAGGAGCACATGAGCGGCAACCTGTGCCGCTGCGGTGCCTACGCCGGCATTCTGAATGCGGTGAAGGAAGTGGTGGATGCGAAAAGTAATGAGGTGAAGAGGTAAAAGGTGATGAAGTAAGCGGCTGTCAAGCCAGTAGCAGCTGCGCTCTTTCAACTGCCTCACAATCTGCTTTATCACCTCATCACCCGAGACCATGAACCCATTCACTTACTCCAGCGCTACGGCCGTCGAGGACGCCGTGCGCGACAACGCCAGCCACGAAGGCGCGGCCTACATCGGGGGCGGCACCAACATCCTCGACCTGATGAAGGAAAATGTGGCGCGCCCTACCCACCTCGTGGGACTGAACAAGCTGCCACTGACCTCTATTGAGCCTACCCCCGAGGGCGGCCTGCGCCTGGGCGCCCTGGCTACCAACGCCGACACGGCCTGGAACGAGGAAGTAAAGCGCCGCTACCCGCTGCTGAACCAGGCCATTCTGGCCGGCGCTTCGCCGCAGCTGCGGAACATGGCCACCAACGGCGGCAACCTCATGCAGCGCACCCGCTGCTACTACTTCTACGACACAGCCACGCCCTGCAACAAGCGGGAGCCCGGCTCGGGCTGCAGTGCCATTGGGGGCTTCAACCGCATTCATGCCATTCTGGGCACCAGTGAGCAGTGCATTGCCACCCACCCTTCGGATATGTGCGTTGCCCTGGCCGCTCTAGCCGCCACAGTGCGCGTGAGCGGGCCCAGCGGCGAGCGGACCATTCCGTTTGAGGATTTCCACCGCCTGCCCGGCAACACCCCGGAGCGCGACAACAACCTGAAGCCCGGTGAGTTGATTACCGGCCTCGATTTGCCGGCCAAAGGCTTCGAGAAGAACTTCAGCTACCTCAAGCTCCGCGACCGAAACTCCTATGCCTTCGCCCTGGTATCGGTGGCGGCGGCTTTGGAGTTGGACGGCGACACCATCACGGATGCCCGCCTGGCCCTGGGCGGCGTGGCCCACAAGCCCTGGCGCGACCAGGAGGCCGAAAACCTGCTGAAAGGCCAGCCCGCTACCCCCGAAACCTTTGCCCGTGCCGCCGCCAAAGTGGTGGAAAGCGCCCAGGGCTACGGCTCCAATAACTTCAAGATTGAGCTGGCCCGCCGCGCCATTGTGCGCGCCCTCAAGCAAGCCGCCGAAGGCAGCCAGCACGCATCCGACGTCTTTTTAAACTCGAATCCATGAGCACGACCAACTATATCGGCAAGCCCACGAGTCGGGTTGACGGCCCGGCCAAGGTAACGGGCGCCGCTACCTACGCCGCCGAGTTCCATGTGCCTAACATGGCGTACGGCTGGGTGGTGAGCAGCCCCATTGCCAAGGGCCGCATTACCAAAGTACATTCTGACGAAGTGCTAGCCATTCCGGGCGTGCTGGAGGTGTTTTCGCACGAAAATGTGCCCAGCCTGGCTTGGTTCGACCGCAAATACAAGGACGACGTGGCCCCCGGCGGCTCGCCCTTCCGGCCCCTGCACGAAGACAAAATCCAGTTCAACCAGCAGCCCATTGCCTTAGTAGTGGCCGAAACGCTGGAACTGGCCCGCTACGCCTCCTCGGTGCTGCGCATCGACTACGAGGAAGAAGCCCACGAAACCGACATCGAAGCCAAGCGCGACGAAGGTTTCGAGCCAGGCCGTGGCAAATCGGGCTGGATGCCGCCGCCCCCGCCCCGCGGCAACCCCGACAAAGCCTGGGAAGAGGCCGAGCACCACATCGAGCACGAGTACGTGCACGGCGCTCAGCATCACAACCCCATGGAAATGTACGGGGCCACGGTGGAGTGGCGCGGCGATAAGAAGCTGACGGTGTATGACAAGACCCAGGGGGTAGTAAATGTGCAGAACTACCTCACCAAAATCTTCGGACTGAGCAAAGACGACTGTCGGGTAATCAACCAGTACATGGGCGGCGGCTTCGGCTCGGGCCTGCGGCCGCAGTACTCGGTGTTTCTGGCTGTGCTGGCGTCCCTGGAGCTGAAACGCTCGGTGCGCGTCACGCTCACGCGCCAGCAGATGTTCAGCTTCGGCCACCGCCCCCACACCCTGCAATACGTGAAGCTGGGCACCAACCCCGATGGCACCCTGGCTGCCATTCAGCACCACGCCCTCCACGAAACCTCGCAGTTTGAGGAGTACACCGAAAACGTGGTGAACTGGAGCGGCATGCTCTACCAGTGCGAAAACGTGAAGCTGGGCTACCAGCTGGCCAAGCTGGATGTATTTACGCCCCAGGACATGCGTGCGCCGGGCGCTGCTACCGGTTCCTTCGCCCTAGAAGTAGCCATGGACGAAATGGCCGCCGCCGCCGGCCTTGACCCCATCGACTTCCGCATCCGTAACTACGCCGAGGAAGACCAGAACGCCGGCAAGCCCTTCTCCAGCAAGCGCCTGCGCGACTGCTACCACCAGGGCGCGGCCAAATTCGGGTGGGACCAGCGCAACCCCCAGCCCCGCTCCATGCGCAAGGGCAACCGCCTGGTGGGCTATGGCATGGCTGGCGGCGTGTGGGATGCTACCCAGAAGAAAGCCGCCGCTAAGGCTACCCTCACCGCCGACGGCAAACTGCTGGTTTCCAGCGCCACCACCGACATCGGAACGGGCACTTACACCATCATGACCCAGATTGCGGCCGACACGCTGGGGCTGCCCATTGAAGCCGTAACCTTCAAGCTCGGTGATACCGACTTGCCCGAAGCCCCCGTGCAGGGTGGTTCCTGGACGGCCGCCTCCGTTGGCTCGGCCGTGAAGAGCGTCTGCGAAGCCATTGGCGAGAAGCTGCTCAAGCTGGCCCAGAAGATGGAAGGCTCGCCTCTGAAAGGCGCCAGCCCGGACGAAGTAGAGTTCGTGAACGGCCAGATTCGGCTGCGCCAAGACCCCGACAACGCTGTGGTTATCCGCGACGTGCTGCAGGCCAGCGGCGAAACCAAGCTGGAAACGGATAGCTCGGCTACGCCCAACCTGCTCAAGCAGGCCACCCACTCCATGCACTCGCACAACGCTGTGTTTGTGGAGGTGGAGGTAGATGAGGAGTTTGGCACCGTGCACGTTACGCGCGTGCTCAACGCCGTGGCCGCCGGCCGCATCCTCAACCCCAAAACCGCCCGCTCGCAGGTGCTGGGCTCCATTGTCTGGGGCATCAGCATGGCCCTGATGGAGGAAACCGTCATGGACCACCAGTTTGGGCGCTACATGAACCACAACTACTCGGAGTACCACATCCCCGTGCAGGCCGATATCAACGACATCGAGGTGCTGTTCGTGGAGGAGGAAGACGACGTAGTAAACCCGCTGGGGGTGAAGGGGGTAGGCGAAATCGGCCTGCTGGGCGTAGCCGCCGCCATCACCAACGCCGTGTACCACGCCACCGGCAAGCGCGTCCGCGACCTACCTATTTACTTGGACAAGCTGCTGTAGTCCGGCTTGCTACTCTATAGAAAAGCCCCGGTGCCATAAGGCGCCGGGGCTTTTTGGTGGGGTGCTTTTTATTAAAAACCTGTTATAGCAGCCTGAATATCAACGTAAATGCCAACTGCTTGCATCTCCTTCATCAGCTTGACTTTCCAAGCACCTGCTGAATCATACTTTTCATAAAGGATGCCTTGTAAATCACTTGGGATTTCTACATCTCCCTTAACAATCATTCTCAATCTAGACTTTCCTAACTTTCCTAGAAAGTAGCCAATCTCCATAATAACATTTTGTCTTGCTCTATTATTACCCGTAGTTGTCAAGTCGTCAGGTGTTAAAAGCGCAATAGCATAGCCAGCTACCTCAGTTTCCTCTACCAATTTGTCAATAATAGTTCGCCCTTTATCAGCCTGCTCGTGCAGTACAATGCTATTAACTCCAGCTCTGTTTAATAACAGCTGGATACTCATCTTTAACTCATTGTCATGCCCGTGTATTATAAATACAGTATCGTTTTTTGATTTTTTTGGCTTTTCTTCTATTTCAGGATTTGCGTTGATAATGTCTTCTACTGCTTTCTCAAAATACCCTAAAAATGTCTGGTTAAGCTTTAATGAATTTGCGGATAGTGATTTATCCATGAATAACTCAAATGCAAAATTATTAATCCAATTTTCATCGTTATGAGCGATTCTATTGTACATACTATAGGCTAAATGTTTGGCCTGTTCTAATTTCGTAGGTAAGCTCCAGCTACCTCCATAAAAACTTATGCCTTCAGAAACAGGCCAATTCCTCCAAGATTTTGCTTCCTCTTCATATGTGTCATACACAGGATTGTCTTTAATTTCACTTTTTAAGTAATCTATCATTTGGCTAACCGCACTATGAAAAGTATGATAGTTCGCTCTTGCAATCTGACTTAGCAAAAATTGAGTGGTTTCAAGATTAAGGGCCATGTTGTGATTTACGGCTATAAATTTCGTGTGAGAATGAGCTTTCGGAGTGATGGTAGTGATTAATCCGCTTTTATCACAATCGGACCGGTTGGTAAGGTGGGAGAGGACAACAACTGCTTGACTTGGCCCGAAAGAGCCGTCAGCACGCTGTACTGGTTGATAGATGCCGACAGCACGAAGACTGTAAGTGTGTACTTCTCGAAATTCTGTTGGTGCTGCAGATTCTTGTCAAATGTGAGCAGAGCATCGAAGCCTTCGGCCAGCATGCGTTTCAATAGTTCTCCATTTTTAATTCCGGCCCATCCTTTATCGCGGACGGTGTACACCTCGTGCTCGGGGAAGTCTGCCTTCAACCGCTTAGGCAGGTTTTCATCAAGCAACAGCCGCATACCAGTGGGCTACGTTACGGGAAGTCAGCAGCTTGTTGGCTACTTCTAAAACGGCTACGGCTTGCTCCCGGCTTACCGTGGGGAAATCGTCCAAGAATTCGGACAGCGAAACGCCAGCTTCCAGATGGTCGAATAACGACTCCACAGGCACGCGGGTACCGGCAAACACCGGCTGCCCGCCCTGAATGTCTTCATTAACAGTAATCAGCGTCTTAATGTCCATAGCAAATTCAAGGTACAGCTTATTGGTCTTTTACGCGAGTACGCCCGGTTTGCTACCCCGCCGCAACCCCCAAAGCCCCAGCGCCGGTCCCACGGCCAGCGGCAGCAGCAGATATGGCGGGGGCAGGAAGTGGCCTAGCCAGTTGGTGAGCTGAATGCTGGCAATGGTGAGGGCAAACCCCAGGCAGTTGACGATGGTGAGGGAAGTGCCCCGTGAGGCAGCCGGCGCATTCTGGGCCACCAGCGTGGAAAACAGCGGCGAATCGGCCACCACCACTACCCCCCAGAAAAACAGAAACCCCAGCAGCCCCGCCACCGAGCCGCCGCCCAGCACCCACGGCGACACCACGCAGCATACCCCCGATAGGCCTAGCGCCGCCGTGGCTACCGGGCGCGGCCCCAGCCGCTGCGAGAGCAGCCCGCTGCCCATGCAGGCCAGGCTACCCACCCCGATAATCAGGAACGAGAGCAGCGGCACCGGCAGCACCGCGCCGGGATGCAACTGGTTATAGGCCACCAGCAGCACTGGCACGAAGGCCCAGAACGTGTACAGCTCCCACATGTGCCCGAAGTAGCCAAACGCCGCCGCCCGAAACGCCGGCTCCCGAAACCCCGCCAGAAACGCCGTGAGCCGCAGCTGCTGCCCCGCGCGGCGGTAGGGCCCGTCGGGCACGAGCAGCACCAGCGCTACCCCGCCCAGCACCGCCAACCCCGAGGTAGCCACCGTCACGTACTGCCACGGCAGCTGGGCGGTGGCGGCCTTGAGCAGGTGCGGAAACGCCGTGCCCAGCACCAGCGCCCCCACCAGAAACCCCAGTGACTTGCCCAATCCGGCCTCGAAGTAGTCGGCGGCTATTTTCATGCCCACCGGGTAGATGCCCGCCAGGAAAAAGCCCGTCAGGAACCGCAGGGCCAGCAGCTCCGGGGCCCCGATACCGCCGAGGCTAACGCCCAGGTTGCAGGCCGCCGCCAGCAGGGCACTGATGCAAAACACCCGCGAGGGCGAAAATCGGTCGGCGAGGGCCAGCAGGGCGAAGGTGAGCGTGCCGGTGATGAAGCCCAGCTGCACGGCGCTGGTGAGCGTGGCCACAAAACCCGGTGGCTGATGGAGCTGAGCGGCTATATCCGGGGCTACGGCGTTGCCGGCAAACCACAGCGAGGTGCAGAAAAACTGCGCCCCCACGATGGTGGGTAGGATGCGGGACATGAAGGCTTGGGCGGGACAGGTGGGTTAGGAGCCGGCAAGTTGCCGAAAGTTCGGCAAGTGTAGCCCGGACTTTAGTCCGGCCCCGAGGCGGAATGTTCCGGGTGTTCCGGGTATTGCGGGTGTTCCGGACTAAAGTCCGGGCTACAGGGTTTCGCCGGCCAGCTCGTAATACTGGTTGCCGTTGAACTCAAACTCGCGGATAACCTCCAGCCCCAGCTTGCGGGTGTGCGCCGCGTAGGAGCGGCCGTTGATGCGGTTGATAAACGTGACCAGCACTGGGTAGCGCGAGGCCATTTGCGCCCGCGAGAAATCGAAAATCCGCCCCAGCAGGCCGCTGCCTCGGTAGGCCTTGTCCACACAGACGGGGCCGTACTGGTAGGAATTTGCGGTGCTGAGCGGCCGGCCGGCGTAGGTCAGCGTGGGCAGCTGCTCTATCATAAAGGCGAAAATCGGCCACACCGACCAAAACTGCCAGCTTGCCGCCATGACGTACGCCACCACCTGCCCCTCGTGCAGGGCAATGGACAGGCCCTGTTCCTGCTCAATCAGTTGCGTAAGCTGTTCGCGGGTGAAGGCGGTAGTCACGAAGCCATCGGCCTTATCCTCCTCGGCAATGGTGGCCAGCTGGTATTTCCGGTGCAGGGCCAGCACCCCGTCTATGTCTTCCAGGCGGGCTAGTTTGAGTTGCATACTGGAGTAGGAAAATATTAACTGTCGTGCTGGTTAGTACTATATCTATTCGTAACGCCTTTATCTGTAATGCTTGTCAAGGTGAATTTATCATAAGCCATTACATCGAATACTTTGGAATAGCCTTGATTCAGCCACTTCTTGTAGATGAGGCGGCCATTCATGTATAGATAGAACTCATGGCCTGCTAGCACTTTAATAATTGCCATTGGAGCTATATGTAGAGGTGATGACACCCTTTAAGAAGCATGAACCGCAATATAGCTTTACTCTCTGCTTCCCCTCTATTTCTTATCCTATATCAAGGTCCCGCTACCGCCGCCGGGGTACTTTTGTTAGGTAACTATTACCAACCCCATGCACCGCAAAGACTTCCTTAAAGCCCTGGCTGTGCTACCCCTCGCTACCGCTATGAACTCCCTGCAAGACCTTCATAAAACCGCCAGTTCCTTTCAGAAAACGGCTAAGATGCCGGTGCTCTTCGTGGGTCACGGCTCGCCCATGAACGCGCTGGCCGATAACCCCTTCACCCAAACCCTGCGCCAGCTAGGCCACGATATTCGCAACCTGCAGCCCCCGCGGGCGGTGCTGGTGGTGTCGGCGCACTGGCTCACGCGCGGCACCTTTGTGGCCGTGAACGAGCGGCCCGAAACCATCCACGACTTCGGCGGCTTCCCGCAGGAGCTGTTCGATATGCAGTACCCCGCGCCCGGCGCCCCCGACGTGGCCCGCGAGGTGCTACAGGCCCTGCCCGATGCCCACCCCACCGACGAGTGGGGCCTCGACCACGGCACCTGGACGGTACTGCACCACATCTTCCCGGAGGCCGATATTCCGGTGTTCCAGCTTAGCATCGACTACTACAAGCCCATTACCTACCACGCCGAGCTTTCACGGCAGCTGCAGTTTCTGCGCCGCCGCGGCGTCCTGATTCTGGGCAGCGGCAACATCGTGCACAACCTGCGCCAGAGTATGCCCAAGCTGATGACCGATGATGCCACGCCCTACGCCTGGGCGCAGGAGTTTGATGAGTGGGCTAAAGCCAAAATAAACCAGCGCGACCTGCACACCCTGGCCCACTACCAGCAGGCCGGGGCCAGCGGCCCGCTCTCGGTGCCCACCCCCGACCACTACATTCCGATGCTCTACAGCCTGGCCCTGGCCGAGCCCGACGACAACATCCGTCACGCCTACGAGGAAGTGAGTTTTGGGGGCATGAGCATGCGCACGTTCGTGGTCGGGTAAGGGGTAGTATTTAGTTTCTTAATCAACTCATGAAGAGCGGGATAAGGGAGTGCTGGCCTCTGGGTCGGCCTCTGTTTCGGTTCCGAAGGCAACCTTGTTCGCCCTACCCCCATCTATCGGCGCAAGTCTCTATACCTTGTGCCCGATGCGAAATCTGTCCTTAGTACTTGCTGGCCTGTTATCGGCCGTGGCCGCGGTGGCCCAGCAACCCACCCCGCAAGCAGCCACCGCTACGACTTACCGCGCCGAGGAGCGCAAAGTCAATGCCCTGGTACACACCCGGCTGGACCTGCGCTTCGACTACGCCAAGCGCTACGCCTACGGTAAAGCATGGCTGACCATGAAGCCCCACGGCTACCCCACCGACTCCCTGCGGCTCGATGCCAAGGGCATGGATATCAAATCGGTAGCCTTACTGAAAGGCAATACGCCGCAGCCTCTGAAGTACCAATACAACGGCTGGCAGCTGGCGGTGCAGCTGGGGCACATGGTGCCAGTAGGCGAGGAATACACGGTTTACATTGAGTACACTGCCAAGCCTGATGAGCTGCAGGTGAAAGGCAGCGCCGCCATTACCGGGGCCAAAGGCCTGTACTTTATAAACCCCGATAGTGCCGTGGCAGGCAAGCCGGTTCAGATCTGGACCCAGGGCGAAACGGAGGGTAGCTCAGCCTGGTTTCCTACCATTGATAGGCCCAACCAGAAATCAACCTCCGAGATAAGCCTGACGGTGCCCGCTAAGTACGTTACGCTCAGCAACGGGCTGCTGACGAGCCAGGAAGCCGCTGGCCCCGGCATGCGCCGCGACACCTGGAAAATGGACCAGCCCCACGCGCCTTACCTGTTCATGCTGGCCGTCGGCGACTTCCGGATTACCAGGGATACCTGGCGGGGTAAAGAAGTCAGCTACTACCTCGAACCCCAGTACGCGGCCCAGGCCCGCGCCATTTTTGGCAAAACGCCGCGTATGCTGGAGTTCTTTTCCCAGCGCCTTGGCGTGGATTTTCCGTGGAGTAAATACGCCCAGGTAGTCGGCCGCGAGTACGTGGCCGGCGCCATGGAAAACACCACGGCTTCCCTGTTCGGGGAGCATGCGCAAGGTACGGCCCGCGAGCAGCTGGATTGGGAGTATGCCCTGGTGGAGCGCGAAATTGCTCACGAGCTGTTCCATCAGTGGTTTGGTGACCTGGTGACGGCCGAAAGCTGGAGCAACCTGACCGTGAATGAGTCGTTTGCCAACTTCTCGGAGGTACTCTGGGCCGAGCACGAGTACGGCCCCGACGCGGGCGCGGCTCAGGCCCACCGCAGTCTGCGCACTTACCTGCGCGGCCCCGGCAACTACGAGAAGCCCTTGGTGCGCTTTCAGTATGCCGATAAGGAGGATATGTTTGATGGGGTTAGCTACCAGAAAGGGGGTAGCATCCTGAACATGCTCCGCTCTTACCTGGGCGAAGACGTGTTTTTTGCGGGGCTGAGAACATACCTAACCCGCAACGCCTTCGGGACCGGCGAAGCCCAGCAGCTGCGGCTGGCGCTGGAGGAAGCTTCGGGCCAGGATTTGAACTGGTTTTTCAACCAATGGTACTACCGCGCTGGTCACCCCATTGTCACGATTGACTATCAGTGGGATGCTGCCCGCCAGCGCCAGGCGGTGGTAGTGCGCCAAACCCAGCCCGGAGCGCCCTTCGTGCTGCCGCTTCAGGTAGATGTGTACACCAACGGGCGCGCCCGGCGCTACCCCGCTACCCTGCGCCACGCCGTCGATACGCTGTACTTTCCGGCCGCTAGCCGCCCGGAGCTGGTGAATGTGGATGCGCAGAAAACCTTAGTCTGGCAGAAGCAGGACAACAAGCCCCTGGCTGAGTTTGCCTACCAGTACCGTCACGCGGCTACCTTCCTAGACCGGCGCGAAGCCCTGGTGGCTGCTCAGAGTCAGCTTTCCGACCCTCTGGCCCAGAAAATTCTCGT
Source organism: Hymenobacter sp. DG01 (assembly GCF_006352025.1). Classification (NCBI taxonomy): domain Bacteria; kingdom Pseudomonadati; phylum Bacteroidota; class Cytophagia; order Cytophagales; family Hymenobacteraceae; genus Hymenobacter; species Hymenobacter sp. DG01. Next base: position 742,050 of record NZ_CP040936.1, read on the forward strand.
TATGGGCCTGCAGGATAAGTCGGATGTGTTGCGTGGGCTAGCCATTGAGCAGCTCAACCTCAAAAACGACACGCTTCGCAAAGCTGCTGCCCCTATCCTGGCTCGCCTCGCCACCACTGACCCGTCGGTGCAGGTGCAGGCTGCGGCCTTGTCGGCTCTGGGTAACCTGAAGCAGAAACGCTACACAAAGCTATTTACCAAAGCCCTGAACAGCCAATCGTACCAGGTGCAGGGGGCGGCCTTGCAGGGGCTGGCCGCCTTGCAGCCCGCACAGGCCCTGGCCCGCGCCACCACTTTCGAGGCCGATAACAAAGGCGCCCTGACGGTAGCGCAGGTGCAGGTATATGGTCAGGTGGGCGGCCCGGCGCAGTGGCCCTCAGTGCTGGCCAAGTTTGATGCCGCCGACCCCAACAACCGCTTCAATATGATGTCTGGCTTTGGAGCCATGCTCGGTCGCCTCGACGACCCGACGGCCCTCACCCAGGGTATTACCCGCATCAAGGATATGGGAGTACAATTCAAGCCCTACGGCGTTGCAAAACCCCTCACCGAGCTGCTCCAGAAGATTCGGCAGCAGCAGGCTACCCGCCCGAACGCCGGGCAGGCGGCCACGCTGGTAGCTCAGGCTATAGCCGAGATTGAGGCGGCAAAGTAGGGTAGGGCAAAGGCGGAGTTGCAGCAGTATTACTACCCCTAAAAAGATACTGAAGGCTGGTTAAGCTTAGCAAAGGAAAGCTGTGAAGAGGAATGGGACCAAATCAGGTCAAGTTCCTAAGGCTACCTCCTCCGTAGCAACCATCCCAGTTAAAATAGAGTAGGGCAAAGCTCACTCGGCGAGACAAATTCACCCGCAGGCGCGGCTCCAGGGCCGGTTGTCGGCCTGGGCGCCACGCTCCGGCGGGTACTCGCCACCATGTTACTTCTGGAACTCAGGAGCCCCGAGCTACTACTCTATGACGCAGGAACAACTACGCCTCGCAGAAACGAATACACACACCGCCCCCTGGAAAAAATTTGGCCCCTACCTCACCGAGCGCCAGTGGGGTACCGTGCGCGAAGATTACTCGGCCGAAGGCAACGCCTGGGACTACATCACCCACGATATGGCTCGCAGCAAGGCCTACCGCTGGGGCGAGGAAGGTTTGGGTGGCATCTCCGATGATAAGCAACAGCTATGCTTTGCTGTAGCCCTCTGGAACGGGAAAGATGAAATCCTGAAGGAGCGCCTGTTTGGCCTTACCAACGGGCAGGGCAACCACGGCGAGGACGTGAAGGAGCTGTACTACTACCTCGACAGCACGCCCACGCACTCCTACATGAAGATGCTGTATAAGTATCCGCAGCGGGCGTTTCCGTACCGGAAGCTGGTCAAGGAAAACGCCCGCCGCACCCGCGAGCAGCCCGAGTACGAGCTGCTCGACACGGGCATCTTCAGCAAGGGCCGCTACTTCGATGTGTTTATGGAGTACGCCAAGGCCGGCCCCGATGACATCCTGATTCAGATAACGGTGCACAACCGTGGGCCCAAGCGCGCTTCGGTGCAGGTGCTACCCCAGCTTTGGTTTCGCAACACTTGGAGCTGGGGCTACGACGATACCCGCCCCATGGTGCGCGAACTGGAGCCCGGCACTGCCCTGGCCGAGCACCCGGCCTTGGGTGCCTACCACCTCTACTGCGACCAAACCCCTCAGCTGCTCTTCTGCGAAAACGAAACCAACGGAGCCCGGCTTTACAACCTGCCCGCCGATGGTCTGCACTTCAAGGATGGCATCAACGACTATATCATCGATGGCAAGGTGGACGCCATTAATGCTGAGCAGCAAGGCACTAAAATGGCCGCCCAGTACTACCTCACTCTGCAGCCGGGCCAGTCGCAGGTGGTGCGGCTGCGGCTGCGGCAGCCGGCCTGCCCCGAGCCCTTTCTGGACTTTGACCACATCTTCGCGGCCCGCCGGCGCGACGCCGACGAGTTCTACGACTGCCTCCAGGAAAACCTGCCGCCCGACCCCGATGCCCGCAATGTGCAGCGCCAGGCCTTTGCCGGCATGCTCTGGAGCAAGCAGTTCTATTATTATGATGTAACCCAGTGGATAGAAGGCGACCCGGCCGTGGCAACGCCTCCGCCCGAGCGCTGCAAAGGCCGCAACCGGCAGTGGGCCCACCTGCAAAACCAGGACATCATTTCCATGCCCGATAAGTGGGAGTACCCCTGGTACGCGGCCTGGGACCTGGCTTTTCACTGCATTCCGCTGGCTATCCTGGATGCCGAGTTTGCTAAAAGCCAGCTGCGCCTGCTCACCAAAGACTGGTACATGCACCCCAACGGCCAACTGCCGGCCTACGAGTGGAATTTCTCCGACGTGAACCCGCCCGTGCACGCCTGGGCCACCTGGCGCGTGTACAAAATGGACAAAAAGCTGCGCGGCGACCAAGGCGACACGGCGTTTCTGGAAAGCGTGTTTCATAAGCTTGCCCTCAACTTTACCTGGTGGGTAAACCGCAAGGACAAGAGCGAGCGGAACATCTTTGAGGGGGGCTTCCTGGGGCTCGATAACATTGGTGTGTTCGACCGCTCGGCTCCGCTGCCCACCGGCGGCTACATTGAGCAGTCGGATGGTACGAGCTGGATGGCCATGTTTGCCCTGAACATGATGCGCATGGCTCTGGAGTTGGCCCGCACCAACCCCGTGTACCAGGAAATGGCCAGCAAATTCTTCGAGCACTTCCTCTACATTGCCGATGCCATGACCCGTGGCGGCGACGGCCTGTTTAACCTCTGGGACGAAGAAGACGGCTTTTATTACGACGTGCTGCACACCCCCGACGAGGAGCGCATCAAGCTGAAAGTGCGCTCCATTGTGGGCCTGATTCCGCTGTTCGCGGTGGAAGTAGTGGACCAGCAACTCCTAGACGCCATGCCTGAGTTTACAGCGCGGGCCCGCTGGCTGCTGGACAGCCGGCCCCACTTGGCCAAGCTGGTGGCTCGTTGGGAAGACCCCGGCAAGGGCGCCCGCCACTTGCTGGGCCTACTGCGCCGCTCCCGTCTTAAGAAGTTGCTCACCCGCATGCTCGATGAAACCGAGTTTCTATCGGAGTACGGCATCCGGGCCATGTCGCGCTACCACCTGGAGCACCCCTACGTGTTCAGTACCGAGGAGGAAAACTTTGAGGTTCACTACGTGCCCGGCGAGGCCGAAAGCAGCATGTTTGGGGGCAACAGCAACTGGCGCGGCCCCATCTGGTTTCCCATCAACTACCTCATTATCGAGTCGTTGCAGCGCTACCACTTCTACTACGATAGCAAGTTTCAGATTGAGTACCCCACCGGCTCGGGCACGTTGCTGACGTTGCAGGAGGTAGCTGCTGCCCTGGCCGGCCGCCTGACCAAGCTTCTACTCAAGGATGAGCACGGCCACCGCCCCGCCTTTGGAGATAATGAGCTGTTGCAGAAGGACCCTCATTTCAAGGACTACCTGCTCTTCCACGAGTACTTCCACGGCGACACCGGCTACGGCCTCGGGGCCAACCACCAAACCGGCTGGACCGGCCTCATCGTGCGTTTGCTGCAGTTGCAGGAGCAGCGTTAAACTGCAAGGGACCCGCCAACAAGCTGTTAGCGGGCCCCTGACGATTTGACGACGGTCGTTGCGCTTATTCTTTCAGTTTGGCCTCAATCAGGGCAATGACCCTCCGGTTCTTGCTTTGCTGAGCGGCCCCCAGCACCGTGTTGCCCTGGCCATCGTCGGCTCGCACGTCGGCGCCATGGGTGAGAAGTAGTTCCACCAGCTCCGGGCTGCCTTTGCCGGCGGCATACATGAGGGCCGTCGTCTTGAACCAGTCTTTCCATTCGAGCTGGGCCTTGTGCTCTACCAGCAGCTTCACAATAGGAAAGGTACTGGTGTTGATAGCCATGGTCAGGGCACTGAACTGAGCACCCGGGCCCATTTGCATAATGGCGCTGGCGTCGGCCCCCTCGTTGAGCAGTTGCTCTACTTTCCGGGCGTCGTTGTCGTGGATTGCGGCAAATAGCTCCTTAGACCTCGTCTGGGCGAAGCCTGCAATAGATAGGCTGATGATAAACAGGAAGGTGAGGAAAACTCTGAGCATACCGCAGCAGGAAATTGGTGTTGGATAATACCCCCAAATATAAGGAGACCAAGCAACAGACCAGTATCGTGCGAAGCTGTTTGGCTATAAAACAAACCATCGGTTACCCGCTTTAGCACCTCACCACCCTACCACTTCACAACCGTACCGATGTACCCTAACGCCGTTTCGCTTACCGCCTCCGATAACACCCAGTTCAACGCCTACACCGCCTTCCCGACTACGCAGGGGCCACATCCCGGTATTATTCTGCTGCAGGAAGCCTTTGGCGTAAACGGCCACATCCGCAACGTGGCCGACCGGCTGGCCCAGGTGGGCTACGTGGTTATTGCCCCCGAAGTGTTTCACCGCACCGCCGAGCCGGGGCTCGAAATTTCCTACTCCGACTTTGCCAGCGCCATGCCCCACTACAACGCCATTACTCCCGAGGGTGTAACCGCCGACGTGCAGGCCTGCTACGACTGGCTCCGGGCCCAGCCCAACGTGACGGAGAAGATTGGCAGCATTGGGTTTTGCCTGGGCGGACGCCTCTCGTTTCTGGCCAATGCCGTGCTGCCCCTGGCGGCCGGCGTATCCTACTACGGTGGGGGTACTCACCTGCTGAAAGACCGCGCTTCGGATTTGCACGCGCCGCACTTGTTCTTCTGGGGTGGCTTGGACCAGCACATCAGCAAAGAGAAAATCGCGGAAGTAATTGATGCGGTGGAGGCCGCCGGCAAGCCCTACATCAACACCGTTATTTCCTACGCCGACCACGGTTTCCACTGCGATGAGCGCCCCAGCTACCATCCGCAGGCCGCCGCCGAAGCCTGGGCCCTCACGCTGGCCTTCTTCCAGGAAAAACTGCGTTAGGTGCTTGTAGAAGGTAGTGACTGGAAATCACTGTCTTCATTAAATAGGTAAGCCGTGTTGCCCTGCCTGGCTCGACATTAACTTCGTTGGGCTGGGCAGGGTATAGTGGGTGAGTCGCTGTTCCTGACTACCCCCACTCATGAAGAAAGCTATCCAGCAGTTCCCCGTCGCTTACTTCGCCCTGATCATGTCAACAGGGATTATTTCGCTGGCGGCTGATGGGCTCCACTTACAGGCTGTAGCAGAAGCGTTCTTCTACGTGAACCTCATGCTATACCCGCTGTTTGTGCTACTGCTGGTGCTACGGGTCGTAATGGCATTTCAGGCCGTACGAGCTGAGCTGACTTCCCACGACCAAGGCGCTACCTATCTGACCCTTGTTCCGGCTACTTGCCTGCTGGGCAATCAGTTTGTGCAGTTGCGGCAGCAAACGGGGGTAGGCAGCGCGTTGTGGATGGGCGCCGCCGTAGTCTGGCTGATTCTGGTGTACAGTTTTTTGCTGGGAGTAAGCGTGGGCGAAGAAAAGCCACCCCTGGAAAAAGGCTTCAACGGCAGCTGGCTTGCTTCTACTGGTAGTAGCTACCGAAGCCTTAGCGGTGCTGGGAGGTAAACTGGTTGCCAGTTGGGCGGTAGCTCCCGAGATAAGCGGCTTTGGGCTCCTGAGTTTGTTTCTGCTAGGCGGTACCTTATATGTGGTGTTAATTACCCTGCTGCTATACCGGCTTACGTTCCGGCCGCTGGGCCAGGAACAGGTAGGGGCCGCTTACTGGATCAGTGTGGGTGCTAGTGCCATTACGGTGCTGGCGGGTGCTACCCTGGTCACCACCCTCCAACAGGCCCGCGTCTCCCTCGATTTGCTGGCGTTTGTAAAAGGCGGTAGTCTGTTATTCTGGGCTGTAAGCACCTGGTGGATTCCGCTGGTGGCTGTTCTCCGAATCTGGAACCATCTGAAAACGAAGCCGGCCTTCACGTACGCGCCTACCTATTGGACGATGGTATTTCCGCTGGGCATGTACGTAGCCGCTACGTTGCGTCTCTCCGAAGTACTCCCGCTGCCTAGCCTGCATCCTATTTCCAGCCTACGGAATCTACGTGGCGCTGCTGGCGTGGGGGCTCACCTGCGCGGGTATGCTCTACCATCTGGCAACCACCTCGCGCACTCCTCACCCCGTTTAACGAACGATATGCCGCACGAATCCAGGTTGATTCAGTTGATGAGTCTGCTGCTAATGAAGCATTCCTACCTGCTCCGGAGGAGTAAACCCTATTGTGTAGCGGCTATTCCTATGCCACTACCAAGGCCTGCGGGGCTGACTGCTTGATCCGGCCCAGCAGCCAGGCAATTTGCCGCTTGGTTTCAGCCTGAAACTCAGTGCAGACGGCCTCCATTTCCTTGTCGTGCAGGGTCAGGGCCGCGTTGCCGATGATTTCCCAGCACAGCTCCACCTCGTTGGCCAGCAGCCACAGGTCGTGCAGGTCTCGGACCAGGGCCAGGCTGCCCGTGCGGGGTTGGCTGAACAGGATCTTCTGCATTTCGTTGGGCTCCGGGCTGTCCTCGGCCGAATACCGCACCAGGTAGGGCTGCATCTGCCCGGCGTGGCGCAACGACCAGCCCGCCAGCTTAATACACATCTGCTCAATATCAGGCTCCGCCCGGTGGTGGCGGGCTACTTTCTCGAAGGCTTCCGACAGCTGCTTTTCGCTGCTTTCCACCAGGCCCAGGTAGTTTCCGAGTTGCATAGACGAAGGAGGGGTAGGCGGTTACACTTTTCGGATGCGGACGGCGGCGTACTTGAAGTGGGGCTGCTTGCTGATGGGGTCCCACTCCCTGATGGTCAGCTCGTTGGCGGCGCGGCGCGGCTGCCCGTCTTCCTGACCCCAGGCACCATAATGGAAGGGCATGAACACCAGCCCAGGCTCGATGCTGCCCAGCCGGGCCGGCGCCACCGCCTTGCCCCGCCGCGACGCTACTTCTACCAGGTCGCCCTCTACAATGCCGTAGCGGGCGGCGTCTTCCTCGGCCAACTGCACAAATGCCTCGGGCGCTGCCTCATTCAGGGCGCGGGCGCGGCCGGTTTTGGTGCGGGTATGGAAGTGGTACACCACCCGGCCCGTCGTAAACCACAGGGGGTAGGCCTCGCTGGGTTCCTCGTGGGGCGGCTCGTAGTCGGCGGCTTTGATGAAGGCCTTGCCCTTAGGGTCCTGGGCCTTATAGGCTTCCGCCTGCTGCTCCGTGCCGGTTTCCAGGTCGTAGCCGTAGGTTTCGCAGTAGTCGGGCTGGGTGTTGAAGACGTGGTTGGGGTACAAGTGCTCGGCCCCGTCGGGGTGCTCTTCGTTGCAGGGCCACTGAATGCCTGAGCCCGCGCTGAGCTTGGCGTAGCTCATGCCCGAGTAGTCGCAGGGGCGGCCTTTGCTGCAGGCTTTCCAGGCTTCGAAGGCTTCTTCGGGGGTAGTCCAACTGATGAGGGGACGGCCATCTTTGTCGCGAAAATCCATGCGCTGGGCATAGTCGCGGAAGATGTCGAAGTCGGAGCGGGCCTCGCCGGGCGGCTGAATGGCCTGGTGTGAAATATGAACGGTGCGGTCGGTGTTGGTGAAGGTGCCGGTTTTCTCCCCCCAGATAGCCGTGGGCAGCACCACGTCGGCGTACTGCGCCGTTTCCGTCAGAAAAGCATCCTGCACAATGATAAACAGGCCTTCCTTTTCCAGAATCTGGCGCAGGCGCGGCAAATCCGGCATCGACACGGCCGGGTTGGTAGCGCTGATCCACAGCATCTTAATGGAGCCCTGCTCGCAGTAGTGCCACAGTTGCATGGCGTGGGTGGGCGGCGACCAGTGCGGGATGATGTCGGGGTCAACGTTCCAGATGCGGGCCAGCTCCTGAATGTGCGCCGAGTTGCCCCAGTTGAGGAAGCCGGGTAGGTCGCCATCGGCACCGCACTCGCGGGTGTTCTGGGAGGTAGGCTGCCCGTTCATCTGCAGAATGGCATTGCCCCTGGACCCAATCAGCCCCCGAATCAGGTGGATGTTATTGATCTGCACCGCCGCCGCCGTGGCCTGCATCGACTGGTACACGCCCTGCAGAGCCTTGGAAACCAGGGTGTTGCTGGTGCCCAGGATAAGGGCCGCCGCCAGAAGCTTTTCGGCGGGCACTCCGCTGAGGGCTTCCACCCGCTCCGGCGTCCACTTTTCCACGGTTTTGCGCAGCTCGGCAAAACCTATCGTGTGCTCCTTGATGAACTTGTGGTTGATGTGGCCAGCCTGAATCAGTAGGTTCAGCAGGCCATTGAGCACTGCCACATTGGTGCCCACGCGCGGCGCCAGGTGCACCGTGGCTTTTTCGGCCGTGTAGGTGCGGCGCGGGTCAATGACTACCAGCTGGGGCGGGTTGGGGCCGGCCAGCCGGTCGAGGATACGGGCCCCGAGCACGGTTTGCTGAGAGGCCATGTTGTGGCCCACCAGTAGCACGGCTTCGGTGGTGTCGAGGTCGGAATAGGAGCCGGGCTGCCCGTCGGTGCCGAAGGATATTTTCAGGGCGGCCGCCGCCGTGGCTGTGCACAGGCGGGTATTGCCATCCATGTGCGGGGTGCCCGGGCCCGCCTTGCCCAGTACGCCTAGGGTGTAGTATTCCTCAATAAAAAGCTGCCCCGAGGTGTAGAAGCCAATGGCCCCGCTGGTGTGCTCCCGAATCAGGTCCTTGGAGCGCTGCACAATCAGGCTCATGGCCTCGTCCCAGGTAGCGTCTTCCAGCTGTCCGTTGCGCCGGATCAGGGGCTTGGTCAGGCGGTCAGGGCTGTGGTTGGCAGCCCAGCCGTGCAGCCCTTTCGGCCCAAGGCGGCCGTGGTTGACCCGGTCCACGGCCCGGCCCCGCACGCCCACAATCCGCCCGTCTTTCACCCCAATGTCCATTCCGCACCCGTTGGAGCACAGCACACACGCCGATTGCACCCAATGGTCGGGTGTTTCTTCTACGTGCTCGTCCACGCGGGTGGGCCACTGCCCGAGGTAGCCGGTGCGGGCTCCCCAAATGTCGGTGATGCTGTTGCGGGTTTCTTCCATAGTTGAAAAGTGCCGGACGAAAAAGCGCAGACTTGTGGCCTGGCTGAGGAGTAGGGCCTACGGCAACGGAGGGAAAGGCAATGCCAGCCACGGGCTACTACGAAAGCCAAATCAGAGAAGGGTAAAAAGCAATCTTATATTTTAATGGCATTTTAATCTATGAAAGGGCCACTACTACCCGTCAGTGGGCTTACGGGTGAGGTAATGAGCGCGCGGCTACCCCGCCTTAAGCGCTACCAAGCCTGCGTCTTCAGGTCCGAAAGCACAGATGCCCGAAGCTCAGAGATTGAGCTTCGGGCATCTGTGCTTTCGCTGGGGTAGGAGAGGTTTACTTGGCTTTGGCCTGAATCAGCTTGACTACCTCGGCGTTGCCGCTCTCCTTAGCACTGGCCAGTACGTCTTTGCCGTCCTTGTCTTTGGCCTTGGGATTGGCGCCGTTTGCCAATAGAAACTCCACTACATCGAGGCTACCGTTGGCCGCAGCGGCCATCAGGGCGGTAGCGTTGAAGCTGTCGGGCTTATCAATCTGGGCCTTGTGCTTCACCAGGGTCTTCACAACCTCCAGCTGTCCGTTGCCGGCCGCGATAATCAGGAAGGTGGTTGGGAAGCCGGGCATCATTTCCACTGGAGCATTCACATCGGCGCCGGCCGCGAGCAGGGCGTCCACGTCGGCGGCTTTATTCTTAACCACGGCACCGTACACTTTCTGCACCGGGGTTTGGGCCTGGGAGAGGGTAGTAGCGGCGAGAAATAGAGTAAAAACGAGAAGAAGTTTTTTCATGCCGGGAAATACAATTCAATAGGGAGAACAAACCCAAATATAGGGGTAAGGCAGCGGAATAGCCCTATTTCGGCAGGGAACAGAGGCGCTCTACAAAAAAACAGGGCTCTGGTCTGGGCCTGTGCTTTATAAAGAACGCTGGCCCGTACCAGCGTCGCGAAGAGGCAGTTAAGCTAAATGCTGCTCTTTGTTAAGGGAATATTGTGTAGAATTATTCTAAATAGATTTTCATCCTATTGATTCCTGCCTTTACTTTGTGAATTTTTAGAATTGTTCTAAATAACTCACCTCGCATGAACACACTGCAACGCCTGGGCCTGGTTTCCACCCTAACGGCTTGTTCCCTATCTGCTTTGGCGCAACAAACAGCGTCTATCCGTGGCACCGTAACTACCTCCGACGGCAGTCCGGCCGAGGCCGTAACTATCGGCCTGAAGGGCCGGGGCCAGGGAGCCATTACCAACAACCAGGGGCAGTATGTGATTGAGCGGGTGCGCGATGGGCAGTACACGGTGGTGGTTACGGCGGTGGGCCTGAAGTCGGAGGAACGGACGGTGACCGTAAGCGGCGGCCAAGGTGTAACTCTGGATTTTGCGTTAGCTGAAAATGCCGAGCAGCTCCGGGAGGTAGTCGTGAACGGAGCCCGCGTGAACCGCTTCGCCCGCAAGCAGTCGGTTGACGTGAATAAGATGCCGCTCAACAACCTCGAAAACCCCCAGGTGTACGCCACCGTGGGCAAGGAGTTGCTGACCGAGCAGTTGGTATTCTCCGTAGATGATGCGACGCGCAATGCTCCGGGCCTGCAGAAAATGTGGGATGCCACCGGCCGCGGCGGCGACGGCGGCGCTTTCTACGCCGCGCGGGGCTTCGTTACGCAAAGTCAGTTGCGCAACGGCGTGGCCGGCAACGTAACCGGCAACATCGACGCCGTGAACCTGGAGAAGCTGGAAGTCATCAAAGGTCCTTCGGCCACGCTGTTCGGCTCGGCTCTGACCTCATATGGCGGCTTGATCAACCGCGTCACGAAGAAACCGCTCGACACCTTTGGCGGCGAGGTAGGGGTAGCAGCCGGCTCCTATGGCTTTCACCGCGTGAGTGCCGACGTGAACCTGGTGGACCAGAACACGCCCGCCGACCAGCCCAAAGCGTTGGGCTTCCGCCTGAACACGGCCTACACTTACGAGGACAATTTCCAGAATAAGGGGTACACTGGCTTCAACAAGAACCTGGCCGTGGCTCCCAGCCTGCAGTGGCGCCCCTCGGACCGGCTGACAGTAAACCTGGACGCGGAAATCTACAAGGGCCGGGGCACGGGCAATCAGTTCATTTTCCTGTACTTCGCCCCGAATGTGCTGGGCTTTGACCGGGCCGACAAGTCGCCGTTTGATTACCGCCAGTCCTACCAGGGCCCGGGCCTGATTCAGGACTCGCGCAGCACCAACCTGTTCGGGCAGGTGCAGTACAAGATTTCGCCCGCCTTTACGGCCACCACCTACCTGACCAGCAGCAACAGCTACTCGAACGGCAACTCGGCGTATTTCTACCTGACGCCATCAACTCCGGGTTTCCGCAGCCGCAACCCCGAGCTGCCGGCCGCCGATACCTACCTGGTGCGGGCCGACCAATCGACGGACAACAGCCAACGGCAGCTGTGGGAAGTGCAGCAGCTGTTTAACGGCGACTTCCAGGTAGGCAACATGCGCAACCGCGTGGTGCTCGGCCTCGATTTCCTGCGCATCAACTCAGATGTCAACTTTGTGGGCGCCAACTTCGACACGGTGGCCCTGGCCTCGCCGCGCCCCATCCTGGACCGCTTCAACGGCACCAATATGAACGCCGTGTACGCTAGCGGCGGCGGTGGGCGCTACCTGATTACCACCAAATCGAATACCTACAGCGCCTTCGTATCGGACGTGCTGAACCTGACGGAGCAACTGAGCGTGCTGGCTGCCCTGCGCGTGGACCACGTCAGCAATACCGGTGGGCTGTTGTACACGCCCGTGGCGGCCTACAAGCAAACTACTTTTTCGCCGAAGTTCGGGCTGGTGTATCAGCCGGTGAAGGAACGGGTGAGCGTGTTTGCCAACTACCAGAACAGCTTCAACAACCTGGGCATCTACCTGGCCGCCGACGGCAGCCGTCCGCTGGCCCGGCCTGAGCGCGCCAACCAGTGGGAAGGTGGGGTGAAGCTGGACGCGGCCGGTGGCCGCCTCAGCGCTACGGTGAGCTACTACGACATCCGGGTGCAGGACCGGCTGCGGCTGCTGGGCTACGCGCCCACCACGTTTGAGGCCATCAACGCCCAGGATGCTACCCAGCGTAGCAAAGGCGTGGAAGTCAATTTTACCGCCAACCCGGTGCCCGGTCTGAACATGGTTGGGGGCTTCTCTTACAACGATTCGAAATTTGAGGACTCGCCCGAAGATGTGAACGGCCGCCGGCCCAACACCGCTTCCTCGCCCTACCTGGCTAACGCCTGGGTAAGCTACCGCCAACCCGAGGGCGCGCTGCGTGGCCTGGGCGCCGGCTTCGGCGGCAACTACGCCAGCGAAAACCGTGTGCAGAACTCATCCACCAACGTGTTTATCCTGCCCAGCTACACCGTGTTCAACGCCAGTGTTTTCTACGACCAGCCCAAATACCGCATTTCGGCTAAAGTAGATAACCTGACCGACCAGCAGTACTGGACCGGCTACACCACCATGAACCCGCAGAAACTGCGCAGTGTTATCGGCAGCGTGGCCTATAAGTTCTAACCTAACCCTTTGCGCTTATGACGGCTAAGCAGCTCGTTGGCAAGCTACACCTCTGGCTCGGACTCGCGTCCGGGCTGGTTGTGTTTATTGTGAGCATCACGGGGGCCATCTTCGTCTTCCAGGATGAAATCCGGGACCTGACGGAGCCCTGGCGTAAGGTGGAGGCCCGGGCCCAGGCGCCGGTGCTGCCCTCGCGCCTGCAGGCCGCTGCCCTGGCTGCCCACCCCGGTATAGACAGTAAGGATACCTGGGTTACCTACTTCGGGCCCGAGCGCTCCGCTACCGTGTTCTTCACCACCAAGGCCGGGGCGCCCACGCAGGTGTACCTGAACCCCTACACGGCTGAGGTGCTGCACGAGCACGACCTGCGCACGCACTTCTTTGCCATCGTGCAGGAAATCCACATGACCCTGCTGCTGCCCGAGGCCATTGCCAAATGGGTAGTGGGCGGCGCCGTCATGATTTTCGTGGTGATGCTCCTTACCGGCCTTGTGCTGTGGTGGCCCAAGCGCAAGCAGGAGCGTAAGCAGCGCTTCACCATTAAGTGGGGCGCCCGGTGGCGGCGCGTGAACTATGATCTGCACAATGTGCTGGGCTTTTACGCCGCTAGCGTTGGACTGATACTGGCGCTTACGGGTCTGTTCATGATTTTTCCGGCGGTTCTAACGCCCATTGCCTACCTGGCCAACGGCGGTAAAACCTACCCCCAGGATCTGATAACGGCCAAGGTAGATACTCTGCAGCCCGTAGCCGCGGCCGTGCAGCCTGTGCGCGACGTCATTTATCAGACGGCCCGCCGCCGCTCGCCCCAGGCCGAAATGATTCTGATGGGCCCCACCGGCGCCGGCAAGGAACCCGCCTACTGCTGGACCTACCGCAAGGCCCTGCACTACTACTACCGCGACGATTACGCCTTCCACCCGGTTTCGGGTCAGGAGCTGCAGGCCAGCCTGCACGACACGAAAAGCACTGGTACCAAGCTCACGGACATGAACTACGACATCCACACCGGCCAGATTCTGGGTTTCGGCGGGAAGTTAGTGGCGTTTCTGGCCAGCCTGGTTTCGGCCAGCCTGCCCGTTACCGGCACCGTTATCTGGTGGGGCCGGCGTAACAAGAAGAAAAAGCTCCGCCCTCAGAAGCTACAGGTGCAGGTTGCCTGAGCAAGCAGGGGTAGGAAGTATTTGTAGCGCGAAAATCCGTTTCGCGACGAGCATAGCGAGTATCGGCAGTAGGAAACTACCATAAAGAACTCGCTATGCTCGTCGCGAAACGGATTTTCGCGCTACGGCCTTAGCCTACACCCAACCTACTCCCTACCCATGCTTTGGGCCATCATGCTGGCCAGAATAATTTGCAGGGCGTGGTAGAGCATGAGGGGAAGCAGGATAAGGCCAGTGGCGGCGGTGGCCGGGAACAGCAGGCTGGCCATTACGCTGCCGTGCACCAAGGATTTCTTGGAGCCGCAGAACAGGGCCGTAATCCGGTCCTCGCGCGAGAAGCCCAGTACCCGGCTCAGGCCCCAAACCAGCCCGAAAATAGCCAAATATAGCCCCACCATGCCCAGGCCCAGCAGCACAATATCCCGGGCGGCATAGCTGCTGAAAATACCTTCGGCAAACGACTCACAGAAGGCCGTGAAGACAATCAGCAGAATCACTACCTGGTCGGAGATGCGCAGGGCGCCTTTGTGCTGCTCGGCAAAGGCCCCGAAGCGGCGGTTGAGCAGCACGCCGGCTACCACCGGCAGAATTACCTGCCAGGTCAAACTCACGGCCAAGCCCCACAGGTGGCCCTCATCGGCGGAGGTGTGCAGGAACAGACTAGTCCAAAGCGGGGTCAGAAAGATGCCCAGCAGGCTGCTGATGCTGGCATTGAAGATGGCGGCCGGCAGGTTGCCCCGCGCGATGCTCACCATCACAACGGAGGTAGAAACCGTACTGGGCAGGGTGCACAGAAAGAAGATGCTCTGCCAAAGCTGCTCGCCTTTCAACCCTGCGAACAAGGGCCGCGCTACCAGGGCCAGTACTGGAAACGCTACGAACGTAATCAGCTGCACCACCACGTGTAGGCGCCAGTTGCGCAGGCCAGCCTTTAGCTTGTCGAGGCTCAGGCGCAGCCCGTAGAAGAAGAAGATAAGTGCCACTCCGGCCGTAGTAATCGCCTTCCACGGAATCGGGCTGGCTTTACTGCCTACGTCCGGGATAAAGTAGGCCAGCACTACCGCCCCAATCAGCCCCAGCAGAAACCAATCGAGCAGACCCGCCCGCCGGAGCAGGGCCAGAAAACGATTTTCGGAAGGGTTAGAGGGCAGAAGGGGGGTAGGAGATGAAGCCATAGAAGCGCAAAATAAAAGCGTCAGGCTGAAGTAGCCTGACGCTTTCTGCAAGTACGGACGCGTAGCGTCCAGGTTCTAATACTAGCTCTATACAGCTGCCGCAGCCAGCTTGCGCTCCTTCTTCCAGGCTTTGCGCAGGCGGTTCAGCCACAGAATGGTGCCCGTAATTGGGAAGGTGAAGCCCAGCACGCACACCACGGCGCTGATAATCTTGGAAGGCCAACCCCAGATGGAGCCCGTGTGAACCGGCTTGAACATGCCGCGCACGCGCTGGCCCAAGCTGCGCTGCTCGTAGGTCTGCTGGCTCAGGACCTGGCCCGAATACTGGTCGAGGTAGGTTTCGTCGGTGGCGTTTTCGTAGCTGGCATCGGGGCGCAGGGTCGCTACCCGTATGCTGCCGGTGGGGTCTTTAGGCAACTGCAGGGAGTAGTACACCGAAGCCGGGGCCAGGGCGCGGGCGCGGGCCAGGACCGCGTCGGGCGTGAGGCCGGGGGTAGGCGCCGCCGCCTCCGGAGTAGCGGCAGGTTCGAGAGCGTCGGTGGGGGTAGGGGCTGCGGTTACGGCCGCGGCACCTGGCACTACCGAAACCGGCGGCTCGGGGCGCTGCATGGGCGAGTTGGTAACGGCGTAGATGCCCTTGTTGAACCACTCAAACGACCAGGCCAGGCCAGTAAAGGCAAACACAAACAGGAACAACGCCGAGTAGAAACCCAGCACGATGTGCAAATCGTGGTTGAGGCGCTTCCAGCCCCCACTCCACTTCACCTGCAGGCGCTGCTTCACCGCCTTGCGGGTAGCAGGCCACCAGAGCACGATGCCGGTGATAATGATGAACAGGAACATAACGGTGCTCACGCCCACAATCAGCTTGCCGATGGGGCCACCCACCATGCCGCGGTGCAGGGCCATCATGGTGAAGAAGAAGGTTTCGCGGTAGTTCAGCTCGCCGGTTACGGCGGCCGTGTAGGGGTTCACGAATACCACCGGGCCGCGGCCGCCTTCGCCGCCACCTTTGCCGCCCTTGCCTTCTCCTTTTCCTTCTTTGCCGCCTCGCTCACCCCGGCTTTCACCTCGTCCGCCTTCGGTCCGCCGCTCTTCTCCCTGCGGAGCTTTGCCGGCCTCCATACGGCCTTCGCCGCCACGTTGGCCGCCTTCACCCCGGTTCTTGCCTTCGCCTTTTTGCTCACCGCCGGGGCCACCGGGTGCGCCGGCCAGGTTGAACTCCACGGTGCGGGTAGGGTCGGCGTACACCTTCATGCCCGTGATTTTCGCGTCGGGCTTGTAGGCTTTCACAGCGGCCGTGAGGCGCTCCAGGGGCAGGGCGGGGGTAGCGGCGGCGGGTGCTGCCACAAAGTAGCGCTCCGGGTGCCAGGCCTGCTCCAGCTCCTTCTCGAAAACGAGTATGCCGCCCGTCAGGCAGACCACGGCAATAATCAGCCCCGAAACCAGGCTGAGGTAAAGGTGAATGTTGCGCAAAAAGATTTTCATGGGGCTAAAATACGAGGCGGAACGTCGGGCGAAAACCCGGAAGGTAGCCAGTTGCAGCCAGCACCTCCCGGGTTTTCTCTTCACTGACTTTTTCTTCGGCCGGCAAGGGCAGGTTTTCCAGCCCGCTGGTATGGGGCACTTACAGGCGGTAGCCCAGGGTAGCCGCGAAGTTGCGCGGGGCAATGGGGTTCACGCTGTTGTCGTCGTGGAGGTTATAGCTCAGCTCATTCAGGATGTTGGCCACCTTCACGCGCACCGAGAACCGCTCGTAGTTGTAGCCCAGGGAGGCATCCAACTGCAGGTAGTTGGGCACGCTGATCAGCTTGAAGGGCTCCGGGGTTTTGTCGGTCCAGGGCAGGCCGGTAGCGGGGTTCAATTCCCGGTTGTTGCGGCCCGCGAGCCGGTCGCCGACGTAGTAAGTCGTAACGCCGGCGGTCAGCCCCCGCAGAAAACCCGTTTCGCCAAAGGCGCTGCTGAAGTTGTAGAATAAACTCAGGTTGGCCGTGTGGGCGGGGTTGTAGCGCAGACGACTCCCGTTTTTATAGATGTTGCTGTTGGTGTAGGCCGTGTTGTTGTAGCTGTAGCCGGCAATAAACGAGAGGCCATACACCGGGCGGCTCTGAATGTCCACCTCCACGCCTTTGCTGGTTACCTCGCCCGCTAGCTCCTGGGGGTTCACGCGGTTCACCGTGTTAGCGGTAATGCGTGGGTCGTTGGGCAGCACGCTCTGCACCTGGTTGCTGTTCACGATATGGTAGGCCGTTACGTTAGCCGACAGCGCCCCTTTGAACAGGTCGTTTTTGATACCTACTTCGTACTGATCAATGATAGAGGGCGGCAGCGGCTGGCCGTTCAGGTCGGTTACTGTGTTGCCCTGGGGGGTAAACGAGTTGGAGTAGGAGGCAAACACCGCCGTGGTTTTCATCGGCTGGTACACCACACCCAGGCGGGGGGAGAAGGCATCGTCGTAGCGGCGGTTATTCACCAGCTTGCCGGCCATGGGGGCCGTGCCCGTGGTGTTGGCTACCGTGTTGTAGTAGTACACGTCGGAGGGCGTTTCCTGGTAGCTCCAGCGTAGGCCCGCCAGCACCTTCACTTTTTCAGAAATGCTGAGCAGGTCCTGGGCATAGAAACCAGCGCGGCGGGTACCTGCCTGCGTATAGGTGTTGCGCACCAGGCTCTGGAAGCCAGCCACCCGCTCCTTGGGTTGGGCAATAGTCTTGCTCAGGTCCAGGATGTTGATAACATCGAACACCGCAACGGCTTTCGTTGGATCAGTGGCCGAAGCCGGGTTAGTGTAGGCGTACGATTTGGTTTGGTACTGGTCGGCGTCGGCTCCTACCAGCACGGTGTGCTCCAGGAAGCCGGTGCGGAACTTGCCCGTCAGGTCCAGTTGGGCCAGGAAATAGTTTTCGGCTGTTTCGCTGCGCTGCAGGCCGCGGTTCCAGTTGCCGTAGGTGGCGCCCGGTGTGGCCACAATATTGGTGGGGCGGGCGGCACTCTGCTGCTCGTTCTCGTAGCGCTGGAAACCCGCTACCCCCCTAATCTGCCAGGAATCGTTCAGGCGGCTGGTAAGGGTAGCCGTGGTGCTGGTTTGCTGGGTAGCGTTGTTGGCGCCCGCTACGTTGAGGAAACGGCTGCGCGAAGCGGGAATTTCGTAATTAATGGCCCCAATGCCGTAGTCAGGCGTGCGGTTGTCGCGCAGGTAGTCGCCCTCCAGAATCAGGGTTGTTTTGGGCGTGAGGTTGAACAGCAGGGAGGGGTTCACATACACCCGGTCCGATTTCACCTCGTCGCGGAAGCTGTTGCCCTGCTCATAGGTACCGTTCAGGCGGAAGGCCACGTTTTCGCTTTTGCCCACGGCCCCGTACACGTCCACCATCGGCTTCCAGAACCCGAAGCTGCCTACGCGCAGCCCTACCGAGCCGCCGCGCTCAAACTGCGGCTTCTTGGTGACCAGGTTCAGCACCCCCCCGGCGGCCACGTTGCCGTACAGGATAGCCGCGCTGCCCTTCAGCACTTCCATGCGCTCCAGGGAGCTGGCCTCGGGCATTACGCCGTTGTTGAAGCGCACCCCGTTCTTGAAGGTGTTGTTGCTGCCGTAGGCAAAGCCCCGGCTGCCCAGCTCTTCCTGAGTGCCGCCGGTGGTGCTGGTCACGTACAGGCCGCTCACGTTCACAAGGGCGTCGGAGAGGCGCAGTACCTGCTGCTGCTCCAGCACCTGGCGCTCCACCGTCACGGCGCTCTGGGGCAGGTCCAGGGAGGCTACGGGTAGCTTGCTCACGCTGGTGGGGCGCTCGTTGAGGCTGCGATTGCCGGTTACGGTCACCTCATTGAGCTGCTGACTGCTCTGGGTCAGCCCGAAGGCGGGCAGAGTGGTGGTTTCGCCGGCCGTAATGGTTACGGTCAGCTCCTGGGAAGTATAGCCTAGGCTGCTCACGACCAGCTGGTAAGAGCCCGCCGGTGCCGAGAAGCGGAAAGTACCCTCAGCGTTGGTCATGGAGCCGAAGGAAGTGCCTTTCAGAGCCACCGTCACGCCTTCTACTGGCAGTCCTTTCTCATCTTTTACTACTCCGGCCAAACGGCCCCGCTGGGCGGTTTCGTCGTCGGCGCGTTTGGTAGCTGCCGGGCCGTTGCCCTCGCTGAGCGGGGTAGCAATGCTGGTCAGAGGAAGGGAAAGAAGCAGTAGCAGGGGGAGAGGTCGGGCCATTGGAGCTAGGGCGAGCTTGTTTAGAACGATTTAAAACAATGCAAAGCTCGGCTCTATTTAGATAGATTCAAAACAGTTCTTTAGAAAAGTTCTACACTAGGAAATAAGGCTCAAAAATACAGGTAAATAGATAGCGAGAAACCCAACGCAGGCCTGAGCTCACGTTGGGTTTACGGTATTTATTTAAGGAATAGACAGGCTTACTAGCCCACCAAGGCAGTATGCGAAGTTGCTACCCCCACCGGGAGGGCAAAGGCATCGGCTAGCAATTCATAAGAGTGCAGCCGGTCGTCGAAGTCGTGGGTGATGGTGACGGCCACTACCTCGTCCACAGCGTAGTCGGCGGCCAGGGCCGTGAGGTCGGCCTTTACCTTGTCGGGCGTGCCGCAGATAATACGCTGGTGATGGTAGGCCAGGCGGTGCAGCAAATCGGCGGAGAGGTTTTTCAGGTTTACTTTCTCCACGGCATCAATGGGGGAGTAGTTGCCGGTTTCCAGCTTCAGCATCTGCAGGGCAAGGTTGTCGGCCAGGGCCTGGGCGTGGCCAGCCGTATCAGCGCACACCACAAAAATGGCCACGTTGGCCTGGGGCGCGGCCAACTCGGCCGAGGGCTTAAACCGGTCGCGGTACAGCTTCATCAGCTTGGGGCCGCTGTTGGGGTTGATGAAGTGGGCAAACGAGAAGGCTGCGCCCGCTTCGGCCGCAAACAGGCCGCTTTGCCCGCTGGAGCTGAGCAGCCAGAGCTCGGGCTGGGTATCGGCGAAGGGCGCTGCCTTTACGGTGGCGTGAATGGTATCGGCTACTACCTCGTCGCGAAGGTAAGCCCGCAGGTCCATGAGCTGCTCGGCGAAATCCTCGTCGCTGAAGGTATTGTGGGGGTTTAAGGCGTGAGCCGTGATGCGGTCGGAGCCCGGGGCGCGCCCAATGCCCAGGTCGATGCGGCCGGGATATAGGGTTTCAAGCAGGCGAAAGTTCTCGGCCACCTTCAGGGCCGAATAGTGGGGTAGCATCACCCCGCCCGAGCCCAGCCGGATGCGGGAAGTTTCGGCGCCGAGGCGGGCCAGCAGTACTTCCGGGGCCGAGCCGGCCAGCGTGTTTGTATTGTGGTGCTCCGACACCCAGAAGCGGGTAAAGCCCAGCCGATCCGTGAGGCGGGCCAGCTCCAGGGTATGCTGCAGGGCCTCGCGCGGGGTGCGGCCCACCGGCACCGGCGACTGATCCAATACGCTGAGACGAATATTCAAAGGAGTTTCCATGGCAGAAGAATGAATAGCTACCATAACCACGGCCTGGCCGCGGAAGTTTGCTTTCTACTGGCTAGTGGAAACCGCTGCCCTGGCAGCCCGGCTACTCCACTGCGGGCGGAGGCGCGTCGGTGTTGCTCTTGCGCAGGGGCAGCTCCGGCACGAACAGCGTCATTAGCAAGCCCCCAACTACCAGGCAGATATTGAACAGATATACCCGGGAAATAGCCTGGGAAAACACGGCTTTGGCCGAAGCTGAGGCAGGAGCCGTAACGCTGGCCGCAGGCCCCTCGGCTACCATTGCCACCGGAATAGCTGGCCCCGTGCCGGTGCGGGGCAGGCCCTGGCTCAGGGTAGTAGCCAGAATAACGCCCAGAATAGACGCCGTGATGGCACCGCCAATCTGCCGGAAAAACTGACTGGCCGAGGTGGCCTGCCCCAGGAGTTGCGGCTCGATGGCATTCTGGATAGCCAGGGTGTAGAGCGGCATAGTAGGGCCCAGCCCAAGGCCGCTGAGCAGCAAATACCCTAGCACCTGCCCGTAGCTGACCGTCACGGGCATGGTCGCCAGCAGTGACAAGCCACCCAGCAATACCACCAGTCCACCCAGCATCCAGCGCTTGTAGTGCCCGAAGCGCGACACCATCTGCCCCGCCAGCAGGGAGCCCATCACAACGCCCATGGAGAGCGGAATCAGGCTTACGCCGGCCTTGGTGGCTGATACGCCCAGCACGTTCACCATAAACAGGGGCTCAAAAATGATGATGCCCAGAAAGGCCCCGCCCAGCAGAAACAGCGCCCCATTGGCCGTGCGAAACACCTGGTTCCGAAACAGGCTGAAATCCAGAATCGGGTTTTCGTGGTGGAGGCTGCGGCGTACGAACAAAGCCAGCGCCGCGGCTGATACCGCCAGCATCCCGAGCGTGACGGGCGAGGTCCAGCCGTAGGTGGCCTTATCGAGCTGCAGGGCTACTACCAGCGGCACCAGCCCCAGCATCAGCAGACCGGCGGCGAGGTAGTCGAGTGGTTTGGGGGTAGCAGCCGGGCGTAGGGCCGGCATCTGGGTCAGGATAAACCACAGAGCCACCAGGCCCAGGGGCAGGTTCACGTAGAACACCAGTCGCCAGCCAGCTACCCCCGGAATCAGGTTGGAGCCATGGTCGGTAAGGAAGCCGCCCAGCAGCGGCCCTAGCACCGACGAGGTGCCGAACACGGCCCCGGTAAAGCCCTGGTAGCGGCCCCGCTCGGCGGGCGGAAACAAATCGGCAATAATGATGAAGGCCATGGCAAACAGGCCCGCGCCGCCTAAGCCCTGCACCGCCCGGAAAATTACCAGCTGGTTCATTCCGTCGCCGAGCAGGGGTAGGGGGCCAAACTCGCCGGCCAGCCCGCACAGCATAGAGCCCAGCAGGAAAACACTCACCGCCCCGATTTCAATCTTGCGTCGCGAATAGGTGTCGGCCAGCTTGCCGTAGATGGGCACCAGCGCCGTACTGGCTACCAGATAGGCCGTGGCTACCCACGTAAAGCGGTCCAGCCCGTTCAAATCGGCCACAATGCGGGGCAGCGCCGTACTGACGATGGTTTGGTCGAGGGAGCCCAGGAACATCGCCAGCAGCACGCCGGCAAACGTGAGCATCTTTTGCCGGTGCGTCAGGTTTTCGGTCATAAGGAAGGAGGTAAGCCTTCCTGTACGGCCCCGCCTCGCCGCAAGATGCCCGAAAGAATAAGGACAAGAGCTTACCGTTGGGCTAGCAACTACGGTAATGGCGGCACTACCTTCGCGGCCGCATGATTTCTACCCTCACCCTCGCCCTACTCTGTGTATTTGCCTTTTTGGCTGGTTTGGTTGATGCCATTGTGGGCGGCGGCGGCCTGATTCAGCTGCCGGCCATGCTGGTGCTGCTCAAGGATGCCGGTACGCCGGTGCCTACCATCCTCGGAACCGGTAAGGTATCTTCCCTGATGGGTACAGCCGCCGCCCTGCGCCGCTACGCCGGGCAGGTGCCCATTCAGTGGCGGGCCGTGGGCACGGCGGCGGCGGTGGCGGGGCTGTTCTCGTTTCTGGGGGCGCGGGTGGTGAGCCTGCTGCCCCAGGAGCTGCTGCCGCCGCTGGTGTTGGGGCTGCTGGTAGTTATTGCCATCTACACCTTCTGGCGCAAAGATTTCGGTTCCATTCACGCCCCGCGCTTACCCAAAAGCCGGGAGGCACTATATGGCGGACTGGTTGGGCTGATTATCGGGTTTTACGACGGGTTTTTCGGGCCAGGCACGGGGTCTTTTCTGCTGTTTGCCTTCGTTGGCCTCTTTGGCTACGATTTCATCACCGCCTCCGCCTCGGCCAAGCTGGTGAACGTAGCAACCAACCTGGCGGCCCTGGCTTATTTCGCTTATACCGGCCAGATCCTATGGGGCGTTGCCATTCCAATGGCCGTGAGCAACATCATCGGCTCGACGCTGGGCGCCCACCTGGCCCTGCGCCACGGTACCGGCTTCGTGCGCATCCTCTTTCTGGTCGTTGTCGGGGCCTTCATTATCAAGCTCAGCCTGCAGGTATTTGGTTGATGAAAGCTAAAGTGCTGTCCTAGCTAGCGGAGCGAAGCCATCCGTCCTCTCCCTGTGACAAGCCTAATAACGTGACAAGCCCTTGACGCTACCATACGTCAAGGGCTTGTCACATTTCAAGGGGTAGGGAGTTGGTCAGGAAGGATGACTTAGCGCTGCTCGCCATGACAACGCACTCATTCATTCACCCTCTCGTTCACCACCTACTCCTCGTAGCGGCTGGGGAGGCCGGGGGCGGCGTTGCCCTGGGCACCCTGGCCGCTGGGTACGCCCATTTTTTCTTCGCGCTTGCGCTGGTACTTATCGAACTGCTGGGGCGTGAGGGCTTCCTTGAGCATCGCCATGCGCGACTGCCCGATGTCGTCAATGACGCCAGCCATCTTGCGCACATCCTGGCGGTAGGTTTGGCGGGCTGTTTCCACCCCACGTACGCTAATCAGGTTGATCTGACGCACCTTTTCTACCTGCTGCGGATTCAGGCCCAGGGCCTTCTGCATATTGTCGGTGAGGGCGTTGGCGCGGGCTTCCACCTGAGCCGGGTTGGGAGCTGCCGGGCGGGTAGGGGCCGCCGTGGCCGCGGGCTTAGGCTTAGGCTTGGCGGCGGGGGTAGTCTGGGCGAATAAGGCCGCGGGGGCGGCCAGCAGCAGGGCCGCGAAAAGGGTAGTCTTCATGTGGGGAAGCAGAAAAATCGGGGGCGCCTATAAGAGAGGCGCGGGGCTTTTCAACTGTAAAGATGATGCCAGATTATGAATCTGTTTGCCCGACAACGCAGAAAAGGTCTGGTGTATTCCGTAGGGTAGCAAAAAACTCATATTGTCGGGGCGCAACCTTTCCGGCCGGGTTTGCATACACCTCAGGGAGCCGTCCGTCCGGTTCGCCCCACTTCCTACCCGCCTATGAAACCCGAAACCCGAAATACGCTCCTGGTCGCCGCTGGCGCCGTGGGCCTGCTGGCCGCTACCCTCTACTCCAACCGCCGTGGCAGCTACGACCTCTCAGGCCGCGTGGTGCTGATTACGGGCGGCTCGCGTGGCCTGGGCCTCATTCTGGCCCGGCAGGCTGTGGCGGAAGGTGCCAAAGTAGCCATCTGCGCCCGCGACGCCGACGAGCTGGAGCGGACCCGCCAGGAGCTAACCCAGGATGGCGCCGAAGTGCTGGCCCTGGTCCGCGACCTGACCAACGCCGAAGAAGTGCAGACCCTGGTAGCCGAAGTGGAGCACCTGCTGGGCAGCATCGACGTGCTGGTAAACAACGCCGGCATCATCACGGCCGGCCCCCTCGACAACATCGAGCTGCGCGACTACCAGGATTCCATGGATACCCATTTCTGGGCCCCGCTTCATGCCATGCAGGCCGTGCTGCCGGGTATGCGCCGCCGGGGCGAGGGACGCATTGTAAATATTGCCTCCGTGGGCGGCAAAGTGCCCGTGCCCCATTTAGCGCCCTACTGCGCCAGCAAGTTTGCCCTGGTGGGCCTTTCGGAAAGCTACCGCGCCGAGCTGCTGCAGTATGGTATTCAGGTAACTACCGTCTGTCCCGGCCTGATGCGCACCGGCAGCGCCCGCCACGCCATTGTGAAGGGCCAGCATAAAAAGGAGTACGCCGCCTTCATCATTGCCGACTCCCTGCCTATGCTGTCCATGGATGCCGACCGCGCCGGCCGCGAAATCTGGAATGCCTGCCGCCGCGGCGACGCCGAAGTGATTCTGAGCGTGCCGGCCAAAGTGCTTTCCACCCTACACGGACTCTTCCCCGGTACCACCGCCGATGTGCTGAGCTGGGTGAACCGCGCCCTGCCGGCCCCCGGCGGCCCCCTCGGCGACGAGCGGCGCTGGGGCTACGAAAGCGAGTCGGAAGCCAGCCGCTCCTGGCTCACCGGCCTCACACGCAAGGCTGAAAAGCAGAACAACGAGCGGTGATTCGGTTGCCAGGGGTGAGTTGCCGATTGACCGAAGTGGCCTGCTGAGCAGCGAAGCACTTCGGCAGAAAAAGCTCTTTGCATATTCTAAAACGTCATTCCGAGCATATGGCGCATCAAGCCAGGGTCCGAGGAATCTTGCGTGCTGATGTTGCCAAAGTATCTGTCATGTCGAGCTTGTGGAGACATCTCGCGTGCTGATGTTGGGGTAGTAATCAACATCAGCACGCGAGATGTCTCCACAAGTTCGACATGACGTTTATTCGTTTTTAATATTCTCTAAACAGCTAGCCAACTCTAACTATATTTCATTTGAGTGCAGGCTGACACGTCTTTGGCAGCAGTGCGTTTTGCGTATCATTGCCACCAGCAACTGGTAACCCATAACTCCTTTGTCCTACCCTGTTCACCTCACGTTAGGGCCGCTTATTATACCCATCCATCTGCTGCTGGAGGTGCTGGCATATTCGGTGGGCTACCGCTTCTACCAGCACCTGCGCACCCGCTTCCCCGACCCGATATCCGACGAAAACCGCCTCTGGATTTTCATCGGCTGCGCGACTGGCGCCCTGCTCGGTTCCCGGGTGCTAGGTCTGCTGGAACACCCGGAACTGCTGCTGCACCCGCCCGGTGGTTGGTTGTACTACTTCACCAATAAAACCATCGTCGGGGGCCTGCTGGGTGGCCTGGTAGGGGTAGAGCTAACCAAAAAACGCCTCGGCGTAACAACCTCCAGCGGCGACCTGATGGTGTACCCAATTCTGCTCGCTATGTGCATTGGCCGGCTGGGCTGCCACCTCTCGGGCCTCGAAGACGGCACCTACGGCACGGCCACTACCTTGCCCTGGGGTTTCAACTTCGGCGACGGGGTAGCGCGCCACCCCACCAACCTCTACGAAATCGGGTGGCTGCTGCTCACGGCGGCCGGCTTGTGGCTCGCGGAGCGCCACGGGCCGCTCCCGAACGGCTGGCGCTTCCGGTTTTTCCTGGCCGGCTATCTGCTATTCCGGCTGCTGGTGGAGTTTCTAAAACCTACGACCGCCCCGGCCGGCTGGGGCCTCACCGCCATTCAGTGGGCCTGCGTGGCAGGGTTGGGATATTATGTGTGGTTGTTCGGGTGGGAGAAAGCACGCACAACGTTTCTAAATTTACTGCCTTCTAATTAGCCTCATCATGGATAGAACTGATCTAGCTGTTTATATATTAGAAAAGTATAAGTCCGGGCAACGCTATTTCGAGAATTTAGACATAATGAACGAAAGTTTAGAGGGACAAAATCTTGATGGAATAACTTTTGAAAATTGCTCTTTATACGTCAGTTTTCGGAAAGCTAATTTGACCAATGCTCAGTTTATAAACGGTGGTATTAAAACCTGTGATTTCAGAGAGGCGAATTTGACTGGCGCTCGTTTTGAAAACGTATGTATTGAAAATGCACAATTTGCACGAGCAATTACTATTGGGACTTACTTCAATAATAATTCTTGCTATAGCCAAGAGGTGACACAGCAACATTGGGAAGAGTGGATTAAAGATTATGAGGAATAGAATGACAATTTGCTGCTCATAGAAATTAAGTTAGACTTATAGTGCTTTCCTTTCCACCATGCCCGAACGG
The DNA here is from genome assembly GCF_006352025.1 of Hymenobacter sp. DG01. Taxonomy (NCBI): domain Bacteria; kingdom Pseudomonadati; phylum Bacteroidota; class Cytophagia; order Cytophagales; family Hymenobacteraceae; genus Hymenobacter; species Hymenobacter sp. DG01. The sequence goes on from NZ_CP040936.1 coordinate 768,486, forward strand.
CCCTATACCTACTACGACTTCACCCTGAGTTTGTGCCCGCACTGCCTGCGGCGCGTGGAGGCCAAGATTGTGTTTGAAGATGGCGGCGTGTACATGCTCAAGCGCTGCCCCAGCCACGGCCGCCAAAAAGTGCTCATTGCCACCGACGTTGAGTACTACAAGAGCATCCGCAACTACGTGAAGCCCAGCGAAACGCCGCGCCGCTTCAACACCGCCACGCACTACGGCTGCCCCTACGACTGCGGCCTCTGCGCCGACCACGAGCAGCACAGCTGCCTCACCGTCATCGAAATAACCGACCGCTGCAACCTCACCTGTCCTACCTGCTACGCCGAGAGCAGCCCCCTGCACGGCCGGCACCGCACCCTGGAGGAGGTAGAAGCCATGGTGGACGTGCTGGTAGAAAACGAGGGCGAGCCCGACGTGGTGCAGATTTCTGGCGGCGAGCCCACCCTGCACCCGCAGTTCTGGGAGATACTGGATATGTGCAAGCGCAAGCCCATCAAGCACCTGATGGTGAACACCAACGGTGTGCGCCTGGCCAAGGATGAGGCCTTCGTGGCCCGGCTGGCTACCTACGAGGGCGCGTTTGAGGTGTATCTGCAGTTTGATTCCTTTAAGAAGGAAGCCCTGGAAAGTCTGCGCGGGCGCGACCTGCGCGAGGTGCGCCTCCAGGCCCTGGAGCACCTCAACAAGTACAACCTCAGCACTACCCTGGTCGTGACCCTGCAGAAGGGGCTGAACGACGATGAAATGGGCCAGGTCATCGACTTCGCCCTGCAGCAGCGCTGCGTGCGCGGCGTTACATTCCAGCCCACCCAGGCCGCCGGCCGCCTCCAGAACTTCGACCCCGCCACCGACCGCCTCACCCTCACTGAAACCCGCCAGCGCATCATCGAGCAGAGCCCTGTGTTTACGGCCGAGGACCTGCTGCCCGTGCCCTGCAACCCCGATGCCCTGGTGATGGGCTACGCCCTGAAACTGGGCGGCGAGGTGTTTCCGCTTACGCGCTACGTGCAGCCGGCCGAGCTGCTCCAGAGCAGCGGCAATACCATTGTGTACGAGCACGACCCACGCCTACGCCAGCACCTGCTGCGCCTGTTCAGCACGGCCAACACCGTGGATACCATCACCCCCGAGCTCAACCAGCTACTCTGCTGCCTACCCTCTATTCAGGCGCCAAACCTCCGCTACGAAAACCTGTTCCGGGTGATTATTCTGCAGTTCATGGATGCCTGGAACTTCGATGTGCGCGCCATCAAAAAGTCCTGCGTCCACATCGTAAGCAAGGATTTGAAGATTATCCCCTTCGAAACCATGAACCTGCTTTACCGCGACGAAGAAAAGCTGGCGCGCCTGCAGGAGCTGCGCGATATTCCGGTCCTCTAACCTTTTCCTACCCCATGGAAACGCCTGAACCGTCCAAACAGCCCGAGCTGTCCACCGGGGCCCTGCTGGGCCGGGTAGTGGCAGCTAATTTCGCCGCCTTGTTGGTACTCAGTAGTCTGGGCGGCTTTATCGGGATGCTGGCCCTGCCGGTACTGAACCTGGTAATCGGGGTGGCGCTTCTGTTTACCGCCCACCGCAAGCTGGGCAAGGTCATGCTCGTGTCGGGGCTGGTGGTGGGCTTGCTGGGGCTGGGCACCTGCGCCCTTATCCTCAGTAATCTGCGCGTCAATCACTGACAGCTGGGGTAGGGGCGTTTGGGCCTGTGCTCAGGGTCTCAGAAATTGCTCTGACGGAAAACAAAAAGCCCGGCTATGGTAGCCGGGCTTTTTGCACTTGAACAGGGAGAAAGGCGCTTAGCGCGCGAATACCGAGGTATAGGTGGTAGTGCCTTGCTCGCCGGTTTGGGTTAGCTTGAGGCGCAGGGTCGTGCTGGTCAGCTCTTCTACGGCGTAGTGGCGGGTCACGTCGGGTTGAGTAACCGTCAGGGAGTCGCCGGACAGCGTCCAGGAGCCGGTGAGCTGCTGGGGAGCTTCGGGGTGTGCTTTAAGGGCGGCCTCATCGAGGGTGTAGCTGCCGCCGGTGTTGAACAGATGCAGATTGTCGCGTTGGGCGTCCTTGATGCGCGGGAACAGGTCCACGGCGGGGGTAGCGACGGCACCCGGGGTAGCAGTAACCAGCGTCAGGCCGGTCAGGCGCCAGGGGCCGGCAGCCAGCAGCTCCGGTTTCGATTGGACGGTTGTAGCGGCAGCTGCCACTTCCTGGGCGGGATCTTTAATCTCCTCAATCTCTTTTTCGCAAGAGGCAAATACGAGGGTACTAGCCAGCAGGCTCAGGAATACGGGCAGTTTCTTCATGAAAACGGGTTTTGGTGATTGTACAACAACACGCTTCGAGGCGTAGTACATCTGCGGCATAAGCCTCACTTTTTACGTCCAACTTCTCTACTACCTGGCCGCCCGTGGGCTTCCGATAATACAAAGGTAGTAGATTGTAATTAATACTGGTTCAGGCGATTAGAAAAATTAACTGATTCGTGATACCTGGTATCTGTGAGGTGCAATATCAGCCGTATTTTCTTGCTTTAGAGCCCTATATATCCCCGAAAAACAAAATCAGCCGACTGGGTTTCAGTCGGCTGTACCAAATATAGAATATGGTTTTTTAAGTATTTACCTGAGTTGCTGGCAATGAGGGCAGGTATAAGTAGCCCGTCCACCGACATACGTTTTTTCAATTTTAGTAGTAGCATGCCGCGGACAGAACTGGTGCTGATCGGTGCCGGGTGTCGCGGAATCGTCCCATTCGCGGGCGTGAATAAGGAAGCTGGCCGGAAATTCCCGGTAGGTAGCCTCATGCCCGATGGCCGTACGCAGGACCAGCTGAATAGCGCCGTGCAGGTCCTCAAACTCAGGAGTAGTCAGGGTGTGGGCCGGGCGCTCCGGGTGCAGGCGTGCCTGAAACAGCACTTCATCTACAATCCAATTCCCGAGGCCCGCCGTGATGCTCTGGTCCAGCAGCAGCGGTTTTAGGAAAGTTTTGCGTTTGGCGAGCTTGTTCTGCAGTTGCTCGGCGGTAACATCTAGGGCGTCGGGGCCCAGCTTTTTCGCCTGTTGATACTGCGCTATGCCTTCGGCCAGCCGGATGCGGCCAAACTTGCGCGGATCGATAAACGCCACCCGCAGCCCCGACTCCAGGTGAAAGGCCACGCGGGTAAACCGGGGCGCATCGGCCTCGTCGCGGTAGGCGCCTACGTCGCCGGTCATGCCGAAGTGCAGCACCAGTACCTGCCCGCTACTCAGGAGCAGAAAGCAGTTTTTGCCCAGCCGGCTGGTACCGGTTACCGTGCGGCCCACCAGGGCCCGGCGCAGGGTATCCTCATCGGTGGCCAGTACGTGGGCGTCTTTTACTTCAAGGGCCGTAATGGATTGGTGCAGCATCACCTCATCCAGAAAGCGGCGGTAGGTTTCAACTTCCGGTAGTTCGGGCATGTAAAGAAATGTGTAGGTTAGCAGGAAGCACCCGCGCGGAGAGGGCGGAGCAGCCCTTGGTAACAAGCGCGGCACTAGGCTACGTTCCCGGCCCGCTCAACCTCTGCGCCAGCCCGGCTGCGCTGCCGCGAAAAGCGCCCCGGCGGCCTGCCCGTGCGCCTGCTAGAGCCGGAGCAGGCCCTCCAGCACCACTACGCCAGTGCCCCCTATCTGTACCGCCTCAATGGCCTCGCGGGGGCCATGCACGCTTACCTGCACCGTGCCCGGCCGGCCCAGCCAGTGACCCTGCTCAGCTATAAAATGCGGGCTGCTAAGAAAGCCGTAGTGCCAGAGGTAGGCAGCCATGCCGCCGGTAGCCGAGCCGGTTACGGCGTCTTCGAGCACATCGGGCGGGGTGCACAGGTGGCGGGCAAAGGTGGTGCCGGCGGGCGTGGCCCCTTCCAGGCAAAACAGATGGGAGCTGAAGAAGCCGGTGTGCTGCCGGTATTCCTCCAGGGCCGCGGGGTTGGGTAGGTGGGCCCGGCGCAGGGTAGCCGCGTCGCGCACCAGCACCATGAGCTGGGGCGTGCCCGTGCTCACCGTCTGAATTACGGAGCCCGGCACCAGGTCGTCGGGGGTAAGGCCAAACAGGGGCAGTACCTGGGCCGCGTCGTGCACCTGCCCAAATACCGGGCGGCGCTGGGTCATCAGGACGCGGGGCGGGGTTTGGGCCGTGGCGGGGGGTAGGACCTCAATGGCGATGGGGCCGTGCAGCAGCTCCAGCTGCAACCGGAGGTTTTCGGCCGTTGGGCGGGGTAGGCGGCCCGTGTGCAGCAGCGCCGTGATGGTGGCAATGGTGGGGTGGCCGGCCAGCGGAATCTCCTCGCTGGGTGTAAAGTAGCGCACCCCAAACTCGGCTACCTCCGAGCGCCGCACAAAGGCCGTTTCCGACTGGTTGAACTCCTGGGCCAGGCGCTGCATCTGCTCGTCGGTGAGGTCGTCGGCGTCCAGCACTACGGCGCAGGGGTTGCCGCCCAGGGCAGTTTCAGTAAAGGCGTCTATCAGCAGAAAGGGGTAGGAGGACATGGCAGAAAAGCAGGTACAGGATCAAAGGTAGGGCAAGCCGACCAACGGACACGGTGGCGGCCTGAACATGAAAAAAGGCCGGCTTCCACACGGAAGCCGGCCTTCAGGGATAATGCTTGTATCAGAAGCTCCTACGACGGATCGGAGAGCAGGGCTACCTGCCGGCCGCTGGTGTCATAGATGCCCCCATTGCGGCTGATGTAGAGGCGGCGCTGCTGCCCATCTACCAGCACGTAGGGGTAGTTGGTGCTTTCCGAGCGGGTGAGGCGGCCTACAACCTGGGCGGTGCGGTCCTGGCGGTCAACGCGCACCACGCTGAGGCGGTTGGTGATGTAATAGGGGTCATCGGGGTTGTCGCGGAAGGTGATTTTGCCCAGCACGCTCACGGGGCTGGCAGTAGTAGCCACCGTACGGACGGGAGCCGTGGCGCGGTCAGCCAGCACGGCGGGGGTAGCTGAGGGGGCCGCCGTGCGGGTGCTGGCTACAATCTGCTGATTGGCCCGCTGCCACCCCTCGCCAATGGCCGTGAGGCGGGTGCGGCGGCCGGGGTGAGTCGGCGAGGCCTCGTCGTCGGATACGACGGCCATGCCGGCCTGGGCCTGGGCCAGGCTAGCCCCCATTTTCCGCAGCACAAACCCCGAAAACTCGTCGGCTTCCAACTCATCGGCCGGGTTAGAGCCCCCGGCGCGCAAGGTGTGGCCATTGAGGTGGTGCCCCATTTCGTGGGCCAGAATGCTGATGCCAGCCCAGTCGGTACGGCCGGCGCGGTTTACCGCCGCTACAAACTGCGGGTTATATAAGAGGTAGCGCTTGCCGCCATATACCACGGCCGCAGCGTTTTGCACCTCGGTGGTGGCGCGCAGCTCAAAGCGCGGCTTAAGCCCCACTACATCCGTGATTTCGCGAAGCACGTCGCGCTGCCCAGTGGAGGTTTGCGCCACGGCTGAGCCGGAGAGTAGGAGCCACCCGGCAAGCACCAAGCCTGCGAAGCAGCGGAAGAAGCGAGGGTGGTTCATGAAAAAGTCCTGTTAGATGGAGATACTGAGTTGACAAGAACCTTGCCGGAAATCCGCAGCCAAAATAAAGGCCTCAGGACCTAAGCAAGCAAAGATGGTGGCAAGGAACATTATCTTTGGCGCCTCGGTTGCAGCTGCTACGCGAGTGGGACAGAGAGAAGAGGATGCCGAATACCTACTGAGTTACATGAAAAAAACACAATTAACCTGGCAATGGTTCACCCGAGCCGGCGCTAGCCTGCTGCTCCTGCTGGGGCCGGCAGCCGGGGTAGTACACGCCCAGGAAACCTGCCTGCTGGAGCCATTGCCCCTGAGCCAGCGCGTAGCCGCCGCCACGCTGGTAGTGGAAGCCCGCGTAACGGCCGCCCGCAGCCAGGACGAGGGCGCCCACATCGTTACCCTTAACGAGCTGGAAGTTTATAAAGTATTCCGGGGTGCCCTGCCTTCCGGAAACCTGACCGTAGCCACGGCGGGCGGCACGGTGGGGCTGCGCCGGGAGCAGGTTACCAACTCGGCCCAGCTGGCCATAGGGCAGCAGGGCGTGTTTCTGCTGGTGCCCGATGCCCGGCAGCCCGGCCGCTACCGCCTGTACGCCGGCCCGCAGGGGCTCATCAGCTACGATTTAACCACCGCTACCGCCTCCGAGCCGTTCGCGCGGTATGCTTCCATTGCCGAGGAGTTGTACCCAGCCCTGGAAGAACCAGCCGGTCAGGCAGTACGGGCGGTGCGGCCCAACACTGCCCTGCAGGCACGCCTGAGCCGGGCGGCCCGGCCTGCCGCCGCGCCCCTTATCAGCAGCCTGAGCCCGGCCGTTATTACGGCCGGCACAGGGGCGGTACTCACCATCAAAGGGTCGGGGTTTGGGGCCACGCAGGGTAAAGGACTGGTAGGTTTCCGCAACGCCGATAACGGGGGGCAGTCCTTCGTTTCGCCCCTGGCCTCGGAGTACGTAAGCTGGTCGGATACTGAAATTAAGGTGCGCGTGCCCTCGGTGGCCGAAGGCAACGGCGGCACGGCAGGCTCGGGGGCGGTGCTGGTAACCAATGGCACCTCGGAAAGCGCCCTAAGCCTGGACAACCTTACCATTGACTACGCCCGAATTAACCTTGACTATCAGTCGGATGCCAACTCCCCGCTGCGGGCCTACCCCGTCGCACTGGCCGGCCCCGACAAACAAGGGGGCTATACCCTGCAGTACAACGAGCGGTTTGCCGCCAACACGGCCGCTAAGCAGGCCTTCGAGCGGGCCCTGCTCACCTGGCGCAATGGGGTGGGGGCTAACCGCAAAATAGCCTCCACTACTACCACTGTTAACACCGAGGACCAGCGCGACAACATCAACCTGGTTAGCTTTGATGATGCCCAGGAGCTGGACGCCGGGGTGCTGGGGGTAACTTATTCCTACTACGCCGGCTGCAGCAGCGGCGGGGCCATCAGCTGGGCGCTAACCGGTACTGATTACATTTTTGACGGGGAGCAAAGCTGGCAGTTTACGTCGGCCAATCCTGGCAGTGGGCAGTTCGATTTTGAAAGCGTAGCCCTGCACGAGCAAGGCCACGGCCTGCAGCTGGGGCATATTGCATATTATTAAGCCGGGGGCTGTGATGCACTATGCCATTGCGCCCGCATCCCGGAACCGGGCCCTGAGCCTGACCAGCGACGTAGCCGGTGCCAACGCAGAAACGGAGTTCAGCCTTACGGCTCCCAACTGCGGCATCGGGGCGTACTCCCGGCTGGCGCCGGTACCCCTGCCGGTAACCCTGGTGAGCTTCGGGGCGGAGGTAACGCGGGCCGGTGTACAGCTGCAGTGGCGCACATCGGTGGAGCTAAACAGCCAGTTTTTTGCTCTGGAAGCTACCCATGACCCTGCCACTGCGGCCTGGGAGGAGGTAGTTCGCCTACCTGCCGCCGGCACCAGCACTACCCCCCGCGCCTACACCTACCTCGATGCCCGGCCCCTGGGCACGCTACGCTACTACCGCCTGCGCCAGCAGGACCTGGACGGAACCTCGCATTACTCCGAAGTCCTGACCGTGACCCCTGCGTTGGCCGAGGCCCGGCTGATGGCCTACCCCAACCCGTTCACTACGGAGCTGCAGGTGCAAGTGCCCGCCGGGTCGGCTGCTACCCTGCGCCTGCTCGACCTCACGGGGCGGAGCGTGTACGCGCAGCACGTGCCGGCTGCCCAAACCTCCCTCACGCTTACGCCGCCCGCGCTGCAACCGGGCGTGTATCTGCTGGAGTGGCGGAGCGGCGGCCAGGTAGAGCGTACCCGCCTGCTAAAGCAGTAACAGGGCAAAAAACCAACAAGCCTCAACCCCGGAATGCATATTCCGGGGTTGAGGCTTGTGAAGGGGGTAGGGGCAAGCCCCACGGAGCAATAGGCAAACAGGACTGGCTGCTGTAGCGGCGCTGCCGGGCGGCCTTTGCCTGGTAGTTGGGTTGTCTCGCCAGGCTTTACGCCGCGGCAGTTGCGCGGCCCGGCGTAATGGCCGACTGGGGCCGCTCCCCGATCTGCTGCCGCCACATGGCGTAGTAGAGGCCGCGCTGGGCCAGTAGCTCGTCGTGGCGGCCGGCCTCGGCTACGTGGCCGCGCTCCAGCACGAAAATGCGGTCGGCGTGCAGGATGGTGCTCAGGCGGTGGGCAATGAGGATGGTAATGTGCTGGCGCGAGCCCGAGAGCTCCCGCACCGTCTGGCCGATTTCCTCTTCCGTGAGCGAGTCCAGGGCCGAGGTGGCTTCGTCAAACACCAATAGGGTAGGGCGGCGCAGCAGGGCCCGCGCGATGCTCAGGCGTTGTTTTTCCCCACCCGATACCTTCACGCCGCCTTCCCCGATAACCGTGTCGAGGCCCAGGGGCGCGCGGGCCAGCAGCGTGTGCGCGGCTGCTTGGTGTAGGGCCCGAATGCACTGCTCGTCGGTGGCGTGGGGGGCCACGAAGCGCAGATTTTCACGGATGGTACCAGCAAACAGCTGGGTATCCTGGGTTACAAACCCAATTTGCTCGCGCAGCAAATCCAGGTCCAGCTCGGGGCCGGGAATGTTGTTGTAGAGGATCTGGCCGGTAGCCGGGGGGTAGAGGCCCACCAGCAGTTTCACCAGGGTGGTTTTGCCAGAGCCCGAAGGCCCCACGAAAGCAATGGTTTCGCCGAGCTTGGTCTGAAAGCTGATGCCATCCAGGGCCGGGGCGCTGGCCGTGAGATGCTGGAAGCGCACGTCCTGAAACGTCAGGGTCTCAATCTTCTCAATCACCTTGGGGTGCGTGGGCTTCACCTCCTTGGGCGTATCCAGAATCTGCTGGTAGTTGGCCAGGGAAGCTTCCGTTTCGCGGTACACATTAATGATGGTGCCCATTTCCTGCAGGGGCCCGAAAATGGCGAAGGAGTAGAAAAAGAACGTAATAAACTTACCTGGCTCAATCACCTCCTGCACCACCAGAAACACCAGCATGAGCAGAATCACGTTGCGCATCAGGTTCACGAAGGTGCCCTGCACGAATGATAAGGAGCGTAGGTAGCGTACCTTTTTCAGCTCCAGCTTCAGGATTTTTTCGGTGGTAGCGTTCAGGCGCTGGGTTTCCTGCTGGGCCAGTCCCAGGCTCTTGATCAGCTCGATATTGCGCAGGCTTTCGGTGGTGGAGCCGGCCAGGGCCGTGGTTTCGGCCACAATGGTTTTCTGGATGGCCTTGATGCGCTTGCTCAGAAACAGGCTCAGCGTGGCCAGCAGCGGAATTGTCAGGAAATACACTACCGCAATTGGCCAGTACACGCTGACGGCGTACCAGGTCACGAACAGAATGGCTACCAGGGAAATAAAGAGCACGTTCACGAAGCTCTGAATAAGCTTCTCCACATCGGTGCGCACTTTCTGGAGCTTGCCCAGGGTTTCGCCGGAGCGCTGGTCCTCAAACACCTGGTAGGGCAGCTCCAGGGAATGCCGCAGTCCATCGGAATACAGCTGGGCTCCCAGCCGCTGGGTGATGACGTTGGTGTAGTAGTCCTGAAAGTTTTTGGCGATGCGCGACACCATAGCCACGCCCAGGGCCTTCAGCACAAGCAGGCCCGCCCCACCCGTGACGAATGCCCAGAAGGCCGGATGCTGCCCTGTTTTCAGCTTCGGCGATACGTAGCGGTCGATAATCTGCCCCAGAATATAGGGGTCGAGCAGGGAGAATACCTGGTTAATGGCCGCCAGTAGCAACGCCAGAGCCAGCAGGCCCCAGTAGTTGCGCAGGTAGCTGTAAAGAAGTTTCATGAGAGAAAAACAGAGGGGAGACAGGTAAGAAGCACAAACATACCCGGAAGGTTTTTATCAGGGTAGGAGGGTAGGAGGGTAGGAGGGTATGGGGTGAGCATGTGGCGTGTCAAGCCAGTGCCAAACCCATTCGCCTGCCCAGTTCCCTACCCCCGGAAATATAACGAACCCTTGACGCCAGCACGGATGTCAAGGGTTCATTACATTTCCGGGGGTAGCACGTTCGTCAGAAAGGATGGATTCGTCGTGCCTCCTCGCCATGACAACTTACCCTCTCACCCTCCTACGCTCATGCCCAGAGGAACTATGCCGTAGCCTCGCCAGCGGTGCTGGCTACCAGGCGGGTGCTGCCGGGCACCATTAGGGGCGGGGTGGCGGTGGGGCGATAATGCTGAGCTAACAGGTGGGTAGTGGTAGGTGGTTCGGGGCCTTGGTGCAGGGCCCAGATCTGGGTTTTCAGCTCCGCTTCGTCGCGGCTCACGCCCCGGTCGTGCTGCTGGGCATGCTCCTCCCACGATTCGGTCATGAAATACTCCACCATACGGGTTGGGTCGGCCAGATCAGCGTAGAGGCCCCAGCCAATGGCGCCTTCCCGGCGGCGGATGCGGGCCAGCTGCTCCATTAAGTAGGTGAAGGCCGGGCGGTCGGAGGGCAGGACGCGGTACGTGGTGGTGATGATAACGGGGCCATCTTCCGGGTCGGGCTCTTCGGCCAGAATGGGCTCGGGGCGGGACCGGGCGGGCGTATGGTCGAGGCTTTCGGGGGAGTTACGCAGCGAGAACCGCAGGGCCAGCAGCGTGGTCAGGCCCAACCAGCCGGCGGCTCCGGTCAGGGCCAGGGGTAGGCTCGCGCGCTCGGCCACGGTTCCCCACACCACGCTGCCCAGGGCCATGCCGCCCTGAATGGTGAGCAGGTACAGACTGATGGTACGGGCCTGCACCCAACGGGGCACCACCGTCTGCACACCCACGCTAAACGAGTTCAGCACCAGCATCCAGGCCATGCCCACCAACGTCAGCAGGCCATATAGCAGCCAGTGGTTATCGGCGTAGCCCAGCCCCAGCAGGCTCACGGCAAAGGCCCCGGTTGCCAGCGTCACACGCCAGTCGATGCTGAGGCGGCGGTTGAGACGGGGCAGGATGAAGGCGGCAATAACGGCCCCCAGCCCCATGCAGGAAAGCAGCAGGGAGTAGAAGGAGGTGGGCTCGTGGAGGCGGCGCGCTACCACGGCCGGCATCAGGGCAAACAGGGCGCTGGCCCCAAACGTGAAGCTTACCCCCCGCACCAGAATGTGCTGCACCGCCGGCGCAAAACGGGCGTAGCGGATGCCACCCCGAATGGCCGCTACCAGTCGTTCCGTGGCCAGGGTAGAGGTAGCCTGGGGCTCGCGCTTCCAGCTGTACACCATGTAGATAGTAGCTAAAAACGACAACCCGTTCAGCAGAAAAGCCGCGCCGGCCGAGAAGTAGCCGATAACCAACCCGCCCAGGGCCGGACCAAAAGCGCGGGCCAGGTTGAAGCTCACGCTGTTGAGGGCAATGGCCTGGGGTAGCTCCTGGCGGGGCACCAATTCGGGCGTCACGGTTTGCCACACGGGGTTGTTCAGGGCCCCGCCCAGGCCCAGCAGAAACGTGAGGGTCAGCAGCAGCCAGGGGTTGTTGAGGCCGAGCAGCGTGACAGCGGCCAGCAGCAGGGCCACCACGGCCATCCAGGTTTGAGTGGCCAGCAGCATTTTGCGGCGGTCCACCAGGTCGGCCAGGGCGCCAGCGGGCAGACTCAGCAGAAACACGGGCAGCGCCGAGGCCGTCTGGAGCAGGGCCACCAGCACCGGTGAGGTCGTCAGCTCCGTCATCAGCCCTACGGCGCCCACGTTCTGCATCCACGTCCCGATGTTCGACACGAAAGACGCAATCCACAGCATCCGGAAAAACGGAATCTTCAGGGGCGTAAACGGCGAGGCGGACGGAGCAGGCGGGGTAGGGGCAGTAACGGGAGCAGACATGTAGCTCCCTTACGTAGAAGTGGTGATGAGGTAAATGGTGATGGGGTGACAGGTGATGGGGGGACAGGTAAATGGTGAAGAGGTGATAGGGTGTACTGGCGGTAGGCGTCTGCCGTCCACTCATCATTCACCTCATCACTATCTACCTCGTCACCCCATCACCTCTTCACCTGTCACCTGTCACCTCATCACCACTTACAACCTGAGGCCGATGCCGGGGCCGAGCAGGATGAAAGGTTTGCCTTTACCAAGCAGGTAGCCGCCCCCCAGATAAAGTGGGAACGTGAGCTTGGCGTCGCTGCGGGTGGGGTAAATAGAGCCCAGAATAACCACACCCAGGTCGCGGTTGGCGTCTTTGTTGCTGGTGCTGGTCAGGTTGAAGGCGTTGAGCGCCACAAATCCGGCTCCCACTTTATACGGGCGCAGGCGGTTGATTTTCTCGGGGTGGTAAAAGCTCAGCTGCCCCAGCATGGCCAGGGAAATACCACCAAACGAGGTGTAGCTCGACTCGCCCGAGTACTTGGTTAGCAGGCCGCCCGGAAAGCTCACGTCAATATCAAACTTGACGCGGCGCTGCAGCACCAACTCCAGCTTCTGCGAGAAGCCCGGCTCCTGGTACTGGCTCTGGGTATGCTTCACCGTGATGATGATAGTACTCCAGTCGTCGAGGGCGTAGGTTTTGCGGTAGCTGAGTAGGTTGTTGAGGCTGATATTACCCACCTGGCACTGCTTATCCTGGTAGAAAGCTGCCCGCACCGAGCTGCCATCGGGGCACACCACAATGTTATCAATGGTGCGCATCTCAATCAGCTCGCCCTTGGCGTTCTGGGTCCGGATGTCGAAAGTCAGATACTGCTTGCCGTAGAGCTGCTGCTCCGAGTCGATGGCGCCGGTATTGAAGCTGAACACCACGTCGCTGATGGTGCGGTTGTAAAGCACCGGCCCGTTCAGGCGCGTCAGCGGCCGGGGCGATTCGCCAAACGTCACGCCCACGAAATCGAGCGGATGGGGCCGCTGGAACTCCCGTACCGAGAGCCCAAAGCCAGTGGGCTGGCCCGCGTTGAAAATAGTAATGCGCTTTTTATCAATGGTAACCGGCACCTGCACCCGGTACACCACCGCCGCGTCGGAGCGAATACTGGAGTCGGAGGGAATCACCTGCACATCCTCAAAGTGAAACCGAGCCCGGGTCAGCGACTCGCCTTCCAGGCGCACGTCCACGGTTTCGCCGGGGTTCACGGTGGTGTTGGTAGTCCAGTCGCCGCCGCGGTGGCGCACGCTCACGGCGCTGATGGCGGTTTTGGGTGAGATGTTGAAGTTGGTAACGTACTTAGCCTGGTCGTTTTCCTTGATGTAGAGGTAGCTCTCGATCTGGCGGTGGGTGTTGTACACGCGCAGCCAGCACAGCACCCGGTCGTTGGTGAGGTACTGGCGGGTAAACAACTCGGCAATCAGGGCGCCTCCGGCTTCCTCCTGGTCCTCAATGCGGTAGGTGCGCTTCAGATCAAAGGTGCGGCCATTGTCCAGAATAAGCTCTACGCCCCGGCGGCGCGAGGACTCGTCCAGGGTAATTTCCTTTTTATCAACGCTCAGGAAGCGCAGGCGCGAGGCCTTCACGGTGAACTCCTGGCGGATGGGGGGTAGGGCGTAGGTAACGCGGCGGTTGTTATCGGTCAGGAAAGGGCGCTCGGTTTGGGGGCGCAGGGTAAGCTGGCGCGTACCCAGGGCGTTGGGCAGCACATGCAGGCGCAGCACGCCTTTCTCCTGCTCAATGCGGTAATCAATGTCCTGCCCGCGTGTCCATTCCGGCGTCACGCGGATGTTTTTGGGGTTGTTGCTGCTCAGGTCGAACACCTTTTCCTCGCCCACGAACAGCTCCGTGTCCGAAGGCCGGAACTCCAGCGCCGTGCGCGTAACGGGCAGCAGCTTCACGGTTTGGGCCAGGGGCGGGCGCCCCACCGAGTCGGATGGCTGGCGGAAGGTAAGGCTCAGAAACTTGTTGCCGCCCAGGTCCTTAAACCGCAGCTTGGCGCGGTAATACTGGCCCCCGTCCACGGCTGTGAGCGAGTCAACCAGGGTGAAGTCGGCGGAGCGCTGCAGGCGCAGGGCACTGGCGCGCGTCGGCACCTCAGGATACACCAGCAGCTCGGCGGCTTCGTCATCCTGGCGGTAGTAGAAGTACACGTGCGGCTCGCCCTGCACGGTTACTGTGTTGCGGCTCAGGCTATAACGGGTGGTATCGGTGCGCAGGCTCAGGTCGCGCACCAGGGAAAGTTGCTGGGCCTGGGCAGTCAGGCCACAAAGGAGCAGCAGCAGAGCGGCCAGGCCCCACACGCCCGGCAGCCTGCGGAACCCGGAGAAGTTCAACACGGCAATCAAAAGAAAAGCAGCTCCCGACCCACCGAAAGCTGCGCAAAGGTAGGACGCGGCATAGGCCGGTTGCACTTCGGCGGCCCTTTTTTTCCGCAAACAGAAAGCAGAAGCGCCCCACGCTACCCCTCACGGCAGCGCGGGGCGGCCCGCAAGCCGCTACTTCGGGTAGGCCCAGAATCCGCCCGCAGAAACCAGACCCTACCTCTTACCCGTGTTTTGCGCGTGCCAGTCCTGCATCTGTTTGATTTCCTTTTGCTGGGCCTCCAGCATCTGGCGGGCCATTTCCTTGAGCCGGGCATCCTGGCCGTGGGCAAGCTCGGCCCGGGCCATGTCCACGGCGCTCTGGTGGTGCACCGTCATGAGCAGATTGAAATTCAGATCGGGGTTGGTGCCCGCCTGGGGCATGTTCTGCATCATGTCCGTCATGGAGGCGTTCATTTTGCGGGCGAAGGGGTCAGCGGGGTCTTCGGGCTTGTAGTTGGCCGGAGCACTGGCCAGGCGGTTGACACTGGCTTCCAATTCCTTGATTTCCCTTTGCTGGTCGGCCCTGATTTTCTCCGCCATCCGGCGCATTGTAGCGTCCTGTCCGTCGCGCAGCTCCAGGTCGGCCATCACCACGGCGCCCTTGTGGTGCTCCAGCATATGACGGGCGAAATCGTAATCGGTGTTGCCCCGGGGCTTGGTAGCGTGCATCTGCTGCATCATCTCATTCATGGCCGTCAGTTGGGGCGAGGCGCCGGCCGGGGCGGCCGCCGAGTGTCCCATAGCCGCGTGGTCCATGCCAGCCATGCCGTCGGCGGCCGGGGCGTTTGCGGTGGCAGTAGCTTCCGAGTCGGGAGTGTTGTGGGCGTTGTTGCAGCTGCTGAGCAGCAGGGCTGCTGAAAAGAAAGCGGCAAGGCCAAAAGCTGGAGTTTTCATGGTGGCAAGGGGTAGGGTGGGAAAGCTGGGTAGGAGGCGTGAAAATCATGCAAGATTCCGGAAGAATTCCGTACGAACTCCGGCGCATTCCGGCTGTTCCTTTGTAGCAGATAAGAAGGCGGCCTTCCCGCGCCGCTTTGTTGCGTACCGCTATGGAACCTACCACCCGAACCGAAACCCTCGATATTGAGGGCATGACCTGCGCCTCGTGCGCTTCCTTCGTCGAAAAGTCGCTGAGCCGCACCCCGGGCGTGCAGCGGGCCGTGGTCAACTTCGCCACCGAGAAAGCTACCATTGACTACCTGCCTGCCCAGACCAGCCCCGCTACCCTGCGGGAGGCCGTGCTACAGGCCGGCTACGGCGTCAGTGAGCGGGCTCCCGATACCAGCGCCGCCGACCGGCAGGCAGAAGTTGACCGGCAGAAAGCGCAGGCCTACCAGCAGCTCCGGCGCCGGTTCGGGGTAGCCGCGGGCCTGGCCCTGGTCATCATGCCCCTGAGTATGCTCATGCTCTGGCCCGCCCTGCTCCAGCACATCAATATGCAGTGGCTGAACTACCTGCTGCTGCTGCTAACACTACCCGTGCTGCTGTACAGCGGCCGCGAGTTCTACGTGGCGGCCTGGAACGGCCTGCGGCACCGTACCGCCAACATGGATACGCTGATTGCCGTGGGCACCGGCGCGGCCTTCCTCTACAGTCTGGCCGCTACCCTCGCGCCCGGCTTGTTTCTGCGCCGCGGCCTGATGCCCGAGGTGTATTACGACACCACGGCCACCATCATTGCCCTGATTCTGCTGGGCAAAGTGCTGGAGCTGCGCGCCAAAACCCAAACCTCCGCCGCCATCAGGGCCCTGCTGGGGCTGCAGGCCAAAACGGCCCGGGTGGTGCGCCCCGGCGGGCTGGAAGTGGACGTGCCCCTGGAGCAGGTGCAGCCCGGCGACCTGGTGGCCGTGCGCCCCGGCGAGAAGGTAGCCACCGATGGGGTAGTGGAAGAGGGACATTCCGCCGTGGACGAGGCCATGCTGACGGGCGAGAGCCTGCCGGTGGCGAAAAAGGCCGGCGACCTGGTGTTCGGGGCTACCCTCAACAAAACCGGGGCCTTCCGCTTCCGGGTGACCAAAGTAGGCGCCGATACCCTGCTCTCTCAAATTGTAAAGCTGGTAGAAGATGCTCAGGGCAGCCGCGCCCCCATTCAGCGCCTGGCCGATAAAGTCAGCGCCGTCTTCTTGCCCACGGTCATTGGTATTGCCCTGCTCACCTTTGTGCTTTGGTTTAGCCTGGCCCCGGTGGAAAGCCGCCTGCCCCTGGCTCTGGTCAATTTTGTGGCCGTGCTTATTATAGCTTGCCCCTGCGCCCTGGGGCTGGCTACCCCCACTGCCATTATGGTGGGTACGGGCAAAGGGGCCGAGTACGGCGTGCTGATCCGCAGCGCCGAAGCCCTAGAGAAAGCCTACCAGGTAACCACCGTGCTCCTCGATAAAACCGGCACCATTACCTGCGGGGAGCCCACCGTCACGGACCTGGTGGCCGCGCCGGGCTGGGCGCCAGCTCGTCTGCTACCTCTGGTAGCGGCCGTAGAGCGCCTTTCTGAGCACCCACTGGCCGAGGCAGTGGTGCGCTACGCCGCAAGCCAGGGAGCCGCGCCCCTGTCTGCCACCGACTTCCGGGCCGTGGAAGGCAAGGGGGCTGCTGCTACGGTGCAGGGCCAGGCGGTGCTGATCGGCAACGGGCGGCTCCTGGCGGAAGCCGGCATTAGCCTGCCGCCAGATCTGCAGCAGCAGGCCGATGCCCTGCTGCTGCAGGCCAAAACGGTACTTTACGTGGCGGTAGCCGGGCAGGCCGCCGGGCTGCTCGGGGTAGCTGACACCGTGCGCCCTACCTCGGCGGCAGCCATCAAGCGCCTGCAAAACTTGGGAATTGAAGTGGTCATGATGACCGGCGACAACCCCCAGACGGCCGCCGAGGTAGCCCGGCAGATGGGCATCAAGCGGTACTTCGCCGAAGTGCTACCCCAGGATAAAGCCGCCAAGGTAAAGGAGCTGCAGCAGGAGGGGCGCACCGTAGCTATGGTGGGGGACGGCGTTAACGATGCCCCGGCCCTGGCCCAGGCCGACATTGGGCTGGCTATGGGCCAAGGTACTGATGTGGCCCTGGAAGCCGCCGGCATCACCCTCATGCGCTCTGATCTGCAGGGCGTGGTAACGGCCATTGAACTCTCACGCCAGACCATGCGCACCATCCGGCAGAACCTGTTTTTTGCCTTTATTTATAACACGCTGGGCATTCCGGTAGCCGCTGGGCTGCTTTACCCCGTCTTTGGGCTGTTGCTCTCGCCCATGCTGGCAGCCGGCGCCATGGCCCTGAGCTCCGTATCGGTACTGACTAACTCGCTACGGTTGCGTCGCTTTTCGCCCACGGCTCCTTGAGTTTCACCGAGGCCCAATCAGCCTGCCCGGTACGAAGCCAGAAGCTGCTTTCGTACCGGGCAGGCTGATTGGGCGCCCGATCAAGCTGGATGAAAAAGAAAACGCTCTGTAAACAAGATGTTTACAGAGCGTTTCTATGTGTACACAAGACAACTACCTTGTTTCTGACCAAGGAGGCGTTTTTTCCGTGCAAGCTGACCAGTGTTGCCGCTACCATTCGGATAAAAAAGGCGTGCACATGGTTCGGCTGACTTCGCACGGTGTAACGTCATGGATAATAGTGCCAATACTCGTTGCTATGAGCTTCATTCCCAATGATGATGTGCGCAACACGCACGTTATTCACATCAATGGGGACCGGACTGACAACAGAGCTGAAAACCTGCGGTACGGGCATCAATGGGAGTTGACGGCCGAAATTCTGAAACTTGGTATCCAACGGAAAAACCAGCTCCACAACAACCCAAGAAACTTGAGTAGGGAGGATGTCCAACTTCTTCATTCCGCTTACGCGACTGGAGCAACGGCACCTGAACTGGCAGAATATTATGGCATCAGTAACCATGCAGTTAATAGTAACCTGCGCTACAACACGCACACTTTGGATGTGGCGCTTGAAATCGATGAACAGGCCATATCACCAACCGCGCCACCCGCGCCCACGGCCAGCGAAGAAACTGCTCTGCCGCAGACTGATTCAAAACTGACACCTCCCCTCACGCCGCCGGTACCTCCAACTGCAGCAGATGGTGACTGGCTGCCTCATGGCAAAAGAGGAAAAGCCCTACCCGTAAACGGGTAGGGCTTTTCCTCTTTTGCCATGAGGCAGCGTAGATTTGCTTACTCAGCTAACCAAGTTTGATTTAATGCAACAGTTGTCAATTCCTTCGTTGAGTGGTACCGCGTACTTGAATAGTTACCAACCGCTTTGTTATAATACACCCGGACGAAATGCCCTCCAACGCCACAGAGACTTACAGCCCTACGAGGATGCCTCTTGCCGGAGGGAACCAGATTTTCTTCACCCTCTTGCGCCAATATCAAGCGTATGTCGGGGGCAAAGGTTTGTACCGCGTCTACAAGAAGGTGATGTGGTCGCGTACATGACGAAACGTATGGATGGCGGGCATTACCTCACGGCAGTATTACAAGTTATAAAAAACCTACGCGATAAGAACAGCCATCAACTTGTGGCGGACCACTGCGAGAGCCTAGGCCATGCTCTTCCCAGCAACTGCATGGTCCGTAATAATACACCGCTCACCCTGGACAAGACTGGCGGCTTCCGTAGCAAAGGGCGCGAAACGGTGGCTGCTGTAGCACGCGGTAATGAAGACGAGATGTCTACCATCATCCGTGCCTGGGATGGTATGTATCGGAAGCGTATTATAGTTACGCCCAATGTGGCGCTAACTAAACCTCATTACGTAGAGTTACGCACACCATCTTTCCTGACCGACCAGCACCTAGTAGATGCATTCGGAAAAGTACCATACACGTTGAATCCGCCGAAGACAACGCTGGAGCGTCTTAATATATTATTGTCATCAGTGGGTATTCAACCAGTCGAATAGTTTACTATTTGTGAAAGGATTATTCATGCACTTCGATAAGGTCTTGCTGGTGGCAACATCTTATCTGCTCTTAGTGTCTTGCCTATATTACTATGGATATTGGGGCAATTGAATATAGATGCATTTAACTATTTTCAATTTCAGGATTTAGCCAAAGGAATTGCTTTCCCGTTTAGAGCGCAATTTTTCAGTATTATAAAATTGACTTTTGGGTTGTTTGCCGTTTATATATTCAACTGGATATTTATTCAGCTACTGGATAAGTTGAAAGTCCAAAAATGGAAAGGACAGTATAGACTTATTTCCTTGGTACTTATATTGGGAACCCTGTATGGCACCCCTTACTGGTACTACAAACAGATCAGAGATGTTGATTATACAACCGCTGACCTGCCCGGTAAATTTGAATTCTGGACAATATGCGCGGGTATCGTACTGAGCTCGATGCTTGCTAACGTCCTAATACCAGACGATAAAAAAGAAAAGAAACCTTGGTTGAACACCAATATGTTAACTAGCCAGCTCCTGTTCGTTGTGATTGTAACAACAGTGGATGCTTACGCACTAGGTTATTTCAATGCCAAACGCGTGCTTGATAATGTTGCATTTGAATACGCTGATAGTAAAATAATAGCAGACTTGCCTACATCTCAACAAAGCGATACACTTAAGTATCTTGGAAAAGCTGGTGATACGTTTTTCTGGCTTACGCGTGATAATAAGCAGCGTATTATCGTAGACAAAAGCAAAGTGCCTGTCCTAATATTGCAGGGTTATCGTAAGCCAACGTTCAAAGATTAAATAAAAAGGCTGCCAACTGGCAGCCTTTTTATTTAATTAATACACTTAAGACGGTATCTGTATGTGGTCATGCTCATCGCCAATGCAGACATAACACCTGTCTTTCACTGCCATCTCATCAATATTTAAAAACAGCCCGTGTTCGTCTTTGCCGATAACCTTCCAATAAAGATCGGGGCTATCAAAGGCTTTTGTCCTGAGGTAAACTTCGTCACCTACGTTGATATCCTCTAGCTTGTACTTCGACATAATTGCTTAATGTAATGTATAGTTAACCAATAGACACTACCCAATTAGTAGTTGCCTGCAGCCGTTACAGCAAGGCTGAGGTAAGAAGAAAAGAGAGGAGGGTAAGGCAGCGCTATCTGTAGAAGTTTTGTACCTGATAAGATTGCGTCCCTACGGCGCAAATAAATCGGATTGCCAAGCATATAATTGTATTCAAAAACAACCTGCCATCACTGAGTCCCTCCATGAGAGCTAAATAGTCCGCAGCCATCCTGACTATCCTATGTTTCGCGTAACCGACGACGGCCGCATATTGGGCGCCCGTGGCTTCTGGCTCAAAGCCACAAAAACGTAGCCACACTTCCGTGTACTACTTTACCGCGTAGCATAAGTAGCCCTATATACAGATGCGCCGGCTAGTCACTCTCTACTACGTAACAGCCCAACAAGAAAACCCTCTCAATTGAGAGGGTTTTCTTGTTGGGCTGTTAATTCTGAATCATTAAAGGGGTTATGGCTTTTACTTTGCCTTTGTCGATGAACATAGCTGATGTTATGTTCATGTCGACGATTGGTATGCTCAAATTCTGAATCTTGATCTTCGACAATGTATTACCAGAGCTTACTGAGTAATAAACGTAAGTCATAAAATCAGTTGCATCGGCTAACGTTTCGAACTCCATTATCCTTCCTTCGTAAGTGATAAAGCCTTTTGAGTTGCCTTCACTTATGCCTAATCGATACGTGATAGGGCGAAATTCATTTTTCTCTACGAGCAGTACATCTTTACCATAAAACTCTATAGCAGCATTTTTCTCAAACTGCCTTTTGTTTTCGTCATCTATTTCCCCGCTGCTTTGATATAATTTATTAATGGCTTTAGTATCGATAGCCTTTTTCTTATATGCCGTTAGTGCTTGATCGTTATTTGCCAAGCGTGCACTATCTTTTTTGCTATTAGAGTTTTTCGCTAGATCTGCTTTAAAGCCTACTTCACCATATTGGAACTTGACTTTTTGGCGAGCCTCAGGAAGGTGCCGACTGCCTTTGGCTACTTCACGATAAATATACTTATAGCGAAATTTGCCTGTGACGTCTTTCTTAACATCTGGGTAGAGAAGAAACATGAAAGACGGCTCCAGCTTTCCTTCTAACAGTGGCTTGCTGTCCTTGTCAAACAGCTTATCAAACTTATCCACACGAAGTGGGGAGGCCCATGGTGCCTTCGTGCGATACTCTACAGACACGGCTGTATTGGCGCTCAAGTCAATACCCTGAGCACCTTCCTGACGTAGAAACAATGAGTCTTCATGTAGCCTGCCAGCCAGGGCCAACCGCTGGAAGATAAGGTTCTGGGCGGTTTCGTACCTGTCGCCAACGGTTGCGCTTACGCTAGGTCCCAGATTGAATGAGGAGGTAGCTGTATTCTCGCCTCCTGTGTTACCACCATGTTGCAGGCTATTGGAGCTAGTCGCCACACCCGTAGCTTCTGCGCCTGTAGAATTTGATGTCGTATTTCCACTAGTAACACCATTAAGGGAGTTACCATTGTTCGTTGTGCCAGTGACTGTGGTAGTGTTTTTGTCTGTTTGTGAATCAGAGAAAAGTGAATTGAATAGGTTACTGCTCGAGCGAGTGTCCTTTATCGTCAAGCCAGAGGCGGCCGTTGCGCTGAGATTAGCTGTTGCACTCCAGTTTTGGGCTGATGTAACCTTGCCTAAATCTACCGATCCGTACACCGATACATACCGGTCCCAATCATTAAATACTAGTGATGAGTCCTTGATGTCAAGGTAGAACTCCAAAAGGGAGATACGGTCAGCTTCGTCGAAAATGTAATAGCGTCCTCGTTCCGGGTCACCACCTGAAGCACGGCGGTGTACTGAGAAATTCAGCGCTTTCGTCAAGACTTTGGGAATCACTTTCACCCTGACAGGCACCTCCTTTTTTGGGGGTATTGTGGCCATGATGTTACGCAGTACCACTTTTGCCGTGTCGTTCTTGCTAGATAGGGCCTTGATATATTCTGCTTGCCCTTTATCAGTTAAGGCTAATACGAAGGGGAGGTTGGCAGGTGGCGTTGCTGCAGGAGTTGTTACCTTCCGCCCTACAAGGCTGATGTCTGCATACTCTAGTACTTGACCTGGTGTTAGCTTATTGTACATGTTGTATACGTCCCCTTTGTTTCTATAACGCCTAGCGAGGTTGACGCAACCACTACTGATCAGAAGAAGGGCTGTCAAAGCCAATGTGGGGCGTTGTAGGTTGTTCATATCGGTAGGAGAGTGGATAGAGTAGCTCAATATTATTAGAATATTGAGATATTAAAATGGTTACTCGTACTAAAAACTGAGAGAGGATAAGAAAGGAAAGCCAAAGGCTAGGACAGCATTATCTGTACTGGTTTTGCGCTTGCAGATTTGTGTCTCTACCGCTCAAACAGAAAGAGGCCTGCGACAATGCAGGCCTCTTTCTGTTTTTTGCTATTGCTGCGGAAAGTTCATGTACGTGAATCCTAAAGCAGCGGTCCCAGCATCGCGTGCTCTTACTGCGTTTTCCTCTTCGTTGTGGTAGCCGAAGCTGTGCGTTTTGCCGTTAACTTTCACTTTTGCTACCCACTTGCCTCTAGCCGCGTTGAAGCTTACCCCAACGTATTGCGAGGTGCCGGTTGACGAAGAGCGACGGTTGCGCATCTGGTCGCTGCGATTTGCCTACACTAGATTCTCAATGGCATTGTTCTGTACGTTTTGGTCCAAATGGTCCACTTCGTCTCTATCGGCAACAGGCGGTAGAAAGCCTTGTGTCACGACGCGGTGCGCCTTTACGCGCTTCCGCTGACCGTCTGTCGGAGCCATACCTCCAGGTAGCCGCGAGGGGTAACACCGAGTGCTGCCCATTTGCCTTTAGCCACATCGTAGATTAGGCCGGTGGTGGTGATTAAGTAGTCCGGGTATTCAGGATAGACAACTGCGCCTAGTAGGGCATCTGCGAGGGTCGTATGATTTTTCATACGCTTATACGCCCCGACTATTGAAGAGCCCTCGCCTGGGGCTACCTACGGGCTGCATTAAGTCGAATGACTATTTGTCGCAGTACTGCCCTGAAGATACAGTTTTGCCCTTTTGGTCGGTACAGACCCAATTGATTTAATTTGCTTAAAACGAAAAAAGTCTCCCTGCATCGTGCAGGGAGACTTTTTAGCGCTTACTTGAGAGCTTGTAGCCCCCAGGCGAGTAGTCCGTAGGGGAATCGAACCCCTGTTGGCAGAATGAAAATCTGCAGTCCTAACCCCTAGACGAACGGACCATTTTACCAGCGGAGCGTTTTCCGTTTTGGTGGTGCAAAGATACAAGGCGGATAGTTCAACGCAATAGCTGCACCGGAAATTTTCGCTCCTAAAGCGCTAAGTGCGATAGAATCAGGAAGTTTTTTTTCTATTTCGGCTTCGGTCCCACCATACATAGGCTCCAAACAGGAGCAGGCTGACCACCGTTACCCACACCAGACCCGATTTCAGCCGTTCACTATCCTCCCCCAGGTAGGCCAGCAGGGCAATGAGTGGGGCTACCCCTACCACCGTTGCCAGCATAAACCGCAGGTAGCCCATGCGCGCCAGTCCGGCTACAAAGCTGATGGCGTCGTCGGAGAGGGCCGGGGAGAGGCGGGCAATAATCACGGCCCACATGCCGTAGCGCTCCACCACGTCCAGCACCTTCTGCTCGTTTTTCTGGCCCAGTACGCGCGTCACGAACGATTCGCCGAGGGCGCGGCCTAGGCCGTAGCCTACCGAAGAGGCCACAATAATGCCCACCAGTGCCAGTAAGGAGCCCCACCACGGCCCGTAAGCCAGAATAGCGACCAGAATCAGGAGCACCACATTCACCACAAACAAGAACATCTGGGCCACCATAGCTACTACTATCACTACTGGCCCCCAGTAGCCAAACTGCTGCATCCAGGCGGCAATGCGGGGCTGCTCGCCGCTTTTTAGCACGGTCCATCCCTCGCGGAGAGTTGACTGAAAATCGGGCCAGGCAAACCAGCAGGCTACTAATGCCAGCAGCAACGCCAGCGTAATGTAGAGTGGAACGTGGTTGGCCTGCCGGGTAGGAGCAGGGGTAGTGGAAGCGGGGGCAGTAGTGGCCAAGAGCAGGAACGTTGTGGGGATGACAACCTCGAAAAGAGGACGTACGCAGCGGCAAACCAAAAAGCTGCGGCAACCCCAGGGCCGCGAGTGAGGTACTACCCTCTGAAAAAGCAGCAACCCGGCCGGTGGGCCGCGGGCTGACAACCTCTCTTCCCCGATGACAAAACATACCTATGACTTCGGCCTGATTGGCAACTGTGCCTTTCTGGGGCTGATTGGCACCGATACGGCCGTGCGCTGGCTGTGCTGGCCCCGCTTTGACAGCAGCTTTGTGTTTGGCTCCCTGCTTGATGAGCACAAGGGTGGCGAGTACAGCATCCGGCCCGCTGATGACTCACTGAGCTTTTCCTCGCGGCAGTACTACCGCAGCAATACCAACGTGCTGTGCACCGAAATTACGGCTCCCGACGGCAGCTACCGGGTTACGGACTTCGCCCCGCGCTTCCAGCAGTACGAGCGGTACTACAAGCCCCTGATGTTTATCCGGAAGGTGGAGCCCCTGGAAGGTTCGCCGCGCGTGCGGGTGGCCTGCCGGCCGGTGGGCCAGTACGGCGAGCTGGAGCTAACCCGGCGGCGCAGCTCCAACCACATTGCGTTTCTAGGGCTGGAAGAAGAAATTCGCCTCACCACCAACATCCCGCTGACCTACGTGCTGGATGAGGAAGATTTCGTGCTCAACGAAACCAAATACCTGGTCATGACCTACGGTGCCCCGCTGGAGGCCCCGTTGGAAAGCACCGCCGAACGCTTTCTGCGCGCTACCATTGACTACTGGCGCACCTGGGTGAAAAGCACCAGCATCAGCCCCTTCCGGCAGGACCAGGTAATTCGCTCGGCGCTGGCCCTCAAGATTCACCAGTATGAGGATACCGGGGCCATTATTGCGGCCAGCACTACCTCCCTGCCCGAGGCCCCCGGCAGCACCCGCAACTGGGACTACCGCTACTGCTGGATGCGCGACACCTACTACATCCTCACGGCCTTTAACAACATTGGCCACTTCGAGGAGATGGAGCGCTATTTCCACTACATCGCCAACATTTCCACCAAAATAAAGGGCAAGTACCAGCCGCTCTATGGCATCAGCGGGAAGTCGGAGCTGGTGGAGCAGGAGCTGCCCCTGGCCGGCTACCTCGGCAACCAGCCCGTGCGCATCGGCAACGATGCCTACACCCACATTCAGAACGACGTGTACGGGCAGGTGTTGGTGGCCCTGCTGCCCCTGTACGTGGACTGCCGCTTCCTGGACCCCGAGCGTCCGAACCCCGAAAAGCTGGTGTTTGAAACGCTGAGCCTGATTGAGGCCACCATGGACCAGCCCGATGCCGGCCTCTGGGAGTTCCGCAACCTGGCCCAGTACCACTGCTATACCTACCTGTTCCACTGGGCTGGCAGCCACGCCGCCCGCAAAGTGGCCCGCTCCCTGGGCAACCAGGAAATGGAAGCCAAAGCCGAGCGCCTGATGCAGGCCGCCGCCGACCACATCGAGCAGTGCTACAACCCCGAGCTGGGTGCCTATACCAACGCCATCGGCTCGCCCCACCTCGATGCCAGCACCATGCAGCTCATCCTGATGGGCTACCTCGACCCCAGCTCCGAACGCGCCCGCACCCACCTGGCCGCCCTGGAAAAGGAGTTAAAAACGCCCGAGGGCCTGTTCTACCGCTACCGCCACGCCGACGACTTCGGTACGCCCGAAACGACCTTCCTGATCTGCTCTTTCTGGTACGTGGAGGCCCTGGCCGCCGTGGGCCGGGTAGAGGAGGCTATTACAGAATTTGAGAAGCTGACCACTTACACGAACCACCTGGGGCTGCTTTCTGAAGACGTGGACGCCAAAACCGGCTCGCAGTGGGGAAACTTTCCCCAGGCTTACAGCCACGTAGGGTTGGTAAACGCAGCCTACCGCATCGCCCAGAAGCAGGCCAAACCAAATTTCATCTGATAAGGTCCTTGGGCCTGGATTGTAGACAAAGAAGCCTCGCCATATAGTGGCGAGGCTTCTTTGTACTCTGTCCTTCGAAAGCACTTACGCCTGAAGCAGTGAGCTATAGCAAGCTCCGTAGCAGGTTGCGGACTTCCGTGGGAGACGCTACGTTGAAGCGAGCCAGGGACCGGACGCCGGAGCCCACCTTGATGGTGTAAGCCTCGTCGGGCAGGGCCCGGAAGGTGTCTTCGTCGGTGCGGTCGTCGCCGAGGGCTAGTACGAAGCCGGGGTTGTAGGCGGCCAGCCAGCGGGCGGCAGCCGTGCCTTTGTTGATGCCGGCCGTTTTCACCTCAATCACCTTGTTGCCTTCCATCACTTGCAGCTCGGTGTTGGAGGTCATGAAGGTGAGATGGTTGAGCAGCTCCCGGGCGCGCACGTCGCCCAGTTCCACATCGGCGCGGCGGTAGTGCCACACCAGGGAGTAGTCTTTGTCCTCGATAAAGGAGCCGGCCGTACGCGCCACGTACATTTCCATAATCGGGCGGATGTCGCGCTTCCAGTTGTTATTCAGGGGCTGAAAAAGCTGCCAGTCCTCGCTGACCGGGCGCAGCCACACCCCGTGCTCGGCAATAAAATCGAGGGGGAGGTGCCCAAGCCAGTTCTGCAGCGTAGCTCGGTCGCGGCCACTGATAATAACCACATGGTTCTGCGGATCAGCCGTCAGGGCCTGGAGCAGAAACAGCAGCTCCTGGTCGGGCTGGGCCCGCTGGGGCAGGTTATGGAACGGCATCAGGGTGCCGTCGTAGTCGAGTAGCAGCAGGCGCTGATCCGCGGCCCGGAAATCGGCCGTGAGCTGGGCCGTAACTTCCGGGCTCAGCTGCTCGGTAGCTAGGGTCAGCTGCTTGATCTTGCTGTAGGCCAGGCGGTCCATAAAAAGCTTGGTCCAGGCAAATACGTCGTATTGCTGCACCAGGGCACGCATGCTGGCCATGCGGTGCGCCTGCTCTTCCTCGGGCATCACCAGCGCGTCGTGCATGGCTTCGGCCAGCTGGGCCGTATCGGTAGGGTTGATGATCAGGGCATCGGACAGCTCGCGGGCAGCGCCAGCCCGCTCGCTCAGAATCAGTACGCCCCGGCTCTCGACCTTGCTGGCTACAAACTCTTTGGCCACCAGGTTCATCCCGTCGCGCATAGGCGTCACCAGCGCTACCTCGGCCAGGCGGTACAAGGCCGAAAGCTCTTCCAGCGGGAACGAGCGGTAGAAGTAATGAATGGGCGTCCAGGTGATGGTACGATACTGGGCGTTGATACGCCCCACCAGCTCGTCGATTTCCTCTTTCAGGGCGGCGTACTGCGCCACCTGGTCGCGGGAGGGTACCACCACCATAATCAGGCTGACTTGCTCGCGCCACTCGGGGTAGCGCTGCAGCAGCACCTCAAATGCCCGCAGGCGCTCGGCAATGCCCTTGGAGTAATCGAGCCGGTCGATGGAGAGAATAACGCGCGTATCGTGCAGGGCGGCGCGGTACTCGGCCTCGTGCTGGCGGGCTCGCTCGGAAACCGCTACCTCGGCGTAGCGTCCGTAGTCGATGCCCATCGGGAAGGCATCAATCAGCACGGTGCGGTTGGCGGTTTCAATCTGCCCGTTCTGGGAAGAGAGCCCCAGCACCTGCGACACGGCGCTCAGGAAGTGGCGCATGTAGCCGAACGTATGGAACCCGATCAGGTCGGCGCCCAGCATGCCGCGCAGCAGCTCTGAGCGCCAGGGCAGGGCCCGGACCAGCTCGTAGGAGGGAAACGGGATGTGCAGGAAAAAGCCAATGGTGCAATCGGGCCGGGCTTTGCGCAGCATTTCGGGCAGCAGCAGCAGCTGGTAGTCGTGCACCCAAATGGTGTCTTCGGGGCCGGCCAGCTCCAGCACGGCCCGGCAGAATTTCTCGTTCACGGCCACGTAGGCATCCCAGTGGGCCTGCTCGTAGGTGGCGTACTGCGGGAAATAGTGGAAGGTCGGCCAGAGGGTAGAGTTGCTGAAACCCTCATAGAAGTCGCGGATTTCCGCTTCGGTCAGGAACACCGGCGCCATGCTGTCGACGCTCAACTCCTTTTCTATGTGTTGTTCTTCGGCTTCCTCTTCTACAAAGAGTCCGGGCCAGCCTACCCACACGTTGCCCTCCTGCCGGTAAATAGAGCCCAGTCCCGTAGCCAGCCCGCCTTCGCTGGGCTGAAACGTGAGGCTATTTTCGGTGCGCTGAACTTTGGTAGGAAGCCGGTTGGAAACGATAATCGTGCGGGACATGAGCCGTTGCAGAATGATGATTATCCCTCCTTACGGGAGAAAAGGGCCTTCAGTCGTTATTTTTTCGGGTTCGGTAGGCCGCACTTTCCGCAGTGTGGAGCTTGGCTGAACAATAGGGGATAGGGGGGCGCGGGCTTATCTGGTCCACAATCAGAGCCCTACCCCCTGCGCGGCGCCCACTCCTTCCCAACGGGCGAGCGGGCCTTGCGTCAGCTCCCGCTGCAGGCCGGTTGGCGGCGGGGAGGAAAAACAAAAAACCCGCTCACCGGGAAGATGAGCGGGTTTTGAGGAAGAGAGCCAAAACGGTAGGCGAGTAGTCCGTAGGGGAATCGAACCCCTGTTGGCAGAATGAAAATCTGCAGTCCTAACCCCTAGACGAACGGACCAGATTACGCGGCCTTGTTCCGTTTTGGTGATGCAAAGATAGGAAGCCAAACATTCAGCGCAATACCCGGTTTAGAAAAAAATCTACCCTGCGGGGCAAATAGGCTGATTTTCAAGCCGAAATTTTTTGACGGACGAGGCTGGTAGCTGGCGGGCTGCTTATGCTTGCTAAGGTTCTCCCAAGGCCTTATTATAGGATATTGGGTTTGATTTGGCGAAGTACCCCGAGCCCGTTACCTTCGCTCCGCGTTTTCACCCGGCCCCTCCGGACCGATAAACCTCCCATTTCCCCAACCTATTATGGCTAAAATCAAAGTTGCCATTAACGGCTTCGGCCGCATTGGCCGCCTGACGTTCAAGTCGCTGCTGCAGCGCGAGAACGTAGAAGTCGTGGCTATCAACGACCTTACGGACAATAAAACGCTGGCGCACCTGCTGAAGTACGACTCCGTACACGGCCGCTTCGACGGCACCGTAGCATACGATGAGGAAAGCCTGACCGTAAACGGCCAGCGCATTGCGGCCCTGGCCGAGCGCGACCCCAAGCTGCTGCCCTGGGGCCAGATGGGCGTTGACGTAGTGCTGGAATCAACCGGCCGCTTCGTGGACGAGGCCGGTGCTGGCCAGCACCTGACGGCTGGTGCCAAGAAAGTGGTTATTTCGGCTCCCGCTACCGGCAACATCCCGACGGTAGTACTGGGCGTGAACGAAGAAATCCTGACCGGCGAGGAAACCATCCTCTCCAACGCTTCGTGCACCACCAACTGCCTGGCTCCCATGGCCAAGGTGCTCGACGATGCTTTCGGCATCGAGAAAGGCTACATCACCACGGTGCATGCCTACACCTCTGACCAGAACCTGCAGGACGCACCGCACAAAGACCTGCGCCGCGCCCGTGCCGCTGCTTACAGCATCATTCCTACCAGCACCGGTGCCGCCAAGGCCGTAGGGCTGGTACTGCCCCAGCTGAAGGGTAAACTGGACGGTATTGCCATGCGCGTGCCCATTCCAGATGGCTCGACCACGGACCTGACCGTAATCCTGAAGCGCGAGGTAACCAAGCAGGAAATCAACGACGCCGTGAAGGCTGCCGCTGAAGGTCCGCTGAAAGGCATCTTGGAGTACAGCACCGACCCGCTGGTGAGCATCGACATCGTAGGTAACACGCACTCGTGCATCTTCGACTCGGAGTTGACTTCGACCAACGGTACGCTGGTGAAAGTAGTAGGCTGGTACGACAACGAAACCGGCTATTCTACCCGCACCGCCGACCTCATCCAGAAGCTGGGCGAGAAAATGAACGGCTAAGCTTTCGGGCTTCCTGCTGATTAAAACCGCCTGTTCGGGAAACCGAGCAGGCGGTTTTGTTTGCGTTCTTAGGGTAGGTAGCGTGTGGTGAGTGCATAAGGCACAACTGGAAGCGAAGCACCCTGCGGAAATCGTTGGCCTCCTACCCCCTCAACAGCCTGCAAGCTGCTTCTCTGTTGCGGCCGCTTGCATTGATGCCGCTCCGCTAGCTGGCTCTATCTTTAACTCGCCATTTCACTACTTCACCATCTCACCGCTCGTGCGCATCTGCTTTATTCTGAACCCGACTTCCGGCACCAACCGCACCCAGGACGTGCCCGCGCTGCTCAGGCGCTACGCCAACGCCGCCGGCGCCGACTTCGAAATCAGGGCCACGCAATACGCCGGGCACGGGGAGGAATTGGCCCGCCAGGCTGCCGCTGAGGGCTGCCGGATAGTGGTAGCGGTGGGCGGCGACGGGACGGTGAACGAGGTAGCGCGCGGGTTGCTGGGTAGCACGGCAGCTCTGGGCATCGTTCCCCGCGGCTCGGGCAACGGCCTGGCTCGCCACCTGCGCCTACCCCTCGATTTGCCGGGAGCCGTGCGCCGGGCCTGCCAGCCCACGTTTCAGCGCATAGACGCGGGCCGCATCAACGGACGCTGGTTTTTCTGCACGGCCGGGCTGGGGTTTGATGCCCACGTCAGCAAGATGTTCGCCCAGGCTGGCACCCGGGGGCTGAGTACCTACGTGAAGGTGGCCCTGCGCGAATACCGCTCCTACCGGCCCGTACCGGTGCAGGTGGAGCTGAACGAGCAGATAGTGGAAACCAGCTGCTACGTGCTGGCCTTCGCCAACGCCGCCCAGTACGGCAACAACGCCTACATTGCGCCGCGTGCCAATATTCAGGATGGGTTGCTGGATGTATGCCTGATTGATGCGCTGCCCCTGCTGCGGGCGGTGCGGGTGGGGGTAGGGCTGGCGCTGGGAACCCTGCCTACCTCCGGCGGGGCCGTGTACCACACCAGTCACCACATCCGCGTCCGGACCCAGCACCCACTGGGCTTCCACGTAGATGGGGACTATGCCGGCGACGCCGCCGAATTTGAGGTGCAGCTAACGCCCCTGGCCCTGGAGGTAGCGGTGTAGCCGTGAGATAGTGAACTTGTGAAATGGTGAGTTTGCTATTCTCTTTGCACGCTGGTGCATCAACTCACCATTTCACAAGTTCATCATCTCACCATATGAAAGCCAATAAAAACCGCCGCGAAGGGGTGGTGTATTCCACTAACCCCGATTTTGAATACCAGGAAACCGGCGACGAAACCGTTGCAACTCTACCGCCCCAGCAGCAAAACCTGCGCGTGCAGCTCGATAAAAAATCTCGCGGGGGCAAGCAGGTTACGCTCATCACGGGCTTTGTAGGTCAGGAAGCCGATTTGCAGGAGCTGGGCAAACTGCTCAAGACAAAATGCGCGGTAGGCGGCAACGTGAAGGATGGCGAAATCCTCATCCAGGGCGACTTCCGCGACAAAGTAATGGCCGTGCTGCTGGAGAAAGGCTATAAAGCCAAGAAAGCCGGCGGCTAACCGGCACCCCGAGCCCGGCCGCTCCCGTAATAGCCTCCGGTGCCTGTACTGTTGGCCTCCTGGCGTGCTACTGCGGTGAGCCGGGAACTGTGACTAGGCAGGCAACGGCGGGCGGCTTCGTGCTGACTGCATACACTCGGGCGCCGCCTGCTTTTCTCCAGGCCCGCTAAGCACAAACTACCGTGGGTTTACCTCTCCTTGCTGCCTGATATGCCTGCTACCCCCGAAACCCTGACTGTGTACGCCCAGACCGAAGAAGGAGTAATTGGGGCCGTGCAGTGGCTTAAGCTGGGGGTTGAAACCGTAGGCGCCCTGACCATTGCGCTGGGCATTGGGGTAGCGGCCCGCTTGTTTCTACAAGCCCTGCTGGCCCGGCGCACCGCCGATTTTACCGCCATCCGCCTGACGCTGGCCTGCTACCTGGCGTTGGCCTTGGAGTTTCAGCTGGGCGCCGATATCCTTTCCACGGCTATTGCCCCGAGCTGGGAGCAGATTGGCAAGCTCGGAGCCATTGCCGTCATCCGGACGGCGCTCAACTTCTTCCTCTCCAAGGAAATGAGCGAGGAGCGCCAAAGCAGCGCCGAGCAACACGTAACGAGCCGGGCCGCCGGCGAAACCCCCACGGCCCCCACTGTCCCGTAAGCCTGCTACTGCTTGCCGCGCTCCAGGTACTGCAGGGCCCGCTCCACATCCTCGGGCGTGTCAATACCGATGGTTTCCAGCTCGGTTTCAGCCGTCAGGATGCGGTAGCCGTGTTCCAGCCAGCGCAGTTGCTCCAGGCTTTCGGCCAGCTCCAGCGCGGAGGGCGGGAGCTGGGTTATTTCGGCCAGCACATCGGGGCGGTAGGCGTAGAGGCCAATGTGGCGGAGGTAGCGGTGGTGCTGCAGCCAGCTGTCCGGGGTTTGCTGGCGCTGATAGGGCAGGGGGTGACGGCTGAAGTATAGGGCATAACCGTCTGCGTCGCGCACTACTTTAGGCAGATGAGGGCTAAACAGCTCTTCTTCACTGATAACGGGTTTGACCAGGGTTGCCAGCTGGGGCGGCGCGGGGCGAGCGAAAAGCTGCACCAGCGCGTCAATCTGGGCCGGGTGAATAAAGGGTTCATCGCCCTGAATATTGATGATGCAGTCGACGGAAGTCTGCAGCTGCTGGTAGGCATCCCACACCCGGTCGGTGCCGCTGGGGTGGTCGGCAGAAGTCAGCACGGCCTCGCCACCAAAGCCGCGCACATGCGCCAGAATCCGTTCGTCGTCGGTGGCTACCACCACCCGGCTCAGGCTGGACTGCCGGGCCTGGGCTACTACCCGCTGAATCATGGATTGACCCGCCAACTCAACCAGGGGCTTGCCGGGCAGGCGGGTGGAAGCGTAGCGGGCAGGAATTATACCAATGGCTTGCATGCGCGGAAGAGGGTAGGGTGAAGGCCGCAAAAAACGGGAAATTTCTGCTTCTGAAGCCAAGTCGCCTGCTTCTAGCCCGTATCCTGCAGGCAAGGCAATGGGCCAGCGCTGAAAATGTCCCTGAATCAATCAATAAAAACGCCTTGGCGTCATATAGTAGCGCGGGCTTTCGGCCGATTCCGTAACTTTCGGCAAACTTTATGTAAGCCGGTAGCTCCGTTGTCCCACTGGCCTGCTCCTTGCCTCTCTGCCTCCCCTAGTATGTTCCGATTTTCGTTGCTGACTACCGCGCTTGCCCTCACTGGTTTCACGGCTGCGGCCGGGCCCCGGCCAGTAGCACCGCCTGATTCCATTGGGGTAGAGTACCGCAACAACCTCATGCTCATTAAGCACCGCGTGGGGCCCGGCGAAACCCTGTACGGGCTGGCCCGCCGCTACAAGGTGCCCGTAGAGCAGATCGTGGAAGCTAACTCGGGGCAGAAGGGGGCGTTGGTAACCGGGCAGGTGGTGCTGGTGCCGCGCAGCCGCGTCGTGCTCAGTCAGCCGGCGGCACCGCGGCCGGCTGCTCCTGCCGCTTCTGCCGCTACTCGCGCCCTACCCACTGATGCACACGGCAACCGCGTGTACAAAGTTGAGCCCGGCGTGACGCTGTTTGCCATTGCACGCCGCTTCCAGACTACGCCTGCTGAGCTGTACCGTCTCAATAATTTTCCGGCCAACTACAACGTGCGTGTTGGCCAGATGGTGATTGTGGCCGCTGGGTCAGGCAGCACCCCGGCCCGCACAACCGCCCCGGCTCCCGCCGCCGCCGCGCCGGCCCGTCCGGCCCCGGCTTTCCGCCCCGAGCGCGACGATGAGGCCGAACGCGACGCCCGCGAAACCCGGGAACGGGAGGCGCGGGAGCGGGCCGCCCGCGAACGGGCCCGGGATTCAGCTGCCTCAGCGGCCGCGGCAGCGCCCACCAGCCCCGCCCCCGAAGTTGCCGACAAGGACCGGGGCCCCTCCCGAGCCAGTGAAATCGTGCGCCGGGTGTCGGAGAGCGGCCTGGCCACGGCCATTCAGACGGACGCCTCTGATAAGTACCTGGCCCTGCACAAAACGGCTCCGGTGGGCACCATTATGCAGGTGCGCAACATCATGAACGGTCAATCAGTGTACGTGCGCGTCATCGGCCCCCTGCCCGATACGGGCGAAAACACCAACATTCTGGTGCGCCTCTCTAAGAAGGCCGTGCAGCGCCTGGCCACGCCCGACCAGCGCTTCCGCGTAGAAACCAGCTACGTGCCGTAGCCGTGAGATGGTGAAATAGTGAAAGGGTGAGTTTGCTGTTTTATCGGCGCTAGTGGCGCAAGCAGAACGGCAAACTCACCCTTTCACTACCCCACTAGTTCTCTCCCTATGAATCACGCTCAGGTTCGGGCCCTGCTCGATGAAAAATACCTGCATTACGATCAGCCCGGCTTCATTTTGGCTGATCCGGTCAGCATTCCGCACCGCTTTACCCAGCGGCAGGATGTAGAAATCAGCGGTTTATTTGCGGCTCTGTTGGCCTGGGGGCGCCGCCCTACCATCATCAGTAAGTGCACTGAGCTGCTGCGCCGCATGGACGATGCGCCCTACCAGTTCATTACCCAACACCACGACGAGGACCTGAAAAAGCTGCTGGGCTTCTGCCACCGCACGTTCTGTGATACGGACCTTTTGTATTTCGTGCACTGGCTGCGCTGGTTTTACGGACGCCACGACACGCTGGAAGATGCTTTCCTGACGGGCAGCACCCAAAAGGAGCGTCTGGAAAACTTCCATACCCTGTTTTTCAGCCTCGACGACGCGCCCCAGCGCACCCGTAAGCACGTGGCTACTCCCGCCCGCGGCTCGGCCTGCAAGCGCGTGAACATGTATCTGCGCTGGATGGTACGCCCCGACCCGCGCGGCGTTGATTTCGGCCTCTGGACCCACCTTTCCCCCGCCGACCTCATCTGCCCCTGCGATGTGCACGTAGAGCGCGTTGCGCGCCGCCTGGGCCTGCTGGAGCGCAAGCAGGTTGATTGGCTGGCCGCCGAAGAACTTACTACCCACCTGCGCACCTTCGACCCTCTAGACCCCGTGAAGTATGATTTCGCCTTGTTCGGGCTGGGCGTGGAAGGGGAGATGTGATGAGGTGAGGAGGTGAGGAGGTAAATGGTGACAGGTGAGGAAGTGAACGGGGAAAGGGCGATTGAAGATTGAGGCAGCCCTCTGGGGGTAGCATGTCGGTAGCAAATCCTACCCCCCTGGCACGCCCAAAACCTCAGCGGGGGCCGCAGTTCGTTGAACGACAGGTATTGTTCCGCCGGGGTTATCAAAAACGCTTTCACCTCATCCATTCTTTCTCACCTGTCACTATTTACCTCCTTACCTCCTCACCTCATATTCCAATTATTGAATCTTTCCCGCCCCCGCGAGTGTTTATCTTCGCATTCCCATTCTATTCCCAAGTACCCACTACCACCTACTTCGTTTGATTCTTCCTCAGAACTTTGAGCAAAAAATAGGTTTCTCGCAGCTGCGCGAAATGCTGGAACAGTTGTGCTTAAGCGCATTAGGCCGGCAGTTTGTGGCTAAGATGTCGTTCCAGACCAAGGCCGACCAGCTGGAAAAACTACTGCTGCAAACCGACGAATTCCGCCAGCTCCTCAACAGCGGCGCCGATTTTCCCAGCCAGCACTACCACGATGTGCACCAGCACTTGGTGCGCGCCAACCTGCCCGGCTCTTACCTGGACGTAGCGGCCTTCTTTGCCGTGAAAATGAGCTTGCGCACCATTCGGGAGGCGCTGACTTTCTTTACCCGCGCTGAAGAAAACCTGTACCCAACCCTGCGTTTACTGGGCATTGGCGTGCAGGTTGACCGCAACCTCATGGCCAACCTGGATAAGGTGGTGGATGATGAAGGCCAGGTGCGGGAGGATGCTTCTCCGCTGCTGCGCCAGATCCGGCAGGAGCTGATTAACCGCCAGGGCCAGCTGCGCAAGCAGATTGCCGGCATCCTGCGCCACGCCCGCCAGGAAGGCTGGGTACCCGAGGGGGCCGAGCCCACCATTCGGGGTGGCCGCCTGGTGCTGCCTGTAATTGTGGAGCACAAGCGCCGGGTGAAGGGCCTGATTCACGATGAGTCGGCCACGGGCCAGACGGTGTTCATTGAGCCCGAGGCCGTATTCGAGCTGAACAACGACATCAAGGATCTGGAAAATGCCTATCAGCGCGAGCTGGTCCGCATTCTGACCCAGCTCACGGCCCAGCTGCGCCCCCACATTCCGGACCTGCGCAAGGCCTACCAATACCTCGGCCTGCTCGATTTTGTTCGGGCCAAGGCTCAGCTGGCGCGTCAGCTGGAAGCGGTGCTGCCGAAGCTCAACCCCCGCCCCCTGATCCGGTGGCAACGGGTGCGGCACCCGCTGCTCTACCTCACCTTCCAGGCACACGCCAAGGATGACCCCCGCGAGGTAGTACCCCTGGACATCGAGCTAAACCAGGAACAACGGATACTGCTGATTTCGGGGCCGAACGCCGGTGGTAAGTCGGTGAGCATGAAGACGGTGGGCCTGGTGCAGTACATGCTGCAGTGCGGTCTGCTGATTCCGGCCGGTGAGGAGTCGGAGGCGGGTGTGTTCGATGATATTTTCCTGGATATCGGCGACGAGCAGAGCCTGGAAAACGACCTGAGTACGTATTCCTCGCACCTGCTCAGCATGAAGCAGTTCGTGACCCTGGCCAACAAACGCAGCCTGGTGCTGATTGACGAGTTTGGTACCGGTACCGAGCCCAGCCTGGGCGGCGCCATTGCCGAAGCCGTGCTGGAGCAGCTTAACCGTGCCCGGGCCTTCGGGGTCATCACGACCCACTACACCAACCTCAAGAACTACGCCGAGCGCACGCCGGGCATCATCAACGGGGCCATGCGCTACGACCCCGAGCAGCTGCAGCCCCTCTACCGCCTCGAAATCGGCAAACCAGGCTCCAGCTTCGCCATCGAAATAGCCCGCAAAATCGGGTTGCCCAAGCAAATTGTGGAGCGCGCTACTCAGCTGGTGGGCAAGGACAAAATCCGCTACGACCGGCTGCTGGAAGGCTTGGAAAAGGAGAAAACCGAGTTGGAGCAGCGCACCGCCGAAGCGGCCAAGCAGGAGCGGCGCATGAAAAAGGCAGCTCAGGAATATCAGGACCTTAAAAAGTACCTCGACGATACGACCCTTGAGGTGCTGCGCGACGCCAAATCCAAGGCCAAGCTGCTACTCAAGGATGCCAACCAGCAGATTGAGGCTACCATCCAGGAAATCAGGGTAGGGCAGGCCGAAAAGGAGCGCACCAAGGAGGCCCGCGGCAAGCTGGATACCTTCGTGCGCGAAAAGCTGCAGATTGAGCCGCCCAAGCCCCGGGCCACCCGTGAGCTGGCCGACCCCAACACCCTCAAGCCCGGCGACAAGGTAGCACTGCTGGGTCAGGAGGGCCACGGCGAAATTATGGCCGTAAAGGGCAAGACGGCGGAGGTTTCCTTCGGGGGGCTCAAAACTATCGTCAAGGTCAACCAGCTCGAAAAGCTGACGCGGTCCGAGATTCGGGAGCGGGAAAAGGAGGCGGCTCGCAAGGCCCCGGCCCAGCACGCTACCCTCGATATTACCGGCCGTATGTCGGGCTTCAATACGACCCTCGACTTGCGTGGGGAGCGGGCCGAGGATGCTCTAAACCGCATCATGGCTTATGTGGACGACGCTGTGATGCTGGGCGTGCCGGAAATCAAGATTCTGCACGGCCGCGGCAACGGCATTCTGCGCCAGATTGCCCGCGACTACTTGCACAAGGTACGCGAAGTAGCCAGCGTGGCCGACGAGCACGCTGACCGGGGCGGCGACGGCGTAACCATTGCCGTACTGAAATAAGCTCAGCACCGTTTCTTTTATCGTATTTCCAACCAGTGAGAACCCGCTGCGCCAGAACGTAGCGGGTTCTTTACTACCCTACCTAGTTCTTTCAGATGCACCCCCGTAACCCCCACGCCGCCCGCTACAACTTTCCGGAACTCGTGCAAACCAGTCCTGAGCTGGCGGCTTTTGTAGTCCCCAATCCCGCTGGCGACAGCAGCATCGATTTCGCCAACCCCGCCGCCGTGAAGGCCTTGAACCGGGCCCTGCTCAAGCAGTACTACGGGGTAGCGCACTGGGATGTGCCCGCCGGCTACCTCTGTCCGCCCATCCCGGGCCGTGCCGACTACCTGCACTACGCCGCCGACCTGCTGGCCGCCGACCACGCGGGGGGAATTCCGCGGGATAAATCGGTGCAGGTGCTGGACGTGGGGGTAGGGGCCAACTGCGTGTATCCCATCATTGGGAGCCAGGTGTACGGGTGGCGCTTTGTGGGCTCGGAGGTGGATACCATAGCCTTGCGCGCCGCCAAAAGCATGGTAGCCGTAAACCCTACCCTGGCTGGCCGGGTTGACCTGCGTCTGCAAAGCAACAAGGAGGACATTTTCCCCGGCATCGTGAAGCCCCGGGAAGAGTTTGACCTGGTTATCTGCAACCCGCCTTTCCATACCTCCGCCGCTGATGCCGCCACCGGAAGCCGCCGCAAAGGCCGCAACCTGGGTTACGCCAAAACCAAAACCTCCGAGCCCCTACTCAACTTCGGGGGGCAGAACACGGAGCTCTGGTGCGAAGGCGGCGAAGAGGGTTTCCTCAAGCGCATGGTTGCGCAAAGCGTGCCGCTGGCTTCCCAAGTGCTTTGGTTTTCGTCGCTTATCTCCAAAAAGGAAACCCTGCGCAGCGCCCACTATTTCCTGGGCCAGGTGGGTGCTACGGAGGTGAAGGTGCTGGATATGAGTCAGGGTCAGAAAGTAAGCCGCATAGTGGCCTGGACCTTCCAGGATGAAGCTCAGCGCCAAGCCTGGGCCCAGCGCCGCTGGAAATAGGGAGTAGGTGGTAGGCCAGAAAATAGCCGCCGCCCGGCGCGGCGGTTCGCACCAAATTCTGTTGTTATTCCATGAAAAAAGCCGTCCCCACCTGGGGACGGCTTTTTGCGGTAAGAAGGAAAGCAGAACTACTCCACCACTACCCGGCTAACCTGGGTTGACTCGGGCGTTTCAATCTGAACCAGATACAGGCCGGCGCGCAGCGACGACGCATCCACGCTCACTTCCTGACCGTTCAGGGCCTTGGTCTGATCGAGGACCACGCGGCCGGTAGCGTCGCGCAGCACCACGCGGGCCGTGCGGGCCGCGCTGGTTTGCACCCGCAGCTGGAACTTGCCGCTGGTGGGGTTGGGGTACACCTGCACCGCGCTCTGAGCCACTGTTTGCTTGTTGCTCAGCACCAGGCTGCACACCTGAAAGCCCCGGTTCTGCTCGCTGATGCGGGCCGAGAACTCCTGGAAATACTGGTTCACGATGCGGGCATCGTGCACGATGAGCGTGTTCTCGTCATTTTCCGTGTCGGCCGAGAGCGACCAGTTGTGCGAGCCCACAAACACCTGCGGATCCGACTGCGAGGCGCCGGCATCCACGATGGCGTATTTGTGGTGCATGATGCCGGTAGTATTCTTCACGATGGCCCGGTCGCCCAGGGCCGTGCGGATGGTGCGCAGAATGGCGCCGGTGCCGGCGTTGCTGGTGTCGTTGAGCAGCACCTCCGAGCAGGCCCCGATGTTGCGGGCCTTTACCTGGTCGGCAATGGCGCGGCCCAGGTCGGTGCGCGTTACCAGCATGGTGGCAATATGCAGGTCGTTATCCGCCGATTGGATGGCCTGAATCAGGCGGCTGTTTACCTGGTCAGTCGGCGAAAACCACGATTCCACATTTTTGCCCCCGATAACGAAGTAGTGCGGAGTATTGTCGGTTTTGGCCGAGCCGAAGCGGGCCGTGGCCGTAGTACCGCCGCCCCACATTTCGTTGAACTCCAGGGTATAGGTACGGGCTAGGGCCTGGTCCTGGATGGCAATGGCGTTGTTGCGGTCCAGGTTCAGTTGGGCCGGAGTCCAGTTCGTGGAGCCCGTCCAGACCCACGGCACGTTCGGGTTGGGGTCTTCGGCATCAATCACCACAAACTTGTTGTGCATGATGTTCTGCTGGGTCTGGCGGCCGATGCGCGGAATGGCCGCGTTCAGGCCCGTAATGCTGGCATTGGTGTTGTCATCCTCGAAAACTACGCGCACCTGCACGCCACGGGCGTGGGCAGCGTTTACGGCGTTGAGAATGGTAACGCTGTTCCAGTTATAGATGGCAATATCCAGGGTTTTGGTGGCCTTGCTGATGTAGCGGGCCACGGTGTCGGCAATGGTGCCGTTAGCCAGGTAGGTAGCGCCGTTGCCGGGCAGGGCCAGGGCCGTGTTCACGGGGTTGGTGAAGTAGGCCCGCATTTTACCGCTGGAGAGCGAGGCCGTTACCATCGGTACAATGCGCGACTCCGAGGTGCCGATGGCATTGGTGGACGAGGCCCGCACGTAGTAGATAACACCGGGCTGCAGGCCCGTCAGGGCAATGCGGTGCTGAGTAGCGGCGGCCGTAGGGCCGGCCACGGTGGTAAACGGCCCGGCCAAGGAAGTGGCGTACTCTACCTTGGCCGTACCGGCGTTTTCGGTAGCAAAATTCACTGTGAAGCCAGTGGTGCTAATGCCAGTAGGGAAGGGCGAGCTGAAGAAGTTGGGCGTGCCGCCCAGAACGAAATCCTGGTAGCGGCGCGGCAGCAGCTGGTAGCCGCCTACCCCGGTGCTGGCAAACTGGCTCATAATGCCCAGCACGTCAAACTGGCCGCTGGGGGCCTGCTTGCCCACAATGTCGTTGCCGGCGTTGGCCGCGGCGGCCGTGCGCAGCACGGCCCCGGTCTGCCCGTTGAGCAGGTAGTTGGTGTTGCCCCCGAACGTGCTGACGGTTCCGCCGGTGCTGGTGGTAATGGACGTGTTCTTATTGATGCGCACTACCCGCGACTCGTACTGCTCGGCAAAAACCGAGGTAACGGCGGAGGCATCTACGTTAGCCGCGGGCCGAATAACGCGGTTTTGAGCCAGCACGGTTACGCTGCTCACGGGGTCCATTTCCAGCAGGCCGTTGAAATTCTTCAGGGTGCCGCTGATTTCGATACTGTCGCCGGGCACCAGGCCCGAGAAGCCAGCCGCGGAGGTAGAATAGGCGGCCAAGCCGCCTGTGCCATCCTGCAGGTAGCGAATAACCCCCAGTTCGGGGCCATTGGTTACCACGCCGCGTACGGTCACGGTGGCGCCCGCGCCATCGGTGCGGGCTTCCGCTACCGATTTCACAGTCTGGGCCGTTGCGGTTGGCAGGGCCGCTCCGCCACAAAGCAGAGCCAGCAGAGTAATTTTCTTCATCAAATGAAAGAAGTGGGGGATGAGGTGGGAAGCAAAAACTGCAACAAATATCCTGATCTTATACCAAAGAATAAGCCAGCCCCGAAGAAGATTTTCGGAAGCAAGCAAGCTGGTATTTTGAGGGTAAATATTTGATTTTCAAATATATCAGCAGTATATGTTACGCCAAATCATACCGGCTAGGAAACCGAGCAGCCTGTCTGCGGGGTGCTTGGGGGTAGGCGGTTAAGCGCTTTTTGTTGTGCGTACTCATGGGCACGGCGGCCGAGCTGGAACTACCGGCCGCGTTGCTCGACGATACCCACACGTAAAAAAAGGCCCGACTGCCAAGAGGAAGCCGGGTCTGTGCATGAAGCGCTAGAAGATGTTGACCTCGGGGTGCAGCTCAATACCGAATTTTTCGCGCACGGAGGCAATGATGTCGTGGGCCAACTCCCGAATGTCCTGGCCCTGAGCGCCGCCGTGGTTTACCAGCACCAGCGCCTGCTTGTCGTGCACGCCGTGGGCGCCCCGGCGCTGGCCTTTCCAGCCGCACTGCTCAATCAGCCAGGCGGCCGGCACCTTTACGCCGCCCGGTACGGGGTAGCCCGGCAGCTCGGGGAAGCTGGCTTTCAGCTCGTCGAATTTCAGCTGAGAGATTTCCGGGTTCTTGAAGAAGGAGCCGGCGTTGCCAATCTGGGCGGGGTCGGGGAGCTTGCTGCGGCGGATGTGCATCACGGCTTCGCTCACCTCGCGGGGGGTAGGCTCGCCCCCAATGCCCATGTCTTCGAGAGTGGTTTTGATGGCCCCGTAGCTGACGTTGGGCCGGGCCTGGCGCTGCAGGCGCAAGACCACACCCGTAACAATGTACTGGTTTTTCAGGGGGCCTTTGAACACGCTTTCCCGGTAGCCAAACCCGCACTCACTGGCCGAAAACGTACGCACCTGACCCGTGCTGATTTCTAGGGCCTCCAACTGCTCAAACGTATCCTTTAGCTCGGAGCCGTAAGCCCCGATGTTCTGGAGTGGGGCCGCGCCTACCGTGCCCGGGATGAGGGAGAGGTTCTCGATGCCGCTCAGCTCCTGATCCAGGGTGTACTGCACCAGCCCGTGCCACGACTCGCCGGCGCCGGCCCGCACCAGGGCCGTTTCCTCATCCTGACTGATGATATCAAGGCCCCGGATTTCATTTTTGAGTACGACCCCGTCGAAGTCGCGGGTGAAGAGCAGGTTGGAGCCGCCGCCCAGCACCAGTTTCTCTGCGGCCTGTACTTCGGGCAGGGCCAGCAGCGTCTGCAGTTCTTCTACCGAGGTGAACCGGGCGAAAAGCCGCGCTTTCACGTCCAGGCCAAACGTGTTGTAGGGGCGAAGGGAAACGTGGTGTTCAAGAACGGGAGCCGAAGCCATACGAAAAGCGCTGAAGGTGATTTCGGGGCAAAGGTAGCCGTTTGGCTATTGTGCGGATTACGGCGGGCTACAAAAGAAAAGGTCCGCCACCCGATGCCGGGTAGCGGACCTTTTAAGCAGTTGGGCCAGCAGCTAGCGCACCCGGTACCCTCGTAGGGCATAGAACAGTAGGTAAGCGTAGCAGAACACTGGCAGCACGAAAGCCACCCGCAGACCACCCGCGTACGTAGCCATGGCCCCCATCAGAAACGGAATAGCCGCTCCGCCCACAATGGCCATAATCAGGTAAGAAGAGCCCTGCTTGGTAAACGGACCCAAACCCTTAATAGCCAGCGGGAAGATAACCGGCCACATAATGGAGTTGCACAAGCCGCAGAGTACCACCAGCCACAGGGCCGCCTCGCCGCGTACCAGCACGGCCGCCGCCACGCTCAGCAGCGCCACGGCGCATACCAGCACCAAGGCGTAGCGGGCATTGATGCGGCTGAGCAGCGGAATCCCGATTACCCGCCCTACCAGGGAGCCAAACCAATACGAGGATACCAGCACGGCACCCACAGCCTTCGTGAAGCCGGCAGTAGTATCAATAGGAGCGGGGGCTTGCCCGAACAGAGCCGCAGCCCAGTTGGTGGCTACGCTAAGGCTACGTACCAGAGCCTGCGTGAACCCTGAGAGCTGCCCGATATTCTGAGCTTCACCGAAGCGGATGAGGTAGTCGCCCAGCCCCACTTCCACGCCCACGTACAGGAAAATGGCCCCTACGCCCAGGGCCAGATGGGGGAAGGCCAGGGCCGAGGTCCGGGCCGGCAGGGCTGCTTCCGTGGGGTTGACTTCCTCATCGGCAAAAGTCTCCAGCTCAGGCAGCTTCAGGAAAGCGAATATGGCGGCCAGCACCGCCAGAAACACGGCCAGCCCAATGTAGGGCCCTTTCACTAGAGCGGCTTCCTGGCTCAGGCGCTGAGCCACCGGCATGGCCGCCAGTTGGGCTTTCAGCACCTCCGAGCCCCCGAACAGCAGCATACCACCCAGCAGAGGCGAGAGGGTACCACCGAAATTGTTGGCCACGCCCACCAGGCTTACCCGC
Organism: Hymenobacter sp. DG01; assembly: GCF_006352025.1. Classification (NCBI taxonomy): domain Bacteria; kingdom Pseudomonadati; phylum Bacteroidota; class Cytophagia; order Cytophagales; family Hymenobacteraceae; genus Hymenobacter; species Hymenobacter sp. DG01. Next base: position 812,429 of record NZ_CP040936.1, read on the forward strand.
GAAGCCGCTCCGCTGGCCGGCCCCAACACCGATACGTACGGATTAGCGGCCACCTGCAATAGCGTGATGCCCGCTCCCAGCACCGCCAAACCCAGCAGAAACACCCCGAAGACCCGCGAGTTGGCCGCCGGAATAAACACCAGCGCCCCTGCCGCCATCACCAGCAACCCCACCACAATGCCGCGCTGGTAGCCCAGCCGTTTCAGGAGCACACCCGCCGGCAACGACATCAGAAAATAAGCCCCAAAAAATGCCACCGATACCGTAGAGGATTGAAAATCGGTGAGCTGGCACACGTCCTTGAGGTAGGGCATGAGCACACCATTGAAGTTCGTGACGGCCCCGAACAGGAAGAACAGGCTCGTCATGGCTGCCATGGGTAGGGCGTAGCTGCGGGACGAGGCGGTAGTGGCGGTAGCTGGAGGAGAGGAAGAGGTAGGAATAGCCATGCAGGCAGAATGAAAGAAAGAAAACAGCCAACCTCGGAGGCCAGCTAAGCAATGCTACGGAGTTTTTTTGGGAAAATGACACTAAGCAGCAGGCCCGGCAAGTGCCCAGCCGCGCTGCCGTAACTGTTTTGCGCAGCGGGAGCAGAAACCGGTTTCCTTATCGGTTGGGTTACCACCTTCGGCGTCGCGCATGAAGCAGGTGGGCGCCGGGCAATGCGGCAGCCCCTGGGTGTGACCGATTTCGTGTAGTACTACTTTGTAAAATTGAGTGGGAAGCTGACGCTGGCGCAGCCGGAAGCTAGATGCGACAGCCGCCCGGCCTGGCTGGTAGCCCAGCCCCAGCACGCCCCAGTCGCGGCGGTCATTTTTGGTGGTGCTGATGTCACGCTGAGTTAGACCAATTACCACGGTGTCGGGTTGGTACTGCCGCACCAGGTAGCGCAGCAATGAATCGGCGCGGTACCGGTGGCGCGGTGGGTAGTAAGCGGCGTTTGGGAGTGCGCGTCGCGGGGCCAGTACCACTGTGCCCGCAGTGCGCCGCAACTGCTGATACACGGAGTCAGCCAGCTGGTGTGGTAGTCCTTGGAAGGGCAGCAGGACTAGTACCGGCGGGGTAGAGCGCCAGTGGCAACTCAGGCAGGTTAAGCCAAGTAGCAGAACCGCCGGTAAAATAAAAATTCGGAAAGACATACTGAGTTTCTGGTAGAGACCACGCAGTAAAAGTACACTGCCAAGCCACCGTGGCAGCGTACCTTTGCTGTCTTCTATTGCTTTACTACCCCCTCTTATGGCTGCCAACCGCCGTTCCGCCCCGTTTTACATGACTGCTACCACCCAGTTTGGGCTGGAAGAGGTGCTGGCTGAGGAACTACGCCAGTTGGGAGCTAAGATTGATAAAGTGGGCCAGCGGGCCGTAGAGTTCACCGGCGATACGCAGCTGCTCTACGAGGCCTGCCTGTGGTGCCGCACGGCCATGCGCATCCTGCGGCCCTTCGCCGGTTTCTATGCCCGCGACGAAAAAGCGCTGTACCGCGAGGTTGGCCGCATTGATTGGCAGCGTTTTATCCACCCGGATCAGACCTTCGCCATTACGGCCGTCGTCAACAAATCCACGTTCGAGCACTCCCTGTTTGTGGCCCAACTTACTAAGGATGCCATTGTAGATCAGTTTCGGAACCGCACCGGCTCGCGCCCCAGCGTGGACGTGAAAAACCCCGACATCCGCCTGCACCTGCACATGATTGAAAACGAGGTAACCCTGAGCCTCGACGCCTCCGGCGAATCGTTGCACAAGCGCGGCTACCGGCAGCAAACCAACGTGGCCCCGCTCAACGAGGCCCTGGCCGCCGGTCTGCTGCTGCTGGCGGGTTGGGATGGTAAAAAGACCCTCATCGACCCCATGTGCGGCTCCGGTACCCTGCTCACCGAGGCCGCTATGATTGCCCAGCGCATTGCCCCCGGCCTTTACCACCAGGGCAAGTTTGGCTTTGAGAATTGGGCCGATTTCGACGCGGCCCTCTGGGAATCAGTACAGCTGGACGCCCGGCAGGCCCGCTTAGAAGACCCTCAGGCCTACCTGGCCGGCTCCGATTTGTCGCGCGAGTACATTGAACTGGCCCGCCAGAACGTGGCCGCCGCTGACCTGGAAGATTTCATTCGGCTGGGCGTGCGCGACGTGAAAGAAGCCAAAGCCCCCGCCAAGGAGGAGCCGGGCATCGTTATCATGAACCCGCCCTACGGGGAGCGAATCGGGGAGGAAGCCGAAATGGATGCCCTCTACAAAGCCATCGGCGACACGCTGAAATCGGGGTTCCAAGGCTATGATGCCTACGTGTTTACCGGCAACCTGGAGGCGGCCAAGCGCATCGGCCTGAAAACCTCCCGCCGCATCCCGCTCTACAACGGCCCCATCGACTGCCGCCTGCTCAAGTACGAGCTTTACCAGGGCACCCGCAAGGTTTCGCGACCCGAGCAGGGGTAGGAAGAAGAGGTTAGCCCCTGCGGAAGGGGTAGGGAGTATTATATCAAAACCACAGGTTGTCCTTTGCTGCGCTTAGGACAACCTGTGGTTTTGGCTTGAATAGCACGTTCTTCACCCGCTTTTCTTAGAATCCAAGGCAACAAGCCCGGACCAGTGGCAGATTCTTATCTTTCGGCGGCCTCCATATCAGAAGCCACTCCGCTCATGATGAACGTATTGTACATAGTAGGAGGGGTAGCCGTGGCGGTTGTCGGCGGTATTTTCTATGTGTTTACGCTGGGGCAGCGCTCCGCTTCGTACGAGCTGCGGCTTACCCTGCGCGATGCTGCCGGTCATGCTCTGCCTCACCAACGGGTTCAGGTCTGGAGCCGAGGTAGTACGCCACTTGAATTCCAGACGGATGACGCCGGCCAGCTGCGACTAGCTCAAAGCCAATCCTTTGGAGCCAGTATTCTGGGGCCGCGCCGGCCGGGGGCGTTTACCGTTGGCTTGGCCTTTCCCGGTATCTCTCCCTTATACTATCAGTTTCCCGTAGAGCGGTCAGGGCCCGTAACCTACCAAGTGTTCAATACTTACTACGATTACAACTATACCAGTTGGGTCGGTGACTTCGATGCCGAGCACTGCGTGCGCACGCAAATCAAATACAACACGGGGAAGCTGCAGCAGGCGGTGGCTCCTGCGGGCGGGCTGGTGCAGCGCTGGCAAGCCGCCGCCGAGCTGGCCCACGTAGGCAAGCAGCAAAATGTGCACGCCTACGCTCTGGACTTGTTGTTGCAGCTCAGTGGGACAGAAATCCCGGAAGCAGTACGGTAACGCCTAAAGCCCGCTGTGCTAGCCGGCCGGAGGGCCTACCCCTGGTACTGGCGGCAAGCCTCCACGCAGGCCCGGCAGGCAGCCGCGCATTTCTGGCAATGGTCATCCTCATGACGGCCGCATTCTTCGGCGCATTTCTGGCAGATTTCGATACACTCTTTGATGACGTGTTTGGCGTGGTCGGAGCCGCGGGCTATGAAGGCGGCGGTGAGGCGGCAGATGTCGGCGCAGTCGCGGTCGAGGCGAATGCAGGGCACCATCATCTGCACATGTTCTTCGTGCAGGCAGCCATCTATGCACATTTCGCAGGCGGCAATGCAGCGGCTAAGGGCGTCGAGTACGGCTTGATTTTGGGAGAGGGATGCAGCGGAAGTAGCCATAGGGGTAACCTGTTGAAGGTGAGAAATAGTCTTCTGGTAAACGGAATAGTCGGGGCCAATGGCTGTTCAGGATTGTGCCCGGCAAGTGCACCATTTCCGCCCCCGGCCGGTTATATTCACTCTTTCTCCCCGCCGCGTTTCGCCGTATCTTTACCCCATGTTATTTGCTGCCGAACAACTCGCTCCCACTCTCGATTCTGCCCGTCGCGTCCTGAAGAAATACTACGGCTACGACACCTTCCGGCCTATGCAGGAAGACATTATCGGCAATATTCTGGGAGGGCAGGATACCGTGGTGCTCATGCCCACGGGCGGCGGCAAAAGCATCTGCTTCCAGGTGCCGGCCGTGGTACAGGAGGGCGTGTGCGTGGTGGTGTCGCCACTGATTGCCCTGATGAAGGACCAGGTGGAAGCCCTGAAAGCTAACGGTATTTCGGCTGCCTACATCAACAGCAGCGTCGGCCAGAGCGAGCAGAACAACATTGCCGCCGACTGCCTGAACGGCTACCTCAAGTTGCTTTACGTATCGCCGGAAAAGCTTCTCTCCGAAGGTTTCCTGACGTTTCTGCGGCGCATGCGCATCAGCATGTTCGCCATTGACGAGGCCCACTGCATCAGCTCCTGGGGCCACGATTTTCGGCCCGAGTACACCCAGTTGCGGGTGCTGCGCGAGCAGTTTCCGCAGGTGCCCATCATTGCCCTGACGGCCACCGCCGACCGCCTTACCCAGCGCGATATTCAGCAGCAGCTGCGCCTGAGCGAGCCGCGGGTGTTCCTCTCCAGCTTTGATAGGCCCAACCTCAACCTCATCGTGCGCCCCGGCCAGGATAGGGTAGGCGGCATCCTGGAGTTTCTGGAGCGCCACCAGGGCGAGGCCGGCATTATTTACTGCCTCTCGCGCAAGCAGTGCGAAACTCTGGCCCAGAAGATTCAGGCCAAGGGCATTAAAGCGGGTTTCTACCACGCCGGCATGACGCCCAACCAGCGCGGGGCAGTACAGGAAGCCTTCCTGAAGGACGATTTGCAGGTGATTGTGGCCACCATTGCCTTCGGCATGGGCATCGACAAGAGCAACGTGCGGTGGGTAATCCACTACAACCTGCCCAAGAACATTGAGGGCTATTATCAGGAAATAGGCCGCGCCGGCCGCGACGGGGCCCCGGCTACGGCCGTGCTGTTCTATTCCTTCGGGGACGTGATGAGCCTGCGCGACATGCTCACCAAGGAAAACCCCAACCTCACCCAGCTTAACCTCACCAAGCTGGAGCGCATGCAGCAGTTTGCGGAAGCCGCCTCATGCCGCCGCAAAATCCTGCTCAACTACTTCGGCGAAACCCTGGCCCAGGACTGCGGTAACTGCGACATCTGCCGCAACCCACCTACCACCTTCGATGGGACCGAACTGGCCCAGAAGGCGTTATCGGCGGTGGTAAGGGGTAGGGAGCGGCTCAGTATCAACCTGCTGATTGACGTGCTGCGCGGCATGCGCAACCAGGCCGTGCTCAGCCAGGGTCTCGACCAGATTAAAACCTACGGCGCGGGCCGCGACTTGGCCTACCTCGACTGGTACAGCTACATCCATCAGATGCTGAATGACGGGCTGGTATACATTGCCTACGAGGAAGGCTACGCCCTGAAAATCACGCCGCTGGGCCGCGACGTGCTGCAGGGGCAGCGGGCCGTGCCCATGAAGAAGTTCCAGCCCGCCGAGAAAGCCGAAAAGGCTCCGAAAGGCCGGAAAGCGGCCGCTACGGCCAAAGCCGCGCCGGTGTCGCGCGAGGCTCAGCTGTTCGAGGCCCTGCGCACCCTGCGCAAGCGCATTGCCGACGAGCAGGGCGTGCCACCCTACGTCATCTTCACTGACAGCACCCTGCAGGAAATGGCTGAGGAGCGCCCGGTGAACCGCACAGCTATGCTCTCCATTTCGGGGGTAGGCATGAAGAAGTTCGAAACATACGGCGAGGCCTTTATTCGGGAGGTGCTGGCCCACGGTGGCAACCCCGCCGCCCATGCCGAACTGGAGGAGAGCGACCTGTCCACCAACCTCGACCCGGATGACTACAGCGCCGCCCGCACCCCGCGCAAGCGGGAGCCGAAAGCCATTCGTGAGACTAATGGCACGGAGGTCAACGGCACCATGGAAACCACCCACCAGCTCCACCGCATGGGCCTGAGCGTGGAAGCCATTGCCCAGCGCCGCGACCTGGCCATTTCTACCGTGCAAACCCACCTTACTACCTGCTACGGCAAGGGGATGGAGCTGCGCATGGAGGAGTTCCTGAAGCCCGAAGAGCTGGCCGAAATCCAAACGGCTCAGGCCCAGCTGGGGGGTAGCCCCATGCTCCGCGACCTGTTCGACCACCTGCGCGAAAAGTACGACTACTTCCGCCTCCGTTTGGGCCTGATGTACCTGAAGAAGCTGCGCGGGGAGTAGTGAAAAGGTGAGTTAGCCGTTTCGGCGGCACGAGTAATGCCCCAGCGGCGGCGCCTACCCCCTCAAACCAGCCAAAGCCTCAGCAGGGCGACACCCAATCGTGCTACGGTAGGGGCCGCTTTGGCGGGGCTTTGAGCGTTGAGAGGGGGTAGCAAGCTGGCAATTTGCCTTTCTGTTGGGGCTTTTTAGCTTTATTGTCTTGCTTTGTCGCTGCCAGGTTCTCCTGTAGAACCAGAGCACCAGAGGCCCATTAACGTTGCTCACTCACTATCTCATCATCTGACCCATGCTGCGCGTTTTACGGCTACTGTTACTGCTGGCGGTGGCGGCTTTCAGCCTGCGCATGCTCACGATGGTGCTGCCCTACCTGGGATTCGAGAAGGGCATCCTGTTTCTGACCACTAAGTCGGCGGATATCAACGATAATCCGTGGTTCCGGGCGGGGTTCTACGTGCACATTACCAGTAGCTGGTGGGTAATGGTGACGGGCCTGCTGCAGCTGGTGCCCGCCCTGTACCACCGCTGGCCGCGCCTGCACCGGCGTCTGGGCCAAGTGTACGTGGTGAGCATCTTGGCTCTGGCCGCCCCCTCGGGACTGGTGCTGGCCGCCTTTGCCAATGGCGGACTGCCGGCCAAAGTGGGTTTTACCCTGCAGTGCGTGGTGTGGTGGCTGGCTACCTGGCAGGCCTACCGCCTAGCCCGGCAGCGCCGCTGGCTGCCGCACTCTGAGTGGATGCTGCGTGCCTACGCCGTAACCCTGGCTGCCATGAGTCTGCGCCTGGAAAGCTATGGCATGCACTCTTTCTTCCAGACCCGCCCTCTGGAAACCTACCTCACGGTGGTGTGGCTGTCGTGGGTAGGCAACCTGCTGCTAGCCGAAGTGCTGGTACAGGCCGGGCTGGGCAAATGGTACCTGCGGGCCTTCGGGCCACGGGTAGCCCCAGCAGTTACCGCCCCGGAGTCGGTAGTTGCCGCTCATATCGGGTAAGTTGTATATTCCGGTCTGCAATCTTGCTCAGCTACTTTATCCGGTGTTTCTGATGCGCTCCGCCTACCTCTCCACTACCTTGTTAACCTTATTGGCCGCCTGCCAGCAAAAGCCCGTTGCTGATGTTTCCGGCCCGGCTGCTAGCACTGTACAGGCAGTTGCGGCCCCAAAATCAGGTGCTCCAGCGGCCCCGGCTGTCGCGCCGTTGTCGGCTGAGGAGCTGAAGTTTCTGCGGGAGTACAGCCTAGCCGCCCTTCTTGCGAAAGAGCCGGACGACCACGAGGTAATGAACGGGTTCTATGGAGCCGACCACTACCGCATTGAGTTTGCCATGCTGGAAGTGCGCCGGGACCCGGCCAACCCCGCGCACTACTTCGTGAAAGGCAAAAATCGATTCAAGAAGTCCATTACGCCTTTCGAGGGAGATATTTTGCTGACCCAGCTGATGAACCAGCCCCAGGCTGAGCTTCCTAAGGGAGAAACCGATAAGAGTGTGAAAGATTACTACCGGGAGCTGAATCGGCGGAATGCGTACTCCGTGCTGGGGACCTTCACCTTGCGCGAAGACGCCGCCTACAAAGGGGCGGGCACATTCCGGGGCGATGTGCTGATTGACTTCTCGGTATCGGAAGAGGGCGACATCGAACTGTTTACCCGTAACATTAGCAAAAATACCCGGGGCGGGGGCGTCCTGTTTGAGGGTACCTGGGAAAACCCGGAAACGCACCAGCAGAAGCCCGTGCTCTTGGTTCAGAACATCTTTGAATATCAACAGGATATTTTTCGCGACTTCATGGTGGGGGAGCGGGACCGGGATTTCAACCCCAAGTATGCCAAGCTAGGCTGGGATACGTACTGGCAGAACGAGGAGTGGTGGGCCGAGCCCGGGCAGGCTACCGCAGCTAATGAGCCGGAAACGGAAGAAACCTTTTACGAAGACACAACCACTGTTGCCCGCACCTTGCTGTAGCGGCCACTCGCGCCTCCATACACCTCCCTCAGCCGCTACCCTGCGCAGTTAAGAGCAGATGCGGGGTAATATAGTGCAAGGCTGAAGAGGTAAAATTCAGGACCAGAGCCGCGTAAAATTTTAGTAAAAATTTCAGCTAATTGAATTAGTATTCGCGTACTGCGGTTTGTACCTTCGTGAGCCGGTACTTGCTTTGCCGATGCAGCCCTTACTCCCGGCTCCCTGCGTTATGATTAACACCAACCTCAAATTCTGGCGGCGCGAACTGAGCCTCACGCAGGCGCAGATGGCCGAAAAACTGGGTATTAAACGCTCCCTGGTGGGCGCTTATGAAGAAGGCCGGGCTGAGCCTAAGCTGGCTACGCTCGTGAACATGGCCCGCCTGTTCGGTATTTCCCTGGATGCCCTGGTCACCACCGACTTTAGCAAAAAGAAGAACGCCAAGGCTGCCCTGCAGCTGCAGGCCCAAACAGCTGCTACCCCCGAGGCCGGCGCCAACCGCTCCAACGGCAACCTGCGCATTCTGGCCCTGACGGTGGACAAGGAGCAGAACGAGAACATTGAGCTGGTGCCCCAGAAGGCCGCCGCCGGTTACCTCAACGGCTACGCCGACCCGGAATACCTCGAAGAGCTGCCGAAGTTCCGCCTGCCCATGCTGGGCAACACCGGTACTTACCGCGCCTTCGAAATTGCCGGCGACTCTATGCTGCCCATTGCCAGCGGCACCGTCATCGTGGGTCGTTACATCGACGACTGGATGAGCATTAAGGATGGCACGCCCTGCATTGTAGTGAGCTCCAAGGAGGGCATCGTGTTCAAGCGTGTGTTCAACCGCCTGAAGGATGCCGCCATGCTGGCCCTGCACTCCGATAACCCCCTCTATCAGCCCTATCAGGTTGATGTAGAGGATGTAGTAGAAATATGGGAGGCCAAAGCCTACATCAGCAGCACCTTCCCCATTGCCGATCTTTCGCTCAACCGCCTGGCCAGCATCGTACTGGATCTGCAGCAGCAGGTAAGCACCATGAAGAAAGTATAGGCCGCGCTCTGCGCCTCAACAGGTAAGCGCCCACCCTTCCTTCCGGAGGGGTGGGCGCTTCGCGTATGGCCTGGGGGAGCAAGCCTGTGGGTGCGGCGCCGGGCGGGAGAAGGCAATATCTATTGCGCAGGCTTTCCCGTTTAACTAACCGCGCCGTGCCGCGTAAGCTCATCTTAACCCTCAACCTCTACTCCCCGATGCTCAAAATTGTTCCTGCCACCGACCGTCATCATGCCGCCCCCGTTAGCTGGCTCAGCAGCTATTTTCTGTTCAGCTTCGCCGACTACTACGACCCCCAGAACGTACAATTCGGGCCCCTGCGCGTGTTCAACGATGATTCCATTCAGGGCAATGCCGGTTTTCCCCAGCATCCGCACTCCGAAATGGAAATCGTGACGCTGGTGCTGGATGGTGAGCTGACACACGTAGATACCATGGGCAACCGCGCTACTATCAAGAAAGGTGAGGTGCAGCGTATGACGGCCGGCACCGGCCTGGCCCACTCTGAGCAGAACGACACCGACAAGGCGGCCCACATCTACCAACTGTGGTTTCTGCCCAACCAGAAAGGCCTACCCCCCAGCTACGAGCAGAAAGACGTTGATTTTCTGGACAAGAAAAACGAGCTGGTACCGCTCGTGTCGGGGCAGAAAGTGCTGGAAGACGTGGTGTACATGAACTCCAATACCACGGTGTACTGGTGCAACCTGGCCCAGGACAAAACGGTTACGTTCAAGACCTTCCCCATCCGGAACACCTTTATCTATGTGAAGGAGGGTAGCCTGTACATCAATGGCGTTGACATTGGCCCCAACGACCAAGTGCGCTCCACCGACGAGAACGTGCTGGAAATCCGGGCTTCGCGCGATGCCCAGTTTATCCTGATTGATCTGCCAGGTTCCGAGGCGAACTACTAGTATCAGAGGCTCCGTAACTTTTCGGCGGGCTGGTAGTTAGCATCTGACTACCGGCCCGCTGTTTTTGTGCCTCATAGCTTCGCAATGACAAACGTTTTCCCTGACCAGCTAGTCCCCCAGAACGAAACGGCGCGTTTGCGTACGCTGCACCTGTACCAAATCGTAAACACTACCCCAGAGAAAATATTCGACGATTACGTGGCCTGGGCCGCTCAGCTGTTTAACACGCCCATCTCCCTGATTTCGTTTGTGGATGATGACTACGTGCACTTCAAGGCCGTAACCGGGGCCGAAGGCGTACCCGGCCTGCCCCGTACCGAAAGCATGTGCTCGGCGGCCATTCTGCCCGATGTGCCGGTGGTAACCTCCGATTATTCGGCGGAAAGCTGCCGCCTGATCAGTCCTGATGTTGCCCAGGCTTTCGGCCTGAACTTCTACGCCGGCTCGGCCCTGCGCATGCCCGATGGCGCCCGCATTGGCATGATGGCCGTTATCGGGCGGGAGCGTCGCACGCTCTCGGCGGCCGAAGAAGAAGTGCTGACCCGCCTGGCTGATCTGGTAAGCCAAACCGTGGAGCTGCGCTTTCAGTATCTGCACGCCCAGCTGCCCGAGGCCTGGGAAGCGGCCCAGCAGGAGCTGGCAGAAACCCTCGACGATAACGCCACGCTCACCCGCTACCTCAGCACCCGCAACCACGGCATCAACCTGGATGATACGGAGGTGCAGGACCTGGTATTGCGCCGCCTCACGGGGGTAGGGAAAGTGCTGGAACGCCGCCTGCGGGAAGTGCCCTCCGCCGCATAGATAAAAACGAGCACAAAAAAGCCGGCCCACATAGGCCGGCTTTTTCATTACCAGTAGTTAGCAGTAAGGAATCCTAGTACTACTCCTAGTACACACAGCGGGAAAATACTGGCCAGTCGGACCAGATAAGATTCCCCACGGGGGCGGAAAAGACTTACAGCCGCCGCCAGTAAACCAGCGAGAGATACTTGAATAGACACCCCCGAAACCAAGTTCAACCAAAATAACGGAGAGAAGCTACCCGCAGGTCGAGCCTGAAAATAATAGCTGATGCAGTAGATTATTCCTGCTACGGCCCAAGTCAAGGCCGGTCGTTTGCGGAGGTAACTCATCTATACATGGTTGCAATATGCTCGGGTTACATCGTGTACTTGCGGCCTTTGTTCTGCTGCTTGAGGTAGGCCATCAGGGGCTGGAAGTACTCAACCATGGCGCGGGCCGAGAGGTCCTCGCCGGTTTTCTCCCGGAGCACGGTGCGCCAGTCTTTGCTGGAGCCGGGGCGCATGATGTCGGCCAGGAAGGCACCTACCTCCTTGCTGCCGTAGTAGTTGGTGGCGTGCGGGTCCTGCTTCAGAATTTTCTTGGCAATGTGGTCGTGGAGCTGGAACAGAATGACGTACGAAAGGGCGTAGTCGTAATACTGGGCCGGGTCGTCGTTGATGTGGGTTTTGGTGGCGGGGTCGAGGTACTGCTCGCCGCGCGGGGTAGGGGGCACGATGCCCTGGTACTGCTTGGCCAGCTGCCACCAGCGGGCGTTGAGCTGGTCGGCGGGCAGCTTATCGGCGTAGAAGCTGTTTTCCCACTCGCTCATCACTCCGGAGGCAAACGGAATAAACACGGCGTAGTTCAGAGCCTCTTTCAGCAGGGTCTGGGTTTCGTCGGTCTTGACTTTGGGGTCAATCAGACCCAGACCAGCCAGGAAGGGCTTTTGGGTGGCGGCGAGGCCCATCAGGGAGCCCATAGCTTCGTGGTAGCCGCGGTTGGCACCCTGGCGCAGCAGCGGCGGCACCTCGGGGTTGGTGTAGGTGAGGTAGTAGTAGATGTGACCCAGCTCGTGGTGAGTGGTTTCGTACCACTCGGTGTTGCCCTCTACGCTCATCAGGCTACGCACGTCCTGGTTCAGGTCCATGTGCCAGGCCGAGGCGTGGTTGTTCTTCTTATAGGTTGCGCCCTTGGGTAGGGGGTAGAGGCTGGACTTCTCCCAGAACACGGCCGGCAGGGCCTGGAACCCCAGGCTCTGGTAGAACCTCTCGGCCTGCTTCACCTGCCACTCTGGCCCCTTTTTGGCCAGCACCGGGTCGAGGTTCAGGCCTTTCACGTCCACCATGGCGCTCCAGTCCTGGCCCCAGCGGTTGGGCAGCCAGGAGGCGGGCAGATAGTCGGGCACCTGCTTCACGCCGTACTTTTTAGCCAGCTCGTAGCGGGCGTAGGTGTGCAGTTCGCGGTAGAGGGGGCGCAGCTCTTCGTTGATTTTACGCACCAGGGTCATCACTTCCTCCCGGCTCATGCCATAGTCGGAGGCCTGGTAGGAGAAGTAGTCGGGGTAGCCCAGGGCCTGCACGGTCTGGTTGCGTAGGTCGCGCAGGTTGAGCAGGCCGTCTTTCAGCGTGGGGCCGATGGCTTTGCTGGCCTCCCAGATCTGCTGGCGCTTCAGGGGGTTGTTTTCCTTGCGCAGTAGCTCGTCCAGGTCGTTGGTGGTGACGGATTTGCCCTGGTACTTGTAGTCGAAGCCGTAGAGCTTCTCGGTTTGAGCAGCTTCGGCCTTAATGCGGCGCTTCACTACGTCGGCAATGGTCTGGGGCGAGTTGGCAGCGTTGTAGAGGGCCGTTTGCAGCTGCTTCACCTGAATTTCGGTGAGGTCCTGCTTATGCTCCAGCAGCTCCCGCAGGCGCTGAATGTTCCGGGCCGAGCCCGTGAAAGCCGCCATGCGCTCATTGGCCCGGGCCGTGGCGCCGGCATTGGTGGTGTCGCCGGTTACGATGTGGGTGTTGGAGCGCCACTCCGCCTCCGAGGACTGGGTGTAAAGGCGTTGGTATTCAGCCGAGTATTCTTTCAGGAAAGCCTCGGCCTGCTCTTGCCAGTTTGGGGCGGCGGCCTGGGTAGCCGGTTCAGCCGCAGAGGGAGGGGTAGTAGCGGCCGTGGGTGTTTTGGCCGTGGGGGCGCAGGCCGTCAGTACGGCAGCGGTGAGGGTGGGGAGGAAGTATTTTTTCATGACGGGAGAAGCGAAATACGTAGGAATAGCGAAGGTACGCAGCCTGCCGGTTTACCAGACAAGCCTCCAGCTCCTGGCGGTAAACTTGATTGAAAGTGGCTAACTCGCTATTGGGCCATTCGGAGCCATTTAGCGTAACATGCCCTCCCCACTTCTGGCGGGAAACCAACCTTCTGAACGGTTCCGATATGGAGACGGGGTAGGGAGCTCCGAACGGCGTGGGCGCGAGCTGGCCGCCTGCGGTGGCCGCAAGTCACAAGGCTTACCTGATTGGCTGGTGGGCAGACGCCTGGCCTGCGGCTAGGGCCGGGGCCTTGTCCGGCGTGTGAGGAAGCCTAATGGTTGTAGGTGTCCAGTAGAACTAAGCCGCTCATAAAATCATCAAAATTTGCCGCTACCTCTAGTTCCTGCTCCATTTCCGTGTCAATCCAGAGAATACGCGGGGTAGAGCCGGCTCGGTAATCCAGCGTAATCCACCAATGTCCGTCGCCGGTCAGCAGCACCTGCTTCTCGGGTAACTCCCATTCTGCGGTCAGGTACGGCGTATCCAGCAGGTTTTGCGCGGTCTGGATAGAAGTATCCGGCACGATGCCAAACAGCTCTGTCAGCGGCACATGATCATCGGCCCAGGAGGTAGGTTGCAACATGGGGAAGGCAAAACCGGCCGTGTAGCCCCCATTCTGCACGCGCAGCAGCTCCACCAAAAGCGGCGGAAGCTTTACTTGTAGCGTAGCCTCGGCCGCCTCCAGCATCGCATCCGTCAGGGGCGGATGCTGGTAGTAATTGTCGGCCCAGAAAGTGCTCTTGTCAATAGCCATGCGAACAGAAATAGGTTGGTAATGGGTCGCGGGGTAGAGCCTTTACGCAGCTGCCGGCTCCTGTTGCAGCAAGTGGCAATCCTTGTACTTCTTGCCGCTGCCGCAGGGGCAGGGCGAGTTGCGACCAAACTTGCGGCTGCGCAGGCTCCGGATCCACTCGCGTGGGTCCACGCTGAAGCGCAGGAAGCGTTTTTTGGGGTTCTGGCGTAAGGCCCGGCTCAGCAGCTGGTACAGCTCGGGGTGGTGCTCCTGCAGCTTCTCGGGCTTCTCGAAAAAGTACTCGGTTACCACGGCAAAAAACTCGGCCTCATTAGTGCCTGCGTAGTCGTTGATTTCTGAGTTGCCGGCCCTGATGGCCGCAATTTCGCGCTGCATCACGGCCTCCCACTCTGGGCGCAGCTCCGGGGGTAGGGCCAGAGCCGGCACCCCATCAATTACGCCATCGGCCTCATCCAGCAAGTGGGCAAACTCATGAATGCCTACGTTCTGCTTATCCATGGCATCCTGGAAGCCCTGCTCCAGAGAGGCTTTCGAAAGGCGCATGTAGTGAGAGGTCTGAAAGCCCTGCACGCTTCCCAGCAGGGTGCCCTCCAGGCCCACGAATTCCTTGTTCGGGTCGCGCTGCTGGGTCCAGGCGTCGGGCACTACCAGCACTTCGCTCAGGTTGGCGTACTCCCAATCGGGGAAGCCGAATACTGGGATAATGGCGGAGGCGGCCACCAGCACCCGGGTGGTATCGTCGATGTCGGTTTGGATACCCGTCACGCGGGTCTGGGCCAGAAACACCTGCACTTTCTTCTCGAAGCGCAGCTTGTCGCCGGGCGTGAGCGAGAGGTAGAACGCCACGCGCGCGGCCAGAATCTGCCGCCACTCAGTCGGAAACTCCGCAGTGGCTGCCGCCTGCTTCAGGCGCGACTCGCGGGTGATGTAGCGGTAGAAGAAAAAGGCCACCACGGCTACCAGGGCGGCAAATAGTAGGTATTGCATGAGGCGCTAAACGCGCCGGCGGCCGGGAGGTTGTGTGGCGGGTGAGGGGGTAGGCGGGTTACAGCACTTCGGGCCCCAGATGCTCGCGCAGCCGCTCCCGGAGCAAATCCAGCAGAATGTGGTCCATGAACTGAAATTTATCGGGAATGCGCAGGTTAATGATGCGCTTGCCGGTCAGCTCTTCCCCGAACTTCTGCTGCAGCAGCTCGGTGTGTTTGCGCTCCATCACCAGTACTACATCGGCCCAGCCCAGGTGCCCGGCCGTAACGCGTACCCGCGCGCCCGGCTCCGTGCCGGCCGAGCGGGCTTGGTAGTGCGCATGGTGGTCGAACAGACGCTCGGCCGTGAGGCTGCGCCAGCGGTTCTGGCTACAGATGAAGAGCAGGTGCATGCGGATGCAGAGTGGAAGCAGGAAAAAAGAGCGAACAGCTAAGGTAAGTGCCTGCTGTAAGAGCAGCCAATTACCAAAAAAATATCGGGGCTGGTCAGTGCGGCAGACGAAGGGTTGTCAGGGCTTTTACATCACAAGCAAACACGGCTTGCGGCAGCTGGCAGGGGTAGGTAATTTTCTGTAAAGCAGGAAATTGGGGTTAGCGGTGTGAGGCTACCCCGCCTGGCACCGGGCCGGGCCCGACACCTACGTCACACATGGGCCGGAAGGTAGCCTCTGAAGGCGCTGGTTGCCTGCCAGGCAGTGCTGGCGGGTAAGGCGGTGCGGCCTTTTGCGGGCGGGGCAGATTTGGTAGTATTGCGCATGCGGCGCGGCCAATTCCGGCCGGCAGAGCCCCGTGGCGCGGCTCCTGATTTTCGCGGATTCCGGTGGTCGCCAGGCGGTAGTTTTCGGCCGGAAGGCCATCTGCTGCCCTGCTTCCCCGCACCTTCTATTGCTTCTCAATAACTTCCCTTCCATTCCCACATGAAACGAGTTTTTCGTACCGCTTTGCTTATGTCGCTGGGGCTGCTTGCCCCGCAGCTGCAGGCTCAGAAACCAGTTGCCACCACGACTACCCGCGCTGCGGCCGCCGACGAGGACAAGATGAACAAGTTCATCTCGGACCTGATGCAGAAGATGACCCTGGAGGAAAAAATCGGCCAGCTGAACCTGATTACCGTGGGCTTCGACGTGACCGGCCCGGTAGTGAGCAAGGACGTGGACGCCAACATCCGCAAGGGCAACGTGGGCGCCGTACTGAATACGTTTACCCCGGTAGCCGCCCGCAAGCTCCAGGAAATGGCCGTGAAGGAGTCGCGCCTGCACATTCCGCTCATCTTTGGCTACGATGTCATCCACGGCCACCGCACCATTTTCCCGATTGCGCTGGGTCTGGCTTCGAGCTGGGATTTGACCGCCATTGAGCGCAGTGCCCGCATTGCCGCTGAAGAAGCCTCGGCCGATGGTTTGAACTGGGTGTACTCGCCTATGGTGGACATTGCCCGCGACCCACGCTGGGGCCGCATCAGTGAGGGCTCGGGCGAGGACCCCTACCTGGGCTCCCAGATTGCCCGCGTGATGGTGCGCGGCTATCAGGGCGACGACCTCTCGAAGAACAACACCGTCATGGCCTGCCTGAAGCACTTTGCCCTGTACGGTGCTGCCGAAGCCGGACGCGACTACAACACCACCGACATGAGCCTGGTGCGCATGTACAACGAGTTCCTGCCGCCCTACAAAGCCGCCCTCGACGCGGGCGCGGGTTCGGTTATGTCTTCGTTCAACGACATCAACGGCGTGCCGGCCACCGGCAACAAGTGGCTGATGACCGACCTGCTGCGCAACCAGTGGGGCTTCAAAGGTTTTGTGGCGACCGACTATACGGCCATTAATGAAATGACCGCTCACGGCATGGGCGACGACGCCCAGGTATCGGCCCTGGCCCTGAACGCCGGCATCGACCAGGACATGGTAGGCGAGATATTCCTGCGCAACCTGGCCCAGAACCTCAAGGACGGCACCGTGAAGCAGGAGCAGATTGATGTGGCCTGCCGCCGTATTCTGGAAGCCAAGTGGAAGCTGGGCCTGTTCAAGGACCCCTACCTCTACACCAACGAGAAGCGCGCCAAGGCTACGATGATGAAGAAGGAGTTCATTGCCGATGCCCGCTACATTGCTCGCAAGAGCATGGTGCTCCTCAAAAACAGCAACTACGCCCTGCCCCTCAAAAAGCAGGGAAGCATTGCCCTGGTGGGCCCGCTGGCTACCCGGCAGCGCGACATGATTGGCTCTTGGAGCGGGGCCGGCGACTGGAAACAGGCCGTGTCCCTGGAGCAAGGCATCCGGAACGTGGCTGGCTCGGGCGTGAAGATCGTAACGGCCCAGGGCGCCAACTTCACCGACGACCAGCAGATGATTGACCGCCTCAACGCCCACGGCGGCGAGTTGAACGTGGACAAGCGCAGCTCGGAGGAAATGATCCGCGAAGCGGTGCAGGTAGCCCAGGGCGCCGACGTAATTGTGGCCGCCGTAGGTGAAAGCCAGGGCATGACCGGCGAGGCCGCCAGCCGCGCCGACATTGGCCTGCCCGGCCAGCAACTGGAGCTGCTGAAGGCCCTCAAGAAAACCGGCAAGCCGTTGGTAATCGTGCTCATGAGCGGCCGCCCCATGACGTTGCCCTGGGAAGATAAAAACGCCGATGCCATTCTGGAAACCTGGTTTGCAGGCTCCCAGGCCGGCAACGCCATTGCCGATGTGCTGTTCGGGGCCTACAACCCCTCGGGCAAGCTCACGGCCACCTTCCCCCAACACGTCGGTCAGATTCCGCTCTACTACAACCACAAAATGACCGGCCGGCCCTACCAGGGCGTGGCGCTGGACAAGTACAAGTCGCGCTACATGGACGTGAGCAACGACCCGCTCTACCCCTTCGGGTACGGCCTGAGCTACACCACCTTCGAGTACGGCAAGCCCGAGTTGAGCACCACCACGCTGCCCATGAACGGCACGCTGGACGTGAAAGTGACCGTGCGCAACACCGGCAACTACGACGGCGAGGAGGTAGCCCAGCTTTACATCCGCGACATGGTAGGCTCCATTTCGCGGCCGGTAAAGGAGCTGAAAGGCTTCCAGAAAGTGATGCTCAAGAAGGGCGAGAGCCGCACGCTCACCTTCCGCCTCACGCCCGAAGACCTGAAGTTCTATAACGCCAACCTGCAGTTCGTGGCTGAGCCGGGCGACTTCCAGGTGTTCGTGGGTGGCAACTCCCGCGACGTGCAGACGGCCGCCTTCAATCTGGCTGCTCAGTAGTGTAAGCAACACCTGCGCCTTGTGTGGGACGAGCGCGCGGGGGCTTCCGGAAGCTAACCTGCTGATAGGGGAGTAGGCTAGCACTCCGGAAGCCATTTTCAACAACAGCGCGAAGTTTCCTGGCGGGAGGCTTCGCGCTGTTGTTTTCAGCCTTGCCCGCCCCGGTTGGAAGCCGGAGGCGTTGGATCGGAGGGAGGCGCCGCATTTAGTCAATAGCGCACGGAAAGCTGACAACCCCGACGTAGCAGGTTGCCCGGAAGAGCTTCAACTTGCTGCTGCGTATCTTCCCCGAGCTTTCTTGCCCGGCAAGACACGCCGAACTCTCTTTTCTTTCCCACCATGCTGATTGACCGCATTAGCCGGCCGGCTTCCCTCCGGGAGCAGCTCCTGGCTCAGGCACTACCCCCCGCGTTGCCTTCAACCCTCCGCCGCTTCCGCCGTGGCGCGCTGCTGCTCTGCGGCCTGCTGCTGTGGAATGTAGCTGAGGCCGAGGATATTCAGTCGCCGAACAAGCAGTTTACGCTCAGCGTGAACGTGCAGGAGGGCGGCGTGCCTACCTACAGCCTCACCTACAAAGGCCGGCCCGTGCTGAAAACCAGCAAGCTGGGCCTCGACCTCAAAAACACGACCGCCCTGACCAGCGGCTTCACCCAAACCAGCGCCGAGCGCCGCACCTTCGACGAAACCTGGCAGCCGGTGTGGGGCGAAAGCAAGAACATCCGCAACCACTACAACGAGCTGGCCGTGACCCTCACCCAGGCGCAAACCAACCGCGTCATGCGGGTGCGCTTCCGGGTGTTCGATGATGGCCTGGGCTTCCGGTACGAGTTTCCCCAGCAGAAAGGACTCGACTACTTCACCATTAAGGAGGAGCGCACGCAGTTTGCCCTGGCCGGCGACCACAAGGCCTTCTGGCTGCCCGGCGACTACGACACTCAGGAGTACAGCACCGTTACCTCCAAGCTCTCGGAGGTGCGCGGGCTGATGAAGGCGGCTACTACCCCCAACGCCTCCCAAACTCCTTTTTCGGCTACCGGCGTGCAAACGCCCCTGATGCTCAAGAGCCAGGACGGGCTCTACATCAACATTCACGAGGCGGCCCTGATCGACTACTCGGCCATGCACCTGGAGCTGGACGACAAGAACATGGTGCTGGAAAGCCACCTCACGCCCGATGCGGTAGGAGACAAGGGCCTGCTCCAGACCCCGGCCAACTCGCCCTGGCGCACCGTAATCGTGAGCGACAAAGCCGGCGACATTCTGCTCTCTAAGCTGGTGCTGAACCTCAACGAGCCCACCAAGTTCAAGGACGTATCCTGGATTAAGCCCGTGAAGTACGTGGGCGTGTGGTGGGAGATGATTACGGGCAAGAGCACCTGGTCGTACACCAACCTGGAGAACATCAAGCTCGACTCGGTGGACTACCGCAAGGTGAAGCCCAACGGCACCCACGCCGCCAACACGGCCCACGTGAAGGAGTACATCGACTTTGCGGCCAAGCACGGGCTGGATGCCGTGCTGGTGGAAGGCTGGAACACCGGCTGGGAAGACTGGTTTGGCAAGCACAAGGACTACGTGTTCGACTTCGTGACGCCCTACCCCGATTTCGACGTGGCGGAGTTGCAGCGCTACGCGGCCAGCAAAAACGTGCGCATGATGATGCACCACGAAACCTCGGGCTCAGTGCGCAATTACGAGCGGCACCTCGACTCGGCCTTTCAGTTCATGAACAAGTACGGCTACAACGCCGTGAAAACCGGCTACGTGGGCGACATCGTGCCCCTGGGCCACAAGCACTACGACCAGTGGATGATTAACCACTACAACTACGTGCTGGAAAAGGCGGCCAAGTATAAAATCATGGTGAACGGCCACGAAGCCGTGCGCCCCACCGGCCTCTCGCGCACCTACCCCAACCTGATTGGCAATGAGGCCGCCCGCGGCACCGAGTATGAGTCGTTTGGGGGCAACAACGCCGACCACACCACCATTCTGCCCTTTACCCGCCTCATTGGCGGCCCCATGGACTACACGCCGGGCATCTTCCAGACCCGCATCAGCACCTTCAACCCGCAGAACAACTCCTTCGTGCACAGCACCCTGGCCCGGCAGCTGGCCCTGTACGTGACGATGTACTCGCCCCTGCAGATGGCGGCCGACATGATTGAGCACTACAACCAGCACCTCGACGCCTTCCAGTTCATCAAAGACGTAGCCGTTGACTGGGACGATACGAAAGTGCTGGAGGCCGAGCCCGGCGACTACATCACCTACGCCCGTAAAGCCAAGGGCAGCCCCAACTGGTTTATCGGGAGCACCTGCGACGAGCGGGGCCGCACCTCCAAAATCGACCTGAGCTTCCTGGAGCCCGGCAAGAAGTATGTGGCCACCATCTACGCAGACAAGAAGGACGCCCACTACGAGAACAACCCGCAGGCCTACCAGATCCGCAAGCAGAACGTGACCAGCAAAACCAAGCTGAGCCAGTACTGCGCCCCCGGCGGCGGCTACGCCATCAGCGTAATGGAGGCCAAGTAGTCGTCCGCCCCGGTCCGACAAACAAAGGGCCCGCTTTACTGCAATAAAGCAGGGCCTTTGTTGATGGTTGTCATTCTGACTAATAAGAGAAAACTAAGTTAATCCATCAGCAGGACTATTTTTAAGGCGACCAACTGATGCCTCGGCCATTGACATTATCTATTTTTAGGCATTTTATGTATTATCGGTTGACCGATAGGAAACTGAAAATCCAACCGAATTGAATCGCCTTTACTCAATTTAATTTTTTCAGTGACTACATCATCGAAACCAACGCTTCGTGCTCGAATAGTATATGTTCCTAGTTTACCTTGCCAACTATAATTTCCTGTTCTATCAGCTGTTACTGTCGCACGACCTATTTTTATGACGCCTATTGCTAAAGGAATAAGATTAGTTTCTCCCACTATTATACCTTGGATAAGAGGAGGAGATGTTAAATTTTTTCGTTTCAGCTTTACTATCTTATAATGAGATGACTCATTATGCCGGCTATCTTGTTGAAGACGGAGAGAGCTGCCAATGCAGCCTGCCAGAGCGAGTGCAATAAAAGAGGATACTGTCATAAGTGGTGTTTCAGCTTGTTGTTGTTTAGCACCCGGAAGGATTATGGACTGGCGGCTCTTGTTGATGTCGTAGTGTTTGCGCTGGGGCTGACGGTGACCCAGAACGTGACCAACATCGCCGTGGCTTACCGGGATTCCTTACGCCAGGAGCGTTGGCAGCATGATTAGCTATGACTGGCTACTTGCAACTAAATAAGGCTAATCCAAATCTGACGCCTAAGATGTTTCGCCAGCCTAGTAATTGATTGTTCCCAATTGCCTACACATAAGAAGGAATATCGGCAGATAGCCGATATTCCTTCTTATGTGTAGGCAATTGGGATGAAGAAATAATATACTTACATGTGCACAACGGTTTTCAATCGATGCTGTTGGGCAGTGCGAAGCGCGGCTAATAGGGTAGCTAGCATATTCATACGTCGCGTTAATCGATGATGAGCTCGGCTGCACTATTAGCCGTTGGCAGTTGGATGCGTATTATGTAGCCGTAAAGAGTAGAATGGCGCAGCCACACGACAACGGGCGGAGCTGGGGCAGGGCGCAAGTTGAACTCGCCGAGGCACTTGCTCCGTGTACGTATTTCCTGATTATTGATTAAATAAGAAGGGCGTACGCGTTCAGCTGCCAACCGTCCAAAGTAGTAACTTGGTTGTTCGTAATAATTGGCACTAGACGTTTGAAAACTGATGTTGAGCTCGCCGCTGTCTAGCTCTACTATTCCCACTTTCTCAAACGTTTCATCTGGGCTCAAGGAAAAATCAAGTAGGTCCACTGCTTGAGCCGAATGTGTGAAATGCGGTACGGCGTGCAGATCGGTACCGACCAGTGTGCCACGGGCAATAATAGAGGCCAGCAGTGCGTTTTTCTTTAATAGAAGCAAAAAGTAGGGTAGCGAATCCATAGCGTAAAACTAGTTGCAGTTACCTCCACCAGTCAGACTGTGGGCATATGCAGCCACAGGTGTGTTGGGGTAGTTGGGCGTGCGAGTGATGCGACCCCCATAAGGCCTAAGCTTGGCTGCCATTTTGTTGTAGAAAGCCGTGTTGATGGTTGCAGCAATGTCTGGCGGATATGAGTTCCCGTACTGCTGTTCTAATTCTTCTTCTACTTCGTCCTTTGCGTTTGCACAAATCGTAGCTGCTTCACCAGGTGTGTAACGTGGAGGCATTTCGAAGTAAAGATTGCCTTTATAAATACCTATTCCAGCGCCAAAACTGCCGTCGGGATTGTTGTAGCGGAATAGTATGTCAACCTCCATATTGCGCACGCCACAGGCCATATAGCCACTAGGTCCAACAGCACGAAATTGCCACGAGTTGCAATCAGAGCGCAAATCTGGTTCGGGCGTGTTGGGGCTGACCGGCCGGAAATCATAAGTGTACTCATCACCGCTACCATTGTCGCCTGGGTCATCCCCAGGATCGTCCCCAGTATCCACACATGCCTGATAAGGGTAGGAGACCTGAAGCTCATATTGCGTCTCATATCCACATTCCAAGGTGTAGCCATACGGAGGCTCACAATAATCTTGACCTGTGGTGCCGATTACACGAACGTCATGATACGTGTAAGGTGGAGGGCAAGATAGGTACCATGAGCAGTCATAAAACGTAGTACAATATGCGCTGGCTCGGGCTGCGGCTCCGCTTGCTGGCTTATTGCTCTGGGGCGGTTGCCATTTTCCATTCCTATAGGTGCTGTGGGTTACTTCACCAGTTTCCAGCACTTGCGTAAGCACATCTCCCGTAAAAGTGGACAGGAATTTCGCCGCGCTAACCTCAGTTATAGACGACTGTAACCTTCCTTTCGGTAGGGTATAAAAATAAGATCGTACACTGGCAAGCCACTGGTTATTTACTTGCTCAAATCGTAGGTAGCGCCGTTTGCCCTCCATTTTGAGTATGTGGGGCTCCACCGTTTGCCGCAGTTCTAAAGGCACATATATGTAGGAACCAGATCCGGGCCGTTTCCTTTCGATTGCCTGTTCCCAGAGCGGTGTCCAGGTCCACACAGTGGTACCTGCTCCAGGGGCCAACCGTTGCACCAGTTGCCGGCTGTATTGCTTCTATGAATACAGCTGCTGTAGAAGTCGGGTATCTACGGGCTTTAAACTAATCGTCTGGTTTTGGCCGGCAGGGGCTGGCTCCTGCTGGTCTTTCGTGCAGCTACTTAGTAGTGTGAATAGCCACCCTAAGCTATAGATGGCAAGTCGCGTCAGTTGTTTCATATAAAGTAAGAATTGGTGGAAAAGCATTCTTACCGGGTTCCAATAAGCCGAAGTAGCTTATAAAACAGTGTCTGGATGACGCCGCTGGAACCAGATTCACAAAAGATGCAATAGGGATAGAGGAGGAGGGCCGAAGATGTCCTTCGGATAATGGGACGCAACAAAGTAACTTCTTGGCATACCCAAGAGTAGATTGAAAATTGCTTAGTTGATTACCAGCGTCATGATGGAGCGGGGGCGGCTGGTGGCCTGGGCGGCCTGGCCCTTGATCCAGAGCTGGAAGGGCTGCTCCTGGTCGGTTTGGTTCATGACGACCACGGCCACTTTGCCATCGGGATTCAGGAAGGCCGTGGTTTGCAGCACGTCGCGGCTGGAGGCGGTGGCGATGCGCCGGGCGCCGGGGCGGATGAACTTGCTGAAGTGCCCGATGTAGTAGTAGGCGTTGGTATAAATCAGCTGGCCGCTGCGGGTGTCGCCGATGACGGGGGCGTAGCAGAAGTTGCCCACGTGGTTGGGCCCGCCGGTTTCGTCGAGCAAAATGTTCCAGTCGGTCCAGGCCACGGTGCCGGCGTTGAAGTCGTTGATCATGGAGTTGCCGTACCGCTCGCCCAGCTTCCAGTCCTGCACGTTGCCCAGCTGGAAGTCCTCCACGCAGCCTTCCGTGAAGATGAGGTGCTTGTCGGGGTAGGTTTCGTGCACGCGGCGCAGGTTGTCGAATTGCATAGCGCTGCCGGTCCAGGTTTCGTACCAGTGGTAGCCCAGTCCCCAGAAGTATTTGCTGGCTTCGGGGTCATCGAAGAGGGTAGCGGCCCGCTGGAACATCAGGTCGCGGTTATGGTCCCAGCCGATGAGTTTCTTATCCTTAAGCCCGCTTTTGTGCAGGGTAGGCCCGAGGTAGTTTTTCACGAAGTCGCGCTCCTCCTCGGCTGTAAAAATGCACGACTCCCACCGCTGCTTGGCCATGGGCTCGTTCTGCACCGTGAGGCCCCAGATGGGAATGCCTGCCTTCTCGTAGGCCTTAATGAACTTGACGTAGTAGTTGGCCCAGCTCTGGCGGAACTCGGGCAGCAGCTTGCCGCCCTGCAGCATGTTTTTGGTGTCCTTCATCCAGGCTGGCGGACTCCAGGGACTTACGTAGAACGTGAGCTTGCCGCCCGCCGCGGCCGTGGCCTGCTTAATGAACGGCATCTTGTACTTCTCGTCGTGCCTGATATCAAAGCTCTTCAGGTCCTTGTCACCATCCTGCACGTAGGTGTAGATGTCGCTGGAGAAGTCGCAGCTGTTGATGTTGGTACGGCCCAGGGTATAGCCGATGCCCTGAGTGGGGCTGAAGTAAGCCTGCAGAAACTCCTGCTGCCGGGCTTTGGGCAGCTTGGCAAAGGTTTCGGCCGAGGCGTCGGTGAGAGCCGCGCCTATGCCCAGCATAGTCTGGAACGTATGGGTAGGGTCCACGAACACCGTAGGCTGGGTTTCCAGGGGCTGACCAACCTCCTTAAAGCTAAGTTTGTCGGTGGCCGAAAGGCGCAGGTCGGTTTGGTTAGCGGTGGTGTACACCTGCACCTGACGGCCGGCCGCTGAGTAGGCTTTGGGTGAGGGTGCGGATTTCTGAGCGAAAGCGGCCGTACTCAACCCGGAGGCCAGCAGCACGGCTAAAACAGTTTTTTGCATATAGGAAGCGGAGATGTACAAGTGAGAACCACGCGGGACAGGCCGGTTTGAGCTACCCCCGGCTACCCGTCGTGGCCGGCCCTTACCAGACGTACGTCCCGACGGCTCCTCCGTCGAGCCGGGTAGTAACTATCTGGCCGCGGTACCGGATGTCGAACGTTTGGGACGCGCCCGTATTAAGCACGATGAGCACTTTCTGGCCGGAAGGGGTTTTGAAGGCCACATTCGGCAGGGTGCCGGGCAGGTTGGTGGCAATGCGCACCGAGCCCGGCCGCGCGAACTTAGCCGCGTGGGCCACTGTGTAGTAGGCCGAGTTGCGCGTGACGGTGTTGCCGCTAATGGTAAGGGCGCCCAGGCAGGTACTGCACCCACCGGTGGTGTGCGGACCGTAGTTCTGGTCGG
This sequence comes from Hymenobacter sp. DG01, assembly GCF_006352025.1. NCBI lineage: Bacteria > Pseudomonadati > Bacteroidota > Cytophagia > Cytophagales > Hymenobacteraceae > Hymenobacter > Hymenobacter sp. DG01. The sequence continues at coordinate 837,866 of NZ_CP040936.1, forward strand.
CGGCCAGGTTCCACTCCAGCACGTTGCGGCTCCAGTTGCGGGTAGCCCCGATGATGAGGTTGTCCAGGTGCCAGCTCAGGTCGGCGGCGAAGTTGCCGGGGCCGCCGGTCCACTGCTCCGTGAAATACACGTGCTTGTTGGGGTAGGCGTTATGCACCTGGCTCATAGTCGAAATAGAGCCCCCGTAGAGGTGAAAGGCCGAGCCATCGACGTACTGCCGGGCCTCGGGGTCCAGCAGAATGCTCAGGGGGTAGTCGGGCCGGTCGAGGTTGTGGTCGTAGAGAATGATTTTGGTGCTCAGGCCCGCCGCCCGCAGCGCCGGACCCACATGGTCGCGGATGAAGGTAGCCTGCTCGGAGGCCGTCATCAACATGCTGGGGTTGTTGCCCCCGTGCAGGGGCTCGTTCTGCAGCGTAATGGCATCCAGCCGGATGCCCTCGGCCTGCATGGCCCGCAGGTACTGCACAAAATACTGGGCGTACACGGCATAGTACTCGGGCCGCAGCGAGCCGCCAATGTAGCTGCCGTTGGTTTTCATCCAGGGCGGGGCCGTCCAGGGCGAGCCCAGCAGCTTGAGGCTGGGGTTGATAGCCAGAATTTCCTTGAGCACCGGAATGAGATGCTGCTGGTCGGGGGCCAGGCTGAAGCGGGCCAGGGTGAGGTCGGTCTGGCCGGCGGGCAGGTCGTTGTAGGTGAAGGGGCGCTCATCCAAATCCGATGCCCCGATGCTGATGCGCAGGTAGCTGGTTCCGATGTGGCCCTCATCGGTGGCAAACAGCTCTTTCAGCAGGGCAGCGCGGTTGGAGGCGCTCATCTGGTTGAGCAGCTGGGCACTGCCCCCCGTCAGGGAGTAGCCAAAGCCGTCTATGGTCTGGTAAGTGCGGGTAGTGTCCACGTCAATAGTGGGGTTGTCGCTCGTGCCGGCCTTGAAGTTCAGGGTTACTGCCTGCTTGCTGAACAGGGCCGTTTTATCCGGCGTGGTAAGCCACAGCGCTACCTGCGAGGGCCCGGTCGTAGTAGGTGGGGGCGGTGCCGTAGGGGGCTGGGGGGTAGGGTCGGAGCCGGCGTTGCCGCCGCAGCCTGTCAGGAGCAGGGCACCACCCAGCAGGGCCGCGGCAACGCCCGGGTAAATGTGCGTGAGTAGTTGCATACAATAATAAACTGACGGAGCCAGCGGCCCGCCACGCCCGGCGCGCACGGCTACTGGGTGCCTTACCATACGTAGGTGCCGGCAGCGCCCGGAGCGAGGGTGGAGGCCAAGTGTTTAGTCTGGTAGCGTAGGCTGAAGGACTGGGGAGACGCGGTGTTGTTCTGCACCAGCACTACCTGCTGCCCGGCCGGGGTTTTAAAAGCCACGTTGGGCAGCGTTTCGGAATCAGTGGAGGCAATGCGCACCGAGCCCGGCCGCACGAACTTGCTGGCGTGAGCAATGATGTAGTAGGCATCTTCGCGCCGAACGGTGTTGCCGTCCAGGGTGAGGGCCCCGCGGCACTCGGTGCAGCCGCCCGGCGTATGTGGGTTTTGCTGCGGGTCGGCGGCCAGGTTCCACTCCAGCACGGTGCGGGCCCAGTTGCGGGTAGCCCCAATCATCAGGGTGCGGATGTGCCAGGGGAAATTGTCCTCAAACCTGCTTTTCGAGCCCACCCACTGCTCCGTGAAATACACGTGCTTGTCAGGGTGAGCGTCGTGCACCTGGCTCAGGGCCTCAATGGGGCCGGCGTAGAGGTGAAAGGCCGAGCCATCGACGTATTTCCTGGCCTCGGGGTCCTGGAGAATGGTGAGGGGGTAGTCGGGTCGGTCGGCGTTGTGGTCGTACACGATGATTTTCGTGTCGATTTTCTCCTGCCGGAACGTGGGGCCCAGGTGGCGCTTCACAAACTCGGCCTGCTGCTCGGGGAGCATGAGCAGACTGGGGTTGTTGCCGGGGTGAAGGGGCTCGTTCTGCACCGTAATGGCATCCAGCCGGATGCCTTCCGCCTTCATTCCCTGGATGTACTTCACGAAATAGCGGGCGTAGGCATCATAGAACTCCGGCTTCAGGGAGCCGCCCTTCGACTCCCCGTTGGTTTTCATCCAGACGGGTGGCGACCAGGGCGAGCCCAGTAGTTTAATGCGCGGGTTGATGGCCAGAATTTCCTTGAGCACCGGAATCAGGTGCTGGCGGTCGGGGGCCAGGCTGAAGCGGGCCAGGGTGGGGTCGGTTTGTCCGGTGGGCAGGTCGTCGTAGCTGAACACGCGGGCGTCCAGGTCGGAGGCCCCAATGCTCAGGCGCAGGTAGCTGACCCCGATGTTGTTTCCATCCGTGGCGAACAGCTCGCGCAGAATGGCCTGGCGCGCCGTCGGGCTCATAGCGTGCAGGAGCTCGGCGCTGCCGCCCGTGAGGCAATAGCCAAACCCATCCATGGTCTGGAAGGTCTGCTTCTCATCGATTTCAATCACGGGCGTGCCAGCCGCCGGGGTGGCCGTGTTCCAGCGCAAGGCCGTTTGGGGCTGAAACAGTACGGATTTATCTGGGTTGGTCAGCCAGAAGGCGGCCGTTCCTTTAGCGGGAATGGCGCCCGTTTGGGGCATACGCTGGCAGCCAGCGCCTACCCCCAGCGCAAGCAGGAAGGCCAGGGTGCGGGCGGCATGAGGAAGGGTAAACATGCGGGGCAACAGGGAGAGGAAGGACAGATGCCGGGCTGCCGGATATTTTGGTCCGCAGGATGGCCAAGGGATTGGGAAGGTGCACGGGGGTAGGGGCGGGCGTAGGGCGGAGCCAAAGCCACAGGGCCGGAAACTGGTGGCCTACCGCGCCTCAGAAAAGCGGCATCAGCCAAATATATTGGCCTTCCGGTGGAGAATACAAGCCGGAAAAACTGCGTTTCCGTCGCCTACTGGGGGCCTTATACACTTACTACACACGCCTCCGGTTGGCTTTTTTGGTGGGTTAGGGCCTGAAAGAAGGCGCAGGTGGCCCAGCCTCGCCGGATAAGAAACAATAAAGCCAGGGGTACTTTTTCGCAACTGTTTCCAGGCAGCAGCTCTGATTTATCCCCAGCGGGTCGGCACCACAGGAGCAAAAACAAACCGGGGGCGCAGCAACAGCTGCGCCCCCGGTGGGCAATCTGGAATAAGAGGTGCTGAGGCAGGGGCTATTCCACCACCGATACCCGCACTTTTTTGCCTTTCACTTTGGCTCCGGCCAGGCGCTCGGCCACTTCTTTGGCCTGCTGGCGCGGCACGGCCACGTAGCTGTAGTAGTCGAACACCTCGATGCGGCCCACTTCCTCGCGGGCTACCCCGCCTACGTTCACAAAGGCCCCCACCAAATCATGGGCGCTAACCTTGTCTTTCTTACCGGCCGAAACGTGCAGAGTCACGTTTTCGGGGCGGGGCGCTTTGGGCGCGGCCGGGGGCAGCTTGGGCGCGTGCATGGCTTTCCACTGAATGGAAGCTGCTACCGGCCACTTTTTCACGTGGGCCTGCTCCTTGTCGGTTACCAGAATGTGAGCCGTACCCTCGGCGCCGGCGCGGGCCGTGCGGCCAGCCCGGTGCTGGAAGGCATCGGCCTTGTCGGGGGCATCGTACTGCACCACCGTATCAAGCTGGGTTACGTCGATGCCACGGGCGGCTACGTCGGTGGCTACCAGCACCTGGCTGGAGCCGTTGCGCAGCTTCAGCAGGGCTTTGTCGCGCTCGGGCTGGGGCATTTTGCCGTGCAGCACCTCGGCTGCTACCCCCCGGCCCACCAGAAACCGCGTCAGCTCCATGCACCGCTCCCGGGTGTTGCAGAAGATGAGGGCGCGGCCGGTTTCGGGCTGATGCAGCAGGTGGAGCAGAGCAGCGGGCTTCTTTTCTACAGTGCCCACATGGCCCAGCAGAGTCAAGTTTTCGGGCAGCTCATCGGTGTCCTCACCGGCATTCACCACGCGGGGGCGGGTCAGGTTTTTCCGGATCAGCTCCACTACCTTATCCGACATGGTAGCCGAGAACAGCAGGGTCTGGCGGCGGCGGGGCAGGCGCTTTACAATTTCCACCAACTCATCCTGAAAGCCCAATTCCAGCAGCTTGTCGGCCTCGTCCAGAATCAGGGTTTTCAGCTGGTTCGGGATGATGCTGCGGCGCTCAAAGTGGTCGAGCAGACGGCCCGGCGTGGCCACCACAATGTGCGGGGCCTGGGTCAGGGAGGCCGTTTCCTCGCGGAAGGCGTGGCCGCCGTAGAAGGCTGCTACCCGCAGGTTGGGCATAAACTTGCCCAGCTTCTTGAGGGCGTCGCGCACCTGCAGGGCCAGCTCGCGGGCGGGCACCAGCACAATCACCTGCACGGCGTCCAGCTTCAGGTCCAGCTGCTGCAGCACCGAGAGGCCGTAGGCGGCCGTTTTGCCCGAGCCCGTGGGGGCCTGTCCGGCCACGTCCTGCCCGGCCAGGGCCATGGGCACTACCTGCTCCTGCACGGGGGTAGGGGCCTGGAATTGCAGTTCTTCCAGGGCTTGCAGCAGCTCAGGGGTAAGGCCCAGGTCGGCGAAGGTGAGGGTAGTCGAAGTCATAAGCGGGTTGTTCGTCCCGCAAAGGTAGCCGGATTTGGGCTGGAAACAGGGGTAGCAAATTCAAGCCTGGTTACGCGTCCTACCCCATTTTGCGCCCCAAAGCCTTCTACTGCGCCGAAAAACGGTAAGCGGCGGGCGTTTGGCCGGTTTTGCTTTTGAACAGGCGGGTGAAGTACTGCGGGTACTCGAAGCCCAGCTGAAAGGCGGTTTCGTTGATGGAGAGGGAGGTAGTGAGCAGCAGGCGTTTGGCTTTTTCGATGAGGTGATGATGAATGTGCTGCTGGGTGTTCTGGCCGGTGAGGGTGCGCAGCATGTCGCTGAGGTAGGCCGGCGAGACATGGAGCGCATCGGCGAAGTACTGCACCGAGGGCAGACTCTGCTCGGTTTCCTGGGCAAAGTACCCGGTCAGCAACTCCTCGAAGCGGGTAAGCAAATCGTGCTCAGCCGTGCGGCGCGTCAGAAACTGGCGGTGGTAGAAGCGGTTGGCGTAGCTCAGCAGCACCTCGAGCTGGGAAACCAACACATCCTGGCTAAAGGCATCAATGGGCAGCTCGTATTCGGCGCGGATGCCTTGCAGCAGGTTTTCCAGCAGTCCTTGTTCTTTGGCTGAAAGGTGCAACGCCTCGTTGGCCTGGTAGGAGAAAAAGCCAAGACTACCGATTTTCTTCCCTAGCGGATACTTCAGCAGCAAGTCGGGGTGAAAGACCAGCATCAAACCTTCTATCTGCGACACGTCCAGCGTTTCGTCGGCCGCAAACACCTGCCCCGGCCCTAAAAAGAAAAGCACGCCCTCACTGAAATCGTACGACTGCCGGCCGTAGTAGATGGTGCCACCCTTCAGCCCGCGTTTCAGGGCCACGGTGTAGAGCTGCTGCACTACGGGCGTAGTTACGCGCGGCAGGCAACGGGCGTACTCCAGGTCGATGACGGTAAGCAGCGGGTGGGCCGGCGCCGGCAGCCCGTAGAAGCGGGCATAGTCGGTTACGGTGTTCAGCACCTGAAATTCACTGGTGGGATGTTTCATGGGAAAGTGAGCTTAAGGATGCGCTATTCCTACCCCGGCCGAAAGCGTAAAGCCTGCGCGGCTTCGCGGTTTCGGCCGGGGTAGGCACTTGCTTACAGCCCAGGGGGGTAGGCGGCCCCCGCGGCACTGCCAACCGGCATGATGGCATCAAGCTCAGCCAGCTCCTGCACCGACAAGGTAAGGCTGGCCGCCGCTACGTTCTGCTCCAGGTGCTTGCGGCGCTTGGTGCCCGGAATGGCCACTACCCCCTGCGTGAGCACCCAGGCCAGGGCCAGCTGGGCGGTTGTCACGCCTTTGGTTTGGGCCAGCGCCTGCAGTTTTTCTACCAAGGCAATGTTCTTATAGAAGTTCTCGCCCTGGTAACGCGGGAAAATGCGGCGCGAATCATTGGGCTCGAAATCGTCCGGGGTCTTGATTTCGCCCGACAGAAAGCCCCGGCCCAGGGGCGAGTAGGCCACGAAGCCAATGCCCATTTCCCGAGTGGCCTGGAGAATGCCTTCTTCCTCTACGTGCCGGTCGAAGAGGGAGTACTCGGTTTGCAGGGCCGTGATGGGGTGCACGGCGTGGCCCCGGCGCAGTACCTCCGCCGATACCTCCGAGAGGCCCAGGTAGCGCACTTTGCCTTCTTCTACCAGCCGGCTCATGGCTCCCACGGTTTCCTCCACGGGCACGTTGGGGTCCACGCGGTGCAGGTAGTACAGGTCCACGTAGTCGGTGCCGAGGTTGCGCAGGGAGCGTTCAATGGATTTGCGCACGTAGGCGGGCTGGCCGTTGTAGCCGCCGGTCCAGTTTTCCTGGTCGTCCACTTCAAAGCCGAATTTAGTGGCCAGGGTGAATTGGTGGCGCCGGCCGGCAATGGCCCGGCCCACCAGCCGCTCGTTCAGCATGGGGCCATATAAGTCGGCGGTGTCCAGCAGGGTTACGCCCAATTCCAGGGCCCGGTCAAGGGTAGCTAGGCTTTCGGCTTCATCAGCCTCGCCGTACACGCTCATGCCACTTACGCCGGCCGTCATACCCATGCAGCCCAGGCCCTCTACTGATACGTGCAGGCCCTGGCTGCCCAGGGCTACTTGTTTGATGGTGCTCATATTCTGTTTGTGAAGTAAGTAGGTGAATGGATTACCACACAAAGGTCTGGCCGCCGCCAGGGGTAGGAGCTATACAAACCGAGGCTTCTGCAACACAAAACGCCGCACAAAAAAGCCGCCCACCCGGCAGGGGTAGGCAGCCTTGGTGGGTAGGGCAGCAGCTAGTTAGCGGCCGAAGTCGTCCTGCACGCGCACGATGTCGTCCTCGTCAGAGGGCTCATCGGCGTTGGTGTGCTGCCAGATTTCGGCTACGGTTCCCCAGCCCTCCAGGCCAATGAGGCGGTGCCGCTCGCCCTGCTGCAAAGTAATCTGCTCGCCGGGGCTGTACTTTTTCAGTTCGCCTTCCTCGTTGGTGTAGCTGGTGATAATGCCCACAGTGCCGCTCACCACGCGCCAGATTTCGGCCCGGCGGTGGTGGTACTGCCACGACAGGCGTTGGTGCGGCGCCACCAGCAGCACCTTGGGGCTCAGCTTGCCCGCGATGCGTAGGCTATCCACCGAAAGACCATCGAAATAGGTGTCAGCAAACGGCTGGGCCTGGTTTTCGTCAATCACGAAGAAACCGCCCCAGGGGCGCGTCTGGTCCTGGCGCTCAATGCCAAAGCCCTGCTGCCGGAGCTGCTGCTCAACTTGCTGAAATATCTCTGGTTTGGTCGATTCTGAACGCATAGGCAGGGAAAACAAGTCAAAAATAAACCCAGAAAGGCCGGGGAAGCCCGTCTCAAACTCACTCGTACCGACAACGAGCCCAGCAAAGCACTACAAGCTACCATAACCCGGTTGAGGCCGGAAAGCTAGAAAAGAACACGTAATTCCCTCAAGAAGACGGAGCGTACGCCTTGGCCGCAGTGCCGAAAGCTGAGTTTGGGGCTCAAGATAAGAGCGTTTCAAAACAGCTGGCGAAATATTTTGCTTTTGACAAGATTAAGTTGGCTTGAATAAAGCAGGCGAAGGGGATGTTCAGGCCGTAAGCTGCCCTGCAGTGCCCACCACCGCGCCAGCCAGCAGGCAGTTCAACCCAGCGCAAACAGATATTCGACGCTGCCGAATATCTGCTTGCGCTGGGTTGGCAAGAATGAAGGGGTTAGGGCGTTAACTAGCAGGCAGGCTATAACTTACGCACCCAGATGTTGCGGAAGCTGATGGGCGCGCTGGGGTCGCCGTGGGCCTGCAGCTTGATAGGCGAGGGGCCGTGGGCCTGCTGGTAGCTGGGCTTGCCAATGTACTGGGTAGGGCCGGCCAGTACCGTGTTGTTCTGCACTACTACCCCGTTAAACCACACCGTCACGCGGGCCGGCGCTTGCAGAGAGCCATCGGCCTTGAACACGGGCGCGGTCCAGAGCACGTCGTACGATTGCCACTCGCCGGGCTTGCGGGCGGGGTTAGCCAGCGGGATGTGCTGCTTATAAATGCTGCCCGCCATGCCATTTACGTAGGTTTTGTTCTGGTAGGAGTCCAGAATCTGCAGCTCGTAGCCCAGGTCGCCCTTGCCGATGGAGGCCAGAAACACGCCGCTGTTGCCGCGGGACTGTCCCGTTTCGCGCATGCCCGCTGGAATGCGCCACTCCAGGTGCAGCTGGTAATTGGTGAAAGTCTGCCGGGTTTCGATGTTGCCCGCTTTTTTGTCCACGGTCAGCAGGCCGCCCGCCACCTGCCACTTGGCCGGCGCGGTGCGGTTTTCGGTGCTCACCCACGGGCTGAGGTCCTGGCCGTTGAAGAGCACCACGGCATCGGAAGGCGGAGGGGCCAGGTTGGGGCTGGCCGTTACGGTTTTCGGGACGGGCTCCCATACTTCCGTGTCTTCCGGTTTGCCGGTTTGCTGGGCCTGGGCCATCATCGAAAAGCTGAGAAATAATCCGGAAACAAGTAGAGCGGCCTTCATGGTAGGCAAGGGGGTAGGGAATAAAAGAAAGGTTGTCATGCCGAGTAGGAGCGAGGAATCAGGAGTAATCCACACGAGTTTAACCCAGATTCCTCGCTCTCGCTCGGCATGACAAAAACATGGCTGGCAGCCTTACACGTCGCAGAGCTGCACGGCCTGGCGCAGGGAGGCCAGCTTGTCGGCTTGCTGAGGCATGAACTCCTGGGCCACGTAGCCCTGGAAGCCGGTGGCTTTAATGGCGCGCATGATGGCGGGGTAGTTCAGCTCCTGCGCGTCCCCGATTTCGTGGCGGCCGGGTACGCCGGCCGTGTGGTAGTGGGCAATGTAAGCGTGGTGCTCGGTGAGAGTCCGGATAACGTCGCCCTCATTGATTTGCATGTGGTAGATGTCGTAGAGCAGCTTGAAGTTCTCCGAGCCCATCTTCCGGGCCAAGGCTACGCCCCAGCTGGTTCGGTCGCACTGGTAGTCTTTGTGGTCGATTTTGCTGTTGAGCAGCTCCATTACCAGCACCACGTTGTGCTGAGCGGCCAGCTTCAGCAGGGGCTGCAGACCCCGGGCGCAGTTTTCCAGACCCTGGGCATCCGAAAGGCCTCGGCGACTGCCACTAAAGCAAATCAGGTTGCGGTAGCCGGCCTGGGCCACTTGCGGAATCATCTCGGTGTACTGCTTCTGCAGCTGGGCATGAAACCGCGGGTCGTTGAAGCCGTCGGTTAGGTTGATTTCGGCCCCGTTGCACATCGAGGACTCCAGCCCGTACTTCTTCAGAGTGGGCCAGTCCTTCGGCCTTACCAGGTCGATGCCTCGCAGGCCCATTTCCTTGGCGGCCGCGCAAAGTTTCTCCAGAGGCATGTCCTGGAAGCACCAGCGGCACACGGCCTGTTTCAGCGCGCCCTTCAAGGCTTCGTTGCCGGTGGCTTTCTGCTCTTCAGAAGGAGAACAGGCCGCGGCCAGGCCCAGCGCGCCCACCGTGGCGGCACTGGTCAACAGGCCCTGCAAAGCGGCCCGACGGTTCCAGGTAGCCATAGGGGGTAGGGTTAGTTAGCGGCCGAAGCCAAGGCGGAAGTGGTATCGGCGTCGTCGTACGCGGCAGCTTCCGTGGCCTGGGCCTGGGGCCGGTCGCGGAACAGGAGCAGGAACAGCACCACCACTACCCCGGCAATGCCCGCCGGAATCAGCCAGATCATGCGCCAGTCGTGGGAGGTAGCCGAAAGCTGGTAGGCGTCGAAGATGCGGCCCGAGAGCAGGGTGCCAATGAGCATGCCCACCCCATAAGTAGCCAATGTAATGAAGCCCTGGGCTGAGCTTTTGAACCGCTCTCCCGCGAGGTTATCGGTGTAGATCTGGCCCGTTACGAAGAAAAAGTCGTAGCAGATGCCGTGCAGCACAATGCCCGCAATCAGCATCCAGTAGCTGCTTTCCCCATTGCCGTAGGCGAAAAACACGTAGCGCAACACCCAGGCTACCATGCCAATGGCCAGCATCTTCTTCACCCCCAGGCGGCTGAAAAATACCGGAATCAGGAGCATGAACAGCAGCTCCGACACCTGCCCGAGGCTTTGCACCCCGGCGGCGCCCTTCATGCCTACTTCGTTGAGGAAGGGGTTAGTAAAACCGTAGTAAAAGGCTAGCGGAATGCAGATGGCAATGGAAGCCAGAAAGAAAATAAGATAGGAGCGGTTCTTGAGCAGGCCAATGGCATCGAGGCCCAGCATGTCGCCCAGGGAAGTGGACTGGCCGCGCTTTACTGGTGGGGTAGCGGGCAAGGTGAAGCTAAACACGCCCAGCAGGGCCGAGGCTCCGGCCGCCATCAGGAAGGTGCTCTGCAGGCTGCCGCTTTGCTCCCAGTTCAGCCAGCCAATAGTGAGGCCGGCCACAATCCAGCCCAGCGTACCCAGTACCCGGATGGTGGCAAACTCCTTCTGCGGGTTCTGCATCTGCCGAAACGCAATGGAGTTCACCAGGGCCAGCGTGGGCATGTACAGCACCATATAGGTGAGAATGTTAGGGTAGAAAGAGCTGAAGTCGGGGGCGGTGGAGGCCCGCCACAGCAGCAGCGCCCCGGCCAGGTGCAGCACCCCCAGAATCTTCTGGGCCGAGAAAAAACGGTCGGCAATGAGCCCAATGATGAACGGGGCCACAATGGCGCCAATGGACTGAGTCAGAAATGCTACCCCCACCTGGGTGCCCGAAGCGCTAAGATTACGCAGCAGGTAAGTGCCCAGCGTCACGAACCACGCACCCCAGATAAAAAACTCCAGGAACATCATGATAGACAGCTTAATCCGGGTCGTGGCATTCATACGTGGTGGGGTTTGGGAAAGGAATGGGGGTAGGGGAGCTGCTGGTCAGGTCGCTATCCGTCATCCTGAGCGGGAGCGAAGGACCTCTACAGAAGGTAATTGCTAACAGTGGAGGTCCTTCGCTTCACTCAGGATGACAGGCGCGGTACTTGCGGAAAAACTACTTCAGGCTCAGGATGTAGCGGGTCATTTCCTCGGCATCGGCTTCAGAGAGGCCGGGGTGGGGCGTCATGGCAATATCGCCCCAGTTGCCTTTGCCGCCCTGAATAACTTTCTGGGCCAGCATCTTCACGTTGGCGGGGGTGTTGGGGTACTTCTCCGCTACGGCTTTGTAGGCCGGGCCGAGCAGCTTATCGTTTTCGCGGTGGCAGCCGGTGCAGTCGGCGCCTTCAATCAGCTTGGCACCCCGGGCTACCGCGCCGCCGGTGGGCGCCGTGCCAATTTTGGTGGCGTTGGTATCTATCTGAGGCTGATGGGCTACGGCCGTGACGTTGGAGCCGGTGGTGCTGTCGGTGTTCAGGGTTTCTTCGGAGTCGGCGAGGGTATATTCCTCCTTGCCTTTACCGGCGGTTTTATCCGATTCAGAACCACACGAAGCCAAGGCGGCACAGAAACTCAAAAGCAGAAAAGCGTTTTTCATAGGAACAGAAGCAGAGAAAGTTACAGACCGAGCAACTGGCGGTTACGGGCCTCGTCGGTGCCGGCCGCCGCGAAGTCATCGAAAGCCTTGTCGGTGACGCGGATGATGTGGTTTTGGATGAAAGCTGCGCCTTCGCGGGCGCCGTCTTCGGGGTGCTTAAGGGCGCATTCCCACTCCAGCACGGCCCAGCCAGGGAAGTCGTACTGCGCCATCTTACTGAAAACGGCCTTGAAATCCACCTGCCCGTCGCCGAGGGAGCGGAAGCGGCCGGCGCGGTCCACCCAGCTCTGGTAGCCCCCGTACACGCCCTGGCGGCCGGTGGGGTTGAACTCCGCATCCTTGACGTGAAAAGCCCGAATCCGCTCGTGGTAGATGTCGATGTACTCCAGGTAGTCGAGGCACTGAAGCACGAAGTGGGAGGGGTCGTAGAGCAGGCAGGCGCGGGGGTGCTGCCGCACTTTCTCCAGGAACATCTCGTAGCTGATGCCATCGTGCAGGTCCTCGCCGGCATGCACCTCGTAGCACACATCCACCCCGCACTCGTCAAACGTGTTCAGAATGGGCAGCCAGCGTCGGGCCAACTCTGTAAAGCCAGTTTCCACGATGCTGGCCGGGCGTTGAGGCCAGGGGTACACCATGGGCCAGAGCAGGGCCCCACTGAAAGTGGCGTGGGCCGTGAGCCCCAGGTTCTGCGAGGCTTTGGCCGCGTACTTCAACTGCTGCACGGCCCACTCCTGGCGGGCGGCGGGGTTGCCGCGCAGGGCTTCGGGCGCGAAGCCATCGAACAGCTGATCATACGCTGGGTTTACGGCCACCAGTTGGCCTTGTAGGTGGGTTGAAAGCTCCGTGATTTCGAGGCCGGCGGCCTGCACCTTGCCTTTCAGCTCGTCGGCGTAGGTCTGGCTTTCGGCGGCCAGCTGCAAGTCAATAAAGCGCTTATCGAGGGTAGGCAGCTGCACGCCCTTAAAGCCCAGGGAGCTGGCCCACTGACAGATAGACTCCAGGCTATTGAACGGCGGCTCGTCGGAAATAAACTGCGCCAGGAAAATGGCGGGTCCCTTGATGGTTTTCATACGCAGCTATACGGTAAACTCAGTCCACTTCTGATCGGAGCGGCCCGAGGCAATTACGTTTTCAATAAAGGCCATGCCGCGCACTCCTTCCGCAATACCGGGGTAGTCGAGGGCTTCGGGCGGGGCAAGGGTGCCGCTGAGGTCGGCTTGCAGGCTGAGGGCGAAGTTGCGGTAGAGGTTGGCAAAGGCTTCGAGGTAGCCCTCGGGGTGGCCGGCCGGGGTGCGGGTGTTGTGGCGGGCGTAGGAGCTCGTGTAGCCGGCACCGGTCCGGCGAATTTCCGTGGGGCGGTCCAGCCACTTTACTAGCAGCGTATTGGCGTCGGCCTGCTGCCATTCCAGCCCACCTTTCTCGCCGTACACCCGCAGTCGCAGGTTGTTTTCCTCGCCGGCCGCCACTTGGGTAGCTACCAGCACCCCGCTGGCCCCACCCGTCAGGCGCAGCAGCACGGCCCCATCATCGTCGAGCTGGCGACCGGGCACTACCGTGTTGATGTCGGCGCAGAGCTGGGTGACCGTCAGACCCGTTACGTACTCCAGCAGGTTGAAGGCGTGGGTGCCAATGTCGCCCATAGCGCCGGCCACGCCGCTGCGGGCGGGGTCGGTGCGCCAGGAGGCCTGCTTGTTGGCGCCGCCTTCCTCGAAGGTGCTCAGCCAGCCCTGCGGATACTCCACGTAGGCCTTCCGAATGGTGCCCAGCTCGCCGGAAGCTACCAACTGCCGGGCCTCTTTCACCATGGGGTAGCCCGTGTAAGTATGCGTCAGGCAAAAGCGGCAGCCACTGGCGGCGGCTACCTGCTCCAGCTCCCGGGCCTCGGCCAGGGAAAACGTCATGGGCTTATCCAGCACAACGTGAAAGCCATTTTCCAGGGCCAGTTTGGCCGGCGCAAAGTGCAGGTGGTTGGGTGTCACGATGGATATCACCTGCACCCGCTCGGCTTCCGGCCGCTGTTTTTCCTGCTGAATCAGCTCCTCGTAGGAGATATAGACCCGCTCGGGGGGTAGCCCCAGCAGGTGCCCGCTGGCTTTCGAGGTTTCGGGGTTGCTGCTGAACGCGCCGGCTACCAGCTCATACAGTCCATCGAGGGCAGCGGCGTGCCGGTGCACGGCCCCGATAAAGGCCCCCTGCCCGCCGCCAATCATTCCTAATCGTATCATTGAGTTGTGAGTTATCGGTTGTCAGTTGCCGGTTGTGAGTTGTCAGTTGTGAGTTGCCAGTAGAAAGTCTTTGCACCTAACAACTGGAAACTCACAACCGGCAACTGACAACTCACAACTCTCCACTGGCAACTGATTTACGTGGTAGCCCAGGCCCGGTCGCCTTTTTTGTAGGGCACACAGCCGTCGTACCGGCCGGGAACAGGCAGGTAGCGCAGGGCCTTGGTGCTGCCCACTTCGGAGGTGAAGTAACCCAGCAGGGTCAGCTCCTTTATCATCCGGAAGTAGTGGTTGGGCGCTTCCCGGGTTTTAGTTTGGCTGTACTGCTTCTGCTCGGCATCAAGGGCCGTGAGCAGGGCCGTGCGCTGGGCGGGGGCCAGCTCCATAAAGCCTTTGCCGTTTTTCTGCTGGCTGGCCTGCTCCAGCTGGGTCAGGCCTTTCAGGAAAATCTGCTGATCGGCGGGCTTGTAGCAGTCCTTTACCATCACGGCCATGAAAGAGCCCACGTCGGCGGCTTTGGCGCCGGGCGTTTTGGTAGTGGGCAGAATGGTTTCACCTACTTCATTGAGGTAGGCCACCTGGCCCTGGCTGAGGAAGGGCTTTTCCGGCTTTCTGGCTTTGGCGGTGCCGCTCTTTTCCTTCTCGGCCTCCGGGGAGGAGCAGCTGGTCAGGAAATAGTCGCCGCCGATGAGGGTGCCACCCATGATGAGGGCTACGCGGGCTACTGCGTCTCTTCTGTTCATAGGGGTAGGGAGTTACACGTTTTGCTTTTTCAGCTCGCCCACGGCGTGGTCCACGGCGCGGGCCGTGAGGGCCATGTAGGTGAGGGAGGGGTTCTGGCAGGCCGCCGACGTCATGCAAGCGCCGTCGGTTACGTACACGTTGGGAGCGTCCCAAACCTGATTGTGCTTGTTGAGCACTGAGGTTTTCGGGTCGCGGCCCATGCGGGCGGTGCCCATCTCATGAATGCCGCCGCCCATGTTGTAGCCATTGTTGTAGGTCTTCACGTTTTTGAGGCCCGCTTTTTCCAGCATTTCCTGGGCGTCCTGCATCATATCGATGCGCATTTTCTGCTCGTTGTCCCGAATGCTGGCGTCCATGGCCAGTACGGGCAGCCCCCACTTATCCTTCTTGGTTTTATCGAGGAAGACGCGGTTATCGTGGTAGGGCAGGGTTTCGCCGAAGGCTCCCAGCCCCATGGTCCACTGGCCCGGCTCGGTGAGGGCGTCCTTGAAATCACCGCCCAGACTCATCTCCGCAATTTCCCGGCTCCAGCCCTCTCGGCCGGCCCCGCCCTGGTAGCCGAAGCCCCGGATATAGTCGCGCTTGTCGCCAAACAGGTTGCGGAAGCGGGGCACGTAAATGCCGTTGGCCCGGCGTCCGTACACGTATTGGTCCTCGTAGCCCGGCATTTCGCCATGAGCCCCCGCCCGGAAGTGGTGGTCCATGAGGTTGTGGCCTAGCTCGCCGCTGCTGCTGCCCAGCCCCTCGGGCCACACGTCAGTGGCAGAATTCATCAGCACCCAGGCCGAGTTGAGGGTAGAGGCGTTCAGGAAGATAATCTTGGCGAAATACTCGTAGGTCTGGTTGGTTTCCGCATCGAGCACCTCTACCCCCTTAGCCCGCTTGGTATCCTTGTCGTAGAGGATTTTGGTGACGATGGAAAACGGCCGCAGGGTGAGGTTGCCGGTAGCCACCGCCGCCGGCAAGCTGGCCGACTGCGTGCTGAAGTAGGCCCCGAACGGGCAGCCCAGCCAGCACTTGTTGCGGTACTGGCAGTTGGTGCGGTTGTTATGGGCTTTGGTGATGTTGGCCGTGCGGCCAATGACCATGTGGCGGTCTTTGAAGTTCTTTTTGATGCGGGCGGCCACGTCCTTTTCCACGCAGTTCATTTCCATAGGCGGCATAAAGTCGCCGTCGGGGAGCTGGGGCAGCCCGTCGCGGTTGCCGCTGATACCGGCAAACTTCTCTACGCGGCTATACCACGGGGCCAGGTCCTGGTAGCGGATGGGCCAGTCCACGGCAACGCCGTCCTTGGCGTTGGCCTCAAAGTCGTAGTCGCTCCAGCGGTACGATTGGCGCCCCCACATCAGGGAGCGGCCGCCCACCTGGTAGCCCCGGAACCAGTCGAAAGGCTTCACCTCCACGTAAGGGCTTTCCTTTTCATCTACCCAGAAATCGAGGTTGCTCTCGTTCAGGGTGTAGTCGCGGCCCAACACGGGGTAGTCGGCTATCATCTGCTGGGTTTTGCCGCCGCGGTGGGGTAGCTCCCAGGGCGCCTTATTGGCATTCACGTAGTCCTTAATGTGCTCTACGTTGCGGCCACGCTCCAGCATAATGGTCTTGAGGCCTTTCTCCGTCAGCTCTTTAGCGGCCATGCCGCCCGAAATGCCGGACCCGATGACAATGGCATCGTAGGTGTTTTTTTCCATAAAACGGGTGGGATTAATCGGTTGCCGGTTATCAGTTCTGAGTTGCCGGTTGCCAGTTGCGAGTTGTCAATGAGAAAGGAGGGTAGGCAGAAGGGCCTGAGCACCGGCAACTCACCCATAACAACTGGTAACTCACAACCGGCAACTCACAACTACACCAGGGTGCGCTTGATGTGGGCAATGCTTTTCTGGATGCTGTCGAAGGGAGAGCCGGGTGTCTGGTCCTGCTCCACGAAGAAGTACTTCAGGCCCGCCGTGTTGGCCTGGGCGAAGATGCGCTTGAAGTCGATGACGCCGCTGCCCACCTCCGTGAAGTCGCGCTTAGGCGTGTTGTCCATGTCCTTGACGTGCCAGAGCGGGAAGCGGCCGGAGTGCTTCTGAAACAAAGCCACCGGGTCCTGGCCCGCCTTGGTGGCCCAGTACAGGTCCAGCTCCATTTTCAGCAGATCTTTATCGGTGGCGCTCAGCAGCACATCGAAGGGCATCTGGCCTTCCAGAGGCATAAACTCGAAGTCGTGGTTGTGGTAGCAGAGCTGGATGCCGGCTTTCTTGCACCGCTCCCCGGCCTTGTTGAGGCGGTCGGCCAGCAGCTTGTAGTGGTCGAGGTTGCCCCGCTCAGCTTCCGAGAGGTAGGCGCAGACCATGTACTTCACGCCGGCTTGGGCTGCGTCGTCCACGGCTTTGTCCCAGCCGTGCAGCATAGTGCCTTGCACAGGCTGGCCTTTGTCCTGCTCCTCGCCGAGGCGGTAATGGCTGCTGGGCATAATCAACCCGGTTTGCTTGAGCTGCTTGG
Source organism: Hymenobacter sp. DG01 (assembly GCF_006352025.1). NCBI lineage: Bacteria > Pseudomonadati > Bacteroidota > Cytophagia > Cytophagales > Hymenobacteraceae > Hymenobacter > Hymenobacter sp. DG01. The sequence continues at coordinate 854,782 of NZ_CP040936.1, forward strand.
CGAAGGCCGCTGGCTCCATGCCATAAAACTTCTGGCTGCCCGTGTAAGTGGCGCCCTCCACGGAGGTATAGCCCAGCTTCGCGATGCGGGCCAGGGTGCCGGCCGGGTCTTTCTGCATGGCCTCACGCACGGTGTAAAGCTGCAGACCGATGTAGGATTTGGGGACAGGGTTGGCGGCCGAAAGCAGGGTAGGCGACACCAGGGCCCCGGCCGAAAGCAGGGCAGCCGACTTCAGGAAGTCGCGGCGGGAGGTTGACATAACGGAAGGAGGTAGGATGGGAGAGGCAGTAGGGACGTGGCCGGACCCGTTGAAAAAGGGAATCAACCCCCGGCCGCCCCTGAAAGGAGGGGCTTGTCGTTGCCAATGTATCGTTCCTTCCCGTGAGAATCCAAGCCCTGGCAAGCACTACATTATCAGGCAAATGCCGCCTTGTGCACCCAGTTATACACTTAGCGCACACGCAATGTGAGGCCCTTTTTCAGCTGCAGGCCGAAATCCGGCGGCTGAGCGGTAGGTGGGTTGTCACGTAAAAAACACCAGGTTATCCGACACTATTCCGCGCCTAAATCAACACGCCCGCACTGTTTTCTGGCAAATACCTTGAGTAGCGTATCGTCCGTAGGCAAAGTCCTGCTTAGCGGCTCTCCGGGAAAGCCCTGCCCGGCGGCCCTACTTGTGAGCGGCTGGTAAACACAGAACCCTCTGTTGCCGGCTTGGTTAAGCCGGCAACAGAGGGTTCCAAAGGGTATGCGTGGGGCGCTTACTGCTGATCCTGACGCTTTTTCAGCTCTTCGTGGGTTTTCTGCGACTGGGCATATTGGCGCTCTACTTCCTGGCGCAGCTCGCCGGTCAGGCTCTGGCTGCTGAGGGCGTCCTCGTAGGCTTTCAGGGCCCACTCTTCGCCGTAAATGTTGGCGCCCAGAATGGCCTTTTCATCGGAGCCAGTAATGGCGGCTTTGGCGTCCATCCAGCGGCGGTAGAGCTTGCCTTTTACCGTGGTGCCGGTCTGGCGGCCGCCGCCCAGCTCGCGGAGGTGGGCGTTCAACTCGTTGGCGAAGCGCTGGCTCTGGCTAACCAGTTGCTTGTAGTAGCCACGCTGCTGCGGGTCCTGGCTTTCGTCCACGGCGCGCTGGTAGCCTTCAATCCGGTCGTTGACGAAGTATAGCAGCTCGTTGAGCGTGGAGGCTTCATCGGGCTGGCTGCTGGCAGCTTGCTTGTTGCGGGTGGTAAAATACACGGCGCCGGCCGCGAGCAGAGCCCCGCCCACAATTTTCTGGGTGGTGCTAAGCTTGGAAAAGCTCTTGCCGACCTGGCCGAGCAGGCTGGCTACGTTGTCTTTGCCCAGAAGCTGCTGAGCCTGGCCGAGCAGGGAGTTATCGGAGCTGGCGGAGTTGGCAGAGGAAGAAGCGGAGTTGGTTTGAGGCTGGTTCATGCAGGGGAAAGTAAATAGTGAAACTGTTGCTGCCGTTACGGTTACTAAAAGCGGTTCGTTACTCTGGTTTTACTTTTTCCTGTTATTCTACTATTGCATCGGTATTCCGCTTTAGCCTCAGGTCTGCTGGCCTATCATGCTTTCAACCGGCAAAAGCCCTCAGGACAAGTCCAAAAAAGAGCGGCACCCTGGTCAGAGTGCCGCTCAGAGCTGGTTAAATCAGCTTATCAGGGGTAATGGGCAATTCCCGGATGCGTTTGCCGGTGGCGTTGAACACGGCGTTGGCAATGGCCGGGGCCACGCCGATAATGGCAATTTCGCCGATGCCTTTCGTGCCCAGGGCATTCACGTACGGGTCCGGTTGGTTTACGAAAGCAACCTCCACAGCCGGCGAGTCGGCGTGCACGGGTACGTGGTAGTCGGCGAAGTCTTTGGTAACGTAGCGGCCAAACCGGTCATCCATGCGGGCGTGCTCCATCAGGGCCATGCCGATGCCGCCCACGGCGCCGCCTTTCATCTGGTTACCGGCGGTTTTCTCGTTTACAATAGTACCCGCATCGGCGCAGGAAACCAGCTTGCTCACCCGCACCTCGCCCGTAAGCTGGTGCACGCGCACCTCGGCAAAGTGCACCGAGAAGGAGTACATAGAGTACTTCTGGCCCTCGCCGCCGGGTTTGGCTTCCACCATTACGGCCGTACCGCCGGCCTGCTTGAGCACATCGGCGTAGGAAACGCGGGTGTCTTTGTTGCCGCCCACCGTGAGGTAGCCATCCTGCATGGTTACATCTTCTTTTCGGGCCGACGTGAAGGCCGGATTACTGGCGGCGGCCAGGGTGCGCAGCTTGTCCTTCAGAGCCAGGCAGGCTTCCTGGGTAGCCGGGCCCACACTGTTCACGGTGGAGGAGCCGCCCTGGGTGCCCGCCTTCGGGAAGGACGAGTTGCCCAGCTCAAACCGGATTTTATCCGGCGAAATGCCCAGCGTGTCGGCGGCAATCTGAGTCATGGCCGTGCCGGTGCCCGGGCCAATGTCGGTGGTGGCGCACTGCAGCAGCACGGTGCCATTGGCCAGTAGCTGGGCGCCCACCGTGGCGGCGCCGCGGTGCGCCCCGAAGGTTCCTACCCCCATGCCGTAGCCAATCATCCAGTCCCCGTCGCGGAGGGAGCCGGGCTTGAGCTGGCGCTTGCTCCAGCCGATGCGGTCAGCCCCCAGCTTGTAGCATTCCTTCAGAAACTTGGTGCTCCAGGGCTTGTTCTTTTCCGGGTCCTCGTCGGTGTAGTTGCGTAAGCGGAACTCCAGCGGGTCGATGTTCAGCAGGTAGGCCATTTCATCCATGGCCGACTCCAGAGCAAACGCGCCGGTGGCCTCGCCGGGGCCGCGCATCCAGATGGGCGAGCACACATCCAGCGAAGCCAGGCGGTAGCGCGTCGTCACGTTCGGCGACTGGTACATCATGCGCGTTTGGGCCAGGGTGGCTTCGGTAAACTCCTCGTAGGTAGAAGTTTGGCCGATGCTCTCATGGGTGATGCCCGTGATTTTGCCGTCGGGAGTGGCGCTCATACCCAGCTTCTGCCAGGTGTAGGGCCGGTAGCCCACCATGGTAAACATCTGCTCCCGGGTCAGCATCAGCTTTACGGGCCGGTTCACCACTTTAGCCGCCAACACGGCCGCTGCCTCGTGGGGCCAGCTGTGCAGGGCATTGCCGAAAGCCCCGCCCACGTAGGTAGCAATTACTTTTACGTTTTCCTCGGGCAGGTTCCACTGCTTGGCAAAGTCGCGGCGGGTAGCCATGGTGCCCTGGGTTTTGTCGTAGAGCGTGAGCCGGTCGGGCGCTTCCCAGTGCGCCGTAATGGCCTGCAGCTCCATGGGGTGGTGCACCTCGGTGGGAATCACGTACTCCGCTTCCAGCTTCACGGCACCCGTTTTGTAAGCATCCACCTGACCGCGCTGGTAGTCGTTCATGGGGTGCTTGGGGTTCTTCTTGGCGGCGGTGGGTAGGAAAGCTTTGTCGGCGTTGGCCTCCAGGTTGGTTTCGTGCTTTTCCTTGGCATACTGCGCCTTCACGAGCCCGGCGGCGTAGCGGGCCCGGGCCCAGCTATCAGCCACTACCACAGCAATAGGCTGGTCATTGAAGCGGATTTTGTCGTCGTTGAACACCTGCAGGGGGTTGCCCTGGGTTTGGGGCTGCGAGGGGTCCTTACCCTCAGGCTTAGGGCCCTGGGGCTTCGGGGCATTGAGGTGGGTGATGACGGCCAGCACACCCGGCGCGCGCTCGGCGGCTTTGGTGTCGAGGCCAGTGAGGCGGCCTTTCGTGACGGTGCTACCCACCAGCACGGCGTAAGCCATGTTGGGCAGTTGGTACTCGGCCGAGTAGGTAGCTGCGCCCGTTACTTTCTGGTGGCCGTCCACCCGGTTCATCGGCGCCCCGATTTGCTTTTTCGGCTTGGGTTGTTCGTTCATGAGTTCGGGGCTTAGGCTACGCTGGCGGCGGTTTTCAGCGCCTGAATGATGGTATTGGGGCCCAGCTTGAGCTTGTAGGCATTGTGCTTGAAGGCTTTAGCTCCCTGCATGGCAATAGTGGCGGCCTGCCGGAAGCTTTCTTCGGTGGCGGGCTTGCCGACTAGGGCCTGCTCGGCGGCCGTGAGGCGCCAGGGCTTGTGGGCTACCCCACCCATGGCTAAGCGGGCGGCTTTGATGTTGTTGTTGCCATCAATGTCCAGCGCTGCTGCCACTGAAAGCAGGGCGAAGGCGTAGGAGGCCCGCTCGCGCACTTTCTGGTAGTGCACATGCTTGGTGAAGGGCCCATCGGGTACGTCCACGGCCGTAATCAGCTCACCTGGCTCCAGAGTGGTGTCCTTCTGGGGCATGTCGCCGGGTAGGCGGTGCAGCTCGGCGAAGGGGATGCTGCGGTTGCCTTTCGGGCCGCTGACCTGCACGGTAGCATCGAGGGCCACCAAGGCCACGCTCATGTCGGAGGGGTGCACGGCAATACACTTATCCGAAAACCCGAAGATGGCGTGCATGCGGTTGATGCCTTCTAAGGCGCCACAACCAGTGCCCGGCTCGCGCTTGTTGCAGGGCATGGTTGTGTCGTAGAAGTAGGAGCAGCGGGTCCGCTGGAGCATGTTGCCACCCACGGTGGCCATGTTGCGCAGCTGGGCCGAGGCGCCGGCGTTGAGGGCCAGGGCCAGCAGAGGCTGCCGCGCGCGCACCTGCTTGTCGTCGGCTACCGTTGAGTTCAGAGCCAGCGCCCCGATGCGCAGCTTGCCGGGGTCGGCGTCGATGCGGGTGAGGGGCAGGCGGTTGATATCGACCAGCTTCTGCGGGGTCATCACCCCACGCTTCATCAGATCGACGAGGTTGGTGCCGCCGGCAATGAAGGTAGCGGTGGCATCTTTCGCCACGGCGTCAATGGCGGCCTGCTGCTTGGTGGGGCGGACGTATTGGAACTGATTCATACTGGGTCGTTATACTTTTTGTCCGCCGCCTTTGACCTCCTGAATGGCCGCCACAATGTTGGAATAAGCGCCGCAGCGGCAGATGTTGCCGCTCATGTACTCCCGGATTTCGCCCTCCGAGTCGGCCTTGCCTTCCCGGATGCACGCCACTGCCGACATAATCTGGCCGGGGGTGCAGTAGCCGCACTGGAAACCGTCGTGCTTCACAAAGGCCTCCTGCATGGGGTGCAGCTTGTCGCCGTTAGCCAGGCCCTCGATGGTCGTGATTTTCTTGCCCTCGTGCATCACGGCAAAGCTCAGGCAACTGTTCACGCGCTGCCCATCTACGTGCACGGTGCAGGCGCCGCACTGGCCGTAGTCGCAGCCTTTTTTGGTGCCCGTGAGATGCAGGTTTTCGCGCAGAAAGTCCAGCAGCGTGGTGCGGGGTTCAATGGAAACCTTGTGCTTAACGCCGTTCACTTCCAGCTTGAGCGGGATTTTCTCGAAAACGGCAGCCACTTTCTCGTCCAGCTCGGCGGCGGCGGCCTGCACCAGCGGCCCCGGCACCAGAGCCATAGCCGTGAGTAGCGACGATTGCTTCAGGAAGCTGCGGCGGGCCTCGTCGGGGCCGGTGCCGGGCGTATCGTGTTCAGAGTTCATAGCCATAGTTGAAAAGGGCAAAACAAAGGGTGGCCCAAGTAGGACAAAGACCCGACAATGCCGCTGTAGTTGCGGCCAGTGTGCGTCAGTAACCGGCGTTCAGTACTTAAGTTAAGGACAAGCGCAGGAAATTCATCCTATAAATCCCTGAAAAAAGCCTGCTGTACTTAGGCAAGCAGAACCGTTTCAGCCGGAGGGTTCAGCAGCAAATAGGAGGTAGCAGAACAGGACCCCGATCTTATCAGGTTGCTGCTGAAGTTGCTACCCCTCGGCCATTGCCCGGCACTCGGCGTGGCGGGGGCAGGAAGTGAGGTGGTCGTTGACGAGGCCGGCGGTTTGCATAATGTTATAACACGCCACCGGGCCGGTCATGACAAATCCGCGCCGCTTCAGTTCCTGGCTTAGGGCCAAGCTGGCCGGGGTAGAAGCCGGGGGCAGGTTATCGGGGCTGCGTTGGGTGTCGAGCGGCTGGCCCCCGACAAAGGCGTAGAAGAAGGGTAGGAGCCCATCGGGGCCGCCTACCTCCCGGCGAAGCTGCAGCCAGGCGCGGGCATTTTGGATGGTAGCTTCCAGCTTACGGCGGTTGCGGATGATGCGCGGGTTTTGCATCAGCTCCTCTACCTCGGCCTCCCCAAACCGTGCCAGCCGTTCTGGGTCGAAACCAGCCAGCAGCTCCCGAAACGCCTCGCGCCGCCGCAGCACCACTGGAAAATCGAACCCCAGCTGAAAGGTGTGCAGCACCAGATACTCAAACAGAATATCCGGGTCAGAAACCGGCTCGCCCCACTCGTGGTCGTGAAAGCTTTGGAGCAACTCGCTTTGCTGCATCCAGATGCAGGGAGGGGGAGGATTCATGGCGAAACAGGGGGTAGGGATTCAGCAGCGTAACGCAAACCCTGTTTCGGTAGATTTCAGGCAGCGGGCTTTCAAGGAAAAGCGGGGTTAGGAACCGCCTGCTCCTACCCCCTCTTTTGCCCTAGAATGGCTGTATCCTAGCTGTTGTCATTCCGAGCGGAGCGAGGAATCTGGGTGTGCCATTGCAACGGGTTTACTCAGGTTCCTCCCCACGCTCGGAATGATAACAAATGATTATTTGCCCACCGTTACCTCTTTCGGCTGGCGCGACACCAGATCTACATCCGTGATTTGCTGAGGGAACCACACCACCATTTCGCCTTTGCCGCGGTTGGCCCAGGCGTAGTAGGGAATGGCCGTCAGGGTTTGGCGCGTGGTGCTAATGGAGTTGTTGGCGGCATCTACCTGCACGGCGGGCACGGTGGCCGTGAGCTGCATAATGCCATTGAGGACCTCGGGCTGGTAGCTGGCCGTGAAAGAGGTAGCGGCCGGCACGATGAGGTTACTGGCCTTGCCGTTGTTATCCTTCCACTCGGCGCAGTACACCACCGGGCCGCGCTGCAGGGCCACCCGGCCCAGGTTGTCCTGCACTTTCGGGTTGGCTACTACCTGGCGCACGTCCATGGGCAGCTTCACCTCTACCACGTCGCCGGGGCGCCACTTGCGGGGTAGCACGGCGTACCCCTGTCGGGTGGTGTACTGCACGAGTTTCCCATTCACCGTGATGCTGATTTTCTCGGCAAAGGGGGTAGCGAAGCGGTATAAATCCGACGGCATGGCCTCGTTGCGGGCCCAGCCGGGCAGGCGTACCAACAGGTTAAAATCGGTGGAGGCGGCGGGGCTGATGGTAAACTTCAGGTCGCCCTGCCAGGGGTAGTTGTTTTGTTGGGTAATGCGCACAGCCTTGGTGCCCACTTTCAAATCGGTAGTGCCGCTGATAAACAGGTTGGCGTACACGTCGTTGCCTTTCTGGGCGTACACGTAGCCGGGCAGTGAGGGCATCAGGCGGGCCATGTTGGTGGGGCAGCAGCTGCAGTCGAACCAGCCGGCGCGCTGGGGCTCGGTCTGGGGGAAGCTCGCGCTGTTCTTGATCTGCATGGCGTTGGAGTAGAAGAACGATTTGCCATCCAGCCCTACCCCCGAAATGAGCCCGTTATAGAGCACTTTCTCCATGACATCCACGTACTTGGCCTCGCCGTGGAGCTGGAACATACGCTGGTTCCAGTACACGTTGGCCACCGAGGCGCAGGTTTCGTTGTAGGCCGTAGTGTTGGGCAGCTCGTAGTTACCCCCGAACCGCTCGCCGCCGGGCACCGCGCCGGTGCCGCCCGTCACGTAGAGCTTCTTGCTGACCATGTTCTGCCAGATGCTGTCCACTGCGGCCAGCATCCGCTGGTCGCCGGTGAGGGCCGCTACGTCGGCCATGGCGGAGTACAGGTATTCGGCGCGTACGGCGTGGCCTTCGGCCTCGCGCTGGTCCACCACCGGTTTATGGTCCTGCCAGTAGGAGCCGTTGCGCCAGGCATCCGGGCTTTTGGGATCGTAGCCCTGGTACTTGCCGCGCTCCTCCAGAAAGAATTTGGCCGTGCTCAGGTACTCCGGCTTGCCCGTTACGCGGTAAAGCTTCACCAGGCCCATTTCCACAATCTCGTGGCCGGGGGCTACTCCGCGCTTGCCCGGCCCAAACACGGAGCACACCAGGTCGGCGTTTTTCAGGGCAATGCTGAGGAGGTTTTTCTTGCCGGTGGCCTCATAGTGCGCCACGGCCGCTTCGTAGAGGTGGCCCGAGTTATAGAGCTCGTGGCTAAGCTCCCGCTCTTTCACCCAGCGCTCTGGACCCGCCCAATTGTGGGGGTGAGCCGGGTCGATGGTCCGGGCCGTGTAGAGGTAGCCATCGGGCTCCTGGGCGGCAGCCACCTTTTTAATCAGGGCGTCCATGTACTCATCCAGCTTCTCATCGGGGTAGAGCTTGAGTGAGTACGAAGCGCCTTCAAGGGTCTTGTAAATGTCCGTGTCGTCGAAGGGAAAGATGGTGGCAAACTTGCCCGACTTGGCTGCGGCCATTTCAAAGTTCTTGACCCGGTTGGTGGCCTCGCAACGCTGAAACGAGGCCGGAATGGTCACGTCGGTATTAGTTTTGAGGCGAGGCAACCAGAAATTATCTGCTAGCTTCACCTTGGTAAAGGAAACTGCCTGAATAGGGTAGTCTGACTTCTTAACTGATTGTGAGAGCCCCACGGTAGCAGTCAGTCCGGTAAAGGCTAAGAGGGGAAGAAGACGGTTCATGGAAAGGAAGGGGGTAGGGAGGAAGTTGGTTTTCGGAGCCAAGACACTTCACAGCTGCTGTCCGCAGCTATTTAAGCACTCCTCAATATAGTAAAGATCACACAAACGATTGTGTTGTCATTAAAACAGAAGGGCGGTACTAATACCGCCCTTCTGTTTTAATGGCCTTAGGTAAGGCCAGTCAGCAAAAGTTATCTGGCCTACCAGTAAATCGTATAAAGCGCCGTGATGAGGGCAATGACTACGATAGAGCCGATGGCAAAGCTGCGGTGAGGGCGGAACATGCTGGCGTCCACTTCCAGACCTTTGGTTTTTACGCCGCGGCTGGTTTCGATTACGCTAATCAGCACCATTACCAGCACGCAGAGCACGAACACGATACCCATGCGGTCGAGGAAGGGAATTTCGTAAACGCCCTCAGCATTCGGCACGGCAAAACCGATAGAAGCCAGGCCCGATAGGTCGGTGAGGTTGGGCAGTGCTTTCAGAATAACCGACAGGATGAAGCCGCCGATGGTGGCAAACAGGGCCGCCGAAGAAGTGGTGCGCTTCCAGAAGAAGCCCAGAATGAACATGGCGAAAATGCCGGGCGACACGAAGCCCGTGTACTCCTGAATGAATTCGAAGCCACCCTTCTTATCGATGCCCAAGTGTGGGGCAATCAGCACGCCCAGCAGCATGGCTACTACCACGGTAATCTTACCCACCGATACCAGTTGCTTTTCCGAAGCCTCGCGGTTGAATACCTTCTGGTACACGTCGAGGGTGAAGATAGTGGCAATGGAGTTGGCCTTACCGGCCAGCGAGGCTACCACAGCCGCCGTAAGCGCAGCGAAAGACAGGCCTTTCAGACCTACCGGCAGAATGTTCAGCAGCACGGGGTAGGCGCGGTCGGGGTTCAACTCCCCATTCTGCATCATCTCCGAGCCAAACACGTTTTCCTTGTAGAGCACGTAGGCGGCAATACCGGGCAGTACCACGATAACCGGCATCAGCAGTTTCAGGAAAGCGGCGAACAACAGACCGTTACGCGCCGTGGGCAGGTCGGCACCAAGGGCGCGCTGGGTGATGTACTGGTTGCAGCCCCAGTAGTTCAGGTTCACAATCCACATACCACCGAGCAACACCGTCAGGCCGGGAAGGGCGCTGTAGTTAGGATTTTCCTGCTTCAGAATCATGTGGAAGTGGTCGTTGGCCTGCGAGGTCATCTGCGAGAAGCCTGCCAGCACGCCCGACTGACCGTAGTGCTCAGCTACCAGGTTCAGGGCCAGGTAGGTGGTAGCCAAGCCACCCAGAATCAGGAAGAACACCTGAATTACGTCGGTGAAGCCGATAACCTTCATGCCACCCAGGGTGATGATGATGGCAAAAGCCGCCAGCGCGTACATGCAGAAGGTCAGGTTCAGGCCCGAAATGCTGCTTACGGCAATGGCGCCGAGGTAGAGAATGGAGGTCAGGTTTACCACCACATAGAGGGCCAGCCAGAAAATGGCCATAATCATGGCTACGGTGCCGTTGTAGCGCTGGCTCAGGAACTGCGGCATCGTGAAGATCTTGTTCTTCAGATACACCGGAATGAAGAACACGGCCACAATAATGAGCGTGAGAGCGGCCATCCACTCGTAGGTGGCAATGGCCAGGCCCATCTTAAAGCCGGAGCCCGACATACCCACGAATTGCTCGGCGGAGATGTTGGAGGCGATGAGCGAGGAGCCGATGGCCCACCACGTCAGGGAGCCTTCAGCCAGAAAGTAATCTTTAGAATCCCCCTCCATGGTACCGTCGTGACCAGTTTTCCGACGGTAAATCCAGATGCCGTACCCGGCAACTATGGTGAAATAGACAAAGAAAACGATGTAATCAATCGTAGCGAGTTGGTTCATTGGGGAGGAAACAGTAGGGCTTTAAGGTGCGGATGCGAATGAAGATTTCAGAAAAGTAGTGAAATTATCGTCCGTTAAAAGCCACTTCGTTGTAACGAAGCTCATTTTTAAAGGTACGCAGCTTAGTTTCCTCATCGATGATGACGTACTCGATGCCGGCCATTTCGGCAAAATCCTCCAGATACTCAGCCGTTAAATTCTGGCTGTAGCCGGTGTGGTGCGCTCCGCCGGCGTAAATCCAGGCGGCGGCTCCTACGTTCAGGCTGGGCTTCACTTTCCAGAGCACGCGGGCCACGGGCAGCTTGGGCAGATCCTGCTCCGGGGCTACGGCCTCTACCTCGTTTACTACCAGCCGGAACCGGTGACCCAGGTCCACGATGGTGGCGTTCAGGGCCGGGCCAGCAGGGCAGTTGAACACGAGGCGGGCCGGATCGGCCTTGCCGCCGATGCCCAGGGGGTGTACTTCCACCTTGGGCTTGCCCTCAGCAATGCTGGGGCAGATTTCCAGCATGTGGGACCCAAGCACCTGCTCGTTGCCGGGCTGGAAGTGGTAGGTGTAGTCTTCCATGAAGGAATTGCCACCGGGCAGGCCGGCGCCCATCACCTTCATGGCGCGCACCAGGGCCGAGGTTTTCCAGTCGCCCTCACCCCCGAAGCCGTAGCCCTCGGCCATCAGGCGCTGGGTAGCAATGCCGGGCAGCTGGGCCATGCCGTGCAAATCCTCGAAGGTATCGGTGAAGCCAATAGCCTTGGTGTCCTGCAGAAACTGGCGCATGCCCACTTCAATGCGGGCCGCCTCGCGCAGAGAGTCGCGCTGCTCGCCGCCTTCTTTGAGGTCAGCGCCCAGCTCGTATTCCTGCTCGTACGTCGCCAGCAGCTCGTTTACCTGGTCGTCGCTTACCTGATTGATAACCGCTACCAGGTCGCCGATGCCGTAGGTGTTCACGGAGTAGCCAAATTTCAGCTCGGCTTCTACTTTGTCGCCTTCCGTTACAGCCACGTAGCGCATGTTGTCGCCGAAGCGCACGATGCGGGCGCCCTGCCAGTCGGCCCAGGCCGAAGCGGCGCGGGCCCAGATGCTGAGGCGCTCATGCACATCGGCGCTCTGCCAGTGGCCTACCACTACCTTGCGCTTCAACTTCAGACGGGCCCCAATAAAGCCAAACTCCCGGTCGCCGTGCGCCGATTGGTTGGTGTTCATGAAGTCCATGTCAATGTCCTGCCACGGAATGTCGCGGTTGAACTGGGTGTGCAGGTGGGCCAGGGGTTTCTGCAGAATCTTCAGGCCGTTGATCCACATTTTGGCCGGCGAGAAGGTGTGCATCCAGGCAATCAGGCCCACGCAGTTCTTGGTGGTGTTGGCTTCCTGCACCAGCTGGTAAATCTCGTCGGGGCCCGTCAGCACAGGCTTATACACGATTTTGATGGGTAGGGCGGAGCCGAGGGCTTCGGCAATCTGCTGGGAGTGCTGGGCTACCTGCTCCAGGGTTTCGGGGCCGTAGAGGTGCTGGCTGCCGGTGATAAACCAAGCTTCGTATTGGGAGATGTCAATCATGTTTTTAAGCTGTTAGCTATTGGCTGTCAGCTGATAGCTTTTGGTCGGTTGAGAAGAAGGATAAAGGCCGCAAGTGCCAAGATTTCGCTGTTTTACCAGTTAACTGGATCAAGACTGGCCGTAGTAGGAGTGCAGGCCGTGCTTGCGCTCGTAGTGCTTCTGGATAAGGGCTTCCTTGAGGCGGGGCACGTCGGGGCGGAGGGTGCAGCTGAGGTAAGCCATGCGGGCTACTTCTTCCAGCACGGCGCTGTGATACACGGCTTTTTCTACCGTTTTACCCCAGGTGAAGGGGGCGTGGTTGCTCAGGAGTACCATTTCCACTTCCTCGGGCGAGAGGCCCCGGCGCTGAAACTCGTTGATGATCTGCCAGCCGGTCTGGTGCTCGTAGTCGCCGGCAATCATGTCGTCGCTCATGGGCGGGGCGCAGGGAATGTCGGCGGTGAGGTGGTCGGCGTGGGTGGTGCCCAGAATCGGAATGTCGAGCTGAGCTTGAGCCCAGGCCGTGGCGTAGGTGGAGTGCGTGTGCACGATGCCCCCAATATGCTCCCAATGACTGTAGAGCACCGCGTGGGTTTTCGTATCCGACGACGGACGCTTGGTGCCTTCTACTATTTCATTGGCAAAGCTCACGATGACAATGTCTTCGGGCCGGAGGGTAGCGTAGGGCACGCCGCTGGGCTTGATGGCAAACACGCGGTTTTCGCGGTCCACTACGCTGGCGTTGCCGAAGGTGAAAAGCACCAGCCCCAGTTGGGGCAGCTGCATGTTGGCCTCGTAGCAGGCCTGCTTTAACTCTTGATATTGGCTCATGCTTGATCAACCAGCTCGGTTTCGGCGACTTCGCCAGCCTGCAGCTGGGTAGCTTGTTCTACATAGTGCCCGAAGGCCTGGTACTGCTCGTAGCGGCGCTGGTAGTCGGCTACGCGGGCGGGGTTGGGCGAGTAGGTTTCGGCGAAGCCATTGCCCATAGCCTTCTGGGCCGATACCACATCGGGGTGGATGCCGGCGGCTACGGCCGCGTACATAGCCGAGCCCAGGGCCGGCGCCTGGTCCGATTCGGCCACCTTGATGGGGCGGTTAAGCACGTCGGCCAGGGTCTGCATCATAAAGCCCGACTTCTTCGCTACCCCGCCCAAGCCAATTACCTGCTTAATCGGAATGCCTTCCTGCTCGAAGCGCTCCACAATTTGCCTGGAGCCGTAGCAGATGGACTCGACCAAGGCCCGGAAAATCTGGGGGGCGGAGGTGCCCATAGTCAGGTTCATGAGGGCGCCTTTCAGGGCCTGGTTGGCGTCGGGCGTGCGGCGGCCGTTCACCCAGTCCAGGGCCAGCACCTGCGATTCATCGGGATTCACGGCCTCGGCGGCCTTGTTCAGCTCGGCCATCATCTTGTCGCTCAGCTCCTCGCGCAGGGCGGCTTGCTGCTCCGGGGTTAAGGCTGCGGACTGGGGTAGGAGGGTGCGCAGGGGCCACTCGATTACCCCGCGGAACCAGGCCAGCAGGTCGCCCACGGCCGACTGCCCGGCTTCCAGGCCCAACATGCCGGGAATAACGGAGCCATCTACCTGCCCGCAGATGCCGGGTACCAGCTTGCCGCCTACCTCATCCATAGGCGCTACCACAATGTCGCAGGTAGAAGTGCCCATTACTTTCACCATCGAATAGGCCTCGATTTCGCCCGCCACGGCGCCGGCGTGGGCATCGAACGAGCCCACAGCTACCACCGTGTTGGTGGTCAGGCCCAGGCGCTGGGCCCATTCTTCGGAGAGGTGACCAGCCACTTCATCGGCGGTGTAGGTTTCCTCGAACAGCCGCTCGCGTAGGCCCGCCAGTTTGGGCTCGAGCAGGGTTAGGAACTCTTCGGAGGGTAGGCCGCCCCAGCTCTCGTGCCACATGGCTTTGTGGCCGGCGGCGCAACGGCTGCGCTTAAAGGTGTTCAGCTCGCCGCCGGTCAGCAGCAGGGTCAGCCAGTCGCAGTGCTCCATCCAGGAGTAGGCGGCCTGGGCCACGGCCTCGTCCTCGCGCACAACGTGGGTTATCTTGGCCCAGAACCACTCCGAGGAATAGATGCCACCCTCAAACTGAGTGTAGTCGGGGCCGCCCCAGGTGCGGGCCTTCTGGTTGATTTCGGCAGCTTCGGGCAGGGCCGTGTGGTCCTTCCACAGCACGAACATGGCGTTCGGGTTGTCCTCGAAGCCGGGCTTGAGGGCCAAGGCTACCCCGTGCTCGTCCACTGGGCCAGGCGTGGAACCCGTGGTATCCACGGCCAGCCCCAGAATCTGGGCGGCGGGTACGTGCTGGGCCACCCGGCGCACGGTAGCTTCCAGGCCCTCAATATGGTCGAGGGGGTGCTGGCGGAACTGGTTTTTGGTGGCGTTGCAGTAGCGCTGCTCTTTCCAGCGGGCGTAGGGATGCACGGCCTGGGCTATTTCCTGGCCGGTATGGGCATTCACCAGCACGGCCCGCACCGAATCGGTGCCATAGTCGATGCCGATGACGTAGGCTTCGGGGGAGGTAGGGTTTTCCACGGGGAAAGGTAATGGGGTGATGAGGTAAACTGGAATGAGGTAAGGTGATGGGTGATGAGGTGAACCGTAATGAGGTAATGAAGAATAGAGAGTAATAAGTCAACCGAAGCAACCTATCACGCAGATCTTTAGGTATAATCTGGTGTCTTCATCACCTCATTACGATTCACCCCATTACCTCCTCACTTTTTAACGCCAAACGTGTAGATGGTCGTGGATTGCAGCGTTTGGCCCGGCTTCAGGATGGTGCTCGGAAACTTGGGCTGGTTGGGCGAGTCGGGGAAGTGCTGGGTTTCCATGCAGAAGCCCGCGTGCTTGCCGTACACGGTGCCGCCTTTACCCTTCAGGGTGCCATCGAGGAAGTTGCCGGTGTAGAATTGCAGGCCGGGCTCGGTGGTTTGCACCGTCATGGTGCGGCCGGTGGTGGGCTCATACACCGTGGCAGCCGTGTGCAGGCCGCTGGCCTGGTTGAGAATCCAGTTGTGGTCGTAGCCGCCGGGCACCTGCCCAATCCGCTCGCCAATGGTATGGGGAGTAGTAAAATCAAACGGTGTGCCTTTCACGGGGCGCAGCTCGCCGGTCGGGATGAGGCCGGCATCTACCACGTTGTAGCGGTCGGCGGCAATGGTTACCTCGTGGCCCAGCACATCCTTGGTCTGGCCCAGGCCCAGGTTGAAGTAGGCATGGTTGGTGAGGTTGACGGGGGTAGCCTTGTCGGTGGTGGCCGAGTAGCTGATTTTCAGGGCGTCGTCAGCGGTTAGCGTGTACACCACCGTTACGTTGAGGTTGCCAGGGTAGCCCTCTTCGCCGTCTTTGCTGAGGTAGGTGAGCGTGAGGGTCTGGCCCTCGGCGGAAGTGCCGGGCTGGGCCTGCCACACTACCTTGTCGAAACCTTTTTTACCGCCGTGCAGGGTGTTTTCGCCGTTGTTTTTGGCCAGCGTGTACTCCTTGCCATCCAGGGTGAACTTGCCGCCCTTGATGCGGTTGCCGTACCGCCCGATCAGGGCCCCGAAGTAGGGCCCCGACTTCAGAAATTCCGAACTCTGGTAGCCGCTCACGTTGTCGAAGCCCAGCACCACGTCGCCTGGCTTGCCGCTTTTGTCGGGCACCAGCAGGCTCGTGATGGTGCCGCCGTAGTTGGTGATGCTCACCTTCAGGCCGTGGGCGTTGGTGAGGGTATAAAGCTGCACCTCGGCGCCGTCCTGGGTTTTGCCGAAGGAAGCGGTGGTAGGCGCGGCCGGATTGGCGGCGGAGGCCAGGGTAGTATCAGCGGTGGCAGCAGAGCCGGTGGCGGTCTGCTCCGTGGAAGCAGATGGCTGGCAGCCGGCAAAAGTCAGCAGACCTGCCACACTGGTCGTTACCAAGGCAGCGCGGTTAAATTTTGTCATAGAAAGGAAGAGAAAGGCGTAGAGTGAAGAGAGGCAAGAAGGCGGCTTCAGCCGTGTACGATTGGGGTAGTTAATGGATTGTGTAATGCAGGAATCAGGATATCTGTCTGAAGGAAAGAGGCTTGTGGAGCAAACGCTTAGCCCACCTGACTCCATCTTCAAAACACCAAGCGCTTATAGCCATGTAAAGTAGAAAATCCTTTCTGATATGCACAATCGTTTGTGTTGTTTTGTAGGCCCCGTTGCACCCTTGTTGACTTAAAAACGTCAATATCTCCTTCTCTTGATCTAGAGCACCGAAAGCTTTTGGGTAAAGGACCCATCAGCCCGGCGCACCTGCACCAGATACAGGCCCGGCCGCAGGTTGGCATTCACGCGCAGGGTAGGAAGCGGCTTGATAAACTCGCGGCGGTACACTACGGCCCCCGCCTGATTTACAACCTCCACATAGGTAGCCTGCGGGGTCAGCTGGGAGCCAAAGTCAATGGTAAACCCTTCCGAGGAAGCCGGCACGGGATAAACGCGCACCCCCTGCAGCCGGGCCGCCGCAGAGGCTGCCAGCGGTCCACTCGCGGCCGGGGTCAGGGTCCAATGCTGGCAGGCGCAGCCGTTGTAGTCCCAGAGGCCCAGCTGCTGCCCGGCAACCTGTGAGGCGTTGGGTACTTCCACTACCCGGTTGCCATTGGCCGAAGCCAGCACCAGCGAGCCATCGGCGGTGCGGTCGATGCGGAAGCGCTGGCAGGGTGCGCCGCTGTAGGCAAACAGTTGAAGCTTGGCCCCGGCATCCGGCGAGCAGCCCGCTACGTCGGCGGCCAGGCCGCCCAGAGCGTTGGTAATTTTGTATTCACCGTCGCCCAAGGGCACAAAATCCCAGCGCTGGCAGTCCAGGCCGGCGGGAGTGCCCTGGGCAATCATCTGGCCCGATACGCCCGTGCAGCCCCAGGCATCCCACACCAGGTTACTGTTGCTGCTTTTTATTTCATAGCGGCCGGCCGCTACCCAGTCGCGGGTCACGGAGGGCCAACCGGCAGCCGTCCACGTCAACTTGGCCAGGCCCAGCTTAGGGGCGCCGTTGTCGTCGCCATCATAATAGTGGTGGGAGAAATAGCTCACGCCGCCTTCCTCAAAAATGCCCGCGTGGCCCGGCCCGATGTAGCGGCCACCGCTGCCCAGCACCAGGGTACCGCCCCCGGTGTTCAAATCAACCCCATCTTGATCCATAAACGGCCCACTTGGGGAAGCCGAGCGGCCCACCAGAATATGGTAGGTGCTGTTGATGCCGTTGCAGCAGCTGCCTCGGTTGATAAACAGATAGTAAAAGCTGCCGCGCTTGGTTAAGTAGGCTGCCTCTACGTTGCCGTTGGCTACCGTAATCTGCTGGGTAGAAGCCCCGCTGAGGGGCTTGCCGGTGGTTGGGTTCAGTTGCAGCGTCCGGATGCCGCCGAAAAATGATCCGTAGGTAAACCATACGTCGTTGTTGGTGTCCCGAAACACGGCCGGGTCAATGGCGTTGGCGCTACTGCCGGCGTTGGAAGAAACCACCTCGCCCTGGTCTTCCCACTTGTAGTTGGGGCTGGTGGGGTCCAGGGTCACGTTGGTGGCTACCCCCATAGCTGATACTTTGGAGCCGAACGTGGAGCAGGAGTAGTACAGGTAATACTTGCCGTTCATGTAAATACACTCGGGCGCCCAGAAGTTGCCCGTAAAGCCCGGCACTTTGGTATTGATCCAGGCCGGGTAGGCGTTATTGACGAACACAGCCCGGGGCCCCGGTGTCCAGTTCACCAAGTCCGTGGAGTACATGCTATAGATGCCCTGGCCGGTGGCAAAAATCCAGTATTTGTTGCCTTCCTTCACAATGGTGGAAGGATCGTGCACGCCGGTCAGGCCCTGCAGGGCGTAGGCCTGGGGCCGGGCCCCGGCCAGCAGTAGCAGCAGCGCGCTCAGCCGCAGCAGGTAGCGCACGCGAGTGGAGAGTAGGGGTGCAAGCATGATAGGAAGTAGTAGGAGGAGAAAACAAATAAGGTCCCGGCTCGCGGCGGCTATTCGCCGCCGGGCCGGGGTAGGGCGGCGTTAATGGCAACGGGCGTTCCGAAGTTGGGGGTACCATCGGCGTTCCAGGTGAATTTCTGCATCCGCGGGTTGCGCTTCTCCACGCAGCCTTCGTTGGGGTTGGAGTTGGCGTGGTAGAGAATCCAGTCTTCCTGCCCGTCCTTCGACTTAAAAAAGGAGTTGTGCCCCGTGGCGTAGGCCCGGCCGGCCGGGTTCTGCCCGAACACCGGGGTAGTGGACTTGGTCCAGGACGCGGGGAGCAGGGGGTCGGCGGTAGCGGAGGCCGTGAGCAGCCCCAGGGCGTACTGGTCGGTGCCGCAGAAGCTGGCCGAGTACACCAGAAAGATTTTGCCGCCGTGCTTCAGTATTTCCGGGCCTTCGTTCACGCCGAAGCCATTAGCTTCCCAGCTGAACTCGGGGTGGGAAAGCTCCACCCGTGGCCCGGTCAGGGTCCAGGGGTTGCTCATCTGGGAGATATAGAGGCGCTGCACGCCGTCCAAGCCGTTGTGACCCGACCAGATGAAATAGCGCTTGCCGTTCTGCTCCAGCACCGTGCCGTCAATAGCCCAGTGGTCTTCCGGCGAGCTGAACAGGCGGCCCTTGTCCACCCAGGTGCCGGTGGTGGGGTCTGCTGCATCGTTTTCCAGCACCCAGGTGCGCTGCTGCCCCAGGTCGGTGCCAGCCGGGCCGGCCGAGTAATAGATATACCACTTGCCATCCAGAAAGTACAATTCCGGGGCCCACAGGTTGCCTGCGGCGTTGCCCGAGCCGGGCGGCGTCCAGGCCACCACACTGGACGTAGAGCCTAACTCCGACATTCGGGCGGTTTTCCAAATGCGCAGGTTGGTGTTGGTGGTGTGCATATAGTAGTAGTAGCCGTCCTTCTGATACACCCACGGGTCGGGCCCGGAGGCCATTAAGGGGTTCGTGAAGGTGGAGCCCGCCGGTGGGGTAACTACGGGCGGCGCAGGCGCCACGGTAGCCTTGCCACCGTCCTGGCAACTTAGCAGCGCCAGCAGCCCCAGAGCCGGCAAGTAGCGGCGTAATGCTCCAGCGTATCGGTTCATGACAGCATCAAACAGGAGTACAGGAAAAGACCACGAACTTTCCAGAAACCAACAGCCGCTCCAAGCAGGGCCCAGAGCGGCTGTTTATGGTTTTCGTTCAGGCAAACACAGGGACCTTAGTACCCGGGGTTCTGCTTGATGTTGGGGTCAATGGCCAGGTCGCGGCGCGGAATGGGCAGCAGCTTCGAGACGCCCAGGCGGAAGTTGGTAAAGTCAGGGTCCCGGGCTTTCAGCTCGTCAATACCAGCCTGGTTGTCCAGCAGCTGCCAGCGCAGAATGTCAAACCAGCGGGTGCCTTCCCCGGCCAGCTCCTTGGCCCGCTCACTGCGGATCAGCAGGCGCAGGGCGTTTTGGGTGAACGTACCCGTGAGCGGAGCCAGGCCCACGCGGGCCCGCACCCGGTTTACCAGGGGTAGGGCGTTGCCCATCTGGCCCAGCTCCGTCAGGGCTTCGGCCTGCATCAGCAGTACGTCAGCGTAGCGGATAACGCGGTGGTTGATGCCGGAGGTAAAGTTCTCATCCACGCGCGTGCGGTCATTGAGATACTTGCGCCAGTATTGCTGGTTAGGGTTCCAGTTCCACTGGGCAAAGGTTTTGCCGTAGAAGCGGTCGGGGTTGCCGGCATGAATGATGCTGATGTCGCGGCGGGGGTCAATGAGGTGGCGGGTGGTGCTACCAGGGGCCAGGGCTACCGTCGAGTCCTTGTACTCATCCAGCAGCCAGCGGCGGGGCTGCACGTCGGCGTAGGTGGGGCCGGGAGGGCCAAAGAAGTTGGGCCGGTCGTGGCTTTCCGAGGCTGAAGCATTGTCCTGGCCCTGCCCTACTTCCAGCACCGCCCCGGTGAACTGGACCTCAAACAGCGACTCGCGGTTGTTTTCGTTGGCGTCCGTGAAGTTGTCGAGGTAGTTCGACACCAGGTCGTACTGGTTGCTGGCCGCTATCTGGGTGAACAGGGCCGAGGCCTCCGACCATTTGCGTTGCTGCATGTATACCTTGGCCAGCAGGGCCTGGGCGGCGCCCTTGGTTACCCGGCCCTTGTCGGCGTCGCCGTAGGAAAGGGGCAGGTCCGGAATGGTCGCCTGCAGCTCTGCAATAATGAATTCTTCGGCCTGGGCCTGGGTGGCCTGCGGAGCCCGCGTGGCTACGGTAGGCTCCACCGTAATCAGGGGCACGTTGCCGAAAAAGTAGGCCAGATCGAAATACGACAGGGCCCGCACAAACCGGGCTTCCGCCACCAAGCGCTTCTTCAGAGTCTCGTCCATCTGAATCTCCGGCACGTGGGTTATCACCTGGTTGGTCCGATAAATCGTGCGGTAGTAGTCATTCCAGGCAAACGAGGAGATGAAAAAGTCCACGTCAGGCTGAATGAAGCGGGTGAAGTCGGCCAGGGCTACGAAGGGGCTTTGGCTGAACGACTCGTCGGAGCGGTGGGCCATGAAGTGCCAGCTGCGGTAGTAGCAGGCAAACTGCTGCAGGCCTGAGTAGCAGGCGTACACGCCCTTAATGGCATCATCCTGCGTTTTCCAGAACTGGTCCGTGGTGGGGGCGTTGGGGTTGGCCTGATCCAGCAGATCCTTCTCGCAGGCCGTGGTCAGGAACAGACCGCCGGCAAGCAAAAGAGTAGCGAGAGTATTGGTTTTCATTTAGGTAGAAAAAACGGTGGGAAGAGGGGCGGAGCCGGGGAGCCCGCGCCCGACACGAGTTAAAAGTTCACCTGAATGCCGCCCGTGAAGCTGCGCACGTTGGGGTAGGCGCTGAAGTCAACCCCACGGCTGAAGAAGCCGGTACCGGTTACCTCCGGGTCGTAGCCCGTATAGTCGGTGATGGTGAAGACGTTGCGGCCGGTTACGTACACCCGCACACTGCCCAGGCTGGGCACCTTGCTGGTGAGAATTTTGGGGAAGGTGTAGCCCAGCTGAATGTTGCGCAGCCGGATGTAGTCACCATCCTCGAGCCAGCGGGTGGTGTTAAACAGGGAGTTGGAAGAAGCCGCCAGCCCCAGGTTGCCCAGCCCACCACCCTGCAGCAGGCGTGGGGTAGTAGTGGAGGGGTTTTCGGCCGTCCAGGGTTCTACGTCGGCGTTGTAGTTGTTCGGGCCCACATAGCTTTCCAGGTCGCGGCGGGCCGTGTTATAGATTTTATTACCGCTGGAGGAGTTGAAGAATACTGACAAATCGAAGCCCTTGTAGGCGGCCGTCAGGTTCAGGCCCATCACCAGGTTCGGAATAGACTTGCCCGCGTACACGGCGTCGCTGTTGCTAATCACGCCATCATCGTTCGTGTCCTTGTAGCGCACGTCGCCGGCCGAGGCGTAGGGCTGGATAGTCTGGCCCCGGGAGTTCTTGTAGTTGGCTACCTCGTCGTTCGACTGGAAGATGCCATCAAACGGAATCAGGAAGAACTCGCCCAGGGAAGTGCCCAGGGCCGAGCGGGTCAGCAGTTCCCCACCCTCAAACACCTGGCCCTCTACCGGCACGGCGGTTATCTTGTTCTTCACGGTGGTCAGCGTGAAATCAGCCCCGTAGGTGAAGGCGCTGCGGGTGTCGTGGTAGCCCAGGGCCACCTCAATGCCGCGGTTTTCAATGTCGCCGGCGTTCTGGTACAGCGCCTGCCCGAAGTGACCCAGGTAGGTGAGCACCTGCACCGGAGCCAGAGCATTGCGGGTTTGCGAGATGTAGTAATCAGTAGCCAGCGTGAGGCGGTTGTCCAACACACTCAAATCCAGGCCAATGTTCTTGGTGTAGCGGTCCTCCCACCGGATATCGGGGCTGGGCAGGGCCAGTTGCGAGGCCCCGTTTACAATGGTCTGGCCCGTGCCGATAACGTAGTTCACGTTCTGGCCAACAATAGGGTAGGGCAGGTAGCTACCTCCGTACAGACCGTTGAGGGCATCGTTGCCATTGGAGCCGTAGCTGGCCCGCAGCTTCAGGTTGTTGACGGCAGGTAGGGAATTCTTAAAGAAATCTTCCTCACTGATGCGCCAGCCAATGGAAGCCGCCCCAAAGTTGCCCCAGCGGTTAGCCGATGTGAAGCGCGAAGAACCGTCGCGGCGGCCGCTCACCGACAGCAGGTAGCGGTTCTTGAAGTCGTAGGTGGCCTGGGCGAAGAAAGAGCGTTTGGTGTACTTAAAGGAGCTGCCCCCGATAATGCCCTTTTCCGGGCCGGCGCTCAGCTCAAAATAGTACTGGGGCGAACTGGTGAACCCCTAGGCACCGGCCTGCACGTTGTGCTGGCGGTAGCTCTGCTCGGAGTAACCACCTACTACGTTAACCGTATGGCTCCCGAACTGCTTGTTGAAGTTCAGCGTGTTTTCGCCCAGCAAAAACAGGTCGTAGCCCAGAAACTCGTTCAGGGACGATGTGTTAATGCGGGTATTCTGACGCAGGATGCCCACCTTCTGCGCGTCGGCGTTGCTGTAGGTGTGCCCATCCATGGCCACGTTCAGCCGGTAGGTCAGGAAGTCAAAGATGGTAAGGTCGGTGCTGACGTTGCCGGCCAGGCGGTTATCCGACTGCGTGCGCCGTAGCAGCTGCTGGGCCCCAATGGGGTTGGTAGCAAAGGTGTTGAGAATGGGCGAACCAGTGCCGAAGCCCCTTCATTGGCCGGGTCATACACCGGAATGCTGGGAATAATGGTCAGAATGTCGATGAAAGGCGCCCCGTTCAGCAGCGTCACGTCTAAGTGAGTGAGCTGCACGTTTTCTTGAAACTTCAGGCGCCCGCGGGTCAGGCCCGAGTTCAGACGCAGGCTGTAACGCTTAAAGTCCGGACCTTTGGCAATGCCCTCCTGGTGGAAGTACTCGCCCGAAATAAGGAAGTTGGTGGCCGTTTTTTCGCCCGTGCTACCCCCGGAAAAGGTGAGGTTGTAGTCTTCCGTGGTGCCAGTCTGGAAAAACTCGTCCTGCCAGTCGGTGTCGATGTTGGGATTGAAGGCGCCGCCCGGCCCTTTCACGGCCCCGGCCAGACTGTTCTGCCCGTTGTTGAGCGGGTCCAGCCCGGCGTTCCGGTAGGCCGTAACGGCGCGGTCGGCCCACTCGCTGGCGTTGGTCAGGTTGTAGCGCTTGTACACCTGGTCTACGCCGCGGTAGCCATTGAAGCTGATGGCTGGCGTGCCAGCTCGCCCTTTTTTGGTAGTAATCTGTACTACCCCGTTGGCCCCCCGCGACCCGTATACAGCCGTGGAAGAGGCGTCCTTAAGGATGTTCAGAGTCTCGATGTCGTTGGGGTTCAGGTCGCGGATGTTGTCCGTCCAGAGCCCGTCAATCACGTACAGAGGGCCGCTGCCGGCATTGCCCAGCGTGCCAATACCCCGAATGTTGACGATGGGAGCATCGCCGGGGCCACCCGAACCAGTAACCACCACACCCGGCAGGCGTCCCTGCAGGGCCTGGGTAGCCGTTGCCACGGGCGCTTTGGTAGCTTCTTTAACATCCAGGCTACTCACGGCGCTGGTTACGTTCTGGCGGTTCTCAGTCAGGTAGCCTACCACCACCACCTCCGAAAGGGCGCGGTTATCGGGGGCCAGGGAAATGCTGAGAGTGGTCTGGCCATTAACCGGCACTTCCTGCGGGGTGTAACCCACAAAGGACATCTGCAGGGTGGCATTATCGGGGGCCGTGAGGGTAAAGCGGCCGTCGGCATCGGTTTGGGTGCCGGTGGTGGTGCCTTTCACAATCACGTTGACGCCGGGCAGACCCGCGCCCTTTTCATCCACCACCCGCCCCGACACAGTAATGTCGGCCAGGGCAGAGGCAGCCAGGCGCTCGGTAACCGGAGCAAGGGCGGCTGCGCCCGCTAGTACGGGCTGTAAGGGCAGGCAGCAAAGCAACGCCGGGATGGTTACCCGGCTCATTTTTGGTACAGGCTTTTTCATGTACAGGGGTGTGGGAATTGAGGTAAGATGAACACAAACGATTGTGTTACGAGACTTTCACAATCGTTTGTGTAGAAGTTTATAAAAAAAGGCTCGATGGGGAATACGGACCTGGGAGGGGGTAGCAGGGGCCGGGAAACTATGGTGCGCCGCTACCTAAGGATTGGGTGAGTAAGATTAACGATTTCATGACAAATTACCAATAAAATATTGCAACTCTTTTTTAGAAGTAACTACTCACTTAACTGCTCCAACTGGTTCTGCCGCTTCCGCTTAAGCACCCTTCCGATGTTTCGATGGGTGGGGTTAGAGAAGTAAGGTAGGGGTAGGCCTATGTGAACCGCTAATCAAGAAAGAAATCTGATGTAGGGTTGTTATGCGGATACGGCTTCTGTACGCCGCGAGGATGGCGGTTGCTGCTGCTTAAGGGTACGGCTCGCGGCCAGCAGCCCAATCGCCGCGCCCAACCCGGCCACCAGCGCAAACGATACCCTCAGGCTCGAACCTTCCGCTACCAGTCCAATCAGGGGCGGCCCCAGCAGAAACCCCAGGTAGCCGATAGAGGAAACCATAGCCAGGGCCACCCCCGGCGAAACCGTAGCCGACTGCCCCGCCGCGCTGTACGCCAGGGGCGTGACGGAGGCAATGCCAAAACCCACCAGCAGAAACCCCGCAATAGAGGGCACAAAGGCCGGCCATACCACGGCAGTCAGCAGGCCCACCGTAATCAGCGTGCTGCTGATCTGCAGCATCCGGGCGGTGCCAAAGCAATGGGTGAAGTAGTCGGAGATGAATCGGCCCAGGGCCATGGTACTCATACAGGCCACGTAGCCCGCCGTGACCAGGGTAGCATCCGGGCGCACCACCTTCTGAAAGTACACCCCGCTGCAGTCAAACATGCAGCCTTCGCAGAGCATGCCGCAAAAAGCAATCAGCCCGATGCGGAGCAAGTAGGGCTCGGGACGGCGCAGGCCGGAGCCCCCGCCCTCGGTGCCTACGTCCTGAGGCAGGGTGCGCTGGTGGACCAGTACGGTAAGAGCCACGCCTACCCCATCACCAGCAGGAAGTGCTGAAATGGGGTTTGTTGCCAGCGGATGAACAAGGTGCCCAGGGCCCCACCCAGAAAACCCGCCAAGCTCCAAAGCCCGTGAAAGCTGGCCATAATGGGCTTACCCTAAGCCGCCTGCACGCCAATGGCTTGAGTATTAACGCTTGTGTTGAGCAGGTTGCCGGCAAAGCCAAACAGCACCAGGCTGCCGGCCAGGGTCCAGAAACCGCTTGCCCAGCCCAGCAGAGGTAGGAAGCCCGCGTACAGGCACGTAGCCAGCAGCACCACTACCCGGCTGCCGTAGGTGTGCACCAGCCAGCCGGCCACGGGCAGGGCCAGCATGGAGCCCACCGGCAAGGCCAGCAGCAATTGGCCCAGCTCCCCCTCACTCAGGCCCAGCTTCAGCCCGATATCCGGAATGCGCGAGGCCCAGGAGGCAAAACACAGCCCGGCCACAAAAAACAAGGTACTCACGGCCACCCGGCGCTGGGTCGGCGTACTTTCCGCCATACAGGAGTAGGTAAAAAAGTGGGGAGCCACATGGTGGCTCCCCGCTGGTAAGTGTTGTTCTCGGCAGCGCCAGAAACCGGGTGAGGCAGCAGCCGCAAACCCGGTGCGGGTCATGCGGCTGCTCCGTAGCTAGCACCGGTACCTCGATAACAGGTTAAATCGGTTTAAGCCCTAGCACCGGCCAGGGCCTCCTGGCGCTTCTGCTCCAGCACGTTCATCAACTTGCCGAAGGGCTCGGTGAACTTTTTGGCGCCTTCCTGCTCCAGCTGGTTGGTGAGGGCTTCCAGGTCGAGGCCCAGCTCGGGCAGGCGGTCCAGCATGGCTACTTCCTGCTTGTCGGCCAGGCGGTTAGCGGGCTGACCTTTGGCCCGGTAGAAGTCCAGGGTTTCTACCGGAATGGTATTTACGGTGTTCGGGCCGATGAGGGCTTCTACGTACTTCAGGTCGTCGTACTTGGGGTTTTTGTTGCCGGTGCTGGCCCACAGCAGGCGCTGGGGCTGAGCGCCCTGGGCCTTGAGGGCTTCCCAGCGCGGACCGGCGAAAATCTCCTCAAATACCTCGTAGGCGCGTTTGGCGCTGGCAATGGCTACTTCACCTACAAGGCTCTGGGCTAGTTCGCCTTTTTCGCCACCTTCGGCCGCCAGCTTTTCCAGCATGGGGTCAATCAGCACGTCAATCCGCGAAAGGAAAAAGCTAGCCACGGAGTCGAGACGCTTTACGGAACCACCGGCTTTTACCCGGTCTTCCAGGCCGGCCAGGTAGGCTTCGGCCACCAAGCGGTAGCGTTCCACGCTGAAAATCAGGGTCACGTTTACGTTCACGCCGGCCGCAATCAGCTGCCGGATGGCGGGCAGGCCTTCCAGCGTGGCGGGCACCTTAATCATCACGTTGGGGCGGTTCACTTCCTTCCAGAAGTGCAGGCCCTCGGCTACCGTGCCTGCCGTATCGTTCACCAGCTCCGGCGATACTTCCAGGCTTACGTAACCGTCGCCGCCGTTATCGGGGTGGTCGTAGAGGAGGCGGAGCAGGTCGCAGGCCTGTTGCACGTCGGCCACGGCCAGGCGGGCGTAAATCTCATCGGCCGAGAGGCCTTCCTTGGCAAATTCTTGAATGTCAGCGGCGTAGTCGTCGGAGCCGGCAATGGCCTTCTCGAAGATGGCCGGGTTGGAGGTCACGCCCCGCAGGCCGTCCTCAGTAATCAGGCGCTGCAGTTCGCCGTTGTGCAGGATGTTACGGCGGATATAGTCCAGCCAGATGCTCTGGCCGAAGTCGTGAATGGCAACAAGAGGGTTCATATAGGTGGGTGGTTTTTATCAGTACTGGTGAAAAACACAGTGGGAAGAAGTAAGAGCGCCTCGCCCAACTGTCATCTTGAGCATGGTGCTTGATGCGCGGCATGCTCAAGATGACAAACAGAAAGGATAAGGAATAAGCTACTTACGACAGCACTTCCTTCTTTTCAATTTCGGAGGGTTGGCCCTGCAGCACCCAGTTGGCTTGCTTCACCACGTTTTCAACGGAGAAGCCGAACAGCTCCATCACGGCCTCGCCGGGGCCCGACTCGCCGAAGCGGTTCATGGCAATGACGGTGCCTTCATCGGTTACGTATTTGTGCCAGCCCATCGGTGAGCTGGCCTCAATAGCCACCCGCTTGCGCACGGCCGGGGGCAGCACCTGCTGCTGGTAGGCCTTGTCCTGCTTCTCAAACAGCTCCCACGAGGGCATGCTTATTACGCGGGTTGCCACGCCTTGTTGCTGCAGCGTTTCCTGCGCCTGCAAAGCCAAGGATACTTCGGAGCCCGTAGCCAGCAGGATCAGCTGGGGCTGGCCGCCTTCGGCTTCTTGGAGGATGTAGGCCCCTTTGGCCACCCCCTCGCGGGCCGAACCATAGTGCCCCTGATCCAGCACCGGTAGCTTCTGGCGCGACAAAATCAGGACCACCGGCGACTTGGGCGTGGTCAGGGCCACGCGCCATGATTCTACGGTTTCGTTGGCGTCGGCGGGGCGCAGCACCACAATGTTCGGGATGGTGCGCAGGGCCGCAACCTGTTCCACCGGCTGGTGGGTGGGGCCGTCCTCGCCCAGGCCGATGCTGTCGTGGGTGAAGACGAACGTAGCGCCCGACTCGGCCAGAGCCGTGAGGCGGATGGCGCCGCGCATGTAGTCGGAGAAGGTGAGGAAGGTGCCGCCGTAGGGACGTACACCGCCGTGGTGAGCCATGCCGTTCATGGCCCCGCCCATGGCGTGCTCGCGCACCCCAAACCAGATGTTATTGTGCTCATAGGAGCCGGGCTGGAAGCTCACGGCGCCGCTGGTGGGCATTTCGTTGGAGCTGGCAAGGTCGGCCGAGCCCCCGAACAGGAAAGGCACCGTCTGCTTGAGCGCATTCAGGGCTTTGCCCGAGGCCTGGCGGGTAGCCAGGGCGCCGTCGGCGGCGGTAAAGACGGGCAGCGAGGCATCCCAGCCTGCAGGAAGCTCTCCCGCAAACGAAGTCCGGAACAGTTCCCACTCTGCTGGGTACTCCTGCTGGAACGCCTCTGTTTTCTGCTGCCATTCAGCCTGAAGCTGGGCGCCGCGCTGGCCGGCTTCGGCCAAGTGGGTCCGCACTTCTTCAGGCACTACAAAGGTGGCTTCGGGGTCGAAGCCGAAGAATTCTTTAGCCTTTTTCAGGTTATCGGGGCCCAGGGGCGAGCCGTGCACTTTGCTGGTGCCTTCCTGCGGGCTGCCGTAGCCGATGATGGTTTTCACCGAAATGATGGAAGGCCGCTGGGTTTCCTGCTGGGCGGTTTTGATGGCGGCCTCAATGGCGTCGAGGTCGTTGCCATCCGTTACGCGCTGGGTGTGCCAGCCGTAGGCCTCAAAGCGGGCTAAGGCATCCTCGGTGTAGGAGAGGTTGGTGGGCCCGTCGAGGCAAATGTCGTTGTCGTCGTAGAGGTAGATGAGCTTGCCCAGCTTCAGGTGGCCGGCCAGGGAGGCGGCTTCGGCGGCAATGCCTTCCATCAGGTCCCCGTCTGAGACGATGGCATAGGTGTAGTGGTCCTGCAGGGTGTGGCCGGGCTTGTTGTACACGGCGGCCAAGTGGGCTTCGGCCATGGCCATGCCTACCCCGTTGGCAAAGCCCTGACCCAGTGGCCCCGTGGTTACCTCCACGCCGGGCGTCAGGTTCGACTCGGGGTGGCCGGGCGTTTTGGAGTGCAGCTGCCGGAACGCCTTCAAATCATCCAAGGACAAATCGTAGCCGTACAGGTGCAGCAAGCTGTAAAGCAGCGCCGAGCCGTGGCCGGCCGACAGCACAAACCGGTCCCGGTTCGGCCACTTGGGGTCCTGGGGGTTGAAGCGCAGAAAGCGCGAGAACAGCACGTAGGCCATCGGGGCCGCACCCAGGGGTAGGCCCGGGTGGCCGGAGTTGGCCGCCTGCACCATATCCACCGACAGCAGGCGGATGGTGTTTACGCTCAGATCAGCAAGGGAATTAGTCGGCTTGGTCACGAAACGACAATAAAAAAGGTAGGAAAGATGCTAAGCTACGGCTTCAAAGTCCCTTAAGACAGCCTTCCGACCAGCTTACGGCCAGAAAAAAGACCGGTATCGATACCGAAACCGGTGCCGGTAGTCACTCCTGATCCTTACGGTTAGAAAAGTAAAAAACGAATGGCATCTGCACAAACGATTGTGCTAAAAAATGCCGCCCTTGTGCTTAAGGCTGCACCACCGGCCACCCCGCCGCATCCCAGGTCAGCCGCTCAATGCGCAGCTTGGGGTAGCCCTTATCAGCCGCGTCGTAGCCGTGAAACACGAGGTAATCGGTATTGTCGAAGGTATAAACCGAGTTGTGGCCCAGCCCGAACCAGTTTTTGTTGCCGGCCAGCACCTCGGTGCCGCCCCCCTGGTCGAGGGCTACCCCCGCCTTGTCCACGTACGGGCCGGTAACCGATTTGGCCCGCCCCACCATGATTTTGTAGGTGCTCTGGGGACCACGGCAGCAGTAGTCAAAGGAGGTAAAGAGGTAGTAATAGCCACCCTTACGAAAGATGAAGGGAGCCTCAATGGCGCCGTCGCCGGGTAAGGAGTCGTTGAGCTGGGGGCTGCGGGGGCGTTTGGCCACAGTGCGCCACTGCTCGGGCTGGGCCGGGGCCGTTAGGTCGGGGCGGAGCTTCACCAGCTTGATACCCTCCCAGAAAGAGCCGAATGACAGCCAAGGGGTTCCGGCTTCGTCCCGAATCAGGTTAGGGTCAATGGCATTCCACATGTCGCGCCCCGGCACCGACTGCACCACGCGGCCGTGGTCCGTCCATTTGTAATCTTTGGAGGTAGGGTCTAGGGTTTTGTTAGTAGCCAGCCCGATACAGGACGTGTTTTTGCCGAACGCAGAAATGGAATAGAACAGCGAGTACACACCGTTATGGTAGGAAATATCGGGCGCCCAGATGTGGTTTTTGAACCCCGGCACGGCCTGCACCGCCCAGGCCGGGGCCGCAGGAAACACCGGTTTCTCGCGCGTCCAGTTCCGGCGGTCTTTCGACGACCACACCGCAATGCCCGGCCCCGTGCAGAACATGTAGTATGTGCCGTTCTGCCGGATCATCACCGGGTCGTGGGCCGGAATAAGGGCCGGGGTAGTCTGGGCAGAGGCCCCGAAGCCACCTAACAGCCAGACCACAAGTAAAAGACGTTTCCGCAAACGTAGGTACATAAACGATTGTGTTAGACTTGGTGGGGTAGAGGGGGTAGGGCTAAGGCAATGTGGACGCTGCCCCGGTTCGGTTACTTGGCTGGTTTCACGCCCTCGGTGGTCATAACTACCCGCTTCATGGTGCCATCCTTGTTATAGTACAGATAGTCGATGCAAACGGAGCGGCGGAAAGAGCCCCCATCGGTGGGGATGCTGCCGTTGTGGTAGATGAAGTACGACTGCCCTTTGAAGTCGATGATGGCCTGGTGGTTGGTATTGGAGTTGCCGGCTACCTCATTAAGCAGGCCCTTAAACTCCCAGGGGCCCTCCGGGCTGCGGCTCATGGCGTAGGCAATTTTCTCGGGGAACTGGTAGGCGTAGCTGAGGTAGTACCAGCCGTTGCGCTTGTGCAGCCAGGGGGCTTCCGTGAACTTAGGGAGGGTAGTAACCTTGTTGATGGGGCCATCCAGCTCCGTCATGTTGGGCTTGAGCTTGGCCCAGTAGCAGTTGGTGTTGCCCCAGTAGAGGTAGGCCTGGCCCTTGTCATCTACAAACACCGTCGGGTCGATGTCGTCCCACATAATGGGGCTGTCGGTCATATTGTTGGTGATGAGGGCCGAGCCCCGGGCATCTTTGAACGGGCCGGTGGGGCTGTCGGACACGGCTACTCCAATGGCTTTGCCCGGCACGGAGCCGTGCTCCACCGCCGCGTACCAGTAGAACTTGCCGTTGCGTTCAATTACCTGCGAGGCCCAGGCATCGGCCTTGGCCCAGGCAAACGCCTTCACATTCAGGGGCGAGGGGTGCTCTTTCCAGGTCACCATGTCCTGGGAGGAGTAGCACAGCCATTCGTTCATCACGTAGCGTTCCTGCCGGGCCGGGGCTTCGTCGTGGCCGGCGTAGAGGTACACGGTGCCTTTGTGCACCAGGGCAGCCGGGTCGGCGGTGTATTTGTCTTTGATGATGGGGTTGCCGGCCGCCTGCTCGGGCGCGGCCTGCCCCAGCGCCGCGGTGGGCGCCAGGGTAGGAACAGATGCGGCCAGCAGAACACCCGTTAGCAGAGAGAGAGTCTTCGTCATGTCAGCTGCCAGATTAACGCTTGCCGGGAATGCGCAGCACCGTGAAGGAATTCGGGGCCAGCGTGTAGGTTACATTCGACGATGATACCTTGAACGAAGCCTCCTGCGGGGCAATGTTCAGGGGCTGGTCCAGGCTGTTCACGGCGTTCAGGTCGGGGCTGGACAGTACGGTAGCTTTGCCGGTTTTGCCCAGCTTCTTCACGCCCTGCAGGGCCACCGTCACGGGGCGGGCCTCGGCGGAGTAGTTCACCAGCTTCACCACGATGTCGCCGGTTTTGTCGTCGGCCACGGCGCTGCTGAACAGGTTGTCCTGGCCGTTGCGGGCACCGGCGCTTAGCTGTACGGGCAGCATGGTGGTGCCTTTGTTAAGCGAGAACAGCTTCTGCACGTAGTAGTTGGGGGTGCCGTAGGAGCGCAGGTTATCAAACCAGATCATGTTCGGGGTCCACTGCCAGGCATCTACGTGAGCCAGCATAGGGGCGTACGAGGCCATGGTTACCTTATCGGCGTTGCGTTCCAGCCCGGTCATAAAAGCGGCTTCCGAAATAGCGGTGTCCCAGCTGTTCTTGTTGTCGGGGCTGCCGATGGCAACCGTCTGGGCGGCGTACTCGCCGGCGAAGATTTTGGAGCCGGTGGTGGGGTAGTTGTCGTAGCGGCCGGCGTTCTTCCGGAACCACTCGGGGCTGGCGTAGTAGTGCTCGTCAATCACCTCGGCCTTCAGCTCCCGCAGGCGCTTGGTGGCTTTATCGAACAGGTCGCCATCGGGGGCCGGGCCCGCGCTGGATACGATGTTGATGTTAGGGTACTTGGCCTTCACCGCCTTCATAAACGGCTCGTAGCGCTCCAGGTACTGGGGGCCCCACTGCTCGTTGCCAATACCAATGTACTTGAGGTTGAACGGGGCCGGGTGGCCCATGGCCACGCGCTTGGCGCCCCAGGGGCTGCTGGCCGGGCCGTTGGCAAACTCCACCAGATCCAGCGCGTCCTGAATGAAGGTTTCCAGGGTCGGGTCGTTGTCGTGGCTGTGCGCTTCGGGGGCGCTGGGCCCGGCGGCGGCGGTGCTGGTAACCGGGGCCAGCTCCGAGGAGTTGAACTGGCAGGCCATGCCCACGTTCAGAATCGGTACGGGCTCGGCCCCAATGTCCTCGGAAAGCTGGAAGTATTCAAAGAAGCCCAGCCCGAAGGACTGGTAGTAGTCGGGGGTAGAGCGGTGCTTGAACTCCATGTTCCAGCGGTTAATCAGCGGCACGCGCGCGGCTACGTCGCCGATGGTTTCCTTCCACTGGTAGCGCTCCGAGAGCGTGCGGCCCTCCACGATGCAGCCGCCGGGAAAACGCAGGAAGCCCGGCTGCATGTCTTTGAACAGCTGCACCAGATCGGGGCGCAGGCCGTTTTCGCGCTTGTTCCAGGTGTCCTTCGGGAACAGGGATACCACGTCCAGGTCGAGGGTGCCGGCGCCTTCCATGGTAAGCTTCAGCTGGGCTTTGGCCGCCGTAGCCGTGGGCTTCAGCACCACGGTGTACTTTTTCCATTCCGGGGTAAGCCCCCCGATTTGGGCCTGCGCGAGCACCCGGCCCGCGGTAGCCGCTACGGGGCCGGAGCCCGGCCGGCCTTGCTCTTCCAGCGTCACGTTCAGGCCGCTCACATTGCCCGGGCCCCGGCGCAGGTACACCGAGAAGGTGTACTCCGCCCCCTGCTTGACCCCCATGCCGCGGAAGCCTTCGTTCACAATGCCGGCGTTAGGACTGGCCTGGGCGGCCGTGAGGCGGGCAAAATGGTTGTTGGTGGCGCTGAGGGGCCGGTCGGTGGTGACGGTGTAGGTTTGTAGGGCGGCGGCCCCCAGCAGGGCATTCCAGCCAATAAAATGCTGCCCCTGAATTTCAAACGACTTGTTTTTAACCAGTTCGGGGTAGAGCCCGCCGTCGGCGGCGAAGTTGATGTCCTCGAAGAACAACCCGTACATAATAGGCGAAACTGGCGCCCCAGGCTTGTTCACCTGCACGGTAATGGCGGTTGCGGGCTTGGTCTGGCCCAGGGCGGCTGTCAGGCCAAGAGTACTGCACAGCGCCAGGCCGCTGGCAAGCTGCAGGAGTCGGGTGGGAGAAGAGGTAGGCATGGAGTAAATGAAGTGGGCAGAGGATGGAAGAGGCGGAGTGGAACCCCCAGCCAGGGGGCAAGTAGTGCGGAGCAAGCATTCCGCCGGGCCGGCAGACCACGGGAAACCCGGTACGCAACAGGCACAATCGATTGTGTAAAGTAATAAGAAAAACTTAATAGGTAGGTAGCCTTAGCCGAAATGTATTTTGCCAGCCGGATCAAAGGGTAACAAAGAATGCGGGCCACTTCCTGTCTGATTCCTACGTTGCAAGGCGTAAAACCCGGTAATTGGCCCTGTGCTACCCGTCAAATCCTAAAACGTTCTATCTTTACACAAAGCATTGTGTAGCGCTCCTCCTCTATGGCTCCCCGAAAAAAGCAAGTCGCCGACGTAAATAATACCAGCCCCGTTTCGATGGCTGATCTGGCCCGGGAGCTGGGCGTGTCGATGACGACGATTTCCCGGGCCCTGAGCGACCATCACAGCATTGGGCCCGCCATGAAGCAGAAGGTGCTGAAGCTGGCCAAGAAATACAACTACCAGCCCAACCGCCTAGCTTCCGCCTTGCGCAAAGGCAAAAGCCAGCTGCTGGGCATTGTGGTGCCTTACATCGAAGGCCGGTTTTTTCCGTCGGTGGTACATGGCATTGAAACGGCGGCCAGCAAGGCGGGCTACAACGTCATTATCTGCCAGTCGAACGAGGACGTGGCTCAGGAGCGGCGCAACCTCGATATTCTGCTCAGCGCCCAGGTAGCGGGCATTCTGGTGTCCCTCTCGCGCACCACCCGCGACTTTCGCCACTTCGAGAAAGTGCGCGGGCGCGGGTTGCCCCTGGTGTTTTTTGACCGCGTAGTGGAGGGCGACAATGTAAATGCCGTGGTGCTCGACGACCAGGAAGGGGGCTACCTTTCTACCCGCCACCTCATTGCCCAGGGCTGCCGCCGCATTGCCCACCTGGCCGGGCCCCAGCACCTGAACATCTACCGCAACCGCCGCCAGGGCTACCTCGATGCCCTGCGCGAAGCCGGCCTGCCCGAAGATGAAAGCCTGATTCTTTACTCCGACATGGCCCAGGACCAGGCCGCCGAAGGCCTGCGCCAGCTGCTGGCCACGGCCCGCCCGCCCGACGGCGTGTTTGCCGCCGGCGACTACGCCGCCCTGGGGGCTCTGCAGGAAGCCCAGCGCCAGGGCCTGCGCGTGCCCGAAGACGTTGCTATTTCGGGCTTCAGCAACGAAACCTTCACCACCATTACCCAGCCCCCTATCACCACCGTTGACCAGCGCTGCGAGGAAATGGGGCAGGCCTCAGTGCGGCTGCTGCTGGATTTGATTGAGGCCGATGGCCGCCCCTTCACGCCCCGGCAGGTGGCCCTGCGCCCCGAGCTGCTGGTGCGCCAATCCACCGCCTACTCGGCCGATACCCAAGGCCGCTCCGTGCGCGACCCAGCCCTGAAATTTGTGGGCGACGTGGCGCCGTAGCCGTTGCGCGGCCCGCTGCACAGCAATGGCCGAACGGCTAACGTGTCAGTTCTTCCACGCCGGGCTTACGTCGGCAGCGGGGGGTAGGGGCTGTTGCATGTTTACACCGTAGCTGCTGACTGTTCGGCCCTTGTTCTTAGAGTATTCTGTTTTCACCGTTGCCTGATGGCGCAGGAGTATCTGCTTTTCCTGGACACCGAAACCACCGGGCTGCCGCGGCGCTGGGACCGGCCCTATGCCGAGGAAAAGGAGTGGCCCTGCATTGCTCAGCTAGCCTGGGTAGTGTACACCACGGCGGGTGAGTGGGTGAAGTCGGACCAGGACTACCTGCAGATTCCGGCCGGGCGCATGCCGGCGGCCGCCATTGCCATTCACGGCCTCACGCCGGAATTTTTGCGGGAGCACGGCCAGGAGCCGGCCGCCGTGCTGCGGCGCTTGCTCCAAGATCTGGAAACGTATCATCCGCGCGTTGTTGGGCACTTTTTGCGGTTCGATTTTCACGTGCTGGGCGCTGCTTTCAGTCGGGCCGGCCTGCCCAATCCGCTGCCCGGCCTGCCCCAGTTCTGCACCATGAAGGCTACCTGGCCCCCCTTGTCCGGAGCTCCCCACCACCGGCACCTGCGCCTCCACGAGCTGCACGAACTGCTGTTCGGTAGGCCCATGAACCGCCTCCACGATGCCTACCTTGATGCCGCCGCCACGGCCCGCTGTTTTTTTGAGTTGCAGCGCCGGGGCCTGTTGCCGCCCGCCAAGCTCGCGGGGCAACTGCCCCTATCGGTGCCCGGTGCCCCGGCATCGTTGGCCGCCCTGCGGTGGGTAGGCGTAGTGCTGGGCACCGCCTTACTGTTTCTTTTACTCTGGCTTGCATATGGATAACCGCCTGGCTTTTCTGCGTACCGTTGCCCCGTTCAATCTGCTGCCCGACGATGTGCTGGAAGGCGTGCTGGGGCTGCTGGAGGAAGTACAGCATCCGCGCGAAACCCTGCTCTACCAACAGGATACCTCCAAGGTGCGCAGCCTCGATATTATTGTGGAAGGCGGCTACGAAACGTTTTTCTTCGATAGTGAGCAGCACAAGCGCCTGCCCGAGGTATATGGCCCCGGCACCTGCTACGGGGGCATGTCCATCCTGCTGAATAAAAAACGCTCGTTACGCACGGTAATGGTGCAGAAGGGAACCCGCGTGCTACGCCTGCCCCGCCGCGACTTCCGGGCGTTGTGCCAGGCCTACAAGCCCTTTTTTCATTATTTCACGGCCCGCTACGGGGAGCGGATGCTCAACGAGGAGTTTGCCCACTTCGTGAAGCCGGTGAATCCGCCCGAGCAAAACTTTCTGGTGGCCGACCAGCTGTTTTCGCGCCGCATCAGCACCCTGGAGGCGCGGGAGCTGGTTACCTGCCCCGCCGGGGAGCCCATCTTCGAGGCGGCCCGCCGCATGGCCGCCGCCAAGGTCAGCTGCCTGTTCGTGACCGACGCCGCTACGGGCGCCATCCGGGGCTACTGCACCGATATTACCCTGCGCGACTCCGTCATTGCCCGCTGCCTTGATGCCCGGCGGCCGTTAGGGGAGGTAGCCGCCACGCCGCTGGTGTCCATTTCCCGCGAGGCCTTCGTGTACGAAGCCATTCTGCGCATGTTCCAGACCAAAACCCGCTACCTGCTGGTGGAGCAGGACGGGGAGTACGTGGGCTTTCTGAGCCGTAACAAGCTGCTCAGCGACCTGGCCCAGTCGCCGTTTATGTTTATCCAGGCCGTGAAGCTGGCCCAGGGCACCCAAGAGTTGAAGCGGCGCTGGGAAATGGTGCCCGACATCGTGAACCAGCTGCTGAGCCGCGGGGTAAAGGCCGACATCGTGAACCAGGTCATCAGTACCGTAGCCGATACCATTGCCCTGAAGGTGATTGAGAATGTGCTGGCCGAGCTGGGCCCGGCCCCGGCCAA
Source organism: Hymenobacter sp. DG01 (assembly GCF_006352025.1). NCBI lineage: Bacteria > Pseudomonadati > Bacteroidota > Cytophagia > Cytophagales > Hymenobacteraceae > Hymenobacter > Hymenobacter sp. DG01. Next base: position 891,623 of record NZ_CP040936.1, read on the forward strand.
GTTTGTGTTCATGGTGCTGGGTAGCGAAGGCCGCAAGGAGCAAACCCTGCTCACCGACCAGGACAACGCCATCATTTACGAGGACAAAGCCAACGAGCAGCGCGAGCTGGTGCGCGAGTACTTCCTGCGCTTCGCCACGGCCGTGTCCGACCAGTTGAACCACATCGGGCTGCACTTCTGCTCGGGGGGCTTCATGGCCAAAAATCCCAAATGGACCCACTCCCTTTCGCACTGGAAGCGCAACTACCAGCAGTGGATGAGCGAGTCGAACCCGGAAATGGTAATGCAGTTCGCTACCTTTTTCGACTGCCGCTACCTCTACGGCGAGGCCAGCCTGATGCACGAGCTGCAGGATTTCCTGAGCCAGGAGCTGGCCCAGCCCCTGGAGCGCTTCCTGTTTTTTATGGCCAAAAATGCCCTGCAGTACGAGCCCCCGCTCACCTTCTTCCGCAACATCCGCACCTTCGCCCAGGGCGACCAGCAGGTGTTCGACCTGAAGAAAACCATGGCGCCCATTGTGGACCTGGTGCGGGTGTACGCCCTCAAAAACCAGATTTTCCTGACCAACACCGGCGAGCGGCTGGCCCAGCTGCGGGAGCGGGGCGTGTTCACGGAGAAAGAATACCAGGAGCTGCTGCAGGCCTACTACTACCTCATGGGCATGCGCCTGCAGAAGCAGGCCCGCCAGATCATCAACGACCGTACTACCCCCAGCAACTACATTGACCCTACTACCCTCACGCAGGTGGAGCAGGTCACGCTCAAGGAAATCTTTAAGGTCATCAGCGACTTCCAGCTGAAAATAAAAGTCAGCTTTACCAAGTCGCTGTAACGGCCGGGTTAGCGGGGCGCGGGCAGAAAAATGCGTAAAAATCGCCGCCGGAATCCGGGTTTTAACGGGGGCGGTTTGCGGCTCGGCCGGATATCTTTGCTTTGCACGACTCACATAACCGAACAAGCATCCGGTGCCCTTCCAACCCTTGCATATTGAAGTAACTGGTATGGCGGCTGGCCAGGAGGTAAGCCTGCGCGGAGCGTGCCGCACGCCGGCCGATGCCCGGGACCTGCAGCAATTAATAAGCCGCAACATCTTCGGTGGGGCCAAGCCCCTCTGGATCGACTGTGAGCGGCTGACCTACATTTCGTACGCCGGCCAGCAGGCCGTTTTTCGGCTGGAGCAGCAGGCCCGCGCCGCCCGCGTCCCGATTTATTGGTGCAAGCTGTCGGGGCTGGTAGGCGAGCAGCTGGCCGCTTCGGGCCTGTACCTGCTGCTGCGCAGCCTGCCGGGAGGCGGCTTTTGCGGCGCCGGTTTCTCGTCGGCTGCCTCGGGTGGGCGGGTTGGCTAAGCTCAACAGTATCAGGTAGTAAAAAAACTAAGTTCCAGGATCAGGCAATCTGGCGGGGGCCGGCTTCCCGTATGTACCGGCGCACCATCCTTGATTGCCTATGCATTTCGAAGCACCACCTGCTTCTATGCCAGTGTCGGATCAGCAGGCCTGGGCCAAGCGCCTGCTGCAGGCAGAGTATATTTCTGGTATTAGCCAGGAAGGAGCGCCGTTGGTCACTGCGGCCACCATGCGGCTGTTGCGCCGGTTTGTGATGGGCGAGTTTACGCTGCCCGAGTTTATGGTTCTGCAAAACCAGCGCCTGCGGGGCTGGTAGCTGCGCGGCCTACCCCACAAACCCAAGCGGGGCGCCGGTTGCAGCCAGCAGCCCCGCAACAAAGCCCACTCACTTGGCTTTGCGGATGTAGATGTTGCCGTTGAGCGTTTTCATCAGCAGCTCGGCGCCGCCGCCGTTAATCCGGCCGCTGGTCCAGCTTTCCTGGCTCACGCGGTAGGTGCCGTCTTTGGCGGTGCGGGTTACTTTGGGGGCGCTGTTGTCCACGGCCAGGTCAAAGTCGCTGTAGATGTCGCCCCGGTCCGATTTCAGCTTCAGCGCCGCTTTGGCTTTGGCCGGCAGGGTCACGTCAATCTTGCCGTTTACGCTGGAAAAGGCCATGGGCGCTCCGGTGGTGATGTCGCGGAAGGTGGCTACCACCTCGCCATTAACGGTGTTCAGCACGGCCGAGCCGGCTACGTCTTCGAGGCGGATGGAGCCATTCACGTTGGAGATTTCCAGCTCCCCGGTCACGTTCTGCACCGTAATGTTGCCCTCGTTTACCGTGCCCAGCTGCAGGGAAAACTGGCGGGGCACTTTGATAACGAAATCCACCGGCTGCTGCCACGATTGGGTCCGGACGTACACGTGGTTGTCTTTTTCCTGCGCCGTTACCTCCAGGCCACTTCCCTTAGAGAGGCGTCGCATACCGGCCGGAGCGGCCTCGTCCGACGAGCTGGCTTCGCGGCGGCTGCCGCGGGTGGCCACGTCAATGACCACGTCTTTCCCACTGGTGCCCTCCACCCGAATGGAGCCCCCCACCAGTTTCAGGTGCAGCATACCGGGTTTGCCGGGCGCGCTAAGGGCAACTGTAAGTTGTTCTTTGCTGGCTTGCTGGGCCGCCAGGGGCCGGGCCCAGGCCAGCACGAACAGGGCAAACAGGGCACGAAAAAGTATCTTGTTCATCGGGGTTGCTGTTTGATGGTGACGTTGCCGTTGAGGGTTTCGAAGCGGAAGTCAGTTCCGCCTTTACCCAGCCGCACGGCAGTTTCTTTGCTGAGTTTGTACCGGGTGCCCTGCCCGTCGGGCTGCTGGTGTTGCGTGACGCGGGCGGGTAGCACTTCGGCGGCAGGGAAATCGGTGAACATTTCGCCGTGCATGCTTTTGAAGTAGAGGTCGGCCGACACCGTGACCGGGTAGCTCACCACAATGTTGCCGTTAATGGTATGGTAGGAAGCGGCCTGGGTAGGAGCCGCGGCGTAGCTCACGTCCACGTCGCCGTTCACGGTGTGGGCCAGGGTAGCCTGCCGGGCGTTCCGGATGGTAACTGGCCCGTTCACGTTGCGGGCCTGCAGCGGGCCGCTCACGTCCTGCACCAGCACTTTGCCGCCGTTTACCGTCGAGACGCGCACCTCCATGCCAGCAGGTACTTTCACGGTGTAATCGAACTGATACGCATAGCGCGGCCGCTCCTGGTTGTTCCAGTTGTCCCGGAAGCGGCCCGACTGGTGGCTGCGGTTCGGCCGCGAGTCCTGGGGGCCGGCCACGTACAGCAATACGCTGTCGGCGTGCTGCTCAAAGCCCGCTTGCGCTTCCTTTTTCCCCTGCTCCAGCAGCTCGGCGGTGGGCGCGGTAATGGTTTTGGTGACTTCCACCAGCACCGTGTTGCCGCCGTAGCCCTGCACCGTTACGGAGCCGAAGATGTTGTAGAGAGCCAGGGTGCCGCCGCTGGGGGCGCCGGTCAGGGCAAACTCGCGGGTGATTTTTTCCGTGGCTTCACGGTTCTGGGCGTGCAGTCCGCAGCTGGGTAGCCACAGCAGCAGGCAAATCAGACTAAGTAAGCGTGCGGGTTTCATGATTTGTGGAGGAAGTTGAGGGTGGAGGCGCTTGGTCGCCGGACAGCGTTTCAATGCTTTGCTCAATTTTATCTTTCACCTGCTCGTTCAGGTTGTCTTGCTGCAGCAGCTTGCGCAGGGGGCGCACCGAGCGGCGCTCCTGTAGCCGCACCATCACATCGGCCAGGGCCGACTGCACCAGGGGCGAGTCCTGCCGGGGCAGGGACCGGACCAGGCCCTGGCGCACCACGGGGTCGTGGCTGAGGCCGGCCAGCACCTCCAGGGAGGCCAACCGCACGTTCACGTTGGGGTCCTGATTCAGAGTGCTCAACAGAGCCGCTACCACCCGCTCATTGGTGGGCGCTACTTCCTCGGCGTAGCTCACAGCCCGCAGGCGCTGCACGGCCGAGGGGTTGCTGAGCAGGGCCAGTACCTGGGTGGGCTGGGCCTCCGGGCCGGCCGCAGCGGGCTCAGAAGCAGCCACGGGTTGCCCGGCCCCCATGCCGGCAGCATCGGGGCGGCCCTTCAGCCCATAGCCGGCAACCAGACCTACCAGCAGCAAGGCCAGGCTGTAGGCCAGCCGCAGGCCATAAGCGGGCTGCCACCACGCCCTGATGCGCTCCAATACGCCCGCCACCGACCACCGCTGCCGGCGCTGTTCAGTTGCCTGAAAATCAGCCAGCATGGCGTAAAAGGTGGGCCGTAGCTGCTCGCTGGGCTCGGGCACGGGGAGTTGGCCCATGGTTGACCAGAGGCTTTGCACGGCCGCTAGCTCCTGCTGGCAGCCTGGGCACTCCGCCAGGTGAGCTTCCACGGTTTGGCGTTGGGCGGGGGGTAGGGTGCCGGCCAGCCAGTCCATCAACTCCTCCTGCACGCCTTCACAGTTCACGAACTTTGCTTCCATTTTCCAGTTTGAAATAAATATCCTTGAGGTGGCAGAGGGCCCGGTGCGCGCGCACCTTCACGGCCCCCACCGTAGTATCGAGCAGCTGCGCTATCTGCTCGTATTTCAGCTCCTGAAAGCGGCTCAGCACCAGTACCTCGCGCTGGTCGGGGCTGAGCCGGGCCATGGCCCGGTGGAGCAGGGCTACATCCTGGGCCTGCTGAAGGCTGCCGTCGGCGCTGGGGCCTCCGGCAATTTTCTCGGCCCAGTCGGCTACGTCCTGGTGGTGGAGCGAGGCCTTGTTTTTCTGAGCGGCATCGGCCAGCACGTTGCGCGCCAGGTGGTACATCCAGGTCCGGAATTCGCCCTCCCCCGTGAAGGTGTGGCGGTACTTCAGCATCCGGTAGAATACATTCTGGACCAGGTCTTCGCTGGCCGTGGCGTTGCCGCTGGAGTGGTAGAAAAACGCAAACAGCGGCCGGTGATACCGCTCGAACAGCAGGCCCATCTTCTCGACTTGGCCGGCCTTCACTTGCAGCATGAGCGAGTTGTCAGTAAGCGAGTTCAAGCGCGGAGTCGGTGAGAGGTGGGAGCGAATTCGGCGGTGGAAACTGCGCCTTTTGCGGAAGGTTACAGCTTCCCGGGAAATATTTTTTCCGCTGAGAAGTCTTGACCGCTTGTCAGGCCAGAGCACAAGGCGCAGAGGCGGGTAGGCGGAACGCTAAACTATCAGGCAATGAGGCTGCTACCCACCGTTCAGCGTTGAAGCCGACTATACCGCCGGCCTTCTTACTGGAAAAGCCAATACCTTTTACTGAACTAGCTAATCGGGCGCATCCCGCTCCGCTGTCGAACCGTAGTACCCCAAACCGCCATGCCCTCAACCCTTCTCACTATGCGTCATTCCTACCCTGCGTACCCCGCTGCCCGCGGCAATGTGCTGCTGCTGAGCTGTATGGATTTGCGTCTGCTCGATGACATCGTGCGCTTTATGGAGCACGACAACCTGACGAACCGATACGACCAGTTTATTCTGGCCGGGGCGGCTCTGGGTGCCGTTGTAAATGACCATTGGAACACGGCCTTCTTCGAGCACCTCGATGTGGCCTGCAAGCTGCACAACGTCCGCGACGTGTACATTCTGGAACACCGCAACTGCGGCGCCTATAAGGTATTTCTCGGCGACGAAGGCTCTTTCGACGACTCTCACCAGCACCACGAAAACGAGCTGCACCTGCACAACCGCTACGCCCAGCAGCTGGCCGAGCGCATCCGCAGCTGGAGCCAAACCAGCGGAAACCCGCTGCAGGTGCAGTGCTTCCTGATGGATCTGCGGGGCAATGTGGAACTCCTGGCCGACACTGCTGCCCAGGATGAGGGCAGCGCGGCCGTGTAGCCGCGCCAGACAAACGCACCTCCAAAACGAGGGCTCTATCTCAACTGAGATAGAGCCCTCGTTTTTTCTCTTTGACCAGTCAGCGCTGAGCGCCTACCCCTTTAATTCAGCCCAACCTTGCCTTTCATGGAGTCAAACAGTTTCATGGAGTCAAACCCTACCCCTTGCTTGAAGACCAGCTCCATGCGGCGCACCTGCTGAATATCCTTTTCCGGGTCGCCGTCAATCAAAACCAGATCGGCCTGCTTGCCCGCCTCAATCGTCCCGATTTCCTTGTCGCGGCCCAGGTAGATGGCCCCGTTCAGGGTGCTGATTTTGATGGCCTGCACGGGCGTAAAGCCGGCCTCTACCAGTAGCTCAATCTGGCGGCGGTTGGCGTAGCCGGCAATGGGTGCGGCCCGCGCCGGTGGGGTCGGTGCCGGCTACCAGCAGGCCGCCGGCATCGTAAAACTGCTTTTTCCAGGCCATTTCTTTCTTGAACAGCCGCACACTGGCCGAGTCCTTCTGCTGGTTCTGCTGCCAGGTAAGGGTTTCGCGCTCCTGCAGCTGCGGAATCAGGGCGCTCAGGCCGCCGCCCAGCACCACTTCGCGGCCGGTGTAGGGCTCGAACACGGGTAGGGTAGAAGTAAGGGCAACCTTCTTGCTGATCAGGAAACTCATCAGCTCCTTCATTTCCGGGCTGTTGACGGGCAGCTGCAGCAACGAGCGGCGCCCGGCGGGGTAGTCGGCTACGTCGGGGGCTTTGTTGGGCACGAAATCAGAGCTGGCCATAAAGCCGTGCTCCAGGTTGTCGATGCCGATTTCGGCTGCCTCCCGGTAGGTAATGGAGCAGAGGTGGCCGGTTACCTTGAGCTGGCGGGCATGGGCCTCCCGCACCACGGCGGCCAAGTCGGCGCGGGTGGCGTGCATGTACATCTTGAAGGAAGTACAGCCCTTATTGGCCCAGAAGGCGGTAGTAGCCGCCGCATCCTCGGGGCCTTTAATGGTGTTCAGGGCCGGAATATCGAGGGCGGGCTCCTCCATATAAGGTGCCGTTACGTCCATTTCCGGCCCGATGAGCTTGCCCTCCCGCACCATACGCTGAATAGCCAGGTCGGTCTGGGGCTCGATGCTGCCGGCCGTGCGGATGGTGGTGGCTCCCCCGGCCAGATACAGGCGCGGGAAGGAGTAGGGCATCTGAGCAATGTTGAAATAGCTGCCTGTGGGCATAGTGTAGTACAGGTGCTCGTGCAGCATCACCAGGCCCGGAATCAGGGTTTTGCCAGCGCAGTTTATTACCTGCGCATCGGTGGGCACCTTCACCTTTTTCATGGGGCCTACTTGCACAATGCGCCCCTGCCGGAGCACCACGGTTTGGTGCAGCTGAGCCGGCCGGCCGGTGCCGTCAATCACCTTGGCATCAGTGAGAGCCACAGTAGGGCTGTTTACCTTGATAAATTCCTGCACCTGCGGGGTGAACTTCTGAGCCTGAGCCGGCAGCGCGGCCATGAGCAGAAGAAGGGCGCCTGAAAGCAGGAGCCGGCGGGTAGAAACAGTCATAGGGCAAGAGCGTGAAGGAGCGAAGACCAGCCGGAAGATAAGCGGTTGCGCCGAACCCTTCACCCGCCCCGAGGGGGTAGGCGCCCGGCGGGCCAGGACCGCGTAAGCTACCACAGGCCACTGTGCTATTTCCCTTCCGGCTCGATAATATCTACCAGCCGGTAGCGCACCGCCGATTTTTTGGGCCGGATGTCCATGCCTACATAATGCGCGTAGGCCTTGGTGAAGCACGCCCCGAAGTAGAAAATCATGGCCGAGTAGAACACAAACAGCAGCACCAGCACTATGCTGGAAGCCGGCCCGTAGATGGGTCCCAGGTTGCGCGGCACCAGCAGGTAGCCCAGCAGGTTTTCGCCTAAATCAATCAGAATAGCCGTAACCACCGCTCCGCGCAGCACGGCCCGGGGCGGCACCTTGGCGCTGCTGAGGTTGCGGAAGGTAATGGCGAACCAGGCTACCAGAATCAGGAGGGAAGCCAGCTGGTTGCCCAGCTGAAACAGCACGTAGCCGAAGGTGGCGTCAAAGTCGCGGACGTAGGAGGCCAGCAGGGCCAGGGCCGCGTCGGAGAGAAACGCCAGCATGGAGAGCAGCCCCGTGGCCAGCAGCAGCCCCAGGGAGCGGGCCCGCTCCTTCAGCACTTTGTGGAACCGGTCGGTGTGGCGGCTGGGCCGAATCTGCCAGAGTTGGTTCAGGGAGCTTTGGATGACGCCGAACAGGGTAGTGGCAATGAAAAGCAGAAAGCCGAAGCCCACCCACGTTACCCAGCGGCTGCGCTCTATATTGCTCACATTCTGCAGAATCTGCTCTACTAAGCCGGCCGCCGAGTAGCCCAGCAGGTGCGAGAGTTTGGTGAGCAGCAGCGTCCGGACCTGGGAGGTAGAGTACAGAGAGCCCAGCAGCTGAATCAGGATAATCAGGATGGGCGGCAGGGCAAACGTGGTAAAAAAGGCCGTGGCCGCGCCCAGGCGCAGCGGGTCGTTGGCCCCGAATTCCCGGGCCGCGCGGCGCAGCAGCAGCAGGAAATCTGTCAGGAAGTTGCCTCGGGCTCGGCCCGGCGGGTGTACTTTTGTCATTTCAGATGCGTAGGAACCAGAAACAGATGGCCGGCTCTGGCGCCATCCACGAAGGTAACGCCCCACCCGCGCATCACCCAGCCCTTGTGGCTTTAACTTCTCCGCCTGTGACTGAACCCTCCGAATCTGCCCTGCCCATTACGCCGCCGGTTGCCCCGCCCCAGGGCTGGGTGCGGCGCCGCATCGTGCAGCCGGTGCTAGGACTGCTCAGCCAGGGCCTTACCGCGCACCAGCTGGCCCTCACCGTCGCGCTGGGCACTTCGTTCGGTCTGGTGCCCATGCTGGGTATTACTACCCTGCTAGCCACCTTCACGGCCGTGCGCCTGCGCCTGAATGTGGCAGCCATTCTGCTGATTGCCCACCTCTGGAGCCCGGTGCAGCTGCTGCTCATTATCCCGTTTATGAGCCAGGGCGCCAAGCTCTGGGGTAGTCACAGCCCGGCCCTTACCCTGGAAAAGCTGCAGTACCTGTTTGCCCATAGCTGGGCCGAGGCACTACGCCTGCTCTGGCACGCCATGTTGGGCGGGCTGGCCTTGTGGGCGGGGGGCTGCCTGGTGCTGGCCCCGCTCCTGTACTTTGTGCTGCGGCCGGTATTGGCCCGTTTTATCAAATAGCTGCCGGGGTAGCCCTAAAAACTTCGCCCTGCCGTGTCCGGCGCTGGCAGGCGGCCGGAATACAGCAGGGCGAAGGATAAAGAATTCCAGCCACCGGCCGGATGAGGGCAGGGCGCTTAGGCGCGCTGGTACACGGGGGTAGTCTGGAGCAGGTACTGAATGAGCGGCTCCTCGGAGGCGGGGTCAATCAGCATGAGGTCCACGAACTGCGTCTCGCCAATCTTGCCCTGAATAACCGGGCCCAGGTCCTGCAGGAAAGCCGGGTCCTGCTGCTCCGTGTCAATGGCCACCAGCAGGCGGGCCTCCGCCGGGTTGTGCTGCATGCGCATTTCGGCCAAGTACACGTTGCGGATGTGGGACTGGGTAGCGCTGTACTCGCGCAGGGCATCCATTAGCTCAGTGGGCTCGGGCTCCGGCTGGTGCAGCGACACCTGCAAATCCTGGGGGTTGGGCATTTCAAAGAGCTGCCCGCTGAGCAGGGCCTGAATTTCATCGGCGGCCAACAGCTTGCCTACGGCCGAGAAGGGGTTGAGGGCACACTCGGCGCCCTGCACCATTGTGAAGAAGTCGTGGCCCCGCAGGCGCATGTAGGTTACGCTGCCTTCGGGCACGGCGCCGTTGTCGAAAATGCGCTCAACAGCCGTGAAAACCGCAATTTTGCCGTCGTGCAGGGCCTGCAGCTGTACTTCCATTCCTTCGGTGGGCGTAATCTCGCCGGGCTCCTGGCCTTCGCGGGCGGACAGCACTACCACCACTTCCTCACCGAGCAGGGCCTGGTAGAAGGGGCTGCGGAACTGAGCGTCCACGGCCGCCTGCATCAGCAGCTGCTCCAGAATATTGAGAGGCTGGAAATCGGGCAGCTGGGAAGCTTCTTCGCCAAAGGTACCCGGCAGCGGGATGGGCGGTGCCGGCGGAATGTGAGGCATGGGCGGCGCGGCCGGGGCCGGCGGCATCTGGTAGTTAGAGCCTTTATAACGCGGACCGCTGGGGGTAGCCGGTTCCGTGGAAGCGGGCGTAGCCGCATTATCGGTAGCCGGAGTAGGGGTAGGGGCAGACGCGGGAGCGTCTTCGGGTTTCTTTTTCAGGAAGTCAAACAGACCCATAACAAAACATACAGATGAAGCTGCAAGCTAAGCAGGTTTAGGGGAAGATGCACCTGCGGTGAACTGGTGAGATAGTGAAATAGTGAGTTTGCCATGCCATAGGGCCGAGGGGCGCGGGTTTGCACCCCGCCTCCTCCCTTAGGACCTCGCGCCCATCAAACTCACTATCTCACCATCTCGTCTCTACTGTCCGTCGGAGCCATTGCAGCGGCCCAGCAACTCCGAGGCTTCCCGGATAGTGTAGGGCTGGTTCTGGTTGCCCCAGTTGGTTTGCAGGAAGTTCAGCAGGTTAGTAATCTGGGAGTCCGTCAGGTCCTCGTGGCCGGGCATTACCTGGTTGTAGGCTACCCCGTTCACTGTCATGGGGCCTTTCATGCCCTTCCGGATGATGCACGGTAGCTCGGCGCGGTGCCGGGCTACGTAGTCGGCAGCGGCTACCGGCGGAATCAGGCGCTGCAGGCCCTGGCCCTGGTCGCCGTGGCAGTTCGAGCAGTGGGCTGCGTACAGCTTGGCGCCCTCGTTCTGGCGCTCGGTGAAGCAGCCCCCAAGGCTAAGCACTACCATGGCTCCGCCGCTGACCAGCGCGGCCCAGCCGTTGCGCGTCAGACGGGATGCGCGCGGGTTCATTTGGCCGCCGTCTGCTGGTTTTCAGCCTCTTCCTTGAGCAGGATGGGCAGGTCGTGAATCAGCTGATCTACCTGGCTCTCCACCATGCCATCGTACACCCCGCGCACGCGACGCTTCGAGTCCACCAGGGCAAAGGAGCCGTCGTGGGCGTAGCCACCGGCCGCTTTCTTATCTATCTGCGCGGCGGCCATGTACGCTTTAGCCAAAGCAAAAACGGTATCGTGGGGGGCCGTGGCAAAGTGCCAGCGCGAGGCATCATTCACGCCCAGGCGCTGGGCATAATCCCGCAGCACGGGGATGGAGTCGTGAGCCGGATCAATGGTATGGCTCAGGAACAGCACGTTGGGGTTGCCCTCAAACTTTTTGTACACGCGCAGCATCTCGCTCTGCATCTTGGGGCAGATGTCGGGGCAAGAGGCAAAGAAGAAGTCAGTGACGTAAACCTTGCCCGCAAACGTCTGGTTCGTAATCGTTTGTCCGTCCTGGTTGGTGAGGCGGAACGAGGGAACCGGGTCGGGCAGCGTATCAGCCGGAGTGCTGGGCTCAGTGAGCTTGATGCCCAGAATGGGCAGGCGGTCGGCTTCGGCGGGTTTTTCGGTGCAGGCAAACGGCAGCACTCCGGCCGCGGCCAGCAGGGTAGCAAGCACAGCGGTACGCAAAGCGGGCAAACGCATCATAAGCGAGGAAATCATTAGCGGGCAGAGGAAGAGGTAGAGGATGCCGTCAGGAGGAGGCGGGCCGAGTCCTGACTGGCCCGAAACAGGCGGCCAACGGAATCAATGCGCTGCTGCTGAACGGCATAATAGGTGAGCCGGCTCGCCACCTCTACGGTATCCTGGGGGCGGCGGTAGCGGTGCATCCAGGTCATCATGCCGGCTTCGGCGGCCAGCAGCGCCCGGCGGCTGCGGCCAGCGGCCGCCGTGTCGGTGGGTGGGGTTTTCTGCAGCTGCTGGCGCAGCTCGTACAGCTGGCCCAGTTCGGCCATCAACTCGTTGTGGCGGGCAAGCACGGCTTTTTCAGCGGCCTCCGCTTTCTGCTCGTCGCTTTGCAACGACAGGCAGGCCGACAGAAACACCAGGGCTGATAAGAAAGCAAATCGGAGCGTTTTCACGGCGCGAAGGTACAACCGGATCGGGGAGTGTGGGGTGATAGAACCGGCAAAAGCAGAATCGGTTCGGGTCTGGCCGGCAACCTGCTCACCAGCAAGCGTTACCGGAAAAAGGCTATTTCACGCAAATAAGTTCGGGCCCGACTGCAGCCTCGTCGGCAATAAAAAGCCCCGGTACCAATAGGCCGGGGCTTTGTAGAGTCGCAAGAAAAAACTACGGAAAATAGGCCGGGCACTTACGCCTGCTCCTGCTCCCGCAAATAGGCCAGCATATGGCTCAGGGTCAGTTCCTGGTGGGCCACCATGTTCAGCAGGCTCCGCTCGTAGGGGGCCAGCACCTGGCCAGAGTCATGGGTTAAGGCCAGCGCGGCCGCCACAATGCGCTGGTTGCCTTCCTCTGAATCAAGGAGGGAAGGATACTGACTCAACCAGAGAAGAAACAAAAAATTCATGCGTAAAAATGGCAGCCCCCTTTCGCATTGCAAACTCAACAGCTTAGGGTTCAGGGCGAACAGGAGCGGCCAGCGGACGAAGGGGGGCAAACCACCGACGAACGGCTTCGGCCCCTGCTCTTAAAACGCCTGCTGCAGTAGCTGATACAGGATAGAGCCCAGCTTCCAGGCACCCCACACCAGGGCTCCGCCCAGGGCCAGCAGCAGCAACGCTACCCCTATCATCAGCCCCTTGCCGCTGCCCTGATACTTGCCCTCGGCGTAGTGGCGGCGCAGCAGCTCCACGTTGCGGTTGTTGGCTTTATAGGCGAAGTGATTTATGACATAAATAATATGTGTCTGTTGCCTCTGTGCCCATTTTATTCAGCCTTATATGTGCCTTGTGTCAAATATGAGAGCTGTTTTTGATACATTTGGTAAATTATAGTGTGGTAGTGTGGGTTGATTGTAAATTGTATAATATCGAGTTGATTGCTTGTGTAATTATCTGTTGAGTGTAGTCGAAGAGGATGCTTTGCAAGTATAGGCGAAGTTGCGAGACTAGTTAAAACGCCAGTGCTTATCTGTCAAACCGGGTAAGCACTGATGCTTATCATAAGAGCACTAAGTAGCCTCAGGTGTCGCTGCATCCTCCTGTAAGTCAGTTAATATCTCATCGATACAATGAGTTCGACACCAGCTGTTGTATTGGGATTCGTTACTAAGTGTGACACTTACAACCCTTATATAATGTACAATAGCTCCACTCCGAACTCTTCTGCTAAGCGAGCAGCCGACTTGAACATAAGCATCACCATTATCAAGCCAGACACTACCGCTGGGTCCTTTGCCTTCCATAGAGTATATGTCGGTTAGAGAAAAGCCAGCGCTGCGTAGCTTATCTATGGTGCGAGACATTACACCCTTCTTCCCAACCAATGGCTGTACGATAGATTCAATATATTCCTGAAGCATCACTATTCGAATTAATGTAATTGGGCGACTGGTTGCTGAATCGGTAGAATAGCGACGAGATACGCTAGTTTAAACCGTGCAGATACAGCTTCGTATCTTGCGTGTAATAGTCAAGTTGCACTTGCCGTGAACGGTAACACCATTTCAGCGAAAGTGCATCTATCAAGCTGTTGATAAGGTACTTGTTAGTGTTTAATTAGCCCATTTCAGACAAGTCAATCTCAACCACAGCGTCATCTCCCCGGAAGACATTATCCGTTAGGTCTTCTGTACTGCGCGTGCTATAAAGCGTGAGCGTGGCTTTGTAAGGCAGTTCTCCTGATTCATAGGTGGTGTACAAACGAGCTTTCGTGACCTCAGATGAGGTAATGGCTGCGTGAACTGCTGTGGCAAGTTCATGTGCGTCGACGCTCTGTAGTGTTTTTATATAAAAAAGAGTTAAGTGGATAATTCAAAGCGATTCATAAGTACGATTAGGACAAAGCAATCAACTGCTCCAAGCAAAATTGTTGCTGCCTTTTACAAATTTTGCCAAGTTCCTATTTGGCAACCACATTGGTGTTTTTCAGAGCTTGCGCCACTGCTTCAGATAGAGTCAGAGAGCCTTCAATCAAAGGGAAGATAGTTTCAGACTCGGGGGCATATAAACTGTCAGCCTCAAGGGGGGCAAAATGCTGATATAACAAGTCTGTCGCCAAGTCACTGTTATAAGTACAGTTGATGATGTCACATATTTCCTCCATGGTGTTTAAGATGTCATCCTCATATAAGCAATTAATCTGAAAGTCATCCCTTAACTGGCTATCATAGCTGTCACTTTCAGAGCCAGCCAAGTCATTTTTGAGCGTCTCATAACGTTCCTCGTATTTATCTGAGTCATCGTTGTAGTAAAGTTTTAAAGCTTCGGCAATAATAGGAGCCGCCTGTTTCCAATTTCTGTTCTGCTTCATTGTCATTTTGTTAAAAAGGTTGTTGTGAAAAAATATAGACAATACTCTTTTGCCTGATGCGTAGAGCATCAGCAGTAATGCCTTGGTAAAGACATGTTTATTTCTTCAGACCGCTGTATAAGAGATTAGAATCCTAATACAGTAATCCGGAAAAGCTCATAGGATGATATGGTACACCGGTTTCAATACCGATGAGCTTTTAGAAACGCCAGGAAAAATTCAAGAGTACGATTAGGACAAAACTGCGTCTATGCGCAATCAATACGAAGCTGCGAGCTGTCGTTTAATTACCAAATATTGCGTAGTAAAATAAGTTTCCTATAAAAGTAAAGCATAATTAGTCTGAGTTTGGTATAATGAATATGAAATGATGCCAGTGCTTATGTGCTACTGTATAATAATACAAAGCTACTATTGTAGGTGCTAAAATGCAAGATTTGGATAAAATATTTTTTAAAAAACCTAGTGAATGTTTGAATATTTTTTTCATCATCATAAATGATTGATAATAAATATCTTGCTGGTAGTGGATGTGGCGAACAGGACTGATGAGAAGCTATGCGGTTTATTGTAGCAAATGAGAAACGTCGCTGAAATGCAACTTGTAGCGCTATCCTGTTAGCTCTAAATCAATCTCACATGACCCTCCGTTACCTATCATCGATTGCTTTTACAAGCACCGCCATCATTTTATCCGCTTGCGACAGAGGGCAGAAGCCTACACCAATAGAGACGACTCCCCTGGCAACTCAAGTGCCAAGCGCTACCGAACTGGCGACGGTACCCCTTAATGCTGCTACAGTTTTGACAGCTATGTATGGTGGGGGCGTGGGAGATTCAGCGGTATATGATGGTAGCAAGCAAGTGGAGTCTTCCAATCCTGATAAGCACATTGTTGCCAAGGTGCTGCAGAACCAGCGCTTCCAACGGCATGACAGCACGCTAAGCCTTGTAGTAACTAAGAACTCTTTCGAATGGGGTGCAGGAATACACAATGGTTGGGTCGACGCTGCGCTGTTTCACTTCAGCGATGGGAAATGGCAACTACTGAAGACGCGCCGGCAAGCCGTAATAGCGGGAAGTTTTGGTACATGTGACTGCCAGGTGCAAATGCAGCGGCTACATGTAGGCAACGATGAAAAGATATTTGCCTTCGTGCGCAGCTACAACGTGCATCAAGGTGAATCTGAAACGTTCAGTGTGATAACCGAAGACCTGCTCACTTCTAAGGAAGGCTTTACTACGTACGATTCACAACGAAATGAATGTGAAGAGCCTAGTACTGGCGAAGTGCCAAAGACAGGCTTTTTTGTTACGCGTCAACCAGGTCATGACGACCAGATAGAGCTTGTGTCGTACGAGCCTCAAACAACGGATGGGCGGTGTGCGTGGAAGGACAAGCACCGGAGCTTCACCTATACTCAGTTAATACAAGAGATGCAAAAGCCTCAGTCAGCAGGACTGTAATCTATAAACCACTATCTCGACTCATCCCTCTTAGGTAGGATACACTATTGGTATGACCTTATCCTTTTCACTAACCAACCAGCGGACAGCTTTTCAACAGCACCTAGACGAAGAGCGCAATCAGCGTATCATCTTCTCTGGGGCGTTTGGTATCGGGAAGACATATTTTCTAAAAGACTACTTCGCTCATCATGAAGCAGAGTATGTAGCGGTGAAACTTTCACCCGTCAATTACTCAGTATCCGCCAACGAAGATATCTTTCGTCTTATCAAATACGATATATTGTTTGAGTTGCTGGCGTCGCATGATTTGCAGCTGGAAACCGAAACTATCAGCCGGGAAGTAGCCTACGGCGTGGCATTACAGGATAAACTGCCAACGATGTTAAACGGCTTATTGGGCATCGCTCCACTGCTCAACAAGGACAGCGCAGATGTGGTATCAGTTTGGACTTCCTTGAGTGCGCTTGTGCTGCCTTTCATCAAGAAAACAGAAGCTGCCCGCAAAGACCCAAATCTGCTTGGTCGTGTTGTGGATTTTGAGCGGGAGGTGAGTAAGCTGCCAATGCTGGAAGAAGACTTCATCTCCACTTTCATCGAGCAGAGCTTGAATAAGCTAGCTACTACTGAAGCAGGAGCCAAAGCCAAGGTATTGGTGATTGACGACCTTGACCGGATAGACCCTGAGCACATCTTCCGCCTATTCAATGTATTCAGCGCGCATTTAGACTATAATAAATCCACCAGCAACAAGTTTGGCTTCGATAAGGTCATCTTCGTGTGTGATATCCGGAACATCCGCAATATTTTCCACAGCCGGTATGGTGCCGATACTGACTTTACAGGCTACATCGACAAGTTCTATAGTCTTGAAATCTATTACTTCGACAACAGTGCTGAAGTAAAGGAGATGGTGAGCCAATTCATACAAGGCATCGTGCCCACCACAAACTTTAAAGCTTATTTTCTTGAAAATATCACATCATCGAATCGAAACAACAGTCTGTTAGAAATTCTGCTAATAGAAATGATTCATGCAGGGGCACTAACTATTCGTCGGTTGCAAGCAGTGCATGGTCTTGGTTTCAGGCATGTAGAAGTCGATACTGGGTTTAGAAGTGCACATGAATCCAAGAAAAACATAGCATTTCCAGCTATAATTACGCTAGAGGTGCTGAACTGGATAGTTGGTGGAGTAGAAGCATTAGACCGAGCACTACAGAAAGTGCTGCGCTACCAACGTAGTCAAGAATACCTTGGTCGGTCACACCGTGACCAACAGTATTTTGTGTCAGCGTTGCTTCCTGTATTGGATTATAATGGGCATCGGCTCAAGACGCATCAATTACACGAGACTGATACCGTGCCACGCTATGAGTTTACAAATACTAGCACCGGGCAAAAGTTGACTTACCGGCTATTTGCCTTGGGTGTGTGGGAAAGCACGTATGCAGCGCGTATTGATTTAGTTGACGACGAGCCTTTTCGAGAACAAAATCTTGACTTGTTTAATCTTATATACCAGATGTTTACGCTACTCCAAAAAAAGGGGGTATTGCGCTAAAAATTTCGGTGCAATAAACGGCTGGACCTGTTCGTGGTGATGGATTTCTAACCGTTCCAAATCCTCATGCCTAGCTTCTATCTCGCCTTTCTAGATGGTCAGTGGCGACGACTTCGTAAACTACCAACTGCGAAGTCTGTCCCGCCCGCCGAGCACGAGATTAAATGGCTGTTGGTGGGGTGGGATGATTACTGCATTGATGAAAAGAAGCGGATGTGGCGGCGTCCGCATATCAACCGAAAGGGTAGGAGTAAGAGTTGGAAGCGGATTCAGCCGATTGAGAAAAATGCCGGTTACAAAGGTTTCAACCTATGGCGAGATGGAAGAAGGTATTACTATTCTGTGATTCAACTACGCCGTCTACTTCTAATAAATCCGGCTTATAATCAGTGAATTACTACCATCAGTAGATGAGGATGCGATTGTATTGCAACTTGGTTGTAGCAGTAGTTCACTGATTAGTCAGTTGCTTAACCGACTGATTTACCCGTACCTTGGTACTGCATATCCCTAGTATAAAAGCTTGCTCAATCCCTGAATAGGGCTTTCTCTTGTAGATATACTGGTCTTATAGCAATGGGTACTCCTATCTTGGAAAAGGGGGAACCTACTGATTTCATTTGTGTGCCCATAAAGTGTTTTCTCAACCTGCCGTGTATCAAGGTTGGGAATGACAGGATAGCATTATATGCGTCGGATTCTAGTGACTGGCTCTTCGGGACTGATTGGTTCTGAAGTGTGCACCTTCTTCAGCGAGTTAGGATGGGAGGTACACGGTATTGACAATAATATGCGGGCGGCTTTCTTTGGAGCTGCAGGCGATACGAGATGGATGCAGTATCACCTGCAGAAGGTGTTGCCTGCTTTCACTCATCATGAAGTTGATATTCGTGACCGTAAAGCGGTGCAGCAGAAACTGCAGGAGCTACGTCCAGATGCCGTTGTGCATACAGCTGCGCAGCCCAGCCATGATAAGGCAGCCTCCATCGTATTCGATGATTTTGATACCAATGCGGTGGGGACGCTTAACCTGTTAGAAGGGCTGCGTCAGGTCAGCACGAATGTGCCGTTCATTCACATGTCTACCAACAAAGTGTATGGCGACCGACCCAATACCATTCCGTTGGTAGAGCTGGCAACCCGCTGGGAGTATGCAGACGACCAGTTTGCTCATGGCATCGCTGAGGACTTCTCGATTGACCAAAGTGTCCATTCCCTATTCGGAGCCTCCAAGGTAGCCGCCGATATTCTGGTGCAGGAGTATGGGAAGTATTTTGGAATGCCTACCTGTTGCTTACGGGGAGGGTGCCTGACTGGACCAAACCACTCCGGGGTTGAGCTACATGGCTTTCTTAGTTACCTTATCAAGTGCAATCTTGAGCAAAGGGAATACACCATCTACGGGCACCAGGGCAAGCAGGTAAGAGACAACATCCATTCCTACGATGTCGCTCGCTTTTGCTACGAGTTTATCCAGACCCCCCGTTGCGGAGAGGTTTACAATATTGGCGGGGGTAAGGGGAATACAGTCTCCATACTAGAGGCATTCCAACGCATTGAGGCTCTGTCCGGCATACCCATGAGGTTCAGCTATGTGGATACAAGCCGGACGGGTGACCATGTCTGCTACTACAGCGACTTACGCAAGATGCAACGCCATTATCCGGCATGGAGCATTACCAAGACGCTAGACGACATCTTCTCCGAAATCTACGCGGCGAGCCAGCAAGTTGAACAGGCAAGCCAAACACCTATTGACGTCCCTATCCAGTGAAGATTCTAGTTACAGGCGGTGCCGGTTTCGTAGGTTTCAACCTGCTCTGCTATTTGAAGGATAGCTACCCCACGTATCAGTTGCTGGCATATGATAACCTAAAACGGTTAGGTAGCGAGCAGAATGTCCCGTCTCTCTTAGCACGAGGGATTGAATTCGTGCACGGGGATATCCGCAATGCGCAGGAATTGCAGCAGGTTGGCGCAGTTGATGTGATAATTCATTGCGCATCGGACGCTTCCGTACTCGGTGGTATCACGTCCTCATCTGAGCTTATCGTGCAGAACAATCTGCTGGGTAGCATCAACGTATTTGAATACGCTGCGCAGTGTAACGCGAAGCTGGTGTACTTCTCCACGAACCGCATCTACTCGTGTGAATCGTTGAATGCCTTGGCATACATGGAACAGGAGACCCGATTCACTTTAGAGGAAAACCAGCAGTTGGCAGGTGTTTCCGACCAAGGCATTTCGGAGCAGTTCCCCATTTTGCTGAGTAAGACCTTTTACGGGGCAACCAAGTATTGCGGGGAGGTGCTGTTACAGGAGTATGCTGCCTACAAAGGACTGCAGTATGTGGTCAATCGGTTTGGTGTCATCTCCGGCAAAGGGCAGTTCGGGATGGAATCGCAAGGAGTGATTGCCTACTGGTTGCGTCAGCATCTTGAGAAAAAACCGCTTAAGTACATCGGGTTTGGCGGGAGTGGGAAACAAGTCCGGGATGCGCTGCATGTCGCGGATGTGTGTGCCTTGGTGGACTTGCAATTGCAACACTTCGACAGTGTACAGGGCAACGTATTCAACGCCGGGGGAGGGTATGCGAATAGCTTCTCCTTGCTTGAGCTTACTGGGTATTGCGAAGCTTTGACCGGTAATTCAGTTCCCATCCAGGTAGTGGCTGACCAAAGAGCAGGCGACATCCCTATCTATTACACAGACAATAGCCATGTTACTGCTGCCTTGGGCTGGGTGCCACAGCGCAGCATCCACGATATCCTATCGGATTTGCTGGATTGGCTTGACCCCACGGCAAAAATTAGCTTTCCCGGTTAATTTGTCAATTCTTCTAGCTTAGTATGTATAAGGGTAAAAAAGTAGTAGTGGTTTTGCCGGCGTATAACGCGGCAAAGACTTTGAAGACCACCTGTGATGAACTGGACATGAGTCTGGTGGACGAATTGGTACTAGTGGACGATAATAGCACCGACAACACGGAGGAAGTGGCGCGGGCAATGGGAATTCAACATGTAATCCGGCATGATGTCAACCGGGGGTATGGAGGTAATCAGAAGACCTGTTACAACCACGCCCTCGCTCTTGGAGCCGACATTGTTGTAATGGTACATCCCGATTATCAGTACACGCCTAAACTGCTGCCAGCAATGGTGGCATTACTGGAATGCGGACTGTACGACGCGGTATTTGCTTCCCGGATTTTAGGAAAAGGTGCCTTGAAAGGGGGGATGCCGCTCTATAAATACGTTGCCAACCGGGCGCTGACTTTTGCGCAAAATGTTCTCATGAACCAAAAGCTCTCAGAGTACCACACGGGCTACCGAGCCTACAGCCGGGAGGTGCTTGAGCAGATTGACTACGCTCAAAACTCAGACGATTTCATCTTTGATAACGAAATTGTCGCCCAGATTTTTGCGAAAGGCTACGACATAGCGGAGGTGACATGCCCGACCAAGTATTTCGCGGACGGTTCGTCCATAAATTTTCCCCGTAGCATGAAGTATGGGTTTGGGGTTCTGGGGGTATCGGTGCGCTACTTCCTGCATAAAACAGGCGTGTTTTCCTGGGAAAAACTCCGTGCCACAAAGCGTGAACCGATAGCCGTATCCATTGCCTGAATTTTTCGAAGTGAGTTCGCCTCTAGAGCTTTGCGTGCTGATTCCGGCATACAACGAAGAAGAACATCTGCCAGATACTCTCCATGCTATCTATCAGGTGCTGATTGCAGCGGATATTCCCCACAATCTGCTCGTGGTCAACGATAATTCAACGGATAACTCAATTGCCGTTCTGGGACAGATTGAGCAACATATTCCGACCTTACGTTACGCCAACAACGGCTACGGGCAGGGATTTGGAAATGCTGTTCGGTACGGGCTTGACCACTGGCAGGGTGATGCCGTCGCCATTGTGATGGCAGATGCATCCGATTCTCCGGCTGACTTGGTTACGTATTATCGGCAGCTGATTTTAACGGGTAAGGATTGTGTGTTCGGCAGCCGGTTTATGTTCGGTAGTCAGGTCACGGATTATCCTAGACAGAAGCTGTTTTTCAACCGGGGATTCAACCTGCTGGTGCGAGGGCTGGTAGATTACCGGTTCAATGATTTTACCAATGCATTCAAGTTGTATCGGCGGGCAGTGATAGAGGCAGGTCGCCCTTACCACTCGCAAAACTTCAGCCTGACGCTTGAATTACCCCTTAAGGCGCTGCGCAACGGGTTCACCTATACAGCGGTGCCTATCAGCTGGACGCAACGCAAGTTTGGACACTCAAAATTGAACCTGCGACGCAATGCCCGCGCTTACCTGACAGTTCTGAGCCGGTACCTGACCCATCGTCTATGAAAGACTTGATACCTGCTCCTGATTTGAGTACCCGAAATGGACGGTTAGCTACCAGAGTTGGGTTGTTCAGCCTTATCGCCCTCTTCATCCTAGTTGCTGGTTACCAAGTGAACCGGCAAGGCTTTTGGCATGATGAGATGTATACGCTGAGTTTTATTCGGGGCTTCGATATCTATCTGTTTTCAGGTAGCGACCTGCAGGAGACTAGCCTACATCCAGTACAATGGTATCAGCAGTATCTACACCAAGACCTATACTGGCAGAAGTTCTGGCGCAATATTGTCCATGAAGGACACCCGCCCCTGTATTATCTGCTGCTGAAGCTATGGACGTATGTAGCTGGCTACGATGAGACAGGGCTACGGAGCTTCTCTATTGCTGCATCGGTGCTTTCGTTGGTGGTAGCCTTCAACATAGGAGCCTTATTTAACCGGCGATTCGCTCTGCTATACACCGGTTTACTAGCATGCTGCCCGCTCTTCCTGTTCTATGCTTTGGAGGCGCGGATGTATGCCCTGTACGTGCTGCTAGCTTTAGGGTGCTTCTACTGGTTTCTGGTCTTACTAAGACCGACAACGACTTCCAATGTCAAGCCGTTGTTTTGGTTTGTTATAACTGGCATATTGCTGCTCTACACCCACTACTATGGTGTGTTTGTGTACGGAGTGTTAGCACTAACTATTGGCATCGGATTCTTCCGTCAACAAAGGTGGCTGCCATTCATTAGCTTAGGATTGCCGGTGCTCACATTGTTGCCGTGGGTACCTATCATTCAACAGCAAACAGCCGCTCACAAAGTACATTGGACGAATGGCTATTTAGGGTTTGCGCCTTCGTTACAACAATTCGTTAAGGGTAGCACGGAGCTACTCACTGCTCCCTTCCAGGAGCAGAGTGCCTACGAATTTTATGTACTGTATGGGGTAGCAGTTCTGCTGGTCGTCAATATGCGCTTAACTAAGCGTCGTCTGCGTACTAGTTTGTTGTGGGGTGGGGCAGCTATCCTGTTGTATGGTATTGGCATC
Organism: Hymenobacter sp. DG01; assembly: GCF_006352025.1. Lineage (NCBI taxonomy): Bacteria > Pseudomonadati > Bacteroidota > Cytophagia > Cytophagales > Hymenobacteraceae > Hymenobacter > Hymenobacter sp. DG01. The sequence goes on from NZ_CP040936.1 coordinate 914,168, forward strand.
ATTGTATTTGATAAAGCGCTTAACCACCATACGATTGCCGTTCCGCGCTATTACCTGCCGCTTCAGTTTGTGCTGTTATTCGCAATTGCTGTACTCATAGATACGGGTAGGAGCAAGTGGTTAAGCTGGTTAGCCACTATAGTGTTGTTCGGCATGTTCGCTAAAATTCAGGTTGACCTGCTGACTACTATGCGGGAAGCAAAGCAGATGTATCGTCAGGTGGGAGGGTATCTGTCCCAACAGTATGACCCAGCACAGGCGGAGGTTGTCGTTTCTCCTAATGGTCCATCGGCGGTTGCCGTTGCCTACTATGCCAGTAAAAACTTCGTGTTGCACACTATGCCTGCTACTCAGGTATGTGAGCAGTATACAAAGCCCCGTGTAGTAGTAGTGGAACAGCGGTTAGGGCTTGCCAGTGAGCCGTGGATGCTGCCGTGTAAGAATGCGACGCAGGACGGGAGAATAGTCCGTTTTGTGGGAGTGGATGTGGTCAACGAGAAATAGAGCCGTGCTGCAAAGAATCCTGTTTGTTCTATCGTTGGCGCTGCTATTCAGTTCCGGTCATATTGAGAACCCTGATTCTCACTTGCGCTTGACCCAAGCCAGGCTGTTGGTAGAGTCAGGTGCACTTGAGATTCCTCACGGCTATGGTGATGTCACGCACGGAAATATTGCTGTAACGGCTGCTGGGAAGCAATACAGTGTGTACAATCCGGGACAGGTACTGCTGTTTGCTCCGTTCTATTGGCTGGCGCAGTCCATTTCCTCTCCTTGGCATCCATACTACGTAGCGGCTTTTCTATGCTCCTTCCTCGGGTACGTCGCTTTCGGTTGTACCGTGCTGGTTTTTTGGGATATCGGTAAGAAGCTTCGCGTGAGTGAATGGAACCGGATTGTAGCGACACTACTGTTTGCTGGTACTTCCTACTGTTTCGCTCATGCGCAGGATAGCTATGAGCACATATACGAAGCATTGTGCGTGTTACTAGCAGTGCGCCTATTATTGCCTGCTACGCCTCGCTACCAACCTGTTGTGCAGGCTGCGCTTGTCATCGGGTGCGGTTTGCTGTTTCGGACTTCCCTCGCTATTGTCCTGCCCGGTCTACTATTGCTAGTACCAACCTGGCGGCAGCGGCTGCTGTTTGTGGTAGCCTTGTTGCCCTTTGGCGCTGCACTATTAGGATACAACTATTTGCGGTTCGGCGACCCATTGCAGAACGGCTACGCTAGTGCATGGGCGTTGGCGTTTCATCAAACTGCCCAATCTAGTTTTAAGCTGAGTACGCTACCCCTGCACCTGGCAGGCTTACTATTTTCGAGCGCTAAGGGTATCTTCCTGTTTTCTCCTTCGCTGATACTCGTGTTTCTCAGCTGCCGCGCATTCTGGCAGCACCAACGCCGACTATGCTTATGTATTCTGCTAATCACAGGGGCTTATCTGGGCTTATACGCCACGAACTTTGCTTGGCATGGCAGTGCCTGGAACTGGGGTCCGCGTTACATCGTGGCGGCAGTACCGCTGCTATATCTTGCCCTGTTCTACCTGCCCCATCAGCGGTACCGCCAGTGGATATGGACAGTTGGGGCTGCGTCACTGCTGGTGCAGCTATTAGCAATCACTACGTTTCATAAACGGACACTTGTAAAAACCTTTCTGGCGGAAGGAGATATCTTTTGGACGGATGCCTATTTCTTCCATCCGCGCTATTCTCCCATAAAGGGACAGGTCATCTCATTATACGAGGTGACATCCAGCACGCTTGACTTTTCCCACAAGGAGTTGTTTTTGCCCGAAGGTGCCTGGCGTAATGAAGCGCGTCCGGTTTCCTCGCAGGTCATGCTACAAAACAGTATCGACTTTACTGCCTATAATTTCTGGTGGGTTCGGCTGCTTTATCTCAAGGTTCCGGTTATCGTGAAGTTGCTAGGCACAGGAGCAGCCTTGTATGCCTTTCTTACGCTTTTCGGTCAATTCACTCGTTTATGGTCTCGTCTGTCCGCAGAACGGATTGGGCGCTCGTCAGTATCCTCTCGCTTGGCGTGATACTGCGGCTGCTGCTGTTCTACTTCAATCCGCCTAATAACACTTACGATGACCATCTCGAACCCATTGCGTATTACTTAAACCATCATCAGCGACCCGCCCCCAATGCGTGTTGGGAATGCTACCAACCACCATTGTACTATGTAACGGCGGCAGGAGTGTACCGCATAGCATTTCTGCTGACGCACACTTATTACACAGCATGGAAGGCGGTGCAGGCAATCAACACGGTACTTTCCATTGGTGTGCTACTGATAGTCTGCAAAATTGCCCGAAGCGTATTTCCTGGTCAGCGTAGAATCGTGTGGGTGTTGCTGGCGGTGGCGAGTGTATTTCCGAGAGACTTGTATGCCTCGGCAATGATTACCAATGATTATGCGCTGGTCTTTCTTGCTACCCTGAGCATATGGCTATTCCTTCGCTACGTCCGGCAGCCCCAGTTATCCGTGATGGTAGGGCTGTGCCTTTCAGCGGCTGCCTGTGCGCTTACCAAGCAACATGGGTTGCTGGTGCTCTTGCTGCCTGTAAGCATCTGGTGGCGATACATCCAAAGGGGGGCAAGCCTCAAAACTAGTTCCAATTGGTGGACTGTAGCGTTACCGATACTGACGGTAGGAGTAGGGGTAAGTGACGAAGTGTGGAAGTGGCAGCTGACCCATATTCTGCTCGTCAGTAACCAACACTTCTTCGATTATGCGCGAAACCAGCCACCGGGAAACCTGAGTGCGGTTGACTTTCATTCTCTACGGTTTCATACTTTGTTGCAGTACCCATTGCTGCAGAGAGCCACTTGGGCATCCTACTGGACGGTGCTATTTGCTGGTAGTTGGTTTGACTACGAATACCGGTATGTCGCTCCGCAATTGCCGGGACTCAAGACGGTAGCCGGAGCACTGTATGTATACGGAATTATCGTTTTTGCACTATTGGTAGCGGGGGCACTCCACCTGCTTAGGCTAATCAATATACAGTACCTAAGACGGCATTGGGACAAGGCTGTTCTTGCCCTATTAGCGACTGGTTACTTTCTGGTTCCATTGGTACAGACAGTGCGGCTGCCGCACTTTTCTTCCATGAAAAGTCAGTTTGTCCTGCCAGCTGCCTGTGTGTTTCTATTGCTGCTCGGTTACGCTTTGCAGAAAGTAAGACTACTGCAGATGCCCGCCGTACAGTACGGGCTGTTAGGCATAGCGTTGATTACCGGTGTTGGGCATGTATACTACGTAGTTACTCAGTTGCCTTCGGCATTCGGTGCCCTTAGCGGACCACTTTGGCAGTTCCCCCACCTGAACTTTTGATGGTCTGCCGCTGATGTGGACGTTTAAGCCATGACGACCACGTTGCGACTGCCAGCTTGGGGGTAAAATCCGCGTGAAATAGTCCGAGGTAGTGAATCCAGGATTGCTTGGGTGCCGGAGCTTGTGTGTCTATTGTAGATGTCCAAACAAGCACCTCGCATCGTTCACTGCGCTGCAGGTAGGCGAGCAAGTCAGCTAAATACTGTTGCTGCTTTGTTTCTGGATATTGGCTTGATGGCACGCTGGTTTCAAAGATTCCAACGGGTTTGTTCGTCAGATTGAGAATGGCTGACAAGGAGGACAGATTACCGAACTTCCGGCTATTGGAATGGGGATAGGTAGAGAGGGCAAGAATGTCAAAGTCATCCCCAAATGCTTTGAGCACTTCTAATGTGGCAACCTTGCCCCAATTGGTGTGATTCCCCATCAGCAATTCCAATTGGAAGGATATGCTGACTTTGGTATTCGGAAACCGTTGCTTTATTCGTTGCTTGGTGGCATGATAGGTTTTGAGGAATACTTTAAAGTCACTGGAATCAGTAAGGGCATAGAAATTAGCTTCCACACCTAGATTCAGGTATTCAGGATGGTACCGCTCACAGACACTCAGGGCAGTTTCCATAAACTTTTGCTGCGTCTCAGGCTGAGCAAAACGCCAGCCTTTCCCTCGAAGCTGCTGTCGGCTATCAGCCAGCCAGTCCAGATTGACTATTAGGCTACGTTGATGCTCATGCGCTAAATCTGCTATCCACTTTACTCGGTCTAGAAAGTCCTTAGTGCCAGGCTCCCATTGAATCTGAGCAGTTAGTATCTCCGAGTTGTCTAGTAGGTGTTTAACTCCCTGCTTAATTACCGTATCACTAGCCTGTTGTGGTTTCCAGTAGATAGTACCCATTTGGAACCTTCTGCCTGTCTTCTGCGGCTTGTGTTCACTGCATGAAAGCAGTATGGTAACCAGCAGTAAGCTGAAGGAGAGTAGAATGAGTTGTAGAGAGCGTATCAACTGTTAACCGAATATTCTGGAAGTATAAACTGAATGGTCAGCAGACTAATAATTTCATTAGCCTGCTGACCATTGCGAAGTTTTAGAGAGCAAATTTGCGGCTATTCTGAGTCACTATCTTCGTCGGAGTCACTTTCGTAGTCTGACGATTCATCAACGGTATACTCAGCACCCCTATCAGTAGTTACAGTGATAGTTCCGTCGCCGTTGTGCGTCTGGTCAACGATGTGCGAGTCGTCAATCCACCCTCCATTATCAAAGTTGATACGCTCCACATCACCGTTGGAATCGTGCTCCACATCAAGCGTGTACGTACTTTGTGTACCGGTATTGGGATTGTAATACTCCACGTTACCGCTACCAGACGAGGAATAAGAAGAGGTACTTGCCTCTGCAGTTTCCCCAGACTCGTCCGACTCATCTGATTCGTCATCGGTAGAGCTGCTATACTCCGTATCAGATGAGGTAGTTGATGCGTCGGACGAGCAGCCATTGAGCACTAACATGCCGGCAAGCAATAGGAAAAAAGGTCTTTTCATTTTGTTGGTATGTCCTCTAGAAGAGCGTATAAGTGTGGTGATTATACTTGCGCCTGATTGAGGCGAAGGGCAGACCATTCCTCGGCGGCGGCTATGATATCATCCACATATACCTCTCTTTTTACACTGGTTTGCGCCGGGTGATAGGTTTCAATATAGAGCTTATCATCCTTTATGTAGTAGACAAGACTTGCCTTGTGCACTGGTTGAACAGTATCCAAGCCGAGGGCTTTCTTATATAAGGACAGAGTGCTGGCAAAGATGTGAATGTCAGCATTAAGCAAGTCAATTTGCTCATGGAGTAGCGCTTGATGCTTATCGTAGGAATTCTGGATGTGCGCATATTGGGTGTACGCGTGTCCTAGGGAAGGTAGCTTCTGAGCATTGACGATGGCAATAGAGCGCAGCACATCACACATCTCCGGTTGGTTGCGGATGAAGTTCATATCATCCCACCGCATGAAGCCGTTCTGAATCCCATAGGTAGTATAGACTACAGGGTGCCAGGTTGCCCGATGTGCTTCCTTAAGGTTGCAATTGTATAGGTCGTCTTTGTCGAACAGGTCAGTAAAGCACCAGCCCCCGCCTGTACCATCCGTCTCATCATATGGTTCCTTCAGCAACCAAGCAATTTTGATGTCTGAATCTAAATAACGTTCTACATTCACTGGACCGTCATAAATGATGTATCGGTCATTGTCCGGCTCATTCATAGCCGCCTCGAAGCGCTTACGGAGCGTTTTGTTCTGGTCTGAGAATAAAGTTGCGTTCATACAATTGATGGAGTGGAAATATGAAAATTGGGGTTTAAGCAGGATGTGAATCCGCACCGCTCACGAGAGGGCGTAAAGCACTCTCAACTGAGGATATTGGTGCTGGTAAGGATACTTTGTCAAGGGCATCACATTCTTCGGAGGTGAGCTTTAGATAGCCTCCGACTGAGCAGTAATGTTCATCATAGCCCTCAAAATACAATCTTAATTTATCGCTGTCACGGTCATAAAACATTACGGTAGCAGATATTGGTGACCCGTAAGGTTTGAAACCAATAAAGGTTCTTTTGAGGGCATATAGTTACATGTTAAGTTGTTAATGCGGTTTTCCATTGCTGAAGCTTGCCAGCAAGTGAGCAATATAGATAATCTAGTTCCTCGGCTTGGCTCGTTTCAGAGGCAGGTGGGCTAAGACTAACTTGCACGAAAACCGTACTGCATTCTATCAGTGCATCGTCTGAGCATGGTGGCAGATGCGTGGGGTGGAGAAAACTCCCTTCAGTTTCTCTTTCACTTGCCGTGTGGGGATAAAGCAGCAGTGTATGTCGGGCATCATAGTGATGGGCATAGGTGTAGAGCTGACGCAAATCGGCTTCTGCCGGACGCCCTTTAGGACGTTTCCATTTCGCGTCCAGCACGAGGTTCCCTTGACCAGCCATATCGATAAGAATGTCCGGCTGCATCTCGCTAGTCGTACTATCCTTGCCAGCCCAAAAGACCTTATAGTCGGGCTTTTGCACTGTCCAACCGTAAGGCTCAGCCAAACGCTGCAGGGTCCGGAGTAGATAGCGCTCCCATAGCTGATTCATATTGAAAAGCAGGGCTACCAAGTCGCTGCTGCCTCCCTTCAAATCCGGTCGGTATTGCAGTAATATCAAGCGGGCAATGACCAACGCCGAGCGGTAAGCCTCTGTTTTACGGCTAAAAGTCAGGCGGGCGAAAGTCGCTGCCGAAACCTTTATGGTGGGCATTTCTGTCCATTGTAGCAGTGCCCGAGCTGTACGCCCTCGCAATGTGGAAGAGCTAGTTAGCCGGGGCAAAAGAAGCAGGGCTTGCCTAATAAGCTGGTTGTGTAGGTGCTGGTGGTCGTAGGTCTGATGGCGGGTGTAGAAGCGCTCCTGATGCACTAGATTCTGGGCAATGTGCTTGCCAAACTGGATAGTGCCCCGTAGTGCGTTCTGCTGCCCTTCCGTATGCCGGTAGCGTTTGACCAGCCCCCGATGTAAGAGGGACTCAACCTCATTGAGAAACAAGTCAAAGTAGATATCCAGCAAGCTGTTCTCCTTCTCGCGCAGGAGGGCGTTGCTGAGGGAGTCCAGCTTCAGGGTCCCGGACTCGTGCAGCATTCGTAGCAGTATACCCTGCCATTGATGTAGTGTGGCATCTGAGGCAACATCTACATCATCCACCTTGGGTAGAATCTCGATGGTAATATCTCCAACCTGAATGACACCTACATAGCTGCGGAAGCGCACTCCGTCATGGCGCATATCATAGTAGCGCTGCGCATGATGCTCATCATGAAAACGGAAAAGCAGGTTCCAATGTCGCTTCTCAAACTGTACCCCTTGCTGTTCGTCGCCGATGCGCAGGATGCTGTATTCCAGCACCCGCAGAATGTTAGGCATAAGGACAACCAGTTAGAAGGACGCGTAGATGCTCTTGAATGCCTGCGCGTCTAGCTGCAGCGTATCGGTCAGCCTGTAAACTGGCTTCTCACTTAGTTCTTTAGTGCTGAAAGAGCCAAAGGAAAGCAGTTTGTAGCTGCCAGCCGGCTGGTTCTTATTTACCTGTTGGATAAATGGGCTTCCGATTACTAAACCAATCTTACCCCAATCACCAAAGAAATACTCCTGCAGCAAAGGGAGAATATTGCGGCGAAATGCCTCTCGCAGGTCATCCAGCGTAGAAACCTGCATCAATAGGGCATGTCCAATACAATGGTCATGGTCGAGCAGCTGTTCCAGACGAGCATTGATAGCGCGAAGCATTTCCTGCAGATTGACCCCTTCAACATCATCCGGCAGCAGGTGGGGCTGTGGCAGCATTTCCGTGAAGCTGAAACGGCGGCGCAAAGCCGTATCCAGGGCTTCCACGCTACGGTCTGCCGTGTTCATCGTGCCCAACAAATAGAGATTTTGGGGCACCGAGAATTCCTCCTTGGAATAAGGTAGTGTGATAGTGAGGAACTCCGGTTTACCAGCTCGCTTGTCGTCTTCCAGCAGGGTTATCAGCTCGCCAAAAATATTGGCGACGTTCCCCCGGTTGATTTCATCAATGATGAGTACAAAGGATGGGGCAGGGGTGGTTTTCTGCTTTTCTCGCTCCTGTGCTACAAAGGCAGCTTCGTACTTTTTGAACTCCCGAAAAACTACCCACTGCAAAGAGGCATTAGACCCACCAACCACATCGGTGATATCCTGCTTCAAATGCTTGATTTGGTCAATAGACGTGTACTTGTCGCATATCTTCTTAATCCACTTCTTGTCAATGTTATGGTCTTGCTGAGCGCTATTATCATGCAAAAAGGTCAGGCGTTTTGATTGCAGATTCAGCGCTTTCAGTGTAACAGGTAGACCAGTTTTAGAATAGAAAGTCAGCGAACCGCGTGTGTTGAGCATGCGCTGATGAAGCTGCTCTACAAACTCATCATACAGCGTATCGAAGTCCGGTAGATTAGGAATTGTAGCCGTATTGGCGGCGGCGGCGGCTGACTCGCAGATGCGGCGGAAAATACCCGGAACAACATCGTATTGCACAGGTTTTGCCTCCGGTTCAGCACCAGATGCATCCTCGCCATCTTTAGTGGGTGGCAGAGGCTTAATGCCTTCTATAAAGTCCTCGTAGCTGAACGCTTGATGGAATGTTACAAAGGCAATTCGCCCGGCTGCCCGGTATTGCTCGAACTTCTCCCGAAGTTGTTGCCGTTTATCTGCGGGATATTGGGTGACGAGTTCTTCGTCGCTCATGCCTTCTAATAGTGCGACGGCGCGAGCTACTGTGTGATATGTTTTGCCAGTACCAGGAGGACCATAGAGAATCTGGTTGAGTGGCATATTAACGTCAATAGAGCTCGTCTCTTCTATGTCGTCATCCATATCCTTATCTTCCGTAGTCGGCTTTATACGCGTGGCTTCATCGGAGGCGCTATAGCTAGCGAAGATAAATTTGGGTGGTGTGCGAAGTTGGGAGAAGTCTTTGCCTACTCCGTATTTTTTACAAAAACGGGCGTAGCGCTCTGTCTCTATTGGGTCATACACCCATTTCGTATAAAGGCGCTCTAGCTGAGCAGTAGTCAGACCGCCATGCTTGAGCGTGTCTTCCTCATGTTCAGCAACAGAATTGTTCTTGTAGCCTACAAATCGGCTTGGGGCATACTCACGCTGCCCATCAACTTTCTCAACCACTAGAACCTTTGCACTTCGCAAGTAAGCGCGATACTGCTCGACATCATCCTGATTGCGGCTTTCGCGCAGTTTGATGAAAGTTCTGAAGTTCTTCTGAAGTTCAATTGAGTTGGTAACGTATGGACGGGACACGATAAAACGTATTGAGAATGTAGCTGATTAGGACGTGGCAAGTACTCTTGCTTATTGAAGCTGTTGAGGCTCAGCGAAGTATGGTATCCTGTGTGATGTGGAGGGTGTCATACGTATCAGTTTCGACAGCGCCTCGCTTAAGGAGTCGCTCGCGGAAACTATCAGTAAGCTGAACGACAAACACATCATATGAATGGATTTTACCAAGTTCAAAAACCATTAATATCAGCAGCTTACCAATGCCGTTGTGCTGTAAATCTCTCGGTATGAAAATATTGGAGATGTACACCTGCTCATGGTCATGGTTTACACCTACTCGGAAGACGAGAGTCCGGTCTTTATCATCTGTCCGGCTCGTTGCATACACTTCAATGGCGTGACTTTCGAGTACCGGATACTCATAATTCTCACTACAGTGCCGGGTTAAAAAACCTTCGATATAAGTGATAATGTCGCTTTCAATTTTGCTCATTTGAATTCAAAATAAGAATTAATAAGGAGGATGGAAAAGGCTTGTTTTTGACAAAATGCGGGCATCCTACCTAATAATCAATTGGGTAGGATGCCCGCATTCACGTATCCGTTACTCGAACAACGGCGCATCCGCCACTGCCTTGGGCTTCCGCCCACGCTTGCCTTTTACTGGGGCAGCCACTCCCGCTTCTAACCGTTCCAAAAGCACGCTGGCGGGTTCGTCGTTCGGGTCTTGTGGCACGAGCTGCCCGCTGAATGCCTTGGCGAGAAGCGCTTGGGGCAACTGCTCCACGAGCGACGCCGCCTGCTCGAACCGGGCTTCCAGTTGGTCGGCTAGCTCGAAGTAGTGGTTGACTTGGCGTACGATTTCTTGCTGCTCGGCTAACCCCGGTAGAGCCACAGCTATTTCTCTAATTGTCTCCATCGAAAGACTAGGCTGCGCTGTTGCTTTTGCGAAGCTCAGGGTATTTCGAAGCCCCGTTGGAGATTGAAGGTAGAAATTCAGGTACTCCGGCGAAATAACGTCGCAGTCGATTTTAGCAACATTAGGAGCCAGATGCCAGCGCCGGTCTTTAGGGGCGAGGCAAACGTTTCCAGTTCCCGCGCCGATGAAGACCATCAAAACTTCACGTCCATGAAGCTGCGACCTTTCCAAGAAATCAGATGTCGCAAGGTCGATGTAGAGTAGGTTGTCTTCTACAAAACGACCCATTTGAACATTTTGGGCTCTGACTACTGGAATGTCTCCCTGCTCTTCGTACTTGATGTAGTTCGTGTATTCGAACCCCGCTAATTTGGTTACGTGGGCTAAGAAACCGACAGTGCTGGCAGTCCAACTATCAGGCAATTCAGGAAGTAGCGCCGAGCCAATTGTGGGTGCTTCTTCCGCAAAGACTCGACGTGGGGTTTTCCTGCCTTCTGCTTTTGCTAAAGCAGATGCCTGAGCAAAACGGGTTTTTCTTACCTCGATTATTTGCTCAACGAGCTGTTCAGCAGATTCCAAATCAACCTGCTCCGCCCGCCACGCTTCCGTCAGCTTCCCCGACACAGCCGCCGCCAGCACCGCTTGCCGGAACTTCTTCAGCAGCTCTGGCAGCTTCTCAAGCCGCTCTTGGCTGGCTTCGAGCTTCTGCATGGTTGCCTCAAGCTGCTCAACAATGCGTGCCTGCTCTGCAGCCGGGGGCAAGCAAACAGGTATCTTCTTAAGAGCATTCAGATAAATACCTTTCTGCGCCGTTCCTTTAGCATTATCCGAAAGGTATTTTTGAATGAGTGGGCTCCGTAGACAATAAGCCAAAAATTTACTGTCAATTCTGGGCTTGATGATTGCCACGCTTCGTTGCAACGAGAACTTCGGCAATCCATCCGCGACGACCGCGGTTCTGCCGATTGTTCCAACTATAGTCAACAGGACATCTCCTGCAGAAATGTTCACTCGGCTTACCTCGCTCTGGTAATCTTCTTCGGAGATGAGTCGAGCGTCGTCAAAGTGAATGATATTGTCTTGAATATTCTTGGCGCTAAGCATGGGTATTCCAGCCTCTTTTCCTTTTGGGGGATTATGAGAACCGTCCGAAATTTTAACGCTCAATTCATCAAGCGTTGACCATGCCCATCCTGCGGGTAGATTACTTTTCATTGATTTCCAGCAGGCGCAACAGTTCTTTCAATTCATCGACCACCACTTCCAGTTCATCGATTGCCTCGGTCGCTAACTCCTTCGGGTCGGGTAGGTCGGTGCTGCCGGCAAGGCTGGCATCGGCGATAAGCCCCAAGTCCAGCGTGTCGCCGCGCTGCTCGATTTCTTGCCGCGTAAAGGACTGCCACCGCTCATCGGTGTGGGCAGCCCGGTCGTCGGCGTGATATGCCTTGATGAAGTCGTTGAAGTGGGCGCGGGTAAAGGGCGTCCGCTTCCCAAAGTTGTCCATGTTGGTGCGCAGGTCGTAGTACCACACCTGCTTGGTGTTGCCCTTATCGGTCGTGCCGCGCTCGAAGAACAGCACGTTGGTCTTCACCCCCGCCGCGTAGAAAATGCCCGTGGGCAGGCGCAGGATGGTGTGCAGGTTGCACTTAGCCATCAAGTCCGCCCGCACCTTCTGCCCGTCGCCGTCTTGGAACAGCACGTTGTCGGGGAGCACCACCGCTGCCCGTCCGCCCGGCTTGAGCGAGCGGTAGATGTGCTGCAGGAAGTTGAGCTGCTTGTTGCTGGTGGGATAGGTGAAGTCCGACCGGGTCGGACGCTCGCCGCCTTTCTTGGTGCCGAAGGGCGGGTTGGCTAGCACCACGTCGTAGCCCTTCATCTGCTCGCCAATCTGCGTGAGCGTGTCGCCCAGTACGATGTCGCTTTCCATGCCGTGCAGCAGGGCATTCATCATCGCCAGCCGGTGCGTGTCCGCCACCAGCTCGCAGCCCGAAAACGCCTGCTGGCGCTGGAACTCGATTTGCTTCTCGGTGAGGGTATAGTAGTTGTCGGTCTTTGCCTTGACGTGGGCATCGGCGGCAATCATGAAGCCGAACGTGCCGCACGCCGGGTCGTTGCACCGCTCGCCCGGCTGCGGGTCCACCAGCTCCACCATCGCGTCGATGAGCGGACGCGGCGTGAAGTACTGCCCGGCACCTGATTTCTTCTCGTTGGCATTTTTCTCCAACAAGCCCTCGTAAAGGTTACCCAAGCCTTCTTCCCGCGCCGAGTACCAGTCCAGCTCGTCAATGCTCTTGACGATTTTGCGCAGGTTCTTGGGCTCGTCGATGTGGGTCTGGGCGTTGTGGTAAATCTGCGCCACGGTGCCCTTGCCCTCGGTGCCGAGGTGCAGCAGCAGCGTGCGGTAGAAGGTCTTCAACGCCACGCCCTCCTTGCTCACCAGCTCGTCCCAGCGGTACTGCTCGGGGATGTTCTCTTCGTTGCCCGTCTCCTTGAGCATCTTCAGGAAGAGCAAGTAGGTCAGTTCGGTAACGTACTGGTGGTAGGTAATGCCGTCGTCGCGCAGCACGTTACACAGGCTCCACAGTTTCGAAACGATTTCTTGGTTATTCATGCGTCAGGGCAATGCCACCGCCCGGCTCGCGCCGCGAGGTAGGTAAAAAATGAAGAGCTGGAAAAGGGTTACGCCACGTACAGGCGCTCCTGAATGGTGAGCAGCACCCCGTCCAGCTCGTTGTTGAACAGCTTGTTGAAGCGGTTATAGCCGCCCTCGCCCTTGAAGGGTTCCCGGTTCAAGTCGTCGCGGGTCAGCACGGTCTCGATGCGCAATTGGTCTTCCACCCGTTTGAGGAATTGGAGTTGGTGCTTGTTCCACTCCTTTAGGTTGCGCACAAAATCGACTGCCTCACGCACCCGAATGTCGAGCGGACGCGCCGCCACGCCAAGGGCAAGGCTACGAATATAGGCAACGATGTCGGCTCCGATTTCCTGTTTTTTCGCCTTCTTCCACGCCACGTTGAGCTGCGTGTCGGTAAAGCCTTGCTGGTCAAGCAGCAGCTTCAGCTCCTTCAGCATCGGGCGCGTCAGCTCCTGCGGGTTGGTGCAGATGATGTTGAGCGCCGTGATGTGGTTGCGCTGGTTCTGCACGAATTCGGCGAAGGACTGCAGGTAGTCTTCGGGGCGGTTGATGGGGTTGGCGGGGTCGCCGCCGTAGCCGCGTTCCGAATCCAGCGCCACATCTTGGTGGTTGCTGTATAACTGCGGTTTCTTTACGCCATAAGCCTCTGACACTACGGTAAGCGCAGCAAGGTGCTGCTGCAACACTGCCGCAGCTTCTGAAGACGGTAGGGAGCGGACATAGTCAATAAATTGCGCCAGCGTTTGACCCTTCGTATTGTGCTCGAACTGCTCGGCTTGCTTACTCGATAGCTTCTTACGCTTGCGCTGCAACTTCGCCAGAATCTGCTCCACCTGCTGTTTCTGCGCATCGGAGGATTCAATACGGTCAAGCTCGGCAGTCAAATCCTCAATGGACTGGCTCGGGTCAGCCACCACGGGCTTCATGGTTGTCACCGGGTCGAGGGCTTCGTAAAGCCGCACCGCGTCGTAAATTTTGAAGGTTTCCTTGCCAATATCATCTGCCCGGCGCGTTGCTCGCCCCAACATCTGCTCATAGAGGATACGCGACTTCACCCGGCGCAGGAATACCAGGTTGCAGATGTGCGGAATATCCACGCCGGTCGTGAGCAAGTCCACTGTCACCACAATGGTCGGGTAGTGCTCGTTCTTGAACTTCTTGACCAGTTGCTGCGGCTTGTCGGCGCTGCCCGTGATTTTGATGATGGCGTCATCATCTGCCTCGATGCCCAGCTCTCTAAACTCTTCTTTGAGGATACGCACCAGCAAATCAGCGTGCTCATCTGTGGCGGCGAAAACTAGGGTCTTCTCCTTGTCGTCAGGCGACAACTGCTCTACCAGCATCTGGGCGATGGTGCGGTTAAAGCTCTCCGTCAGCACCAGCTTGTTGAAGCCATCCACGTCTATTTTCAGCTCGTCGGGCAGCACGTCCAAGTCCTCGATGGTCTGGGTCTCGGGGTTGAACGCCTGTGGAGTGCTGCCCGCTTCCCACACAATGCCCTCCTGGTTGAGCTTGGTCTTAAGCAGAATGGGCGGCTCGTGGTCGATGAGGTAGCCGTCGATGACCGCCTGCCGGTAGGTATAGCGGAACACCGGGTGCCCGAAAATCTCCACTGTATGCAGTGCCGGCGTCGCCGTCAACCCAATGCGGAACGCGTCGAAGTAGTCTAATACCAGCTTGTAGGTGCTCAGGAAGTCGAGTTGGTCTTTGTAAGAAATCTGCGGCTCCGCCATTTCCCGGTCGAGGGTGTAGCCCCGGTGCGCCTCGTCCACGATGATGCAGTCGTAGGCGTCTACCGGCAGCACGGGCGTATCCGGCTCAGCGTAGTAAATGCGCTTCACCAGCGACTGCACCGTGGCGACGTGCAGGCGGGTCTCCGACTCGGGCAGCTTGTCTTTCAGCTCCTTCAGGTCGTAAATCTCCGCCAGCGTCAGGTTGCCCTCCATCTTCACCTCGTTGAAGGCGTCGGTGGCTTGGTTGCCGAGGATTTTCCGGTCTACCAAAAAGAGGATGCGGCGGTAGCGGTTACTCTTGAGCAGGCGATACACCAGCCCGAGGATGGTGCGGGTCTTGCCCGTGCCCGTTGCCATTGCCAGCAGCGCCCGCCGCTCCGGTGCATTGGCTTCGATGGTTTCCTCCACCCGCTCAATAGCGGTGACTTGGTAGTCGCGTAGCCCCAACCCGTGCGCAGCGCGCAGGTAGTCGAAGCCGTCCGCCTTCAGCGCCGCCTCGGCAGCGTCGATATCCTGCTTGTGCAGTTCCAGCAGCGCGTCGGGTGAGTACCATCCTCGTAAGGCGCGGGCATGGTTGGATGGCTTGCGCCCGTCCAAAAACCAGATGCCTGATTTTTCGGGAAGCTGGTAATGGTAGGGTCTGCCATTGGTGGCAAATAGGAAAGGGGTGCGATACTCTCCCCACGGTGCGCCCTTCAACAGCTCGCTACCAGTAGTAAACTTAATATCCTTGGCATACCGTTTGGCTTGTTGCAGCGCGGCAGATACGTCCTTGTTCTTGCGCTTGGCTTCTACCACGCCTACCAGTGATAAACCTACGAATAAGGCGTAGTCAGCGGGACCTGATTCGGTCTGCCATTCTGCAATAGCTAGGTTGCGTCCTTTCTCCGGGCGGGTGCCCTTGTTATAACGCAGAGTAACAGTATCTGCTTCCCAGCCTGCCGTCCGTAGCTGCTCATCAATGATAGCACGGGTCTCCGCTTCGCTTAGATGTAGATTGTCAGCAGCCTTCTGAGCTTTTTGCTGCAGTTGCACCCGCTGTGGTTCCGACAGTTCCGGGCGAGCTGCCAAGGCAGCCTGTAGTTCCATAATCTGAGCTGCCAAGGTCTGCTTCTCAGCTTCCAGCTGTAGCAGTTCCTGTTCCGTATCCCGGTACTCGGGCAGCTCAAACGCAGGTGGTGTTGCGGCTTCTGTACTACCGTAGGCATCCAGCAACCACTTACCCAAGTGATAAGCCGATTCTAGCAACACACTCGCGTCGGCAAGAGTGCCGGCATTCTCGTGCGCAGCTTTATTACCCCGCCGCTTAAGCAACTGTAGAATGTCCTCTACTTGTCGTGGCAGCAATCCCTGGTACTTAAGTTCCTCCAAGCGCCGGTGCTGCGTGTTCTCCGCCAGCGAGGGGAGTTGATGCTCTGCGAACAGCCGGTCAACTAGCTTCTCTCCAAACAACCGCAGTTTGAACAGGGCAGCGGCGGGGTCATGATCAAGTTGAAATTCAGCCTCTTTGCCAAGCGTATACAAAGCGGGGAATTCGGCACGGAGAAACGTAAAGTTGCTAGTCAAAGGATAGCTGAATAGGGAGTAGAAGGGAATGTATGCAATCTACATCAAGGGTAGGGACCTTGTCAACTTCGTGAGCCTGTTCAAAACGGTTATCGCGCCTGACGAACGCACACTAAAGAATGGTTTTGCTTGCTTTGATGTAGGATTATTTTGATATAATGTCAATTCTGTACCTTGAAAGGTCAAATCTGTACTCACAAAGGTCATTTCTGTACCACTTGCTGTCAAAAGTGTACCGTTGAAAGGTCAATTCTGTACCTCGAAAGGTCAATTGTGTACCGTTGAACTGTCAATTCTGTACCGTTGAGATGCTGTTTTGTACTGATAGTCAAATAGTTGAGACGTTCTCAATACTTATAAAAGAACTTAAAAAGAAAAAAGACTACTAACCACCTGACCGGTGAGCAGCAGTTTTTTTAGTGAGCTTTAAAAGGGAGAGACGAAGTAAGGGATTAGCAAGCTGTCAAGGCTGATTAGGTGCTTTCAGGAGGTTAGAAGGTGTTGCTTGGATGGTCTTACCCAAACCAAAGCTTTCATGCCCGTGACGAGGCTAGAAAACGGTGATTTCAATTGCGCCTGCGAAACTGACGCATAACAAGGGTTTGACTAGGTTGAAAGTCGTAAGTGAATCGATGTAATTGCACTATTGCAGGACGGTGTACATGGGTAGTTTACCCATGAGTTATCGGTAGGTAGGAAAGGTATTTTACCGGTGACCAGAAAGCAGGTTGTCTGACTGCCCACTTGGTTGCAACATCCATTATTCTATTTGGATGGTGACTAGTCCGTTTCGACAGTTATTCAAACATCCGTTTGAAAAATTGTCGGCAGCCGCATACTTCGTGTATTGACTTCGCGTTGGTCCGCCCATGCACAGCCCAACCAAAAAATACGTCACCTACTTTCGAGTTAGTACCACCAAGCAAGGCATTTCCGGTCTGGGCATCGAAGCTCAACGAAATGCCGTCCGCGCATTCGTTCAAGACCCGACGCAGGTGCTGGCAGAATTTACAGAAGTAGAGAGTGGCAAGAACAACCAGCGCCCGCAACTGCAAGCCGCCATCGAGACAGCCAGGAAGCAAGGCGCTACGTTACTAATCGCAAAACTTGACCGCCTCTCGCGCAACGCGGGGTTCATCTTTGCGCTACGGGATGCCGGCGTGGACTTCATATGCTGCGACATTCCCGATGCGAATACCCTCACGGTTGGCTTGTTTGCCGTCATTGCCCAACACGAGCGGGAAACCATCAGCAAGCGCACGAAAGACGCGCTGGCAGCTAAAAAGCAGCGAGGGGCTAAGCTGGGTTCACCCCAAAACTTAACCCCCGCTGCTATTCAAAAAGGACAAGAAGTCCGCCAACGAAACGCCCGCGAGAATCAGCAGAACCGCCAGGCGATGATGCTCAGCACACTGCTGCATAAGCAAGGGCATACCTTGACTTCTATCGCAGAGCAGCTAAACGCTGTAGGATGCCGAACCCGACGAGGCAATCAATTCTACCATTCGTCCGTGCGAATACTGCTCAATAGAGCACTTGAATCGTGAAAGGAATCGATGACTAAGAAGGTGTTATGCTGTTTTCGTCAACTAGTAAGTCAGTCAGTATGGTGTCAATAATATCCGCACGGGTGGTGATGGCTACAATGAAATCATCTACAGATATGTAATCTGAGTACTCATTGTCGAGAACGGGAATAAGGCTACGTATCTTTTTGTACAGCTTCTTGCCAACCTCAATATTCTTTCTGGGTGTGAACTTTGATTGATAACCAGAGCATGTAGGTCGTGGCTTCAAAATGTGAATATGGTAGCTGTAGTCATGGAGTATATCATCAAATTCTGAGTCGAAATAAGCTATTGGGTCATCTTCCCTCACAACCTGTATGGTCAAATCTTTATTCATATAATAGCGCTTCAGAAATTTGATTACGTCTTTGCGCTTGCTTATGTATACTTCTCTTGCCATTGTTATTTAAAATTTGGTTTTAATCCGATGCTGGAAAAGGCTTTCTTGATTACTCTTCTTGCTTTATCTGCTTGGTCTGCGGGCACCATAAAGGAGTCGTGAATAGTGCCAATTCTAGTGATGTTGTTGTCGATAAGAGCTTTGCAAACCACTGTGTATACAATGTTCGATTCTAAGCGTTGAGCAAGCAGTGCGTTATTGGCGTAATACTTAATACGTTCGTCCGGTTCTGCTCCGCGCTCAAAATCCCACTTGAGCTTCTTTATATTAAAGAATAAACTATGAACACTAGGAAATTTATCCTTGAACAACTCGTAACACTTTTGTGTAAAGAGTCGAGAGATTGCTTTTTTTAAATACTTATTCGCAGTATTCAATGCAACTTCGGCAATCTTGACGCGCTCTTGATTTTCTTCAGCCAACGCATTGTTGTATTCTTGCTTTGCATTAGCAAGTAAGGTCACATGGTTGTCTATTGAATTTTGACAACTCTCAATTGTTAGTCTCTCTTTGTATGTATAGTTGGAGAAAAATGCTCGGTAACAAATCTTCTTTGCTTGGTCTCTTGTAAAACATTCTCCGTGTCTATTATTGTATTCATCACGCAAATAATCGTATATGCCATATTCAGAGTTTCCACAAAGTTCACGGAAGTGTATGGCATCCGCCTGATTATAAGCTTTTTCAAAATACGGAATGGCATCTTGGCATTCAGGGACATAACGTTTGATTAGTTTAGGGCTGATAATACTCAGAAACCAAGGCTGGCTTGCGACTATATCAATCTCTACATAAGGGATATTCAAATAACCTGTATATCGAACCCTACTTCGAATTGATTTTATGAGAGTGGTGAGTACAGCATGTAGACGACCTGCAAACGGGCAGATAACGGCACGATTGATAGGGGAGTAGTTGAACTTCTCGATAATAGCAGTCGTTAGACCCTCACTTGGGGAAATGCCTCGGCTAATACAATAGTCATTAATAAGACCACGGGTAGTTTCGTCATCTAGTAATACCATATTTCCCATGCTTGATAAGATATAATTTCTGTAAAATTCAGATTGTACTTTCAAATCTTTGCATACCTTATTGATAGTTAGTATTTTGTTCATCAGTACTTTGTCATTAGGCTCTATCTCTATACGCTTGAATAATGCGCTATCAGAACGTAAGTGTTTGGGGATTCTATACGATTTGCTCTTTTTTGACACCTTGCTGAAATACCCCTTCTCTTTTATCTTGCCGTATGGATTAACGGTTTCTCTTTCCAAGTAGTTGGCATTCAATAACATATTGAGTGTTTTTCCGTAGTTGGCTCCGAGAATTGTCCGAAGAGTATTACAATGAATATGAGTATATCCATTCGGGTTGTTGTTAAGATTCAGGTAGATAAGGTCTTGGCATAAGACTGTATATAATAAGCTAATCTGGTGCACGACCCTTTTTACTTGGTCTTCTTTCTTGACTTGGTCTTCTGTATTGGTAATAGTAGCTACTATACTATTTAGATGGTCGATATCTAGATTAGGTGGCAAGAACAGTTGTTTTCTTTTAATGAGCATTGAAAATTGATAGTTGTAATCGAGTAGGTGGATGTTGTGGTCACTCTGTCAAAAGTTGACATTGTTGTAATAGTTATAGATGTGACTTTAGGATTAGTTTGAAATATCTTATACATTACTCGTTATGTGCTAAGTGCTTGTAGTAGTAGAACTACAAGTGACATTAATGCATAAAACATCCGAGAGAAGAGGGGATAGAGAAGTAGAAAATAGGAGGTATACACTTTGTCGCACGAATTAATCTAAAACCGCCTCTATTAGCTCACAACGAACATTTTGTCTGGAATTAAGAAACAAAAAACCCTGCTGTCAATCACAGCAGGGCACTTCAAGACATGTAAGGTCTCCTTGACCAAGGAGTATGATTGCATTGCTAAGCAGTGACTTAGATAACTATGTTCATTCGCAGGTGCTAATCATGATGTGTTGTGTACTATTCATTTGCTAACGTTCTTGCTTACTGTGCTATGTAGCCATGTATTACAAGGAACGCACTCATATAGGGAAATCAAGCTGAATTTTGAAGGAGTCCAGTATATCCTGGTAAGTACCACTTTGAAGTGCTGAGATTAACTTAAGGGTAGCTTGATGTAAGGAAGCACTGTAGCGTTCGAAGTCGTTCTTGCGGCGTAAGATGTCCTCTACTTCCTCCGTGTCTTCAGCGTCATCTGCTTCTGCGGCGAATACTCCATTTTCATCAACAATGATTTCATGTAAACGGCTTATCTCATTCATAGTGTCAGCATTAGCTAATATCGATAGGTAAAGCATAAGAAAGGCTGCTACATACACCAAGACATATACTGTGTCAAGCAGGAACGCATCCTCTGTAAGGACTATAGTATTATGCTCATCCTCAATTATGTCCTCGTAACGTTTGAGGCTGATATTTTGCTTCGAAAATTTGCAGGAACCGTGTTTGAATGCATTAGCCAGCATTCTGAATTTATTCACATGGTGGTTTAGAACATTAGCTCCTTTGTACAAGTGGTCTTGATGAATATTGAAGTCTTGCTTTAAAATCTTAAAGACCTCAAGCTCTTGTATGTTATAAGCTCGGTATATCTGGTTGACGCCAGAGTTATTATACTCATCCAGGAATCCGACTGTATCTTCTAGAATGTGGTAGAGGCGGGTATACCCTAAGAACAGCGCGTCTTGGATGGGCTTGGTAAAGAACCTGTCCGGCAGGATACAGCTAGATTGTCTAGCGTTATAGTCGCTCCGAAGCTGTGCGACCCTTTCCTTAACACTAGTTAAATAATCACCCGCAAAGGTTTCTCGAAATATTTCTAGTTCTAACTGCGTTTCAAAAAACCTACTGACTAGTAAGCTGATACTTTCTACTATTTCGCTATCAGCATCCGATTCAGCTTGCCCATGTTGCTCTCGAAGCCTTCGAGTCCCATCCAACATACTTGCCTTAATGGCTTTCAGTTTTTCGTATAATTCATCTGCCTGGTTAGGAGTACGAGAGGTCATGCAGGAAGTAGCAGCTGTATAAAATTGGCACAGTAAAGGTAGCCTCTACTCGATGTTCACTTGTATCCTTTTAATTACAGCCCACTATCAGAACTTGTTATTGCTGGGTCATCTACAAGCTCCTTTACCTCCATCATCAAGGCTCTGCTGATAGAAATCAGCACGTCAAGTGTTGGACTGAGTTGCGCTAACTCAATCCGCTTGATAGTAGACTGTTCTAAGTTGGCAATATCCGCAAGCTTTTGTTGGGAGTATCCCTTTTGACGGCGCAAATACCGCAATCTTTCGGCAAACGCCTTGACACCCGCTGGGTTTTTCACACAGCAAGCTGCCCGAACCCGTATAGAATTTTAAGGGCTTATACGCCCTTAAAATTGCACTTTGTTGTAAATTGCACGAACGTTATTGCCTACATTTCAACTACTGAATATGTTTTCTGAACTACGCCGGCTAGTCATTCTAGCTGGGCTGACTATTGTGCCATTCTTTCATTCTTCTACTCATGCGCAGAGTGGGGCAACCCTGCCACCTGCTAAGACCTACTTCCTGGATGGAGCTGGTAACAAGCTTGGGGTGAAAGAAAGATGGACGGAAGATGGTGGCGGAGAGAAAAACGGAACCTATATAAAGTACGACCGCTCAGGTCAAGTCATTACATGGTGTGAAGCAAGGAGCGGCTATGTACATAGATGAATACGGCTCCTTTAACTGGCACACCCCCTGCAGGTTCATCGGTAACTATACGGCGGGCAAGAAGACAGGAGTGTGGTCGCTTTATCTCTCTGTGATGGGTTCTGCCTTTTCGGAGCAACCCAACGTGAAAGAGGAATTTGATATCACTGGCACTCTAATTAGAAGAGCATCCTTTGAAAGTGGTAGACCGACTACCATTTACTCCTACAATGCTAAAGAACAGCGCACCGGTGCCGCCCGACTCTATGCTAAGGACGGGGTTAGCTATGCATCAGGCAATTATCGGGAGGATAAACCAGTGGGTGTATGGCAGAATGCATCACTTGAGAATGACCGGTATCTTACATACAAAAAGGGCTATAAGGTAGAGTTTGAAGGGGGGCAAGCCATAACCATCATTGATAGTAATGGGAGTGTCAGGTCACTAAAGGCAGAGGCTCGACAGCGCGAAATGGAGGCGGCAAATGAGCAAGCAGCCCGAGAAGCAGCTGCTGCGGCAGCACCTAAAGTATACGCTCGTATCGCGGGTGTTAAAAGTATCCGGTTTACTCCTGACAGCTATATGCTTACACCTGAAGGCAATGCGGCAATAGCTTCCATCGCCAAGCAAATCAACGAGCGAGCTAGTAGTGCGCAGAAGGTGAGTACTGTGTATATCTCATCGCACGCCGATGGATATAGCTACACGACAACTGATACAACGAAAAAGATGATGTACATCTTGACGTTGAACAGGTCATTGGCTGTCAAGCTAGCCTTACAAGAGCAATTAGAAGACAAGAGCACTTCCTTTGTTTTGTATGGCTGCGCAGGCTCTTTACCAACTCAGAATGGTGACTTAAGCGGTTTCGATGACGACGTGCGCGTGCAAATGGGATTTGATGAAGAACTGCCTAATGCCGAGCGAGTGTACAGCGAGTTAAAAGAAAAATTTGGGTTGGGTAGCGGAAACGTCATTGTGCCCAATACCATTATGCGCCGTTCAATCCTCAAGCTTGTACCCTCGTATTTTGAAAACGAACAGCTAAGGCAACTAATGGTGGATTGTGCACAAGGCAAGGTTTCGAAGGAAGAGTGCTTCTATAAAATTCCTCAAGAACTATGGGTGCCAACAGTATACACAGAAAAGTATGGTGAAGCGGCAACAGAGGATTTCAGAAAGGAAGTAGAAACGATGTTCTATAAACTGAGCAAGAAGTACAGCTTACTAAGCTTAAATCAAGGTAAAGGGTTATTGCCAAGTGTATTATTTCATAAAGAATTAGAGCAGTATATGAGTAAGGCGACAAACTAACGTTTTTAACCTCGGACACCTGTTTAAGTATTAAAATAAGTTACTTCTATCTGTCATGATGTGGAGTTGTTTGCAGTGTAGCTATCTCTACGAGGTTGTTAATAGAAGCGCTGCTGAACAGTCGCAGTGCCCAAAGTGTGCTAAGTATCAAACTGCCGGTGTCAGCTTTGCACGGGATTTAGCGGAAGGGCAGTGGAATCCAGCTAAGGGATTTTTCTTCGGCTCACCGTTCGGTAAAGGCATCGTGAAAGGTATATTCATTGTAATCGTGCTAGTCGTAATTCATACAATTTTAGAGCACAAATTCGGCTTGGGTAAACAAAGTCAACGCTATGTACTCTTCACATTCGGTGCCGCTGCATGTGCTACGTTGAGCCATTGGTATGATGCATCTGTAAAGCGTAACTCGACTAGTGGCTATTGCATCTGTGCGTTGTTTTATGGGATTATTGGACTAGGAGTTGCATCTGCAAAAGGGATGTGGTGGGGGATATTCTGGTTTGTGTATGTGTATTGGGATGGGTTTTGGCTGTTGGTAGAAACAGTAAAACATCGTCTATGAAATACTGCTCAATAAAACGTCCAGCCCAAGTATTGCTAGGGGCGATAGTATGTCTAATCATCCTGTGCGTGAAGGACAGGATATTGTCGCCTTACTACCGTGCTAAATACTTCATGTATCAAGCGCCTGGATACCCAAGTGTGAAAAGCTTAGCCCGACTAGTTGACCATAATCCATTTTACAATCAGCATCATGCCCTATTAATTAACATGACGCTGCCATCTTCTGCGCCGAGGTTACGAGTTGTAGACCTGCAAAAAGGCAAAATCGTTTTTGAAACATGGGTGATGCATGGTGAAGGGAGTGGTAATGTGCGTGCAACCCATTTCTCAAATCGACAGGGTAGCAACCAGACTGCACTGGGGCGTTACGTTGTGGTAGGGCAATACCGTGGCAAGTTTGGGCGTGCCTATCGTCTAGCTGGGTTGGACGACACCAATAGCAACGCGCTGAGTAGAAGTATTGTCCTGCATTCTTCTCGCTACATCAGCAGAGGGCATGTGGGGCGCAGTAAGGGCTGTCCAGCTGTGTCTCAGGCTGCCCTGAAGACGATGAAGCCATACCTGCAAATAGGTACGTTAGTGTGGTTGTACCGGTGAGCTACTAAGCTATGGTGTGGATTGAGCTGCTAACCATTGCCTGTACCATACCTGCTCATCCCGGTGTAGTTTGCTAGGGTGCGTATCCAGTCGCACGACAAAGTAGTTGGAACTACAGCTGATGCTTACATACTGCAATGCTACATCCTGCTGAATAGCCGCATGTTTCGGTGACGCATTAAACCGTGACCAGATGTAGTGAGCCAGTTTGCGAGGATTGTTGCGATAGGGTTCAACATCGGCAATGCCCCCGACCAGTTCGGCATGGAAAGTAGCGTAATCGTGAAACAGGCTATCCTGCTCCTGCATACGCTGATTATGCTGAACTGTGCCGAATAGAAGGTTAGAGTCAAAGCGCACGATAGGAGCACTAGCAAGCGCCTGGTGACGCTTGTAATTAAGTGCGCCAACATATTCTCGGTTCAACTCCAACAGGTCGCAAGGAGGTCTGAAGTAAGATGCAGGATTTACACTCAAGCCAGCTACAGGCAAACCCAACCAATCCGGCGTCACTTGGATGGTTGCTATACAGCAAGAGGCAAATGTTGCCAGTACCCAATTTGTCATCAGGATTCAGGTGGAAAGATGACTCGCTTGCGATACGAATTAGAACTAATGAGCCACGAAAACGACAGTTATACTGGAAAGCATATAGGTAGTGTAGGAATAGTTCTACTAGTGCTGGTTGGTGTAAGCCTATTCAGGGTGTTAGACGGCTCACGTCCTGCACCTGTGCCGTCAGCCGCCAACGCAATTCATCAGTTGCGCTCCGAAAACTATCAGTATGCCATCAGGGAATTTGATATGCTATTAAAAGTCTGCCCTGATAGTGTTCGATGGCTTAGGCTCAGGGGCTTTGCTTACGACAAGTTAGGGATGTATGAGTCAGGTATAGAAGACTTCACTGCTGTCCTCCATTACCAACCACAGGATGTAGCAACACTCAATAACCGGGGCTATGCCTTCTATCAAATCGGACAGTTAAAACAAGCTGTTGCTGATTATAACAGAGCAATAGAACTGAACGATACTTTCGTACCCGCCCATAGCAATCGGGCACTTGTATTAGTTGCCCGGCAGCAGTATGCGAAGGCACTCCAAGACATCGACTTTGCTCTTACACATGGCGACACCATGAACTCAACCCTGTTCAACATACAGGGCTATTGCCTAACGCAACGCAACCTACCGAATGAGGCTATTGAAGCGTTCAACAGAGCCATCATGTTAGATTCTGGGTACACAGACGCCTTACAAAACCGGGCAGCAGCCTACAGGTTGAAGACAAAAGCTCTAGTGGAGTAGAATCTAAATCCCATTGATGCAGGCTAACCGTTGCAGTCTGTATTTGCGGTGTAAGAAGCGCATTCTGTCATAGGTGATATCCTCCGTTGTAAGCGTGTTGGGTAGGGGTGATACGTTGCTGAGGGCTAGGTTGATAAAGAAGAAGGCAACTTGTGGTGGGACGAAGAGAAAAGAGGTTCTGCTGTTATTAACTAGGCAGAATATCCAATTGATATAATCGTCCATATCAGGACTCGTGCACCTACCATCAAAATAGATGAGTTCCTTGGGGAAGTGAGCTTCAACACAATTGAAGAATTCTTGAAATTCTTCTTCGGATACTGGCGGGATAAACATTCTTGTAAACGTTATATGGTTTATATTGTATATATCTTAAAATCGTAGTAAGGCAATGTTTGGTGATAGTCAATGCACATCCTGAAGCATTTGAAGCGCTTGTAGTATAGGTAATATTAGGTGTTCTTTTGCGCGGCAATATTCTATCTATCAAAGTGGATACTTGTTAATCTTAGTTAGTGTGTAATTTTGTTGATTTGTATATGTACTATCAATATTATTTAAAACTTAAAAATAAATTGTGTCTATAATAAATAGAAAGATAAAAAACTAGTAATGCTGTCTTTGAATCATAAATTCATAAGCAGCTAGCAATAAATTTTATAAAAAATGAATCATTTAAACATTTTAAAATATGATAATTGTATGCAGATGTTGTTTGCAATTTATCAAGATGTATCTTTATGTAAAGAATGTATAGTAACGCATAGTAATACTGATATTGTGGTAACAATTAACGGTAATCGTGTTCATTATGCAAAAATTACATATGAACAATTGTGTAAAATATATGATTTTTACAAACATTTCGATTATGATTTTTCTAGTGATATAGAGGAACCTATTGAACTTCTCACAAAGCTTGGGAACTTGCACCAAACAGAAGAGGAATGTCAGGCAGCGTTCGGAAAGTATTTGGAATTGTATAATACAGATACAATATACTTTGAGATGTGTCTTGAAAAAGAACAAAATACGGTCAGCTACAGTGCAAGTATTAATGCCGCTGATGACCTTACAATCCCAAATGCGCCAACGGCTTTTATCAAGTATATAATTGATACCTATGGTACACTTGACGCGCCATACTACCGTACTACAGAAATGATATACTACGATGCAGATGATAAAATTATAGACGATTTTTTTATACTCGATGAATATGTTCGTATGGAAGAGCGACAACTTTCACCAGAAGAAATAGAAGTATCTAAGTCGATGTATCGTTATGCTTACTGCTACAGGGCACACCTTGACAGTGAACAAATTTTGACTGAGTACGGGAATTGGTATCGTAAAGTCAAGATCGATGAACTGCTTGCTGAGCTATAGGAACAACGTAAACATGATGAAAATACCGTGATTATAGTGCAAATGCCTCAACAAGAATTTCTTGTTGAGGCATTTGTTTACAATAGGGGGTGTTAAAATCCGGCTATTCAGCAGATGTGGCATTCTTACGTGGACGAAAGAAGGTCATACGGTAGCAAATGACTTGTTTAAAACACTAGCCTTCTTTGCTGAGTTCGTGTACATGTTTATGTTGGTACCAACCATCATCCTGCTCACTCCATCGCATATCGTACTACCATTGGAGATAGGTGTGACCTTGCTTGGTGCTGGTCTCTCATTGGAGATAGTGAAGGAGGTAAAAGGCTACTACCAGCGTAAGACTACCGATGGCGACGGTGGAGCACTCGCAACACCTGAGTCTGTCGAGCCACCAGCCGAGCCAGAGCTGATGTCGAAGAGGTAGTGCTGAGTGTCACAAAGTGCAACTTTCTTCCGGTTGAGCGCAGTTCAAAATATGAGTAAAGCATCACTATAGGACTATCGGGAGAAATGTATGTGTAACTAGAAATAAAGTGTAAGATGGAGAGCATTGGTGCTTGGTAAAGTCATACCCAATGTTAATCTTGAGGCAGATAGCTTGATATCATCATACTTATACCTGTCTAATAGATGTAAGCTAAATGATGAGAAAGCTAATATATGTATCACTAAGATATTTAATGAAGAAATAGTCTTAGGTTACAGGTTTAGAAAAAATTCAAATCAATTCTCTTAAACTCTCCATGTGATGGAATTAAAAGCACTTGACCTTCGTAGTTCGTCTCTCTCCTTTAATCAAATATTTTCTGACAATATTGTTAGAAGGGAAAATATTGTAGAAGAAATAGAGGACTTAACTATTGATGATTCGAAATTGGTTATAATTGAAGGGGGAGAAGGCATAGGCAAAACGAATCTCTTATTGCAATTCGCAAATAAGCACAGAATGGATTGTTTTTGTTATTTTATTAATCCAGCAAGTAGACTTTCTTATAAACAGGATTATTTGATGCATGATATAGGAAGTCAGATATATTTTTATAACACATCAGAAGAAGTGGCCGAAGAATTTGAAATTGATGACGCTGTCTTTGGTAGACTATTATTCGAATTGATTAGAAAGCCAAAGAAAAACAAGAAAGTATACTTTATTCTTGACGGGCTTGACCAGATTGAGAAATCTGACATAGAGCTTCTGAAGCCTGTGCTTCACGATTTGCCGTGGGGTAGTAATGGGTTTTATTTTATTGTGTCTGGTGAATATGATAAAATAAAAGACATTCTTCCTGTGCATGCTATGAAGAAGTCAAAAAGCATCAGAGTGCCAAGATTTACATCTGATGAAACCTATTCCTTTTTTAAAGATGTGATTGATAGAGAAGATAAAGAGGATTTAGTGGAAATTCATAATATTTGGAAAGGTCATCCTGATAAATTAAGTCAGGTGAAACGCATATTATCTAATGGAGTAGGGGTCAAGGAATTCTTAAGAAATGGAGATATTACTGAAAAGAATACTCTGCTAGATATAGAATGGAGTCAGTCTGGGTTGGATGATAAGGCTTTTGATAACAGTGCTGTAAAATTAATGTGCATTCTTGCTTTTGATGATAATATCAGAAACATTAATAAAATATCTGAAATTATATCTTTGGATATTTATAATGTAAAAGAATTGGTTAATTGTATTACATTCTTGGTTTTGAAAAACGATGAAATGTCATTTGTTTCAAAAGCATTCAGGGTTTATGTGCAAGGCAAGCTTAAAAAGTATGAAGCAAAAACATCGTCTATTTTAATAGATTTCTTTACAAAAAATGATGATTTCGATTCTGTTGTAAATCTCCCGAATTTATTTACTAAAGTACAAGATTGGGAAAGTGTAGTAAATCTGTTGAGTCACGATAATATTGGGCTTATAGTTTCTAGAAGTAACTCATTTTCAGATATAAAAAAACATATTAACTATGGATATAGTGCTTCTATGAAACTAAAACAATCATATAATAACGTTTTTAAGTTTTCTCTTTATAGGAGTACTATAAATGGTCTTCAGGGAGTTGATTCTAAAGAAGACCAGATACAAGCATATGTGTCATTAGGCAAAATTGAAGAAGCATTGGCGTTCATTTCAAGTACCACTTTGAAAGAGGATAGGGTGAAGATGCTTATTTCTTTTGTAAAATGGTGTAAAAAAACAAAAAAAGAATATGATGAAGTTATTGTTGAAGAAATAAAAGAATTAATAAAGGATATAGATGGAGAATATCTGAAAGATAATCTTACTGAAATGATAACAGGTCTTGCTTATTTTTTGCCAGATTTAGCAGTACAGTTAGTGGAAAAAGCGTCTGGACTGAAAAGTGAAAAAACATCAGTTGAGTGGCTTCTAGGATATATTGCTATGATTATGAAGAGTGGAGCCGACTCTATGATGGACAGCGAATCTATTAAGGTATCCTCAGATATTAAGGATAAAATGTCAAGTGGTTTTGCTGATAAATTCTCGAAATCTATTGCTTTCGGTATTAATGAGGTAACGGAAGAGGATATTATAAATGAAATATCAAAAATTGACAATCAATCAGATAGGCTTTATCTGTTAAGGCGATGGATTAAAAAAAATAAACAATCAAGCAATATAGTTAATATAATAGAGTATGCAATTGAGCTAATGTTGCAAAATTCTTATAATGTAAAACCTACAACAACTATGCTATTAGATGTTGTGTATCCTATTTTGTTTTTTGAATCGTATGATTTAGTAAGCGAAATAGTTAATAGGGTAGATGAGTTAACGATTACAATTAATAGCCCTAGTATAGACAGAGTAAGGCTAGAAATGCTCCTGATAGACAGTATATCAAAATTTGACATTGACACTGCTAATGACAGAGCATTGGCAATGCAGTATAGTTATATCGACACAATCAGTGACCTGTCTGTAAAAGTTGAGTCATTGGCTCTGTTGTGGTCGCTCATCGTTGAGATGAGCAGACATGAAGCAGTCGATATCAGTAAATTTATTTTAAGCGAAGAACAAGTAAAACAAGATATAGGTAACTCCGTAAATAAGTTGCTAAAATCTACTGCTAACCATCTGAAGGAGGTTGGTTCTGCTATTGAAGTTTTGGCTAAGATTGATTTAGATTTTGCAGTTGACATAGCAGATAGACTAAACACCCAGCCAAGAAGAATGCATGCTCGGTTGTTGTGTGTAGAAATTTATGTCGATACTCCAATCAAAGAGTGGAATGTAGAAAAACTAAAAAATGCCATGAATGGCATAGATATACCATCCCTATATGCCAAAGCGGCTGTTTATGTATTCGAAGCTGCTTATGAGCAGCGTGAAAGAACTGTTGATTGTCGTAATAAGATAGTACAGTTGTTGCCAATGATAAGTAAAGTTTCGGGGAGCAGCTCAAAGTGTTATTTAGTTACACAAGCCATTTATTTGCTGAAGCTTCAACCTGAAACATTTGATGGGCTTGCATTCAACTATAATACTTTAGTTGCAAAGCTATCTGAGTTTCTTTCTGATTTCTGGAATAAAATGGATATTCCTTGGGAAAAAATAATGGCAGGATATCAGATGGTTTCTAAATTAGCGGATAACGATAGACTACTCGCTGAAGAATACTTTATCAGAACAGAAAAATTAGTAGAGGAATGTGCGGTTATTAACCCTTTGCATTCGTCCATGATGATGGATTCAATCAGATTGATGATTAGAGCCTACGCAGGATTACTTGAAAATGATAAAGACATGCCATATGATAAGATAACATCTATGATTAATAATATGCCATCGAGTATAGAGCAAGCTCAACTATGGTCTGAGCTTGCTATAAAGGCAGGGTTAGTACCAGTTAAATCTGTCACAGAAGATATTGTTAATAAACATATAATGCCTATAATAGAAAAATATAAAAAATCAAAAGATAAACTGTATTACTATTATATTCTACGTGTTGCTGCTGCTGCAATTCATTTAGCTCAACCAGCATCTTTGAGATTGTTATTGGACGCAATACCTAAAGATGATATTAATGAGAAGGAAAGAATAATATCTTCTGTTTGCTTCGTTTTATTAACGAAATGCCCTGATAATGAAGCATATGATGATATAAAGGGTTCCCCTAACTTTAAATACCAAGATGCTATCGATTATATAAACCTTATATCTATGGTAGAAACTGATGGTGCTCTTTATGACCATATAAGAAACTTGTCTGTGGTTGCAAAGAATTATCCAAATAACTTTCTACGAGACCATAAAAGTGATATTACCAATAAGCTTACAAAACTTATAGATGATAAATTGCCTAATAAAAGAACCGGTGTATTACATGACGGTTATATTGTAGCCGCTAAAGCTTCAATGCAACATTTCAGTTTAGCTCCTTCAAATGGACAAAGTAACGTTTTTGATGCATTAGGTGCTCAGGCAGCAACTATTGACAATATTGCTGACAAAGCACTTGTATATAGTATCCTTTCAAAAGAGTGTTCTAATAAGAAAAAGAAATTAGAATTTTTGGATTTGTCTTTTAAACATGCTGATGAAATTGAATCTCTTACTGAGAAGATAGATTACTACGAAATAGCCCTTGAGTCAGCGCTAAAAATATCTCAGGAAAAGTTCAGTGAAAATTTGGCTAAAATTCATGGTGAAATTTATAAGTTAGATGATTCCGAAATGTTTCCAACGTTTAGACGATTAGTTGATATAGCATATAAGCATGATAAAAACGTAGCGCAAAAAATGATATCATCTCTGGACACAGACCCCGCCCGTAAGAAGATGGTTGAACCTGCATCAGACCACCTAAGTAAGCTGGAGCTAGAGAAAGAAGTATTAGGCGACTACACCCAATTCTCTCGAATCAGAGATAGAAGGCAGATGAGTACAATGGCTTGGCAGATGCTAGGACAATTGAATGCCAACAAGCGATTTAGTAGGGATATGGAAGAAACATCTGCTATCCTGCGAAATGCTTCTAAAAGCCCTTTCTACTATTCTGTGCCCGTTTTTGAGTTCTTTCTTCAGAGCACCATTAAGAGCAATTCCAATAGCGTGAAGAATCTGCTTTTGTCTTTCTATGATTCTGCTTACTCCAATGCTAAGCTGACATACTCATTGATTTGCAGTTTGTCAAATAAAAATTCTAAAATGTTAACATACACAACAATGGAGTCAAATAGCATTTTTGTTGCAAAACCCGGAATGAGGAATGAGGCAATTAGTTTTATTGGCAGACATTTAAAAGAATCAGGTTCGTCTGATGTTTATATTGTAGACCCATATTTTTCTGAACTAGACTTTGAATTCCTGAAGAATGTTTATGATTGGTGTTATGGTGCATCTGTTACAGTGTTGACAAGTGGCGATTCAAGTGGTGATTTTAGTAAATTTTCTTACTCAAATGCTTGGAGAGAAGTTTCATCTGAAGAATTAACTAATTATTCATTTGTCAAAGCTAGTAATCAGGTTAAGAAATCACCATTCCATGATAGGTGGATAATCATGCACGATAAGATGCAAGGATTAAGAATAGGGACATCTATTAATTCACTTGGTGTTAATAAGATTTCTGAAGTTTCAGTCATGTCACCAGATGAAGTTCAAAGCATATATAGCTCTGTAGTCGTTCCGCTTATCAAACACAGGACGCGGGAATATTCTCTGGATTCTAACGACTACACTGTAAAGTATGAGTCGTTTGATATGTAAATAAATGAAGAGGTGTTAGGAGAGAGTTCTTCTAGCACCTTTTTAGATAATATCTACTATCTATTTTTTTTTAAAAATTATATTGTGATAGGGTAGGAGTAATGTGATGCTTCTGGAAGGCTACTAGTATTCGATATCTGATGTCTTCAGCATTGCTTTGCACTACAGTAATACTATCATGGATTGGCAGAGCGAAGTAGTGCTCTGGCTGGTAGGTATTCTCAAAGGGATAGCAATTCTGAGTAAGGATGAAGACAGCGAACAGAAACAAAATAGTTTAGTAAAATAAAAAGAGCCACTGTAATTGCTACAGTGGCTCTTTTTACAATAGGTATGTGAAAATCAGGTTACTCAGCGGCTATAACTTTACGTGGGCGACCGGGCTTCTTAGCACCCTCTGCTCGTGGAGCACGAGGCTTGCGCTCTTTCTTCGCTGGCTGGTAATCATCTGCTAAGAGTGTGGAAAACTCATGCATTGCTGATTCTACTTTACCGTAAGCTTTTTTGATAGCCTGTAAGCGGGCTTCGTTTGCTTCCGCATTCTGCAGAATCTGCTGAAGTTTGTTGAGGTCGGGTGTTGCCATCGTAGAGAGAGTAGGATGATGTAGACGTGCAAGATAGATATAATCCATCTTAAATAGTGCTTGCGATATGAGTTTTAAGCTAATAATCTATTATGGGGAATGATATGAACAGCGCTCTGCTAGACGACGGGAAAGAATATGTGTCGTTTATTATAAAGCAGTTATTTCTACTTATGCTTAAGGAAAGCATCACGCTACAACTTTTATTTTGCTTGCGACTTCACCAGTGGACTTAGGCATCTCGAAAGCTTTTGCCATTTCTGCATTGTCTACGGTTCCGTCCCCATAGACATCCATTATCATCTTTAGCTCACTATGTCCAACAATATTCTTGATGCTAGTAATCTTCACCCCTTTGATTAAACTGATGTTAATGAATGTTTTTCTGGCAGTGTGAGCGGATATCAACTCTCTCTTTATCTTAACTTCTTCACTGCCTACATTTTGTTTATAGTGAGTGCGTGACATAGGGTAGGAGAGTAGATTGTTACGCTTGAGTAGTTGATTCATGTAGTATCTTACTTGGGCAGTATACTTTACATCACCAAAATTATAGTTATATCGCTCTAAAATACTGATTGCCAATTGAGTGAGGGGAATAGTGACCTTTTTGGTAGTCTTTTGTTGAATGATACGCAATGCTCCATCTTTTACATGCCCAGCGGTAACTAATCGAGCATCAACGAAGCGCAAACCAGTTTGAGACATGAATACATAGAAGTCTCTATGCAGTCGCTCCCTGTCCGTAATGCACTCAGCAGCGACAACAGCATCTAATTCATCGGGAGTGAGATAAACAACATTGTCGTTTTGAAGTTTTTTAACGTTATGCTTCCACTTCTTTATTTTAGTAACATCATAGTTAAATTTATCACTAAAGGCATAGTAAACTATCTTGAATTTTTGAATAAATTCTCTTGTAGAGCTATTGCGTAAACCTTTCTCGTACTCACCGGACTTGCTTTTAGTGCGAAGCTTCTTTTCAGTTAGCAGAAAGTCTCGAAATTGCTCTAACGTTTTGATGGAGACATCTGTAATGTTAAGAGAAGGGTTGAATTCTTCTACGGCTTGCTTCAAGCCCTTGTAGTTTTTAATCGAATTTGGCTTTAGTGTTGAACTTGATTTGGCAATAAACTCGTCAATATGAGCAACGAAGAGTTTGCCCGTGTATATGCCAAGTTCTATTTCCTTCTGCTCAATCTGACGCTTAATGGTTTCTACCCGCTTCTCGGCTTTGCTGAGCAGCGACTGTAGAGCAGACAGGCTGGTGTCCGTTATCTCATCAGAGACTTCCTGTCCTACCTGCTCTACAGTGTTGGTCTCCGCTATCCACTTTAGCTCCTTCTCTAAGTTCTTTTTGAACGGTTCCACACCCCGCTCTACTAGGTTACGAATGGCAGTCTCGATAGAGGTGAGACGAGCCTGAATCTTGGCATTTAATTCCGGTGCGTTGCTAACCCCGAAAACCTTGCCAGTTGCAAGGTTAAAATACTGCGGTTCAACTGCTACGCCAGTTGCTTGAACGAAGGGCACTGGGTCGAGGTGCTGTTGGTGCGTATGCTTTACGCTAATACCAGCCATGCCTGCTTTATTCTTACGCAGGACAAACGATAGTTTAGACATTTCTTAGGTGAGCAGAGATAATGTGTCCTGCCTATACCTCTAAGATACATCATGTATTCAATGTATCAAACGTGTATCAAATCGTGCTGCTGGAAGTAATGGAATAGAGTGGTGCCAAGTGCCCAAAGACCCCAAAAAATCAGCCCAAATATCATAAGTAAGACACAGGTAATCAGCACAATCAGCCCCTTGCCGCTGCCCTGATACTTGCCCTCGGCGTAGTGGCGGCGCAGCAGCTCCACGTTGCGGTTGTTGGCTTTATAGGCGAAATCGAAAAGGTTGCCTACCACCGGAATAGCTCCGATGACTGCATCCAGCACCACGTTCAGCACCATCCGGATGACCAGGCTGCCGCTGGCGCCGTGGCGCAAAATGGTCAGAATCAGGACCCCGGAGAGGGCCAGGGAGGGTAGCCCCCCTACCACCGGAATCAGGCCCATGAGCGGATCGAGGCCGAAGCGCCAAGTGGTACCCGGTACCTGAAACTGGCTGTCGAGCAGGCGGGAAATACGCTCCACCCAACGCAGACGCTCATCTTGATCAAAGGGGGTAGGGATGGCCATAAAAAGCAGGAAGAGAAAGCGGGTAGGAGAAGAATGAACACGCTTACTACGGCGCCTACCCCCCTCAGGGATATGTACCCTTGCTGCCCGGGCCGGGGGACGACTGGGGAAGCCAGGGAATTGGTAAAGCGGAGGTATAGCCCTGGCGGGGAAAATTACGTATAAGTAAGCCGGCCTTGGGGGCGCCGGCCCCAGTTGGCCGAGAGTTATACCTGCGCAACCGGTTACAAAACCTAAAAATGATCCGCATAGCTCTGGCAGATGATCATGCCATTATCCGGGACGGAATCCGGGCCCTGTTGATGGGGGAAACCGACTTACAAGTTGCCGCTGAAGCGAGCAATGGCCGGCAACTGCTGGAGTTACTGGCCGGAAACCCCGTGGACGTAGTGCTGCTGGACATCAACATGCCCGAAATGGACGGGCACGAAACCATCCGGCAGCTGCAGCAGCACCATCCGGGCGTACGGGTGCTGGTACTGTCTATGCTGAGCCACGAAGAATACGTGAACCGAATGCTGGAAGCCGGGGCCCTGGGCTACGTGCTGAAAAACGTGAGCAAGGCCGAAATCCTGTTTGCTATCCGGTCGGTGGCGGCAGGGCGGCGGTTTTTGTGCACTGAGCTGGGCGTTGATCTGCTGCATAAGCTGCGCGGGCGGGGCGAGCGGCAAAGCGCCGGTGAGGAGAAAAAGTCGCCGGCCCTTTCGCGGCGCGAAACGGAGGTGCTTAAGCTCATCGGCGAAGGATTTACTACCGGTGAAATAGCCGAAAAGCTGTTCACCAGCAAGCGCACCATCGAAACCCACCGCCAGAACATCATCGAGAAAACCCAGGTGCGCAACACGGCTGCCCTGATCCGCTACGCCGTTACGCAGGGACTATTGTAGCACCCCAGCCGGCGCGTTAGGAGGGCCGTTAGCGCCGCATGGGCGGAAGCAAGTCAATCCAGCCGTCTTCGCTGACTACTACCACCAGCACGGGGTAGCGGCTGCTTTCCACGTAGCGCAGGGCCGAGTTGTAGCGAGAACCCCGCGAGGAGTCGCCTTTTTCGGTGGCGAGGCCGTCGAGAATAACCCCAATGGCGTAGCAGGTGCCCGCTGGGTCGATGAGCACGGCCCCATCGATGTTGGTGACCAGGCGCAGCACGGAGGGCGTCATCAGGCGCGGGGCCACCCGAAAGCACTGGCGGGTCAGGCGGGCTGCCTCCTGGGCCGCCCCCTCCGAAATAACCAGAATGGTACCATTGGTCTGGGCCGTGGCTTTCAGGGTGAGCTCCCAGAGGTAGGCCACGCCCGCCGCATCTACCCCCGGAAATACCCGCCGGATAGCGGCCGCGAAGTTCAGCTCATCAACGGTTCCCTGGGGCAGGCGCGGCGTGTTCGATACCACCTTCATCATCACCTGTCCGTTGTGGCTCAGCTCCCAGCTGTAGTGCTTGGTGAAGTGCACAGTGAATAGGGGCTCGTACTGGGCGTCGCTGGGCTCTACCAGGTAACCCAGGCCGAACACGTCCGATGCGTCGGAAATCAGGGCGTTGCGGTCTTCGCTGAGCTCCAGTAGCTTGCGGATGCGTCGGTAGTCGCGCAACGGAATCGGAGATTCCAGGGTCATGATGGGCACTACGGCCGGGTGGTTGCGCCGGGCAATCAGCATAGTGCCTACCCCTTCGTCGCCTTCGTGGCGCAGGGCCGCAATGCCATTGCAGGCATCATAAAGGCCATGCGAGCCGGCGGCGGCGCGCAGCATAAACCGGCGGCCGGCCGCACGCAGCACTTCGTTATAGTCGCGGTCCAGCACGGGCCGGTCATCATCAGTGTCAGATTCGCGCAGGGCGCGGGACGCATCCTGCAGGAACTCCTGCACCGTGGCGGCCAGCAGGGAGGCCGGGCGCGTGGGGCCCGCCGGACCCGGCAGGGAATAGTAGCTGTTGTACACCTCCGCCGAAAGCTGCAGCACTACAATAACCAGGTAGCCGCCCACGCTTACGGGCAGGGAGCAGAAATTAACCCGGTCTTCTTCGCGCAGTCTTACCAGGTCGTTGAGGGCATGCTCGGTGGCCCGGCGCAGCAGCTCGTACCAGCGGTGCTTCTCAAACCGGTCGTGGTCGAGGGGGTGCAGGTGATATACTACCTCGCGGGGACCGTCGGGCTCCAGGGAAGCGGCCCGGGCTTTCACGGCCCGAAAATCGTAGGGGCGGTAGCGGTGGGAGGTCGGCTCCACCACAATGGCTTCAGGCTCCGAGGTTTCGCGGGCAGAAGCCAGTCCCAGCAGGAATACCTCCGGCTTCAGGCTTCGGTCCAGCAGGTTAAAGATACCATCGGCCGAGAGCTGGGCCGAAACACGAAACAGACTTTGATTTTCCCACATAGGGAGGTAGCGGGGTAGGCGTAAAGGAGCGCAAAGCTGGAAGTACGCGAAATCCGGCCGAAGGATCAGCGGGCCCATGAAATAGCCACAATTTTTAGGAACCTTCTGCTTGCTTTGCGGTTAGAAAACTGCCCGTACCGTGGGGCGGGCTTGCCTGCTACCGTCAGGCGGCGTATCTTCCGTAAAGTCCCACGTTCTTGCCCCGTCGTGCTATGTTCGTAGATCTACTGATAGGCGCTATTTTCGCCATGTCGCTGCTCCCGATTACGACGGGGTACTGCGCCTACAGCTACGGCCGCTCGTTCTGGCTGTGGTTTGCCTTGGGCATCTTTCTGCCCATTGTTTCCTACTTCATTCTGTTTGCCCTGATTTTGCGCCAGCAACTCGACCACGGCCAGCGCCTGCTCACAGAAGCCAAAGCCATTCTGGCCGAAGCCGAAGAAGCCGAGCGGGTACGGGAGAATAGCTGAGTGATTTGTCGGGCGGGTCTATACAACGCCTTCCAGCCGCTGTGCGGCCATTAGTACTTCCTGGGTTCAGAACTTGATAAACGAACCAGCCCTTTCTTCTCAACTTGAAGGAAGGGCAAACTGCTTAATAGGGGGTAGCAACTTGGGCTGACCGGATAACGTTGCCCGGCATTTTCAGCCCCGACAACCCTCCATCTGATTACCTTCCTGCCTGTTCAGTGAAAGAACCAGCTACAGGACGCCCCCACTCAGAGCCATTACTCCGTTACTCTCTGCAGGATGCCCCGGGCGGCCCAGGCGCCGGTGCTGAAGCAGCCCTGCAGCAGATAGCCACCGGTAGGAGCTTCCCAGTCCAGCATTTCGCCGGCCACGAAAACACCCGGCCGGCGCCGTAGCATCAGGTGTTCATTAACCTCGGGCCAGGCAATGCCGCCGGCCGTGCTGATGGCTTCATCCAGGGGCCGCAGGCCCGCAACTGGCAGGGGCAGGTGGGTGAGCAGATAAGCCAGCTCCGGGGCCGTGGTCGGTAACTGGGGCGGGCCTACCTCCCGCAGCAGCGTTGGGGTGGGCGGCCCCAGCTTCAGTGCCTCGCCCAGAAATGAAGCCAGAGACTTGCCTGCCCGCCGCCGGACCAGCTTTTCAATTAGTTGGGCCTCCGTCAGGTCGGGTTTGAGGTTTAGCAGCAGGGTAGCTGGCGGGCCGGCGGCCAGGGCCTCGCGCAGGGCAGGTGTCAGGGCGTACACGGGTGTGCCTTCCAGGCCGTAATCGGTAAGCATTAACTCGCCGCGCACCACCAGGGAGCCACACTGCAGCGCTATGTTTTTGAGGGGCTGCCGTCCGACTTTCTCCCGAAAAAAAGCTGACCACGCTACTTCCGCGCCGCAGTTACTCGGCATGAACGGCACAGTTTCGACTCCTATAGCCTGCAGTGCAGCCGTCCAGCTGCCATCGGAGCCGGTTTTGATCCAGCTGGCGCCGCCCAGGGCCAGCAGCGTAGCCGCGGGGCGCACCACAGTTTCCTGCCCCGTCGCTTCGTCGCGGATGCGCAGGCCTTCCCCGGCGAAGCCCAGCCAGCGGTGGCGGGTTTTCAGTGCTACGCCCAGGGTTTGCAGGCGGGCCAGCCAGGCCCGCAGCAGCTGGGCCGGCTTGTGCTCATCGGTGGGAAAAACCCGGCCGCTGGTGCCCACAAATGTGCCGATGCCCAGCTGCTCGGCCCAGGTGCGCAGGTCGGCCGCCGAGAAATGCTGCAAATAGCGCGTAAATTCCGGCCTGCGAACGGCGTACCGGTTGGCAAAAACCTCGAGCGGCTCACTGTTGGTCAGGTTGAAGCCCCCGTGGCCAGCCACCAGAAATTTACGTCCTACCGTGGCCTGCGCCTCGTACACTGTTACGCGGCAGCCGGCCTCGGCCAGGTGCTGGGCCGCCAGCAGGCCGGCGGGTCCGCCGCCTACCACGGCTACCCACGGCGCACCAGAATCAGGGGGTATTTGCATGCCGCAAAGGTAGAGGACTGGCACCAGAGCAGAGGTAGGCCGTGGCCCGACCAACGGCGGTTTACGCCGAGCCTACCTATCTTCAATATCCGAAAGCCCGGGCTGCTGCGCTGATTTAGCGCGCCTGACAGGGTCAAAGTTGGGCTTATAACTTCTGTATGGGTTCGTATTCCATTTTGATTGGCCTCAGTTTAGCGGTCATCCTTTCCTACCTCTTCGATCTGGCTGCACGGGCCACCAAAGTGCCTTCTGTGCTGATGCTGCTGCTCACCGGTATTGCCTTGCGCCAGGCCGCCGACTACACCGATTTTGTGCTGCAGATCCCGAAGGTGGTGCTGGAAATATTCGGTATCATCGGGCTGATTATGATTGTGCTGGAAGGGGCCCTCGACCTGAAAATCAGCCGGGACAAGGCCCCGCTGATTCGGCGCTCCTTTCTGGCCGCGGCCCTGATTCTGGTGGTGCAGGCCGTGGTCATTGCCATGATCCTGCACTTCTGGCTGCGGGTAAACTTTCAGAGCTGCCTGGTAAATGCCATTCCGCTGGCCGTTATCAGCTCGGCTATTGCCATTCCCAGCGTGGCCGGTTTGTGGGGCGAAAAGCAGGAGTTTATCATCTACGAAAGCACGTTTTCCGACATTCTGGGCATCATGTTCTTCAACTTTGCCCTGCAGGACAACTTCGCCCAGGGCATGTCCGTCGTGACTTTTGGGCGCGACGTGGTGGCGGTGGTCATCGTGGCCGTGCTCAGTACGATGGCTCTGATATTTCTGCTCGACCGGATTCGGCTGCACGTCAAGTTCTTCCTGATTCTGGCCTTCCTGATTCTGCTCTACAGCGTGGCCAAGAAGCTGCACCTTTCTTCCTTGGTACTGGTGCTGGTGTTCGGGTTGGCTGTAAACAACGCCGAGCACTTCCTAAAAGGGCGCCTGCGCCGCTGGTTCCGGCCTGAGCGCCTGCAGGAAGAAGTACACCAGCTGCGCAGCATCACGGCCGAGTCGGCATTCCTGATCCGCACGTTCTTCTTTTTGCTGTTCGGTTTCAGCATCACTCTCAGCAGCCTGCTCAGCGCCCAGCTGCTGCTGCAGGGGGTGCTGATTGTAGCGGCCCTGACGGCCATTCGCTATTTCTACCTGCGCTACATTGCCCGCACCGACCTGATTCCGGAGCTGTTTATCGCGCCCAAAGGCCTTATCACGGTCTTGCTGTTCTACAGCATTCCGCAACGACACCTAATTGGCGAGGTCAGCGAAAACATCCTTTTCGTAGTTATTCTGCTGACCGGTACTCTGATGATGGTGGGCCTGCTGCTGTCCCGACAAGAGCCGGAAATTGGGGAGTACTAGGTGAAATAGAGAAATGGTGAGTGAATGAGTGCGTTGTCATGGCGAGCAGCGCAAAGCCATCCGTCCTGACCAAAGCCCTACCCCCTGAAATATGACAAGCCCTTGACGCTACCATACGTCAAGGGCTTGTCACTTTATTAGGCTTGTCACAGGCAGAGGACGGATGGCTTCGCTCCACTCGTCATGACAATTCACCTCATCAAATTTCGCTTTCCTTGATTAGCTGGCGGCGGTAGTTGGCCAGGATGGTGGACTTGAGCAGGAAGCCGAGGTAGCGGTCATCGAGGCTGAGAACGGGGAGGGCCCAGGCGTCGAGCTGCTCCATGCAGCGCAGGGTATCCAGCAGGGTATCGTCGGGGCGGACGATGGCCGGCGGGGCGCTCATCAGGTCGCGCACGCGGGTGGTGTTGTAGTGCTCATCGTCGAAGAGGGCGTCGCGCACCGTGTCCAGGCTCACGATGCCATGCAGGTGGCCATCAGCATCTACCACCGGAAACAGGTTGCGGGTAGCGTGGCGGAAGGTTTGCACCAGCTCGCCCAGGGTATCGTCGGGGCGGACGGGTAGGAAGTCGGTCTGAATCAGAGAAGCCACGTCCAGCTGGGCCAGCAGGCCCCGGTCGCGGTCCTGGTTCACGTACACGCCCTTCTGTACCAGCTTGCGGGTATACACGGAGTAGGGCTCGAAGTAGCGCGTGATGAGGTAGGAGCCCGAGGTGACTACCATTAGAGGTACGAATAGGGCGTAGCCACCCGTAATTTCGGCAATAAGGAAGATGCCGGTGAGGGGCGCGTGCACCACGCCGGCCAGCGTGCCGGCCATGCCCAGCACAATAAAGTGGACTTCAGAAATAGGGTAGAGGCCGCTCATATTGATCAGGCGGGCAAACACGAAGCCACACAGCGCCCCGGCAAACAGCGAAGAGCCAAACATGCCCCCGTTGCCACCCGAGCCGATGGTGATGGTAGTGGCTACCACTTTCAGCAGCATACTGCCCGCCGCCACCAGCAGCACCAGCCACACGCTCTGCTCCTGAAACACATCGAACAAGGACCCGTTCACGAGCTGCTCGGCCCGGCCCCCCAGCAGCAGCTGCACGATGTTGTAGCCCTCGCCGTAGAGCGGCGGAAATAGAAATACCAGTCCGCCCAGGGCAAGGCCTCCCAGCAGCACCTTCCGAAGCGTGCCCGGTATTTGCTCGAAATACTTGTCGGCCCAGAAATACACCCGGATCATGTACACCGACAGCAGGGCGGTAAACACGGCCAGCATCAGGTAGAGCGGCACCGCATCAACGGGCCAGGAGGTGGTAATCAGCACGAAGGGCTGGCCCGCATACAGGGCCTTCGACACTACCGTGGCCGTAGCAGAAGAAATCAGCAAGGGCACGAAATAAGCCGCCGACAGCTCGGAGAGAATTACCTCCACGGCGAACAGCACCCCCGCAATGGGCGAGTTGAAGATGGCCGCTACCCCCGCTGCCGCCCCGCAACCCGTAAGCAGGCGCCGCTCGCGCCGGCCAATGCGCAGCACCCGCGACGTGTTGGAGCCAATAGCCGAACCCGTAACGGAAATAGGCGCCTCCAGACCAGCCGAGCCCCCAAACGTCACCGTCAGGAACGAGGAGACCAGCTGGGAGTACAGCTTACTGCGCGGTACCACGCTGCCCTGGCGGGCAATGTTGTAAATAATCGGCCCAATGCCCCGGCCCAGGTTGCCATCGAGGAAGTACCGGGTAAACAGCACCGTGAGGGCAATACCGATGATAGGATAGAAAGAGCTGGTAAACACCTGATACTGCCCAGGAACCCAGGCATTCAGCATCTTCTGGGTGTCGTGCACGAGGGTTTTGAGCAGCACCGCCGCCAGCCCGGCCAGCAGCCCCACCACCATACTCACCAGAATAAGGTACACCCGGTCGCTGATGTGGCGCAGACGCCAAAGGAGCAACGGGCGTAACAACCGGTGTATGGTGTTTTGGGCCATAGGCAAAGATGGTAAAAATGTAAGATGGTGAGCTAAAAAGGGGGTAAAGTGAGCTTGACGTTCTGGTGGTGCTGGGCGTAGCGAAGGACCTTATCACGCCTGAATGAGCCGTTTTTAGAAGAACGTACAGCCGTAATAAGGTCCTTCGCTACGCTCAGGATGACGTACCCTTCGCTCACAAGGTCACTATTTCCACGCTATTGACCCAGACCGGGCACACCAAGGCCGGCCCCAACCAGCTCCTGCTTCACCTCCTGCATCACGCGACTCTTAAGCTGCAGCACCCCGCGACGATAATCATCGGAGTCGGCCCAGAAGTACACGCGCAGGTCGGCGGTGGTGTCACCCGCTTTTTCCAGGTTGATGTAGGGCGCGCGGGGCGTCTGCTGAATGTCGGGGATGGTGCGCAGGTAGTTGAGAATGATGTTGATGGCCTGGTCGGGGGTAGCATCCGGGCCCAGGTCCACGGTCACGAGGAACTCCTGGCGCAGGTTGCCGTCGCGGGTGTAATTGATCAGGGGCTCTTTGAGCACCAGGGAGTTGGGTAGGAAAATGTGCTTGCCATCGAAGGTGCGCATGAGGGTAGTGCGCAGGTTCAGGGCCTCCACGTGCCCAATCAGCCCTTTGATTTCAACGGTATCGTTGATGTGGAAAGGGCGGTTGAAGGCCAGAATGACGCCGGCCAGAAAGTTCTCGGCAATATCCTTGAAGGCAAACCCCACGATAAACGCCGAAACGCCCGCCGCCCCCACCAGGCTGCCCACAATGCCCGAAAAGCCCAGCACGTTTAAGGCAATCATCAAACCCAGCAGCACCATGGCCCACTTGCTGAGCCGGGCCAGGAAGTCGGGCAGGAGGGGGTCGTGGGAGCGGCGCCGGAGCCGGCCGCCCAGCAAAGCACTCACGCGGTTGGCAATAAAAATGGCCACTACCAGCAAGATAATGGCAATTAAAAGCTTGGGCAGCACATACAGAAACTGCTGCCAGTAAGAGGAAAGTACGCGGTTTAAATCCTGAATCATGTGCATAGAAAAGCGGCGCTCAATGGGCTAAAACAGAAGCCCCGCGACCAGGAGGCCGTCGGGGCTAAGTAGGGGTTATACGCGCGGAGTAGGGGGTAGGGTTGGCCTCAGGCGAAGGCCGGGCGGTTCATCCAGCGCCAGAACACCAGCCCGCCCAGGGTGTAGGCCACCACATCCAGCGGGTCGGCGGTCATGCGTGGGTTGAAGCGTGGCATGATCAGCTCAAACCACACCGCCACCACAATCCAGCTGGCTATAATCCAGGAGGTAGGGAGCACAAAAGCGGGCTGCCGGAAGTAGAAGCGGCGCATCAGCCAGAGGACCATCGTCAGCTGCAGGGGTAGGGCTAGTAGGTCGGCTAGGTGGGAATTAATAAAGGTGGGCAGGCGCCCGATGGGCCAGTAACGGTTGATGCACGCAACAGCGTACAGCCCTACCCCCGTCAGAAACAGCGGA
The DNA here is from genome assembly GCF_006352025.1 of Hymenobacter sp. DG01. NCBI lineage: Bacteria > Pseudomonadati > Bacteroidota > Cytophagia > Cytophagales > Hymenobacteraceae > Hymenobacter > Hymenobacter sp. DG01. Next base: position 958,701 of record NZ_CP040936.1, read on the forward strand.
TGCCGCAGCTCGGCGGGCCACCTCACCCGGCCAGGACGGTGACCAGCCACACCATAAAAGCCATGATGGCCGCAAAGGCCAGCTGCCCACCCCGGATGATGTACTTGAAAAAGCGCACCACCGGCCCATCCTCGGGCTTGATTTCGATCAGCATGACCGATGCCAGGGGCTGCTCCGACAGCTTTTGCCGGGCTTCCTCACTAGCCACCCGGTAGGGCTCTAGAACCTGCCCGCAGTGCTGGCACAGGTCGGTAGGCTGCTGGTTCCATTCGGTCCAGTGGCCGCAGTGCGGGCATTTTTTGGTGGCTGTCATACTTCTGCGGGCTTGTTTACAGCTCCATGATATCCTCGTTCCAGAGCGTCGGCTCCGCCTGGATAAAGTCCTGCATCATCTGCACGCACTCCGGCAGGTTCAGCACTTCCACTTCTACGCCATGCGACTCCAGAAACTCCCTGGACTCACCGAAGGTCTGATCTTCCCCTACTACCACCTTCGGAATCTTGAACTGTACGATGGTGCCGGCGCACATGTAGCACGGCATCAGGGTGGTGTACAGCACGGTGTCGCGGTAGGAGCGTTGGCGGCCGGCGTTGAACAGCGCGTCCATTTCGCCATGCTTGATGGGGTTATCCTCCTGCACCCGCTTGTTGCGGCCACGGCTCACAATCTCGTCGCCCCGGCGCAGCACTGAGCCAATCGGAATACCGCCTTCTTTGCGTCCCTGAAGTGCCTCTTCAATGGCGGCCTGCATGAATTTGTCCATAAGTCAAGTTTAAATGTAGATGCAAGGTAGAACGCCTAGCTGTCATTCCGACCGCAGGGAGGAATCTGGGTTCACCATTCAAGGGTTTAACCCAGATTCCTCCCTGCGGTCGGAATGACACCATTACCTCGCACAAATGCTGCGGTAGGGGCAATACTGGCACTTATCCTGGTCATCGGTTTTGCGGATGGGCTCTTCGGGGTCGAGGATGCGGTTGACGAGCTGGCTAAGTAGTTGTTCGCTGTGCTGGACGAAATCCTGGCCGTCGGCGGTCAGGAAGCTCATGTCGGCTGACATGGGGCCGGCGCTGAGGTTACGCAGGGAAATAATAGCGGCATCGGCAGCGGGGCGGCCCTGCTGAGCCAGCAGGAAGCGGTAGAGCCAAAGCTGACGCACCTTGTCGGCGGCGGGGGTAGCATCGGTGAGCAGGCGCTGCACCGCCTCGGCGGGGCCTTCGCCCCGCTTGAGCAGCTGCAGGTGGTACTTCTCCACCATGCCGGTTTTATAGTCCACTACCCGCAGGCGGCCATCCGGAAACTGATCCACCCGGTCGGCCTTGCCGAGCAGGCGCACCGGCAGCTTCTCGCCGCTGGGCAGAGGCACGAACACGGTGGCATGTAACTCCTCTTCCAGCCCCTGAATCTGGAGCGGCAAGGTATCGGGCTGTTCCAGCAGGCTTTCCAGGTAGCGGCGCACCAACTGCCCGGCCACCTGGCCCAGTACGTGGTTCAGGCCCTCGTCGGCGCGGGCGTGGCGGCCCTCTTCCTCCTTGCGTAGGGCCTTGGCTATCATGACCGGGGCCAGCTTCACCAGGCCCGGAATATCGGCGGCGGTGAGCGGCGGGGCCTGCGCATTCACCATCTGGCGCCGGATGGTCTGGGCAAAAGGCGTCAGCAGCTCTTCCAGGGCCTCGTGCACTACCGTTCCAAACCCATCGGGGCCAAGGGCTTCCTCTACCTCATCGTTTTCACGAAAGCGCGCTACCCGCTGGAAGTAGAACTGCAGGTTGCAGTTCAGATACTGGTTCAGGGCGGTGGGCGAGAGGCCTTTATCCAGCACTTCCCGCAGAGCCAGCAGCATGCCGGCATCCTTTTCCAGCACCAGGGCCGTCGTCTCGTCGGAGGCTTCCAGGGCAGAGGCTCCGGCGTGCTGAGGGGGTAGGGTTTCTTCCGCTTCAGGGGCGGTTACCGTGAGGTCCCGTAGCACAAGGCCGGGGTTCTGTACGGCTAGGTCGTTTTCAATCTGCAGCAGAAAGCGGCTTCGTTCCCCGGTGCGGGTCCCCTCGGCGCCGGGCAGAATGTGGAGCAGATCTACCTGGCGGGCGCGCTGCAAAAGCCGCCAGAACTGGTGGGCCGTGGCCGATTCATGATCGGCATAGGTGGGGAGCTGAAACGTGGTGAGCACGTCGTAAGGAAACAGGGAGCTGTGGCGCTTAGGGGCCGGCAGCACGTTCTCGTTGCAGCTCAGAATGATGATGTGGTCGAAGTCGAGGGCACGAGTTTCCAGCAAACCCATCACCTGCACATCGGCAATGGGCTCCCCGCTGAAGGGTAGGCGGGTAGCCTTCATCTGCTCATACAGGAACCGCCGGAACGAGCGCACCGACAGCCGCTGCTCCCGGCAGTCAAACACCGAATCAAGCCGCTTAACTAGGGTGAAGAACAGGTAGAGGTACTCCGCCTCAATGGCCGAGTGCTGGTCCTGGTAGGCCTGTTTGAGCAGGTTGATGAGGGTGTAGCACGCCGCAATAATGTCGTCGCAGTTATTCCAGGTGGCAAACAGGGCCTGCAGCAGCTCGTGGCCGCGGCCCAGCTCCACCAGCTCCTCGGCGGGCAGCAGCACGGCGTGGCGCTTCACAATGGCCCGGCAGACTTTATCGAGCAGGCCATGGTACTGGGTGTTTTCCTGCTTATCGAGCCAGTGCTGGTAGCGGCGCAGAAACGGGTGCTGCAGCAGCTTGCTGACGGCCAAATGATGGTAGCGCGGAATGCCGTAGCCGGTTTCCGGCGAGCCTTCCCGCACGCCCGTCAGGTGCACCTCAAACAGCAGATCCACCAGATTGAACAGGGGCGTACTCTGGAAGTTGAGGCCCATGGTGACGTTGTACTCCGGCACGGCATCGAGGGGTAGGCCGTGAAGCACCGGCAGCAGCAGGGTTTCATCGGGCAGCACTACCGCTACCTTGGCGTTGGGGTTCAGCTGCCGCGACTCGGCCAGCAGCTGCCCGGCCACTTTGCCCTGCATAGAGGCGTTGGCCACGCCCACAAACCGCACCTCCCGGGGCAGGCCGCGCAGCAGCTCGGCGGGCCCACCGAAGTTCTCCCAGGGCAAATCGAACAAGTCCTGATACTCGCGCAGGTGCTGGCCGGCCCGGTTAGGCGAGCCGCGCTCCAGGTAAAAGGCATCGGCGTCGAAAAACACCTCCGCCCGGTGAGCCTTGCGCAGCAGCCGAATCAGCTTTTCCTCGGCCTTCGAGAGCAGACCCAGACCGATGAATACGTGCTGGGGTAAATCCTCGCCTTTCTCCAATTTATCCTGCACCCGGTTTACGGCCAGTCGGTAGGCCAGGCCGGGGTAGGCGAGGTGGTTCTGCTCCATGCGCCGGCGCAGACGACGGTACACCTTCTCCAGGTCGTCCCAGAAGCGGAAGTAAGCGGCCGTGGTGCTCTGGGGGGCAGGCTCGGCGCCCAGTTCCCACCGCTCCAGGGCCTTGGCCTGGCTCAGGTATTCAAAGATTTTCTTGGGCGAAGCCAGGTTCTGATCGAGGCTGGAAAAGTCCTGCACCAGCAGGCCCGACCACCCCACAAACTGGTCGAAATCCAGCTTGGGGTCGATGTCGCGCAGAATCTCAAACAGTAAGAGCTGCAGGGCAATGGGCTCCTCTACCTGCACGCCGGCCAGCTCCACCATGTAGTCTTCCATGGCCGCGATGCGCGGGCTCCAGAGGGCTACCCCCGCTTCGGCCGCCAGGCTCAGCTCGTTCTGCAGGTACACCACTGCCCGCCGGGTCGGCACCACCACCACCAAATCCGACAAGTCGCCGCTAGGCCCATACTTGGCCACCAACTCCCGGGCCATGCGCGTGAGGAAGGGCGTCGTATCGGGGCGGTTGGTGAGCGGGGCGAGGGTAGGGGAAGCGGGGGCGGTAATCATATAGTGTAAAGATACGGGGCAGGGATGGCTATAGTGCCTACCCAGGCTTTTCGCGGTATCCATTCTCTTAATACTTTATGCCCCTCGTATGATTCCCTGAGTTTGGCAGCCCTTTGCCGCGCAGCCAAACTTTAGTAGGTTCAATTAACGTCAATGTCCTATTCCTACATGTTGACTTTGTCTGCTATAAACTACGTCAATCTACCAGCGTATGTAGCTGATGGTCTGTGGCCGCACACCCAACCATTGCACAATGCGCGCCCGCTTATCCATCTCATTACTTCTCCTATGAAGGCAGATAACAAAACGATACTGGAACAGGCCAATGCCGCCATCAGCACCGGCAACAATGAGGGCTTTTTAGCCCACTGCACCGAGGATACACAGTGGACTTTTGTAGGCGAGCAGACGTTGCGGGGGAAGGAGGCGGTTCGGGCCTGGATGGTCACCGCCTATGAGAAGCCACCCGTATTTCAGGCCCGGCAGTTTATTGCCGAGGGTGACTTTGTAACGGCCCTCGGTACGATTACGCTGCCCGACAAAGATGGCCAGGCCACGGAGTATGCCTACTGCGACGTCTGGCGTTTCCGCGACGGCAAAATGGCCGAGCTAACGGCCTTTGTCATTAAGCCTTAAAAGCAGCTAGCTCCCAGTTTAATTACTGCCGGAGTTTCAGTGGCGGGATGGTACCAGTAGGGGCTGTTGTGTCCGGTGTCTGGATGGTGACACACTTTACCAGCCGGAAGCATGGGCCAGTCTTTTCTGCTGTACATTGCCGCATGTGCTTTCGTCGTCTCTCCCTGTTTTTACTGGCCGTTGGCTTCATCACCTCCTGCCAACCCTCCACACCCGCCGGCAGGCTACTACCCCACCCACCGCCCCGAACTCGATAGACGCGGAGGCCGTTGCCGCACCGGTACCGCCCGCCCCCAACACCACCGACTGGCTAAGCCGAACCCTGCCCGAAAAGGCCACTACCGACACCACTTTCCTTATCGACGGGAAGCCATACCGCCTGCGCCTGAGCGCCACCGCCGACTCGGCGCACATGCTGCGCATTGCCACCGATGGCATTGTGGGGCCGGCCCTGGCCGCCGACAGCAACTTCGCCCGCAACCGGCTGGTGGAGGGGCCCGCAGGCTACTACCGCATTGCACTTATCACGGCGGCGGGCCAGCCAGTAATGCGCAAGGAGTTCCGGAAGCCGGATTTCTACCAGGTGGCTGGGGCCGATATCGTGGTGGTAAGTGAGCCGACGCCGCCCCGGTTTCTGGGGTATTATCCGGAGCTAGGCGGGCTGGCTTTCTGGCAGGAAGTCGGGATTCCGGGCAGCGACGTGGGTAGCTGCCTTTTCTACCTGCTGGACCTGCAGGGCCGGGTACGGCATCTGGCTGCAGGCAACGAGTTCGGGGAAGGTCGTGCCGATTGCGACCCGCTGCCCACCCCGCGTGGTGGCGCCTTCATTACCTGCCACCAGCTGCTGCGCGCGGGCCGGCCGCCGCTGCCCCTGCAAAAACCGCACGCCGACCTCGTGCTGGCCCGTTTTCTCTCCGACAGCACCCTGCTGACTATCTATCAATACGGCGAATATGTTGTGACAAATGACAGCCTCGGCAACCCGGAAAGCATGGAGTGGCAGGTGCCGCCCGGAATGACTGCTCAGCCCAATGCCTTCGTGCTGAACCTGGAGGGTAGGAAGCTGGCGCAGTTCCGGTACCAGGGTTTTGCCAGCGCCCTTGGCTATTCCGTGCCGTACGCCTACGTGCCCGCTTCCAATACCTACTACCTGTTAGACACAGAGCGCGGGCTACGCCTGATACCCTGGCAGAACCCAGGGGCCACGCAGGAAGTAAAATTTCGGCAAATGACCCGGTTTCAGCCCCCGATCCGCCCCACCGAAATCCGGTTCTTTATTGAGGAAGAAGACACTCGCTTTGAGTTCTATGCCGATAAAAACCACCCGGAGCAGCTGCGCTACCGTCGGGTGAAAACGGCCGGGTAGCTACCCGGCGCCAAGCTCCACCTTAACCCTACCCCCTCAGAAGCACGTAACCCCGTAGCACCAACCACCTGCTATACTTTTCTGATGGATCCTACCCAACTCAGCCTGGAGCTACGTCACGGCAAAAGCGCCGACCTCAAACGCCGCCGCTGGATTATCGGCCTTTCCCTGGTGGGCGTGGCGGCCGGCCAGATGGTCAGCCTCTACCAAACCGGCATCATCAAGCACCTGCCCGATCCGCCCCTGGATGTGTTTGATTCCGACAAAGTGGATGCCTCGGACTACGCCTACAAGCGCCTCGACACGCCCGATGCCCTCCCCATGATTATGACCTATGGCCTCACGGCTACGCTGGCCGGGGCCGGCGGCATGAACCGCGCCGCCCAGCAGCCCTTTCTGCCCGTGGCTATGGGCCTGAAAACCCTGTTCGACACGGTTACCACCGTGAAGCTGGGTCGGGAAGAATGGCAGGAAAACAAGGCCTTGTGCTTCTACTGCCAGGTAGCCACCGTCGTTTCTATTGCCTCCGTGGCCTTGGCCATGCCCGAAGCTCTGAAGGGCCTGAAGAAGCTGCTGGGCAAGCGTTAAGCTTAGGTCAGTTGTAAAACAGAGAAGCCCCACGCATCTGCCTGATGTGTGGGTCTTCTCTGTTTGTATGATGAGTCTATTGAGCAGTTAGGTTAATGCCCGGCACTTACCACGGGCTCAGCGGCGGCTTCTTGCGGGGCGGGAGCCACATACGAGGCCAGGGACCGAACCAGCAGCAGCAAACTCACCAGAATAAGCACTGCACCCAGAATAAATGGTGCCCCAGGAAAATACAGGGGTGCTTTGGGGCCGGTGTAATAGGAGAATAGGTTGGTCATCAGGGGTGGGCCCACGATAGAAGTCAGACTCATGAGGCTGGTTAGGGCGCCTTGCAGCTCGCCTTGCTCATTGGCTGGCACCTGACCAGAAATAATGCCCTGCAGGGCCGGGCCCGCAATGCCGCCCAGGCAGTAGGGGACCAGGAAGGCAAACATCATCCAGCCCTCGGAGGCAAAAGCAAATAGCACGAAGCCCACCGCGTACAGCAGCATGCCCAGGAACACCGAGCGTTTCGGGCCCAGCGCCGGGTTGATGCGCCGGATAAGCAGGCCCTGCACGATGGCCACCAGCAGGCCCAAGGCCCCCAGGGAATAGCCCACCCAGGCTTCGGTCCACTTGAACTTCTCGATGACGTAGTACGACCAGGTGGATTGCGTGGCATGGGCCGCCACGTACAGCAGTAGCAACGAGGCCACCAGACCGGTAATAACGGGATAGCGCCGTAACATCTGCAGGGAGCCTATGGGATTGGCCCGCGCCCACTCAAACGGCCGCCGTTTCTCCAAGGGCAACGATTCGGGCAGCACGAAGTAGCCGTACACCACGTTGAGCAGCGTAATACCCGCAGCCGCCAGAAACGGCACCTGGTGCCCGTATTTGCCCAATATTCCGCCCAAAGCCGGCCCGATAATAAAGCCCAGGCCAAAGGCCGCCCCAATCATCCCGAAGTTCTGGGCCCGGGTTTCCGGGGTGCTGATGTCGGCGATGTAGGCCGAGGCCGTGGTGAAACTCGCGCCCATGACGCCCGCAATCAGCCGGCCCGCAAACAGCCATCCGATGCTGGGCGCAAAAGCTACCAGCAGATAATCGAGCCCAAAGCCAAGCAGGGACAGCAGCAGCACTGGCCGCCGCCCGAACCGGTCGGAGAGGTTGCCCAGCACCGGCGAAAACAGAAACTGCATCACGGCAAAGGCAAACACCAGCCAGCCACCAATCCGGGCCGCGTCGCTGATGGTGCCGCCGGTCAGGTGCCGGATCAGGGCCGGAATAACAGGTACGATGATGCCGATGCCGGTGACATCCAGCAGCAGGGTCAGAAAAATAAAGCCAAGCGCGGCCTTGCGGGGTGTTGCCATAAAGGGGAGGGGTAGGGCAGACGGTAAAGGTAAGCCTTCCGGAACCCCGATGACGCTAACTGCCACCTAAAACTCCACTATCTCCTGCGTATCAAAATAATACAGCACGCACCGCACCTGCTCGTAGCCGAGCTGCCGGAACAGCTGGGCGTAGCGCTGCAGGGGCTGGCGGTGGCGCGGCTCGGGTGGGGGCGCCTTAAAGTCGATGAGCGTTACGAGGCGGCCAGTGGTTTCGAACACGATGCGGTCGGGCTTGTAGTCCTGCTTGCGCGTGCCGCCTACCAGAATTTCCCGCTCGGCCTCAGCCTCTACTTCGGCGCTGAAGTAATGAGCCATTTGGGGGTGCTCCGTTACCTCGTGCAGGCGGTGCAGCAGCTCCGACCGCTCGCGGGTGCTCACCAGGCCTTCGGCCACTAACTGCGCCGCTACCCGATCCACCTCCGAGGCGCGCTTCACCCGGCGCAGGGCGTAGTGCAACTTGCGGTTCCACTCGCGCTGGGCCTGTTGGTCATCGAAGTCGAACACCGTGTTGGCATGGCGCTTCAGGCGCAGCCGTTCCTCCCAGGGCGTGCTGGTGAGGTTGTGGAGGGGTAGGGAAGTATCGGCAGGGGCCTCCTGGGTTTTGAATGCAGGCACGAAGCCCTGAGCATCAGCCAGCACGTAGGCCATTTGCTCATCATCCCACTGCACGGTGCTCACGAGGTAGCGGTGTAGCAGCTCGGCCACCGTTTTGGCCGGCTCCTGTGTCTCCGATGAAGCTTCACCATCTTTGGCAGCCTTGGTAGGTTTGGGCTTGCGGCTGATGGCATACAGGCGGTGACGAGGCCTCGTGAAGGCTACGTACAGCATGTTCAGTCCTTCCAGAAACGTCTTTTCTACCTCCTCGGTGTATTGGGTAGCCAGGGGCGTACGCAGCAGGGCCTGGGTTTGGGGCAGTACGGCCACGGCGGGCATATCAGCCAGAGGCTTATCGGCAGCATCGGCCAAGCGGCCCCACAGCAGCGTGCCCATGTAGGGCCTGAGCGACCAATCGGCGAACGGCACAATCACCACTCCGTAGGCCAGGCCCTTGGCTTTGTGCACGGTGGTGATGGTAATGGCGTCGCGGCCGGCGGGAGCGTTGATACTAAGGCTGCTTTTACGCTGGGCCCAATAAGTCAGGAAGTTGTTGAGGTTGTTGCCAAAGCGCAGGCTGTACTCCAGGGTCAGATCCAGAAACCGGAACAGATACTCCTGCTCCGCTACCCGGTGCAGCAGCCCAAACAGCCCGATCAGGCGCTCCGTCAGCTCATACAGCCCCAGGTTGCCGGTTTCCTGCTCCTGCACGTCGTAGCCCAAGGCGCGCAGCTCGTCAAAAAACGGCTTCACCGATTCGTGATTAGCCAGCTCCGACCACTTGCGGGCCCGCTCGGGGGTAGGATCCTGGCCGCGTACTACCCTATCAATGAGCAGCAACGCCTCGGCCCGGGCCAGCGTATCGGCGGGCTGGTTGAGCACCCGAAACAAAGCCACCAGCAGGTTTACTACCTCCGCAAACTCCAGGGAAAGCGAGTCGGCGGAGATGATGTCGTAGCCGCGCTCCTTCAGAAACTTCGCTACCCGGCGGCTCTGGTCTCGGCGGCGGCAAAGCACGGCCACATCCTGAAGGCGGAACCCATCGGCTACCGCTTTTTCTACCAGCTGCAGAGTGAGGTAAAGCGTACTTTCGTTGTAGTCCAGGGTCTGGCCGGTGGTATAGCCGGGTAGCAATTCGGGTGTGTAGGTGCCGATGGCCGCGTCGTAGCGGCAGGCGGGGGCATTATCTTCCGTGAAGAGCAGCTCTACATGACCGGGCGCGCCGGTGGCCGTGGGTGCCTGCTGGGTGAAATGTTCGTCGTAAATGCCTTGCACCAATGGCAGCGCCGTATGCGTGGCGCTGATCTGGCTGAAGAAACGGTTGTTGAACTCGATAATGGCGGGCGCCGAGCGGAAGTTGGTATTCAGACTGGCCGCTTCCAGGCTCTGGTCGAGGGTTTGGTAGCGGGAAGCCAGCAGGTCGCGCAGCTCCTCGTCGGTGGCCTTATTATAGAGGTGTTCGGTTTGGTTTTGATGCAGGCGCAGAATCTGCTCCATTTCGCCGCCCCGCCACCGGTAAATGGCCTGTTTGGCGTCGCCCACGGCCAGACTCAGGTTGCCCCCGGCCACGGCGTTTTCCACCAGCGGCAGCAGGTTGTTCCACTGCAGCACCGAGGTGTCCTGAAACTCATCAATCAGCAGATGCAGGTACCGCTCGCCCATGCGCTCATACAGAAACGGCACCGGCTCGCGCAGCACAATCTGGGCAATGCGGCGGTTAAACTCAGCAATCAGTACTACCCCCCGGTCGCGGCTCAACTGGTCCACCGATTTGCTCAGCTCACTCAGCAGGCTTACCTGAAAGAGGTAGGGTAGCATGCCCGTCACCAGCAGGTAGTCGGGGAGGAGAGTGGTGCGGAGCTTCTCCACCAACTCATAAGCCGATAGTAGGGCCGGCTTCACGGCATCTACCCGGGTCTTATCGGCGGGCGTTTTCACCTTGCCGCTGTACCACTTATCCTGGTCCACGGTAGCCCGCACGTAGGAGTTGGCTTCTTTGTCGGCCTGCAGACGTTCTTCCCACTTGGTGAGGTAGCCCAGCAGCCCACTCCGGCCCTGGTACAGGTCCGAGTCGGCCACGCCGGCCGTGTCCACCGCTTCCTGGGCTACCTGAGCCACTTGGCGGAAGGCATCCTCAATTTCGGCTTTGCGCTGGCGCAGAGCCTCGTACAATCGGCGATAATCCTGCATGCTGAGTTTCTGGAGTTGATCCACGGCCTCGTGCACCGGCTCGCTGAGCAGGAACTGCCCGAAGTCCACCAGCTCTTCGGGCAGGTTGTTCCAGCTGCGGCCTTCTTCCGCTTTGTTGAGGGCAAAATCGGAAATAGTGCGAGACAGCAGCGCCGCGTTCGGGTCGCGGTTCACGCGGTCCAGCAGCAGCGCCACCGCACTTTGCAGCACGGTGGCGCTGTCCAGCTCTACCTCAAACGTAGCAGGTAACCCTAGCTCCCGGGTAAACGCCGTAACAATGCGCTGCACGAAGGAGTCGATGGTGCTGACCGCGAAATCGGCGTAGTGATAAAGCACCAACCGGAACGTGCGCCCGGCCCGCTCCCGCAGCACTTGCTGCCGCTCCTGGGGGGTAGGGAGGTAGGCCAGCTGCCCTTCGGCCGCCAGTTCTTCTGCTATGTCTGTCAGCAGCGGGTCGGTTTCGCCCTCCGGCAGCTGCGCAAACCGCCTCAGGGCCCCAATAATGCGCTCCTTCATCTCGCCGGCCGCGTCGTTGGTGAACGTAATAGCCAGAATCCGCTTGAAGTACGACGCGTCGTCCGTGCCCAGGGCCAGCTTCAGGTATTCTTTAGTGAGCTGATAGGTTTTGCCGGAGCCAGCAGAAGATGAGTAAATGCGGAAGGTGGAGGGCATTGAAAGGGGAAATAAGAACGTAACTGGCTTACTTTAACTGTCACATTCGATACAAGCTCAATGGGTTCCTATCAAGCGCACTTTACTTTTCCTTTAGGAAACCCATCTATAGAAGAAATTCTTCTCACCGTTTGGAAGGAGAGGAATTTACAAGTTTACACATCTATTATAGACAGTTATTATAGACAGTGCCTACACTTGTCAGACACCCTTATCAGAAGAGTGCCTATATCGACTGACGCACCCGAAAAGCAGTAGCTTATTAGGTCGATTTTTACATAAATACGGACCCATAAATCTTTATAAGACAGCTATTGAGGGCGAAAATTTAGTAATTCTCCTTTCCGCCCCCGAGTGTCCTGAACTAATAGATATTGTGACTGACACTTTAATCAAATTAGGCGGTGTCCGACAGTCAAATAGTTAGTTGTCAGAATTTTTTACCGGCCCCCACAGGCGCGCTACCACGTCCGGCTCTATCCGCACCGGCCGTTTGGTGGCGGGGTCCAGCAGCACCCACTGGGTTTCCGCCTCGCAGAGCAGCTTGTTATCCTCGGCCCGCTCAATGCGCACGAAACGCTGGCACTGAGCCCCGCGCACCTCACCAATCCAGGTGGTACAGCGCAGCTCCTCGCCCAATAGGGCCGGATGGCGGTACTGCACCCGGTGCTCCCGCACCACCCAGATGTACTGTTCCCGCTCGCCCGGGGGGTAGGCCCGCAGCCAGTGGGCCCCGGCCGTATCCTGCACCCAGCGCACGTACTGCACGTTGTTTACGTGGTCCAGCTCGTCGATGTCCTCGGGCTGAACCGTAAGGAGGCGGGAGAAGCGGAAGGCGGGCGGCGTGGGTGTCTCCATAGAGGGCAAATGTACCAGACGTACCCGAACCCGAACGCAGATGCACGCGAGCTTCTGACAAAATAAAAGCAGGAATATATGAGCTGGCTAAGGTGTAAATATATGATAAACAGATATTTGACTGCTGAGTAGGGCCGATGCGCCTGCGCGCATGGATAGTGTTTCTTCGTGCATAAGGTATTCCACATCTAAAATATCCGTGTATATTTGAGCAGAATAAGAAAACGCGGTTTCACCGTCCTGTTGAGTACTTCCGCAAGGGAGGGAAAGCAGAGTTGAGTGCGCTTTCCTAACAAAACATCCATCATCACCAGTACCATGCAGACAGGAACTGTAAAATTCTTCAACGAAACCAAAGGTTTCGGCTTCATCAAAGTTGACGAAACCGGCGAAGACGTATTCGTGCACGTAACCGAGTGCATCGACGAAATCCGCGACAAAGACAAAGTGGAATTTGAAATTGCTCAAGGCCGCAAAGGCCCGAACGCCGTGAAAGTGAAACTGGCTTAGTCCAGCATCCTTCCCGGATATCTTTAGAAAAGCAGGCTCCCGAAGAGCCTGCTTTTTTTATGCCCTGTCCGCCCCGCCAAGGGGTAGGGCTGGTTTTGCCATAACATGCCCCATTTCCTTCCCTTAGGCCGGGGTAGGAAACGGCTCACTACTTGGCGGGCAACCGGGCGTAGTTGCCCAGGCTTCGGAGTACTGCGCCCGGGATGATCTTATGGCATGCCTGGCCTTTTTCATTATTTCTGCGTATCTTTGCACCCGCATTTGAGAACGGCCACGTTCCGCGCAGCTTAAGAGCTGCCTTTAAGAAACCTGTTGGGCCGGCTTTATCTTCCGTCCGTTGCTTCCGTCACTTGTCGTTGTGTTGAGTGGGAGAAGAGCGTCGCTGAATCCGCTGTTTTCAGAGCTACAGTCTCCACTCCATCAACACAGACATGGAAAACGAAAAGGAAAAAATGAAATTCAGTGAGCTGACCCTCTCTGAAGAAATGCAGCGCGCTATTTCTGAAGTGGGCTACGAGGAAGCCTCGCCCATTCAGGCCGGCGCTATTCCCGTACTGCTCTCCGGCCGCGACGTAATCGGACAGGCCCAGACCGGCACCGGTAAGACCGCGGCCTTCTCCATCCCCGCCATTGAACTGATCAATACCGACTCGCGTGAGGTGCAGGCCCTGGTGCTGTGCCCTACCCGCGAGCTGGCCGTGCAGGTTTCCGGCGAAATCCAGAAGCTAGGCAAGTACAAGCGTGGCCTCTCGGTAGTGCCGATTTACGGCGGTAGCTCCTATGACCGTCAGTTCCGGGCCCTGGAGCGCGGCGTGCAGATTGTTATCGGTACGCCCGGCCGCGTAATGGACCACATTGAGCGCGGTACCCTGAAGCTGGACGCTTGCAAAATGATCATCTTGGATGAGGCCGACGAAATGCTGGACATGGGCTTCCGCGACGACATCGAGACGGTGCTCAAGCAGATGCCTGAGCAGCGCCAGACGGTGTTCTTCTCGGCTACCATGAGCAAGCCCATCATGGAGATGACCAAGCGCTACCAGACGGAGCCGCAGATCGTGAAGGTAAACCATCAGGAAATGACGGTTACCAACATCGAGCAGAGCTACTTCGAAGTGCGCGGCCCCCAGAAGAAAGACGTTCTGACCCGCCTCATCGACATGTACAACATTAAGTCGGGCATCGTCTTCGCTAACACGAAGCGCATGGTGGATGATATTGTGGGCGACCTGCAAGCCAAAGGCTACTTCGCCGAGGGCCTGCACGGCGACATGGGCCAGCAACAGCGCCAGAACACGCTCGATAAATTCCGCAAAGGTACCTTGGAAATCCTCGTAGCCACTGACGTAGCCGCCCGCGGCATCGACGTGGACAACGTGGAAGTGGTAGTGAACTACGACCTGCCCGCCGACGAGGAATACTACGTGCACCGCATCGGCCGTACCGGCCGCGCCGGCAAGCAGGGCAAGGCCTTCACCTTCGTGAGCGGCCGCGACATCTATAAGCTGCGCGACATCATGCGCTTCACCAAAGCCACCATCAAGCAGGAGCGCGTGCCTTCGTTTGAGGATGTGTCGGAGGTGAAGACCACCCTCATGTTGAACTCTATTAAAGAGGTCATCGAGAAGGGCAACCTAGATAAGTACATTGCCCGCGTGCAGCGCCTGATCGATCAGGACCAGGAGGATGGTGTAACGTCGCTGGACGTGGCTGCCGCCCTGCTGAAAATGACGATGAAAGAAGACAAGCGCGCCCAGGAAAGCCTTGACGCCAGCCGCACCCAGGGTGCCGCTCGCCCCGGCTTCACGCGCCTGTTCGTGACCATGGGCAAAAAGGACCGTCTGCACCCCCGCGACATCGTGGACCTGATTGCCGAAAACACCAGCCTCACCGCTGGCAAAGTGGGCGACATTGCCCTCTACGACAAGTTCAGCTTCGTGGAAGTACCGAATGAGTTTGTGGAGGAGGTAGTAAGCCAGCTGGGCCGCAGCACCATTCAGGGCCGGCCCGTAGCCTTTAACATTGCTACCCCCCGCCAGGAGGGCGATGCCCAGCAGGAAGGCGGCAACCGCGGCGGCTTCGGCGGCGACCGTCCTCGTCGGGGTCCGGGTGGCTTCGGTGGTGACCGTCGGGAAGGCGGCTTTGGCGGCAACCGTGGCGGTGGCTCCTACGGTGGAAACCGTGGCGGCGGAAGCTACGGCGAGCGTCGGGAAGGCGGCTTCGGTGGTAACCGCGGTGGCGGCTCTTACGGCGGCAACCGCGGCGGCTCCTACGGGGGCGACCGTCGGGAAGGTGGCAGCTACGGTGGTAACCGCGGTGGCGGAAGCTACGGTGGCGGCTACAAAGGCAAGCGCGACAACGGAGGCTTCGACGAGTAAGCTCCAGATTTTGGTGGTTGGAAGCTAATTGGTCAGATTTCAGACAATTAGCTTCCACTCAACCCAGCCTAAAAAAGAAACAGCCACGTGGTATCACGTGGCTGTTTCTTTTTTAGGCTGGGTTGAAATGCAGCCGGAACGCGGGTCGAAAAATGTTCCTTAACCCGCAAAACCTTAAAGCTTATTTGGAAGCGTTGCGCAGGGCTTTGATTTCGTCGTGGCCTTGCTGAATGCCTTGGTATTGCTTCTCAATAATAGACTTCAGCTGACCGGGCAGGCCTTCTGCCTTAAGCGCCGTCTGGTAGGCTTTCACGGCGTAGTCTTCGCCCCGTTCGCATTCGTTGAGAATGCTCTCCCGGCTTTTGCTGGTAATGGCCGACTTCAGGTTGATAAAAACCCGGTGCAGGGTGCCCGTTACCGAGCTTTCCTCTTCCACCTTAATATTGAGCTGATGCAGTTGGTCTTCGATTTCCGTGAGGTAACCGTCGCGCTGCACGGCGTACTTTTTAAATACTTCTTTCAGATCCTGATCCTCTACATCGGTGAGGGCTTCGGAGTAGCCTTTTTCACCGTCTTTCAGCGTTTGAACAATTTCTTTGAGCAGGGCCTGGGTTTCGTTGGCTTCCATGAGGAGAGTAGATTTGGTGTTTAGGAAAGGAGAATTATGGTTTCCTTTACTGCCAAACCCCAAACGAAGTTGCAATAGCAACTAAACTAGTCAAGTGCTCTACCCTCAGGCAGCCTTAATACGGGAAGCAATAAGCACGGCTACCACAACCGGAAGCGCTGAGTAACCTAGTGTATTTCAGGTTTTTTACGCTACGGCTGAGGCTACGGCCGGCCTCCCTGATCTGGCCATGGCCCGGCCGGCGAGGTAACCAGTGGTCCAGGCTGCCTGAAAGTTGAAGCCGCCGGTAATGCCGTCAATATCAAGTACTTCGCCGGCGAAATGCAGGCCAGGGACCCGGCGGCTCTCCATGGTTTGCATATTGATTTCACTTAAGCTGATACCCCCGCAGGTTACAAACTCGTCCTTGTAGGTGGTTTTGCCGCGCACGGGCAGGGCCGTACGGAGCAAACCTTCAATCAGGCGGTTCTGTAACTTAGCCGGGAGCTCATTCCAGCGGGTTTCCGGGCCAATGCCGGCTTGCTCCGCGAAGGTTCGCCAGAGGCGCTGGGGTAGGCCAAACAGCGGGTTGCTGACCACCACTTTTTTGCCGTGCAGCTCCCGAAACTCCAGCAGATGCTGGCGCAGCGTGTCCTCGGTGTAGTCGGGGAGCCAGTTAACAAGTGCCGTGCTCTGGTACTGAAGCTCGTGGAGGCGGCGGGCGCCCCAGGCCGAGAGCTTGAGCACGGCAGGCCCGCTCACACCCCAGTGCGTAACCAGCACAGGCCCTTCGTATTCCAGCTTTTCACCGGAAACCCGCACCCGGGCCCGGGGCACGCTCACGCCCGGCAGCTCGCGCAAGGGCGAATCGGGCACGTTGAAGGTAAACAGGCTGGGCACCGGCTCCTGAACGGTGTGGCCCAGCCGCCGCAGCCACTCGTACTGCTCCGATTTAGGCGCCCCGCCTGTGGCCACCAGCAGCCGGGCTACGGCCAGCGTTTGGGCCCGAGCACCCGTGAGCGTCAGCTGAAAGCCACCCGTAGGCAGGGGCTCGATGTGCTCCGCGGTGGTTTGCTGCAGTATTTCCACCCCGGCCAGCCGAGCCGCATCCAGCAGGCAGCGGGCAATGGTTTCCGACGAATCGGTGGTGGGAAACATGCGGCCATCGGGCTCAATTTTGAGTCGGACTCCCCGCTGCTCAAACCACCGGACGGTATCTACAGCTCCAAATTGCTTGAACGGTTCTTTGAGTTGCTTAGCCCCGCGGGGGTAGTGCTGCACCAGCTGGGCGGCCGTATCGGCGGCATGCGTCACGTTGCAGCGCCCGCCCCCGGAAATTCGGACTTTGCTTAGCAGCTTGGAAGTTTTTTCAATCAGGACTACCCGCAGGCTGGGGTTGGCTTCGGCGCAGGCAATGGCCCCGAAAAAGCCGGCTGCTCCACCACCCAACACGGCCACGGTATTCTTCGCTTCGTTCACAAAGGCAAAGGTACGGCTTGTACGGGTGGCAGAGAAGCAGTTGCACTAGCAATACTCTAGGGCCGCTACCACATCCTCGTGCCGAAACTGGTAGCCGGTCAGCTCCCGGATCAGGGAGGAGTCTATTTGCTTGCCGCCGGTCGATTCTTCCAGAAAAGTAGGCGGCTGTAGTCCGAGGCGGGTAGCAGCAGCGGTATAGAAGGTGCGCCGGGTAGGGTGGGTAGCCGCGCTGGCATTAAAGGTATAACCCCACAGTTTCCGTTCGATGATGCTGGTTAGCAGGTTGATACAATCCTGCAGGTGAATCAGGTTGACTGGGGCCTCGCCGTGGGGCACGCCGGCCCGGCCCGCCAGAAAGCGACCTGGCGCGCGGCCCGGCCCTATCAGTCCGGCCAGGCGCACCACCGTGTGCTGGGAAGCCTGAAATAAGGCCTCGGCCTGCAGCAGTGGGGCTTTGGCGGTAGCGGCGGCCTGGGCATCGGCTTCGCGCATGATGCGGGGCTCGTCGGCGTACACCCCCGTAGAGCTGACCAGCAGTACATGCTGCACCCCGGCCCGGGTAGCGGCCTGGGCTACTGGTTGGAGTAGGGCGGGGTAGGCGTCGGGGCGGCCGGCCGCGCGGCTGGGCGGCACGTTCAGTACCAGCACCTCGGCGCCGTGCAACAGGGCCTGCAGCGTATCGGCATCAATCACCGACAGGTTAGGGGCCAGGCTGAGCAGAAACGGCCGGATGCCGGCGTCGCGCAGGGTCAGCAGCTGGCCGGGTGTAGTGGTGGAGCCATGCACCCGGTAGCCGGCCTCAACCAGCGTGCGGGCCAGTGGCAGCCCAAGCCAGCCACAGCCCAATACGGCTATTGTGGATTTAGAAGACAGGAAAGTAGCGTCGTCAGTCATGCGGGGTAAAGGTGGCAAAAAATCTTTCCCGGGCAAGGAGCCGCCCCACGAATGGACAAACTGTTACCTTGTAGCCCAACAAGTAGGCAAGCATACTACCTATGACCACCCCGTACCGCCTGTATGCTGACTACGCCGACGACTTTGAGGCCCGCGTGCGGCTGCTACTGCCCGAGGAGTGCGGGCGGCAGTTGCCCCCTTATAATGGCGTACGGTGGGATTTTTGCTACGCCCAGGACCGCCCAATGATTAGCTACATGTGGCTCTACCCGGACTTCTATGACCCCGAAACTGGTAACTCGCTGCGGGAGTTGCCGCTACCCATTGATGAGTGGCTGCACGTACGGGTTGCTATCTTGCTCGATGCGGCCCGGCCCTTTCACTGGCCGAGGCTTTGGCCGGGCACCAGCTTTTACTATTGCGAGTGTAACCGGATAGTAGCCGAGGGCACCGTTACCCGCCTGACGGGTTTACGCAAGCCCCGTCCGCAGTATAGCCACTGAACAGAATTTTCCCACTTCAACTTTCTCACCTTATGTCAGCAACTCACCCCTACGCCCAGCCTATGCTCCGCGACAATGCCCTGCAGGGCAAAACTATCGTGGTAACGGGCGGCGGCACCGGCCTCGGCCGCGCCATGACTACCTATTTCCTGCAGCTGGGCGCCAATGTGGTCATCAGCTCCCGTAAGCTGGAGGTACTAGAGAAAACCGCCGAGGAACTGCGCCAGCAAACCGGTAACCAGGGCGTGCTGGCTGTGCAGTGCGATGTACGCAAGTACGATGAGGTAGAGGCCCTGCTGCGCAAAACTGTGGAAACATTTGGCCGGGTGGATGTGCTGCTCAACAACGCCGCCGGTAACTTCATTAGTCCTACCGAGCGACTGAGCCACAAGGCCTTCGATGTAATCGTGGACATTGTGTTGAAGGGTTCCTGCAATTGCACCCTGGCGTTCGGCAAGCACTGGATTGCCGAAAAGCAGCCCGGCACTATTCTCAATATCGTGACGACGTATGCCTCAGTCGGGTCGGCGTTTGTGGTGCCTTCGGCGGCGGCTAAAGCTGGTGTACTGGCCTTGACCCGTTCCCTGGCCGTAGAGTGGGCCAAGTACGGCATCCGCTCCAACGCCATTGCCCCCGGCCCCTTCCCGACGGAAGGCGCCTGGAGCCGCCTGTTTCCCGAGCCCCTGGCTTCCAAGCTCGATCCGGCAGCTTCCGTGCCCCTGAAGCGGGTAGGCAGCCACCAGGAGCTTGCCAACTTGGCCGCTTACCTGGTTTCTGACTTCTCGGCCTACATGAACGGCGAGGTAGTAACCCTTGATGGAGGCGAGTGGCTCAACGGCGCCGGCGAGTTTAACAAGCTAGAGCTGCTGACCCCTGATATGTGGGACCACATCGAAAAAACCATGCGCCGCTAAATCACGGTTTTAGACTTGTTTTGGCGCTGCTTCGTCCAGCGCTATTAGTACTAAACAAAAAGAGCTTGCCAGATGGCAAGCTCTTTTTGTTTGCAGCGAATCAGTAGGTGAAGAAGACTATCTGAATCCGTGATTAAAGTTTGTATCCCTTAAAATCCTTGGTGAATTCCTGGGCGGGAATCGGCTGGTTGGCTACGATGTCGCTGAATTCGAATTTTTCAAACAAGCCTTTGTCGTCGTTTACCTGAATAACCAGGGGTAGGGTCATTTTCTGATCCACGGCAATGATGACGCGGCGGCCATAGGCGTTGGGCACCTGCAGGGTGCGGCCGGCGGGTACCGTAGCCCCAGGCGAGAGGTCGTTGCGCTCCAGAATGCGGTACTCACCGCAGCCGAACCGGTCGGCAATGGAGGTTACGGTTTCGGCTTTGGTGGTTTTGTAGGCTACGTAGCGAAACTGGGGGTAATCGGCGCGCAGGATGTGGGCGGGGCGGCCCTGCACCGTCGTGTCGCCGGCGTAGCGGAAGCTTTTCTCGAAGCTGCGGTCAAGGCGCTGGCCGGAGCCGCGCAGCAGCTCAGCAATGGTACCATAGCCAGCATCCAGTACACTGTGGTGCTGGGTTTTGCGCATAAGGGCCCCCAGCGGATCGAGGCTGACCGTGACGTAGGGGAAACTGTTGGGGTACACCCAGGCATCGCCATCGTTCTGGCCTGTTACGTATAGCACTTCAATACCCTTCTGGTTGCGCAGATACACCTTGTAGGGCTTGAAGGTCATTTTCATGCTGGTGCGCGCCTGCTGATAGCTGCCGGCAATCCGCTCCTGAGCCCGCACGTTGCAGCGCAGGGTTTTCAGGTTTTCGATGGACGCTGTCAGGCGGGCAATCAGCTGCTCGGTAGTGGGTTTTGGATCGGCTGGTACGGCGGCCATGCCTCCCAGGGACAGCGCGGCAACCGTGAGAAGTCGGAAATAGCTAATCATGCAGAACGTAAGAGGATTACCAGGTTGAGGGGCAACGGCAAGGTAGCAGAAACCGGGCCGAAGCAGTGGGAAGATAGGAAGGCAAAGTAGTGAACCCGCACACGTACTTCTCCAGGCACTTAATTAAGACTAATGCGGGGAAAACGACTGGCGGCGCTGTCGAACACGAACAGCTCATCGATTTCAACTTCGCGGAAAAACCGGTACAGCGGAAATTGCTCCACCACAGCCTTCACCGTTGCCGCGTTCAGCCCATTGATAGTTACCCAACCCCGGGTGCGGTCGGCGCTAATGGCGTACGACTCCACGATATTCTCTTCTATCAGGCTGGTAATGAAGGCACGGTGGCGCGGGATGAGGGCGAGGAAGTCTTCATCGAAAAAATCGGGCAGGCGTAGCGTAACAACGAATTTGGCCATGAAACAAGCAGCAGACACGGCCATAACGCCACTTGCCGGGCGAAGGTTGACTGCCGCCGGGGCCGTGTAACTTTTTTTGCCGCCAGCCAGAATAGGGACCATGCATTTCTCCGTCATCACCCCGACCCACAACCGCCACGACTTTCTGCCCGAAGCGGTAGCCAGCGTACGGGCCACCGTTTCGGCCCCCCTGGATTTTTCCTTTGAACACCTCGTCTGCGAAAACGCCTCCACCGACGATACGGCCGCCTGGCTGCGCGAAGCTGCCCGGCAGGAAGGCGTGCCCCTACGCGTACGCAGCCAACCCACCAAGCTGCTGCCCGGACCGGCCCGTAACCTGCTGATCCGGCAGGATGCCCCCGCCGACGGCTGGATTGTGCCCCTCGACGACGACGATATTCTGCTGCAACGGGCTCTTTTCCACTACGCCAGCCAGATTCAGCAACACCCTAACCGCCCCTGGCTGGTTGCCGATTTCCTGCGCGTGGATCAGGACCGGCGCTACCTGCCCAATGAGGACTATTATGCCTGGCAGTTCGACTCGCCGACGGATATGCTACGGGCTATCTTCCGGGCCGAGCACTTCATTCAGGGCAACGTCTGCTATAGCTGGGCCCTGTTCGAGGAGGTAGGCGGCTACGACGAGCAGATTGAAATGGCCGAGGACCTGGACCTGTACGTGCGGTTTCTGCTGGCCGGTCACCAGCCGGTTATCTGCCCTCATATCAGTCACTTGCACCGCTTTCACACCAGCAACGTCAGCATAGGAGTAGATGCTGACAAGCACGGCCAGGACTTGCAGGTGATATATGAGAAGTACGCCGGGCAGCTGCAGAAATTGGGCATTGAGCGGCCCGGGCAATAGCGCATATCATTCCGAGCGGGAGCGAGAAATCTGAGCTAAACCGTTGAATGGTAAACCCAGAATCTTTGCTCCCGCTCGGAAGGACTTGCTTTTTACTCTTTCGCCACTACCCCTCCTTTTACCACCAACCGCACCTGCCGCAATGCTTTGATGTCTTTGGTCGGGTCGCCGGCTACGGCTACCAGGTCAGCGAGGAGGCCGGGCTGGATGCGGCCGCGGTCGGGGAGCTGGAAGATGCGGGCGTTGCCAGCGGTGAGGCCGCGCAGGGTTTGGAGGGTAGGGAAGCCGTATTCCTGCACCAGCAGCTCGGCTTCGCGCAGATTGTCGCCGTGAGTGAAAACGCCTACGTCGCCGCCAATAGCCAACTCCACGCCGCTTTGCAGGGCTGCTTTTACCGTCTGCTTTTTCTGCTGAATGCGCTCAGGTTCAGGGTCCTGGCCTTTGCGCCAGCCCCGGTACTGGGAGGTAGCGTCGCCGGCCGCTACGGTAGGACAGAGGGCTACCCCGCGCTGCTTCATTAGCTTGAAAATTTCGGGCGTGCCCGCGTCGCCGTGCTCAATGGTTTGCACCCCGGCCAGGGTGGCACGGCGCATGCCTTCGGGCGTACTGGCGTGGGCAACTACCGGACGGCCGGCGCTGCGGGCGGTTTGCACAATCAGGTTTAGCTCATCCTGGGTGAAAGTGGGCCGGCTGGGTTCGTTGGGGCCCCAGCGGTAGTCGGCGTACACCTTAATCACATCGGCTCCTTTGCCAATCTGCTCCCGCACGGCCCGGATAATGCCATCTACGCCATCGGCTTCCTGGGCGCCCTGGGGCACTTCGAAGCCCGAAAGCAGCTTGGGGCCATAAGAGCCCGTAGCCACCAGCGCCCGGGTGGCCACCACCATGCGCGGACCCGGAATCAGGCCCCGGTCAATGGCTTGTTTGAGGCCCACATCGGCGTAGCCGGCGCCCTCGCTGCCCAGGTCCCGAACGGTGGTAAAGCCGGCTTCCAGCGTGGCGCGGGCGTGGGCCGTAGCGCGGGCCACCCGCAGCGCCTCCGATTCCTGCAGCACCTGATCGTTCCAGCTGGTTTCGTTGTAGGGGTGAAGCAGTAGGTGCGAGTGGCCTTCAATGAGACCCGGCAGCAAGGTCAGACCCGGCAGCTCCACGGTATGCGCTCCGGCCGGGGCTTGAAGCTGAGCAGCAGGCCCCACGGCTTTTATTTTGTCGCCTTCCGTGAGCACAGCCCAGCCGGGATGCAGGTTTTCCCCATCGAACACGGCCGCCGGTCGGAGCAGGATGGGGGTAGGCGTTTGGGCTCCACTATCAACAGAAGCAGCCAAAAGGAAAAAAGCCAGTAGGTAATGTATAGGACGATGCATAAATACGGTTATTAAATTCAGGGCAAACCCGGATGCACAATCAGGACTGGCGGTGCATGAGAGCCGAAAGCCAGTAGTAGAACTGTCCAAGCCGCCGGCCGACCTGTGCCGGCCATGAAGCGGGCTGTACAGGTCGGGCAATAAGGGTAGCAGGAGTAAGCGACTGTACTACCGAGACAAGGTCTCGCGCAGCGGGGTAGGGTAGCTCAGCAAGCAAATGCCAAGTGTTCGTGACAGCTCGGTAGATGTCGATTTGCCCTACCTCTATATCGTCCGCTATTGATTGAAAGGGAGTAATCCGAACAGCTTGAATATCGGCAAGTGGAAACTCCTCGTCAAAATCAATTATCGAATCGTGACTGGCAGAGGTCAAGAGAAAAGCGCCCCGAGAAGTATTAAATGTTAGGACAGCCTCTCCGCCATATTCTAAATTCATAGAGCCTCCTTGAAGGAGAAATGTGCTAGCTGCAAACAGTAAGGCCAGTGCAATTACTTTCAGTATAATATTCTGCTGTGCCCAAAGCTGGTAAGAGATAATGGCACCGCTGCCAAGTACCAGTAAGCGCAGAATTGAATTGATGGGCTCGTATTCTGCCTTATGGTAGATAAAACTCAACTCCAGCGCTGACCGCGAATATCTTAACTGACTGCGGCTATCGGTAATCTGAGCTGTCACCTCGCGCAGTATAAAAAGTTGCTGCTGGCTGAATTCCATGCCTCAACCTACGCAAAAAGCGCCGCTTCTAAATAGAAACAACGCTTTCTGAGCAAAGCTGTTTAGCTAGAGAATGACGCTACGCTTTCTCCTTAGCCGGCTTGCGCTTCACTTTGATCTTCTCCAGCTTCTTGCCGTTTTCGGGGGTAGTGGCTTCGCTGCCCGGGCCGCCTACCAGGGTCATTTCCTTGACGAGGTGGCCGGCACCGGCAAATTTATCCACCACGAACAGCATGTAACGCACATCGAGGGTGATGTTGCGTACCCGGTCGGGGTCGAACATGATGTCGGACATGGTGCCTTCCCAGTTACGGTCGAAGTTGGTGCCAATCAGCTCCCCGCGGCCGTTGATGACGGGCGAGCCGGAGTTGCCGCCGGTGGTGTGGTTGGTGGCAATGAAGGCCACGGGCACAGTGCCTTTGTAAGCGTAGGGACCGAAATCCTTGTTTTTGTACAGCTCGGCGAGGCGGGCGGGCACTTCAAATTCGGGGTTAGTGGGGTCAGCCTTCTCCATGATACCGTCGAGGGTAGTGTAGAAGTCGTACTGGGTGCCGTCGGCGGGCTGGTAGCCGGCTACCTGACCGTAGGCTACGCGCAGGGTGGAGTTGGCATCGGGGTAGAACTTGCGCTCCGGTTGCTGCAGGCGCAGGCCGGCCACGTAAGTGCGCTGAAGCAGCGCAATGTTGTCGGTGGCGGCCGTGTAGGTGGGTAGCACCTGCTGGCGGTAGGTCGTCACGATGGCCTGGGCCAGCTGCACAGCAGGGTCGTTGCGCAGGCCCGTCACGTTGCCTTTCGCTACCTCATCGAGCACCGCGTAAGCCGATTCTTGCGTGGTCAGGCGCGACTTGCTGTAGAGCTGGGCCGCGTAGGCCGACCAGCCGGTGGTAGCGTACTGCTTCTGCAGGTTCTTGACGTAGGCGGGCAACAGGGCGGCCGGGGTTCCGTTGGCGTAGAGGGGTAGGAGGGCGGCAGCCACTTTCTGGTCGGTGGGGGCACTGTAGTTACGGAAGAAACCCACGGAGCCTTTGCGGGTTCTTTCGGCGGCGGCGGCCAGCTCTTCCAGCGGGGCTTTTTTATCAGCCATGTCCAGCAAAGGCAGCAGGCTGTTGGCGTAGGTCATCAGCTCCACGCCCAAGGCGGCTTCCGTCACGTAGTCACGGGCCAGGGTATAGTCGCGTACGGTAGCGTAGTTTTTCTGCAGCTCGGGCAGGAGGCCGGCAAAGGCCGCGCGGCGTGCCTCGTCGCCGCCTTCCGCCCACTTCTGGAACTGAGCTTCCTGCTGCTGCTTCACGCGCACGGCGTCCAGCTTTTTCAGGCCCCGGGTTTCGCCAATCCACTTTTTCCAGTAGTTGGCAATGCTGGCGTACTTGGCTGCGTACTGAATGCGCACCTTGTCGGAGGCCTTCATGTCGGCGTCGAGTACCTTCAGCTTGGCGTCGCGCACCTTGATTTTGGCGGGGTTCGACAGGGAATAGGTTTCATCAACGCCCCAGGAGGTCAGGTACTCGTTGGTGCGGCCGGGGAAGCCGAATACCAGCGTGAAGTCGCCGGGCTGCACGCCGCTCAGGGAAATGGGCAGGTGGTGGCGGGGCTTGAAGGGCTTGTTGTCGGGGGAGTACGGCGCGGGTTTGTTGTCGGGGCCGGCGTAGATGCGGAAGATGCTGAAGTCGCCAGTGTGGCGGGGCCAGGCCCAGTTGTCCGTGTCGCCCCCGAACTTACCGATGCTGCTTGGCGGAGCGCCTACCAGGCGGATGTCCTGGAACACCTCCGTCACGAACAGGTAGTACTCGTTGCCATTGAACATGGGGCGCACGAAGGCCTGGTAGTGTGTGCCCTGCACGGCGGCCTGGGCCACGCGTTGGCTGTTCACTTGCACCAGCTTCTCGCGCTCAGCCTCCACAATACCTTTGGTAGGCACTCCCGCCAGCACTTGGCTGGTTACGTCCTCCATGCGCACGATGAAGGTAGCCGTCAGGCCGGGGTTGGGTAGCTCCTGCTCCCGGTTCATGGCCCAGTAGCCCTTCGTGAGGTAATCTTTCTCGACGGAAGAGTGGCTCTGAATCTGGCTGTAGCCGCAGTGGTGGTTGGTGAGGAGCAGGCCCTGATCGGAAATAATTTCACCGGTGCAGCCCCCACCGAATTGTACCACGGCATCCTTAAGGCTACCCTGGTTAATGGAGTAAATCTGCTCGGCGGTGAGCTTAAGGCCTTTTTTCTGCATGTCGGCCTCATTGAGCTGCTTGAGAAGCAGCGGCAGCCACATGCCTTCGTCGGCGCGGGCCTGGGGCAGGCAGGAAAGGAGGGTGAGGGCCAGCAGAGCCAGCCGGGAGCGTACGCGCATAGGGTAAGGGGTTATGCTGCTGGGTGGTCAGCAAAAAAGATGACGCAAAAATAGCAAACCGGCTGCTTGCAGGGGTTAATAAGGGCTTTCGTCAGATTGTGCCCCACGAAAAAGCCCTACCTCAACCGTAGGGTTGAAGTAGGGCCTTGGGGTAGGAACATGCCTAACGTAGCGCTTACGAATGGCCCATTTCGGCCACGGCAGGAGCGTTTTCGGTGTTGGTGTTCGAGGCCGCGTAGGCAGGCTGGGCGGCAGCAGCCGGAATGTCATCGGTTTTCTCCGAAGCATGGGTTTGCTCCCATTCCCGGAAGCGGGTGATTTCTTCCTGAAAGTTGCCTACGAACCAGCTCAGCAGGGCCAGATCATCCAGAAAGCCTACTACCGGAATGAAGTCTGGTACCAGATCCACCGGAGAAAGGGTGTAGAGCAGCACGCCCAGCGCCGACACGATGGTGCTGGTTTCAACCTGGCGGTAGTTGCCGCTCACGTAGTTGCGCACCAGGCGCACCACGGTGTAGGCTACGTCGAAGAGCTGCCGGAACTTGTTGTCTTTGCTTTCTTTGCTGGCGAGCTTGTTGGCCACTTCATTCAGGACCATCACCACCTTAAACGGGCGGCCTAATAGTTTGCCGGCGCGGTTCAGGAAGACGCTGAACAAGGCGTTTTTGGAAATCGAAATACCTTTTTCTACGAGAGAGGACATAGGAACGGGGTGATAGAGTGTGTTGGCTCTACGCTTGCCGCCGGCCCCATGTTGCCCAGCTTTGACGCTAACCCAGCAGGTAGGCGTAGTAAGCAAAGAATTCCCGAAATAGGGCGTAGGCATCGCGCCACTCGTAGTACGTGGCGTGAGCCGCATGCACTACCGGCACGCTTTGTTTTCTTAAGAGCAGTTTGGTGCGGCTGAGATGGAAAAACTGGGATACTACCAGGGCCGAGCGTAAGTGACGTTGCCGGGCTATGTGGGCGTAATTGCGGGCGGTGGCTTGCGTGTTATCTCCTTTGTTATCAACTAGAATGGCCTGAACGGGTACGCCCTGCGCCACCAGGTAGCGCTGCATAGCTGTGCCTTCGTAGTGACCCTCTTTGCCCAAGCCTCCGCTTACCAGAATTAGCGGACTAACCCCTTGCTGGTACAGCTCCAGGGACTTATCAAGCCGGGCCTGCAGACGAGCAGATAAGCTGCCATCCGAATTTACAGTATTACCCAGTACCACCAGGCAATCAACGGGCTGCACATCGTCGGTGAAGCCATCAATGGTTACTACTGCGCTGTGCAGCACAAACCAGCTACTCAATAGCATTAGGCCTGCGAGTACGAAGCGTTTAATCGTGGGCATATACCAGTAGAATAAGTGGGAGAGGCCTTGTCAGCTGAATGGGGGTAGCAAAACACCAGGGTTATACAGCAACTATAAGTGTATAGCAGCCGCTCAGAAAATTACCGCTTTCCCGTAGCTTCGCTCCATGAGCTACCTTACCACCCGCCCCGCTGCCACCGAGTACGCGCCCTACTACGAAACCTACATCCGTCTGATTCCGGCGGGCCACAACCCCTTGCAACAGCTGCGGGAGCAGTCCGCTACCCTGAAGCAACTCTTGCACGGCCTCTCCGACGAGCAGGCCCGCCTGCGCTATGCTCCCGGCAAGTGGAGCATCAAGGAGAGCCTGGTGCATGTGCTCGATACGGAGCGCATCTTCACTTACCGCGCCCTGCGCATCGGCCGCGGCGACCAACAGCCCTTGCCCGGCTTCGACCAGGATGCCTACGTGCCTGCCTCCGGCGCCGATGACCGGTCGCTGGAAGATATTCTGGCTGAGTATGATGCAGTGCGCGCCGCTACCCTTAGCCTGTTCGGCTCGTTCCGGCCGGAGACCTACGAGCGGCTAGGCACGGCTAGCACGTTTCCGGTAAGTGTACGTGCCCTACTCTATATGACGGCCGGCCATGAAGCTCATCACCTACAGCTGCTGCAGGAGCGTTATCTGCCGCTGTTGAAGTAATTCGTACTTTCACCGACGTACAACACCGGCCCAACCGGGCGCGTTAGAGTAGCAGAATCCTTCCTCTCATCATCCCTACCACCATGGCAAAAGCACAAGACGCCCGCAAGGAGAAAAAGAAAGAGTCAACCAAGACGGACAAAGAAAAAAAGGCCGCCAAGGACGAAAAGAAAGCCGCTCGCGCCCGCAAGCAAGAATAAAGTTTTAAAAACACCTTCATTCTATATGGATGGAGGTGTTTTTATATATAGAGTGCTAATTTTGTTGCTTGATAAAAGTGTATATGAAACTACTGTCAACAATAAATAAATGTTCTATATTATACGTGGTAGTGAAAAATATTGCCCTATTTAGTGTTATTACTGTAATATTAATATTTGAAAAGGCATGGCTTGCAATAAGTTATGATTCTATAGTTTTTGCCCTCTACCGCCTGGCTATTTTGATGCTATTTGATCTAGGTTTTTCATATTCTTATTGGAGTATTATAAACAAAATTAATATACTTAATTATAATGCAAGCTATGATTTTATCATATACACGGCATATATAGTTATAAGTGGTGTGTTTTTTGGTTTAATGATTATGCAAATAGATTACTCTATCTCTTTAATAAAAGCTGTGCTTGATGCTGTCTTGCTGTGTTGGTTTGTGAATAGGACTAAGGGTGAACAAGTATCATGAACTATAGCGTATAATACACTTCCTTCTGCTTGTCGTGGTGCTTAATGTAGCCGTGTAGGGTGAGCTTGATGAGGGTGCGGTATGCCCGGCGCTGCCCAATGTTGAGTAGTTTCATGTATTGGGCCAGCGTGATGCGTGAGTTTTTCTGGAGATAGTCCAGCACCGCCAACTCTTCCTTATTCAGTGGGATGCGCTCAAACCGGGGGGTAGGGTCGGTGCGCTCCAGCACTTTTTCGGTGAGCTGGCTGGTTTGCACGCTTTCGTCGCGTACGCGCACGTAGGCCCGCCAGTCGCCGTCGGCTACCTGGGCCCGGTGGGGTTTGTGGGAGCTTTCCGCCACCGTGACTACCAGTACTACCCGGTTGTCATGCTCCACCTCCCGGAACCGCAGCTCCAGCGGCGGGTCGATGTAATGCCGGGCGGCCTCGCGCAGCTGAAATATTTCTTCTTCCGCGTCGCGTACGCCCACAATCCGTCCGTCGTCATCTACGCCCACCAGCACCCGGCCGCCGTGCGTGTTGGCCAGTGAAGCTAGGGTGCGGGCTATGCGGGTAGGGTGAGTAGTACGCTTCTTAAATTCCAGCCGCTCACCTTCGCCCTGCCGAATCAGTTCCTGCAAATCAGTCATGTTGGGGAGGTTTAGTCCGACGTAGAGGGTAGGGAATCAGTCTTTTCTTAACACCGTGGCGGGGCAAAAGGTACCCGGCTGGCTCGCGGCTTTTTACTCAATGCCGGTTTCCTCCGCCGATATACGCCAGAGGCGGTTGGCTTCCGTACGACTCTGGGCGCGCTCCGAGGTCCGGGCGGGGCGTCCGCCGGCAAAGTATCGGCCGCTTACCCGCGCTACCTCCGGCGAGGCGGCCAGGTACAGAGTGGTCTGCGCCCCTCGCTCCGGCGAAACCATTAGGGGGCGGGCTGCCCACCACAGGGCCTTCATGACAGGAGAAGTGCCGGGCCGCATCAGGCCGGTATCCACCAGGCCCGGGTGCAGGCAGTTGGCCGTGATGCCGGTTAGGTCGAGACGGTGGGCCAGCTCATTGGTAAACAAGATGTTGGCCAGCTTGGAATCGGCGTAGGCCGTGAGCCAGCTGTACTTGTCAGGGGAGTTGCGCACGTTCCGGTCGGGCTCAATCTCGCCTACCCAGTGCGCCATCGACGCTACCGTGACTACCCGCGCCTGACCCGCCGCATCAAGCAGGGGTAGGAGCAGGTTGGTCAGGGCGTAGGGGGCCAGGTGGTTGGTTGCCCAGCTCAGCTCATGCCCCTCTTTGGTGAGGGCAAAGCGCCCCGGCATGATGCCGGCGTTATTGATAAGAATATCCAGCTGGCTTAGCTCGTGCTCCAGTTCCTGGGCCAGGGCGCGCACGTTGCGCAGCAGCGAGAGGTCGTAGCACTTCACGGTTACTGGTGCCTCTGGGCCCAGGGCAAGTTGCACTGAGGCCAGCGCGCGGGCCGCTTTGTCGGGGTCGCGGCCTACCAGTATCACGCGGGCTCCCTGCCGGGCCAGCTCGCGCGCGGTTACCAGGCCAATGCCGCTGGTGGCTCCAGTCACGAGGGCTGTTTTTCCAGAAAGCGGGAGAGAAGAAATCATACAGTGAAATAGCAGGCGCACCCGGCCGTGACGTGCTTGGCCAGGGTAATCAAGGAGAACAAGCAGGTGGCGCCGAGGGGAAATACGAAAAAAGCGGGAATTAGGTAGCTCCGAAGTGAGAGCAGGAGCTCTGGGTAGCTGCAAAATTCTCGCCACTGTAAACAAAAAGCCGCTTCCCAACCCGGGAAGCGGCTTTTGCTTACTGCCTATAGCAGCCTGCGCCTCACAGTTAGAAGGGCAGGTCGTTGTCGTCGTCGGAGGTAATCGGGGCGGCCGAGGCACGCAGGTTGGGGTTTTGGTTCTGGGCCGGAGCAGCTGCGCGCGGGGCAGCCTGCTGGTAGTTGCCACCGCCCTGGGGAGCCGAAGCGCCACCAGCACCCGACTCAATGCGCCAGGCCTCAAGGTTGGTGAAGTACAGCATCTGGCCGTTCTTGTTGAACCCACGGCCCCGCAGGTTAAAGGAGATTTTCACCTCATCACCTACTTTATAAGAGTCGATGAGGGCCGTCTTATCCTGTACCAGCTGGAACTTGATATGCTCGGGATACTGGCCGTCTACGACCTCCAGCACGAACTCGCGCTTGCGGAATTTTTCGCTCACCTGCTGTTCGTCGAAAATCTCGTGCAGGCGGCCGGTAGCTTCGTAAGCCATAAGAAAAATAGGTTTGGGAAGTTGAAAACAGTAAACCAAACCTACGAAAAAAAACGCGGTTCGTTCGGGTGAATCCGGGCCGGTTGAGCTCAGTTGCTTGCCTACCTTTGTCTTGCGTTTTTGCTTACCCGCTAATTTTTTTCGCTTTATGACAAATTCCTTCGCTTTGGCTTTGCACGGCGGCGCCGGCACTATCTCGCCCCAGTCCATGACTCCGGAAAAAGAGCAGGAGTACCGGGCGGCGCTCGGCCAGGCTCTGGCCATTGGCTACGCCGTGCTCGGTCGCGGTGGCTCGGCGCTGGAAGCGGTGGAGCTGGCCGTTCGTAGCCTCGAAGATTGCCCGCTGTTTAATGCCGGCCGCGGCGCTGTATTCACCCACGAAGGGCACCACGAAATGGACGCTGCTATTATGGACGGGCGCATCCGCGCCGCCGGAGCCGTAACCGGGGTGCGCAGCGTGCAGAATCCCATCCGGGCCGCGCGCCTGGTAATGGACAAAACCGAACACGTACTGCTGGGCTACCCCGGCGCCGATGCCCTGGCCCGCCAGCACGGCCTGCCCATGCAGCCCCCGGAATACTTCTTTACCCAGCAGCGCTACGATCAGCTGCAGGAAGCCCTGGCCGAAGGCCGCATGCGCCTTGACCATAGCGAGGCGCTGGAAACGGAAGCGCCGCTGCAGGAGCCCGCTGCGTTTCCTAACGAAGACCCGAAAAAGAAAATGGGTACCGTGGGGGCAGTAGCCCTCGACGTGCACGGCAACCTGGCCGCCGCCACCAGCACCGGCGGCATGACTAACAAGCAGTACTCCCGCATCGGCGACTCACCCATCATCGGGGCGGGCACCTTCGCCGACAACCGCACCTGTGCCATCAGCTGCACCGGGCACGGCGAGTTCTTTCTGCGCGCCGTGGTGGCCCACGATATCAGCTGCCTGATGGAGTACCGGGGCCTGAGCTTGTCGGAGGCTTGCCGCATTGTGGTGCACGACAAGCTGGCGCCCATCGGCGGGGAGGGCGGGCTGGTGGCTGTGGACGCGGCCGGTAACGTGGCCCTACCCTTCAACTCCGAAGGCATGTACCGAGCCTACCAAACCTCGGCCGACGCCGCTCCGTTCGTGGCCATTTACAAGGAGTAGCTGCCTCCCCGTTTTTGCGCCTATATATATAAGGAGTAGCCACAGAAAGCAGGAGGGAGGGTTTAAGTTGAGTATAAATCTGATAGTCAGATAATAAAGTAGGAAATCCGTGCTTTTTCTGAACCAGTAGCCCATGACAGCCCTACCCCCATGCGTAAGGCAAAGCCCAGCAACGAAAAAAGGCTTCCCGAGCGGGAAGCCTTTTTTCGTTGGTAGAACACAGGGCTAGCTTAAACAGCCGGTGCCGGTTCGTTGGCATCCTGGCCGGCAGTCAGGCGGACCGACTCAGCCGCCTGCAGGCGAATTTTCAGGTCGGGGTAGAATTCGCGCTGCCCGATGTCATAGACGTTGCCTTTCACCAGCACGTGCAGCAGCATTTTCTCAATCGAAATGGCCTCGCCTTTCTTGGCAGCCGCCGCGTTGTTGTGCTCTAGTTGGTGCCCATCCATGATGATGACCAGATTGGAGCCAATGGTTTCAATCTGGTTGCCCTCGGTGATGAGCACGCCGGTGTCCTCGCCCAGCCCGATGCCAATGAGCTTGGGGTGTAGCGCTACCGCCTCAATCAGGCGGCCAAAGCGGCCCCGTTTCACAAAGTGCGAGTCAATGACGACGTTGTTGATGAAGCCCAGGCCGGTGCCCATCTTCACAGCTCCCTTCATTAGCGCATCCGGCACGCTGCCGCCCTTGATCATGGTTTTGGACATGGCCATGGCCCCGGCCGAGGTGCCCGCAATAATAAAGTTGGGCTGGTGGTAGTACCGCTCCCGCAGCATAGCCAGAAACTCGGTGCCGCCGAAGATATCGGTCAGGCGCGACTGGTTTCCTCCCGAAAACATCACGATATCGGCCAGCTTAAGGCGCTCGATATATTCAGGCTGCAGCGCATCTTCCGGCACCCGAATGTCCATTATGCTCACGTTGTTGCAGTTGAGCATGGTAAAGGACGAAATGTAGATGCGGGCTACCTCCTCCGGAATCATAGAAGCGGTGGTGATTACCTCAATCCGGGGATCTTCCTTGCCCGACTCCAAAACAACCCGCTTCAGAATGCCCAGCTCGAAAAAGTTGAGGTAATATTTCTTTTTGGTGCGCGGGTTAGGGTAGGTGCCCTTGTCTTCATTGCCTCCAATAGCAATGAGCTTACCGAGCGGTTTGGAATTTTTCAAAGCAGAAAATCAGCTTAATCAACACAACTAGTAAAGAACCAGCTTCTGCAAGCAAGGTTCAGGCCACCTCCGGCGGGGCCAGGCAGGTAAACAAGCCAGAGCCGTCGGCTTGTTCCGGCGCGCTCGGTTTTGGCCGTACCAAATAACAGCATACCCCGCGGCAGCGCGGTAGCTTCTGGCCGAAACCATCCGGCTACTCGGCCGGTTTGCCCAGGAGCGCGTCGAAGGTGCTGGTTGCTACCGCGTGGTAGTTGCCACGCGCCTCGGCGTAAATGCGGCGGGCCTGGTCGGCGCCACCCGGCACGGCCAGCAGGGCCCGGTACAGAGGTACTAAGAATTTGCGCCGCCCCACCCGCGTCATAAACTGGTGCAGTGCTGCCTGGGCTGGCTCGTATCCGGCCGCAATGGTGTGCGGGAACCAAGCCGCCAGGATTTCGGAATTGCCCGAATGAGTAAACCCGAAAGTGGTATCCAGCTCCGTCAGCTGCGCCGTCGTCAGGCCCGGGGGCAACCCCTGCAGGAAGTGAACCCACTCGTGACTGCTCCAGGAAGTGGTGTCGAGGGCTGCGGCCGGCGTACCATCCTGCCACTGCCGCAGAGCTTCTGTTACCGCCGTGAATCGGGATGCCGAAACCGGCGGTGCTACCGCGGGTAAGCCGGGCCCCTGAATCCAGGCATCCAGCTGCAGCTGTTCTTCCAGCCCGGGATGCTGGTCCAGCAATTCTTGTCGCAGGTAAAGCACAAAGGAGGCCGTGTCCATGCTGCGGAAGCTATGGCGGGCAAAGTACTCCTTGATAAACGTGTCGAGCGCTTCGCGGCCGACAAAGTGTTCCAGGGTCCGGAGCAGGTAGTTGCCCTTTTCGTAGGCAATTTCATTGAGTCCCTCGTCGGGGTCGCGCCCGGCCAGGTTGAGGTGCAGGTGGGTATCGGGGCTGGTATGACCCAACTCGTCCAGAGTGTGGAGCAGGGCGGTGTGGCCCAGCACCTGCAACATATCGGCATAGGTACGGCCATAGAGCTCCTCCATAATGCGCCGCTCGAAATACACCGTGAAGCCTTCATTCAGCCAGAAGTCATTCCAGGTGGCGTTGGTTACCAGGTTGCCGCTCCAGGAGTGCGCCAGCTCGTGGGCCACCAGGCTCGTCAGGCTCCGGTCGCCGGCCAGGATGGTAGGCGTCACGAATGTTAGTCTGGGATTTTCCATGCCCCCGAACGGGAAGGAGGGGGGCAGCACCAACAAGTCGTACCGCTCCCAGCGGTAGGGGCCATACAGATCCTCGGCCGCCGTTACCATTTTTTCCAGGTCGCTGAATTCATCCGCCGCGCCGGGCAGGGTAACAGCCTCGGCGTACACCCCTGTGCGGGCGCTCAAAGGATGAAACTCTAGGTCGCCTACGGCCAGAGCCATGAGGTAGGCCGGAATAGGCTGGCTCATGCGGAAGTGATACTCGCCGGTTGCCGTGCGCTCCTGCGGATTTTCGGCGCTCATCAGGGCAAGCAGCGGGGCGGGCACCTGCGCCCGGGCCTCATATGTGAAGCGTACCCCGGGCGAGTCCTGGCAGGGCAACCAGGTGCGGGCCAGGATGGCCTGCGACTGGGTGAATAGAAACGGTTGCCGCCGTCCGGCCGTTTGCTCCGGCGCCAGCCACTGCAGGGCCGCCGCTCCGGGCAAGGTCCGGTACCGAATCGTGACGGCAGCGGTATCGGGCTGCAGACGGATGCGCAGACACTGGCCCAGTACCGGATCGGCCGGGCCCAGGGTAAAGGAAGTGGGCGTTCCGGCGGGTCCGTTCAGCAGTACCTCATCAATACTAAGGTCGCGGGTATCCAGCAGCAGCTCCGTTGCGCCGGCGTGGTTGCTGAGTTGCCAGGTAGCAGTTCCAGCCAGCGTGCGGGTGTCAAAATCAATCAGCAAGTCAAGGTCGAGGTGATGCACACTAACCTCGGCTGGCCGGCCGTAGCTGTGCGGATCGGAAATAAAAGAAGAGGTAGCAGAAGACATAGCGGGTGAACAAGGCAGCCGAGTGGCTGGAAAGGAAAACAAAAGTAGGCGGCTGTTTGGGGCAAGCCGCGCATTAAAATAAAGCAGCCTGTCGGCTTCCGGCTTATTTCTACGTGCTTTCGTACGAAGGAGTGAGGCTAAATGCGCTAACTTGCGAGGGCAGGAGAGAGGTAGGCCGCCCCGACAACTTCCGGGTGCGGAAACCAGTAAAACGTCCTGAGTCAAAGTTCGGCCATAGTTGGCGCGAAATCTGATGCAGTACGATTACCATTTCTCTTGCTTACTCACATGAACGAAACACATCGTCCTTTTTTTAATAGCCTTTGCTGCTGGCTGCTGGGCCTGTTGCTGCTCACGTCTACCGTGTCGTGCAGCCAGGATCAGAAGGCTCAGCTGAAGGAGGCGCTGCCCGGTGGCCTTGGCAAAGCCGGTGGCGCCCAGCCCAAACTCGACAGCGTGTACATTGTAAAGTACATGTCGGCCGAACCCAAATTCAAAGACCAGATTGAGTGGGCCAAAAAGTTCTACCGGGAGCGAAGCTTCCGCCTGGGCTGGTTCCGCAACCACGAGCTGGTGCCGCAGGCAAAAACGCTGCTCACGGTTATCAACAAGGCCGCCGATGAGGGCTTGGACCCGAAAGATTATAAAACCAAAAACTTCGACCAGCTTTTTGCCAGCCTAGAGGCCGCTCAGTCTGACTCAACCAAGCGCAACGCCCTGGAAAAAGAAATCGACGTGGCCCTTTCCGGGACCTATTTCAACTATGCCTCTGATTTTTACCGAGGTACGGTAGATCCACGGGCGGTTAAGGCCATTGACTGGAAGGTAAAGCGCAATAAAATTAAGCTGCACAAAGCCCTGATGACGATCCTGAAGGAACGGGAAAGCATCTATGGCTACTACGACTTTGAGCCCCTGCACCCGGAGTACGACCGGCTGCGTAAGGCGCTGGCCGACTACCGCGAGATTCAGCGCAATGGCGGCTGGCCAACTCTGCCCGCTGGTACCCGTCTTGTGCCGGGCGCTTCCTCACCGGCCGTGGCTGCCCTGAGCGCCCGCCTGCTAGGACGGGATGCAGCTGCGCCGGCCCCGGCAGCGGCCCCCGCCGTAGCAGTGGCAAACAAGTCAGCCAGTGCCGCTACAACGGCTCCGGCCGCTAGCCAATATACGCCCGAGCTGGTGGCAGCGGTAAAGGATTTTCAGCAGCAGAATGGGCTTAAGCCCGACGGTATTGTGGCCGGGGAAACCCTGCGTCTGCTCAACATTCCCGTAAGCCAACGCATTGATCAGATCATGCTGAACATGGAGCGGTGGCGGTGGATTCCGAAGAAGTTTGAGCCGAACTACCTGCTGGTAAATATTCCGGAGTACACGTTGCACGTAATGGAGGAAAACAAGGAGGTGCTCAGCATGCCCGTAATCGTTGGCAAGACGCTGAACGCAACCCCTGTCTTCAGCGACAAAATGGAGTTCGTGGTGTTGGCTCCGTACTGGAATGTTCCCTACAGCATCATCGATAAGGAGCTGCGCAATAAGCTGGCCACTGACCCTCATGGCACCCTCGACCGCCTCGATATGGAAGTGGTGAAAGGATGGGGGGCGAAGGCTACCCCCGTTGACCCGGGTAGCATCAACTGGAGCGGCCTCACCGAAAAAACCTGGAAGTACACGCTGCGCCGTCGGCCGGGTCCGAAAAACGACCTGGGCGATGTGAAGTTTATCTTCCCCAACTCCCAGGATATCTACCTGCACGATACCCCCCACGACCAGCTGTTCAACCAAACCAAGCGAGGGTTCAGCCATGGTTGCGTGCGCGTGGCCGAGCCCATCAAGCTAGCCGAGTACCTGCTGCGCAACAAACCCGGCTGGGACCGTACCACCATTATGGACACTATCGCCCAGGGCCGGGAAAAGTATGTTACGCTTCCTGAGAAGCTGCCGGTTTACCTGGTGTACTTCACTACCTGGGTGGACGAGGCTGGCAAAGTTCACTTCCGCGACGACATCTACGGTCACGACAAAGCTCTGGCCAGAGAGTATTTCGACTAACCTGCGGCTTAAGTAAAGACCCGGTTCCTACCTACGTCCAGCCCAAAGGCGTTCTAGAAAAAAGCCGGCAGCGCTACCGTTCACATGGTAACGCTGCCGGCTTTTTTACTGAGGAGGCCAGATAACTTCTGACTGGTCAAGCCAAGCTAAGTCCCGTAAGAGCTGCAGTACACCCGATGGCTAAAGAGAGGCTATAGTAAGCGGTTCTTGATACCACAGAGTAGGGCACTGATGAGTCGAAGTTAGGAAAACCACCTCCTTCCTTGTGCAGTCCGGCAGCCTCAATCATTTGCCGCGTAAGGGCGAAGATATCTCTTCCTACCCATTGGAGCAGTCCGGACCGTGTGGAGTGGAACTAGTAAACTACAGCGTATCACAGGTTGGTGCTGATGAACTAACAGCAACTCCTGTTTACAAATGTATTTACAACTGTAAACAGGAGTTGCCGTTAGCTAGATGTGTTTACAGTTGTATCGATAAGGCCAGCTGTATGTAACAATAGTAAATGTGTGAGCTTAAAATCATATCTAGCAGGATACGCAGTACATTTGTTAATCACTAGTGTTTCCCTATGATTGAGCAGCGCATTAAGGAGCTACTCCTGTCCCGGCAACTTAGCCCAACGCAGTTTGCTGATGCCATCGGCATTTCCCGACCTATTGTGAGCCACATCCTGAGTGGGCGTAACAAGCCTAGTCTGGAGGTAGTACAGCGGGTCATTGCGGCGTTTCCGGAGCTTTCCCTGCCCTGGCTTCTGAACGGCACCGGGCCAATGCTTGCTGCAGCGCCGCAGGCTGTGGCAGAAACTCCCCGTAGCCGCACTGTTCGCCCTAAAACCGAACTGCCCTACCAGCCCAAAGAGACGGAGGCTCCTAAGGCCCTAGAATCGGAGGCAGCGCCTGCGCCGGTTGCGCCAGTTATTTCTGAGGTTACTCTGGCCACCGAGGCGACAGCAGCAGTGGAGCAGGTTAAGCCAGCCGTAACAGCTTCGGTGGTTCCGTCGGAGCCCAGCACACAAGCAGGGCTAGCTCAGACAGTTAGTGTACCCGGCAAGGTTATCCGGCGCATTGTCATCTTCTATCAGGACGGAACCTTCTCTGATTTCCAACCTGAGCAGTAAAAGGTATGTGGCCTCCAGTAGGAGCTCTAATTTTGTGCTTTATCAGATATATACAATTTGGCAGAGTCACTATGTCTGCTGAGTATCTTTGCTTGCACGTCGTCTAACTGCCTGTGTATCATAGAGGCTAAATGTGAGGTTAAGTCTATTGTAAATCATATCTTATACCTTGCTAAGGTAGTTGATAGATTGAGTTGTATATGTATTATAAGCGGCTTTTTATCAGGCGTTTACACAATGCAGTGTAAAGCTAATAATTACATGATATTTGTTAGCTGGCTCATTCATCTTGTATGATTATAGTTATAATTAATAATAGCAGATATAGATTGTGATTTGTCATGCCTGATGGGTCGAGATGATGCTAAATTTCTTGTAGTGCCAGGAAGTGGAAAAAGTAAAACGATATTTTGACTCATTCAGGCTAATTGTATTAGCTCCTGGCGCGAGTTCCGGTTTGTAGATGCAGCTACGGGAAAGCACGGAATAGGGGGGCTATAACGGGAACCTCGCGTTCCTTCGGCTTCCCCAAGCCTGTGCAGAGATTAGATTGATACCACACGGATTTATATTTGTAAATACATTTGTAAACTCACTGAAGCCGCTTCAGACAAATTCAAGTCGCTGTGAAGCGCAGTGTTATCATGCGATAGGCGTGGCTGTTTTGTTGCCGCGTATAACCGCCAATGCCAATGAGGTAGTACTTGCCCTTCTTCGAGGAGGTGCTTACCTTTGAGGCATGAAAAAATTTCGTCTGCCTTTCCTGTTTGCCGCCTGCGCCTCGCTGTTCCTGTCATCTTGCTCGCAAGCTCCTGACGCGGAGAAAGATCCTAACGCTGATGCCGCCTACAAGCGCAGCCACCGTACGGAACAATACCGCGACGCCCAGCGCAGCGACGTAAACTACTAGCCTACCAGCCGCCGAAGTCTTCTGGGGTGTTTCTGCAACTCAGAGCATTTCCGCAAAAAGTATATATCATAAGAAAAGCCCCACTAACCTAGGTTAGTGGGGCTTTCGGCGTGTTGGTGGGGGTAGGAGCCTAACGCGCTACTACCGCGTGTTGTGAAGAAAGCAGAGTGGGTAGCTCGATATGCGCCAGAAGCTCGGCCTCCAGCAAATCGGCCCAGGTGCGCAGGTAAAGCACTACGTCGTCGCGCTGGTTGTGGCGCATGGCATTACGCCGCTCGAAGGGTATGGCCCCAAGAATAGCCGGGTCCGAGAGGCGCTCCAGGTGCGTCAGGTCCTGGCGGCTGAAGCCCAGGGCCAGCATTTCATCAATGGTCGTGTCAATGGGCAAGCCGCTGGTAGGGCAGTAGTCAATCAACTGCCGCTCCCAGTCACCGTAGCGCTGCATGGCGCGGGCGTGAATTTCTCCTTTTGTTAGCTTGGTAATGGTTTGGGCCAGGTGGCCGCAGTTGCAGCTACCCATGTGCCCCCATTGGTAAGGGGCCTGGGCCGCGAGGCGTTGCGCCGTATCGCGCAAGGCCTGAATGACAGGAAGGGTGCGATGAGCCATAGCAGAGCAGTAAGGTTACGCCGTCATAAGAGATGAGTAGCCTGATAAGTTGCTGAGGCATCATTTTGTTTCATCCTTAGAGGCTTACCATAAGAAACCCTCCGCCAGACCAGCCCCGTGGGCTTGTTTTGGCGGAGGGTTGCAAGTACGCAGCTAAGTTGCAGAGCGCAGCTGCTACAGCGCGGGAAGGAGTTACCGGTTACGGCTGCTGTTGTTTCCCCGGAAGCGACGACGCTGCCCGCCGCTTCGGTCGCCT
Organism: Hymenobacter sp. DG01; assembly: GCF_006352025.1. NCBI lineage: Bacteria > Pseudomonadati > Bacteroidota > Cytophagia > Cytophagales > Hymenobacteraceae > Hymenobacter > Hymenobacter sp. DG01. Next base: position 999,052 of record NZ_CP040936.1, read on the forward strand.
CCTTCGGCGCTGGCGCTACCCTGCGGACGAGAATTGCTCCCGGGGGAGGCGTGGCTGGCCCGGGGGGCTGAGCTTCCCTGACGCTCACCACTGCGGTTGGGCTGCCGGCTGCCACCTTCCGGGCGGGCCTGGCCTCCGGCCTGCGGGCCCCGGCCAGGGCGGGGCGGCCGACCGGCCGGGCCTTTCGGGCGTTTGATGGGGGCGCCGCCGGAAAGCGGAACTGGTGCTACCAGCTCGGAGGTGTAAGGGTGGCCCTGCACCACGGGAACCTGGCGGCGAATCAGCTTCTGAATATCCTGAAGGTAAGCCCGCTCTTCTTCGTCGCAGAACGAAAGGGCGGTGCCATCGGCGCCGGCCCGGCCGGTGCGGCCAATGCGGTGCACGTACGTCTCGGGCTCGTTGGGAATTTCGTAGTTGATAACGTGGGTCAGCTCATCCACGTCGATGCCACGGGCGGCAATGTCCGTAGCTACCAGCACCCGAGTGGTACCCGCCTTGAAGTTGCTCAGGGCGCGCTGCCGGTGGTTCTGCGACTTGTTGCCGTGAATGGCTTCGGCCGGAATTTCCGCCTTCGCCAGCGTCCGGACCACCTTATCGGCGCCGTGTTTGGTGCGGGTAAACACCAGCACGCGGCGGATGTTGCGGTCCTTCAGTACGTGTTCCAGTAGCGCCGGCTTGTCGGTCTTCTCCACCATGTACACGGCTTGCGTAACCGTATCGGCCGTGCTCGACACGGGCGTCACGGTTACCTTCACCGGGTTCGGACGCAGGATGCTGTCGGCCAGGTCCTGGATCTGGCCCGGCATGGTGGCCGAGAAGAACAGGGTTTGCCGCCGGGCGGGCAGCTTGGGCAGAATGCGCTTGATGTCGTGAATAAAGCCCATGTCCAGCATGCGGTCTGCTTCATCCAGCACGAACAGCTCAATGTTGCGCAGGTCAATAAACCCCTGGTTCATTAGGTCCAGCAGGCGGCCGGGGGTAGCAATGAGTACCTCCACGCCGCGCTTGAGGGCCTGTACCTGCGGATGCTGGCCCACGCCCCCAAAAATAACCGTGGAGCGCAGCTTGGGCAGATGGCGACCGTAGGCGGCAAAGCTTTCCCCAATCTGGATGGCCAGCTCCCGGGTAGGCGTGAGTACCAGGCAGCGAATACGGCCCGGCGCGTGGCGCTCTACCTGAGCCGTCTGGTGCAGAATCTGCAGAATAGGAACCGTAAAAGCGGCCGTTTTACCCGTGCCGGTTTGGGCAATGCCCAGCAAATCGTGGCCTTCCAGTACCTGCGGAATGGCTTGCTGCTGAATAGGGGTAGGGGTAGTGTACCCTTCCTCGCGCAGGGCGCTCAGGATAGGATCAATCAGGTTTAGTTCGTCGAACGACATCAAAGGAGAAAAGCGGCTGCCAGATGGGTAGCCGGAATGGCACAGAGATAATGAGCCCGCAAAGGTCGGGGATTTTATACGGATGCGCGCGCTCCGCGTAAAATTGACCGCATAGCAGGTCCGGCTTGTATGCCGGACCCTGGAAAAGGCGCGGTAATTTTTTATAACACCGGGGTCCGGTAAAACCGTTTACTTTTCGCCTTCACACCCCAAAATTTCTTTTCTCCTTATGCGCATCACCGACCGAAAAGTAGCCTACGACGGCCATTACAAGCTTAGCCTGCTGCAGGTGCAGGATGGCGACACGCTGCTAAAGCGCGAGCGGTTTGAGCCTGGCACCGCCGTGGCGGCGCTCGTCTATAATACTCAAACGCGGCAGTACATCTTTACCCAACAGTACCGGATAGGGCCCGAAGCCGACCTGGTGGAAATAGCAGCTGGTATGGTAGATGGCGACGAAGCTCCGGAGCAGGCTATCCGGCGGGAAATTCAGGAAGAGCTGGGCTACGACCCCGACTACCTGGAGCAGATAGCGCGGGTGTACCCCTCGCCGGGCACCAGCGCCGAAATAATTACCATCTTCTATGCAGAGGTAAGCCGCAAAACCGGGCAAGGGGGCGGCTTGGCCGAGGAAAACGAGAAGATCGAGCCGGTGTTTTACCGGGCCGAGGAGCTAAGCCAGGCGTCTTTTACGGATGCCAAAACGCTGGTAGCCGTGCAGTGGGTGCGGCTGCGCAACCGGTAATCCAGATCCGGAAACCATCAGGGCCCGCTGCCTGGGAAGGTAGCGGGCCCTGGGGCTTTGGCTGTGATGTCGGCAGCTTACTGCGCCTTAATAATGTATTCGAAGTTCTGCTTGGTTTTGGCGTCGTTAATCGTCAGCAGAATGTCCTGGGGTGCTTCGGTTTTGGTAAACGGAATGGAGCGCTTGCTCATGTACAGGTCGCGGTTCCAGAAACGGCCCTGGCCGGCGGGCAGCTCCTGTAGGTTCAGGACTTCCTTGCCGTCTTTGGTTTTGGCTACCAGGCTCAGGTAAGCCGGGTCGGCGTTTTGGGCCCCGCGGCGGTACATGGTCACGGTAAGCTGCCCGCCCGCCGGCAGCTGCTGGAAGCGGCGCTGGTAGGTAGTGTCAGCCCAGTTGTTCATGCGCTTCAACTCGTTGATTTCGGTGAGTAGCTCGGCGTAGGGGCGGTAGCTCACGCGGGTAACGCAGGCATCTACCTCCGCGTCCTCGTCGGTGTTTTTCGTGACGTTGAGCACGTAGGGGCTTTCCTCATCCTTCTTGGGGAAGGCGTATTTTTTGCGGGGCTTGCCGGGCATGTATTGAGCCGAGGCCGCCAGCGTGCTAAGCAGTAAAGCGGAGAGGAGGAGGAATTTCTTCATAAAGAAATGGGAAAGTAAAAGCAGAAGAGAGAAAAACCGGTTTGTGGGGTAGCAAAGATAGGTAATAGGGTGGGGCAGCCCCGTAAGCTTTCGGCCAGTGGTGGCTAGGGCCTGGTGGAGCGCCTACCTGACGGGCGGAAAAGCGGCCGCCGGAATCAGAAGCAGGATTGAGCCAGCGCCTCTGGCTCCTCAGAACGGCACTACACTATTACTGGAGCTTCGTTCGCTCCTTCCTAGTTCTAGAGAGGTAGAGATAATGTATTTTTAACAAATGGGTGGTGGGTAACTGTTTTGTCCAAATGTGTGACGTGGGTAGATTGCAGTGCTGGTGTTCAATTCTTACGCTCTAAACTAGGAAGTGTTAACAATCACGTAACCAGACGACGGTTGCCGCGAGATGGATGAAGGCCAAGAAATGGGCATCGAGCTTATCGTAGCGCGTGGCGACGCGGCGAAACTGCTTGAGGCGGCTGAAGAGCCGCTCCACGGCGTGGCGCTGGGCGTAGCGGGCCGCGTCGTAGGCCCGCGGCTGGCGGCGGTTTCGCCGGGGCGGAATCACGGCCTGCGTGCCGCGGGCGGCTAGCGCGGCCACCAGCGGGTCCGAGTCGTAGCCGCGGTCGGCCACCACATAAGCCGGCGCCAGGCCCTCCAGCAAGGGCAAGGCCTGCGGGGCGTCGTGGCTGTGGCCCGCCGTCAGGCGGCAGCGCCGCGGCCGGCCGCGCGCATCGGCGGCCAGGTGCAGCTTGCATGTCAGCCCGCCGCGCGAACGGCCGAGGGCTTGCGGCCCGTTTTTTTGCGCGCGCCGCTCGCGTGCTGGTGCGCCCGCACGGTGGTCGAGTCCACCAGCAGCGTGTGCAGGGCGGCCTCGTCCTGTACGGCTTCGAACACGCGTTGCCACACGCCCGAGGCGGCCCAGCGCTGGAAGCGCGTGTACGTCGTGTGCCAATTGCCGCGCTCTTTCGGCAGCGCCCGCCACCGGGCCCCGTTGCGCGCCAGCCACAGCACGGCCTCCACGAACTGCCGGTTGTCGCGCCCTCGCCCCCCGCTCGTGCCCGGCCGGCCCGGCAGCAGCGGCGCTAGCCGCGCCCATTGTGCCTCGGTTAACATCTGCTCCATACCGCAAGATATTCACTGTTAACACTTCCTAATCTCGCGCTCAGACCAATAAGGATAGCATTTCCTTGATAACCAAGATTATAAACAAATGTATAAAGTATGTATTTATCATTTGGTTATATGTGCTCTTTGTCATTATAAGCCCGTTTCATAGCGGTTTCAGATCGATGCAAAGACGCATACTAGCATCCTATCGTCCGCGCCGCGTGGGTGTCGCTGCTCAACGATTGAGACGCCACTAAGCGTCTCTACATACCCTCTACACCGTTTGGAAATCCGCTATAACTTAGGATAAGCGCGCCAAACCCTACGGCTCTGAGATGTCCTGGCACCACGGCCCAGGCTTGGCTTATGCTCAGGTGATGGATACCTGAACAGCCCCTCGCCTTAGACAGCCTAAGCCCACCGATGAATAGGGGCAGCCGAGGTGCCTACCCTGCTGGTATCCGGCAGTTAGTCCGGGTAGGGAGGGCCGGTTTTCGGGAGGTAGAAAAAGGCCGAAATAGGGCATGGAAGCCGGGGCTTTTTTACCTTTGAAGTCCGTTTCCTCTGCTTATTCTCTGGCTTATGAAGGTTTTGCTGACGCTGGCACTGGCCCTATGCTGGCTGACGCTACGCGCGCAGGAGGTCGGGGGGTTACGGGTATATTCTGATACTGCGGCGCAGTACCAGCTGGCGTATCCTTCCTCCTGGCAGCTGGTTCACCCGCAGAACGACAGCGCAGAGGTAATCCTGCTTGCCACCAAGCTCCCGGGCCAGGTTCTGGCCACTGTCAGCCGGCGTCCGGTGTTCCTTAAAAGCGCGACTGGTTTGCCGGCCCATAGTGCGCTGGACTCATTGTGGAGTGCCACGCAGCGCCTGCCGCAGGTCCAGGTGCTGTACCTGGCTCAGCACGAAGCCGACACCCACACCGAAGTGCGCTACCACTACACCTACGCCGCGGAGCCCGCCCCCGCGCCTCGTACCCGCGTGGTGGGCCGGCGCATCTGGCAGCGCGGCCACGAGCTGCAGCTGGAATACCGGGCCAGTACCAGCCAGGATGCTGCTTACCTAACTGATGCCGACAAGCTGGTGGCCTCACTGCGCGTTACAGGCCCGGCCCGCACCGCTGCCGGCGGCCCCGCGCAGTGCGACGACAAGATGTACGGCATCGCGGCCCTGCGCTACGATAACGAGCTGTGGGAAGATGACTGCCGCACCATCCACGAGTTTTCTGCCGCCGACCTCTCCGCGCCGCCCAGAATTCATCGGCAGGTGCTGCCCTTCCAGTCGTACGCCCTGGCCAAGGGGTTCGATAACTGCCTGTACTCGGTTACCAAGTCGCCGACAGATGCGCCCGAGCTGGTGTACCGCTACAACCCGGCAACGGGCCAGGGTGAGTTCACCCCCTGGCGCCTACCCTCCCAGGGACCCGAGAACGTCTGGATTTCGGCCGCTACTGATGAGCAGGGCAGCCTCTATTTTATGACCTCCGATGCCAGCAAGCTGGTAAAAGTAGCCCCCGCTACCGGCGTAGTAAGTCTGGTCTGGACCACGGACCCCGTGCGGCAGGCACCCTTTTACCCGGCTATTGGCTTTGCCGGGGCCGGCTCCCATGGCAATTTCTGCCTCGGCGATGCCCAGACCCTCTACCAGGTGTACAGCACCGATGGCTCCCTGATCAGCGTAAACCTGGGCACCGGCCAGCCCGCGCCCACCCTGACTGTTCCTGCCGGGCTTCCGCGGCGCGGTGGCTACAGCGACCTGCTGCTGCAAACGGCCCCCGATGGGCGCCGGTGGCTGTACATGGCCGGCCCGAAAGCCCTCTACCGGGTTGATATGAGCCGGGGCGAGACCCAGCTGGTACGCCGCGGAATTTATACGGACCTGGCGGGGTGCAACGTGTTTCGCCAGCCCCCACCGCCGCCAACCAGAGAAGCGGCACCCGCCCCGCCCGTTACCGGCACCTGGCGGGGTAGGGTGCTGGATGCCCGCACGTTTCAGCCCCTGCCGCAGGCCCGGCTGCGCCTGGGGCCGGCCGGCGCCGAAACAACGGTGCCGCTTAGCGCCCAGGGGGTGTTTTCCTTTTTGGTGGAGCCCGGCCGCAAAACCGCCGCCCAGGCGCAGCTGGCCGGTTATCTGCCCCTGGATAGTACGTTCAACACCAGTGCCGGGCCCTATGTGCAGGATATTCTGCTGCAGCCGCTGGCCGTGGGCACCATTCTGCAGCTCGATAAAGTACGCTTTGAGCAGGGGAGTGCCCGGCTGCTTTCCTCGTCCTACCCGGCTCTCAAAAAGCTGCTGCAGCTGCTCACCGACACACCCACCCTCACCATTGAGCTGCGCGGCCACACCGATAACGTAGGCGCCCCAGAGAAAAACGTAGCGCTCAGTGAGCGGCGGGTAGCTACCGTAAAGGCCTATCTGGTGCGGCACGGTATAGCAGCAACCCGCATCAGCGGCCTGGGCCTGGGCGGTGCCGAGCCCCGGGCCAGCAACGACCGGGAAGCCACCCGCCAACTCAACCGCCGCGTGGAGTTCCGGGTGACGGGAGAGTAACACGGTGCAGCGGCCTCCGGCGCTACCAGGAAACGGAGAAGCGCTTAAGCCCCGCGGGGGCCGTAGCCTGCGGTGGCTCGGGGACCACCTGCACCCGGAGCGAGCCGGCGGGCCGAAACTTGCGGGCTACCCCGGTAATGATGCCATGGTCAAAGTTCAGGGGGACGGGCGTAAAGCACTCCACGCGCATCGCCTGAGGGCCCTGCTCTTCAGCCCGGTAGTAGCCGATTTCCTTGCCCCGAACGTTCGACTGGTGCGCCTGCTGCAAACTGCCAAGGGCTTGAGGCAACGTCTGCAAGTGCGCGGGCCAGAGGCTGTGCCTGATGACCTGCAGGCCGGCGGCATACACGGTCTGAGCACCAAAACGTGCTTCCATATCGGCCAGCACATCCAGCCAGGCCTGCAAGGGGTACCAGCTCCCGGCCTGGGGCTCCTCTGGTAAGCCGTGCCGGACCAGAATGCTGCGCGCCTGCTGCTCTATCTGGAAGGCAGCCAGGGCTACGCGGAGGCTGGTGCCATTAATCTCGGCGGCTGGGTCTGGCGAAATATAACGGTCATTCATAGGGGGTAAGGTAAATATAGCGGCAAACCGTGGGTCTTCCGTATAAAACCTGCCTATTATTCCTGAACCAGATTACCCCGCTGTTTTTTCAATCCGGAAAGCAGTGTAGCGAGCCCGGGCCTGACCATGGAAGGCTAATGGTGCCGGGCCGCTCCTAGCCTTTTCGGGCGGTCTTCAACCATTTCAACGCGGCCGCTACCTTGGCATCCCGGTTGAGGTCCGCGAAGTTGTCGCCCTCTGAGATGAGCACATCGGGGGTGATGTTGGACCGGTATATCACCCGGTTGCGGTCGGTTTCCTGGGTGCCGGCAATGGTAAGGTAGGCCGTGCCGCTGATTTGGTAGCTCTCATTGGCGGTGGTGGCCCCGTAGGTGGGCTCCCCGAAGAAGCGCGTGCGGGGTCGCCCTTTCAGACTGATAGCCACTATTTCGCCGGAGCTGGCCGTCATGCCGCTCAGCAGCACGGCCACGGGCTTATCGGTTTTCCGGACGGGGCAGCGGTCCTGCAGGGTGGTGACGCGCAGGGTATCCAGGTAGAAGTTACCCTGCTTGAGATACCACTGCTGGTCGGGCTTGCCATCCTTGTCCGCGAACCCGCCCAGGTAACCGTCGCCGATGATGGGGGCAATACCCGCCAGCATGGGAGCCATGGCCCCGCCGTCGTTCAAGCGCAGGTCGATAATCCACGCCTTGGCTTTATCGGGGTTGATGCGGCAGAGCGAGTCCTGCACCACTTTAGCCGCGTCGCGCATCTGCTGCAGGCTGCCCCCGGCGTTGATGCCCGGCAACTGCACGTAGCCCACGTTGCCGGGCAGCATTTTTACCAGCACGCCGGGCTTTTGGGCCAGGGCTTCCTTCACGGCCGCGTTGGCGTAGGGGGTGCGGGCCGGATTGCGCCACTTATAGGTTTTGCCTTTGTAAGTCAGCCAGCCATGGTCGTCCTTCAATTGTTCAAACACATACGGGTAAACCGGCAGCAGCTCCCGCACCGACTGGGCGCCCTGGGCTTTCTGGTACACCGCCTGGCGCAGCTGCGGCCAGTCCACCGAGCCCCGGTCCAAGGAATAGGTTTCCAGCAGCGTCAAACTCTTATCCAAAAAGGCCTTAACAGAATCGAGTAGCGGGGTAGGGGTAGTCTGGCAGTGGGCCGCCTGGGTGGCGGCCAGTAATAACACGAGAAATCCTAATTTCTTCATACTGCGAAGATGCAGATGGCGGGGGAAGGGTTGGTTAGGAAAGAATTTTGACCACTCGTAGCCGGTGCTGTTCTTGGGGATCAAACAAGCCTACATCATGCTTGACTGCGAATGACTTGGCAGCGTGATAAGCCATTTTAGCTTCAGAAAAGGAAAAAGCAGCATAGATCACCTTATTTCCAATGCTATAATCCGTCGTTTTTGGGTCGTCTATGTCTTCTATTGCATAGGGGCCATTTAATGGCGGAAAGACGGATATCATGTCCATAAACCAGTTGCGTAATGCTATTGTAGTATGCGCTGGGTCTTCATAATCGTGGTCTTCTGTCCATTCTGTTTGCTTCTCATACCATTGGATAAAATCGGTATTACTTTGGGGAGCAGCCTCTTTATCAAAAACCATTAAATCGAAGCTCATATTGATGTTTTATAGTTAGCAAGTTAATTCCTACCGCCCACCCATGCTCTTATCCCGGGCGCCCTTGAACTCGGAGCCGGCGCGCCACTGCGGGAAGGTGGTTTCGGCGGCCAGGCGCTGACCCACGCGGAAGTAGAGCTGGGCATCCTGGGCGATGCCCGAAAGGTCCCAGCTGGGGTCAAACTGGTCGGCGGGCTTGTGGTACATGTTAGTGGTGTAGTTCTGGCGCTGCTGGGCAATGTAGTCCTTGCCGCGGGTGCGGCCCTCGAAACCGCCGCTGGCGTAGAGCGAGGGCACGCCTACGTGGGCAAAGTTGAAGTGGTCGGAGCGGTAGAACATGCCGGTTTCGGGCTGCTGATCGGGGAGGATGTAGCGGTCCTGCTCCCGGGCGGCGGCGCGGGCGTAGTCCTCCAGCTCCGACTGCCCGTAGCCTATGACCGTGAGGTCCTTCATCTGCCCATAGGGCCAGAGCATGTCCATGTTCAGGTCGGCTACGGTTTTGTTGAGGGGGTAGGGCGGGTGCTGGGCGTAGTAGGCCGAGCCCAGCAGGCCCTGCTCTTCGGCCGTAACGGCCAGAAACACAATGCTGCGCTCCGGCTTCTGGGGGGCTTTCTGGAAGGCCTCGGCAATGCTGAGCAGGGCGGCCAGACCGGTGCCATCGTCCACGGCCCCGTTGTAGATGGAGTCGCCGGCAATGGCTTTGCCTACCCCGAAATGGTCCCAGTGAGCCGAGTAAATGATGTACTCGCCGGGGCGGGTGGTGCCGGGTAGCACGGCCTGCACGTTGCGCGAGGTCTGGCGGCGCAGTTGGTTCCGGATGCTGCCCGAGAGGGTAAGCCCGCCCAACGGCCGCGGCCGGAAGCCTTTGGTATTCGCAGCGGCGTAGAGCTGTTCGTAGCTCTGGCCGGCCGCCTGGAACAGCTTCTTGGCCGCGTCCAGGGTCAGCCAGCCTTCCAGGGCGCATTTGTCGGCGCCTTTGTTGGTGGTTTGGGCGCGCAGCTTGGGGCTGATAGCTCCGCTTAACACCACCGACCAGGGGTAGGCCGCCGGCTTGGTATCGTGCACGATAAGCACGCCGGCCGCGCCGTGGCGGGCAGCTTCTTCGTATTTGTAGGTCCAGCGGCCGTAGTAGGTCATGGCCTTGCCCTTGAACAGGGTCGTGTCCTGGCCGGCGTTGCCGGGGTCATTCACCAGCACCACCACGGTTTTGCCTTTCACATCGAGGCCCCGGTAGTCGTCCCAGCCGTACTCAGGCGCTACCACCCCGTAGCCGGCAAACACCAGCGGCGAGTTCGAAACGCTTACCTGCGGCTGCTCGCGCTGGGTAAAGCTCACGAAGTCGGTTTTATACTGAAAGCTCAGGGCCGGGCCTTTGCCCTTGATTTGAAGGGTAGGCGCTGGCGTGCCGGTAATTTCCACCAGAGGCACTGGCTGAAAGTACGAGCCCTCGGGACCGGGCTGCAGACCCAGGCGCTTGAACTCATCGGCCAGATACTGGGTGCTGCGCTCCTCGCCCGTGGTAAACGGCTTCCGCCCCAGCATCTCATCCGACGACACCGCCTGTAGGTAGCGGCCGATAGTAGCGGCGCTGATGGCTTCGGCCGGAGTGGTGGCCTGGGCTTCCGGGGTGAGGTCGGCAGCGGCGGTGGGCGCGGCGGAAGTGGTAGTGGCCGTTTGCGACTGGCAGGCGGCCAGGGTAGTCAGGCCCAGCAGTAAGCTGGCGGGAAGCAGGCGGGGGAGAAGCATGGAAACAGGCGGTTGAATCGGGCGGATAAGGTAGCAGAAGTTGCGGGCTAAACCGGCGTTTCGAGCAAACAAAACAACGCTTTGCCCTAGCGCCGCAAAACCGCCCTGCCTCCTGCCGCCCCCGAAACCCTACCCCGCGAAAGTGGTAAAGATGCCACCCGGCGTTCCGTGTGAGCTCTCAGCAGCAGGTAAAGCACATTTTAGGGCGGCCATGCGCCAGCCTCCATTCCCCGCCCCGGCAGCAGCGGCTCAGGCTCGGGCGGCGGCAACGTGGCTGGGGTGCTACCTTGCAATTCGTTATCCGACGTAGCCCTGTCCGCTCCATGCTCAACGCCCGCATCCAAACGGCCCTCACCCAACTCGAAGCCACCCACAACATCCGCATCCTGTACGCCTGCGAATCGGGCAGCCGGGCCTGGGGCTTTCCTTCGCCGGACTCCGACTACGACGTGCGCTTTCTCTACGCCCACCCCGCCGAGTGGTACCTGACGCTGGACGAGGGGCCCGATACGCTCACGTTTCCCGTGGATGAGGAGCTGGACCTGGCCGGTTGGGAGCTGCGCAAAGCCCTGAAGCTGCTGCGCGGCTCCAACGCCGCCCTGTTGGAGTGGCTTCAGTCGCCGGTGGTGTACCGGCAGGCCGCCGGGTTTCGGGAGGCGCTGGCGCCCTTATGGCCAGCCTGCTGGAACGCCCGGGCCGGCCTTAACCACTACGCCGGCCTGATGCGGCGTGGCGTTACCGAAGACCTGAGCGGCGAGCAGGTGCGCCTGAAACGACTGTTTTACGCCCTGCGCTCTACGCTGGCTGCCCGCTGGATTCAGCAGCGCCCCGCCGAGGTGCCCCCCATGGAGTTCCGGCAGCTGCGGGAGCTGCTGCCACCGGAGCTACAGAGCAGCGTGGATGAGCTGCTGGCCCGGAAGGCCACCGCCGATGAGAAAACCACCGTGCCCCGCCCGGCCGCTCTGGCGGAGTTTCTGCAAGCTGAATACGAAGCCGGGCTGGCCGCCCGCGACACCTTACCTATTCTTCACCGCCTTGACCCTACCCTGGAACTGAACGCGCTATTTCGGGCATGGCTTGCCCCAGCCACCTGAGCGGCTGCGTGCCCTGCCGGAGCTGTTTCTACGCCAGCCGGTAGATATATTCTTCAACCTCCGTCTGGCGGGCGTTGGCAAATCCTCTGTCGGTGCCGATTTGTACGAACCCGCAGTTTTCCAACACCTTACGCGAACCTACATTGTCGGAGACCACGCGCCCGAAAATAGGCCGGGTGGTTTCCAGAGCCAGAAATTGCCTTACGGCGGTTGTGGCCACTCCCTGGCCCCAGCGGCTCCGGTCTATCCAATAGGTAATTTCGGCGTCGCCCTCCCGCATAAACCTGGCGATGCTACCCACTATGGTTTCCCCAAGCAGAATGGTTTGCATGTGAATGCCGGGGTCGAGGAGAAACCGGGTGTATTTTGCGCGGTAGGCTTCCTGGTTGGCATGGTCCGCAGGCATAAAGGCGGCCAGGTAACACGCCTCTTTGTCCAGCTGAAACTGAAAAAGACGCTCCAGGTCGGCTGTCTCAGTTGGCCTTAACCTTACGTGGTCATTCTGCATTTCGATAAGCTCGTTGGGGCGGTTGCGAAGCCTGACGGAAAAGATACTGTGATGATGCTTACTATTTCTGACCTGCGCCAGCGCGGCCTCATTCTCTTCGAGGCCATCAGCGGCAGCCGCGCCTACGGCACCCACCTGCCCCACTCCGATACGGACCTCAAAGGCGTGTTTATCCTGCCTGAGGCGGAGTTCTACGGCCTGACCTACGTGCCCCAGGTAGCCAACGCCACCAACGACGAGGTGTTCTATGAGTTGCGCCGCTTCGTGGAACTGCTGGTGAAAAACAACCCCACGGTGCTGGAGCTGCTCGGCACACCCGAGGACTGCGTGGTGTACCGCCATCCGCTGTTTGATTCATTCCGGGCCGAAGATTTCCTCTCGAAGCTGTGCCGCCGGAGCTTCGCCGAGTATGCTGTGGCGCAAATTCGGAAGGCACGGGGCCTGAACAAGAAAATCAACCACCCCGAGCCGCCCCAGCGCAAGTCGGTGCTGGATTTCTGCTACGTGACGGTAGGAGCGGGGGCGCAGCCGGTAGCCACCTGGCTGGAGCGGCGCGGCTACGCGGCCCACCAGTGCGGCCTGGCCAACGTAAACCACCTCACCGACTTATACGCCCTGTTTGTGGATAAAACCTCCGGCCAGCGCCACGGCTACCGCGGCCTCGTGCGCGACCCGGAAACCTCGCAGGATGTGCAGCTCTCGGCCGTACCGAAGGGAGAAATGCCGGTGGCCTACCTCAGCTTTAACCGCAACGGCTACAGCACCTACTGCCGCGTGTACCGCGAGTACCAGGAGTGGAAACAGAAACGCAACCCGGAGCGCTATCAGAATACTGTGCAGCACGGCAAAAACTACGACGCCAAAAACATGCTGCACGTATTCCGGCTGCTGCGCATGGCCGAGGAAATTGCCTCCGACGGGCAGCTGCACGTACGCCGCCCCGACCGGGAGTTCCTGCTGCAAATCCGGCGCGGCGAGTTTGAGTACGAGCAGCTAGTGGCCGAGGCCGAAGCGTTGGTGGAGCGGGTATCAAACGCCTTTGCCACCTCAGCCTTGCCCGATACTCCGGACGCCGATGCCGCCGAGCAGCTGCTGGTGCGCACGCGCCGGGCCTGGTATGCCGCCCGCCCCGGCCACCAGCCATAATACAAGCGCCCGGCAGATACCTCCATGCAAGTGGGAGTATCTGCCGGGCGCTTAGTAGGTGCAAACCAGGCTACCGGGTAGAGTGGCGGCCTACTTTGTAGGAAGAGTGGCTACGGGCTTTCTGCTTAAAGAGGGAAAGCCGCTTCTTGCTCTTTTTGTGACCCTTATAGCGTTTATAGAATGGGCGGTGGGTATATACTTTGCCGCGCATCTTGGCCCGGGCGTAGCGGGTAGGGCGGGCGGCATCCGCTGGTTCGGCCACGCCCATCATCAACAGCGCAACCAACAAAAGCACGATTCGGGTCATAGGCCAAACGGGTTAAGTTCAACTGTATAACTCGGGGGCGGGTAAAAAATTGTGCTCTGCTTCCGCGTGTCAGCAGCCTTGCGACCCGGGCAGGGCCATAAACAGACCGGGCTTCTCCATTTGGAGAAGCCCGGTCTGTTTATGGCTGCGAAAGAAAGTAAGCCTAGCTGCCGCCAATGGTTTGGTTGCGCGAGGGCTGCTTGGGTGCCGGCGGGGTAGCTTTCCGGCGCTTGCGCCAGATCTGGTACCACCGCTGGCGGTAGCGGGCCGTACGCTTTTTTCGGGCCTTGCGGCCCCGCCCTTTGTAAGTGCGGTAGTTGGGGCGGTGCACGTAGGTTTTACCGCGCATTTTGGCCCGCGCGGCCGGGCCGGCCTGGCCCAGCGCCGGGCTGACATCGACCAATGCCATCAGCATCAGCCAGAGAAGGAGGAAAAGTCTTGGCATATGAGAAAAGAGAGATAATCCAGTGGAAGAGGGGGGCAAAAGTAGAGACGGCTGGGCAACTATTCGGCCAGAATGCGAGCAATACGCAAAAAAAGTCGGCCCCGAATTGTGGAATCGGCCGGGCAGCCGCATCTGTCTGGTAGAAATTATATGCTACCTGGCCTATGTTACAATTCTTACATTTCCTTCAGGTGCTGCTATGAATTAGCCTGCTCCCAATTGGCAGCACGGCTCAGCAGCTCTTGGCCTCGGCCCGCAGCTACCTGACCAAAGTGTTCCGGCCCACCGACGCCCATTTGAGGTGTACCGTGGGTATCTGCGCCACCAGGTAGGCGTTTTTACGGATGTGCTGCCTGTGGGCCGCCACACGTTCCGGGTGGTGTAGCGGCCCCGCTACCGGGGGCGCTACACCATCAACCCGGCCATAGCCGAGCTCATGTATTTCCCTACCCGCTTCGGGCGCTCGGCCAGCAGGCAGGCCGTGGTGGAGTAGGGGCGTAAGCCGGAGAGGTAAACATCCGCGCTGTCGTGCGCCGCCACGGTGGGGCGGGCGTTTTGTTGGGGGCCCATCCCGTGGCGTACCTTCACGGCTCCGGAAGCTATGCCTGCCGAGCAGCCAGACCACCGTGGGCGCTTAGCCGAGCTGCCACCGCTTTTCTTGTTTTCTCAAGCCTTTCCTGATGCTTACTTCCTCCAAAGAGTCTCAGATCCGGGCGGCCCTGCTGGGCCTGGCCGTTGGGGATGCCCTGGGCGTACCCGTTGAGTTCCAGAGCCGCGCCGCCCGCCAACTCGACCCCGTGGTGCACATGCGCGCCTATGGAACCCATAACCAGCCGGCCGGCACCTGGTCCGATGATGCCTCGCTTACGTTTTGCCTGGCCGAGGCTATTGCCGCTGGTTTTTCGGTGGAAAAGCTGGCTGATAATTGCAGCCGCTGGTACTACCAAAACTTCTGGACTCCGCACGGAACGGTCTTTGACATCGGCATCACTACCCGCGAAGCCATTCAGAAACTAAAGGCCGGAGCCAACCCCGTGCTGGCCGGGGGGCGGGATGAGTACAGCAATGGCAACGGCTCCCTGATGCGAATTTTGCCGCTGGCTTTCTATCACGAGGATTTTCCAGTGAAGGCTCGTTTTCAGCTGATCCGTGAAGTATCAGCTATTACGCACGGGCATATTCGCTCGGCGGTGGCGTGCTTCCTGTACCTGGAAATGGCCGCGTACCTCCGGGTGGGGCTCAAACCGGCGGCAGCTTACGCCCAGCTCTGTACGGCCTCGCCGGCTAAGCTCGACGAGCTCAATATCCCGGCCCACGAGGCAGATCATTTCAACGTCATTCTCAGCGGCCGCCTGCCCGACCTGCCTCAGCAGCTGATCAAGAGCGGCGGCTACGTAATGCATACGCTGGAAGCGGCCCTATGGTGCTTGATGCGCTATGAAACCTACCCCGAAACCGTGCTGGCCGCCGTCAACCTTGGCGACGATACCGATACCACCGGCGCGGTAGCGGGCGGGCTGGCCGGTCTGTACTA
The DNA here is from genome assembly GCF_006352025.1 of Hymenobacter sp. DG01. Classification (NCBI taxonomy): domain Bacteria; kingdom Pseudomonadati; phylum Bacteroidota; class Cytophagia; order Cytophagales; family Hymenobacteraceae; genus Hymenobacter; species Hymenobacter sp. DG01. The sequence goes on from NZ_CP040936.1 coordinate 1,014,423, forward strand.
CGGCGAAGTCGCTATTCCTGCCGACTGGCTGCAGGTGCTAGCCCGCCGCCCCGACATAGAGGATCTGGCCCGGCGCATGGCGGCGGGCGTGTAGGGGCACAGGTACGTCTCGGACCTGCCTTAGCAGGCAGCCTAGGGGGTAGGCAGCAGGGGTAGCGTAACCAGAAAAGTGCTGCCCTCCCCCTCGCAGCTTCGCACGGTGAGGGTGCCCTGGTGCAGCTCTACCAGCATTTTGCACAGCGAGAGACCTACCCCCAGTGTGGGCTCGTTGCGCAGGCCCGGCCGCCGGGCCGGGGTGAAGCGTTCAAATAAGCGGGGCTGCAGCTCCAGGGGAATCCCAATGCCATTGTCGCTGACCGTGAGGTGAGCCATCACGCCCTGCACCGCCACCAGTTCAATAATCAGGTGGCCGCCATCGGGCGTAAACTTTAGGGCGTTGCTGAGCAGGTGGGTAATGATTTGCAGGAATTTATTCACGTCGATGCGCACGTACACGGGGTAGGCCGGCAGGCGCAGGTCCAGGGTGTGCGCGGCCAGGGCCTCGGCGCGGGGGTAGTCTTCCAGCGTCCGCCGTAGCCGCTCGCCTAGCTCTACCCGCTCCAGGTTCAGGGCAATAGTGGCCGACGTCTGGATTTCTTCGGTAGTAAACTCCTGAACCAGTCGGGCTCCCTGCTGGCTGCGGTTTTCAATGCGGCTCAAACCCTCCACTAGCCGGGTGCGGATGTAGCCTGTTACGTCGTCTTCGGCATCCCAGCGCAGGCTCTGCGAAAGAACCAGTGTATCGGCCAGGTCCACAGACAAAATTTCCAGAATGGTATTCTTGCGGGCGTTGAAACGGTCGGCGTGGCTTCTGTAATGCTTGGCAACGGAGATGTCGCGCACTACGCCGCCAATCCAGCCGGGGCCGGTGGCAGCAGGCTGGTAGCTGGGCGTGAGCTGCAGCCATTGGTCAGGTTTGCCAGCTATCTGCAGCCGGAACTCTACTTCCTCATGCAACTGGCCCTGCACCCAGCGGCCCCAGCACTCGGCTAAGTAGGGCCGGTCCTCGGGGTGCAGACGCTGCAGCAGGGCCGGCAGTTCTTCGTTTACATGGTTTGCCTGTCCGCCTATTACCCACTCGTAGGCCGCATTCACGAACACCACCCGCTGGCTTTCCAGCTCATAAATAAACTGAACCTGCGGATTGGTGCGGGTCTGCTCCAGTAAGAAAGCGCCAATATCTAGCATACCACCAGGTAGGAACAACGTTTTAAAAGAAGGCGCCCATCTGGGCTGGGGTATGCGGCTCTTACCCGCCTGCCATCGGGGCCCGGTCTTGCCAGCGGGCCTCTTTAGCAAACGGCCCCACCGCCAAGGTCTTGAACACGCGTCATTATCCTGCAAGAGCAGGGCGTGGGCCGGTAACAGCCAGCCCCCGGTCAGCGAAGCGTACCGTTTCGCGGCGGTAATATAGGGCTTGCCAACTCCCAACCCGTACGCACCCCACGCCAGGTAGTTGGAAAAGTGCCCCGCAAAAGTGGCTGACAGTCAGGTGAAAATGCGCAGCTCTGGTAGGAGCCGTAGCTGGCAAAACCAGGGGTTGATAAATGAAAAAGCCCCAGCATCAGATGATGCTGGGGCTTTTTGCGGTCCGGACGGGACTCGAACCCGCGACCTCCGCCGTGACAGGGCGGCATTCTAACCGACTGAACTACCGAACCGTTTACTTTAACTGAGAAGCCGTGTGCTTTCCGTTATTGTGATGCAAATATAGAAGGTCGATTTTGACTGTGCAAACAAAAAAATGCGTCAGTAGGGCAGGAGAGGGCTTTTTTCAGGGGTAGTGTTCTGTTACTAAACAGGATAGGCCTGGAAAAAAAATTTAGCATGACAGCCACACGAAGCAAAATAGTGCCCAGAAAATGCTCCACTGCGTTGCTTCAACCGGGTAAGCCACGGTAGCCGGCGCAGTGGTGGTAGCCGTAGCCCGGGCTTGCAAAGCAGGCACCCGCGCAGGCGACACCTAGGTGCCCGAACGGAACCCGGAAAAGATAAAAGCAAAAGGCCCTTCAGAAATTCTGAAGGGCCTTTGCGGTCCGGACGGGACTCGAACCCGCGACCTCCGCCGTGACAGGGCGGCATTCTAACCGACTGAACTACCGAACCAGGTTGTTCTACTTCGCTGCTGGGTGGCGTTGAAGTGGTGCAAAAGTAGAAGACCGGATTGGACTGCGCAACAGATAGGCTAAAAAAAGCTGAAAAAAGGAGCGGTTGATTTTGTTTAAGCCTGTTTATCAGGAAGAAAATTTTTTGAAAAAATCGGTAGCGCGGGGCCGTGGGCGGTATCAGCCTCGTCGCTTACCTTTGCTTTCTTCTCATTCCCCCTCGCAACCTCCTTAACACGCACTCCGCCGTGGCAATGCTCCTCGATTTCGAACAACCGATTGCCGCTCTCGAAGGCAAGCTCCGTGAAATGCAACAACTGGCCCTCGACAGCCAGGTGGACGTATCAGAAGCGGTAACGGCCCTCGAAGCCAAAATTCAGGCCCTTAAAAAGGAAACCTATCAGAACCTGACCCGCTGGCAGCGGGTGCAGCTCTCGCGCCACCCCGACCGGCCCTACACCCTCGACTATATTGAGGGGATGACGGAGAAGTTTATTGAGCTGCACGGCGACCGGACTGTGGCCGATGACAAAGCCATGGTGGGCGGATTTGCCGAGCTGGATGGCCGCTCCGTGATGTTTATCGGCCAGCAAAAGGGCCGTAATACCAAGCAGCGGCAGCTGCGTCGCTTCGGTATGCCCAACCCCGAGGGCTACCGCAAGGCCCTGCGCCTGATGAAGCTGGCTGAGAAGTTCAACCGCCCCATCGTAACCATGATTGACACGCCCGGGGCTTTCCCCGGTCTGGAAGCCGAGGAGCGCGGTCAGGGCGAGGCCATTGCCCGCAACCTCAAGGAAATGTTTTTGCTGAAGGTGCCGGTTATCTGCATCATCATCGGCGAAGGTGCTTCGGGCGGGGCCCTGGGCATTGGTATCGGCGACCGGGTGCTGATGCTGGAAAACACTTGGTACTCCGTTATTTCTCCCGAGAACTGCTCCACCATTCTGTGGCGCTCCTGGGATTATAAGGAGCAGGCTGCCGAGGCCATGAAGCCGACAGCCACCGACATGCTGCAGGCCGGCCTCATTGACGGCATCGTGAAGGAGCCGCTTGGCGGGGCCCACACCGATACGGCCACCATGATTAATACCCTGAAGCAGACCATTCTGCAGACGCTGGATGAGCTGGAGGCCCTGCCTCAGGAGGAGCGCATCAGCCAGCGCATCGACAAATTCGCGAGCATGGGCGTGGTAGTGGAGTAGAACGCTCCCTGGCCCCTGCCTCAGAAGAACGTCATGGGTAGCCGGGCTGCCCATGACGTTCTTTTTTATTTCTTCGTGCTGATTTCCTACCCCCGTTCCACCCACCAACCCTTTCGCTCATGACCCTGCATACCCTTGATACCGGCCTGTTTAAGCTTGATGGCGGCGCCATGTTTGGTGTAGTGCCCAAAAGCATGTGGCAGAAGCTTAACCCCGCCGACGAAAACAACATGTGCACCTGGGCCATGCGCTGCCTGCTGATTGAGGACGGCGGGCGCCTGGTGCTGGTTGACAATGGCATCGGCGACAAGCAGGACGAGAAGTTCCGGGGCCATTTTTACCTGCACGGCACCGATACGCTGGAAAAGTCGCTGCGGCAGCTGGGCTTTACCGCAGCGGATATTACTGATGTATTCCTGACCCATCTGCACTTCGACCACTGCGGCGGCTCGGTGGTGCGCACCCCGGCGGGCAAGCTGGAGCTGGCTTTTCCCAACGCTACCTACTGGAGCAACTCAAGCCACTGGGACTGGGCCGTAACGCCCAACGCGCGCGAGAAGGCCAGCTTTCTAAAGGAAAATATTCTGCCCATACAGGAAAGCGGCCACCTGCGCTTCGTGGATGCCACGGCCGCAACCCTGCCAACCGAGCTTGCCTGCTTCCGGGAAATCATCTTCGCCGACGGGCACACGGAGAAGATGATGGTGCCCGTACTCGACTACAAGGGCCGTACGCTGGCCTTCATGGCCGATTTGCTGCCCAGCGCCGGCCACGTGCCACTGCCCTACGTGATGAGCTATGATGTACGCCCCCTGGTAACGCTCGGGGAGAAGGAGCGGGTGCTACGCCAGGCCGCCGATGAAAACTGGGTGCTGCTGCTTGAGCACGATGCCCAGACCGAGTGCATCACCGTAGAGCACACCGAGAAAGGCATCCGGGTTGCCGAACGCTTCCGCCTCAACGAGCTGTAAGCCTCCTCTGGGGGTAGGGCGGCTCCGGCGGCTTTGCCCGTAGCAGCCCCAAGGGGTCCGGCGCGCGGCAGAACTCCTGGGGCTGCTGCTCACCATTTCACCACTCACTGTTTCACCCATGCTAGGACTGGCCTTGTCGGGCGGGGGCGCCCGTGGTATTGCCCATTTGGGGGTGCTGGCGGCTCTCGATGAGCTGGAACTACCCATTAGCCATCTGGCCGGCGTGTCGTCCGGGGCCATTGCGGCCACGTTTTACGCGGCCGGCGTGCCGCCCCGGGAGATTCTGCGCCTGTTTCAGGAAGTGAGCCTGACGCAGCTGACGCGCATTTCCCTGAGCCGCTACGGTTTGCTCCGTATTGATGGGGTAGGCCAGCTCTTTGAGCAGCACCTGGGGGCCGAGTCCACTTTCGAGCAGCTGCGCCTTCCTCTGACGCTGGTTGCCACAGATATTATCGAAGGAACTTCAGTTCATTTCTCCGACGGGCCTCTGATTCCACCCTTGCTGGCCTCCTCGGCCGTGCCCGTACTCTACCGCCCCGTGGTGTACCAGGGCCGGCACCTGGTAGATGGCGGCCTGCTGATGAACCTGCCCACGGCCGCCCTGCTCGACAAGCCGGGGCTGCGGGTGGTAGGCGTGCACTGCAACCCGCCGCACCGCGAGGCGCGTATTGCTTCGTTGCGCGGCTTAATAGAGCGCACGCTGAATTTGGTAGTAGGAGCCAACACGGTGGTTAGTAAGCAGCATTGCGACCTGCTGCTGGAGCCGCCCGAGCTAGGCGACTACCGGATGATGCACTACAAGCGCGCCCCCGAGCTGTTCGACATTGGGTACCGCTACACCCTGAGCCGGGCCCCCGAGCTGAGGGCGCTGCTCCGGGAGCCGCACCCCGGTGGCGCTTCCGCTTCAATTCTCTAGCTTTGACTTTCGGCAGCACTTGGTTGCTGCCATCTTCTACTTTTTCGCATGGCTCGTAAGACCTCTACGTTCTGGTATCTGTTTTCGAAGTTCTGGTTCCGGATTACCGGCTGGCACCTGGGGCCACAGGTGCCGCCTAACATCAAGAAAAGCATGATGATTGCGGCCCCGCATACTAGTAACTGGGATTTTATGTTTGCCCGCGCCGCCTTCTTTCTGATGGACGTGGACGTGAAGCTCACCATCAAGAAAGAATGGACTACTATTCCGGTGCTGGGCGGACTGGTGCGCAGCCTGGGCGGCCTGGCTGTGGACCGCAGCAAAAACAACAGCCTCGTGGATGGTATGGTACAGCTCTTCAAGGAGCGCGAGGAGCTGGTCATTCTCATCACCCCGGAAGGAACGCGGTCCTACCAGCCTAAGTGGCGCAAAGGCTTCTACCACGCTGCCCTGGGTGCCGGCGTACCCATTCTGCTGGGTTACCTCGACTATAAGAATAAGGAAGCCGGGGTAGGGCCTGCGTTCTGGCCTACCGGCGACTACGAAAAGGACCTGGAGGAAATCAAGGCATTTTACCGCACCAAACAGGGCCGGTTCCCGGAAAAGGGAGTGCGCTAATGAAAGCCCGCGGGGCTTGCGCTCTTACTTAAGCAGTAAGGAGCAAGCCGGCAGTTTGCTTTCTTTCCGTACCTTCTCCAGCTACTAGCATACTACCCATGGAAAAGCTGCAAACCCTGGCCTGGATTCTGCTCGGGCTGGTCATGTTTATCTGGCGAATGGTGCAGAAGGCCCGGGCTACGACGGCCCAGGAGCAACGGGAGCGGAAATTCACCCGGCCCGACAGCCGCGGCCGACCCCGCCCGGTGGCGCCGGGACTGCCTGGTACCTCATTCGAGGAGCTGCTTCGGCAGATGCAAACCCAAAATCAGGGCGGCGCGGCCCCTTCTGTCCCGCAACCGGAGGCAACCCCGGCCGGGCGGCCGCTACCGCGCGAAACCGCCCCGGCGCCCCGCTCCCTGGAGCAAAACGCACCCACTCGCTCCCTGGAAGCTCCGGCCCGGCCCGCCCGTCGGGCTGCCACACTCCCCCGCGCCGGGCAGCAGTCCACCCCCGATTACTGGCAGCGGCAGCAGGCCCGGCCCGAAGAGGCCCCGGCGTCATCCTTTGCCGAGCGCCTGCGCAATCCTGCGGATGTGCGCATGGCATTTGTGCTGGGCGAGATTCTACAACGCAAATTCTAGCCGATCCGCTCACCCTATAAAGTCCGCTCACCCCTTGGCGGCAACCTACAGCAACGCATAGGTTGCCGCCAAGGGGTGAGCGGACTTTATAGAGGTAGGGCTTAGTCCTGGGTTAAGGCGTACGTGATGAGGTTAGCGCCCATTTTCAGGGCGGCTTCGTGGGTTGCGGGGGTGTCCTCAGGATAGGTACCCAGATCCTCCCAGCCGTTGCCCAGGTCGCACTCATAGCTATAGAAGCATACCAACCGGCCTTTGTAAAGCAGCCCGAATCCCTGGGGCCGCTTGCCGTCGTGCTCGTGCACCTTGGGCAGGCCGCGCGGAAACTGGAACTTCTGATGATACACCGGGTGGGAGAAGGGCAACTCCACGAAGTCCAGCTCAGGAAACACCTTCTTCATCTCGGGCCGGATAAACTTATCGAGCCCGTAATTATCATCAATGTGCAGAAAGCCGCCGCCGGTGAGGTAGCGCCGCAGGTTGCGGGCCTCGGCATCGGTAAAGGACACGTTGCCATGGCCTGTCATGTGGATGAAGGGATACGTCAGCAGCTCCGGCGAGTCGAGCTCCACGGTAGCTTCCTCGGGGTCGATGTTGGTTTTGAGCGCCTGATTGCAGAACCGGATCAGGTTGGGCAGGCTGGTTTTGTTGGCGTACCAGTCGCCGCCCCCGCCGTAGTGTAGCTTGGCAATGCGGAAGCTGGGCGCCGCCGGCATGGCGGCCGCAAACAGCAGCAAAACCAGCAGGGCCGATAAGAGGGACTTCATCATACCGTAAAGATGGGGCGAAAAGGTAGGAACTGCCGGGTACAACGGGCGACTATGTGCGGGAGGTTCCGGCCGGGCCAGGGGGGAGGCGGCGCTCAGAGTAAGTAGCTGGTATGGAAACAGTTTGCTCCATGATGGGGTAGCCGCTTAAGCTAACTCCCGGGCTATGTGCACGGTGTGTACGGCGGCCAGGGCGGCCGTTTCGGTGCGGAGACGGGAGGCTCCCAGGGTTACGGGCCGGATACCGCGGGCAAAAGCGGCCTCAATCTCATGGGGGGTAAAGTCGCCTTCGGGCCCGATAAGGATGCAGCAGCCCGCCCCGGCAGCTGCCACCCGCGAAAGCGGAGTCCGTTCGCCATCCTCCAGATGGGCAATAAAAGTGGTTTCGGGCGCGACGGTGGGTAGGAAACGGGCAAAATCGGTGAGCTCCACGAGCTGCGGCAGCCACGCCTGTCCCGACTGCTTCAGGGCACTGACGGCAATTTTTTCCAGGCGGTCCAGCTTTAGCTCGCGGCGCTCGGAGCGGGCGCAGCGCAGAAACGTCAGGGTGTCCACGCCTATTTCCACGGCTTTTTCCACCAGCCACTCCATGCGGTCGAGGTTTTTAGTAGGAGCTACCGCTACGTGTACCTGGTAGGAGCGTGGGGCTACCTGCTGCTTCTGCAGGATGCGCAACTGGCAGCGCTTGGGGTCGGCTACTTCCACCTGGGCTTGGTACACACCGCCACGGCCGTCAACTAGCACCACCGCATCGGTGGGCCCGAGCCGAAGCACGCGCACGGCGTGCTTGCTTTCGTCCTCGGGCAGGGTGTAGGTGGGTAGGGTAAGCTGGGGAGCGTAGAACGTGTGGGCCATAAGGCAAAACTACGGCGAATGGGGCAGAGCAAACTAGCCTGGTATCCCCGTCCGGATGCTAAAGCCAGCTAACCAAGTGTTTCCGTGTCCTGACGAAGGCTAGATGATACGCATAACTAAGGGTTTACCTCCTGATAAATACGGAATGTGAGGCCCATTGCCGAAAGTTCCGGGCCAATCCGACGTAGAAAACGGCCAGCTTACTACTGTGTCATCTGCCGGACGGGCTGGCAACCAGCCAGTCCGTCCGGTACCTGCTCTTACCTTTTTCCTTTTCAGCCTTATGAAACAGCCCATTTCCCGCGTGCAGCATGGCTTCACCGACTATTCCTACATTCCTGCCGTGGCTACTGCCCCGGAAACAGTAGGGTTCACCGACGAAAAAACCGCCACAACTCTTTGCCGGGTGCTGGCGGGTAATATCCTGCTGACCAGTCTGTTCACCCGGGCCGAATGGGGGCTGGTGCGGGCGATGCCCTACAAAGCACACCTGATGGCTGATGTTGCGGTAGGGGCCTTTGCAGCCAGTGCGCCCTGGCTGTTTGGCTTCGCGGAAAACAAGCGGGCCCGCAATACTTTCCTGGTGGCAGGGGCATTTGGACTGATGGCGGGCCTGCTCTCGCGCCCCGAGGAAATGTCGGAAGTGGGCGCAACCCCTGCGCCGTCAAACGAGTAACCTCTACGGTATCTGTGCTCTTTCCCGCGCACCAACCTCAATCCACCCATGGCAGTTAAACTCAAGAAGCTCAAGAACCAGACCATCGTCATTACCGGGGCCTCCTCGGGCATTGGGCTGGTAACGGCCCGCATGGCAGCCAAATCCGGCGCCCGACTGGTACTGGCCGCCCGCAGCGAAAATGCCCTGCGCCAGCTCACCAATGAAATCAACCAGGCCGGGGGCCAGGCAACCTACGTGGTGGCCGATGTCAGCAAGCCCGAAGACGTGCGGCGCCTGGCCCGCGAGGCCGCGCACACCTACGGTGGCTTTGATACCTGGATCAACAACGCCGGCGTTTCCATCTATGGTAAAATAGAGGAGGTGCCCGTTGAGGATATGCGCCAGCTGTTTGAGGTAAACTTCTGGGGTCTGGTGAACGGCTCGCTGGAAGCAGCTAAGCACCTGAAACAGAAGGGTGGGGCTATCATCAACGTAGGCAGCATCCTGTCCGACATCACGGCCATTCTGCAAACCATCTATAGCGCCAGCAAGCACGCCGTAAAGGGATTTACCGATGGCCTGCGCATGGAGCTGGAAATGGACGGTGCCCCCATCTCGGTAACCCTGATTCAGCCGGCCGCTATTGATACGCCTTATCCCATTCACTCCAAGAACTTTATGGAGCGCGAGGCCAAGCACGCCCCGCCGGCTTACGCCCCGGAAACGGTAGCCCGTGCCATTCTGCACTGCGCCACCACCCCGGAGCGCTCGGTAGTAGTAGGCGGCGGCGGTAAGGCCATGATTGGTATGGAGCACTGGACGCCGGCTCTGTTGGATAAGTTTATGGAGAAGTCCTTCTCCAAGCAGGAAAAAGCAGATTACGCCCCGCGTCCGCTGCAGCAAAATGCCCTCGACCGCCCCATGGGCTCCTTGGAGGAGCGGGGCAACTACCCCGGCCACACCCGCGAAACCAGCTTCTACACCGAAACCGTAACGGCTGGCAGCCCGGCCTTGCGCACGGCTTTGCTGGTAGGAGCAGGGGTAGCGCTGGCGGCCTGGCTCGGCGGCAAAAACCGAAACGGCAGCAAGAGTAGCAACGGTAGCAGCAACGGCAAGAACGAGGAAATCAGCGCCCTGGCGTTCCACGACAGCTAAGCTCCAGTGTATCTTGGTTGAGCAGGCATAACGGTTCTTTTGCTCGTCTGACTGCTCACTTAATAACCGAAAAGCCCATTTACCAACTGGTAAATGGGCTTTTCGGTTGTTAAGTGAGGTAGAGTTAACCCAAGGTTTTATTAAGCAGCCCGGCTAGGCGCACACCAGCTTCCACAATGCGCTGACGCATCAGGTCAGCGTGGGCGGGGTAGTACTTGTAGTCCACGTCGGTGCCGGCGGGGGTTTCCTGGTAAAGCTTCTCCGAGGATTGATACGACTCCCACAGCCACTGCTCGGGCGCGGCGCCCTGCAGCTGCCGGATCTGACGACCCCGTAGCTTCTGGTCGTACTGCTGAGCCATTTCGGTGTACGTCAGGCCCTGGTAATCGAGCAGGCCGCTGTCCCAGAGGCTGTGCAGGTTGGTGTCGCGGCCGCGGTATTTCAGCTTGATGTCGTTGCCTCCCTTGTCCTCGGCGTGGCCTGTGTGCATGGGCTGGTGAATATCGCCCACCAGATGCACCACAAACTTGAGGGCCGCTGCGCGCTCCTCCTTAGTTTTACTGGCATCGGACAGAATTTTCATCTGCGCTTCTAAAGCACTGTATGCGTTAGCGGTAGTCTGCGACTTTACGGCTTGCACGTACTGGTCGCGGGGCAGGCCCGAGGGCGTGTTCACGTAGTGCCAGGGGGCCGTGTCCTTAAACTCGGGGTAGTAGCGGATTTCATCGGGCCAGGTGCTAACCAGGGTTAGGGTTTCCGTGCCCAGCAGGCGCTGCACCTCGCGCCGGGCCTTGCGGCTGAGGTGGTTTTCGGCAATTTTGCCCACGGCCCGGTGGCCATCGGCGCCCCAGGCCCACAGGGTCAGCGGCGACAACAGGCACAGCAGCAGCGGAAGAAGACGCTTACGCATATAGCAAGTGAAAAAGGAGGGTGTGTGGCCGCAAAAGTAGCGCCTTTGAAAAGGAATCTGGTACTATTCCGCGTAAACTTGCTTCCGGCCAGAAAATCCTCCGCTCCCGACTTACTCACCTATGCACACCCCGGAATACTGGCGCGGCCTTACATTCGACTATATCATCACCTACTCCTTGTTGCGCGGCCCTAAATGGAAACACCTGTTGGAGGCTATGCGTCATGAAAAGGACATTAGCCGCAGAGCGCTGCTGACTGCTACCCCTGCTGAACTGCCAGAGCTTCGGGCCCGATTGAAGCGAATAGAACGTAAGAACGATCTGGAAACTCTCCTGACCACGGCTGGCAATCAGGCATATAATATCACGGCTACCCCCACCGATACGCTCAACCGGGGTTCTGCAGAAGTAGAGGAGCTAGGCCGAATTTTGCAAACACCTTGTCAAGACCTCCTGTACTTGATGTGTGCTCCGGTATTCCGCGACGCGCTGGCTTTTTACGACGCGGAGCATCGGCTGGTGGGAGTGCTAAATGTTTGCTTCGGCTGCAGCGCTATCCAGACAGAAAGCGGCCAGGATGTAGGGGCTGATTACCGCGTGTATGACCAGCTGCGCAAATGGTTTCAGCGGCTGGGCCACCAGATAGAGGTGGTAGATTACAAAGAAAGGCCCGGCTAGCTTGAGCTAACCGGGCCTTTTAATAACCTAAACAACCAGCTACACGCTGGCTACTACCTCGGCTTTCGGAGCGCCGGCCAGAATTTCTTCGTTGGCGTAGTCGGCGTACTTCTTGAAGTTGGCTACGAACTTGTGGGCCAGGTCGGTAGCCGTGCGGTCGTACTCTTCCTTGTCAGCCCAGGTGTCGCGGGCATCCAGAATTTCAGCAGGTACGCCGGGTACTGCCGCCGGAATTTCCACCCCGAAGATGGGATGCTTGTGGAAGGTTACGTCGTCCAGCTCGCCGTTGAGGGCAGCCGTAATCATGGCGCGGGTGTAGCTGAGCTTCATGCGCGAGCCAACGCCGTAAGAACCGCCCGTCCAGCCGGTATTCACCAGCCACACGTTCACTTCGTTTTCGTCCATTTTCTTGCCCAGCATCTCGGCGTATTTGGTGGGGTGCAGGGGTAGGAACACCGCACCAAAGCAGGCCGAGAAAGTAGTCTGAGGCTCAGTAACGCCCATTTCCGTGCCCGCTACCTTGGCCGTGTAGCCCGACATGAAGTGGTACATGGCATGGCTCTTGTCGAGCTTGCTGATGGGAGGCAGCACCCCGAAGGCATCAGCCGTCAGAAAGAAGATGTTCTTGGGCGCATCGGCTACCGAAGGCTCAATGGCATTCGGAATGTAGTTGATGGGGTAAGCCGTGCGGGTGTTTTCCGTCACCGACTTATTGGCGTAATCTACGGTGTGCGTACCCGGCACGAAGCGGGTATTCTCCACGATAGAGCCGAACTTAATGGCATTCCAGATTTCGGGTTCCTTCTCGGCCGAGAGGTCAATAACCTTGGCGTAGCAGCCGCCCTCAAAGTTGAAGATGCCCGCGTCCGGAGTCCAGCCGTGCTCGTCGTCGCCGATGAGGCCGCGGTTAGGGTCAGCGGAGAGTGTAGTCTTGCCCGTGCCCGAGAGGCCGAAGAAGATAGCCGTGTCGCCGTCCTTACCTACGTTGGCCGAGCAGTGCATGCTCAGGGTTTCCCGCTCGTGGGGCAGGAGGTAGTTGAGCACCCCGAAAATGCCCTTCTTCATTTCGCCGGCGTAGCCCGTACCCCCAATCAGAATCATCTTCTTGGTGAAATTCAGAATAGCGAAATTTTTCTGGCGCGTACCATCCACGGCCGGATCAGCCTCGAAGCCGGGGGCGCAAATGATGCTGAAATCGGGTGTCCAGCTCGTGTCCGCACCCTCGGTGGGGCGCAGGAACATATTGTAGCAGAACAGGTTGTGCCAGGCTAGCTCGTTTACTACCCGCAGCTTCAGCTCATAGGTAGGGTTAGCGCCGGCGTAGGCGTCGCGCACGTAAATCTCCTTGTCCTCCAGGTACTGCACCATCTTCTGGTGGAGCTGGTCAAACTTGTCGGCGTCGAAAGGAATGTTGATGTCACCCCACCAGACACTGTCCTGGGTATTGGCATCTTTTACTACGAACCGGTCTTTGGGCGAGCGGCCGGTGAAGGCACCGGTGTCCGCCATCAGGGCGCCAGTGTCGGTGAGGGTGCCTTCGCCCCGGCGCAGGGCTTCCTCTACCAGCTCGGCGGGGGTGAGGTTGAGGTGTACCCGGGCGGCGCGGGAAATGCCCAGGGGGGCGAGGCGGGCGTTGGCGGCGGAGTCCATCATAGGGCCGAAAACGGGGGTTGGGGTGGGTGGGAAACTGGGGGAATTGAAAGACAAAAATAGACAAAAACCGGAGGTGGGCACGGTTTTCGATCAAAAAATAGCGAAAATTCGCTATTGGCGGAGCTGAACGATCTGCTGACGCTTGCCTAACGAGTGTTAGCACACCAGGGTTAAGAAACTTTTGTAGCTTTACCAACTAGCCTCACGGTTTCGCTTAGGCTTCCTACTTATCACACCTCTTCCTTCACGTTCATGCAAACAACCTCCGCTGTTCAGGAGCAGCCGATTGCAAAACAGGGCCACCCGCCGGGGCTCTACCTCCTTTTCTTCACTGAAATGTGGGAGCGGTTCAGCTACTACGGTATGCGCGGCCTGCTTATGCTCTATTTGTCGAAAACGGCAATACAGGGCGGACTGGGTATTGACGCGGCCAGTGCTTCGCTTATTTACGGCTACTTCACCGGCTTCGTGTACCTGACCCCCATCCTGGGCGGGTGGCTGGCTGATAAGTATATCGGGCAGCGCCGGGCTATTCTGATTGGTGGCCTGACCATGGCCGTTGGGCAGTTTTTCCTGTTCATGCAGCCGGCTCTGTCCACGGATGCCTTCTTCTTTGGCCTGCCCTGGCCGACGGTTATTGGCCTGCTGCTCCTGATTCTGGGCAACGGTTTCTTTAAGCCGAATATCTCCACCATTGTAGGGAAACTGTACGCGCAGGGCGACCCACGCCGTGATGCGGCTTTTACTATCTTCTACATGGGTATTAACACGGGCGCTTTTATTGCTCCGCTCGTGTGCGGCTACCTGGCCGAAGATATGTTTGCTACGAAAACGGTGGTTGATGGCGTGGAGCAAGTAGCTAGCTACGGCTTCCGCTACGGCTTCCTGGCCGCCGGTATTGGAATGCTGTTGGGCCAGTTGGCCTTTAACTTGCTGGGTAAGAAGTACCTCGGCGACGTGGGAATGTACCCCGAAGGCCAGAACGAAGACAAAACCGTTACCAAGGCTCCTCTTACTAAGGAGGAAACCGACCGTATGGCCGTTATCTTCATCATCACGCTCTTCGTGGTATTCTTCTGGGCTGGCTTCGAGCAGGCCGGTTCCTCGCTGACGCTGTACACCGATAAGTACATCAACCGTGAGGTAGCAGGCTTCCTGATTCCGACCTCCTGGTTCCAGTCCGTAAACGCCGGCTTCATTGTGCTGCTGGGCGCGCCCGTAGCCGCTTTGTGGGTAAGCCTGAGCCGCAAGGGCAAGGACCTGAGCATCCCTGTGAAGATGGGTCTGGGTATGGTGCTGCTGGGCGTCGGCTTCCTGTTCATGGTAGGCGCTGTGCTGGAACGCGGCGGCGACGTAGCCGACCAGACCATCAAGGCCAGCATTCTGTGGCTGCTGGCTACCTACTTCTTCCATACCATTGGTGAACTCTGTCTCTCGCCGGTTGGGCTGTCAATGGTGTCGCGCCTTTCGCCGCCTACCCTCACTTCTATGCTGATGGGTGTGTGGTTCCTGGCACCCTTCGTAGCCCAGATTGCTGGTGGCTACATTGCCTCCTATGTAGAGGAATTGGGCGCTCTGAAGGTGTTCGGCCTGATTGCCGGCTTCGTCATCCTGGCTGGTCTGATTCTGATTGCCATTGCCAAGAAGCTGTTCCACATGATGCACGGCCGCGGCTAAATCACGGATTTTTCGGATTACACGGATTTCGTCTTAATCCACAAAAAGCCCCATTGGCATTGCCAATGGGGCTTTTTCGTATAAGTATCTATCACATAGAAAAGCTAGTCCTTTCCAGTCTGATGCCTTTGGCATCTGAAGGTTAGCTGGTTTCGTGCTGGCTTCGGGTTGAAGAGGTTTGTGGTCTTAGGAGGGGTAGGCGGTAAGCGCATGGAATACTGTTCCAGCGACCCGAATAAGGCCACCATCAACTCTTCAGGCGCCTCCGGCGCCGGACCGCATACGCCGCTACCTTCACACGAGTAACAAGTAAAAAGCCCCGCTGGCAACGCCAACGGGGCTTTTTGTGGGATATAACGGAATCCGTGTAATCCGAAAAATTCGTGATTACATCATGCCGCCCATGCCGCCCATGCCGGGCGATACGGCGCCAGCGCCGGACTTCTCATCTTCCGGCTCGTCCGAAATTACGCACTCGGTGGTCAGGAGCAGGCCGGCAATCGAAGCGGCATTTTCCAGAGCCAGGCGGGTAACTTTGGTCGGGTCGAGGATACCAGCGGCCATCAGGTTTTCGTAGCGGTCCTCGCGGGCGTTGTAGCCGTAGTCAGCAGAGCCTTCACGTACTTTCTGTACTACTACCGAGCCTTCGCCACCGGCGTTAGCCACGATGGTACGCAGGGGAGCCTCGATAGCCGTGCGGATGATGTTTACACCGGTACGCTCGTCGCCGTTCAGGGTGTCAACACCTTCCAGCGCGTCCAGAGCGCGCACCAGAGCCACGCCACCACCAGGAACTACGCCTTCTTCTACGGCAGCGCGGGTAGCGTGCAGAGCATCGTCAACGCGGTCTTTCTTCTCTTTCATCTCTACCTCAGTGCTAGCACCGATGTAGAGGATAGCTACGCCGCCCGACAGCTTTGCCAGACGCTCCTGCAGCTTCTCTTTGTCGTAGTCAGAAGTAGTAGTGCCGATTTGGGCTTTGATTTCGTTTACGCGGCTGGTGATACCATCTTTGTCGCCACGGCCGTTTACGATGGTCGTGTTGTCTTTGTCGATGATAACTTTCTCAGCCTGACCCAGGTACTCCAGGGTAGCGCTGTCCAGCTTGTAGCCGCGCTCTTCCGAAATTACGGTACCGCCGGTCAGCACAGCAATGTCTTCCAGCATCGCCTTACGACGGTCACCGAAGCCAGGAGCTTTTACAGCAGCAATTTTCAGCGAGCCACGCAGCTTGTTTACCACCAGAGTAGCCAGAGCTTCGCCGTCCACATCTTCCGAGATGATAACCAGGGGCTTGCCGGTCTGAACAACCTGCTCCAGTACGGGTAGCAGCTCCTTCATGGTGCTCACCTTCTTGTCGTAGATGAGGATGAAGGGGTTGTCGAACTCAGCCTCCATTTTCTCCGGGTTGGTCACGAAGTAAGGAGAGAGGTAGCCACGGTCGAACTGCATGCCTTCCACCGTTTTTACTTCGGTTTCGGTGCCGCGAGCTTCTTCCACGGTGATTACGCCTTCTTTACCCACTTTATCCATGGCGTAGGCAATCATTTTGCCGATTTCCATGTCGTTGTTGGCCGAAATAGCGCCTACCTGGGCAATTTCCGACGAGTTTTCAATCTTCTTGGACTGAGCCTTCAGGTTGGCAACCACGGCAATAACTGCCTTGTCGATGCCACGCTTCAGGTCCATGGGGTTAGCACCGGCAGCTACGTTCTTCGAGCCAGCGGCGTAGATAGCCTGGGCCAGTACGGTAGCGGTAGTAGTGCCGTCACCGGCCTGGTCGGCGGTTTTGGAAGCTACTTCCTTCACCAGCTGAGCGCCCATGTTTTCAATCGGGTCAGCCAGCTCAATTTCCTTGGCTACCGTCACCCCGTCTTTGGTGATGCTCGGCGCGCCGAATTTCTTGTCGATAACCACGTTGCGGCCTTTGGGGCCCAGGGTTACCTTCACTGCGTTTGCTAGTTTGTCAACGCCGCGCTTCAGCTTGTCGCGGCCATCGGTATCGAATTGGATGTTCTTAGCCATCTTGGGTTCGGATGTTGGGAAATCAGAGAGGGAGAGAAAAACTTACAGTACGGCGAAGATGTCCGACTCCTTCATAATGAGGTAGTCCTGACCATCGACAGTGATTTCAGTGCCGGCATACTTGCCATACAGCACCTGGTCACCAGCTTTTACCTGCGGCTTGATGGTAGTGCCGTTGTCGGCCACTTTGCCTTCGCCTACGGCAACTACTTCGCCACGCTGGGGTTTCTCCTTGGCCGTGTCGGGGATGATGATGCCCGATTTGGTTTTCTCCTCGGCAGCGGCCGGCGCAATGATTACGCGGTCAGCCAGCGGTTTGATGCTAAGCGACATATTGTACGTTTTGGTTGAAAGGTTTACTTGAAGTAAGACGGTGAAGGGCGAGCTACACTTCCTGTGCCAGCCCCGCTAAACCTGACAGAATGGACGCTTTTGCCCCGATTCTGCGCCAGGATTGCATTGCTGGCTGTCAGTCCTGACAGAAAAAGTTTCCGTTGAGGCCAAAGGTTGCGCGGCTGTACGCCCATTTCGTCGAATAGTTGGCAGCCGGGCGGCAGAAAATAAGGGCTTCTTCTCCGAAAGAGGGTAGCCGGTTCGTTGGGAAACAAAAAGCCGGTAGCCCCGCGAGGAGCTACCGGCTTCGAGGCCAAGTAGGCAATACGTTATTGGGCAGGAGCCGGGGTAGGCTGAGCGGCCGGAGCCGTAGCGGGCGCCCCAGCCGGAGCGCCGGGGGCTGCCGCACCGGGTACAGCCGGAATACGCGTTTCCAAGGCTTTCTGCTGGTTGATGCTGCGAACCGGCCCTGCTTCGGAGGCGCCTCCTACTACGTGGGTACCCAGGCTGAGCAGCATCAGGCCGATGGCAAAGCCCCAAGTGAGTTTTTCGAGCAGGTCGCCGGTGCGCTTTACGCCCATGAGCTGGGCCGCGCCACCCGCGCCAAACTGGCTGGAAATTCCGCCGCCCTTGGGGTTTTGGGCCAGCACTACCAGGGCCAGCAGCAGGCAAACAAGAAGAATCAGGGCAATAAGAGCGTAGTACATCTACTCCGGGGATTGTTGCAGTTGTTGAATTTGCTCGGCAAAGTACGCCTTTTTTTCCGGCTGTCGTTCCATCAGGCGCTCATATATTTCAATAGCCTTATCCCGCTTACCCTGCCGCACCATGATTTTGGCGAGGCTTTCGGAGGCCAGCGCGGGCGGGGTGCTGGTGCTGCGTACCGATAAGTCGGCCTGCTCTTCGGCCGGCAGCGGCACTCCAACCGGCGTTTTAATGCGCGGCTGGGTTTTGAGGAACTGGTTGATCAGATCCAGGGAAGAGGCCTGAGGCTTGGGCTTATTGTTCTTCAGATGAGCCAGCAGCAGGGCGTCCGGCTCAAAAAAGGCATCCAGCGGCAGATCAAGCGTGTAGCCGTCGTGGGGCTGCAGGTCGTAGCCCAGGCGGCTGCCGGCACCCAGCGCGTAGCCTACCTCCTTATCGGCGCGGAAGGGCACGGAAACAACCGGAAGCGGGGTACCCGTGTTGCGCAGAGTTGGCAGCTCCTCGTCTTCTTCATCGGCGTCATCGAGCCCGGAAAGCAGGTAGCCCGAGGGCGTTGGCAGGTCAGGCTCACTCAGCCCAAACTCGAAGCGGGAGATGCCTGCCTCCGCTGGCGGCCGGATGGGCGGGGCCATGGCTGGCAGCAGATCCGTGTCCGGCGTAGGTTCCTCGCTGGCAACGGGTTCGGGCACGTTCGGGACTTCCGCGGGGGTAGGGGCCTGCTCGGGCTGAGCTAGATCAACTTCCTGGAAAATAGCCTGCGTTACTTCGGCATCTTCCGTCTCAGGCTCCCCGG
Organism: Hymenobacter sp. DG01; assembly: GCF_006352025.1. Classification (NCBI taxonomy): domain Bacteria; kingdom Pseudomonadati; phylum Bacteroidota; class Cytophagia; order Cytophagales; family Hymenobacteraceae; genus Hymenobacter; species Hymenobacter sp. DG01. The sequence goes on from NZ_CP040936.1 coordinate 1,033,104, forward strand.
CATTGGTTTCCGGTACTGCTTCAGCGGCCGGTGCAGGCACTTCAACCAAGGAGTCCAGCGGAAGCACGTCTTCAGTAGAAGCTACTTCCGCTTCTGGCAATGGCTCTGACGCCTGCTCCTGCGCCGTTACTGGCTCCTCCTGGCTCTCAACGAACAGGCCAGAAACCTCCGCCTCAGGTTCCGCTATGGCAGCTGCTTCCAATACGGCAACAGGCTGCTCAACCTGAGTAGCGTCCGGAACAAGTTCGGAACGGATTGACTCATTGCCAGGCTCTTCTCCCGACGGTGACGCCTTTACAGTGCTATCAGGCAGAAACGCCGTGAAAACATCAGCCTCAGGCTGAGCTACCTGGGTGGGCGTAACTGCCTCTGGGGCCGTTGCTGGTTCCAGGGCGGCGGGTTGTTCCAGCAGCTGGCGCAGCAGGTTGCGGTCGGCGGCGTAGGTAGCGGCCCGGCGCAGGCGCTGACTGGCCAGCATGCTGCCCCGGTCGTGGGCGGCTTTGGCCAAGAGCACATGGGCCGTCTGGCAGTAAGGAAAGGCGGCCGCCAGCTGTTCCAACTCCCGGACCTCGGCATTCGAAATTCCGTTGACGTGGTCCAGGATATGCAAAAGCGACGCGCGGGTCATAAGAGGAGGGTGAATGGCAAAGAAGGGATGGGGGCGAAGGTACTACACCCGCGCAGCACGGCAACGGGGCGGGGTAGGAAGATGCCGGCAAGAAGCCTGCTCGTATCCAGGAGCAGGCTTCTTGCTTACCAGTTGGCTACCGATTTGTTAAAGGCGTCGCTGATAATATTACGAAACAGCTCGCGCAGGGCGGTCGGGTCGTTGTTGATGCTGGTAATGTCGCGGGAAGCAGGGAAGGGCCGGGTCGTTTGCAGGGTCTGCTCGAAGTCCTGCTTGGGGTCCTTGGTATTGGTAAACTTTACCCGAACCTGAATAGTCAGCTGGTTGGCGCCGGCCAAATCCTGCCCGTTTTGCTGCTGAATGGCTGCCGGGGCGAAATCGTAGGCAATGATCTGTCCTTCAAACTGCAGGTCACCGTCGCGCGGGACCAGCTTCAGGGTTGTGTTGCGTTGGAAATAGTCCTTGAAGTCCTCGGTAAACCGGGGGGCCAGGAAGGAGGGGCCATTGTTGGCGTTGTTGGCAAACGTGGCAATGGAAATCGTCTTTACGGAAGGGTCGATGCTGGTGCCGGTGAAGGAGTACACCCCGCAGCCACTAAACAGAGGTAGCAACAGCAGCAAAACCAGCCCAAAAGCCCAATTACGCTTGTTCCAGATCATATTGCTTGAGTTTGCGGTAAAGCGTACGCTCGGAAATGCCGAGGTCGTGGGCGGCGTATTTACGTTTGTTGTTGTGCTTTTTGAGGGCCTTGATAATCATTTCCTTTTCCTTGGCCTCCAAAGAAAGGGTTTCCTCCTCCGTTTCGTGCGGAATGTCTTCCACCCGCTGCACTTCCTCCTCGTAGTCCGTCGTATCGTCCATAGAAAGGTCGCGCGGACTCAGGATATACTCAGCAGGACCAGTTTCGGGGCTGGCGGGGCGAAGGGGACGGGCCGCCGAACCGTCGTAGGGAGCCACGCTCAGGTTGTTGAACAGGTGACTGTTCTGGCGCAGCAGCTCCTGGGTTTCCTGGGGGCGCTGCCCGGCCGCGAGGTCGAGAACCAGCTTTTTCAGGTCGGTCATGTCGCGGCGCATATCGAAGAGAACCTTATACAACAGGTCGCGCTCCGAGTAGGCGTTACCGGCCCCATCAGTGGCAGAGCCGGCGGCGCTTACCAGCATGGGCAGACGGCTGCTTTGGTCGGCGGGCAGGTAGCTGCGGAGGCGGCGCGAATCGACCTCCCGCTCTGTTTCCAGCACCGACATCTGCTCGGCCACGTTCTTGAGCTGGCGGATGTTGCCCGGAAACCGGAAGCGCTGCAGCTCCTGCACCGCATCGGAGGTCAGGCTGATAGGCTTTACCCGGTAGCGGTCGGCAAAATCCGTAGCGAACTTCCTAAACAGTAGGTAGATATCGTCGCCTCGTTCACGCAATGGTGGAACTGAAATCGGAACGGTGTTGAGGCGGTAGTATAGGTCTTCGCGGAAGCGGCCTTCGCGCACGGCATCCAGCAGATTCACGTTGGTAGCCGCCACTACCCGCACATCGGTCTTCTGTACTTTCGAGGAGCCGACCCGGATAAATTCGCCGTTCTCCAACACCCGCAGCAGGCGGGCCTGGGTGCCCAGCGGCATTTCCCCAATCTCATCGAGGAAGATGGTGCCGCCGTTGGTTACCTCGAAATAACCCTTGCGGGCTTCCTGGGCCCCGGTAAAGGAGCCCTTCTCGTGGCCAAACAGTTCGGAGTCAATGGTGCCCTCTGGAATAGCCCCGCAGTTGATGGCAATGAACTGCCCGTGCTTGCGGGGCGAAAGAGCATGGATAATCTTCGAAAATGACTCCTTACCCGAGCCGCTTTCCCCGGTGATAAGCACCGTCATATCCGTCGGCGCTACCTGCGCGGCCACCTGGATGGCATAGTTCAGCGAGGGAGCATTACCGATAATGCCGAACCGCTGTTTAATAGATTGTATTTCGGAAGGAGTCAAGGTCAGGAGTGGGTTTTCGTGGGATAGACGAAAAAGGGCAGTGGTTTATTTTGCAGAAGACGGACAAGCTTCTCTATCCGGAGATATCCGCCTACTCTGACCACAAGAGTCAGCGGCTACCTGCGCAACCATGTACTGCCAACATAGGGGGGAAGTAAGACCAAGATGCCAAGAGCCTACACCATTTCTCCGAGCAGCGCCGCACCCGTGGTGCTAGTAGCCAGCACGTTCACATAATCGCCTTTCTTGGCGGTGCCTTTGGGGAAGATAACCACCTGGTTTTGACTGTTGCGGCCACTAAGGTGCTCCTGGCTGCGCTTAGAAGGGCCTTCTACCAGCACCTGGTGCACGCGGCCCACCATGCGGGCGTAGCGAGCCCGGGCGTGCAGTTGCTGCCGGTCAATAATTTCCTGCAAACGACGCTTCTTTACTTCCAGCGGAATATCATCTTCCAGCTTGCGGGCAGCCAGCGTGCCGGGGCGCTCGGAGTAGAAGAAGTTGTAGCCCATGTCGTACTGCGCGAAGTCGAGCAGGCTCAGGCTGTCCTGGTGTTCTTCCTCGGTTTCGGAGCAGAAGCCGGCAATCATATCGGTGCTGATGGCGCAGTCTTCACCCAGAATACGGCGAATGGCTTGCACACGCTCCTCGTACCAAGGGCGGTCGTAGGTGCGGTTCATGAGCTTGAGCACGCGCGAGTTACCGCTTTGGGCGGGCAGGTGAATGTACTTGCAGATGTTCTCGTGGCGCGCCATAGTGTGCAGCACCTCGTCGGTGATGTCCTTGGGGTGGGAGGTGGAGAAGCGCACCCGCAGCTCGGGGCTTACCAGCGCTACGCGCTCCAGCAGCTGCGCGAAGTTGACCTGCTCCAGGCCATCTTCGGAAGCCCACTTGTATGAGTCCACGTTCTGTCCGAGTAGGGTAACTTCCTTGTAGCCCTGGGCCACCAGGTCGAGGGCTTCCTGCACGATGCTGTGGGCGTCGCGGCTCCGCTCGCGGCCCCGGGTAAAGGGCACCACGCAGAAGGAGCACATGTTGTCGCAGCCACGCATAATGCTGATGAAGGCCGTGATACCATTGGAGTTCAGGCGCACCGGCGTGATGTCGGCGTAGGTTTCCTCGCGGCTGAGCAGCACGTTTACCGCTTTCTGGCCGCCATCTACCTGCTGAATGAGTTGGGGCAGGTCGCGGTAGGCATCGGGGCCTACTACCAGGTCCACCAGCTTTTCCTCTTCCAGGAACTTGCTTTTCAGGCGCTCGGCCATGCAGCCCAGCACCCCTACCAGCAGGCCGGGGTTGCGCTTTTTGTGCCCGTTGATCTGGGCCAGGCGCATGCGCACGGTCTGCTCGGCCTTTTCCCGGATGGAGCAAGTGTTCAGCAGCACCAGGTCGGCACCCTCCAACTCCTCGGTGGTGTCGAAACCCTGCTCAAACAGAATGCTAGACACGATTTCGGAATCGGAGAAGTTCATCTGGCAGCCGTAGCTCTCAATGTAGAGCTTGCGGCTGCGGCCCGTGCGGGTGGCCGGGTTCACGCGCACTTCGCCCGAGGGTTCATGCTCGTGAGTCACCGCCTCAACGGTGGGCGTGGGCAAGGTGGTTTTATCGAGGAAGTCGAGGGTAATCAGCGGTTGGGACATGGAAAAGGCCGTAGCAGGCGTCAGCTTCACAATTCAGGGAACGGCAAAGGTAACGCTTTACTCCCTAAAATGACAGAATGGCAGGAGAGAGTAACGGAGTAAATAAGTAGCTGAGCAATTACGCCGTCAGTTGCTGCCTGTCTTCATTTGATACTCAGCGAATCCATTACTCAGCGACTCCCTGACTCTGCCCCAGCACTTCCAAAAGCGCCTGGGCTTTCAGCAGACACTCCTCGTACTCGCGCTCCGGCACTGAGTCGTAGGTGATGGCCGAGCCAACCTGGAAGGAGAGGTAACCGGTATCCTGGCGGTACTGCAGGCTGCGGATAACCACGTTAAAGTCTAAGTCGCCGGAGGGTAGCACGTAGCCGATGCTGCCGCTGTAGAGGCCCCGGCGGCTGTGCTCGTAGTGCTCAATTAGCTCCATGGCCCTAATTTTCGGCGCGCCGGTCATCGAACCCATGGGAAAAGTTGCCCGCAGGACATCCACCAAGTCCACTTCGGGACGGACCTGGGCCTGCACGGTGGATATCATCTGCCAAACGTGGCGGAAGGGGTAGAGGCCGAACAGCTCCGGCACCTGCACGCTGCCAGTCCGGGCCACGCGGGCGAGGTCGTTGCGCACCAAATCCACAATCATCAGGTTTTCAGCGCGCTCCTTCTCGTCATGAAGCAGGGCTAGGCGTTGTTCTTGGTCGGCGACAGGGGTAGCGCCCCGGCGAATGGTGCCCTTGATGGGCTGAGAAAGCAGCGTATCTCCTTGTCGCCGCAGAAACCGCTCGGGTGAGGCGCAGAGCAGGTAATGGTCGTGGTGACGGTAGAAGCCGGCGAAGGGGGTAGGCGAGGCCTGTTGCAACTGCAAAAACACCTCTACCGGGCTCAGCTGCACATTTTCGGCGTAAAACTCCTGGCACAGATTGAGCTCGTACACCTCCCCATCCAGAATATCGTTCTGCACGGCGCGCACGGCGGTCAGGTACTCCGCACGGGGCATGCGCGGGCGGAGCGTCGGGGTTGGGGCTAGAACTGGGGGTAGCAAGGGCTTCGCCAGAATGTGCTGCAGCACGACACCCGGGTTGGGAGCATGGATTTCCAGCGTTGCCTCCTGCCACTGGAGCCAGACTTCGGGAGTAAAAAAATGCAGGTTAGGCCAAGCCAGCCCATAAGGGTTATTGCTGTGCAGGGCTTCTATCTCATTCTTGACATCGTAGGTAATAAAGCCACAGCGGGGCGCCGAGCCCGGCACCGAAGCCAGCCAGCTTCGAAGCTCCGGGAGGGTGGCGGGCGCGGTACCGGTCTGCGTTGCTACCCCCAGCAGGCGGCGAAACGGCCCACCCGGATAGAGCAGGTCGTTGGGCTCGAAATAAGCGCAATGCGGAAAGCCGGCGGCCCAGTGCAGCGCCCGGGCACGAAAGTCAGCGGGAAGATCAGTGAGCGGAAGGGTAAGCACAAGGCAAAGGTAGCAGGCAGACGCGGCCGCAAGGCGGCCTAAGTCTGCCCGTCAGACTACATCTGGCCTACCCCCGCCGAGCGGTTAAATGTATTTTGGAGGTTACTCCAACTCCTTGAGAGCCAGCTTGGCTTTGGTGTCGGTGCTGTTCTTGTACTCGTGCTTGGGGTAGCTGAGGGCTTTCTGGAAATAAGTTTTCGCCGTATTCTTCTGTCCCTCCAACTGGTAGAGGTAGCCTAACTGCAGCGCCGACTGCGGGGCGAAATAGTACGGCGCGTTGCCGGCCAGCGCAATGGTGCGGGCATAGAATAGCCGGGCCGAATCGGGGCGGCCGACCAGGTGCCAGGCCCGGGCCAGGCGGTAGGGCTCCTCCAGCCGGTCGCGCAGGGGGGTGGCGGAGGTAGCGTGGAAGCCGCTAAGCGTGGTTAAGGCCTCCCGATAATAGCCGCCGTCAATCTGCAGGCGGGCGCGGGTGAGGAGCTTGTGCAGCGGCTGCTTGTCCTCAAAAAATCGTTGGGCGTAGGTGTCTTCTTCCAGCACAGTGCGGCCCCCGGCCCCAATGCGCCGCCGGTACTGCCCGGCGCTGGTTGCGTCGCCACTCAGCCAGGCCGCCAGATACAACTTGAAATAGGCGTCTTTGCGGTAATGCTGGCCCTGGTATTCTGCCAGAAAGATCTGGTTGGCGCGGGCAGAAGCAGCGTACTGGCCTTGGTAGAGCAGCAAATCAGCGGCCATGTGGTGCAGATAGGGCAGGGGCAGGTAGGCGGGGCCAGTGGGGCGGACGCGGTAGGCGGCCAAGGCGACTTCGGTATGGTGCTGCTTTTTGTGCTGACTAACCAGCAAGTAGCTCAGCAGCAGATTGTCGGGCTGCTGTCGATGCAGGGTTTGGATGAGGGTGAGGGCCGCCTCGGGCTGCTTGTAGTAGGTTTCTTCCAGCAAAGCCAGAATCAGGCGGGCCTCCAACTGGAAGTCGTTGGGCTGAGTGGCGGCCAGACGTAGGTTATGCAAACCGGCCTCCACGCTGCCCGGTAGTCCCAGCAGCTTCAGAAACCAGCGGTACGACTCCGGCAGGGACCCAATAAAAAACTGCATCATGCCCAGGGTTTTGCGCGCCGGCAGGTACTGAGGGTAGCGGCGTACTACCTGCTGCATCTGCTGGTAGCTCTGGCGCAAACTCCAGGCGCCCTGCACCTCATGCCCGAACACTACCTGCGCGGCCGCCTGGTGCAGCCTAATTTCGGCCCGGGCGTACTCACGCAGGGCTCCGGTTTCCGCGGATTTCTCCAGCAGAGCAAGGCGGCGGTCCTGGGCCGCCACGGTAGCTTGGTAGCGGCTGGCATCCTGGCTGACTAACAGCTCCGTAATGTCCAGGCAGTCTTGTACCAGCAGGGTGCCGGTATCGGTGCCTTTCAGCAAGGCCCGGGCCGTGGCCGGTCGCATTTTCAGCACCTCAGCGTAGGCGCGGGCCTGGGTGGGCGTGAGGACGGACGCGGATGCGGTTTCTGCCTGAGGTTCGCCGAGGGCTTCGCTGAGAACCGCAGAGCACAGGAGCAGAAGCCAGAACAGCCTCCGCGCTCCTCGGCGCAATCCTGGGCGAACCTCAGCGGGAAATTTCATAGGCAAAAAAAGAACGGCCCCGAAACAAGGCCGTTCTCTTCTAAAAAGGTCAGGACAACTTAGGCGGTACGAGCCTCTACGTCGGCCAGAACGCGGCCGCAGTGCTCGCACACGATGATTTTCTTGTGGGCGATGATGTCGGCCTGGCGCTGGGGCGGAACGGTGTTGAAGCAGCCGCCGCAGGCGTCACGCTTTACTGTTACCACGGCCAGACCGTTGCGCACGTTGCCGCGGATGCGGGTGTAGGCCATCAGCAGGCGCTCTTCTACCGGCTGAACGGCCGTAGAACGCTCGTCCATGAGCTTTTGCTCATCGGCTTCGCTTTCGCTCACGATGGTTTCCAACTCCGACTTCTTATTGTCGAGGTCTTTCTTGCGCTCTTCCAGACGCTGCTTGGTGCCGCTGATTTCGGTGTTCTTCAGCTCAATCTGGTACTGAGCTTCTTTGATCTTCTTTTCCGAAATCTGGATTTCCAGCTTCTGCAGCTCGATTTCCTTGGCAATAGCCTCGTACTCACGGTTGTTGCGTACGTTCTGCTGCTGGTCTTCGTAGCGCTTGATCAGGCCATCGGCGTCTTTGGCGTTCTGCTTGCGCTGCTTGATCTGGTCGTTGAGGGCGGCAATTTCCTCGTCGAATTTGCCTACGCGCACCTCATAGCCCGCAATTTCGTCCTCCAGGTCCCGAACTTCTTCGGGCAGGTCGCCGCGCACGCGCCGGATTTCGTCCAGTTGCGAGTCAATGCGCTGCAGGTTCAGAAGGGCTTCCAGCTTACTGGCAACGGGGGTTTCCGCGGAGGGATTAGAAATCATAACGGACGGGGTTGGTAAGAGTCTCAGCAATGAAGAGCGCAAAAGTACTTCCAAAGTTGCCCATAAGCAAATCCCGGAAGATTTCGCCGGTGAACTGCTCGCTCTCAAAATGGCCTACGTCGCAGAGCAGCAAACGGCCTTCGGCGGCAAAATATTCGTGGTATTTCAGGTCGCCGGTGACGTAGGCATCGGCCCCGGCCGCGCGGGCTTTGCCAATCAGGAAACTGCCGGCTCCGCCGCACAGGGCCACTCTCTGGATGGGCTGCCCGAACTCCGTGTGCTTTACCACGGGCACGCCCAGGGCCTGCTTCAGACGCTGCCGGAACTCCGGGGGGCTTAGTGGCTCGGGCAAGTCGCCCACCATACCAGAGCCTACGTCCTGGTTGGTGTTTTCCAGCTTCACGATTTCGTAGGCCACCTCCTCGTAGGGGTGGGCTTGGCGCAAGGCCCGCAGGGCGGTTTGCTGCAGGTGTAGGGGTAGGAGCACTTCTACCCGCTCCTCGCGCACAACCTCAGCTTCCCCGCGCCGGCCAATAAACGGGTCGGTACCGGCGCCGGGCGTGAAGGTGCCGGTGCCTTCGGTGCGGAAGCTGCACTCGGAGTAGTCGCCGACCTGGCCCGCGCCGGCTTGGTAAAGGGCCTGCAGAACAGCTTCGGTATGCGCGGGCGGAACGTAGGTAATCAGCTTGGCCAGCAAGCCGGGTTTGGGGTCGAGGATGCGCAGGTTGGTAAGGCCCAGCTTTTCGGCCAGCTTGCGGTTTACGCCGTGCCGCACGTTGTCGAGGTTGGTGTGGGCGGCGTACAGGGCCACATCGTGCCGGATGGCCTTGAGCAGGGTTTGCTCTACCTCGTTGGCGCCAGTCAGGCGCTTCAGCGGCTTGAAAATGAGCGGATGGTGGGCCACTACCACGTTGCAGCCGCGACGCAGGGCCTCATCTACCACGGCCGGGGTGCAGTCCAGAGCAATCAGCACGCCGCGTACTTCCATCTGCGGGTCGCCGCACTGCAGGCCGGCGTTGTCGTAGGATTCCTGGTAGGCGAGGGGCGCGGCCCGCTCCAGCACGCGCATAAGGTCTTGGACTGTAGGCATGGGTAGGAAATAGATTGTATGCGGGAAATGAGGTAGCCTCGGTCAACCAGCAGTCGTTACCAAAGAGGTGCTGAGCTAACCCCGGTGCATATTTCCCACATTTCCGGCACTCTGCAAGGTTTCTACATAGAGAGCCACGTTTTCAGCAAGGTGGCGGCGCTTGTACTGCATCAGGTAGCGGGGGTGGTCGAGGATGTGCAGCTGCTCGAACAGCCCAAGCTCTTTATGGAGTCGGGTGAAGTATTGCCCGTTGCGGCGACCCAGGCAGATGGCCGCGTGGCGTGCCAGGCCTACTTCCTCCACCAACTGCTTCATGCCCTGCTGAATGGTAGGCCACAACGCGGCCGTAACCGCCGGCGAATCATAGAAGTTATAGTTCAGCCCGTTGCGCAGCAAAACCAGGGGGTAGAGGGAGCCCAGGTAGAACTGCTCGTAGAACGCCGCTGGCCCGCCCATGGCCGTTACCACGGCCTGCATGAACTCGCTGGAAGGCTCCCGGCGGCGCGGTAAATCATTTTCAATGCCCCAGGCAGCCAGCGCAACGGGGTCAGTAAAGGCTACGCCGGTGCGGCCGTTGCCCAGGCGGCCGGGGTTGATGCCCAGCACGGCCACACGGGGCTGGTTGCCGGTGTAGTACTGCCGGGCAAACCGCGTGAACAGGCCCAAAGGTGTGGGGTCCAAGTAGGGGCTGAACGCCTGTACGTTTTCGGGCAGTGGTGGGGGTAGGGGAAACTCAGTCAGAAAGCGCAGCAGGCGGTCAGCGAACATACAGGAGCACGAAGTAGTGGGGTACTTTGTACGGTAAACCGGCGGGTTCCGCTTAAACAGCCCGTCAGTCAGCTCCCGCGGCCATTTTCTACGAAAATATTCCCGCCTAATACGGGTTGCGTAGGGCCAAGCCCTCGCAAGCTGTCCGTAACCCGCTACTTTTGCGCCTCTCCTTACTGCCTGCCCCATGCCTTCCCTGCTGACCTGGCTGCTGCTCCCCCTGAGCTGGCTGTATGCCGGCGTAATGGCCGTGCGCAATGCGCTTTACCGAAGCGGGGTTAAGCCTTCGACGCGCTTTGCCGAAGTGCCCGTCATCAATGTAGGTAACCTGCGGGTGGGCGGCACCGGCAAAACACCGCACGTGGCCTGGGTGGTGGCCTGGCTGCAGGCCCAGGGGCAGCGGCCGGCCCTGCTGAGCCGGGGCTACGGCCGCCGCACCCGGGGCTACCGCCGCGCCACCACTGCCGATACCGCCGCCACCATCGGGGATGAGCCTCTGCAGCAGTTCCGGCACTTCGGGAGCCAGGTGGCGGTAGCCGTCAGTGAGGACCGTGTGGCGGGCATCCGGCAGCTGCTGCAGGAGGCGCCGGCCGCTACCGCCGTGGTGCTGGACGACGCCTACCAGCACCGGCGCGTGAAGCCTACCGTCAATATATTGCTGACCGAGCAGGAGCGGCCCTTTTACGAGGACTTTGTGCTGCCCGCTGGCCGCCTGCGCGAAAGCCGCGCCGGGGCCGTGCGCGCCGATGTGGTGGTAGTTACCAAGTGCCCGGCCTATTTGTCGGCCACCATCCGGCAGGAAATTGCCCGGCGCATTGAGCGCTACACCCGGCCGGCGGTGCCCGTGCTGTTTTCTTGCTACCACTACGGAGCGGCCGTACCGCTCACGGCGAAAGCACCCCCTGAGCCCGGCAGTGAGGTAGTAGTGCTGACCGGTATTGCCCAGCCCGAGCCGCTGCTGGAACACCTGCGCTCGGCCGGCTACCGGGTTGTGTACCACGCCCGCTTCCCCGACCACCACGTCTTCACCGCGGCCGAGCTTTGGGAGCTGACCGCGCAATTAGCGCCCGGCCAGAGCGTTCTGACCACGCAGAAAGACGCGGCCCGCCTGCTGGAGCCCACTCTGGCAGCAGTTGTGGCCGATATGCCCGTATTTTACATTCCAATTGAGGTCCGGTTTTTGGCCGACGGGGAAGCCCGGCTGGCCGCGCTGCTGACCCCGTACTTTCAGCCCCACGCTGTTGTCTGATCCGTTGTTGTTTTCGTTGTTGAAGGCCCCCGTGGGCCGTATTGCTATGTCGGCGCCGGTTCACTGCCGGGTGCGCGTCCGTCCCTGGGTAGGGCGGGCGGCTGCGCTGCTGGCCGGACTGGGCGCGCTGTCCGGAACGGCCCAGGCCCAGATTACGGATGACTCCACCAAAGTGCGCTACGGAGCCCATACCACCTTTATCCTGCGGGAGGCCGACGTGTTTCGGGGCGATACGCTGGGGCGCATGGTGGATACTACCCTCACGCGCCTGCCCCAGTCGCGCTACTGGACCTACGACAGCACCTACCAGCAAAACCTGGGCAACTTCGGCACGGCCTCACGCCGCCTGCTCTGGACGCCCAACACCCAACTGGGTGCCCGCCTGGGCCGTAACGTCTTCGATCAGTACGTGCGCGACGCGGCCACCATTCCCTACTACGATACCCGCTCGCCTTATACCTTCTTTCGCTTCTTTCAAGGCAACCCCTTCGAGCAGGTATTTGAGCTGTCGTACGCCCGCAGCATCAAAAAAGCATTCAACGTGGGCTTTGCCTACGAGCGGTTCGGGGCGAATAAGTATCTGGCCGACGTAAGTGGCAACCAGGCCGGACAGATGGAGCATTCCAACTTTTTGCTTTTCGTACGCTACCAGTCGCCCGATGACCGCTACCACGCCCTAGCCAACTTCAGCACGGCCCGGCACCGTGTCGTGGAGCAGGGAGGGGTGCGCCCCCTGGCTTCCGACACGCTGGATGGCGGACGGGGCCAGGTTGACTTGTCGAAGCTGTTTGATTACGAGGACGAGGAGGTGTATCTAACCAACGCCGTCAACCGCGACGACCGGGACCGAGTACGCTTAGCGCACACCTACCGCCTGCTGGGCCGGGGGCTCACCGTGTTTCATATTTTTGACTGGAGCCGCCAGCTCAACAAATACACCGATGACCGCCTGAACTTAGTACAGGGCGTTTCGGAGTTTTACCCCAACGTGTTGCTCAGTCAGGCCACCACCGACGACCGTGCCGAGTTCCGGCAGCTGGAGAATACGGTGGGCGTAATGGGCAACAGCAACACGGTGGAATATCGGCTCTACGGCCGGCAGCGCGCGTACTCTCTGATTACCCGCGCCAACTACGGCCAACCCGCCGTACTGCGCGAGGCCCTGCCGGAACGTGCCGACAATCAGTTTTTTGTGGGAGGCACGGCGGCTTTTCGCTACCGGCAGTTTGCCATAGAAACGGCCGGCGAAATCCTGCCGACCCTCAATATTAAGGACAGTGAATACTGGCTCCGAGCCGGCACCCGCCTGGGCCCGCTCAGCGGCGAGGTGCTGTCAACCAGCTACTCACCTACGCTCACCGAGCGGGAAGTAAAAGGCAACCACTATCGCTGGCGCCAAAGCGCCGACAGCGCCGGTGTATATGGGTATCTGCACAACTTCCGCAATACCCAGGTGCAGCAGCTGCGGGTGCGGCTTTCCCGCCAGCTAGGCCGTCATTACCTGGAGCTTGTCGGGACGGTGGCCAACATCAACAACCTGATTTATTTTGATGAAGCCGGCCTGCCCCAGCAGCGCGGCGAGGCCCAGCAGCTGGCCACGCTCATGACGCGCTACCGCGTGAACGTGGGTCACTTTTACTGGGATACGCAGGCCACGTACACGGCAGGCGGGGAGGACGAAAATACCCGGGCCGCCGACAAAGGCGGAATCCGCGTGCCCCGGCTCGTCGGTGACTCCCGGCTCTACTACCAGGGATACGTGTTCCGGAAGGCATTGCTGACCCAGATAGGCGTGCAGGGTTACTTCCAGTCGCGCTGGAAAGCCTACGACTACAGCCCCAGCACCCAGCAATTTTTCCTGCAGGACCACTTCACTATTCGCAACACACCGCTGGTGGATGTATTTCTGAGCGGTGATATCAAGACGGTGGGCGTGTTTCTGAAGATGGCCTACGTCAATCAGTTTTTGCCGCAGTCGGGCTACTTCACTACCCCCTATTACGTGGGCATGCCGCGCCGCTTCCAGTTTGGTATCCGCTGGCAGTTCTTTAACTAAATTGGGTCTTGGAGAGCTCTGGGCCCTGCCTGACGTTCTGGTGGCGCGCTTTGGCTGCCTCAACGCCAGTTAGTGCTCTAAGCTCCAAGGCCTCAACCTCCCATGAAAGAGAAAACCATCCTGAAACTGAAGTTGAACTCTGACCCCCGGTGGGTGGACATTGCCAGCAAAAACATTGTGGATATTCTGGTGGATCATGCCTACTGCGAGCAGAAAGCGGCCAGCACCGGCATTTCACTGATTGTAAAATACCCCGAGAAAACCCGGCTGGTAGAAGAGCTGACGGCCCTGGTAGCCGAGGAGTGGGAGCACTTCACGCGGGTGCTGCAGGAACTGCGCAAGCGAGGCCACGAGCTGGGCCGCCCCCGCCGCGACGAATACGTGGTGCAGCTGATGAGCCACGTACGGAAGGGCGGGGCCCGGGAACGGCAGCTTATGGATCAGCTGCTGGTAAGCGCTCTGATAGAGGCGCGTAGCTGCGAGCGGTTCAAGTTGTTGTGGAAGCACATTCCGGACCCCGAGCTAAGCCAGTTTTACTACGAGTTGATGGCCTCGGAAGCCGGGCACTTCGTTAGCTACGTGGATCTGGCCAAGGAGTATAGCGACCCCCAGGAGGTAGATGCTCGCCTGCAGGAACTGTTGAAAATTGAAGGAGAAATCGTGACCAATCTGCCCGTGCGCGACGACCGCATGCACTAGGCCGAAGAAATTCTGCGGGTCACTTTTTCCGGAGTGTATTACCCATGCCGGGGTAGGCCATATATTAGCCCGGCATTTTCAGGATTTACCGGATGAAGAAGTTATTACTCCTTTTCTTTTTGTGGGTACCCGGCTGGGCCGCAATGGCGCAGGTGGCGGATCCGGCCACCCTTAACTTCTGTGGCGTTGACTTACCCATAACGACCGGCTGCGTGCCTGAGTCGAAGTACGCCGTACGCTGCCAAGACTACCAGATGACCTGGATGTACCTGGATTATGGCATGCTGCGCACCTTTCCCGAGCAGTTCATACAGCAGATCCAGAAAAAGAAAAAGCACCTGGAGCGGCAGCCGCTGGAGTGCACCATCCTGGGGTCCCCGGCCAAGGGGTTCCGGCTAAGCTACCCCACGGAAACGGGGGGTATGGCTTACGAGCTGATAGCCTACGGAGTAGCCAAGGGCCAACCTGTAATGGTGCAGCTTATCCTGGCGGTTGACCCCGACAAAACAGCCGATTTGCCCGAGCTACCCCGCCAGGTTATTCAACTGACGAAGTAGCCCGGGTACCAGGGCTGGGCCACCCGCTACCCCGCCTGCGGGGCAGTATCCTCCGGGGAAGCGCTTTTAGAGGCCAGCAGACCCTGAGGCACCGTCAGCTCGCCGCCGTGGAAGTCAATCAGGCCATTGCGTTCATCCTCGATGTTGGTAGCCTGAGTATATACGTCGCCGGCAATGGGGCGCTTGCGCAACTCTTGCTTGAACTGGCGAATGCGCTCCGTACGCTCATCGGAGCTCTGGGGACCGCCGTAATCAGCAAAGCCAAAGCCGCCCCACTCGCTGACAATCAGGGGTTTCTGGCGGCCGTAGAAGAACGGGTCGCCGATGACCAGGGGCAGTACGGCCACATTGTTCAGGTCGCCCTGCACCATGCGGTCGAGCAGCTCCGACCAGCGTTCCAACTCCGGGGTGTACACATGCGCCGTGAGCAGGTCCGACTTCAGCCGGCCCTCCTGCGAAATGTGCTGCCACCCATCGTTGTCCACCACCAGAAACTGCGGGTGGTTGATGTGCATATGGTGGTACATCTCCACGATGTAGCGCCGGGTTTCGGGGTTGGTGGCAATGTCCTGGGCTCCCCAGTCCTCATTATACAAGCTCCAGATGACAATGGACGGGTGCGACTCAATCAGGGCCAGCATGCGCAACAGCTCGGCCCGGTGGTTTTCCCGGCTTTTAGGGGTAGAGGAGTGGGGGCTGGGTACCTCCACCCACAGCAATAGGCCCAGCTCGTCGGCCAGGTTGTAAATGCGTGGGTCCACGCCGGCAATGTGTACGCGCACCAGATTGCAGCCCAGGGCCTGCATGGCGTGCATATGGCGCTGCATCTCCTCGAAAGTGGCCGTGCCCGGCTGGTATAGAATGCCGTCGAGGTAAATGGGCTCGTTATTGAGGTACACGTAAGTGCCGCGCGACTCAATTTTACGCAGGCCGAAGTGCGTTTCGATTTCGGCAGAATAGCCCTCACTATCAATTAGTTGCGCTACCAGGCGGTATAGATTCGGAGAGCCCGGGGCCCAGAGCTTGGCGCCGGCCAGCTCCATTACTACCCGCTGCTGGCGCTGGCCAGCCTCCAGGCGCAAGGGAAAATCGGCGGTGGCCAGGGGGTGGGGCGTGGAGGCTACCCGGTCATAGACCTGCAGGCGCAGCGTGTACAAGCCGGGGTCATGAATGCGGGTGGTCAGGTTGAAGCGCACCATCTGGTCCTCAATAATGCTATCTACCCCCACCCGGGAGCGGAGGCGGTTGCGCTCTACCATTTCCAGCCATACGCTGCGCACGGCGCCCGTGTAGGTCTGGTACCAGATGCCGCCGCGCTTGTACACGTGCGACTCCTGCTTGCCCCGGGTAGTGTCGGCATCCATGGTATCCACAATGCGCACTGTCAGGCGGTTAACGGGGCGCAGGTGTTCTTCGCGCAGCTCAAACGAGAAGGAGGTGTACTCTCCGTAGTGCACCTGCTCGCCCTCGATGGTGTTGAGCAGAAAGCCGTTAAGCCACACGCGGGTTTCGTAGCCGCAGGCCCCAAAGGTTAATTGGAATAGGGAGTGCGTCCCATCGTCGCCTCGCTCAGGCAGGGGAAACTCCCGCTCGTACCACACCACTACTTTGTCCTGCCAGCGGGGGGCATCGGGTTGGCCTTGGGCCATGTGCTCTTCCACCGAGCCGGGCCAATTGGCAGTTTGCTGATAGTTATGCGCCAGATACCAGCCGTCGCGCAGCCCCGTATCGTCGGGGTCCACGGCAAAGCGCCATTCGCCATCCAGGAGCAGGTAGTTATTGGAGCGCAGAACCGCACGCGGCAGCGGGTTGGTCGTCCGGACGTCGTTCTGAGTAGTGGAGAAGCCGTAGTTAGAGGCGGGGGAAGGCATAACAGCAACGTTGGTGTGAATGCTACAAACGATTTTAGCGCGGGGCTGGATACCTGTGCCAACAGATAAAATAAAAAAACCTCCCCGCCCCGAAGCGGCAGGAAGGTTCGTAATAGCGGGCCGAGCAGCGCAATAGCCTATGGCTTAAGTCTTTTGCTTTTTCTTCTTAGCCGCCGGGAACAGAATGTTGTTCAGGATAAGCCGGTAGCCGGGAGAGTTGGGATGCAGAGCCAGATCGGTGGGCTCTTCCTCCACAAAGTGCTGATAGTCCTCGGGGTCGTGGCCGCCGTAGAAAGTCCAGGTGCCTTTGCCCAGCGTGCCATGCATGTAACGGACCTCGCCGGAAGCCTTGTTGTCGCCCATTACCACCACATCAGGTTTCACCAGCGACTTGCGAAAGGCCGTGGTTTGGCCCATAAAGCCCTTGATGGTGCGCTCGTGGTCCTGGGTGAGCATAGTGGGCACCGGGTCGTACTTGGCCGAGAAAGTGAAGAGCTGGAAATAATCGTTGTCTTCGTACACGCGCCGCTCCCGCGGGTCCATGTCAATATCGGAGTACTCATACTCCAGCGGGTCGCGCACCAGATGAAAGTTCTGGAAAGCCAGGGTGCGGTTGAAGTTGAGTTTTTGCTGGGCCTGGGGGTCGGCCGGGTCGCCATCGTACATGCTTTCCACCATGTCCAGGCCAAGCCCGGCCAGAGCAATATCATAGGAGTCGGTGGCCGAGCACATGGCAAACTGAAAGCCCCCGCCGGCAATGAATTCCTGCATTTTTACCACCACGGCGGCCTTCATCTGGCTTACCTTCGCAAAGCCGTTGCGCTTGGCCGTAGCCTCGGACTCGCGCTGCTGCTGCTGGTACCAGGGCCGGCCGCTGTAGCTGCGGTAAAATTTGCCGTACTGCCCCGTGAAATCCTCGTGGTGCAGGTGCAGCCAGTCGTACTTGGGCAGGTCACCGCGCAGTACCTCGTCGTCGTAAATCTGGGTATAGGGAATTTCGGCGTAGGCCAGCACCAGCGTTACCGCATCGTCCCAGGGTTGCTTGCCCTTGGGCGTGTACACGGCAATTTTGGGCACTTTCTCCAGCTTCATCACGTCCATGTTGGCGTTGGGGTCGGCTATTTCCGAAAGGATGCTGGTGTACTGGGCCTCACTGATCACCTGGTAGGTTACCCCGCGCACGGCCAACTCATTTTCAGCCCCCGGCGCCACCGCGCAGGCAAAGGCTCCGCCCCGGTAATTCAGCAGCCAGTCAACCTCCACCTGCTTGCCCAGCAGCCAGTAGGCCGCCCCGTACGCCTTCAGGTGCTCCTTCTGGGTGTTATCCATCGGGATGAAGATGTGGTTGGCCCAAGCCGCAAGCGGCCGCAATACGGCCGTTGCCAGCAACAGAAACAGCGCAAACAAACGAGGAAAGGTCATACTAAGAAAGGCCAAAAGCAGAACCACCCACCGCCGGGCCGCTACTGCGGCCCGGCCCCAGGCAAGTTCATGAAATTCGAAAAATCCGTCTGAATCCGTGCTTCTAAAGGTACTAAATGCCGGTGGGAGTTTACGTGAAACCGCTTACCTTGCACGGCTGGTTGCTGGTGCCCCTCTGCCCCACGGGCGGGTTTCCCTCGGCTCCGGCTCTACGCTTCCGCGCCTACCTGCCGCCCGCCCTATGCATCTGCTGGAAAACATCAAAGAGGCTTTTCGTTCCATCAAAAGCAATATGCTGCGCACCATTCTCACGGCCCTGATCGTGAGTATTGGCATCATGTCGCTGGTAGGAATTCTGACGGCCATCGACGTGATGAAGTCTTCCTTGAACCAAACGTTTGCCAGCCTGGGGGCCAACTCCTTTGAAATGAAGGCCAAAGGTTACAACAACCGCTCCCGGCGGGGTGGGGTAAAAGGCAAAGTGTACCCTCCCATAACGCTGCTGCAGGCCAAAAAGTACAAGCAAACTCTCGGCGATGAGGCCCAGGTAGGGGTGTCGGCCTTTATTTCAGGCGCAACGGAGGTGAAAGCCAACGGCCAGAAAACCAATCCCAATATTCAGGTGGTGGCCGGCGACGAAAACTACCTGCGCATTCAGAGCTACAACCTGGGCACTGGCCGCACGTTTTCGCCCCTGGAGCTGGAAAATGGCACCAACGTAGCCATTATTGGCTCCGAGATAAAGGACAAGCTTTACCCCACCGGCAGCGCCCTCAACAACTACGTGTATCTGATGGGCCGACGGTTTCTGGTGGTAGGCGTGCTGGAGAAAAGCGGCAGCAGCGGGCAGGGTGGCGGCGCCGACCGACTGGTGCTGATTCCGCTGGAAACCGGCAACCAGCTGCCCCGCCAGCGCGAGCTGACCTTCGACGTGAAAACGGCCACCACCAACCCCGGCGAGCTAAACTACCTTACGGGCCAGGCCACAGGCATTATGCGAGCCGTGCGCCACGATGCGCTGGGTCAGGAAGACAGCTTCGAGGTAGAGCGCTCTGATTCGCTGGCAGCCAAGCTGGATCAGCTGTCGGGCGGCCTTAAAACCGGCGGCTTTCTGGTGGGCTTTATTACCTTGCTCGGGGCCAGCATTGCCCTGATGAACATCATGATGGTGTCCGTGACGGAGCGCACCCGCGAAATCGGTATCCGCAAGGCGCTCGGTGCGACCTCCTTTCAGATCCGGCAGCAGTTCCTCATCGAGGCTATTGTTATCTGCGTGATGGGCGGGTTGCTGGGCATTCTGCTGGGGGTAGGCGGGGGCAATCTGCTGACATTATTTATGGATCAGGGCGGCTTTATCGTGCCCTGGCTCTGGATGACGCTGGGCCTGCTGATCTGCGTAACGGTGGGGCTGGCCTCGGGCTACTATCCGGCCAGCAAAGCCGCCGCCCTGGACCCCATCGAGTCGCTGCGGTTTGAGTAGAATAGGAGGGGTAGGCAGCAGGGCGCCCTTCGGCTGACCAATTGTGCTCTTACTTGTTTGGCGTCTGAGTAGAACCGAGGGTAGGTCCTGATGCCGCATTAGCGGGACGCGACTATTGAACGCCCGTAATTTGCCGTTGTTGATACGGGCCCGCGAGTTATTCGGATGGCGCCTCGGGCAGTCGTATCAGCCGCAACATCTGCCCGACGCTCGTCCGGTCCGGAAGATATTTTCACCTCGGAAGCTGACGCACACCACACCACGGCGACTTCGTAAAGCGGTTTCTAAAGAGAGGTTGATGTAGGAATGCCAGCGCAGCAGACCGAGCAAGTGCTGAGCGCTTCGGAACTCTGGCATAAGCAGCCTGGAGGCGACCCTCAGCTCTTGGCGCATTTCTTCAAAGTCAATCAAGACCGGGCCGTTACCCACGTCTTAAGACGGCCGGCATACCTTTTATTCAGGAGTAGTAGGGCATGCAGTAATACTGCAGATTATAACCAGAGCCGCTTCCTTCCAAGCAAACGGCCTGGCTGCCGGATAGGAGAGAGGGGAGAAACAGCTAGGGTTCCGCTTGAGTACTTTCTGGCCCGATCTATACTCCGACGGGATTTATAGCGCTCCACGAAATATTGTGGCTAAGTTTCTTCTGAAAAAAAACTGTGAGGAAGATGGGAAGGTCTGCATAGCAGAAAATCAAAGAACTGTTATACATTTGCACAAAATACCATTTGAGTATATGGCAAACACGGAAACAGTAGGGCAGCGTTTTATAGCGCTTATTTCTCATTTGGGGATGTCTAAAAATGCTTTTGCTGCTTCACTTGATAAAACAGCAACCGTCATCCAACATCTCGTAGATGAGCGGAATAAGCCTGGTTTCGACCTTTTGTGTAAGGTTTTTGAGGTATATCCAAATGTATCTAAAGACTGGTTGCTTCAAGGTGTCGGACCTATGCTCAATGGTGAAAACGATGAAGCTGTTATTACGGCTCAGCCTCCAGTAAGCCTGCAAAGCGCTCCGCCTGTTCCTGCTTCCGCTTTGGTTGCGCCGGCTGTAGCTTCCACAACGAACAGCGCTCCTGTGGATGAGCCCATTCGTGTTACGGAGCCGGCTGCTCCGGCCGCGCCGGCTGTGCCCGTCACCCCCCAGGATGTTCCGGTTTTAAGCTCTTCCCCGAGCCCGGCACCTGCCGCTCCTGCTCAGCCGGTAGCGCAGGAAACACCAGCACCGGTTTTGTCTGCTCCTTTAGCTGCTACAACCGTCGCGCCTACCCCTGATGCAAGCTGGCAAACGGCTCTATACACTCAGCAAATGGCCCATCAGCTGGCATTGGCGGAGCTGCGCAATCAACATTTGCAAGAGCAACAGCGCCTCATGCAGCAGATGATGGACTTGATGCAGCGGCAGCTAACCCGCTAAAATATGGTGCCAGCTCAACGCAAAAGCGCCTGACCATAAGTGGTCAGGCGCTTTTGCATTTGGATATTACGGGCTGGCTAGTGTTGAAACACTTCTATCCCGACTTCTTCGGCCTCCATGAGGTTCTGCGGATTCACTGTCGTGAGCCGCAGCCGTTTCATTTCCCCGACCAGAATAGGGTCGTATTTAGCCGTAACGCGGATGTAATTTGGCGTAAAGCCTTCCATCTGTCCGTTGGTGACGTCGTCCTCGAAAAGCACCTGGGTTTCGGTGCCTACGTGCTGCTCATAGAAGTAGCGCTTTTTCTTTTCAGAGAGGCTCCGCAACTGGGTGGTGCGCTCGTGGCGGTGGCGGTCCTGTACCCGGCCAGGCAGGGTAGGCGCCAGCGTGTTTTCGCGCTCCGAGTATGGAAATACGTGCAGGTAGCTTACGTCTAGGTCGTTGAGAAACTGGTAAGTTTCCAGGAAGTCGGCTTCTGTTTCGCCGGGAAAGCCCACGATTACGTCCACGCCGATGCAGGCGTGAGGCATTACTTCTTTAATCAGAGCTACGCGCTCCTGGTACAGCTCGCGGCGGTAGCGCCGGCGCATCAGGCCCAGAATCTTGTTGGAGCCCGACTGCAGCGGGATGTGGAAGTGAGGCATAAACCGCTTCGACTGCGCTACAAAGCGAATGATTTCGTCGGAGAGCAGGTTCGGCTCGCAGCTGCTGATGCGGAACCGCTCGATGCCCGCTACCTCATCGAGGGCGCGCACTAGGTCATAGAAGTTTTCCTTCCGTTCGCGCTCCGGCCCCTGCAGCCCAAAGTCGCCGAGGTTAACACCGGTCAGCACAATTTCCTTGACGCCGGTTTCCGCCAACTTTTCTACCCGCTCTACCACGCTCTGTACCGAGTTGGAGCGGCTCTTACCGCGGGCCAGCGGAATGGTACAGAATGAGCAGGAGTAGTCGCAGCCGTCCTGCACCTTCAGGAAGGTGCGGGTACGGTCGCCGTAGCTGTGGGCGGCATGGAACTCGGTAGCTTCAGAAATAGGAGAGGCAAAAACCTGTCCCGGCTGCCCGGCAGCCGGCTTGCGGAAGCCCGCCAGGGTTTCGACCAGCTGAAATTTCTCGGCTGCACCCAGCACGGCATGCACCCCGGGAATTTCGGCAATTTCCTGGGGTTTAAGCTGGGCGTAGCAGCCCACAATGGCCACGAAAGCTTCGGGGTTATGCTTGAGGGCTTCCTTTACTACCTTGCGGCACTTGCGGTCCGCGTGGTCCGTGACGGAGCAGGTATTGATGACGTAGATATCGGCCGCATCCTCGAAGGCCGCTTTCACGAAGCCGTGCTCCTCAAACTGCCGGCCAATGGCCGAGGTTTCGGAGAAGTTGAGCTTGCAGCCCAACGTATAGAAGGCAACTTTTCTGGTTTCCATAAGCAAGACCACAAAGATACTGCGCCAGGTTGGATAGCCGGCACACTGTGGGCGTTGAAACAGACAACAAGCAGGGGGAACAAGGTTCTGGGAAACCGCGTCAGCCAGCGTTTTTTATGAAAGCGCCTGGCTTGGCCACCAGCTCGGGCTGCTAGATGGCAGCGGGCAGCCGCTCCGTAATCACCTGAATCAGGCTGGGTAAGTCAAGCGGCTTAAGCTCCTTGGCCGACAAAAACACCTGCCAGGGCGCATCGGAAGCCCCGCGCCGGAATACGGCTGGCAGGGGTTCGGAGCGCAAGGAGGGGTAGCGTTGCGCCAGCTCATCCCGGTGCAGAAACATAGTCTGGGCGGGCAAGCCGCGCAGAAACGCGCGCCACTCGGGCCGCATGCTGGTAGCTCCATACGTAATGGCGCACAGGGAGCAGGCATAGGTAGCCGGCGACAGGGTTTTGTGCAGCGTATCCAGCGCTGCGTTCAGCAGCCCGGCGTTGGCGTTATAAACAAACAGCAGCTCGGTCATGGGTACAGGGCAGGAGAAAGACGTTCCTCACATACGGTGCATCAGGCCGGAGCCAGCGCCTTATTTCTGGAGAAAATCGGTGAAGGAGGCTTGCTCGTAGGCCTTACCGAACTGCAGCTGGGCCTTTGTGGGGTGGCCGGTATGTTCAATTTCGCGCCGGGCCACGTTATCAAACGTAACCGTGCCGGCCGGCGTAGCTACCCCAAACCCATCGGTGAAGCAGTAGAAGGCTGCTCCTCCGGGCCAGGCGGGCGGGGCCGGGGCCAGCAGGTCGCGGCTCCAGGGGAAATTTGTGGCCGGCAGCCGAAGCTGGGTCAGCAGGGTCGCGGCTACATCGGTCTGGCTGCCGTACGTGCTGATGCGGCGGCCCTGGACCCCGGGCCGCAGGGCGCCCCCGGTCAGAAGCAGCGGAATCCGGAATTTCTCGGGCGCGTGGTTAGGCGTGTCGCCCGGCTGATGGTGGCCGTGGTCGGCAACCAGCACCACCACTGTGTTATTCCACCACGCTTGCCGGCGAGCCTGCAGCAGAAACTGCCCCAGCACATGGTCGGTGTAGTACACGGAGTTACGGAAGCGGGCGGCCTCGGCTTCGCCCGGAAAATGGGTGGGCATGGGCACATCAAACGGCTCGTGGCTGCTGAGCGTAAACGCCGTCACGAAAAACGGGGCACGCTGCCGGGGCAGTTCCTGCAGCATGCGGGCCAGCAGCACATGGTCGTGGGCGCCCCACTTAGAGTTCTGGTCGCGCCGGGCAAAATCGGCGCGTTCCGTAAACCGCTCGTAGCCGGCCGTGACGAGGTAGCTTTTCATGTTGGCAAACGCCAGCTCGCCCCCATGATAATACGCTGTGCTGTAGCCCTGGGCCCGCAGTACCTGGGCCAGATGCGGCAGGCGCTCGGTTTTGCGCGGCGACTTGATGATGCTGGTGGTGGGCTGGTTGGGGTAGCCGGAGAGCAAGGCTACCAGGCCCTTCTGGCTCCGGTCGCCGGCGGCGTACAGGTTCTGAAACGATACGCCCACCTGGCTCAGGCTGTCGAGGGTAGGGGTTACCCCCGGCTCGCCCCCCAGGTGGCCCACCAGCTTACCCGTGAAGCTCTCCAGAATAATAAAGAGTACGTTGGGCCGCGCGGTGCGCAGCAGCGCCACGGTGTCGGGGCCAGTGGGGGTGTAAAGCTGCCGGGTAAGACGGGTGGCCGCGGAGTCGGGCAGGAACTGGTAGGGGTTCGGGCCGGCGTTCTGCAGGCGCAGGGAGCTGACTACATTCCAGGGCACGTTGATGGCCGCGTGGTTGGCGAAGGGCCGGTCGGAGAAGTACACGTCGCTCTGGTTTACCGGAATCTGCTGCAAGCCACCGCGCATAGGCACCACCAGCAGGGCCAGATACAGCAGCCCCGCCACAGTGGCCCTGCTCTTGCCAAAGCCCGGCGGCAGCGCGGGCACGCGCCCTACCACCCGCCCGTACAGCAACCACCCCAGTGCCAGCAACCCCAGCCACAACGCCAGCAGCAGGGCTACCGGCGCGCTGCCGGCCGAAGCGACCATTTCCTGCGGGGTGTTGAGATACTGCAGGGGGGTAGCGTCCAGCCTAAAACCCCAGGCCCGGTATAGCTCTAGGTCGGCTACCGTAAGCAGGGCCGTTACTCCCACTAGCACGGCTGTAAAAAAGCGCACCAGCCGCTCGAAAGGAAAGCGCGGGCCAAACAGGCTGCCGATGATAAACAACAGAAAGGGAAGGGCGCATAGGTAGGCCGTAGCCGCCGCATCTAGGCGCAGGCCATAGCCGAAAATACCGGCTACCGTGCCCGCCGCAGCCCCCGACAGGCGCCCGCCGTGGTACACTACAAAAAGGGCTTTAGCCAGAACGAAATAGAACAGCCAAAACAAGAAGTAGCGCGGCTGAAACGCAAACCGGTTTTTCACCCCGCAAAGGTAGGCGCCCGGCTCTTTCTGCTTACGCCTGCGTGCAGATTAAACACAGTGGCTTGGAACGGATTGGTTTGTCACAGGGTAGCTATTATGGTTGAGTCTATGTTAGCCTAAAGGTGTATTCATTGATTTGAGAGTGCTAAAGCGGGTAGGGTGGGTATTACAAGTGGGTGCTTGGCAGGTAAAAAGACATGTTTCGCCGAAAATGGGGTAAAAAAAGAGGGGGTATTGTGGGAAAGCACGTATTCTATTCTACCTTTGAGCCGGATAATTCCTCTGAAGTTCTCTCACGCCTAATTCCAGCATGGCAATTCTTCGCTTTAAAGCTCTTGAGCTAGTTGACCAGCGCCAGCCGCTGGCCGTCACCATTGCCGGTGAGCGTCGTTCCGAGACGTTTGGCAAAAATGTTTTCAACCTGGATGCCATGCGGGCCACCATGCCCGGCGAGTATTTCAAGAAGCTGCAGGCGGCCATTAAGCAAGGCTCGCCGGTGGAGCGCAGCGTGGCCGATGCCGTGGCTTCGGCTATGAAAACCTGGGCCATGGCTAAGGGTGCTACGCACTACACCCACTGGTTTCAGCCCCTGACCGGCGCCACCGCCGAAAAGCACGATTCTTTTTTCGACCTGAACTCCGACGGACGGCCGATTGAGAATTTCAAGGGCTCGGCCCTGGTGCAGCAGGAGCCCGATGCTTCTTCGTTCCCGAACGGCGGCATCCGCAACACCTTCGAGGCCCGTGGCTACACGGCCTGGGACCCCACTTCGCCCGCTTTCATCATTGAAACGGCCGGTGCCAAAACCTTGTGCATCCCCACCATCTTCGTGGCGTACACCGGCGAGGCTCTCGACTACAAAGCGCCCCTGCTGAAGTCATTGGCTTCTCTGGAAAAGGCCGCCGTAGATGTGTGCCAGTACTTCGATAAGGACGTGCAGCGGGTGCACACCACGCTCGGCATCGAGCAGGAGTACTTCCTGGTGGACCGCGCCCTGTACAATGCCCGCCCCGACCTGGTCATGACCGGCCGCACGCTGTTCGGCCACGCCCCGGCCAAGGGCCAGCAGCTTGAAGACCACTACTTCGGCTCCATTCCGGCCCGGGTGCACGCCTACATGCTGGACTTCGAGGAGGAGTCGAATAAGCTCGGAATTCCGCTGCGCACCCGCCACAATGAGGTAGCACCCCACCAGTTCGAGTGCGCCCCCACCTTCGAGGACGCCAACCTGGCCGTGGACCACAACCAACTGCTCATGGACATCATGGAGCGCGTGGCCGACAAGCACAACTTCAAGGTGCTGCTGCACGAGAAGCCCTTTGCGGGCGTAAACGGCTCGGGTAAGCATAACAACTGGGCCATGAGCACCGATACGGGCGTAAACCTGTTGGCGCCCGGCCGCCGCCCCAAGGAAAACCTGCAGTTCCTGGCCTTCTTTATCACCACGATTAAGGCCGTGCACCGCTTCGGCGACCTGCTGCGCGCCTCCATTGCGTCGGCTAGCAACGACCACCGCCTGGGTGCCAACGAAGCCCCGCCCGCTATTATGTCGGTGTTCGTGGGTTCCATGCTGGACTCGGTACTGGATGAGCTGGAGCGCACGGCCAAAGTGCCCCTCGACAAAGGCGATAACATCTACCTGAAGCTGGGCATCGACAAGATTCCGGCCATCCTGCTCGACAACACCGACCGCAACCGCACCTCGCCCTTTGCTTTCACCGGCAACAAGTTTGAGTTCCGCGCGGTGGGCTCATCGGCCAACTCTTCCTCGGCCATGACCACGCTCAACACCATTGTGGCCGAGCAGCTCATCGACTTCAAGCAGTCAGTGGACAAGCTCATTGAGCAAGGCAAGAAAAAAGAGGTAGCCATTGTGGACGTGCTGCGCGAGTACGTTATCAGCTCCAAAAACATCCGTTTCGAGGGCAACGGCTACTCCGATGAGTGGAAGCAGGAGGCGGCCCAGCGCGGCCTCTCCAACGTGCCCACCACGCCCCAGGCCCTGGATGCCATGGTGCAGGAAGACGCGGCCAGCCTGTTTGATCGTCACCACATCTACTCTCACGTCGAGCTGCACGCCCGCCATGAGATTCTGCTGGAGGACTACATCAAGAAAATTCAGATTGAAAGCCGCGTGATGGGTGACCTAGCCGTGAACCATATCATCCCGACGGCGGTTGCTTACCAGACCAAGCTGGTTAACAACGTACGCGGCCTGCGCGAGCTGGGCCTCGACGATGAGAACTCAGAAGTAACGGTAAACACGATTAAAGCCATTTCGCGGCACATTTCAACCATCAAAACCCAGGTGGATGAAATGACCAACGCCCGCAAAGTGGCCAACAAAATGGACGATACGCGCGAGCGGGCCGTGGCCTACTGCGACACCGTCAAAGCACATTTCGACACCATTCGGCGCTCGGTGGATAAGCTGGAGCTGATGGTGGCCGATGAGGACTGGCCCCTGGTAAAGTACCGCGAACTGTTGTTCCGGCACTAAGTCCAGGGTCAGAATCGGGCCGGAGTTGGGTGGGAATTTTCTCCGCGCCACGATTTCAGAAAAGCCGTTTCCGGGTGGGGACGGCTTTTTTTGTGCGTATGCAAAAGCCCTGGTGACAGAGGCCAGGGCTTTTGCAGTGAAAACGGGGGTAGGGGCTACCTAGCGGGTAACAGAATGCTGCTGAGCTTCACGAAGCCACTGCTGGGCCTCATCGAGGCGGGCGAACATGCGCATGTGTAGGCGGCCTCCAATTCCCAGAAACATAGATTGGGCCGACTGTGCGGCCATGGTTTCGGGGCTTACTACGTGGGCAAAATGGGTGAGGCCCTGGCTGCTGGCCCGGGGCGCCCAGTCGGAAGCAATCCATTCTACGGCATGGTCCCAGGGGCCAAGTACCTGGCGGTTATCGTTGAGCAGGTAGGAGCAGGCGTTTTCGCGCAGGGGATGCAGGCAGGCATCGGCGCCCGCTATTACGCCCACGTAGGTCTGGTAGCCAAGCCAGTTATTGTACACCCATTGGGTAGTGGCATCATACTCGGTGGTAAAGTACACTTTCCCAAAGCCATTGGTAAGTTCTGTGCGCATGCAAGCAAACTCGGAAGAGAAGAAAAAAGCCTGGTGTTAATCAGCCCGGTGTTTTGCCTCCGCCGCCAGTACTTTATCCAGTACCAGCAGCATCTGGTCAATCAGCAATTGCCAGTCGGCGGGCTGGCTCAGGTGCAGGCGGCCCTGTACCAGCTGCTGGTGCAGGGTATCGAGGTAGGCGAACTGCTGGCGCAGGGCCGGGCCATCGAGGTGCAGAAACCGGCCGTAAGGCAGGGAGAATATCTCGTCGATAAAGAATTGGATGGCCTGCTGCAACTGCTGCTGATCGTGCGGGCGGTCCTGGTGCAGGGACGGAAGCTGGTCGCGCAGGCGCTGGAGCTGGCTAACGGGCAGAGAGTGATTCATGTAGGTAGAAAGACGCTAAGCGCGGCAGCGCCCACAGAGGTGATACGATATAGCCTAATAGCTATAAACTATGTACGCAAATTCCTTGAGAATAGTCAAGATGGCGCAGTAAGTGACGTAGTCTGAAGCGCTTATGGGGAAATACGGCCGCGGCATCCCATGCCTGAGCGAAGCGTTTCTTGCCCGGGCCCGGCTCCATCAGGCGGAAAGCCGGGGTGGCAGGGGAGTATCATCGGGCAGAAGCTCCACGCCCGTGCCGTGGTCGGGGGCGAGGCGTTTCCAGGTGGCGCGCTTAAGCTCTTCGAGGCGCTGGAGTGCGTCCTGCACGGTAGTATGCTCTTTTATTTTGTCGAATATTCCCAATTTCTGTCCGGCTTTCAGCAGCTGCTCCAGCACTACCGGCAGCACCCAGCCCACTACACTGGAGGCCAGGGCGCCGCGCAGCCCCAGGCGCACCAGCAGCCGGGCCGTCATGCGTTCCAGCAGCAGGGTGCGGGCGGCGGGCAGGGCTTTGTTGGCGAGAAAGTCGCGCACGAGCTGTACGTTGCCCTTCTGTACTTCGGCCCGCAGCACCTCCTGCACCGACTCCAGGGCTGATTGGGCAGCCTTGCGGAACAACCGGCCGGTTTGCCAGGCCGCCAGGCCGGTGAGCTGGCCGGCTGTGCGCAGGAAATGCGGAAGCAAGGAAATGTTCTTCATGCTGTAAGAAACGCAAAAAACCAGGGAAGGGTAAGAAGGCAAGGTATTAGCCAAGGCCCACCCATCAAACTTCCGGCGTACTGGCTCGTTACTTTCGTGTCCCTGTCTTTTTCGACCCATGAACGCCATTGTTATTACCCAGCCCGGCGGCCCCGAAGTGCTGGAGCTGCGCCAGCTGCCCCAGCCCGCGCCGGCTCCGCACGAAGTGTTGATTAAAGTAGCCGCCGCCGGCGTAAACCGGCCCGATGTGCTGCTGCGCCAGGGCAAGTACCGCGGCAGCGGAGACGTAAGCGGCCTGGTGCCGGGCCTGGAGGTAGCGGGCACGGTAGCCCAGTGCGGCGCGGCCGTAACCCGGTGGCAGCCCGGCGACGCGGTGTGCGCCCTGCTGGCCCAGGGCGGCTACGCCGAGTATGCCGCTGTGGATGCCCGCCATTGCCTACCCCTGCCCACCGGCTGGACCCCAACCCAGGCCGCCAGTCTGCCTGAAACGGTATTTACGGTGTGGCATAACGTTTTTGAGCGGGGGCAGCTGCAGCGCGGCGAAACGCTGTTGGTGCACGGCGGCGGCAGCGGCATTGGCGTCACGGCCGTGCAACTGGCCCGCGCCCTGGGCAGCCGGGTAGCTGCTACCGCCGGCTCCGCCGAGAAATGTGCCGCTGTACGCGCCCTGGGGGCCGAGTGGGCCATCAATTATAAAGAAGAGGACTTTGAAGAGGTGCTGGCCGAAGTCGGTGGGGTAGATGTGGTGCTGGATATGATTGGCGGCGACTACACGCCCAAAAACCTGCGCCTGCTCCGCGACGACGGCCGGCTGGTGTTTATCAATGCCATGCAGGGTAGCACCGCGGCCTTCAACGCCCTGGAAGTAATGGCCCGCCGCCTGACCATTACGGGCAGCACCCTGCGGCCCCGCTCCGCCGAGTTTAAGGCCGCCCTGACCACGGAAGTGGAGCGCCACGTCTGGCCCCTGCTGGCGGCCGGCAGCGTGCGGCCCATTATTCATGCCACTCTGCCGCTAACCCAGGCCGCCGATGCCCACCGCCTACTGGAAAGCAGCGCCCACATCGGCAAAATTGTGCTGACAGTGCCCGGTTAGGAAGGGCTGTTGGCGCGCTGCGTGTGCCGCTACCCCATATAACCCGGCATGCGGCAGAAGCGTTGAGCTTCTGCAAAGCGGCTTTCTGCTTCGCCAACCTCCTATTTTTCTTTTGTATGCCTACTGCTCTGCTTATCGGCGCCACCGGACTGGTTGGCGACCACCTGCTCCGGCAACTACTGCTCGATGAGCGGTTTGATCGTCTGAAAGTGTTTGTCCGCCGCCCCACGGGCTACCAGAGCGCTAAGCTGGAGGAACACGTAGTGAATTTCGACCAGCCCCAGGCCTGGAGCGAGGCCCTGACCGGCGACGTGTTGTTCTCCACGCTAGGTACTACCCTGCGCCAGGCCGGCAGCCAGGAGGCTCAGTACAAGGTCGATTACACGTATCAGTACCGCACGGCCCAGGCTGCTGCTGCCAACGGCGTGTCAGCCTTCGTGCTGGTTTCCTCGGCCGGAGCTGATGCCGACTCTTTTGTGTTTTACAATCGGATGAAGGGCGAGTTGGAGCGTGATATCAAGCGCCTGCCGTTCCAGCGCATCCGGATTCTGCAGCCCGGGGTGCTGGCCGGCGGCCGCCAACAGGTGCGGCTGGGCGAGAAAATAGGGTTGGTGCTGGCTTCGGTGGTAGGGGCAGTGCCTCCGCTGCGGGCCTACCGCCCCATTCATGCCCGCGTGGTGGCCCAGGCCATGATCAACGCCGCCCTCGACGAAGCCCCCGGCGTCAGCACCGACACGCTGGGCGGCGTGTTCACGCGGGCCGGAGAAACGGCGTAACTCGTCACTTGTGTACATTAAAAAGCCCGCTACCTAGCGGGCTTTTTAATGGTTAGTAATGGCAAACGAGGCTAGGCCCGCTTCCACTTGATGGTGCAGCCAATGGCTTTGGTAGAGTTTACCGAGGCGGGCTTACCGGCTATGATGTCGGTCATGGCATTTTCCAGGTACTTGGTCTTCACCAGCTTGGCGTCCTCGGAGTTGTCATCAATGGCCCCGATGTAGCTCACCACAAAGTCGTTGCCCTGGCGGGTGAGCACGTAGAGGTGGGGCGTGCGGGTAGCGCCGTACTGCTTGGCTACCTGCTGGGTTTCGTCCTGGAGGTAGGGGAAGGCGTACTTCTTGTCCTTGGCCCGCTTCTGCATGTCGGCGAAGGAGTCGCCGGGGGCTACGGCGGGGTCGTTGGGGTTGATAGCTACCACGGGGTAGCCCTGAGCCGCGTACTTGGTGTTTAGGTCGATGATGCGCTGCTCATAGGCTTTGGCGTAGGGACAGGTGTTGCAGGTGAATACCACGATGTAGCCTTTGGCGGCCTTGATATCGGCCAAAGACACCATCTTGCCGTCCACGTTCTTGAGCTTGAAGTCGGTGGCTTTATCACCCACTTGGTAGCCCTCGGCCACCGGCCGAAGCATGATGAAGCTGCTCAGGGCCAGCACCAGGCAAGTCGCCAGAAAAGGAAGAAGCTTTTTCATAAGATGACTGGAAAAAGTGAAGAAGGAAGGTTTAGGGTGTCATTCCAATGCAGGAGGAATCTGGAGTAAGCTGTTGAAGGAAACCCAGGTTCCTCCTGCATTGGAATGACAGTTATTTCACGAACGCCTGCAGCTGCTTTTGCAGCTCCTCGGCCGACATTTCCTGCTCAAACGTGGCGCGCTTGCGCTTAGCGTTGTTCAGGATGATGGTAAACGGCAGGGCCCCGGTCCATTTGGTATCTACCTTGTCAAGATAAGTGTTCGGGTCGGTTTCATTGAGTAGCACCACTTCCGATTTCAGACCCCGCTTCTGCACAAAGGGTTTTACTTTTTTGTCGAGCTGGGAGGCGTAGTCCATGCTCACCAGCAGCACTTTTACTTTCTGCTTGGCGTAGGTAGTCGTGAGCTGGTCGAAGTGGGGCAGCTCCTTCACACAGGGGGCGCACCAGGTGGCCCAGAAATTCACTACGTAGGTCGTGTCAGTGGAGCGGCTCAGGCGCTTCTGCAGCTCTGGCAGCTTAATAACGTCCACTTTCTGAGCCTGTCCGGGCAACGCTAGGAGGAGGAAGGCAGCGGCCAGCACAAGAAATTTCAGTTGGTTCATGATAAAAGGGTAGGAGTTATAGTAAAGACAGTTGAGCCAGCCAGAAGTTGCGGCTAGCTAAACGAGTATAAAGGCTCTTCGCGTCTTGGCGTTGAATGAGCCGTGTCATTTCCTACCCCTATGTTGAGCACAATCCTTGCTTACCTTTGTTATTCCTCTGAAAAAGCCTCCCCATCGGGTTATGAATAAGATCTATTGCCCCAGCCTCACCGAATATAAGCGCCGTTTGTCCCGCGAAGTCCAGCTCGGCGACCTGCCCATGGGCGGGCTCAACCCCATTCGGGTGCAGAGCATGACTACCGTGGACACTATGGATACGCTGGGCTCGGTGGAGCAAACCCTGCGCATGGTAGAGGCCGGCTGCGAGTACGTGCGCATTACGGCCCCCAGTGTAAAGGAGGCCCAGAACCTGCTGGAAATCAAAAAGGAGCTGCGCAAGCGCGGTTGCAACGTGCCCCTTATTGCCGACATCCACTTCACGCCCAACGCTGCGGAGCTGGCCGCCCGCATCGTGGAGAAGGTGCGCGTGAACCCCGGCAACTACGCCGACAAAAAGAAGTTCGACGTTATTGAGTACACCGATGCTACCTACGCCGCCGAGGTGGAGCGCATCCGGGAGCGGTTTCGGCCCTTGGTGCAAATCTGCAAGCAGTACGGCACGGCCATGCGCATCGGCACCAACCACGGCTCCCTCTCGGACCGCATCCTGAGCCGCTACGGCGATACCCCGCTGGGCATGGTGGAGTCGGCGTTGGAGTTTCTGCGCCTCTGCGAGGAGGAAAACTACTACAACGTGGTCTTGAGCATGAAGGCCAGCAACACCCAGGTGATGGTGCAGGCCTACCGCCTGCTGGTGCAGAAGCTCGATGAAGAAGGTCTGCAGCCCTACCCCCTGCACCTGGGCGTAACCGAAGCCGGCGAGGCCGAAGACGGCCGCATCAAGTCGGCCGTGGGCATTGGCACCCTGCTGGAAGACGGCCTCGGCGACACCGTGCGCGTGTCGCTCACCGAAGCGCCGGAAGCCGAAGCCCCCGTGGCCCGCGCCCTGATTGACCGCTACACTACCCGCGCCCAGCAGGCCAAATCTATTGCCCCACTAACCGAAGACTTTACTTCGGGAGCTACGGCCGGGGCGCACGAGTTCAAGCCCGAGCTAATCAGCAACGACGCCGCTCTGTTGCCAATTGATCCCTTCCAGTACCACCGCCGCGTTACGCGCGAGGTGATGAACTTGGGCGGACAAAACGTGCCGCGGGTAATGGCCGACCTCTCGCGCCTGCCGGGCCTGGAGTACGCCGACCTGCGCGCCGCCGGCCACCTCTACTCGGCCTTCCTCGACAAGTTCCAGATGAACGACCTCGGGGCCGACTACGTGTACTCGGGCCAGCGGCCAATTCCATTCATGTTGCCCAACGGCCTGAAAGAGGTAGTCGATTACACGGCTTGGCTAGATGGCGGCCAGCGCCCCGAGCACTACCCCGTGCTCACGCCGGCCGAGTACGCCGCGGCCGGCGCCTGGCACCCGGAGCTGAACTTCGTATTCCAGAATCTGGCTTCACTGACACCCGCGGCCCTGGAACAACTGCGCGCCGATGCTACGGCCGTACTCATCCTGCACACCGATAACGCCCACGCCATGCCGGAAATCCGGCGTGCCTTCTTCCGGCTGATTCATAGCGGCGTCACGAACCCTGTACTCATCAACCGCCAGTATCCGGCTCTCACGCCCGAGCAAACCCAGCTCTACGCCGCCACCGACGTAGGCGGTCTGCTCCTCGACGGCCTCGGCGACGGGGTAGTGCTCAGCACGGAGCTGCTGCCGGAGCGCCCCAAAGCCGAGTGGCTCCAGGTCATCGATCAATTCAACCAGCTCTCCTTCGGCATCCTGCAGGCGGCGCGCACCCGCATGAGCAAAACGGAGTACATCAGTTGCCCCAGCTGCGGCCGTACCCTGTTTGATCTGCAGGAAACCACCGCCATGATTCGCAAGCGCACCGACCACCTCAAGGGCGTGAAAATCGGCATCATGGGCTGCATCGTGAACGGTCCTGGCGAAATGGCTGATGCCGACTACGGCTACGTGGGTGTGGGCAAAGGCAAAATTGCCCTCTACCGCGGCCAGGAAGTCATCAAGAAATCCGTGCCCGAAGAACGCGCAGTAGATGAGCTGATTGAGCTAATGCGCGAGGATGGCCGCTGGATCGAGCCCGTGCTGCTGGAAGAGCCGGTGGTGGGGTAAATGAGGAAGCAACCTGACGAAAACGGGATTGGGCTGCAGGGTCCAATCCCGTTTTTTGCTAACTGAGCATATCTATGCTGGATTTTTATTTGATTCCCGACAGCCAGAACCTTTCGAGCAAAGGCTTAACGCTGGAGCGTATTGGCGGTATTGAATACGAGATGTTTGTCGAACTGCAAGCTGCTGGAATTATAGAATCACGGCTTGATTACTATGGTAAATTTCGTTGGGGTAATGATTTGATTATCAGCAAACAACAGCAGTTGCGTCAGTTGCCTGCAACGGCCGTGAGCCTAGGCACGCAGGTTGCGTTCTTGGCGCTTCTTCAACAGGCAGCGCAGGTGCCTTGTGGCTTGCTGGCGGAAGGAGATTGACATACAAAGTCACTTTTATTATTCTTTTGTAGATGAGCCTTAAAATTCAGCTGTTTGCTGGTCCGGCCCTCTTAGGAACTATCGAAGCAAAAGTGGTAGATGTTTCGATGGGGGTAATTGGCGGCACCCTAAAGCCATCGGATACTTATTACACAAACTATCAGTCTTTCTTCCGGGCACACCTAAAAACACCCGACTGGGAAGGTCTTGCGGCACTGGAGCTGAAAGCTATTTCTTCATTGACTGGTGAAATCACCGCAGTAGGAGGAATAGATATTACTGATATAGAAGGTTTTGATGAGGTTGATGCCAATGTCTGCGGGATTGTATTTCAACAATTAAACCTGCTATTCCCTGCCGCCTAAAACATCCGCGCCGCTTATCCGTCCTCCCCACCATGAAACTACGAGTAATCATCACCGGCACGACCGGCATGGTGGGCGAGGGTGTGCTGCTGGAATGTTTGAACAACCCGGAGGTAGAGCAAGTGCTGTCCGTGAGCCGCAAGCCCAGCGGACGGCAGCACCCGAAGCTGCGGGAAATCCTGCACGCTGATTTCCAGGACCTCACGCCTATTCAGGACCAACTGGCGGGCTACAACGCCTGCTTTTTCTGTTTGGGCGTGTCGTCGATGGGGATGAAGGAGCCAGAGTACCGCCGTCTTACCTACGACCTGACCCTGCACTTTGCCCAAACGCTGCTACCCCGCAACCCCGGTTTAACCTTCTGCTACGTGTCGGGCGCCGGCACCGATGGCACCCTGAAGAGCCGGCAGATGTGGGCGCGTGTGAAAGGAGAAACTGAAAACGCCCTGCTACAGCTCGGTTTTCAGGATGCCTATATGTTCCGGCCGGGCTTTATGAAGGCCACGCCGGGCCAGCAGCACGTGCTGTCATACTACAAGTATTTCGACTGGCTGTACCCGGTGCTGCGGGCCGTAACGCCCAAGTACGTTTCCACGCTGGCCGAAGTGGGGCAGGCCATGCTGCGGGTGGCCCAACATGGGTATCTGCGCAAGGTGCTGGAAGTGCCGGATATCGTGGCGCTAGCCAACCTGCAGCAGCGGCAGGGTTCACCGGTTTCGGAGGGGTAGGGCCGTGGCAGAGAACTATGCGTATATTCTTCTGGCCCAACCTTCTGCGAAAGATTAGAAGCCGGCCCAGAAAGCATGCACCAGCGCCCTCTACATCTACCAGAACTTGGCCTGCTGATTTATCTGCTGCGCGGAGCCCCGGAAGCCGAGCACCTGCTGGCGGCCCTGCATACGGTACAGGTTACGGAGGCGTCAGCCGGCGCAACTAGCAGCCTCCGCTTCTTCAGCGCTACCCCTAATCGGCGCCTCGGCCAGCAGCTAGCCACTACCCAATTCCTCGACGCAGATGGCGTTCCGGTTCTGGTGTCGCTGTATTTAGATCAGGCTGGTGAGCTATATGAGCTGGATTGCTGGAAAGTAGATGACACACCAGTAAAGCGCATACCAGCTTTCTGAGCCTTCTTTTCAGCTTTTGTTTCGAGTATTCTGCACATTAAGCATAGACGAGGAATATGGGTAAGCGTCTCATGACGAACCCATATTCCTTGTCTATTCCTACTTGCACTTCTCCTTGCGGCGCGTGTCGATGACGTGAGCAATTTTCCAGCCGTCGGCCAGCTTTACCAGCTGAAACGAGTTGTAGCCGCAGTGGCTGAAGGTGTTGCCCAGGTAGAACTCGTAGGGCGTCCAGACGCTGGCCAGGTTAGCATCAATCAGCACTTTATCAAAGGTGATGCGCTCATCATAGACCTCCTGGTGCGGGGTGCCCACCATCTTCACGAAGCTCGCCGGATTATCGGGCCGTAGCTGGATTTGGCCGCCTTTGGTACTGATAGTATGAAACACGGCGCCGGGCGCCAGCGTGGCCCGTACCATGGTGCTGTCGCCCTTGCGCATGCCCTCAAAAAAGGTCTGGATGGTGCGCTTCACCGCCTCTGTTTCGTTGGCGGGCTTTTGGGCGAAGGCTGGGGCAGCGGCAGCCAGCAGGCAGGGGAGTAGCAAATGTTTCATGGGGTAGGGAAGTTAGGTAGAGGTAGAGACACAGAAGGTCTGCCTGGCGTTGCGGACACCAACAAGCGCAGCTATCAGGCTTGAAGTGAGTTGCCGCTAGGCCAGTGGTAAAATTATGGGCTACCCCCTTGCAGCGGCTCAAACAGGCTATTTTTGCGGGAGCAAGGAATCCAACTGTAGCCCTTGCTCGTTTGCTTTTGCATGGAAATCCGCCGCACCTTCGACCTGCTACCCCACCTTATTGCTACCTCGCCCCAGGCCGATTGTCTGGTTGAAAAGAAAGCCGGCACCTGGCAGCCCCTGAGCACCACCCGCGTGCAGGAGCTGAGCAACCACGTTAGCCTGGGGTTGCGCCAGCTCGGCATTGGGCGCGGCGATAAAGTGGCTATTATTTCCGCCAATCGCCCCGAGTGGGTCATTGCTGACTTAGGCATTGCTCAGCTGGGGGCCGTGAGTGTGCCCATGTACCCTACCATTACGGTGGAGGACTACCGCCATATTTTTCAGGATGCGGGCGTGCGCGTGGTGCTGGTGCAGGATAAAAAGCTGCTGGCCCGGGTGCAGCAGGCCGTGGCGGGCCTGGCGCACGGCCCCGAGCACATCTTCACCTTCGACAAGCTGGAGGGGGTGGCACATTTTGGTGAGCTGCTGGCGCTGGGCCAGGGCGAAAACCCGGCGGAACTGGAGGCCCTGAAAGCTGCTGTGCAGCCCGATGACCTGCTCACCCTGATTTACACCTCCGGCACTACCGGTCGGCCCAAGGGCGTAATGCTCAGCCACCGCAACATCTTGTACAACTGCGAGAACCTGACCGGCTACCTGCCCATGTCGGCAGGCCAGAAGGCGTTGAGCTTTCTCCCACTCAGCCATATTTTCGAGCGCACCGCCACCTACCTCTACCTGCTGTTGGGCTTTAGCGTGTGGTACGCCGAGAGCGTAGAGCGCATTGCCGACAACCTACGCGAGGTGCAGCCCCAGGTATTTACCACCGTGCCCCGCCTGCTCGAAAAAATCTACGACAAGATTGTAGCCCAGGGCCAGAAGCTGGCCGGCGCCAAGAAAAAGCTGTTCTTCTGGGCCCTGAATCTGGGCCTGCGCTACGATACGCAGAAGGACCAGGGCTTCTGGTACAACACCCAGCTGGCGCTGGCCAACAAGCTGGTATTCAGTAAGTGGCGCGAAGCATTAGGCGGGCAGGTGCGCTACATCGTGAGCGGGGGTGGGGCCCTGCAGCCGCGCCTGGCGCGGGTGTTTTGGGCCGCAGGCATCCCTGTAATGGAAGGCTACGGCATGACGGAAACCTCGCCCGTAATTGCCGCTTCCCAGCCCGTAGCGGAAGGTAACTTTATCGGGGCAGTAGGCCCTGTCATTCCCGGAGTGGAGGTAAAAATTGCCCCCGATGGGGAAATCCTGACCCGCTCGCCCTCCGTGATGCAGGGCTACTACAACCGCCCCGACCTCACGGCCGAGGTCATAGACGCCGAAGGCTGGCTGCATACCGGCGACATCGGCGAGTTTATCCAGGGTATATTCCTCAAAATCACGGACCGCAAAAAGGAGATGTTCAAGACCTCCAACGGTAAGTACGTGGCCCCGCAGCCCTTGGAGTCCAAGATTTCGGAGTCGCCGCTGGTGGAGCAGGTGATGGTAGTGGGCGAGGGAGAGAAGTACGCGGCGGCTCTGTTGGTGCCAGCCTTTGCCGAGCTGCGGGCCTGGGCCAAAAGTCACAACCTGCCCACTGACCTCTCCGACGCCGCCCTAGCCGCCCACACCCAGGTGCAGCAGCTCTACGAGCAGCTCGTGCAGCAGGCCAACGCGGCCTTCGCCCAGTGGGAGCAAATCAAGAAAGTAGCCCTGCTACCCACCCTCTGGAGCGTAGAGTCGGGTGAGCTGACGCCCACTATGAAAGTGAAGCGCAAAATCGTGAGTCAGAATAATCAGCAGCGGATCGAGTCGCTGTTTCGGTAGGGCTAGTCAAACCGTTGTCCTTCCGAGCGGAGCGAAGAATCTGGGTCAATCTACTGTTAGGCTAGCCCAGATTCCTCGCTCCGCTCGGAAGGACAATGCCCTTCTTTCGACCCTCGATATAGGCGAATGAATATCTTGCGGATTGTAAATCTTTCTGCCCCGGCGGATGTTATTAAAGCGTACCAGACAGCACTCCCATCATGCGCAAAGACCTGTTTAACTTCGGTCCGGCTCTCGGTTACTTCTTCCGCAAGCCCGATCCTACCCGCCACACCAATTTCAACCTGCGCACCATGCACTTCATCAATAAGCTGAGCATGGCCATGTTCCTGGTGGGCTTTATCATTCTGCTCTACCGCTGGTTTCTCCGCTAGTTGCCAGCCTTTCTACTAGAAGACCGCCCGGCTCCTCTCTCCAGCCCGGCGGTCTTTTTTGCGTGGATGCGTTTACTTAGCGGCCATGAACATTGAAGACTTCCGCGACTACTGCCTGCTGAAAGCCGGCGTCACCGAAGAAACCCCCTTTGGGCCTGACACGCTGGTATTTAAAGTAGGAGGCAAGGTGTTCGCTCTTACCGACATCAACACCTTCGGCAGCATTAACCTGAAGTGTGACCCGGAGCGGGCCCAGGAACTGCGCGAGCAGCACGACTACGTGCTACCTGGTTTCCACATGAATAAGAAGCACTGGAATACCGTGCTCATGGGTACAGGCATTCCCGGCCGGCAGTTGCGCGAGCTGATTGATCATTCCTACGACTTGGTCCGCGCTTCCCTACCCCGGAAACAGCGAGAGGAGCTGGCCGCTGCTGAGCAGGAAGGGGAGTCGTCTTCGGAAATATAGATAGGAAGAAAGATTAGTGCCATCCTGAGCGTAGCGAAGGACCTTACCACGTCTGCATGAGGCGAAAGGCGACCTGTTCTGGCGTGATAAGGTCCTTCGCTGCGCTCAGGATGACAGGTGGGCTTGGTATTGATTATAACAAGTGCCTACTGCTTTTTCGTGAGCTTTTCAGCTTGCTCAAAACCTTGCTGTAACTATTGTGGTTACAGCTATATAGTTGCCCCGCCGCGCGGTAGCAATTACCAAGGCGAAGATGCCGCTTACCATCCATCATGCAGATTAGCAGCCGTTTCTCCGTCGCCGTACACGTTCTTTCCCTGCTGGCCTTGCAGCAGGAAGATGACGTATTGCTGACCTCAGAACGGATGGCGGGGAGCGTGAATACCAACCCCGTTGTGATACGGCGCTTACTAGGGCAGCTCAAAAAGGCGGGGCTGGTGGAAGTGCGTCCTGCTTCGGGCGGCACCTTCCTGACGCGCCAACCGGCGGCCATTTCTCTGCTCGATGTGTACCGGGCGGTAGAGGTAGTAGGGGAAGGACAGCTGTTCAGCGTTCATGACAAGCCCCTGCAGGCCTGCTTGGTAGGCCGCAATATTCAGTCGGCGCTCGATGCTACCCTGCAGCGCGCTCAAAACGCGCTGGAACAGGTATTGGCCGGTGTCACCCTGCAACAAGTCACCACCGAAATCATGTCGCAGGAAAACCTGAAAAATTAAATTTTTTTGCCCTGAACTGTAACAATGATAGTTACAGCCAGTTTCCGTTTCTCACTTCACTTACCTACCCCATGAAAATTGCCCTCATTGGTGCTACCGGCTTTGTTGGTCCGAAACTGCTGCGCGAAGCCCTCAACCGCGGTCATCAGGTAACGGCCATCGTGCGCGACCCCGCCAAACTCACCGAGCAACACGAAAACCTGACGGTAGTAACCGGCGACGTAAACCAGGTGGACGAGCTGGCCCAGCAGCTGGCCGGCCACGACGTAGTGCTAAGCTCCTTTAACGCTGGCTGGACCAACCCCAACCTGTACGAGGATTTCCTGCAGGGCTCCCGCAACATTCAAGCGGCCACCGAAAAATCGGGGGTGAAGCGCCTGATAGCCATTGGCGGCGCGGGCAGCCTCTACATCAACGGCCAGCAGTTGGTGGATGGCCCGGAGTTTCCGGCCAACATCAAGCCCGGCGCCACCGCCGCCCGCGACTACCTCACCGAGCTCAAGCAGAACGATACGCTGGACTGGACGTTCTTCAGCCCCGCCATTGAGATGCACCAGGGTATCACCACGGGCCGCACCGGGCACTACCGCCTCGGCACTGAAAGCCCCGTCTTCAACGAAGAAGGCCGCAGCGTCCTCTCCGCTGAAGACCTGGCCATTGCCCTCCTCGACGAGGTAGAACACCCCAAGCACATCCGCCAACGCTTCACGGCGGCGTATTAGAAACTAAAGCTAGAAAGTTAGTTCCCCTCCTCAGATGAGGAGGGGTTAGGGGTGGTTGATGAATGGTCGAACGATACTAGAGCTAGAAGCTAAATAACGTTCAACGAGTAGTCAACCACCCCTAACCCCTCCTCATCTGAGGAGGGGAACTAACTTTCTAGCTCTAGCTAGAAACTAAAAGGCCCACCAGAGAAATCCGGCAGGCCTTTGTTTTAACCAATGAGGGTAGGGGTTACACTACCACGTTCA
This sequence comes from Hymenobacter sp. DG01, assembly GCF_006352025.1. NCBI lineage: Bacteria > Pseudomonadati > Bacteroidota > Cytophagia > Cytophagales > Hymenobacteraceae > Hymenobacter > Hymenobacter sp. DG01. Next base: position 1,074,159 of record NZ_CP040936.1, read on the forward strand.
CCATGCGGCCGGGCACTACAATTACCTTCTTGGCTTCTTTGCCTTCGGCGTAGCGGGCCAAAATGTCGGTGGCACGTACGGCTGCCTCTATTTCGGCGGCGGTAGCGGTGGCCGGGAATTGCAGCTGCTCGCGCACCTTGCCGTTGATGGCTACCGGGTAGTTCACGGTATCTTCCACCAAGTATTCCTCCCGGAACTCGGGGTAGGAAGCCGAGCTGATGGAGCCAGCTTCATGACCGAGCTTCTGCCATAGCTCCTCGGCCAAGTGCGGGGCGTAGGGAGAAATGAGCACCACTAGCGGCTCGAGAACGGCGCGGTTGTGCGTGTTCAGGGCCGTCAGCTCGTTCACTGTAATCATCAGGGCGCTGACGGTGGTGTTGAACGAGAACTTCTCGATGTCTTCTTCTACCTTCTTGATGGCCTTGTGCAAGGCCTTCAGCTCAGCAGGTTTCGGCGTTTCGTCGGTTACGGCGAAGTCGCCGTCCTGGGGGTGATAGAGGCGCCAGAGCTTCTTGAGGAAGCCTGCTACCCCGCTCATGCCATTGGTGTTCCAGGGCTTGAACTGCTCCAGCGGCCCGAGGAACATCTCGTACAAACGCAACGCATCCGCTCCAAACTTCTCAATGAGCGTATCGGGGTTCACCACGTTGTACTTCGACTTCGACATCTTCTCTACCTCGACGCCGCACACATAGGTGCCATTGTCTTCGAGGATAAACTCCGCGTTGGCGTACTCCTCGCGCCAGTTTTTGAAGGCGTCAATGTCGAGCACATCGTTCTCCACGATGTTCACGTCAACGTGAAGAGGCGTAAAAGCAGGACTTCCAAATCCAACGCTGGCGAAGCTGTTGGAGTCTGATGAGCCGGGGGTGAGGTTCCGAAGAACTTCACGAAGTTTGGTGCGAAGAGGGCCTCTTTTGCTCTGCAATGCTTCTTCTAGTGAAACATCACGTATTTCATCGTAGATGCTTCTAGACACAAATACGTTAGGGCCACTTACCTTTTGAAGCTGCCCATTCTCGTCCGCTTGGCTATAGGCCAAATTCAACCGGTACACAAAGTTTGAGCGGCCCAGGATCATGCCCTGGTTGATGAGCTTTTGGAAGGGCTCATTGGCGGTTACCAGGCCGAGGTCCTTGAGGAAGAGGTGCCAGAAGCGGGAGTAGAGCAAGTGGCCCGTAGCATGCTCTGCACCACCTAGATATAAATCTACCTGCTGCCAGTACTGCTCAGCCTCCTGACCCACGAACCGCTCCTGGTTTTCGGGGTCCATGTAGCGCAGGAAGTACCACGAGGAGCCAGCCCAGCCGGGCATGGTGCTCAGCTCGTAGTCGTACTGGCCCTTGTACTTCCAGTCCTTGGCGCGGGCCAGGGGCGGCTCGCCGGTTTCAGTGGGCTTGTACTCGTCGATTTCCGGGAGTACCAGGGGTAGGTCGGCCTCAGCGACGCCGTAGGCCACGCCGTCCTTATAGTAAATCGGGATGGGCTCGCCCCAGTAGCGCTGCCGGCCGAAGATGGCGTCGCGGATGCGGAAGTTCACCTTGCCCTTGCCGATGCCGCGCTCTTCCAGCTGCTGAATGAGAACCTGGGTAGCTTCCTTGTAGCCCATGCCCTGGATGAGGCCGTGCAGGTAGGTGCCTTCCTTGGTGGGGTCGGCCTGCTCCTCAATCTGCTGTTGGTCAACTACCCGCACGATAGGCAGGTTGAAGTGTTTGGCAAATACGTAGTCGCGCTGGTCGCCCGAAGGCACGGCCATCACGGCGCCGGTGCCGTAGCCAGCCAGCACGTAGTCGGCAATCCAGATCTGGATGGGCTCGTTGGTGAAGGGGTTCAGGGCGTAAGCACCGGTGAAAGCGCCCGATACAGTTTTAGTATCGGCCATCCGGTCACGCTCCGAGCGGCGCTTGGTGGCGTCAATGTATTCCTGAATCGTTTCCTGCTGCTCGGGCGTGGTCAGTTCTTTAACCAACTCGTGCTCAGGCGCCAGCACCAGGAAAGTGGCGCCGTAAATGGTATCTACGCGGGTGGTGTACACCTTAATCTGCGCCTGCTTGTGGCCCTGCACCGAGAAGCTCACCTCAGCCCCAATGCTCTTGCCAATCCAGTTGCGCTGCATCTCCTTCACGGCTTCGGGCCAGTCGATGGTATCGAGGCCCTGAAGCAAACGGTCGGCGTAAGCAGTAATGCGAAGGTTCCACTGCGGCATCAACCGACGTTCCACGGGGAACCCGCCGCGCTCCGAAAGGCCATCTTTCACCTCATCGTTGGAAAGCACCGTGCCCAGGCCGGCGCACCAGTTGACATAGGTGTCTGACTGATAAGCTAGTCGGTAGGGGTGCACCGCCTGAAGCTTCTGCTTCTCGCTCCACATCTGCCACTGGCCGGCTGTGAAATCGTGGCGCTCTTCCTCGTCGCCGGCAGCACGTACGCCCTGGCTGCCGTTCTCGGCAAACTTATCGAGCAGGGTTTTCAGCGGCTCGGCGCTGTCGGTATCGAGGTTGTACCAGCTATTAAACAGCTTCAGGAAAATCCACTGCGTCCACTTGTAGTATTGTGGGTCGGAGGTACGTACCTCGCGGCTCCAGTCGTAGCTGAAGCCCAGGGAGTTAAGCTGCCGGATGTAGGTGTCGATGTTCTGCTCGGTGGTAATGGCTGGGTGCTGGCCTGTCTGGATGGCGTACTGCTCGGCGGGGAGGCCAAACGAGTCGAAACCCATGGGATGCAGTACGTTAAACCCCTGCAGGCGCTTGTAGCGCGACACAATATCGGAGGCAATGTAGCCCAGCGGGTGGCCTACGTGCAGCCCGGCCCCGGAGGGGTAGGGAAACATATCCAGCACGTAGTATTTGGGCTTATCCGGCTGGTTTTCAGCCTTGAAGGTATTGTGCTCTTTCCAGTGGGCTTGCCACTTCTTCTCGATATCCTGGGGATGGTAACCGGGCATGATGTACAGCTTCGTTGTCGCCGGCGAAAATACGGGCAATTGGCGGGAATGGCTAATGCTCCCCGATGCCTGGCTCAGTTGCGGGTTCTCCCAAGGGGTAGGAAACGGGCTTAACTGGGGCAGTGGCGCTATTATGAGGCTTTCTGTTACAACCCGGCGGTAGTGTAGCCTAGTACGGCCGTTTCGCCGGTATCAGACAGGACGAAGGATTCGCTGCTAGGAGCCATTTCGTAGCGCATCACCACGTCGGTTTCAAAGGCAATAAAATACCGGCACAGCAGGTCCAGTGCCCGCGACTGCCAGGAGGTAGTATCTAAGTACACCTCCAGTTCAAAGGTCGAGAGGTGAAGCAAGCGAATTTCCAGCGCCGGCAGGGTTTCCTGGTAGCCCCCGCTTAGCACGAAGTCGCGGCCCAGCTCGCCAAAGCCGAGGGCCGCGCCCTGGCTCGTTGAAGCCGCAGGTAAGGCTTCGGGGGCGAAATGCAGGGGGGCTATTGGGCGCAGGCGCACGGCCACGCCCAGAATGCTTTCAAAGACTTGTTGAGTGCGGGGCAGGTCGCCCACAATCCGGTGAGCCAGGGGGAGCAGGTAGAGCAGGGTAGCAATATGCTGGGCGGGCAGTTGGCGGTCCAGTTCCCAGAAGCGCGCCAGTACCTCGTTGTACCACTGCCCCGATATACTGGTCATGTAATGCCGCTCTTCTTCTTCCAGCAGCACCCGGAAGCGGTAGAACTCCTGCTCGAAAGGCGCGAAAAAGCGGCGCGTGGATTTTTCCCGGCGACGTTGGGCCTGAATGTCCTCTATCATGCTCCGCACACCCTGCTGGTTGGGGTTACCGGGCTGGTGGAATAGCTGCTGAGGTAAGGCGTCGTAGAGGCCTTCGCGGTGTACCTCCACCACGGTTTTAGGGTCTTGCCACCGCTCGGCCTGCTCCTCGCTTACTGTACCAATATCAGCCCGGTAGCGGCGGGCAAACAGGCTCACCGGCCGGATAATAAAGTCATTGAAGCGGTAACCATGGGCCAGCAAATCGCCAAGCACTACCTCCAGGCGCAGATCAAACCCTTGGCGACGCAGCTGCTGCAGGAGGGCCACGGGTGTAGCAGTTGGAGCCGAAGCAGGGGGTAGGGCGGCACGAATCAATCGGGTATCAAAATGAAATACATCCGCGCTGGGGTTTGGCATACTATCTTTTTTCTGACAACTTACAATCGATTGGCTAGTACTGAAAAAGCCGGAACCAACGCTCCGATTCTCTTAACTCAGGTAAGCGGAGTACGTTAATCAGGCTTTCAGGTCGTCAATATTATGCAATCGGCCAGAAGTTCGGGCGGCATTCTTTCCGCGCCGGCTTTCTCCCCGGCCTCATCCTTGTGATTACCCATAGTAGCGCAAATGCTGAATATTAACCCTCAAGCACAGGCCCGCAGCGCGGCAGGCAATCTGCTTTCGAATGCACGCTCGAGCCTGCAGCAGAACCCTACCTTCATCAGCGTTTTTCTGTATCTGCTCAGCAGCCTGCTCCTATTCGCTTTGATTGGCGCGGGTGCTGTGTACAGCCCGTTTTCTTACAAAATCACCTTCCTGCTGGTGCAGGCCGCGTCTTTGCTGGTGGGCACGCTCCACCTGTTTGCCCAGCGGCGCTGGCTTGCCTGGTTTGACGAGGACAACTGGGCGCACGGTACCGTCATGACGGTGCTGGCCTGGATGGCCGGGGCCCTGGGTATGGCCCTGTTGGTATGGATGCCCAACCTGGAAGACCGCACCCCGCCTACGGCCTATGTCATGGCCACGCTGACCGCCGTCATTCCATACTTCTTCCACGAGGCATACCGGGCCTGGAACCGGATTCCGATGAAGTACTACAAGCTCTGGCACTACCAGACCAACGCGCAGGGCCCCGACTTGGCGCGCATGGACCTGAGCAATTTTATGGTGCTGCACTTCTGGATGTCGCGGCGCTTTGGGGAGTCGCTTTACCACGATTTTTCGTCGAAGGCGCCGTATGAAATGCACCTGGGCGACCTGTTTCACATCTTCCTGACCGACTACAATGTGCTGAAGCCCGATCAGTCCTTGCAGTATTTGGACGAGCAGGGGCAGCCGTTCGGGTGGGTTTTCTACGCCAAGCAGGCCTGGTGGAAGCCCCGCCGCTACCTTGACCCCGACTACAGCTTCCGCGACAACTTCCTGAAGCAGGGCGACATTATCGTGGCCCGGCGCGTGCCCCACTAGGTTCGGCTTGGTTCCGCAGCCGCTTGCCTAACTTGCGCCGCTCTCTATCCTTCCTTTCTGTTTTTACTATGCTACCCGAAATCAAGCACTACCCCGTGAACTGGGTTGATGGGATGAAAATATCCCGCCGTCATTTCACCGAGCTTGAACAGTTTACCACCGAGCACCTCCGCGACGCTACCGCCGTGGGCCTGAGCGCCCACCGCTACGGCCTGCTCCCCACCGACGGGCACGGGCTGCCTTCCCTGGAACTACTGCTGAATGTAAACCAGCAGCAGGAAATTCAGGCCCGGTTACTATACTGCCGGGCTGTTACGGCCGGCGGAGCCCGCATTGAAATTACAAGCGCCAACGAACCTCTGACCCTGCACACCAGCCTGGCTCAGGTGCTCCAGGAGTTTAACCTGACTGCCACGGAGCAGCTGCGTTTCAGCATAGTAGTATCTGTAAACCCCTACGTGCGGGTGCCCATGGGGCAGCCGGCCGTGGAGGAGGTGCCGCCCCGGCACCCCTATACCCGCCCGGAGTACCAGCTCAGTATTGTGCCTACCCAGCAGGTGAATACGTCGGCGGTCAGCTCTTTTCATCTGGTGGTGGGGGAGCTGCTCTACGCCGAAGGAACGCTACGCGTATTGGCGGGCTACATTCCGCCCAGCACGGCGCTATCCAGCCACCCAGATTTACTAAATTGGCTGCACCAATTGGAGCATGTGCTGCAGGAGGTGGAAACGGATGCCTTCAAGGTCATTCATAAAGTGAAGCTGCGCGCCGATAAGAAAAGCGCCCTCAGCGAGCATGTGCATTTCCTGGCCGAGCGCACCGTGTTTGCGTTGGCTCAACACCTGACCAGCTTCTCGCTGAGTGCCGCCGAGCAGCCGCCCATCTACTTGCTGGATGCCCTGATGCGCATGGGCAAGCAGATAAAAACAACCCTAGAGTGCCTGACGGAAGCCGAGCGGGAGGAGTTGCTGAAATACATAGAGCAGTGGTCGGAAACGGTGCCGGCCATCCTGTTGAACGCCCTGCAGGGGGTAGTAACCATGCGCTACGACCACCACCGCGTGCACGAGCACTTGGCTCAGCACCTGTCGCTCTGGCAGCTGCTGGCCGCTATTTTCCGTCAGCTCACCCAGCTGGAGTACATCGGTAAGAACAAGGAAGGCTGGAAAACCTTCATCAACGAAAACCCCGTGGCCCCGGCCGTTGCGCCGGAGAAGCCCGTTTCGCGGTGGAACCCCTTCTAAGCTCTCTGGCCCGTTATCCTGCCCCCTCGCATGAAACCCCTCAACCACGCCGAACGCAATACCCGCCTCTGGAAATTCACGCTGTTTTACGTGCTGGCCCTGGCCCTGCCCCTGGTAGCCTCCTACTACCTGTTCTCCGATGGCTCCATTGCCGAAGAAAATCAAAAGCTGAAGCGGGAGCTGGAGCGTACCCGCGACGAGCAGCACAAGCTACTGGTGCAGCTGGATACGCTGACCTCGCACCTGCAGCGCATTGAATTGACCGACCGCCAGCTGCGCACGGAAAGCAACGACCTGGTAGTGGGCGACCTGAACAAGCGCACCCAGGACTACCTCAATGCTATTGCCGTAACCCTGAGTGAGTTGCGCCGCGACTCCACCCAGATGCAGTTTCTGACCAACAAGCGCCTGGCTCACAACATCCTGCGCGACTTCGACCTGTTCCGCAGCAACCGCAGTACCGTTGATTTCCTGCGCCAGTCCCTGGACAAAAAGGGCATTGACGTGTCGGGCAAGGAGGAAATGGCCGCTGAGCTGGCGCAAACCAAGCAGCTCCTGGCTACCTACCAGGCCGCTGCTGCCAACCGTCCCGCGCCTGCTATGATGAGCAGTGGGGGCGGGGGAGGAGGCTCCGGCGGTGGCGGTGGGGGTAGTGCCCGCGCGGCCGACCTGCAGCGCCGCCTGCAGGAAAGCATCACGCAAGTAGCCTTGCTCTCAGATCAGGTAAACTTTGCCAATGCCGACTGTTTGCGCCTGCGCTCGGCGGGCATGAGCAAAGAGCAGCGCAAAGAAATGCTGGAACAGTCGCGCAAAGGGTTTGTGGCTATTCTGCAGAACCCCAGCTCCGAAGACATGAAGGCCAGCGTGGAGAAAATGATTGACTCCATTGACAAAGAGCTGGGCCGCAAGCGAGGCATTTTTGGTTATAAATAGCCGGCCCGATCCTACCGGCTGCTACCCCCAGAACTACCGCGCATGAGCAATGAGTATTACCGCCTGCCGCTGAATTTCGAAGAGCTGCTGCAGCGGCAGCCCCTGACGCGCTGCTCGGTGCAGGAGTCTATTGCCCAGCACCTGTACCTGATGCTGACCACCCACTTCGGCGAGTCGAGGTTTGACCCGGCCTTTGGCTGCGTGGTGTGGCAGCAGGATTTCGAAGCCATGACCAACATGCGCTGGAAAGACAATGTGCAGCGCTCCGTGGAGCAAATGGTGGCCGCCCGCGAGCCGCGCCTGGAGCAAGTAAAGGTGCTCGTGGGTATTGAAGATTTTGAGATGAAAGGCGTCAACCAGCGCATCCGGAAAAGGCTGGAGGTAACCGTGCGCGCCGTATTGCGCCGCACCAACGAGCCCTTTGCTTTCCGGGCCAGCCTGTTTGTGGCGCCGCTCTCCGTTGTATAGAAAAAGCGCTGCTTTTAGTTTGCTACCTGCTAGTTATGCACCCATCCGAGGATTTTACCAAAGCCGGAATTAAAAGTCGCCTGACCCAGAAAGCGGCCGAAATGTGGGGCTACAGCGAGGCAGATCTGGATGGCTTTGACCCCCTGGTGCAACTGCTGCTGGAAGCCTGCGCCGTAGAGCTGGAGAAAATCGGGCAGGAAATCAACAACACGCAGTACCGGCTGGTAGAGCGCCTGGCAGGCCTGCTGAACCCCGACGTGATAGATGCGCCCCGCCCCGCCCACGCCGTGGCTCAGGCCTCTCCCCGGGAGCCCGTATTGCAACTGCCTGCCGACGCGCAATTCGCTTTTCAGCGGCCCGTGCTGGGGCGCTCGGCCAGTGCTTCGGCCACCTTCTTTTCGCCTTTGCAGAATACCCGCTTAGTGGATGGAGCCGTGCGCTACCTCGCCACCGACGACCAGGTGTGGCGTGTGGAGCAGGTAGGCCAGAAACGGCCCTTAGCGGCAGCTATTCGCCCCGAGCCCGCCGAGTACCGCCGGCTGTGGATAGGGTTGGAGCTGAACCCCGAGGTAGCATCCCTGGCCGACCTGACCTTTTACTTCGACTGGCTGAACGAACCCCGGCGCGAAGCCTACTTAAGCTACCTGCCCGGCGAAACGTGGCTACTAGGTGGGCTCCCTCTCAGCGTAGCCCAAGGCCTGCGGGCGGGCAATCTTGATGCGGAGCCGCTGCTGCACCAGGAGTACGATTTTCTGCAGCGGGTAGAAGAACAGGTCCGGCAGCTGTATGCTCCGGGCTTTGTGCGGGTGCAGTCGGGCCCTAGTACCGAGCTGCAGTTTTATCTGCGCGAGGCTTTTCCGGCGGCCCTGGCCGCTCGCTTCGCCCCGGAAGTGCTGGAAACGCTGGCGCAACCGCTGATCTGGCTGGAGGTGCGCTTCTCGCACGCCCTACCCCCCGAGGCGCTGGCAACCGTTACCTGCGGAGTCAACTGCTTTCCGGTGCTGAACCGCCGGCTCAACAAGCAGCTATTCCGTCTGCAGCCCGCCCTGAACATCTTCCCGTTGGCTTCCGAGGAAGCATTTCTGGCCATCAAGGAGATTTATAGCCTGCGCAACGTAGTATTCCGCTCTACTACCCTCACCACGCTCAACGAGCACGACACCGACACCTACACCCTGCGGTACGGGGCGGGCCGGTTTGATGCGCGCTCGGGTAAGGAGGCTCTGCTGGAGCTGCTGGAGCTGCTCCGCGACGAAAGCCGTGCCTTCACGGCCACGGGCACTGATTTCGTGGCTAACACCCTGCGGGAGCTTAACCAAAGTCTAGCCCGCCTGGAAGAGCGGATGGGCCAAGCCGACATCGAGCAAACCGGCGACCCGGCTCCTTATGTTATGCTTCGCCCTCGCGACGCCAACGACAGCGTGTACCTGGAATATTGGTCGAGCGACGGGGAGGCCGGCAACCGCATTCCCAGCGGCAGCCTTCTACAGGTTTTCGACGGGCACTACATTGATGCCGTGCAGCTGGTGACTACCACCACCGGGGGGCGGGAACGGCCGCGGCCTGAGGAGCGGGTTTTTGCCCTGCGGAGAAACCTGCTCAGCCGCAACCGCATCGTAACGCTGGAAGACATTCGGGCTGCTTGCTGGGCCGAGCTGGGCAGCCAACTCGGCCAGGTGCACATCGAGAAAGGATTTCGCACGGGCGGCTCGCCCACGGCGGGTTTTGTGCGTTGCATTCGGGTGCAGTTGACGCCCGCAGCCACCAGCCGCATGTCGGGGCCGGAGTGGCAGCGCACCGCCCACGAGCTGCAGGTGCTACTAGCCAGCCAATCGGCCATGAACCTGCCCTACGAGGTGAGTTTACTGCCTGCGGCGGGGTAGTAAACTCAGCTACAGGCAACAAGCGAAATCAGCCGCCGAGCCGTTATAAAAACGGTGGTCCGACGGCTGATTTCGCTTTGTAGGAAAAGGCGGTGGTAATTAAATGCTTCAAGCCAAGAGCTTACCTCCGGTAATGGCAGCCACCAGGCTAACCGATTGGCGCAGCTACGTCTGGTTGCTCAGCTAGCTCTTTGGTAGCTTCCATGTGCCAGGTCAGGTCCTCGGCGTCCGGCAGCTTATCAAGTGATATGACGGAGCCTTTGCCTACCTCGCCGGCAATAATCATCCGGGAAATGGGGCGGCGGAGCTGCTGCCGAATAACCCCTTTGATGGGCCGGGCTCCGTAGCGCGGCGTAAAGCCCAGCAGGGCCAGGTAGCTGCGGGCTTCGGGCGTAAGCTCCAGCGTAATGCCCTGGCGCTTGAGCTGCTCCTGCAGGGGACGCAGGTGAATGTCGAAGATCTGGACCACGTTTCCTCTGAAATAGGCGCGAAGGGCACAATTTCCGTGAGGCGGGCCAGAAACTCGGGGCGGAAGTAGCGGCTCATGGTTTCCATGAGCGTGCTGGTAGCCGGTATCTGGCCCGCCCCGAACGACTGGATAATCTGCTCACTACCAATGTTGGAGGTGAACAGGATGACGGCATTGGAAAAGTCGCCTTCCCGCCCCAACCGGTCGTGCAGGCGGCCTTCATCCAGAATCTGCAGGAAGATGTCGAACACCGAACTGTGGGCCTTCTCAATTTCATCGAAGAGCACCACCGAGTAAGGCTTCTCCCGGATTTTATTGACCAGCAAACCGCCTTCCTCGTAGCCCACGTAGCCGGGAGGCGCTCCGTACAGCAGGGCCGCCGAGTGTTCTTCTTTGAATTCCGACATATCAAAGCGAATCAGGAAGGACTCGTCGTTGAACAGGAAGTCGGCCAAAGACTTAGCCAGCTCGGTTTTGCCCGTGCCGGTAGGGCCCAGCAGGAAGAAAGAACCAATGGGCTGCCCGGCCTTCGTGAGGCCGGAGCGCGACTCCAGAATGGCCTCGCACAATGCTTTCACGGCGTGGTTCTGGCCCACTACGCGCTGCTGCAGGGTTTGGTCCATGTTCAGCAGCTTGTCCCGCTCGTTGCTTTGCAGCTTGCCCAGCGGAATACCCGTTTTGCCCGATACAACGGCGGCAATATCGGTACGCTCCACCCGGTCCTTCTTGGTGCCCGAAAGGTTTACCACGGCTTCCAGCAATTCCCGCACATAGGCTTCCAGGGCTTCAGCAGTTTCCAAAGCCTCGGGCTGCTGTTCCTGATCAAGCTGGTTGAGCCACAGGTGGCTAACCTGGTTCTGAACCTGATACAGAAACCAGCGCAGCTCTTTCAGGTAGTCGGCTGCTGTCAGCTCCGTCTGCCGACCAACCAGCGTCTCAAAATCCTGCTGTAGCTGCAGCAGCTCGGCACTGGCGTGCTCGTCCAGCATCCGGATGGCGGCCATGGTGCGGTCCACCAGGTCAATAGCCGAATCGGGTAGTTGCCGGTCTTTGAGGTAGCGTTTGGCTAGGCGCACGGCCTCGCCCACCGTGCCTTCGCCTACCTGCAGGCCGTGGTGAGCGGCGTAGTAGGGTAGCACACTTTCCACCATGCGCTCGGCCACCACGATGCTCGGCTCTTCTACCCGTAGCACATCGAAACGGCGGTTGAAGGCCTCATCGGCCTCAATGTATTGGCGGTACTCGTCATTGGTAGTAGCCCCGATTACGGTGATTTCGCCGCGGGCTAGCTCCGGTTTCAGCAGTTGGGCTATGCCCGCGCCCGCCGAGCCTTTGGGGTCAAGCAGCACATGAATTTCGTCGATGAAGAGAATGGCCCGGTGGTACTGCTTGATTTCGCTGAGCACGCTTTTAATGCGGTCCTCCACCTCGCCTTTGTACGAAGCGCCTGCTACCAGCGTGCCCAGGTCTAGCTCGAACAGCTCTACTTGCTGCAGGTGGCCCGGTACTTTCTTCTGCACAATCTGCTGGGCAAACCCTTCCACCAGCGCCGATTTTCCTACCCCCGGCTCGCCTACCAACAGGACGTTGGGCTTGGTGCGCCGCCCCAGAATTTCGGCCATTTGCCGCGTTTCCCGGTCGCGCCCTACAATGGGGTCCAGCTTACCGCTTTCTGCCTGAGTTGTTTTATTGATGCAGTATGTGGCCAGGGCACCGGCTTTGCCGGTGGGGTTGCGGTCGGATAGGGGGGCAGTAGCCTGTCCATCAGTGCCTACGGCTACCGGCTGCAAGCTGGCCGGCTCGGCCGCTTCCATCACTTCGCGCTGGGTGAGGGGTAGGGATTTTAGCTGCTCTGGCGTGTACACCAGGCCCGGCCGCAGCACAGCGGACAGGGCGCACAGTGGGTCCGTTTCTTCTTTGGAGAGCTGCAGGGCTACTAAGTCAGCTACTTCCAGAATGGCCTTTATTTCTTTGTCGGCGCCGGGCAACTCCGGGGGGCGCACGGCTTTCGGCAGGCTTTCCAGGCGCACTTCGGCCCATTCGCGCAGGTAGTGAATATCCTTGCCCAGCTCCACTGCCAGCCACGAAGCCAACCCTATTTCATTGTGGAGCAGGGCCGTAAATAGGTGAGAGGCGGCGTAGTATTCGTGCCGGTACTCGTGGGCTACGGCCTGGGCGATATGCAACGCCCGCTTTAACTCATCAGTGTAAGCCATTACTAGAAAGCAGGATAAAAGGAAAGATAGATCGGCCTCAAAGCAGGCAAGGCCAGTGGCCAGAATATAACCGGCGCGGTAAGGTAGGAGAATATCCGTATTGGCGATTAATTCGATGTAAATACATGGTTTTTCTTTTACGCAATAGCACCTTGCCAATAGGCTAGCATATAGGATTTTGCATATTATTTAATTGAGATTTGTGTGTTTTATTTTAGGTAGTTTTTCAAATTCCTGTACCTTACGGCCGGAAAAGCACGTAAAGCTTTTTGCCAATACATTGATACAGGTTGGTTTAGCTTAAATAATACAACGTATGTTCAATTACGGAATAGGAGGGCAGGAGCGGAAGCAGGATGGCGCCCAGGAGTCCATTTCAGATATTCCACTCAACCGCACCCTGCTGGTGCAAAAGCTCACCTCCGATCCGCCCCTGCGCGCCCAGATTGTAGAAGGCCTGCGTACCCCCGAAGCCGTATTTGCCCACTTCAAGCCCTCCGTAGAGGTAGAGTTTGATCGGGAAGATGGCACTACCGTCACGGAGAACTTGCAGTTTGAGTCGCTGGGCGACTTCGGCAAGAAAGGCATCATCAACCAGAGTAATTTTCTGCAGGACCTGAGCACGCAGACTGACGATCTGCAGAAGCTGCTACGCCAGCTAAAATCCAATAAGATCCTGAAATCGGCGCTGGAAACTCCTGAAACCAAGGCAGCCTTCCTGGCGGCCATTCAGGCCATGATCAGCGAGCTGGAGTAGTCGGCCCGGATTTTTTGTATCCGCTCGCCCTATTCGCTCATCCTCCGATAGAAATTCCCCTCTATGGCAACCGAACAAAACGCTTCTTCTGCTACCCCCTCACGGGAGCGGGAGCTTGCCCCTCGTCTTGAAGAAAACGCCCAGGCTTTAGCCAAATTTGGTGGTTTCGATTTGCTGGAAACTACCATCGATGGTGCTTCCAACCTCAACCCCGAGAAGAAGGCCCGCAAAAAGATTTTCCTGACGGAAGACAGCAAAAAGGCCGACCGCCAGCAGCTGAAAAAGCGCCTGGCCCTCTGGCACGAGATGCTGAGCAAGGCCGATTCCGTAGCCGACGCCGTGCAGCAATGCGAGGAGCAGGTAGAGTCTTCTTCCAACCAGCTGACGGATAACCTGCGCAAGGCCATTGAGGCCACGCACGATATGGAGCAGTCGTACCGTTCAGTGGCGCTCTTCTACCGCAACACCGATCAGGACGAGGTGAAGAACATTTCCATCCTGAATGCGGACAAAGACCAGCTGCAGGATCTGGACAATACCACCTTCATTGATGCGGTGTCCAATGAGCTGGAACAGAATTACGACCGCCTCGACCTGCGCGACAACTACTCACTGCTGGTGGTACCGGGCTACCTGGGCTCCAACAAGGTAATTGATAAGTGGGCCAAGATTGCGCACAAAAACAAGGTGATGATGGTCACCGATTTTGAGCACTACGATACCCCCGACGACGTAATTGAGCTGTTTGAGGAAGCCAACCTCACGGGCGCGGAAGCACACAAGTCTAACATCATCATGGCTTGTAACTGGCTGGTAGGCCGGGGTAAGCTAGAGGAGGTAGGCGAGGAGGAAGACCTGTTCGTGCCGCCTTCTTCGGCGTTGGCTGGGCGCATCTACAGCACCCTGGCTTCCCAGGTAACGGCTGGGCGCAAACACGGTACCCTGAACGAGGTGGATGGCGTGCGATTCCCGCTCCGTAAAAGCGAGATTGCCAACCTCGAAAAGCTGGGCCTGGTGCCCATGGTAAACGAGTACGGCCGGGTTATGGCTTTCTCTGCCAAAACTCTGTTCAACGGCGATAATATCGGCCTGCAGACCTACTCCGTGGTGCGGGTGTTCGACTACGTGACCAAGGTGCTGATTGACTTCCTGAACCGCCGCGCTTTCGAGAACTGGGACCACAACATGCGCATGGATATCCAGAGCCAGGTAGTGCGCTTCCTCGATGGCATTGCCGGCCCTGGTAAGCTGATTGAGAAGTTCTCCATCAAGAAGTTTGAGCGTGACCCCAACCAGAAGGACCGCATCCTGCTCGACATCCACATGGTGCCTTACTTCCCGGCCAAAACCTTCCTGGTGTCGCTCGATGGCACCAAAGGCGACGACCCGAATGACCCCGGCCGCGACTGGAACGCTGAATACAAGCAGCAATAGCCAGCGGTCTAGTGGCTTCTGCTCAAGCTAAATAGCAGTAACATAGTACAGTATTTTCATTTCCTTCCTTTCATTTTTAACCCCTTACGCATTTTATTATGGCCTCATTCAGTGCATTCTTTAACGCCGCTGGCAGCGGTGACTGCGAAGTAGTAAGCTGCAGCTACTCCTTCGATCAAGCCATCGATGACAAAGGACGTCCTTCGTCAAAGGTGCAGGGCGGCACTATTAAAGTGACAATTGTTTCAACCGACAGCGCTTCGCTGACGAGCTGGATGCTGGATCCTTACAAGCGCGAAAGCGGCAAAATCACCTTCAAGCGCATTGATCAGGACTCAACCCTGAAGGAAATTTCCTTCGAGGAAGCCTACTGCGTAAGCTACGCCGAGCACTTCGATGCTCGTGGTGCTGACACCAACACTTCTATGACCCTGAGCCTGACCATTTCGGCCAACAAAATCAACGCCAACGGCGCTGTGCTGGATAACAAGTGGGTGTAACCACTTTCCCAGTAAGCTGAAAAGCCCCCGCAACTTCTGTTGCGGGGGCTTTTTTGTGTTCTTCAAAAAGCTGTCATTCCTGGAAAATACTACCAGGAAAGCGCTTTTCGGGCCCGATCGAGGGCGCCGCTTACCGTTTCGTTGACTCGTCGGGCGGCCCCGCTGGCGGTATTACCAGCCCGTACACTGGGCTTATCTACCAGCTTACGATCATCGATGATAGTTCGGGTATTTTCTGGGGCCGGTCCCATCCCAATTTTCCACTCCGTAAGGGAGCGGGCTGAGCGGTGCAGGTAGTTGTTGCGTAGCCAGTGCAGTTGCGGACCGGGGCAGCGAATGATACCTTTCTTACCGGCTCCCTCTAGTTGTTGGGCCTGGTTTTGGTAGTTGCTGCTCAGGGGCTGCAGGGGCGCGGGCACTTCGTAGGTAGCAAAGCGCCCGGTAGCCGGAGAGAATTCGGAGGCTAATTTCTGGCTGTGGCGCTCGGCCAGGTCCAGCATGAGGGCGAGGGATACAAACTGATAGCCATTGGTGAGCGGGCGTACGCCGTCTTCCCAGACGGTAAGCTGGCGCGACTCGATGCTGGGCGTAATCGGGATGCGCTTGCCCATCACCGTAACTCCGCGGCCGGCTATGGCGGGCGTCTGGGCCGAATAAGCCGGCCGGAACTGCTCGGGGCGGTACCAGCCCCCAGCAATAAGCTGCTGCTTCTCGGCGGCGCTGCGGATGCGCCGTATCTCTTCCTGCCCATGCTCAGGATAGCTACCCCCAATATCGGAGTGAACCCCTGGCAGCTCCAGCTCGATGCCCTTGCTTGCGTCGAGGGAAGAGTTGATGTTGGTGAGGGAGAAGTTCTCGCGGAACTCGTCGCCGGCTGTGAGGTGCACTACTTTGTTGGGCACCTCACCCATGTTCAGGCCTAATTGCTTGACGTCGTCATCAAAAATACCCTCGACTTTGCCGCGTATGCCGTTGCCCATTACCCCCAGCAAGTCGCTGCCTCCCTCTTCAAAAGAAGAAACTGTATCGAATATCCCAACATAATTGATGACTAGTTCCGGGTCACTCTGGCCCAGCCAGTCTTCTTTCAGTCTTTTACGCTCTGATACAAAATGCCGGGCCGCTGCCGCTCCCCGGCTGAACCCGAATACATCGACAGTTATTTTCTTGATGTACTGCTCCTGATTGTTATAGGCTTTATTGATTCGTGCTCTGGCTTCGTTAATGCCTTTGGTAACTTTTGCGGTAATGCCAGTAGTACCTGAGCCAAAAGCGTAGCCCTGCCGCACGTCGCGGCCATTGGTTTCATCTGCCAGGGCTTGCTCAGCATTAAAGTCTTCCGTTCCTATCCCTTCAACGTAATATGATACTTCGTGCCGGGTAATGTCATTACGCTTATTCAGGTACTCCAAAATAGCCACGTTGGAGTAATAGTTGCCGTAGCTGCTGTCGGAACCCATTGTCTTCAAAATGCTTTCCTGGGCTTCCATGGTTGGCTGCCCCAGGCGCACGTTGGTGTTATTCCGGTTGTTGAGCGTACCGTCGAAGAATAGGCACAATTTAATTTCCAGGCCTTCTTTGCCGGGCGGGGCGGGAGGCGGTTCGCCCACTACGCCTTTCCCGATAGCCGTTTGGGGCGTATTCATCAGATGATCGAAGCCAGTATCCATAGCCAGCGTGATAAATAGGGAAAGAGGAAAGAATAAAGGCGGCGCCGATAGTGGCGACAAAAAATTACGTGCGCCGGGTTAAAGGTCGAAAAACTGGACTTTGGTTTTGTCCAGGGGCAGGTGGTGGGCACCGGCGCGCAAGGAGAGACTGGCTTTGTCGAGCTGCTCATTGACATCCACGTACAGAGTCAGGGTCTCCTGCGGATGTTGGGCGTGCAGGGTACGGAACGCGGCCAGGGTCTGCTGCTCGTCGAAGGGCGATACTTTTAGTAGGCGCTGGCGGCCATAGGCCCCGCGCACATAGAGCATGGCTGTCTTGGGCACGGCCTTATCGGTGGCCGAAAGCAGGCGCTGCAGGTGGGCCTGGATGTCGGGGGAGTCAGGCAGGCCCGTGCGCTCAGCGCTAAAGTAGCTAATGCCGTAGCGCGTGAGCGTGAGAGGCTGGCTAAAAGCCAGCTGCCAGCGGTAGTGGCGCAGGTACTCGTCCCACTTTTTAGCGCTGAGCGTGCCGGTAGCTATTTCACGCTGTACCTCGGGGCTAAGCTCGGCGCGCGTGTTGCGCACATCGGCGGCGCGGTCCACCTTGGGCCGGTGGCGGGCGTAGTCGTAATCCACTTTGTGCGCCTGGTAGCGCCCAATCAACACTTGCTGTCCTTCCCCATCAAGCCAGACCACCACGCCTCCTGTAGGCAGTACGGATACGCTTAGCCCCGAATACGTGAGCTGTTTCTGTTGCTCAGCATTCCAAATTCCTTGCTTGAGTAGGGCATAAATGCGCTGCTGAGGCAGGAGAAACTTGCCCTCCCAGAATTGATCCTCGGTGTAGGAAAACCAGCGGATTTCCATGCTGTCGGGGGCGGGCTGCAGTTCGTTGCCCACGCCCCAGCCAATGGCGGCCCCGCCCCAACCATTGGTCAGGAAATGGCCCCAGGGAATAGGGAAGCCCCCGCCCGTGGAGGCAAAGAATCGACCTTTGTCGATGGTAACAGGGTAGCCATCGGCCGTACCGGGGCTGGCGGAGAGACGAAATTTTTCAGTTTGGTAAGCAGGCAGCATGGATTTGTGTTTAGTGGGCTTCCGGTCGGAAGATCTAGCTTGGCAGCTGGCCAGGGAGCTGTTCAGGACCAGTAAAGCCAGTACCCAGCAGAACTTATGCATGGCAACAGGAAGGGGGGTAAGGAGCATTACTCATTTATCAGCAATGGGCACAGGCTCATAAAGGAGGTACGTGCCATTTCAACGCGGGGCGGGGAAGGCAGGCCCGGCACGGCAATCTGGAGGGTGCTCAGGATGCTTACCGTACCGCCGATGGCGCACTTGATGGTGCTTTTCTCCAGTAATGGGTTGCTAATAGGGCTCTGTACCGTTACCAGATCAAATACGTCCTGCCAAAACAGCAGCATGGGTGTGCAAGGCATGTTGTTTTTCACGATGCAGGTACCAAAAGGCAGAAACGTTTTGTCCTGGCTGGTAGCCACTAGCTTCCCCTGCAGGTACACATTCTGCTGGCTATTAACCTGCAGCATGCTCGGTAGCGAGCCTTTGTCGCAGCGGCAGATGGCACCGGTGCACACGAGTTCCTGTCCGGTCTGGCTCATAGAATACGGGTTAGGGTAAGCGTATATTGTTTGTTGTAGCGTTGGGCCAGGCGCCCGTACACCGTAAGATGCAGGTGGCGCGGCAAGCCGTCGGCCTGGTCTAGGCTGTACGCTGCCTCGTAGCCCAAATGCAGCGGCTCTTCCGGGGCTCCGGCCGGGGTAGGCGCAGCGGCGGGGTTGGTGGTGAGGGCATTGTGCATAGCCTGGCGCACCGCGGCGGTGTCAATGCTTTGGGTATCTGGCGAGCCGCGCAAGGTATAGTGGATGCCATCAGCCTCAGCAGCCACCAGCTGCCTGGTTTCATGAAAACGCAGGTCGAGCTTCGGAAAGAACTGCGAAAACTCGCGCTGAACCTGAATGGGCGGTGAGTTAAACTGCTCCGAAGCCCTTAGGCTCATGGCCAGTGCCTGGTACATGTAGTCGTGCCGTAGGGAGTACAGCACTTTATCCGGCTGCTCCATTTGGGCATCAAACAGCGCAATCAGCTTGTGTGTGACGGCATCATCGGGGCTGCTGTTGGCTATCAGCTCCTCCCGTAGGTTTGCCCAGGTAAGGACAAGCTCGGCGTGGTTGAGCAAGGAGCTTAGTTCTCCGTTTGGGCTCAGCTCTGCTTCTATTTCCGCGTACAGGGCGGAGAGCTGCAGGGCCATGCGCTGCATATGTTCCGGTTCCTCCTTTTGTACAAGCGCAGGCTGGCTAGCCCGAAAGAAGATAACACGTCCGGCCCCTCGCGGGGTGAGTAGCACCTGCAACTGCTTGGTGATGTGGGTAGTCCGCAGCTCGCCATCCAAAAATTCTTCCCACTGAATGAGGACCTCGTACGTAGCCGCTGAGCCCACCCCGGTTGAGGTCCGGACATCTGGCCGGGACCGGGCCGAGGAGCGAAAGGCAGAAGCTAAAGCATCACGAATTTTCATTCAGGCACCAGAAAGTAAGCTAATCAAGAAACCGGGGCCGCGCCCCACCCTTATGCATACACCACAAGGCAAGCGCCCATTAAGGCTTGCTCCATTTGATGTCGCTGCCCATGATTTTGGTAACACCGCTGGCGGCTATTTCCACATCATCGGCGGCTTTGGCAACCAGTTTTTTGCCGGCGGCTTCCAGCGTCAGGTCGTCGTTCACGGCTTTCAGTAGCAGCTCCTTCTGGGCTTGCAGCGCGATACTTTCCTCATGAGTAGCCACGAGCACGTTTTTCTGGGCCATTACTTCGATATCCTGACCCGCCCGCATCACAATGTTTTTCTTGGCTTCAATGGAAATCGTGTCGCCGGAGTTGAGGGTGATGGGCCCGTTAGAGGTTAGCGAGATGCTGCCGTTTTCCTGAAAGCTGATGAGCAGGGAAGTGCCCTTCTTATTGGAGTTAGAAATCAGGATCTGCTGCGCCCCCTGGGTATCTACCATCACAAACTTGTTGCCGCCGGCGGTCTGCAGGCCCTTCAGGTTGTTCTGAGGATGGGTGTATTTTTTGCCCTGCTTGTTGCTGGGGTGGAAGAGGTTACCCAGAATCAGGGGCTGCTCGGCGCGGTTGTGCTCGTAGCCTACCAGCACCTGCGAGCCTACCTCCGGGGTAAACAGCTGGCCTTTGCCGTCGCCGGAGTAAGGCGTGCTGATGCGGACCCAGTCGCTTTCGGCGTCGGTGGGCTTCTCTACGGGCCAGTAGTAGCGCACGCGCACCCGGCCCAGGCGCTCGGGGTCCTGCAAGTCGAATACCTCAGCCAGCTCGGGGTGCCCTACGGGCTGGGCGCGGTAGGGGCCCAGGGGCGGGTGCTCTGAGGACCACGGCACGGCCTCGAAGATGTTATTGTAGTTGCCCAGCTCATCCACCGTGTGCACGATGGAGGTAACGAAGTACTTGCCGAACGACTCCTCGCTTTCCACGTAGCTGCCCAGGCCTACCCCGGAGGCGTTGATGACACTACCCAGCTGCATATCGGGGTTTTCGCCCCAGCCGTTGCAGCTTACCAGGTTGGTGGCATGCTGCGACTTGTAGCGCGCTGCCACCTGCTCGGCGGTGGCCTGGCTGTCGAGGGCTACTGCGGAGGGCAGCTGCATGGGGTTGGGGAACAACCGCTCCGACTCCGAAAGGGCAAAGCTGGCCAACGGGTTCTGGCCCAGCCAGCTTACACTTTGCGAGGCCGACGAGGACTGCAGCGTCTTGTGTTGCTGCAGGTTGTACTGCGACACCACGAAGGCCGAGTGGCGCAGCGAGATGTTCAGGTTAAAGGAGGCGCGCACCCCGTCGCTGACAAAGTCGATTTCCTTGCCCGCGGGCCGGCCTAGCTGCAGCTGCTTGCCATCGTAGTAAAACCACTCGCCGTACTGAGCAGCCAGGCGGTGCAGGAAGGCGAAGTTGCTTTCGTCGTACTGGGCCAGGTAGGGGATGGGGGCCGTGTGCTTGGGCTGGGCGCGCAGGGCCAGCAGGTCGGCGGGGTAGGGCTGGAGCACTTTCTTGAAGATGGCGGCCAGGCCTTGCTTTAGAAAAGTGCGGCGCACGGGGGCGTCTTCGAGCAAGTAGGTAGGGCTGTAGCCCTGCACCTGAAACGAGCCGGTAAGGTCGCCCTGGTTGCCTACCTCTATCTGCGTGACAATGCCCTGGAAGGTAAAGTCGAAGTCGGTTTTACCGCCGTTGCCCAAAGCACCCAGCAGGTCGTCGGAGGTGCCGAACGAGATGGTAATGCTCTTGCCGCACAGCTCCTTGTGCGCCTTCGAGAGGAAGGTGCCCGTGTTGCCTTCCAGCCGATCAAAGGGGATGTTCAGGCTGAAATGATGGTGCCCGAACAAGGACTGACTAATGGATAAGCTGGTAAACTCCAGAATTTCTTTACCCCCAATCTGAATGCGGGTATCTACCTGTAGTGCCATATACGTGAGAAAGGAATGTGCAACAACTAGAGTCGGGGACGAAAGGATTGCCCTAACGGTACGCCGTAAAAGATGGTTGGTAAGGTAGTTGAATCCGAAGACTTAGACTTCCTACCCCTCCGGGAGGCCCAAACGGTGAAAATCGATTATTCATGTGGTGGATGCTCTGTGGCTAACTAATGGGAGGCTACATATAAACCAATTTCGTGTACCATAGAGGAATCAGCGAAATGGGAATGGGGCAGGGTAGCCGTCACCATTACCTTGCGGGCGTTGGGGCGGGGTTGGTAGCCAAACGAAATCCGGTGGCGTTGCCACGGGGCATTCATGACTTCCATAACGCGCTCCGGCTTGCCAGGGCCAAAAACCCGGCGTAGCTCACCTAACCGGATCAATCGGTCGGCGGGAGCCGAGAAGCTACCGGGGTTACTCGTAGCTGCGGGGGTAGCGGGAACCGGATGATGGGCCGAGATAAAAACGTAATCGGGCTGTTGCTGCTTGTTCAGATCAACCTGAATATCGTAAGGGCCTGATACGAGGGTGAACGACGTGCTGTCGGGGCTGAGTTGAGGAAGCGAATCGTGGCTGCTCAGCCGTTGGCTCCGCAGATTGGTGATGGGGGTGCCATTGGCCATTTGTAATGCATACCGGTTCACGATGGAAAGCAGGCTCACAGGTGGGGCTTGGGCAGCGGTATCGGCGTGGCGCTCAGTGGCCGTGCCGCAGCTAAACAGCCCTATTGTTACCAAAAGCGGGTAAACTTTCCTCCTGTTCAGTATCATTTAACCGGCAATAAGTGTGCGTATAGTTTACGGAAAGTAGCTGCCAACCAGCTTGCCTCTCGCTCGTCTTATTCTTGTGCAAAAAGCGAAATGGAGTCCACCATGGCCGAGTCAGCGTACTCCGGCGTGGGTAATGAGGCCCGAATGCTTGCCTCTCGGCTCTTGGTAGAAAGCAGAAAGCTGAATTCCACCGGATACCGTCGCCATTCTTCTTGCTTGGTGAGCATGGCTGGCCTAATCTGACCCGGCCCAAAGAGTCGTCGGAGCTCACCCAGCCGAATTAATCTGTCGGGTTTAGGTGGGGTAGCTATTGTATTCGCAGGAGAAGCAGGACGGCGGGCGGAGATAAAAACAGATTTCAGGCACTTCTCCTTATCCAGATATGCCTCCACTACACAGGTGTTCAAGGCCAAGATATACGAAGAGCTGTCCGGGTTAAAGCTGGGCAAGGTATCACCCCCATACCACCTGCTTTCTACGGTAGCAAGCGGTTTGCCCTGTGCCATCTGAACGGCGTAGTGGCCTACTACCTCTATCACGCTCGGCACGTGCATGGGAGCTGATGCCTTAGGAAGAGCGCCCTTCGTCTGGCCGCACCCAGCCAGAAAGGCACCCAGGCATGCTCTTGGTAGGCTGCAGGAGCTACCGCGCCGGACCGTAGGCTGGCTATTTTTTGGCCACATTGTACAGGGCTATTTTCTTGGCACCTGGAAAGAAGTGGATTTCCTGCCCCACGCTGCCCTCCGGCTTATCGAAGCCGCGCGGAACCAGGCTTACGGCATACTCATGAATCTGGAGAGTGGCACCCACCTTCAGAATGCCTTTCTTGACCCAGTCCTGCATCACGTTGGGAATCATATGTACGCAGCCGTGCGACTGACCCAGGGGCATGGTTTCTTTTCTCTTTAGCTCCCGGTTCATCAAGGCTACCAGCTCAAAATCGGTGGTTGTGTGCAGGAAGTCGCTGAGTATCTCTTCCTTTTTCCTGCCCGCCTTTGCCGTAGCATCCAGCCGCCTGTTTCCGTTGTAATCAACAAAGTACTTGATAGATACCTGGCCAAAGTCGTTGAAGACCCACTTAGCCGGTAGCGCATTCTCCCACTGCCCCGGCAGCTTGGCAACCTTGAAAAGCGACTTGGTGCTTCTTTGCAGGTCCTTATAGCGACTCTCCAGAGCAGACCGGGCACCCGCAGGATCTTTAGCGTATGTATCCCGCCAGGCGGGCAACGTGTGCAGGTGTTGCCATTTACCCTGCATAAACACCTCTACGTAGCCCTTTGCATCCAACCGAATGTCGGCTCCCCAGGGCACTACTGAGAAAGGCCACCGCCCGGGGCTGGTGTGCGGACCTACGCTCCCGATAACAAATCGGCCGTGCCGGGTAGAGGAATAGGCTTTGCCTGGCGTGTAGGGCTCGCCGGCCGGGCCCCCTTCGGCGTCGAAAACGGTTCCGGGAATTAGGGTGAAGCTATACATAGGATGCAAAGTCTAGCGTAAAGTCCTGATTAATTGCCCTCTGTAGGAATATGCCTGGCTGGTGTTATCAGCTACCCTCGAAAACGGGAAACGACACTTTATCCATGTAACCGGGGGTAGGAACCTGGGTCATTACACCGGGTAAGGGGGCGCAGTGCGTTGCACGGCAATGCGCTCCTGTAAAGAGTGAACTGGACAAATCATAGGTGATATCAATAATATGGTAGCTCGCCAAGATAGAAAACTTTACTGGAAGCCTTCTGCCGAAACCATCGTAATCAGCTGATCTGGCGCAGAACTGAAGTCCGGATAAACAAGGAGAAGTGCCCGATAAAGCTGGTTTAGTGCCCGCTAAAAGGCTTTTCGTCTCGCTGACTACCTCCTTAGGCAGGGCAACAGGAGGGGCGTATAAAATTGCGGTAGGGAACGCCCAACAGGAAGAAGTTAATGAAGGAAACTGGCCGGATGAAGGCTACGGTTCAGAGTTCGGAAACTGGCGCCGCTTACAGCGCCCGGCCGTCCCAGGTACCCTCGGTGCGCACCACCCGAAACCGGGCGAACAGCTCTTCCCCGTACCACTTTTCCTGGCGCGTGAGCTTGATGACCTGCTTGTGCTTTTCGCTGCGGTAGGCGTAGTCCTGCATGGCCTGCTGCGACTCCCAGAGGCTGAACGTAGCCTGGCGCACTACTGGCAACTCACCTAGCCCAATGGCAGCCCGCACACCGGGCGCGTGGGCCACCGTGGCACTGGTCGGGGCCACGTAGCGCCAGAAGCGGGGCGTTTTCTGCCACCGGATAGAGGCACGGGTAAGTACCGCCACGGGGCCGGTGGGTTCGGCCATTTCGGAGGGGTAGGCGAAGGGGTTAACACCATCCCAAAGCCCGTGCGACTTCAGGGGCACCAGCTCGGCAGTCCAGATTTCGGAGGTGCGCTGCTGGTACTGCTGCCACAAGGGGTGCTCGGCAAAAAACCGGGCCGCCGCCGCTTCCGACTCCCACACGGCCATGAAGCCGTAGCGCCGCAGGTTGGGCAGGGCCCCGAAGCCACCGGCTCCGCTGCCCAGCAGCTTCTGGAACCGCAGGCCCGCTACCTGCTGCAGAGGCCCTTGGGCGGTGCCCATCTGCGCGAAGCCCCACCGTTTCTGGTCGGGCAGCAGGGTAAGAATGGAAAGGGTAGTAAGCACGGGAAAAGGGGGGAATAAAAGGACTCTGCGTCCTTTGCGCAAACATCCGCGTTCCTCTGTGGGAACCGACGCCAGCACGAAACAACAAAAAAGGCCGGAATAAGCTTCCGGCCTTTGCTATACGAAAGAGGTAGCCCTCGTTAGCTGGGGTTTACTTTGGCGTGCTCGTCGCCGGTGGGCTGGTACCGCTCGCCGGTGGCCACGGCTTTCACGTAGCCGAAGGCACGCACCAGCACGCTGCTGGGCTGGTCCCAGTACTCGCCGCGGTCAATGGTAATGCGCAGCAAGGCAATGTTGGGGTCCTCGGGGCCTTTCGGGAACCAGGCACGCAGGCCTTCACTCCACAGCTCTTTGATCTTGGCCTGGTCGGTGAGTACCGAAGCCGTGCCGGAGATGGACACGTAGAGGTTATCGTCGGGCTTGGAGTAGCCCAGGTTTACGTGCTGGTCTTTGCGCACCTCATAAATCTTGGCCGAATCTTTCTCCGTGAAAAACCACAGGACACCGTCGGCCTCGGGCTTGTGCGTGTACATGGGGCGGCTATGCAGGCCACCTTCCGCGTCGGCGGTGGTCAGCATGGCAATCTTGATATCCTGGATTCGTTCGATCAGCTTGGTCACGTCGTGACTTTGGGCAACTTGCTCAGCCATTATGTTCAGGTTTTGGTTTTGGTAGAGTAGGATGGTCCAGGAAATACGCGCCCCGCGCCCGAAGGTTCAGTTGTGCCATCTTTGCTTCTCGTACATCCGCCCATGAACTTCCTGGCTCACCTGCTGCTTTCCGGCTCTCCCGGCACTACCCCTCATTACCCCGATATAGTGGTAGGCAACTTTGCCGCCGAGGCCTTACGGGGCCGCGCGGGCCTGCTGGCCTACCCCGAAACCGTGCAGCAAGGCATTCGGCTCCACCGCTTTATCGACTCCTTTACCGATGCGCACCCGGCCGTGCGCCGCACCACCGCCCGCCTGCGCGCAGCAGGTTTGGGCAAGTGGGCAGGGGTAGTGGCCGACGTGGGCTACGACCACCTGCTGGCCCGCGACTTCGCCCGCTACCATCCCAACCCCGCTGAACCCCTCTCGGTCTTCGCCCAGCGTATGTATGCCCTGCTCCACCTTCGCCGCCACGAGCTACCCGAGCGCCTGCAGGAAATGCTGCACTACATGCGCCTTCACGACTGGCTGACCGGCTACGCCCAGCCGGCCGGCCTGGAGCGGGCCCTGCTGGGCCTCTCGCGCCGGGTGCCCGCCGCCGCGGTGCTGGCTACCGGAGGTGCCGCGTTTCTGGCGGAATTGCCCGCGTACGAAGCGGATTTCCAGGAGTTCTGGCCGGAGTTGCGGGCAGGGGTAGCCGGTCGCATTATGTCCGACGAATGAGATTGATGATATAGTTCTATACTTTTTACTGGCCGATCAGACGGGAAGCTTCACTCCGTCTGATAGGCCAGTAAAAAGTAGAAGTCAGTTCTACTCACTGATAATGAAAAACGGGGCCAAGCGGCCCCGTTTTTAGTTTCTGAACAGCTAGGTAAGGCCTAGTGGTGGTGGCCGCCTTCGCCGTGCACGTGGCCGTGGTCGAGTTCTTCACGGGTGGCGTCGCGGACGGCGGCTACTTTGCCGTCGAAGTGCATCACCATGCCAGCGAGGGGGTGGTTGAAGTCCATCTTCACCGAGTCGGCGCCGATGTCCACTACTTTGCCTTGCATGTGGTGGCCCTGGTTGTCGGCCATGGGCAGGAAGTTGCCGACCTGCAGCATTTCCTCGTCAATCTGCCCGTCGATTTCGAATACGTTCTTCGGGATGTCCACTACGGCCTGCTGGTCGTAGTCGCCGTAGGCTTGCTCGGGGGTGAGGGAGAAGGTGAACGAGTCGCCGGCCTGCTTGCCATCAAGCTGACGCTCAAACTCTTCAGGCAGGCCGCTATGGCCGAACAGGAATACCATGGGGGCATCTTCCTCGGCCGATTCTACGAGGACTTTCTCTTGGTTTTCGTCGGTTACGCTCAGGTCGTAGGTGATGGTAACGACTTTGTTTTCGCTGATTTGGGCCATGTTTCGGGGTGGACAATGGCGTCCGGGGCTGGAAGTGGAGAATTGGGTTTCGGTAGGCTAGTTACGGAAATAGCCCGGATTTGTCGGTGCCGGAGTGGGGCGGATTGCGTTTTACGGGGCCTCAGGCGGCTTTGTAAAATTATGGCATCGGCTAACTGCCCGGTAAGCCCACCGTTAAGCTTGAGAAAGTAAACTGCTTTTTATTCTGCGCGTTGCGCCTGCCTTCGTCCTATGAAATCTTCCCTTACTGCCCTGCTGCTGGGTGGCGCCCTGCTGGCCGGCTGTCAGCAAAATCAGCCTAAAACGGAGCAAAACCCCGCCGCGCAACCCACCGACTCCACCGCTACGCACGTACCGCCCACCGCCGATACCGTGGCCACCATCGGGCAGCCGCAGCTGCTGCACACCCTGGACGAGGCCCACAACACCCCCGACGGGCTGGCCTTGGCCCCCGATGGCTCCATTATTCTGTCGGTACCCAACCTGGCCAACAACGCCTACCCCGCCGTGCTCATGAAAATGACCGACGACTCGCTCTCGACCTACCTCACCAACCTGCCCGTGGAGCCCACCACCCAGAAAGCGGCGCCCATGGACCTGGCCTTCGGGCCCGACGGCCACTTGTACTACGCCGAAAACCAGTACGAAAACAGCAAGGATTTCAAATCGAGGCTGATGCGGGTGCGGGTGGAAAACGGCAAGCCCGGCAAGGTGGAGACGGTAGTTGATAAGTTTGGCCTGGCCAACGCGGTGGTTTGGAAGGGCAACACCCTGTACGTGACCGACAGCCAGTGGGACCTGCCCGGCAACGACAAGGGTAGCGCCATTTTCCGCTTTACCCTGGCCGAGCTGAACAAGGGACCCATTCACCTGCAGCCCAAAACCAAGGACCCGCACGCGCTGGCCCTGTTCACGACAACGGTAAATGAAACCAACGTGGACAACGGCGTCGATGGCCTCGACTACGACAGCCAGGGCCGCCTGTACACCGGCTCCTTCGGCGACGGTACCTTCTACCGCGTCACTCTCAAGCCCGATGGCACCCTGGCCCGGCAGGAAACCCTCACGCTCACGGGCAAGAAGATTCCGTGCATTGACGGGCTGATTATCGACCGGAAAACGGATAAGGCCTATGTCTGCAACTCCCGCCAGAACGCCATTGAGGTTATCGACCTGAAGACCCTGGCCGTGACGACTCTGGCCCAGAACGGCGACACCGACGGCCGCGACGGCCTGCTGGACCAGCCCGCCGAAGTGCTGCTCAAAGGCCAGCGCCTCTACGTCTCCGACTTCGACAAGCCCGAGCGCAACTTCGTGAATACCCGCTCCGACGCCCCGCACACCATGTCCTACATCAGCCTGAAGTAATAACCCCTGTCATCCTGACGAAGGAAGGCCCTCTACCAAGAGTAATTACTCCTGGTAGAGGGCCTTCCTTCGTCAGGATAACAAGAGCAGGGTGGGTATTACCGTACCTCCTCGCGCCACACGGCCACGAAGGGTTCCTGCTCGCCGATGCGGTAGGCGCAGCGCATGATGTTGGTGTTGCTTTCGATGGCCACGTTGCCGTCTTTGTCGATGGCAATGAAGCCTTTGTCACCTTTCAGGTCTTCGTCGCGGAGCTGCACGGCCTCGCGGCAGGCCTCAGGGGCAGTAAGGCCGCGGTACTTCACCAGGGCATATACTTCATGGGCCAGGGCTCCACGCAGAATTACTTCGCCGTCGCCGGTGCAGGATACGGCGCAGGCCTCATTGGCTGCATAGGAGCCGCCCCCGATGATGGGCGAGTCGCCGACGCGGCCCTTGAGCTGCCCTTCGATGCCGCCGGTGCTGGTGGCCACGGCTAGGTTACCGTCCTGGTCGAGAGCCACGGCGCCCACGGTATCGTGCTCCTGGGGCTGCTTTTCCTCGTCTTGAATGATTTCCAGCCATTCTTTGCGGGCCTTTTCCGTCTCGAAGTAGTGCACGGCTTCCATGGTCAGGCCGTGCTGCAGGGCAAATTCTACGGCTCCTTCATCGGAAATGTGCACATGCTGACACCGTTCCATCACGGTGCGGGCCAGGCTAACAGGGTTTTTTACGTAGCGGACACTGTTCACGGCTCCGGCCTTCAAGGTGCGGCCGTCCATGATGGAGGCGTCCATTTCAACCTCGCCCTGCTTGTTGAGGCTGCTGCCCCGGCCGGCGTTAAAATGCTCGTTATTTTCCATGCTGCACACGGCGGCCTCCACCGCCTCAACGGCCGAGCCCCCCGGTGCAGAATTTCCCAGCCGGCCTGCAGGGCCTCCTGTAGTCCCTGACGGATAGCGGCTTCCAGGTCCGGGGTCATTTTGGCGGGGTCCATGGTCACGGCGCCGCCGTGAATGACAATGGTGTAAGTTTTCATAGAGGGGAAGGGGTAGGGTGGTAGCGGTGGTACGCACAAAAAAAAGCCCCGTTCGCAGCGAAGGGGCTTTTCCGTGTTAGTACGGGGCACTGGGAAAAATACGGAGGGAGTGGTGAGTTGTCATGGCGAGGAGGCACGACGACGCCATCCGTCCTTCACGAAGTACTACCCCCAGAAATGTGACAAAGCCCTTGACGTATGGTAGCGTCAAGGGCTTATCTGGTTCCAAGGCTTATCACAAATGGGAGGAAGGATGGCGTCGTCGTGCCTCCTCGCTATGACAGCTTATTCACTCACCACTTCACTACTCACTGCAGCTCCCAGGCGGTGCGGTAGGCGCCTATGCTTTCTACGTAGTCGAGGAAGGCCTTGTAGAAGGGGTGGGAGCCCAGGGTGCTGGAGTCGCCGACGAGCAGGAGCTTGCGCCGGGCGCGGGTCATGCCCACGTTCATGCGGCGGATGTCGGAGAGGAAGCCTATTTCGCCCTGGGGGTTCGAGCGGGTGAGGCTAATGGCAATAATATCGCGCTCCTGGCCCTGGAAGGCATCCACGGTGCCGATGCTGAGCATGCGGTGCTCCATGAGGCCGGCCAGCTCGTCGTTATCTTCCACCGCATCCTTAAGGTAGTTGATCTGGGCCCGGTAGGGGGCAATAACACCGATGGTGAGCAGGTCCTCGGTGTGGTCGGCGGCATCGTAGGGCTCCAGCAATTGGGCCAGGCGCTTGAGCAGCAGGTCGGCTTCCTCGGGGTTGGCCGTGGACCGGCTTTCGTCAATGGTCAGCTCCTGGAAGCCGAAGCCGGCGGTGTCCAGAAACTCCACGGCCATATCCGGGGCGAAGCGCAGGTCGTAGTCGGGCAGGTCGGCGTGGGCCACACTGGGGGCAGCTTTCAATCGGCCTTCGTAGAACTGCTCCGAGCTGAACTCCATGATCTGCTCGTGCATGCGGTACTGCACTTTCAGCATGCGGGCCGTTTCGGGCTGGCGCCGGATGCACTTCTCGAACAAAGTTTCCCGCAAGCCCTGAGCTGCCGCTTTCTCGCTTTTCACGGTGGGCGGCAGCTGTTGGTGGTCGCCGGCCAGCACTACGCGGTTGGCTTTGGTGATGGGAATCCAGCAGCCCGGCTCCAGGGCCTGAGCAGCCTCATCAATGAACACCGTTTCGTAGGTGAGGTGGCGAATGGCGCGGTTACCGGCCCCTACCAGGGTGCATGTAATCACCTGCACCTGCTCCAACAGGTCCTCGGTGATGTAGCGCTCCAACTGGTCCGACTCCTGCAAGAGCAAGTGGGCCTGCTCCTTGAGCTGGCGGCGCTCCTCGCGCTCCTCCCAGCCGAAATGGCGCTTGAACTTGCCGGCCTGCTCGCGGTACTGCTCGGCCGTCTGGCGCATGCTTTTCAGCTCGGGGTAGCTCTTGTGCGCCATAATCTGCGCATCGAGGGTGTGCTCCAGCAGCAAATCAGAAACGCGCGAGGGGTTGCCCATGCGAATCACGTTCACGCCGCGCTCGGCCAGCTTTTCGGTGAGCAAGTCCACGGCTGTGTTGGAGGGGGCGCACACCAGCACCCGCCGCTCCCGCCGGATGGTTTCCAGGATGGCCTGCACCAGGGTGGTGGTTTTGCCAGTGCCGGGCGGGCCGTGAATAATGGCTACGTCCTGAGCCGCCAGCACGTGGCGCACCGCCGCCAACTGGCTTTCGTTCAAGGGGGAGGGGTAGTACAGCGTGGCTTCCGACTCGGGCTTGTAGCGGGCCGGCCTGGCGCCCAGCAGCACGTCGCGCAGCTCGGCCAGGCGGCTCTCGTAGGCGCCCATCACCTTGCCCAGAGCGTACTCCATCTCGCGGTAGCTCACCTCGTCGAAGGTCAGGTCCACGCCCAGCTTGCCATCTTCCACCCAGTCGGGTAGGTCTTCCTTGGTGGTAGCCAGTAGGATTTTATTGCGCTTCACGCTGGTAATCACCCCCGAGAGGGTAGGGCGGTCGGTGGCGGCGCGGCCGGGAATATTCCCGAACAGGGCCGCGTTCTTGCCCACCTGAAACAGGTGCAGCCCACCGGCCCCGGCCGGACGCTCCAGCTCAATAACCAGCTTGCCGCCAAAGCCAATGTCCTCGGAGGTGATTTTGACGGGATACCAGGTCAGGCCCCGCTTCTGGCGCTCGGCAATGGTGGCCTGGGCGCTTTTGATTTTGAATTGCTCCAGGTCCTCCTGCTGCTCGAGCTTCATGAGGGCCTGCACCTTACGCAGCTCTTTTTCCAGCGCGTACGGGTCAGTATAGGTAGGTTGTTCAGCCAACTTTTAGAGGTCTTATACGAATCGTTCGTAACAACGAAATCGGGGAAAAGGTGGCCGAAGGTCGGGGAGAAATTTAACTTTGGCGGACTAAGATGAGTCTGTCTTCTATGAAACCATATAATCTTTTAGTCGCTATTAGTTGGCTGATGGTATCTGCCTGTACTCGTACCCCACATCATAGTAATACTATTACGGCAATACCCCATACATGCACATTCTCAGAACTGCAGGAGCCGATGCGGATTAAATTCGATGAGTTTGAAAAGCAAATCAGTGCTTTTGAAGCGAGTCAATTGCCACTAGACATACTGGTAGTTGAGATACGACCTGGACGGGCTGATAATGAACTTAAGCGCTTAATTATTTCTCCAACCGGAGCTTCGTTGTTAGCAGTAAGGCACAACGTTCAGGATAGTATTTTCTTAGAGGGTAGCAGAGTGGACACTACTACGTTAAGAATGAATGTGACTGGTCATTATATGGTAAATAGTAATTCTCCATTCGCTCATACACCTACCATATGTGCGTTGGTGAAACGATACGGAAGAACTGCGTACACGTCAGGCGTAACGTCCTCGAACCTTTCCTGCCTTTCTGATTCAGCCAAGCAGAGAGTTCAACCGGGAATTTATTTAGCTCGTTGGCTACTACAATTGCATTAGTTAGCTTACTTGTTGAAGCCGTTAATTATAGCCTAGAACCTGCGTGTGGCTCTTCTGTATCTTTCCATCTGGGCCAAATATGAGCAGGTAGAGTATTGACTGATCGAAGGTGGAAATCCAGCAGGGGAGCCAGCAGCAAAGCGAAAACTAAAAACAGCTTCATAAGCAACAGATTAAGCTCTCGGCAGCAGCAGGAAGGAGCGTTACTACTGTTTATTAAACTCCCCGATGTGCCAGAGAACCCCTGAGGGGTCGTGCACGAAGCCTTCCTTGCCCCAGGCCTCCTGCCGGATGGGCAGCACCCGCACGCCAGGGTACTGGCCGGGCAAATCCAGGGCCGTCAGCTCCTGCCAGTACTGCTCCACATCGTCCACTTCCAGAAAGAGCATAGTATTGCCGACCCAGTCTGGCACGTAGTAATCCTGCAGGTAAAAGCCCACGCCTTGCAGCGTGAAATAGGACACGGTCGGTGACAACACGGCTTCCGTGAAACCGAGGGTGCGGTAGAAACTACGCGACACGGCAAAATCTTTAGACCCGATGAAAGGCCGGAGGGAACGGGGTTGCGGAGGCATATGGTTGAGGAGCCTGGAACAGGGTTTGGTGGCAGGCAATATGGCGGTTATCTGCCAAACGGGCTACCTCGCTAATAACACAAAAGCCCGGCTATATGGCCGGGCTTTCGGGCGATGAAGCCTTGCGTTATGACTTGAAAATCTCCTGCACTCCTTCCCGCAGCGGGGTGGGCGGGCGGCCCAGCCAGTCGGCCAACTCGGCGGTGACGATGGATTCCTGGCCGTTTTTGATGTCGATGAGAAAGCCCGTGATGTACTCCACAGCTACCTCCGGCAACCCCTGGGCACGCAGGCGGGCCTGGAACTCGGGCGCCTCAATGGGGGTGTACGTCACGGGCCGGCCGGATAGCTCGCTCAGGGCCTGGGCTACGTCGGTGAAGGAATAGGTAGCTCCGCCAGTGAAGGTGAAGATGCGGTTCTCGCAGGCGTCATCGGCCAGCACGTTGGCAATGGCCTCGCCCATGTCGTGGCGCAGGGCAAAAGATACGCGGCCCTGGCCGGCCGGGAGTTGAATGCCCTTGTCAAACACCTGTGGGCCTACGAACTGCGGCAGCGTGTCCATGTACAGGATGTTGCGAAACAGCAGGTAGGAGAGGCCACTAGCCCGAATGTAGTCTTCCGTCTGGAAGTGACGCTCCATCAGCTGGTTGGTGAGGGTAGCGGGGTCCTGGAGGGCACGGCTGGTGTAGGCCAGGCATCCCACGCCAGCCTTTTGGGCGGCATCCACCACGTTGTAGTGCTGCTGCAGGCCGTCTTCGTCGGCCCCGCCGGACACGAGTAGCACTTTGCTGATGCCCTGCATGGCTTGCTCCAGGGAGGCCAGGTCGCGGTAGTTGCCTACCCGGATGCTGACACCCTGGGCTTGTAGGTGGGCGGCTTTTGCTTCGTCGCGCACCAGGGCGGCGAGCTGGTGGGCGGGGAGCTTACGCAGGAGCTGCTCCAGAACAACGGAGCCGATGTGGCCGGTAGCGCCGGTTATCAGAATCATAGAAAAAGGAAAATGAGTGACGGATACACTGCAAAGGTGCTCCGTGAGGCCGCCGCCGGGAAGGGCAAAAGGGCGGGAAGGTTGGGCGAAATGGCGGAAAGCAAAGGTTCCAGAGTATCAGCCCGTCTAACTAAAAGCTAGAAACTAGTTCCCCTCCTCAGATGAGGAGGGGAACTAGCTTGCTCTAGTATGCAGCTTGTTCGCTCTACTCAGCTGGCCTGCTTATACGCCGTGGGGGAGAGGCCGAGGCTGTTGCGGAAAAACCGACTGAAGGCCGATTGGTCGGTGAAGTGGAGCAGGTCGGCGACCTGGGCTACGGTGAGCTGCTGGTTTTGCAGCAGGGCCTTGGCTTCCAGCATTACGGCTTCCTCAATCCACTCGCCGGCGGTTTTGCCGGTGGTCTGTTTTACCGTTTCGGTGAGGTGCTTGGGCGTGATGCACAGGTAGTCGGCGTAGAACTTCACGCTGCGCTCGGAGGTACTGTGTGCGTTTACTAAGTGCTTGAACTCGGCCGTGAGCAGCTGGCTGCGGGTCTGGGTGGCCTGGAGCGCCGCCTGCTGCTGGTCGTACAGGCCCACTACCTCGTAGAGTAAGCTGTTGATGAGGCTTTTGATGACCTGATGGCGGTAGGGAGCCGGGGCCTGGAACTTCTGCTGCAGCAGCCGCAACGACGCCGTAATGCTATCCGCCTCCGCAGCCGCCAGGGGGAGTACGGATTGGGCAACGGTTTCCAGAAACTGCAGGTGGCCGACGGGAATGTGGTTGCGGGCGGTCAGAAACTCCGGCGTGAAGAAAACCGACAGGCTGTCGTGGTCCGGAGAAAAGGACGTCCACTCCTTGATAATGTGGGGTGTGATGAGCATGAGGCTGCCGGGCCCGATGGTGTGGGTTTCCAGGTTAGCCTTCAGCTCCGCCGTGCCGCGCAGGCAGATACCGATCTTGTAGTAGTTGCCCCGGTAGGGTACCCCGAGGGGTGGGCCGCCGGTGTGCGTGTGCTCGTCAAGGAAGAACACGTCCGCTGCCTCATCGTCGGGGCGGGCGAAGTACTGCAGCCGGTAGGTTGGTATCAGGGTGCTCATCACGCAGTTGAGGCGAAAGGAAGGGGTAGGCCCCGGTGCCGGCCGGGTCGCCGGGCAAAAGGTCGGGAAAATAGACTGGCCAGCGCAAAAACAGTGGGCATCGTACGGTGTATTTCCGGCTTCCTGCGTACTTGCCGCCCTAACGTTATCTACCCTTTCCTACCCATGCCCTACCAACCAAACCCCGCCCGCTACGCCACCATGCAGTACCGCCGCTGCGGCCGCAGTGGCCTGAAGCTGCCGGCCGTGTCGCTCGGCCTCTGGCACAACTTCGGCGACGTGGACGTGCTCCAGAACTTCCGGGCTACCCTGCACCGGGCCTTCGATAGCGGCGTGACCCACTTCGACCTGGCCAACAACTACGGCCCGCCTCCCGGCTCGGCGGAAACCAACTTCGGCCGCATCCTGAAAGAGGATTTCCGCGGCTACCGCGACGAGCTGATTATCTCCACTAAGGCCGGCTACCACATGTGGGAAGGGCCCTACGGCGAGTGGGGTTCGCGCAAATACCTAATTTCCAGCCTCGACCAGAGCCTCCGGCGCATGAAGCTGGAGTACGTGGACATCTTCTACTCCCACCGCCCCGACCCCGACACGCCCCTGGAGGAGACCATGGGCGCCCTCGACCAGGTAGTGCGCCAAGGCAAGGCTTTGTACGTGGGCATCAGCAACTACCAGCCCCAGGAGGCCGCCGAGGCCATCCGGATTCTGCGCGAGCTGGGCACGCCCTGCCTGATTCACCAGCCCAAATACTCGATGTTTGAACGGTGGGTAGAAGGCGGTTTGCTGAACTTGCTGGGCCAGGAGGGGGTAGGGTGCATCCCGTTTTCGCCCCTGGCCCAGGGCCTGCTGACGGATAAGTACCTACACGGCATCCCCGAACATTCGCGGGTGGCGAAGGGGGTAGGCTTTCTCACTGAAAATCAGCTCACGCCCGAGCGTCTTGGCCAAGTACAACAGCTCAACGCCCTGGCCCAGGAGCGCGGCCAAAGCCTGGCCCAAATGGCCCTGAGCTGGATTCTACGCGACGAGCGGGTAACCTCCGTGCTCATCGGCGCCAGTAAACCCGACCAGCTCTCCGACTCCCTGCGCTGCCTGGACAACCTACAATTCAGCACGGAAGAGTTGGAGCGGATTGAAGGAATTTTGCGAGGGTAGAGCAGCTTATTGTTAAAATATCATCAACGATAAAATCAGCATAGTCATGCTTAGCAAGACGGTATGACTATGCTGATTTTATCGTTGATATATCTACTCACTCAGCTTTAAAGTTCTTAAGTAATATCTAGAATGCGACAAAAAATCTTTACTGATTGGAGCTTCTCGAGTAGTTCGTAATTCAAAAGTTAAACGAAGCAATAATGACTTAGTAATAGTTACTGCTTCTAATCTTTGGGCTATGTGTTGACTTAACGAGTCATGCTCCGAGTAGGTGAATATGGAGAAGAACCTGTTATTTATCTTTTCTATTGTGTCTGAAAGTAAGATGCCGGAAGGTATTTTTCCTCTGAATCTGACTAGGTTATCCTTTTGCTCTGAATTGTGAAAGCTAAATACGCTAGAGGAGTCTGCTTTAATCTTTACTCCATAGGAATCTGAGTGTACGATTGTAAACCTCTCTATCGAATCCTGCGGTATTTTCCAGAAAAAACCATCCTCCTTCAAAAGGGTACGATTCTTTGGTTGGGCACGATATCTGAAATCAAAGCAAGATGTACAATCAGAGTGGTTTGCCCAGTTAAAGACAGTGTCATATCGGGCCGGTAAGCTAATAGTAATTTTACCTTGACTATCTGAGCTATCAGCCAGGTTTATAGTCACGTCTTTGATTCTCTCTGGTGGTGTTTTATAAGCCTGATTTGTTTGTTGATTACAAGATAAAGCCGCTAGTAATATAAGGAAAAGGCAACTGTTCTTCATAAAAGAACCTTTTGTTTAGGTGCAAAATATATATTTAGTAATAATGACATTTGCAGGTAAAAGCTGTTTCGTAATCATATTAAAAAATTGTTGCGTTGAAAATATTAATGGATTTTTAAATTTATAGTGACGGGCAAACTTAAGTGCCGCTAAGCAGCCGTAGGGTTTTGCCATCGGGGTCGCCGTGGAAGAACTTGTCCAGCACTTGTTCAAAGATGGGGTCGGCGTTGGGCACGCAGGAAAACAGCGTCATGGAGGATTTCAGCTTCACATCATCGGGGCTGCCGAAGATGGCGGTAGCGTTGGTGCCAGGCAGGGCCAGCAGCGCCCGGGATATTTCCAGTAGGCGCGGCCCTAGCACGGGGTGTTGAAGGTAGGCCTCCGCTTCGGCGCGGTCCTGAATGGCGTAGAACTTCGAGGTTTCGCTGAAGCCTAGGCCCCGGATTTGCGGGAAAATGTACCACATCCAATGGCTGCGCTTGCGGCCATTTTTTATTTCGGCCAACGCCACCGGGTAATCCGTGCGCTGGGCGTCTAGGAAGCGTTGCAAATCGTTTTGAGAGGCTATGCTTTTGCGGTTATAGAGTACACGTTTTCTAGCGTGTACGCGCCTGCGGCCGGCAACGCCGTGGTGGGTGGGAGGTTTGGTGGCGGTGGAGAGGTAGGAAGCTGAAGCGTGAGGCTAGAGCTGTATATTTCTATACTGCAGTCATGTCGAGCTTGTCGAGACATCTCGCGTGCTGACGTTGCAATAATAATCCAACATCAGCACGCGAGATGTCTCGACAAGCTCGACATGACCGTTCTTTATGCTCGTTCAGTCATCTCCACCGGCTCATCCGCCTTAAAGCAGGTAGGTCGTTTAATCCGCATCGTCGCCGGTGGGTTGCTGGCCGGTGGGGTTGGCTTGCAGGGCGGCTTTATGCTGGCGCCAATCGGGCATGAACTGGTCCATCAGGCCCCAGAAGCGGGCGTTGTGCAGGCGCTCGTGCAGGTGTACCAGCTCGTGCACTACCACGTAGGCTAGGCAGCCCGGCGGCTTTTTGGCTAGCTCCAGACTCAGCCAGATGCGGCGGGCCCCGATGTTGCAGGTGCCCCAGCGGGTTTTCATCTGCTTCACGCCCCAGGCATCGGCCCGCGCGCCTACAATCGGCTCCCAGTAGGCCAATAACGCCGGAATCTGCTCCTTTAGGCGGGCGCGGTACCAGGCGTTGAGTACGGCGGCCCGCTCCTCAGGGGGGGCAGTTTCCGCTACGTGCAGGTTCAGGGTTTCATCGGTAAGGGCTACGCGGGGGCGGCCGGCGCTGGCGTGCACGCGCAACGTGTAGGGGCGGCCCTGGTAGTAGTGGGTTTCGCCGGTGCTGTAGGTTTGGGCGGCGGGCAGGGGTAGGGCGGCAAACCGTTCCTGATGCTTCTGAATCCAGGCCTGGCGGGAAAGCACAAACTCACGCAGGGTTTCCTCGGGCAGGCGCAGGGGCACGGCCACGCGCACCCGGCCCGCCGGCGGATACACCGTTACGCGCATGGTCCGGATGGCCTTGCGCACTACTTCCACTGATAGCGAACCAATCTGGATAGTCTTGCTCATAAAAACACGGTAGCCGGCCCAGATGAAGGCGGCTCAATTACCGCGCAAGGTACGCACGCTGCTGCTACCTGTCAGTAGGTTGCGAGGACTTTACCAGCTCATGACGGTGGCGCCGTTGCGCTCATCCACCTCCCGAATCTGGCGCTGCTGGTGCACGGTTACGGTAATTTCCATGGAGCCCGTGCCCACTTCCAGCGAAAGTATGTGGCCGCCCACGGTGGCAAAAGTTTTGTCGGCGGCTACGCCGTGCAGGTGCAGGGCTGGCTTGCCCTCCTTCCAGGCAATGCTGCCAGTGAGACTGGCCATTTCCACGTCGCGAAAGGCTTTGGGGTCGTAGGTTTTGGTTTGGGCGTTCCAGAAGCCGAAGGTGGGGTGCCCGAACCCGATGCCGGCCAGGCTGGCCCCCGGAATTTTTTCTCGCGTGGTCAGCTGCTCCAGCTCCTGCAGCACATTGTCGCCCTGGCGCAGCACCATCAGAAAGCCGGTGGGCGTGCGCACGTACTTGGGCGCGGTAGGTTTGGGCGCCGATTGCCCGGCGGCAACGTGGGCAAGTAAGCTCGTGCCCAACGTGAGGCTTGTGAGAAGGAAGGAGTTCATAGCAGAAAAGGGGGTAGGCGTTTAAGACGAAGGATGGGGTAGTGAGGGCCGCGCAAGGGGTTGGCTGAGGCCACGAAAAAGCCCGGCTCATGCGAAGGACTACGGTAGTGCTTCGTACGAACCGGGCGTGGGGTTACAATGGCGGTTTATTCTGCGTCCGAAGAGCCACCGCCGAGGTTTTCCAGCTCGGCCATGTCGTCGAGGGTGAGGGCCAGGGACGCGGCCTGTACGTTTTCTTCCAGGTGCTTTACCTTGGAGGTGCCCGGAATCAGCAGAATGTTGGGGGAGCGGTGCAGCAGCCAGCTCAGGGCTACCTGCTGCTTGCTGGCGTTATACTTCTGCCCAATTTTGGTCAGTTTGTTGAGGGCCTCTTCATTGCCGCCGGCCAGGGGGTACCACGGAATAAAGGCCATGCCATTTTTCTCGCAGAAGTTCAATTCGGCTTCCCACTTGCGGTTGTCCACGCTGTACATGTTCTGCACCGACACCACTTTCACGTACTGCTGGGCCTGCTGAATCTGCTCCACGGTTACCTCCGAGAGGCCGATGTGCTTCACCAAGCCTTCTTCCTGCACCTGCTGCAGAAACTCGAGGGTTTGCTCAAACGGCACTTCGGGGTCAACGCGGTGAAGCTGATAGAGGTCAATCTTATCGAGCTTGAGGCGCTGCAGACTGCCCTCCAGGGCTTCGCGCAGGTGTTTGGGGCTGGCATCAATGGGCCACTGGTTAGGGCCGGTGCGCAGCAGCCCGCCCTTGGTGCCAATAATCAGCCCCGACTTATAGGGGTGCAGGGCCTCGGCAATCAGCTCCTCCGATACGTTGGGGCCGTAGCTGTCGGCGGTGTCAATGAAGTTGATGCCCAGCTCCACGGCCCGCTGCAGCACCCGGATGGCCTCGTCGTGGTCCTGGGGCGGACCCCAGATGCCGTCGCCGGTGATGCGCATGGCGCCGTAGCCCATGCGGTTGATGGTCAGGTCGCCGCCCAGGCGGAAGGTGGTAGCGGGGGAAGGGGAAGTAGCCATGGGAAAGGTGGTTGGTGGTGGATGCAGGAAATACGCGGGGCAGGCCGCTGGTGTTGAGCCCTTCCCCAGATTCTGTTAGCCCACCATTCACCTGAAAGAACCCTGTAGTTCAGCTTGCTACATACTTTGCGGGTTTGCTCCTAGTTGAGCTTTCAAGCAGTGGATAAAGGCGAAGAATCTGCCCGTTAAGCAGAAACGAGGAGCCCTAGGCACCGTGAAAGGGTAGCCTATGCTACTCGCTTCTTCTCGAACTAACGCGGTTTTCAATTACCGCTGAGGCTCCGTTGCCGGTGCCGGCGTCCAGCCGCCCCCAAGCCCGCGGTAGAGGTCAATGAGCAACAGGAACTGCTGGCGGCGCGTTTGGGTCAGGTTCAGCTCGGCATCCAGTACGCTGCGCTGGGCAGTTACTACCTCCAAGTAGGAGGCGTAGTTGGCTTTGTATAGGTCGTCGGACACGCTTACGGCTTTGTTCAGGGCTTCTACTTCCTGCTGCTGCAACTCAAACATGCGCTGGTAATTGCCAATGCCACGCAGACTAGTGCTGACTTCCTCAAAGCCGGTTTGCACGGCTTTCTGGTAGTCGTTGTAGGCAATCTGCTGCTCGGCGGCCGAGCGGCGCAGGTCGGCTTTCAGCCCGTTGCGGTTCAGCAAAGGCGCGCTGAGTCCTGACAGCAGCCCGTAAGCCAGGGAGCCGGGCGAGTTGAACAGCACCGAGGCGCGGTAGGCATTCACCCCGATGAAGGGGGTAAGCGTGAGCGAAGGCAAGAAGGCCGCCCGGGCCGCCGATACATCGGCGCGGGCCGCTACCAATTCCAGCTCGGCCTGCTGCACATCGGGGCGGCGCAGGAGCATGGAGGTGGGCAGACCGGCCTGCACCTGGGTGGGGAGGGGCTGCTGCAGAATGGGCAGGCCTCGGGCAATGTGCTGGGGGTAGCGACCCAGCAGGCGGTTCAGCTCGTTTTCGGAGGCGGCAATGCGCTGCTGGGCCTCGGCTTCCAGGCTGCGGGTGCGCAGCAACTGGGCCGTGAACTGCTGCACGGCCAGCTCGTTGGCGCGGCCTGCCTGCTTCTGAATTTTCACGATTTCCAGGGCCCGCTCCTGCAGGCGCTGGTTTTTGTTGAGCACGGCCAGCTCGTTATCCAGCCCCAGCAGGTTAAAATACAGGCGAGCCACCTCCGACACCAGGGCCGTTTCTACCAGGTGGCGGCCCTTCTCGGAAGCCAGTACCCGCAGGTAGGCCGCCTGCCGGCGCTGGCGCAGCTTGCCCCAAAGGTCCAGTTCCCAAGAGCTGCGTAGGCCCAGGAAGAAATCGGGGGTAGGGTTCGGAATGCGCTGCCTACCCTCAATATTGGGCGAAAGGTTGGTGTCGTAATTGCCGATGCCGTTGAGGGTGTAGTCGCCGAACTTCTCCACGCCGGCGCTGGCTACCCCGTTCACAGCCGGCAGCAAGGCCCCGCGCTGCACCAGCAGGTTGGCCCGCGCAATTTCAATGCGCTGAATGGCCGTGCGCAAATCGGGGTTGGCTTGCAGGGCCGTGTCGATGAGGCCCACCAGGTTCCGATCCCCGAAAAACTGCCGCCAGGGCTGGTCAGCCACGGAGGCGGAATCGGTGGTGGCAGCAGTGACCGGGAAAGCCGCCGGCATGGTGGCCGCCGCGGGTTGCACAGTAGGCGCCGCTACCCGGCAGCTCGTAGCCAAGGCCAACGCAGCCAGGGCGGGCAGTAGGCGGCAGGTAAGGGGACGTATTGAGGTTGATAAAGTCATGGGGCTAGCGAGGCTAGAGCTAAAAGCTAGAGTTAGTTTCCCTCAGGTGAGAGGAAAGCTATTTTTCTTAAGCGTTAGGCGTGGGCGGGTTCCAGGGTTTCGGTGGGCTCGGCGAGCTGCTTGCGCTGCTTCTTTTCCTTCTTGTCCCGGCCGGCGAATAACACGTAGAGACCCGGAATCAGAATCACGCCGAACAGGGTGCCGATGAACATACCGCCGGCCGCGGCCGTGCCGATGGAGCGGTTGCCCAAGGCGCCCGCGCCGGTGGCAATGGTCAGGGGAATCAGGCCGGCAATGAAGGCGAAGGAGGTCATCAGGATGGGGCGCAGGCGGGAGTAGCCGCCCTGCACGGCCGCTTCCAGGGCCGAGAGGCCTTCTTTGCGCTTGAGCACCGCAAACTCAATGATGAGGATGGCGTTCTTGCCCAGCAGACCAATGAGCATGACCAGGGAAACCTGGGCGTAGATGTTGTTTTCCAGGCCCAGCAGCTTCAGGAAGAGGAAGGCTCCGAAGATGCCCGTTGGCAGGCTTAGGATAACCGGCAGGGGTAGCAGGAAGCTTTCGTACTGGGCTGCCAGCAGCAGGTACACGAACAAGAGTACCACGGCAAACACGTAGATGGCCTGGTCGCCGCTCAGAATTTGCTCCCTGGTCATGCCGCTCCACTCGTAGCTGTATCCGCGGGGCAGCTCCTTGGCCGCTACCTCTTCAATGGTCTTAATTACGTCGCCCGACGAGAAACCGGGGGCGGCGTCGCCGTTGAGCATGGCCGAGGTGTACATGTTGTAGCGGGTGAGCTGCTCGGGACCGTACACACGCTCCAAACGCACAAACGAGGAGTAGGGCACCATCTCGTTTCGGTCGTTTTTCACGTACATTTTTAGCACGTCTTCGGGGCTGGTGCGGTAGCCGGGGGCGGCCTGCACCATCACTTTGTACATCTGCCCGAAACGGATAAAGTTGGAAGCGTAGAAGGAGCCCATCAGGGTTTGGAGGGTACTCATGGCCTTGTCCACGGTCACGCCTTTCTTGGCCGCCTGGTCCTGATCGACATGGATAAGATACTGGGGGAAGCTGGCGTCGAAGCCGGTAAAGGCCCCGCCCACAGCTGGCGTGCTGGTGAGGGCCGTGATGAACTTTTCGGCTACCTGGGCCGTGGCGGGCAAGTCGCCGCGGCCGGTTTTGTCGAGCAGGCGCAGCTCGAAGCCGCTGGAGTTACCGAAGCCCGGCACGGTAGGCGGCGGGAAGAACTGAATGTCGGCGTCGTTGATGTGCTTGGTTTGCTCGTTGAGTTGGGCAATCAGGTCGGTTACCGACTCCTTGCGGTCGTCCCAGGTCTTGAGGTTAATCATGCCCATGCCGTAGGAGGCACCGGCTACCTCGTTCATGAGGCTGTAGCCGGCCAGCGTCGAAACCGATTCTACCGGGCCCAACTTGGCTGCTACCTTCTGGATTTCGTCGAGCACTTTCTCAGTGCGCTCCACGGTAGCGCCGGGCGGGGTGGTCACGTTCACGTAAATCATGCCCTGATCCTCGGTTGGGATAAAGCCGGCGGGCAGGATGGAGTTCACGCCCCAGGTAGCCAGGCAGAAGCCAATGAGCAAGCCAATGGTGATGATGCGGCGGTTGGCCACTGTGCGCACCAGCCACTGGT
Source organism: Hymenobacter sp. DG01 (assembly GCF_006352025.1). Lineage (NCBI taxonomy): Bacteria > Pseudomonadati > Bacteroidota > Cytophagia > Cytophagales > Hymenobacteraceae > Hymenobacter > Hymenobacter sp. DG01. Next base: position 1,117,389 of record NZ_CP040936.1, read on the forward strand.
AGCGAGTGGCCAGGGCCTCGTAGCGACGGTTGAAGCCAGCAAAGAATCGGTCCATCAGTCCTTGCTTTTTGGTTTCGCCGTGCGCTACCGGCTTGAGCAGCAGGGCGCACAGGGCTGGCGTCAGGGTCAGGGCATTCACGCCTGAAATGACGATGGAAATAGCCAGCGTGAGCGAGAACTGCCGGTAGAACACGCCCACCGGGCCTTCCATGAACGACACCGGCACGAATACCGCCGACATTACCAGAGTAATGGCCACAATGGCGCCCCCAATTTCCGACATGGCTTCCAGGGTAGCGTCCATAGCGGAAAGGTGCTTCTCGTGCATTTTGGCGTGCACGGCTTCCACCACCACAATGGCGTTATCAACCACAATACCGATGGCCAGCACCAGGGCAAACAGGGTAAGCAGGTTGATGGAGAAGCCCAGCAGCTGCATGAAAAACAGCGTACCGATAAGGGCCACCGGCACCGCCAGGGCCGGAATCAGCGTGGAGCGCCAGTCCTGCAGGAACAGGTACACGACCACAAACACCAGCAGAAAGGCCTCTACCAGGGTGCGCATTACCTCATGAATCGAGGCATCGAGGAAGCGCGATACGTCGTAGGCCACGTTGTAGGTCATGCCGGGGGGGAAGGACGTCTGCTTCAGCTCGGCCATGCGCTCCTTCACCTGCTTAATTACATCCGAAGCGTTGGAGCCGGGGCGCTGCTTGAGCATGATGGCCGCCGAGGGCTTGCCGTCAATCTTGGATACCATGCCGTAGCTGAGCACGTCGAACTTCACTTGGGCCACGTCCTTGAGGCGCAGCACCGAGCCGTCGGGGTTGGCGCGCAGCACAATGTCCTCGTACTGCTTGGGTTCGAAGAGCTTACCGGTGTAGCGCAGCACGTACTGCAGCATCTGGGCGTCCTGGCCCGAGCTTTCCCCCGATTTACCCGGGGCCGCCTCTACGTTCTGGGCCCGGATGGCTTCCACCACCTCCTCGGCCGACACGTTATAGGCCACCATGCGGTCGGGCTGCAGCCACACGCGCATGGAGTACTCGCGCTGGCCCATGATTTCGGCAAAGCCTACCCCATTGATGCGCTTGAGCTCCTGCAACACGTTGATGTCGGCGAAGTTGTAGATGAACTTCTCGTTCACCTTCGGGTCTTCGCTCATCACGTTGAGGTAGAGCAGCATGCTGTTCACCTCCTTCTCGGTGCTCACCCCCGCCCGAATTACCTCCTCGGGTAGCTCGTCGATGATGGTTTGCACCCGGTTCTGCACGTTCACGGCCGCCAGGTCGGGGTCGGTTCCTACCTGGAAAAACACGGTAATCACCGTCAGGCCGCTGTTGCTGCTCACCGAAGACATGTAGGTCATGCCCGGCACGCCGTTGATAGCACGTTCCAGCGGCGTGGCTACGGCCTTGGCGCACACCTCGGCGTTGGCGCCGGTGTAGCGGGCCGTTACGGTCACCGAAGGCGGCACGATATCCGGGAACTGGGTAATGGGCAGCGAGAACAAGGCCAGCCCACCCAGGAAGGTGATAAACAAGGAAATCACCAGCGAGAGAACCGGCCGGCGAATGAAGAGTGCAAGCATAGGTTGGGAGGTATCGGGAGGGTAGGAAGGAGGTAGGGAAGGGTGGAGCCAAGGCTAGAGGTAGGCCCCCCTCCTCAGATGAGGAGGGGGCTAGCTGCTAGTGTTAGCTTTTGGTTTCAGCGAGAATTCCCTACCGCGCTTCTTCAATCAACTCATCCATGGCCACGGGTTGGGGCTTGATGATGGCGCCGTCGCGTAGGTCCTGCACGCCTTCGTACACGATGTTGTCGCCGCTTTTCAGGCCGGTTTTCACCACGTAGAAGTCGGAGAGGCGGGTTTGGGGCTGGAAGGCGTGCTGCTTCACGCGGCCCTGCTTATCGACCATGAACACGTAGTTCTTGTCCTGAATCTCGAATACCGATTTCTGAGGCACCAGCACGGCATCTTCCACGGTGTTGCTCAGGCGCACCTTGCCGCTGGCACCGTGGCGCAAGAGCTGCTGGGGGTTATCGAAACGGGCGCGGAAGGCAATGGAGCCGGTGTTGGCCTGAAACTGACTTTCCACGGTTTCCACCTTGCCTTTCACAGAGTAGATGGAGCCGTCGGCGAGCAGCAGGTGGGCCACGTTGGTGCTCCGGGCCGAGTCGCGCTTGCTTTTCTTCACGTACTCCAGGTACTCGGCCTCCGACACGTTGAAGTAGGCAAACACCTCGTCGATGTTCGAAACGGTGGTGAGTAGGGTGCCATCCTCAATCACGCTGCCCATTTTCAGCGGAATCCGGTTGATGACGCCATCAAATGGGGCGCGCACCAGGGTGTAAGACAGCATCAGGGCGGCATTGGCGGCCGTGGAGCGGGCCTGCTGAATCTCAGACTCGGCGGCGTGGTATTTGGCCTGGGCCACTTCCAGCTCCGTCTTGGAAATGATGTTTTTGTCGGTGAGCAGCTTCACGCGCTCCAGTTCCAGGCGGGCTACGCGGGCAGCGGCCTGGGCGCTGCTCAGGGCCGCTTTAGCGCGGGTCAGGCGGCTCTTGTACTCGGTATCGTTGATGCGGAACAGGGGTTGTCCCTTGCGGACTTCCTGACCTTCATCCACGTAAATCTGCTCCAGAAACCCTTCCAGCCGGGCCCGGATTTCCACGTTCTGCACTGCCTGAATATCGGCCACGTAGTCGTGGGTTAGGATGGTGTCGCGGGCCGTGAGCTGGGTGATGGGTAGCGTTGGTGGGGCTTCAGGTTTGGTCGTTTCAGCCTGGGAGTTAGCGCCGCAGCCGGCCAGGGCAGCCGAGGCAAGCGGAAGCAGCAGCCAGCAAAGGGGTTTCAAGAGAGAGGAAGGCATAGGAAGGTGCTGAGGAAAAGACACGGCCAGAGAGCTTACCCGGCAAAACTCACCCGCCGGGATTAGAGCGAAGTGAGGCTCAGATTAGAAAAGATTAAAAGCAGGAGTTTTGCACGAAGCCCCTGGACCGACAGGCTGGCTGGCTGGCTGGCCGGCAACCTGAAAAAGCCGCCCACAGGCGGCTAAGTCGGCTCCATCAGGGGCCGGCAGAGGCAGTAGATAATGTATCGGAGGCGACCAGCTGGCTAGCCCGGCACTCGGCCAGGGCGCGGCGTACCTGCTGCAGCTCTACTTCCGCAACCAGCTCTGAGAGAGGCTCATCAAGCTGATAGTCCAGGGCGTACTCCGGCCCCCGGAACAGCAGGTAGAGGTTCAGGCCCGTGGAAAGCAGCAGTGTACCCAGCAGCAGCCATACCAGCAGCCGGTTACGCGCGATGGAAGAAGAAACGGGAAGTCCAGCCATGGCGCAAAACACGCCCGGCAGGATTAAAACGGGATGAGAAGGAAATTAGAAGATGTTAAAGGCGAGCTGGCCCGGAGGTTGTCATGGCGAGGAGGCACAACGAAGCCATCCTTCCTGACCAACGTGCTACCCCCTGAAATGTGGCAAGCCCTTGACGACTGTACGAGCGTCAAGGGCTTGTCTGTTTATCAGGCTTGTCACATGAAGAGAGGAAGGATGGCTTCGGTGCCCTCGCCATGACAACGCACTCAGTCACTCATGCACTTATTCATCATTTCACCACTTCACTCCGCCGCGGGGAGCTGCACAATGGCAGTGGTGCCCTTACTCACTTCTGAATGCAGCTCAATCCGGCCCCCGTGCAGGAGCACAATTTTGCGGGTCATGGGCAGGCCGATGCCGTAACCGGGCGCATTGGTGTCGGTGCCGGCGCGGTAGAGGGGCTCGTAGATGCGCTCCAGCTCGTGGGGCTCCATGCCAATGCCCCGGTCCGTAACGCGCACCTGCACGGTTTCCGCCGAGAGGTAGCCCAGCTCTACCTGTACCTCCTGCCGCGAGTATTTGCAGGCATTATCCAGCAGGTTCAGCAGGGCCGTGGTGAGCAGCTGAGCGTTGCCGCGCACCATAAACATGTCCTCCACCTCGGGCGGCAGCAGGCCGAAGTGGAGTTTGAGCGCCCGGCCGGGGTAGCGGGCCTGGCAGGAGGCCAGGGCCTGGGTCAGGCACTCATCCAGGCGCACCGGCTCGCGCCGCATAGAGGCGTCTGTGACCTTAGCCAGGCTCAGCAGGCCATTGGTTAGCTCAATCAGCTTCTTGATTTCCTCGGTAGCCGAGCTGATGCTGCGCTTGGCCTCCGCCAGCTCGGTATCGTAAGCATGGGCGGTTTCCAGAGTGCCCAGCACCGAGGCCAGGGGCGTGCGCAGCTCGTGAGAAGCGTTGCTCAGAAAGCTTTTCTGCGATTCAAAAGCCTGCTCCACGCCCACCAGCATCTGGTTGAAGGTGCGGGCCAGCTGGGCTATTTCGTCGGTACCGTTGCCCTCGTCCACCCGGGCGCTCAGGCGGGAGGCCGTGATGCGCTCTACCTGGCTGATAATGCGCGAGATAGGCTTCAACGACTCCTCCGCGAAATACCAGCCCGCCAGAATAATCAGCACCAGTGCCCCCAGGTTGGCCGCCAGCAGAATCAGGCCCAGCTTCTCCATTTGCCGATGCCCAAAATCGTCGTGGCCGGCAGCAAAAATCCAATAGGGCTGCTTGTTGCGCTCGTAATACAGCCCAATGCACTCCATTGGGCCATCGGTAAACTGCACCGGCCGGTTCGGGCGGATCAGCGGGAGGTAGCGGGAGTTGAGCTTCTGACTGAGGCCATCGGCACTGGTGTAAATCAGGTGTTGGCCGGGGCCGTAAATGCTGATCTGCTCGCCGGGCACCGTGAACAGGTCGCGCCGGTGCATGGTGCGCAGCAGCTCGTGGTTGAGGCTGTCGTGGCGCACCAGCACGCGGGCCGTCATGGTGGCCTTGCCCGCCAGGCGGTTGATAAAGCGCTGCTCCCGGTTGGTGGCCTGGAAAGAGTAGATAAAGACCGAAAAGCATAGCTGTATGCCCACCACCAGCAGGGTAAAGCGCAGAATCAGCTTGTTGCGGATGAGCATGAGGACCGTAAGTGAATGAGTAAATGAGCCAATGAGTGAAGGGCGCTAGGGGTGAGTAGATGACGGCCGCCCTGGTCCGACACTGAAGGCGTCCGGTTAACATTTGTGCCATTCGCATCAGAATAAGGGAGTCCGCCTACCCCCTCAGCCAGCTCAAACCTCACCGGGCAGGAGGCAACAACGTCAACGAGTGCGACGCTTCCTGCGTCGCACCGGGAATAAGAACGAGAAGCAGAGATGGGTAGAACGTCAAACTCACTCATTCACTGGGTTACTCATCTACCACCTTTCCTACCCCTCACGCAGCACGTAGCCCATGCCTACTACCGTGTGAATCAGCTTGGTATCGTAGCCTTTGTCGAGCTTTTTACGCAGGTAGCTTACGTACACGTCGATGACGTTGGTGTTGGTATCGAAGTTGAGTTCCCAGACCTTCTCGGCAATATCGACGCGGGAAATGATTTTGCCCCGGTTCAGCAGGAGGTATTCCAGTAGGGCATATTCCTTGGTGGTTAGGTCGATGCGCTGGCCGGCACGGGTTACGGTTTTGGAGTCGAGGTTGAGCTCCAGATCGGCAATACGGAGCACCTGCTTTACGGCGGCTCCCTCGGCGTGGCGGCGGGTGAGCACGCGCGCCCGCAGCAGCAGCTCCTTAAACTCGAAGGGCTTCACGAGGTAGTCGTCGGCCCCGGCCTCGAAGCCAGTCACCTTATCGTCGAGGCTGTCGAGGGCGGTGAGCAGCAGCACCGGTACGTGGGCATCCTGGGCCCGAATCAACCGGCACAGCTCGAAGCCGTTGACGTAGGGCAGGTTCACGTCCAGAATCACCAGGTCGTAGCGCTGCTGCTGGGCCAAGGACTGGCCCATGCGCCCGTCGTAGGCCACTTCAATTTCGTAGCCCTCATTCTCAAAGCCTTTTTTCACGAAGGAGGCCAGCTTGGGCTCGTCCTCCACCAAGAGTATTTTCATGCAGGGTGCAAGGTAAGGAGTAGCTGCCCGAAGCGGAAGCTGCCAGGGTCGGCATTTGGTAGTTAGGGCGGCTACCCCCATCTTACGCATAAAAGCGTGTGGCTGCTGAATCCCTGTTATCGGTTTCAGCAGCCACACGCTTTTTAAGCATTGACCTAACCCATGTTGCGGAGTACGGAGAACTAGAGTTAGAAACTAGTTCCCCTCCTCAGCTGAGGAGGGGCTAGGGGTGGTTGACGTGGCATAGAACGACACTAGAGGTAGATTCTAAAACCTGTTCAACGATTGATCAACCACCCCTAACTCCTCCTCATCTGAGGAGGGGAGCTAGCTCTAGCTGCACAGTCCGCAATCTAGATTAATACGTTACTCAAACTGCGCCAGCGAAGCTACGTGGTCCTTGCTGCCGTCGGTGACCCAGGCGTCGAGCTGGGCGGGGTCTTTCATCTGCTGGCCGCGGCTGCGGGGTACCACTAGGTAGCCGCAGGGCACATCCGGCAGAGCCGACATATCACTCCAGAGCTTTTCAATCTGCGCAACGGGGTAAATATCCTCCTGGCCGTGGCCCCAGCGGTATTTTACGTCCTTGATGGTCACGTAAGTCGGGATGCGCTGGGCCACGCTGCGCACGGCGCGGGCCAGCTGGGCCTCGTCGCCGGTTTGTAGATCCTGGCGGGTGAGGCCGAAGAGCTCCAGCAGCGCGTCCACCTGAATCCAGGTGGTCATGGTATTGTAGTAGCTCAAACCCAGCTCGTCTTCTTCGTGGGGTTGGGCCAGGCCTTCCAGCAGGCGCACTTGGCCATTCACGCGGGCCAGTCCGCCCCCGCGGTCCTCAATGCGGCGCGGTATCACCTCGAAGGTCAGTACGTTGCGCGAGGCCAGGTGGTATCCCAGCGCGGCGGCGTGCACGTCGGCGCCCAGCGTGTCAATGTTGTGGAGCATGATGGTTTCCACCTGGGGCTGCTCGCGCAGGAGCTGGGCCAGGGTGCCGTTACGCAGCAGGTTCGACACCTCGTACCAGTGACCCAGGGGCGAGAAGCGCTGAGCGGCAATGTTATCGACGTAGTCGGTGGCTTCGCCCTTGCCTTTGGCCCAGGCAATCATGCTACCCCGCACCGCGTCGCGAACCTTCTGCTTGTTCTCGTCGAGGGTTTCCTGGGGCATTTCCTCCCACATAAAGCGCAAATCCCGCTCTGTGGGCACAAACCGCTGCCCGATGCTGCGGCCCGCCGAGAGGTACACCGGCCCCGAGTAGCCGAAGTTGCCAGTGGCGGTCAGCTGCTTGCGGATAGGCTCGTGGGTAAGGTAGCTGGTGGCCACCAGGTGGGGAATCACGGCCCCGTACTGCTCGGCCACTCGGCGCGTTTTGGCTAAGTGAATCTCCAGGAAGCTGCGATGCACACCGGCCATTTCCACAAAGGGGTTCAGAGCTTTGATGACGCCCGCGCCCTTGGTCCAGCGGCTGCCTACCCCGGCGGCCAGGCTCAGCACAGCCACTTTACCGGCCCGGATGGCTTGCTCTCCCGTCGCCTCGTACTGGCTGAGCGTCTCGAACTCCACCACATCGGGCGCTTGCACGTCCTCAATAGTAGTCTCAGCGGCGAGACGGTTGCGCGAGAGGCCGATGCGGCCCTTCTGCAGCTCCTCCCGGATGTCTTCGTGCTGGATGTAGTCGAAGCCGTTTTCCCTTTTGATCTGCTCGGCCTTCTCGTTTTCCGTGCTGCGGTTGCCCTGGGCCGTGGGGTCTGACACCTTGAACAGGTTGCTGACAATGGTGCGCAGCAGGGGGTAGGCCAGGTTGTTCTGCTCGCAGTAGGTCGTGAAAAAGTCGATTTCAGCCCGCCGGATGTAGGAAATGGTTTCCGGTTCCTGCTTTACGAGTTGCGAAACGTGAATGGCATAGTACTGCTCCGGCATCAGGGCCTCCGGGCCCTGGTGCAGCGTGCCCCAGGAGCCGCGCTGGTTGATGCTCCAGTTATACACCACCGGCTCCATGGCGAAGGGTAGAGCCGCCGACAGCTCCTGCTTGGTCTGGCGCAGCAGCTCCAGCACCCGCAGCTTATAGTCCTCGTACTTGTCGGGATTCACGAACATGCCCATGCCCCCGCCCGACATACCGCCCAGCATCAGGAAGCCGTAATAATCGGCCCCGAACTCCTTTTTCGCCTTGGCAATCAGCTGCTCCGTGAAGTAGGTAGAAGCCCAGGGAATGATGGTTTTGATGGGCCCTTCGAAGTTACGGGCCGTATTGGCCCCCAGCTTCTGAATATCTCCCTCCCGGATGGCGGCCAGGATGTTGTCGAATACCTCGTTGGTTTGCTGACGGGCAGCCCATTCCTGCTCGCCGCGGAGCAGGTATTTCTCGGTCACCATTTCCAGAATGGGGCCTACGTTGGAGGCCATGCCGCCGTGCATGAGCACCAGGGAGTTCATGATTTTCTCCCCGATTTCGGGGTGCACTTCCTCGCCCTCCAGTACCCGGTGGCGGGGTAGCAACGTGCCCCGACTGATGTCATATTCCGGGTCGCCGGGCTGGGCAAACGTGCCCTGAATGGCCTTGATGCCCGGCCACACGCCGCCCGAATCCTGCCAGCCACCGCCCGAGCCACCAATCCACTCACCCAGAATAGCCCGCGAGGCTACCAGGCGCCGCTCGCTCTCATCTAGGCCGCCGGTGAGCTGCTGGGTCTGGCCCGTCGCTCGCATCAGCAGGCTGATGATGGAGCCCAGCAGGTTGGTGGAAACGGCAAAGCGCGAGCCTTTCGGAATGTCGTTTACCTTGGTAACCAGCTCAATGCCCATGCCCGGCGCCACGATGCGGGCCAGAATATCGGGTAGGCTCTGGTTGGTGCCTTCGAAGGAGGGCGGAATCAGACCCGAGGCAATGACGCCGGCCTTTACCAGGCTCAGGTAGTCGTTGCCGAAGTTGAACAGGTCGGCCAGGTCGTGCACGTCCTTGGTCGTGTTCAGGTCAATGCTGGTCAGGCGCAGCACCGGGTCCGGAATCACGCGCACGTAGGCGTGCAGGGGCGGCAGAATCTCCTTGTCGCGCCCGAACACGCCCAGGTCGATGGACAGGTTGACTACCCGCGCGCCCTCGGGGTAGTCCATGCCCAGGAAGAAAATATCCGACCAGCCGCTGTGCGTGAGGTCCATGCGCACGGAGGTGCTTTCGTGCAGGATGGGGTAGAAGAGGCTGCCTTCCTGGCGCTGCAGCAGCTGCGGATGGATACGAATCGGGTGCTCTTCCTGGTGGCCGACGCGGAACATCCATTGGTTGCCCTTGCTGGAGCGCACGCTCTTACGCACCTGGTCGGCGAGGATCTGGAAGGAGAGGTGATGGTAGCTTTCGGCCAGGGCGCTGAACAGGGTGGCGTTCGGTCCGTGCGCGTCCAGCTCCCGCAGGAAGGTGCTGATGGCGTGCTCAAAGCGGCGGCCCAGCAAGTCCTCGAAGCCTGCGTAGGGAATCTTGCCCACGGGTGCAATTTCTGAGGACTCCTGCAGGAAAAACCGGAAGCCCGCGTACAGGAACAGAATGGCCCGCACCTTGTCGTAGAGGTTGGGGGTAGCCTTCCGAAACTCGTCCAGCTCCCGCAGGTGGCGCAGCAGCTCCCGGGCCGGCAGCCCACGGCTCAGCTCGTAAAACGAGCGGTTGCGTGCCGCCGGGTCCGGGGAGGTAATGGTATCTATGAATGCATTCATGCAGATGCGTAAGGTCTTATAAGTAGGCGCTACGGTAGCGGCAGGCTGGGAGTAAGGTGCACTTGTTGTTTACACGGCCCGTCATTCCGAGCTTGTCGAGGAATCTCGCGTGCTGACGTAGAAGTACCACCACAACGTCAGCACGCGAGATTCCTCGACAAGCTCGGAATGACGGTCAAACCTGTTGTTCCAGATCAGTTATTATCAGCCTTTTACTTCCCTTTCCGGCTGTTGGCTTCGGCTAGCAGCTCTACTAAGGTGGTGAGGGTTTCGTCGTGGGCTTCGCCGGCCAGGCCCAGGGCAATCTGGGCGCGGAGTAGGCCCTGCTTGCGGCTGAGGTCGTAGCGGTTGCCTTTCACTTCCAGGGCCAGGTATTTCTCGGTGGTAGCCAGCTCCTGCAGGGCTGGGGTGAGTAGCACGTTCGGGCCGCCCGCCTCCATCTGGGGGTGTAGAATGCTGAACACAGCGGGCGTGAGTACGTGCATACCGAAGAAGCAGAGGTAGTAGCCGGCCCGTAGCCCGGGCGTCTGCAGCTCCAGCTCGGCGAGGCTCAACGAAGGCTTCTCAATGATCTTATCAATCTGATACACCCCAATCTGTCCGGCCAGGTGCTGGCCCGTAAGGGTACCGTAGCGGCTTATCTGATGTTCGATGGTGGGGTTCACGGCTGATACCGAGCAGCCTTCCTGACTGGCCAGGGCCAGCAGTTGGGCGGCGCAGCGCTGCCGGGGTACGTCGGAAACGTAGAGGTAGTCGCCGAGCAGGAGCAGGAAGGGCTCCTGGCCCACAAACTCGCGGGCGCAGTACACGGCGTGACCGTAGCCGCGAGCCTCGTGCTGCTCGGCAAACTGCAGGCGGCTAAGCAGGTGGTCGATTTTCTCGGCTTCTTCGCGGGCCCAGTCGATGCCCTGGTAGGACCGGAGCAGGTTGTCGCGCAGGGAGCCGAAGGCTTCGAGGTAGCGCGGGCCGTCGCCGGGGGCGCACACTACGCACAGCTCCTCGATGCCGCTGCTCAGGGCTTCCTCGGCAATAATCTGGATAACGGGCTTGTGCAGGCCATCCACGTCCACCACCGGCAGCATGGCTTTCTGAATGGTGTCGGCTACGGGGTACAGCCGCTCGCCGCGGGCCGCCGCGGTAATAACCGCCTTCTTAATTTTCATCATAAACGCGTAAGCAAGCAGGAGGCGCCACGGCAGGGTGGCGACTGGTAAAGCAATACGGAAGAGTACGCACCGGAAAAAACCGATACGAAAAGCAACCACAAAGAAACGCCGAAAAAAGCCCGGGAGCTGCTACCTGCTACTCTGCAACCTTGTCTGCTAGAGGCTATAAGCCAGTAGTTTACAAGGTTAGGCTAGTGCCGGCGAAATAGAAATTCTACCGAAATCGTTGCCGGTAGTTTGGCGGGTTTCAGTCGGGCTTGACACCAGATTCAGGGTTCACTGGCTTCCGGTCAGCGGTTTGCTGAAGGGCCGCGGGAGTTCCAGGACAGGGAAGCTGAACAGCGCGCTGAACTCATCACGCATAGCCGGAGGCGCAGTATCTCGCTCGGCTAACATTATCAACGTAGTTGTCATACTGAGCTCCGCGAAGCATCTCTGGTGCTTCGTCCTCGCGTAGGAAGTTCGCCAGAAGAAGAGATGCCTGAACTGCGGCTGTGCACCTTGGCTTGATGCGCCACATGCTCGGCATGACACAATCCTTTGGTTCCACCGGTGTTGAGCAAGATGACTCCGACCGGGGCAACCTACAACGGCGCAGCTTTCAGCTCCTGGCCCTGAATGGCGGCCGCCATGAGCTGCGGGAACTGGGCCGGGGTGCAGGCAAAACTTGGGATGCCCAGGGCCGCGAACTGCTCGGCCACGCGCCGGTCAAAGGAGGGCGCGCCATCGTCGGCGAGGGCCAGCAGGGCCACTACGGTTACGCCGGCGGCTTTCAGGGCGGCGGCCCGCTTAATCATCTCGCGCTCGTTGCCGCCCTCGTACAGGTCGCTGATAAGGACCAGAATGGTATCGGTGGGGCGGGTGATGAGTTGCTGGCAATAGGTGAGGGCCAGGTTGATATCGGTGCCGCCCCCAAGCTGTACCCCGAACAGCAGATCCACGGGGTCCTGTAGATCCTCTGAGAGGTTCACCACGGCCGTATCGAACACTACCATGTGCGTTTTCACGGCTTTGATGGACGCCAGCACCGCCCCGAACACGCCCGCGTACACCACCGAGGAGGCCATAGAGCCGCTTTGGTCCACGCAGAGCACAATTTCCTTGAGCGCCTGCCCGCGCCGCCCGTAACCGATGAGCTTTTCCGGAACTACGGTTTTATACTCGGGCTGGTAGTGCTTGAGGTTGGCCCGAATGGTAGCGCCCCAGTTGATTTCGTGGTAGCGGGGGCGGGGGTTGCGCACGGCCCGGCTCAGGGCGCCCTGCACAGCCTGCCGCAGCGCGTTGGCCAGTTTCTGCTCCAGCTCGCGCACTACCTTCAGCACCACCTCGCGGGCCGTGTGCTTCACCTTCTGGGGCATCACCCGGCTCAGCGACATAAGCGTGCCCACCAGGTGCACGTCGGCCTGCACGGTGCGTAGCACTTCGGGCTCCAGCAGCAACTGGTGCAATCCAAGGCGATCCATGGCGTCCTGCTGCATCACGGCTACTACCGAGGACGGGAAGTAGGTGCGAATGTCGCCGAGCCAGCGGCTGACTTTGGGGGCCGAGCCGCCCAGGCCGGCTTTACGCTCCCCGTCGTTGCCGCCATACAGTTGGGTCAGCACTTCATCCATGCGGCCATAATCCGGCGACAGGGATATTTCATTAGCGGCGTCAGCGGAGGAGCCAAGAACCAGTTTCCAGCGGGCAGCAGAGGTTGAGGACACAGCAGGGGGTAGGAAATGGGGAGCTGAAAACTACGTTAGTCACAATCAATATGGAGCCGGTGCTGCCCGCAGTGGTGGCACTGGAACAGGTACCCGGTCAGGCCGCCATCAGCCGACAGGCTTCGGAGCAAAAAATCTTCGTCGGGCCAGCCCTGCAAATCAGGGCGTAGTTCCGGGAGCAGCGGCCGAATATCCTCGCCGCCCACGTAGCCCAGAAACACGCACATGTCTTGGCAATGCGTCAGCCAAACGCCCTGCTGCCAGGAGTTGCAGCCGGGTGAGCGGGATACTACTTCTTCCAGGGAGGCCGCGTTGATAGGAGCTGATGCTTCGGCCGGATCAGGCGAATTGCCTTCCACGGATGCCCAGTCCTGAAATTCCGCGTCCCACTTCGCGGCCGCACTGCCGTCGGCAATGCACCACGGACACAGGTCCTCCACGTCGGCCTCGCAATAAATTGGCCCGGTATAGTTGTACGGGCGCGGCTGCTGGCAGCACTCGCAGGTAATATCCTTCTGCTCGAAGAGCCCCAGGGTGTAGGCATTGGGGTTGAACGTAAACTGCGGTAGGGCGCTGCTGGCGGACATATTAAGTAGGGGTTGCACCGCAAAATAGGCCTTAGCGTGTGGACAGTAAAGTTGTCACGCCAAATAAGCCTGTCATTCCGAGCTTGTCGAGGAATCTCGCCTGCTGACGTAGGAGTACCACCACAACATCAGAACGCGAGATTCCTCGACAAGCTCGGAATGACGTTTGGAGGAAGCAAAGATGGCGCAACGGAGCACGGCGCGGGCGGCTCCGGGTATGAGGCTGCTGAGCAGGAAAATACGCGTTCTGCCCAACGCGTGCGGTAGTCCGTGCTGAATACTGCGCATCCCTCGTTACCTTCCGCCGTCTTCACTACCTCTCCGCTGCATGAAAAAACTGTACTCGCTTCTGGTTGGCTCCCTGCTCATTAGCTCCCACTTAGTTTCGGCCCAAACCCTAGCCGAGAAAACCAAAGGCATGCAAAAGTCGCCGGGCTTTTTTCCGTTTTACTGGGATGAGAAAACGGGCCGGGTGCTGCTGGAAATCGACAAGCTCGACCAGGAAATCCTATACGTTAGCACCCTACCCAACGGGGTAGGCTCCAACGACCTGGGCCTGGACCGCGGCCAGATCGGGCAGACGCGCATCGTGAAGTTTGTCAAGAGTGGGCCCAAGGTGCTGCTGTTGCAGCCCAACTACGATTTCCGGGCCGTGAGTCCGAACGCCGAGGAGCGGCAGTCGGTGGAGAATTCCTTTGCCCAATCGGTACTGTGGGGCTTCAAGGCCGAAGCCCAGGAAGGCAATCGGGTGCTGATTGACCTGACGCCCTTTCTGCTGCGCGACTCCCACCAGCTCGCCGACAAGCTCGAGGACCTGAAGCAGGGCTCTTACAAGGCCGAGGAAAGCCGCTCGGCGGTGTTTCTGCCCAACACCAAGTCGTTTCCGCAGAACACTGAGTTTGAAGCCGTGGTGACGCTCACGGGCAAGGGCAAAGGCCGCGAAATCAACTCCGTTACGCCCGACCCCAGCGCCGTGACAGTGCACCTGCATCACTCCTTCATTCAGCTGCCCGACGATAAGTACAAGCCCCGGGCCTTCGATCCGCGGGCTGGCTACTTCGCCAACGAGTACATGGACTACGCCGCGCCCATCGACCAGCCCATCCAGAAGCGACAGATTGTGCGGCACCGCCTCCAGAAGAAAGACCCCACCGCGGCCGTGAGTGAGCCGGTGGAGCCCATCGTGTACTACCTCGACCGGGGCACGCCCGAGCCCGTGCGCTCGGCTCTGCTGGAAGGGGCCGCGTGGTGGAACCAGGCCTTCGAGGCAGCCGGCTACCGCAACGCCTTTCAGGTGAAGATGCTCCCCGAGGGCGTGGACCCCATGGACATCCGCTACAACCTGATTCAGTGGATTCACCGCTCCTCCCGCGGCTGGTCGTACGGCTCCTCCATCGTGGACCCGCGCACCGGCGAAATTCTTAAGGGGCAGGTGTCGCTGGGCTCCTTGCGCGAGCGGCAGGACTACCTGATTGCCGAGGGCCTGCTGCAACCCTACGAGGACGGCAAGCCCACCAGCCCCGAAATGCTGCGCGTGAGCATGGCCCGTCTGCGCCAGCTGGCCGCCCACGAGGTAGGCCACACGCTAGGCCTGTACCACAACTACGCCGCCAGCACCCGGGACCGGTCATCGGTGATGGACTACCCCGTGCCCCGCCTCAAACTCCGCCCCGATGGCACCGTGGACCTGAGCGAGGCCTACACCACCGAAATCGGCAGCTGGGACAAGCGCGCCATTCTCTACGGCTACCAGGATTTCGGCCCCCAGGCCGATGAAGCCGCCGCCCTCAGGAACATCATCACCCAGACGCTCCGGGATGGCTACGTGTTCATGGCCGATGCCGACGCCCGGGCCCAGGGCGGGGCGCACCCGCTGGCCCACCTCTGGGACAACGGCACCAGCGCCGCCGATGAGCTAAACCACGTCATGGATGTGCGGCGGGCCGTGCTGGACCGCTTCTCCGAAAAAGCTATTGCTCCCAATCAGCCCATGGCTACCCTGGAAGAAGTGCTGGTGCCCATGTATCTGCTGCAGCGCTACCAGGTAGAGGCTACCTCCAAAGTGCTGGGCGGCCTCTACTACACCTACGCCGTGAAAGGCGACGGCCAAACCATAACGCGCCTGGTAGAGCCTGCCGAGCAGTGGAAAGCCTTCGACGCGCTGCTGCGTACGATTTCGCCCCGCGAGCTGGCCCTATCGGAAGAGCTGCTAGCCAAGATTCCGCCCCGCCCCGTGAACTACCCGCGTACCCGCGAAACCTTCAGCGCCCGCACCGGCCTGACCTTCGACCCCACCGGCGCGGCCGAATCGGCAGCGGCTACTACCCTGGAGTTTCTGCTGAACCCCCAGCGCGCCGCCCGCCTCGAAGAGTACCACGCCCGCCACGCCAACCAACCTGGCCTAGCCGCCGTGCTCGACAAGCTGGTGAAGCAGACCTGGCAGGCCAAACCCGAAGCCGGCTACCCCGGCGAGCTGCAGCGTCTGGTAAATATGCTTACCCTGAACCGCCTGCTAACCCTGGCCGCCACCCCGCAAGCGCCCGCCGGCGTGAAAGCCGTAACCGCCATGAAAGTGGATGAGCTGAAAACCTGGCTGCAAAAGGAAGCGAAGTCAGGGAAGGACCAAAGCCGCAAAGCCACCATGTTCGCCGCCATACGCACCATTCAGCAGTTCGAAGAAACCCCCGAGAAATTCCAGCCCGCCCCCGCCTTGCCCATGCCCGACGGCGCCCCCATCGGCAGTGAGGACGGCTGTGCGGGGTTTTAAATGAGGTAGTGGCCTAGGAAAGAAAGGGGCGGTCATACTGATAAAAAAACGGTCCTGCTGAGCTTGCCAAAGCATCTCTACCTCGGACTAATTAACTGGCCTAGAGAAGCGGTAGAGATGCTTTGGCTCCGCGGACGTCAGATCAAGCAAGACTGTTCTTGTGTAGCCGCCATGTAGCCTAGCACCTCTACTCGAAAAAGTCGCCGGGGTCGGCTTGGCTGAGGTATTTGTTGAGGCTACCCAGGTCGGCGAAGATGGGGTGGACCAGGTGCAGGAACTGCTGCGTTGCGGCCCGGCTGTCGGCGTAGGCGCGGAAGATGTCGCCTTCGCCGGCTAGCTCTAGGTGGTCCAGCAGCTCCGGGGTGTGTTCCTCCACAATGGTTTCGATGTGCTCGGCCCAGGAAGCGCCGCTGCCGCTGAACCCGTGCTTTTCAAACACGGCGTAGTAGTCGTCCATTTCTGATAAGTCGACTACAATGCGGTATTGGCGCTCCGGGGTAGCGTGCTCCTGCAGGTCGTAGATGAGGAAGGGGTAGTAGGGGTTGGCCATGAGGTGCAAGGTAGGGGTAGTGGATTGAAGCGCGGAGAGTAAAATTAGTCCAAGCCATTGGTCCCAGTAGTTAGGATGGGGTGCACAGAGGATGATAGCCGGTGGGCTGCACCTCGGTGCCCTCAGCGCGAAGTGTTTAGATGACTTGTTGGAGGAGGATTGCATTCCAGAGAACGACCAGGTCGGTCACCAAGTCCAGCGCCCCGACCAATTCCTTCTAGGCCTCCTCTTGTTTGCGTCGAATCAGCCCGTCGCCACTGAGGGTGACTCAAAAGGTTCGATGTCGGAACCCCGGCCAAAATCAAAGGGCATTGGAAAAAGGGGGCGTCTTTGGCCGAAATGCTTGTCCTCACTGGCGTCAGCTTTTCCTACGTCAAGCGCTACCGCAAACACCTGCAACTACCTAACACCCTTGGTCGGTCCCGACGGCAGCGTAGTAGTAGGCAAGTGGCGGCTACTCCTCGCGCAGGCTCTGCACCGGTTTGTTACGCGCTGCACGCAGGGCCTGGCCGCCCACCGTGAGCCAGGCCAGGAGCAAGGCGCCAAGCCCAGCACTGGCGAAGTACCACCAGCGCAGGTCGATGCGGTACGCAAAATCGGCCAGCCAGTGGCGCATGACCAGGTAGCTCAGGGGCAGTGCCAGCGCAATGGCCACGACTACTAGCCGGGTCAAGTCCTTGGACAGCAGGAAAACCACACTCCACTCACTGGCCCCTAGTGCCTTACGAATGCCGATTTCCTTGCGCCGGCGCTCCGCCGTGAATGTGGACAACCCCAGCAAGCCCAGGCAGGAAATAAGAATCGCCAGGCCTGCAAAGTAGCGTGAAAGCACGGCCACGCGCCGCTCGGCGGCGTACTGAGCTTGGTAGTCGGCTTCCAGGAACTGGTACTCCAGGGTAAAGCCCGGTGCATAGGTAGTGTACAGCCTCTGGAGCCGGCCCAGCGTGGCTTGCTCCTGGCCCGCTTGCAGCTTCACCATCAGCGTGCCCGCTTGCGGTTCCAAGCGCACAATCAGCGGCCGGACTTTCTCGTGCAGCGACTCGTAGTGGAAGTCGTGGACGACGCCCAGGATGCGCGCCTGGCCGAGCCGCTGGCCCACGGGCTGCGTCATGCCCAGGCCGGCCACCAGGGCTTCATTGACGACGATGCCGGCCGTGTCGGACCGGAACTGGCGCGAGAAGCTGCGGCCTTCCTTGATGCGGATACGCAGCGTTTTCAGCAGGTCGTAGCTGGCCAGCAGGGTGTGGGCTAGCACTTTGTGCCCCTGCCACTCCAATTCCCGCCCTGGCCCTCGCTCCCCTAGGAAGCCGCCCCACAGCGCGGAGGCACTGACCACGCCGGGTAGCTTCTGCACCTCGGCCAGAAACGCCGCCGGGCGCTGGGCAGCCCGGCCCGCGGTTTCAAAGTACAGCACATTCTGCTTGTCGTAGCCCAGGCTTTTGCGCTGCACGAAGGCGAGCTGCCGGTTGATGACGAGCACAGCCACGATGAACAGCACGGACAGCGTAAACTGGAACACGACTAGGCCCTGCCGCGTCCACCGGTCCGCCGCCCCCGCCGCCAGTTTGCCTTTCAGAACGGCGGCGGGCCGGAAGCCCGACAGGTAAAAGGCCGGGTAGCTGCCGGCCAGCAGCCCCGTGGCTAGGCCAATTCCCAAAAAGGCCAGCACTAGCCGGAAATCCCACGTCAAGGCCAGGTGCTTGCCTGTCATCTCATTGAAGGCAGGCAGCAGGAGCCCCACCAGCAGCAGTGCCCCGCCCAGGGCCAGCAGCGCTATGGCGGTGGATTCGGTCAGGTATTGCCCCACCAGCATGGCCCGGCTGGCCCCCAGCGCTTTGCGGATGCCCACCTCTTTCATGCGCCGCGAAGCCTTGGCCGTGACCAGGTTCATGAAATTGATGCTGGCGATGACCAGGATGAGCACGGCGACGAGCGCAAACAGGCGCACGTACTCGATGCGGCCTCCGGCTGGCACGCCGTTTTCGTAAACGCTGTGCAGGTAGGCTGCCGAGTAAGGGCGGATGAACAGCTCGCGCTGGGCCGCCTGGGCGCTTTTGCTGCGCAGGTAGCCGGCCAGCTTGGCGTTGAACTGCGCGGCGCTGGCACCCTCCTTCAGGGCGAGGTAGGTCGCAAACGGGCCGTCGTCCGCCCAGTTGACGGGCCCCTCCATGTGCATAATATCTTTAAACACGCTGAACGGCAGCACGAAGTCGAATAGCTCAGAAGAATTGCGCGGCAGCGCGGCGAACACCCCCGATATCCGGCCGGTGCGCTTCAGGTCACCCATGTTCAGCTGCAATTCCACGGTTTGCCCGAGGCTGTTGGCCGGACTGCCGAACAACTTGGTTGCCAGCGCCTCGGAGAGTACCACGGCCTGCTTGTCAGCCAGCACTTGGGCAGGGGCGCCCTGCAGCAGCGGGTAGCTGAAAAGCTGAAAAAACTCCGGGCCGACGAATTTGCCCACGCCCGTCACGTGCTTGCCGGGCACGGCCAGGGTAAATTTTGGAAAGAAGTTGGCTGGCGTGGCGGCCACCGCGTACTCGATTTCCGGCATTTCCTCCCGCAGCGTTTCGGCCAGCCGGGGCGCCGTGCCCGCGCGGGTGTCGATGCCT
Source organism: Hymenobacter sp. DG01 (assembly GCF_006352025.1). Taxonomy (NCBI): domain Bacteria; kingdom Pseudomonadati; phylum Bacteroidota; class Cytophagia; order Cytophagales; family Hymenobacteraceae; genus Hymenobacter; species Hymenobacter sp. DG01. The sequence goes on from NZ_CP040936.1 coordinate 1,136,433, forward strand.
CGCGCCGTGCGCTGGTTTTCCATCACCTGAAACAGGCGGTGGTCCAGGGCGTGGTAGGCGTCGAAGCTGCGCTCGTCCTGAATCCACAGGTAGATGGTCAGGGCGCAGGCCAGGCCAGTAGACAAGCCCACCAGGTTGATGAGAAACGTGCCGGGAAACCGCTGGGCGTGGCGGTAGAGCAAGAGCAGGGCGTGCTGGAACATAAACGCGGGCGTGAAGAAGTGTAACGGAGGGAAGGCCGCGCTCAGGCGCTGAACTGGCTGCGGCTGTTTTCCAGCACGATGCTGCCATCCAGCAGGCGCACGATGCGCCGGGCATAGCGGGCGTCGTGCTCGGAATGGGTCACCATGACCACGGTGGTACCGGCCTCATTCAGGTTCGTGAGCAGGGCCATCACCTCCTGGCCCGTGGCCGAGTCCAGATTGCCGGTGGGCTCGTCGGCCAGCAACAGCGGCGGCTGGTTTATCACGGCGCGGGCCACGGCTACGCGCTGTTGCTGGCCCCCGGAAAGCTGAGCCGGAAAATGGTTGCGGCGGTGCAGCAGCTGCAAGGCATCCAGCTGCTGCCTGACGCGCTGCTGCCGCTCGGCCGCCCCTACGCCCAGGTAGCGCAAAGGCAATTCCACGTTTTCGAACACGGTCAGCTCGTCAATCAGGTTGAAGCTCTGAAAAACAAACCCAATGCTGCGCTTGCGCAGCTCGGTCCGCTTCCGCTCCGAAAGCCGGCTGGTTTCGGTGCCCAGAAAGTGCAGGCGGCCCGCGTCAGGCTCGTCCAGCAGCCCCAGCAGGTTGAGCAAGGTTGACTTGCCGCAGCCCGAAGGTCCCATAATGGCTACAAAATCGCCTGGCGGCACTTCCAGCGAGACGTTGTTTAGCGCCAGCGTGGCCACGTCGGCGGTGCGGTATACTTTTTCCATGTTCTCGATTTTAATCATGTTGGTAGCACTACCGTTTGGTAAGGGAAAGGAAAGAAACCCGGCATTAGTCGGTGCCGGCACTCAGTGTCAGCTCGGCGTGGCTTTCGTAGCCTTCATAGCTGGAAGTGATGACCCGGTCGCCGGGTTGCAAGCCGGCTAGCACTTCAAAATACTCAGGGTTTTGGCGGCCCAGGCGAACCGCAACCCGCTGCGCCCTCGTGCCGGCCGGGTTTACCTTGAACACCCAGTTGCCGACCGTTTGCTGGTAGAAACCGCCCTTAGGCAGCCGCACGGCTGGCGCCTGCTCGCTCAAGGCTAGGCGCACCGGCAGGGTCTGGCCGCGCCGCAGCCCCGGCGGCTCGGTGCGGCCAAACTGTAAGTCAACTAGCAAGCCTTTCGTCACTTGGGGGTATATTTTGGTGAGGCGCAGCGGGTATGCGGCGCCGTCAACCAGCACTTCCCCGGCTTGGCCCACCACGATTCGGCTGATGTAGAACTCGTCCACAGTGGCCTGAATTTTAAAGCCTGAGAGGGCATCAATCTGACCCAGGCGCTGGCCCCGCGCCCGGGCTGCCCCCACCTCGGCGCTGAGCGAGGTGAGGCGGCCGCCTACCGGGGCCCGGACCAGCAGGTCGTCCATCTTGCGGCGCATCAGGGCCAGGTTGCTGTTCATGCGGCCCAGGGAGGCCTGCATTTTGCCGACCTGCTGCATCATGGCTACCGAATCCTGGCGCAGGGCTTGCCGCGCCAGCGCCCGCTTGCGCACGAGGTAGCGGTAGGCGTTCTGGCTGCGCAGGTAGTCCTGGTGGGCAATGACCTTTTCCGCGTAGAGGGTGGCGTTAGTGTCAAACAGCCGCTGGGCCTCGGCGAGCTGAAAATCCAGGTCGGTCAGCTGGTTCTGGCGCTGCATCCGGTTTTGCACCAGCTGGTTGCGTGTGTTCTGCAGGTTGTTCATCAGTTCAAACACGGCCGTTTCGCGGTTCACCATTTCCAGCTGCAGGTTCGTGTTGGTCAGGCGCAGAATCGGCTGGCCCGGCGTCAGCGTCGCGCCTTCCTCTACCAGCAGCTCCTGCACCGTGCCGTCCTCGGCCGCGTCGAGGTAAGTGGTACGCAGGGGTTGCACCACCCCGTCGAGGGCGGTAAACTCTTGAAAGACGCCCCGGCTTACCGGGCTGATGGTCAGGCGGCGGGTATCTACCCGGAGCCCACTAGCCGAGCGGGCCGTGAACACGCTGGCGGCCAGCAGCCCCACCAGCAGCAAGCCTCCCGTCACCAGCAGGAGCTTAGCCAGCGGCCACTTTTTCTGGATAATTGGAACGTCCATGCAGGTAATGGCTTGAAGTCGTGGGGTTGCGCCCTGAGCTTATGCCAAGAACAGTGCCTTCGTTGTAACTCCTTGTATTGCAATGAATCAACTTATTGCCCTTTGCTCAGCTCCGCTAAAACGTCCGGTTTCGATACACGTAACCGTCCGGTTGTGATACACCCACATGCGGTCTTGATCTAGGAAATCGGCTTGCCCGACGCAGAAAGCCCCCTGACGTACCCATAGCATGGTTTGTGTGCGCCGGTGCTTGGCTTAGTTGCCCGCAAGCGTTACTTTTCCGCCTTATTCTCTCCGGCCCATGATTGCCAAGCAAGCCCGCGTATTGGTAGTAGATGACGACAGCGACGTGCTGTTTGCCGTGAAGATGCTGCTCAAAACCGAGGTGCAGGAAGTTGTCACGGAAACGAACCCCGAGCGGTTGCTCTCGCTACTGAGCAAGCAGTCTTTCGATGCCATCCTGCTGGACATGAACTACCGCAGCGGCGTCGCCACGGGCAACGAGGGGTTCTACTGGTTGAGCCGCATACTAGAGCGTGACCCACAAGCGACCGTCCTCATGCTAACCGCCTACGGCGACGTGCCCACCGCCGTGCGCTCCCTCAAAGCCGGCGCCACGGACTTCCTGCTCAAGCCCTGGCGTAATGAGCAGCTGCTACACGCCCTGACGGCCGCCCTGAACGCCCGAAGCGGCCGCCACGGCCAGCGGGCCCCGCAACGTCCGGCTGCTCCGCGGGCTACGGCCGCGCTGCTGGGCGAATCGACGGCCATGCAGGAAGTGTTGGCCCTAGTCGAGAAAGTGGCTCCCACCGAAGCCAACGTGCTGCTGCTGGGCGAAAACGGCACGGGTAAGGAATTGGTGGCCCAGGCCCTGCACGCCCAGTCCTACCGGTCTAGCCAGCCCTTCGTCACTGCCGACGTGGGCGCCCTGAGCGAGGGGCTGTTTGAGAGCGAATTGTTTGGCCACGTTAAGGGTGCCTTCACTGATGCCAGAGAAACCCGGGTGGGCCGTTTTCAGGCGGCCAACGGCGGTACTTTATTTCTGGATGAGCTGGGCAACCTGTCCTTGCCCCAACAGGCCAAGCTGCTCACAGTCCTGCAAAACCGGCAGGTTACACCCGTCGGCAGCAACGCGCCCGTGCCGGTGGACATCCGGCTTGTGTCGGCCACTAATGCCCCGCTGGCCGAGTTGGCCGCCCGGGGGGCGTTTCGTCAGGACCTGCTCTACCGGCTGAATACCGTCGCGCTAACCCTACCTCCCTTACGCGAGCGGGGCGACGATGTACTGCTGCTGGCCCGGCATTTTGCCACCATGTACGCCGCACGCAACCGCAAGCCTACGCCGGACTTCACGCCGGCCGCACTGGCCCGGCTGCGGCAATACCCGTGGCCGGGCAACGTGCGGGAGCTGCAACACGCCGTGGAGCGCGCCGTCATCCTGGCCGCCGGCCCCGCGCTGCAGCCGCAGGATTTTCCGCTGGCACCGCCGACTAAGCCAACTGCCCCCGCGCTGGCTTCGGCCCAGCCGGCCAAGCCGTTGCAGTTGCTGGAAGTAGAGAAAAACACTATTCTGCGCGTCATCGAGCGTCACAACGGCAACCTGACTCAGGCGGCCAAAGAACTGGGCCTTACCCGCACAGCACTTTACCGCCGACTGGAGAAACATGCCATTTAACCGCCCCTCCGCCGGCATCCTGCTCCGACTGGTAGCGCTGCTGGCGACCCTGAGCGGGGCAGGGTACTGGGCGCTGCACGGGCGCGCGGGCTGGGCCGTGCTAGCCGGCCTGCTGCTGGCGGCCCTCACGGTAGAGCTGGCCAGCTACCTGTCGCGGGGCCAGAGGCAGCTGGCCGACTTTCTGCTGGCGGTGCAGTACCGCGACTTTACCCAGCACTTTGACCCACGGCAGGCGCCCCCCGGCCTGCGGCCCCTGTACGCGGCGTTCAACCAGCTTAACGCAACATTTCGGGAGCTGCGGGCCGAGAAAGACGCCCAGTTTCACTACCTGCAAACCATCCTGGCGCTGCTCGACACCGGCTTGCTGGCCTACGACGCCACAGGGCAGGTTGAGTGGGTGAACGATGCCTTTACGCAGCTGCTGGCCCTGCCGTACCTGAACACCCTGCAGGCGCTGCAAACGCGCCATACTAGGCTCTACGCGGCAATTAGCCGCGCCACGCCGCATCATTCGCCGGTCGTGGAAATCACCGTCAACCGCCAGGTGCTGCGGCTGCTGCTCTCGGTTACGCGCTTCAAGCTCCGCGGCCGCGACGTGACGCTGCTGGCAGTCAAAAACGTGACCCACACGCTTGCCAGCACTGAAACCGACGCCTGGCAGAAGCTGCTGCGGGTGATGACGCACGAAATCATGAACTCGGTAACGCCTATTGCCTCCCTGGCCGATACGCTACGCCGCCACCTGGCCCTGATCCAGACGGCTGGCCCGTCGACGGAAACGCCCGGCAGCAGCCCGTTCGACGACGTAGCGGCCGGCCTGAGCATCATCCAGCAGCGCAGTGAGGGCCTGCTACGGTTCGCACAGGTCTACCGCAACTTTAGCACCATTGCCACGCCTCAGCTCATGCGCGTGCCGGTCCAGGCCTTGTTTCAGGACGCCCGCACCTTGCTGGAAAAGCAGTTTGCGCAGCAACACATTCGGGTAGTTATCACGGTGCATCCTGCGGCCCTGGCCGTAGAAGCGGACCGCCAGTTGCTGGAACAGGTGCTCATTAACTTGTTGCTGAATGCCATCCGGGCCGTGACGGCCGCTCCCCAGCCCCAGATTCAGTTGCTGGCCCACTTGGACGAGCGCGAGCAGGTAATGCTGGAAGTTATCGACAACGGCACCGGTATCGCACCGGACCTCCTGGAGAGCATCTTCATTCCGTTCTTCACCACCGACCCTGGCGGCTCTGGTATTGGGCTCAGCTTAGCCCAGCAAATCATGCAGCTGCACCACGGCAGTATTCACGTGCATTCTGAGGAAGGAGCGGGCAGCCGGTTTCAGCTGCGTTTTCCATAAACCAGGCAGAGGACGAACCGTTGATGGGCAGCCCAACGGCTCGCGGCCTGTACACCTTGACCTACTCACGAAGGGTGAGAGCTTAGAGTAGTTTTATCCCCCGTTGCTACAAGAAGGCCAGGTAGTAGATTGAAGTAGCGGCGCTTACTTGTGAAACTGTCATCCTGCGCATGGCGCACATCAAGTGGGGACGAAGGATGAAGGACTTTCTCCCTATTACTCGCCAACTCGTCCGTACGGGCTATCCATCTTGTAGCGCCGCTCAAATTCCTCGCGGGAGCAGAGCGACTTTACATCCACCATGCGGTCCAGGGACAGGATGCCGTCGAGGTGGTCGATTTCGTGCTGGAGCAGTTCGGCTAGGTCGTCCTCGGGGCCGGCATGGGTTTCGTGCCACTGGCCTTGCAGGTCCTGGTAGCGCACGGTTATCCACTTGTAGCGCTCTACCTGCATGAAGATGGAAAGAAAGGAGAGGCAGGCATCCCAGACGACCAGTTTCTCTGGGCTGTGGGCCACGATGCTGGGGTTAATGAGCGGCCACACCGGGTGGCCTGGCAGACGCAACAGAATCGCGCGCTGCAGCTCGCCAATCTGGGGCGCGGCAATGGCCCGGCCGTAGCCCGTGGTTTCGCGCCAGTGGGCCACCGTGTCGGTCAGGTCCGTGACCAAGTTGGCTACTTCCGGGGAGGTAGGGTCGGCTACGGGTTCGGCTACCGCACGCAGGGTAGGGTGGCCAAGCTGCAGAATGTCGCGGATGGGCATGGAGAATCTGGTGTTGAAGCTAAGCTAGAGCTAGTTCCCCTGCTTGGATAAGGAGGGGCTAGGGGTAGTTGAAAAACTAGAGCTAAAAACTAAAGCTAGATTAGATATTAGTTGATATCCAGGTATATCAACCACCCCTAACCCCTCCTCATCTGAGGAGGGGAACTAGCTTATAGCTCTAGTTCTACTCGGAGTGCTTGATGGACTGCACCATCTGGCGCAGCTCCAGGGCGCTGTACACCCGGCCGCGCGTAATGACTGTGTTGATCTGACGTAAATGAGCAATGTCTTCCAGCGGATTCTGATTGAGCAACACCAAGTCGGCGTCTTTACCGGCCCGGATGGTGCCGGAACGCTGGTCGGCTTTCAGGAAACGGGCCCCATTGATGGTGGCGGCTTGGAGTGCCTGAGCCGGGGTGAGGCCCGCCTGCACCAGCAGCTCCAGCTCGCCCAGTAGGGAGGTGCCGGGGTACACGTAGGAGTTGGACGCGCCGCTGTCGGAGCCGGCCAGCAGCGTGACGCCGGCTTGCTGCAGGGCCGGCACCAGGGTCATGAACTTGGCCGAAAGCTGCTTGTTGAAGGCGCGGGTAGCTGCCGATTGAGCCCGGGCCCCGGCCAGGCGGCGGGCGTAGGTAGCCTGAATTTTGGGGTCGATGTACGCCAACAGGGTGTCGCGGGAGTGGTCGGTTTCGGGCAGTTCGGCCAGTAGCTTCTGAATGTAGAGCGTAGGCACCACGGCGGTATGGTTTTTCGCCAGCGTCTGATAGAGGCGGGCGGCCGTAGCCGCGTCGTAGGTGCGGTAAATGGCGGGCAGCACCGCAAACAGGCCCAGGGGCTTGGGTGTGTTCAGGCTGCGCTGCACGGCCTGAGTGATGCTGTCCTCCCGGTTGGAGCAACCCTTAAACACGTAGTACAAATGCTCCGAAGCATCCAGGCCGCGCTCTGAGGCTTCGCGTAGGGTAGCGGTGTAGGGCATGTGGCCGGTGGTGAGCATGCCGCGCTTCTGGGCCGCCGCAATTGTGTTAAGAAAAGCCTCCCGCGAGATGGTACTTTCATAAAGCTTCACGTAATCGACTTTTAGCCGCTGCAGCGAGTCGAGAGCCTTGTCGATCTGCGCTTGATTTTCCACCTCCAGCGAGCCCGCCCAGAACGCCTTCGGTCCATCGATTTTGGGCCCCGAGGTGTAGATAGTAGGCCCAGCCAGCTGTCCGGCGCGGATCTGCTCCCGCCAGACGAAGATGCTCGGCGTCAGGTCGCCGCCCGCGTCGCGCACGGTGGTAATGCCGTGGGCCAGGTATAGGGGGAGCAGGTTGCGGTTGGCCGTAATAAGCGAATCACCGCCCCGGAAGTGCACGTGCATGTCCCAGAGACCCGGAATCAGGTATTTACCGGTGCCATCCACGGTGCGCCTGGAAACAAGGGCCGGGCCGCTGGTGTTGGTTACCTGCCGAATCTGCCCATTAGCAATTGCTACGGTTTGGTTGGGGCGTACCTGGCCAGTTTCCACATCCACTACGTTGGCGTGGGTGATAACCAGGTCGTAAGCCGGTTGGCTTCGGTGGCCGGCGCAGCCCGCGACCAGCAGGGGCAGGGTTGCGGCCAGCAGGCGGGGTAGGAGTTTCATGAGGCTCATTTTCTAGTGTTATTTCCCTAGCTCTGCTACCTGCTCTAGCAGTACGGCGCCGCTCATCCAGGTCATAAGTAGCACGACCAGCACCCCGAATACCGTCAGGGCCAGGGGGTGGCGGTAGCTGCCTACCACGCTGGGGCGGTAGGCGGCCACGAGCAGGGTGCCCAGGGTGATGGGCAGAATGAAGCCGTTCAGGGCCCCGGCCCAGACCAGCACGCTCACCGGCTTGCCTACCCCCACAAATACGAGGGTCGAGAAAATGATGAACCCAATAATCCAGCGGTTTTCGTGGGCGGCAATACCGGGCCGCATCGACCTGAGGAAGGAAACCGACGTGTACGCCGAGCCAATAATGGAGGTAATGGCCGCCGCGAACATCACCACCCCAAACAGCTTATAGCCCACCGAGCCAGCGGCCAGCTGAAACACCGAAGCCGTGGGGTTGCCCTCCTCAATGGCCAGGCCGCGGGCTACTACCCCCAGCGTAGCCAGAAACAACAGCACCCGAATCAGGGAAGCTACTGATACGCCCATAATGGCACTGCGCGACACCTCGGGCAGGGCTGCTGGGCCTTTTATGTCGGCATCCAGCAGGCGGTGCCCGCCGGAAAAGGTGATGTAGCCGCCCACCGTACCGCCCACCAGGGTAATAATGGCCCGGTAGTCGATAGCAGCGGGAACGACGGTGCGCAGGGCGGCTTCGGCCACGGGCGGTTGGGTAACCACGGCCACGTAGATAATGGCCAGAATCATCACGAGCCCCATAAGCTGGGCGAACCGGTCCATGAGCGGACCGGCCTCGCGTACCAGAAAAATGGCAATAGCCAGGCCCGCCGCCAGTACGGCGCACCAGGTTACCGGCAGGCCCGTGAGCACCTCCAGCCCCAGGCCCGCCCCGCCCACGTTGCCGATGTTGAAGGCCAGCCCGCCCAGCAGAATCAGCAAGGAAATAAAGCCGCCCAGCCCCGGCAGCACGCGGTTGGCAATGTCGGGGGCGCGCAGCTCCGACACGGCAATAACCCGCCAGATGTTGAGCTGCACCCCAATATCAATCAGAATAGAGGTCAGGATAACGAAGCCAAAGCTGGCCCCCAACGACTGGGTAAAGACGGTAGTTTGGGTGAGAAAGCCCGGCCCTACGGCCGAGGTAGCCATCAGAAAGGCGGCGCCCAGCAGCACGCCCCAGTTGCGGGCCGGCCTCACGCGGAAACTGGCTGATGGGTACGCACGGCAATGCCTTCCTGCTCCAGCCGCGCCCTAATCTGTTGGGCAAACGCCAGGGCGTGGGCACCGTCGCCGTGCAGGCACACGGTATCGGCCTGAATGGCGACGTCCGCGCCGGATTGAGCGCGCACTCGCCCTTCCTTCACCATGCGGACCACCTGGCTGATGGCCTTATCGGCGTCTGTAATCAGGGCGTCGGGCTGGCGGCGAGGCGTGAGCGTGCCGTTGGGCTGGTAGGTACGGTCGGCGAAGACCTCCTGGACGGTGGCCAGGCCCAGCTTTTGGCCGGCGCTAATGAGGGCGCTGCCGGCCAGCCCGTATAGGCAGGCTTTGGGGTGCACCCGGTACACGGCTTCCGCTAGGGCCTCGGCCAGGGCGGGGTTTACGGCGGCCATGTTATAGAGGGCGCCGTGGGGCTTTACGTGGTGCACTGTGCCGCCCTCAGCACGCACGAAAGCGGCCAGGGCACCCAGCTGGTACACCGTCATGTCGTAGGCTTCCTCGGGAGAAACCGCCATTTCCCGGCGGCCGAAGCCTACCAGGTCGGGCAGGCCGGGGTGGGCCCCAATGGCTACTCCGTGCCGCAGGGCCAGGCGCACGGTGCGCTTCATCACGGCCGGGTCGCCGGCGTGGTAGCCGCAGGCAATGTTGGCGGAAGTCACGAAGGGCAGAATGGCTTCGTCGTGGCCCAGGGGGTAGGCGCCGAAGCTTTCCCCCATGTCACAGTTCAGATCAACGGCGTAGGGTTGGTTCATCGATAGTGGAAAAGGGCGAGGCCCCGTTGGAGTTGCTGAAGGATTTTTTCCTGGTGTAGGTACCAGTAGTGCGCTTCCGTGAGGCTGACCTCCTGAAAGCGCAGCCTACCCCCCGGCGGCACCTGAGCCAGGCGGGAAAAGTCGGCGGTGATAACCTGCCCGATGCGGGGGTAGCCGCCGGTGGTCTGATGGTCGGCCAGCAAGACGATGGGCGCGCCGGAAGCGGGTACCTGCACGGTGCCGAATGTAACGGCTGAAGAGAGAATTTCCTGATCGGCGCGGCGCTGCAGTTCCGGCCCGGCCAGCCGGTAGCCCATGCGGTCAGATTGCGGCGTCACGGTAAACTCTTCTTCCCAGAAAGCCCGCTGGCTGGCCGGCGTGAACAAGTCGTACTCCGGCCCCCGCAGGGCCCGAATGACCGGCGCCGCTTCTGGCCCCGGCGTCAGGGTCGGCTCCGGAAACCAGGGCGTAGTGGCCCAGCGCGGGCCGGGTTGTGGCTTGAGCAGCTGCTGATGCAGGCGCTGCCCGGCGGGCGTTGGGCCGGGGGCAGGCAGCACGTCGCCGGCCCGCAGGGCGCGCCCTGCCAGGCCGCCGATGCCGGCTCGTAGGTAGGTTGATTGGCTGCCCAGCACCGCTGGCACGGCCAGTCCCCCGGAAAAAGCCAGGTAGGCCCGACAGCCCGCGCGGGCCGGCCCGAAGGCCAGCTCACTGCCGCGCCTGACGGCTACGGGCCGGTTGAGGGGTAGGGCCTCGCCATCGAGCGTAGCGGAGAGGTGGGCGCCGGTCAGGGCTAGCAGGTGGTCGGCTTCAAACCGAAGGGTAGGCCCCAGCAAGGTAATTTCCAGGCCGGCCGCTTCGGGCGAATTTCCTGCCAGCAGGTTGGCTACGCGCAGGGCCAAGGCGTCCATCGGGCCGCTGACAATCACGCCCGCCTGCCGGTAGCCCCGGCGGCCGCCATCCTGAATGGTGGTGAGCAGGCCCGGCCGAAGAATGCTACAGCTCATGTTCCTGCAGGTGCTGGTACTCGGCTTCGGAAATGGGCACGAACCGCAGCCGCTGGCCCGCCCGCAGCAAGCTCGGCGACGCGGCCTCGGGCGTGAACAGGCGGCGCGGCGTGCGCCCAATCAGCTGCCAGCCGCCCGGGGTGGGGAGGGAGTAAATGCCCGTCTGGCGGCCGGCAATGCCCACCGCGCCCGCCGGCACCAGGGGCCGGGGCTGGGTTTTGCGCGGGGCCGCCAGCCGTTCGTTCATTCCGCCCAGGTAGGGAAAGCCGGGCGCAAAACCAATCATGTACACCAGGTACTCGGGCTCGGTATGCAAGCGGATAACCTCCGCCGCCGTCAGGCCGGTGTAGCGGCTCAGCAGGTCCAGATCAGGCCCGAAAGCGCCGCCGTAGCACACCGGTATTTCCACCACCGGCGCCGCGTCAGAGGCGGGCAACTCGGGCAGCTGGTGCAGCAGCTGCCGGAGCGACTCCGAAACGCGTTGGTAGGGGTCTTGCTGGCCGGCCTGGCTCACCACCCACGGGTCGTAGTACACAGTGAGGGTAGTGAAGGCCGGCACGTATTCCAGCAACCCCGGAAACGGGTGGGCATCGAGGCCGGCGCCCACGGCCTGAATGGTGCGGTGCGTGGCCTCGCTGATACTTTCGCCGAATTGCAGCACCACGGCCGCGTCGCCGAGGGGGTAGAGCTGTACCGGCGTTGGGCCGGAAGGAGGGGGTAGGGGCTGGTCCATCGGAGGGTTTGCGTTACCTTGGGTGTTCGACCTGATGGAATTTCTCTCGGAATGAAGCTTCAATATAGTACCGGCGCGCGCTGCAGCGTGTTTTTGTTGGCCCTAAGCCTGGTAGCCTGCTCTAAAAAACTCGTGGTTTCTAACCCTGCTACCCCCGCCGCCCCGGTTGCCGTGGTACCCGGCGTCAGCCAGGAGCTGGCCCAGGACCGCGCCCGCCGCCTTTCCCGCCTGTGCTATGAGCTGCATCTGTTCGTGCCGTCGCGCAAGGAGCAGCCCATTGCCGCCACCGAAACCGTCCGCTTTCACCTCACGGAGGCCAGCCAGCCCGTGCAGCTCGATTTCAAGGAGCAGCCCGACCACCTGAAAAGCCTGACGGTGAACGGCAAACCCACGGAAATTGACTTCCGGCAAGAGCACTTGGTGCTACCCCCCGCCAGCCTGCAAACCGGCCCGAACAAGGTGAAGATTGAGTTTACGGCCGGCAACCAGAGCCTCAACCGCAACGAGGACTTCCTGTATACCCTGCTGGTGCCCGACCGTGCCCGCACCGTGTTTCCAGTCTTCGACCAGCCCAATCTAAAGGCGTCCTTTCAGCTCACGCTCACGCTGTCGCCCGAATGGCAAGCCCTGGCCAACGGGCCGCTGCTGGACTCTACCGCCACGGCCGAGAGCAAAACCCTGCGTTTCGCGCCTTCGGACACTATTAGCACCTACCTGTTCTCGTTTGCGGCAGGTAAGTTTGAGCGGGTTTCGCGCACGCTGGGGGGTAGGCCGATGCAGTTTCTGCACCGGGAAACCGACCAGGACAAGGTGCGGCTGAGTCTGGACCCCATCTTCCAGATTCATGCCGATGCATTGAAGTTTCTGGAGCAGTACACCGCCATTCCATATCCGTTCCGCAAGTTCGATTTCGTGGCCCTGCCCGATTTCCAGTACGGGGGCATGGAGCACGTGGGCGCCATCGACTACAAAGCCAGCACCCTGTTTCTGGACGAAGGCGCCACACGTGACCAAGAATTGGCACGGCGTAATCTGATTAATCACGAAACCGCTCACATGTGGTTCGGCGACTTGGTGACCATGCAGTGGTTTAACGACGTGTGGATGAAGGAGGTGTTTGCCAACTTCATGGCCGATAAGATGAGTAGGGAAAGCACAGAGGGAGAGGAGCAACTTCTCAAGTTTGTGACTGAACATTACCCCACAGCTTATAGCGTTGATCGTACAACTGGTGCCAATCCCATCCGCCAAGAGCTGGAAAACTTAAAAGATGCTGGCTCACTTTACGGCAACATCATTTACCACAAAGCACCCATCATGATGCGGCAGTTGGAGGGGCTAATGGGTGAGGAACCCTTCCGCTTGGGCTTGCAGGAATACTTGCGCAAATACAGCTTCGGTAACGCCACTTGGCCCGACCTCATACAAATCCTTGATGCTCGCACCCCCGCTGACCTACAGGCTTGGAACAAAGTGTGGGTAAACCAGCCTGGTCGCCCGGTTTTCAGTTATGATTTGCAAACAGCAAATGGAAAAATCATTCGATTACAAATCAAGCAAAAGGCTGAAGATGGCTCGGACCGCCTCTGGCCGCAACAATTTGATATTACGTTAGTCTATCCAACTGGTGCGCACCATGGCAATGTGAACATGACAAAGGGCACCGTAGACTTACCTTGGGCTACGGGTGAAAAAGTGCCTAGCTATATAATATTTAATACATATGGGCTTGGCTATGGAGTCTTTCCGGTGCAAAAGGAGCTGATAAAGCAATTACCGACACTAACTGACAAAAGCAGTGGTTTTACTTACCGGGAGGCTTCCGTACGGGCGTCCATCTATATTGCTCTGTTTGAGAATATGTTGAATGGCCAAGAGAATAAACCACGCCAGTTGCTAGATATATACAGAAAGCAGTTGACTGCAGAAGATGAAGAGCTGAACATTAAATTGCTAACGGGCCAGCTGACTGATATGTATTGGAAGCTGCTGAAGCCCGCGGAGCGCCTGGCTTTGGCGCCGACTTTGGAGAAAGAACTGTGGCAAGCCATGCAGCAAAATCCGGCCGCCAACTCCAAAAAGCTGCTGTTCAAGGCCTATCAGTCGGTGGCCCTGACCAAGGGCGCGCAAACGCGCCTCTACCAGATCTGGGACCAGCAGCAGGCCCCCGCGGGCGTGAAACTCACCGAAGACGACTACACCGCCCTGGCCCTCGCCTTGGCCGTGCGCGACTACCCCGCCGCTACCCCCATCCTACCCAAGCAACTCACCCGCATCCAGAATCCCGACCGCAAAAAGCGCATGGAGTTCCTGATGCCCGCCCTCTCGCCCGACGTACAGACGCGCGACGCCTTTTTTGCCTCGCTCAGTGAAGAGAAAAACCGTGAGAAAGAGGCCTGGGTAACGGCGGCGCTGGCCTACCTGCACCACCCGCTGCGAACTGCTACCTCCGAGAAGTATCTCCCCCAAAGCCTGGCTTTACTCGAAGAAATTCAGCAAACCGGCGACATTTTCTTTCCGGCCTCCTGGCTGCAGGCGACGCTGGGTTCCTACCAAACGCCTACCGCCGCCCGCACCGTCCGCGACTTCCTGGCTGCCCACCCGAACTACAACCCTAAACTGCGCGCTAAGCTGCTGCAAGCCGCCGATGATGTATTTCGGGCCGAAAAGCTGGTGTTGTAGGCTTATATCATCTTCGGTAGGGCTAGGGAAGACTAAGGGTACTCTCGTAGAGCTGGGTGACTAGTTGGTCGCAAGCCGTGCGCACGTCGAGCAGGGCCGTTTCTGCTTCCGAAACGGCATGGCCTGTATCAACTCCCTGGAGCAGCCGCCCGAAGGGCTCTTCCACCTCAATGCGGTGAATACCCGCGGCCGTTTTGCCTACTACGAATCGGGCTCCTAAATCGTCCCAGTAAGCGGAATAGCGAGACGGAAGCTGCAAAAAGTCAGGCTGTGCCAACAAGGCTTTAATGGCCTGCGCTACTGTTGAAGGCAGCACATCAGCGAATACGTGCTCGTGCAGTTCATACTTTCCTTGGCACTGGTGGTGATACTGGACCTGAGCAAAGTAGTTGTACAACTTATCTACTGTGAGTACCACGCTCAAGTGTCGGGCTGTGAACCCATCGGAGTGCAGATAGAGGAAGATTTCGTTTTCATCCAATACTAGGTTAGGATACCTTGCCGCACTCTCATAGCATCTCATAGCAGTGCGGCAGTCGCGCTTTGGCTAGCCGCTGCCGGCTCGACAAGGCCTAATAACTCCCGCAACCCGGGCAACACCCGTAGCCCCCGTTCCAGGTCGAACTCCGCTTCTGGAGCCGCCGTGGCGGCTGGGCCGCCGTTGGCCAGCGCCAACACCTGCTGGCGCTCCGGCTGGCTGAAATCAGCGAAGGAGCGGCGCAGCAGGGGCACGGTTTCCTGAAATACTGCTTCATCTAGGCCAGTAAGCCACTGATCGAGCAGGCCGAAGAGCACGCGGTTGTGGATGAGCAGCAGGCCGCTACCGCGCAGGAAGCCCTCAACCCAGGCCGTGGCATAATCGGTGGGCTGGGCTGGGGCCAGGGCGAGGCCCAGCAGGGTAGCCGTGTCTTCCGGGGCGAGTTGCTGAGTGTCGAAGAGCAGGCGGGTAGCCACGCCGGCCAGGAGGCCACTGCTGGCCGGCTGGCGCGCAATGAGGTGCAGGGCAGCATACCAATGCGCCTGCTGGTCCTCGTCGGGGAGCAGGCGAATGGCTTGGTGAGCTGCTTCAATGCGCTCCAGGAGCTGACTGGCCGCGTCCCGGTCGAGGCCGGTGCAGGCCAGGGGCAGGGAGATGCACAGGCGCTGCACCAGGTGGTGCACTACCTGGGCTACCTGGGCGGTTTCGGTGCGGCGCACATTGCCGTAGCGCAGCACGTTTACCAGCGGGGGCAGGGCCGTGAGCAGGTGGGCGACGTCGCGGGTGCCGGCGCTCAGGGTTTCCAGGCGGGCCACCAGGCCGGGCAGGGCGGGCGCTAGGTCAGCGTGCAGAGCCTCTTCCAGTAACTGACTGATCTGGCCCAGGTCGGTGGCTTGGTGGGCGCGGTGGTGGGCCGCGCCGCTGGCGGCGGCCAGAATGGTATTGCCCCAACGGCCAGCTTCCAGCACGCCCAGCACCATTTCGGGGCGCCACTGCAGCTCCCACACCTCATGGAAGGTGCCGCTCTTGCCCTGCACGCGCTGGGGCCGGCCCCACCGGATGTTGAGAAGCTGCAGGCGGTGGAGCAGGTGGCTGCGGCCTAGGTCGAGGTCTTTGCGCAGGTCGAGGGCTAGGGTTTTGTGGGTGGCTTCGGGTTTGAGGCGGAGGGCTTTTTGCTGCTGGGCCAGGTCTTGCTGCAAAGGCGAGGCGGGCAACTCCTCGGGTACTTCACCCAGGGCTTCTCCAATTACCAGCTGCTGGTGCACCAGGTCCAGGGCCTCGGCGTAGCCACCCCCGAAAATGCTCACGGCCGCTTCTTCCAGCTCCTCAATGCCGGGCAGGGCCAGTCCGCGCACGGCGGCCAGGGCCTCGGCCAGGCGCACGGCCTCAATGGCGTGGGCCGACGACGCGTCAATCTGCTGGGCCCGCAACAGGTGGGCCGCCCGCACCATCCAGTGGGTGACTACCCGCTCGTGGGGCTCCTGAAACAGCAGCTCGTACCAGGCCGGCGACAACACCCCTGCCCCGTAGCCCGACTGCCGAGCCAGGCGCTCGTAGGTCCAGGGTACCCAGGTAGCTTCGGTGGAGGCTTTCTTGAGGCCTTTGAGGCGGGCTTTGTCATCCTTGGCGTAGGCAGGCAGTACCTCGGCGCGCAGCACGGGCGCGTGCCAGGCTCCGCAGACTACGGCTACCCGCTGGTAGCCCTGCTTGAGGGTAGCGCGCAATGTTTCGCGCATGTAGGCCTCCCGCAGCAAGGTTTCTTCCGATTCAGGCTGAGCCAGCTCCTCACGCAGGGCCGTCATCATTTGCAGCACTACCTCGAAGGTATCGGCATGGCCGGCGCTGTGCTCAATGCGTGCTTCCCACCACCGTTCTCCGTCGGTGTAGCCATCTAGGCGGGCCAAGTGGGCAATGGGGTCGAGGTGCAGCGGGGCTTCTTCGGGAACTGGTGCTTCGGCGGGTTCTGAATTTGTAGCGGGAGCTTCCGCTTCTGGTGGCGCAGGCTCCGAATCAGGTGCTGAGGGCGCTTCGGCAGCTACTGCAGCCGGTGGCAGCGGCTCGTGCTCCACGGCATCCGGGAGGGCAAAGCGTAGCGTCATCGGCAGGTCGAAGCAGCGCAGGTGGGCGCCGTGCTGCTGGCACCACTGCGCCGCCTGCCACTCCGGCGAGAAGTAGGCGAAGGGCAGAAACGTGGCCTGAGCGTGCTGCTTAGGGTTGTAAATGAGTAGGGCCACCGGCGGCTTCAGCTCCGGGTTAGAAGCCAGCGCCAGGGCCTTTTTCCCATCGGCGGGACACTCCAGCAGTACGATGTCGGGCTGGTAGTCGTCCAGGGCTTTGAGCAGGGAAGAAGTGCTGCCGGGGCCGTGGTGGCGGATGCCGAAGAGGCGGAGTTCGGAAGGCATAAGGGGGTAGGACTACAATAGGGGTAACTCAGGTTTCGGCAATGCCGCCCATTTCGGCCAGCTGGTTCGCCTCAAACCTGATTTCCAGGCCGTGTTCCGTGTCAAGGCCGTAGCGAATGGACAGGCGGAGCGTTTGTTCGTCCGTAATACGGAGGTAGGCCACGTCCTGCAAATAAGCAAAATGCTCCTCGGGCGTGCGCAGGTGCAGCACCGAGGCACCCGACTGGGCCGGGTTCTCATAGAGGGAAGCATACAGCTCCTGGTAGCGGGCAAAGGTCTGCTGCTGGAGCTCGGGGAGCAGGCGCGGCGCATCCGCAACGAAGGCCTGGAACGTAGCTGCGTACTCGTCGAGCTGCGCCGGGGAAAGATCGTATTCCTCGTCTTCCTCAAACAGCTCCTCGCCCAGAAACACCTCTACGGGCTGCTCAAAGCCTGGCAATACAAACTTCTTTTGCGGCGCCATGCCGGCCCAGCTTTCCTCCACAATTCCCCAGAACGGATGCTTTAGCATAGATAGTTTAGTTATAAGCGGCAGGAGGTAGCACGCCCTGCCACCGCTCTGCCACGTACCAGATGTTCACGTCAATACTTTCCTCAGGGCTAAGATATTCCTCCCCATCTTCCAGGGCATCGGGCTCCAAAGTGTAGCGCCCTTGCTCCAGGTCATCCGCAAACTGGGCGAGCAGGGCCGCCACAGATTCGGCCACCTGAAAAACAGATTCGTTTACCTCATCCACAAAAATAACCTGCCCGTAGGAGCCTGCCGGGGCCGGGTCAAGGTCCACGCACAGCCACGTATGGGAGCCGTCGAAGCTGAGTTGAAGCCAGTAAGGATTCAACACGTTATCGGCTTTTACTGAAGCCTGCGCATATACCGGCGGACACAGTTCTGAGTCTTGAGCGCGACTTTGAAAGGCGGCTGCTACCCTCGCCAGGGGAATAAAGCTCAGGCCGTAGAACAGGCTGCCGAAGTTATCAGCGTCTTCATCTAGGCCGTTGCGCCAGCGGTATAAGGCCTTATAGTCTTCAGGCAGCGGCTTGCCAACGGCAGCCTCCAGGCCACTCAGCTCGCGTTCGGCAGCGCCATCGTTCAGCGACTCAGTTAGAATTCGCGGGGCGTGGGTGGCCAGCCAGGTTTCGATTCGGTGGATAGATTCAGATAAGCTCATGAGGTAGGGAAAGGGTTGGCCGGGCTACCGGTTTTCGGTTCGGGAAATTGAATGGGGTAGGACGCGGCCATAGGCAACGACGCACCGGGAGCAGCCTACCCCGCTTCAAATTCCTGCGGAAACCCTTTCGGATGCTCTGGTTCCAGCTCTTCTAATTGCTCATCGGTCAGCAACATAGATTCGGCGCCGGCTTGCTCGTAGGCCTGTACCACGGCCGCCAGCCAGGCCGTCAGGTCGGGAAACAGCACGGTGCGGGCTTCCCAGTTGTGCCAGTGCTCTATGATCTGCCCGACCTGGCCGGTGAAGGTGCCGTGCAAATCCACGCAGACATGGTCGCCACCGCCATTTTCCAGGAAGGGCACCCAGGCCGGATGCCACCAGTTCGCCACGAAGTCGCCATCGGCCAGCAGCTCGTTGTTGATGCGCATGCTTTCGGCCGCGCTATCCAGCGACTGAAGGCAGTTGTTCTGGAAGAAGCTGTCGTAGCCTTCCTGCCCGTTGTGCCAGCCAAACCACTGCCGCAGCTCCGTCGGCAACACTAGGTTAAACTCCGCCTCAAAAGCGGCCAGCTCCGCCCCCGTAGCCGGTGGGCCCAGGGTAGCGTAGTACTCCGGCCGGTGCTGTTGGAGCAGGGTATCGAGGCGGTTGAGGAGGGAGGAAAAGGTCATGCGGTTAATTAGAAGCAGTGGCTGCTGGTGAAGTCGTGGTGGCGGATGCTAAAGAGGCGGAGTTCGGTGGGCATGGGACAAAGTTTTCTTACGATTGACCCCAGGCAAACTGGCAATTGGTAAAGTCGCGGCGGCGGAGGGCGTCGCGGTCAATCAGCACGCTGAACACACCCTCGTCGTTGAAATCTTCGCCCACTTGTAGTAGCAGTATTTGGTCGGAGAAGGTTATGGCTTTGATTTCTTCCTCTGACAGCTGGCAATGGGTATATATACCGAACAGCTTGGATTTCTTGCTGCCGGCGAAGTCGTTCCAGCCGGGCCAGTCATCCTCGTCATCCTCCTCCCCTGGACCATAACGCTCGGCCAGGGTTTCCGTTTCCGCGAAAAACCGGCCGATCAGCCGGCCTTCAAAGAAATTGTCCTCGTGTTCCTGCACGGTGCGCACCAACTGCTCGTTGGGTACATCGGCATAGAACACTATGCCTTGAGTGGTCGTGATATCGGCGAAAAAGTAGAGCTGGCCGGAAGTGGGCAGCAGGCCCGACGGGTCATGCGGGGCTACCTGGCTCAGGTCGAGTTGGGCGGCAAAGCGCAGGCCATCGGGCGGAGCCATGCCAGGCGGCAAATCGACAACTGGCCCACCGTAGCGGGCAAGGCCCAGTGGAATGTCCAGCTCGGTGTGCTTCACATATTCGCCTGATTCCAGTAGAATTGGCTGGAACTGAATGGAGGCCCCATAATAGCGTGGCCCCGTCGGGGTGAAACGGATGATGTCGAAAGCGGCATCTTGATGCATAATAAGCTGTTATAGTCTTTAATTCCTTACTCCACCACCTCCCGGCATGCGCGGTAGAGGTCTTTCCAACCGTCGCGCTCTTTTACTACGGTTTCCAGGTATTCCAGCCATACCACGCGGTCCTGGACGGGGTCTTTGATGACGGCGCCGGTGAGACCGGCGGCGAGGTCGGCGGCTTGCAGGGTGCCGTCGCCGAAGTAGGCGGCCAGGGCCAGGCCACTGTTGAGCACGGAAATGGCCTCGCCGGTGCTGAGGGTGCCGCTGGGGCTCTTGAGCTTGGTTTTACCGTTCTCCGTCACGCCCGAGCGCAGCTCCCGGAAGATGGTCACGAGGCGGCTGATTTGCTCCAGGGCCGCCGTGGTTTCGGGCAGCTGCAGGGCCCGGCCGGTTTTCTCCACCCGCGAGTGCACAATCTGCACTTCCTCGGCAATGGAGGTGGGTAGGGGGAGCACCACGGTGTTGAAGCGGCGGCGCAGGGCGCTGCTCAGCTCGTTCACGCCTTTGTCCCGGTCGTTGGCGGTAGCAATGACGTTGAAGCCGCGGGCGGCCTGCACCTCGGTGGCTAGCTCCGGCACGGGCAGCACCTTTTCGGAGAGGACGGTGATGAGCGTATCCTGCACGTCGGAGGGGATACGGGTAAGTTCTTCCAGGCGCACCATGCTGCCTTCCTGCATGCCCTTGAGCAGGGGCGAGGGCACCAGGGCAGCCGGGGAAGGGCCCTCGGCAATGAGGCGGGCGTAGTTCCAGGAATAGCGGATGGCATCTTCAGAGGTGCCCGCCGTGCCCTGAATCAGCAGGTTGGAGTGCCCGCTGATGGCCGCCGTGAGGTGCTCCGAAACCCAGCTTTTGGCTGTGCCCGGCACACCCAGCAGCAGCAGGGCGCGGTCGGTGGCGAGGGTTGCCACGGCAATTTCCATCAGTCGCCGCTGCCCGATGTACTTGGGCTCAATCACGAAACCATTATCCAGGGTACCGCCCAGCAGGTACGTCACCACGGCCCAGGGCGAGAGCTGCCAGTTAGTGGGCTTGGGTCGGTCGTCGAGGGCTTTGAGGGCGGCGAGTTCTTCGGCGTATTGCACCTCAGCGTGGGGCCGCAGGATATCGGAGGACGAATTTAAAGCCATATATGCGAAGGGTTTGGAAGCGGAAGTGGGGTAGGGAAGATGAAGCGTGGACTAAAGCTAGTTTTTAGCTCCCCTCCTCAGATGAGGAGGGGTTGGGGGTGGTTGATAGGGTAGGACCGATGCTAGCTAGAAGCTAGAGCTGCGAGTTGAGCTATGTGCTCGTCGGTATCTGCACCGGAACGATATTAGAAGTTAGAGGCTGTTCAACGACGGGTCAACCACCCCCAACCCCTCCTCATCTGAGGAGGGGAGCTAGTTGCTAACTCTAGCCTGCAGTGTGATTTACTCATTGCTTATCAATGGTCTAGCCCGGGCCAGGTGGCTCATCCAGCGCCGCCTCGAGCTGCTGGCGGAAGTGCAGGGTGTTGAGCAGGCGGGCGAGGCTGTTGTGGAGGTAAGGCACATCCTGGAGCAAGGGCTGCAGGGGTTGGGCACAGAGGTCGTACTGGGCGGCCGGCACCACGCGGCCCATGTGCTCCAGCAGCTGACTGGCGGCGTACTGGATGCGGTAGAGACGCTCGGGCTGGCTCAGAGCCGCGCGCAGCACCTCCACCACGCGGCGGGTGAGGCGCTCGGGCCAGGGCCCCGGCGTCAGCTGCAGTAGAGGCAGCCAGCGCACCTCCGGCCCAAATTCCGGGGCGGCGTCCAGCAAAGGCAGCACCAGCGCCAGCAGCTGCGCGGAGCTGAGCTGCTGGGTTAAACCGGCCAGGGGCAGGGAGAAAGGCTGCTTGCGGGGCAGCTCAAACAGCCAGCGCAGCAGTTCACCGGCCCATTCGGCGTCGTGGTGCAGAATGGCGGTTTCGGCCCAGGTGTTGAGCAGCAGCGCGGCCCACTCGGTAGCGGCGGCCAGCTCCAAAAGGCGGGCGGGGGGTAGGTTCCAGTGAGCTGCCCAGCGAGCAGGCGGAATCAGGGCCAGCACTTGGCCCAGCAGGGCGGCCTTTTCGCCCTGAAAGCGAGCGTCGCGCTGCTCAATGCCATCTGCCAGCCAGGTTTTGTCCCAGTCGGCGGCCGGCAGCTCCACCAGCAGCTTCTTGGTGAGCAGGCCTTTTTTCAATCGCACCAGGGGCTCGGCCCGTTGCCACAGGCGCTCCAACAGGGCGCTGTCGGGGAGGCGGGCCAGCAGGGGCAGCACGGTTTGGCGCACTTCCTTGCTTTTCGACGTCAAGTACTGGCCTAGCAGCTCCGCATCCGCCGCCGAGGGGTTTTCGCGGAGCGTAGCCAGCAGCGCCGCCTGGGTTTTGGCTGGTTCCTGGGGTAGGGTGGCGGCCAGTAGCTTACGGGCCTGCTCGGACTGTTGCCGGCGCAGGGAAGTCAGGTAACTCACGCGCTGAGGCAGGGTGCCGGTTTCCCACACGGCCTCGGACTGCGGGTGAGTTGAAGCCGCGAGGATGGGTGCCCAGTCGGGGTTTTGGGCGGCCAGCCACTCCCCGCGCCGACCTAAAACAGCAGCCGTGGCGGGTTGCAGGGCCGGACGGGTGCGCGCATATTCCAGCAGATACACCAGCTGCGGATGCGGCACCCGCCGCTGGTGCTCGGCCAGGGCCGTCAGGAAATCGGGCAGCAGATCAGTGTACTGGCCTTCTAACAGCACGTTCAGGGACTGAGCCCCGTTGGGACCTAGCGTATCCTCGGTTTCGGCGGGTGCGGGCGAGACAAAGGGCGTAGCGCTGGAGGCGGGCTGGTAGCCAGCCTTGCGAATCAGCGACAGTGCCCCGGCCGCTTGCAGCAGGTGCTTTTCGCGGGATGCTTCGTCGGTTTCCGACGCGGCAGGCAGATCGGGAATCGTGGGCAGCGCGTCGGGGCTTTGGCGGGTGCCCAGCAGGGCCACGCGCACCAGCTGCTGCCAGTCGGCAGCGGGCCGGAGGGGGTTGGCCGCTAGGTCGGGGGTAGGGGCTTGGAGGTTGGGCATCAGAGAGCAGATGAAGTTTCTACCGCCGCGCCCCAGCCTACCAGCGGGCGCAGTCCCTGGCCGGTCCACTCGCCGAATATAGTGAGTGGTACGCCCCCACCAACGGCCTGCAACTCCCACCCAAACAGGTCGTCGCAAAGCAGGGGAACTTCCTGCATAGCCGGAGTGGCAGGCTCAGGCAAAGCGGAAGCTAACGCTAGTTCGGGCGTGAACCGTAGCACCCAGCGGCCATCCGGGGTGAAAGCTGGGGTGCCGCCGGTCAGGAGCACGGGCCACTCGCGCAGCCAGGGCTGGCGGGCCAAGGCATTGGCGTAGGCATCCAGCAGTTCGGGCAGGGTAGTGGGGTAGGGCGGAGAGGCGTCGGAGGTAAGGCCGGCAAATGAGAGGGTGCCCGGTACGGCACGCAGGGAAAGCAGACCGGGGTAAAAGGTAAGGGTGCCGGTGTAGTGGCCGTCGGGTACCAGGGCGGTAGCAAACGCCTGCCCCCCGAAGGAAAACTCTACTACCAGCGCGTAGCGGCCAGTTTGCTGGCCCTGCAGCCAGCAGCGGCGCACTGTCAGGCGGTCTTCCTCAGTAACGTCCACCGAAAGCACCCGCCACTCATCGGCCACCGCCGGTTCCATGGCCAAAATGTCTTCTTTCTTCAAATTCACCCCCACCAGCTGCAGCAGTTCCTGGCGGGCGGCCTCCGGCAGCTCAGGCAGGCGCCGAAATGCCTGGGTCAGCAGGTACAGCTCGCCCAGGCGCGCCAGCATCCGCTCAGGCCAGTCGGCGCCCTGGTGGCGCAGGGTGGGCAGCTCCCGCACTATGCCGGCCAGGCCGGGCAGCTGGTTATCTACCAGCCGGGCCGCCTGGTTTTCCCAGAAACTCAAGGGCTGGTTGTCAGTGGCGGCCAGCCCGGCCCGCACCAGGTCCAGGAGCCACATCTGCAGCTCCTCAGCGCCGCGCTGCATACGGGCCATGCGCTGGGCCTCGCGCTTCTGCCGGGCCAGCTCGTTGTCGGTGGGGCCGGCGGCCGGAGTGGGACCCGTACCATCAGCGGCTGCTGAGGGTTCGGTTCCAGGCGCTTTCGTGGCTTTCTTGCCGGCCGACTGCTGGCGCTTTTCCAGCCACTCCTGCAGCCAATCGGGCGGGGTGG
Organism: Hymenobacter sp. DG01; assembly: GCF_006352025.1. Classification (NCBI taxonomy): domain Bacteria; kingdom Pseudomonadati; phylum Bacteroidota; class Cytophagia; order Cytophagales; family Hymenobacteraceae; genus Hymenobacter; species Hymenobacter sp. DG01. Next base: position 1,160,167 of record NZ_CP040936.1, read on the forward strand.
GGCCATTCAGCAGCTGGGGCTGCCGGGCCAGCAGCAGGAGCAGGGCCGCGCCGTGCTTACAGGGAAACACCCGGCTGGGGCAGGAGCACTTAAAGGCGGGCTCCGTCAGGTCGAGGCCGGTTTGGTATGGCTTGCTACCGCTGCCCTTGCACTCGCCCCAGGCGGCGGTGTCGGTGCGGCCCAGGTTGCTCCACTTGGCAGGAGCGGCCAGTTCCAGCCCGCGCTTCAGTGTGCCGGAGTCGGTGATGAGGGCGCGGGCCTGTTCTTCGGTCCAGGAGGTCAATGTTAGGCAAGGATTACGCCCGCAGTACATCGGGCCGGATACCCCGGCAAAGTAGGAGTTCAGCGGGGAAATTCCGCGTCGCAGCTCCGGCATTTGTGCAGGGTAGTGCCAGCGTAAAACAGCCGTTTCCACCACGCCGGCCGCGAAACCGGCACCGGGTCCGGCGCGCCACACCGGGGGCAGCGCGGTGCCGCTGGGGTAGTGCGCTGTTGCTCAAAGGCTTCCACTGTGGCCCGCGCCGAAGCGGTGTCGGCCTCCTCAATCAGCAACTGGTAGTACATGCCCTCGCCAAAAGGAAAGGTGGGCGGGCCGCCCGTCTTCACCAGGGCATCGACGCCAGCGGCCTGCAACTGCTGGTAAAGCGTTACGGCTTCGGCATAAGTCAGGTACTGGGCGGCGGGGGTGAGCATACGGCAAAAGCAAGGTCACAAACAAGGCGCAAAACCCCGGCTTCCGCAGTGGTCATTAGCCTGAAAAGAGCCGCCCGGAGGTAGTGGCGGGGGTAAGGCCGCTGGCATTGTGGTGAAGAGTGCTATTGCTCCTGCTTTCAAACAAGTCACAACCGGCGGGGCTTTTTCCTTTCCAATGCGGGTGAAAGGGCCTCTCTTTGCTGCGGCAGGAACAGGGCGCGGCCCCACACCCCGCAGCGCGTTCAGATGGTGAGTGACGAAGGCCGCAGCGGGTGGGCCTCTCCGCTGCAACGGGGAGGCCTTTTGCTGTTTCAGCCCTACCCCAGGCAGCCGCTCAAACCCTCCGCCTACTTCCGCCGTCGCGCGGGGGTAGCCAGGCGGCCGCGCAGCTTCATAATGTACCAGAGCAAACCCGCGCAGAGTACGGCCAGACCGGCCGCTAGCAGCTCCCGACTGGTGCGGGCCTGAGTAGCTTCGTCGGCGGTGGCCTGCAGCTCCAGCAGCTTTTTCTCCCGCTGCTTGTCGCGCAGCTGTAAGTTGCTAATCTGATTTTCCAGGTCGTAGAAACGCTGGCGGGTGCTGCTTTGGTCCGTCTGAGCGACGGTGATTTGCTGCTTGGCCTGCTGATTTTCGGCTACCACGGCGGCGGTGCGGCGCAGGGTAGCGGCCTGCACGGCCCGCACAATTTCGGTGTCTTTGCGAATGATGCCTTTCAGGGCATCTACCACTTCCTGCAGGTCTTTTTTGCTGGGCTTGTTGCCGAACAGGCTGTTGCGCTGGGCGTTGGCCTCTTCGTACTGCTGCACCATCTGCTGGCGCTCCTGAATCAGGCGGGGCAAGGGGTCGTTGTCGGTGGCAGAGGGGGTAGGCGTCTGGGCCAGGGCAGGAGCGGTCAGCAGCAGGGCGCCGGCCAGCAGCCCCCGCAGCGCGGAGCAACCAAAAAAGCGGGTAATGGAAACAGGAAGGTGGGTCATGAGGGCGGAAAGCTAGTAAATTGTGCGTATCTCGAAGCCATGAAACGACTATACTATCTGCTAAGTCTATCGGTAGTAATGCTGGCCGCGCCGGCCTGCCGCACCGCTAAAACTACGGCGCCCGCCTCCAGCGCTGCGGGCGCCCCGAACACGGACGCCAACCCCCGCATTACGGGCTCCATCAACGCACCGCAAAGCTACTACGACAATGCTCGTCGCACCGTGGAGCCCTTTTTCGTGGCCGGGGTCAGTGAAGACGCTACCTATGGCGTCACCCAGAAAAACCCGGTGTGCGTGGGCGGTAAAACCGATAGCGGGGCCCGCAATCAGCAACGCTACCTGAATGCGTTGCGCGGACCTCAGGGCGAGGAAATCAGCTACCGGCGCCGTGGTAGCTGCTGCGCCTTCGAAACTCCCAACGGCATTATCGGGGGCATGGGTATGCTGGATGTGTACGAGCTAACCTGGGCCGGGGCCGCCAAGCCCCTGCTGCTCTACCTCAACTTTTACGATGAAGGCCCCCTGCGCGCCCCGGCGGGCCTGACGGTGGTTAAACCCTGACCCCGACTCTCGGTTCAATACGTCAACGCCCCACTGCCGACGGTCTGGTAGTGGGGCGTTGTACGTTTAGGCTTCCAGCAGAGGCACCGGCTGCCGGATTTCCTTGGGCCGGTGGCGGTAAAACCACAGAATCAGGATGGGCAGCAGAGTCAGCTCGGCCACTACCCCGAACAGGAGCGTAAGGCCGATGAGCAGGCCCACGTAGAAGGTCCCGTCGAAGGAGGAGAAGATCAGGGTCGAGAAGCCGCCCACCAGAATCAGCGACGTAACGATAACCGCTTTACCGGCCATGAGATAGGTTTTGCGCACGGCCTTGAACAGGCTGGGCTCATCGAGCAGTACCAGCTTGAGCTTGCTGATGAAGTGGATAGTGTCATCGACGGCAATGCCAAAGGCAATGGTGAAGATGATGCTGGTGCTCACCTTCATGCTCACGCCGGCCGCACCCATCACGCCCGCCACAATCAGGATGGGCACCAGGTTGGGCACCAGCACCACCAGGGTCATGCGCAGGCTCCGGAACAAAAGCAGCACAATGAGCGTGACCATCACAATATCGATGCTCATGCCTGTAATCATGTTCAGGGTGAGGTTCTCGTTGTTTTTGTCGATGAGGTTAGCCGAGCCGGTGAGGCGGGTTTGCAGCACGGCGCTGTCCACGGAGGCGCGCAGGTAGCGGCGCAAATCGGCGTTTAGGGCATCGGCCCGAATGGAGCCCACATCGGGCATGCGGCCGGTGAGGCGGCCTTCCGTACCATCGGGCAGGGCCAGGGCCCGGAACTCCGGCTTCTTCCGAAACAGCTTCACCTTGCGCGTCAGGCGCTCCAATTCGGCTTCGGAATCGGGCAGGCGGTATTCCGTCAGCAGGCCGCCGTTCAGGGCCTTGCGCACCGATTTGATGATGGCAACCGGCGAGGCCACGAAGTTCAGCCCGTAGGTTTTTTGCAAATAGCCCTCAATTTTCTCCGTCTGGCGCAGCACTTCCAAGTCGTAGATAGTGCGGCCGGGGGCGGGTTTCAAATCCAGCTCAAAGGGGCGCACCCCGGCAAACTGTCGCTCGAAAAACTTGAAATCCAGCTTCACCGGGTCGTTTTGGGAAAGGTCGTCGAGCAGGGCCGAGTTGATGCGGATGCGCGAGGCCGAGGCCACTGATAGCACCAGCACCAGGGCGCTGATGGCCACTACCCAGTGCCGCCGCGCCAGCACCACCCGAAACAGGCGGCCCAGCACGCCGTCCCAGCTGTGGCCGGTTTCGCGGGGCACCCGCAGCTGGGGCTTGCGCAGGAGCACCAACATGGCCGGCAACAGGGTAAACGACAGCGCAAACGTTAGCAGCACGGCAATGCCCGTAAACAGCCCGAAGTTGTAAATGGGCCGGATAGTGCTGGTCATCAGGGTGAAAAAGCCGATGCTGGTCGTCAGGGCCGAGAGCCCCGAGCCGAAGCCGGATTCTTTCAGGGCAATCAGCAAAGAATCCCGCTTGCTGGCCCCGTAGCCCAACTCCGTAACGTAGCGCGTGATGATGTGGATGGTATCGGACATGCCCACCACGAACAGCATCACCGGCAGCAAGGCCGTCATCAAATCAATGCTCACCCCAAAGGCCGACATCACGCCCAGGCCCCACACAATGGCGCCCAGCACCACCACCAGCGGCAGCATTACCCCCCACCAGGTCCGGAACGTCAGCCACAGCAGCCCCGTCACGAGCACCACCGACAGGCTCATAAACACCATCAGCTCCACCTGCAGCCGGTCCACGAACACCGACTGGGCCACCATTTTGCCGGCCAAGTGGTACCGTTCTTCCGGAATGCCCTGGCGCTGCAGCTCCCCGCGCACGGCTGCCAGCAGGGAGTCGCCGGGGGGCTTGCTGAGGTTGGGCGAGGTCTGGAACAGGATGGTGGCCGCCCGCGCATCCCGGGAAATCAGGTTGCCCACCAGCCCCGGCGTGCGGTACACCAGCGCCGAGTCCTGGGCGCGGCGGGTTGGGTCCTGGGGGTGGAGGTAGGGAATGTTGAACACGCCCAGCCCCTCTACCACCGGGTTTACGGCATTGGTAGGCGACGACACCTGCGTAACGTGGCGCCGCTGCTGGATAAAGCGCGTCAGGGAATCTACCTGGGTCAGGAAGCGGGGCTCAAACACCGTCTGGCCCGCCGGGGCTTCCAGGCCCAGCAGCACGTAGTCGTTGTCGTTGCCGAAGCGGGCAGAGTACTGGGTGTAATAATCCAGGTCCGGGTCGCCGGCGGGGTAGAAGTCGTTGAAATTGTAGTTGAAGCGCAGCTGGGCCACGAAAAACACTGCCAGGGCCGTGAGCAGCCCGAGGGCCACGAGGGTAAGATGAGCGAGTTTACGAAGGGGCATAGGGTAGTAACGCGAAGCGGCAGCGCCCGGCCGGGGCCACCCTGCTTACAGATCTATACCGGAGTGGTGCCGGGAAGGCGCTGCCGGAGCGCGAGCGGCCCAGGGCTTTTTGGCGGATTCCGGTATCTTGGAAGCGGCAGCAAGCCAACTGTCAGTTTCCCGCTTTTGTTTCCTCTTCTCTATCCTTCTCGCTTATGAAGAACGTTCTGCTCGCCCTGGTTCTGTTTGCCTCCGTTGGTTCTGCTACTGCCCACGAGGGCCACAATAAGGGCAAAGGCAAGAAAACCAGGAAAGAAGCCTGCTCCGCTGACATGAAAGCCCACTGTGCCAAAACCGGCGCCACTGCGGGCACGCCCTCGTGCTGCATGAAGAAAGACGCCAAAGCTGCTGCTACCCCCGCCCCGGCCGTAAAGTCACTGTAGCGTACAGTAAAAACACAAAAAGCCGCTCCTAAGGAGCGGCTTTTTGTGTTTTTGTCTTTCAATTCACGGGTAGTAAGTAAGTCAGTAAATATTTTTCAATAGTACCTTGTATTGCATAGTACGATTGTTACCTTTAGATCAGTTTGAATAAAATCTACTTTATCTTATAAAAGCCATGCGTCAAGTAAGTATCCTACTAGGAATAAGCGGCTGGCTATGGGCCGCCCCCAGCTTGGCCCAAACCTACGACCAACACCTGCAACAGGCGTCGGCCAAGTTGAGCCAGCAAGACTACTGCGGAGCGGTACCGCATTTTCAGGCGGCTTTTGCGGACAGCGCCAAAGCCGGCCCGTTCGATGTGTTTGCTGGCACCGTTGCGGCTGCCAACTGCCCGGCCCAGCGCACTCAGGCCCTGCGGTGGCTGCTCCGGATTACGCGTTTCGCTGAGCTGCCCGTCAGCAGCCAGGATGTGCGCAACATCGCCCAGGAAGCGGGCCTGCGTCCCCTGCACGATACCCCACAGTGGGCCTACTTCCTAGAGCAGCTGCAGGTCCACGCCACCCGGCGCGAAGCAGCGGCCCGCCTGGCTGCTGAGCAGTGGCTAACAACGACCCAACGCAATGCGCTACCCGCTGCCACCCGCCGCAAGCGGTACGGGGCCGCTACCCCTGGTTTCGCCCGCTACGTGTTGTCTGTCGATACTGTACGAGCCCCCTATCTGGTGTACGTGCCCAAGAGCTATAACCCCGCCACGCCGGCGCCCCTGCTGGTGTACCTGCACGGCGGTGTAGCCAGCGCTACCCAGTTTCAGGTGCAAGAGCCCAGGGTGGCGCAAGAACCCATTTTTCAGGCCGCTGAGCAGCAGCGGGCCATTGTGCTGTACCCGTATGGGCGCAAATCATTCGGGTGGTTGGAGCACGAAGCGGCCTTGGCGGCGGTGCGCCGCATGGTCGCCGACGTGCAGGCGCGCTACCATGTGGATGCCCGGCGCGTGTACCTGGGCGGCATGTCGAATGGCGGCACGGCGGCTTTCTGGTATGCGTGCCAGCAGCCTCAAGGTTTTGCCGGCTTCTACGCCTTGTCAGCCATGCCCGTGAGCAGCTTAGGTCCGTTGCGCTTTCAAACCCTGGGCCAGGGGGCGCCACTCTACTCACTGCATGCCGAAGATGATGAGGTGTATCCTTACCAGAAAGTAGCCGCCATTCACCAGCAGTATCGCGCCCAAGCTCCTAACTGGCATTTCGCGTCCCGGCCCGCCGGCGGCCACGGCTTCCTCTACGGCCCGGATGGAACTCAAGCGCTAGAGGAGTTGCTGAAGAAGATGATGTCCGCTACGGCACCTTAAATAATACTTTTTAAAATGTATTCAACCCCGCAGTTGGATGACCTCTACGGTTTGACTTCGCGCATTCGGGTGGCCGTACAGCGCCTTAACAAGCATTCTGTTCCACTGCTGCTCCTGCTATTGCTTATCACTAGCTTTGGGGGTAGCCCTGCCTGGGCGCAGACGGGCTATAACCGCTGGGACGCCAAGCCGGTAACCACGCCCAAACCCGCTACCTCTGCCGCGCAGCGAGGGGCGCAGTTGGCGAGGGCCAAAGCACGGCAGGATTCTATTGTCAGGGCTCAACATCTCTATCAGGATTCCCTCCGCATAGCCGCCGCCACCGCTCCAACACTACTAAAACGCGGCATTGGTCAACGAATCAAGGACAAGCGCCTCCAACCCGAAGACGCTACATACTTTGAGTACATCCGCCGATTCATCAAGTACCCAGTAGAAGCTTTGCGAGCCCAGATTGGAGGCGACGTAGTAATGAAGCTTTCCATTGACGCCACCGGGAGAGTAACACACCTAAAACTTGTGGAGAGCACTATTCCGCCGGGTGCTGCTGGGGAAGTTGCCATGATTCAGCAGGCCCGCTTGCTGCTGCGGCAGCTGCGGTTTGAGCTCGCTGCTGGGGTTACCGAAGAGGAAATGAGAATAGGGTATCGATTCGAATAAAGAGATGATATGCATGAGGTTGATATGCAGGGCGACGAGGTAACCGGTGGATACTACACCCGGATGCATCCTGCCACCTAGCTATGAAAGAGCTACCTCTTGGGTAGAAGAGAAGCTACGGCCTAAAGTAGATTCCTTACTTTTAGGCTCTCATTTGGCCTACCCCATGCATCAGTACCAAACCCTTCTGCAGCACATTCTCACGCACGGCACCCGCAAAACCGACCGTACCGGTACCGGTACGCTCTCCGTGTTCGGCTACCAGATGCGCTTTAACCTGCAGGAAGGCTTCCCCCTGGTGACCACCAAGAAGGTGCACCTGAAAAGCATCATCTACGAGCTGCTCTGGTTTCTGCGCGGTGATACTAACATTGCCTACCTCAAGGAGCACGGCGTAAGTATCTGGGATGAGTGGGCCGACGAGAACGGCGAGCTGGGGCCCGTGTACGGCAAGCAGTGGCGCGCCTGGACCGGCCCCGACGGCCAGACCATCGACCAGATCAGTGACATTGTGCGTCAGCTGCGCCAGACGCCCGATTCGCGCCGCATCGTGCTGTCGGCCTGGAACGTGGCCGACTTGCCCCAGATGAAGCTGCAGCCCTGCCACGCCCTGGTGCAGTTCTACGTGGCCGATGGCCGCCTCAGCTGCCAGCTCTACCAGCGCTCCGCCGACGTGTTCCTGGGCGTGCCCTTCAACATTGCGTCCTACGCCCTGCTCACCCTCATGATGGCCCAGGTAGTGGGGCTGGAGCCCGGCGAGTTTATCTGGACCGGCGGCGATACCCACCTCTACAGCAACCACCTGGAGCAGGCCCGCCTGCAGCTAGAGCGGGAGCCGCGCCCGCTGCCTCAGATGCGCCTGAACCCGGCCGTGCAGGACATCTTCGGCTTCCAGTTCGAGGATTTCAAGCTGGAAAACTACGACCCCTGGCCCGCCATCAAAGCGCCGGTAGCGGTATAAACGCTACTGAAAGCCGTGCTGGACATCGACGATATTATTGGAGAGGCCGTTGCGGAATCCATCTTCGGCAGCCTGTTTCGCTTTGTAGGCCGGCTATTGAAAGCGGTGTTTTTATTCGTGGTGTCGCCCTATTTATTGCTGCGGGGCTGGCTGCGCGTCAGGCCCCGCGCTGCCGGCGTACGGGAGCTATACCAGCAAGGCAAGCAGGCGGCCGCCCACGATATGCAGTATGTGCTGTCGGTGGTGGTAGCGCTACCTCTGGCGGTACTATTGGGCGTGGCGGCGTGGCAGGGCTGGAAGGCGCTGTTGAGCTGGTTTTAGCGCTGAGGGTTTCGCGGATACGGCTGGCAGTCCGTGCCAGCACCGGGTAGCACCTCACATTCTCGGGCCAGTTCCCGACTATATTGGGTATTTGTCTGGCCGGCCAATAACATCTAAAAAATAGAACAACAGATAATTACCTACCCAGTAGTATATATATAATGCCATATGCCAAGAAAATTTATAAAAAAAGTATTGACGAGCTAGATCCGTTTTCTATTTTGACTGCGTAATGGTACTGTATGAAGGAAACTTTTACTCAACTACCTGTGTTCACCCGCTTTTCTTTGCTCACCCGGCAGCAGCGCGCGTGGGTAGCCCTGTATTCCTTGAGCGCGGGCTGCGCTAACCGCGCCGAGATATTGGAGCAAAACGAGGTGACGGAAGCCGACCTCGCCGAGTTTATTGACAGCTGGCTGCGCCTGCGCAGCCGTACCGCAATGCGCAGCTACTGAGCAAGAAAGAATTTGGACAGCTGATCAGGAAAAAAGTATAGGGCGGCTGAAAAATCCAATTAGGTGGAGTATGCGTATAGCGTAGCATGTCCCCCGGAGCGCTAACCTATTCTGCTACCAGTACCACTATCCCCGCTTTAAGCCGTCGGCAACGCGCCTGGATTGCCCTTTACTCCCTGGATGCCGGTCACCGCGACCGGGCAGCCGTGCTGCGGCAAAACAATATTACGGAAGCTGACCTGGCCGAATTCGAGGAAAGCTGGCTGCAGATGCGCTGCCGCTTGGATCAGTAGTTTCAGGGTCAGCCGTCAGAGGGCCGGTTACCGGGCCAGGGCCTCTGCCTCGCGCAGCCGAACCAGCAGCGGGTGGTGCTCAGACGCAAAGACAACCTCTTCTACCTGCTGCACCGCTCGGATACCCGCCACGTTGGCCGTGAATACGGCCTCGGCCGCTAATAGCTCCTTCGGCTCAAACAAACCTTCCTGCCAGGTAATATGAAGCTGCCGGGCTACCTCCCGTAGGTGGCCTAGCCGGGTGCCTAGTACGCACCCCGTGCTGAGGGCCGGACAGTAAATCGTACCATTCCAAATCCAGACTACGGCGGCGGCTACGGCCTCGGCTACGTGGCCCGCTCCGGAGAGCAGCAGTATTTCATCCAGATTGCGCTGCTCTCGTTCCCGGGCCGCCAGCACGTAGGTTAGGGCGTTGGGGCCTTTGCAAAAAGAGACGGGCGAGGCGGCCACGCGCACCGTATGGGCAAACGCCGCCTGGCCAACCGGCGCATTGTGCTCGGTAAAGGGTTGCAGAGTAACCAGCCAGTCGGGCTGCGGGGTAGTGGGCGCGTACAGGCCGCCGCCGCCGCGCCACAGCTGCAGCCGCACCCGGGCCGCCGCGGTGGCATATTCGGCATGCTGCCGCACCAGGCGCTCGATGGTAGAGGCCAGCGCCTGCGCAGAGGCCAGCTCCGGCGGCAGGGCAAAACCCAGGGCCGCCGCCGCTGCTTGTAGCCGCTGCCAGTGGTAGGGCAGGTAGCGCAGCGTACCCCGGGCCCAGACCATAGTTTCAAAAAAGCCGTCGTTGAAGTACAGCCCCCGGTTAGGAAGCGGCAGCGCAAAGTGGTCGTCGGGGTGAAGCTGGCCGTTGTAGAGAAGCACAGGGGTAGGATAGGAGGGCACGGCGGCCAGGCCTTGGAGCCTGGAACGCGAACAAGTTAGAGCAGCGCGAACCGCTTGCCCGGCAGGGCCTTGATAACGGCCCGGAACTCCAGGCCCAGCAGCAGGGAGGCCGCCGTATGAATGGGCAGCTGGGCCTTCCAGGCCAGGGTATCGAGGTGTTCTTCGCGGCCGGTGGCAGTTTGCAGCACCGCCACCAGCTGAAACTCCTCCGTGGTGAAGTCGGCGGGGTCGTAGGGGGTAGGGCCCTTGAATTTGCCCTGCAGGTGCAGCGCCGCGTCCCAGTTCAGCAGCTGCTCCAGGTCTTTGGGCTCGGAGTACAGCGCGGCCTTATTTGCTTTGATCAGCTCATGGCAGCCTTCGGAGGCCGGGGAGCCCAGGGGGCCCGGCACGGCCAGCACGTCACGGTTGTAGCCCTGGGCCAAATCGGCGGTTATCAGGGCGCCGCCCTTCCTTGCGGCTTCCACTACCACCGTGCCATCAGAGAGGCCGGCAATAATTCTATTCCTCGCGGGGAAGTTATATTTATCGGGCTGGGTGCCGAAGGGAAACTCCGTGAGCAGGCCACCCTGCGTGAGCATCTTCTCGGCGGTTTTGCGGTGGGCCGGGGGGTAGAGCTTGTCCAGGCCCGTAGCCATGACCCCGATGGTTTCCAGCCCTTCCTGCAAGGCGGCGCGGTGGGCGGCAATGTCAATACCGTAGGCCAGGCCGCTGATGATAAGGGGCTGGTGGGAGGCAATGCCTTTTACCAGCTTCTCGGTTTGTTCCCGGCCGTAGTCGGTGGCCTGGCGGGTGCCTACCAGGGCCACGGTTTTGGGGTGATTCAGGTCGGCGGTACCCTGGTAGTAAAGCAGAGTAGGCGCGTCGGGCAGCTGCTTGAGCCGCGCCGGAAACTGCTTGCTGGTGTAAAACAGAATCTGCACGCCATCCTTCTCCGCTTTGCGCAAAGCGGCTTCGGCTTGGTTCAGGGCAGCGGTGCGCTCAGCCCCGGTCAGGATGGCGACGGTAGCGGGGCCTACCCCCGGAATCTTGCGCAACTTACCCGGCGGCAGGTGCAGCACGTTCTTGGCCGAGCCTCCGTAGCTCATCAGCTGCCTCGTCAGCTGCGGCCCGATGTTGGGGAATAAGGTAAGCGCGACTTCGTGGAGGAGGGTGTCGTCGAACATTAACTATATATTAAGTATATAAAATAGACTTCTAGTGCCAGCAGTGGAATAACGCCAGCTACTAGTCCTTTGAAACGATATGGTGAGCAACGGCTCCTCTGCTTAGCGCAAACCCATAATCCGATTAGAATGAGTATGGCCAAATAAAACGTAACCCATCTGCCGTAAATAACATCCGTTTCAACGGAACCAGGATGTTGATGAATGGCACCTAGTAAGCCGGCTAAGATGACTAAGAAAGCATCTGTTAGAACAGTAAACAGAAAGACGGTCAGCCCGACGCCTTGTGTATCACGGGGTGTATTCGCAGCATTAGAGCTGATCGGAATTTCCATTAACCCTGCGCCTTCCCAATAGCGTCCAGCTCCTTTTTCATCGTCACCATAAACTTGCGGACCCGCTCCAGGCTCTGAATCACGTCGATTTTTTCCTTGAGCTGGGGGCCTTTCTGCTTGAGCATGTCGCGGGCGCCGGGAATGGTGTAGCCGCGCTCCTTTACCAAGTGATAGATGGTGCGGAACGTGTCGATGTCCTGGGGCGTGTAGAGGCGGTTGCCCTTCTTGCTTTTGCGCGGGCGCAGCTCCTCAAACTCCGTTTCCCAGAACCGAATCAGGGAAGGCGCCACGTTGAACTGAGCCGCTACCTCGCCAATGGTGAAATACTGTTTTTCGATGTCGCGCTCTTTATAAGGCATAGGAGGGGTAGCAGCACAAAGTGAAGGGGCCGGCCGAAAGCCTGATTACAAATAAAGCAAAACCGGCGCCAACCGCCTACCCCCATGCAGCACAGCTAACGTTTGGGCGGACAGTTGGCGCCGGTCAGGCGCTTGGCTGCTAGGCTACTTTACCTTGTGCTTTTTGCTGACTTCATCATAAATAGGCAGCAACTCATTGGCCTTGCCTTCCTTGTCGAAAATCTGCTCCCAGGTGTTGAGCGGCTCCCAGATAAAGGTGCCCTTTCCCTTGTTGCCAGGCAGACTGAACGCAATATCGTTTACCTCCCGCTTCAGCTCCGAGTACTCCACTACCACCACATCCTGAGGGTAGCGAGCGGCTAGGTCGGTGAGGTTGCGCTGCAGATCCGGCAGGGTGCGGTGCCACTTGGGGTAGTACGACTGCCCGATAACGTCGCAGGTGACGCCGCGGGCGAACATATTGTCGAGCCAGTACCTCGACTGCTCGTTCTGCCCGCCCAGGGCAATGTGCATCATGATGAGGCTTTGCGGAGTTGTTTCGCGCACGGCCGAAACGCCAGCTTTCAGCAGTCCGGCCAGGTTATCGAGGCGGGCTACGCTGTCGGCGCTGTGGATGTCGCCGTCGGGCCAAAGCAGACCGTGGTTGATTTCGTTGCCCACCTGCACCATATCGGGCGGGGTGCCCTGGGCCTGCAAGGACAGCAGCACGTCGCGGGTGTAGTCGTGCACGGCCTGCTCCAGCTGGGCGCCGTGCAGGTCTTTCCAGGCTTCGGGCTTAAACTGCTTCTGCGGATCGGCCCAGGTGTCGCTGTAATGGAAATCGAGCAGGAGCTTCATGCCCGCCTTCTTGGCGCGCGCGGCCATCTGCTGGGTGTGCGCTAGGTCGCAGAAGCCCTTCTGGGGCGAGTACCCGCTGTCGGCCGCCGGGTTGTGGAACAGGCGAAGACGCACGTAGTTGAATCCGTGGTCCTTCAGAATCTCAATGGCATCTTTCTGCTGGCCCTTGTCGGAGAACTTGATGCCTCGAGCTTCCAGCTGGGGTAGGAAGGAAATATCAGCCCCAAGCATCTTGCTTATTTTCTGCTTTTTACGGCCGATGGATTGGGCTATTTGGTCGGGGGTAGGCTGCCGCGTGGTTTGCGCCTCCGCGGGGGTAGGCAGGCACAGCCACACCAGCAACAGTTTGAGCAGCAGGCAGGGATAGGAAATGGGTAAGCGCACTGGGAAGGGGGGATGAAGTGAATAGAAAGGAAGAAAGGAACAGAACGTCATTCCGAGCGCAGCCGAGGAATCTCGCGTGCTGACGTTGCAATGGTAATGATACGTCAGCACGCGAGATGTCTTGACAAGCTCGACATGACGTTCAGACGAAGCAGTGCGAAGTACCGCAACAAGTACTGCTTCCACTTCCGGGCGAAGTGGCTACCTTTGGCAGCAAATGCCTTTCGGGCCCGGCCAGCCGGATTTCTGCATCGGCAAAGTAGCTAAAATTGTTGCCGCCACCGGTGTGGCGCATCCTTATACCTGTCTCATGTCACTCCCTACCGCCAGCCACGTCCGCCAGCAGTTTCTGGATTTCTTCGCCTCCAAAGGCCATCACATTGTGCCCTCAGCGCCCATCGTGGTGAAGGACGACCCCACGCTGCTGTTCATTAACTCGGGCATGGCCCCGTTCAAAGACTACTTCCTCGGCAACAAGCCAGCCCCCTTCAAGCGTATCGCCGACACCCAGAAGTGCCTGCGCGTGTCGGGCAAGCACAACGACCTAGAAGAGGTGGGCTACGATACCTACCACCACACCATGTTCGAGATGCTCGGCAACTGGTCGTTTGGTGATTATTTCAAGAAGGACGCCATTGCCTGGGCCTGGGAACTGCTCACGGACGTGTACAAGCTGCCCAAAGACCGTCTCTATGTCACCTACTTCGAGGGCGACAAAGGCGACGGGCTCGGCCCCGACACCGAGACCCAGGACCTGTGGCGCCAGTACACCTCCGACGACCGGATTCTGCCCGGCAACAAGAAGGATAACTTCTGGGAAATGGGCGACACCGGCCCCTGCGGCCCCTGCACCGAAATCCACATCGACCTGCGCGACGAGGCCGAGGTGGCCCAGAAAGGCGGCGCCGAGCTGGTTAACGCCGACCACCCCCAGGTAGTCGAAATCTGGAACAACGTGTTCATGGAGTTCGAGCGCCGCGCCGATAAGTCGCTGCTAAAACTACCTCAGCAGAACGTAGATACGGGCATGGGCTTCGAGCGTTTGATGATGGCCGTGTCGGGCGTGAAGTCGAACTACGACACCGACGTATTCCAGCCCCTCATCCAGTTCATTGCCGCCGAGGCCGGCCTGCAGTACCACGGCACGGCCCCCGCCACCGTGAACGACCAGCCTGCCACGGAGAACGAGAAAACGGATATTGCCATCCGGGTTATTGCCGACCACATCCGGACCATCAGCTTCACCATTGCTGACGGCCAGTTGCCCAGCAACGTGAAGGCTGGCTACGTGATTCGCCGCATCTTGCGCCGCGCCGTGCGCTACGCGTTTTCCTCGCTGAACCAGAAGCAGCCCTTCCTCTACAAGCTGGTGCCCGTGCTGGCCGACCAGATGGCGAACATCTTCCCCGAGCTGAAGGCCCAGCAGCAATTCGTGCAGCGCGTGATTGAGGAAGAGGAAATTGCCTTCCTGAAAACCCTGGAAAACGGCCTGCGCCGCCTCGACGCCCTAGAAGAAGCGGCCCGCCAGAACGGCAACCGCATCGATGGCAAAACAGCTTTCGAACTGTCAGATACCTTCGGCTTCCCCCTGGACCTCACCGCCCTCATTGCCCGCGAAAAAGGCCTGACTGTGGACGAGGAAGGCTTCAAGACGGAGCTGGAAGCGCAGAAAAGCCGTTCGCGCAATGCCCAGGAGGCCGAGCAGAGCGACTGGGCCATCGTAACGGAATCGGAGGAGCAGCCGGCGTTTGTGGGCTACGACCAGGAGCAGGCCCCGGCCCGCCTGCTGCGCTACCGCCGCACCGACCGCAAAGGCAAAACCGAGTACCAAGTAGTGCTCGACCAGACGCCGTTCTACGCCGAATCGGGCGGACAGATTGGCGACACGGGCTACCTGGTGTCGCCCCTGAGCAAGGTGCGGGTACTGGACACGAAAAAGGAAAACGACCTCATCGTGCACACCGTTCTGGAACTGCCCCAGGATCTGGATGCCGAGTTCAGCGCCGAAGTGGACCATGCCCGCCGCGACCAGATCCGCCGCAACCACACGGCCACCCACTTGCTGCAGGCCGCCCTGCGCGAGGTAGTAGGCACCCACGTAGCCCAGAAAGGCTCGTTGGTAAACGAGAAGCTGCTGCGCTTCGACTTCTCACACTTCACCAAAGTAACCGACGACCAGCTGCGGCAGGTGGAAACCATCGTGAACCGCAAAATCCGGCAGCAGATTCCGCTGGATGAGCGCCGCAACGTGCCCATCGACGAGGCCAAAGCTCTGGGTGCTACCGCCTTGTTCGGCGAGAAGTACGGCGAGTTCGTGCGCGTCATCACCTTCGACCGGGAATTCTCGGTAGAGCTCTGTGGTGGCACCCACGTCCGCACCACCGGCGACATTGGCTTCTTCAAAATCACCTCGGAAAGCGCGGTAGGAGCAGGTGTGCGCCGCATTGAGGCCGTAACCGCCGAAGCGGCCGAAGCCTTCGTGAACCAGCAGCTGGATTTGCTAGGCCAGGTGCGCGAGGCCCTGGGCAACCCCCAGCACCTCATTCCCAGCATCGAAAAGCAAACCGAGGAAATTGCCGGCCTGCGCAAGCAGATCGAGCAGTTTGCCCAGCAGAGCATCAACCAGCAGAAAGACCAGCTGGTAGGCCAGGTGAAGCCCCTCAACGGCGTGAGCTTCCTGGCCGCTCAGGTGCAGGCCACGTCCGCCGATGCCCTCAAAACCCTGGCCTTCAACCTGCGTCAGTCGGTGCCCAACCTGGTGGCCGTACTCGGCGCTGAAATCGACGGTAAGCCCCAGCTGGCTGTTATGCTCGACGACGAACTGGCCAAAGGCGGCAAGCTGAACGCCTCCCAGCTGGTGCGCGAGCTGGCCAAGGAAATTCAGGGCGGCGGCGGTGGTCAGCCGTTCTTCGCCACGGCCGGCGGCAAGAACGTAGCTGGTTTGGGTGCTGCTATTGGGAAGGCTGAGGAGTTGGTGAGCAAGGTGCTGGTATAGCAATACATGACTTCACCTATAGTCCGTTAGCGGGCCGGGGCGATATTAAAAATTTAATATCGCCCCGGCCCGTAATTTTTTATAGTTCCTAGTTTTTTAGGACTGGGAAGTACATCAGAGTTGGAATCAACACATTCTGATAACCGATATATAGCCGTCCAACATTTATATTTGGATACGTATCTTATTTCCGCATAATAAAGTGAGAAAACATCTACTGCTACTCAGTCTTGGGCTGAGCAGTATTGCCACTCAGGCTCAAGAGTATACTGGTTCGTCAACAACTACTACTGCTAAGTATTTCAACAAACAGGGAGACATACAGCCTACCGCCGAAGGGGCCTCTTACAGTGAGGAAACCGAACTGAAGGAGGGCAATGCCGCAACGGTTCGTACATTCTACATAAGCGGCAAACCTCGCTCCGTAATCTTCTACGAAGACCTGGCACGCCATATGGTGCATGGCATCAGTGAGGGCTGGCATGAAAACGGAAACCTGAGCTGGCATTCAGAAATGCAGCACGGCAAGCCTTCAGGTCCTTATAGAAACCACTATCCCAGTGGTCAGTTGCATTACGAGCAGAACTATGCAGATGGTAAACGGCAAGGAGAGCTAGTTGTCTATTACCCCGATGGCAGGCTCAAGAGACGTGAAATATACGCAGATAATCAGCGGGTAAACGGTACTTGTTACAATCCGCAAGGCCAGGAAATGCCTTGTTACGAATTTGAAGTGATGCCCTCGTTTCCGGGTGGTCAGCAAGCGCTGCTGCAATATATTGGTCAGAATACCCGGTATCCAGGTAAGGCTTTGCGACGGGGCGTGGAAGGTAAAGTATTCGTAAAGTTTGTCGTTGACACTACAGGTGTGGTAAGCAATGTGCGCATTGACAAAGGAGTTGACCCATTGCTAGATACAGAGGCTGTACACGTAGTCAAAAATTTGCCTCGTTTCGAGCCTGGAAGACAAGATGGGCGGCCGGTGCCGGTGTACTTTACTGTTCCCATCACTTTCTCTATAAATAAATCCTCTCTGTTCAGACAAAAGCCGCGTGCAGGCAATCAGCCGGCGTCAGGGCTCTAGCTCACTTCTACTCTATGCTAAGATTCTGCAGGCAGTGGAATGTATTAACTCAATAAGTCTTCATCACCTCTTACCATACTCTATGCGCCTTTCTACCTTCCTGCTTACCGCTGGCCTGCTCACCGGCCTCGCTACCACCGCCTCAGCCCAGACCTTCACCGATCCTGGCGCCTACAACAATTTTATCGTAGCCGAGCAGCGGGCCATGCTCAAGAAAAACCTGCGCTATATCAGTAAATCGGCCCACTCGGACAACGAGAAGAAGATTGACGCCAAGCGTCAGGACCTGATTAAGCAGACGGAAGCCTCCCTGAACAAAGTGGCTAAAATGCCCGCGTTCAAGGACGATAAAGGCTTCAAGGAGCAAACCACCGAGGCGTTTTACCAACTGCTGAAAGTGTACTCCGAGGATTACAAAGCCGTGGATATGATGGCGGCTACGCGCACGGCCACCGTCGAGAACATGGAGCAGTATTTTAAGCTCCAGGAAATTGCTGAGGCCAAGCTGCAGGTGGTCAACGACTCGGTGGACGCGGCCCAGCGCCGCTTTGCCCGGCGGCACAACATGACCATTTCCGCCGATCCTGAGGGCAAGCGCCTGGCCGAGTATATGCGGCAGGTGTCGGAGGTGAATAGCTACCAGCACAAGGTGTACCTGGCGCAGTTTCGGATTGAAAAGGCCACGGCCAAGCTCACCGATGCCCTAAGCGCCCAGGACCCGGCCGCTTTCGAAGCGGCCCGCCTGCAGCTGGTGGCCGATTCCAAAACCGCTACCACCGAGCTAACGGCCATTCCGGCCTTCCGGGGCAAAGACGCCCGCTACCGCGACGCGGCCCGCAACCTGGTGAAATTCTATGCTGGCTTTGCCGCCACCCAGGCCGCCCAGATGAAGGAGTTGCTGGAGCGCAAAGACGCTCTTACCAAAACCGACGCCGATAAATTCAACGGCTTTATCAACCTGTATAACACCCAGAATCAGAAGCTGGCTCAGGCCTACAACCA
This sequence comes from Hymenobacter sp. DG01, assembly GCF_006352025.1. Lineage (NCBI taxonomy): Bacteria > Pseudomonadati > Bacteroidota > Cytophagia > Cytophagales > Hymenobacteraceae > Hymenobacter > Hymenobacter sp. DG01. Next base: position 1,178,260 of record NZ_CP040936.1, read on the forward strand.
GGCTGGCAACGCCTTCCAGGCTACCTATATTCCGGTGTTCAACGATTAAGGAGGGGTAGGGCCTGCAGTATCATTCCGAGCGGAGCAAGAAATCGGGGTTGCCTTGGTGGTTCACCCAGATTCCTCGTTCCGCTCGGAATGACAAGTTTATGGGCCCGGCGGAATAGTGCTTACCTTGCAAAAAAATCAGCGCAATCAGCCTTAGCAGCGCGCATCAACGATTTATGGACGAAAGCATCAAAGCCAAATACCAGCCCGTCATTGGTCTGGAAGTACACGCCCAGCTGCTCACGCGCAGCAAAATGTACTCCTCCGACGAAAACGAGTACGGCGCTCTGCCCAATAACAACCTCAGTGTCATCACGCTGGGGCACCCCGGCACGCTGCCGCGCGTGAATTACACGGCCGTGGAGTACGCCATGAAAATGGGCCTGGCCACCAACTGCCAGATCCGGCGCGACAACCTGTTCGCGCGCAAAAACTACTTCTACCCCGACCTTCCCAAGGGCTACCAGATTACCCAGGACAAAACCCCCATCTGCACCGGCGGCCACGTAGAAGTGCGCCTTTCGGATGGCTCGACCAAGAAAATCGGCATTACCCGCATCCACATGGAGGAAGATGCGGGTAAGAGCATGCACCTGGCGGGCGAGGTGGAAACCCTGGTGGATTTGAACCGGGCCGGGGTGCCTTTGATTGAAATTGTGTCGGAGCCGGACATCCGAAACGCCGAGGAAGCCTACGCCTACCTCTCTGAAATCAAGAAACTGGTGCAGTACCTGGGCATCTGCGACGGCAACATGGAGGAAGGCTCTCTGCGCTGCGACGCCAACATTTCGGTGATGCTCAAGGACGCCGACCAGTTTGGTACCAAGGTGGAGGTCAAGAACATGAACTCCTTCCGCAACGTGCAGCGGGCCATTGAGTACGAGATTGAGCGGCAGATTGCCCTGGCCGAAGCCGGCGAGGTAATCGACAGCGAAACCCGGGGCTTTGATGCGCAGACCGGCACCACCAGCGGGCAGCGTAGCAAGGAAACCATGAACGACTACCGGTACTTCCCGGAGCCCGATCTGCCCCCGGTTATTATCGACGACGAGTGGCTGCACCGCGTGCAGGCCGAGCTGCCGGCGCTGCCCCAGCAGCTCTACGCCCGCTTCACCGGCGAGCTGGGCCTCTCGGATTACGACGCCAACGTGCTGACCGCCGACAAGGACGTGGCTCTGTATTTCGATGAGCTGACGCGCCTGACCACCAACGCCAAGGCCGCCGCCAACTGGGTAACCGGCCCCGTGAAAGCCTACCTCAACGAGCGGGCCCTAACCCTCGACCAGTTCCCGCTCACGCCCCAGCACCTGGCCGATATCATCGGGCTGATTGATGAGAACAAGGTAGGCCACTCGGTGGCTAGCAAGCAGCTGTTCCCGTACCTGCTCGAAAACCCTGCCCAAACCGCCGCTGCCGCTGCCGAAGCACAAGGCCTGTTGCAGCAGTCGGATGCCGGTGCGCTGGAAGCCATGATTCAGCAGGTACTCGACGCCAACCCGGCCAAAGTAGCCGAGTACCGCGCCGGCAAAAAGTCGCTAACCGGCATGTTTATGGGTGAGCTGATGAAGCTGACCGGCGGCAAGGCCGACCCCAAGATGGCCAACCAGCTGCTGCGCCAAAAGCTCGACGCTTAGGCCTCGCTACATTCAATATAAAACCACCGGCCCGGCGGCCGGTGGTTTTTTGTTTACTTGGGGGTAGGGCTATTTATTCCATTTGGTTTCAATTCACTACCCCCTTATGATGCGCCGAACTCTTATTGGGCTGCTAGTGCTGCTAAGCGGCGGTAGCTGCCAGCGGCCGGCGGTGCCTGCTACTTCAGCCGCCGCAACGCCCCGCGCCGCCCCCGAAGCTCCTGACATCAACCTGCCCGGGCTCGATGGCACCAAGCTGGCGCTGAGCAGTCTGCGCGGCAAGTATGTGCTGGTTGATTTCTGGGCTTCCTGGTGCGGGCCCTGCCGGGCCGAAAGTCCCAATCTGCGCAAAATTTACGGGCAGTTTCATAGCCGGGGGCTGGAAATCTACAGCGTGTCGCTGGATGTGAACCGGGCCCGCTGGCACCAGGCCATTGCCGCCGATGAGCTGACCTGGCACCACGTTTCGGACCTGCGCGGCTGGCAGAGCGCCGGGGCCCAGGCCTACGGGGTGCATTCCATTCCGTACTCGGTGTTGCTCGACCCGGAGGGCCGCGTACTGGCTTATAATCTGAGAGGTCGGGCCCTGGGCCAGAAGATTTCGGAATACATTCCGCTGGATTAACTACCCGCTGGCCGGCTGGCGCCAATGCCGGAACCAAACCCCGCGCCTCGCGTGTAGGTAGGCCAGGGAAGCCCAACCGCAATTCCGCCTAAAAGTGGCAACTTGCGGCCGGTTTCTACGTCCATAGCCACACGGTACCGGTGCCATCACCGGTCAGTTTTCCGAATGATGCACAAGATGAAAAGCTTGCTTTACGTAGGCGCCCTGCTGGGCATGACCAACGCCTGCAATAAAAACACTACCCCCACCAGCAGTACCAACGGGGCGGCTACCGATGCCAGCAGCTACCAGCTCACGGGCCAGCTGCAGAACGCCCCGGCCGGCACTAAGGTCTATCTGGCCGAGCTAGGCGAAACCCAATTCGTGTCGCGCGATACGGCTACGGTGGATGAGAAGGGGCAGTTTACGTTCAGCGGCAGCCTGCCCGAGGCGGGCATCTACCAGGTAAAGCTCAACGACCAGAACCAGGCGCTGGTGGCCCTGGAAAACGGCCGCCAGGTGCAGCTTTCCGGCGACGCCCAGCAGTTCGGGCGGAGCTATACCGTGAAAGGCTCCCCTGATTCGGACCTGCTCCAGCAAATCAGCCGGACCATGGAAACCTCGCGCCAGCAGATGCAGCAGCTGGAGCAGCGCTTTAACCAGGCCGCCGAGCAGAACCGCCGCGACTCCCTGAGCATTCTGCAGGAGAAGGCCATGGCGCTGCAAAAGCAAGGTTCCGCGAGCCTGAGCCGCCTGGTGCGCCAGAGCCCCAACTCGGTGGTGTCGGCCTTCGTGGTGACCAGCCTTATTAACCCCGACGACAACTTCGCGCTGGCTGACTCGGTGGCGAACGTGCTGAAGAAAAACCGCCCCGATTCGCGCTACACCAAGGCCCTGGTGGCCCGCCTGGAGCCCCTACGGACCACGGCCGTAGGCGTGGAAGCCCCCGAAATCAGCCTGCCAACCCCCGAGGGCAAAGCCGTGAGCCTGAGTAGCCTGCGTGGCAAGTACGTGCTCATCGACTTCTGGGCCAGCTGGTGCGGCCCCTGCCGACAGGAAAATCCCAACGTGGTGAAAGCCTACAACAAGTTCAAGGCCAAGGGCTTCGAGATTTACAGCGTATCCTTCGACCAGGACCGGGGTAAGTGGCTGAAGGCCATCCAGACCGATAAGCTCACCTGGACTCACGTTTCCGACCTGAAAGGCTGGGAAAGCGCTGCCGGCCAGACCTATGGCATCAAGTCTATCCCGCAGTCGTACCTGCTCGACCCCCAGGGCCGCATTATTGCGAAAAACCTGCGCGGCGAGGCTCTGGACGCTACCCTGGCTTCGGTGCTGAAGTAGAAGAGCGCTGCGCATTAGCCGCATAAAAAAGCCCCTGCAGCCAATGCTGGAGGGGCTTTTTTTATGCCGTTTCGTTTAGCTCATGAACATGCGCTGCACGGCCTGCCAGAGTTGCTTTTTGCGGCCGGCGTCGTATTCCAGCATGCTGATTTCGCTGGCCCCCAGGAAGGCGGTGTCTCCGAAGAGCAGCACAGGCTCATAGGGCTGGGTAGTGTACACGGCCACGTCGAGCAGGTTTTTGCCGAAAGCCAGAAACTGCCTGGCCGCCAGATGCTGACGCAGGCTGCACAAGGCCACTGGGTAGCTGGGGTGCTCCACGTTCACCAGCACCACGTCCTCCACAATCAGCCGAATGGCCTTGAGCAGGTTGTTGAGGAATACGTTGCGTGGCAGCTTCTTAAACTCCTCGGCCGGCAGGCGCACCAGAATAATGAGCCCGTTGGCATTGCTGCCCAGCGTGGAGAAGGGGATATGCGCCACCGGCGACTGGGTAGGCGTGGGCTGCACCCGGCCGGCTGGGGCTGCCGCGGCTGCCGGCAGTTGCGCTACCGTAAGGGTGGTAGCCTGGCGCGGAGCCTCTGCGGCCGGCAGGGGGGTAGGCGCGGGAGAAGCAGGCACTGCTGCCGGCACAGGCGTAGCAGGCGGCGAGGGGGGAGTGGCCCCTACCGAAGGCAAGCTGCTCAGGGAAGGCAGTTTGCCGGGCAAAGCAAGGGGTACAGCCGCTGCTACCGGGGTAGCAGGCACCGGGGCAGCAGGCGGCGCGGAGTTCAGGCTGGCAGCAGAGGTAGGCGCCGCTGCCGCCTCGGGGCTGCCGGCCGGGGTAGCAGCCGTGGGCTCCGGTACCACGTAGAGCGCGGCATCGGTATAGAAGTTCTGGAAGAAAGCCAGGGTAGCAGCAGTATCCATAGGGAGGGGCGCGGTGAGCCGGTAACAGCCGAAAAGATGGAATATTCAGGGCCTGACAGCCACCAGGCAAGCGGGTTATTCCAGGTCGAAAAGTGCCTTAAGCTCGGTGGCTTCGTGGGGGCTCATGCGGCCGCCCAGCACCAGGCGCAGCTGACGGCGGCGCAGTGCGCCATCGTAGAGGCTGATTTCCTCCGGGGTTTCCGCCACGGCTTCCGGCACGTCAATCGGTCGGCCCGACTGATCCACGGCCACGAAGGTGAGAAACGCCTCGTTAGACTTGATTTTAGTGCCACTCGGAATGTCCTCGGCCCACACGTTGATGTGCACTTCCATAGAAGAGCTGAAGGAGCGCGTCACCTGGGCTTCCAGCGTTATCACGCTGCCCAGCTTGATGCCTTCCCGAAACGAAACGTTATCGACGGAGGCCGTTACCACGATGCGGTTGGAGTGGCGCTGGGCCGAAATTGCCGCGCACACGTCCATTAGGTGCATCATACGGCCCCCCATCAGGTTGTTGAGCGTGTTGGTATCGTTGGGCAGCACGAGTTCGGTCATCCGAACGAAGGAGTCTTTAACGGGCTTTTGTTTGCGCAGCATGCGGGAGCAGATAGTCTGAATATTTTGACAAAGGTACGGAGGTAGTGAGATGGTGAAGTAGTGCAGTGGTGAGTTTGTCGTTCTGACGAGCCTAGCTGCGCAGATAGAACGTCAAGCTCACTATTGCACCAGTTCACCACTTCACTTATTCCAACCGGCCTGGCCCAGCAGGGGCACGAAGCGGAATTCTTCCAGCACCTGCCGCGAAAACTCTTCCTCGCTTTCCCGCACCACGCGCACCATGCGCTGGGTTTGCTCATCGCCTACGGGAATGACCAGCGCACCGCCTACCCGCAGCTGGCGCAGCAGGGGGCGCGGCAGGGCTGGGGAGCCGGCCGTAACCAGAATCTTATCGAAGGGGGCATGCTGGGGCAGGCCCAGGGAACCGTCGCCGCCGAAGAGGTGGGCGGGGCGGTGCATGGCGGCCAGGCGGCGGGCCGTGCGCTCGAACAGCACCGGGTTGTACTCAATGCTGAACACATGCGGGGTCAGCTCCAGCAGCACGCAGCACTGGTAGCCCGAGCCCGTCCCGATTTCCAGCACCCGCTCGCCGGGCTGCACCTGCAGCAGCTCGGTCTGGTAGGCCACGGTGTAGGGCTGCGAAATCGTCTGGCCCTCGCCAATCGGAAAAGCCTTATCCTGGTAGGCGTGGGGCTGAAAGGCATCCTCGAAGAACAGATGGCGCGGCACCGTGCCGATGGCCGTCAGCACCCGCTCGTCGCGGATACCTTTGCGGCGCAGCTCCTCCACCAGGGTGCGGCGCAATCCACGATGGCGGTAGGTGTCGGCGTGCATGAGACGAAGAGGAGGAATCAACTACGGATGAGGCGAGCCAGGCGGGGCGCCCATAAAGGCCTTCTGCGCAGATTGCGGGTAATTCCTACCTTTGCGCGACTCCGAGAAGCTGGGCCGCCCAGGCCCGGGGTTTTGAATGGAGCGCGAAATTACGCCTTTAGGCCATAAAATTACCCCGATTGCCGGCCCGGCCGGATAGTTTCCTCGCTCTTGATTCGTACTCTCCAAAAACTGAAGCTGATAGGAGCCGACTTCGGGGCGGCGTTGTTGGCGTGGATGTGCTTTTTCCTGTTGCGCAAGTATCTGCTCCAGGAAATCAACGTCAACTACCGCTTCGCGGCCGATGCGGCTTTTCTCTCGGGCTCGGCCCTGCTGATTGCCGGGTTCTGGACGGCGCTCTACGCCCTGATTGGGGAGTACAACGACATCTTTCGCAAGTCGCGCCTCTCGGAGCTGATTCGGCTGGGACAGGTGTCGGTGCTGGGGGCCATCATTATCTTTTTCGCCCTGCTGCTCGACGACCAGGGCGTGCAGAACTACCACAGCTACTACAAAACCATTTCGGCCTATTTCCTGCTCCACTTCTCCCTCACGGCCGTGCTGCGGGTGTGGGCCGTGAGCAGCGTGCAGCGACTGGTGCGGGGCGGCGTCATCACCTTCAATACCCTGCTGGTGGGCTCCGGGGCCCTGGCCCGCGACACCTACCAGGAACTGCGCCGTACGGGGCGGCACCTGGGGCTGCGGCTGGTAGGGTTCACGCCCCTGGGAGAGGTAGTGGACGAAACGCTGGCGGCTGAGCTACCCGCCCGGGGCTCCTACCGCCGCCTGCCCGCCCTGATTCGGGTACTTCAGGTTGAGCAGATCATTATTGCCATTGAGCCTTCCGAGCACCGGGTTATTGAAGAAATCCTGACCCTGCTGGAGGGTACGCCCGCCCGGGTAAGCATCCTGCCCGACCTTTACCAGATGCTGCTGGGCTCGGTGAAGGTGAGCCATGTGTTCGGGACCCCACTCATTGAAATCAAGCAGGACCTGCTGCCGCCCTGGCAGCGGGTGCTGAAGCGCCTGCTCGATGTGGTTTTATCGGTGCTGTTTCTGCTGCTGGCCTGGCCCGTGTATGCCTTTACAGCCGTGATGGTCAAGCTCTCTTCGCCCGGCCCGGTGTTTTACTCCCAGGAGCGTATTGGGAGGCACGCGCAGCCGTTCCGCATCTATAAGTTTCGCTCTATGTACGTGGATGCCGAGCGGCAGGGCCCGGCCCTGAGCTCCGACCACGACCCCCGTATTACGCCCTGGGGCCGCTTTATGCGTAAGGTGCGCCTTGATGAGCTGCCCCAGTTCTGGAACGTTATCCGGGGCGATATGAGCATAGTAGGGCCCCGGCCGGAGCGGCAGTTCTTCATCGACCAGATTATGCAGCTGGCTCCGCACTACCGCCACCTGCACCGGGTGCGGCCCGGCCTCACCTCCTTGGGCCAGGTGAAGTATGGCTACGCCGAAACCGTTCCGCAAATGGTAGAGCGCCTTAAGTTCGACATTCTCTATATCGAGAACATGAGCCTGGCCATGGACTTCCGGGTGCTGCTCTACACGCTGAAAATCATTATTGAAGGCCGGGGGAAATAGCGGACGATGTGGGCAATGCAGCACAGGCAAGGAGTGTGAAAACTTTCATCCGTACCAAGCGTGTTTTGCTACTTTGCTCCCAGCCTGCTGGTCGTATTTACCACATTTAGCGCATTCACTCTGTGTTCACCGGAATCATTGAAACCTTAGGCACCATCACCGACGTGCGTCGGGATGCCACCAATATTCACTTCACCGTAGCTTCCGGCTTTGCCTCGGAGCTGAAAATCGACCAGAGCGTGGCCCACGACGGCGTGTGCCTGACGGTGGTAGCCGTGGATGCAGCGGCCGGCACCCACGTGGTAACCGCCATCGACGAAACCCTGCAAAAAACCAACCTGAGCCAGTGGGCACCGGGTCGGAGGGTAAACCTGGAGCGCTGCCTGGCGGCGGGTGGCCGCTTTGATGGACACATCGTGCAAGGCCACGTGGACCTCACGGCCGAGTGCGAAGCAGTGGAGGACCAGAACGGCTCCTGGCTGTTTCGCTTCCGCCACGAGCCCGGCCCCGGCCGCGTAACCGTAGAGAAGGGCTCCATCTGCATCAATGGCACCAGTCTGACCTGCTTCAACAGCACCGACGACGGCTTTTCGGTGGCCATCATTCCTTACACCTACGAGCACACCACCTTCCAGGACCTGCGCCCCGGCCACCGCGTGAATCTGGAGTTTGATATTGTGGGCAAGTACGTGGCAAAATTGCTGGGGAAATAGGCCAACCGGCGGCATGGGGGTACGTATCAGGAGGGTACCTACCCGTTGAATCTCATGTCTAGCAAACGCGAATTGATAGAGCCCACGCCCGGCGACAAGCGCTACGTGCGCCGTAATGAAAAGGGCGAGTTTACCAGCAACGTGGACCTGAACCGCTCCCTCTCCCAGGACGACCGCCACAACTCCCAGGTGACCAGCAAGCCCGGCCAGGGTGACCACGGCGACGGCCACACGGGCAACCGCAAGCCCGCCGGCAAAAAGTAATAACAGCCACAAAGCCAAAAGCCCCCGCAGCGTAGTGCTGCGGGGGCTTTTGCGTGTGATTAGGGGTAGTAGGACTTGGAATGAGTTAAAAATGGCCTGTTACGCTGCCATTATAGGCTCATTCGCCGGCCACCAGCGCGGGGCCAGGTGCCGGTAGGCCGCTACGCACGCCCAGGCCGTACCGGAACCGAGCAAAGCGCCCGCCAGCACATCGGAGGGGTAGTGGGCGCCCAGGTACATGCGGCTGTAGCTCACGATAGCGGCCCAGATGAACAGCATCACCTTGGCTACCCGGTAGCGGGCCGGCAGCAGCAAGCCCATAAATACAGCCAGCGCAAAGGAGTTGGCCGCGTGCGATGACAGAAACCCGAACTGCCCCCCGCAGCCATTTACCAGGTTGAGCGTGGTAGAGAGAGTAGCGTCGTGGCAGGGGCGCAGCCGGGCGAAGTAGGGCTTGAACAGGCGGCTGGAAATGCCGTCGGCCAGGGCCACGCTCAGGCCCAGTAGGGGCAGAATGAGCAGGGCCCGCCGCTGGTAAAGGTACACCAGCACCACCACCAGCACGAAGTAGGCCGGAAACCACACAAACCGCTCCGAGAAAAAAACCATCCACGCATCTAGCTTGCGCGAGTGGTGCGAGTTGGCAGCCAGCAGCAGCCAACGGTCCAGGGATTGAAGGTGCTCGATCAAGCGGTAACGGGTGGGTCGGTGAGCCAGTCGATGCCCTTTTGGAGCCACTGCTGGGTAGCGGCTTCGGGGGAGCCGGGCTGGGGTTGTAGGTTATAGTGCCACTCGCACTGCGGGGGCAAGCTCATCAGAATGCTTTCGGTGCGGCCCCCGGTTTCCAGCCCAAAGCGCGTGCCCCGGTCAAAGGCCAGGTTGAACTCGGCGTAGCGGCCGCGGCGCACCAGCTGCCACTGCTTTTGCTGCTCGGTGTAGGGGAGGGCCGCGTTCTGGCGCATCAGCGTCACGTAGGTACGGCCATAGATTTCGCCCACGGCCCGCACAAAAGCAAACAGCTCATCGAAGGAACCGTCCTTGCCCACGGCGAGGCGGTCGAAGAACAGCCCGCCAATACCGCGGGTTTCCTGGCGGTGGGGCAGGAAAAAGTACTCATCGGCCCACTGCTTGAAGCGGGGGTAGTACGTGGCGTCATGCTGGGCACAGGCTTCAGCAATCTGCTCGTGAAACCAGCGGGCCTGAGCTACATCCACATAGATAGGCGTTAGGTCCAGGCCTCCCCCAAACCAAGCCTCACCGTTAGCAGCCTCAAAGTAGCGCACGTTCATGTGCGAAATCGGCACTAAGGGGCTGCGCGGATGTTGCACTACTGATACACCGGTAGCGAAGTAGCCAGGGTCAGGCATGAGCAGCACGCGGGCCGCCTGCTCGCTCATGGTGCCTTCCACGGCCGAGAAGTTGACGCCGCCCTTCTCGATAATGTGGCCCCCAGTCAGGACGCGGGAGCGGCCGCCGCCGCCGCTGTGGTGCTGCCAGGCATCTTCCTGAAAGCGGCCCAGCCCATCGGCGGCTTCGAGCTGCCGGCACAGCCAGTCCTGAAACTGGCGCATCCAGTGCTCCACCGTGTCGCGGTGGCGGGGCTGGGTGGCCGCAACGGGAAAATCAGAAGGGGAAGTGGGCATACTGGAAAGTTCAGGTGGCAGGCAGGGCGGGGCAGGTTGTCCGCCTAAAGAGGGGTAGCCCGGCGGCAATTTTCAGGCCGCAAAGGTAAGGGTTACGCCGCGTTTGGAAAGCGGGCGGTGTTAGTGGCGCTTGCCGAGTTAACGGAGCCTGTTCTTCAGACTATTCCAACCAACTGGCTTTGCCGCCGTTCATTTGATAAGTAGCGCCAAAATCTGACGGGCTCTTTGTGGGCGCACTTCTAGCTGCGTGATAGAATCTCCACGGGTGAGATAGTAGTTTCCATCTGCTCCCCGGCGCGGTATGGCTAGGGCTTCAACGCCCAAAGAATCCTGTCTTAAGATGCGGATGGCTCGGCTAAAGAAAGGTGTCCGGCTAAAAAGAGAATCCAAATTAGGCTCTTTCCTCAATTCATTCCGAAAGGTTACTGCATTAATATAGGTACTCTCATACTCTATATTCCTCTTCTCGTGGATGTCATGCCTTATCCCCGGGAGTGCTGCCCGCTTATAAGTTGCTATGCCAAAGCATGCTATCAGGCTAGCTAATGCGATACTTACGTTGATCCAAGCTTTCAAGGAAATGACCATTGCTTCAGCAAGACATCAGTATATGTAATCAAACATGGGCTGAGTGTTACAACTCCTTCCGTAGCAACAGCAGCTCCAGCTTCTGGCGCGTAACCCCAAAGCGGGTATCCGTCGGGAAAGCCATCGTTTCGCCGGTACGCCGGAAGCCGTGGCGCTCGTACCAGGCCAGCAGCTCTGCCCGCACCGAAATAACCGAAATCAGGATGCTGGTGCAGCCCAGCTGCCGGGCGTGGGTTTCGGCCGCGGCCAGCAGATGCTTGCCCAGGCCCTGGCCCTGCTGAGCAGGTTCCACAGAGAGCATGCCTAAATACAGGTCAGGGCGTTGGTTCTTCAAATAGACGCTGCCCAGCAGGTCGCCGGCCGGGTTGCGGGCCAGCAGGAAGGTAGCGCCCGGCGCGTGGAGCAGCTCCCGCAAGTCGTCGGGGTCGGTGCGCTGCCCGTCCAGCAGGTGGGCTTCGGTGGTCCAGCCCTGGCGGGAAGCATCGCCGCGGTAGGCGCGGTTTACCAGCAGGAGCAGGTCGGGCAGGTCGGCATCAGTAGCGGCGGAGAGCAAGGGAGCAGTGAGCATGAGGCGAAGGTAAAGCCGGCAAAATAAAACAGGAAAAAGCGGGCCATAGGGAAGCAGAAACTGAGTTTTGAGGGTTGTGCTCACAGAAAGCTTCCGGCTTGGTAAGCTCCTACTCCTTCCTTACCGCCGAACCCGTAATTTCGCCGGACCAACCCACCCTCCATCCATGTTCACGCAACCCGCCCCGACCCTGGAACCCGACTTTGCTACCACCCGCCCCAACCGCGAAACCCTGCGCCGGGCCTACCTGCTGATGCGCACCGCCGACGAGCTGGCGCGTCTCTACGAAGAAAACAAGGCCGTTACGGCTCGCTACGTGCACGCCACGGCCCGTGGCCATGAGGCCATTCAACTGGCCGCCGCCTTCCACCTCACGCCCCACGACTACGCCGCACCCTACTACCGCGACGATGCCTTGCTGCTGGGTATGGGGGTAGCCCCCTACGAGCTGATGCTGCAGCTCATGGCCAAGCGCGACGACCCTTTCTCGGGTGGCCGTACGTACTATAGTCACCCCTCGCTGCGGCGGCCGGGGCAGCCTACTATTCCGCACCAAAGCTCAGCCACGGGCATGCAAGCCATTCCGGCTACCGGTGTTGCCCACGGCATCAAATACCTGGAAGGGCAGGGGCTCACGCCCAAAGGCTCGGGTGAGCCAGCTGCTACCCCCCCGGTGCCGCCCGTAGTGCTCTGCTCCATCGGCGACGGGGCTATGACCGAGGGCGAGGTAGCGGAGGCCCTGCAAATGGCCGTGCTGCACCAGCTGCCCATTATTTACCTGGTGCAGGACAACGACTGGGGCATTTCCGCGACCAGCCAGGAGATGCGCGCCATGGACGCCTACGAATTTGCGGCCGGCTTCAAAGGCCTGTACCGTCTGCAGTTCGATGGGGCCGATTTCCTGGCCAGCTACGCCGGTATGCAGCAAGCCACCGAGTACGTGCGTGAGCGGCGCGGCCCCGTGCTGGTGCACGCCAAATGCCCTTTGCTGGGCCACCACACCAGCGGCGTGCGCCGCGAGTGGTACCGCGGCGACAACCTGGCTCAGCACACCCTCCAGGACCCGCTCCCGCGCTTTCATCAGCAGCTCCTAGAGTTAGGCTTCGAGGAAGCCGACCTGGAGGAGCTGGGCGCCCAGGCCCGCGCCACCGTGCTCGCCGACTACGAGCGCGCCCTGGCTGCTCCGAACCCCGACCCGGCCACCTTCGCCGACCACGAGTTTGCCCCGCCGGCCGTAACCGAAGAAACCGGTGAGCGGAGCCCCGCCGGGGCCGATAAAGCCCTGATGGTGGATGCCGCCCTGCACGCCGTGGACGACATCCTGCGCGAGTTTCCGGAGGCCTTGTTCTACGGGCAGGACGTAGGCGGTGAGCTGGGCGGCGTGTTCCGCGAGGCTGCCCTGCTGGCCAAAAAGTATGGCGATGCCCGCGTGTTCAATACGCCCATTCAGGAGGCTTACATTGTGGGCAGCACAGCCGGGATGAGCGCCGTGGGGGCCAAGGCCATTGTTGAAATTCAGTTTGCCGACTACATATGGCCTGGCCTCAACCAGCTGGTAGAGGAATTGAGCAAATCGTGCTACCTCTCCAACGGCAAGTTTCCGGTGCAAAGCCTGATTCGGGTGCCGGTGGGAGCTTATGGTGGTGGCGGGCCCTACCACTCGGGTTCGGTGGAAAGCACTTTGCTCACCATTCGGGGTATTAAGGTGGTGTACCCCAGCAACGCCGCCGATATGAAGGGCCTGCTGCGCTCGGCCTTCCTCGACCCCAACCCCGTAGTGCTGCTGGAGCACAAAGGCTTGTACTGGAGCAAAGTGCCTGGTACCGAAGACGCCAAAACCATTGAGCCGGCGGCGGGCTACGCTATTCCGCTGGGCAAAGCTGCTGTGGCGCAGGAAGCCGACGCTACCAAGCTCCGCAACGGCGAAACCTGCGTGGTAATTACCTACGGCATGGGCGTGCACTGGGCCAAAACCGCCAGCAAGCAGTTCCCCGGCCAGGTGGAAGTCCTGGACCTGCGTACCCTCAATCCTCTCGACTGGGATGCGGTGCAGGCCGCCGTGCGCCGCCACGGCAAGGCCCTGGTGCTCACCGAAGAGCCTCTGCTCAACTCCTTCGCCGAAAGCCTGGCCGGCCGCATTCAGCGCCACTGCTTCCGCCAGCTCGACGCCCCGGTGTTCACCCTGGGCGCTGCCAACCTGCCCGCCATTGCCCTCAATGTGGAGCTGGAAAAGCAGATGCTGCCCAACCCCGAAAAGGTAAGCGCCGCCCTGCAGGAGCTGCTGGCTTACTAACCGTGCAAAGGTCGGCTCCTAACGAAAGGCGCCCCACGACTGCAGTCGTGGGGCGCCTTTCGTTAGGAGCCGACCTTTGTATCGTTAGAAGGGGTAGCCGATGCCCAGGTTGAACGCCGTCTGATCCTCGGCCAGGCTGAACTTGCGGATAGCCCACTTGCTATCCGGCGCAGTGGGGTCATACACCTTCGTTGCCACGTCGAGGCGCAGAATCAGGAAGGTAAAATCAAAGCGGAAGCCAATGCCCGAGCCCACCGCGAACTGCCGGTAGAAGGCGTTGGGACGGAAAGTAGCATCCTGCTGCCGCTGCCGCTGCTCCGCCTGTTGGGTTGGGGTCTGATTGGGGTTGATGGGCTGGTTGCGCAGGGTCCAGACGTTGCCAAAGTCAGTAAACACCGCGCCTTTAATGAAGCTGTACAGCGGAAACCGAAACTCCACGTTGCCCTCCAGCAGCAGCTCGCCGGGTTGCTCCAGGTCGTAGTCGCGGATTAGGTTGCCATTTTTGTCCCGCAGCTCCTCCGACGGATTGGCCGGGTTCAGCTTGTACTGTGTGGCCGAGCCCACTCCCAGACGGCGGGGCTTCCAGGCCCGTACGCTGGAGCTGCCGCCCGCAAACAGGTACTTATCGTACGGAATCAGGTAGCCTTTATCTACCTGTTTGGTCACAGAGTTCTGAATGCGCGTGGCCGTCAGGGCTGCCGCCACGCCCCCGGCCAGCCGGTACACGAAGTACGTTTCGGGGCCTAGCTTGTAGTAGCGCCGGTAATCGGCCGTGAGCTTGGCGAAATCGTAGATTTTCAGCTTATTATTTCTCAGGTCCTGAGGGTCGTTTTCCAGGGGTTGGTCCTGGTACAGTTTCCGCGTCAGGCCACCTACCTCCGCAAACAGACGAAGGTAGCGCGCATCGCGGGTTTCGTTGAAGTCGTTGGAGTTATAGAGGGAGGTAGCGTTGAAGCTGGGAACAAACAGGTTATCGAAGCTGCGGTAAAGAGGGGAGCCCTGGCGGATGAGCAGGGTTTGCAGGTAGGCCGCAAACTCCGGGTCGATTTTAGCGGTACGAATTACGCTCACGTCGAACGGCGTGAGCACGTACTGATGATAGGCCGAGCGCTGCCAGATATAGTCCAGCGTGCCCTCCACGTTCGTGCGGGTGTAGTCCGGGCGCTGCACGTAGGTGTAGGTAGCGTTGAAGCGCGTGCGCGGGTTATATCGGCTCAGAAAGCGGCCTGAGCGCCAGGGCAGCAGAAACTGAGGCAGGATGAGGTTCACGTTGGCCCCCAGCTGGGTGGTGAGCACACTGCGGCCGGTAGTCACGTCTCCCACATTGCCTACCACGCTGTATTGGCCTTCGAAGCCCGCCCGCAGGCCAAACTCCAGCAGCTCGGCCCCGCCAAACACGTTCCGGATTTTCAGGCGCACGTTGCCGAAGGGGCCGGCCCGCTCCGCCACGTAGGTGCCCCCAAACTCCGAGGTTTCCTGAAATTTCTTAGCCGGAGAGGCATTTACGGTGGCATCCAGCAGCCCCCGGGCCGAGTCGGCAGGCGCCTCGGCGCCGCGCACACGCCGGTAAGTAACGGTGCTGAACCGGAACATATCCAGGTCGGAAAGCTGGCGCTGGGTGAGCTGGGTGTTGCTAAGGCTGTAGGCGGCGCCGGGGCGCACGGCCAGCTTGCGGTCCAGGGCCCGGGTGCTGAACTTATGCTGGTAAGCCAGGTAGTACACCGAGTCGCGGATAATGGTGTCGCGCTGCCGCCCGAAGCGTACCAGGCCCGCATCGGTAATGAAGTTTACCCGCCGCACGGTGTAAAGGCGGTGCTGCTCCCCGCGGGTTGGCTTGCTGATGAGCGTACGCAGCCGCACGGTGGTCGGCGCAAAGCTGGTATCGGCCTCCAGCGTAACGTACTGCTGGCGGAAATCAAAGTAGCCCTGGTTTTTCAGCAGGTTCTCGATGCGGCTGCGCTCGGCCCCGATCTGTTCCTCGTCATACTGGTTGCCCACCCGCAGCAGGCTCTGGGGCTGCGAGGCCAGCACCCGCCGCGAAATAGCGGTGTCGGCAATGTCGTAGTCGAGCTGGGAGTAGTGGAACGCCGGCCCCTCGTGAATGTGGTACACCACCGTCACGCGCTGCGAATCGGCATGGAACGGGGAGCGTAGCGTGAAGATGCGGAAGGGCGCAAACTGCCGGGTCGGCACAGTATCCGTCACGGAAACCGAGCTGCGGAAAAAACCCTTTGACCGCAGGAACGTGCCCAGCTGCTCCACGGAGGTAGCCGTCAGGGACGAATCGTAGATAACCGGGGGCTCGCCCAGGCGCATAATGGCGTTGCCTTTGTCGAGGGCCAGCTGGTGGCGCTGTACGTGCCGCTCGCGCTTGGTGAGCAGCTTGCCTACCTCCGCCGAGTCGGTACCGGCGGCTTTAATCAGCTGGTCGTAGTGGGCGCGGTCCGCCTCTAGCTTGCGCTGCAGGCGCTCGGGGTCATAAAACGAGCGGCCTAGCTGGTAGATGGCTACCTTTGGCAGCGGAAAGGTACTGTTGGGCTTCTGCTGCACCAGGGCCTGCAGGCGCTCAGCGTCGGCCTTTTCCGTGCCTTCTATCTTCACGCGGCTAAGCAGGCGCTGACCCGGCTGCAGCAGGCGCAGGGGTGAGCAGCCGCTGAGCCCGCCTGCTACCAGCAGACCGCCCAGCGCCACGCGTGCCACGTTTTTACCTGAAAAAAGACCCTGAGCGGGCCTCTGACCGTTAATTGACGAATATGGTTTCAAAAGCAGTAGCGAAATACGTGCACGCGCTGCACCTGAAGAAGTACCGAACCCGGCACGAAGCCTTCCTGGTGGAAGGCGGCAAAAGCGTGCGGGAGCTGCTAAGTTCCGGGATTCTAACGGAACGCCTCATCGTTACGTCTGAATTCGGTGAGAAAATCCGGTCGGAAATTCCGGCGGGCCTGCCCGTTGATGTTGTATCGGAGGACGAGCTGACCCGCCTGGGCACGCTCAGCACCAACAACACGGCTCTGGCCGTGGCCCGCCTACCCCCCGAGAAACCCCTGAACCCCACCGCCGGACAGCTTTTTCTGGCCCTGGATGAAGTTCGGGACCCGGGCAACGTGGGCACCCTCATCCGCCTGGCCGACTGGTACGGGTTGGCCGGCGTGGTCTGCTCCGAAACCTGCGCCAACCCCTGGGCACCCAAAACCGTGTCGGCCACCATGGGCTCCTTTACCCGCGTGCCCGTGTGGCAGCGCGAGCTGCCCGCCTGGCTGAGCGCCCTCCCCCCTGAACTGCCCGTGTACGGTGCCGACCTGCACGGCGACAACGTGCACCGCCTTACCCTGCAGCCCACCGGCGTGCTGGTGATGGGCAGCGAAAGTCACGGCCTCACGCCTCCCGTCGAAGCCTGCCTGACCCAGCGCCTGCACATCCCCGGCCGCGGCCAGGCAGAAAGCCTGAACGTCGCGGTTTCAGCGGCTATCCTGCTGGATAACTTCTACCGGCATACGGCCTAGCGGTGAGCTAGTGAGCTAGTGCGATGGTAAATGGTTATGGCGAGGGCGCCGAAGCCATCCGTCCTCTCCTCTGTGACAAGCCAGATAAACAGACAAGCCCTTACTTCCAGCTCGGAGGTAAGGGCTTATCACGTTTCAAGGGGGTAGCAGGTTGGTCGGGAAGGATGGCTTCGGCACCCTCGTCATGACCACTTACCATTTCACTAGCTCACCACTACTGCAGCAGGGAGATGCCGAAGCTCAGGGTTTGGGCCTGGGGGCCGCGGTTATTTTTGAACGTGTCGTTGAGGTTGTACTTGGCGAAGAGGTCGATGCTGCGGATACCGATGGTCCCCTGCAGACCGTATTGGAAATCGGCCAGGTTGTAAGAGCCGCGGTCCTTGTCTTTCTTGGTGTTGCCGCCGTCTTCGTACTTGATTTTGGTGTGCGAACCCAGGCGGTAGCCCACGAACCCGCCGGCCCCAATGCGGAAGGCGTCGCGGCCTTTCTTGTTCTTGAAGTCCAGCACGGGCATCAGGGGCAGGTTGATGCTGGAAACGGCCAGCTTGCTTTTTTGCAGCTCCCGGTTGGGGGTTTCCAGGTTCTGGCTGATGATGGTGCGGCCATCCACATCAAAGAACTGATTGTTTTTGTCCAGCATGTAGTTGTTGAAAGCCAGCTCAGGGCCCGTAATCAGGTGGAAAGGTGAGCCCTTTTTGCCGACCCGGATATCGTAGTGCCAGTTCAGGCTGAGGTAGCGCGAGCCGATGGGACGCAGGTCGAAATCCTCGCCGCCGGCGGGCGTTTCGCGGTTCACCAGCGTGTTCAGGCCCAGGTCGATGTTGAAGTTGCTGCGCACGGCCCGGTTGGCGCGTTGTTCGTCGCGGGCCTTGCGCTGAGCCTGTCGAGCCGAGTCAGACAGGGCGCCAACCCGCACGGAAACCCGGTCGTTGTCGCCGTTGGAACTTTCGTCCACCGTCACCCCAAACACACGGCCCAGGGTCACATCCACATGATCCGCCGATTTATTCTGGCTGCCGGGGCCCTGGTTGCGCACCGTAATCCGAATCTGCTCGGGTACTTTTTTGCCCGGCTGCTCCTTGGCGGGGTAGAATTCCATGGTTATCTGCTCCGATTTGGAGTTTTTGCCAGCTGCCTCGGCCTGAGTGATGTAGGCATCGAGCAGTACCAGGAGGGAATCAAGCTTGTACTGGCGCATTTGCCGGAGCTGGGCTTTGTCCTTCACGTAAAGGGTCATGGTAGCCTGGTTGGGCAGCTTCACCAGAATGGTGTCATCGTTGCCGGGGCGCGTGGCAGCCTGCGAGGCGAAACCCAGCAGCAGAAAGGCGAGGAGAGCGAAAAAGCGTTTCATGATAAAAGGCGCGTAAAGCGGGAGAGTTAGAGTTGGATGGTTTTGGTGAGCGTGCGGCCCGCTACGTGGGCCTGCACCGTCACCGACTCGGGCAAGCCAGCCTCCGTGAGGCTGACCCGCTCGCCTTTCACAGCATTGCGGGCCTGCCGGAGCAGGGAGGTCAGGCGGGGCCGACGAGCCGGCTCAGCGGCTAGTGCCGTAGCCTCCGTACCAGGCCGCACTTCCACCTCAATGGGACCTGTAAGGGCCACCGTGGCAGTAGGCAGCTCCGTTGGGCGGGCCAGCTCCGGGTCGGGCGTACGCTCCGGAAGCGTAGCGCGGGCGGGGGGAGTAGCGGTAGGGGCAGGCTGGGTAGCGGCGGGGGCGCTGGCCAGGGCTAGCTGGCGGGGCGCCGGCGCTGTGGAAGCCTGGGGCCGGGCGGGCCGGCGGCTCTCCGAAGCGGGGTCTGGTTGTACACCCGCAGACCGGGTTTCAGGAGAAGGTGCCGTAGTGGCCACTACGGCGGCTGGCTTATTGGCCTGGGCTTCTGGGAGGCTAGATGAGGAAGCGGGGGTAGGAGTTGCCTGAGGATTAGAAATATTTTTTGTTGAACCCTTAGGCGTGAAGCGGGCCGTGTTGGCCGCTATTTCGGTGGTGCCAGGGCGGCTGGGGTTGCTACCCGTCAGCACCCACCACGCGCCGCCCAGCAGCGTGAGCAGGGCCACGGCCGCCGCGGCCAGCCACAGCACGGGGCGTTTGCGGCGGGGCTGAATCTCGGCTTCAATTTCGGCCCAGAGGAAGGCGGGCGGGGTAGGCGCGTGGCCCTGCAGCCGCTCGCGGAACAGCTTATCAATATCTTCCGGTTGCATACAGTTCTTTCGGGGTGTGGGTGGAGGAGGCCGGCTGGGCTTGGGCGTTGGCTACCGCGAGGCGGCGCTGGAGCATGGCCCGGGCCTTACTGAGCTGCGACTTGCTGGTGCCCTCCGAAATACCGAGCAGCTCGCCGATTTCGGGGTGGGTGTAGCCCTCCAGGGCGTACAGGTTAAAAACGGTCCGGTAGCCAGCTGGCA
Organism: Hymenobacter sp. DG01; assembly: GCF_006352025.1. Lineage (NCBI taxonomy): Bacteria > Pseudomonadati > Bacteroidota > Cytophagia > Cytophagales > Hymenobacteraceae > Hymenobacter > Hymenobacter sp. DG01. Next base: position 1,197,786 of record NZ_CP040936.1, read on the forward strand.
ACTCAGCCAGCAGGGCCAGCATGTCGTCGGCGTTCAGGCGGCTTTCGGCTTCGGCGGGGGTAGCAGGCGTTTCGTAGGTCAGGTCCTCGATGGCCAGGTGCAGGGGCTCTTTGCGCCGCAGCATGCCCAGGGCTTCGTTCACTACAATCCGCCGGATCCAGCCCTCAAAGGAGCCCTCGTGCCGGTACTGGTCCAGCGCCCGGAATACTTTCGTGAACCCCACAATCAGGGCCTCTTCCGCGTCTTCGCGCCGCCGCAGATAGCGCATGCACACGGATAGCATCAGCCCGGCAAACCGCTCGTAGAGCAGCTTCTGGGCCCGACTGCTCCCTTGGCGGCAGGCGGCTATGAGGTCAGCATCAGTCACGGAAGGAAGCGTAAGGTTCAGATCAAATCAGGGCGTTTGAGGGGCTAGATGTAAAGGGAGGGGTAGGGGTTGCCTGGGAAGTGAAAAAATATCCTGGTTAGTCCAATAAGGTTGTAATAATGCTGATAACCAATGGGAAAAATTTATAATCCAGCCTAGATATAAAGCCAGCCAGGAGAGATAAGACAGAAAAATGACCTCACAAAAAAGCCCCGATACCTAATGTATCGGGGCTTTACTGAAAACTGAGGGGTAGGAAACTTAGTAGTTACCAACTGAGAGCATTACCAGCGTGCAGGCTTCCTCAGTGCGGATACCGCGCTGCTGGGCCAACTCCTCCAATTCCGGGTTTTCGGTGCCGGGGTTGAAAATGATGCGCTTGGGGTTCAGGTCCAGAATATAGTCGTACCAGCCGGGCTGGTTTTGCGGGCCTACGTAGAGGGTTACGGTGTCAATGCCTTCGGCCGTAGGGCGGTCCGTGCGAATATCGAGGCCGGCTACCTGGCCTTTGCGGATGCCCACGGGCACTACCTCGTGGCCATGGCTCTTGAGCTGATGAACGGCGCGGTAGGCGTAGCGGGAGGGGTTATCAGTAGCCCCCAACACAAGGGTCTTTTTCATAGGAAGGAAGTTTGCCCTGCTGCTCCTGTAGCGGAGCGAAGAAGAACAGAAGAATGATTTCTCCTTATAACGATTATTTCGCGCCGATGGCTGCAAAAGCCGCTTCCGCGCACCGCTCGCCATCCATGGCGGCCGACACAATGCCGCCCGCGTAACCCGCGCCTTCTCCGCACGGGAACAAGCCTTGTACCTCGGGGTGCTGCAGGGTGTCCCGGTCGCGGGGGATGCGGACGGGGGAGGAGGTGCGGCTTTCTACCCCCACAATCTGGGCCAGGTTGGTAGCGTAGCCCGGAATCTTGCGGCCGAAGTTCTGGAAGCCCTGGCGCAACCGTTCTGCCAGCGCCGGCCCCAGCACCTGGTCCATGGGCACCGACACGAGGCCTGGTTGGTAGCTGGTTTCCAGCAGCTCCGGCGACACCTTGCTTTTCAGGAAGTCGCCGAGGCGCTGGGCGGGGGCCAGCTGGGTGTTGCCGGCTAGGCGGCAAGCGCGCTGCTCAATTTCCTGCTGAAACTTCAGGCCCGCCAGTGGCCCGTATTGGCGCACGTCCATGTCTTCCAGCTCCACGGCGGCCACAATGCCCGAGTTGGCAAAGCGCGAGTCGCGACGGCTGGGGCTCATGCCGTTTACCACCACCTCGCCGGGCGAGGTAGCGGCCGGCACGATAAAGCCCCCCGGGCACATGCAGAACGAGAAAACGCCGCGCTGCTGGTTTTTCCACTGCGTCTGGTGCACCAGCGAGTATGAGGCCGCCGGCAGCACGCCCCGGTCTGGGCGGCGATACTGGGCCTGGTCGATGAGGGCCTGCGGATGCTCTACCCGCACGCCCAGGGCAAAGGGCTTGGCCTCGATGAGCACGCCCCGGCGGTGCAGCAGCTCATAGATGTCGCGGGCAGAGTGGCCGGTAGCCAGAATAACGGCGTCGGCTTCCAGGGCCTCACCGGTGGCGGTTACTACCCCGCGCAGGCGGTTATTCTCCAGAATGAGGTCATCGACCCGGGTATCGAAAAGAACGTCGCCGCCCGCCTGGCGCACACTCTCGCGCAAGGCCGCCACCACGTAAGGCAGCTTATTGGTACCGATGTGGGGGTGGGCATCCACCAGAATATCGGGGGTAGCGCCGTGCTGCACGAAAATGCGCAGGATGCGCTGAATGTCGCCGCGCTTGCTGGAACGGGTGTAGAGCTTGCCGTCGGAATAGGTGCCGGCCCCGCCTTCGCCGAAGCAATAGTTGGAATCGGGGTTGACAAGGTGCTCTTTGTTGAGGGCAGCCAGGTCGCGGCGGCGGGTGCGTACGTCTTTGCCACGCTCCACCACAATGGGCTTAATACCCAATTCAATAGCGCGCAGGGCCGCAAACAAACCGGCCGGACCCGCGCCTACAATCAGCACCGAGCGGCGGGCGCGGCTAACATCGGGGTACTGAAACCAGGGGCCGAACAGGTCGGTGGGTGGGGGCGTCTGGTAGATATCGGCCCGCAGGCGAACCAGGGGTTGGCGGCCGCGCGCGTCAATGGAGCGCTTGCGCAGGTGCACAAAATCGGCCTGGCCGGGCACGAGGCCGGCGGCATCCAGCAGGGCACGGTAGCGCGCCAGTTCATCGTAGGCTACCTCCGGCGGGAGCAGTAGCTCAATTTCTTGTTTTTGAGAAGACATAAAAGAGGTGAAAGGGAGTTAGCCTTTGAACCGGTAACCAGGTTACGGAACTGCAAAGATACGCAGCCAAAAACAGCGTCTGGCCTCAGAAAGCCAATAAAAGACTCCTGAGGCCAGACGCGACAGATTAGGTGGTAGTCAGGGCGGGCCTTACTCGCCGATGGGGCGGGTTGGGTTATTCTGTAAGCGAGGCCAGAACTTTTCCATCGACTCATTAAACAGCGTGAGAACCTGGCTCCGCACCTCCCCGGAAGGGTGGCGCAGCAGCTGGCCAAGTAAGTGACGGTACATTTCCGTCGTGATTTCCAGGCCTTTGGCGCTTACCAAGCCGTGGTGGAGAAGGTCGCAGTTAGCGGCCACAGAATTTGCCATAGAGTCAGTGAGTTCTTCGCGGGCGAGGTCCGCTTCCCGAAACGACTGTTCCAGGCGGGCATTCATTTCGGGCGTGTAGTGCTGGTCGTTTGCCATAGCTACTCAGTAGGGAAGTAGCCTGTTTAACCTCAGGCATAGGCGGAAAGGTTCAGGCGGTTCCGGTAAAAGTCCACTCATTTCTGGTAACCGCCATAAAGCTAATTTGTTATATATACCCGCCGCGCCTTATTATCGGGCCAGAGTATCGGCCTGCAGGATGCGGACGGGGCGTTTATGTTCGTCGATAGCCACAAACGTAAACAGGCCCGATACGGCCCGGTGGCGCTCCTCGGAGTACATCTGCTCCACGAATAACTCGACGCGCACCTTCAGGCTGGTGTTGCCTACGTGCTCTACTCGGCCAATGAGTTCCACCAGCGTACCGCCCGGAATGGGATGGGTGAAATCCACTTTGTCGGAGGAAACCGTCACCATTTTGAGGCGGCTGAACCGGGTGGCCGTAATAAAGGCTACCTCATCCATGAGGTGCAGGGTAGTACCCCCAAACAGGGTGTCGTAATGGTTGGTGGTGTTGGGAAATACGGCTTTGAAAATCCGGGTTTCGGCGCGGCTGATTTTCTCTTCGAGGGTAAGCATGGGTAGCAAAAAAGTGAAAAGTAAAAGTCTTTTCGCTTTGGCCGCAGTTCACGGCTCCTCCCCAGTATTTTGGCCTTTATCGGGCTGAGGCGCACTGCGGTTAGCACGGAACGGACACAGATATACGCATCCCTACCCGCCGTAACCGGCCCTACGCCGCAGAACCCGACAAGGCCCTCAAGTCGCGAAGGAGCCTTATCAACAAGAGCGGCGGGCAGGTCTCCTGACTTACACCCTGCTTCCCACCCTTCTCACCCGGTAGGGCAATGGGCGTCATGGGGAAGCAGATGCCGGCACGCGGGGTGCTGGCGGGTACTTACAGTAGCGCGTCTGTCCGGGAGTTGCACCCGGTTCCCTTTTCATGCCTACCCCCAACGGGGCCGGCAACCTGCCGCTCGTCTGACTGAACTGAACAGACAAAGAACGAAGCGCCAAAGGTAGCAGAACCGGCGGCTTCGGGGCACTTTCGCTAGTTTGCGGCCGTCTGCCGCCTTCCGCTTTGTTTCCATGCCCCAACTTTCGCCCACCCCTGCGCGCACCATGGCTTCCCGCGTCCGCTCTATTTTCAGCGGCTCAGTAGGCAACCTCGTGGAGTGGTACGACTGGTACGTGTACTCGGCCTTTGCCTTGTACTTCGCGCCGGCCTTCTTTCCCAAAGGCAACCTCACGGCCCAGCTGCTCAACTCGGCAGCCATTTTCGCGGTGGGCTTTCTGATGCGCCCCCTGGGTGGGTGGCTGATGGGCATCTACGCCGACCGCGCCGGACGCAAAGCGGCGCTGCTGGCCTCCGTGCTGCTTATGTGCGGGGGCTCCCTGCTGATTGCCCTCACGCCTTCCTACCAGCAGATAGGGGTAGCAGCGCCGGTACTGCTGGTGGTGGCCCGCCTCTTACAGGGCCTGAGCGTGGGCGGTGAGTATGGCACCTCAGCCACGTACCTGAGCGAAATGGCCGACCAGCGCAACCGTGGCTTTTTTTCCAGCTTTCAGTACGTGACGCTCATTGCCGGGCAGCTGCTGGCTTTGCTGGTGCAGCTGGGGTTGCAGCAACTACTCACGCCCGCCGAAATGTACGCCTGGGGCTGGCGGGTGCCCTTCGGTGTGGGGGCAGTGGCCGCGCTGGTGGCCCTGTACCTGCGCCGCAGCATGGAGGAAACCGACCAGTTTACCCGCCGCACGGCGGCTACCCCCACCCAGCGGCCCAACCAGATGCGCCTGCTGCTGCGGCACCCCCGCGAAATCCTGACGGTAGTGGGCCTGACGCTGGGCGGCACGGTAGTGTTTTACACCTTCACTACCTACGTGCAGAAGTTTCTGGTAAACACTACGGGCTTTTCCAAAGGCCAGGCCACGCTTGTTTCCTTTGGGGCGCTGGGCGTGGCTATGCTGCTGCAACCCCTGTTGGGGGCCATTTCCGACCGGGTAGGCCGGCGGCCGGTGCTGCTGTTTTTCGGGGTAGGGGCCACGCTGCTGACGGTGCCGCTGCTGCGGGCGCTGGGGCAGGCCCCGGGGCCGGGCGTGGCCTTTGGCCTGCTGCTGGTGGCCTTAACGGTGGTCAGCGGCTACACCTCCATTAATGCGGTAGTGAAAGCCGAACTGTTCCCAACGGAAATCCGGGCCCTGGGCGTTGGGCTGCCCTACGCCCTGACCGTGGCTATTTTCGGGGGCTCGGCCGAGTACATTGCCCTGCTGGCCAAGGACCACGGGGTAGAGGAATGGTTTTACTGGTACGTGACGGCCTGCGCGGCCTTCTCCCTGCTGGTGTACCTGCGCATGCCCGATACCCGCACTACCTCCCGCCTGCGCGAGGAAGAGCCGGCCGCTCACTGAACGATAAGCGTATCGGTCAGGGGAGTAGCGGTGGCGCTGGGGAAGTGAAAAATATAGGTGCCGGGCTGGGTGGCCGTGAAGGGGTAGCTGCCCTCGTAGCTGGAAACTACCTCGGGGCAAACGCAGCCCTCGTACGCCACCACCGGACTGAGGTAGATGTGGTTGCCGCTACGCTGCTCGCTTACCGACTTGAACTGCCCGCAGCCGTTGATAATCTGGAGGGTGTAGCGCACGGTTACGGGCGTGCCTACCGTCCCGGTTTCCGGGCTGACCACGCGGGTAGTGGGGGCCAGTACCTCCGTAGAGCACTTGTCGGGCTTGCTGTCCAGGCTCAGGCAACCCGTAAGCACTGCTGGGAGCAGCGCGGCAGCTCCTAACCGGAAGCTCCGAAACAAAGCAGAATAAATCATGAATTGTAAATATTGCTTATCACCCAAAGATGCCGCAAATCATTGGTATGGTTGCACTGTTGGGCCGCAGCCCGGAGTATTTTTGGGCGCCGGGTAACCCAGGGCAGCGACTTAAGGTATAATTCTTGCTTCAAGCCGCTTTACCCCTAGCGTGCGGCCTGGGCCACCGGGGTATTCTTCCCTGGCTTCGCGTATGTATTACTTTCCCTTTATGCCCCTCGTGTATCCGCCTGCGCGGTTGTGCTTTCTGCTAACCCTGGCGCTGCCAGTAGCAGCGGCCTGTACCCAAGAGAAAAATCCGGACGGAAAACCTGCCCGCCCCAGCCCGCCCGCCGTAGTGACGGGTGGTAGCGGCGCGGCCACGTTCACGATTCGCTATAGCCGCCCTTCGGCCAAAGGCCGCAAAATATTCGGGGGCCTGGTGCCCTACGGCCAGGTGTGGCGCACGGGGGCCAATGAGGCTACTACCTTCTCCGTAAACCAGAGCGTAACCGTGCAGGGCCAGCCTCTGCCGGCGGGCAAATATGCCCTGTTTACCATCCCCGATGCCCAGCAGTGGACCATCATCTTTAACCGCACTCCCAATCAGTGGGGGGCCTATGAGTACCAGCAGGCCGACGACGTGCTGCGCGTGAAGGCTACCCCCGCCGCTACCCCCCGAACCCTGGAGCAGTTCCTGGTAACGGCCGACAAGACCGGCCGCGTAACCCTGGGCTGGGAAAATACCCAGGTGAGCTTTGTAGTGAAGTAGTGCCGGACAATACGTAGCGCTTCGGCTGGTTCTGAAAAGACGGAAGGCGGCAGGATCCCCTGCCGCCTTCCGTCTTTTGGAGCTACTCCCCGCCCAGCACGCTTTCCACCCAGCCTTTGCCCCAGTCCTCTAAATCCTGCGCGGTCCAGAGCTGGGGGTAGAAGATGCGACGCTGAAACTTGGGAGGCAGGTACTGCTTCCAGTTGGTGCCCCCGGTAGCGGCAATGGCATCGGGGCGACGCTCCAGGTAGCGCACCGCCGACTTATAGTGCATCAGGGGCCAGTTTACGTTCACGCACACATCCAGCTGCTTTAGCTGGCGCAGCAGGCGCGGGTGCTCCTGGCCGGTGGGGCCAGGCGGCAGGCGCTGCACCACGGCCCACACGTTGCGCTGCTCAAAGTGGCGGGCGTGCTGCAGCAGCTTATCGGCGTACTTCTTCTCAAACTCCACCAGGGTAAGCGCCTTGGCTCCGGTTTCCACCACCGTCGCCCCCGATTTCCAGTAGATGCAGCCCATCAGCTCGTCGTGGGCGGCGGCCTCGCCCAGCAGGCGGCGGCGCTCCTCGGGCACGAGGTTGCTGAGGCTGGTACTAGCCAGCTCAATCATGCGGTACTGCACGCTCTGGAAGCCCGAGGCCGGCATCAGGGCCATCCGGAACTCCAGGAACTGCTGCTTGTCCATGCCGTCCACCATCACATCAAACGAGTCGATCAGGTTTTCGAAGTAGCGGTTAATCCGGCCCACGCGCAGTACTATCTCGTCCACGGTGGGGGTAGTGAGGTCACCCAGCTGCTCGTACTCGCAAAGGCAGAGCTGGAAGTACAACTCAGTTATCTGATGATAGATGATGAAAATCTTCTCATCCGGAATCTTGGTCAGGGGGCGCTGCAAACTCAGCAGGGTATCCAGCTGAATGTAGTCCCAGTAGCCCAGGTAACGGGTGTGGTATAGGCCTTCGAGGTAGGCGGCCAGGTCCTGGTCGTCGGCGGAGTAGCGCTCCTGCAGGCGCCGCAGCTGCGCCAGCACTGCGGGCGAGAATTCAGATTCCGGAGAGGTCATGGGGGTAGGGCGGATGGATACTACACTGCAAAGATGGGAAATGGTAGTGAGGTGATGGGGTGAAGAGGTAATGAGGTAAATAGTGATGAGGTGAGAAGGTAAGGAGTGAACGGTCTGGCATAGAGCTTTGGCCGCAGGCCAGGCGTCTGCCGCTAGAACGTCCACCCCTTACCTTCTCACCTCATCACCTCGTCACCTCATTACCATTCACCTCTTCACCTCATTACCCCATCACCTCTTCACCTCTTCACCTATATTTACGCAATGGCAGAGAAATCCAGTATTTTCGACATGATCGGGCCCGTAATGATTGGGCCCAGCTCCTCCCACACGGCCGGGGTCGTACGCATTGCCCGCGCCGCAATCCGCATCCTGGGCAGCAGCCCCACCCACGCCACCATCACGTTCTACAACTCCTTTGCCCGCACCTATGAGGGTCACGGCTCCGACCGCGCCATCGTGGCCGGCCTGCTGGGCATGCCCACCGACGATGTGCGCATCCGCGAGGCCTTCGACCACGCCAAGGAAGCCGGCCTGCAATACACGTTTCAGGGGGTAGGCAATGCCTCCACCATGCACCCCAACACCATTCGCCTGCAGCTGCGCGACGAGCGTACCGGTCAGGCCGTGGAGGTTATCGGGCAGAGTCGGGGTGGGGGCGTCATTCGGATTGTGGAGGTAGATGGCTTTCCGTCGGACTTCTCCGCTTCCCTGCATACGCTCATCATCGACGCCGACGATGTACCGGGCTCCATTGCCTTTATTGCCTCCGTCATTGCTCATGATGAGTGCAACATTGCCACCATGTTCGTTTCGCGTAAGGGCAAGAACGACGCGGCCCGGCAGTTCATCGAAATCGACTCGGGCCTGCGCGACATCACCCTGGACTACCTGCGGCAGCTGCGCTGGGTGCACCGCGTTACTTATATTCCTACTATTGACTAACTAAGCGCCCGGCCGCTCCGGTTAAGGGCAAATTTCACCGGGTTGGTTGATTTCTGTCCATGCTACGTCGGCAGACTGATACCTTTGGTGGCCAGGGCCACCGCGCCGGATTGCGGTGTCTCCTACCTATTACAGCCTCATTTACTCTCCCTATGAAGCGTTTTTACTGGCTGCTGATGAGCGTGTCGGCCGGATTACTGGCCGACGGATCGGCGCGGGCCCAGACTACGGCGCCCACAGCGCCCGCCCAGCCCCCGGCGGGTACGCTGCGGGCCGCAACTCCTACCGGGCCCTGGACCCTGCAGCGGGCCATCGACTACGCCCTGCAGAACAACCTGACGGTGCGCCAGCAGCAGCTGACCTCGGAGCTTCAGAACGCCACCCTGCGCCAGAGCCGGGCCGCCCTGCTCCCCTCGGCTAATATCTCTGGCACCCAGGCCTGGAACTACGGCACCAGCCTTGATCCGCTCACCAACGACTTCGTGAGCCAGACCATTCGCTCGAACAACTTCTCGGCCAATTCCCAGGTGACCCTGTTTTCGGGGTTTCAGCTGCGCAATACGGTCAAGCGCAACGCCCTCGACTCACAGGCCAGCGGCCTGGATATTGAGAAGTCGCGCAATGATCTGGCCCTGAACGTGGCCTCTGCCTTTTTGCAGCTGGTACTGGCCGAAGAGCTGGTGCGCACCAACGAGGTGCGCGTGAGCAGCACCCAGGCCCAGGTAGAGCGCACCCAGAAGCTGCTGCGGGCCGGCTCCATTCCGGAAAGCAGCCTGCTCGATATTCAGGCCCAGCTGGCCAGCGACGAGCTGAACGTGATTACGGCCCAGAACCAGCGCGACCTGGCTCGCCTGACCCTGACCCAGCTGCTGAACCTGCCTTCGCCCACCGGATTCCAGATTGAGGTGCCCCCACTGGCCGACCCCGACGATGAGCCCCTGCTGGAGGCCGACCCCGACGGCACCTACCAGACGGCCCAGAGCCTGCTGCCCGAAATCAAGGCCGCGGACCTGCGCGTGCGCTCGGCCCAGAGCAGCCTCGATATTGCCCGTGGCGGTTACTACCCCCGCTTGGCGTTCGGGGCCGGTATTTTCACCGGTTTCTCCTCCTCGCGGCTGGCGCGCGTGTTCAACGGCGACTCCACGGATGCCGTGGCGGTGCCCGTATTTCAGCCCGGTACGGGCGGCCAGCCCGTGCCTTCGCAGTATTTTCTGCTTCAGCCCAAGCAGGCCATTCCGGAGCTGCTGCCTTCCAGCTTTAGCAGACAGCTCAAGGATAACTTGGGTAAAAGCCTGCAGTTTTCGCTGCAAATCCCGATCCTGAACGGCCTGCAGACCCGCACCGGCGTGCAGCGGGCCCAGATCAATATTCAGCAGCAGGAGTTGCGCGCCGAGCAGACGCGCCTGCAGCTGCGCCAGAGCATTCAGCAGGCCTACGCCGACGCCATTGCCGCCCAGCGCCGCTACCTCTCCTCGCGCCGCCAGGTGGAGGCTCTCACCACGGCCTACCGCAACGCCGAAATCCGCTTCAACAATGGCCTGCTCAACGGCACGGAGTTCAACATTGCCAAAAACAACCTCACGGCCGCCGAATCGACGATGATTCAGGCCAAGTACGAGTTTATCTTCCGCCGCAAAGTGCTGGATTTCTACCAGGGCCGTCCCATACAGCTGTAATAAGTAAACAAGGGAAGAAGTGAGGCACGAAGAGATGCCCGCTCACTCACCTATTTACTCATGCGCTCATTCACTCATTCACTCATTGATTTTATGCGAAATAACCGCACCCTGTACATTCTGCTGGCTATTGTACTGGTACTGATTGGCGGCATCGTGGTGGCGAAGAAACAGGGCTGGATCGGTAAGCCAGCCGGCACCGAGGTGCTGGCAGCCAAAGCCGCGCCGGCTACTATTGTGGAGAAGGTCAGCGCCTCGGGCAAAGTACAGCCCGAAACCGAAGTGAAAATCTCGCCCGACGTTTCGGGCGAAATCACGGAGCTCTATGTGGAGGAAGGCGACTCGGTGCAGAAGGGCCAGCTGCTGCTGCGCATCCGCCCCGATAACTATCAGGCCGTGGTTAGCCAGCAGAGCGCCGTAGTAGGCACCCAGCAAGCTAATGTGGCCCAGAGCCAGGCCCGCCTGCAGCAGCTGATAGCCAGCGCCCGTCAAACCGAGTTGACCTACCGCCGCAACGCCTCGCTCTACAAGCAGAAGGTGATTTCGCAGTCTGATTATGAAGCCAGCAAGGCCGCTTACGATGCCTCCCAGGAGGAAATCAACTCGGCCCGCCAGAACATCCGGGCGGCCCAGAGCAGCGTGCGCAGCGCCCAGGCCGGCCTGGAGGAAGCTCGCAAAAACCTGAACAAAACCACCATTTACGCCCCCGTAAGCGGCACGGTAAGCAAGCTCAATGTGAAGAAGGGCGAGCGGGTAGTAGGTACCTCTCAGATGGCCGGTACCGAAATCATGCGCATTGCCAACCTCAATAACATGGAGGTGCGGGTAAGCGTGAATGAAAATGACATCATCAATGTGGACCTGGGCGACTCGGCCGAGGTGGAGGTGGACTCCTACGCCAGCCAGGACCAGAAGTTCCGGGGCATTGTGACGGCCATTGCCAACACGGCCAAGGACGCCCTCACGGCCGAAGCCGTAACCGAGTTTGAAGTGCGCATCCGTCTGCTGCCGGAGTCTTACCGCAACCTGACCCGCACCATCAAGGGTCGGACGGTGGTACCGTTCCGCCCTGGCATGACGGCCTCCGTGGACATCATCACCAACCGCAAAGCCAACGTGCTGAGCGTGCCCCTGGCCGCCGTTACCACTCGCTCCGACAGTGCCCGCACCGCGGGCAACGACCAGAAGTCGGCTCCGACGGTTCGCGTGGGCCGCGGGGGTAGCAGCGGGGCCACGCCCGCGCCGGCCGCCGGCCCCAAGGACGACGTGCAGGAAGTGGTGTTCCTGATCCGCAACGGCAAGGCCGTACTGACGCCCGTGAAAACCGGCATCAGTGACTTCCAGAACATGGAAATCGTGAGCGGTATTCAGGCCGGCGACCAGGTAGTGAGCGGGCCGTTCCGGGCCGTATCCAAAACCCTCAAGGACGGCGCCCTGGTGGTTATCAAGGATGTCAAGACCCTCGACAAAGCCGCTTTGAAGGAAGATGGCGGAGGAGAGTAAGCTAACTGATAAGAAAAGTTACTGGCTCAGCTTGAGCCGCTAACCCCCATTGGAAGGCCGCTCTTGCAGCACGCAGGGGCGGCCTTCCGTTTTTTTTACCTAAGATTGACGTAGCGGTGAAATGGTGAGCTTATCGCTCAGGCGTGCGGTTCTGCGGCGCTAGCCCGTCACCTCACTATCTCGCCATTTCACTATCTCACCACCTCACCACCTTCCCACCCCTTGGAAAAAATAGCCATGCTTGGCGGCGGCTCCTGGGCCACCGCGCTGACCAAAATTCTCGCTGAAAATGGCAGCCGCGTCCACTGGTGGATGCGCAGCAAGGACGACGTGCAGCACCTGCTGCGCACCCGCCACAATCCGCGCTACCTCTCCTCCGTTGCTCACGACCTGAACCGGGTGTTCCCGACCAACGATCTGGAAGACGCCGTGCGCGAGGCCGACTGGCTGGTGCTGGCCGTGCCGGCCGCGTTCGTGCAGAGCACCCTCGATAAGCTGGACCGCGACGCACTCAAGCACAAGCGGATTATTTCGGCCATTAAGGGCATGATTCCCGGCAAAAACGTGCTGGTGACGGATTACGTAGCCGAGCGGTTTCGGCTTTCGCACGCCCGCCTGGGGGTAGTGGCCGGCCCCTGCCACGCCGAGGAAGTAGCCCTGGAAAAGCAGAGCTACCTCACCATCGGCTCCCCCGACGCCGACCTGGCCGAGGACTTCAGCCGCCTGCTGCGCAACCGCTACGTGAAGGCCAACCCCGCCCAAGACCTCGACGGGATTGAGTACTGCGCCGTGATGAAAAACATCATTGCCCTGACCTGCGGCATTGCCCACGGCCTAGGCTACGGCGACAATTTCCAGGCGGTGCTGGTCAGCAACGCGGTGCAGGAAATTAGGCGCTTCGTGCACGCCGTGAACCCCCAGCCCCGCGACCTGTCGGCCTCCGCCTACCTCGGTGACCTGCTCGTAACGGCCTATTCGCAGTTTTCGCGCAACCGCACCTTCGGCAGCATGGTGGGCCGGGGCTACTCCGTGAAATCGGCCCAGCTGGAAATGAACATGATTGCTGAGGGCTACTACGCCGTGAAAAGCATTTATGAGATGAACCGCAAGCTGCAGGTGAACATGCCCATTACGGCGGCCGCCTACCACATCCTCTACGAGAAGATTTCACCCGCTATTGAAGTAGAACTGCTAAAGGAGAAGTTTAAGTAGAATGGAAACAAGGGGTACTGGAGAATCCTGGCGCACAAGCTGGTATTTTGCTTTGGGCGCTGGCTGCTGCGGTTTTCTGTTACTAGCTGGCTCTTGGCTGGTGGCCGGCAAGCCGTATTGGCTGCAGCTTATGGATGGCACGAGTGGATGGACTATTTACCCGCCTTTATCCGCTAGGCCTCAGGTCATTCCAGGAGGAGAAGAAACTGTGCGGAGCTTGCTGGAAGCAATAGGGTGCGGTGGTCTCTTTCTGGCCGCGTGGCTGCGAGCATGGTGGCAGCGGCGAACTCAGCAGGGCGTATCGCACAGCTCCTGGTTCAGGTGGTCTTTCCTGTTGTTAGTGCCAATTGTAATCCAGATAGGGGGCATCCTGTACACCGTCCGACTAATACGTGCCGCCGAAGCTGATGTATTGTGGCAAATGCGCAATATGCCGTCTGATACGACTGCTGTGGACTAGTTGCCTGACCCTGGGTCAGAGAAACCCAACGCATTTTGAAGGGGTATAGGAACAATTCAGCGGTTTTTCCGTCTGCTAGCCAATATCTCTCGCCTAACAGTTATCACATGGCCACCTGGGACTACCATAATTTCGACAATGATGCCGCGGCCGACCTGGCCGAGGAATTCCGCAGCAACCCCAACGAAGCGCTGCTCTACGAAGTGCTGGCCACCGCCGCCGAGGCCGAGGAAGAGCTGGACGAGGAGGAAGCCAGCCAGGCCCTGGCCGCCGCCGAAATCGTAGCGGCTATCCAAGGACATCCTACCCCCGATTTTCTGCCAGGTCTTACTCTGGCCGTGAATGGCATGGAAGCCGATGAAGACCTGGCTGAGCTGGCCCAGGAAGCGGTAGAAGCCGTACTGAACAGCTCGGCCCTGCAGGTGCGCTGGGCCGAATCGGCGGAGTATGGAAACTGGCAGCAGCTGCAGCAGGACCTGCTGGCGCGCTTAACGGCCGAGTAGTATGCATTGGCTTGTGCTGGCCCTGCTCACGGCGTTGTGTCTGGCCTTTTACAACTTCTTTATCAAGCTGGCCGCCGACCACGTTTCGGCGGCGGCGGGCGCGGTAATTCTGCAATTGGTAGCCGCCGGCCTGGGCGGGCTGTGGCTGCTGTGGCTGCGCCTGAAAGGTCAGTCCCTGGAACTAAGCAGTAAAGGGGTAGGCCTGGCCGTTGCAGCCGGACTAGGAGTAGGCTTGGCCGAAATCCTGACGTTCGTGGTATTTAGCCGGGGTGTGCCTTCCTCAGTGGGTACGCCGGTTATCGTGGGCGGCTCAGTGCTGCTAACGGCCGTTCTGGGCCTGGTGGTACTTCGGGAGGCCTTGTCGTGGCCGCAGGCGTTGGGCCTGGTAAGCATAGTAGTAGGCATTGCCCTGCTGGCCCGTGGGCACTAGCAGGGGTAGGGATCCATCTGATACCAAAACAAGCAGGCCCACCGGACAAATCCGGCGGGCCTGCTTGTTTTGGGGTACTGTAGAGTGGTTACGCTTCCGTCTGGCACTGCTGGCACACTCCGGCCAGTAGGTAGTCGCGCGACTCCACCCGGAAGCCCTGGGGTAGCAGCACCGGCGGAATCGTGACGTGGTCGAGGCAGTAGGTATGCTGGCACTGGGTGCATTTGAAGTGCACATGGTCGTCGGAGTGGGCATGCTCACTGCAGTGGTCGGAGCAGGCCGCGTACCGAATGACGTCGGTGTTATCGATAACCCGGTGGATAAGGCCTTTTTCCTCGAAGGTCTTGAGGGTACGATAAAGCGTAATCCGGTCCGTATCATGGCCCAGGGCCTGTTCCAGCTCGTGGCTGGTAAGCGCGAAGGGGGAGCTGGTCAGCAGCCGGAGTACCCCGCGGCGCACCGGCGTCTGACGCAGGCTGTGCCGGGCTAGTAGGGAAGTAAGCGAATCAGCAGAAGCTTTCATGATTCTGCAAACATACTGCACATTGCGTCGCGTTCAGTGGAAGCCGAGGATTAGGCGTAGAATGCCCAAAGGCCAGAGCGGGTAGCTCTGGCCTTCGCGTAGTGGTTGTGGAAAAGGAACGGGAACGGTTTCGGGGGCAGGAGCAAGGACATCCTGACCGCCGGAGGGATAAGCAAATGTGCGGGGTTTAGGCCTCTCCGGCAAGGTAAAAACGGGCCTGTTTGTGACAGACGAGTTTTTTGCCCTTACACTAAAAAAAACAGCTTTAGAATGCTCACGCTATGTTTTTCGCTGCACGGCAGCTATAAATGACCCCCGAAAAGAATGATTTGTGACATAAGTGCCTGGGCTGGGGAGGATACCCTGAGCCGGCGGCCGGGCCAGGCAGGTCAGCCTAGCGGGAATCACTTCTGCTGGCCCTCCGCCAGGCAATGAACAGGGTGTAGTGGGTAGTGCCAGCCGCCTCAGGCAACCGTGTCGAGGGGGAGGGGCAGCGTAACAACATACTCGGTGCCCAAGCCCGGCTGACTGGTAGCTGTAAGCTGCCCCCTGAGCCCCCTCGTGACCAGATCATAGCTCAGGGGCAAGCCCAGGTCGGTGGAAGCATCCCGGTCGGGAAAGCGCTGAAAGAGCGTGGCCATAACTTCGGCCGAGAGGCCAGGCCCGTTGTCACGCACCAGCAGTTCTACGGTTTCGGCGGTGCGTCGGGTATGTAGCTCTACCTGCGGGATATAGTTTTCCTCGGCCTCTGCCGCCGCCTGGCGCTGCAGCACCGCCTGCAGGGCCGCACTGAAAATGCCCACCAGGGCCCGTCCGATGTCCTGCCGAACCACCTGCACCGAGCCTACTGCCGGATCAAGGCGCAGCAGCAGGGCCGCGTTGAAGTAGCGGTTTTTGGCACGCAGGTCGTGGTAGGTCAGGCGCAGGTATTCTTCGGCCAGCACATTGAGCTTGGTGAGCTGGCGCGGCCCGCTGCTATCCTGAGAATACTCCAGCATGCCCTGCACAATGGAGTCGGCGCGCTGGGCAAATTGCAGGATACGGGTCTGATTCTGGAGCAGGTTCTGCAGCATCTCATCCAGTATCTCCCGGTCGTAGGGGCGGGTTATCAGCCGGGCAGCTTCGTGGCGCAGCTCGGTGCACAGCTCGGCGCTGATAGCGGCAAACTTGCGCGCCGAGCTTACCGGCGTCTGAATCTCGTGGGCTACGCCGGCCATCAGCTCGCCCAGCGACGCCATTTTTTCGCGCAGCACCAGCTGGCTCTGGGTTATTTTCAGCTCTTGCAGGGTCCGGGCTAGGTTGTCGCGCTGGGCCGTGAGCTGCCGCGCCTGGTGGGTTACCTGCTCGTTGAGGCTCTGCAGGCGCTGGTTGGCCCGCTGCTGCTGCCGGTTGCTGCGCCCCAGCAGCACCGACACCAGCAGCAGCACGGCCACGCCGGCCAGCAGGGCCGCCGTCCGGATCTGGCCGGCCACCTTGTCCCGTTCTTCCTCCAGCTGGCGCAGGCGCTGCTGCTCGGCAAAGCCAATGGCATCCAGTTGCTTGATGCGCTGCGGGTTGTGCAGGCTGTCCTGGGCCATCAGCAGCAACTCCATATACTTAAGAGTGCTGTCGGGCTGCTGCCGCTGCCCGAACGCCTGGGTCAGCAGCTTGCTGTTGCGCACAATGCCCACCGTAAAGGG
Source organism: Hymenobacter sp. DG01 (assembly GCF_006352025.1). Taxonomy (NCBI): domain Bacteria; kingdom Pseudomonadati; phylum Bacteroidota; class Cytophagia; order Cytophagales; family Hymenobacteraceae; genus Hymenobacter; species Hymenobacter sp. DG01. Next base: position 1,214,415 of record NZ_CP040936.1, read on the forward strand.
GAGGGACTGGCCCAGTGCCAGGGCCTTACGGGCGTAGTAGATGCTGGAATCCGGCTGCTGGAGGGCGTGGTAAAGCTCGGCCATGTACTGGTAAGAGCGGCTGGCACTGCGCCGGTCGTTTTCGGGTGCGGCCACCCGTACGCTCTGGCGGTAAAAGCGCAGTGCCGCCTCCGGCCGGCCCAGGGCCACCTGCAGCAGACCCAGCTCGCGTAGGACGTAGGGCGCGGGTGTGCCCCAGCAGCTTTGGTGCAGGGTGCGGGACCGGCGGGTAAGCTCCCAGGCCCGGTTCAGGAAAAAAGCGGCCGAGTCGTAGCGGCGCAGACCTTCATAGCTGGCGCCCATGTTCGTGAGTACGCTAACCAGCTGGGACGTGTCGGCGGTGCGGGCCTGCTGATAAAGGCGCCAGGCGCGGGAGTAGTACTGCAGAGAAGGACGATAGTCGTCAAGCGAGAAATACAGCAGACCGGTTTGGTTGAGGGTGCGGGCCGTGCCTTCCAGATCGTGGCTGGCCTGGTTCAGGTGCAGGGCCTGCAGATCCACGCGCAGGGCCTGGGGCAGGTTGCCCCGCTCGCCCAGCAGCAACGCAATGCGCGAAAGGCAGCGCCCTTCGCCTTTGGGGTAGCCGATGCGGCGGGCCAGAGCCAGGCCCTGCCGGGCATACCACTGCACGGAATCGAAGCGGGAATAGCGGTAAGTCGCCGCCAGGTCGGCCAGCAGCAGCGTACGGGCCGTGTCGGAGGTGGCGTTGCGCAGCGCTCGTTGCAGCACGCGGGTTTGCGGGCTTTGCGCCCATCCGGCCGTACTCGCGAGTACGACGGCCGCCAGCAGCAACCCCAGGAAGCGTTGAATCATGGGGGAAGGTACGCAAGGAAAACGGCCCCGGAAAGCCTGGGCCGGCCGCTGCCCACCCCTGGCTTTCCGCGCTACCCACCAGCCCAGCGGCCTCCGAGCCGGGGCATACTCGGCCCGCCGGCCTACCTTTGCCGCATGAGCTTTCTCTTTTCCTTCCGGCGGGGCAAGGGCCTCGGGCTAATGCTGGCGGTACTGGCCGGCGCCTGGTCCTGCTCTTCCCCTGACCCCGCCCCGGCCAATGAATCGGAGCACCTGACCCTGGGCAACCCCAGCGGGGCCACGGCCGATGTCAAAATGCCGTCCAACTACCTGCTGCTCAAGCCGCAGTTCGCGCTTTCCTACCACCGCAGCCAGGGCAAGCCCAATTGGGTAAGCTGGCACCTGACAACCCGCTGGCTGGGCAGCGCCGCCCGCCAGGACAACTTCCGGCCCGATTCTCAATTGCCTCCTACCTGGTACCGGGTTACAAGCGCCAGCTACGCGGGTTCCGGCTTTGATCGGGGCCACAACTGCCCCTCGGCCGACCGCACCAGCACGGCCGCCGACAACTCGGCTACTTTTCTGATGACCAACATGATGCCCCAGGCCCCGCGCAATAACCAGCGCACCTGGGCCGGGCTGGAAGAGTTTTGCCGACGCCAGCTTCAGAACGGCGCCAATGAGCTTTATGTGGTATGCGGAAGCTACGGCCGGGGTGGTACCGGCTCTGAGGGCTACAAAACCACCCTCGACCAGGGCCACGTAACCGTACCGGCCCGGGTGTGGAAGGTGGTGGTGATTTTGCCCGAAGGCGACGACGATGATGCCGCCCGCGTGACGGCCAGTACCCGGGTTATTGCCATTGACATCCCCAACGACAACAACCTGACCGACAGCTGGGAAGACTACCGCACCAGCGTGGATGCCATTGAGGCCGCAACGGGCTACGATTTGCTTTCGGCCGTGGCCCCGGCGGTGCAGCAGCAACTGGAGCGCCGCATCGATCAGGGGCCTATTTAGACCCGGGTTTCAGGGGGAGGGCACCGCTGACGCGGGCTAATAGCCGGGTTCCGGCGGGGCCGGAAATCCGCTTGGGGTGCAGCGCTCGTTTATAGCGCCAATATGATGCCCTATCCCATGATTCCGCTGTATAACGCTACCGGTATGCCGGTTGCTTACGCCGACGATGCCTGCCAGGCCATTTACGACGCCCAAGGAAACGTCGTCGCGTGGTTTGAGCAGGAGCTGCTGTACACTGTGCAGGGGCGCTACCTGGGTTGGGTGCAGCAGGGGTGGCTGTACGACCGGTGCGGCCGGCCCGCGCTGTTCGCTGAAAACGCTACGGGTGGGCCCGCCCGCCCGCCGCTAAGCCAGGGTACGGCGGCACCGGCCCGCTTCCGGCTGGCTGCTTTGTCGCATCCGCTGCCCCGCCGCCAGCCCCGGCCCGCCCGCCGCTCCCGCACGCTGGAATGGTCGCCTTTGTCGAGCATCACATACTTCGTGCAGTAGCCGACCAGAGCGCGGGCGGCCTGGTTCCCGTTACTTCCCAGGGAAGCATGCCTTAGCACAGCAGTGCTGAGACTACGCAGCGGCTGGTAGGTATGGGCTTGGTGAGCTAGAGGGGGGTAGGAAACGTGGAAGCGGCTGGGCCCTTCTCCTAAAAAGCCATACCTATTGCGGCAGCCATTGGCCGGCAGCCCTGATCAAGGCATCAGCTCCCGATACGGAGCGTTGACTAAGCAGATCCAGGCAAATGCGCTGCAACTGAATGTCCTGCACGAGGGTAAGCGGCTGCTGCGCATACCGGGCCGAGATAAGCTGGGCCAGCAATACGGCAGCGGTAGAAAACTGTTCTTCGTGCAAGGCAGCGCGAAAAGCTACTTCGGTATCCGACATCAAAAGAGAAATTAGACTCTTCTGGCGAGGCAATAAACATACCAAAGTACAATGCCACAGTGCCGCCCCGCTCCGGCGGCAACATCCCGCCCGGGAATTCGGCAGGGCTACCGCAGCTATTTTCAAAGTGGCCCTTAGCCGCGCCTGGTGTGGTTGGTTAGCTGGTTTGGCCGAGCCACGCCGCGGCCTGCTGCGCATCATTGAAGACGCGGTACACCAGCACGCCCTCGCGCTGCACGCCCTGCATCAGATTGCTCATCGACAAGCGCGCGAATACATCCTGGGGCAGGAGAACGGCCGCAATCATTTCGCGCTGCAGCGCATGAGAAACCGTCAGCCACTGCTCCCGAATCCAGTGGCTTTCCTCCGGGCTGAACGGCGTCAGTAAGCGTTGGTTGGCCAGCATCTTGTTCCAGCCCCGGCGTTTGAGCAGGTTTTCCAAGTGATTCAGAAATGCCTGAAACGTGTTAAACTGCCGTTGGCCAGCATTGTAATCTACTACTACATAACCATCGGGGTGCTCATATAACCGGCCAATAGGGTTTTCATAGTACAGAGGAAGACCTGCAAGCTGAAGCATAGGGTGGAGGGCGCGGAAAAGGGACGGTAAAAGCTGTGCAAGGTAGGGCATACCATCTTACGCATCAACTGTACGCTTCTGGAGCCCGTAAGTGAATTATAAAGCAAAAGCCCCAGCCTGTTTGGGTCGGGGCTTTTTTGTATCGTTGTGGCTATGACACGACTACTGGTTGCTACGATTTTCTCCCTTGCCTTGAACAGCTGCAGTCAGGCACCTCAGGAACAGGAGGCACAACAAGCCAATATTCCGATGAGAGGAGATAGTACTTTGCTGGATAGTGAAGACACGACCATAGAACTCGCTGATTCAGCTCAACATCTGGATTAGCTTCCACAGGTCCTTACTTCATTGTTTATAATAGTAGGCCTGTACGGATGCGACCTACCCGTTTGGTGCGAATAAGTTGTGGCCGCTTTGGCTAAGGCGCAGTTGTATATTGAACTCGGAAGGAGCCGTCTGTAAACTGCACTGTTTCCTGTTGTGCTGACCAATGCTTGTCACGCACCAGAGTCGCCGTAAAGCGTCCTTCCACCACTTTGGACACCGTATCGAGCCGCGTGATTTCCAGGGCGGGCACACCGGGGGTATCCGTGAGGCCGTAGCTATTGCTGATGACATCACCGCCGACGACCGTAACCCAGGAAGCCGACAAGGCCTGCACGGGCGTGAGTTGCGGCGCGGCAGGTAGCGCAAAGCTCAGATTAAGTATTTCGGCCTGTGCGGCATCACCCACCTGCCCGAAGACATAGAATTGCTTACGAGACTTGCTGAAAGTACCACTTCCTGCTGCCGTCCAGGAAGCACGGTCTTTCGTGGCTCGCACAAAAAAGTCTGGCTGCGGCGGGGAGTCTTCTTTGGTGCAGGAAGCTATTGCTGTGAGCAGGAGCAGGCTCCCGATAATCGAGGAAAAAGCAGGTTTCATAATGTGGCGAGGAAGTGGTTAGCTGTAAGAGGCCGCTGAGCACCGAAATAGTTGCATAGCCGCCAGATTGGGCTTCCGTCCGTTTTCTATTCCTCAGCTGGCATGCGCTTATTTCCCCCTGATGGGTCATCCATCTGCATATGCCTACCTAGGGGTAGCATCAAGGAACGGATTGCCGGGGTATGAAAATGCTAAGCGGAGTTGGATGCAAAAAAGCCCCGCCATGTGGGAGAGGCATTTAGTTTGCTGCATTCCATAGTCAAGGAGCAAGAGAATAGTAGAAGAATCTACTTACAGGCTCCAGGCGTAGCAGAAACCACCCCCGCACGACCGGCTTCACAGCTATTCAAATACGTCTTGCCATCGCAGCCGCACACCGGATCTACGTTAGTAGGGCAGGGGCCCGGCTTGATTTTGGTCACGTCGATGCAGGAAGAGGCAGGTTCCGCATCGTTATTCTTCGTAGCACAGGCTGCCAGGCACAGCAGCAGCAGGAAGGAGGGTAGTGATGTACGCATGGTAAGGTGGGTAGAGGTGACGTTACCAAGTATATTACACCAGCATCCAAAATGGTTGCACCCTTAGTTACTGCGCGGCGGTTTCGGCGGCTGGCTGTGGACAGGAGGCCAGATCCATGTACAAAATATTCCAGAGGTGGCCGTCCAGGTCCTGGAAGTTGCGTTCGTACATGAACTCCATTTCGTTTTCCGGCTGCTGGGGCACGGAGTGGCCCCCGGCGGCCACGGCCGCGTTGCCGATGCAGTCCACCTCGGCCCGGCTCTCGACCGACAGACAGATAATGACCTCGTTGGCCTGGTGGGCATTGACCAGGGGCTTAGCCGTGAACGTTTGGAAGAAGGACTGCTCCAGCAGCATTACGAAGATGGTGTCGCTGACGACCATGCAGGTGCCTCGTTCGTCGGTCATCTGCGGATTGAAGCGAAACCCAAGCTGAGTAAACAAAAGTAGAAGCTAAAACGCCCCCTGCAGGGTCGCTGAATGCGACAACTTGCGGGGGTGTTTGCGACACGTATTTTAGCAAGCCAGAGGGCTACCTGCTCCTGGTGGCAGCGCCTGGAGCGGTAGTAATCCGTAATTAGTACGAATTCGCTAGTTTGCTAAGGATGAAACGACTTGCCGTATTTACTGCCCTCTGGGGCCTATGCCTGGGGGCCGCGACGGCCCAGACCAAGCCGGTGCTGTATCCGAAGCTGAGCAAGACGCTGGACAGCTTGGCTTACGTCGATCAGTGGCCCATGCAGCAGATGTTCAAGCAGCTGCCCGACAGCGCCGGCCGGCACCTAGTCGAGGTGGAGAAGGAGAACTATGCCCGCCACCAGCCCGTGCTGGAAAAGATTGTGCGGCAGGTGGGGTACCCGGGTTTCCGGCAGGTAGGGGAGAAAAGCTCCCACAACTTCTGGCTGCTGGTGCAGCACGCCGACGCGCATCCGGCCTTCCAGCGGCAGGTGCTCAAGCTGATGCTACCCCAGGTAAAGCGCCAGAATGCCAGCTCCGTCGACTATGCCTACTTGGTTGACCGGGTAGCCCTGAATGCGGGTCAGCCGTTGGAGTACGGCACGCAGGTGGAGTACAAAGGCCCAGGGATAGGGAAGGCCGTACCCAGGTCGTTGCGCGACCCAAAGAACGTGGATAAGCGCCGCGCTGCAATGGGCATGGAGCCGCTGCAGCAGTATCTGGATAGGATGAGTGCATCGCACGAGCAGATGAACAAGCCTAAGTAGGCAGCACTGCAGGAGTAGATATAAACCCCAAGCCCCTCTCACGGAGGCGCTTTGGTTTGATAGGATGCCGTCCCTCTATGACTTTGTTGTGTAGGTTGAACCGAATAGTTAATGCTTATTGTCGTGCGGCGGTTACTATGGATACCAGCAGTGCAGCAAGTGCTATCACGACACCAATCTTAGCCCACAGTGTGCTTCGATCAGCAGCCTCCGCACTACGCACTGCCGCATCCGCGCTACGAACAGTTGCTTCAGCGGTAGTTCTGCTTAGTTCCTGTTGCTCTTCTTGGGCCTTGCGCTGGCGTTCTGCTTCTTGTTGTTGTCGAAGGGCATGCTGCTTATATCCCCCTCTTTGGTAAATGTCATTGCCTTTTGGGGTGATTGTTACGGAGCGGCTGATCTTAGCCGAAGCCTTTACCAAACCTTCTGCCTCCATCTGCTTTTGCACCAAGCTTATTTCTGCGTAGGAACAGTTAAGAAGCTTCTCGGCATCCTCCATATAGTATTAGCGTATTGGTACATCTACCCCAGCAATATCTTTCATTCCCTACTATCTTCCTAGGCTATGATCCTTGACCTTTCTGGTATTACCACAGAACATGCACTACACAAGCTCTTCAAAACACATCTCGGCTTTCCTGATTTTTACGGCCATAACTGGGATGCCTTCAGGGACAGCATCCGAGGGCTTGTAGAAATGCCGGATGAGTTAGTGCTGGTGAATTGGCATGCGTATGCCCAAGCCTGCCCCAAGGGTATGGCTATCCTGCAGGAAATCATACAGGACTATCCGCTGGATATGCCCGGCAAGCAAATCATCCTAGCCTAGGTAGTACCTTGCCATAATGCGTTTTATTTCCTTTAACCCCGCAATGCTCGCAGCTGTCCAAGCCGGCCGCAAAACGGTAACCCGCCGGCGCCTCCCTTTGGGCTTGCCAATTCAGCAGGAGCCCAGCCGTTACCAGTACTGTGGTATGGTTAAGGAAGGTGCCCTATTCGAAGATCCGCAGGCTCAGATGATTCCACCGGTTCCATGTCCCTTCGGTCAGCCGGGTGATATACTGCAGGTGCAGGAAGACCCAGCGCTACGCTTGCAGGTAGTCAGCCTTCGGGCTGAGCAGGTCCGCTGCCTTACCGAAGCCGACGCCTTGGCCGAAGGCATTCGCTCATTGGAGCAGGGCGGGCAGATACAATGGGGTGGGGTAGAGACGGATGCGGTAGGGGAATTGCAGTGGTTCAATACGCCGATAGCTGCATTCCAGAACTTACTCGAATCTATATATCCAACTGCCTGGTCGCGCAATGAGTGGATGTGGGTGGTGGAGTTTAGTAGATTGATATAGTTGCAAATAGGATCAACACGGCTGCCCAATAACAGCGAGGCCCCAGCTGTTCCACCAGCCGGGGTTTCAGGAAGGAGGAAGCGGCAACACCTTACTTCTCAGCAGTAATTCAACTTACGAAAGCAGTGGTGACGTTGCTACCGCAACAGCCGCCGCTTCTGCTCTTCAAACTCCTGCTCGCTGAGCACACCCTGCTCACGCAGCTGCTGGAGCTTGCGTAGCTCATCGGCCACGGAGACAGGAGCGCCCGGCTGCTGCACGATGACGGTCGGCTTGGCCGGACGAAGTAGGCGCCAGATGCCGGACAGGATCAGGATCAGCAGTAGGCACATGATGATAAGCACTTCGGCGCCACCGATGGCGCCTATAAGTAGGAATAAGGAGAGGAGCATGGCAAAAAAAGATACATAACGAAAAAACCCGTTGTAAATCAATGATTTACAACGGGTTTAGAATCCTGTGAGCCCCCTGCCGGGATCGAACCAGCGACCTACTGATTACAAGTCAGTTGCTCTACCAGCTGAGCTAAGGAGGCGTTAAGGTGGGACAAAAGTAGTAGTTGAAGGGAAACGGACCAAAGGTTTAGCCAGAAATTCTGCGCAGATGTAAGTAAGTGCCTGAGCTTCCGAAAAATAAAAAACGCCTCCGGCACGAAGCCGGAGGCGTTTTTCAAGAATGGCAAGAGCTGACGGCCGTGTCGGCCTGGACTAGCCGCGAATAAGCCGCAACTGTTTTTTCAGGCCGTCTATTTGCACCTGCGCTTCATTGATACGGCCCTGGTACTCCTCCCGCAGCTGGTTGGCATTTTTGGAGCGGGCAAAAAACTCCAGGTTGGTCTTCAGGGTGGAAATATCATTTTCCAGCTCGTTGATTTCCCGCCGCAAGGCCTGCTCTTTTTTGTACAGATGCTGCTGGGCATCGGGACCCGCTTTGAGGCGTTCTACCTGCAGGGCCAGCAGCAGGTCGCGCCGCTCAGAGGCCGGCAGGCCCGGCACCTGATCCAGGTACTTCGCCATCAGGCTCTGAAACTTCTCCTCGGCCCGGTCGGCGTGGCGGGCAGCCCCATCAAAGGCGCGCCAGCCCTGTACCAGCTGCTGGAAGCCCTCCACAGTGCCGGGCTGCTCGGGGGAGAGGGCCGCAACTACCTCGGCTACTTGGCTAAGATGCTGGCTCTGCTCCTGGCTGAGCTGCTGAGCATGCTGCTCGCGCTGGCGGGTTTCTTCTTTCTTACGGTCGAAGAAAGAGTCGCAGGCCGTGCGGAAGCGGTTCCACACTTTGTCGGATTGCTTTTCCGGAACGCGCCCAACAAGCTTCCATTCCTTCTGCAGCCGAATAACGGTTTCCCGGGCTTCCTCCCAATTGGGGTTCTGCAGGGCAGCCTCGGCCTGTTCGCACAAGTCCAGCTTGCGCTTCAGATTGGCATTCTTTTCCTCATCGAGGGCCTTGAAAAACTGGTTTTTACGCTGAAAGAACCCTTTATAAGCGCCCCAGAACTGCTTGTTCATGGCCTCAGCCTTGTCGCGCGGTACCAGGCCGGCCGCATCCCAGGCCTCCTTCAGCTTCTGCAGCTCGTCGGTTTTGGTCCGCCACTCGTTTACGCGCTCCGTCTGAAACTCGGCGTAGGGCCGGAGCTGGTCAAGCAGAGCCGTCTTGCGCTCGAGGTTGGTGTTTTCCTGGGTCTGGCGTGCGGTCAGAAACTCCTTCTTACGGTCGTGTACCTGCTCGGAAGCCTGCAGGAAGCGCTGCCAGAGGGTTTCGCGCTGCTCATTCGGAACGGGACCGATGTGCTTCCATTCCTCGTGCAGCTGCCGCAGCTCCTGCAGGGCCTTATTGATGCTGGGCTGCTGCTGCAGGGCCTCGGCCCGGGTAATCAGGGCTTCTTTGGCTTCGAGGTTGCGCCGCCGGTCCAGCTCCTTCATCTCGAAGAACAGGCCGCGGTTGTTATAATATATATCCAGCAGGGCGTGGTAGCTGTTCCAGAGCTCCTGGGCTTCCTTCTGTGGCACCGGGCCGGTTGCCTTCCAGTCGCTCTGCAGGGCCTTGATGCGGGCGGAGCTGTCCTTGGTTTCAGCCGACTCCACCAGCTGCCGGAGCTGCGTGAGTAGCTGCTGCTTGTGAGCCAGGTTTTTGGCGCGCTGCTCATCCTCGGCTTTGGCGTCGCGGGCGCGGCTGTCCCGGAACTCCTGGAGGGCCTTGCTTAGCTCAGCGTGGCCGGCGGGCCCGGCGTAGCTGAATTCTTCGGCCGGGCTGCCTTCCTCGGTGAAGCGCTGCCGGGCAGCGGCCCGGTCGGCTTGCTGGGCTGTCTCGTAAAGGCGGTGCAGCTCGAAAATCTGCTTGCGGTTCTGACGGGCATCGGGGCGCTGAAGCAGGGAAAGCAGGTGAGCGGCCTGCTCCGGCAGGGAGAGGGTAGCAAAATCAGTGGCCCCCTGTTCGGGTACGTATTCCTCATCCTCGTCCGTAGTGGCCGGCGCGTCGGATGAAGTAGGCAGTGAGCCTACCGTGGGCGCCGTTTCCAGGGCCGATTCTACGGTTTGCGTGGGCGCGACATCTACCACGGGGGTTACGTGAGGCGCTTCGGGCTGGCTGGCCTCGGTGGAAGCTGGCTCCGACTCAGAACCTGGGGTAGGCGTACCGTAATGGGCCACGGCGCGGGCCTCACCGGCCGAATGAATCGGCTGTGCGGCGGCCTCCGGAGCTACGTGAGAAGCTGACTCGGCTGTGGCCGCGGCTTCGGGACTCCCGGCGGCGTCGGGTGCGGGATGCGGGGAGGCTGCCGGCAGGGGGGGCTCGGCATTCGTCTCCGTAGGTTCCTGCCGGCCGCGGATTTCGGCCAGCCGGCGTTCCAGAATGCTCTGGGGCGACTCCGCCTCGTTGCCGGAATTAGTGGGGGTAGGGGCGTCTTGTTCGGGTAGCATAAAAGTCAGCAGAAGAACCCCGTAAAAAGGGGTGTGGAGCGCTTAGTTAAGACGGGGGTCGGTGGGGTAATTGGACAGGACGCGGTAGCGGCCGCCTTTTTCGCGCAAAATGGACCGCCAGAGGGCATCCGTGTCCAAAGTAAATACTTTCCCGGCAGCATTGGGATGCACAATCCAGACATTTTCCCGCACTTCCTCGGCCAGCTGCCCGGCCGTCCAGCCCGAGTAGCCCATGTACAGCCGCACGGCGTCGGGGGCAATAGTACCGGCCAGCAGATGGTCGAGCAGGGGGGCAAACTCACCTCCCCAGTACACGTCCTGTCCCAGACTTTCGGCCTGGGGCAGGCCGGGCTGCTGGTGCAGGTAGTGCAGCGTATCGGGCTGGACGGGGCCGCCAACGCCGAGCGGGATGCGTGCGGCCGGCAGAACGCTGCCGCCGGGCAGCTCCAGCACGTCGCCGAGCTGCAGGGTGGCGGGGCGGTTAAGCACCAGCCCGAAGGAGCCCTCTTCCTCGGAGTGGCTGCAGAGCAACACCACGGTACGCTCAAAATTGGGGTCCCCCAGGTACGGCTGGGAGATAAGTAAACTACCCGGACGAAGACGCGGCATGGGGAAGAAGGTTTGGTGAAGAAAGGCCAGGGGCCGGAAGAAAAGGCAGGATGCCCCAGGAGCGGCCCGGCCCTGGGTTATGGACGCGGGGCGGCCGGCCCGGTAGCAGAAAGTACGCGAAGCAGGGGGGCAGAGGTTCCGGCCCCCGGCCCTATTATGCTACCTTGCGCCCGAATTGGTTGTTTTAGGCAGTAGCAAGGTCGCTTGCCGACCCCGCTATTTAGTTTTTCGGTCCTACTTCTTTCTCCCATGACTGACCAGCAACTGGCCGCCCTGCGCCAGACGTATTCCCAACGCACCCTCACCGAGGCGGACGTGCTGCCTGATGCCGTGGGGCAGTTCCGGGCCTGGCTCGAGGAGGCCATTGCGGCCCAACTGGATGAGCCCACGGCCCTGACCCTGGCCACTGTAAACGAGGCCGGGCAACCGGCCGCGCGCATTGTGCTGCTCAAGGGCCTGCCCAACGATGAGGGCTTTCTGTTTTTTACCAATTATGATTCGCGCAAGGGCCAGGAGCTGGCCAGCTCGCCCTTGGCGGCCATGACGTTTTTCTGGCCGGGTCTGGAGCGCCAGGTGCGCATAGAAGGACGGGTGGAAAAAGCGCTGGAATCCGTCTCGACGGAATACTTCCAGAGCCGGCCCCGGGGTAGCCAGGTGGGCGCCTGGGCCTCGCCCCAGAGCCAGCCGATCCGGAGCCGGGAAGAGCTGGAGCAGCGGGAGCAGGAAATCGAGCGGCAATTCGCCGGCCAGGAGCCGCTGCCGCGCCCTCCGCACTGGGGAGGCTACCTGCTGCGGCCCCAGCGCGTGGAGTTCTGGCAGGGGCGCCCGTCCCGCCTCCACGACCGGATTGTGTACGAACGGGTAGGGCTGGACTGGCGGCTAAGCCGGCTGGCACCCTGAGCCAGTAACGGCTGCTGCCGGGGCTGAGGACGGCGCGGCGCGTCCGGCCGGAAACAGGTCGGCGCCGCCCGGTGGGGTAGGGAAGAAGCACCACCGCTTCTGGCGCCCCGCCTCCTCACCACCCTTCTTTCTTTATCACCTCATCACCTACTACGTTGCCTGATATTCAACCCGTACGGGGCTGGCGCTACAATCCCACGCTGAGCCAGCGGATTGACGAGTATGTTTCGCCCCTCTTCGACGTGGTATCGCCGAAGCAGCGGGAGGCCTTGTACCGCAACCCGCTCAACAGCATTCACTTATCGGTTCCGCGGGGCGAAAACCCGGCCGAAGCCGCCCGCCTGCGCCTGCAGCAGTGGCAGCAGCAGGGCGTGCTGGTGCAGGATGAGCTGCCCGGCATTTATGCCTATTATCAGTATTTCAGGCTGCCGGGTAGCCCCCGCGAGTACTGCCGCAAGGGGTTTATGTGCCACATCCGGGCCACGGAGTGGAATGAAAACGTGGTGCTGCGCCACGAAAACACCCTGCCCGCGTCCGTCAACGACCGGGCGGAGCTGCTGGCCTGCACTCAGTTTCAGACCAGCGCCACCCACGGCCTCTACCGCGACGATGCCTTCGAGCTGGAAGGCTACCTGGATGAGGCTATCTGGAACCCGCTCTACCAAACGGAAGAAGACTACCAGGGGGCCCGCGACGTGCTGGCCGTGATTCAGGACGCGGGCGTAATCCGGCGGTTTCAGGAAGTGCTGGCCGCGCGGGAGGTAATTCTGGCCGACGGGCACCACCGCTACGAAGGCTCCCTGGCCTACCGGCGGGTCCGGCGGGCGGCCGCCGGCGCGGGCTACACCGGCCAGGAAGCTTGGAACTTCCACCTGATGTACCTGACCAACGCCGCCGCCGACGACTTACGCATTCTGCCTACCCACCGCCTGTTGCTGGAGCTACCCGAAGGCCTGACGACGGAGCAGCTGCTTGCTCGCCTCACGCCTTATTTTACCTTGCTTCCCCTCGATGACCCCTACGATCTGCCTGAGCGTATCGCGGGCAAGCCGTGGGCCTTTGGCCTGTACCTGGGCCAGGGGCAAAGCTACAAGCTGCGCCTGCGGCCGGAGGTGCATTCCCAGCTGGACTGGGCGACGACCCCCGAGGTAAAGGCCCTGGATCTGACGGTGCTGCACTACTTCGTGCTGGAAAAGGCGCTGGGCATCGTCGGCCCCGAGGCCCAGCGGCAGTGGACCGGGGTAGCCTACGTGCGCAGCTTTTCCGAGTGCCTGAGCCGGGTGGACCGCGGGGAGGCGCAGGCCGCGCTTATTACCAACGAGGTGACCATGGCGGAAGTGGAGCGGGTTTGTCACTCGGGAGCCGTCATGCCGCCCAAGTCCACCTTTTTCTATCCTAAAACCATCGGCGGGTTTCTGTTCAGCAGTATCCGCGACGAGGAAACCGCTTCGCCCTTCTATGCTGCCTTCCGCAACTGATTTGCCCGCCGCCCGGCCCCGGCTAGTGCTGGCTTCCAACTCGCCCCGCCGCCGCCAGCTCCTGCGGGAGTTGGGGCTGACCTATGAGGTACGCCTGCGGGAAGTCGAGGAAAACTTCCCGCCCCACCTAGTGCGGGCGGAAGTGGCCGAGTACTTGGCCGCTCACAAAGCCGTCGCCTACGCCCCTGACCTGGCCTCGGATGAGCTGGTCATCACGGCCGATACCATTGTGTGCCTCGACGATGACGTGCTCAACAAGCCCGCCGACGCGGCCGAGGCCGTGCAGATGCTCCGGCGCCTGCAGGGCCGTGCCCACGACGTGTACACGGGCGTGTGCCTGCTGCACGGCGACGGCCGCCGGGTGGTTTTTTCCGACCAAACCCGGGTGCACTTCCGTTCTCTTTCGCTGGCTGAAATCGAGCATTACGTGGCCACGTACTCTCCCCTCGACAAGGCCGGTGCCTACGGGGCGCAGGATTGGATTGGCATGGTGGCTGTGGCGCGCCTGGAGGGATCTTACTTCAATGTGATGGGCCTGCCCGTGCACCGGGTGTGGGAAGAGTTGGAGAAGCTGGGCGCGGTAGGCGTCTGATCTACAGCTGAATAAGGCCTGTTTGCTAGAGTTGGCCGCGGCCTCCGGCGGCTGAGCTGGTCGGTAGTGTCCTCGCCGGTTTGGCCGGGATTAGTTTACTTCGTGGTTTCGCCGCTCCACTTTTCCTGCCCGTATGCTGCCCGCTTCCGCCTCTGTCTCCGTTTTGCACCGCCTGCGTCATGAAACCCAGCCCTACCACACGGCCCTGGAGCAGAATGCGTTCAACCGGGCGCTGATGGCCGGCACCGTAACCCCCGAAGACACGGCGCGCTTTCTCGCCAAGCTGTACGGTTTCCTGCTACCCTACGAAGCCGCGCTCCGGGCGCATTCGTTTCCGGCCGAGTGGGAGGTAGCCGCCCGTTGCCGGGCTCGTCTGATTGAGCAGGATGTGGCGCAGGCCGCCGGCTTACCCCAGTGCCCCGATATGCCTCCACTGCGCACCCGGAGCCAGTTGCTGGGCGCCCTATACGTGCTGGAAGGCTCTACACTGGGAGGCCAGGTTATAACCCGGCAGCTGGCCCGGGCCGGTATCGCGGCCCGCACGTACTTCACCGGGTACGCCGAGCAGACCGGCGCCCGATGGAAAAGCTTCTGCGGGCTGCTGAGTGACGCCGCCACCCACCCGGCTGAGCAGGACGAGGTGGTAGAGTCGGCTATTGTTACCTTTCAAAAGCTACACGCGTGGATCGAGCAACCGTAATCAACTCCGATGAGCCCCTGCTCAACGCACCCGTCACCCTGACCAACTGCGACCGGGAGCCGATTCATATTCCCGGTTCGGTGCAGCCCTACGGGTTTCTGCTATGCCTGACCGAGGATACCCACCGCATTGTGCACGCCAGCCAGAACACCCAGCAGCTGCTGGGCTGGCCGGCTCAGCAGCTGCTGGGCGGGGGGTTGGAGCAGCTGATGGGGCCGGAGCAGGTCGCCCACGTGCGGGAGCAGTTTGCTACCCTCACGGAGGCAGCCCGGCTGTTGGGTGTGCGCCTCGATGAGGTGGCCGGCCAGCCCTTCTACAAGCTAATTCTGCACCGCTACGATCAGCTGCTGTGGCTGGAATTTGAGCCCGTGAACGAAGCCGGGGCCAGCGTGCTGGACCTGCCCGCCCTGAACGTAACCCTGGGCCAGATGCTGACGGCCAGCTCCGTGCGCGAGTTCTGCCAGCGGGCCGTGGATGAAGTCCGCGCCCTGACCGGCTTTGACCGGGTGCTGATGTACCGTTTCGCCGAGGATGCCAGCGGGGAGGTAGTTGCCGAGGCCAAGCGCGAAGACCTGGAGCCCCTGCTGGGCCTGCACTACCCCGCCACCGACATTCCGCAACAGGCCCGGGCCCTGTACCTGAAAAACTGGCTGCGCTTTATTCCGGATGTGGCCTACCAGCCCGCCCCGCTCGTGCCCGTGCTTCACCCCACGGCCGCCCGCCCGCCCGATATGACCCACGCGGTGCTGCGCAGCGTTTCGCCCGTGCACCTGGAGTACCTGCGCAACATGGGGGTAGCCGCCACCATGACCATTTCCGTGATTCAGGAAGGCCGGCTCTGGGGGCTGATGACCTGTCACCACCTCACTCCCCGCCTGATCAGTTACGAGCTGCGCGAGTTGTGCCTGTTTATCGGTAAAACGTTTTCGGCCCTGCTGGCTACCAAGCAGCAGCAGGATGACTATGCCTACCAGCTGCACATCCGTCAGACCCAGGCCCAGCTGTTTGAGCAGGTAAGCCGGCACACCGATTTCATGGAGGGCCTCTACCAGCACACCCCTACGGTGCAGGACGTGATAAACTGCGGTGGGGCGGCCGTGTGCTTCGAGGGCCGGATAGTCACGCTGGGTACTACCCCCACCAACGACCAGATTCAGGAGCTGCTGCGGTGGCTGCGGGAAAACGTGCGGGAAGACGTGTTCAGCACCAATTCCTACGCCCGGCATAACCCCGCCGGAGTAGCCCTGCGCAATACGGCCAGTGGGCTGCTGGCCATTGCCCTGGCCCACGAGCCCGGCGACTACATTATCTGGTTTCGGCCGGAATTGGTGCAAACCGTGACGTGGGCGGGCAAAACCCAGAAAGCGGAGGTACTGCAGAATGGGCAGCTGCACCTCTCGCCGCGCCAGTCGTTTGAGGCTTGGAAGCAGCTGGTGGATAATACCTCCGCCCCCTGGACTCCGCTGGAGCTAACGGCCGCCGGAGAAATCCGCCTTCACCTCTCTGATGTGCGCCTGAAAATAGTGAACGAGCTGCAGGCTCGGGCTGCTATTCTCAGCCGTCTGAATACCGAGCTAGAGCGCAGTAACAACGAGCTGGACTCTTTTGCCTACGTGGCTTCCCACGACCTGAAGGAGCCCCTGCGCGGTATTCACAACTATTCTATCTTCCTGCTGGAGGACTACGCCGACCAGCTTGATGCCGACGGGGTCAGCAAGCTGCAAACCCTGGTGCGCCTGAGCCAGCGGATGGAGTCCCTGATTGAGTCGTTGCTGCAGCTCTCGCGGGTAGGGCGCCAGGAGTTGGTGGTAGCCGAAACCGACCTGGGGGAAGTGGTAACCGAAATTCTGGAGTTGCTGCAGCCCCGCCTGGAAGAGCTTCGTACCACCGTCACGGTGCAGGATCCGCTGCCTACCCTGCGCTGCGACCGAATCCGGGTACAGGAGGTGCTGGCCAACCTGCTGACCAATGCCATGCGCTACCACGACGGGCCCGAGGGCCGCGTGAGCATCGGGCTGGCCCCGGCGGGTACCACGGGCCCGCGCGGCACCGGAAACCCTCAGGATTATTTCGTGTTGTATGTGCGCGACAACGGCATCGGCATTGACCCCAAGCACCACCACGCCATCTTCCGGATCTTTAAGCGCCTGCACGCCCAGGACAAATACGGGGGGGGCACCGGCGCCGGCCTGGCCATTGCCCGCAAAATGGTGGAGCGTCACGATGGCGAAATGTGGGTAGAATCCGTACCAGGTCATGGCGCCACCTTTTACTTTTCCCTCTCAAAGCATTTATAAAGTGATTACCTCATCTCTCAAGCCCATCCTGGTGGTGGAAGACAGCGTGGAGGATTTTACGGCTCTGGGACGTGCCTTCCGCAAGCAGGCGCTGCCCAACCCGCTGTTGCGCTGCGAAGACGGCGACCAGGCGCTGGAGTACCTGCAGGGCTACGGCAGGCGCCCCGGCTGGCCGCAGACGCTGCCCGCCTTTGTGCTGCTGGACCTGAACCTGCCCGGCACGGATGGGCGCACGGTGTTGGGTATTCTCAAGCAGGACCCGCTGCTGCAGTCTATTCCGGTTATTATTTTCAGCACGTCTTCCAGCAGCCGCGACGTGGAGGAGTGCTACCGCCTGGGGGCCAATAGCTACCTTACCAAACCTATTGAGTACGCTTCGCTGGAAGAGAAAATGCGGCTGCTGGTAAGTTATTGGCTGAAAGCTTCGGAACTACCCCCGATAAGCCAGGCATGAGCGGAGCGAAGAAGATTCTACTGGTAGATGACAATGAGCAGGACCGGGTGCTCTATAAGCGCTACCTGCGCAAACACCTGGGGGCGGAGCAGTTTGAGGTATGCGAGGCCTCGTCGGGAGAGGAGGGCCTAGCCGCCTTCCAGTCCTGGCAGCCCGACTGCATTCTGCTGGACTACAACCTGCCCGATACCGATGGCCTGAGTCTGCTGCTGGCCCTGCAGCGCCTGGCTCCGCCCCATACCCTGTGCGTGGTAATGATTACGGGTGGCGGCAGTGAGCAGCTGGCTGTGCGCGCCCTCAATAACGGGGCTCTGGATTACTTGGTGAAGCAGCATTTCGACCAGGAGCTGCTGGGTAAGACGGTGCTCCATGCCATCGAGAAGAATGAGTGGCGCCAGCACATCAGCCAGCACCACGCCCAGCTGGAGGTTGTAAACCAGCAGTTGCGCGACTCCCTGCGGGAACTGACCGAAACGCGCCGGCAGGTGCAGGAGTCCAATCAGCAGCTGCAGCTGGCCCACGAAGAAGTGCAGGCCCGTAACCAGGCCCTGGATGCCGCCAACCAGGAGTTGGCCCGCACCAACGCCGACCTGGATAATTTTGTGTACGCTGCCTCCCACGACCTGCGGCAGCCTGTCAATAACCTGGAAGGGCTTTTTCAGGAGCTGCGGCGCTCGGCTACCTTCCACGACCCGGAGCAGGCCTACGTGCTGCGCCTGGTAGAGGAATCGTTGCGCGACCTCTCCACCACTATCAATGGCCTGACGGCTGTAGTGCAGGAAGAGCGCCCGCCCGGCCAGGATCTGACGGAGCCTGTGGAGCTGGCCGGCCTCACGGCCGACGTGCTCCAGACCCTGCGCCCCCAGGTGCTGGATACCCAGGCCACCATCCTGACGGAGTACGCGGCCCTGCCTCAGATAGTATTCGTGCGGGCCAACCTGCGCACCATTCTGCTTAACCTGATTGCCAATGCCCTTAAGTACCGGCACCCGGCGCGCTTGCCGCGCGTGCGCCTGCGCAGTTGGGCGTCGTCGGGGCAGGCCGTGCTGGAGGTAGCGGATAATGGCCTGGGTATTGACCTGGAGCGCCATGGTCAGGAGCTGTTCAAGCTGTTCAGGCGCTTTCACCACCACGCCGGTGAAGGAACCGGGGTAGGCCTGTTCCTGGTAAACCGGCTGGTGCAGGGGCAGGGCGGCCGTATCGAGGTCGAAAGCCAACCCGAGGTGGGTACTACCTTCCGGCTGTATGTCCCGGCCCTGCCGCTATAGCGGGTTGGGTTCGGGAGGCAGGGGTAGCTCCTCTAGGGGCTGGCCGGGTCGGGCGTAGCCATAGCGGGCTACTGGCGTAGCCGTGTAGTACGTGTCGAGGCCGCTCAGGGCCACAGTACCGGCCGCGGGCAGATCCAGGGAGCCATCGGGGCGTAGGGCGTCGGCGGGCAGGTATAGGTGCAGCACCCGCCCGATGAGCAGCACGGTGCCGTTGGCTTCAATGGGTACTTCCTGCACCAGCTCCAGGCCTATCTGCAAGCGGCTTTCCTGCACGTAGGGGGTAGGAAAGTCGTCCCGGAACTCCGGTGTCAGGCCGCAGGCCTCAAACTCCGATACCTCTGCTTCAAAATTGGCTGAGGTATAGTGGGCCTCCCGCACTATATCGGCGTGCACGTGGTTGAGCGTGTAGTAGCGGGTAGCCCGGATGTTGTCGTAGGAGTGGCGCGGTACGCTGGGTGGGCGCATAACCAGGCCCAGCAGTGCCGGGTTGGAGCCCAGGTGCACCACCGAGCTGATAATAGCCAGATTGGGCTGCCCCGCCGCATTGGCAGTGCTCAGCAGATTGGCGGATTTAAACCCAGTAATGGCGTTGATCAGATTGAGCCGAAAAACCTTTTCCAGCTCGGCCAGATCAGAAGCGGTAAAATGAGGCATAGAATAGCAGCGAAGGGGGTACGAGAAGCATAACCGCTTCGGCGGGAAAATGTCAGGATAACTGTTGCTTTTATTTTAAAATAATATCCATGATAAAAATAAAATACCGTCACCCCATTAAATTTATTAATGGGGTGACGGTATTTTATTTCGTAAATAATAAGGCTGCCGGGTTAGGGCATCAGAACCTTATCAATTACGTGAATTACGCCGTTGCTCTGCGTTACATCGTAGGTGGAAATCGTGCTGATATTTCCTTTTTCGTCCTGGAGCACAATGTTTTTCGGACCGTTCATCATGGCCTTCAGCGTGCCGCCGCTTACCGTCTTGAGCGTGGCCGTGCCCTTACCCGATTTAATAGCGGCCATAATCTTGTCGGCTGTCAGGTTGCCAGCTACCACGTGGTAGGTCAGGATTTTGGTGAGCGTGGCCTTATTCTCCGGCTTCACCAGGGTTTCCACGGTACCGGCCGGCAGAGCGTTGAACGCAGCGTTAGTGGGCGCAAACACTGTGAAAGGGCCTTTGCCTTGCAGCGTTTCTACCAGCCCGGCGGCTTTCACGGCCGCTACCAGGGTCGTGTGGTCTTTGGAGTTAACGGCGTTTTCAACAATGTTCTTGTTGGGGTACATGGCTTCGCCGCCTACAGCTACGGTACCTGGGGTGAGTTTGGCCTGAGCCACGGCCGAAGTGATGGAAACCGTGCCCAGCAGGGCGGCGCAGGCAAAAGAAAGCAGGTGCTTTTTCATAAATGTAATTAGGGGAGGGGTGAGGAGGAAAAGATATTTGACCGCATTTACGCCGCCCCTTATTTAATCGGATTTACCTGCTTGTAAATATTTTTATGCTGCTGCGAAACGGGGCGTCTATCTATTTGAGCTCACGGAGTTAATATTTCTGATTTTAAGTTAATTCCCGAGCTGGCGTATCAGCCATTCGGGGCCGGGTGTGGCAATCAAGCAGCTGCCATCCTGGTGCCTTGGTATTGGATAAGCCAGGCCACTCAGTTGGAGTAGTTGGGGCGGCCCAGTAGTTGCAGTTATGCGAAAAATCAGCCTATATTTGTTGACCCGCTGACCGGCGGTGAAGGCAGGGGGCAAACGGCTCCTGCCGGAAACAAATAACGGGATAAGCCCGTAAGCCTACCCCGTTACCGTGTTCTATCAGTGGCGTTCCAGAATAAAGGAAACCACCGCGCGAACGATTCCTCCCAGGGCTGCTTTGCCCAGCTCCAGGAGGACGCGGGCCAAACCAAGCTGCTCGGTTTGTTCCGCTTTCACACGTACCTTCTTCATTGGAGTCAGAAGTTAGGTGTTTGCCCACCTGCTTCTTGAAACCCCGGCTGCGCCAACAGCCGGGGTTTTCGCTTTTCTGAAGCGACCCGCGTTGGTGAGATGGTGTAACCGTGCGTTTGGGGCAAATATACCGGGCGCCGGCTCCAGACCCGCGCTCCGGCCGGGTTTTAGGCTCGAAAGGGGGTAGGGACGGCCGCGCGGGTGTCGGGCAAAGGCCAATCCGGCGTACTTTTGCCGGCTCATCTTTCCCGCTTGTTTTCTATGCCAACTGCCCCCGAGGAGCTTATTCAGCATACCGCCGACTTTATCCGCGACAAATTCCTGCACGAAGGCTCCGGTCACGATTGGGAGCACATCCGGCGGGTGTGGCAGGTGGCCCGCGCCCTGGCTCGCCAAACCCCCCAGGCCAATCTGCTCGTGACCGAGCTGGGAGCTCTGCTGCACGACGTGGCCGACTGGAAGTTCCACGATGGGGACGAGGAGGCTGGCCCCCGCGCCGCCCGCCAGTGGCTGGAAAGCCAGCAGACGCCGGAAGCTGTTATCGGGCAGGTAGAGGCCATTATCCGGGAAATCAGCTTTAAGGGCTTGGGGGTGGCTACCCCCATGAGCAGCCTGGAAGGGGAGTTGGTGCAGGACGCCGACCGCCTCGATGCCATTGGGGCCATTGGGGTAGCGCGGGCCTTTGCCTACGGCGGCCACAAAAACCGGCCCCTGCACGACCCCTCGGTGCCGCCGGTTCAGCACGAAAGCTTCGCGAGCTACAAGCAGAATACGGCGCCCACCATCAACCACTTCTACGAGAAGCTGCTGCACCTGCGGGAGCGGCTGAACACACCCGCCGCCCGCCGGGTAGCCGAGCAGCGTCACGCTTATATGGAGCAGTTTCTGGCCCAGTTTCTGCGCGAGTGGGAAGGCCAGGATGTGGAGGAGTTGTAATTCCTATCTTTACCCCATGGCCTTTTTACCCTCTGTTTCCCGCTGCCTGGCGCCCTTGTTGGTGCTGGTAGCGGTGGCTTCCTGCCGCACCTGCCCCATTGTTTCCTGTCATACCCGCAAGGTGCACCTGCACAGCGGCGTCAAGTACCGTGGCCAGCCTTTATTCAAAAAGCAAAACCCCGCAATTGGCGAAAAAATCAAGGTGCACAAGCAGGAAACGGGCAAGCACAAAAACGACCGGAGCAAGCCGCTGAAATAGCCCGCAAATCGGGCTTCTAGCTAGGTAAAACGGGTTTTTTTGCCTATCTTGCAGGCTTAAAGAAGTTCACTCTCACGGGCCGGCAAGCTCCACTATTCGGGGCCGCCGCCGGCCGACTACACTCTCCCTATGGCGGAAGGCGAAAAGATCATTCCGATAAACATTGAAGATGAGATGCGTGGGGCCTACATCGACTACTCGATGTCGGTTATCATCTCCCGGGCCCTGCCCGACGTGCGCGACGGCCTTAAGCCTGTGCACCGGCGCGTGCTCTACGGCATGTCGGAGCTGGGCGTATCCTACAACAAATCCTATAAGAAGAGCGCCCGTATTGTGGGGGAGGTACTCGGTAAGTACCACCCCCACGGCGACTCCTCGGTTTATGATACGATGGTGCGCATGGCCCAGGACTGGAGCCTGCGCTACCCCCTCGTGGATGGCCAGGGTAACTTCGGTAGCATCGACGGCGACTCGCCGGCGGCGATGCGCTATACCGAGGCCCGCCTTAAGCGCCTCTCCGACGAGATGCTCGGGGACCTGGACAAGGACACGGTGGATTTCCAGCCCAACTTCGACGACTCCCTGGAGGAGCCATCGGTGATGCCGGCCAAGTTCCCGAATCTGCTGGTAAACGGCACCACCGGTATTGCCGTGGGTATGGCCACCAACATGGCCCCGCACAATCTCACGGAGGTAGTGGACGGCATTGTGGCCTACCTGGCCAACCCCGAGATTACCGTGGCCGAGCTGATGGAGCACGTAACTGCGCCCGACTTCCCGACCGGTGGTATTATCTATGGCTACGAGGGCGTCAAGCAGGCCTTCGAAACCGGCCGTGGCCGGGTGGTGATGCGCGCTAAGGCTCATTTCGAAACCCTGCCCTCAGGCAAGGAGCAGATCATCGTTACCGAAATTCCCTATATGGTGAATAAGGCCGGCATGATCGAGAAAACGGCGGCCCTGATCAACGAGAAGAAAATTGAGGGCATTGCCGATCTGCGCGACGAGTCGGACCGCGACGGTATGCGCATCGTGTATGATCTGAAGCGCGATGCCATGCCTACGGTGGTACTGAACAATCTGTTCAAGTACACCCAGCTGCAGTCCTCGTTCGGAGTCAACAACGTGGCGCTGGTGAAGGGCCGCCCAATGACGCTGAACCTGAAGGATCTGATCCAGCACTTTGTGGAGCACCGCGCCGATGTAGTCGTGCGCCGGACCCGCTACGAGCTGGCCGAAGCCCAGAAGCGCGCCCACATCCTGGAGGGTCTGCTCATCGCCCTCGACCACCTCGATGAGGTAATTGCCCTGATCCGGGCTTCCCGCGACGGGGATGCGGCCCGTCTGCAGCTGATTGAGCGTTTCTCGCTGAGTGAAGTGCAGGCCCGCGCCATTCTGGACATGCGTCTGCAGCGCCTCACCGGCCTGGAGCGCGACAAGCTGGTAGCCGAGTACAACGAGCTGATGGCGCAGATCGACCACCTGAAGGCCGTGCTGGCCTCGGAAGACCTGCAGCGCGACATCATTCGTCAGGAGCTCATCGACATCAAGGACCGCTACGGCGACGCCCGCCGCACCAGCATCGAGTACGCCGGCGGCGACTTCTCAATGGAGGACATGATTGCCGACGAGAGCATGGTGATTACCATCTCCCGCGAGGGCTACATTAAGCGTACCCCGCTGGATGAGTACCGGGCACAGGGTCGGGGAGGGGTAGGCGCCCGCGGGGCGGCTTCCAAGCAGGATGACTTCACAGAGCATCTGTTTGTGGCCACCACCCACGAGTACCTGCTGTTCTTCACGGAGCTGGGCCGGGTGTTCTGGCTGAAAGTGTACGAAGTGCCGGAAGGAGGGAAGAACACCAAAGGTCGTCCTATCCAGAACCTGATTGAGATTCCGCGGGAAGACTCCGTCCGCTCCGTGTTGAACGTGCGCGGTCTGCGCGACCCGGACTACCTCGACAATACCTTCCTCATGTTCTGCACCGAGCAGGGCACCGTGAAGAAAACCCCGCTGGAAGCTTACTCGCGGCCCCGGGCTGCCGGCATCAATGCCATCACCATCAACGAAGGCGACCGACTGCTGGACGTGCAGCTGCTCAACGGCAACTCGGAGGTAGTGCTGGCTCTGCGCTCAGGCCGGGCCGTCCGTTTCCCCGAAGAGAAAGTGCGCTCCATGGGCCGCACGGCCGCCGGGGTGCGTGGCATTACGCTGGCCGAAGACATGGCTGACGACCGGGTAGTGGGTATGGTGTGCATTGATAAAGACAGCCAGGATGAGTTGCTGGTAGTATCGGAAAACGGCTACGGTAAGCGCAGTCCGCTGGAAGAATACCGCATCACCAACCGTGGCGGTAAAGGCGTGCGGGCCATGAAGCTGACCGACAAAACCGGCCAGCTGGTGGCCATCAAGACTGTCAGCGACTCCGACGACCTGATGATTATCAACAAGTCCGGTATTACCATCCGTCTGCGCATGAGCGAGTTGCGCAGCATTGGCCGGGCCACCCAGGGGGTGCGGCTGCTGAAAATTAGCCAAGGCGACGAAATTTCGTCGGTGGCCAAAGTAGCGGCCGAAGAAAAAGATGCCGAGGCGGAGGAAGCCGGCCTCGACGGGCTGTTCCCGGCGGTTAGTCCGGACGGGGAGGAGCCAGTCGGCGCCGCGCCGGACGCCGACCTGGAAGACCTGACGGGTCCGGATTCCATCAGCGCTAATTAACTTGCGACGGCAGAACTCATCGGTGAGTTCTGCCGTTTGCGTTGCAATTCCTTTCACTAACCCTGCTCATTCTTCAGTAAGACTCCCATGAAGAAGACTATTTTGACCCTCGTGGCCGCCGCCGCTTTCTACACGGCTTCGGCGCAGAACTCGGCCGTTACCAATGCCATTCTGTTTCAGAAGCAAGGCACGCTGGACAAGGCCCGCACCGAAATCGACAAGGCTATTACCAACGAGAAAACCCAGGGCAAAGCCAAAACCTGGTACACTCGGGGTGAGATTTACGAAGGCATTGTAGCCAGCCCGATTTATGGTAAATCGTTGCCGGCCAGCGAAGGCACCAAAACGGCCTTTGAGTCGTATTCGAAAGCTGTGAGCCTGGAAGGCAAAGACAGCGAGTACGGCAAGATGGCCTCGCAGAAGCTCGATGGCCTTTATGGCCTGGCCCTTAACTCGGGGGTAGAAAGCTACAACGGCAAAGACTACGCAAAAGCCATCGAAGCATACCGCATGGCCCAGCAGATCCGACCCCAGGACTCGACGGCGTATCTCTACGCTGCCTATGCTTCGGAAGCCAACCAGGATTTCACGGGCGCAAAGGAAATGTACAGCAAACTGCAGGGCATTGGCTATAAGTCGCCGCAGATGTATGGCCGACTGCTGCAGATTGCCCGTCAGGAGAAGGACGACGCGGCAGCGCGTAAAGTGCTGCAGGACGCGCTGGCAGCGTATCCTGCCAACAAAGGCTTTATGCTCGAAGACCTGAACATGGAGCTGAGCGCCGGTCGCGGCAAAGAAGCCATCAGCAAGATTGAGCGCGCCATTGCTGCCGACCCGACCAACTCCAACCTGTACGCAGTGCTGGGTTCCGTTTATGACCAGGACAAGCAGCCTGCCAAAGCTCTGGAGGCCTACAAGAAGGCTGTGGAAGTGGACCCGAATAACTTCGATGCCAACTTCAACCTAGGGGTGTACAACTACAACAAGGCCGCCGACTTGTACACACGGGCCAGCAAAATGAGTCTGGCTGAGTACCAGAAGTCGGGCAAGAAGTATGAGGCTGATGGGAAGAAGTTCTTCCAGGAGTCGATTCCGTACTTCGAGAAGGCGCTGCAGGCTCAGCCCGATGATCGTTCTACCATCTCGTCGTTGCAGAAAGCTTACCTGCGGGTTGGCCGTACCGCCGACTCAGAGCGAATGTCTGCCAAGCTGGAAGCAAAGAAATAAAAGGAACTCCTCGGCTTAAGCAGGGGAGTTGATTTACAGCCCGAGGTGCACGATCAAGCGCTTCGGGCTGTTTGTTAGAAACTCTAATTAACATAATATAAATTATAAGACAAAAGAATATGGCCTTCGATCAGCGAATAATCATCTATATCAGCCCTTGTGGTCAGACAGGATATTCTGCAGTTAGGCAACCAGCGCAATCGGCAACGCGTGTGGGACCGTGCGGCAGTTGATACCTATTAAGAAGGAGAAGTTGTGACGCGGAAACTGCGTGATGCTTTAAGTGTCTAATCCATTTCCATTGTCATACTTGTCATATGTGGCAGACAAGGCCGCGCTGCATTCGCAGATTGTGCACTCTATATGGTTATGCCTCGGTCCCAACAACGACTCAGCAACTGAGCGCACGAAAGCGTCCCTAGATCTTCGAGCTGCCTTTGCGGCTGGCTGAAGCTAGTGACACGCGATTGAGGGCTAAATTTACTAGGACAGCGTGTCGGATACTTACGCGTTGCGGCAAGAAGCTAGTGGAACGTCGGCAATGATGTTAGCCGGTATTAGTTTCCAGACGTTGCGTCTAGTGGGGACGGCAAGGTGCTGCGTGTGGATCAAGCAGCAGTGGGCAAGATCATCTGCTGCTTTAAACAGTATTGTTGAGCGGCTACTCGTGAGGCTAAATCGACAACCAGGTTCAGTTTATACACCTGGTAACTATTAGGCTATTGCTCGGCCGGGTGCAGTACTGCAATGGGCGTCAAATCTTAACTAATCTACGGGACGGATATCACAAAGCACATGGTCTTTGGGTTTGTATGCCATCTTTTAATGGCCAATCCCAGAGCTGTGATAAGGAGAATTATGTACTGACTGAGGTAGCCACTGTTCGAAGGAAAGTAAAGGTTCAGTCTGGCCTCTCCCCTATCCAACCTCGGGTTCTAGTCTTTACTTAAGCTGAAATCAGCATAGTATGAATTGGAAAGCTTGGTTACATGATTTGATGCTCTATAAGACATTCTAAGCATCGGGCATGTCGGATGTGGCTTCAGTAGCTGAAGTTTTGGTAGAGCAGATATATACTTGTGAGAAAGGCGTTTTATGTCCCCTACCCGCCCGGGCCCCCCTCCTCCATTGGGTGGTAATAAAAAAAGGAGTTAATAAAATACGATATGCAAAGGAGAGAGTATGTAGTAGATAATACAAGTATATAAAAGCACAAAAAGTATAATAAGGTAATACTTTTATATATTATTTTGTGCTTTTTATGCCTTTTATACACTTGCTCTGACAACATTGTCTTCTTATACCTCGTATATTTACTACCTCACATTCCTTCTTACAACTCTCTCTTATGCCTAAGACTATTGATTATCCCCGCACTAGCTATACAGGTGCTTGGGAAGTGGCTGAAGTGGTAGATGATACTGGGGGCAAGTGCGCTATTGAAACGGCAGCGCGTAAGCTCAATCGTAAAGTCAGCGGCTCCTTCAAGGCTATCATTGGCTCTGCTGTAAAGTTCGGTTTGCTTACTAGCAAGCGGGAACTGCTAACGACTACCAACCTGTTCCGACGCATCAAGCACGCCTACGATAAGCATGAGGAGAAAATTTATCACCGTGAAGCTTTCCTTCACCCCCCACTCTTTACCCAGATATGCCGCAAGTTCAGGAACCGGGAACTGCCTGTGCACATGTTCGACGTGATGCTTATTCGGGAGTTTGGGGTTGAAGAGATAAACGCACAAGGTGTAGCAAAGGCTTTTGTGGACGGAGCACGAATGGCAGGCATCCTGGATGAGCGAAACGTGATTATTGACATTGATCAGTTAGCAGCTCAACAAACGCCCCGGCGCGAACTGGCCAGCTCTGAAATGCCCCTGAATATGTTCCGGGCTGGATCAGCTGCTGCTACGGAATCTCAGCCACCACGAGCTGCTTCTAGTGCTCCTGCAGAGCCACAACAGACGCTCCCCCCTTCTAGTGGTATATCATCCATACCGTCTCTTGTACCTTCCGGGCGGACAATGGATGCTGTATCCAGCCTATTTGGCCTGGATACTTCGGATCTGGAAGACTTTACCCAGGAAGGCATCACGCTTGCGGGGCCAACCGGTGCTGGACCTGAGGCCGTGTTTATACCACCCGTAACGACTAATACTACCAATACGGGTAGCGTTCCTACACCCGAGCCGACCACCATACCCAGTGGCACTGCAAGCAGCATACCAGAGGCCCCGCAGCGGCCAGCACCAATTCCCCCCGCAGAACCTGCCGTAACGCCAGCAGTGTCCTACACCATCCGGATTAGCGGGCCTGGGTTGGACTCGCAGCTGTCCGTACAGGAACTGGATGATCTGGACATTGTAGAAGCGCTTTTGGAGAAGATCCGACGAAGGTTGAAAAGCTGAAACCCTTCCCTCCTTAATGAGTCCCGGGCAATTCACGCTAATGAGTGATTGACCCGGGACTCACTTCTCCAACTCTTGGTTATCTATTATGTTAAATAAATGTTTTATTCAATCAACTGCTTATCAGGCATTAATCAGCAACGCCGTTTATTCATTAATTGGATCTAGCCGGGAAACAAACCAATAACCCGATTGCCGGTCGCGGCCCAGATAGAATGTATCCAGTGGGGTGACCCGCACCCAGCTGGCCCAGCCAACGGGTAGTCGGCTTTTGGCGGGGGAAGCACTGAAAACCGCTAAGGGCTCGCGCAGAGACTGCAGCGTGGCCGCCGTGGGATGCCATACCGCAACCGTACGGCCGGCCGACCACACCTGCTTTACATGCAGGGTATCCAGGCTGCGCCAGTTCGCAACGCCCGCCAGGCCCGGGAGGGTACGCATGTTGGGCATACGACGTAGGCCGGGGGTCTGCTTGCGGGATTCCCAGGCCGGGTACGCGGGTACCAGCAGCGCTACCATAGCTACTCCCCCCAGCAGCGTGGCGCTAATCATCACCTCGGTGCGGACAAGGCGTATCCCCCACCCCCACACCCAGGCGGCCAGCCCTCCAAAAAGCACGACACCCAGTATAAACCGAGGACTAGCCCAGGCCAGTTCGGGCAAACGGCTCAGAACCATAGCCACGGGCAAAGCGGCATACGCCACCGCCAGCAGACTCCCCCAAACCCGGACCAGCCAAGCATCTGGGGTTGTTCGGGCCGTGGTCCGGGTACTTTCCCAGTACCGCAGCATTCCAGCAACAAGTAAAGCCAGTGCCGGCATGAGGGGTAACATATACCGCTCCTTTTTCTCGGGCACCAGACTCAGCAGTACCAACCCGATCATCACCCACCCCAACGCCACGGCGTACGGAATAAACCGCCCGGCCCGGGGCCGGGCGTAAGGGCTGACCAGGACAACCAGGGCAACCAGAGCCCACAATCCGGTGAAGGCAAAAAACGACCAGTAATACCACAGGGGCTGCACGTGCCGCTCCCCCCAGGAAGATATTTCCGTGCGGGCCACTTTTAAGGCCACCGGCGCAACTTTCAGCCAGATGTACACCGGCCAGCTGCCACCAATAAGCAACGCCACCGCTGCCGCGGCCAGAGTGCCCGCCTTGTGCTGCCCTAGCTGCCGGCGGTGCTGGGCCCGGGTAAGCAGGTAGGCCCCCACAAAGGGTAACAAAACGGCATATACCGCTACGGGCCCCTTACTCAGGATAGACAGCCCGGCCAGTACCCCGGCCCCAAACAACGGCAGCCACGAGTGTTGCGGGCGCTGCCAGCCGCGCACCAGCAGCCACAGGCTACCCACCATCATACTGGTGGCAAATATGTCCCACTGCCCCTCCCGGGCCGTAGTAACCACCAGCAGGCTACTGGCAAGCACTAGGGCCCCGAGCCAGGCGGTGCGGCCGGGGCGAAGGTCCTCCCCCGGGGCATGGCGGGTCAACTCCCGCGCCAGCCCCCAGAAAAACAGCACCAGCAGCGTGCCCGCCAACCCGGCCGGCACCCGCAGCAAACCTAGCTCTTCGGTGGGCCCAATCAGTTGCTGCCAGGCCGCTACGGCCCAGGTAGGCAGAGGCGGCTTGGCAAGGCGCAGCTCACCGTTCATCGTTGGGATAAGCCAGGACCCACCAGCTACCATTTCCCGGGCCGCCACAAAATTGCGCGCCTCCATCAGGCTGACTTCCGGAGCACCGGCGTACAGAAAGAAATTAACCCCACACACGGCCAGTACCACTACCCACCGCCCCCAGTGGGCAGTCCTACTCGTTGAAATCCGCATAAAATCTGTTCAGTATTTTCCTAAGGTAAGGGCCGTTGCGCTTCGGGCGTGGTAAGCCGGGGCAGCACCCGCTGGCTAGGGCCGACGCAAGATGGCCCGCAGGCGCCGCACGTTGTCCACCTCATACGCGTCGGGCCCTACTCCCGCCACTCGCCGGAGGGCCCGGGCCGAGCGCCCCCCAAACACCACCACCTGCTTGCCCAGCCCCCGCAGGCAGGCCACCCGCTCGGGGGTAACATCGTCTTTGTGCAGCACCGCAGACCCCACCGTGGGCAGCCCCTCCAGCTCCCGAAGCCCGGTTTCAAACTCCCCGGTAAACTCAAGGCCCAGCGCCACGGCCGGCAACAACCGGTGCAGATACCGGAGCGTAGCGGGGCGGTTGGTGAGGATAAGGACCCGCTCAGCCGGCACCTGGTAGCGCGTCAGCAGTTGCCGCAGCCTTCGGGCCAGGGCCTCGCTACGGGCCACGTCACCGCTGGAGCAGGCATCATCTTCGTGCAGATCCAGGTGGAGGTAGGGAAAGACCGGGCGCCGGGCGAGCTGCGCGAGTATCATTTCCAGCGTGGCTGGCTGCTCGTGCTGCCGCCAGTTGTGAAGCCAGCCCACCCGGTAGCGCAGCTGGGTAAGGCGGGCGGCCGGGGTCTGACTAACGCAGCCGGTACCGTTGGTCATGGAATTCAGGGTGTGGTCGTGGTAGAGGACCGGAATGCTGTCCTGGCTTAGGCGCACGTCCGCCTCTACCCCATCGGCCCCGTGCGCCAGGGCCCGCTGAAGGCTTCGCAGACTGCTGGGGGGTAGGGAATTGAAGACATGCACGAAGCCCGAACCGGCGTGGCCGATGACCAACGGCGGCCCGGGAGCCGTTTGGGCCAGCAACCCACCGGCAGGCGTCACAAAACTCAGCAGCAGGCCACCAAGCCAGCCCCACACCGCGGCCCGCGTAACTAGCATCATAGGTAGGGAGAGCAGAAAAGGAAAGAAAAACCAGACAGACGGCGGCCGCCCCATCCTGGGGAGCCATCTGCTGCTTAGCGTAACCGTAGAAGGGCATTTCCGGTTACATTTGCGCCCCACCCCTCCCACCGGGGCTTCTCCCCTTCATACACACTCTCTCCCGCTGCACTTCACGCATGGCTTCCATTCTGGTTACAGGCTGTGCGGGCTTTATTGGCTCGCACCTCGCCGAGCGGCTGCTCCACGACGGGCACCGCGTGGTGGGCCTGGATAATTTTGACCCCTTCTACGACCGTGCCCGCAAGCAGCAGAACCTCCGAATCTGCCTCCAGCACCCTCGCTTTACCTTCCATGAAGCCGACCTGCGCCAGGGTATGGATGCGCTGGTTGACGCCCTGCCCGCCGACCCCATAGAAGTAGTGGTACACCTGGCGGCCAAGGCAGGGGTAGGCCCTTCGGTGCGGGAGCCCATTGCCTATTTGGAAAACAACGTGGTGGGGACGACGCACCTGCTGGAATGGATGCGCCTGCGGGATATCCGAAAGCTGTTTTTCGCTTCCTCGTCCTCGGTGTACGGCAACACCCCGGAGCGGCCCTTCCGCGAGGATATGAACCTGCTGGCCTCCTGCATTTCGCCCTACGCGGCCTCTAAGCTCAGCGGCGAGCAGCTCACCTACACCTTCCATCACCTCCATGGGCTGGATGTACTCAATGCCCGCTTCTTTACCGTGTATGGCCCCCGCCAGCGCCCCGACCTGGCTATCCATAAGTTTGTGCGGCTGCTCCGGGCCGGCGAACCTATTCCGGTATTCGGCGACGGCACTACGGCCCGCGACTATACCTTCGTGCTCGATACGGTGGACGGTATTGCCCGGGGTGTGGCCTACCTGCTGACCCACGACCAGGTCTATGAAACCATTAACCTGGGCAACAACCGCCCGGTGGCCTTGCTGGAGCTGATTGAAGCCGTGGGGCAGGCCGTACACACTACCCCCCAGTTGGCCTTCCAACCCATGCAGGCCGGCGACGTGGACGTCACTTATGCCGACATCAGCAAAGCCCAGCGCCTGCTGGGGTACGAGCCCCAAACTACCCTGGCCGACGGGCTACAGGCCTTTGTGCAGTGGATGGACCAGTCGGAACCTATCTGACATCTCCTATACTCAGCCTCCTATCAAACAACAAAGGCCCGCCAGATACATTCTGGCGGGCCTTTGTTGTGCTTTCAGGTAAGGTTAGAGGGTAGGCGTCCGGGCCATGCGGGCTTCTTCCCGCCGCAGCAGCACAATGTTGCGGGCGTACACCACCGTGCCGAAGATATTCCCGATCAGCAGCACCACATCCCGCCGCAGAATGGCGTAAATCAGGATGAGTACAGAGCCCACGAAGCTGATCAGCCAGAAGCTCAGGGGTAGCGACGATTCGCCTTTGCGTTCTGAATACAGCCACTGGTACACGAAGCGCAGCAGAAAGATGGTTTGGCCCACTGCACCCAGCATGAGTACCCCGCGTGGAATGCGACTGCCCAGCATGGCCCGCAGGCTAAAGTGCTGGTTGCCGGCCACAAACCAGCCCAGCATAGCCACCGGAAACACGTAAGCCCCGGCCCGAAACCAGGGGTTCAGCTTGTTCCACTCGCCCAGCAGCTGCAGGTTGCGGATATAGATGGCGTAGCTGATGAGCTGAGCGGCCAGGATGATGGGGTCGTGACGCAGGATGCCGTACACAATCATCAGAAACGAGGACACCAGACTGATCTGCCAGAACAAGGTAGGCACCAGCACCCGCTTGGCCCGCTCGCTTTGGATCCACTGCAGCACAATCCGGCTGGAAAACAACAGCTGCGAAACCAGCCCAATACCCAGCGCCAGGGTTTGCGTGCTCATATCTAGGGCCCCCACTTAGCGGCTTGCGTTAGGAAGGCTATCCACCGAAGCTTCTGAGACCGACTGGCGGTGGTGCTCCCCGATTTCATAGTTCTTCCAGCGGCTGCGGATCCAGCGGAACCCGAAGGTATCGACCAGGGGCTTCCAGGCCCGGTTCCAGAGGTTGTACTTAGCCGTGCCCGCAAAACGCGGAAAGTGGCGCACCGGCAGCTGCTTCACCTTGCCGCCTTGCAGCTGCACCAGTGCCCCCAGGAAGCGGTGCATGCCGTGAAACAGCGGAATCCGACGGGCATACTCGATTTTCATAATCTTGAGTGGGCAGCCCGTATCCTGAATTCCATCGTTGATGAGGGTGCGCCGCACCCCGTTGGCAATCTTGGAGGAAAGCTTCTTGACGAAGGTGTCCTGGCGCTTGGCCCGGATGCCGTTCACCATGTCATACTCCGGGAAAAACGGCAGGAACTCCAGAAAATCCAGTGGGGTGGTTTGGATATCGGAGTCAATGTAGCCAATCAGGGTGGTGCGGGCGTAGTCAACGCCGGCTTTGATGGCCGTGCTCAGCCCCCGATTCTGGCTTAGGCTGATAAACTCGTAGTGGGCACTGCGGCCGCATACCTCGCGCAGAATGGCCAGGGAGCCATCGGTAGAGCCATCATTGACGAACAGGACGGTGGTAGCCACGGGCGTTACGGCCAGAAACTTGTCCATCTCCACCACAAACTGCCCCAGGCTTTCTTCTTCGTTATAAACGGGTACCAGCACCGTCAGGCTTTGCTGGGCTAAATACGCGGCATTATCGGGCATACAGGAAGGTTTCTGAGGGAAAGCCTGCAAGGTAACACAGATTTAACGTGTGCTCTTCCTTACGCAAAAGCGCCCTACCGGGTAGATAGGGCGCTTGCAGTTAATTCAGCCGAAGTTGCGACAGGGGCACCGCGTGCCATTTGGCAAACGCCTGCCACTGCCGTCGCCAGTAGGTGTATTCGCCCAGCACACAAATCACCTTGTCGCCTTTAAAGTAGATGCGGGTTTTAACCTGCTGGTTTTTCCAGTCTATGGGCCCAGCTTCATCGGGTTCCATATCTTCTACATTCTCCCAGAGAAAGGAGCGGGGCGTTTCATGTTCCTGGCCTAGCATATCCTGCCAGAGCCGCATAGCGTGGGCAACGGGTGAGGGAAACATACGAGCTGAAAAGTAAATCAAACCTGCGCCAGGCTCCATACAGCAAGCCCGACAGTTCAACTAATATAGTTATAAAAACTACATCATAATCAGCTCCGCCCCTCACTAGAATGAAATTATCTTATTCCATTTGGTTTACTCTTATCACCCGGCAAAACACGCGAGCAAGCATATTAAAAGTATGGTATATCCCAGTTGAAACATTATCCGCGCCTTACCCCATGTTTAATGGAATAATACAGATACCTGTTTACTCCCGCCGAACTCCCGCAGCAATGGTGGTGTGGCGCTGACGCAGTACCTGCACAATGTCTTCCAACGACAGACCTGAGGCCGTCAGGAGCACTAGCAGGTGGTAGAGCAGGTCGGCGGCCTCCCCTTTCAGGCCTTCCAGATTTCCGCCTACGGCATCAATCACCGTTTCCACGGCCTCCTCTCCCACTTTCTGGGCAATCTTTGGCATGCCCTTACGGAACAACGACACCGTGTAGGATTTGGGGTCTTCGTCGGGGAACTGCTGGCGGCGCTGCACTAAGCGCTCCAGTTCAGCAATAAAGCTAACAGCCGGGGCCGGGTAGGCCATTTGATCAGGCTGTTCAAAGCAGCTAGTCGTGCCGCGGTGGCAGGTGGGCCCGTCCGGTATGGCCCGGATCAGCAGGGCGTCCTGGTCGCAGTCGGGGTGTTGGCTCACCACGGTGAGGTAGTTGCCCGAGGTTTCGCCCTTGGTCCAGAGGCGCTGCTTGGAGCGCGAATAGAAGGTCACGCGGCCCGTTTGCTCGGTAACGCGCTGGGCTTCCTCGTTCTGATAGCCCAGCATCAGCACCTGGCCCGTGTGGGCATCCTGCACAATCACGGGAATCAGGCCATCGGGCATTTTAGCAAAGTCCATTTTCATAAAACTCATGAGGTGACAAAGGGATGAGAGGATAAGGTAAATGGCGACAAGTGACACGGCTGGGAGCTGCTCCATGAATCAGGCCGGATTCCTCCGCCTGATATGCAGGGCTGGCCTACCCCCTGCTTCCTTCTTAATCTGTCAACCTTTGCCCTATCACCTCCTCACCTGAAAACTACAGCCGCACCGGAATACCATCAGCCCGCAGGTGCTCTTTCAGCTCTCGGATACCAATCTCGCCGAAGTGAAAAATGCTGGCAGCCAACCCGGCGTCGGCGTGGGCCTGCTGGAATACGTTGGTGAAGTCCTGCTTGGAGCCCGCCCCACCGGAAGCCACCACCGGCACCGACACAGCCCGGCTTACGGCCCCGGTAATATCCAGCGCGAAGCCGTCCTTGGTGCCATCGTTGCTCATAGAAGTCAGCAGTAGCTCGCCGGCGCCCCGCTCAGCCGCCTCCCGACACCACTGCACCGCGTCGCGGCCGGTATTATGAGTGCCGGCCCGGGTGTAGATCTGCCAGCCGTCGGCATCGTTGTAGCGGGCATCAGCAGCTACCACAATGCACTGCGAACCAAAACGGGCGGCCAGCTCGTCAATGAGCTCGGGCCGGGCCAGCGCCGCGGAGTTGATGCTGACTTTATCGGCCCCGTTCAGCAGCAAGGCTTCCACATCGGCCACGGTGCCAATACCGCCGCCTACGGTGAACGGAATGTCCAGCTCACGCGCTACGTCGCGCACCAGCGCCACCAGGGTCGCGCGCTTTTGGTTGGTAGCGGTAATATCGAGGAACACCAGCTCGTCGGCGCCCTCGCGGGCATAGCGGGCAGCCAGGGCCACGGGGTCACCGGCATCGCGCAGGCCCTCAAACCGGACGCCCTTTACAGTGCGGCCATCCTTTACGTCGAGGCAGGGTATAATTCGTTTGGTTAGCATGGGTTGCTGAAATATGCTGTCATCCTGAGCGGAGCGAAGGACCTTATCACGCCGGCACGAAGCCGTTGTTATCCTTCAGCCGTAATAAGGTCCTTCGCTCCGCTCAGGATGACAAAAGAACCAATCAATAAACGCCCCTACAGCCAGGGTTGGAGCTCGGCCAGGGTAATGGTGCCCTCATAGATGGCCTTGCCAATAATAGCGCCGTGCATCCCGATTCTCGCCAGGGCTTCCACATCGGCCAGGGTCGTGACGCCGCCGCTGGCCACCAGCTGGGCAGCGGGTAGCTGCTTGCGCAATTGCTGGTAGGTAGCCAGCGCGGGGCCCTGCAGCTTGCCATCTTTGCTGACATCGGTGCAGATGAAGGTACTCGCGCCCGCCGTCAGGTAGTCGGCCACGAACTCCTGTAGGGTCCGCTCGCTCTGCTCGGCCCAGGCGTTAATGGAAATAAAGTTGTCGCGAAAATCAGCCCCCACGATGATGCGCTCAGCCCCAAAGGCGCGCAGCCAGCCGGCCACCGTTTCGGGTTCCCGCACGGCTATGCTGCCGGCCGTAATCTGACGGGCGCCCGCCTCAAAGGCCTGCCGCACGGTATCCTCGCTTTGCAGCCCCCCGCCAAAGTCAATTTCCAGGGCGGTGTGCCGGGCAATGCGCTCCAGTACCGGCAGGTTCACCGGCTGCTTGGCCCGGGCCCCGTCCAGGTCCACCAGATGCAGGCGCTTTACCCCATGCTGTTCGAAGCGCTGGGCTACGGCCAGGGGGTCGGAGTCGTAGGTGGTCTGCTGGGAGAAGTCGCCCTCGGTGAGGCGCACGCACTGGCCATTGATAAGGTCAATAGCGGGAATGATTTCCATGGGTGTCTGCTAGAATGATGAGGGTAGAAAGCGCCGCGGCACTTGGCCTGGCCACAGGGGGTAGCAGAATAATCCCTACCCCCTGTGGCCAGGCCAAAGGCGGCTAGAGCTTCAGAAAATTTTCCAGAATCCGCGTCCCGACCGGGCCGCTTTTCTCGGTGTGAAACTGCACGGCGTAGAAGTTCTGGTACTGCACGGCGGCACTAAATGGCGTGGGGTACTCGGCCTGGGCAATGGTATAATCCCCGACGGGTGCGTAGTAGCTGTGCACAAAGTATACGTAGTCCTCCTCGCGCAGCCCTTCAAAGAGCGGGGAGCGAAGCGCCTGCAGGTTGTTCCAGCCCATGTGCGGCACTTTGTACTCCGGAGCACTGGGGAAGCGAATCACGTTAAAAGGCAAAATACCGAGCAGGTCGGTACCGCCGCCTTCCTCACTATGTTGGCCCAGCAGCTGCATGCCCAGACAGATGCCCAGGAAAGGTTGAGTAAGCGTCGGTAGAAGCTCATCCAGGCCCTGGGCCCGCAGCTCGCGCATAGCCGAAGCAGCTTCGCCTTCGCCCGGAAACAAGACCTTATCGGCGCGCCGAATCACTTCGGGCTCCGAGGTCAGGGTAGCCTGTACTCCCAGGCGTTCTAGCGCAAACAGCACGGACTGTACGTTGCCGCCTTTGTAATCAATTACTGCTATTTCCATTTGAGGAGTTAAGAACAAATTGTCATTTACTCATTTGTATAAACATATGGTGCAACCCTTGCTCGCATTCAGCTGCCTTAATTCCCCTTCTTGACTCTCTAAGCAGATGTACTTGACAAACTAGAGACAATGAAGTCTTTACCATATGTTTATACAAATGTTAAAACTACAAAACTCCCTTCGTACTGGGAATTTCCATGCGGGCAGCATCCCGCACCAAAGCCATCTTGATGGACTTGGCTACGGCCTTGAAGATGGCCTCAATCTTATGGTGTTCGTTTTGCCCTTCGGCTTTAATATTGAGGTTGCAACGAGCCGCATCGGAGAAACTTTTAAAGAAATGGTAAAACATTTCCGTGGGCATGTCACCAATTTTTTCCCGCTTGAACTCCGCGTCCCATACCATCCAGGGGCGGCCGGAAAAGTCGATGGCGGCCTGGGCAAGCACGTCGTCCATGGGGAGCAGGAAACCGTAGCGGGCCAGACCACGCTTGTCGCCGAGGGCCTGGGTGAAGGCCTCGCCCAAGGCAATAGCCGTGTCTTCGATGGTATGGTGCTCGTCGATGTGCAAGTCACCCTGTACCGAAATTTTCATATCCACGCCCGAGTGCTTGCTGAGCTGATCAAGCATATGATCGAAGAACCCTAGCCCAGTGTGTATCTGCGGACGACCATTTCCATCGAGGTTTATTTCGATGCTGATTTTAGTTTCGTTGGTGTCGCGTTGTACTACCGCCGTGCGGGCGGGCAACCGCAGGAATTGGTATATCTTTTCCCAGTTGGTGGTTGTCAGAGCAGCGCGTTCATCCTCCTCCCCTTCCGGCCGGATCAGAATAGACTGGCAGCCTAAGTTCTGGGCCAGCTCCACATCGGTGAGCCGGTCGCCGATAACAAAGGAGCCGGCCAGGTCGTAGCCGCTTCCTTCTCCCAGGTACTGCTGCAGCATTCCAATGCCGGGCTTGCGGGTAGCCAGGTTTTCGTGGGGGAAGCTCCGGTCGATATGCTCGCGGGCAAACTCCACTCCTTCCGAGCGCAGAATATCGAGCATCATGGTGTGGGCCGGCCAGAAGGTGTCTTCCGGAAAGCTGTCGGTGCCCAGGCCATCTTGGTTGCTCACCAGCACCAGCTCGTAGTCCAGTTCGCGGGCAATGCGCGCCAGTCCGGTGATGGAGCCCGGCACAAACTGAAATTTTTCCCGGCTCAGGGAGTCAACCTGAAAATCGGTGGGCGGCTCGATGAGGATGGTGCCGTCCCGGTC
This sequence comes from Hymenobacter sp. DG01, assembly GCF_006352025.1. Lineage (NCBI taxonomy): Bacteria > Pseudomonadati > Bacteroidota > Cytophagia > Cytophagales > Hymenobacteraceae > Hymenobacter > Hymenobacter sp. DG01. The sequence goes on from NZ_CP040936.1 coordinate 1,252,920, forward strand.
AATGAAAAGAACTTTCTTCATGGTGGAGAGATGACCCCGCGGGGTCAGATGAAATCTGGAATGTCGTAACGTCGGGCAGATGCGGACTTACTCGAACTTCTGGAGGGCATCCAGCAGCTGCTCATTTTCCTGGGGTGAGCCCACCGTGAGGCGGAGCGTGCCGGCGCAGCCAGGCTGGGTAGTACGGTTGCGCACAATGATGCCTCGGCTTACCAGGAAGTCGTACACGGCTGTGGCATCAGGCCGGAAGCGCACCAGCAGGAAATTCGCATCCGAAGGAAATACGGTTTCCACGATGGGCACGGCCGGCAGACGCTCGGCCAGCCAATCGCGGCCCCGAAGCAGCTCCTGGCGCATACCCTCGAAGCGGGCGGCGTCGCGCAGGGCCTGCAGGGCGTGCTGCTGGGTAGCCTCCGATACGTTGTAGGGTGGCTTGATTTTGTTGAGGTAGCCGACGATTTCCGGACTGGCAAAGGCCATGCCCAAGCGCAGGCCCGCCAGGCCCCAGGCCTTGGAGAAGGTCTGCAGAATAACCAGGTTCGGAAACTCCTGCAGGCGCGTGGTCCAGCTGGGAGCCGCAGCAAAATCGGCATAAGCCTCATCCACTACTACCAGTCCCCGGAAGCCGCGCAGAATTTGCTCGATGGCTTCGGCGTGGAGCAGATTGCCCGTCGGGTTGTTGGGCGAGCACAAAAATACCAGCTTGGCCTCGGAAGCTACTACCCCCGCCACCGTCTCGGAAGAGAGCTGAAAGTCCTCGGTAAGCGGCAGCCGTTCAATACGCACATCATTCAGATTAGCGGCTACCTCATACATGCCATAGGTAGGCGGCAGAATCAGAATGCTGTCCTGGCCGGGAGTGCAGGTCAGGCGCACCAGCAGGTCGATGGCTTCGTCGGAGCCGTTTCCCAGAAAAATCTGCTCGGGCCGCACGCCTTTCAGCGGGGCCAGCTCGGCTTTCACGGCCCGCTGCACGGGGTCAGGGTAGCGGTTGAACCGCTCGGGGCCGGCGCTGCCCAGGCTATTCTCGTTGGCGTCGAGCATCACATGCGCCTCCCCCTGAAATTCATCGCGGGCCGAAGAATAGGGTTTCATGGCCCGGATGTTGGGCCGCACGAGGCTATCGAGGTTAAACATTGATTCTGAATTTAGGATGACCACGCTGTTAGCGCGGATTCTGTTCTATTGACCGTCGAGCGACTCCAGCCGCAGCGTGATGGCGCGGGCGTGGGCCCGTAGGCCTTCGGCTTCGGCCATCAGCTCCACCACCGGTCCCACATTGCGCAGGCCTTCGGTGGAAAGCCGTTGGAACGTTATCTTTTTCAGAAACGAATCCAGAGATACACCACTGTAGTTGCGGGCATAGCCGTTGGTGGGCAGCGTGTGGTTGGTGCCGGAAGCGTAGTCGCCGGCGGCTTCCGGAGTCAGGTGGCCCAGGAATACGGAGCCAGCGCTGGTAACACCTTCGGCCAATTGCTCGGGGTTCTCAACGGCCAAGATGAGGTGTTCGGGCGCGTACTGGTTCGAGAAGTAAAGCATTTCCTCCGGGGTGCGGAGCAGAATGGCCCGGCTTTCCTGCAGGGCCTGGGCGGCTACCTCAGCCCGGGGCAACTCCTGTAGCTGGCGGGTTACTTCGGCCTGAGTAGCTTCCAGGATGCTCATTGAATCCGAGAGCAGAATCACTTGCGAGTCGGGGCCGTGCTCGGCCTGGCTCAGCAAATCGGCGGCGACGAAAGCGGGGGTAGCCGAGGCGTCGGCAATAACCAGCACTTCCGACGGACCCGCCGGCATGTCAATGGCTACCCCATAGCGCGTGGCCAACTGCTTGGCGGCCGTCACGTAGCGGTTGCCGGGGCCGAAGATCTTATCAACAGCGGGCACCGAGGCCGTACCGCCGGTAAGGGCGGCAACGGCCTGGGCGCCGCCGGCTTTGATAATGGTGGTGATGCCCAGCAGCTGCGCCGTGAACAGAATCACTGGGTTCACGGAGCCGTCGCGCTGGGGCGGAGTGCACAGTACTACCTCCGGGCAGGCTGCCAACCGAGCCGGGACGCCCAGCATCAGCAGGGTGCTGAACAGCGGCGCCGTGCCGCCCGGGATGTAGAGGCCCACCCGCTGCACGGGCACCGCCCGGCGCCAGCAGTGTACGCCCGGCATGGTTTCTACTTGTTCTGGCTGCGGCACCTGTGCCTCGTGAAACCGTAAAATGTTGGCATAGGCCTGCCGAATGGCCGCCTGCAGCTCGGCCGGGACCTGGGCCGCGGCGGCCGTTAGCTCATCGAGACTGACGCGCAAACCGCCCGAGAGGTCGGCGCCGTCGAAGCGCTGGGCGTAGTCGAGCAGGGCCGCGTCGCCGCGCTGGCGCACATCCTCAAAAATCTGCTGTACCCGCTGGTCGATGTCCTGGGCCTGCTGGGCAGCGGCCCGCTGCTGCAGGGCGGGCCAGTCCGTTTGGGCGGGGTAGGAAAAGAATTGCATGAAGTTTTCTGGCTGACGTTTAGTAGTGATTTTACTAATGACTGCAAGTAGACGGCGCGAGTGCACTCCTATATATAAGGAGTAGCTGCTCGCGGCCTACCCCCGCCGGCTCAGGCAATCATCTTCTCAATCGGCAGCACCAGAATACCCTCGGCGCCTACGGCTTTCAGCTGCCCAGTAATGTGCCAGAAATCATCCTCATTGATGACCGACTGCACCGACACCCAGCCTTCCTCGGCCAGCTTGGTAACAGTTGGCGACTTGATACCGGGTAGCAACGCCTTCACGGCATCTAGCGAGGCCACCGGAGCGTTCAGCAGAATGTACTTGTTGCGCCGGGCCCGGCGCACGGCCTGCATCCGGAACTGTAGCTGCTCTAGCAGCTCCTTTTTCTCAGCGCTCAACTGCTGGTTGGCAATCAGCACGGCTTCGGAGCGAAACACGGTTTCTACTTCCCGCAGCCCGTTGCCAAGCAGCGTAGAGCCGCTGCTCACAATATCACAGATGGCCTCGGCCAGCCCAATGCTGGGGGCAATTTCTACCGAACCGCTAATGGTGTGCAGGTTAGCGGTTACGCCCCGCTCCTGCAGGTAGCTGCCCAGAATCCGGGGGTAGGACGTGGCAATGTTCTTACCTGAGAGGTCAGCCACGGAGTCGTAACCAGCGGCGCGGGGCACGGCCAGGCTCAGGCGGCACTTGCTGAAACCCAGCCCTTCGATTTCCAGCTGGGGTAGGCCGGCTTCTACCAGCACGTTTTGCCCCACAATGCCCAGGTCGGCCACGCCGTCCTGCACGTAGCCGGGAATATCGTCGTCGCGGAGGTAGAGGATTTCGAGGGGGAAGTTGGTCGCTTCAGTTTTAAGCTTGTACGAGGAGCTGAGGAAGCTGATACCGCACTCCCGAATCAGGTTCAGGGAGTCTTCGCTAAGGCGGCCCGATTTCTGGATGGCCAGACGGAGCATATAGTTAAGTTAAGGGGTGGGACGAAGAACTGACCAAAAGGCAGTTCCTGCTTGTACTTCAGTAAGATTCGGGAGGGAGTCGGGACCCAGGTCGTTGGAAAACGGCAATACGCTGCCGGGGCCACCTGTTTGCGGGGGCCGGGGAACCAAGTGCGGTTCGCCCAACGGGGTCAATATGATGCGTGCATTCCTCTAGAAAGAGGAATGATGCCCGTGATGATGATGGTGCTGCTGCGACGCGCTGGACCCGGCCCGGCGGCCCAGAGAGCGGGCGGCCATAGTACGGCAAGGGGTCAGAAACAACGCGGAGAAAAGCATACGGGGCTGATAGTAGCGGGACAAATGTACGGGCCAACGGGTAGGATGAAAACTTTTCAGCAAAAATTTTACATGAAAGCCGGACCTTTGCGTTTTCCGTGTTCCTGCAACCTGATTTTTGGCATCATTGTTTCAGGAAAATCTCAACCCGCATGCCCGCTAGGGTTTCGCTCCTTCCACCTACTGCTCTTTTGTATGCATAGTGTCCGGCTTCTGGCTCTTCGTCTGGGATTAGGAATCAGCCTGCTTGGGGCCGCTTCTCTGGTGCAGGCCCAAACGGCGGCCCCTACCCCCGCCGCGGCCGCCGAACCGGCTAGCCCTACCCCTGCTCCGGCTTCAAACACTCCCGCCTCAACAATTCCGCCCGTTACCAGTCAGGCCCCTTCTCCGGTTATGGGTGCCCAGCCGGTTCAACTGCCTCTGCCCCAGGCCAGCCCCCGGGCCTCAGTTATCCAGACGTTTGGCCTTACCGAAGTAACCGTGGACTACCATGCTCCCTCCGTGCGCGGCCGGGCCGTGTGGGGGGGCCTCGTTCCCTACGACCAGATCTGGCGGGCCGGCGCCAATGAAAACACCCTGATTAAGTTCTCGACGCCTGTGCTATTGCGCGGCCAGACGGTGCCGGCCGGGCAGTACTCCTTTTACGTCATGCCCCACCAGGATCGGGACTGGGAACTGGTGCTTAACCGCGTAACCACCCACTGGGGCGCCGAGGGCTACGATCAGCGCGACGATGTTATTCGGGTGCCGGTGATACCCGAGACGGCCCCTTTCCACGAAAACCTGCTGTACTGGTTTTCCGATATCAAATCTACCGGGGCTCACCTCAACCTGACCTGGGAAAAGCGGACGCTCGTTCTGCCCATCGAGACGGAAGTGCACAAGCAGGTACTCAGCGGCATTGAGCAAGTACTGCAGCAAAAGCCCGGCGACTGGCAGCTGCTAGCCCAGGCCGCCGACTACCTAGTGCAGAACAACATCGAAGCCGAACGCGCCCTGACGTATATTAATGAATCGTTGCGCCTGCAGGATGCGGCCTCCAATAATTGGATTAAGGCCCGGCTGCTGGCCCAGCAGCAGGACTTCGGCACGGCCATCGTATATGCCCGCAAGGCCATCAAGTTGGGCGACAAGGAAGACAGCGCCTTCAAAAATCAGTTACCCAGCATGCGCATTGCCCTCACGGAGTGGCAGGCCAAGGCGTATTAAAGGGACTCGTACAAGGAATACTTCCCTTGAAAAAGCAGCCCTCCTGAGGGCTGCTTTTTTGTTGCTTTCTCGCCGAGCCCTTTATTTCATGATATGGAGGAGTTTTTAGCGCTTTGTCATGCTATTCAGGCTTTGTCGCCGGAGCTGGAACTGGCCCTACGCCAGCAGGTACGGCAGGAAACTGTGGTCCAGCGGCAGCTCTTGCTTCAACCCGGCCAGATTGCACACCGCCTCTACTTTCTGGAAACCGGCCTGGTGCGGGGCTTCCACCTGAAAGACGGTAAAGAAGTAACCGCGTGGTTTATGCGGGAGGGCGACTTTGTCATCTCCATTCTGAGCTTCTTTTCCCAGCAGCCTTCGCACGAGTATCTGCAGGCCCTGACGCCCTGTACCTTGTGGTCGTTGAGCTACGAGCAGCTGCAGCAGCTCTACCAGCAGTTTCCGGAGTTTAACTATATCGGCCGCGTACTCACGGAGAAGTACTACGTACTCAGCGAGCAACGGGCTCTGCACCTGCGCATGCTTTCGGCCCCGGAGCGCTACGACAAGCTCCTGCTCGACTTCCCGGATATCTTTCAGCGCGTCCCGCTGAAGCTATTGGCGTCGCACCTGGGCCTCACCCCCGAAACCCTCAGCCGCTTGCGCGCCCGCCGTTCTTGATAAATGTCAAGAGTTGCCAGAAGCAGAAACCTCACCTTTGAGCATGGTTTCACCTTCTTTTCTGGTAACAGCGCCATGCTCCACCAACGCCTAACTATTTTAACGGCCACTTTGCTTTCAGCTCTGTTGCTGGGTAGCAACGTCCTGCTGGGCTACTATGCCGCGCCGTGGGAAATTCTGCTGACTCCGGTAGTGCTCGTAGCTACCAGCCTGCTCCTGCTCACCACCCGCAGTGTACGCCCTACCCCCGTACTCCGCGCTCTACTGCTAGCCCTGCTGATTTGTGGCCACGATATGGGGGTGAAGCTCTACGGCGGGGGTAGCCACGACGCGGAAGGCCAGGGAGTTATCCATGCCTTTCTGTTTATGGGCCTTCTGCCGGCCTACTGCATTCTGATCCTGAAAGTTAGCCAGCTGAAAGGACTGGCACCCTGGCACATCCGGCTGGCGGCCTGCCTGCTGTTTCCGCTGGTGCTGGCGGTCCATCTGTACTTCTTTGGCGCGCTTGGTTATGGCGTCTCAAATGATTGCCGGTACAGCTGCTGACGCGCCCGGCTAGAAACGGGCAATAACCCGCAGGTTCACCAGGCGGCGCGACAGAAAGTTAGGAACAGCGTAGGTGCGCCCGTTCAGGTCCTGGACGTAGTTGTAGCCGGCCAGGTTATCGGCGGCTAGAATATTGAGAATTTCCAGGCTGGCCCACAGGGTCTTGAGCTGCACCGCGCGGCCACTGGCTTCTTCCACGGGCGTGCGCAGGGTGAGCACTTTGGTAAAGCCCAGATCCACGCGCTTGTAGGCCCGGGTCAGCTCACTGGTACCGCGCAGGTCGGGGTCGTCGGGGGGGCTAAACGGCAGGCCCGTACCAAACACCAGGTTCACGTAGCCCTTCACGGAGGGATTACCCGGCAGGTTATCCTGCAGAAATATGCCCAGGTTCAGGCGCTGATCCGAGGGGCGCCGGATGTAGCCCTTGGGCTGGCGGCTGATTACGGTGGTCCGATCTTCGTTATAGATGTTGAGGGAGTCGCCGGCCAGGTTTTCGCGGGTGGTGAGCAGGCCCAGGCTAAACCACGACTCGGTGCCCGGAATAAACTCTCCGCTTACGCGGGCATCGAGGCCGGCGGCGTATGCTTTGGCGTTGTTCTGGGCGTAGTAGCGCAGGCGCACGTTATCAATGTCGTAGGGCACGACGTCGGTGAGGTACTTGTAGTAAGCCTCGCCGGTAAAGCGGAACGGCCGCCCCCACTTGGTAAAGCGCAGCTCATTGCCCACAATAAAGTGCAGGGAGCGTTGGGCCCGCAGCTCCGGGTTCAGCTGGCCCTGCTGGGCCTGTGGCGCCCCCGACTGGTAGCGCAGCTCCCGGTAGAACGGAGGCTGGTAGTACATCCCGGCGGCAGCTTTCCAGGATACGCGCGGGTTGCGGGCGCTGGTAAAAGCGTACTGCACCCGTGGGCTAACGGTGAGTTGCTGGTTGATGGACCAGTGGTTCAGACGCAGTCCGTAGGTGAGGGTTTTCAGCGAATCGAACTGGTAGGTGTGCTGGAGGTAGCCCTGGGTGCGGGTGCTTTCCAGCTTCAGATCGGAAACCAGCCGGGTGCGCCGGGCCTCCGGCACGTAATCGGCCGAGTCGGTGAAGCTGTATTCGTTGAGCTGGTCCTCAATCCGCTCCCGGCCCGCTTTCAACCCCCAGCGCACCGTGCTCCTCTCCCCGGGCGTCCAGGTGCCGCGGGTTTCCACGGTAGCAATGCGGGCCGTGAGGTTGTTGCGAGAGTGGTCGAAGCGCGAGCCCAGCCCCCGCCGGTTCACATCCAGGTTATAGTCCGGCGAGTTCGGGTCGCGGTTGATTTCAGCAATGCTGTAGGCGGCTTCCACGTCGCGGTACTCAAACTCGCGCGAATACAGCAGCCCGCCCAGTAGCTCCAGCTGCAGGTTGGGTCGCAGCTCGTGGCGCAGGTTCAGTCCGCCCTGGTAGGTATCGTACTGCATGCGCTCCTGCCCGGCGTAGCCAATATAAAGGCGGGAAAGCTGGTTGGCGGCCGTGCTGAAGGTGCTTTCCCCGCTTTCCGGGTTGAAGCGGTAATCGTTGTGGGCAAAGGTGTTTAGCAGGCCCAGCGTGGTACGCTCCGGGTTGTTCCGGGGGCCCAGGGCTACCGTAATCAGGCTTTGCCCGTCATAGAAGGTAGGGTTGTAGCGGCCCTGCTGTTGTTGCAGGGAGTTAAACACGTAGGTGGCATTCTTGTAGCGCACCCCGGCCAGGTAGCTGATGCGCTTGTTCGGTGAGGACGCTTCCACGTGGGCCGTGCCCCCCACCAGACTGGCCGTGGCCGAGGCACCAAACTTGGCGGGCTGCTTGTACTCGATATTCAGCACCGAAGACAGCTTGTCGCCAAACCGGGGCTGCCACCCCCCGGTCGAAAACTCGACCCGGTTGACCAGATCGGGGTTAATAAAGCTGAGGCCTTCCTGGGTAGCGGCCGTCACCAGAAACGGCCGGTACACCTCAAAGCCGTTGACGTACACCAGGTTTTCCTCGTAGTTGCCGCCGCGCACGGAGTAGGTGCTAGTTAGCTCGTTGGTGCTGGCTACCCCCGGCAGGGTCTTGAGCACGGCGCTGAAGTCGCCGAAGGGCGAGGGAATTTCTTTGGCCGTGCGCGGCTCCAGCTGCATAACGCTCACTTGCTCGCGCGTATCGGCCGCATCAGAGCGGCCCCGCACGGTTACGTTGCCCAGGGCCCGGGAATCTTCGATCAGAGTCAGGCTCAGCTCCCGCTTCTCCTGCAGGTTTAAGGGCAGGCGCAGGGTCTGGTAGCCCAGGCGGCGCGCTACCAACACGGGTTCCTTGCCGCTCTGGGGCCGCACCACGCTTAGGGCAAAGCGGCCCCGGTCATCGGTATTGGTGCCCCCGGCCAGGCCCTCCACTCCCACCGCTACCTGCTCCAACGGCTGTCCGGCCGCATCGCGCACGGTGCCCGTTACCAGCACCCGCGCCGTTGCCGGTTGCTGGGCCTGAAGTATCCCGAGGGGGCTGGCCACCAGCACCAGGGTAGCGCAGACGGGAAGCGGCCGGAGCAGCAAGGGCAGCCACAGCAGCGGATAAGAGCGGAAAAGAGTGGGCATCCGCGGGCTTAGTTGTAGTCTTCTGTATCAGCGGGGGCCGCTAGCTGCTGGCGCATCTGGGCCAGGGTAGCCACCGGATCAGCGGAGTTAAATACAAAGGAGCCGGCCACCAGCACGTCGGCCCCGGCTTCTACCAGCGCCGCAGCGTTGTCCAGGGTTACGCCCCCGTCTATTTCAATTAGTGCCCCCGAGCCGCTGTCCACCAGCAGTTCCTTGAGGGCGGCTACCTTGCGCAGGGTGTTCGGGATAAACGTTTGACCGCCGAAGCCCGGATTTACCGACATCACACAAACCAGATCCAGGTCGGCGGCAATTTCCTCCAGCACCCACACCGGCGTATGCGGATTGAGGGCTACCCCCGCCCGGCAGCCCAGCTGCTTGATCTGCTGCACCACCCGGTGCAGGTGAGGGCAGGCCTCGTAGTGCACCGTAATGTTGGCGGCCCCGGCGTCGCGGAAGGCACTGAGGTAGTGCTGGGGCTCCTCTATCATCAGGTGCACATCAATGGGCTGCCGGGCGTGCCGGTGCACGGCCTGCAGCACCGGAATACCGAAGGATATATTGGGCACGAAGCGCCCGTCCATCACGTCGAAGTGCAGCCAGTCAGCGGCCGAGCCGGCCAAACGCTCGGTTTCGAATTGCAGATTGCCAAAATCAGCGGCCAGAAGTGAGGGGGCCAGTAGCGGGGCCATACGGCGGGTCGGGTTCATAGCACGAAAGTAGCGGATTGCCGTGAGGTGCAAACAGGGTCAGCCCCGGATACTCACCGGAAAGCCAGGGGCAGTTCCGCCTGCTATGCTGCCCCTGGCATTTTCCCGGGCTACCTGCGGGCCCGTCAGGACGCCACCTCATATAAACGAGGCGCCGGAACAACCAGTGTTCCGGCGCCTCGGCTTCTATCAGGCAGCAGGCTAAAAGCTAGCTGGGCTTTTCCCAGGCTCGCCAATCGAGCTTGCCATCCTCGGTTTTACGCAGAAATACGGTTTGGTCGTCGTCCTGGCGCTTGCCAAAGGTCACGTCGCCGCGGCAGTCCAGGCACTTTACGGAGGTGTACTTGAACTTGTCCTGGGCTACCCGGGCCGTCAGATCCAGGTTGTCGGAGCCGCAGAGGCCGCACTTCGGCACATCGGGGAAGCTCAGCCGGTCGTATTCGGCCACCACTTCGTGGAAGTTGGCGCCTTGCACCGTGAAGTGAAACTGCCGGCGCCCGATGCGCTTGGAGACCATCATTTGTAACATACTGGAAGAGAGTTGGAAGTGTATAAATGCCTTGATGGCTGTTCTTATGAAACAAAGCAGGCCCCTGATGAGTGCCCTTTTGACTAATTAAATTTGCACATTACTAACCAAAATAGCAAACTAAAAACATCATTTCCATTAAAAAGCCGATGGAACCTGGTGTCCCTTGCCCCCGAAGCCGCTGTCTATAGCTTCACGAACCGCACGGTGCGCTGCTCCCGGCCGGCACTCACAGTGCAGGTGTACACCCCTTTTATCAGCAGGCCCGGCCGCAGGCGCACAGCCGCCGCCGTGGTGGCTGCTACCTCTTCCTCTGCCACCAGCGCCCCCCGGGCATCGTAAATCCGTACGCGCAGGGGTACGCCCTGAAAGCCTACCGCCAGCTGCAGATACAGCTCCGTTTCCTTCACCGGGTTGGGGTAAATAAATAACTCCTGCCGGGCCGAGGCGGTCTGGGTGGCCAGTGGGGTGCCGGGGTTAGCCAGGTTGTATGCCCGCACGAAGTCGGGGATGCCGTAGCCTACCTCATCGTTGGGGGTAGTGGCCCGGCTACCGGAGCGCTGCAGAAAGCTGATAACCTGCTGGGCCGTTAGCTGGGGGTTGGCCTGCCAGAAACCGGCCACCATCCCCGCCAGCACCGGGCACGAGTACGAGGTGCCGTTGCCACGGTTTACACGGCCATCCGGCGACACAATGGCGGTTTGCTGCCCCATAGCCGACAGGTTAGGCTTGATGCGCCCATCGGCCGTAGGGCCGCGGGAACTGAAGCTGGCTCGCGCCAGCAGTGAGTCCACGGCCCCTACGGTCAGGATGGAGTCGGCATCGGCGGGAGCCGTGACGTAGCGCCAGGTGTTGCCTCCCTCGTTGCCGGCGCTGTTCACCACCAGCATGCCTACCCGGGCGGCCAGGGTAGCGGCGCGGGTCGAAATAGCCGTGCGTCCGTTCAGGTCGGCGTAGGTATAGTCGATGGAAGGGTAATCAAAAGTGGTGTAGCTCAGCGAGGAGCTGATGATATCCACGCCCGCAGAGTCGGCATACTCGGCCGCAATCAGCCAGTTGGCTTCTTCTACGGGGTGTTCAGAGTAAATATCCTCCGTGATGCAGAGGTGGTAGGTAGCCTGGGGTGCCGTCCCGATATAAGCGCCGGGCTCGTTGGCGGCCATGGTGGACAGGCAGTGAGTGCCGTGACTGTTGCGCTGATAAACCGCCGTGTTCTTATCCACGAAGTTAAAGGTGCTGGCCAGGCGTTGCTCATTACGCAGGGAAGCAAAGGCAGGCGCCGTATTTACGCCCGGAAAACCGGCATCAAACACGGCAATCTGCAGGCCTTCGCCCCGGAAGCCGGCCTCATGCATACGCACGGCCCCAATCATGTGGGCCTGCGTGTACGCCTTGCCGTAGGGGTTGGCGCTGGTGCTTTCCGGCGTGGTGGGGGTCTGCTCGCCTTCCCCCCGCTTGCGGCTGCCGGGCAGGCCCCGGTTCAGGGTCCGGGCCCCGCGTACGCACGGCAGGGCCTGCAGCTGTTGCAGCGTGGCCGAGTCGCAGGCCACCACGGCGGCGTTAAACCAGCGGGAGGTGTACCAGAGCTGGGCGCCGGGCACGGCCTTTACCTGCTGCACGTAGGCCGGACTTACCGGTAAGTCGCGGGGTAGCAGGGCAATGTTCTGGCGCTGGCGCCGCTGCACGGCCCGGGCCGAGAGAAACGTCTGAGGCTGGCTAAGCTGGTGGGGTGTGCCGGCTTTATCTTTGAAATAAATCAGGTGCTTGCGCACGGTACCAGGGGCCGGGGAAGTGGGCCCCGGGGCCGCCAGACGGGAACTGGCTTCGACGGGCGCGGGGGCTGCCGATGCACTCAGCCCAAGGGCCAGCGCCAGGCCGGAAAAGAAACGAGAAAAAACCATTCGGATGGCAACTAGACTTGCCGGAAGATACAAAGGAATCCGGTCTTTTGTCCTTTTCCGGGGCATTTTGTACTGCCTCATCTACCCCCCGGAAAGCAAAAAACCGGCTAGTACAGCAAGCTGCACCAGCCGGTTTTGCTGGCAGAGTACTCCGCGTGAAACGCCTACTTGCCCGAATCAATCAGGACCTCACTGCGCGACTGGCCCTGCTGCCGGAAGGCCGGGTTGCAGCCAACGGCGTCGCAGCGGCTGATGAAGCGGCGGCGCACCCGGTACACCGGACCTACTCCCCGGGCAAAGGTGCTGCGGATGACGGTGTAGTATGCCGCGTTTATTTCCTTGTCCGATACGTCGCTGGTGGTGGTCACCGTGTTATCGTACTGGTAAGTTTTCCCGCCCCGACTGATGCTGAAGGGCTGCCCCACCCGGGTGTAAAAGCGGTTCACGGCCACCAACGTATCCAGGGAGTTGAAGGCGTTCCAGTTCCAGGACTTGTCTTCCTGCACCGGAAAAACCAGCTCTACGGTGCGGCGATTGTTGCGCTGCTCGGTCAGGGACCGGCTGGTGGCTGTCACGGTAATAATGGAGTCCACCTTCCAGGCATCTGTGGGCAGTGTGCGGCGCGAGCGGATAATGCGGTACACGGGTTGCCCGGTAGCATCGGTTTCCAGCCCGGTATCTACCTGCTCCTTAAACTGAAAGCGGCTGACGGTGGGCACATTGGCCTGGTAGGACGTATCTACCACGTCGTACACCCGGTAGGCGCCTGCTTCCAGGGGAAAATAATCGCGCCCCGACTCAGGAACGGCTTCTGTCTGGTTTTCGCAGCCGGCCAGTCCGGCCGCCATAAGTCCGCCCAGCAACAGGCTGGCCCGGCGGCCCGATACGAGAGTAGCTAGTGAATACATCTGGCACATAGAGTTGTAATAAGGGCAGAAAAATAGCACAGGATTCGGACTCCTACCCCCTACCGTCGGCCGAACCACCATTACGGCCGACCAGGGCAGGCACGGTCCATACCGGAAGCCGCAACACCTGGGGGCGCAAACAAGGGTTTGCGCCCCCAGGCCATAGGGCAGCGGCAGGACCGGCAGCTTAGCCGGCCGTGGCTACGGCGGCGGAAGGCTCCGGAATGTCGCCGATGGTGTGGCGCTCAATCCAGCCACCACCCAGCACATCCTGGCCCTCGTAGAACACGGCCGCCTGCCCGGGGGTAACAGCGTGTACTGCCTCCTCGAAGTAGATATAAATCTTGTCGCCCTTCTGCTCCAGGAAAGCCGGGGAGCCGTCGTGGTTGTAGCGGATTTTGGTGATGCTGGGCACCAGGCCGCGGCCTTCCAGGGAGGCGTACTTGCCCATGTTGAGCTTGCCGACTACCGTGCGGGTGCTGGCCAGATCCTCGAAGTTACCCAGCACGACCCGGTTGGTTTCGGGGTCGATGGCCGTGACGTAGGCCGGGAAACCCAAGGCCACGCCCAGCCCTTTGCGCTGCCCGATGGTGTAGAAGGGGTAGCCTTCGTGCTTGCCCACCACTGTGCCGTCGCGCAGTACAAACTCGCCCCCGGCTACGCGCTCCTCCAGGCCCGGCACCCGTCGGCGCAGGAAGCCGCGGTAGTCGTTGTCGGGGATAAAGCAGATTTCGTAGCTCTCGGGCTTGTTCACCAGCTCGGTAAAGCCCCGCTCCCGGGCAAAGTCATAAATGGCAGTTTTACGCAGCTGGCCCAGCGGGAACAGGGTGCGGGCCAGGCTCTCCTGGGTCACGCCCCAGAGCGCGTAGCTTTGGTCCTTGTTTTCGTCGATGCCCTTACTGATGACGTAGCGGCCGTTTTCCTCGCGCACCTGGGCGTAGTGGCCCGTAGCAATAAAGTCGCAGCCCAGCTGGTCGGCCCGGCGCAGCAGCGCGTCCCACTTGATGTGGGTATTGCAGAGCACGCAGGGGTTGGGCGTACGGCCCGCCAGGTATTCTTCGGTGAAGTTGCTGATGACAAAGTCGCCGAACTCGTCGCGGATATCAATGATGTAGTGCGGGAAGCCGAGCTCCACGGCAATCTGCCGGGCGTCGTTGATGCTGTCGAGGGAGCAGCAGCCGGTTTCCTTCTTGCTGCCGCCCGCCGAGGCGTAATCCCAGGTTTTCATGGTCATTCCCACCACTTCGTAGCCCTGCTCGTGCAGCAGCACGGCGGCCACGGAGCTGTCGATGCCGCCGCTCATGGCAACCAGCACCCGTCCTTTCGTTGTGTTCATATGCAGTGAAATTGCGCCCGAAGCGTGAAAGGTTCCGGCCGAATACGCAAAGGTACGCCAATTGCCAGTTTTGCCGATTGCCGGGGGGCGCGTTTCTGCCGGGGGCCTGTTTGGGCTGGCCCTAGTACCCGCCCCACGCGAAACGGTTATTTCTTTTTAGCGGGCTAGCGGTATGTTTTACAGGCATTTGCCCGCTCCGGATCAAGCAGTTCATACCAGGCACATAAAAATCCCCGAATATTGCACTCCCATACCGCGCCGGCTTTTCGCCGGCCCCCGCTTCTTCGGTTTCTTTTTGCCTCTGCTTACTCTTTTTCTATGCCTTTGATTGTTCCCGTGATGGTGCGCGGCATTAATAACCTTTCCGATGCCCGGTACTGCGCCGGCATGGGCGCCGACTCGCTCACCTTCCGTCTCGACCCCGCCTTCCCCGATGCCCTTACGCCGGAAACCGTGCAGGAGCTCAGCAGCTGGGTGGCGGGTGTGCAGCTCATCGGTGAGTTTGATGCCCTTCCCATCGACCAGATCAATGCCCTGGCCCAGCAGTGCGGCCTGCACGCGGTGCTCCTGCACCGCCGCCACACTCCCGACGAGCTGGCCGAACTGACCATTCCGGCCCTGCGTTCTATCAGCTGGGTTCCGGATATGCTGCCCGAGGACGTGGATATGCTTCTGCGGGAGCAGGCGTCGCACTACGCCGGCTTTGTTATTGCCACTGCCCCCCAGCCCCTACCGAACCCGGCCGAAGTAACCCGCCTTACAGAGCATGCCCGCATGTACAATATCTGGCTGGGAGCCGGCTTCGCGCCCGATAATCTGCGCAGCTACGTGGAGGCCGTAAACCCGGCCGGCATCGTGCTGCAGGGTGGCGACGAAATCAAGCCCGGCCTGCGCGACTTCGACGAAATGGAAGCCGTCTTCGAGCAGCTGGAAGACTAGTTCAGCGAGCCATACGCATACGGAAAGGGGGCTTCTCTGCGCAGAGAAGCCCCCTTTCCGTTTAGGGGTGCCGGTACTCCCTAAGCCATTACCGTCAGCAGAGAATAAACTGGAGCCGTTAAGAGCTCTGGCCCCCGTAGCACGAGGCGGGTTTCGGCCTCGGCGGGGGGTAGGCTTTTGGTGAGCAGCCGCCACGCTACCTCACCGGGCAGCTCCATATCAGCGGCTACCGGGCCCCCGGTATAATTCTGCCCCAGAACCCAGCCCTCTGCCGTCCGGAGTAGAAACCATGTGTCGCCGCCCTCGCCGGTAACGTGAAAGCGTATCACCGTGCCTTCCGGCGCCATCACGGCCCGGTAGTGATACGGCAGGGCCTGCAGGCTGGTAGCCAGGAAGGGCCGGTACAGCCGGGGGCTCAGCAGCGGGGCCTCCTGCCCCACTGCCTGCCGGATTTGCTGCTGATGATGCCACTTCTCGGTGTACTCGCGGGCCACGTGGAAGTGGTTGGTTGACTGCGCCTCTCCGGCCCACGCCACCGAGAACATGGCCGGGGCAGCAGGGTCCAGCGAGGTCAGAAAGGCGTTATACTCGGGTCCTACCCCTTCCAGCAGCCCAAGCAGCACCGCCGGGCTCAGCCGCTGCCCCACTTTTACCCAGGAGTTGTTCAGCTCATTGAGGTAGCGCACCACGTCCTGGTACTCGCCGCTGGCGGGGCCGGGGCCGGCGAAGTGGCCGTCGCGGAGCATGGAGAGGCTGCGCAGGCTGCCATCGAGCAGGTGCAGGGCCACGTCGCGCACCGTCCAGGCGGGCGCCAGGGTGGGCCGTTCCCAGCCGGCCGCAGAAAGGCTGCGGAGCACTTCCAGCAGCAGGCGGTCCAGCTCCGGGAACAGCGGCAGAGTGTCGGGGGTAGAAGCAGGTGTCATGGCGCTAAGCTAGCAGTTCCGGGCTTTCCTCCTACCCCTGTTACCGGCCCGAACACTAACTCAGTTGAAACTGCAGGTACTTGATGGGCACACCCAGCGTGCGGTATTTACGCTCGAAGGTCGTTTGGATGTACTCAGCGTGCGGGAGCAGTTCGGGGGTTTCGTAGAGGTCCTTGGTGTGCGCGAGGATGGTAGCGCCGGCCCGCTGCTGCAGGGTTTCGAGGGAGAAATCGAACAGACCTTCGTTATCCGTTTTGAGGTGGACGAGGCCGCCGGGGCGCAGTACCTGCTGGTAGAGGTCGAGGAAGCGCGGAGCCGTAAGGCGGCGCTTGATGTCCCGGTCGCGGGGGCGCGGATCAGGGAAGGTAATCCAGATTTCGTGCAGCTCGCCAAGCGCAAAATGCGTGAGCAAATCGTGGGCGCGAGTGCGCAGGAAACCCACGTTGGTCAGGCCCAGGGACTCGGCGCGGGTGCTACCCCGCCAGATTCGCTCCCCCTTGATGTCGAGGCCCAGAAAGTTGCGCTCGGGGTAGCGCTCAGCCAGCCCCACGGTGTATTCGCCCTTGCCGCAGCCCACTTCCAGGGTAATGGGGTTAGGGTTGCGGAAGAACTCTTCGTGCCAGCGTCCGCCTAGCTGCTGGTAGGTAGCCTTACCGGGTTCAATTACGTCGGGGCGCTCGGCGTTATCGGCGAAGCGCTTCAGTTTAACTCGACTCAAAACGAGGAAATGGTGAAATAGTGAAAGAGAGGGTTCGAGCAACCAACGGAGGTAGGAATACTCCGTTTGTGCTCAGATTTGGGAAAGCAGCGCCGGAAATCAGGCGGCCGTCTCGTGCAAAGACCTAGAAGCACCAGAGGCGCTACAGCCCTTCGATTTCGGCCACCACAAAAGTACTACCCCCGATGAAGACCACATCATCGGGCGCGGCGGCGGCGCGCGCGGCGGCTACGGCAGTAGGCACTGGTCCATACGCCTGGCCGTGTAGTCCCACAGCAGCGGCCCGCTCGGCCAGCTCTGCAGCCGGCAATGCCCGCGGAATAGTAGCCTGGCAGAAATAGTACGTAGCGTGCCGGGGCAGTAAGCTCAGCATCTTGCTCACGTCCTTGTCATTTACTACCCCCAGCACGAAGTGCAACTGCCGCTGCGGCAGCCGCGCCAGCTGCCCGGTGATGAAGCGAATCCCCGCTTCGTTGTGACCCGTGTCGCAGACCACCAGGGGCCGGCGGCCCAGGATGGTCCAGCGGCCCCGGAAACCGGTGAGGCGACCCACCTCCCGCAGCCCTTCGCGCACGGCCGCTTCGGGTATCTCGAAGCCCTGGCGGCGCAGCTCATCCAGCACGGCCAGCACGCCGGGCAGATTCAGGCGCTGGTAGTCGCCCACCAGGCCTAGCTCTACGTCTTCCAGGTAGGGCGCATTCTGGTAAGTCAGGCACAGGCGTTGCGTGTCGTCCTCGGGGGTAGGCTCCTGCAGTAGCTCGGCGCGGTACTGGTCATCGGCAAACAGCAGCGGGGCGCTTTCTAGCTGAGCTTTCTGCTCGAACACCGGGGCTACCTCGGGCTGGGTCTGGCTGATGATGGCCGGCACGCCTGGTTTAATGATGCCGGCCTTTTCGCTGGCAATCAGGGGTAGCGTGTGGCCCAACAGGTTCTGGTGGTCGAAGCTGATGTTGGTAATCAGGGAAACCAGGGGCCGGATGATGTTGGTAGAATCGAGGCGCCCGCCCAGGCCGACTTCTACCACGGCAATGTCCACCTGCTCCTCGGCAAAGTAATCGAAGGCCATGGCCACGCACATTTCAAAAAACGAGGGCTGCACCTCCTCGAAGTACCCGCGCCAGCGTTCCACCCAAGCCACCAGGTAGTCGGGGGTTAGGTCCTGGCCGTTTACTTTGATGCGCTCGGTAAACTCCTTGAGGTGGGGCGAGGTGTAGAGACCCACCTTATAGCCGGCCGCCTGCAGCACCGCCGCCAGCAGGTTCGAGGAGCTGCCCTTACCGTTGGTCCCCGCTACGTGCACACTTTTGAACTTCCGCTCCGGGTTGCCCATTGCCGCCGCCAGGGCCTCCGTGCGCTCCAGCCCCGGCTTGTACCCCGCTTCCCCTACCCGCTGAAACATGGGCAGCTGCTGGTAGAGGTAGTCGAGGGTTTGCTGGTAAGTCATGGGTAGGAAAGCGAGGAGTTCAGGGCGCAAAGGTACGTCCCGTCACTGCAAACTGCCGCCCTGGTAGCCCAGAGCGGCAGTTTGAGTTTGTGAGAATCTGCTACTTAGCGTCCACCAATGATATAGGTCACTGTCCCGGTAGCCCCTCCGCTGCCATCGGCAACCCTGCGAAACGTAGCTTTTCTTTGCACCATAGCCCGGTAAAACTCAGCTACGTTGCGGGAGACAGTGCTTTTGAAGATGCTGACACTTTCAACGCTTCCATCTTCATCAATCTTAATCTTCAGGGTAACTGAGCCTCTTTCATCAGATGGATCAACATCCCGCGGCTGATTTTCAAAGGCCCACCCGGGCATGCTGAGGGAACCGCCGCTACCGGGGCTGGTGCCGCGGCCACCCTTGCCCGGCTCACCAGAATAAGCGGTACCGCCGTAGGTGCCACGTGGGTCGCCTTTGTCGCCCACAGTGCCGGGGTTGTCGCCGTTGTTGTTGCCGGTAGGTGCGTTGCTGGTACCGTTCACGCCGTTACCACCCCCATCAGCGCGGTTGGCGCGCGGCGTAAATACGGCCCGCTGATCCACTTTCGGACGCGGTGGTTCAGGCTTCACTTCTTCCTTGGGCGCCTCGGCTACCTTTTTCGCGGGCGGCACCGTTACGGGGCTTTCCTCGGCCTCACTGGTTACTACCCGCTGCTCAGTGGGCGGTGTGAGGTCGGGTTGAGATACGGGGCGGGGCGGTGTGGGGTCAGGCTGCGAAGCGGGCGGGCGGCTGTCCTCCCGGTTCTTCGACTCATTGGCGGGGGCCTGGCTCTGGATGTCGCCGGAGCCTACCTCATCCACCCCGTAGTTTAGCTCTACCCCGTCGCCGCCGGCCAGCTCCTCCAGGGGCGGATCGGGACCCTTGAACACGGTAAAGAAGAACAAGGCAGCCAGCGCCGCATTTATCATCACCGTGCCCAGGAGGGCTTCCCGCCGATGCTCTTCCCGATATTCGGTTGCCATGGGACTTGTCTTTTTAAGAGGGCTACCCCGCCGGCAACAGCCAGCTGGCAGCTTCTGGTAATCAATACGCCCCGCTCCGAAAAACGGCAGACGGGGCGCTGTATTGTTTTCTATAACGGCCGAACCCGCTTAGCTGGTTCACGAGCCGCCGGCTGAGGTGGCAGCCTACTTACCCGACGCTTGCTGGGCCTGGGTGGCCATTACCATTTTAATCTTGAGGCGGTTGCCTACCTCCAGAATATCTACCAGCTTCTGCACGTTCAGTGAGGCATCTACGCGCAGCACAGCCGTGGGGCTCTCCAACCCCTGCACGCGGCGAGCCAGCTCGGGCTCCAACTGATCGGGGGTGATGTTCTGGCGGTCAATGAAGTACTTTCCGGCCGCGTCCACGGAAACCGTAATGGGCTGCTTCATGGCCTGCTTGCCCGAGCGGGCGTTAGGCAGCATAAGCTTAATAACGTTGGGGTTCACCATCGTCGAGACAATCAGGAAGAACAGCATCAGGAAGAACATGATGTCGTTCATCGAGCTGGTCTCGACGTGGGAAGAAACTTTGCGGCGCCGGCTGAGGTCCATGCGGTGAAATTGTGAACTTGTGAAATGGTGATTTTGAGGTTCTCATGGTGCGAATAGGAATAACTGAACGTCAACTCACTATTTCACCAACTCACCATCTCACCTTTAGTTATCCTGAAGAATGTCCATGAACTCGATGGCCGAGTTTTCCATGCGGAACACCATGCGCTCCACCATAATGCTGAGCCAGTGATAGCCGATGTGAGCCACAATACCCACAATAAGGCCGGCCGCTGAGGTTACCATTTTGGTGTACAGACCACCCGAAATCTGGGCAATACCGAAGTCGCCGGTGGAGCTGATGGCGTAGAAGATTTTGATTACGCCAATAATCGTACCCACGAAGCCGAGCATGGGCGCAATACCGGCCACAATGCCCAGCACGTTGATGTTCTTCTCGAGGCGGGCAATTTCAATCTTCCCCACGTTTTCCACACTGGTTTCGATTTCCTTGAGGGGTAAGCCAATGCGGCGGATACCTTTCTCAATCATGCGGGCCAGTGGCGTAGGGTTCTGGGCGCACAGCATTTTGGCTCCCTGCAAATCACCTTTCACCATCAGCCCCCGGATGCCCGGCATAAACGACTCGGGCACGGCGCCGGCCTTGCGGATGGTCAGGTAGCGCTCCAGAATGATGTAGACCGAAACGAAGAAGAGCAGGAACAGCGGCACCATAATCCAGCCCCCGGCCAGAATCAGGTCGATAAGCGAGAGGCCGGGCGCGGCATTGGCGGCCGCATTGGCAGCGGTAGCAGCCGAGTCGGCAGCGGCGGGCGAAGCGGCGGGAGCCGCGTCGCTGCCTACCTGGAGTTGCAGCAGCAGGGAGAGCAGGTGCGTCATGCGTGGGATACGGTGAGAAGCAAAAGAATAGCTAAAACACCCGAGGCTTATAATGCTTTGCCTGAGCGTTTTAGCTATTCAAGATTTCGAATTATTGATTCAAGTTCTGGTTAGTAGTTTTTAATCCACAGGTCGCCCATGCGCTTGCGCAGAATGCTGGCCTGACGGTCAGCCGAAGCCCGGTCGGGATAGTCGGCTACGGACAGCATGTACTGGCGGCTACCGGGCGCGGGCAGAATCACACGGGCCGGGTGACCCAGGCGCACCAGGGCCTGGCGGCCCTTCTCGGCGTTAGCCAGGCTGGTGTACGAGCCCGCTACGATGTAGTAACGGCCCGTTCGGCTTTTAATTGTCGCGGCCGAGGCCCCGGCGGTTGCATTGGTAGCGGCAGCTTTTTCCCAGCCCGGTGCTTTGGGCTTAGCGGCGGGCTTGCCTTTTACGGTTTGTACCGGTGCACCGGTTACCGTCACGGCGGGCTTAATTGCCGAAGCAGGTACTGTGGCCTTCACAGCCGGTTTAACTGCCTTGGTGGGGGTAGTAACGGGCTTGGCGGCTGGCTTCAGGGCGGCGGCTTTGGGAGCGGCAGCCGGGGTAGCGGCTTTCTCCCATTCGTCGTTAGCAGCGGCTTCGGCGGCTGTTATGGCCGGCGTGGGGGTAGCGGCCAGTTCCGAGGGCCGGGCGGTATTTGCCAGGTCAGCCTGCTGGCGCAGCACCGGCTTGGCGGCCAGCGTGGGGGTAGCAGCCGGAGCCTCCGCCGTGGTAGCCGACAGGGCGTTCAGGCGCAGGTTTTCGGGGAGGTAGCCGAACATATCGGCAAAGATGTAGTTGGCCGACAGCACCAGCCCGGCAATAGCCACCGAGCCGATAACGCGGAAGACGCGGGCTGCCCGTGCCGAACGGCTCGAAGCCAACAGCGGAGCTGCCACCGGCCGCTCGCGGGCCAGCAGGGCGTCCGTTGCGCGCACGGGGCGAGACACCAGCTCGGGCAGCCCGAAGCTGGCGTTGAGCAGGTTCTGACCGCCGGTGTACTCGAAATCCAGACCACGGCCAGGAGCCCGGCGGAATACGCCTACCCCCTGCAGCTCGGTGCGCTGCCCGGTTTCCAGCTCGGTTTCCATGCGTACCACGGCCTCGCGCACCAGTTGGCGGGCCTGGGCGGTGCTCACGTTCAGCTCCCGGCTCAGGGCATCTACCAGCAGCCCGTCGTTGCGGGTCAGGGACTGGTTGAAGGCCACGCGCTTGGCCGGCGGAGCCAGCGTATGCCGCACCGGATGAATCTGGGCGGGCGCATAATCGGCAATCAGGCCGCCAAAATCGGGGATGATGACGCAGTCATGGTCCCGGAGCAAGGTGCGGATATGGTCAGAAAGCATTCTGGAGGATTAGGCGAGGTGGGAAGAAGTTGAAGCGCCGGAAGGAGGTAGCAGCCCAGGCACGGCAAAGGACCTTATCAGAGTAGAACGGAACGCTGTTACGTTGGCTGTTCTCGCGTGATAAGGTCCTTCGCTATGCTCAGGATGACAGATGGCTAGTGCCGCGCCGCATCAATTTCAGATCAGATTAAAAGTCGTAGGTGACACCAGCCAGGACGTTGATTCCTTTCACGGGGTAGTTCAGGAATCGTTCGTATTTCTTGCCGATGAGGTTGTTGCCCAGAGCAAATATGGACAGATTTTCCATAATGCGGTAATCTCCGCGCAGATTCAGGTCGATGACCGTATCGGTGGGGCGCACCACGGCTTCGAAGGGCAATCCTACCGTGGTGGGCCGCCGGTAGCCCGTACCGTAGCTCGAACTATAGGTGTACAACTCGGCTCCTAGCAGGAGCTTGTCGTAGAGGTTATACGTGCCGAACAGCACCGACTGGAAGGCCGGGCGGTGGTAGGCTTTAGCCAGCGTTTTCACGTTGTACCCGTTGTAATCGGCCTTAAGGCCCAGGCGAAATTGTTCGGCGGCGTTGTAAATAATTTCGCCGTGCACGTTGATCAGTTGGGTAGCCTTGGGGTCGTACACCAGGTCAAACTTGCTGGAGTCGCGGCGGGAGTTGTTGTAGAAGTACAGGTTCCGGTCGTTAGACAGGGTCACGCGGGCGTTTACCTGCAGGGCCCGGGCCGGGGTAGCATTGAAGCCGAAGTAGAGGGTAGGCCCGCGGCGCGTATCGGCCACGCGTACGTTGGGAGCCAGCCAAGGGTTCTCGGTGGTCAGGTCGTACATCGTCACGCGCTGGATGGCGCCGCCCAGGCCCGCAAAGGCCACGAACTTATCCTCCGTTACGGTGTAGGCGACGCGCACGGCCGGGTAGGCGTTGAACTGTCGGGCCTTGCCAATGGTGTCGCCGGTGTAGCCCAGAGTAGCGCCCACCGACAAGGCCAACCGGTTCAGGGTCACTTCGTAGGCGGGCGTTACCTGCACAAAGGGCCGGCTTACGGTCAGGGAGTCCTTGTGGGACAGGAACGACACGTCGCCGTTGATGCTCACGCGGCTGGTTTCGCCCAGGCGGTAGCCCGAACGCAGCGTAGCGTACACGTTGCTTTCCCGGGCCTGGTAGTAGTCGCTCCAGTAGTTGAAGCCCAGCCCGAAGTCGTACTGGAAGGCGGCGTCCTGGGCGCGGTTGCGGGCGTACACCTTGATGGCCGCACGCTTGAACACCTGCTTGATGCTGTCCTGGGTGGGCAAATCGGCTACGTTGCGGTTGTAGCCATAAAAGTTGTACCGCTCACGCCCCAGGTCGATTTTGGCGCCCAGCGCCACGGGGCCGCTGTAGGTTTCCCCGTTGAGGCCCAGGCTGGTTTGGGCCTGGCTGGAGTTCTTCTTGTCAACTGGCCCGCGGGAAGACGACAGGTGCTGGAAGTCGAGGCCGTAGGAGGCTGTTTCGGAGCGGGTGTTGTGCAGGTAAGCCCGGCCGTAGGCCGTGCCGTAGTTACCCAGGGCTGCCTTGAGGTAGTTGCCCGTGAGCGGGGCCAACTCCTCTTGCCGAATGGTGAGTACCCGCACCGAGGGGTTGAGCTTATCGGCTGGCAGGCGGAAGTCGGGGTAGGTGTAGCCGACAGCCTCGCCGGTTTTGGCCGGGGCTTCAATCTTTACTTTCTCGAAGTTGCGGGTAGCCTCGGGTAGCTCGTTTACCCGCTCCTTCACAATCTCAATTTCGGCGTCCTCAATCTTGCCGCGCGTCTTCTGCGCCCAGGCATCCGTAGCCGGAACGGTGGTAGTCAGCAGGGCCGCGGCGGCCAGTAGTTTATGCTTCATATAGGGTCTTGGGGACTTGGGGTTTTGGATCCTGAATGATGCTCATAGGCTCATCCTTGCTTGCCACCCCCTCTCCTATTATTTTCTGACTTTAAATGATTTACAACCTTCTCCCTGAATACATACTTCAGGAAAATTCCCACCGTACTCCGTCCCGCTCGCTGCGGGACGGAGTACGGTGGGGTCGGCTACTCTTCCTGGGGTGAGGCCGTGGAGTTGGTTGTAGAATCGGTGGGCATGGCCTCGCTCGGCACCAGGGAGCTGCGCACCGACGTTTTGCCGGTAGCAGGCTTGCTGGTGGTTTTACCGGTAGCTGGTTTGGTAGCCGGCGTGGTAGTTTTGGGCGTGGCCTTGGGGGTAGCAGGTGTGGTCTTGCTGGGCTGGGTTTTGGGCGCGCTCGGGACCGGCGTGGCGGCCGGGTCGGCGGGCAGGGCAGCCAGGCGCTGCTTAGCACCCTCCACAATTTCCGCTACCGGGAATTTGTTGTCGATGATGGAGTTGAGCGTGGCGCGGGCTTGGAAGATTTCGTTCTGCTCCTTGTACACGTCGGCAATCAGCAGGAAGGCCCGTCCCAGCCACAAATCGTAGTTGGCGAAATCGGAGTTGCTCTTGTAGGCCGCATCCAGGGCTTCGGGGTACTTCTTCTGCTGGTAGAGGGCGCTGGCAATGAGGTACTGGGCTTCGGCCCCGCTTTCATCCTTGGCCGTGTTGGCGGCCGTGGTCAGCTCGCCAATGGCCTGCTCCAGGCTGCCGGCTTTGTAGCTGGCTTTGCCCATATACAGCAAGGCCAGGTTGGTGGCGTTGAGGGAAGCCCCGCCCTGAGCCTGCAGCTCCTGCGCTACCCGGCGGGTGCCTTCCAGGTCGCCGGCCTCGTAGTAGCTCTTCATCAGCCCGATACCGGCGTTGGCTACCTCCCGCTTGTTCTGGGACACTTCGCGCAGGCGGCTGTAATAGCGGGCTGCTTCGGAGTAGTTCTTGTTTTCAAACTCCAGATCAGCCACCCGGCCCACGGCACGGTTCACAAACTCGCTCTTGCCTTCCTCTACCACGGCCTTCAGGCGGGGCAGGGCGTCGGCTTTGCGGCCTGTGCGCAGATAGGCATCGGCCAGGAAGTAGCGGCCATCGGCGGCCAGGGTGGTGCTGGGATATTGCTGCAGGTAGCTTTCCAGGCGCGGAATGGCCTGGGCGTACTTCTCCGCCAGGTACAAGGACTTGGCGGCCTCAAACTCTACGCTTTCGGTGGCCTTGCTGTCGGGGTTCTGCTGCTTGAACTGGGCCAGGTACTGATCGAACTCCTCGGTTTTGCCCTGGGCCGAAAGGCTTTCCTGCAGGCTGTAGATGGCGCTGCCGGCCGCCTTCGTGCGCGGGTACTGGCTGAGCACACGCTTGAAGTCCTCGGCCGCCTTGGCGTGCTGCTCCAGGTTCTGGTAGGCCACGCCGCGCTTCTGCAGGGCCTGCGGAATCAGGGGGGAGTTGGGGCGGTTGGTAATCAGGCGGGAGAAGCCCTCCACGGCGGGCTGAAACGAGCCGGCCTCGAAGTCGAGCTGGGCCTGCTGGTACACCGCGTCGTCGGCGTAGCGCGAGGTAGGCGAAGTTTTCAGCAGAGTGCTCAGGGTGCTGCTGGCTTCTTCGCGGCGGCCCATCAGCCCCAGCGTTACGCTCTTCTGGTAGTAGGCGTAGTCCTTGTCGGCGGCGTTGGCCTGAATGACTTTGTTGTACTGATCCAGGGCCTGCTGGTACTGCTTGGCTACGTAGTAAGTGTCGCCGAGGCGCAGGGTCACGTCGTAGTAGTTCGGGTCGGCGGGCTTAGCTACTGGGTCCTGGAGCCAGGCCTGGAACTGCTGGCGGGCCCGGTCGTACTGCTTGGTGTTGTAGTAGGCGTAACCCAGGCCGTAGCGGGCTTTCTGGTCGAAGTCGGTTTCCGAAGCCGAGCCGGTGCGGGCCGTGCGCGCGGCCGCCGTGTAGGCTGTAATGGCAGGCTGGTACTGCTGGCCGTAGCTATAGATTTCGCCTTTCAGCACCTGAGCGGCAGCGCGCAGGGCGTCGTCCTGGGGGTACTTCAGGCTCTTGTCCAGCACGGGCAGCGCGTCCTGGTAGCGGTTGTTGTTGTAGAGGGTAGCGGCCTGCAGGTAGGCCACGCGCTGGTAGGTGGCGTTGAGCTTGGTGCTCCGCTCGTCGAGGTTATCGAGGTAGTTGAGGGCCTGGGCGTAGTCGGAGGAGTTCAGGAAACTCTCGCTCAGAATGTCGTCGGCGGCCGCCTGGTTTTTGGAGCGGGGAAAACGCTTGGAGAAGTCGCGCAGGGCGGCAATAACTTCCTGGGTGTTGCCTAGCTCGTAGTTTACCTGGGCATACTTCAGGGTCGCGTTTTCGGTGATGACCTTATCGAACGTCACCTTACGGGCCGCATCGAATGAGTTCAGCGCCAGCGGCTTCTGGCTGGTTTTCAGGTAGCTCAGGCCCAGGTGGTAGGCGGCGTTCTGGCCCAGGGAGTCGCGGCGGGCCGCTACCCCCTTCAGGCTACCAATGGCGCCCTTGAAGTCGCCTTGCTTGAAGTTGGCGTACCCGATTTTGTACTGCACCTTGGGGTCGATGTTCTTGCGGCCGGCGGCGTACTTATCAAAATACTCGGCGGCCTGCTTGAAATCTTCCTTCTGGTAATAGGCATCCCCCACCAACAGCTGAATTTCGTCGGCGCTCTGGGGCGGCGGGGTTTGCTGCAGGGCCTGGGTGCCGTAGGTAATCAGGCCTTCGTAGTCGCCCTCCTTGTAGTAAATCTGCGACATCACGGCCGGCACCACGGGCTTGTAGGCGTCGTTCTGCTCGGCCACGGCCAGGTCCTTGCGGGCCCCGGCGTAGTCGCCGGCGCGGTAGGCCAGGTAGCCGGCGTAGTAGGAGCTGGCGTAGCGGTACTCGCTGGCCCCGGCCTTGTTGCGGTCAAACTGCAGCTTGGCCTTGTCGAATTCCTTCTGGGCGAAATAGGCGTAGCCGAGCTTGAACTCGGCCTCGGCCCGCTGGTCGTCGCTGAGGTTGTCGGGCCCTACCTTCTGCAGGTAGTCAATGGCCTTCACATAGTCCTTCTTATCGAAGTAGAACTTGCCCAGCTCGAAATAGGCCTGGGCGGCTTTGGGGTGGGCCGGGTTGTTGGTGGCAAAAGCCAGAATGCGCGACTCCGAATCGGGGTGGAACAGGTAGAGGCCCGACACGGCGTAGTAGTACTCGGCATCGGTGGTGCGGCCTGGGGCCAGCTCGCCGGTGCGGCGCCGGGTTTGGTCGAGGTAGCGCTGGAAGGCTTGCTGGGCCGCGCCGTACTTGCCGCGGTCGAAGAGTTCGAGGCCTTCCTGGTAGTGGCGTTCGTCGGCGGTGAACACCTGCGTTTGCTGGGCCTGCGCGGCCAGGGGGGCGGCAGCGGAAAGGGAGGCGGCCAGCGCCAGGCGGGGGAATAGTTTCATCAGAAAGCGTTACGCACAAGGGAGGCCGGCGCCGCCAGGGCACCGGGAATCAGCCAAAAGTAGCGAAAAGTTCGGCCGAGGTTGCCCGGAAACGGCCCTTTTTGCCGGTGGTAACGCGGTGCGCGGTCGGTTTGGTGTACAGAAGCGGATCGGCAGCTCAGGTTTCCCCTCTCGTTTCACTCTGTTGTCACCTGATTTTTAACGCGCCAAAGCGTAGTCCGCAGCGGTTATTGTGTAGTTGAACCGACTAGTATGTTCACTCAAGGCCTCCACTTGGTATTGATTCAGGGCTAGAAGGTTGCGAGCAGGTAGGCACTGGCCGTTGATCTGCTGGGCCTGGGGGCAATAGTGCAGCAACTGCTTCCCGTCCTGGAATAGCAGCCGAACGGAATCACCCTGCGAAAACAATTCAGGATAAGCAATATTACCCGCCCCACCGTAGCTGACACGCTCTATACTAGCGGCATTAGGCAGCCGCAGAATCAAGGGCAACCGCTGCCGGTTGCTGGTGCTGTATATTTTCAGTTCAAGGTCCTGGCCGGATTGATTGTTAATGATAAAAACGCCTTTCTGTTCCTCATCCACCATTTTTTGGCAAGCGCCTAGCATTGCCGCGCTTAGGAGGAGCAAAGTCCCGTAGTGCAAATACTTATTCATCTTTATTTCCGGTAAAAATCAGAGCTAGTTACTTCCCTTACTAATAGCGCTACTTAGTTGTTAGAGCGTGTTTGGACTGCTACTGGCGCCGCTAAATGTAGTGAAAAGTGAGGTGGTCCAGTTAGAGCGTAGAGAATAGGGCGGTATTTTTAAGTTGTTGGAGGTAAAAGGTTTGCGGGGTCTGATACGCGAGTGCTGAATGCCGGCGCTCGTGGTTGTAGTAGTCGAAATAAGTGGCCACGCTGTGCTGCGCGTCGGCTAAGTCGCGGAACACGGGCCACTCGCGCGGCCCCAGCTCCTCAGTTTTGAGCCGCGACCACAGGCTCTCGGCCTGCGCGTTGTCCAGGCATTCGGCGCGGCGGCTCTGCGAGCGCTGACAGCCGTACTGGTCGAGCAGGGCGCGGTAGGTGTTGGCGCAGTACTGCCCGCCGCGGTCCGAGTGCACCACCAGGCCGGGGGCGGGCCGACGGGCCAGCAGGGCTTGGCGTAAGGCACTGGTGACCAGCTCTTCGGGCATCGTATCGAGCACCCGCCACCCGACCACCTGCCGGGTACAGGCGTCCTGAAAGGCGCACAGGTAGGCCCATTGCCCCGAGGCCAGCGGCAGGTAGGTGATATCGCTGACCCAGACCCGGTTAGGCGTGGTTGGCTTGGGCTGGTCGAGCAGCCGGTTGGGCGCGCAGCGCAGCCCGTGGGTCGAATCGGTGGTGCGCGGGGTGTAGGCGCGGGGCTGCAAGGCCCGCAGCCCATGCCGCCGCATGGCCGAGCGCAGGCGCTGGCGGCCCACGCAGTGGCCCTGGGCTTGCAGCTCGACCCGTAAGCGGCGGGTGCCGTAGCAACGTTTGTGCTGGCCGAAGGCTTCTTTCAGCGCCTCTTCCCAGTTCGCTGCCGTCGGCTGAGCCGGGGTGGGCTGCTGCTGCTTGCGCCAGGCATAGTAGCGGCTGGCGGACACCTGCAGCATCCGGCAGAGCAACTCAACCGCGTAGCTAGTACGCTCCTGGTCAATAAATTGCCAGCAGCTCATCGGGCAGGTGGGGTGGAGAAGATGGCGATGGCTTTTTTTAAAATTTCCAGCTCCTGCTCCAGCCGCCGGTTGGCGGCCCGCAGCTGGCGCACCTCGGCGGCCTCGGCCGGGTCGGCGGGCAGCGGCGGTTGGGCGGCTTTTTGCCACTCACAAATCAGCTTCGGGCGAATGTTGAGGGCGCGGGCCGCCGCCTGCGCCGAGCGGCTCTCACGGGCCACGCGCAGGGCTTCGGCTTTGAAGGCCTCGTCGTATTTGCGGCGCTTATCAGTCTTGTCCATGGGTCGGAAATTACCACCCAATTCTCTCTCCTCTAACTAGACCACCTCAAAGCTCAACCGATTTTAAGTCGGTACGCGGCTGGTTTAGTGTAGAAAACCCGAGGGTTCTGCCGTGTTTAGAGAACCTATTTCCTATATAGCTCTATGCAACGGTTCTATTCTGCTTTGTTCGCCGGGCTTACCGGCCTCTTCTTCGGTGGGGCCTCTGCTCCTATTTCTCCTACCCCCGCCTACCCATAAAACCCCGCCATTTCCGATGCGCAGGGCCGGCCCCGGGATACGACCACATTTTATTTTCCGGCAGCTTTATCATCTGTTGATCAGTTGACGGACAAAATGCAGTATTCGCAGACCGCTTACTGTCAGATGGCGTTGGTTTCTGCCTCGGCCAATCTGTTTTTCTTTAAGGCTCCAGTATTGTCGAACTATTACCTGGGCAACGATACCTACCGGTTTCTGTGGCTGCGCTCCTTCCACCGGCCCGTACTGCTGACGCTAACTCAGCAGACCGGCGGCGCCACGTTACGGACCCAGTTTCTCACTAAATCGGCTACAGCGCCCAGGCTTGAGCAAATTCTGTTCGTTCCACCTACCGCCTCGCAAGCTGAAGCTGCACGATTACAACAGGATTTCGATGCAAAACGCAAAAACCCAAAGGTGCAGCGCGAACTAGCCGAGCATAACCGTCCAGCGGAGCCACTACCTCAGCTAGAGAATGTTCATTCTATTACGCCGCGGCAGTGGCAACAGGTCGAACAGCTGCTAGCGACTAGTAGCTTTCAGCAATTGCCGCCTTGCGAGTTATCTCCCGCAACGGATGGGGCTTATTGGGTATTCGAATCCCACCAAGCCAACGGCTACCACATGGTTTTTCGCCATAGCCCAGATAAGCGGGATGGTTTCCGCAAAGCCTGCGAATATCTTATCGAGTTGAGCTCGGCACGCAACGAGGAGCGATACTAAGCCAAACCGGGTGCTTGGGTAGCTAAAGGCAACTTTCTTTCCGCCGTGCGGCTCCCTTAGCCAAGTCCCTACCTCCCTTCCATGCGTCTGTTTACGAGTTTGCTTTGCCTGCTGAGTTTAGTTACTACCCCCCATGTACTTGCCCAAACCCTGCTGCAAGGCACCGTGCTGGATGCACAGACCCAGGCGCGGGTACCCTTTGCCTCGGTGGGCGTAGTAGGCAAGCCGCTCGGGACGGTGGCCGATGAGCAGGGGCGTTTCCAGTTTACTACCCCTACCGACCTAGCCGAACCCGTAGTTGTTTCGTGCGTGGGCTACCAGTCGACCACCGTTGCCGCCGCTACGTTGCAGGCCGCCGGGCAGGTAGTGCGCCTGCGCCCCAGCGGCGTTAGCCTGGCGGCCGTGACGGTGCGGCCGGGCAAGGTGAAAACCAAGACGTTTGGCCGCACCAGCAGCTCCTCGCTGATGGGGGCCAGCCTGTACACCGAGGCTGGGTTAGTAAGCGACGCCCTGGCCAAAGAGCAGGGCACCATCATCGGCCTTGACAAAGACTGCCGCCTGCGCGACTTCAACATGCACGTGGCCTTCAACCGGTTCAAGTCCGTGAAGTTCCGGCTGAACCTATACAGTGTAAAAGACGGCCTGCCCGACCAGCCCCTACTCCGGCAGGATGTACGCTTCGACGTGACCCAGCCCCGCGGTTGGGTGCGGGTGGATCTTTCGCCCTACCAGGTGCAGCTGCAGGGCCAGCGGGAGGTAGCCGTAACCATCCAGTGGCTGCAGAGCGAGGCCCAGGAAGGCAGCCCGAAGGCTTTTGGCATATCGGCCGTACCCGCGCCGGGCCACAGCATCCTGACCCGCAACAAAAGCCAGGCGGCCTGGCAGCAACTGAAGGCCAGCTACCTCAGCTTCTACCTCACTGCCGATTCTTACGGTGCTAGTAAAACCGCACCCACTTCCCCTGCTGCCGACTACGAACTACCCGACAGCCTGCGGTATCTGCGCTACCTCGCGGCGCCTACCCTGCCGGGCCTCACCAACCCCCATCTCTACGGCGAAAATGCGCAAGCGGGCCGCTACGTAGCCGTGAAGGGCGGACGGCTGTACTACGAGCGGTACGGGAAGGGTACCCCACTCCTGCTTCTGCACGGCAATGGCCAATCCATTGCTGCCTTCCAGCGCCAGATTGGTGAGCTAGCTCAGCACTTCGAGGTACTTGCCGTGGACACCCGCGCCCAGGGCCGCAGCCAGGACCACACCACCGCCGACTTCACCTACGACCTGTTTGCGGAGGATATGCGCCAGCTGCTCGACTCGCTGGGCCTGCGCCAGGTCGATATTCTAGGCTGGAGCGACGGGGGCAACACGGCCCTGACGCTGGCGCTCCGCCACCCCGCGTACGTGCGGCGCTTGGCCGTCATGGGAGCCAACATGTTTCCCACGCCCGAGGCCATTGAGCCCGATTTCCTGGCGCTTCTGCGCCGGCAGCTGCGGGAAGAACAGCAGCTCCCCGCCCCAGATCTGAACCGTACGCGCTTACTGCGCATCCTGCTGCAAGAGCCCCAGCTGACGTTTGCCGAGCTGCAGGGGGTAGCGGCTCCTACCCTGGTCATGGCCGGTCAGCACGACGTAATTCTGGAAGCGCATAGCCGGGCCCTGGCGAAGGCCTTGCCCCATAGCGAGCTGGTTATCTTTCCCAACACCACCCACTACGCTCCCCAAGAGGCCCCGGAGGCATTTAATAAAGCCGTGCTGCGGTTCCTGCAGCAACGCTAGCGGCTTATCCAGTCAGACTGCTTGAATAGCTCATAAACAAGGTCATGCTTAATCCAACTACTTCGTGTCATGCTGAGCTTGGCGAAGCATCTCTACTGCTTCGTCCTCACAGTGGGACTTAGCCAGAGGTAGAGATGCTTCGCCAAGCTCAGCATGACATATTCTCTATCTAGGAAGTGTTAACAGTGAATATCTTGCGGTATGGAGCAGATGTTAACCGAGGCACAATGGGCGCGGCTAGCGCCGCTGCTGCCGGGCCGGCCGGGCACGAGCGGGGGGCGAGGGCGCGACAACCGGCAGTTCGTGGAGGCCGTGCTGTGGCTGGCGCGCAACGGGGCCCGGTGGCGGGCGCTGCCGAAAGAGCGCGGCAATTGGCACACGACGTACACGCGCTTCCAGCGCTGGGCCGCCTCGGGCGTGTGGCAACGCGTGTTCGAAGCCGTACAGGACGAGGCCGCCCTGCACACGCTGCTGGTGGACTCGACCACCGTGCGGGCGCACCAGCACGCGAGCGGCGCGCGCAAAAAAACGGGCCGCAAGCCCTCGGCCGTTCGCGCGGCGGGCTGACATGCAAGCTGCACCTGGCCGCCGATGCGCGCGGCCGGCCGCGGCGCTGCCGCCTGACGGCGGGCCACAGCCACGACGCCCCGCAGGCCTTGCCCTTGCTGGAGGGCCTGGCGCCGGCTTATGTGGTGGCCGACCGCGGCTACGACTCGGACCCGCTGGTGGCCGCGCTAGCCGCCCGCGGCACGCAGGCCGTGATTCCGCCCCGGCGAAACCGCCGCCAGCCGCGGGCCTACGACGCGGCCCGCTACGCCCAGCGCCACGCCGTGGAGCGGCTCTTCAGCCGCCTCAAGCAGTTTCGCCGCGTCGCCACGCGCTACGATAAGCTCGATGCCCATTTCTTGGCCTTCATCCATCTCGCGGCAACCGTCGTCTGGTTACGTGATTGTTAACACTTCCTAGTACGGTCTGCCTAGGCTAGCCCTACCCCTGGCGCACCAGCGTCACCTCGTCGCGGGTGAAGTCGAAGCGGCTTTTCTCAACGGGCGTGCGGCTCACGGCCACGCGGGGCGGCTGGAGCTTGCCTTTGCGGCCGGCTTCAATCTGGGCCTCGCCGGTGATATCCAGGGTGGCTACTACCTCCTCGTTCAGGCGCAACTCCCACGGGCCGGGCTTCATGGGTCCGTCGAGCCGGCCCACGAGAAAGGTTTCCTTCGGCGACATAACAATGATGTCGAGCACTTGCATGGTGGAAGTTTCGGGCATGGGATGGGATAGGAAAAATAATGGAGAGCGGATAACCGGTAGGGCCAAGTTACGGGCCTGATGCCAAACCACCTGTCATTCCGACGCAGGAGGAATCTGGGTTACCTTCTTAACCGAAACCCAGATTCCTCCTGCGTCGGAATGACAAGATTACGCAAACAACTCAAGCAGCTCTTGCTTCGAGAGGGTTTTCAGCAGGGCGGCGTCGGTGCGGATGAGGTCCTGGGCCAGCTCGCGCTTGGTTTGCTGGAGCTGCATGATTTTCTCCTCCACGGTGCGCGGGCAGATAAGGCGCACGGCTACTACCTTCTTGGTTTGCCCGATGCGGTAGGCGCGGTCAATGGCCTGGTTTTCCACGGCGGGGTTCCACCAGGGGTCTACCAGGTACACGTAGTCGGCCTCGGTGAGGTTGAGGCCGGTGCCGCCGGCTTTCAGGCTGATGAGAAACACCCGCACCTGCTCGTTCTGCTGAAACTCCTGCACGGCCGCGGCCCGGTGGCGGGTTTGGCCGGTGAGCTGCTGGTAGGGAATGTCGTGAGCTTCCAGCATGGGCCGGATTAGATCGAGCATGCCCACGAACTGGGAGAAGATGAGGATTTTGTGCTGGGGCGCGTGGTTCTGCAGCTCCTCCAGCAACACTTCCAGCTTGGCCGAGGCCGCCCCGTAATCGGGCCCGTCGGGGAGCAGGGCGGGCGAGTTGCAGATTTGCCGGAGGCGCGTGAGGCCCTGCAACAGGTGCATATGGTCTTTACCGAGCACGTCTTCGCGGCGGCCTAGCAGCAGGTTGCGGTAATCTTCCTTACAGGCCTCGTACACCCGGCGCTGCTCGGGGCCCATGTCGCAGTAGAGCACCATTTCGGTTTTGTCGGGCAGCTCGGGGGCTACCTGGGCTTTGGTGCGGCGCAGCACAAAGGGCCGGATTTTCTGCTGCAGCACCCGCGCTTGGCTGTCGTCCTTGAACTTATCAATGCGGGTAGCGAAGTGGGCCTTGAAGTGGGCCCGGCTTCCCAGCAAACCCGGACAGGCAAAGGACAGCAGCCCGTAGATGTCGTAGGTGTTGTTTTCCAGGGGCGTACCCGTGAGCACCAGCCGGTTGCGGGCCTGCAGCCGGCGCGCCGCCTTATAGCGCTGCGAGTCGGGGTTTTTAATGGCCTGGGCCTCGTCCAGAATCACGTAGTTGAACTGGTAGCTCTGCAGGGCGCGTACGTCGGCTACCAGCGTGCCATACGTAGTCAGCACGATATCGTAGCCGTCGAATTCTGCGGTGTGCTTGGTGCGGCTGGCTCCGTGCAGGGTATGCACCCGCAGCGTGGGCGCGAACTTCGCTACCTCGGCCTGCCAGTTAAACACCAGGGAAGTGGGTACAACTACCAAACTGGCGGACCGCTCCCCTTTTTCGCGCTGGAGCAGCAGAAACGCCAATACCTGCAGGGTTTTGCCCAGGCCCATATCATCGGCCAGGCAGCCCCCAAAGTGGAAGGTATCCAGGAAATTCAGCCAGTTCAGGCCCTGGTGCTGATAGTCGCGCAGGGTAGCCTGCAGCCCCGCCGGCACGGGCGCGGCCTGAATGCCGCCAAAATCGGCCAGGGCGGCGCGGTAGTCAGCGAGTTGGGTGCGGGCCTCGGGGGTGAGTTCTTCGGGCTGATACAGCTCCTCCACGGCCGCGAAGTTGACGGCGGGCGTGCGCAGCTGGTCTTCTACTACCTCGGCAGCGGCAAAGTAGCGGGTGAACTTATCAAGCCACTCCTGGGGTAGGATGCCGCGGGTTCCGTCGTCGAGGGTGACGTAGCGGCGCTGGTGGCGCACGGCCTGGTAAAGCTGGGGCAGGGTAGCGTGCTGCTTGCCGAAGCGCACGCCCAGTTTGGTGTCAAACCAGTTCGTTTCCCGGCTCACCTGCACCGTAACCCGGGCCTTGTGTGGGTTGAGGTTATTGCCCTTGAGCTGGTTGAAACCTAAAATAGTAATGCCCTGGGTGCGCCAGTCCTCAAAGGCCTCCAGAAACCAGTCCTCGTCCAGAAACTGCTTTTTCGATACGTACAGGGCATCGAGGTGGAGTTGCTCCTCAAAATGGGGGTAGTGGCGCAGCAGAGCCTTTAGCAGTCGGGTTTCGGCCGCCGCGTCGCGAGTCACGGCAAAGGTCTGGCCCAGGGCGTCCGTGTCCTGGAGTTGCTTGCGCGAAAGCACCGACACTTCCCGCTCGCCGTAGCGCATCACGGGCAGCACCTCTACGTGCGCGCCGGCCTCAGAGAGGTAAAGCAGCGGCCTGGGTTCTTCCTGGTACCCACCCAGGGCCAGCTGCTGGGGCGTCGCGGGCCGCACGTAGGTGTAGTGAATGTGGAGCTTGTCTTCGAGGCCGGCCAGCACGTCCTGCTGAAACTCCGGAAACTTGCTCTGGTGCAGCAGCAGGGTGTTGCTGCGCTTCTTGAAAAACTCCACCACCCGCCACACGTCCAGGTCATCGAGCAGGTACAAGTTGTCGTGCACGGCCACGAAATAGTCGTAGCGAATAGTCACGTCTTTCAAATCCAGCAGCTGATCCAGCACGCTGAGCTGGCCCGACACGCGGTAAAATTCGCCCTGCTCCGTCACTAGTAAGCGCAGTTCCAACCGGGCCCGATGCACCCACACCGGCACTACCGACTGGGCCGTGGGCTTCTCGCCCTGGGCGGCTTGGTGGGCGTACACGGGCAGCCCCAGCGGGTTTTTCACTACCGCCCGCAGCGCCTCCAGCGCCTGAGCCGACCGTTCTTCCTCATAGTTATGCTGGAAGCGCGCCAGGCCGGTGTAAAACTTGAGCACTTCGGGGTCCTGAATATTCCAGAGGCCATCCAGCGGGTTGAGGGTAGTCAGCGGGTTTTTCAGCTTGCCCGCGGCGGTGGTTTCGGCTTCGATGAGTTGCAGGGTCAGGTGGCCGTAGTAGCGGTGGCGGGTGAGTAGTACGGCGCGCGTGGCGGCGGGCCCGGCCGAGGGCAGCTGCCGTTTCTCGGGCAGCAGTTGGCGCACCAACTCCTGCTTACTGGCGGCCGTGAGGGGTAGCAGTTCCGGCTGGCGGGGCGTGATGCTGGTTTGCCCTTCGGCGTAGGTCAGCTGGAAATGTTTGTCGAGGTTGGGTTGCTGCTCCAGCCCGTAGTCCCGCGCCACGGTGCGCAGGCGACTTTGGCGCAGCGAGGCATCAAAGAAAATCCGCAGCTCCCGGCGCTGCACCAGGGCCAGCAGCACCAGCGCCTCATGCGCACACAAATGCCCGCCGAGGGCGGCGCATGTGCATTGCAGTACCAGGTCTGCGCTCTGGCTTACGACGACCTCTGGCCCTAGCCCGCCGCCCAGGCTAAACCTTCCATGATTAACGGTTAATTCTTCAGGGACCACCGCATTCAGGGCCCGGCTCTCTGGTAGCATGTCAGCGCCGCCATGCTGCTCGATGATGGCGCTGGTCAGGTCCGGAATAGTGAGCCCGGGAAAGGTGAACTGGTGTTCGTAAGGTGGCTCCGGCGTGTTGGGCATTGCTCCCGCTTCGGTGGTTCAGGCGCGTATTCTCGCCTTTCGTTGTTTAGATTGTCATTCCGAGCTGCGCGAGGAATCGGGTTCAGACTTCAACTCGCTTAACTCAGATGATGTATTCCACAATTCAGAGCCTGTTTCGTCAGACGCCAGCTGGTGAAATCAGATTCCTCGCGCTGCCCGAAATGACGGCTGGTATCAGTCGTGCTGGCGGCGAGACGCGAATACGCGCCTCTACCCCACCTCCGCGGCTTTAATGCGGGCGTCAAAGCTAAATTCTTCCCGCCCTACTATCTGAATGCGCTTGAACTCGGGATGGCGGCTGTTGAGGATGTAGTTGTACTCCTGCGGGATGATGGACGAAGGCACTCGCAGCACCGCCGACTGGCGTGCCGTGTACCAGGCCGCGCCCAGAGGCTGACAGAGAGCGTAGCGGCTGGCTTTTTCCCAGTTTTTGGGTAGTTGGGTCAAGTCTATTTCTTCAATTACCAGATCGTCGGACACGTCAATCACCAACACCCGGAACTGGTCGTTGAGCCCCTCTCCGCTTCGGTGCACCACGTTCTCAAGGCAGGCCAGCGCCCGCGAAGAGGCCGTGTAAATCACGAATTGGTCTTTGTAATTCCAGCGCGCCCGGTAGCCGGAGGCAAACAGGTCATCGGCGTATTTGGCCAGGCAGATGCGGTATACCAGCATACCGGAGGGGCTAGGATAAGTCGCCGTAGGCAATACGGGTCAGTTCCTCGGCTACCAGATCAATCCCCCCGCTGGTTTCCAACAGCCGCAGCGGCACCTCCTGGTCGAGGCCGTGGGCGGGTTTATCCAGCCAGCGCAGAAACGCGGCCGCCTCCCCGAATACTTCCAGCCCCAAGTTATAGAGGCTGATAATCTTCAGGGTCTTCTCGCTGCTGGCAACGCTCAGGGTTTTCTTTTCCTGCGAATACGTGCGCAGGGTTTTCGTGGAAAGCTCGTAGATGGCTTCCAGCTCGTTGGCCTGCAACTGAAACGCCTCCGCTACCTCAAACGCCGTGGCGGCCGGCACCCCTTTGCGCGCTTCCATTACCAAGGCAAACGCATCTTGGCCCGCTTGCCCCCAGGCTGCCCACTTCTTGCGCAGGGCGGCGGGCATGGTGGCGGTAATTTTAGGAGGATGAGCAGCAGCAGCCATAGGTGTGTTGGTTTAACAGGTCGAACGTAGGGAAATTTTTCCAATTAACGCGGAATTTTTTCCTTTGGTTCTTTTCTCGCACCACAGCTACTTAATCACCGAAGTCTAGTGTGTTCAGATAATCCACTTCAATAAGACGAATATTACGAACAAGAATAGTGAGGCGAGGCAACCTACACGCCTGAACTTGTCCTGCGCGCTCAGCTTGTTGCTGTACCTAACAGCTGACTTTTCTGGTAGGAAATAACCACGCCAAGAGTTTTCTGGCTCTGACAGCACCCATACGTCCTGGCAGCTACCACACTGATAATGGCGCTTATTCTCCAAAGTCGCCTCCTCACCTGGCCGCTGGATAAGAACCAACTGTTGGCTCAACAATTTCTTCTCAAATACTTCAAAATCCTGCCACGTAGCAAATTCATAAAAACCTGTCAAGAAGCAATTTTCACACATTTCCTTGGCCTACTAAACCGTTCCCTACATCCCCGCTACCGCGTGCAGAGGCACAGGGTGCAGAATCAGCCATATCAGTTCCCGCAGAATTTCGCCATCGGTCATGGAGCCCGAGTCGATGCCTTTGCTTTGGGCGTCGGCGCGGCGGATAAGGTGGACGATGTCGCGGGTGCGCTCGAAGTTGAACACTTTTAGACCGGTTTGGTAGTCGCGGCGGGCGTAGGCGTTGGCGAGGTTCAGGCGCTTCCAGTCGGCTTCGGTGGGGTTGGGCAGCTGATGCAGGGCCAGCAGGCGCGAGAAGTAATTGAACAGCAGCGTCAGGTTCGGGATGAGCGGGTTGTTCTTGGGGTTGGCCTCGAAATAGAGTAGAATGCGGTTGGCCTTGAGCACGTCGCGGCGAATAAGCGCCGACTGCAGCTCGAAGATGTTGTACTCCTTGCTGATGCCCACCATGCGCTGCACCAGGTCCTCATCGATGCTGTGGCCGGGCAGCAGGTTAATAAGCATCTTATCGACCTCGTTCGTGAGCCTGCCCAGCTCCGCCCCAATGTATTCGGCCAGCATGTTGGTAGCCTGGGGCGTAATCTGCTGGCCTTTCGAGCGCACGTAGTTCGTGAGCCAGGGCGCCACCTGGTTGTCGTAGAGCTTTTTGCTAGTAAGCAGCACCGTGCCGGCAGGTGCGGGGTTGTTTTTGTCGCCGGTGAGCAGCTTGCCCAGCTTTTTGCGGGCATCCAGGGTTTTGTGCTTGTAGCAGAAAACCAGCACTGTGCTTTGCAGCGGATTCTTGAGGTAGGCCTCCAGAAACGGCCACGCTTTTTCGGCTTCCAGATCAGCTACGGCTTGGGCTTCCTTCACAATGACCACGGAGCGCTCGGCCATCATGGGGAAGCGCTTGGCCTGGTTCAGGATGCCGGCCACGTCGGTGTCCTTGCCGTAGAGCACTACTTGGTTAAAGCCTTTTTCGTGCTCCTGCAGCACGGTTTTTTCCAGCAGATCGGCTACCAGATCAATATAGTACGGCTCCTCCCCTTGCAGAAAGTACACGGGCGCAAACTGCCGCTGCTGGAGCTGCTTCAGAATTTCGTCGGCGGTGAGGGTCAAGGGTGAATGAGTAAAGGAGTGAATGAGTGAAGTGGGTGGCAGGGCGTCCTTTCAACGAAAGCAGCCGGTGATTTTCACTCTCAAAAAGCAAAGGTACTGCTACCTTTGTCCAGTTGTGATAGGCCTCAGCTGGTTTCTCAAGGAGTACTAGCTGGGCCTGCTGGCAGCCTCCCTGGTTTGCCAGGGCCAACTCACTCATTCACTCACTCACCCATTCACTCAGTGGATTTAATAGAAGAACTGCGCTGGCGGGGCATGTTTCACGACATGATGCCCGGTACCGACGAACACCTGCGCCAGAACGCGCCCATCACCGGCTACATCGGCTTCGACCCCACCGCGCCTTCCCTGCACATCGGCAACCTGGCTACTATTATGCTGCTGGTGCACCTGCAGCGCGCCGGCCACCGCCCTCTAGCCCTGGTAGGCGGCGCCACCGGCATGATTGGTGACCCCTCGGGCAAGTCAGCGGAGCGGAATCTGCTGGATGAAGAAGCCCTGCGCCGCAACCAGGCCGGTATCCGGGCTCAGCTGGAGAAGTTCCTGGTGTTCGACGACTCGCCTACCGGTGCCCGCGTGGTGAACAACTACGACTGGTTCAAGGAGTTTGGCTTCCTGCAGTTCCTGCGTGAGGTAGGCAAGCACCTCACCGTGAACTACATGATGGCCAAGGACTCAGTAAAGCGCCGCATTGGGGGCAACGAGGAGTCCGGGGCCGAGGGCATCAGCTACACCGAGTTCAGCTACCAGCTGCTGCAGGGCTACGACTTTTACCACCTCTACAAAGAGCTGGGCACCACCCTGCAAATGGGCGCTTCGGACCAGTGGGGCAACATCACCACGGGCACCGAGCTGATCCGGCGCATGTCGGGCGGCGAGGGCAAAGCCTACGCCCTCACCGGCCAGCTCATCACCAAGGCCGACGGCACCAAATACGGGAAGAGTGAAACCGGTACCGTGTGGCTGGATGGCTCCATGACCTCGCCCTACCAGTTCTACCAATTCTTCCTCAACGCCGCCGACGCCGACGTGCCCCGCCTGATCCGGGTGTTCACGCTCCTACCCCAGCCGGAAATCGAAGCTCTGGAAGCTGAGCACGCCCAAGCTCCGCACCTGCGCACCCTGCAGAAAGCCCTGGCCCAGGACGTCACCATCCGGGTGCACGGCCAGGCGGCCTACGAGGCGGCCCTGGCGGCCTCCCAGGTGCTATTTGGGGGCGGCGACCTGGCTACGCTCGACGAAGCAACCCTGCTGGATGTATTTGCCGGCGTGCCGCGCGTAGAAGTATCCCGCGCCGCCCTAGCGGAGCAAAACGTCGTTGGTCTGCTGAGCGAAGCCACTAACAGCATCATCTTCCCTTCTAAGGGCGAAGCCAAGAAGATGATCCAACAGGGCGGCGTGAGCCTCAACCGCAGCAAAGCTACCCTGGAGCAGCAGGCCGCGGAAGTGCCGTTACTGCTGGGTCAGTACATTGTGGCCCAGAAGGGCAAGAAGAACTACTACCTCATCAAGGTAGTATAGCTCCTACCCTCCTAAAATGCTTAAAACCCCTGATGCCGGCCGGTATCAGGGGTTTTGTTTTGTAGAGCAGCCCGAGCCCTGAGCCGAGAGCAAAAGCGGCGGATCGGCAAGGTTTGGGTAAGCAGCGAGGGGTAGCCGGACCGGTTGCCCGGAGAGAAGAACTTGACGCAGGCAGCGCAGGATGCCCGGCAAGGGGTAGCCGGACCGGCTGGCACCCTCTCTGCCTATCCCACCGCAACCAAAAAGGCCCCATCAGCAACTGATGGGGCCTTAAGTGAAGCTATTACCACCGCAGAAGCTGCGGTGCCGAATTACTTCTTTTTAGCGGGAGCGGCTTTCTTAGCGGCCGGGGCGGCAGCTTTCTTAGCCGGAGCAGCTTTAGCCGGAGCGGCTTCGCCACCTTCGTTCTTTTTGTTCTGCACCTCGGTGCGGATGGTCTGGGCCATGTTCTTCAGCTCCTGCATGCCCTTGCGCACACGGGTGCCAGCGGCCGAGTTGCCCTTGTCGTAGAACTTCTCGAAGTCAGCTTCCAGCGACATCACGAGGTCTTTCAGTTGGCTAAAATTGCTCATTTGGGAGGGGTTGTTTGGTGTGGAAAAATGTGTTTAACCGGCTCTAATATACAGGGATTTCAAATACAAGCAAGTTGCCAAGTTTTTTTCTCAAACCCGTTTTCAAGCCTGTCAAGGCACTTTTTATACGTAAACAACTCAACAATAGGTTACCTGCCCATTAGCAGGTTCTTCAAATAATACTAAAACAAAAAGCCGACTCCCGGATGGAAGTCGGCTTTTGTACTTAGCGAAGCCCTGATTAGCCCTGCAGACCAGCAGGCACCTCGGCCTTGGAGTATAGCCCGTTGCGCAGCTTCTCCTGCACGGCCTCAAAGGCCTTGATGGTAATGGCCACGTCGTCGAGGGTATGCACGGCCGTAGGGATAATACGGAGCATAATTACGCCTTTGGGTACCACCGGATATACCACGATAGAGCAGAAAATACCGTGATTCTCACGCAGATCGAAGGTTACCTGGGTGGCGTCGGGAATTTGGCCCTCCAGCAGCACCGGCGTTACGGGCGAGGTAGTGGTGCCAATGTTGAAGCCTTTTTCGCGCAGGCCGCTCTGCAGGGCCCGCACGATGGTCCAGAGGTTTTCCTTCAGCTCGGGGCGGGTGCGCAACAGCTCCAAACGCTTCAGAGCGCCCACTACAAGCGGCATGGGCAGGCTTTTCGCGAAAATCTGGCTGCGCATGTTGTAGCGCAAATATTCAATTACGTTCTCGGGGCCGGCCACGAATGCGCCGATGCTGGCCATCGACTTCGCAAACGTTGAAAAATAAAGGTCGATGCCATCCTGCACGCCCTGTTCTTCGCCCGTTCCGGCGCCCGTAGTGCCCATCGTGCCGAAGCCGTGAGCATCGTCCACGAACAGGCGGAACTGGTATTTCTCTTTCAGCTTTACTACCCCGCGCAGGTCGCCCTGGTTGCCCGACATGCCGAACACACCCTCAGTAATTACCAGAATGCCGCCGCCGGTTTCGTCGATGATGCGCTGAGCGCGTTCCAGCTGCTTCTCCAGGCTGGCCATATCGTTATGCACGTACACGAAACGCTTGCCCGCGTGCAGACGCACCCCGTCAATAATACAGGCGTGCGACTCGGCATCGTACACAATCACATCGTGGCGGCCTACCATAGCATCAATAATCGATACCACACCCTGGTAACCGAAGT
Source organism: Hymenobacter sp. DG01 (assembly GCF_006352025.1). NCBI lineage: Bacteria > Pseudomonadati > Bacteroidota > Cytophagia > Cytophagales > Hymenobacteraceae > Hymenobacter > Hymenobacter sp. DG01. The sequence goes on from NZ_CP040936.1 coordinate 1,295,628, forward strand.
TGAGCAGCATGCAGTCTGGCTTTTGCACGAACTCAGCCAGCTCATTCTCCAACTGCTCGTGCAGGTTGGAGTTGCCCGACATCATGCGCGCGCCCATGGGCAGGGCCATGCCATATTCAGCGGCCGCATCGGCGTCGGCTTTACGTACTTCAGGGTGGTTAGCCAGGCCTAAATAGTTATTCAGGCTCCAGGTGAGAACCTCTTTACCGCGGAAAATCATGCGGGGCTTAATCTCGCCTTCCAGCTTGGGGAAAGTGAAATAGCCGTGTGCGTAATGTGAATGGCTACCCAGCGGGCCGCGGTTGGCGGCAATCTTCTCAAATAGATCCACGAGGGAACGGGTTGAATGTGAAACGAAAACGAGCGGTTATGCCCAAGGACCTAACGCCCGAGTAATGTACAAAGTTATGGCAATCCGCAAAGGTAGCCGCTTTCAGGCTGCATCCAACCTTCAGGAAAATGCCCGAAAGCGTTTTCTGGTGCGCCCGGAATGGCGTTTCTTTGGGTATTGAACGGTGCTGCTGCGCTAATTTCAGGCCGCTGTGTCGAGCTTGCCAAGACCTCTCACCGGGCTGATGTCTGGACAGCATTACAAAGTCAGCACGCGAGATGCTTCGGCAAGCTCAGCATGACGTTCTTATACAAAAGCTCTACCCTCTCTCCCACCCGCCTACCCTCTCACATGAAGAAAATCACCAAGCTGCTCGTTGCCAACCGGGGCGAAATTGCGTTGCGCGTGCTGCGCTCGGCCAAGGAAATGGGCCTGCAAACCGTGGCCATCTACTCCGAGGCCGACCGCAACGCCCTGCACGTCCGCTATGCCGATGAGGCCGTATGCGTGGGCCCCCCGGCCAGCAAAGACAGCTACCTACGCGGCGACAAGATTCTGGAAGTCTGCCGCCAACTCGGCGTCGATGCTATTCACCCCGGCTACGGCTTCCTTTCTGAAAACGCCGAGTTTGCCCGCATGGTAAAGGAAGCCGGGCTGATTTTCGTGGGCCCTTCGGCCGAGGCCATGGACATCATGGGCGACAAGCTTTCGGCCAAGCAGGCGGTGCAGGCCTACAACATTCCACTGGTGCCCGGCACGGCCGAAGCCATTTCGGATGTGCAGGAGGCTAAGCAGATTGCCCAGCAGGTGGGCTTTCCCATTCTGATTAAGGCCTCGGCCGGGGGCGGCGGCAAGGGCATGCGCCTAGTGCATAACGTAGAGGAATTTGAGGAGCAGATGCAGCTGGCTATCAACGAGGCCGTGTCGGCCTTCGGCGACGGGGCCGTGTTTATTGAGAAGTTCGTGACCGGCCCGCGCCACATCGAAATTCAGGTACTCGGCGACGAGCACGGTAACATCGTGCACCTGTTTGAGCGGGAGTGCTCCATTCAGCGCCGCCACCAGAAGGTAATTGAAGAGGCGCCTTCCTCAGTGCTTACGCACGAGCTGCGCGCCGAAATGGGCCGCTGCGCCGTGGATGTGGCCCGGGCCTGCAACTACACTGGGGCCGGCACGGTGGAGTTTCTGCTCGACGACCAGCGCAACTTCTACTTCCTGGAGATGAACACCCGCCTGCAGGTAGAGCACCCCGTTACGGAGCAAATTACCGGCCTCGACCTGGTGAAAGAGCAGATTAAGGTGGCCCAGGGCCTACCCCTCGCCTTCCAGCAAACCGATCTGCAGATTCAGGGCCACGCCCTGGAGCTGCGCGTGTACGCCGAAGACCCGCAGAACAACTTCCTGCCCGACATCGGAAACCTGACTACCTACGTGCGTCCCCAGGGCCCCGGCGTGCGTGTGGATGATGGCTTTGAGCAGGGCATGGACATCCCGATTTACTACGACCCCATGATTGCCAAGCTCGTTACCTTCGGGGCTACCCGCCAGGAGGCCATCGAGCGGATGCTGCGTGCCATCGACGAGTACCAGATTACCGGCATCGAAACCACCCTGGGCTTCGGCCGCTACGTGCTGCAGCACCCGGCCTTCGTGAGCGGCAACTTCGACACCAACTTTATCAAGGACCACTTCACCCCCGAGTCTCTGAAACCCGCCGCCCCGGACGAGGCCACCGCCAAGCTCGCCGCCGTACTCACGGCCATGCTCCTGACGGAAAAGAAAGCGCCGGTAGCCACTTCGGATGCTCCGGCCACTTCCAGCGGCTCCGCCTGGAAACGCAACCGACTGGGGGTGCGGTAAAATTTATTAATCCCGATAAAGTAAAATACCCGGCCTCACGGCTGGGTATTTTACTTTGCATTTATACCCCCTTGATAGATAACAGCCGATTTTATTACCACTGGTGCATGGGCATTTTCCTAAGGATGTCATTTCTTTGCTCTTCGGATAATGGCTTTAAAATTAAAAACAGCCCTTTTCTATCAAGAACATAGACTTTATTTTTCCATAAAATATTACCACCTACATCCACCTGCATTGATGTAGCCGTATTTTTTCCGCGGTTAAGAACAACCATAGCCCTTATATAATTATAGCCGAAACTATCTAAACTACTTGTTTTAGCGCTAGCCATCCACTCCTCAATTTCCGACAGGATTTCGTTGTTCCTATTTATTGTCTTATTAACTGTACAAACGCTTTTTATATTAGTGCTATCGATATGTAACCTGGTGAATCCGCTTATAGGCATTACGTAAAGATCAATACTCGATATATTTTTCTTTGTGAACAAGTTTGATGCACAGGAAAGCACAGTAAAAGCAAAACTAAATAGTAAAAGGCATCTAAGTATATTTTTCATACTAGGGTCATTTGTACATTATTACCAATCCAATGAGTTAATAAAGAACAAGGAAAGATATAACCTAGCTAGCCTACAGAAACTGGAAGCTTCGTTTACTAGGCTTGAGCCTGCTCTTTATTCGGATTTGTAACCTCTGTCGATTCAGTCCATTTGTAGCGCAGCAATACATACCACAGGATGAGTGCAGCAACCACATTCACTCCAAAAAACCACTCTTCCTGATTGTCTATCGCAAAACTGAATTTGACTTCAATGAGGGCATTTAGGGTCAGGCCTATGCTACTCGAGGCATCGAGGCCAAAAACGGCCAGCACCCCATTGCTAAGCGCGTACTTTACCCCTCCATATCGAAAGACCGGTAATTGCAGAATGGCCATAACGCCTATCAGTGTGGGGTCTTGCCGCTGCTGATATGTGACAAAAGAGAGGATGGAGAGCATGAAGGCCAACGCCGCGTATATGCCGCTGCCAATCTTTAGGCCTGATTGGCTTAACTCAGATATATGAGATGCTACGATAACCAGGCCAGCAATACCACCTACCAGATTGTAATAGCTCAGCAGCTTCAGGACTTTGTTTTGCAGGGCAGCGTTATCGGCGGGCATTGAGGAGTAGCATTATTAGACAGCTCAGAACCCAGAATTGACATATGAACAAACTGAGTAAGAAGTTTAATTTCCATCACAAGGTATAGTAGCCGAAGAGAATCTACCGTGTCCTAGGCTCGCTTCCAAGATAACTTGCTTGAATTGGATGCTAGCTCTTCCTCAAAAGAAACTGCTTGTTTTGGGGCCAGCCAGCGGCGCAGAGCCCAATGCGTGGGCAGATAAACTACTACCAACAGCGTAAGCATCCAACCCATTAAATAAAGCGGAGCCGGCAGCCAGGTTTGCGGGTGCGCGTCGTCGAAGCCGAACACGTAGTTGATGTTGACGGGAATTTTAGGATCAGGCATAAGCGCGCCGGCCGGTGGCAGGAAGAAGTAAGCCACCAAGCACAGGCCCCAGGCCAGCAGCGTCCAGGCCGGTAGGGCGCGGCGGTCGTAGCCCAGGCGCTTAACTAAAAACAGAATCAGGAAGGGCAGCCAGCCGTGAAAAAAGGAAAGTCCCCGCAGAAACAAGGACCGGTTCGGGTCGAACATGTAAGACGTCAGGCCCACCAGATGAAAGCCGAACAGCTCGCCCAGAAAATCGGCGCACCATAGCACCTGGGGCAGCAAGATACCCACCGCCGCCATAGAGGCCGGCAGTCGGCGCTGGGTCCACACACTGATGAAGCACAGCAGCAGCGCTACATCACAGAAATACAGAAAGTTGGTTGGGCCATAGTTTACCCAATACACCGGCACCATTACGACGAGAAAGGCGCTAAAACTCAGCTTTAGGCCCAAGGGTAAGGAGGTTTTTACAGTGCTCATGATAGATGGAAAGGTTACCAGATTTCAGACAATGGCGGGGCTCCCTGAGCCTTACCGAGAAACATGGCACCAAGTAGCATACAGCTTCTCCGAATGCAGCGCGAATAGAATAGCTTATCAGACTTTTGCATTCACACACAACCAGCCAAAAAATAGCCTAAACCCACTTTTTAGCGTATTAATCAGACTTTGATTTAGCTCTAACACATGCAAAAAGGGGAGCCAATCCAATGGATTGGCTCCCCTTTTTGCTCGATGCTTTCTAAATCAGCTCCGTCACCTCCCTTACCCCAATCGGACGCTCGCGGGTGAAGCCTTCCCCAAATTCTACCCCAATCAGGTGGCCGAACTCGCGGGCGCGGGCTTCCATAAAGTTGCTGAACACCGGCGTGGAAAGGTAGGTCGTGGGTTCGGTGCTTTCGGGGTCGTGGAACTGGGTGCGGTACGCCTGAATGCTTTCCCACTTCTTGGGCCAGTGGGCCGAAATGTCCACCACGAAATCGGCCGGAATCTGGCGGTCCTGGATGTAGTGGAACACCAGGCGGGGGCGCCAGGGCTGCTGGGGCTGCCCGTCGTCGCCGAGGGTTTCAATCATGCGCAGCCCCGAGAGAAAGCAGGATTCTGATACGAGTTGTGAGCCGCGCCCGTGGTCGGGGTGGCGGTCATGAATGGCGTTACAGAGCACGATGTCGGGCTGGTAGCGGCGCAGGGCGTCAATAACGGGCAGCTGGTGCTCCCGGTCGTTGCGGAAGAAACCGTCGGGCAGGCCCAGGTTTTCGCGGGCGCTCAACCCCAGGATGCGGCTGGCCGCTTCGGCTTCCTGGGCGCGGGTAGCGGGGGTGCCGCGGGTGCCCAGCTCACCCCGGGTCAGGTCCACGATGCCAATTTTCTTACCAGCGGCGGCGGCGGCTAGCAAGGTACCGGCACACGACATTTCTACATCATCAGGATGGGAGCCAATGGCCAGGATATCAAGTTTCATGCGGTTGAGGGAGAATACAGCGAAAAACGGCCGTCACTACGGCTGTTAAGCCGGGGCCATATTACCGGCCCGGCGGAAGCGGCAAAAGTACAAGGTTCCGGAGCTTTTACGGGGTAGCCCGGCCCGCAGGCGCTGCTCAGCTGAAAACCCAGGGGCGCGTCCAGGAGTTATTCAACCCGAACTGCGGCTCACGACGAGTTATCGGCCGGCCCCTTCACTGGCAGCACATCTGCCCCTACCCCTCATTCTATGGAATACCGTCAGCTTGGCCGCTCCGGCCTGCGCATCCCAGTCCTGAGTTTCGGCACGGCTACTTTTGGTGGCGGCAATGAGTTTTTCAAAGCCTGGGGCAGCACCCAGGTCGAGGAAGCCCGGCGGCTTATCGACATCTGTCTGGAGTCGGGCGTCACGCTCTTCGATACGGCCAACGTGTACTCCCAGGGCCTCTCGGAGGAAATACTGGGCAAGGCCCTGGAGGGCAGGCGCGGTGAGGTGCTGCTATCCACCAAAGCCACCTTCCCCATGGGCGAGGACCCAAACGGCTACGGCTCCTCCCGCCAGAACCTCATCAAAGCCTGCGAGGACAGCCTGCGCCGTCTCGGCACCGACCATATCGACATCTACCACATGCACGGCTTCGATGCCCACACACCGGTAGAGGAAACCCTGCGCGCCCTCGACGACCTGGTGCGGAGCGGTAAGGTGCGCTACATTGCCTGCTCCAACTTTTCGGGCTGGCACCTGATGAAGTCCCTGTCGGTGTCGGAGCGTTACGGCTGGGCTCGCTACGTGGGTCACCAGGCCTATTACTCGCTGGCCAACCGGGAATTTGAGTGGGAACTCCTGCCCTTGGGCCTCGACCAAGGGGTAGGAACTATTGTCTGGAGCCCGTTGTCGGCGGGGCTGCTGAGCGGCAAAATCCGGCGCGGTCAGCCCCTGCCGGAAAGCAGCCGCCTGGCCCAGGGCGGCGGTCAGGGCCCCAAGGTGCCCGACGAGCTGCTGTTCAACATTATTGATTCCCTGGACAAAGTAGCCGCCGAGACCGAGAAAAGCGTGGCCCAGGTGGCCCTGAACTGGCTTCTGCAGCGCCCCACGGTGGTTAACCTGGTTATCGGGGCCCGCAACGAGGAGCAGCTGCGGCAGAACTTGGCCGCTGTGGGCTGGAACCTAACGCCCGGGCAGGTTGCCCGGCTTGATGCCGCCAGCGACATCCCGCCCATTTATCCCTACTGGCACCAGCGCAACTTCCCCATGCTGCACCCCCGGCTGGTGTAACGCTATAACTCGGAATGGGGTGAGAAATATGAATTAGCTTTATTTGACGGCTCTCCAGGTTCCTAACTCCGCTCCAAATGATAAACGCCCCGCCCTGAGTTACTCGGAGCGGGGCGTTTTATTGAAATACTGACGGTGCGTAGCTGCCTACTTAATGCGCAGCGTCCGGCCGGGCCGCAGCACACCTACGTTGCCATTCAGGCGCCGCAGCTGGGCCTGCGACACCCCATACTTATCGGCAATTTCCGAGAGCGTATCGCCACTCCGGATTTTGTGGGTTACCACGCGCCGGGCCGCGGTAGGCCGGGCGGCGCTGCTGCTCCGACTACTACCACTGCCACTGCCCGCTCCTGGTACACTCCCACCTCGGTATTTCAAGGATTTGCTGTAGTAGGCAAACAGAGCCGAGGTAATCTGGAAGTTATCCTTAATCAGGCGGTAGTCGGGGAAGTCGTACATACGCTCCGGGTCAATAGGGTTACCCTCGTAGCGCACCTCAAAGTGCAGGTGGGAACCGCTGCTGCGCCCAGTGCTGCCGCCCCAGCCAATCAGCTGGCCGGCCTTCACGAAGGTGCCCGGCGTGACCAAGGTTTTCTGCATGTGCCCGTAGAGGGTCTCAATGCCGTTGTAGTGGCGCACCAGGGCGTAGTTACCGTAGCCCGAGCCATCCCACTTCACAATGCGCACCACCCCATCGAAGGCTGCCTTTACGGAATCGCCGGTTTCCAGGTCCAGGTCCACGCCGTAGTGCCAGCGGTAGCCCCGGAAACCGAAGTCGGAGGTGATGGGCGTGCGGTTCAGGGGCATTTTGGCGTAGCGCTGCTTCTCGGGCTCCGTCAGCTTGAGGTTGAGCGTGTCCTTGATGCGGCGGCCATCTACCCGGTAGGGGTTGATGTTGTGCGTGTCCCAGATAGCGTAGTAGCCGGCAACCTGAATCCAGCTGGAGTCAATCTGCACTTCTTCTTTCACCTCCACAATGTGCTGCTCGCCCTCGTTAAGCGTAGTGGTGTCTTCGCTGACGATGGAGAGCTTTTTGGCGGGATTAAAGAAAATGGACTTAGCCGCGTCGGAGCCCTCATCGGGCAGCTCCTCCGTTTCAATAAGAATGGTCGTATCGGGCCGCACGTAGCGGATAGTCGGGGATTTAATGCGGAAGAAATCTTTCCGCTTGCCCGCCGAGCCGGCTTTCGCCTTAGGCTCCGGCGCTTTCCGCCGCTGGGCCAGCAGCTGGCCGGGCAAGCCAAAAAACAGCCCGATCAGTAGCAGCGGCAGCAGCCAGGATTTTACAAAATTCAGCAAGAGAAAATCAGTGAAATGGTGAAGTAGTGAAATGGTGAGCGGTGAAACGGGAAGCTAACGTCCGGCGGGCCGATTTCGCGCAGCGCCAACGATAAAACTCACCATTTCACCACTCACTCATCTCACTTAATGGTCTCCTAGGGCGGCGAGGTAGCGCTCGGCATCCAGCGCGGCCATACAGCCAGAGCCGGCGGCCGTCACGGCCTGGCGGTAGGTAAAGTCCTGCACGTCGCCGCAGGCAAACACCCCGTCCACGTTGGTTTTGGCCGTACCCGGAATGGTTTTCAGGTAGCCTTGCTCGTCGTGGTGGAGGTAGGGCTGGAAAATTTTGGAGTTAGGCTCATGGCCAATGGCCACGAAGAACCCTTCAATAGCAATTTCGCGGGTAGTGCCGTCCAGGGTGTTCTTCAGGCGGGCACCTTCCACGCCATGCTCCCCTAGAATCTCGTCGGTTACCGTGTTCCAGAGCACTTCAATCTTGGGGTTGTCGAGCACACGCTTCTGCATGATTTTCGAGGCCCGCATCTCCCCTTTCCGCACAATCATGTACACTTTGGAGCACAGGTTCGCAAGGTAGGTAGCCTCCTCAGCGGCCGTATCACCGGCGCCCACAATGGCCACGTCCTTGCCCCGGTAGAAGAACCCGTCGCACACGGCACAGGCCGACACCCCCGAGCCGTTCAGGCGCTGCTCGGAGGGCAGGCCCAGCCACTTGGCCGAAGCCCCGGTAGCAATGATAACCGTGTCGGCGGTTAGCTCCAGAGTTTCGTCAATGGTTACGCGGTGCGGGCGACCCGAGAAGTCCACCGCCGTAGCAATGCCGTAGCGGATATCCGTACCAAAGCGGGCGGCCTGCTTTTTCAGGTCTTCCATCATCTCCGGCCCCATGATGCCATCGGGGTAGCCAGGAAAGTTTTCTACGTCGTTGGTGATGGTGAGCTGGCCGCCAGGCTGCAGGCCCTGGTACATCACCGGCTTCAGGCCCGCCCGCGACGCATAAATAGCTGCAGTATAGCCGGCTGGGCCGGAGCCGATAATCAAACACTTGATGTGTTCCGGGGTGGTAGTCTCCATGAGAAAGTAAGGCAGCAACCTAAGTTGGAGCCGTGAAAAGTTAAAAGAACGGAGTGCAAAGGTAATAAGCAGCACGTAGCACGGGCTCTAGCCCGTAGTACCGTTGCTCGTTACTTGCCAGCCGGCGCCAGAGCAGCCAGCTGAAGCCCACGCTACAACAAAAAACCCCAACACAAGGCCGGGGTTTTCGGTAATGGGGTAATATTTCCTTACCCCAGGTAAGGCTTCAGGGCCTTGCTGCGGGAGGTGTGGCGCAGGCGGCGGATGGCTTTTTCCTTGATCTGACGAACCCGCTCGCGGGTCAGGTTGAATTTCTCCCCGATTTCTTCTAGCGTGAGCGAGTGTTCCCCGTTCAGGCCGAAATAAAGAGTGATAACGTCGGCTTCGCGCTTGGTGAGCGTGCTTAGGGCGCGCTGCACTTCCTTGCGGAGCGAGTCGTTCATCAGACCCGTGTCGGGGCTCTCCTCGTCCTCGTTTTCGAGCACGTCGAGCAGACGGTTTTCCTCGCCCTGCACGAAAGGGGCATCCACGGATACGTGGCGACCCGAAATCTTCAGGGTATCCACCACTTCCGAGGTCGTCAGCTCCAGTACTTCAGCAATTTCTTCGGGCGAAGGCTCCCGCTCGAATTTCTGCTCCAGCTCGGAGAAAGACTTGGAAATCTTGTTCAGCGAGCCTACCCGGTTCAGGGGCAGACGCACGATACGCGACTGTTCAGCCAGGGCCTGCAGAATGGACTGGCGAATCCACCACACAGCGTAGGAAATAAACTTAAAGCCGCGGGTTTCGTCGAAGCGCTTGGCGGCTTTGATCAGACCGAGGTTGCCCTCATTGATCAAGTCACCCAGCGACAAACCCTGGTTCTGGTATTGCTTAGCCACCGACACCACGAAGCGCAGGTTGGCTTTGGTCAGTTTTTCCAGCGCCTGCTGGTCACCTTCCTTGATGCGTTGCGCCAGCGTCACCTCCTCATCGGGGGTCAGCAGATCCACCTTGCCAATCTCCTGGAGGTACTTATCCAGCGACTGGCTTTCGCGGTTGGTGATCTGCTTGCTGATTTTTAGCTGTCTCATTGCGGGCGCGTGAGAATTGAGTTATGGTTGCTTGTAAACGTCGTTGTCAAGTCCGATGTACGGAAGATACCCAAACGCGGGTACCGGCATTGATTCTGTGCAACACACCGGTACCCGCGAAAGTTCGGAAAGATCGGGTTACGCGGCGCCGTTCGAGTCGGCAGCGCGCTCGGGTTTGGGCAGAAGCACCTTGCGCGAGAGACGATATTTACCCGTTTTCTTGTCGATATCGAGCAGCTTCACGTCAATCTCCTGTCCTACTTCCAGCACGCCTTCCAGCGAAGCCAGACGCTCGTGGGCTACCTCTGAAATGTGCAACAGGCCGTCTTTGCCCGGCATGATTTCCACGAAGGCCCCGTAAGGCTGAATCGAGCGAACCTTGCCTTTGTAGGTTTCGCCTACCTCCGGCACGGCGGCGATGGCGCGGATACGACCAATGGCAGCTTCCATGTCTTCCTGGTTGGAAGCAAAGATGCTTACGTGGCCTTTCTCGTCCTTCTCCTCGATGATAACCGTGGCGTTGGTATCCTTCTGGATCTGCTGAATCACCTTGCCACCCGGCCCAATTACCGCACCAATAAACTCCTTGTCGATGAGCATCTTGTGCGAGCGGGGCGTATGAGGCTTCAGGTCAGCGGCGGGGGTAGCAATGGTCTTGGCCATTTCACCTAGGATGTGCAGACGACCTTCGCGGGCCTGGTGCAGGGCCTTGGTCAGGATTTCGTTGCTGAGGCCCTGGATTTTGATGTCCATCTGGCAAGCCACGATGCCCTTCTCGGTGCCAGTCACCTTAAAGTCCATGTCGCCGAGGTGGTCTTCGTCGCCCAGGATGTCCGAAAGCACGGCGTAGTCGCCGGTTTCTTTGTCCTGTACAAGACCCATGGCAATGCCCGATACAGCCGCGCGCAGCTTAATACCGGCGTCCATCAAAGCCATCGACGAAGCGCACACTGTCGCCATCGACGACGAACCGTTCGACTCCAGAATGTCAGATACTACCCGGATGGTGTAGGGGTTTTCGTCCTCTGAGGGCAGCACTTTCTTGATGGAACGCATAGCCAGGTTGCCGTGGCCTACTTCCCGGCGGCCGGGGCCGCGGTTGGGCTTCACCTCGCCGGTCGAGAAGGCCGGGAAGTTGTAGTGCAGCATGAACTTGTTGTAGCCCGAAACCATAGCCGAGTCCACAATCTGCTCATCGAGCTTGGTACCCAGGGCTACCGAAGTCAGCGACTGGGTTTCGCCGCGGGTGAACAGGGCCGAGCCGTGCGCACCGGGCAGGTAGTTCACCTCCGACCAGATAGGGCGGATTTCCGTCAGCTGACGACCATCGAGGCGGGTGCGCTCCTTGATCATCATGTCGCGGATGGCTTTCTTCTCAGCCGAGCCGTAGTAACGGCCGAACATCTTCATGTCCAGCTCGGGGTTCTCGGCCTGCAGCTCTTCTACCAGCGCTTTCTTGATAGCACCGAAGCCCTCCTTGCGGCCCGACTTGCTGGTATTGCCCGACTTGGCTACCTCGTAGGCTTTCTGGTAAACCGCCTCCGTGATGCGCTGCTTCAGCTCGTCGTTTTCTTCGTACTTGGGGTAGTCGCGCTTTACCTGCGACTTCTCCACGGCGGCGGCCAGCTCCTGCTGCACGCGCACCTGCTCTTTTATGGCTTCGTGAGCGTAGGCAATGGCTTCTACCATTTCCTCTTCGCTTACTTCGTCCATCTCCCCTTCCACCATGGCCACCGAGTCGGCCGTAGCGCCTACGATGAGGTCGATGTCGGCGCGCTCGATGTCGGCGGTTTTGGGGTTAATCTGCAGCTTGCCATCAATGCGGGCTACCCGCACCTCCGAAATCGGTCCAGCAAACGGAATATCGGAAACCGACAGGGCAGCCGAAGCGGCCAGAGCGGCCAGCGCATCGGGCTGCACGTCTTTGTCGGCGGAAATCAGCGAAATCATTACCTGCACCTCGTAGTGATAGTCCTTGGGGAACATCGGGCGCAGAATACGGTCCACGAGGCGCGACACCAGCACTTCGTAATCGGAGAGGCGGCCTTCGCGGCGCTGGAACGAACCGGGAATTTTACCGGCACCACCGAATTTCTCCTGGTAGTCAACCGAGAGGGGCAGGAAATCCACGTCGCCGCGGGCGCTGGGCTGGGAAACTACCGTCGCCAGCAGCATGGCGTCGCCGAGGCGAACGACTACCGCGCCATCGGCAAACTTAGCCAGCTTGCCGGTTTCAATGGAGATCTGCCGGCCGTCAGGCAGGGTAATGTGTTTGGTAACCGCGTTGTAATTGGGCATCTTCTAGGGTTGCTTTTTTAGAAAGCGTGCAGCGGGCGAGCAGCCGTAAAAACGGGGCCGCCAGTGGCCCCGCTTTGCTCTGGGGAATGATTCTTCGGGGGAGTAAACAACGAAACCGGCAGAATAATGCGGCCGGCTTCGGATAAAAAAAGAGCAGGGAACCTCCCCAGTGGAAAGGCTCCCTGCTCCGGAGCGTGGGCTTACTTGCGAATGCCCAGTTCCTTGATGATGGCGCGGTAGCGGTTGATGTCGCGGTGCTGGAGGTAATCCAGCATACGACGACGCTTACCAACGAGCTTGAGCAGACCCAGGCGGGTCGAGTAGTCCTTCTTGTTCACCTTCAGGTGCTCGGTCAGGTGAGAGATGCGGTGCGTGAACAGCGCAATCTGCGACTCGGCCGAACCGGTGTCGTTAGAGGACTTCTGCAGGCTGTTTTTTTCGAAAATAGCCTGTTTTGCTTCAGTTGTAAGTTGCATCGGCAGATAGGTTTCCCCGTCTTGGATTAAAAAAAGTGAAAAAGCCACCCCGCACTTCGGGGTGGCCGCAAAGGTAGTAGTTTAATGTGAGAACCGCGCTGAAATGTTCTTCCCCTCAAAGAAAAGCGGTGCTGGCTTTCACCTTTACGCCGCTTTTTTATAGCCGCGCAACGGCCAGCGCAGCCAGGAAGGAAATATCTGTGCCCAGTTAATGTCGAGCAGGCCGGAGTCGTGACGAGCCTGGTAGAGAAAGAACAGGCCAATGGGTAACAGGACGGCGGCGGCCATCCACATGCCTACCCCAACGGGCATCACCATCTCGCGACCGTACTTCTCCCCCATTATTGATACGACGTAGTACACAATAAAGAAGACGATAGAAACCAGAATGGGCACGCCCAGGCCGCCTTTTTTAATAATGGCTCCCAGCGGTGCCCCAATCAGGAACATGAGCAGGATGGCGGCCGACTGGGTGTACTTCCGAAAGCTTTCAATTTGATAGTTAGCGGTTTCCTTGGTAAAGCCAGTTAGCCGCTCGGCCGAGGTTCCCAGGAAGGAGCGCACGTTACGGGCCCGGTTGGCGGCCTGCTGCGCCACCGACATATTGACGGGCTGCAAGCGGGTTACGGGCACCTGCCAGCCAGCAATTCGCTGCTGAGTCGCCCGCCCGGTGGTGTCGAACCGGAGGTAGGTATAATAGGGATTGAGCTGGGTTATTAGCTGGGCGCGCTCCGTTCGCAGGCGCTGCTGCAGAGAATCAGTGTAGTGAGTCAGCTGCCGCAGGTTCAGCATCATCTTGTTGTCCTTAAACAGCTCCTTCTTCGTGCGGTCCAGCCCGAACGACTCCAGGGAGAAGGTTATCAGGTTGCGGCTGAAATTCTGGCGCGTGAACGTAGCACCGGACCGGTTGCTGGCATCGGGCTGCTCTACATACACCCGCCCCCGAAACAGCTCTAGGCCGAGGTACTGCCCGCCAAAACGCGTAAACATGCGGCCGGAGTCAGCCAGAATAACCCGCATGCTCCCCGAACTCTGCGTGTGGTCATAAATCATGATACCCTTGAGAATGTCTCCATTCTCGCCCAGCTTCTGGTTTACTTTGATCGTGCGCCCTGGAATGCCATTATAAAATACCCCCTCCCGGATATCGAGGGCCAGCTTTTGCTGGCGCACATCCCAGAGCAGACTGTATGCTTCCAGGTTGGCCAGGGGCACAATGGTATTGTTAAACCAGAACGCTCCGCCTGCCAGCAGCACACTAAAAATGAGTACCGGCCGCAGAATGCGCGTCAGGGAAATACCCGCCGTTTTGATGGCCGTCAGCTCGTGGTGCTCTCCAAGCGTGCCGAAGGTCATGAGCGAGGAAAGCAGCACGGCCAGCGGCAGGGAAATGGGCACGATCAGTACGCTGAAGTAAAATAGCAGCTGAGCAATAACCCCAAACCCCAAGTCCTTACCCACCAAGTCGTCCATGTATTTCATCATGAACTGCATCAGGAAAATAAACTGCACCACCGCGAAAGTGAGTAGAAAAGGGCCGGCGAAGGCTTGCAGAATCAGCTTATCGAGTTTTTTCATAATGAGTCGAAACCAGCAGTTTCCATTCCTGGTGGCTTCCTAACAAAAAAGGAGCAGACGAGAAACGAAGATACGGCTCGTTTCGCGTCTGCTCCCTGGCCTACGGCCAAAACAGCTTTACCCTCCTACCTGTTCCCGCAGCTTTTGAATCAGGCTATCCCACATTTCCTGCAGCTCCACGGTATCGGTTTCCTCTGAGTAGTCAACAATGCGCAGGTACACTTCCTGGGTTAGCTGCGATTCCTCAACCAAGAAGTCCAGGTAGTTGGCGTCGGGGGCGTGGCGTCTGTGTTCATCGAGGAAGACAAAGCGAACCGAGCGGTTCGTTCGGTGCGAAGCCATTTCCGCGTAATGGGGCTGATTGTCCCAAATGAAATTGTAACGCCCATCCTCCACGCGCACATCCTGGCAAAACCAATGCGACAAACCGGAAGCCGACGCTAGGTAGGGATACAGAATTTTGGGAGAGGCATTAATGGGATACTCGACCGTGAAGCGGTGTTTGAGGCGAGTGGCAGAAAGCGGCATAAGCAAAACAGTGTAAAGAATTTAGCGAGCTAGCTTCCTCGAAAAGCGGCCCAGCAGCCAATATACATGGGTTTTTTTTTGCGCAATGCTTGCATTACATTAAATCTTGTTCCTACATTTGCACCACCAAAACAGGGCGGGGTAGCTCAGTTGGTTAGAGCACAGGATTCATAACCCTGAGGTCACGAGTTCAACTCTCGTCCCCGCTACAAGTAAAAAGGCCTTCCTTTCACGGGAAGGCCTTTTTCGTTTTTCCAGGAAGCACTTCGGGGACATCCCATAAATTATCGGTATGTCAAGATGCTCTCAGTCCTGCGCTCCTATATTTACCGTTGTGCTTTAATTCACTTCTTAGTGCACTCCGACTCGAGTCACTGGCAGATCTATATCGCCCTAACTACTCCTACTCACTATCTACATACTTATACTGTAAGAATTATCTTCTCCTCATGAGGACAAGCAAGTATCCTTCAATTTTGTGGCCGTTCCCATCCGCGAGAACGACATCAAGGCGTCGGATCTGTTTTTACCAGCCTAGGAGTTGAGGGCGCTCGTGACGACCCTATCAGTGGTTTACTCCGACCTTTCCATCTTCTTTTCTCTCCTCATCATAGTATAGCCTTATTTTCCTCTATTGCCGGTACCCTGTTTTGCATTGGCATGGCGTTAGGGGTCAGGACCGGGTATTACTAGGTCAAGATTTTCTTCGTCATCTATTGTCTGTTTACCTTAACGCTAAATCTATTTAGCCTGACCACCTCGGCAATACCACTACCTCTAAAATTGTTGAAACTTTTGTTCCCCATTCTCTGCATCTGGGCTGCTATTATCGTCGCCCGTAACCCGTTGCGCCGGCCAACGGCTGAAGAGGCTAATGTTACAGCGGGGCAGTAGAAATCGACCGAATTAACTCACCTAAGCAATGGTACTACTTGCCGCGTATCCGTTTGTCAGTTTCTACCTACACGACATTGGTTGCTGCACCATTGAGGCTGTTTGGGGCGAGGACACCAACGACATATTCTTCCGTGAGGCCGTTCTACAGGGTCTTATGTTCATCCGGCAGCATAAAGTGGAGAGTTGGATAGCGGATGACCGGCGGCTTGGCCCTATGGAGCCGCACGTGCTGGAATGGGTCGCTGAAGAAGTGCTGCCAGCCATGGCCGCCAGTGGCCTGCGCCGGCTGGCCATGGTAGAGTCAGGCGACTGGCTAAACCGCGACCTCATCAAGGAAGCCTACATGCCGCCGGTTGAGAACCTTTCCATAGAAATAAGGCACTTTGCCGACGTATCCTCTGCCCGCGCCTGGGCACGCAGTAAGTAAGTTCTTGCCCCGTGACACGGTTTACAGAAGTAACGCTGTTACAATCAGGCAGCCACTAGTAATGCTGATGTATGTGCAAATCACAAGTATAGCAATAGGTTTTGACTGCTCTATCTTATCTAATGTCCTATCCGTAACACGAATGGCCTGTCTAAAACATTGTTATTTCACCTTTATCACAGGTCGAGTAAAGAAGCTTTTAGCCTATTTAGAAACCCAAAACTGCAGGGTTATATATAACACTAGCTTTTGCAGGCCGTATCAGGAGCAATTATGTGCCCTGCTTTTCTTGGTTAGCTTATGCGTACGCCCTTCATTAAGCAACGCCCCCGTAGCAACGGTAATATGCCCCGTGAGTCAGGCAATTGGCTTTGGTACGTTGTGGGGCTGCTCACCGTGCTGTGGCTTGTGTACACCTGGTTTTTTGAGTGATAACCAGCCAGCAAAAAAAGCGCCCGACCAGTTTTGGTCGGGCGCTTTTGGCTTATCAGAAACGCACCGGTAAACCGGTAACGCTTACTTGATTTTTTCTACGATACCTTTGAAGGCCTCAGGATGGTTCAGGGCCAGATCAGCCAACACTTTGCGGTTCAGATCAATGCCAGCCTTCTTCAGGCCGCCCATGAACTGCGAGTACGACAGACCATGCTCACGAGCTCCGGCGTTGATACGCTGAATCCAGAGGGCGCGGAACTCACGCTTCTTAACTTTCCGGTCACGGTAGGCATACAGCAGACCTTTTTCAACCGCGTTTTTGGCAACGGTCCATACGTTTTTGCGACGGCCGTAGTAGCCTTTCGCCAAACGCATTACTTTTTTCCGACGGTGACGCGAGGCCACGTGGTTTACACTTCTTGGCATAACCAGTTTTTTTTGGCGGCCGGCGGCGGCTCTAGCCGCAGCTTGCTTTCCTACCGGACGCCTGGTTTGGAGGAATTAAAAACTAAAAATTGGTAATTAAAAATCCGTAACCTGAAATGCCATAGCGCATCAATTCCTGATTTTTAATTCTCAATTTTTAATTGAATTAGATGGCAAGCATGTCCTTTACGCGGCCCATATCAGCCGAGCTAACCAGACCAACGTGCGTGAGGGCACGCTTCTGCTTGGTGGTTTTCTTGGTCAGGATGTGGCTTTTGAAGGCGTGCTTACGCTTCACTTTGCCCGTGCCGGTCAGCGAGAACCGCTTTTTGGCGCCGGACTTGGTTTTTACTTTCGGCATTGTCGTGAAAAAAAAGGTGAAAAAACTGCGGCGGTCGGCTGCCTAGGGCCGGTGCGCCAGCGAAAAACAGGAATGAAATTCCTGGAAAAAGCTTACTCAGCTGCCTTGTCGGCGGGAGCGGGCTTGGCCTCCTTGGGAGCATCCTTACCAGCTTCTTTCGGGGCGGCCTTCTTTACCGGAGCGGCTGCCTTAGGCGCCAGGTACAGGAACATACGCTTGCCTTCGAGTTTAGGCAGCTGCTCTACCTTAGCCAGATCCTCGAGGGCCTGGGCAAACTTGAGCAGCAGGATTTCGCCCCGCTCTTTGAACACAATGCTACGACCGACGAAGTGAACGTACGCTTTAATCTTGGCGCCTTCCTTCAGAAACTCCTGAGCGTGCTTCAGTTTGAAAGCAAAGTCGTGGTCATCGGTATTCGGTCCGAAACGGATTTCCTTGATGACTACTTTGGTTTGCTTGGCCTTCAGCTCGCGGGTTTTCTTTTTCTGCTCGTACTTGAACTTGGAGTAGTCAATTACGCGGCACACGGGCGGTACAGCCGTGGGCGAAATTTCGACGAGGTCGAGGTTCTGCTCCTGGGCCATACGGCGGGCCTGCTCGATGGAGTAGATGCCCTGCTCAATGTTGTCGCCAACAAGGCGAACTTCCCGGGCCGTAATCTTTTGATTGATTTTAAACGGCTCCTCCACTTGAGCGCGGGGGATATAGCGGCGGTTTGGGGTAGCTATGGCGTTTCTCCTTAAGGTGAAAATCGAAATCTATACTGAACTACTAGGACGTCGGAATGTCGTAGCGGGTTCAATCAGCGGGCGAATATCCGTCATTTTTTCCAAACGCTCAAAAATGACTATATAAAATTGTCGGACCCTCCCCTCCCCGAACTGCTTAAAAGAGGTTCCGTTTGCTTGTTTTGCACACCGGATGCCTACCCCCGGATACGACGCCAGCCCTATGCTGCTAGAGAGCAGCATAGGGCTGGGAGGTTGACCCGAAAAGGGAGCGGGCCGGATGGAGCGGCTATTTACCGTCCATCATGTCGTTTACTTGCCGCTGGAAGTTGGCAATGAATTCATCTACCGGCATAGAGCCCAGGTCGCCTTCGCCGTGCTTGCGCACCGATACGACTCCATTCTCCTGCTCCTTCTCGCCCACGATGAGCATGTAGGGCACCTTCGATACTTCGGCGTCGCGGATTTTGCGGCCGATTTTCTCGTCGCGGTGGTCCACGGTGCCGCGCAGCTCGGCGGCCTGCAACCGGTCGTACACCTGCTGGGCGTAATCGTGGTACTTCTCCGAAATGGGCAGCACGGCAAACTGCTCGGGCGAGAGCCAGAGCGGGAAGTTACCGCCGCAGTGCTCAATCAGAACGGCCACGAAGCGCTCCAGCGAGCCGAACGGAGCCCGGTGAATCATCACGGGGCGCTGGCGGGAGTTGTCAGGCGCTACGTATTCCAGCTCAAAGCGCTCGGGGAGGTTATAGTCAACCTGAATCGTGCCCAGTTGCCACTTGCGGCCCAGCGCGTCGCGCACCATAAAATCGAGCTTGGGGCCGTAGAAGGCTGCCTCTCCCAACTCGGTTACCGTGTTAAGGCCTTTTTCGGCGGCAGCTTCCTGAATAGCCGCCTCAGCGCGGGCCCAGTTTTCATCGGAGCCGATGTACTTGGTTTTGTTTTCGGGGTCGCGCAGAGAAATCTGAGCCGTGAACTCGGGGAAGTCGAGGGCTTTCAACACGTAGAGCACAATGTCGATAACCTTCAGGAACTCTTCTTTTACCTGGTCGGGGCGGCAGAAGATGTGGGCGTCGTCCTGGGTAAAGCCGCGCACGCGGGTCAGGCCGTGCAGTTCGCCCGACTGCTCGTAGCGGTACACCGTACCAAACTCGGCCAGGCGCACGGGAAGGTCGCGGTATGAGCGGGGCTTGCTACGATAGATTTCGCAGTGGTGGGGGCAGTTCATGGGCTTGAGGAAGAATTCCTCGCCCGGATTCGGCGTTTTAATGGGCTGGAACGAGTCGGCGCCGTACTTCTCGTAGTGGCCCGAGGTAACGTACAACTCCTTGGCGCCAATGTGCGGCGTCACTACGGGCTGGTAGCCGGCCTTCATCTGAGCCCGGCGCAGGAACTGCTCCAGCCGCTCGCGCAGGGCCGTGCCTTTGGGCAGCCACAGAGGTAGGCCGGCGCCTACCTTCTCCGAGAAGGTAAACAGCTCCAGCTCCTTGCCCAGCTTGCGGTGGTCGCGGCGCTTGGCTTCCTCCAGCTTCTCGAGGTATTCGGTCAGCTCTTTGGCCTTGGGGAAGGTGATGCCGTAGATGCGCGTGAGCTGTTTGTTTTTCTCATCGCCACGCCAGTAGGCTCCGGCCACGTTGAGCAGCTTAACAGCCTTGATGGGGCTGGTATCGGGGATGTGCGGGCCGCGGCACAGATCCGTGAAGTCGCCCTGGGTGTAGAAAGTGATAGAGCCGTCTTCGAGGCGCTCCAGCAAATCCAGCTTGTAGGGGTCGTTCTTCTCGGTGAAGTAGGCAATGGCATCAGCCTTACTTACTTCGCGGCGCTCGTACTGGCTTTTTTTCTTGGCCAACTCCAGCATCTTTTTCTCGACTTCCGGCAGGTCGTCGGTGGAGATGGTGCGGCCTTCGCCCAGATCGATGTCGTAGTAGAAGCCGTTTTCGATGGCCGGACCGATGCCCAGCTTCACGCCAGGGTAGAGGGCTTCGAGGGCCTCGGCCATGAGGTGAGCCGAGGAGTGCCAGAAGGTGGACTTACCTTCCGGGTCGTTCCAGGTCAGAATGGCCACTTCGGCATCCTGTTCAATGGGGCGGTGCAGGTCGCGCACTTCGCCGTTGACGCGCACGCCGAGGGCATTGCGGGCGAGGCCTTCGCTGATGCCGGCGGCAACGTCGTAGCCCGTGGCGCCATCTACAAACTGGCGCACCGAGCCGTCGGGGAGGGTGATGTTGAGCATAGAATGGGGATAATGGCTATACAAACAGCCGTGAAGCCGCAAGTTAGGAGTTTCTGCTTGCTCCGGGCGCAACTTTGGCGCCGCTGCCCCAGTAGGCCGCCGGTTCAGAGGCCCGGGCCGGCCCTACCCCTGTAGCGCTACAAACCGCTGTTGGGCTTCTCTACTACAATAGGCTCAACAGCTTCTACCGTCGGGCGACGAATTTCTTCCACCAGAATGCCTTTGGCGCGGTTGCTTGTCTTCCACACCTTATAGGTCCAGTGCCGATTACCCGGGTTTTCGGCTACCAGCAGCCGGTATTGCTCAGCGGCTTCGGGCCAGCGGGCCAGGCTTTCCAGACTTTCGGCCAGCATCTGGCGGGCGCCGGTCAACCGCGGAGCCCGGCGCAGGGCCCGTTGCAGGTGAGGTACGGCCACTGCGTACTGGTGGCGCTTGTAAGCGACCAGGGCCAGGCGGTAGTCGGCGCGGTAGAAGGTAGTATCGAGCTGCACAGTGCGGGCGTAGATGCGGGTGGCACTATCCGGCTGGTTCTGAAGTTCAAACTGCCGCCCGTAATCGTACCAGAGCGGGCCGTAGGTTGGGGCCAGCTTAAGGCCCCGGGCCGCGTAGAGGGCGGCTTGCTGGGGTTGCCGGAAGGCATTCGACAGAAAGGCCAGCTGGTGCAGGGTTTCCGGCTGGCGAGGGTCGCGGGCCAGGCTGGCCCGCAGGTAGTCCAGGGCCTGTACCGTATCCTGCAGGCCTACGTAGGCAACTCCTTTATAGAACAGCGCCGCGGCATCGTCGGGCTCCTGCTGCAGGGCACGGTCCAGCTGATCGAGGGCATCCTGGTAGCGGCGCGTGGCCAGGTGCATTTCCCCAACCAGCAGGTTCAGGCTGGGAGAGGCATAGCCACGGCGCCCCGCTTCCGTAGTAGCCGCCAGAGCCGACTTGATTTGCCCCCGCGCCCGCAGGGCCCGGGCCTTGGTGAAATAAAATTCCCCCGGGGCGTCATCCAGCTCCAGGGCTTGGTTGATGTCGCGGAGGGCGGCTTCGACCTGCCCGGCGTCGAGGCGAAAAGCGGCGCGGCGAGCGTACAGGGAAGCATTACGCGGTTGACGGGCAATGGCTCCATCCAGCTCTTCGGCCTGAATGCGGGGCCCGCTCTGTACCGTGCGCAGGTTCACCATGGTATCCGGGCGCTCGGCGGGCGCATCGGTGCAGGCAGCTAAGCCCAGGGCGCCGGCGGCGGGTAGCAGCAAACGATAGAAGGAGAAATGAGGCACGGTAGAAAGCAAGGACGCCGCAAAGATACGCCCCGCTACTATTCGTGCGGCCTCCAGCCTACAGCTTCCGGACGTGGCGGCTGATCTGGCGACGCAGCTTGCGGTTGAGCTGCTCCAGCATGCGGCGGCAGCGGCGGCTGATTTCCAGCTCATCGGCCGTAACGGGGGTAAGCGTTACGGCTTCCTGCAGCACGGCCGTGGCCCGGGTTTGCTGGCTGCGGTTGAGGTACACCCGCGCCAGATCATAGGCATACTGAATGCGCTTGGGGTCCAGCTCGTGAGCACGCTGCAGGGCATCGATGGCCCGAAACGTGCTGGCCCCGGCGGGCATTCCTCCCAGAAACAACCGGCTGAAAAGCCGCTCGAGCGGGTTGTAATGGTCAACGCGGTAATGCCAGCGGCCCAGCAGCTGCCAGGCTTCGGCCCATTCCGGGCGCAGCTCTACGGCCCGGAAAACATGAGGGCGCATTTCGCGGTAAGCCAGCAGCCGGCCCCGGGCCGTAAACAGGGTAGCCTGGTTGGCCAGTGTCAGGGCTTCGGCATAGTGGCCTTCGGCACCGTCGGGGTGCACCACCAGTGCCCGGCTGGAGTAGAGGCGGGCCGCCGCGAAATACGCCGATTTCCGGGTTTCATCGGTGTAGCGGGCCCCGATCCGGACGCTGAGTACGGCGGCCTGCCACAGAGCTTCATACGTGGCGGGAGCTTTACTAAGAGCTTGCTCGTACTTGGCCAAAGCCTCCGATTCGTGGTATTGGGCTTGCAGGCTGCGGGCCTGGACCAGCAGCTCAGCAACCGTGGGGGCGGGCGCTTCGGGAGGGCGGCTGGCTGACTGCGCCTGCTGGGACCTTGCCTCCCTACCCATCAGTAACAAGCCAAGCAGCACTATCCGCAGGAAAATCAGACCCGAACGCAACATGATAAGCAAAGGTACTTTTTAGGAGCCGGCAAGGGTACGGAACAGATCTGGGTGCGGCGCTTACCTACCCCAAACCTACTCATGAACCTGACTTCTTCTGAAATTCCTACCCCCGCTTACAAGAAAAGGCCGACCTGTTGGGTCGGCCTTTTCCGGTAGGCAAGCGCCGCTAAAACAATTTTAGCTGCGACTTAGGGGTTTTGAGCACGGCCTGGGCCTGGGCAACGTCGGCTTCCGAGATGTCTACAGGGCCGGTTAGCTCGGGCAGGGGCTCGTTATCGTTGGCAACGGCATCGGGGGTAGCAGCCGGGCGCGGAATGGTAGCCGGGCCGCGTTTCTTGGCTACTACGCGGCGCTCCGGCTCGGGACCTTCGTCGGTGAGCAAGGCTACGGCGTGCACCTTGAAGTAGTTAAGCTTGTTGCCCATGGCCTTCCAGCCTTTCACGTCGATGAATTCGTGCAGGTGGAACTTCTCCGTTTCCTTATCGGCCTTTTTGTCGCGCTGAAGCTTCACTTCTACCTGGGGCTCGGTGTGGCAAGTAGCGCACAGCAGCTTCGAGCCTTTGGTTTCCGATATGAAGACAAAGCGCTTTTCCAAGGTGCTGGTTTCAATCTTAAACCGCTTAACAAAGTGGGTTTTCGATTCGCCCTCCACGTACACGCTGCTGATAACGGTTTCGGGTTCCAGCTTACGGAGCAGCACAATATTGGGCACGTCGGCGTGCCAGGCTAAGTCAGGCAGGCGCACCTCGTAGGAGCCATCTTTGTACACCACCAGCAGGGTATCTTCGGTATCAAAGGTGCCCAGGTAGCGGCCGTGACCGGCGTGGTTGAAGCGGCCGACCACCGCATCAAAGAACACTTCGCGCCCGCCCAGGGTTGAGTCGCCCACGGCTTTGCGGGTGATTTTCTTGATGGGCTGCTTGGTTACAATGTTGCCCATGGAGCCCTTGCCCTTGATGGCCAGTTCGGCAAAGTCGAAGTCAAACTGCTTCACCCGGGCCGGGGCCTTGTCGGAAAGCTGCACGCTCACAATCTCCGACTCAGAGTTGGGGTTAGCCGTGAGGTAAAGTGTTTTGGTGCCCTTGGTGCCCTTGGTAAGGTCGTACACCTTGTCGCGGGTGATACCGGTCACCAGAAAGCGCTTAGCGAAAGCAATGCCCGAGGCACCATCCTGGTAAATCATGTTGTACACCAGCCGGTCGTCGTTCTTGTTGTAAACGCCGACGTGCAGGATGTCTTTACCAATGAAAGTCTTCTCGGCGATTTTGGACACCATAAAGGTCCCGTCGCGGCGGATGGCGATGATGTCGTCGAGGTCGGAGCAGTCGCACACGAACTCGGCCTTCTCGTCCTTTTTCAGCCCAAAGCCCACGAAACCATCCTGGCGGTTCACGTAGAGCTTCTGGTTGGCAATGGCTACTTTCTGGGCCGTCACGACGTCAAAAGTGCGCAGCTGAGTTTTCCGCTCCCGGCCGGCGCCGTACTTTTTCAGCAGGCCTTCGAAGTACTGGATGGCGTAGCGGACGATATTGGCCAAGTGGTCGGCTACCTCCGCTAGTTCAGCTTCCAGCTTCTGAATGTACTCGTCAGCCTTGAAGCCGTCGTACTTGGAAATGCGCTTGATGCGGATTTCAGTCAGGCGGGTGAGGTCGTCCTCGGTGATGGGGCGGCGCAGCACAATGCGCGTGTCGTTGGCCTTCTGCTTCTCCCCTTCCACGCGCACAAATTTCTTCAGGCCGGCGTCGATGGTCTGCAGAATTTCTTCCCAGGTTTCGCACTCCTCAATTTTGCGGTAGATGCGGTTCTCGATGAAGATTTTCTCTAAGGAAGCCGAATGCCACTTTTCCTGCAGCTCTTCCTGTCGGATTTCCAACTCACGCTCCAGTAGGCGCACCGTTTTCTGGGTGCTTAGCCGCAGCATATCCTCTACCCCCACAAAACGCGGTTTATCCTCGATAATCACGCAGGTGTTGGGCGAAATGCTGATTTCGCAGTCAGTGAAGGCGTAGAGCGCGTCCATGGTGAGGTCGGGGCTCACGCCTGCGGGCAGATGCACCTGAATCTCCACCTCAGCAGCCGTGTTATCGACCACCTTCTTGATCTTGATTTTATTCGCTTCCGAAGCCTTCACGATGCTTTCCATCAGCGCCGTGGTGGTGGTGCCGTAAGGAATGTCGCGAATTACGAGCATGGTCTTATCGACCTTCTCGATGGTAGCACGCAGGCGGATTTTAGCCCCGCGCAGGCCACCGTTGTAGTTGGACACGTCGCAGAGGCCGCCGGTCGGAAAGTCGGGGAACAACTGAATTTCCTTACCCCGCAGCACGTCAATAGAGGCCTTGCACAACTCGCGGAAGTTGTGGGGCATAATCTTGGTGCTCAGACCCACGGCAATGCCTTCTACCCCCTGCGCCAGCAGCAATGGAAACTTCACAGGTAGCGTGGTGGGCTCGCGCTTGCGACCATCGTAGCTCATTTGCCACTCCGTGATGTCAGGATTGAACACCACATCCAGGGCAAATTTGCTCAAGCGAGCCTCAATGTAACGCGCAGCAGCAGCTCCATCCCCGGTCCGGATGTCGCCCCAGTTACCCTGGGTTTCAATGAGCAGATCCTTCTGCCCCAGGTTCACGATGGCGTCGCCGATGGAGGCATCACCGTGGGGGTGATACTGCATGGTCTGGCCAATGACGTTGGCTACTTTGTTGAAGCGGCCATCGTCCATCTCGTTCATAGCGTGCAGAATGCGGCGCTGCACAGGCTTCAACCCGTCCTCAATGGCGGGCACGGCGCGTTCCAGAATCACGTAGGAAGCATAGTCCAGAAACCAGTTCTGGTACATGCCATTCACCGTAGCTACATCGTGGATGGTTTCGCCGGGAGCGAATTTGGGCTCCTCCTCCGTTTCTTCCGTAACTGGTTCGGGCTCGGTTACGGCGTCCACATCGGCGCCAGACTCAGCCAGCAGTAGCTCGCCGGTTTCGCTTACAACCAGTTGGGTAGTATCCTCTTCAGACTCAGAGGGCACAGCAGCATCCGCCGGCGTAGCCGACTCGGCCCCGAACTCAAAGGAGTCGCCGGCCCCGAAGGTGTTCGGCTGCTCGTCCTGGTTCGGGTCGTGGGGGTTCGTCTCTTCTGACACAGTAGGGTGTGGCGCTTGCCACGATTATTGTTCTTGTACCTCTCTCCCGCTCCCAGGGGGTAGCAGAAGGTTAAACTCATTTTTGTGGGCAGCCAAAACGCGTCCGGCAACCGCTTTGCCTTTAGGCCAAATCTGCTTCCGCCACTTCCTCCAGGGGTAGTACGTCGGAAGTCACCAGATCTTTCTCCAAACGCAGGTTTTCAATGATGAATTCCTGACGAGCCGGGGTATTCTTGCCCATATAGTAGGTTAGTACCTGCTGAATGGAGCGGTCGGACTGCAGGATGACGGGCTCGAGCTTGATGTTGTCGCCAATGAATTTACCGAACTCGTCGGGCGAGATTTCACCCAAGCCTTTGAAGCGGGTCACCTCGGGATTACGGCCCAGCTTGCGCATGGCAGCCTGCTTCTCCTGCTCGTTGTAGCAGTAGATGGTCGTTTTCTTGTTGCGGACACGGAACAACGGCGTTTCCAGAATGAAAACGTGACCATTGCGTACTAAGTCGGGAAAGAACTGCAGGAAAAAGGTGAGCAGCAGTAGCCGAATGTGCATACCGTCTACGTCGGCATCAGTGGCAATTACGACCCGGTTATAGCGCAGGTTTTCAATACCTTCCTCGATGTTTAGCGCGTGCTGAAGCAGGTTTAGCTCCTCGTTCTCGTACACGATTTTCTTTTTCAGCCCAAAGCAGTTCAGGGGCTTACCGCGTAGGGAGAAAACGGCCTCTGTTTCCACATTGCGGCTTTTGGTGATAGAGCCCGAGGCAGAATCACCCTCGGTAATGAAGAGGGTAGTAAGCAGTTCTTTCTCCGCATCCTTAGTTTCGCCCAGGTGCAGACGGCAGTCACGTAGCTTACGGTTATGCAGGTTGGCTTTTTTGGCGCGCTGGTTAGCCAGCTTCTTCACGCCGGCCATGTCTTTCCGCTCCCGCTCGCTTTGCTCAATGCGCTTGCGTAGCGCCTCGGCTACTGCCGGGTTTTTGTGCAGGTAGTTATCGAGGTGCTCCTTCAGAAAATCGACAACGAAACCGCGTACCGTAGGCCCATCGGGGCCCATGTTGATGGAACCTAGCTTGGTTTTGGTCTGTGACTCGAACACCGGCTCCTGCACGCGCACCGAAATGGCCGCAATGATAGAGCTGCGGATATCGGCGGCATCGTACTCTTTCTTGTAGAACTCGCGTACCGTTTTCACTACCGCCTCACGGAAAGCCGCCAAGTGCGTACCGCCCTGGGTGGTGTACTGGCCGTTTACGAAGGAGTAATACTCCTCGCCGTAATCATTACCGTGGGTCAGGGCTAACTCGATATCCGGACCTTTGAGGTGAATAATGGGGTAGCGCAGGCTTTCCGGGTCGGCTTTGCGAGCCAGCAAATCCAGCAGGCCATTCTCCGAGTAGTACTTCTGGCCGTTGAAGTTAATAGTCAGACCGGCGTTCAGATAAACGTAATTCCAGATCTGATTTTCCAGGTACTCCGGGATGAAGCGGTAGTTGCGGAAAATAGAATCGTCGGGCTGGAAGGTCATCAGCGTACCGTTGCGCTGGCTGGTTTTCACCGGCTTAGGGTCACTGGTAAGAACTCCCTGCGAAAACTCCGCCGACTTCATCAGGCCTTCGCGCACGCTCTGAACTAAAAAGTAGTTGCTGAGCGCGTTAACCGCTTTGGTGCCTACCCCGTTTAAGCCCACAGACTTCTGGAATACTTTGGAGTCGTATTTACCGCCCGTGTTAATCTTGCTTACTACCTCCACCACCTTGCCCAGCGGGATGCCGCGCCCGTAGTCCCGTACCTGTACGCGGCTGTCCGAAATCTTAATGTCGATGGTGCGGCCGTGGCCCATCACGTGCTCATCGATGGAGTTGTCAATCACTTCCTTCACGAGCACGTAAATGCCATCGTCGTAGCTGGAGCCATCCCCGAGCTTACCGATGTACATGCCGGGGCGCAGCCGGATGTGCTCGCGCCAGTCGAGGGAGCGGATGCTGTCTTCGGTGTAGCCGTGGTCGGGGGTAGCGGCGGGTACTTGTTCTTCAGCCATGAAATCGGGTAATCAAATTTGAGGTAAAATAACACAGAAAATTGGCCTTTTCCGCGTCTTTCTTTCGCTATTCAAGTTAGCAAAACTTCATTTACCAACCCAGTTGAGCGCCGGATTGTTCCTCTCAAACCGTACAAATCCTGCCAACCTCCTTGCTTTCACTTCTTTTGTTTTACCAATTTACTTAGCAACATGTTTCCTCCCGCTACCCAACATCATTTGCCTCCTTCGGGCCACAAACCCAATCCGGAGGTAAAGCAGGCTCCGGTGGTTCAGTTTGCCTTCCTCATGATTGGGGCAGTGCTGCTGGTGTACTCCCTGCGCGTTCTGGATGATGTGCTGCTGCCCTTGGTTTTTTCGGGCATTTTCTCGCTGCTGCTCCTGCCCATTTGCCGGTGGCTGGAGCTAAAGGGCCTACCCCGGGTGCTGGCCATCATCCTGTGTTTGCTGCTGCTAGTGCTTATTGTAGCCGGCGTGGTGGTAGGCTTTGGCTCGCAGCTAGCCCAGTTCAAAAACGAGATACCCAAGCTGCAAACAAAAACGATGGAGTTCTTCAACTCGGCTCAGGAGTGGGCGCACCAGCGCTTTGGCTACCAGCCCATGAGCATTGAGGAGGTAAAGGACTCCACGATGAAGGCGCTGAAAAAGTCGGGCGGCACGTATCTGGGCACCACGCTCAACACCACTACCTCGGCCCTAAGCAACATTCTGCAGGTTTTCATATACATCTTCTGTCTGCTGCTCTACCGCGACCATCTGCGCCAGTTTATGTTCCGCTTTGTGGCCCCCGATAAGCGCACGGCGGTGCTGCATACCGTGGACAGTATTCAAACGGTAGTGCAGGCGTACATCTCCGGCCTAGTGAAGGTGATTATCATCGTGGCCGTGCTCAACGGAATTGGGCTGGTAGCACTGGGGGTGAAATTTGCGGTGTTCTTCGCCATTTTCGCTTCGGTGCTGGCCGTCATTCCCTACATCGGCATCATGATTGGGGCTACCATTCCGGCCATTATTACCCTGGTAGAAACCGGCTCCATCGTGCAGGCCGCGCTAGTGATTGGGGTATTCGTAGTGGTGCAGTTTCTAGAAGGTAATTTCATCACGCCCATGATTACCGGCTCACAGGTGAGCATTAACCCGCTGGCTGCTATTCTGGCCCTGATTCTGGGCAACGAGCTGTGGGGCACACCGGGCATGATTCTGAGCATCCCGATCATGGCTGTTATCAAGGTAGTGCTGGATGCCAGCAAGGTTACCGAGCCCTGGGGCTTCCTGCTCGGTGATACGGCAGAAGGGGAAGATTCCACTAAGCCCGGCGAAAAGCAACCCGGTTTCTTTGGCCGGATCTGGGCACGCGTAACCGGCAAAGCTGCCTAGCACTTACGGGTAAGCGCCTGTTGCTTCAATGAATCCTCATCAGCCCCGGCCGGTGAGGATTCTTTTTTGGCCCGGGGTCAAAAAAGTACTGATAACCGAAATTTTATAATCCGGGGAAGGCAACCCGCGCAAGCCCGGCGGGGTATAAAAGCCCATCTGTCCCCTACTTCAGGACGCATAAATCTCTTTCCTTTCATTCAAAAACTCTTGATCATGGCCACTATAACCGGCGATACTGCCCGCGCTTACAACGACCTCGTAGAAATCAACAAAACCGCCGCTAAAGGCTACCAGGAAGCCGCCGAAGGTGCCAGCAGCGCTGATCTGAAAGCGAAGTTCAGCCAGTTCAGCCAGCAGCGCGCTCAGTTCGCTTCCGAGCTGTCGCAGCACGCCCAGCAGTACGGCATCAGCACGGAAGAAGGCAACACGGTAGAAGGCCTGGTAGCTGACGCCGCCGCCGCCGTACACCGCGGCTGGATCAACATCAAATCGGCCATTACGGGCCAGGACGACAGCGCCATTCTGGGCGAGTGTGAAACCGGCGACGCCGTAGCTCTGCAATCGTACGAAACGGCTCTGAAGGCCTCCGAACTGCCCGCCGAAGCCCGCAACGTACTGCAAAAGCAGCACGGCGAAATTCTTTCGGCCAAAAACTGGGTTACCCAGCAGAAAGGCACCCGCTAGGCCGCCTGCCCACATAATCACAAAAAAGCCCGCCTCATTGGCGGGCTTTTTTTGTTTTCCGGCTTCGTGCAGCTGGTACGGGTTTGGTGCTCCTACCCTATGCAACCTTCCGGGGGCCTATCTTTGTTACCAATAGGATTAGCATTTTTGTTTACCTGATTACGCGCCTCGTTTGTACGCTATCATTGACCTTGAAACTACCGGAGGGCAGCCCGCGCAGGACCGCATCACGGAAATAGCCATTTACATCCACGATGGGGAGAAGGTGGTGGATGAGTTCAGCACCCTGCTGAACCCCGGCCGGCCCATCCCGTTTTTCATCACCCAGCTCACCGGCATTACGGATGATATGGTGCGCGACGCCCCGAAGTTTCATGAGGTGGCGCGCCGGATTGTGGAAATAACGGAGGGGTGCGTGTTCGTGGCCCACAACGTGCGCTTCGACTATTCTTTTCTGAAAAAGGAGTTTGCCGACCTGGGCTACAACTACTCGCGCAAGACCCTGTGCACCGTGCGCCTGAGCCGCTCCCTGATGCCGGGGCAGCCCAGCTACAGCCTGGGCAAGCTCTGCCAAAACATTGGCATTCCGCTCAACGACCGGCACCGGGCCACCGGTGATGCCGCCGCTACGGCCATCCTGTTTGGGCGGCTGCTCAAGATCAGTCAGCAGGAAGAGGCGCTGCAGGCACCGGGCCTGAGCCCGGCTGAAACCCTGGCGGCGGTAGATGCCAACGCGCCTTCGGGCCGGAAGCCGGCAGCTAGCGCCACGGCACCGGCTACCAAGCAGCCCTCGGCCCGCAAAATCAAGGCCGTGCAGGATGCCATCCGGACGGCCCTGCTACCCCCCAACATCACCCCGGAAAAGGTAGCCTCCCTACCCCAGGAAGCTGGGGTGTACTACTTCCACGATGAGCAGGGGGAGGTTATCTACGTCGGGAAGAGCATCAACATCTATAAGCGGATTCAGCAGCACTTCGCCGTTGATTACAAGTCGCGCAAGAGCATTGAGTTCAAGAACTCTATTTCCGACATCACCTGGGAGCTGACGGGCTCGGAGCTGGTGGCGCTGCTCTATGAGTCGCATGAGATAAAGCGCCTGAAGCCCTTGTACAACCGGGCGCAGCGCCGCTCGGTGTTTCCGGCCGGCATCTTTCTGCGCACTGATGAGAATGGGTACAAGCACCTCTACTACGGCCGCGCCGACGACCACGCCCAGTCGCACCCGCTAATTGCGCTGGGCAACCAGTACAAGGCTAAGGGCTTCCTGTTTCATAAGGTCGCCAAGTTCAATCTGTGCCAGAAGCTCTGCGACCTGTACAAAACCACCGGTTCCTGCTTTGATTATCAGGTGCACCGCTGCAAGGGCGCCTGCATTGGGCTGGAGCCGGCCGAAGAGTACAACCAGCGCGTAGAGGCCGCCATTGAGTCGTTTACGTATGAGCACGGCTCCTTTGTAGTTACCGGCCCCGGCCGCCGCCCCGACGAGAAAAGCATTGTGGTGGTAGAAAACGGTCGCTACCTGGGCTTCGGCTACGTGGATGACACCTTCACGGCCCGCCGCCTCCCTGACTTTATTGAGGCCATTACCCGCTACAACGACAATAAGGATGTACAGCAGATCATCCGGCAATACCTGCGCACCAAGCACAAAGACAAGGTAAAAATCTTCAAGAATGCGGGGTAAAACCTATTGCCAGGTGTAGTGGGCGTGCCCTGCATTTAGCTGTTGTATTGAATAGCAGAACTGCTATCTTCAGGGCAGACGGTCGGTGGCCGCCTGCAACCCGATGAAGTATGGCCGTTGTGTACGAATCTTCCTACCTGCGAATACGGCACGAACCAGACAACCGACTGCTGGAGCTAGAATGGCTGCACCCAGTCAGTGGCGAGCAGCTGCGGGCCGGACTCATGGTAAGCCTGCGCTCGGCCGAAGAACTCCAGATCAGGGCCTGGATTGGCAACATGAAAAACCTGCAGACCATTGTGTTTCCCGATCAGCAATGGATTTACGAGGAGTGGTTTCCGCGTTTTGCACGGTTGGGGGTGCGCCGGCTGGCCGTGGTAGAGCTGGGCAATAGCGGCAGCCGGATGGGCATCGCGCAGATTATGCGCCATTCGGAGGGGCTGGTTCCGCTGGCTACGGCCTACTTTGCTACCCCCGAAGCGGCCCGCAACTGGGCCCGGCATTGGCGCGACGAAACTATGCTGCCGGGCAACGGGATTCCGGCTTATCCCTCGGGTTCCTGATTTAGGAAGAGGCACTGCCACTTTGCTGTTGTGGAAGCCACTGTAAGGCCTGGGTTTCCAGGCATTTGTTCGCGGAAGGAAGGGGCAGTGTAATCATACAATCCAGCACCGAAAGCTAAACTAATTGCCTACCCCTCCCGGCTAGGCCCGCGCCGGGCAGGTAGCGCTCCTGCCCAGCCGGGCGGCTAGTATAAGCGGTGCCGCAACAGCCAGCCGGCTCCATCAAACTCTTCGGCCCGGGGCTGGTATTTCTCTACCGCTGTTTTTCCGAGGCGCAGGGTGTTGCCATCGGCGTTGTCGTACACGGTGAGGCGGCTGCGGGGGCGGGCCGGCGCGGAAGCAGCCTCCAGCAAGTCCTGGCCGGCCCCATCGTACACCCCAATCTTGAACCGAGGGTCCGGGTCGCCGCGGAGCTCAAAGGCATCGTTGCCGCCTAGCCCAAACAGCTTGATGGAGCGGGTTTCGGGGCTATGGAATACGCGCTGCTGCAGCAACGTGGCGCCCTGCGGCGTGAGCCGGTACACCTGCACCCGCACCTGCCGGGGCCCAAGGGCCTCCAGCACAAACCGCTCGGCCTCATCAGTGCCCGGCAGCTCTACGTCCCGGGCCAGCAGCTCGTAGAACCGGGCGGCCACGGCCGGCAGCTGCTCGCGCCGGCTGCGCAGCTTACGGGTAAACTCATCGGCGCCCAGCTGCTGCACCTCCCGGGGCCACACAGCCAGGGCCCGCGCAATAACATCATCCGACAGAGCGCCGCGCAGGGAATCGGCAATCTGCTGAAAATCCTGCCGGGTCAGGTAGGGTAGCAGGGATTTATCCATGGGCCGGGCGGCGCTGTTCAGGCCCTCCACATCAGAAAGCCGGATTTTTTCGTGGAAGCTCTGGTAGTTGGGCTTCACCCACCCGATGATGTGGGTTAGCAGGCCGTCATCAAACTTAAAGAAGGCGTGGTCCCGGTCGCGCGGAATGGCCCGGTACACCGTACTGCCCCCGGCGGCCGGGAAGCTGGCCCAGCGCCACTGGTCCTCGCGGCGGCTCCAGTCGCCGAGCCACATATCAAACAGGCGACTGCGCAGATACTGGCGAGCATCTACCTGATACTGGGAGCTGGTTACCAGGTTGGTAAAGGCTTGGCGCGAGCTTACTACCTGGCTGGAAAAGCCGAAGCTACCGACGGTACGCTGGTCGCCCTCGGGGCGCTCCTCAAACAAGTACAAGGCATTCCCAAAACTTTCGCGGTACTCGCCCAGGGCTGGGTCATCGGCCACATACACCAGTCGCGGATTGGTATAGTATATGCCCGCGGCCTGGGCCAGGGGCGGCACTATATAGGCCCCATACGGATGAATTACGCTGGTCTGGTCCTTCATCAGACGACCAATGGGACCTTGCTGCAGGCCTTCGGGCAGGGCCTTGGTAGCATCCTTGTCCACGGAGCGCAACACGTACTGTACGCCGTTGCGGTCCACCAGACGCAGGTTTTTGGTCTGGAATGAGCCACCCTCCCGAATGGGGGTAAGTCCGCCCGGCACGGCCGTGCGCAGGTTGAATACCGGCGCCGTAACCGGCAGGGCCCACAGCGCCCGGTAGTGCGTGCCCCAGAAAAAGCGGTGCACGGCTCCCCGCTCGTACTGAGGGCCGGCCGCTACCAGCACGGTAGAATCGGGGCGGATGGCAGCCGGGGGGGCGGACGCAACGCGTTGGGCCGGGGCCGAGCAGGACATGAGTAGCAGGCCGGCGGCCGGTGCTACCGACCAGCGGACCGGCCGGAACACGCGAGAAGAAAAGGGCACGGAACCGAGTAGTTACTGACGAATAAAGGCCGCCCGTTCCCGGACCGCCGCCCTTATAGCGCAAACCGAGGGGTAGCGGTTGTACAGTGGAGCATGTACTTTTCCGCGGGAACTGCGTTCAAGGAGCCTAGCCGCGTCTTTTCGCTCTGCATGAACCTTCGCTACTCCAGTCTTCTGCTGCTTTTCGCCGCCGCGGCCTGCGGCCGGGAAACTTACTTCCAGCCCGATGCCCGGGTGGATTTTGCCACGCCCCTCCCCCCTGCCGCCGACAGTGCCCGCGTAACGGCCGGCCGCCATTACCAGCGCGGGGTGCCGGGCCGCCTGCTGCTGGGTACCCACCACCGACCCAGCTGGACGCAACCCGTTACCCTACCCGTGCTGCACCCCCAGCGAGTAGTAGCGGGCGGCTTGAAATTCAGCAAGATGGGCGGCGGCTTCCAGACTACCAGCGTGACACTGGTAACCCCTGAAGGCCGCAACTACGCCCTGCGTTCCATCGACAAGGACCCCTATCGTACCCTGCCCAAGGTACTGCGCCAGGGCTTCGTGCTGACGGCCGTGCGCGATGCTACCTCGGCTGGCATGCCTTACGGGGCGTTTGTGGTCCCGCCCCTGGCAGAGGCCGCCGGGGTTCCCCATACTTCCCCGCGCCCTTTCTACGTCCGGGCCGATGAGGTAGGGCTGGGCGATGCTTCGGAGCGGTTTCAGGGGAAGGTGGTGCTGCTGGAAGAAAAATTTGAGGGCAAACAGAACATCTTCGGGCCGGTGGCCGGGGCCACGGCCCTGGAAGAATCGGATGATGTGCTGGCTGAGCTGTACGCTACCCCTGGCCACAAGCTGGACGGAGAGGCCTTTCTGCGGGCGCGGCTGCTGGACATCTGGCTGGGCGACTGGGACCGGCACGAGGGGCAGTGGAGCTGGGCCGCCTACCCCCAGCCCAGCGGCCAAACCTTATGGAAGCCCGTTCCCCAGGATCGGGACCAGGTATTTTTCCGGTTCGACGACGGTTTGGTGCCCTGGTTGGTCAGCAAGCTGGTTAGCAAGTTCCGCACATTCGGGCCGCGCTACCAGAGCACCGAGGGGTACACCCGCAACGCCAGCTTCATTGATGAGCGGGCCCTGGCCGAGGTAAGCCGGCCCGCCTACCGCCGCATCGCCCTCGACCTGCAGGCCCGCCTCACCGACGACGTAATCCGGCAAGCCGTTCGCCAGGGCCTGCCGGCTGAAGTGTACCAGAAAGAGGGCCTGAAGATGGAAAACGCCCTCCGAGCCCGCCGGGCTAAGCTGCCGCAGGTAGCCGACGAGTTCTATGCCCTGCAGGCGCACCATGTAGTGGTAGCCGGCACCGACCAGAATGAGCGGTTTGTGGTGGAGCGCCGCTCCGATACGGCCACCGTGGTATCGGTGTACCAGCTGGCCAACGACAAAAGCCGGAAAACGCCCTTGCTGCTCTACCAGCGCAGCTTCAACCCTACCGACACCCGCACGGTAGCCCTACATGGCCTGCAGGGCAAAGATGAGTTTGTTGTGTCGGGTCAGGTGCGCCGCTCGCCCTTCCTGGACATTTATGGCGGGCCCGGCTCTGATCTGGTGCAGGATTCTTCGCGCGTGGCCGGCTGGCGCAAGCGCACCCGTTTCTACGACACACGCCGCAACAATGAGCTGGAAATCGGCCCCGAATTCAAGGACCGCACAGAGCACAGCGTTAAACCGCACGCCTTCGACCGTGACGGCTCGGGGCGGTAAATGGTGAGGTGGTGAATGAGTAAGTGAGTGAAGTGTCCTGGCGAGGAGGCACGACGAAGCCATCCGTCCTGACCACCGTGCTACCCCTTTAAGATGTGACAAGCCCTTACCTCCGTGCTGGAGGTAAGGGCTTGTTTATTTAGCAGGCTTTGAGCAAATCAGAGGAGGGATGGCTTCGATGCCCTCGCCATGGCACCTCATCCATTCACGGCGTCACCACTTCATTCCTCACTTCGCGGCTTCCAGCTCCTGGAGCATTTCCAGCACCATGTGCTCGGTGGGAGTCAGCAGGTCGTTTTCGGCGGGGTCGGCGTCGTGGCGGCGCAGGTAGTCGATGAGCTGGTCGGAGTTGAAGAGCTCTACTACCTGCGGGTGGATGTAGTATTTGGAGCAGACGCTGGGCGTATTGCCCAGGTTCTCGGCCACGTCCTTCAGAGCCCGTTTCAGCGACTTGGGCTTCGGAAACGCAGGCTCCTCATCAATGACCCGCTCCAGAGCTTCCACCATTTTCACGGTGCCGCCCCAGGTGCGGAAGTCTTTAGCCGAGAGGTTCATGCCGGTTACCTCGTGCAGGTACTCGTTCACGTCGCCCGATTCCAGCTCCTCGCGGTGCCCATCGGGGGCGTAGTACTGGAACAGGTGCTGGCCGGGTATTTCCTTGCACTTCTGCACCAGGCGAGCCAGCTTCCGGTCATGAATGGTCAGGTCGTGGGCTACCCCCTTCTTTCCCACGAAGCTGAAGCGCACATCGGCCCCGCTCACCTGCACGTGCTTGTCGCGGAGGGTGGTAAGGCCGTAGGTTTTGTTTTTCTTGGCGTACTCTTTGTTCCCGATGCGGATAAACGACTGGTCCATCAGGGTCAGCACCAACGCAATAACCTTGCGCTTATCCAGGGCGGGGCGGGCCAGATCTTTGTGCAGCTGCTGGCGCAGCTCGGCCAGTTTTTCGCCGAAGGCCCGCAGGCGGCTGAACTTGGTGAGGGCCCGGGCCTGGTCCCAGGCGGCGTGGTAGAGGTACTGCTTGCGGCCCTTGGCGTCGCGGCCGGTTACCTGCAGGTGGCTGTTGGGTGAGGGCGAAATCCAGACCTCCGTCCAGGCCGGCGGAATCACGAAGCCACGGATGCGCTCCAGCGTTTTCTCATCTTCTACCGGCTCACCCTTGGCCGTGAGGTAGCGAAACTCGCCCGTGGCGCTAGCCTCGCGGGTCAGGCCGGGCTTGGTATCCGTGAGGTAGCGCAGGCCGGCCAGCTCGGCCTGGCGGGCGGGGTCCTTGTAGAGGATGTGCGCTTCTTCCAGGGGCTCGAGCTTCATTTTGCGGGTTTTGGGGCGGGCGGTGGCGGTAACAGACATAGTTCAGAGTCGAAAGGCCGCCCGCTACACTGGCGGGCGGTTTTCTCTCTACGCAAGCTGCCCCCGAAATGATGAGGTTGCCCGGCAGGCTAGGATGCTGCTGGCAGTCTGTCAGCTCAGCCGGTGGCGCTGCCGGCCGGTTTTGGTTGCTCAAAATGCGGTTTGTTGCGGGCAGGACCAGAGGCCGCGCGGGTACTTTTTCCGGCTGATACTCCGAGGGGTATCTTCAGGAAAACCGCTTTGGAGCGCGCTAAAGTAACATCCCGCGCAGGAGTACCGTTAGGAGCCTGCTGGTTCTGGCATTATTTTTTCCAGGGGGCCAACATCATCTTTCTTTCCGTACATCCTTTTTCTCCGCGTTTTATGCGTCGCTTTCTGCTCAAACCCTGGCTGCTTCTCGGCCTGCTAGCTTCTCTTGGTACCTTTGCCTCCTGTTCGAAAGACGGCGACGGGGTTCTGCTGTTTTCGGTGGAGGACGATAAAGCCCTCGGCCAGAAAGTAGCCGCCGAAACCGATTCTACCTTCCGCGCCAAAGGCCAGCTGCTGGAGCCCGGCAGCAACCCCACCGCTTACGCGGCCCTGGGCCGCATTGTAACGCGGGTGCTGGACAGCGGCAAGCTTCAGTACCGCAACGACTTTCCCTGGGACGTTAAGATTATTCGCGACGACCAGGTGCAGAACGCCTTTGCTACCCCCGGCGGCCACATCTACGTGTACTCCGGCCTGATCAAGTACCTCGACAATGAAACTGAGCTGGCGGGCGTGCTGGGCCACGAAATTGCCCACGCCGACCGCCGCCACACCTCGCGCCAGCTCCAGAGCCAGTACGGCATCAGTGTGCTGCTGAGCTTGCTGCTGGGTGAGAATGAGAATACCCTGGTGGACGTAGCCGCCAGCCTGGGTCAGCTTAAGTTCAGCCGCGACTATGAAACTGAGGCGGACTCCTACTCGGTGGAGTATCTGAACGGCACCAACTACTACGCCTGCGACGGGGCCGCCGGCTTCTTTATCAAGGCCGAGAAAGAAGGCCAGGCTGCTACCCCTGAGTTCCTGAGCACCCACCCCAACCCCGGCTCCCGCATCCAGAACATTCAGAGCAAAGCCGACCAGATGGGCTGCCGCAACCGCACGGCGGGGAGCACTGACTTTAACACCCTCAAAAGCTCCCTGTAAGAGTATCAAGCTGCTTTACGCAACAGGCTCCCGGCGCTGGCCGGGGGCCTGTTTTGGTTTCGGGAGCGGGCAAATTCCCTACCCCACGCAACACCTCAAGGCCCGGCCTGCGTAAGGAAGGCTTCGTTTCTGCTTTCTTTACGCCCGATGCCTCTACTCGACAAACTCAGCAGCTGGGCCGAACGGGCCGATGATGCCCTAACCCGCGCCCGCGCCCGCCTAGGCCTGCTCCACCCGCTGCAGCTGCTTTCCTACCGCAGCTATGGTACTCCCGGCCGCCTCTACGTGAAGGGCCGCCTGCTCACGGACAAGGGCATTGGCGAGCCTGACCCCACCGACTCGCGCTGGCACAACCTGCTGAACATGTACCGCCGCTTCGACAGCAACGAAATCGGCGGGGCCCAGCTGCAGGTGCGGCCCGTCGATGGTTCGGAGCACTTGGTGGTAACGGATGAAGAAGGTTACTTCACCCTGAACCTGGAGCCGAAGGCCCTGCCCGAGCCTATTGATTTTCTGTGGTACCCCGTGGATGTGCTGCTCCGGCAGGCCCCCGCGCCCTTTCCTACCCCCGACAAGCTCGATACCAAGGCTCTGGTCCTGATTCCGCCGGCTGATGCGGAATACGGTATCATTTCGGACCTCGATGACACGGTTATTCAGACCTCGGCCACGGATTTGCTGCGCATGGCCCGCACGGTGCTGCTGCGCAACGCCCGCTCCCGCCTGCCCTTCAAAGGCGTGGCTGAGTTTTACCGGCAACTGCAGTTGGGGCGCAACGGCAAGCGCAACAATCCCTTTTTCTACGTCAGCAGTTCGCCCTGGAACCTGTATGATCTGCTGGAGGACTTTCTGAGCCTGAATAATATTCCGCCCGGCCCGCTGCTGCTGCGCGACATGGCCCTCAAGCGCAAGCAAAGTACCGATGCCTCGGAGCACCACGGCCACAAGCTCAAGGAAATCCACAACCTGCTACTGACCTACCCCACCTTGCCCTTCATCCTCATCGGCGACTCAGGCCAGGAAGACGCCAACATTTACCGGGAGGTAGTGCGCCGCCACCCCGGCCGCATTCTGGCCATCTACATCCGCGACGTAAACCGCCCCGACCGTGCCGCGCTGGTGGAGCAGGTTTCCGAGGAGCTGCGCTCTGATAAGGTGGAAATGCTGCTGGTGCAGGATACAGTGCAGGCCGCCCGCCACGCCGCCTCTACCGGCCTGATCTTCCAGGAGGCCATTCCGGCCGTGGAGCAGGAAAAACAGAAAGACGAATCGGCGGACGACGATACGGAGCTGGATGGACAAGGTACCGGCGAGCCGGTTATGCAGTAGTAGTGGATGCGCCGTCATGGTGAGGCGGTAGCTGAACCCATCCGCCCTGATCAATGCCCTACCCCCTGAAACGTGACAAGCCCTTACCTCCGTGCTGGAAGTAAGGGCTTGTCTGTTTAGCAGGCTTTTCACAGAGGTGAGGATGGATAGTTTCGGCAGTGACTTGAGGCGCCACATGCTCGCCATGACCAATCACCAGTTCACCATCTCATCAGTTCACTACTTAACTGGAATGGTCGGCCACCACGACCCATTTGCCGGCAATGCGGCGGCATACTAACAGGAAGTGCCCCTGCAGGTCGCCCTGGGTAGGGCGGGCCAGGTGCCAGCGCCCGATTACGTGGGCAGCATTGGGGCTGAGGGGCTGAATGCGCAGGTTGCTGAAATCGAGCTGCCCCATGGCGGCTGCATTGGGGTAGCTGCGCTGGTAGTTGGTGAGGGTAGGCTGCCAGCCGTAGGTCAGGCCGCTTTTGCCAATAAACACCAGGGAATCGTTTTGCCAGTAGCCCTGCATAAAGCCGGCAATATCGCCGCGGTTCCAGGCGGCGGTTTGCGTCTGGAGCAGCTGCGCTATGTCGCGGCGGGCCTCGGCCGAAGCGGCGGCGCTGAGTGGCTGGGAGCTGCTGCAGGCGCTGAGCAGCGGAAGGGCAAGGAGCAGAAGAAGGCGTTTCATGCCCGGAAGATAGAAGCCAAATGGCAAGCTACCCCACCGCCAGCGGCACAGGCACCGCTCCGCTTAGCGGTCCATCAGCTCGCGCACGTAGGCCGTGCCGCCCAGGCGGCGCATGTTGCGCATTACGCGCTGCTGCTTGGCGCGGGCCTGTGGGCCGGGGTTGGCAGCCCGGAACCGCAACGGGTTGGGCAAAACGCCGGCCAGGAGGGCGGCTTCGGCCGGGGTCAGGCGCTTGGCTGGTTTGTGGAAATACTGTTGGGAAGCAGCTTCGGCCCCGAAAATACAGTCGCCCATCTCGGCCACATTCAGGTACATCTCCATAATGCGGCGCTTGTTCCAGAGCAGCTCAATGAGCAGCGTGAAGTAGGCCTCGGCCCCTTTGCGGATGTAGCTCCGGCCCGACCACAGGAACACGTTTTTGGCGACCTGCTGCGAGATGGTGCTCCCCCCGCGCAGCTGCTTGCCTCCGCTCAGGTTTGACTTGGCCGCTTTCAGCAGAGCATCACCATCAAAGCCGTGGTGAATCAGGAAACGCTGGTCCTCGGCGGCCACCAGCGCCAGGGGCAGGTGAGGCGACACCTCATCCAGGGTCTTGAAGTGGTAGCTGATGCGGCGGTCCTGCTCCCGGATGCCGTGGTAGCCCATCCCGACGGGGGCATGGGCACGGCGGTCCAGCATCAGCCAGGTGGCCGGCGGGCTTACCCAGCGGTAGAGCAGCACCCAGGCAATGGAAGTCAAGAATAGCGCGGCCACTACTTGCAGGGCTACCCGCCCCACGCGGCGCAACGTTTGCCGGTAATCCGTCACGAAATCAGCAACTAACGTAAGATGAAAAGCCGAAGCCCGGGGCTTCGGAGGCAAAAGTAGCAGATTTTAGCCCCCAGGCGCGGTTCGGGCCCGGGGCCACAGACATTTCCTCGCTTTTTTGGTTATCTACCCATGACTCGTCCGCTGGCCCTGTTTCCGCTGAACCTGGTTGTGTTTCCGGGGGAAAAACTCAACCTGCACATTTTTGAGCCCCGCTACCGCCAGCTTGTGCACGACTGCGAACAGGAAGGCATCACCTTTGGTATTCCCTCCTACCTCAACAATCAGGTAAGCACCCTGGGCACGGAGATGAAGCTGGTCAGCGTGGAGAAAACCTATCCTTCGGGCGAAATGGATATCCGGACCCAAGCCGTGGGCGTGTTCCGGATTCAGGAATTCTTTCGCCAGCTACCCCAGAAGCTCTACGCCGGAGCCACTGTGGAAGACGTACCTGACGACCTCACGCCCGACCCCGCCCTGCACGAGCGTACCCGGGGGCTAGTTCGGCAGTTATATAGTATTCTGGGGCTACAGCGGCTGTTTCTGGAGCTCCCTCCCAATTTTCGGGTGTACGATATTGCCCACCACTTGGGCTTCAGCACCGAGCAGGAGTACCAGTTGCTGGAGGCAACTAGTGAGGTAGAGCGGCAGCAGCTGGTGCTGACTCATTTGCTGCAGATTCTGCCTGTGCTGCAGGAAACCGAACGCCTGAAGGAGCGGGTGCGCCTGAACGGCCACTTCAAAAACCTGACGCCGCCTTCTTTCTAGGCAGCCTGCAGCGGGCGAAGCGTGCCTTTTTCTTCGCCCCCATTGAGCAGGCCTCGTATAGCCCACGTATAACCTGACGCCGTGCCCGACCTGACGCTGCTTTTATATGGAAGTGCATCCGTAGCCCTGCTGCTGCTGGGCTGGCTGCTGTGGCGTTTCTGGCAGGAGCGGCAGTACCGGCGGCGCCCCTACGTGGCACCAGCCCACAACGACTGGGCCCGGCAGCCCCTACCCCCGCAGTCGCCCCTGCACCGGGTAGCCCTGCTCGGCGACCCGGGCGCCGTGGCTACCGATGGCACCGACCCCATTCTGAACCTGCTGAAAAGCTGGCAGCACGATACCGGCCCGGCCGGCACCATCATTATCCTCGGCGACAATGTGTACCCGACCGGCCTGCCTGCGGCCGGGCACCCCGGCCGGGCCGCTGCCGAAGCCCGCTTTACCAGTTTGCTGACCACGCTGGGTAGCTTTCCGGGGAATGTGGTTTTCCTCAGCGGCAACCACGACTGGAACAAGGGCCGTCCCGATGGCTGGGAATATCTGCGGCGGCAGGAGGCTTACGTGCGCGAGCATCTGCCCACGGCCCACTACCTCCCCCCCGATGGGCACCCCGGTCCCGTTACCCTGCAGCTGACCGATGGCCTGCTCCTGATTGTGCTCAATACCCAGTGGTGGGTGCAGCGCGGCCCCCGGCCGGCCGCCGATGCCAAAGAGCCTTTCCGGAAGCTGCGCCGGTTGCTGCAGGCCAATCGTCATCAGCAGGTGATAGTGGCGGGCCACCACCCGCTGTATTCCAATGCCCTGCACGGCGGCAAGTTCACAGCCAAACAGCACGTGTTTCCACTTACTACCGTGCACAAGCAGGCCTACGTGCCGCTGCCCGTTATCGGCTCCTTGCTGCCGCTGTACCGGAAGGTAGTGGGCGCCGCCGAGGACATGGCCCACCCCCGCTACCGCAAAATGCGCCGGCGTCTGCTACGGGTACTGCAGGAGTTTCCGGGCGTTGTGTACGCCGCCGGCCACGACCACAACCTGCAGTATTTTCAGCACAAGGGGGGGCATTACCTGGTTAGTGGCTCGGGTAGCAAAACCGCCTTCGTGCAGAAGGGCGGCCGCGCCACTTTTGTGCATGAGCACAAAGGATTTTTCAGCCTGGAGGTGTATGCCCCGGGCGAAACGTGGCTCCGGACGCTGGAGCCCGGGCAGACCGAAGAAGTGTTTCGGCTGCGCCTGGAGCCGCCAGCGCCTGCTCATCCGGTTTTGCTACCCCTGCCCGCTACGGTAAGCCAGCTAGCCGCGCCTTCCGGCCAGGCAACCGGCAACGGCTTACGCTGAGGCAGGCGGCCCGAGAATGCGCAGGCTCCGAGGATCAATTTCTACTTCCACGGGGGTAGGCAGCTGGCAGGGTTCCCCATCTATCTGAACTAGTACTTCCGTTTGACCCGGCACGCTAATGCGGGCACGCCGGCAGCACAGGCGCCGGGTATAGTCCGAAACGTCAAAATCGTTGGTGTACAGGTGGTAAAGCAGCCCGGGGGCGGCCAGGTTGGGAAAGGGCTCGATCAGGCAGATTTCAAACTGGCCGTCATCCAGCTCACTATCCGGGTTAATGATGACGTTGCTGCCGAAGGTGTTGGCGTTGGCAATGGTTACCATAAACGCCGGGCCTTCCCAGGTTTCCTGGTCGGTTTCAATATGATAGGTAGCTGGTTGGTAGCTGGCGTACTCCTGAGTGGCAATGCGCACGTAGGCACCCGGCCCGCGGGCATCACCCTGGTCGAAGCGTTCCACCACCAGGGCATTAAAGCCCAGATCGGCCAGGTGAGCCGAGAACTTGCCCCCTACCCGCAGCGTGTCCACGGTACGCAGCTGGTAATCCCAGGTAAGCCGCAGGGCCTGCTCTACCTCCTGCGGTATGCCCAGGTCCTTAGACAGGCCATTGCCGGAGCCCAGCGGGATGATGCCCAACGGTATTTCGCCGCCGGCCAGCGCCTCGGCCACCAGGCTGGCGGTACCATCGCCGCCGGCCGCGAAAACGGCATCGAAGGAGTGCGCGGCCAGAAAACGGCGCAGGCGGCCTAGGTCATCGTCGCCGCTGGTGTGAAAAAAGGCCGCCACGCGTCCCCGCTCCTGGCAGTAATGCCGGATGGTGGTTTCCAACTCCGTTTTATCAATGTCCCCGGATATGGGGTTGAGCACAAAAAGCAGGTGCCGCAGCACAGGACAGGCAAGGGGTGGCATGGCAGGCGAAAACTAGGGTTCAGGGTCTTTACGGGGGTAGCCTTTCCGGAAACAGGCTAGGTATAAAACAAGCATAGCCGACTCTAAGGTCGGCTATGGTACGCACTTTTGGCGAGGCGGGTACTAGGGTTTCAGGTTGCCGGGCAGGCCTTGGGGGTAATCTTCGGCTATATCGCGCTGCAACTCCTGAATGCGGTTGCCGGGGTTAGGGTGAGTGCTCAG
This sequence comes from Hymenobacter sp. DG01, assembly GCF_006352025.1. NCBI lineage: Bacteria > Pseudomonadati > Bacteroidota > Cytophagia > Cytophagales > Hymenobacteraceae > Hymenobacter > Hymenobacter sp. DG01. The sequence continues at coordinate 1,339,665 of NZ_CP040936.1, forward strand.
GAACTCGGGCGGGCCACCGCCGTGGTTGGACTGCTCCAGAATTTCCATTACCTGAATCATGGACCGCGGGTCGTAGCCGGCGGCCGGGGTGAAGTCAACGGCGAGCCGGTCGGCCTCCAGCTCGTCCTCGCGGCCGTAGCGCAGCGTAAGCAGCTTACCGACCATCGCCGCCGCGGCTGCGCTGGCCATGGTGGCGGGCCGGTCGGGGTCGTAGAGGCCGATGGCGGCGGCGCCGGTCAGGCCCTGGGTCAGGCGCGACTTGGCAATCTGCTCGGCTGAATGTCGGCCTACCACGTGCCCGATTTCGTGGGCCAGCACGCCGGCCACCTGGCCTTCGGTTTTCAGGTTTTTCAGCAGGCCGGCCGTAATAAACACCTGTCCGCCGGGCAAGGCAAAGGCGTTAATCGTGTTTTCGTCGGCCAGCAGGTGAAACTGAAACTTGTAGGGGCTCTGGCGGACTTTGGTGCTCTGCACAATTTGCTGGCCAATCCGCTCGATGGCGGCGCCGGCCTGGCGGTCGGGGTGAATACCGCCGTATTGCTGGGCCATTTCGGGGGCGGCCTGCAGGCCCAGGGCTATTTCCTGGTCGGCCGACATATCCACGTGCTGCACTTCGCCGGTCACTTCGTTTTTCTGCGTGTTGCAGTAGTACGGGATGAACGCGAAGGCTGCCATGACCAAAGCAATTATATATCGAAGGCTTCCTCGCATGGTTAGGGGTAGGGAAAAGGGAGTGAAACAAGCTAAAAAGGGGCCGGGTGGCCTCTATGGCCTTGTAACGCGAAGCCTACGGTAGGGTTGTCGGAGCGGGTAGAACCCAAATCTGGCCACTCCACGTATCAGTCACTATTCCGGCCCGCTTACCTGGCGGGCTATTCCCCTCCACTGCAATTTCTCTCCTCATGAATCAGAAACGCACCTTTGGCAGCATCCTCACTGTCCTGGGCATCCTGGGCATTATTGCCGGCGCCCTGGCCTTCCTCCAGATCGGGGGGTTGGGCCTGAGCAAGATGAATTCGTTTGTACCGTTCGTAATCGGGCTGATTTTCTTTTTTGCCGGCATCAACCTGGTTAAAACCACCGGCGACCGGGCCTGACCCGCTCCCGGTTCACCCGGGGGTACCCCACTAGCATAGCCAAAGCCCCACCAACTGGTATAGCACAGTTGGTGGGGCTTTGTGATGTTTTGAAATCGAGGGCGATTCTATCCTACCTGCCCGAGCAGGCCCTTGCTACGGGCAAAACCTAGCAGGGCCGGGTCCAGGCTTAGCCAGTTGGAGCGGTAGCCGGCCTGGGTAGGTCCGTTGGCGAAAAGCACTGTCCCGCCTTTTATCGTCCGGATAATGGCAGGCGTTTCCTCCACGGGCAATGCCGGGCAGCCCTGGCTGCGCCCCAGCCGCCCGTGCTGCCGAATGAACTGCTGGCTCACGTAATCGGCCCCATGCACTACCACGGCGCGACTGAGGGCATTGGTGTTATAGCCGGCATCTACCCCATGCAGCTTCAACGACAGGCCGTGCTTGCCCTGGTAAGTAGCCCCCGTGACGTAGAAGCCCAGGCTGCTCATCTCCGAACCTTCGCGGTTCGAGAAATTCCGGGCCAAATCCTCGCCCGTGTACTTGCCGTGCGCTACCAGGGTGTGGTGCAGCAGCTTTCCTTTGGCTACATCCAGAATCCAGAGACGCTTTTGCGTGCTGGAGCGACTGAAATCAATAATGGACAGCACTTGGGTGGGGGCGCTGGCGGTGCCCCGCTGCTGCAGATGGTAAAAGCCAATCAGGGCACGGCGGTACACATCCAGGGGCAGGCCGGTGGCACTCAGGCCGGCCTGAGCGTAGGACAAGGCTACGTGCTGCTCAAAAGCGGCCATTACAAACGCTTTTTCCGGTCCGCTAAGGCGGGTGGTTTTGGCAACGGTGGCGGGTATCCGCCCGGTAGGCGGCGCGGCTACCACCGGAGTAGCTAGGCTGAGGGCGGTAAGCAGCAACCCGGCAAAGCGGGTAAACACATTCGTCATCGGCTAATTCAGTCGGGGCGAAGTAAATTGCGGAGGCATTGGGCCGCTAAGCGGCCCTGGGCAAATCAAAAATAGCTCTTTTCATTCACTACCCTCCGGGGGCCTAACTCTTTGTCTGTGCAAACCGTTCCCTCTTTCCTTCGGCGCTTCGCAGTCATCTTGGCGGTAGGAGCACTAACCGCCAGCTGCGGCCACTCCCTACCCGGCCTTCCGGGCTTCAACTCCGAAGCCTGGCGTGCGGATGCGTACGGCTGCCAGAGCCAGCGGGCGGCCCAGCTTCCGGTTCTGGAGAAACACCGCAACGAGCTTTACGGCGCCCGCGTCAATGATGTAACCCGCCTGCTGGGCCACCCCGACGAGGAAGAGTTGGGCGAGCAAAGCGACAAAGTGTACATCTATTACGTAACCACCGGCCTGCAGTGCGCCCCCGGACACCCCCGCACGGCCCGCGGCCGGGTACTGCTGCGCAGCGGCGCCACGGGCACTATCACGGAAGTTATCCTTCCGGTATTACAGGCCCAATAAGGCCCACCCCACCGGCACCCCTCTTACACACGGGGCTGGAACCCTGATAAAAACGAGAGGCCGCGCCATACAATATGACGCGGCCTCTTGGGCTTGAAAAAGTAAATAGGCGGCTTAGCCCAGCCCTCCCTCGTTGGAGTTAGCGGGCGGGGTAGGCACGGTGTCTCGCTTTTGCTCCTCCCGGAACAGGCTCAGCTGCGAAGGCGTCAGGATGCGGCTGCATTCGGCTTCATACTGCGCCTCCAGCTCGGCCATTTTGGCGTTGCGCTGCATCGGGTCCTCCTGATACTGCCACTGAATTTCCTCCAGTCGGGCCAGCTTTATCTTATTTACTTCGCGCAGCTTAATAAACTGAGCTTCATTCAATTGAAGCTGAGAGCTCATCTGCCGGGTAACTTCCTCTACCCGCTCCACGGCTACATCGGGGGCCCCGGGGCGCTCGGCATACCGGTCCCGGCGTTGCGCCACCGAAACGGTGCTCAGAATGGCAACAAGCAGAAAGGTGAGTACTGAAGTTTTCATATGAAAACGGAAAGCATGCAGGTATAAAGACTAAGTGCTGAGTTAACCAACATTTCCCAAGAAAAATTCAGCCCCTCTGCCCTTTTGTTAATACAAATATATACCAAAAAAAGCACAACAACAGAAACTCACTATATTTTTTATATAATTTATTATAAAAATAATCATGTATATTTATCTACTTCTATATAGCTAGGTATCAAAAGAGCGGACCCGCCGGGCCCGCTCTTGATTTAAGGCATGTGGCAGCGCCTACTCAATGCCCGTGATAGGCTTGTGGTCGGGGCTCTTGTAGTACTGCATGGCTACCAGGGAGATAATCACGCCAGACATGGCTCCCTGCAGGATAATTGCCAGGAAGGCAATGGTTACCGAAAGGTCGAACCCAAACAGATCCTCGGCGCGGATGCCTTCCATAATCTGGCGGTTAAGCACACCCGCATACACAATAAAGAAGAGGGCAAACACAATGGAGGCTACCAGGGCCGTAATGATGCCCGTGCCGAAGCCATGCAGGTAAGGCATGCGGTCCTGGCGGAAGCGCTTGTAGTTTACGATGGCCATGCACACGCCAATGGCCAGTATTACTCCGTTCAGGAAGCTGAACTCGATGCGTTGAACCAAGCCCGTCAGGGAAGCAACGATAAAATATACAATCATGCCGACCGATGTAAACAGGCCGTAGCGAATGCCATTGGTTTCGGGCGTAATGTGCGAAGTAGCCATACGGAAAGAAGGTGTTGGGAAAGATGGACAATCAAGGATGCTGACCGGCGGGGAACCAGCCTCGCAGATACAAGTGTTTTACCTATGCTCCGCGGGCGCTGGCAGTAGCCATCAGCTACTTTTTATACCGCATTGCTGGGCAGGTAGTTGTGTATTACGACGGCTTTTTTTTGAAAACCGCCGCAACTCTTTTCCGCAGCTCCGCCCGGCCGGGGCATTTTGCCTATTTTTGCGGGCTGCCACGCTGGGCCCTCATCTGGGCCGGCCGGCCCGAAGTTTCTCCGCATATTTTTCCTATGATCAGCACCTCCAACGTAAGTCTGCGCTACGGCAAGCGCGTATTGTTCGAAGACGTTACCATTAAATTTATGCCCGGCAACGTGTACGGCCTCATTGGGGCCAACGGGGCGGGTAAATCAACCTTTCTGAAGATTCTCTCGGGCGAGATTGAGCCGAACACGGGCTCGGTGGATATGCCCAAGGGCGCCCGCCTTTCGGTGTTGAAGCAGGATCAGTTTGCCGCCGACGCCTTCCCGGTTCTGCAGACGGTTATCATGGGCCACCAGCGCCTGTGGCAGGTAATGGAGGAGAAAGACGCTCTGTACGCCAAAGCCGATTTCTCGGACGCAGACGGGGAGCGGGCCGCTGTTCTGGAGGGTGAGTTTGCCGATCTGGAAGGCTGGAATGCCGAGTACGAAGCAGCCGAGCTGCTCTCCGGCCTGGGCATCTCAGAGGACAAGCACCACACCCTGATGGGCGACCTAGGCACCTCGGACAAAGTGCGTGTGCTGCTGGCCCAGGCGCTATTCGGCAACCCCGACGTGCTGCTGCTGGACGAACCCACCAACGGCCTTGATGCCGAAACTGTGCTGTGGCTTGAAAACTTCCTTGACTCTTTCCAGAACACGGTGATTGTAGTTAGCCACGACCGTCACTTCCTCGACGCGGTGTGTAACTACATGGCCGACCTCGACTTCTCCAAGATTACCATGTATCCCGGCAACTACTCGTTCTGGTACGAGTCGTCGCAATTGGCTTTGCGCCAGCGCCAGGAAGTAAACAAGAAAACGGAAGATAAGCGCAAGGAGCTGGAAGAGTTCGTGCGCCGCTTCTCGGCCAACGCCTCGAAATCCAAGCAGGCTACCTCGCGCCAGAAGCTGCTGCAGAAACTCACGCTGGAAGAAATCAAGCCTTCTTCGCGCAAGTACCCCTACATCGCCTTCAAATCGGAGCGTGAGGCCGGCAACCAGCTGCTGACAGTGGAAAACCTGAGCAAGTCGGTTGATGGGCAGACGATTTTCCGGAATGTGTCTTTCTCCCTGGACAAAAAAGACAAGGTAGCCATCATCAGCCGCGACGACCGGGCCGCCTCCCTCCTTTTCGATATTCTCTTTAATGAGACCAAGCCCGACACGGGCGAGTTCAAGTGGGGCACTACCATCACGCCCAGCTACTTCCCCAAGGAAAACACTGAGTTCTTTAATACCGATCTGAACTTGGTGGATTGGCTGCGCCAGTACAGCACCGAGAAAGACGAATCGTTTATCCGGGGCTTCCTGGGCCGCATGCTGTTTTCGGGTGAGGAGTCGCAGAAAAAGTCGAACGTGCTGAGCGGGGGCGAGAAGGTGCGCTGCATGCTGAGCAAGATGATGATGGAAGGTGGCAACGTACTCGTGCTCGACGACCCGACCAACCACCTGGACCTGGAAAGCATCACGGCTCTGAACAACTCCCTGAAGGACTTCGGCGGCACCCTGATTTTTGCTTCCCACGACTTACAGGTGATAGAAACCGTAGCTAACCGCATCATTGAGCTGACTCCGGACGGCATCATCGACCGCCGCATGAGCTACGAGGAGTACCTGGCCGACGAAAATATCAAAGCTCAGCGCCAGCGTATGTATCAGTTGGTTTCGTAGTTACGTTGTAACCAGCATATGAAACGACTCCTGTTATTTATATTGTTTGGTGGGGCCAGCCTTGGGTTGGCCCCTACCGTTTCGGCGCAGGTAACCGACACCACGCGCAACGTAAAGCCTCAGCTGAACACGGCGCCGCCTGGCTCGGCTCCGGCCCGTACACCGGCGCCCGTGTACCAGCCTACCCCCACGCCGCCTACTGAACCGGCCCAGCCCGGGGTACCGGCCTCCAACGCCCCTTACGACCCCAACCGCCCCTCTGGCCTCGACCTGCCGCAGCGGCCGGGGGTAGCGGCTCCCGAGCCGCCTATGCGCCGGTACTTCCTGTACAGCAACTTTGGCTTGGGCTTTAGCAGCTTGTATGGCCTCAACCAGTTTAGCGCCAGCCTTGCCCCAGCCATCGGGTACCGCATTTCCAAGAAGTTTGCGGTTGGCCCGGGCATTTCCTACGCCTATAACAGCTTATCGGGTCGGGGTTTTGAAAGCATCAAAACCAACAGCTTGGGGCTGAAAGGATTTGCCCAGCTGATGGTGTTTAACCAGTTCTTCCTGCACGGGGAGTACGAGGTAACCAAAGCCGAGGTGGTGTTTCAGGACCAGTACGGCCAGCTGCGTAAAGGCAAGCTGACAGTGAAGACGCCCCTGGCCGGAGCCGGCTACCGCCAGCAGATCAGCGACCGGGCCGCCGCCGACATTGTGGTACTCTACAATTTCAACGACGGCATCAACGACATCTACGGCCAGCCCGTTATTCGCTTCAGCTTTCTGTTCGATCTGAAATAAAACCTACGACGGGTAGCACACAAAAAAGCCTGACTCAAATGAGCCAGGCTTTTCGCGTTTTTCGGACTAAAGAATTCCACTACCAAGTGGAATGAGGTAGCTGGTTACACTACTCGCCCACCGCGAATAACACGCAGCAGAATGGCGATGATAGCAATAACGAGCAGTACGTGAATCAGGCCGTTGCCTTGAATGCCGCCACCGAGTACTCCAAAGAAACCCAGGGCCCAAATGATGATCAGAATGACGGCGATGATATACAGCAGATTACCCATGATGGAGAGGAGAGAGTAGGTGAAAAAAGGGAGAGAACTAAGGCCGGCTACCCGTCTGGAATAGGGAGAACAGGATGGGTAGCCGATCTGCGGTTTTGTACGCGCCAACTCCAGCAAAAGGTTTATCCTATATTCATATTTTTTTTCGCAACAGGATATTTCAACGGCAAAAACCCTATTTAAGCCTCAAAAACAGTATTTATTAAATCAATAAAATATGTATAGGCATACACAAATTTATGAGCTATGCACTGCCTGGGCTGGGTTTGGTGTAGCTTTGCAGCAGTCCTTTCGCGGCTACCATCCCTGTTTTTTCAGTTCCTCCCACCCACTCTTATTTCTCCATGCTTAACGTCGCCGTTATTGGCTCGGGCACCATGGGCAATGGCATTGCCCACGTGTTTGCCCAGCACGGATTTCCCGTCGCCCTCATCGACATCAACCAGCCGGCCCTGGACAAAGGCCTGGCCACCATCGGCAAAAACCTGGACCGCCAGGTAGCCAAAGGCGCCCTCACCGACGCCGACAAAACCGCTACCCTGGGTCGCCTCACTACCTATACCAGCATAGCAGAAGGCGTGAAAAACGCGGGCCTGGTGGTAGAAGCCGCCACCGAAAACGTGGAGCTGAAGCTGAACATCTTCCGCGAGCTAGACCAGCACGCCCCCGCCGAGGCCATTCTGGCTTCGAATACGTCCTCGATTTCCATTACCCGGATTGCGGCCGTTACCAAGCGCCCGGCCCAGGTCATTGGCATGCACTTCATGAACCCGGTGCCGGTAATGAAGCTGGTGGAGGTTATCCGGGGCTACGCCACTTCCGACGAGGTAACCCAGCGCATCATGGACCTGTCGCGGGAGCTGGGCAAAACGCCCACCGAGGTAAACGACTACCCCGGCTTCGTGGCCAACCGCATCCTGATGCCCATGATCAACGAGGCCATTTACAGCCTTTATGAGGGCGTGGCCGGCGTAGAAGAAATTGACACGGTGATGAAGCTGGGCATGGCCCACCCCATGGGCCCTCTCCAACTGGCCGACTTTATCGGGCTGGATGTGTGTCTGGCTATTCTGCGAGTATTGCACGAAGGCCTGGGCAACCAGAAATACGCCCCCTGCCCCCTGCTGGTAAACATGGTAACGGCTGGCCGCCTGGGTGTGAAATCGGGCGAAGGGTTCTACTCCTGGACCCACGGCACCAAGGATCTGGTGCTGGCCGAGCGGTTCCGGAAGTAATTTCCTACCCCTGCTTTGAAGTTAAACCGGCCCTTTTGCCTTCCCGGCAGAGGGGCCGGTTTGTTTTTATGGCAGCTCAACGGTATTCGCTAAACTTTTCGGCCCTCAAAATCCTTTTACCCGTATGATACGAGCTGTATTAACCGCTTTGCTGTGGATGGGCCTGCTGACGGCCGCCACCGCACAACGAGCAACCCCTAAGCCATCAACTACGAAACCCCCACGAATGGAACAGGCAACTTTTGGAGCCGGCTGCTTCTGGTGCGTCGAGGCTGTTTTTCAGGACCTCAACGGCGTCGAGAAAGTAGTATCGGGCTACAGCGGCGGACGCATCGCCAACCCTACTTATAAAGAGGTATGCAGCGGCCTGACGGGTCACGCCGAGGTGGCCCAGATTACCTACGACCCCAGCAAAATCAGCTTCGCGGAGCTGCTGGAAGTGTTCTGGAAAACCCACGACCCCACGACCCTCAACCGCCAGGGCGCCGATGTGGGTACCCAGTACCGCTCGGCCATCTTCTACCACAACGATGAGCAGCGCCGCCTGGCGGAGGAGTACAAGAAGAAGCTCAATGCGGCCCACGCCTTTCCTAACCCCGTGGTAACTGAAATTGTACCCTTGCAGAAGTTCTATGTGGCCGAGAACTACCACCAGAACTACTACAACCAGAACGGCCAGCAGCCCTACTGCCAGTTTGTGGTGAAGCCCAAAGTAGATAAGGTACGGCAGGTATTTGCCGACAAGCTTAAGCCGGAAGCCAAAGTGCACTAAGCCGCAGCTACTACAAAAAAGCCCGTCCTGACAGTGTCAGGACGGGCTTTTTTGTGTTCATTCTCGCCTGAGCGCGCAATAATACGCTCAAGTGAGCCTTACTGCTGCTCAATCAAATCAATCTGGAAGGGGCCATGCTCGCGGCCGAGGGCGTAGAACATTGCTACCTGGTTCATCAGGGTGCGAGCGTACAAATCGAGGCCGCGGGTTTCCAGAATCTGGTTGTTTTTCACGATAATGAAGCTGACCAACTCGCCGGGGTAGGCCCCATCCTCGCCTACGGGCGGAATTGCCTCGAAGGGGGAGTGCGACTTGACGGGAATAAAGCCGGTTTTGGGCAGCTCCATGAGGGTTTTCTCGCCGTAGGGAATAAAGCCCTTCAGGTGCGAGTAGCGGTAGTTGGGGTTCCAGACCCAGCTGCCATTAAAGATGTAGTACTCATCGGTGCCCAGGCGCAGAAACTCCCGCAACGACACATTGACGGCAATGCGCCAGTTGGTACGCTCCTCCAGCGTCTGGGTGATGATGGCCAGGCGCGTGGGGTCGGTTACGTCGGTGAGGGGCTGGGTCAGGCGTGCCTGCACTACCAGCTCGCAGCCGGCGTACAGGTTCAGCAGCTGCTGGCGCCAGGCGTTCTGGGCTCCCAGCTGGTAAGCATCAGCCCGGCTGAACTCGAAGAAGTTGTGGGTGTAGGGCCCGGCAATGGCTACCCCGTCGCGGCCGTTGGGTTCGGCCCACTCCACCAAGAAGCAAGGGCGCGTACGGCCATCAACCCAGGGCAGCTCCCGGTTAAAGGCCACACGGGTTTGCACCTGCTCGGGGCTGATGCCTAATTCCTGGGCTACGTAGTCGCGCACTTCGTCGCGGGCCTGGGCCGCAGACACTACTGATTTTAGGGTACTCATCAAGAAGGAAAATCGGGGGAATTCAGGTGAGTAGCTCACTCACCGCAGCGCAATATCTTGTATCTGACCGTGGAAAAAAAGAACCCCGGCACAAAGGCGCAGGGTTCTTTTTCGGGTTTCGGGCCCGTTACGCCGTGGCAACCGGGCCGGCCGGCAGATTTACACGGCTACGTTATGCTCGCGCAGGGCGTCGTTGAGCGAGGTTTTCAGGTCGGTGCTGGGCTTGCGCTGTCCAATGATAAGGGCGCAGGGCACATGGTACTCGCCGGCCGGGAACTGCTTGGGCAACGAACCCGGAATAACTACTGAGCGGGCCGGCACATAGCCGCGGTACTCCTTGGGCTCCGAGCCGGTGACATCGATAATGCGGGTGCTGCCGGTAATGGTCACACCCGCCCCGATAACGGCCTCTTTGCCCACAAAGCAGCCTTCTACCAGAATGCTGCGTGAGCCCACGAAGGCGCCATCTTCTACAATAACGGGGGCAGCCTGTACGGGCTCCAGTACCCCGCCAATGCCTACCCCCCCACTCAGGTGCACACCGGCCCCAATCTGGGCACAGGAGCCCACGGTGGCCCAGGTGTCCACCATGGTACCCTCGCCTACCCAGGCGCCGATGTTTACGTAGCTAGGCATCATAATTACGCCGGGAGCCAGGTAGGCGCCGTAGCGGGCTACGGCCGGGGGCACTACGCGTACGCCCTGCTGCTCGTAGTTGGTTTTCAGCCGCATTTTGTCGCGGAACTCAAAGGGGCCTACCTCAATGGTTTCCATCTGGCGGATGGGGAAGTACAGGATAACCGCCTTCTTCACCCAGTCGTTTACCTGCCAGTCGGCGCCTTCAGTAGCCCCGGGCTGGGCTACGCGCAGGCGGCCTTTATCAAGCTCTTCAATTACGTGCTGGATGGCCTCCGTGGTGGCGGCTTGCTGCAACAGGCTCCGGTCGGTCCAGGCAGCCTCAATCAGGGTTTGGAGTTCAGACATGAAATATGAGTTGTCGGTTGTCAGTCAGTTGCCGGTTGAAAGTGGCCAGCTTCCTGCCGGAAAGGCCTACCCTCTCAACACCTGACAACCGGTAACTCCCAACCGGCAACTGATGCCGTGCAAACTTACCATCTTCGCGGGCAATATGCCGCCTTCCCTGACCATTTTACTGGCCTCCGTGCTTAAGCCCCTCGACGATACCCGCATGCTGGGCAAGTTTGGGCGCACGCTGGCCCAACGGCCGGGGGCAGCGGTGCACGTAGCGGGCCGCCTGGCGCCTGCCCCCCCCGCCCTGCCCGACAACCTGCACACCCACGCTCTGCTTGCGGGTAGTCGCCTGAGCCTGGCCCGGCTACGGGCGCAGCGGAGCTACTGGCAGCTGCTACGCCGCCTGCAGCCCCAGGTGGTGGTAGTGCACGCCCCCGAGCTGCTTCCCCTTACGGTACTGTGGCAGTTGCTGGGCCCGGGCCGGCGCTTTGTGTACGACGTGCGCGAAAACTACGCCCTCAACATTCGCACCCAGCAGGTGTATCCGGCCTGGGCTCGGGCCTTGCTGGCGGGGTTGGTCCGTGGCCTGGAAGCCTTAGCTGCGCGCCGGGCCTGGGCCCTACTGTTGGCCGAACGCAGCTACGCCCAGGAGTTGCCCTTTGCTACCCCCGCCAAGACGCTGATTGTTGAAAACAAATACCAGCCCTATGCCGCCGAGGTGACCTCTACGGCTTTTCCACGCAGGCTCCCTACCCCCGCCGAACCGCTGAACCTGCTTTACTCCGGCACTATCTCGGAGCTGAACGGGGTATGGGAGGCCATCCGTTTTACCCAGCACCTGCGCGCAGCCTGGCCCCTGGCCCACCTTACGATCATAGGGGCCTGCCAGCAGCCGGGGCTACTGCCGAAACTGCAGGCGGCTGTTGCGGCAGCCGGTGGAAAGGTAACGCTAAGGGGCGGCGCGGAATTAGTGCCCCACGCGGAGGTAGTGGCCGAAATCCGGCGGAGCCACCTGGGGCTGCTGCCCTACCGTCCGCACCCGAGCACGGCCCGGTGCGTGCCCACCAAGCTGTTCGAATACCTGGCGCACGGGTTGCCAATGGTAGTGCCGCCCAACCCACTTTGGCAGGGGGTAGTACAGCAGCACGGGGCCGGGCTGGTGCTAGATTTTCAGCAGCCCGTGTATCCGGCGGCGACCGAACTGGCGGCGGCGCTGGTCCGGCCAGACTACTATGCTGCCGGCGTTCCGGCGGAGGCTTTCTGGGATTCCGAAGCCGAAAAGTTGCACCACCTCATGGATTCTATCCGGTAACTGCCGACCTTTGCGGGCCGTTTACGGGGCAGCGCCGAATTTTTCTACCTTCGGCTTGGTTTTCCTGTTCCAACTGCCCCGCAAATTCCCCCCTTTGATGAACAACACCCTACGAATGTCTGAAATTGCCGGTGTGGGCCACTACGTGCCCGACCGGGTAGTAACCAACGCCGACCTCACTACCCTGATGGAAACCACTGACGAGTGGATTCAGGAGCGCACCGGCATCCGGGAACGGCGCTGGTTTGAGGAAGGCAAGGACACGACGGCCAACATGGGCGCCAACGCGGCCCGCAAAGCCCTCGAAATGGCCGGCCTCACCCCCGACGACGTGCAGCTGATTGTGTTTGCTACGTTGTCGCCGGACTACTTCTTTCCTGGCTCCGGCGTGCTGCTGCAGCGCGAGCTGGGCATTCAGGCTCCCATTCCGGCCTTCGACGTGCGCAACCAGTGCTCGGGCTTCGTGTACGCGCTTTCGATGGCCGACCAGTTCATCAAGACGGGCATGTACGACACCGTACTGGTAGTCGGCTCTGAGATTCACTCCTCCGGGCTCGATATCAGTACCCGAGGCCGGGCAGTATCGGTTATTTTCGGCGACGGCGCCGGCGCGGTGGTGCTGCGCCCCAGCACCCGCGAGGGGCACGGCATCCTGAGCACGCACCTGCACTCCCAGGGCGAACATGCTGAGGAGTTGATCGTGAAAGAGCCCGGCTCGAACCGTAACAACCGGGTAGAGTACGTGGTAGCCAACGAGTTGGACATGTACCCCTACATGAACGGCCAGAATGTGTTCAAGCACGCGGTGGTCCGCTTCCCGCAGGTAATCAAGGAGGCCCTGGACCAGAACGGCTACCAGCCCCAGGACCTCAACATGCTGATTCCCCACCAGGCCAACCTGCGCATCACCCAGTACGTGCAGCAGAAAATGGGCCTTTCGGACGATAAAATCTTCAGCAACATCCAGCGCTACGGCAATACTACCGCCGCCTCCGTGCCCATGGCCCTGAGCGAGGCCGTGCAGGAGGGCCGCATCCAGCGCGGCGACCTGGTGTGCCTGGCCGCGTTCGGCTCGGGCTTCACCTGGGCCTCGGCCCTAATTAAGTGGTAGCGAAAGGTCAATTAAAAATTGAGAAGTAAGAATGAATAATGGCCGTTTCGCGACCCTCACGCAGGTTGTGAGCGGCCGTTATTCATTCTTACTTCTCAATTTTTAATTTTTAACTCAACCCAATGCCCAGCTACACCGAGGAAAACTACTTAAAAGCCATATATAAGCTGGCCGAAGCCACTCCCGGGACCGAGGTAAGCACTAACAGCGTGGCCGAGGCCCTGCAAACACGGGCTGCCTCGGTTACGGATATGTTGCGTCGCCTCGGCGAGAAAGGCCTGTTGCACTACACCCGGTACCGAGGCGTAACGCTCACGGCGGAAGGCCGCCGCCTGGCCCTGCTTACCATTCGGAAGCACCGCCTCTGGGAAGTGTTTCTGGTGCAGCAGCTAGGCTTCAGCTGGGACGAGGTGCACGACGTGGCCGAGCAGATGGAGCACATCGATTCCGACCTACTTATTCAGCGCCTCGATGAGTTTCTGGGCTACCCCCAGCTGGACCCTCACGGCGACCCTATCCCGACGGCCGAGGGAGTGCTGCACCGGCCCCAGCACCGGCTGGTAGCCGACCTCCGCCCCGGCGACCAAGGCATTGTAGTAGCCGTCAAGAATACCTCCGTGCCCTTCCTGCAATATCTGGATAAAGTCGGCCTGAACCTGGGCACGCACATTGAAGTATTGGATAAGATTTTATTCGATAACTCATTTGAAATCAGAATCAACAAGACCAGAGAGCATCTGATTTCTGCCGAAGTCAGCCGCAACCTTTTCGTGACGGGCTAAAGCCATCCGTAAGCAGGCAACGGGTGTGGATTGGGTTTACGGGGCAGCTCGGCAGGAGCTTGCCCACGCTACTTTTTCCCGCGGCCGAACCCCTACCTTTGCGGCCAACACTATCTTCTTCGCCACTGTGGCAGCTCTTCCTACCTCCCTTTCCGATACCATCGTTGCCCTCTCAACGCCCCCCGGCGCCGGCGCCATTGCCCTGGTCCGCCTCTCGGGGCCCGAGGCCATCCGCCTCACCGATGAGGTGTTTGCCGGTAAGCAGCTGCGCGACCAGCCCGGCCACACCCTGCACTACGGCACCATCCGGGACGGGCAGCGAATTATTGACGAGGTAGTAGTTTCACTTTACCGGGGGCCGCATTCCTATACCCGCGAGGATGTGGTCGAAATCAGTACCCACGGCTCCGACTATATCGTGCAGGAGCTATTAGGACTACTCACCAGGCGTGGTGCGCGCCTGGCCGAAGCCGGCGAGTTTACCAAACGGGCCTTCTTGCACGGCGCCTTCGACCTGGCCCAGGCGGAAGCCGTAGCGGACCTCATTGCTGCCGACTCGGCGCTGTCGCATCAGGTGGCCCTGCGCCAGATGCGCGGGGGCTTTTCGCAGGAGCTGAAGGACCTGCGTGGGCGGCTGGTACAGTTTGCGGCCCTACTGGAGCTGGAGCTGGACTTTGGAGAGGAGGACGTAGAGTTTGCCGACCGGACCGGGCTGGTGCAGCTGCTGCAGGAAGTGCAAACCCTGGTGCGTCGGCTCCTGCGGTCCTTCGAGTTAGGCAACGTCATCAAGAACGGCGTAACTACCGTTATTGCGGGGCGGCCCAACGCGGGCAAAAGCACCTTGCTCAATGCCCTGCTCAACGAGGAGCGCGCCATCGTTTCGGACATAGCCGGTACCACCCGCGACCTGATTGAGGATGAAGTCAGTATTGAAGGAATCCGGTTCCGGTTTGTGGACACGGCCGGTCTGCGCGACACCACCGACGTAGTGGAATCCATAGGCGTGGAGCGCACGCTCAAGCGCGTGCAGCAGGCCGCTTTCGTTCTATATCTGTTTGATATAACGAGCACTACCTCCGCTGAACTTGAAGCAGAGATTGAGGCTTTACAACTCCCGGCCGGTACCGCTGTACTGGCAGTGGGCAACAAAATGGATGTAGCGTCAGAGGTGGAGCTGGATGCCTTCCGCTCTCGCCCCGGCACAGTTCTGATTGCCGCATCCCGCGGCGACGGCCTCGACGAGCTACGGCAGGAACTGCTGAACCGCGTACGAATAGAGGGCCTGGACCGCACCGGGGCCAGCACCATTGTCACTAACGTGCGCCACGCCCGCAGCCTGGAGCAGGCCCACCAGCACCTCGACGCCGTGCTGGTAGGCCTCAGCAGCGGGGCCGGCACCGAGCTGCTGGCCGCCGACTTGCGCCACGCCCTGGCGGCACTGGGCCAGATTACCGGCGAAATCAGCAACGATGACCTGCTCACCAGCATCTTCACTCAGTTCTGCATCGGTAAGTAGCCACCTGTTGCGGCCGCAGGGGTGGCCTGCGGCCGGAAACAGCTGGAGTCGGCCGGCGTAATCGTACAGAATCAGGGCAGAAATGCGGTTAACGGTCGGAAAAAATCGGTTGGAATGCCGGACTTATCAGGTTGGGGGCTTTTCTTTGCGCTTTACCCAACTCAAACAACAACCCGGGTCGGATTGTAGTATAGGCGCCAAACTCTCACGGGGTTTTACTGCTAGTTGGTAATTCTTTAGTTTCGCCCCGCAACCCACCCTTCAACCCACGCTTATGGCAGAATCTGCTGAACTGATCCTCGACGGGAAATCGTACTCTCTCCCCGTTATTGAAGGCACCGAGCACGAAAAGGCCTTCGACATTGGCAAGCTGCGCGACCAAACCGGCTACGTAACCCTGGACTCGGGCTACAAAAATACCGGGGCCACCAAGAGCGCCATTACCTTTCTCGACGGCGAAGAAGGCATTCTGCGCTATCGGGGCTACCCCATTGAGCAGCTGGCCGAGCAGTCATCGTTTATTGAAGTAGCCTACCTGCTGATTTACGGTAAACTCCCCACGCAGGCTGAGCTGGCCGATTTCTCGGGGCAGATAACCAAGCATACCCTGGTGCACGAAGACGTGCGCAAGATTTTCGACGGCTTCCCGTCGGCGGCCCACCCCATGGCCATCCTAAGCAGCCTGATCTGCGCCCTGACCGCCTTCTACCCCGAAAGCGTGTCGCCGGACCTGAGCAAGGAGGAAATCGACCTGAACGTAATTCGGTTGATGGCCAAGCTGCCCACCATTGCGGCCTGGACCTACAAAAACCAGATGGGCCACCCGCTGAACTACCCGCGGAATGACATGGACTACTGCTCCAACTTCCTGCACATGATGTTCAGCTTCCCTACCGAGAAGTACGAGTTGAATCCGGTGGTAGTAAGCGCCCTGAACAAGCTGCTCATCCTGCACGCCGACCACGAGCAGAACTGCTCTACTTCCACGGTGCGTCTGGTAGGCTCGGCTAATGCCTCGCTCTACGGCTCGGTTTCGGCTGGTATCAACGCCCTGTGGGGCCCGCTGCACGGCGGCGCCAACCAAGAGGTAGTTGAGATGCTGGAAGCTATTGAGCGCGACGGTGGCGACACCAGCAAGTTCATTGCCAAGGCCAAAGACAAGAACGACTCGTTCCGTCTGATGGGCTTCGGCCACCGCGTGTATAAGAATTTCGACCCGCGCGCTACCATCATCAAGAAAGCCGCCGATGAGGTGCTGACGGCCCTGGGCCTGCAGGATAGCCCCCTGCTGAAAATTGCCAAGGAGCTGGAGCAAGCCGCCCTCACCGACGAATATTTCGTTCAGCGCAAGCTGTACCCCAACGTGGACTTCTACTCAGGCATCATCTACAAGGCCCTGGGCATCCCAACGGAGATGTTTACGGTGATGTTTGCCCTGGGCCGCCTGCCCGGCTGGATTGCCCAGTGGAAAGAGATGCGCGAGAACAAGGAGCCCATCGGCCGCCCGCGTCAGATCTACACCGGCGAAACCGTGCGGGACTACGTAGGCATCGAGCAACGCTCGTAGTAGCTTGGCCCTACCAACCTGTCAATAAAAAAGCCCGCTGCAGCGGGCTTTTTTATGTCCAGAAGTATTCTGATACACTTGTCGTGGGTCGATTAGCGTATGTTGGTGGCGGTAAAAGTCTGCTTCATGTCGTCGTAGGCGGCTATCTGCTTGGGCCGCAGCACACAGGCCAAGTCCCACTCGTAGCGCATCTGAATATCGGCCAGGGCCTTGTCCAGCTCTTCCACGTCGGCGCTGAACTGCTTACGCGCTTCCGCCATTTCTGTGAGCAGGCGCAGGTTCAGCTGACGCACTTTCACATATTGTCCTTCACTGAGCTTGGTGCGCTCAGCCATGCGGCGGGTGAGCTCACTGGCCCGGGCCGTTAATTTTCCGCCGTCTCCGGGGGCCGCCTGGGCGGTAGTTCCTGCGGTTACCAGCAATGCAAATGCGAGGCAAACGAATACGTTTTTCATAATGGTGTAGGGTTAGTGGAGGATGAAACCAGAAAGAAAATCGACTCTATAGCAGGTAATTAAATATAAACCTTATCTATAACATATCCAATATTATATTTTAACAAAATCATGTCATTTGACTTTTTCGAACTCTTCCTGCGGCCGCGCCTTCGCTTAGACACCGGCACGGCCGCGGAAGTAGCGGCTACTATTTAGGAGTAGCGCCCAACGCCGTCATGCTGGTGCGGCTCTGCTGAAACAGGGCCAGTTGGGCCGGACGGAGCATAGCAGTCAGGTCGGTTTCGTAGCGGGCCTGAGCTTCGGCCAGACGCTGGTCCAGGAGAGTAGCATCGCTGGCAAAGCGGGTCTTCAGATCTTCCTGCTCCAGCAGCATACGGATGTTGAGTTGCTTTAACCGCAGGTACTGGCCTTCATCGAGTCGGGCCTTATCTGCAATGGAGCGCGTCAGGGCGGTAGCGCGTGCCTGAATGCTGGTCGGGCCGTCTGGTTCAGTGCCAGCCGACACGGCGCCCTGCAGCCCAAACAACAAAACCGCGAAGAGAGTAGCTTTTTTCATGGTATTGGAATGAAAGTGAATAGAAAAAGAGGCAACCCGCTAACACTTTGAAAAGGGACGGATGTAACACAAATCCTTTCTCATGTGATTTTCGGGGTGGCCAAATATAGAATCTAATATTTAATAAAAAAAAGATTTTCTATAACTATTCTACTTTAATACTTTCACCAAAAAGTTCTATTTGCCTCATTTTGAATCCGGTAATAATCGTATTGCAAAGGAATACTACAACACAAAAAAGCCCGGCTGCTTATGCAGCCGGGCTCCAGAAAGAGTAACTAACCCTACCTCTTACAGGATACGAAGCTCAATGCGTCGGTTCTGCTGCCGGTGCTCATCGGAGTCGTTTGGGTTCAGGGGCTTGGTTTCACCGTAGCCTCTGAAACGTAGCCGCGTGGCCTTCACGCCCTGGCTCACCAGGTAAGTGTACACCGACTTAGCCCGATTTTGCGACAATACCAGGTTGTCGTCGTCGGAGCCCACATCATCCGTATGCCCCGAAATTTCCACCTGAATGTCGGGGTACTGCTTCATGAAGTTGATCAGGCGGTTCAGCTCGGTCCGCGACTTAGGTTTCAGCTCATACTGCTTCGTATCGAAGAATAGGTTATTCAGTACGATGCTGCGCCCCGAGCGCACGGGTTCGAGGTAGATATCCAGGGTCAGGGGGTCGAAATTGCGCTTGTCGCTGTAGTCGAAGCTCAGGCTTTTCATTAGGTACTTGTCGGCGGCGGCGTACATGGCGTACTGCCGACCCTCGTTGAGAACCACGGTGTATTCACCGTTTTCAGCGTCGGAGCCCACGTACTGCACCAACTCATCGGTATTGAGGTCGTAAAGCTGCACATCGGCCTGGATGGGCTTCTTGGTGTAGGCATCGAACACCCGACCCTGCGTGTAGGTACTGGTTTCGCGGGCCTTCACTTCCTTGGGTACTTCGAAGCCAAACAACTCCACCGGCCGGTCGCGCTCCTGCCGGACACCCGGCTCCGCCGCCCGGGAACGGGAGCAGAAGCCGCGCCGGTTATCCGAGCTGATGAACAGAGAAGCCTCATTCTCGAAGGTATTCAAGGGGTAGCCGAGGTTCTGGGGCGCACCCCACTTAGTACCAGCTACTTGTTCGCAGCGGTACACATCCAGCCCGCCCATGCCCACCAGCCCATCGGTAACGTAGTAAAGGGTAGTACCGCTGGCGTGAATGAAGGGAGCCATATCCTTGCCGGAGGTGTTTACCGGTTCCCCCAGGTTGCGGGCCAGGGTCCAGTTACCGTCGGCATCGAGGGTAGTCACGTAGATATCTTCCTGGCCCTTCCCACCCCGCCGGGTGCTGGTAAAGTACAAGGTGCGACCATCGGCCGAAAGCGTGGGCTGCGAGTCCCATTCCGGGGAATTCACGTTGCGGCCCAGGTTCTGGGGCTTGCTCCAGGTATTGCCCGTACGCCGGGAAATGTACAGGTCGCAGTTGCCCACGGAGTTAGGCCGGTCGCAGGAGGCAAACACCAGCGTCTTGCCGTCGCCGGAAATAGTGCCGGCTCCCTCGTTGTAGGGGGTATTAATGGCGGTTGAAATGGAGGCCGGCGCCCCCATGCTACCATCCTTATTCTGACGACTGACAAACAGGTCTTCCCCGCTTTCCGCCGTAGGCCGCCCCGTAAAAAGCAGAAAGCGGCTGTCGGCCGTCAGAGCCGGAAAATACTGAAAGCGGTAGGTGTTCAGGGGCTCTGGCAGGCGCTCGGGCTGAATGCCGGTGGGAGCAGCCAGAGCCTTCTGGGCAAACTCGCAGTTGAGCAGTTGCCGCTGGGCCCGGGGGGCGTAGCGGGGGCTTTTCGTGGCGGTTTTCAGATACTTTTTATAGCTATCTGCCGCCGCCGCATACTCTCCAAAGCTCATGGCCAGCTCTCCCAGGGTGTAGTAATCATTGGCCCGGCCGGGGTCCAGGGGGAGTTTGGCCAGTCCGTCGCGGTAGGCTTCAAAGGCGGAGCGGTTTTCGCCCAGCGCCTTCAGTAGCGAGCCTTTCATGACGTAAGGCTCCCCCAGGGACGGAAACTTCTGGTTTAACTGGGTAAGGGTTTCAATGGCCTTGTTGAAATCCCGGTCCTTGGCCTGCGCCTGCGCCTTGTCCCATAGGTTCCGGGCTTTCGTATTGGTACTACTCAGCTTGGCCTGAGCAGCGGCATCCAGGGAAATAACCTCACTCACTGCCAGCAACACCACGAACGGAACTATAAACAAAGGGCGCATAGGCGGGTAGGGCGCTACGGAATATCGAGAAACTTATGTGTCTGCAGCGACACCTGCCACTGCGGATTAGCTTTTACGTAGTCAACAATCAGCGGCATCATGGCCGAGGCTTTGCTCCACTCGGGCTGCAGGTACAAGCGGCACCCGGGCCCGACCTGGGCGGCGTGCTGCTCGGCCCAGTCGAAGTCGCTTTTGTTGAACACCACGATTTTCAGCTCGTGGGCCGCAGCCAGCACCGAGGGCAGAGGGGCCTTGAATTTTTTAGGGGAAACGCAGATCCAGTCCCACTGCCCACTCAGGGGGTAAGCCCCGCTGGTTTCAATCCAGGTGCGGCAGCCTGCCTGGCGCAAAGCGGCGGTTAGTGGCTCCAGATCGTGCATCAGGGGCTCACCACCGGTTATTACTACGTTACGCCCCGGCTCGGCGGTTACAGCCGCCACTAATTCCGCTATGTGCTGCCGGGGGTGCGCATCCACGGGCCAGGATTCTTTCACATCGCACCATACGCAGCCCACGTCGCAACCGCCGAGGCGGATGAAGTAGGCAGCGCGGCCAGTGTTGTAGCCCTCGCCCTGAATGGTGTAAAACTGCTCCATCACGGGCAGTGTGGGCGCCGCAGCCGCCTGGGCCGGGGCCGCCGACGTAACAGGAAGTTCGTGCAGCAAAATCGGGTAATCTGAAAAACAACCATGGGGATTCCGGGGATAAGCAACACACTTAGTGCCCAGCCTATTTTCCGGCAGCCCAATCTTAAAAGTAGTACACAGCCCCGAATTCTAAAAGCCTGACCAGGTTTTCATTGGATTTTACGAAACAAAGTCGAGGTTGAACTTCCCGCTCCTGCCGGCACGTAAAGAAAACACGCCCGGTAAAGTCGTGAGCAGCAAACAACACGGCCCCCTGATGCGGGCATCAGAGGGCCGGATGAGTAATGTGTATCAGGGACGAGAAACTATTTGGGGTACACTTCTCCCTTGGCCGCTCGCAGGGTGTTGAGCAGTAGCATGGCAATGGTCATGGGGCCTACTCCACCCGGCACGGGCGTGATGTAGGATGTAAGGGGTGCTACCTCGGCAAAGTTCACGTCGCCTTTCAGAGCCCAGCCCGATTTCTTGGTGGCGTCTTCTACCCGGGTAGTACCCACATCGATAACCACCGCGCCGGGCTTCACCATGTCGGCCGTTACGAACTCCGGCCGGCCCAGGGCGGCCACCAGAATATCGGCCGTGCGGGTTATTTCGGCCAGGTTCTGCGTGCGCGAGTGGCATAAAGTAACCGTGCAGTTGCCGGGCTCCAAGTTCTTGGCCAGCAATATACTAACCGGCGTACCTACGATGTTGCTACGCCCGATTACTACGCAGTGCTTGCCATCCGTCACGAGTTCGTAGCGGCGCAGCAGTTCCACGATGCCCGAGGGGGTAGCAGGCAACAGGGCCGGCAGCCCAGCTACCATCCGCCCGATGTTCATGGGATGGAAGCCATCCACATCCTTCTCGGGCCGAACGGCTTCGATGACCTTGTTGGTGTCGATGTGCCGGGGTAGCGGCAGTTGCACAATGAACCCGTCTATTTCCGGGTCCTGGTTTAGCTCTTCCACTTTGGCCAACAGCACCGCCTCCGTAATATTATCCTCGAAGCGCAGCAGCGTGCTCCCGAAGCCTACCCGCTCGCAGGCCAGCACCTTGTTGCGCACGTAGGTTTCCGAGCCCCCGTCGTGGCCTACCAGGATGGCGGCCAGGTGGGGCACCTTCTGGCCGGCAGCTTTGCGCTGGGCTACCTCAGCGGCAATTTCTTCTTTGATGGCCTCGGCGGTTTGCTTGCCGTCGATGAGGCGGTAGGTAGTGGCGTCGGGGGCGGTGGTCATAGGTACGGGGTTAAGCTGGGTCCTGAGGTTGGTTAGGCGTTGATTTGTTTTCGTAGGCGGCAATTGCGGCGGTACCAGCGGCCTGCAGCGCTGATTCCATAGCGGGCCAGTCGTCGCGCCACCGGAACTTGCGCTCCTGCCCTTTGATGATTTTGTCTAGCTGCTCCTGGCTTGTACAGTTCTTGAGAAGGGTATCGGACATGTTTGGGGGTAGTAAATCATAACACGCCCTGTCAAGAAGTGTATGAGGTGAAAAATAAAGTGAGAGCAAAAAAGAAACGCGCCCCGATGGAGCGCGTTTCTGGACTTAATCGATTTTTAGCACGGCCAGGAAGGCCTCTTGCGGAATTTCTACGGAGCCTACTTGGCGCATCCGCTTCTTACCTTCTTTCTGCTTTTCAAGCAGTTTGCGCTTGCGCGAGATGTCACCGCCGTAGCACTTGGCAATTACGTTTTTACGCAGGGCCTTTACGGTTTCGCGGGCAATGATCTTCTGCCCAATGCTGGCCTGGATGGCAATTTCGAACTGCTGGCGGGGTAGCAGTTCCCGGAGCTTTTCGCAGAGGCGGCGGCCCCAGTCGTAGCTCTTGGAGCGGTGTACGATGGCCGAGAGGGCATCCACTTTTTCGCCGTTCAGCATCACGTCCAGCTTTACCATGTCCGACTCGCGGAAGCCGATCAGCTCGTAGTCCAGGGAAGCGTACCCGCGCGAGATGGTCTTGAGCTTATCGAAGAAGTCGAACACAATTTCCGAAAGGGGCAACTCAAACGTCAGCTCCACCCGCTCACTGGTCAGGTAGCTCTGGCCCTTGATGATGCCACGCTTCTCCATGCACAACGTGATGATGGGCCCCACGTACTCGGCAGCCGTAATAATCTGGGCCTTAATGTAGGGCTCCTCGATGTGCTTGATCATGTTCGGCTCCGGCATTTCACTCGGGGCGTTAATGGTCAGCAGCTGATCTTTGGTGCCGGTAGCGTGGAACTGCACCGAGGGCACGGTGGTAATTACCGTCATGTTGAACTCGCGCTCCAGGCGCTCCTGCACAATTTCCATGTGCAGCATGCCCAGGAAGCCGCAGCGGAATCCGAAGCCCAGGGCCACGGAGGTTTCCGGCTCCCACACCAGGGAGGCATCGTTGAGCTGCAGCTTCTCCATGCAGGAGCGCAGCTCCTCGTACTCGGTGGTATCTACGGGGTAGATGCCGGCGAATACCATGGGCTTCACGTCCTCAAAGCCCTGAATGGCTTCCGACGTGGGCCGGGCTACGTGGGTAATGGTGTCGCCAACCTTTACTTCGCGGGCTTCTTTGATGCCGGAAATGAGGTAGCCTACGTTGCCGGCGCCAATTTCGGGGCGGGGCTCCTGGTTGAGGCCCAGAATCCCGATTTCGTCGGCGCCGTACTCCTTGCCCGTGGCCATGAAGCGGAGCTTATCGCCCTTGCGCATGGTGCCGTTCTTGATGCGAAACAGCACCTCAATGCCCCGGTAAGAGTTGAAAACAGAGTCAAAGATGAGGGCCTGCAGCGGGGCCTCCGGGTCGCCCTTCGGGGCCGGAATCCGCTCACAGATGGCGTCCAGAATTTCCTTGATGCCGATGCCCGCCTTACCCGAAGCAGGAATAATTTCCTCCCGCTCGCAGCCGATCAGGTCCACAATTTCGTCCGAAACCTCCTCCGGCATGGAGTGGGGCAGGTCGATTTTGTTGAGAACCGGAATAATAGTCAGGTCCGAGCCGATGGCCAAGTAGAGGTTGGAAATCGTCTGGGCTTCAATCCCCTGCGAGGAATCGACGATGAGCAGGGCACCTTCGCAGGCAGCAATGGAGCGCGAGACTTCGTAGCTGAAATCGACGTGGCCGGGCGTATCAATCAGGTTGAGCGTGTACTGCTCGCCCTTATACTGATACTGCATCTGGATGGCGTGGCTCTTGATGGTGATGCCCCGCTCCCGCTCCAGGTCCATGTTGTCGAGCAGCTGGGCTTGCATATCGCGCTTGGCTACCGTGCTGGTGAATTCCAGCAGGCGGTCGGCCAGCGTGCTTTTGCCGTGGTCGATGTGGGCGATGATGCAGAAATTGCGAATGTTCTTCACTAGAGGCGGTTTTTTGCAACCGCGAAGGTAGGCAAATCGGCCCGGAAAAGCTAACCAGTGGCTCCGGGCGGCCGCCGGCACATTCTGCCGGCCTACCCCCGGCTGAGCCCGCAACCCGCCTTGCCTTTCCCGGGCGGCGCGGGTCTCATACTAAGGACTAGGCAGCGGCCGGCGCCGGGTTTCGGCCTGGGCTCTACCCCCTATAGACCTGAACAAACCCTACGTAATCCCGTTGGGATAAAGCAACTTCCATCTACTCTTCTTCACTACCATGGGAATTACCCTGAAGCAAGCACAAACGGCCGTGCAGGCGGCCCACGACAAAGCCCTGGAAATGGGCGTAAAGATGAACATTGCCGTGGTCGATTCCGGGGCTAATCTGGTGGCCTTTATCCGCATGGACGACGCCTGGCTAGGCTCCCTGGACATTTCTATCCGGAAGGCTAAAACGGCCCGTTTTTTTGATATGCCTACCGGCGACCTAGGCAAAGCCTCGCAGCCCGGCGGCTCGCTTTATAACATTGAGCACTCCAACGGGGGGTTGATTACGTTTCCGGGCGGCATTCCGCTAAAGAATAGTGAAGGCCAGATATTCGGCGCCATCGGGGTTTCGGGCAGCACCGTGGAAGACGACCATGCGGTAGCAGAAGCCGGTGTCCGGGCTCTTCAGGGCCAATAGCCGGCCGCAACTATCCATCTTTCCTTTCTTATATCCCCCGCTCAGCCCCGGCTCCGGTTACCGGGGCTGAGCGGGAGCCTGGTCCTGCATGGCAGCCTACCTTCCGCTTGAAGACTACGGCCTGATTGGCAACCTGCACACCGTGGCACTGGTTTCCAAGATTGGGTCCCTTGATTATCTGCCCTTCACCCGCTTCGATTCGCCCACCATTTTCGCGGCCCTGCTGGATGCGGAGAAAGGCGGCTCCTGGGTGTTGCAGCCCACGGGCGCCGGCGTGCGCAGCAAGCAGCTGTATCTGCCCGATACGGGGGTACTGCTCACGCGCTTTTTCACCGATGAGGGCATAGCCGAACTCACGGACTTTATGCCCGTGAAGCGCTATGAGCAGAACTGCGCGGTAGTCCGGACGGTGCGGGTAATCAAGGGCTCTATGGAATTCCGGATGCAGTGCGCGCCCCGCTTCGACTATGCCTGCACCTCCCACCAGGCCCAGCCGCAGCCCGACGGCAGCATCCTGTTTAGGAGCGACGGGCCCGACGGATTTCAGTTCCGGCTCCTGGGCAACCAACCGTTTGATGCCACCGGCCCGGGCGACGCTGTAGGCTGCTGGCGCCTGCAGGCCGGCGAAACAGCCGGCTTCGTGATTGAGGCTACCCCCGTCAGTGACCCCAGCTTCATTGCCCGCGACCTGGCCCACTACACCGAGGCCGCGTTTGCAGATACACTCCGCTTCTGGCGGGAGTGGGTGGAAAGCAGCACCTACACCGGCCGCTGGCGCGAAACCGTGCTGCGCTCGGCCATCACCCTCAAGCTACTTACCTCCCTGCAGTATGGCTCCACAGTAGCCGCTGCCACCTTCTCGCTGCCTGAAGCCGTGGGTGGGGTCCGGAACTGGGACTACCGCTACACCTGGATCCGGGACGCGGCCTTTACCATGTACGCCTTCCTGCGCCTGGGCTTCATGCAGGAATCGAAGGCTTTTCTGCGCTGGATTATGGACCGCTGCGTGCAACTCCCGGAGGCCGGCGACCTGCAGCTGATGTACGCCGTGGATGGCACCTCCGACCTGCCGGAGCAGGAACTGGACCACCTCAGCGGCTACCGCGACTCCCGGCCCGTGCGCATCGGCAACGGCGCTTCCCGGCAGTTTCAGCTGGATATCTACGGGGAGCTGCTCGATACCATTTACCTCTACAACAAGTACGGCGGGGCCATTACCTACGATTTCTGGCAGCACGTATGCCGGCTGGTAAACTACGTGGCCGATAACTGGCAGCGGGCCGACCACGGCATCTGGGAAGTGCGCGACGAGGACCGGGAGTTCCTTTCGGGCAAGATGATGTGCTGGGTGGCCTTGGACCGCGCCATCCGCATTGCCCGCGACCGGTCGTTTCCGGCTCCGCTGGTGGAGTGGCACCGCATCCGCGACGAGATTTACCAGGATGTGTACGAGCACTACTGGAGCGAAGAGCGGCAGGCTTTCGTGCAGGCCAGGGGTAGCGAGGTGCTGGATGCCTCCGTCCTGCTCCTACCCCTGATCCGGATGTTCAGCCCCGCTGAGCCCCGCTGGCAGGCCACCATGCGCACCCTGGAAAAAGAGCTGCTGCTGGACTCCCTGATGTTCCGCTACCGCACCCAGGATGGGGCCACTGACGGCCTCACGGGCGAGGAGGGCACGTTTACAATGTGCTCGTTCTGGTACATCGAAAACCTCTCGCGGGGCGGCGAGGTGGATAAGGCGCGGCTGTTGTTTGAAAAGCTACTGGGTTTTGCCAGCCCCTTGGGCCTGTACTCCGAGCAGATTGGGCCGCAGGGGGAGCAGATTGGCAATTATCCCCAAGCCTTTACCCACCTGGCCCTGATCAGTGCCGCCTTTCAGCTCAACCGCGACCTGGACGCCCGGCACGAGGGCCGGGCCGGCGGGCACCAGTTTGTGTAGGTGGCGTGGCTGCTCCCGCGTTCTGGTGGGTAGTAGCTGCGTGAGGGCTGCAGCTCCACAGGAACGGAAAGCCACCGGCAGCGTACGTAAGCAAGTGGCAGGGCATGCCCCTACCCCTTCTGTTCACCCAAACCCCTCCCCTCCACATGAGTATGCACCTGAACCACGAGGCCGTCACGTTTGCCAAGCAGCTGATCCGGGACGGCAAACTGAAAAACGACGAAGGCCACTGGGGCCAGCACAACCCCGACAGCCGCCAGGAAAACGCGTTTCTGGAAAAGCATGAAATAGCCGAGTACGCCAATTGGCACTTGGGCCTGGATACCAGCAAAGGCGAGGACACCAAGGGCCGCTACCACTTCCCCTACGGCGACTTTAAAACCGTGCACCGAGACGGCCTGATTGCAGCCAAGGAGCGTGCCGCCCAGCAGGGCTACACCGACATAGAAAAAGCTGCCGATGAATTGCTGCAGGCCCTGGAAAAGCAGGCGGCTACATAGTTTACTTTATCTTCGTACCAGTTGTAAAGAGGGCCGCCCGAGAGCGGTCCTCTTCGCTGAACACTCCGCCCATTTCGTCTGTTTCGCTCGTTGGCTTCCCTGGCACGGGCTACCCCACCTACCGGTACCATGGGCTTGCTGAGAGCCACGGTCCGGGCTTTGCTCTTTACTCGGTATGCTGTACCGCTTGTTTTCCCTCCTGCCGCTTTGCCTGGCCGGCTTCAGCCTGCAGGCACAAACCATTCTGGAGGGCCGCGTTCTGAACTCTCAAACTAACGAGCCTGTGCCCTTTGCTACCCTTGGGGTACCCGGCCGGGGCATTGGTACCGTAGCCGACGAGCAGGGCCGCTACCTGCTGCGCCTGCCGAGCCTGCAGGATACTCTTATTGTTTCCTGCGTAGGCTTCGACCGGCAGGTGGTGCTGCCCGGGGCGCTGGCTGCCGGCGCGCACGAGTTTCTGCTGGCACCGCAGGAGCAAGCCCTGCGGGAGGTGAAAGTAGAGCGCCGCCGCGTGCACGACGGCCTGCTGGGCCGTAACAAGGAAAAGGCCGACGTACTCTGGATGGGCGGCTCCAGCGGCAAGGAAACCGTGGACGATGAGTGGGGCTGGGAGTTGGGGACCGTGCTTCGGCCCGTCCGCCGCACCTACCTGGAAGAGTTCCATCTGTTTCTTTCCGCCAATACCTACGAGCACCTGCGCTTCCGCCTCAACCTGTACACCCTGGAGCAGGACCGCCCTGGCCGGATGCTGCTGTCCCAGGATATTCAGCTGGTGCTCACGCGCCAGCAGCGCGGGTGGCAAACCGTGGACTTGCGACCTTACGGACTGCAGCTGGAAGCTCAGCAGCCCGTAGTAGCCACCATCCAGTGGCTGCAAAGCGAAAAAACCAACCCCTGGGACAAATACTTCTCTATTCCGGTTACCCGACAACCCAAGCAAATGATGGTGGAGCGCGAGAACAGCCAGGCCATCTGGACCGTGCACCCCCTGCAGCCAAGCCTGTATTTCACGGTGCTGACGGAGTAAGATGGCACTAAAGCGAGTAGCGGCAGTAGCGGTTTTTGCGTATGTTTAACGTATGCGTACTTCCTTCGAATCTGGTGGCATTCTGCTGGGCGGCTCCTACCTGGGGCGCATGACCGACGACGAATTCTTCGACTTCTGTCAGCAACACCCCGAGTTGCGCATCGAGCGTACCGCTCACCACGAAATCCTGCTTATGTCGCCCACCGGCAGCCGCTCCGGCAAACGTAATTTTCGCCTTAACCTTCAACTCGGTAAATGGTGGGAGCAACACCAGCACCTAGGCGAAGCCTTCGATTCTAACACCGGCTTCACCCTCCCCGACAGCTCCGTGTTGTCGCCGGATGCCTCCTGGGTTTCGGCTGCCAAGTGGAACGCCCTGACCCTGGAGCAGCAGGACAAGTTTGCGCCCGTGTGCCCGGAGTTTGTGGTGGAGCTGAAATCAGCCACCGACTCCCTGAAAACCTTACAGGCCAAAATGCTCGATTGGCTGCGTAACGGCGCTCAACTGGCTTGGTTACTCGTGCCGGAAACCGAAACCGCCTACCTCTACCGCCCGGGCCAACCCGAACCGGAGGTGGTGCAGGGGTTCGATAATGAGCTGTCCGGGGAAACGGTGCTGCCGGGGTTCCGGCTGCGGCTCTCGGAGCTGCGGTAGCATGCGTATTTATGGCATCTTGTTTTTCCTGGCATCAGCCATCAACTGTCAGCCTGTTCGGCAGGTAGGCGACACCGAATTTACCGACGCGCAGCGGCAGCGGCGCTTCCGGCTCACACCAGCTAAAGTGGAGGTTCTGCGGCGCGCTGCTAATAATAGGCTGCCGGCGGAGTATCGCGACAACCCTCAGCTTTTGAAGCGCTATGACTACTGGCCTATTGTGGTGGATCAGCACTTCCGGGGCCTCTGGCACTTCGACAACTACTCGCACGAAGGCCCGATTCTGGTCATTAATGGCAGGAAAACAGCCACTGTAGTTCCACTCAAGCTGGACAAAACCTCGACCCTGGATTCCGTAAATGCCGCACTTCGGAAATATTCACTCACCGAACTCAACGCGAAGGTGCGTACCGGAATACTACAGCACATTGAATCCATTCGGTTTCTCCGATAACGGCTACCCCACCAAGGCATACTTCCTGCGGTTTGCAACGCTTTACGCTTCTAGCTGCTCTCCTGCCTGAACCTATTCGGCAAGATGTATGCGTTTGATTTTTTGGTGGAGCGTTGTGTTTACCTTACTTCCATTTTGCAGGCTACAAGCCCAAACTCTGCGCGGCTCCGTGCTGCACGATTCCCTGGCTACACCCGTGCCGTTTGCCTCCGTAGGCGTCCGCAATAAACCCCTGGGAACGGTAACCGACGCGCAAGGGCGCTTTAGTTTTCCCGACTCGCCGGAACTGTCGGCTCAGGATACCGTCATTGTTTCCTGCGTGGGCTACTGGCCGGTTCAGCTGTCAGTGCCGCTGCTGCGGCAACATCCGGCCCTGGTTCGGCTGCGGCCCCGGCCCCAGGAGTTGCGGGAAGTGACCGTGCGCCACCAGCAGCTCCGGCCGGAAACATTGGGCCACACGGGCAAAATAGGCCTGGCCCGCTGGGGCGTCAGCAGCATGACCCTGGACAGTTCCCGCCGCGACATGCGGGGCCGGGAATTCGGCACCTTTCTCCGGCCCGCCCGCAGCTGCTATGTGGATGGCTTCAACGTGTACATCGAAAGTAATCCGTTTCAGGCAGTGCGGTTCCGGCTGATGCTCTACACTGTGCTTGATGGGAAGCCGGCTACGCCTCTGCTGCCCGATGACGTGCAGTTTGTGGTGCGCGACCAACGCACCGGCTGGATTTCAGTGGATTTGCGCTCCTATAACTTACAGCTGGAGAAGAAGCAGCCGGTGGCCCTGGCCCTGCAGTGGCTTGACAACGATACTCCTACCGCAAAACGCTGGTTTTTTGGTATTCCGGCCGTGTTTCCTGCCCCGCTGCACCGGGTGTTCGGTCGGGATAAAAGTCAGGCCAACTGGACTACCTACCCCATGCAACCCAGTATGTACCTGCGGGTTCAGAGCTGGCGAGAGTGAGGTAAGTGGTGAGCTAGCTGCTGCACTGCACTGCCAACGCGCTGCTCCTTACCGCTGAACTGGCCCCGCACTACCCCGCCGGGGCTTTTTTCGTACCTTCGCTACCCCCAAATCCACCCAAACCCTTCGCGCTATGCAAGCAGCTCCCGTAGCTCCGTATAAGCCCCAGAACCACATCCGTATCGTGACGGCCGCCGCCCTGTTCGATGGGCACGACGCCGCCATTAATATCATGCGCCGCATCATCCAGAGCAGCGGCGCCGAAGTCATTCACCTGGGCCACAACCGCTCGGTGCAGGAAATTGTGGACTGCGCCATTCAGGAAGACGCCCAGGCTATTGCCATTACCTCCTACCAGGGCGGGCACAACGAGTACTTCAAGTACATGTTTGACCTGCTGAAGGAGCGCGGCGCCGGCCACATCAAAATCTTCGGTGGCGGCGGCGGCGTGATTCTGCCTTCGGAAATCGAGGAGCTGCAGGGCTACGGCATCACCCGCATCTACTCCCCCGACGATGGCCGCGCCCTCGGCCTGCAGGGCATGATTAATGACCTGCTGCAGCAGTCGGACTTCCCCACCGGACAGCACCTCAACGGCGAGGTGAAGCACGTAAAAGAAAAAGACGCCCGCAGCATCGGCCGCCTCATTTCGGCCGCCGAGAACTTCCCCCAGGAGTTTGAGCGGGTGAAAGACCAGCTGATTGCCGACTTCCAGAAGGCAGAAGGCGACGCGGATCAGCGCCTGACCCCTACCCCCTCTGACACGGCAAAGGCTCCCATCCTGGGCATCACCGGCACGGGCGGCGCGGGTAAGTCTTCGCTCGTGGATGAGCTGGTGCGCCGCTTCCTGCTCGACTTCCCGGAGAAGACCATTGCCATTATTTCCGTGGACCCGAGCAAGCGCAAAACCGGCGGGGCCCTGCTCGGGGACCGTATCCGAATGAACGCCATCAACTCGCCGCGGGTGTACATGCGCAGCCTGGCCACGCGCCAGAGCAACCTGGCTCTGAGTAAGTACGTGCAGGATGCTGTGGACGTGGTAAAAGCTGCGGGCTTCGACCTCATCATCCTCGAAACCTCGGGCATTGGGCAGTCGGACACCGAAATCATTGAGCACTCCGACGCCAGCCTTTACGTGATGACGCCTGAGTACGGCGCCGCTACCCAGCTGGAGAAAATTGACATGCTCGATTTCGCCGACGTTATTGCCCTCAATAAGTTCGACAAGCGCGGCGCCCTCGACGCCCTGCGCGACGTGCGCAAGCAGTACCAGCGCAACCACCAGCTCTGGGACAAGCCCCTGGACGAGATGCCCGTGTTCGGCACTATCGCCTCGCAGTTCAACGACCCCGGCATGAACCGCTTGTACCGCGCCGTGCTGGCTACCGTAGAAGGCAAGACGGGCGTCACGTTTGCTTCCCAGCTTGAAACCAGCGCCGAGCAGTCGGAGAAGGTGTACATCATTCCGCCCCACCGCACGCGCTATCTCTCTGAAATCACCGAAACCATCCATCAGTATGACCAGTGGGTTGAAAAACAAGCTGACACCGCTCAGCAGCTCTACGGAATCCGGCAAGCCATCGGAGCCGTTGAAAGCCTCGGGAACAACGCCGCTGGAGGATATGGCGCCGGGAACGGCCGCGACGGATCCGAACCAGGAGGGCTCGTGGCCGGCCTGGAGAGCACCTTCGAGGAGGTCAAGCTCCGGCTGGACGGCCAAAACTGGAAACTCCTGGAAACCTGGCCGCAAAAGGTAGCCGCCTATAAAGCCCCGGAGTTCATCTTTAAGGTGCGCGACAAGGAGCTGCGCCTGAAAACGCACACCGAAAGCCTCTCCCACCTCCAGATTCCGAAGGTGAGCCTGCCGCGCTACACCGCCTGGGGCGACCTGCTGAAGTGGCAGCTCCAGGAAAACGTACCCGGTGAGTTCCCCTATACCGCTGGCGTGTTCCCCTTCAAGCGTGAAGGCGAAGACCCCACCCGCATGTTTGCCGGGGAAGGCGGCCCCGAGCGTACTAACCGCCGCTTCCACTACGTATCGGCCGGGCTGCCGGCCAAGCGCCTGAGTACGGCCTTCGACTCGGTGACCCTCTACGGCGAGGACCCCGACCACCGGCCCGACATCTACGGCAAAATCGGCAACTCCGGCGTGAGCATCTGCTGCCTCGACGACGCCAAGAAGCTATACTCCGGCTTCAACCTGGCCGATGCCATGACGTCGGTTTCCATGACCATCAACGGCCCCGCCGCTACCCTGGCTGCCTTCTTCATGAACGCGGCCATCGACCAGCAGTGCGAGCTGTACATCAAGGAAAACGGCCTGGAAGAGGAAGTAAACCGGAAGATTGACGCCATCTACCAGGAGAAAGGCCAGCCCCGCCCCCGCTACCAGGGCGAGCTGCCCCAGGGCAACGACGGCCTGGGCCTGATGCTGCTCGGCGTAACCGGCGACCAGGTACTACCCCTCGATGTGTACCAAACCATCAAGACTCGTACCCTGGCACAAGTGCGCGGCACCGTGCAGGCCGACATCCTGAAGGAAGACCAGGCTCAGAATACCTGTATCTTCTCAACGGAGTTCAGCCTGCGCCTCATGGGCGACGTGCAGCAGTACTTCATCACGAACAAGGTGCGGAATTTCTACTCCGTGTCGATTTCGGGCTACCACATTGCCGAGGCCGGCGCCAACCCCATCACCCAGCTGGCCCTCACGCTCAGCAACGGCTTCACCTTCGTGGAGTACTACGTGAGCCGGGGCATGGACGTGAACGACTTCGCGCCCAACCTGTCGTTCTTCTTCTCCAACGGCATCGACCCCGAGTACGCCGTGATTGGCCGGGTAGCTCGCCGCATCTGGGCCAAGGCCATGAAGCTGAAGTACGGCGCCAACGCCCGCTCGCAGATGTTGAAGTACCACATCCAGACCAGCGGCCGGAGCCTGCACGCCCAGGAAATCGACTTCAACGATATCCGCACCACGCTGCAGGCCCTCTACGCCATCTACGACAACTGCAACTCCCTGCACACCAACGCCTACGACGAGGCCATTACCACGCCCACCGAGGAATCGGTGCGCCGGGCCATGGCCATCCAGCTCATCATCAACCGGGAGCTAGGCCTGGCCAAAAACGAAAACCCGCTGCAGGGCTCCTTCATTATCGAGGAGCTGACCGATCTGGTAGAAGAAGCCGTACTGGCCGAGTTCGACCGGATTACGGAGCGCGGCGGTGTGCTGGGTGCCATGGAAACCATGTACCAGCGCGGCAAGATTCAGGAGGAAAGTATGCACTATGAGATGCTCAAGCACACGGGCGAGTATCCCATCATCGGCGTGAACACCTTCCTCTCCTCCAAAGGCTCGCCCACGGTCATCCCGGCCGAGGTAATCCGCGCCACGGAGGAGGAAAAGCAGTATCAAATCACGATGCTTCAGAACCTGCATGCCCGCAACGAAGGCACCGCCGAGCAACGCCTGAAGCAGCTGCAGCAAGTAGCAGTCGCCAACGGCAACCTCTTCGAGGAGCTAATGGAAACCGTGAAGTTCTGCTCCCTCGGGCAGATTACGAATGCACTGTTCGAGGTTGGCGGGCAGTACCGCCGGAATATGTAAGCTGTCAATTTATTTGAATGAAAAAGGGCGCTATCTTAGTGGATTAGCGCCTTTTTTTAACAAACCAATTTTCATAATGAAACATTTCTCTCTCACAATTATCAGATCAATATTCTTTTTAATCTGTGTATTTGTTTCCAAAGAATCTAACTCACAAAATATTTCAAGCAAGAATCAGTTATCTGAAGTCAGTAGAACATACGGTTATTTACTAGGACAAGATTATTCATTAGACAGAATATCCAGAGAACATCCCAACTTACAAATGCAAGCAATACAAGCAAAAGGCGAATTCAAAATAAAATTTGGCAATGCCAGAGAAAAAATAGAAAGCGCCTTAAAAAATATTTTGGCAGAATCATACAATACATACGAGAACAACTTGAATCACCAACTGGACTCAGTATTAAGCAAGCAGTTACTAACTGAAGAAATTTCTAATAACTTCATCAAAGAGGTGATTGATAGATCGAAAGGAAACATACCTAGCCCAATTATAGAAACTCTATTAATTTATCAATATAACAGCAACATAGAAGAAGAATTTACAGATAAATATACATTCAATTTTAACACTAAGGGACATATAAAATCAAAAGGGACTGATTGGAAGATGAAGATACCTAAGAGCTGGAAAGCATCAGAGGCTGAAAGGCCTAATATTATCCAGAAATTTACAAGTGAAAATGGCAATGGAAATTACACCTTGATGTTAATGATTAAAGACCTTCCACTACCCAAAGGATATAAGATATCAAACAAAGAGCTACTGGAAACTTTCTCTCTCAGTAATGCAAAATCAATGATTCCAGAAGGGGGTGTTTTTATATCACACAAGAGAATGATAATTGATAATCAACCAGGAATGGCAGTTGAGTCTAGTCACATAGAGAAGCGTCTTGACCTAGAAATAAAATTCAGGATGATTCAATATATGTTCATCTATAAAAATCAAATGTATATAGCACAAAGTATGATTACTCAAAAATCATCAAGCATGAATCTAGATCAACTAAGTGTAAGGTTTTATCCTTTACTCAGGTTGATGATGAACTCGATTGTTTTAAATGCACAATACTAATCTCTATCTGGCATCTAGCGCGAGTTTAGGCGCAGCCGTAACTTGTGACCAGCCATAAAGTGCAGGTTGTACCTCCACTATCGCAACGCAGCAAACCCGGAACTGCGCCGCCTGGAGAAATTCGGACGGCGTGGTGCATTCGTATCAAATCGTAACAGCACCCCCAAATACAAAACCGGCCCACTCACACGAGCGGGCCGGTTCTCATTTCACCCAACCCCTACACTGCTGCTCCTCCTCTCCCGCCCGTCGTTACCAGCTTGCGGGCCTGGGTGTAGCCGTCGTACAGGCTCCGGTCCAGCAGCTTGAAGGCTTTCATGTCGGCGTCCAACTGGCGCACCTCGTCCATCAGGGCATCCACCAGCTCTTCCAGCGCGGCCCCGGCCACCACCCGCTCATTGATGGTTTTGCGCGTGGCGGGCTGAGCCGTTTTGAAGGCGGCCAGCGCGTCGCGCAGGGGCTGCAGGGCTTTGGCCGTGAGGCCCTGCTTGGCCAGCTCGGGCACCACGTCGGGGCGGGCGGCACTGGCCAGCACCGCCTCTACTACCGCCGCGAAGGCTAGGGGCCGCAGCTTCCGCAGCTGCTTACTGCTCGGCGAGGATACGCTGGGCGATGTCGGTGTGCTTGTCGTCGGCTTGCTTGGCTTCCTGCACGCAGGCTTTCAGGTTTTGCTCGGTTTGGGTTAGGCCTGCGGAGGCGGCATACGAGGCTACCGTGCCGAAGGAAGCAATCCAGTAGTGCAGGGCCAGTTGGCCGCTGGCGATGATGCCCAGGTCGCGCGTGGTATCGGAGGTAGCTTTGGCCCGGATTTCCTTGCTCACCCGGTAGTGGGCCTCCAGAATTTCGTTGTTCTGGTTTTCGGCGCCGCCTACTTCGGCAATGGCGTCCTCAATACGTTGGGCCCACTTCTTGGAGGTTTCGTTGCCTTCCTGCAGGGCGGCTTTCAGCTCGGGGTGCTTAGCATCGTTGAGGATTTCGTCGGTGGCCTGGGCTGCTACCTGGCTGCCGGCCCGCTGGGCCGATAGGCCGTCTTTGATGAGTTGTTTTAGGTCGTCGGTTTTCATAGCTCAGAAAGTTGATAGATCAAGAGCAAGTATCACATGCTCAGCCATTTCAACGGCCCATATTTCACTTGGTTGGCCTCTGCTGCTATCAGTAAACACCGCGCATTTGTTTGGGCTTACATTCTTATTATCAATATTTTACACCTGCAAAGTATCTGTTTGGCTCTTGTTACCAGGAAGGATGCGTAGCGCTTCGTATCCGCTAAATCCAATTGGTGTTGCTACCTGGCTTCTAGCAGAATACTTCAATTTTATAACTCAAGGTATTTGCCTGGTAATCAATAGTGTATTACCTACTCCGTAGCGTGAATATTATAAATAAGAACCATAGGCCTTCACGCATAAATCGTTCTTTAATAATACTTTATTATCACTCATTGAGGAGCCAGAAAAGACGTGTTAAGTATCGGTTACCTTATCACTACACTCTATCAAACCGAATTGAGTAAGCTGAAAATGACAATATCCTGTAGGTAACTCCTCGTGAGTAGAGGGCCTACCCCTTATAAGTCAACAAAGTATGTTTTGCTTGGTCTTGTGACAGAGCTCTGGGTAAAGTAGTAACTACAGAAAGGCCAGTAAAGCCACTCTACTTATTGGTAGCAGATAACCCACGCTTGAAGGTTTGGGCAACACATCTAGGAACTCGGCAACTGCGTAAAGAACCCCGAATGCCCGTGGCCTTACCTGTTTGCAATTTGAAGAATGAGTTTACTAACCGTGTTTTTGGTGCTGGTCACCTGTTCCTCATTTCAACAGCCGCAAACTAACATCCCGCCACCGGCTCCCGATACGAGCATGGTTTACACCAAACGGCGCATCGTGCTGCCCGAGGTGCCCCAGCGCGGCCGCATCCTGGACCGCCACGATTCGGTACTGGTAGCCACCCGTCCGCAATACCTCCTGAAACTCCCGCGCCGACCGCCGCTTGATACGCTGGCCCTAGGCCAGTTGCTGGGCTGGGGCCCTACCACCATCCGGAGACGAATTGCCGATGCCCTGCCGTACGAGGAAGCTCCTGCGGGCTACCCAGTACAGTTGCGCCTCACGGCGGCCGAAGCGGCGCGGGTACGCCGCAAAAGCCGTGACTGGCCTACCCTCACCTTAACCGAAGGCCGCCAGCGCACCTACACCACCAGCGTGGGCGCCCATGCGCTAGGCTACATGGCAGCCGAGGCCGAGGCCTTCTATAACCAAGCTCAGCGCTACCGCCGGGGCCGTTTCTACCAACTGCGCAACAGTGGTATAGAGGGGTACTATAATGGCATTCTTAACGGGCGCCGGGGCACGCTACACCCCTTGGTGGATGAGCAAGGCCAGACGCAGGGCAGCTGGGCACCCGATACCACCTTTCAGCAAGGCCAGGATCTGCACCTGACCCTTGATATAAAGCTCCAAGCTTACGCCGAACAACTTCTGGGCCGCCGTAAAGGGTACCTGGTGGCCCTCGACCCGCGTACCGGTGAGATACTGGCCTACGTGTCGGCGCCCATCTACAAGCCCGCTACCATTACCGCCCCCGATCTGGCTGCGGTGCGCGCCAAGCTGCTGCAACAGGAAGGCATGCCGCTGATTAACCGTCCGGCCATGCGCGCCAATCCGCCCGGCTCCGTGTTCAAGCTGGTGAATGCCGCCGTGGCGTTGCAACTAGGTTCTATTACCCCTGCTACCGGTTTCCGCTGCGACCAGAAACTCGTCAGCTGTGTGCATCGCCACCCGGCGCCCAGCAACCTAACCGCCGGGTTGAAGTACAGCTGCAACCCCTACTTCTACCAGGTGATGGGGAAACTCATCAACTACGTGCCCGATAGTCTGGTGCAGGACACCGTAGCTGCCCGCCACGCCAACCTGGCCCAGTGGCGGCGCTACGTCCGCTCATTTGGCCTCGACTCCGTGCTGGGGGTAGATATGCCGCGCGAGGCACCGGGCTTTCTGCCTACCCCCGAGTATTACGACAAGGCCCGGGGCACCACCCGGTGGCGGTACCGCTCCATCTACTCCCTCAGTATTGGGCAGGGTGAAATCAATATGACGGGCTTGCAGATGGCCAATATGGCCGCCATTGTTGCTAACCGCGGCTGGTACTACCCCCCTCATTTGGTACGAAGCATCGGGGAAGGTGGGCCACTGCCGCGCTTTACCCAGAAGCGCCACACCCTCATCGACAGCGCCCACTTTGCGGCCCTGGTGCCGGGCATGGTAGCTGTGATGCAGAAGGGAGGCACGGCCGATGCCTCCAGTCTTGCTGATGTAGGCATTACGGTGGCGGGCAAAACCGGCACCGTGGAAAACGACGAAGGCGACGACCATGCCGCCTTCGTCGGCTTTGCCCCGGCCGATAATCCCAAAATAGCCGTAGCCGTGTATATTGAGAATGGGGGCTTTGGCGCTGATGCCGCTGCACCCTGCGCCGCGTTGGTCATGGA
Source organism: Hymenobacter sp. DG01 (assembly GCF_006352025.1). NCBI lineage: Bacteria > Pseudomonadati > Bacteroidota > Cytophagia > Cytophagales > Hymenobacteraceae > Hymenobacter > Hymenobacter sp. DG01. The sequence continues at coordinate 1,378,214 of NZ_CP040936.1, forward strand.
GAAGTACCTGCGCGGCTACATCGCGCCCAAGCGCAAACGCTGGGAGGCCCGCATTCAGAGCCGGGCCCGGCATGGCTACTAGCTGGTACTGGGATATACTCGTTGGTTGCTTACTGCCGTGTTGCCTAACCGCAGCTGAAGCCGAGCAGGTTTAAGCTACCTTCATTCGAGCCGTTGGACAGGCTGGCGAGACACTATGGGTAACTAGATATAGCCTTTAAAGCGACTCCCGAAGCAAAACCAAGCGCTGGTCCAAGTAAATGACCTACTGTATATGCTGATTGATACTCTCCGCCACCTGTTCCAACGTGACCTGAACCGGGTGAAGCAGGAACTCACCTTGTACAACGACGAGCACATAATTTGGCACGTTGAAAAAGGTATAGCTAATTCGGCCGGCAACCTATGCCTGCATTTGATTGGGAACCTGAATACGTATATCGGGGCTGAACTTGGTGGTATAGCGTATATCCGGCACCGCGAATTAGAATTCTCGCTAAAAAATATTCCTCGGCTGGAGCTTCTGGAAATGCTACAGGACACCAGCCGCAGAGTAGATGTATCACTAAAGCAAGTAAACCCCGACATGTTGGCGCGGGAATACCCCCTCCTGGTTTTTGACCAGAAGACATCGACCGAATATTTCCTGGTGCATCTGGCCACTCATCTGGCCTATCACTTGGGCCAGATTAATTACCACCGGCGCTTACTCGACTCCGGGCAGCAGTAGCCAGTTTAGCTACGCGCATAGGTAGGAGTTGAGACTTGGGGCCTGCTTCGCTATCCATATGACAAACCAGCATTGCGCCGCTCAGTAGCAAACCCATTTACCTTGAACCATGAAAGATCCAGAAAAGCTACCCGGTGCCGCTCCCGTAACGCTGGTTCGGGCCTTTGGGGTAGTGAGCGGGACGCTGCTGGTGGCAGGCATCGTGATTGGGTCCGGGGTGTTCAAGAAGATTGTGCCGCTGGCGCAGAGTGGCCTGAGCGCCGAGTGGATTCTGGCCGCCTGGGTGGTGGCGGGCCTGGTGACCATCTGCGGAGCCCTGAACCTATCGGGCATGGCCTCACTCACCGAAGAATCGGGGGGCGTGTATGAGTACCTGCGGCTGTCGTTTGGCAATTTTGCTTCGTTTCTGTTTGGATGGACGGATTTTGCCATCATTGGGTCGGCGTCGGTAGCGGCGCTGGCCTTCATCTTCGCTCAATCGGTGAATGCCCTGCTACCCCTGCCCAACCCGGCCGAGGCTTGGGCGCACCTCTCCATTGGCGGGCTGATTTACCCATTTGCTGACTCGGGCATCAAGCTGCTGGCTATTGGCACCACGGCGGCGCTTACCTGGGTAAACTACCGCGGCGTGAGTGACAGCGGAAGGCTGAGCAACGTATTTACAGCAGCCAAAATCACGGGGATTCTGCTGCTCATTCTAGCGGGCCTGTTTCTGGCTTCACCGGATTCGGGCAGCACCGCAGCAGCGGTAGGGCCTGTGCGGGAAGTGTCGCTGGGCAGTGCTTTTTTTGGCGCCTTGCTCAGCGTATTCTGGGCTTACGACGGCTGGGTGGACCTTTCCTTCGTCACGGGCGAAATCAAGAACCCGCGACGCAATGTGCCCCGCGCCATCGTGGGTGGGGTGAGCATAGCCATTGTGCTGTACGTGCTGATTAACTACGTGTACCTGCGCACCCTACCCCTAGGCCAGCTGGCAGCCGTTGGCCCGAATGAAATCGGGGCAGCCGTAGTAGCGGAGGGCTTGCTAAGCCAGTGGGGCAAAACGGGCGTCACGGTCCTGATTCTGGTGAGCGTATTCGGCACGCTCAACTCGGTGCTGCTCTCGCACACCCGCGTGCATTTCCGCATGGCCCAGGAGGGGTATTTCTTCCAGTCGGCCGCGACGGTACACCCGCGCTTCCGCACTCCTTCCCGTGCCCTGGCCTACACCTTTACGTGGAGCAGCCTGCTGATTGTCTCGGGCACTTTCGAGCGCCTGACCGATCTGGTTATTTTCGCCACTTTCCTGTTTTATGGTTTGCTGGCCGTAGCCGTTGTGAAGATGAAGCACCAGGGGCGTATTCCCGGTCCGGTGCCGGGCTACCCTTTTGTGCAAAGCGTGCTCATCCTGTTTGCTCTCACTTTCACGGGCCACACGCTCATTACCCAACCTACTCAGTCGCTGCTAGGCCTAGGCCTCATTCTGACAGGGCTACCGTTTTTCGTGTTCTTCCGGCGGCAGCAAGCCCGTGATTAGCTGGTCGTGGCCTACGAGGACGCAAGCTGTTGTTAACCCCGCGTCCCCGTAGGCCACTCATGCTACCGCTGGGCAGGCTTAGCCTGCAGGAAGGGCAATACCACATCGAGCACCCGGGCAGGCTTCTCCTCAAACATGTAGTGGCCACTGTCGGGCAGCCCGATTACTTCTACGTTCTCGGCTACGTGGGGCAGGCCCATGCTCATGTGGTTGTAGGCCACGTAGCTCGCAATGCCCAGCACGGGCATGGTCAGGCGGGGGTACGAGTTGGCATCGGCAATATCCTGGTTAAAGGCCTGGTACCAGCCAGTGGCAGCCCGGATGCTGTCGGGGTGGTTGTAGGCGGCGGCATACACCTCCCGGTCAAATTCCGACATGTGGCTATCGTCAATCATTACGTACCCAAAGAGCCAGTCGAGCAGATAGCGGAAGCGGCCGGCCAGCAACTGCTCGGGCAGCTCCTTGATCTGGTTGAACGCCATCCACCACATATAGGGGTTGTCGCCGTTCATCTTGGCCTCGAAGGTGCCGGGAGCGGGTAGCATCGTCATGTAGCGCATGCCTTCGGTGGGGTGGCTGCCGTCCAGCAAAATCACCTTGTCCGTGGCCTCAGGGTAGTTAAAGGCAAAGCTCAGGGCCACCATCCCACCGATGTCGTGCCCCATCAACGCCACTTTCGAGAGGCCTAGCTGCTGGGTCAGGGCATACACGTCCTGGCCCATGGTCTTTTTGTCATAGCCCGTGGCGGGCTTGTCGGAGGTGCCCATGCCGCGAATATCCAGCATGATGACGCGGTAGTGCTCGGCCAGCTGGGCCGCCACCGGATGAAACGACCACCAGGTTTGCGGCCAGCCCGGCAGGCAAATCAGCGGCTCGCCGCTACCCCCTTCCACATAGTGGACTTGGATGCCATTGACGGTGACGTAATGATTGGTGAAGCCAGGCAGCTTTTTCACCAGCTCGGCATCGGAGTAGCTATCTGGGGCTACTGTGGGGGCGGCGGGGCTGGCTGTTGGGTGGGGCGTTTTCATAAAGAAAGAAGTGAAGGTTGGGGCAGATGGTAACTGCCGGTTTGCATGTTGCAAAGCTCCTCCCATTACCTCCGGCACTCTGCCCGATTCCTGCTTACTTCTTACACATTCTTGCTGTTGTTATCCTGAGCGGAGCGAGGAATCCGGGTTGCCCCGTAGTAGCTACTCTGGCCTCTCCACTTAAGCAACTCTTACCAAAGCTCCTTCCAGACTTGGCCTAGCCGCGCTGAAACTCACGTGGCCCCTGGCCTACGGCTCGTTTGAAGGCCGACGAAAAGTGAGCCGGCGATGCAAAGCCGAGCGCGTCGCTGATGGCAGCAATGGGTAGGTCGCCGGTACGTAGCAGGTGACGGGCCCGCTTGATCTTCCAGTCAAGCACATATTGGTAGGGCGAACTGCCCGTAGTCAGCTTGAAGCGACGCGCGAAGTGAAAGACGCTCAGATTGGCGAGGCTGGCCAGCGCGGCCAGCGTGACGGTCTGCTCCGCGTAGGCCTTCAGATACGCGTCGATGCGGGCCAGCACCGCCGCCGATAAGCGGGCCCCGGTGCCCGCAATGCGCCGCTCATAAGAGGCATGGTACTCGATGAGATGGTAGCCCAGCGTGTTCACAAGCGACTCCACGTACAGCTGCCCCAACGGGTGCTCCTTCCCGGCTGCAGTCAGCAGTTGCCGCCCTAGGTGGGCCAGCAGTGCATCCTCAAACCGAAACCGCTCATGCAACCTGAAATGCGCCAGATCCAGACTTTGGCGGGCGCGGCTTTCCAGCCAGTCAGGGTCTATGTGCACATGAATAACGTCAGCGGGCCCATCCCAGGCAGATGGTCCGTACTCACCGGCCGGGTACAGGCCTGTATCGCCGCACCGAAACAGGCCTTCCTGTACCCCGTTTCCCTGCGGGCGATGCGAGTGTACGGCCTGTGCCGCCTGATGAATAAGTAGCAGGTGCTGCCCGTGAAAATGCGCTGGCACTCCTCCAGCAGCCAATTCGTAACGCTCCACCCGCACCCCCGGCCAGGCCTGTGCCGCGCTGGTTTGCACGGCTGGGACAGCATACAGCTCGGAGGTATAGGTGGAGTAGTTCATTGATGTAACCTAGGTAGCAGATAACTGTTGAGGCAGCTATATGTTCGCTTTGCCAAGGTCCGACTCTTTGTTCAGTTCTCATACCGGGGGCCCGGGTAGGCTATCAGGATAAACAGGCCTCCTTCCGCAACGAAGCCCCCCGGGCCGGCTTCAACTGGCAACCAGTACCGTTGACCGAGAACCTCCGGACCTACTTCGGGCAATTGCATAGCTTTGCCCGCATGCGTATTGGTTTCAACAGGTGGGGCAAGAGTCTATTCGTTCTGCTGCTAGGCCTGGCCGCCTGCTCGTCACCCGAACACCCCACCAGCACCCCCACCCAGGAGGACCCCACAACCGGCGAGGTGTACACCCGCCGCCGCGTAGTAGTAGCTGATTCGCTGATCCGGGGCCGCATTCTTGACCGCAACGATTCCGTGCTGGTGGATACCCGCCCGCAGTTTCTGCTGAAGCTCCCGCTACGCCCCCCGCTCGATACCCTGGCCCTGGGCCAGCTGCTGGGCTGGGACTCCACTACCGTGCGCCGGCGCATTGCTGAGGCCCTGCCCTACCCCGGCGCCCGGCCCGGCTACCCCGTGCAGCTCCGCCTGACCAAAGCCGAAGCCGAGCGCATCCGCCGGGACAGCAGCGCCACCGTCCCGCGCCTGACATTGCTGGAGCGCCCCCGCCGCACCTATACCACGCCGGCCGGAGCACCCATACTGGGCTACCTTGGCGCCGAGGCGCAGGCCTTCTACCGCCAGGCCCAGCGCTACCGCCGGGGCCGCTTCTACCGCCTGCGCAACGGGGGTGTGGAGAGCTACTACAACGGGTTGCTCACCGGCCGCCACGGCTACCTGCACCCCCTGGTTGACAAGCAGGGCCGTCAGCACGGTACCTGGGCCCCGGACACGACCTTCCGGCAAGGCCAGGACCTGCACCTGACCCTGGATGTGAAGCTGCAGGCCTACGCCGAAAAGCTGATTGGGAGCCGCAAAGGCTACCTCGTGGCCCTCGACCCACGCACGGGCGAGATACTGGCCTATGTATCGGGGCCGGTGTACCCGGCGGCTACCCTCACGGCCCCCGATCAGGCCGGGGTGCGGGCTGAGCTGCTGGAAGATGAAAACATGCCCCTGCTCAACCGGCCCGCCATGCTGGCCAACCCGCCGGGCTCGGTATTTAAGCTGGTAAACGCCGCCGTAGCTCTGCAGATGCAGGCCATAACTCCGGCTTCGGCCTTCCCCTGCGACCAGCGCCTGGTAAGCTGCGTGCACCGGCACCGGCCGGCCAGTAGCCTCACGGCGGGGCTCAAGTACAGCTGCAACCCCTACTTCTACCAGGTGATGCGGAGCCTTATCGACTGCGTGCCTGATTCCCTGGCGCAGGATACGGTAGCGGCCCGCCACGCCAACCTGGCCCAGTGGCGGCGCTACGTGCGCTCCTTCGGGCTCGACTCCGTGCTGGGCGTGGACCTGCCTCGGGAGGCGCCCGGCTTTCTGCCTACCCCTGCTTACTACGACAAGGCCCGCCGCACCCGCAACTGGACGTACCGCTCCATCTACTCCCTCAGCATCGGGCAGGGCGAAATCAACCTGACGGGCTTGCAGATGGCCAATATGGCCGCTATTATTGCCAACCGGGGCTGGTACTACCGGCCTCATCTGGTGCGTAGCGTGGGCAGCACCGGCCCGCTACCGCGCTTCCGGGAAAAGCGCCACACCCTCATCGACAGCGCCCATTTCGCGGCCCTGGTGCCGGGCATGGTGGCCGTAATGCAGCGCGGGGGCACCGCCGATGCCTCCAGTCTCGCCGATGTGGGCATTACGGTGGCCGGCAAAACCGGCACCGTGGAAAACGACGAAGGCGACGACCACGCGGCTTTCGTGGGCTTTGCCCCGGCCGATAACCCCAAAATAGCCGTGGCCGTGTACCTGGAAAACGGGGGGTTTGGGGCTACGGCCGCCGCGCCCTGCGCCGTGATGGTGATGGAGAAGTACCTGCGCGGCTACATCGCGCCTAAGCGCAAGCGCTGGGAGGCCCGCATTCAGCACCGGGCCCGCAACGGGTATTAACGCCCCTGGCAAATATGGGGCGGTGGCAGGCCTAGGGTGCGAGGCTGAAAGCTTAACACGTGATGGTTTGGGTAAAAATCTCTAAGCTTACCGCTTCAAACCCCTTATACAGATGCGAAAAACCTACCCTCTATCTAGCCTTCATAAGTTATTAGCGGTCCTGGTACTGGCCGCACCGCTTAGTGCCTGTGACAGCCTATTCGGCAAAGAAGTAGCGCGCCTTCCTATCAACACGATCAGCACGCCGGGCCAAGAGGTAGTGAAAGACGCTACCTTGCAGTTGCAGCAAGGCGAAGAGCTAGCCCTGTGGTCGGATATAGACATGGCCTACGATGGCGAAGCTCCGGTACGCTTTCAGGTGCAGGTGTTTCAAAACGGTGCACCATACCAGCAGCTTGAGCTTGATCCGACGGAGAAAAATGTAACGGTGGGTGAAGTAAAAACCACCGTTAACGGCAAAACCAACTGGAGCTTTACAGGCAAAAACGCGACTCTCACGGCACCTAAAATGGGTACCTATATGTTCAAAGCGCGTTTGGTAGCGGCCCCCAACCCTACACTAGTGGTCAAGAAGGCTGAGCTAGTACTGAAAAAATAAGCGCCTGGGCAATTTATTGTCCAGCGCTTTTCTCAGCAGCTCTGCAAGCCATAAGCCGCGCGTATGACACCTGAAATCCGCCAGCAACTTCATCGTCTGGGCGGGACCACTACGGCCGGGCCCACTGCTACGCTGGCAGAGTTTCTGCAGGCCACTACCTTTTCTCATCCGCTCTACCCCCGAAGCTACGCCGAACAGCCCTCAGGCCTCGATGAGTTCTACCAGCGGCACTCGGCACTATACTCCACCAATGCTACAGCTTTCTACGAGGCCTTGCTGCAGCACTTTTTCTCCAACCACGAGCTTCCCTACGGGCAAGACTTCTTCCGCAACTTCCGCTTTACGCCCTTCACCCCAAACACTCCCGATTTTGGCGAGTTGGAGGGCCTGGTAACTCCCAACGACCTCCGCCCCATTGTAGCCGGAACCGACCCGTTGGAGTTCAGTTGCATCTGCTATTCTTATGGCTTCCCCGACCATTATTTTGTGTGTCTGAGCGACCCCAGACCCCATAACCCGACCGTATATGGTACCGATCATGAAGTTTTCTTCGAGGAACTAACCGTTGTGGGCAGCCTGCAGGACTTCTTGGACCGCTACCTATCGAAAGAGGAATTTCTGCGTATCGCCCAGCAGCATTTTACCTCCCGAAACGCCGCCAACTAAGCTATCTGTTTACGCATGGTTCGTGCTCTTTTGCTTGTTTTCGGGCTCGGAACCGCCTCTATCGGCCCAGGTCCGCGTAGCTTTACCGTTACCCAGGGCTCGGCGCGCTACGCTGCTACCATTACCGTGGCCGATTGCGCCGACGACCACTGCGCGGGTGCGGGTACCATCCGGCTACTTAACAAGCAAACCCGGCAGCTCGTCCAGTCCTTCACTTCCGAGGACCTTTCCTTCTACCTCGACGCCCCCGGCCGGCAGCCTACCGTGAATACAGTGGAGCTGTACGGCGAGCAGAGCCCTCTCATTTTCGGCGACTTCAACTTTGATGGCAGCGAGGACCTGGCTATCCGCAACGGCAACCGCAGCAGCTACGACGGCCCCTCCTACGATGTGTACGTGTACGCCAGCCGCTCCCGCCGCTTCATCCGTAGCGCCGAGCTGACGGCCCTGGCCTCCGACAATCTGGGCATGTTTCAAGTGGATAAGGCTCGCAAACGCCTCATTACTTTTCAAAAAGATGGCTGCTGCTGGCACCTGACCACGGAATACGAGGTAGTGCCCGGCCAGGGCCTGAGCGAGGTATTGACCCTGGAAGAGGATGCCCGCGGCGGGGAGAAAGTCACCGTTAAGACGCGCCGGAAAACCAATGGCCGCTGGACCAGTACTACCCGCTCCTACCCCATCAAGGAGTATTACAAGGACTAAGCCGCCCCTAGCATTCCAGATTATCTATATAGATTACCGCCCGTTATCCGGCTTTTTGTCTAAACCAGTCGGGTAGCAACCTTGCCCTTACCTCCTCCTTTCCTACTCCTTACACGCATGCGCATTCGTCGTTCCGTGATGTTCTCGGTGCTGCCGCTGGCGGCCATGCTGGCTGCGGCTGGCTATTCTACTATCCCACTGGCCGGTCCGGAGCCATTTAGCCAGGGGGTTATCGTAACCAAGGTATCGTTGCCGGGCAACCCCTACGACAAAATGCTGAGCCGGATTGACCCCTCGAAAGGCAACGTGCAGGCTCAGGTACAACAGCTGGCCGCCAGCCTGACGCCCGCCGAGCAGCGCCAGTTCCAGGCCGAGGCACAAGCCATGAGCCCGGCCATGACCATGGGTGCCCTGATGCTGCCGCGCAAAGGCACGATTTACTGCCGAGGGCAGGAAGTACGTGTGAACACCGACGGCCTCACCTACCACCTGGAAAACTATTTTAACGGAGCTAAAAACGCGGGTCTGGTGCTGCTGAAAAGCCACACGGCGGCGGAGCAGGTAGCCTATACCTATGACGCGGCCTCCGTGAAGAAAACCTGGCAGAGCATTGTGGTAGTGGACACCGATTACACCATCCAGCCCACCACCGAAACCGTGCTGGTGGCCGGTTACCCCAGCCAGAAAACCACCTATACCCTGAAGCCCGGCGCGGCCGCAGCAAACGCCAACGAGCAGAAGCCCGTGGCCCTCGACGTCTGGACGGCTCCCCAGCTGCCGCAGGTACTCAATTTTGCGCACCCAGTGTACGTGAAGCAGAAAAACGGCATTTCCAAGCTCACCGTGTACTTCGATCAGGCCCGCAAGCAGCAGCTGGTGTACGAAGTAGCCAGCGTGCAGGCCAAACCCGTAACCCCCGAGGATCTGCAGGTCAAAACTACCTCCCCGGTGCTCGATTACGCCAAGGACGAAATGCAGATCGGTATGAAGTTGCTGGCCATCATGCTGGGCGGCCGGCCCTCGGCTACCGACGAGTAAACGCCCGGTTGCCGGCTGCCCGGCGCTGTGGGCACTAGGCAGGAAGCGGGTCACTACTTCCTGCGGCGGCCGCGAAGTGGAAGCATGGCTTTCACCTCGCGGCCGCTTTTTTTTGGCAGATACTCAGAGAACAAAAACTGATGGAGCCTGTACTACAGGGCATCTGCCCGCTAGCTACTTCCTTATGTCCTCGACCATCACCATTGCCCCCGGCTCTGCCCAGCCCCTTACCGTGTCGCGCCTCGGCTACGGCACCATGCGCCTGACGGGCCCCGAAATATGGGGCGAGCCCGCTAACCGCCCCGAAGCCCTGCAGATTCTGCGCACGGCCGTGGAGTCGGGCGTGAATTTCATTGATACGGCCGACTACTACGGCGAGGACGTAACCAACCGCCTGATCCGCGAGGCCCTGTACCCCTACGCCCCCGGCCTGGTGATTTGCACCAAGGTAGGCGCCACCCGCCGGCCGGACAAAAGCTGGGTGCCCTTCAATACCCCCGAAAACCTCCGTCAGAGTATTGAGAACAACCTGCGAACCCTGGGGCAGGAGCAGATTCAGCTGGTGCACCTGCGCCTAATGGGCCACGGCCCCGTGCCTCTTGACGAGCAATTGGGCGCCATGTTCGAGCTGCAGCGCGAGGGCAAGATTCAGCACGTAGGCCTGAGCAACGTAACCCGCGCGGAGCTGGAAGCCGGCCTGCGGCTGGGCCCCATTGCCACCGTAGAAAACATGTACAGCTACGCCCAGCGCACCACCGTGCAGCTGCCCCACGGCCATAACCCCGGCGGCGAGGAGGTACTGGACCTCTGCGAGCAGCACCAGATTCCGCTGATTCCGTTTTTCTCCCTGCTGCATGCGCTGCCCAAGTCCCTAGATAAGATTACCGAGGTAGCCCGCCAGCACGAGGCCACTCCGGCTCAAATCAATATCTCCTGGCTGCTGCACCGCTCCCCGTGGCTGCTGCCCATCCCGGGCACATCGTCGCTGGCCCACCTGCACGAAAATCTGGCGGCCGCTGCCATTCAGCTGAGCGCGGAAGACATGGCCTACCTAGGCTAGGCAAAGCTGCCACAACGGCCTGGCCACAGCATTTTTTGGCGCTTGTGGTCCGCCGGAAGTCGGTGCTGAACATATTTGTACCCGCCTTTTGCCTAAGGGCCGGGGTACTGCTACCTTCCCGGCCGCGGCTTCTTTCTCCGCTTTTCCTGCATGAACCGACTCGTTCTTTTTTCCCTCACTGCTACCCTGCTGCTCAGCGCCAAGCCGGCCAGCCAGGCCCAAACCACTGGCCCCTGGAACAACAAATCGTGCGCCGTGGTGCTGACCTACGACGACGCTATTGATGTGGACCTGGACAACGTGGTGCCCGCACTGGATTCAGTGAAACTGCGGGGTACGTTTTACCTGATTGGGTCCTCGCCGGTGGTGGCCCGCCGGCTGCCGGAGTGGCGCCGGGCCGCCCAGCGCGGCCACGAGCTCGGCAACCACGCCCTCATGCACCCCTGCGACGGTAGCCTGCCTGGCCGCGGCTTCGTGACGCCTGACAACGACCTGAGCAAGTACACCGTGACGCGGGCCGTGAGTGAGGTGCGCGCCAACAATACCCTGCTCAACGCCATTGATGGCAAAACGGCCCGCACCTTCGCCTACCCCTGCGGCGACCGGCAGATCGGGGGAGTGTACTTCTACGAGCAGCTCAGGAACGATTTTGTGGCGGCCCGGGGCGTAACCGGGGGCCTGCAGACCGCCGCCCAGGTGGACCTGACCAACATCAACAGCTACATGATAAACGGGCAAACCGGCGCCCAGCTGATTGACCTGGTGAAAAAGGCCCAGCAGTCGGGTACGGTGCTGGTATTCCTGTTTCACGGCGTGGGCGGCGGCCACTCCCTGAACGTGGACCTAAAGGCTCACCGGCAGCTGCTGCGCTATCTTAAAGCCCACGAACAGGACATCTGGGTGGCTCCGATGGTGGATGTAGCCGCCAAAATCAGGGCGACTCAGCAACGCTAGGCTGCCAAGCAGCTCCGGCTGTGCCCGCACCGTGGCAGCCGGTGACCCTAACCTTTTTTCCGCCTTCAGCATCATGCTTAACTTAACTGCTCATGCTGCAGGCCGAACCCTTACGGGCAGGGCGCTGACTGCCTGTGCGTAAGGCTAAGGCAACAAATAAATGATGCTTGCATAACAATTTTGTTACGCAGCCGTATTATCTTTGCATCCAACAACTTGATCTGCAACCTTCTATCTGCCTTGCCATGAAAAAGAGCGCCGCTGCCGTTTCCTCCCTGCTGTTTCTGGGGGGCCTGGGGTCTTTGGGTTACCTGGCCTCCCAGGTTCGCGACCTGAATCTGTTTTTTGATCTTCGCGACGAAGAAGAGCTGCACTTCTGCTAGCGTAGTCAGATAGCCGAATTTTGCGCAAACCCCGCCGCTGGCGGGGTTTGTTGCGTTTGGGGGCTGCACAAACCGAGGTTCAAAATCAGGGCATTACCTCTCTGGTCCGAAAAAAACAACATCCATTCGCGGCGGTTTTCGGTACTTCACGCTAGCGGCGGCCCACGGTGGGCCGCCTTACCTCTCACGCGCTGACGGGCTGAAAGGATTTCTACGAAGGAAATCAGCGTTATCAGCTCTGTCAGCGGAAATCTGTGATTTATGAACCTGACCGGCTTGAAAGAGCAAATCAGCTACATCATCGGGCGCGACATGGCCCGCAACTTTGCCCAGCAGGGCCTCGACCTGGACATTGACGTATTTGCCCAGAGCATGAAGGAAGCCCTGGGCGGGGAGCCCAGCCGCCTGACTCCTGAGCAGATGCAGAGCGCCATGCAGCAGCTGCAGCAGCAGATGGAGGCCCACGAAGAAGCCAACCAAGACCCCAGTGCCATGAGCAACAACAAAGCCGAAGGCGAATCCTTCCTGAAAGAAAACGCCGGCAAGCCTGGCATTACTACCCTACCCAGCGGCCTCCAGTACGAGGTGCTGAAGGAGGGTAATGGCCGCAAGCCCGGCCCTGGCTCGTCGGTGACCACGCACTACCACGGCACCCTCATCAACGGTAACGTGTTCGACAGCTCTTACCAGCGCGGCCAGCCTGCTACCTTCGGGGTAAACCAGGTAATTGCCGGCTGGACAGAAGCCCTGCAGCTGATGCCCGAAGGCTCGAAGTGGCGCCTCTACATCCCCTCGGACCTGGCCTACGGCAAGCGTGGCGCCGGCCGCGACATCGGCCCCGACTCGGCCCTGATTTTCGATGTTGAGCTGCTGAAAGTAAATAATTAAGGCCACTGGCCTGCCCGGGCTCGATAGTGCTTCTGCCGGGCTTTGGGCTGCCTACCCCCGGCTTTCTTTTTAACCTCCCAGTACGGCCCCGCTGTTGCCCATGCTTGTTGCTGCGCCCCTTCACCGGGGACGGGCTACCGGGGCCGGCGGGGCTTTTTCGGCCATGTCTGATGCATCTGTTCCCCTTCCTCCTGACCCGGATACCCCGCTACACGGTGCGCGCCCGCTATTGCCGGCTGGCTCCTTGCCTGCCTTGCCGGAGCCCAGGTTTCAGGCTCAGCCGCCCCTACACCCCACACAATTCCGAACCCTACGCAGCGAGGATGGCCGGGTGGCCCTTACCAACGACGCGCTGGAAATTAATGGCGAGCTGTTTGGCTGGCGCGAGCTGGCAGGAGTAGATGTGCAGCCGGTGCGGTGGCTGCTGGGGGTGCTGCTGGGAGGCTTTGTGCTGTGCGGGTTTATGCTGGGCTACTTGCAGTTCTGGCTGCGCACCATGCCAGCCGCACTGGGCCTGAGCGTGGGGGCCTTACTGCTGGTGTGGGGCGTGCGGGGCACTAACCGCTGGCGCCTGCATCGCCCGGGCCAGGAGCCCCGCCATTTTGCGTTTTCCGGCCCGGCCCGCAGCTGGCAACAGCTGGCCCAGGAAGCCAACTACCGGATTCGGCAGCGCCACCACGAGGCCGCCACGGAGGCCGCCTATTGGCTGGCCAGATCCGATGAAGCCACTGATTTGCCCGCGCCGGACCCGCCGCTGCCGGCCTGATTTTCAGGTAAACTGTCACTTTTCGTGGGGTGGCTGCGTAAGCGCGGCTGAGTTTGTAGCCGGCATTAGCGCTCAACTCCTACCTTTGGCCCCGCTCGTCAAAAAACGGCTTCCCTCACCCTTTCATTTCTCTCATGGACGCCAAACATCAGCACACCGCCATTTCAACGGCCGGGCTGCTTATTGCCCTGGGCATCATCTACGGCGACATCGGCACCTCGCCCTTGTACGTGATGAAGGCCATTGTTCCGGGGCGCATCGATCCGGACCTAGTGTACGGGGGCATTTCCTGCGTGCTCTGGACCCTCACGCTGCAAACCACCATTAAGTACGTGCTGCTAACCCTGAACGCCGATAACAACGGCGAAGGCGGCATTTTCTCGCTCTATACCCTGGTGCGGCGGCGCGGGGCCTGGCTTTCGGGCATTGCCATCGTGGGCGGGGCTGCCTTGCTGGCCGACGGCGTGATTACCCCACCGGTATCGGTTTCCTCGGCCATTGAGGGGCTGGAGACGGTGTACCCGCATATTCAAACGGTACCCATCGTTATTGCCATCCTGATTGCCCTGTTTCTGCTTCAGAGCTTCGGCACCCAGATTGTGGGCAAGGCCTTTGGACCCATTATGTTTTTGTGGTTCTCGATGCTGGCGGCCCTGGGCGTGCACGGCATTCTGCAGCACCCCGAGATTCTGAAGGCCATCAACCCTTACTACGCTTACAACATGCTGGCCAACCGGCCCGGCGGGTTCTGGCTGCTGGGCTCGGTGTTTCTGTGTACTACCGGGGCCGAGGCCTTGTACTCCGACCTGGGCCACTGCGGCAAGGGCAACATCCGCATCAGCTGGGTTTTCGTGAAGCTATGCCTGGTGCTCAACTACTTTGGGCAGGGCGGCTGGCTGGTGGCGCACCAGGGCGAGCAGCTTAACGGCCGCAACCCCTTCTATGCCCTTATGCCCGACTGGTTTCTGCTCATCGGCATTGGCATTGCTACTATTGCGGCCATCATTGCCTCCCAGGCCCTGATTACGGGCTCGTTTACGCTGGTGGCCGAGGCTATCCGGCTGAACATGTGGCCGAAAGTGCGTCTCAACTACCCTACCGATGTAAAGGGCCAGCTGTACGTTCCCAGCATGAACCGCCTGCTGCTGCTGGGCTGCATTGCGGTGGTGCTCTACTTCCGCCGCTCCGAGAACATGGAGGCGGCCTACGGGCTGGCCATTACCGTCACCATGCTCATGACCACGATTCTGCTGTCCATGTGGCTGTTGTTCGTGAAACGGGTGCCCAAGCCGGTGGTGGCGCTGTTTGTGCTGGTGTACGGCCTGATTGAGGGCTCCTTCCTGGTGGCTAACCTCATCAAGTTCCCGCACGGGGGCTGGGTTTCGGTGGCTATCAGCCTGGCCCTGATTTCGGTGATGTACGTGTGGCTGCGAGCTTACTTTATCAAGCGCCGCCTCACCGAGTTTGTGAAGATTGAGCCCTACGTAGAAGCCCTCAAGCAGCTCTCCAACGACGAAACGGTATCCAAGTACGCCACCCACCTGGTCTTCATGTCGTCGGCGGAGCGGCAGTCGGAAATTGAGTCGAAGATTATCTACTCTATCTTCCAGAAGCGCCCGAAGCGGGCCGATATCTACTGGTTTGTGCACGTAGATACCACCGACGAGCCCTACACCATGGAGTACAAGGTAACCGAGCTGGCCCACGACGACGTGTTCCGCATTACCTTCCGCCTGGGCTTCCGGGTGGAGCAGCGCATTAACCTCTACTTCCGCAAAGTGGTAGAGGACCTGGTGCGCAACAAAGAGGTGGACATAACCTCGCGCTACGAGTCGCTGAGCAAGCAGCACGTCACCGGCGACTTCCGCTTCGTGGTGCTGGAGAAGTTCTTGTCGGTGGAAAACGAATTCCCCATGGTCGAGAAGCTGGTGATGCAGGCCTATTTCTACATCAAGCAGTTCATTGCTTCGGAAGACAAGTACTTTGGTCTGGATACTAGCTCGGTGAAAGTCGAGAAGGTGCCGCTGGTAATTACGCCGGTCCGCGAGGTAGCCCTCAAGCGCATCCGCTAGCCCTGCCCAGTCCGCAGCGTAATCAAGAAAGCCCTACTGAAGATATCAGTGGGGCTTTTTTTCTTTAGAAAGAAGTGAACTGGAGGCCTCATTTGATTCAACTACGTTGTCAGACTCCGACGTACACCTTGGCTCCGGTAGGAAGCGGCAGGTTTCTCCTGCTACACAATACCTACTCAGGGGTACGCGCCGGGACTAAGCGATGGTAGCACCACCCGTACACACCGCCGGCGCAAGTGTATATAAATAGCAGCTTACCATTATGCCACGGGCTATGTAGAAGCCACTGATCTTGGAAGATGCTGGCGTAGAGACAAGCAACCCCACCGATGACTGCCCCCAGCAGTACGTGCTGCCAGAGGCTGGCCAAAGCCCTACCCTTCGTTTTGGCAACAACCCAATAAATGCCAGTTGCCAGAAGGTGCGCCCAGCCAACGTAAAGCAGCTCAAAGGCAGGCCCCGCGAGCAAGCTGCCTAACCAGAAAGAAACCGGCTGCCCTATTGTTTCAGACCAGGACCTGATGGATAATGTCGGGTCCAACATGCTCAGCCAGCCACTGGAGGCCGCACTAATCAAGAGTAAAACCAGATAGGAAAAGATAGAACGCATTGTAGTACGGCGCTGTGCTGAGCGATTCAGGCTGCTTGAGCGCCTCTTTTTGCGCGCTGCCAGTTAAGACAATTAGCGGGGAAATATAACCTGTAGTGTTCTTCTATGGCTATTCACGAAGTCCTACCTTCATCCAGAACCTAACCCAGTGGCCCCTACCCCGGCTGGCAAGCAAAACCCCGGCCTGCTGGGCAGGACCGGGGTTTGAATAATTGAACGGGGTAGCCTGGTTACTTGCGCACCGGCAGCCACTTGGCCAGTACGGTCTGCTGTTCGGCAGTGGGGCTGGCCTGCCGCTCAATGCGGTAGCGGCGCAGGGAGTTGGCCAGCAGCGGGAAGCTCAACTCCTTGATCTGCCCGTCGCGGTTTACCAGCAGCCGCACCGTGGAACCGGCAGTTCGGCCGGCCAGCAACCGGTTTACATCGTCGGTTACGCGGGCGCCATCTACGGCCAGAATTTCGTCGCCCACGCTCAGGCCGCCCTGCCAGGCGCTGCCCTCGCGCAGTACGCTGCTCACCGTTTGGCGGCCACCGGCAGCGCTGATGCTGGCACCCAGGCTGGCCTCCGTGGCCGCGGCGGGCGTTACCGTCAGCTTCAGGCCGGCATAGCCCAGGGCCTGCTCGTAGGGCAGGGTCTCTACCCCGTACACGTGGCGGCGGAAAAAGTCATCGAAGCGGCGGCCGGCTACTTTGGCCACGGCATCCTGGTACTCCTCGTCGGTAAAGCCCCGGCCCAGCTGCTTGTAGTACCGGTCGTAGAGGTAGCGCATCACGTCATCGAGGCTTTTCTGGCCTTTGGTTTCGTTGATGATCATCAAATCCAGCACAGCCCCGATTACCTCGCCTTTATCATAGTAGCTGATGCCGGTATTCGCGGAATTTTCGTTCGGGCGGTAGTACTTGATCCAGGCATCGAAGCTCGACTCAGCGGCCGACTGCTGCCGGTTGCCGGGCGTGTTTTCTACGCGGTTGATGCCGTTGCTCAGGTCGCCCAGGTACTCATCCGGCGACACAAAGCCGGCCCGCTGCACAATCAGGTTCGAGAAGTACTCGGTGCCGCCTTCACTTACCCACAGCATGCGGGTATAGTTTTCCTGGTCGTAGTCGAAGGGGCCCAGGGCTACGGGCCGGATGCGCTTCACGTTCCAGAGGTGGAAGTACTCATGGGCCACCAGTCCCAGAAACCCTTTCCAGCCGGCCTCCGAGGAGTAGGCATTGCGCGAGACGGAGAGGGTAGTAGAAAAGAGGTGCTCCAGGCCGCCGGTGCCCCGGTCGATGTTGTGCACGATGAACACGTAGCGGTCCAGGGGGTTTTGGCCTACCACTTTCTGGGCCTCTTCGCACACACGCTGCATGTCGCGGGTCAGGCGTTGCTCGTCCACTTTCGGGTCGCCGAACATGGCTACCGTGTGGGGCGTGCCGTTAGCCGTGAAGGTGTAGAGCTTCTGGTTACCGATTTCGATGGGTGAGTCGGCCAGCTCATCGTAGCTGGAGGAACGGAACGTGAATGTGCCGCCAGCCGGCTTCAGGCTGGTGCTTACCTGGCTCCACCCCTGCGCGGGCTGCACTTCCAGAGTGCTGGGCAGCTGCTTGCCCTCGGCCGGGTACATAAACACGCTGGTACCGTTTACGTAGCCGTGGGCCGCGTCAATAAAGCTGGTGCGCACGCTCAGCTCGAAGGCATAGACCCGGTAGCGCACCGCAAAGCTCTTGGCCTTGGGATGATAGACGCGCCAGGTATTCTTGGTTACTTTCTCTACCCGCAGCTGCTCGCTGCCGGCCGTGGCCTGAAAGCCTTCCACGTTCTTGGCAAACTCGCGCACGAGGTAAGACCCAGGGGCCCACACCGGCATTTTCACGTCGGTGTACGCTTTATTGAAGCCATCGAGCTTCATTTCTACCTCGAAGTAGTGCGTTTGCGGCGCGGGCATCGAGAGGGTATAGCGCAGAGTGGGTGCGGCGGCCGCGGCCGAGCCGGCCTGGCTCAGCAACAGTCCCAGGGCCGCTACCGCCAGATGGCGGGTACGAATCAGGAGCATCAGGAAAGAGGGTGAGGAGGTGAATGAGCTGATTTGGTCGTCAAAGAACGGCGAAAACTGCCCGAAGCTGCAAGGTAACGCCCAAAAGCCACCCGATTACTTCCCGGGCAGCCCAACCATACGGAACCCGCTCCCGGCCGGACCCGTTACGAAAGCAGTCCGGTTTCTCACTGCTCTTTTCCTACCCCCACTTATGCGTTACGTCTGGCTTGGATTTCTGCTGCTGGTTAGCCTGGTGGTTGGGTGGGCCATGTACTCGGGGCCTGAGGCGCAACCCACGGCCCGGCCGCAGCCCCGCACGGTGCCGGTACATGCTACGGCCTACGTAATCAGCACGAAGCCCCTACCCCGCGCCGACAGCGTGGTGGCGTTTGCCCTGCGCCAGTTGGGCACCAATTACTGCTACGCCGGCAGCACCCCCGAAACCGGCTTCGACTGCTCGGGCTTTGTGAACTACGTATTTGCCCGCTACCGCATTCCGGTGCCCCACTCCACGGCCCTGCTGATTAGCACTGGTCGGGCAGTGGAACGCACCCAGGCCCGCCCCGGCGACATTGTAGTATTTACGGGAACAGCCGCCACCTCCACTACCCCCGGCCACGCCGGCATTGTCATCAGCCGCCCCGGCGAGCAGCCCCTGCGCTTTGTGCATTCTTCCTCGGCCCGTCGCGAATCGGGGGTGAAAATCAGCCAGGTGGAAGGCACCGACTACGAGCGTCGCTTTATGCAGGTACGCCGGGTGCTATAACAAGTAATGCATTGGCGAGGTAATAAGGTAACAGTCAGCATTTCGCGGCATAAGCCAAGGCTTAGCTGACGAGTTGGCGCCGACTTACTTTCGGCCGGCTGCGGATATGCTCCTGCCTGCTTGTTGCAGCCCTTCCTACTCAGCTGCGGCTATGCTCCTGCTCTGTTTCTACGGCCTCATTCGCTACGCCCAGCGTCCAATCGCCTGAGCAACTCTGAGGTGGTCTAGTTAGAGGAGAGAGAATTGGGTGGTAATTTCCGACCCATGGACAAGACTGATAAGCGCCGCAAATACGACGAGGCCTTCAAAGCCGAAGCCCTGCGCGTGGCCCGTGAGAGCCGCTCGGCGCAGGCGGCGGCCCGCGCCCTCAACATTCGCCCGAAGCTGATTTGTGAGTGGCAAAAAGCCGCCCAACCGCCGCTGCCCGCCGACCCGGCCGAGGCCGCCGAGGTGCGCCAGCTGCGGGCCGCCAACCGGCGGCTGGAGCAGGAGCTGGAAATTTTAAAAAAAGCCATCGCCATCTTCTCCACCCCACCTGCCCGATGAGCTGCTGGCAATTTATTGACCAGGAGCGTACTAGCTACGCGGTTGAGTTGCTCTGCCGGATGCTGCAGGTGTCCGCCAGCCGCTACTATGCCTGGCGCAAGCAGCAGCAGCCCACCCCGGCTCAGCCGACGGCAGCGAACTGGGAAGAGGCGCTGAAAGAAGCCTTCGGCCAGCACAAACGTTGCTACGGCACCCGCCGCTTACGGGTCGAGCTGCAAGCCCAGGGCCACTGCGTGGGCCGCCAGCGCCTGCGCTCGGCCATGCGGCGGCATGGGCTGCGGGCCTTGCAGCCCCGCGCCTACACCCCGCGCACCACCGATTCGACCCACGGGCTGCGCTGCGCGCCCAACCGGCTGCTCGACCAGCCCAAGCCAACCACGCCTAACCGGGTCTGGGTCAGCGATATCACCTACCTGCCGCTGGCCTCGGGGCAATGGGCCTACCTGTGCGCCTTTCAGGACGCCTGTACCCGGCAGGTGGTCGGGTGGCGGGTGCTCGATACGATGCCCGAAGAGCTGGTCACCAGTGCCTTACGCCAAGCCCTGCTGGCCCGTCGGCCCGCCCCCGGCCTGGTGGTGCACTCGGACCGCGGCGGGCAGTACTGCGCCAACACCTACCGCGCCCTGCTCGACCAGTACGGCTGTCAGCGCTCGCAGAGCCGCCGCGCCGAATGCCTGGACAACGCGCAGGCCGAGAGCCTGTGGTCGCGGCTCAAAACTGAGGAGCTGGGGCCGCGCGAGTGGCCCGTGTTCCGCGACTTAGCCGACGCGCAGCACAGCGTGGCCACTTATTTCGACTACTACAACCACGAGCGCCGGCATTCAGCACTCGCGTATCAGACCCCGCAAACCTTTTACCTCCAACAACTTAAAAATACCGCCCTATTCTCTACGCTCTAACTGGACCACCTCACTCCTCCTGCCTCACTCAAAAGAAAGCCCGATTTCCAGAGCAGAAATCGGGCTTTCTTATATACTACATTGCCTATACTTAGCTGGCAATAGCACCGGCACTGTAATAGCCAGCATGAAAAAGCTCCGGTGGCTACCATCCGTCCGTGCGTGTGCTGCGTGGTCTGATATGCCAAACCCTACCCCCTAGTACGGTGTCTTTAGCCTGCTTCCATCGTTTTGCAGGGAACAGCCCAGCAGGAAAAATCCGCCGCTTAACTCTGACCGCGTTGATGGAAAACCGGTTACTTTTCCATTCGTTACGAGCCTCTTTCGCCAAGCTATGAGAAACATACTACCCCTGATTGTGAGCGTTGTGTTACTGGGTGCAAGTAGTGCAGTTGCCCAAAAGGCGCCAACTGAAGCCCCCAAAGGCTTCGATCAGCCAAGAATGGGTATAGCTACCGGTAGTATAGACAGCATCAGCTACCCCTCCAAAACAGTGGGCACGGTGCGTAAGGCGCTGGTGTACACGCCGCCGGGCTATTCCAAGAAGAAAAAGTATCCGGTGCTCTACCTGCTTCACGGCATTGGGGGCGACGAAAAGGAATGGCTTAAAGGGGGGCACCCGCAGGTGATTCTCGACAACCTATACGCGGCCGGCAAGCTCAAGCCCATGCTGGTGGTAATGCCCAACGGCCGGGCCATGAAAGATGACCGGCCCGTCGGGAATATCTACGGCCCGGAGAAGGTGGCTGCTTTCGCCAACTTTGAAAAAGACCTGCTGACGGACCTGATTCCTTTCATAGAAAAGAGGTACCCGGTTCTCACCAACCGCGAAAACCGGGCTATTGCCGGGTTGTCGATGGGCGGCGGGCAGTCGTTGAACTTCGGGCTGGGCAACCTGGATAAGTTTGCCTGGGTAGGCGGCTTTTCCTCGGCCCCGAATACCAAACTGCCCGAGCAGCTCCTACCCGACCCCACCAAAGCCACAAAGCAGCTCAAGCTCCTCTGGATTTCCTGCGGCGACCAGGACGGCCTGCTGCCCGTCAGCCAACGCACCCACGACTACCTCTACGAGCACCGCGTGCCGCACGTGTACTACCTGGAGGCTGGCGGGCACGATTTCAAGGTCTGGAAGAATGGGCTGTACATGTTTTCGCAGCAGCTGTTCAAGCCCGTTGATGTGGCGGCACTGCCCACCTTCACCGTGCTTGGCACCCCGGCCGCTACCAACGTGCGCAACGCCAAGTACCCCCAGATTCTGCCCGACAATCGCGCTGTGTTTCGCCTGAAAGCCCCCGGCGTGCAGCGCGCCCAACTGGACCTAGGCCGCAAATACGACATGGTGAAAGACAGCGCCGGCACCTGGACCGTGACCACCGACACGCTGAGCCGGGGCCTGCACTACTACTCGCTGGTACTCGATGGTCTGGCCGTAGCCGACCCCGCCAGCGAAACCTTCTACGGAATGGGACGCATGGCCAGTGGTATTGAGGTTCCCGGCCGCGGCACCAGCTTTTACGCCCAGAAAGACATGCCGCATGGCGAGGTGCGACTCAGGCGCTTCTACTCAACGGTTACCAACTCGTGGCGGCAGATGTACGTGTACACGCCGGCTGGCTACGATACCAACACCGCCACGAAGTACCCGGTACTGTATCTGCTGCACGGTGGCGGCGAAGACGAAACTGGCTGGGCCCGGCAGGGCAAAGCCGATATAATTCTCGACAATCTGATTGCCGCCCAGAAAACGAAGCCCATGCTGGTAGTGATGCTGGATGGAAATATGGGCGGCCCAGGTGGCCCGGCGGGCTTCGGCGAGGGTACCCTGAAAAGGTTTGAAGACGAGCTGAAGAAAACTGTGCTGCCGGTGGTGGAAAGCAACTACCGGGTAGCTCCCGGAGCCCAGAGCCGGGCCCTGGCGGGCTTGTCGATGGGGGGCCTGCAAACCCTCTACGCCGGCATGAAGAACACTGATATGTTCGCCCACCTCGGCGTGTTCAGCTCGGGCTTTTTCGCCAACAATCCGGCCCTGTCAGACCCGCAGTATGCGTTTATGAAGGCCAATACCAGCACCATCAACACCAACCTGAAACAGCTGTGGCTCTCCATGGGCGGACCGGCCGATATTGCCTACGCCAACAACAAGGTAATGCGGGCCAAGCTGGATGAGTTGGGTATTAAGTATGTGTACAGCGAGTACCCTGGCGGCCACACCTGGCCCGTGTGGCGCCACGATTTATACCAGTTTGCCCAAGGGTTATTCTAGGCTACTCTGTCTGTTTTCCTACCCTATTACTTTGGTTCGATGAAGAATACCTGGCTTGGAGCCCTGCTGCTGACCTTCGGGGCTTACCTGCCTGTGCAGGCACAGAATCCAATCATTAAGGGTGTGTTTACGGCTGACCCGGCCCCGCTGGTGTACCGCGACACCCTATTTCTGTACACCAGCCACGATACGGCTTCGGTGCAGGAAACCAACTATAAAATGCCCGACTGGCGGATCTACTCCACTACTGATATGGTGCACTGGAAAGATTACGGCACCCGCCTCTCGCCCCGCACTTTTGCCTGGGCTACCGGCGATGCCTACGCGGCACAGTGCGTGTATCGGAATGGCAAGTTCTACTGGTTTGTCTCTACCTTTCACAAGAAAGACGATAACAGCCAGGGTGGTGCGGCCATCGGCGTAGCCGTGTCGGATAGGCCAACGGGACCTTTCAGGGATGCCATCGGCAAGGCACTCATCGTCAATGAGATGACCAAGGACAAGCCCCACGCCTGGGACGACATCGACCCCACCGTGTTTATATATGACGACCAGCAGGCCTACCTGTACTGGGGCAACGGCAGCTGCCGATGGGCGAAGCTCAAGGATAACATGACCGAGCTAGCGGGCCCTATCACGGTGCTTACGCCCAAAAACTACATTGAAGGCCCGTGGGTGTACAAGCGCAAAAACCTGTACTACCTGGTATATGCCAGTGAAGGCACCAAGCCCGAAATGATTGAATACTGCACGGCCCCTAGTGCTACTGGCCCCTGGACGTACCGGGGCATTCTCCAGGAAAACGTACCGAACAGCTTTACTACGCACCCCGGCATCATCGATTACAAAGGCAAAAGCTACTTTTTCTACCACAACGGAACCTTGCCCACGGGTGGCAGCTACCGCCGCTCCATCTGCGTAGACTATCTGAACTATAATCCCGACGGCACTATCCAGAAAATTGTACAGACGGTCAATGGGGTGGCCCCCGTTAAGTAGAGGCGGCTGTTTCCGGGTCAGCGTGCTGATTTTGGGAGTTCTGGTGAGGCTACTCTAATGCGTTATCTATACGCATGTAAACTCCCCTCTTTGTTCCTATTGACCTAAACGAACGATGCCCGGTCGCCTATGCAGATCCTCTTACTGAGGCTGCTGGGCGAACCGGGCATCTAATCCTTCAAATCTTACCAAGCGATGAGTCTGGGGTAACAGCCCCATCATCCACTTAACCAGTAAGACCTTGCCAGAATGCGGGAACTACTCAAATGGGAGTGGGTTCCGCGCGAAAGCTGTTGTTAAGCGCGTCCGGCGGTGAAGCGGACTACATTCGACAGGCTTGGCAGGATTTGGTTGGGACTACTAGACATTTTGTACCTCCTTTCTTTAGATCCGACATAACCCGGGCCGCGCTACCCAGCACCTTAGGGCTGCTTGGCGGGGGCTGTAGCACTCGCTACGGTAGGTAAAGTTAAAAGCCCCTCGGATGGTTCAAAATAAAAACACTATTATTTACAGCCCCGAGGCCGCTTTTTAGCCATCTACTTGACCATCAACCGCTTTAAAACACAAATATTTTTCTCAAACAGCACCGGGCATAATCTGGCCCTAAAGTTGCCCTTCGGCCAGTGTTGAAAAAACGGGGCTGCAGCACTTCTTCCCGACTTTTTCCTATCTTTTTCCCGGAAAAACTCCACTCACCACTTCTCTCACCATGAAAAAAATTCTGTTCCTCTGCCTGGGTATGTTCTTGGGTTTGCTAGGGGCCGCCTCCGCCCAGTCTCTCTCTCCCCTGGGGGTGTGGACCAACGCCGAGAAAAAGGCCACCTTCGAGATTTACAAGTGCGGCAACAAGCTGTGCGGCAAAATTGTAAGCCTGACGGTACCGAACGACCCCAAGACCGGCAAACCCAAAATGGATACCATGAACCCCGACCCCAAACTGCGCACCCGTCCGCGCCTGGGCCTGGTGTTTTTGCAGGACTTCGAGTACGATGACGACAACAAGTGGGATGATGGCAAAATCTATGATCCGGAGAGCGGCAAAACTTACTCCTGCTACATGAAAATGCTGAATGCCAATAGCATGGAAGTAAAAGGCTACATCGGTTTTTCGCTGATTGGCAAGTCGCAGACCTGGACGCGGGTTAAATAAATAATAGGTAGCAGCTGTTTTCCGCTGCCGCAGGGCGGCGCTTCCGGTCAGGAGGCGCCGCCCTGTTGTTTTTAGCTGGGTTAAGCCCCTTATATGGGCGGCCTGGCGTAAAGTGGCGCCCTGTTTGGTAGCTGCGGATTCGTGGCCCTCAAAACCATTTGCAGGGGGGCATGTTACTCTCCTACACCTTACCTACTACGTTGTTGAATCTGTTCAAACGGCTTTTTTCAGGCTCTGCTCCCGCTTCTGCCGACTGGCAGCCGCTGCAGCGCAGCGCGGCCGAGGAGCAGACCCGCCAGCAGTGGGTGGCCCAGCAGGTTTACCTGAACTGGATGGGCCCCTACTTCAAGGCGTATCATTACCAGAAAGCGGGGCTGCCCAACAGCCAGTTTCGGGTAGAGCTGGCCCGGGATGAGGCGCGGCCGGGCGCCGTGTTTCTCTACGACCCCAGCATTGGACCCGGCAACTTCCGCCACCTGTTTGATTTTATCCGGGACCGGATTCTGGCCCTGGGCTACCATCTGGGTGCCTCCAGCCAGCGTACCCTCCACCACGAGCAGTACACCGAAACGACCCAGAAGCACTTTCTGAAGCCCCGCCCCCAGGATTGCACGGCCACCGGGCGGTGCAACCAGCGCTACGGCAACATTACCGTTGACCTGGTGAGCATCAATGGGCAGCCGGGCTTTCTGCGCCTGCTGAGCAACCCCTTCGCCGATGCCATCTTCACCCCAGCTCATTCCTTTGATGAGCTGATGGAGGCCGTATTCAAAATGCCTGAGGCGCCGCCCGAGGTGCAGCAGCTTATCAGCAAATACGCCCGGCGGTAGCTCTTGCCGGTTGCTGGCACGAGCATCAACGCAAAACAGCCCTTCTGCCGGTGGCAGAAGGGCTGTTTTATTGAACACGTGGCCTCCTAGTCAGCCTCGCGGACAAAGCGGGCTTGTGAAATCAGGCCGTTGGCATCGGTCAGGCGCAGGTGGTAGAGGCCGGGAGCCAGAGGGCCAGTCTGCAGCAAGGGCGCCGCGGCGCTAATGGTCTGGCGCAGCACTACCCGGCCCGTAGCATCCGACACCTCGGCCTGGGCGCGGGGGCCCGCAAAATCCGCGAAGCGAAGCTGGCTGCGGCAGGGGTTGGGATATACCGTGAGGGTAGCAACCGACTGAGCGCGCTGGTTGGCGGTTATCAACCCATTGTCGCGGATGTTCATGCCCGCGCCGCTGAGAATCCACTTATTGGGGTTGGGCAGGATAGTGAATATTGGGCGAGACTCGGTGAAGCTCACCGACATCTGGGGCTTGTCCTGGCGCAGGCGCACGATGCGGCTGGTGTTGTCGGTGAAGGTGAGCAGGTACTCCATCTCCACGTCAAAGAAGGGCGTCACGGTTGGCATGGAAACGGTTTCGGTGGTAGCCAGATATACCGTAGAGCCTACCTGATTCCAGCGGATGGAAAAGATAGGGTAGCCCTCACCCCGAAACCACTGGTCAAAGAAATACTGCAGCGAGCGGCCGGCTTCGGCCTCGAAGATGCGCTGCAGGTCGCGGGTGCGGGCGGTGCGGCCGGCGTAGGTGGTCTGGTAAGTGCGCAGGGCCCGGAAAAACTTGGCGTCGTCGTTCAGCAGGTAGCGCAGCATATGAATGACTGCCGCACCTTTCTTGTAACTGAGGCGGGAGCTGAAGATGCGGCTGACGTTAGTGGTATCGGAAACAAAAACGCTGCCGCCCGGCTGGCTCATAGCCGAGTTGTGGGCCTGGTCGAGCCACTCTCGCCCGGCCTGCGGGGTAGAAAACCGGGTCAGGGACAGGTACTCCCCATAAGAAGCAAAGCCCTCATTCAGCCAGATATCTTCCCAGGCTCCGCAGGTTACATTGTCGCCAAACCACTGGTGAAACAGCTCGTGGGCCGTAAGCGTGAAGTTGAAGCCATCCTGAGTGGTCATGGTCTGGTGCTCCATACCGCCCCCGATGGGTGCCATGCTGTGGCCGTACTTTTCACCCGCGAAGGGGTAGAGCCCTACCAGCTCCGAGAAGTTTTCAATAAAGCCGGGGGTGCGGTCAATTTCGGCGCGGTAGAAGTTTAGGGCCTCCTGATTGTACACGTAGTTGACGATGGGAATGCGCGGTCCGCCGGCCGGGTTGGCGTAGTTCACATACTCAACGTAGGGTCCCACGGCCACCGAAATCAGGTAGTAGGCAATGGGGTAGCGCGACTTCCACTCGTAGCGCACCTGGTTGCCGGGCTGGGGCGTCACGGCCCGCAGCACCCCATTGGACCCCACGCGGTTGGTAGCGGCCGTGGTAATCCACACATCCACGGAGTCGGCCTTATCGGTGAGGACCTGCTTGCAGGGCCACCACTCGTAGGCGTTGTAGGGCTCCGACAAGCTCCAGGTAGTGCTGACGTTGAAGCCCGGCGCCACCCGGGTATTGAGGGCATTGCCAATGGCAGCCGCGTTGCTGTTGGGGGCCGTGCCGTGGTACACAATCTGGGCCGTGAACAACGCATTGGGCTTCACGGGCTGGCTCAGGCCCACGGTTACATCGCCCAGGCCCTGGCGGCGCGTGCCCTGCGCGCTGCTGCCATCCATATACACGGCGTCAATTATCAGGGAAGAGTACAGCTCGAAAGCCAGGGAATCGAGCCCCTGGGGACCGGCCTGGCCCTTGATGGTCACGATGCCCCCCACGTTGCGGGAGGTGTTGCTCAGGTTCAGATCCAGCTTGTAGTACTTCACATCGTAGCGCGCCATTTTCTGGCGGTGGCTGAGGCTGGCGTAGCTGGTGGAGCGCTGAGCGGCTCCTTCGTGCGCCTGGGCACAGGCCGCGGCGGCGGCCCCGGTCAGGTCGGCTGGTACGGGCTGGTACGTGGGCAGCTGGGCCGCGGCCATCAGGCTACAGGCCAAACCGGCAAGCATGAGAATAAAGCGTAATGCAGGCATAGGGACAGGAAAAATAGAAAGGCGGGATGCTGGTAGCAAGGTAAGCAGTGGCCCCTAGAAAAACGCTGAAGGGCAATGACTTTGGGGTGAATGCCTTGTATCTTTCCGTACTGCTCACTCACTACCTGCACTGCCTATATGCCAACTTCTACTCTTGTGGTTATTTTCCAGCGTGGCGTTCTGCTGTGGCTGCTCTGCCTGCTGGCCCCGGCAGCCCGGGCCACCCACATTGTGGGCGGCGAGCTGGACCTGCAATACCTGTCGGGCAACCGCTACCAGCTGACCCTTAACCTGTATTTCGATGCCGTAAACGGGCAGGCCGGCGCCCTCGACCGGGAGCTTACGGCCAGCATTTTCGAGAAGGGCAACAACCGCCGGATGCTGGACGTGCCGCTGCCCCTGACCAGCAACACCCTCGTCAACTACACCAACCCGGCCTGCACTACCCCCTCCCTGGTTACTAGGCGCCTGATTTATTCCCAGGTCATTACCCTGACCAGCCAGGCCTACGGCAGTCCGAACGGCTACTATGCGGCCGTAGAGCGCTGCTGCCGCAACAATGGCATCAGCAATATTATTGATCCGGGCGGGGCCGCTCAGACGTTCTACCTGGAGTTTCCGGCCGTGGTGCGGGGCGGGCAGGCTTTCCGTAACTCCACGCCGCGCATTTTCCCGCCCCTGAGCGACTATGCTTGCCGCGGCGAGCTGTTCTATTACAACTTCAGCGGTACTGATGCCGACGGCGACTCCCTGGTGTACGACCTGGTAACGCCCCTGAATGGCTCGTCCAACACGTTTACCCCCAAACCCGCCCGGGCCTCCGCGGCCCCCTACAGCACCATACGCTGGGCCGACAGCCTCTCGGTAAACCGCCAGATTCCGGGGCGGCCTACCCTGAGCATCGGGCGGTTTACGGGGCGGCTGGAGGTACGGCCTACCCGCCTAGGCCTGTTTGTGTTTGGGGTGCGCTGCACTGAGTACCGGAAGGGAGTGCGATTAGGAGAAGCCCGGCGCGATTTTCAGCTCAAAGTCATCAACTGCCCCACCAATGCCCGCCCGAAAGTAGTAATGCAGGTACCCGGCCGCAGCCGCCCCTACCAGCTCGGGCGCGATACGCTGCGCATGACGCCCACCACCGGCCGCTGTTTCACCCTGAAGTTCACTGACCCGGACCCCACCTCGACCCTGACGTTGTCGTTGCGGCCGGTTAATTTCTCGGTGCCCCTGCCCACGCTCAGCGTGCAGCAGGGCATGGTGCGGGCGCCCGGCGCCCCCGATACGCTGGTGTCGCAGCTTTGCTTCCCGGCCTGCTTTAACACCCGGGGCCAGGTGTTTCTGCTGGATGTGATTGTGGCCGACGATGGCTGCAGCCTGCCCAAGCGCGACACCGTGCGGGTAGCCGTTACCTCCATTCCTGACCCCAATGCCCCACCCCTGCTGCGCACCACTGCCGCCCTGCCCCTGCGCGCCCGTCCCGGCGACCTGATTAACTTCGAGTTAGTAGCGGCCGACCCCGACAACGACCCGCTCACCCTGGAAATGAGCGGCCGGGGCTTCTCGCCGACGGCCCTCGGCGCCCAGCTTACTCAACTGCAAACCAATGGCCAGCTAACGGGCCGCTTCAGCTGGCGCGTTGATTGCCGGGCTGTGGATAAGCCACTCTATGAGTTTGAATTTACGGCGGCGGCTACCCCCTGCGCCGAGCGGCAGGCCACCACGGTGGTCGTGCCCATCCAGATTGATTACCTCAACCACGCCCCCGCCCTAACCAGTACCCTGCCGCCTGCGGCTGGCTCTTCGCCCGTGCCCGTCGTGATTAGGCGGCCCATCGGGGGCATGTACGAAGCAACGTTGGCGGGGCTGGATATTGACCAGGATGCCCTGACCCTGGCAGCTACGGGCGCCGGCTTCGACCTGGCCGCGGCCGGCATGAGCTTCGAGGCTCGCAACGGCACGGGCCAGGCCGCTGGCACATTCCGGTGGGAAGCCAACTGCGAGGCCGTGCGCCGTAATGGCCTGGAGGTAACGTTCGTGCTCCAGGAAAGCACCTGCCGCCCGCAGCCCCAGACCCGGGTGGTTCGTTTTGAGGTAGAGCCCCCGCCCGCGCGCGAATTCATTCCCTCCAACATCATTACGCCCTACCAGCGCGACGACAAAAACGACTACTTCGAGCTGGATAACCTAAAAAACAACCTGCCCCCGGATTTCTGCGACTCCCGCTTTGCCGACATCGACATCTTCAACCGCTGGGGCGCCCGCGTGTACCACACCACCAACCGCAGCTTCCGCTGGGACGGGGACGGCCTGCCCGCCGGGGTGTATTATTACCTCATCGAATTTACGGACAAGAAACGCTACAAAGGCACCGTTACCATTGCCAACTAAGCGGCTTCGGTACACACAGAAAAAGCCCGGCCGGGCCGGGCTTTTTCTGTGAAACGCGGGGGCTTTCTACCTCCCGCCAAAGTATTAGGCAACGGGGCAGCCGGGTCGAGGCGGGCTTTAATACAGGAACAGAAACACCGCGAACAGCCCTACCCATAGCACATCAATGAAGTGCCAGTACAGGGTAATCATGCGCAGCTGCAGGCGGCGGTAGGGGTTGCGAATGAATACCAGGCTCCGGACGGCGTCGCGGGAGGCATGGTGGGTACGCAGCAGCAGGGCCAGCAGAAACAGCATGCCCCCCAGCAGGTGGGCTACGTGCAGGGCCGAGAGCAGGTACACAAACGTGCCGCTGGCTACCCCATCCAGGGCCACGCCCTGGGTAGTCAGCTCGCGCCAGCCCAACACCTGCAGGCCGGCAAATACACTGCTCAGCAGCAGCGTAGCCCCCAGACAACGGCCCAGCCCGGTCAGGTCGTCGTGGGCGTAAAGGCGGCGGGCCTGGTTGATGGTGTAGCTGCTAATGAGCAGCACAATGGTACTCAGGGAGAAGAAGCGCGGGAGCGGGTAAATGCCCGTAGGGGCATCACTCTGGTGGCGGGTGTAGGCATAGGCTACTACCAGCATCAGGAACAGCACGGTAATGCCGCCCAGGCCCAGGTAAAGCATCAACAGCATGGGCGGTACCCGCTCCATACGCTGGAAGGCCGAAGCCGGCCGGCCGGCTCCAATTTTGTTGGTTCGTTCTTGGTCGGAATTCATGAGGTGAGAGGCGGGACTACGTGCCAGTAAGCAAACCAATCTGCAGCCCTTTAGTTCCGGCCCACCGGGGCCAACCTGACAGGAAGAGCGTTGGAGCAAGATACGTAAAAAGCTCCTCGCCCGGCGTGCTTCTTTCGGGCGAAAAGCACACGCAGCGAGGAGCTTACTACTCCGGAATACATATCAGTCCAGCCCCTGACCCCGAGCCGCCGGAAAGCAGGCTCGCCCGGGTAAAGCGTACAGCTAGCTACCCCGAAAAAACGAGCCGATTTTGCCCAGCACGGCATTCAGGGTAATCTTGGCTGAGCGGCCCGTACCGAAGGTGACGTGGGTTTTGCCCGCTACCCGCATATCCAGCACCAGGCCTAACTGCAGGGCCAGGTCGTTGAGCTGCTGCAGCGGGTCGAGGGGGGAGCCGGTTTTGGGTTTGGGGGGCGCGTTGGGGTCTTTAGGCGGGCCGCTGGTGATTTTATCGAAAACGCGCTGGCTGGGAAAGTTGACGATGAGGTAGCCCCCGGAGCCCGCCACCTGCACGTCGTCGCCGTCGAGGGTGATAACCAGCCGGGCTTCTACGTCGAGGCCGCTAGCCAAGGGTACTGGGGTTGGCGGGGGGTAGGGCGCCGGAGGGCGGGTTTTCGCCGCGGGTCCGGATGCGCAGGGAGCCGTTCAGGCGCCAGGTGGTGGGCGTGGTTGGGTTGGCGGGGTTGGGCACCTGCAGTTCCATTTGCTCGAAGTTGAAGGCTACCTCTACCCCGCCCGAAAGCTTGGATAACAGGGAAGCGGCCGTATCGGCCCAGGAAGTAGGTTGGTCTGGCATAGCTGCGAAGCTAAAGGAAGAATGAATTGAAAAGCGCGGAAACGAAGCCGCCGGCCTCTGCAAACGGTCCGGCGCGGGGCAAGTTACGAGTTGGGGCTGGCAAGACCTTTGCAACGGCCGGTTTGGCCCTCCGGTATCAAAACCCGAAAAGCTTGCGTATGCAGCTCAACGGTTGGTTTTCCACCTCCTTCTTTCTGCTCTATGTCTTCCCTTCGTCTTTTGGTAACCGGCCTCAGCCTGGCCGCTACCCCCGCCCTGGCCCAAAACCTTCCTTCCATCGACTGTGCCCACCCCTTCGGCCTTTACGATAATATGGAGATGGTGTATCAGCTGCAGGATGCCCGCGGCAAAGCCACTGGCACCATCCGCAACCGTGTGGTTAGCCTGGGCTCCGAGCAAAACAAGAATCAAACGATTACTACGAATACCGTGCTGCTGAAAAGCGGTATGTACGATACGAAAAACAAGCTCCTGCGCCTTCAGGACCTTACCTTCCGCTGCCGCCAGGATACCAGCTTCACCGATGGCAGCGCTGAGCTAAATCCCGAGAGCCTGCGCTCCTTCCGCGACCGGCGCTTTGCCTACGCGCCCGTGCCTTTGGCCTGGCCCAACCAGCCTACGGTAGGCTCGGAGCTGCCCGGCGGCGGTATTACGGTGCAGGTCAGCAGCACGGCCGTGGATATTGCCCAGGTATATACCAGTGTGCGGAAGCGGCGCGTAACGGGCACTGAAAGCGTGACTACCCCGGCCGGTACCTTCCAGTGCTATAAGGTGGAAGCCGAGCGGGAAAGCGCCACCGCCGCCCGCGCCGATATGGTGATGCGCAACGTGGTGCGCGTAGTTGATTACTACTCCCCGGCCGTGGGCCTTGTGAAGTCGGAGGTGTACGATAAGAAAGGCAAGCTGGAGCAGGTGCGCCTGCTGGCCGCCATCAACAAAGAGTCGGCGGCGGATGCAGTGGAGAAAACCAAGGAGAAGTACAAGGTCAAAAAATCGTAACTTCAGGTCGGGTTTTCCTTTCACCTCTCAGCCTCTCTGATCATGCCGAAGTCCTTCTTATATGGTACCGCATTTGTTCTGCTGGCCCTAAGCCAGCCCTTGAGTGCCAGCGCCCAGAAAAGCAAAGCCAAACCCAAAGAAGCCTGCGACGACAAGGCGGAAACAGCTGCTCAGGCCAAGGCCGCAACCCAAGCCCCCGGCAGCATTTACGGCGCTAGCTTTGCCGCCGCCGACGCCCGCCCCATAAGCGAGCTGCGCCAGCTCCTGGGTACCCGCGACTCGGCCCAACTGAAGCTGGTGGGCACGGCCGAGGCGGTGTGCCAGGCCAAAGGCTGCTGGCTTACCATGGCTATGCCCGACGGCCAGAAGGTGCGCGTGCGCTTTAAGGATTACGCTTTCTTCGTGCCCAAAGACATTACCGGCCGCCGGGTGGTAGTAAATGGCTGGGCTCACCGCGAGGTAGTATCGGTGGCCGCGCAGCAGCACTACGCCCAGGATGCCGGCAAATCGGCCAAGGAAATTGCGGCCATCACCCGCCCCCAGGAGCAGCTCAACTTTGAGGCCGACGGGGTGCTGATTGAAGGCAAATAACCTAGCTTTTCAGGCGCCGGCCTGATTCACTAAGACTGTATTTGGGCAAGCCCGTCTGCTAACTCCAGGCGGGTTTGCTCGTTCACAGACTCACATAAAGCCGTAGCTTGCAGTCCTGAAATCGGGCGGGCAGCCAGGGCTTTGCCCTCCGGCCGGCGCTTGTACCTGTGCTCCAACTTCTTCCCATGACGACCGACATCCAGCAGCAGATAACGGCCCTCACCGAGCGCCTCCACCACCTCAACTACCAGTACTACCAGCGCGATATTTCCGAAGTACCGGACCAGGAGTTCGACCAGATGCTGGCCGAGCTGGCCCGCCTGGAGCGGGAGTACCCACAGTTTGCCCACCCTAACTCGCCCACCCAGCGCGTAGGAGGCACCATTACGAAGCAGTTTCCCACGGCCAAGCACCGCTACCCCATGCTAAGCTTGGGCAATACCTACTCCGAGGCCGACCTGCGCGAGTTCGACGAGCGGGTGCGTCGGGGCCTGGAAGGGGCTGATCTGCATTACGTCTGTGAGCTGAAATTCGATGGGGTAGCCATGAGCCTGACCTACCAGGAAGGCCAGCTAACCCAGGGCGTGACGCGCGGCGACGGCACCCGCGGTGATGTAGTCACCAGCAACGTGCGCACCATCCGGACCCTACCCCTGCACTTGCGCGCTGAGGGTCCTACCCAGCCCCCGGAGTTTGAAGTGCGCGGGGAAGTATTTATGCCCCTGCCGGTTTTTGCCGAGCTGAATGCCGAGCGGGAAGCCAACGGTGAGGCCCTGCTAGCCAACCCGCGCAATGCCGCCAGCGGCACGCTCAAGCTCCAGGACTCGGCGCAGGTGGCGGCCCGCAAGCTGCGCTTCTACGCCTACTCCTTCCTGATGCCGGGGCGCAACCAGTTTCCTACCCATAGCGCCTCGCTGGAAGCCCTGCAAGCCTGGGGCCTGCCTGTGTCGGATACGTGGCGTTTGTGTGGCACTATTGAGGAGGTGCTGGATTTCGTGCATGAGTGGGAGAAAAAGCGGTTTACGCTACCCGTTGCTACCGATGGCATCGTAATTAAGGTAGATGATTTCCGCCAGCAGGAGCTGCTGGGCTTCACCGCCAAAAGTCCCCGCTGGGCCATTGCCTACAAGTACCCCGCCGAAGCCGCCCGCACCCGCCTCAACACCATTCAGTACCAGGTGGGCCGCACCGGCGCTGTAACGCCCGTTGCCCTGCTCGATCCGGTACCCTTGGCCGGCACGGTGGTGAAGCGCGCCTCGGTGCACAACGCCAACCAGATTGCCGCCCTCGACCTTCGCCTCGGCGACTTAGTGTTTGTGGAGAAAGGCGGCGAAATCATTCCCAAGATTACAGGCGTTGATTTTGCTTCGCGCCCCGCTGATGCCGTTCCTATTGTGTACCCCACTGAGTGCCCGGCCTGCGGCACTCCGCTAATTCGGCCCGAGGGGGAAGCCCACTTCCGCTGCCCCAACGATCGGGGTTGTCCGCCCCAGCTCAAAGCCAAGCTGGAGCACTTCGTGTCGCGCAAAGCCATGAACATCGACGGGCTGGGCGCCGAAACTGTGGGCCGCTTCTTCGACCTGCGCCTGGTGACCAACGCCGCTTCCCTCTACGATCTGCCGGCCAAGGCCCACGAGCTAGCCCAGTTGGAACGCATGGGCGAAAAATCGGTGCAGCGCCTCACTACTGGCCTGGAGCAGAGCAAGCAGGTACCCTTTGATCGGGTGCTGTTTGGCCTGGGCATCCGGTACGTGGGCGAAACCGTGGCTGAGAAGCTGGCCAACCACTACCGTACTGTTGATGCGCTGGCGGCGGCTTCGGCTACGGAGTTGGCGGCCGTGCCGGAGGTAGGCGGGGTTATTGCCGAGTCGGTGGCTGCGTGGTTTCAGGAGCCAGAGAACCGGCAGCTGGTAGAAGGCTTGCGGGCCGCCGGCGTGCAGCTGGCCCTGACCGGCGAAGCGCCCCAGCCCGTGAGCGACCGGTTGGCCGGCCTTACGTTTGTGCTTTCCGGAGTATTTGAGCAGCACAGCCGCGAGGAGCTGCAGCACCTGATTCAGCAAAACGGCGGCAAGATTACGGGCAGCATCAGCAAAAAGCTCAGCTACCTGGTAGCCGGCGACAAGATGGGCCCTGCCAAGCGCGAAAAAGCCACCGACCTGAAAGTGCCCATCATCACCGAAAACGAGCTGCTAGCCATGATTCCAACCAGCCTCGATGCTACCGACGCCGTGCTGGACCAAATCCTGGGTGCTCCGGCTACCGAAACCTCGGCGGCTTCGGAGGAAACCCTACCCCCCGCTCCTTCTTCAAACCCCGGACAGCAGGGCACGCTTTTCTAATCGATTTTGTCCGTTGCGTGGGGTAGCAACTTCCCGGAGAAGCTGCCTCAGCTTGTTCCTTTGATTCTTCTTATTTGCTTATGTCTCTTCGTTTGTTTGCCGCTGCTGCTCTGCTGAGCATCGCCAGCCCCGGCTGCTCCCAAGATGGGGGCCAGTCCATTACGCCGCCGGCTGCCGTGCAGCAGCAACTCAACCAGCCCGGCACCGTGCTGCTGGATGTGCGTAGCCCCGAGGAATTTGCCGCCGGCCACTTGCCCGGCGCTCAAAACCTGGACTACCGCGCCGATGACTTCGCCCAGCAGGTCGCCAAACTCGACCCCAAGCAAAACTACGTGCTTTACTGCGCCTCTGGCAACCGCAGCGGCAAAGCCGCCATCCTCATGCAGGAGAAAGGCTTTAAGCAAGTGGTCAACGCCGGCGCTTACAAGACGCTGCAAGAGAATGGCGTGAAAAAGTAAGGCCTTCCTATCAATACAAAAAGAAGCCAGGGCATCAGCTGATGCCCTGGCTTCTTTTTGTCATTCCGAGCAGAACGGGGAATCTGCGTTAGCAACTCATGGTGACAACTGACTAATAAGACCGTCATGTCGAGCTTGTCGAGACATCTCGCCCGAATCGTTGGGGTAGTAATCCAACATCAGTACGCGAGATGTCTCGACAAGCTCGACATGACAGGTTAGAAGGCAGGATGCTTCGGCTACGCATGAAGTTCTTGTAACTACCTACCAGCTCCGGCATCCCTACCCCCTTAGAAGCTTTGAACCATGCTGTTGTGCAGGGTGCGGGGGCTCCAGTAGCCGCTGGCAATGATGCGGCGAATGGTGTAGAGTGGGTCCTGCTGGTCGCGCTTCTCAGCCAGGATGAAGGCCGCATCCATGCCGCGCTTCTTCAGCTCCGGAATAGCCTCGGGGTTCCAGAGGCCAAAGGGGTAGGCGAAGTAGTTGATTTTCTTGCCGGTAATTTCTTCCAGTTGCTTAGTGGGTTTCTCGATCTGCGTCACCCAATCATTGCCCTGGTATTTCTTTACGTTATGGTGGTCCCAGGTGTGCGAGCCAATCACGTTGCCTTCATCCGAAAGCTGCTTTACCTGCGCCTTGCTCATGTAGTTGGGGCGGCCCAGGCTTACCGTCATGATAAAGTACACGGCCTTGAAACCATACTTGTCCAGCGTGGGGCGGGCCACCGTGAACTGGTCGAGGTCGGTGTCGTCGAAGGTCAGCATCACGGGCTTGCTGGGCAGCGGAGCGCCGGTGGTGAGGTAGGCGAACAGCTGGTCGGGCAGGATGGTGTGGTAGCCCGAGTCGGCCAGCATCTTGATCTGGGCCTTAAACTGCTCTACCGGCACGATGTAGTCCTTGGCTCCTTTGGAGTCCTTGGCGCGCCAGTCGCGGATCTGGTGGTAGCACAGGATGGGCACCTGGGGCCGGGCAATGATGGTAGCGGCGTCGGCGCGCTTGTTGGCCGGGATGGTGGCGGGGCTGCCGCCATTGCCGACACTAGCGGCAGTGGCATTACCGGCAGTGGCAATAGTAGCCGTTTCGGCCGAGTCGGCGGCCAGGGCCGAGGAGGTGGCGGCGTTGCTTTCAGCGGCGGTAGCATTTTTGGCGTCGCTGCAGGCCGTGAGGGCGCCTAGGCTGGCCAGAGAAACCGCGGCCAGCAGCGGGTAATAAGTAAATTTCATGAAGGAGAGAAACGCGGCCGGCACCAGGGGAACCGTACTTTTGAAAGAAACGGGCCGACCTTCGCCGCTGGTATTGTACCTTCGCCGCGGGTCTTCCCTCCTACAAATCAACCGCTAATTTCCCGCATGGACAAACTCCGTGGCACTGGCGTAGCCCTCGTTACCCCCTTCACTCCTACCCCCGAGCGCGCCGTGGACTACGCCGCCCTGCGCCGCCTCGTCGACTTCACTATTGAAGGCGGCGTGGAGTACCTCGTTATCAACGGCACCACGGCCGAATCGGCTACCCTCACCACCGAAGAGAAGGCCGAAGTGCTGCGCGTAGTGCGAGAGCAGGTGGCCGGGCGCGTACCGCTGGTGTACGGCATCGGGGGCAACGACACGGCCGCTACTGTGCGCACCATCCAGAATACCGACCTGACCGGCATTGTGGCCCTGTTGTCGGCCTCGCCCTACTACAACAAGCCCAGTCAGCGCGGCATCATCGCCCACTACCAACAGCTGGCCGACGCCTCACCGGTGCCCGTGATTCTGTACAACGTGCCCGGCCGCACCAGCTCCAACATGACGGCGGCCACTACCCTTACCCTGGCCCAACACCCCAACATCATCGGCATTAAGGAAGCCAGCGGCAACCTGGAGCAGTGCATTGCCATTGCCGCCGCCAAACCCGATGGTTTCCTACTGATTTCCGGCGACGACATGATGACGACTTCGCTCATCAGCTTCGGGGCTGTGGGCATCATTTCGGTACTGGCTAACGCCTTCCCGCGCCGCTTCTCCGATATGACCCGTGCCGCCCTCCAGGGCGACTTCAAGGCGGCCAGTAAGCTGCTGTTCAGCTTCGTGGAACTGAACCCGTTGATGTACGAGGAAAGCAACCCCGTCGGGGTAAAAGCCGCCCTGGCCGCCCAGGGCCTCTGCGCCGATGCCGTGCGCCTACCCCTGGTAGAGGGCTCAGAGAGCTTAAAGCAACGGATTGCAGCTTGCGCTCAATAGAATACTGCAGGATGTATAATAAGAAAAGGCGGCCTTGTGCCGCCTTTTCTTGTAAGTGGTTATCCGTGCCAGCCATAAGCAAGGCTATGTTCCCTGCTCATGCCTTTGTCTTATTACCCAACTTATGTTGGTAATACGCTTCTGCAAAAACTGAAATATTCACCATAGCGCCCACCAGAAAGCTCCGGACCTTTGTATTACTCAGTTACTTACTCTTTCGGTCGTCCCGAGGTAGCCGACGAGCTTTTTGATACAGCACCAACGGCGGCTTACGGTTCGTCTTACGCGAAAAACACGATGGAAAACACTCAGTTGCCAATGCCAGCCAAAGCACCACACGGCATCAACGGAAAAATGCGCGCCGCCCACGTTGGCCTGCGCACTACCGACTATGCAGGCACCCTGAACTGGTACACGGAAAAACTAGGCTTCCGAATAGTAAAGGAATGGACGGTAGGAAACTTACAGCTAGCGTTCCTGGCGCCGGCCAATGATGACAACTTTTGGCTAGAAGTAGTTTGCGAAGAGACACTGGACTCTACTCCCGAACCGCCCCGCCCCATTACCTCAGGCTTCCATCATCTGTGTCTGGAAGTCGACAATGTGGAAGAAACTCTGTCAGCGTTGCGGGAAAAGGAAGTTCGGGTTATCCGGGAGCCTTTCTCTGTGCCGGCCATTGGCAAGCGCTGCGGGTTCATTACCGACCTGCATGGCAATGTGATTGAGTTTGCTGAGAACATCAACTAACTTCTATCAGACCCTGGCACAGTACTTCCCAATTACCACCCACTAGCCAGCACATCGGCCACGTGCAGGGTTTTGATGGGTTTCTTCTCGCGGCGGATGTAGGCGTCGAGGTGCATGAGGCAGCTCGTGTCGGTGCTGATCAGGTAGTCGGCGCCGGTAGCCAGGGCGTGTTCCACTTTCTGCTCGGCCATGGCCACGGATATAGCTTCGAACTTCACGGCGAAGGTGCCGCCGAAGCCGCAGCAGGTTTCGGTTTCGGCCATTTCCAGCCGCTCCAGGCCCGGAATAGCATCGAGCAGCTGGCGCGGAGCCTCTCGAATACCACACTCCCGCAGGGCCGAGCAGGAATCGTGGTAGGTGTATTTGCCGGCCAGCTGAGCCTTCGGGATGGACGTAACGCCCAGCACTTCTACCAGAAACTCCGTCAGCTCGAAGGCCCGGCGCTGCACCCCATGGTAGCGACCCGAGTCGGGGGTGCCCTCAAACAAATCGGCGTAGGTGTTGCGCACCATGCCAATGCAGGAAGCTGAGGGGCTTACAATGTAGCGCTCCTCCTGGGTCGGGAAGTCATCGAGAAACTTGCGAGCCACCTCGCAGCTCTGCTCCTTGTAGCCTGCGTTGTAGGCCGGCTGCCCGCAGCAGGTTTGGTTGGCGTTGTAGTGCACCCGGCAGCCCACAGCTTCCAGCACTTTCACCATGTTCAGGGCAGTGTGCGGGAACAGCTGATCTACAAAGCAGGGAATAAACAGATCGACTTGAGGAGCTGGCATGGTGTGGAGGGGGAAGTCAGGTAAAACTGGCTGTCATCCTGAGCGCAGCGCAGGACCTTGTTACGGTATCACCAGTCGTTGGTGCGCTTGCTGTTCCCGCGTGATAAGGTCCTGCGCTGCGCTCAGGATGACGGACGGCAAAGTACGGCTAATGCCCTGAAAAAATCTGCTGATTCAGCCGCATGACCTTTGCCAGAGCCGGCTGGTTAAGCTGCGGCCCTACCCCCGCCGCCTGGGCAAACTCCAGGAGCCGCTCGGTGGGCATATTGCCGGTGAGCTGGTCAGCGGCCATGGGGCAGCCGCCGTAGCCGCCCAAAGCCCCATCGAAGCGGCGGCAACCGGCCTCGTAGGCGGCCTGCACTTTTTCGCGCCAGGTGTCGGGGGTAGTGTGCAGGTGGGCCCCGAAGTTAATTTGCGGGAAGGCGGCCGTCAGCTCCCGGAAGGCCGGGCCAACGGTAGCGGGCGTGGAAACCCCGATGGTATCGGAGAGGGCCACGATGCCCACCTTCAGGTTGGCCAGCTTCTGGGTGAACTCGCCGAGCACTTCCGGGCTCCAGGGGTCACCGTAGGGGTTGCCGAAGCCCATGCTCAGGTACACTACCTGCTCCTGTCCGCTGCGGGCGCACAGCTCCTGCATCCGGGCTACGTCGTCGAGAGCCTGGGTTATGCTTTTGTTGGTGTTGCGCTGCTGAAAGGTTTCGGACACCGACAGCGGGAAGCCGATGTAGCGGATCTGCGGGTGCTGGGCGGCGGTTTCGGCCCCGCGCAGGTTGGCCACGATAGCCAGCAGCTGGGTTTGGGTCTGGCTCAGGTCGAGGCCGGCCAGCACCTCGGCGGTATCGGCCAGCTGCGGAATGGCCTTGGGCGACACAAAGGAGCCGAAATCGAGGGTATCAAATCCTACCTGCAGCAGGGCGTTGAGGTAGGCCGTCTTATCGGGGGTAGGAATGAACGTGGGCCAGCCCTGCATGGCGTCGCGCGGGCATTCGGTGAGGTGGAGCATGGGTGGGGAGGTGGTGAAGGTGCGAAGTTGGGAAAAGTGGTGAAATAGTGAGGTGGTGAGTTAGTTGTTCTAGTGGCGCTAGCGGCCCCGATTGCCCGGTAACCTCGGCGTCCCCTACCCCCTTGCAACAACCAAAGCCCCATCGGGGCGGCTGGTCGTTGAATGTTTCATGTTGCCCCTCCGCGGCTACCCTATCTGCGCATACTGAACATTAAACTCACCATTTCACTAGTTCACTATCTCACCGCTCCCCTATCGAACTACTAACCGCCAACTGGGGTTTGTCCTATTACCTACCTCCTATTACCCACTACCCCTTGATGCTACTTCGCTTGCGGACCCTATCGGCCGCGCTGTTCGTCCTATTTCTTACTGCCTGCAGCCAAAGCCAGACGCTGCAGGGAATCTTCCAGCAATCCACTCCGCACGAAGCCTACGCCCGCAAGCTAAAACAGGCCGGCCTGGCTGAAACCGCCCTGGGCCGCGACTGGCTACGGGCCGCCGACCAAGCCCTGCGCGACTCGTTGGTGGTGAAGCTGCCGTTTCAGGAAAGCGGCTTTTTCCCCGCCGACCGGGCCGTGGCCACTGGTCTGCGCTACCTCGTGCGGGCCGGTGAAACCATTCAGATCAGCCTGACGCTGGCGCCCGGCACCCAGGCTCCCAAGGTGTTCGTAGATGCCTTCGAGCTGAGCCCCGACCGTTCTGCTCCCCGCCATCTGGCAGCCGCTGATACCGCTGCCCTCTCATTTCGCTACGTGGCCGAGGCCGACCGCCAGCATGTGCTGCGGGTGCAGCCGGAACTGCTGCGCGGCGGCCGCTACACCCTGCGCATTCGGCGCGAGCCCAGCCTGAGCTTCCCGGTAAAAGGCAAGACCGATGCGGCCGTGGGTTCGTTCTGGGGCATGCCCCGCGACGGAGGTGCCCGCCGCCACGAGGGCATCGATATTTTTGCTCAGCGCGGTACGCCGGCCGTAGCCTCGGCCCACGGCTATATCACCCGCGTCAACGAAACCAAGCTGGGCGGCCGGGTAGTATGGCTGGCCGATACCGACCATAATCAGCACCTATACTATGCCCACCTCGATAAGCAGCTGGTGCAGCCCGGCCAGCGCGTGAAGCCCGGCGATACGCTGGGGCTGGTGGGCAACACCGGCAATGCCCGCACCACCTCGCCCCACCTGCACTTTGGGGTGTACCGCAACGGGGCCGTTGATCCGTTTCCGTTTGTGCGCCGCCCCGATGCGATGCCGCCCGTGCCCAAGGTACTGCCGAGCCGCCTGGGCCAGTGGGTAAGGGCCCGCGAAACCCGCCTCACGCTGCGCCGCATGCCTACTACTACTGGCGTAACGGCCGCCACCGCCACGCGCCCTACCCCCCTGCTGGTGCTGGGCGCTACCGCCGAGTGGCTGCGGGTGCAGCTGCCCACCGGC
This sequence comes from Hymenobacter sp. DG01, assembly GCF_006352025.1. NCBI lineage: Bacteria > Pseudomonadati > Bacteroidota > Cytophagia > Cytophagales > Hymenobacteraceae > Hymenobacter > Hymenobacter sp. DG01. Next base: position 1,420,480 of record NZ_CP040936.1, read on the forward strand.
CGCACGGGGTTCGTGCCGGCCAAAGCTGTGCTGACGGCTACCCCCCTGCGCCGCGAAAACCTCACGCTCCCCACCGATTTGCGGGCCCGCCCCACTGCCGATGCCCTGACCATAGCGGCCCTCCCGGCACAAACCACCGTGGCGGTACTGGGCGAGTACGGCAAGTTCCGGCTGGTGCGCCAGCCTAACGGCCGCACGGGCTGGCTGGCGGTAGCCGCCTCGTAGGGTACGGCAGGCCACACGTAGCCCGGCTTACCTTAGTTCGGTAGATAGTCTTGTTCTTCAGTTACCTCGAGCCGTAAGCGGCAGAAGGCAGGCGGGAAGCGCGGGCTCCCGTTTTTGCTTCTTAATTTTTCTTATAAAAAAGATGACGCGAGGGAGGTTCTTCATCTGTTGCTCATGTAACGGCTAGTAGGTTTGTTGTGGTGATTGGAGTAAAAACGCGGAGTAGTTTCTTGTGGGAAACTGCTCCGCGTTTTCCGTTGTACCCGCCGGGCCGTCTCCCGTATATCGCTGAACATTCCTTTTCTGCCCCTCATGCGCACTCCCCTCCTGCTCCTGATCTGCTCCCTACTGCTGGCAGCGCCCGGCGGCGCAACGCCTCCGGCACCCACCCAGGCGGCGGCTCCGGCCGTGGCCTGGGTTTCTACCCTCGATGCGGCCCTGCAACAGGCCAAAGCCACCAACCGCCCCGTGCTGGCCGTTTTCTCGGGCTCCGACTGGTGCAAGCCCTGCATCATGCTCAAGCAGGAGGTATTCGATCAGCCTGAGTTTACGCGCTACGCCCAGGACAAGCTAGTGCTGGCCCGCTTTGACTTTCCGCGCAGCAAGAAAAACAAGCTCCCGGCCGAGCAAACCCGCCACAACGAGCAGGCCGCGGCCCAACTCAACAAGGAGGGCTCCTTCCCGCTGGTGGTGCTACTCTCGCCCGAGGGCAAAGTGCTGGCCAAAACCGGCTACCGGCCGGGCGGAGCTGCGGCTTACACCAGCTACCTCAGCTCCCTGCTGGCCCGGCGGTAACGGGGCATAGCCCACCAACGGTATTGCGGCCTGTTGCGGTGGCTGGTGCTGCAGTGCGGCCCCTTCGTCCTGACCCTTTGTATTCCCCTCCCTATGCTGTTTAACCTGCGCTTTGCGTGGTTGTGGTGCTTGCTGGTGCTGCCCGCGCTGGCGGTGGGGGCTACCCCTGGCCGCCTACGCAACTACACCAAAGAGGCCCGCCTGATGGGCTCCCACTTCGCCTACACCGTGGTAGCCGATAACGATACGGTGGCCTGGCGGGCCCTGGAAGCTGCCGTGGCCGAAACCCGCCGCATCGACCGGCTCATGTCGTTCTGGGATTCGACCTCCCAGATTACCCAGATCAACCGGGCGGCGGGGCTGCGCCCGGTGGCAGTTGACCAGGAGGTGTTCGATTTGATTAAGCGCACCCTGCGGATTTCGGAGCTAAGCGAGGGCGCGTTTGACATCACTTTTGCCTCGGCCGACAAGATTTACCGCTTCGACCGCCAAGAGCACCCGCTGCCCGCCCCGGCCGTGATGCAGGCCGCCGTGGCCCGAATCAACTACCGAAAGGTGGTGCTCGATCCGGCTCGCCGTACGGTACTGCTCCAAGACAAGGGCATGCGCCTGAATCTGGCCGGGGTGCTGCAGGGCTACGGCATCCGGCGAGCCCGGCTGGTGCTCGACCAGCTCGGTATTAAGGGCGGCCTGCTCAACGGCTCGGGCGATATTCTGTGCTGGGGCCGGCAGGCCGATGGCTCGCTCTGGCGCGTAGCCATCGGCGACCCCGACCACCCGGCCAGTATTTCGGCCTGGGTGCAGGTAACGGACGTAGCCGTGGTAACAGCTGGCAACTACGAGCAGTATTTCACCGCCCAGGGCCGGGTCTATGGCCACATCATCAACCCCGCCACCGGGCTGCCGGCCACGGGGCTGCGCTCGGTTACCATCATCTGCCCCGATGTGGAGCTGGCGGACTGCCTGGATGAGGTGGTGTTTGTGAAAGGACCCGAGGCCGGGCTGGCTTTCATCAACACCCTGAAAGGCGTTGACTGCACGCTGATTACCGACGACAACCGCACCCTGGTTTCCAGGAACATGCAGATTAATTACTACCGCGGCAACGCCCTGGCCCAGCCGGGGTCGGCGGCCCGGCCCTGATTTTGCGCCCTAACTCCCCTCTGCCATGACTCCGCATCTTTATTTCCTACCCCGCCCCGCGCTGCTGGCCCTCGGGCTGCTGGCTGCGGCGGCGCTGCCCGGCTGCGTGTCGGTGGCGGCCTATCAGAAAGCCTACCTCAACGATGAGGACATGAAGCTGGCCAACAAGCGGGTGGAAGTGTACGAAACCAACTTTGAGTCGTACCGCGAGGGTGCCGGCGGCGCCAACGGCGGCAAGGTGGGCGGGGGCTGCGGCTGCAACTAGCGGCCTTTGCTTTTTATTTCTGATCCTGTCCTTCTCCCCTTATATGAGCAATACAATTACGTCTGTAGCTAGCCGGCTCCGGCCGCTCCTGCTCTTGCTGGCGCTGGGCCTGGCCCCGGTTGGGGCCTGGGCCCAGGGCGGCATCACCCCTAACCGGGTTGACGGCTACGGCGTGCCTGCCACGCCCACCAGCACCAACACCAGCCACGCTCCCGGCGAAACCGAAGTCAACATCCTGACCAGCTACTATGAGCAGGATGGTATTCACGGGGCTGTGCAGGGCGGGCGCGGCACCGAGAAGCTCACCGACATTACGCCCACCATCATCCTGAATATTCCGCTGGATACGGCAAGCCTGTTTTCGGCCAACATCGGGGCCGATTTCTACGCCTCCGCGTCCACCGACCGCATCGACGGGGTAGAGGGCCTTTACCTTTCCACGCCCTCTTCCCACGACACCCGCTACCACGCCGACCTGGGCTACACCCGTCAGAACACGGCCAAACGCCGCACGGTGGGCTTTGGCGGGGGCGCCTCGAAGGAATATGACTACCTCTCCCTCAACGTGGCGGGCTCCTGGGCTCAAACCTCTCGCGACGGCAACCGGGAGTTTAGCGCGGCGGGGCAGGTTTTCTTCGATAAGGCCAAGCTGATTTACCCCGTGGAGCTGCGCACAGGCCAGCAGCTGGTGCCCACCGACCGGCGCCAGAGCTACAATTTGTCTTTGGTGCTCTCGCAGGTGCTCACCCAACGCCTGCAGGTGGCCCTGAGTACTGAGCTGGTGTACCAGCACGGGCTGCTGAGCACCTCGTTTCACCGGGTGTACTTCCGCGACGCGCCCAATCTGGTGCGGGTAGAGCAGCTACCCCAGAATCGCATCAAATACCCTGTGGGCCTGCGCCTGAGCTACTATGCCACCGACTTGGTGCAGCTGCGCGCATACTACCGCTACTACCAGGACAACTTCGACATTCGGGCCCACACCCTGGAGCTGGAAACGCCCCTGAAGCTGACGCCCTTTTTCGTGCTCTACCCCTTCTACCGCTACCATACCCAAACGGCGGCCCACTACTTTGCCCCCTACGCCCAGCACCTGGCCACCGATGTTTTTTATACTTCCGACTACGACCTGTCCTCGTTTTCGGCCAATAAGTACGGGCTGGGACTGCGCTACTCGCCCGTGTATGGGCTGGGCCGCTTCAAAACGCCCTTCCACCACGCCCAGGGCGCCCGCAAAGTGGCCAAGTTCAAGGCCCTGGACGTGCGCTACGCCCACTACCAGCGCAGCAACAACTTCACAGCGAACATCATCAGCGCCGACCTTTCATTTACCATGCCCTAGCCGCCGCCAGGTTTTAGGGCCGGAGCCGGGCACAAAAAAGCCGCCGGATATAGTATCCGGCGGCTTTTCGTTTTTACTAGGGGTAGTAAGTGCTATTCAGCAATTACCACGGCCCGGCCCAGCTTCTTGGAGTAGGCCACGCGCCGCTCCCGGCCTCCGGCCGAGGGGTAGTCGAAGCCCACGGCCCGGGTGTCTTCTTTCACGGAGTTCCAGGATTGGGCATCCACGTTCTCGGGTTGGGTGGCGGTGCGGGGCACGGCGGGCTGGACAAACCGGTCTTCGCGGAAGAAGCTGTTCATGCCCTGCAGAATGGCAATTTCCTTGTCGCGGACGGTGGCCGCCTGGGGGTCGTCCAGGTCCCGCTCGTTAATCAGGGCTGAGGCCGGAATGATTTCCTTGCGCAGCGTATCGCCGGTGCTGCTGATAATCATGAAATAGGCCTGTGCGGTGGCAATTTTGGGCCCGCGCAACTGCAGCACAAAGTTGTCTTTGCTGCGCGAATTGGAAAAGGCGTGGGCCGTATTGACCGTCCGCAGCACGGTACGCTCCGACACGCGGCCCCGGTTGGCCTCGGGAGTAGGCGTAAATACCCGGTCAGAATTTTTGGAAGTGCCTACCTCCCGCTCTGTATTAATACAGGAAGCCAGCTGGAGTAAACATAAAGCCCCACAAGTGGGGAGAAAAAGCTTTTTCATGAAGGAAAAGTCAGCCATCATCTATTCAGTTCGGCAAATTACAAAACTACCGACAGCCCAGTGCCAAAGCAGCTGGTTGGAGGAGGGAGTACTTGTGGAATGGGTAGTGAAACCGTGTACCGCAAAAGCCGGTGCCAGGTTGTGCACAAAATAAAGGAAATCCGGCGCGCTGCCCCCTCCCTGCAATCAGGCCTTCAGCCCGGCGAGCCAGGGAGCCGACGTGGGCCGGGCCGGAACCCGCATATTTTCGCTGGGGTAGCGGCAGCGGGGCTCACCGTGGCTTCAGAAAATACCCAGTTCCAGCCCTACTACCCAGCGGGGCAGCTCGGCATACGCCGGGTTAGCCTGGGCCGTAAACGTATCGGAGAGACGGTAGCGGGCCGTGGCCGCGTAGCGGCCGCTACCCAGACGCGCGCCTACCCCAAAGGGCCAGCGACGCAGGTAGCCAAGGTCGCGTTCCACTACCACCGTGCGCTTTCCGCCGCCGGTGCCGGGTCGGTCCTCGTAATGGTGGGATGTACCCAGGGCCCAGCCGCCCCAGCCGCTTAAATCCAGGTAATGCCCGATAACGTTGCCCCGGCGGCCGAAGCCCAGCCTTAGGTAGGGCTCCAGCTGCAGCTGCGAAATCACCAACGACTCGGAGTGGTGCAGGCTGGCAGTTGGCAGCAGTTTCCAGCTGTTTTGCTCCAGATGATATGCCAGGCGGGCGTAGCGCACATCAAAGCCGGCTGCTACCGCCTGGGTCAGGCGAAACTTGTGGCGCACCCCCACGAAAAACTCCGCCGACTTGAAATAGCGCAGGTCGGCCCCGGGCCCCTCCGGCAGCCCAACCACCGGCGCATAGCCCAGGTACAGATGGCTGTAAACGGCCCGGTTGGGCCCGTAGTTAGTCCGGACCGAATCGGTGGGTGGGTCGGCCCGCAGCAATACCCGCTGGGCCCGTGCCTCAGACGTCAGCACCAGTAGCCCCACCAGGCCAGCGCCGGTCAGCCTCAGAACGTGCGTTTTCATGGCGCAAGGTAGCTTTTAGTGTACCCCCGGTAATGCACCCGCACGGCGTAGCCGGGGCGCAACAGGTGCAGCGGCACCCGCAGTACCGCGCGTTGCTGCACATCCAGCACTTCGTAGCGCAGCAGCTGGCCCGCCTGGTTTATTAGTTGCCAGTATAGGTAGGCGGGCGGGGTAGCCGGCACCAGCTCAGCGGAAGCAGGGGCCGCCGGGTGGGGCTGCTCCTGTCCAACGGCCGCTACGGCCGGGTCTGCTGGCTGCGTCACGGCCCGCACCGAGTCGGCGAACAGGGGTAGGGTGCGCGCGGGTATGCGGGCGGCTTCTTCCCGGATTATCACGGCCAGCACCGAGTCCTGGCGCACTATATCAAAAGAAACCGGGGCCTCGGCGGGGGTAGGTCGGGTAAAGAATGCTGCCCGGGGCAGACCGTAGCCGTGGGCATAATCAAAGTAAGGATGCAACGACGCCGACTCCTGGAGCCGGGCGAACAGCTGCATGGCCGTCAGGTGGCGCTGCTGCTGCCAGACGCAGGCCGCAAAGCCGGCCACCAGCGGACTGGCAAAGGAGGTACCCTCCGTGCGCACGTAGCCGCCGGGCGCAGCGGCTATTACCACCCCAAAGGCCGCTACGTTGGGTTTCAGCCGCTGCCCTCCCGGAGCGGGGCCGTAGCTGCTGAAATCAAGGTGCAGATACGTGTCGGGGTCAATGCCGCCCACGGCCAGCACGGAGTCGCCATCGGCGGGGGTACCTACGGTGCGCCACTGCGGGTCGTCGCCGTCGTTGCCGGCGGCGTTTACTACCAACATGCCTTTGCGCACAGCCAGCTCGGCGGCCCGGGCTACCAGGCTGGTGCGCCCATTCATCTGCTCCGGAAAATAGCGGCGGGTAGTATAGCCCAACGACGAGTTAATGATGTCGGCTCCGTTGCGGTCGGCCCACTCGGCGGCGGCCAGCCAGGCTTCTTCTTCGGCGTACTTCTCGCGGTGCATCTGCTCGGTACGCGCCAGCAGAAACTCGGCCCCCTCCCCCAGCCCCAGACGGGTGCTGTCGGGCAGACGGCCGGCAATGCAGGACAGAACTTCGGTGCCGTGGCTGCCGCCCTGGTACACGGCGGGGGTGCGGCGCAGAAAATCGTAGGTAGCCACAATGGCCCCGCGGCGGCGCAGATGCGCGAAAGCCGGGTGTCGGTCGGCCCCGGTAAAGCCCACATCGAAAATGGCAATGCGCAGCCCGCGCCCGTTCAGGCGGGCCTGCCGGAAATCAGGAGCCCCCAGGCTGGCCGTCTGCCGCCGGGCCAACGAGCGGTCGGCGGCGGTGAGCGGCCCGCCGGCCGCGGCCGGCGCGTGGGCGGCCGGCACCAGCACCTCTTCGGGCCAGGCCGTTACGGAGCGAACCCCTGGCAGCTGGCGCAGGCGGGCCACCTGGCTGGGGGTAGCGCGGCAGGCCACAGCATTAAACCAGCGGCTGACCAGCGTGACCGTAGCGGTGGCCGCCCTAACCCGGGCCAGGTAGTCGGGGCGTACCGGAAAATCGGTGCTGTCGGCGGCGGGCAGGTGCTGGCGGCGGCGGCGGGCCTGAGCGGCGGGGCTGAAATACGTACCGGGCCGAAACTGCTGCCCCGCTTTGTCGCGGAAGGTAACCCAGTAGCGGCTGGCGGGCGGAGTGGGTGTCGCCGGGGCGGCAGTACCTGCCAGCAGGCTACCCGCCGCAAACAGGACCAAAAACGTGATACAGAAACGCAAGCGAAAATAAACTACGGGAAAACGCAAACCGGTTTCCAAGGTACGACAAACCCGGAGTTACGGGCGGCACGCTCGGGGTAATTCAGGAAGACGTAAATTACCGGGGTTGTAACTCCGCTGCGTGCCGGCCCGTTTCAACGACGTCATTTTTCACTTACGCGCTTTTCAACATGAATCGTTTCTGTACTTCGCCTGTGCTAATTTCCTTATATGGTGCGGCGCTGCTGACCACTGCGGGTTGCGTATCGCAAAAAAAATACACGGCGCTGCAAACCCAATACGCGGAGTCGAGCAAGGCACGCGAGCAGCTACAGGCAGAAAAAAGCGCACTGCAGGAAGAAAAAAACCGGAGCGAAGAAGCTCTGCGCACCAGCTTATTAACCAAAAATCAACAGGTAAATCAGCTGAACGCCAGTTTGAGCGGGGCGCAGCAGGAAAATACCCAGCTTTCTGCCGATCTGCGCGGGAAAGAACAGCGCATAGCCGAAATGCAGCGCATTCTTGACCAGAAAGACGCGGCGGTAAAAGCCCTGCGCCAGAAAGTAGGCGACGCCCTGCTCGGATTTAATGCGCAGGACCTGCAGGTAAATGTGCGCAACGGTAAAGTATATGTTTCCCTTTCCGAGCAATTACTATTTAAATCGGGCTCCACGAAAGTAGATCCGAAAGGACAGGAAGCCCTAAGTAAGCTGGCGGCGGCCCTGAAAGGAAACCAGGACGTGAATGTGCTGGTGGAAGGCCATACCGACACGGTACCCATTGCCAAAGGCACCCCGGGCATGCGCGACAACTGGGACCTGAGCGTGCTACGGGCCACTGAAATTACCCGTATTCTGACCCAGGCGGGCCTACCGGCCTCCCAGGTTACCCCTTCCGGCCGGGCGCAGTACGTACCCGTAGCGCAAAACGACACACCCGCCAACAAAGCCCTGAACCGGCGCACGGAAATAATCCTGACTCCAAAACTCGACGAGCTGTTTCAAATTCTGGAGCAAAACTAAGCGTCTGCGCCTGCAGTCGGCTGCCCTATTCCTCTACCCCCTGAATGCACAATACCGCTTTGTTTTTTCTTGACAGCCTGCAGCAGGTATAACATTATTTTTCAGCTACTTATCCAGCCTGCAGCAAATAAAGTCAGCCATATAATAAAGCTACCAATTATAAGACGCAGGTTTTATTCGCTATTTTCAACTAATAAAAAGTATTCCCGTAAGCTCAGAATACGGGTTGCGCTATTGCAGAATTTTCAGCCAACCCAAACACATGGTATCGGAATTAAACCAGCTGATTTCTTGATTGATTCAGTTTGTTTTTTGAGCTACTAAAAAAAATCTTCACCTTTGAATAATATCTCTCTTCTACAATAAACAGTAAATCATGGCAACTGCTGACCTCAACAAGCTGCAACAAATCCTGGCTAATGCCGAAGAAAACGACGCCGTTCTGATTCAGATTCGTAAGCACGTAGTGAAAATAAACGAGTTGATGACGGAGTTGAACACGATGCTGGAGCCCGGTTTCCGCGTTGAAAAGAAAGAGCGGAAGCCCCGTGCTACCAACGGAACCGGCAAGCGTCCGGGTCGCCCGAAGAAAAATGCCAGCGCCGAATAATTCAGCTACTTAGTATAAAGAAAGCCCCCGTTTTCTCGGAAAACGGGGGCTTTGCAATTTATTCGGGGGTAGCAGTATCGGGTGGCAGGTGCAGCGTTTCGCGGGACTGCCACTTGCGCCCATCGTGCCGAAATAATACCAGCTCGTGCCAGCTAGCCGAGGCGGCGTAGGTGCGCTGCTTAAATTCCTCGTACAGCGCGGCCGTCATGTCGGGGGGCAGGTCGCGGGTGGCCAGCGTTACGTGTGGCACAAACGGACGGGTTGGGGCCGGCACGGCGGGTAGGTGGGTGGCGCACCACGCATACAGGGCCTGGTGGAGCGCCTGCACGGCAGCGGGCCGCGATACGTGCACGTACAACGTGCGCCGCTGAAACCACGCGAAATTCTCAAGCCCGATAAGGCAGGCCGACTGCGTAGGGACAAACGCGCGCAGGGCCGCCACCGTCGCTGCCTCGAAGGCCGGCGGCTGGCGCAGGGGAGGCACCAGGGTAATGTGAGCAGGCAGGTTAATGGCGTTGCGGCTGCCCGTCCGCTGGTGCACTTCCTGTTTCAGGTCCCATACCTCGCGGCGGATGGGCTCAGGCGGCAGCAGAGCGACGAGGTACAGATTCATGGGCTGGGCGTGTTATATACACTCACAAGAAGAAAGGCCCGCCGCCTGCCCGGGGCCGCTGCGGAAACAGCAGGCACCGGTGGGCGGTGGGTCTTGGTGTACGCAGGAGGCGGGGCCGCGTTCCTACCCCACCTTGCCCTGGCGGGCCCGCTACAGGCCGTATTTGCTCAACAGGTACACCAGCGCGGCCATACTGGCCCCACCCAGCTCCAGTTCGCGGCGATTCACCTTATCGAAGGTATCGGCGGCGGTATGGTGGATGTCGAAGTAGCGCTGAGAGTCGCACTCGTAGCCAATCAGGGCTTTGGCCTGGCTTTTCAGGGGGCCGATGTCGGTGCCTGCGTGGCCCGCCGAAAACTCGGCGCTGCCGTAGGGCACAAACAAGGGCTGCCACTGCTGCACCTTGCGCACGGTGGCCGGGTCGGCCTCAATGTTGAAGCCCCGGGGCGTGAACCCACCCCCATCCGACTCCATAGCAGCCAGGTGCTTTTCGCCGGCGGCTTTGGCCAGCTCAGCGTACTTGTTGCCGCCGCGCACCCCGTTTTCCTCGTTCATGAACAGTACCGCCCGGATGGTGCGCTCGGGGCGCAGGCCCGTGGCTTTCAGCAGACGCAGCACTTCCATGCTCTGGGTGCAGCCCGTGCCGTCGTCGTGGGCACCCTGGGCCAGGTCCCAGGAGTCGAGGTGGCCGCCCACGGTAATGATTTCGTCGGGGTACTTCGAGCCCTTGATTTCCCCGACCACGTTGTAGCTTTTCACCTCAGGCAGCTGCTGGCAGCTCATTTCCAGCTCCACGGTCAGGCCGGGGTCGGCCCTGAGCAGGTGGCTGAGCTCATCGGCCCCGTTGGTGCTGACGGCCGCGGCCGGCACTTTGGCTACCTGGTCGTTGTAGCTCATGGTACCGGTGTGCGGGAAATCATCGTGGGCCAGGCTGAGGCTGCGTACCAGGGCACCCACGGCCCCACGCTTGGCGGCCTCAATGGCCCCGCTGCGGCGCTGGTCGCCGGCTTCGCCGTAGGCGCGGCCGGTTTCAATGTAGAGGGGGTTCATGGGGCGGTTGAAAAACACAATTTTGCCCTTCACCTTTTCGGCGGGCAGCCCAGCCAACTCCTGCAGGCTCTGCACCTCCACCACTTGCGCCTTCAGCTTGCCGTTGGTCCCGACAGAGCCGCCCAGGGCGCACACATTCAGGTTGAGGGCTTTACCCTTAGAGCTTTTCACCTGTGCTTTTTCCTTGGCTCCACGCACCCAGTGCGGTACCATCACCTCCTGCAGATACACCCGGTCGAGGCCCATCTTTTCCATTACCGTTTTGCCCCACTGTACAGCCTGCTCGGCCTGCGGCGACCCACTCAGACGCCCCCCAATGCGGGTAGTGAGGTAGCGAAGATTCTCGTAGCTCTGCCCGCGGGCCAGGGCTTCGTCGTAGATTTTACGAATGACAACGGAGTCGATTTTGGAAGTGGCCGTTTGAGCCGTTGCGGCCCCGGCAGGGGCTAGCAGAACCAAAGCCCCCAGGGTGAGGCGGCGGAAAGAAGTGAGCATGAACGTGGAGAGAAGGTAGCAAAACAAAGCCGCCCGGCGGTGCCTTGGCAGCACCGGGCGGCTTAAAAGTAGCAGAAAACGGCCGGCGGTTGCAGCCCCGGCCTCTAGCGGCCAGCGGCGGCTCCGTAGCGCCGGGCTACGGCTGTGGCGGCCTGGGTGGTATCGGCGGGAATGCGCACCTCCAGCAGGTAGTCGTACTCATTGTCCTGCACGGTGGGCACCGGGCGTTTGGCTCCCAGGGCCTCTACCGTTTCCAGAATGGTATTGGAGTGACCTACCACCACAAGCGTCTTCCCCCGGTACTCGCGGCGGATACGAGTAGCCAACGCGGCCAGCTGACCGGCATCGTAGGGCTGCACCGTAAGCGAGCGGGCCGCCGCCAGCGGTGCGGCCGTGCTGCGTGTGCGCGTAGTGGCTGTGGAAAATACTGCCTCTACCGATGCTTTGCGCAGGGTATCGGCCAGGGCCTGGGCACGCTGCTGCCCGGCGGCCGTGAGTGGCGGGTCCTGCAGGCCGGGGGTGGTTTCCTTTTCGCCGTGGCGCACCACGTACACCACCGTTGGGGATGTCGGGCGGGGCCCTACCTTATGATCTACAGAGGCACAGCCAGCCGCCACGAGTAGTACCAGCACCGAGAGCAGCCAGGGCCGTAAGAATAAGGGTATGCGAGTCAGCATAGAAGAAAAGATTGTAGCACGAAGCTCCGGCCTCGCGCCTCGTTAAACAACAGTCTGCGCGGCCGGAGCCTTGCGTTACGGTTTATGCGGCCGGGCTTACTTAGCCGCCAGAATCTGCTTCAGCTCGGCGTCGCTGACGGTGAGCAGGCCTACTTTGGGTAGGCGCTGGGTTAGCGTGCGCCAGTTGGCATCCTGCCGGAAGATAGGGCCCAGCAGCTTAATGGCCTGGGGCACCTGCTGCTTGTTGGCCAGGCTGATGGCGTGCCAGTACTTCATTTCCAGGTTCTGGGGAAACAGCTTTTCGGCCGCCTCATACTCCCGGATGGCGCCGGGCACGTCGTTTTTCTCCACGGCCAGGTCGCCGGCGTTCATGTGCTCGTAGGCGCGGTGCAGGCGCAGCAGGCGGCTGAGCTCCTGCAGGGGCTGGGCGGCATCATCCACCCGCAAATCAATGGCCCGATCTTCCCAGATGCCGGCGCCGGGTTTGCCCCGCACCACCAGCAGGGCCGCCGACTGCCGCCCCCGAATGTCGCCGCCTGCGGCCTGAGCTGCCTCCAGCGCCGATACGACCCGCTCGGCGAAGGGCAGCTTCGCGTTCTGCTCGTAGGCCTTGGCCATGGCGGCGGGCACCGTGCCCGTGAGCATCATGTTGGCCTGCACCGAGAACTGCGCGCCCTGTTGGTGGCCGGCCATGTCAATGCATTTACTGCCGGTGTGGGTGGCTACGCGGCCCTGGTTATCAATGATGGCTACTTGGCGCACGTCGCGGCCCTCATCGGTGCGCAGCAGCCCATCGAGGGCCTCCTGGGCGGTTTTGCCGCTTTTCAGCAAGGCCAGGCCACGCGGCCCGAAGGATTTGTTGGTGAAGGACTGGGTAGCCACCGCCCCCACCCCGGCTTCGGCCCAGCTGACGCTGGTGCCTACAGAAAACCAGTGGCTTTGTACGGCCACGGCCAGGTCGCCGGTTTGGGGGTCGCGGGCCACAATGCTGTAAGTATGGGCCAGCGGATCGGCGGCGGTATATACCTGGGCGGCAGCGGGGCGGGCCAGCAAACTCAGCAGTAGGGGAAGCAGGTAGGTAAGTCGTTTCATAGGCTAAAGCAAGGAAGAATTGTAACGCAGTGCAAATTACCAGCCGCCAGGGCCGCGCGGCAGGCCTGAAGCAGTGGTAAAATTTATTATTTCCTTTCCGGCCATTTGCACAATTCCACGGATTACTTTTGCCCGCTCAGCCCTGGGCCGGCACGCGGCGCGGGGCAGTAGCACGCATATCCTTTCCGTTTACCTGCCAGTACTCTATAGCGCCCATGCTCCGAAAGTTACCCTTGCTCCTGGCCGGAGCGGTAGGCCTCACGGCCTCGGCCCACGCCCAGACGGTTACCAACATCACCGAAATTATTACCGATTACGGCGGCTTCTGGCAAAGCTCAGCGGCCGCGCCCAACCCTGTGTTGCCCGATAACTCACACGATTTGCTGGCGTTTGAAGTTAACGGAACGCGCTTTTCTACCGGCGTTGATGACGCCCTGCTCACTAGCCGGGGTATTCAGTTTGTTCCCGGCGACTTCCGGGCCCTACCCGTGGCCGCTATCAACAGCACCCTCAGCAGCAACACCAAAATTGGGGTGGGCGCCCTCTATGATGGGGTCGCCAACGGGGCCAGCAACCCGGCGCCCGCCAACGGCCTGGCTACCTACCTGCGCGACGGGCGCAAGGGCCTGAACCTGGGCACCGGCGCGGCTAACATTCCTAGGGGCACCCTGACCTTTGAGGTGAGTGCCATTACCACGGGTGGTGTGGGCGACCGGGTGCCGGACGTGGTGGTGACCCAGTTCGCGGACCCCTCCGACTCCCAGGACCAGTATCAGTTCACGGATGAGAATGACAACGTTATCGGCAACACGGTAACGGTGGTGTTTACCAGCATTCCGCCTGTTGGCGACTGGGTAGCCGATTTCTATGAGGCCTCTCAGACGCCCATGCGACTGGAGGCGGGCTTCACCCAAACCAACCGGCAGCTGCGCCTTTGGACCGCCGATTTAAGTGCTTTCGGCATTACCAGCACTAACGCCAGCCAGATCCGGAAGTTTAAGGTGCTGCTCAGTGGCAACAGCGACGTGGCCTTCGTAGCCTATAACTCCCAGACGGCCACCGTAACCAATCCGCTGCCCGTACAGCTGGTGAGCTTTGGCGGGCAGGCCACTCCCACCGGCACCGACCTGACCTGGCAAACCTCCCAGGAGCTTAACTCGGCGGCTTTCGAGGTGGAAGCCAGCCCCGACGGGCGCACGTTCCAGACCGTGGGGCGGGTAGCCGCTGCGGGCACCTCGGCCCAGGCCCGGCGCTATAGCTTCCGGCACACCACCAGCGGTACAAGTACCCGCTACTACCGCCTGCGCCAGCTGGACCTGGATGGCAGCAGCACGCATTCGGCGGTCCTGACGCTGACCGTGCCGCCCCACCACCGCCCGGCGGTGCGCGTAACGGCCGCCCCTAACCCGTTCGGTGCTACCCTGCAGCTGCGGCTAAGCCCCACCGAAGCACTGCCTACTCACGGCTCGGTGCGGCTGACTACCTTGGCCGGCCGCGTGCTGTACCAGCAGGACATCAGCGAGCTGCTCCGCCAATCCGTCGTAGATCTGCCGGGGCTGCCGGCATTGCCCGCCGGTGTGTACATGGCTCAGGTTGTGCTCGATGGCCACACTACCGTCCTGAAGCTGGTGCGCGAATAATAAACTGCAGCGCCTGTCTCTTGTTACCGCCGAAGGCCTTCCCTGCTTGTCCAGGGAAGGCCTTCGCTGCGTTTTGACCTGACATATAGTAAGCCGGCTGCTTACACTTTGTCCTGCCGGATGAGGTAGCGGTAGAGGCTCACCAGCTGAGTCTGCGAGGCGCCCAGCCAGTGCAGCACGGCAATGAGAGTAAACACCAGCTGCAGGCGATACACGCCGTTTTCCAGGTACTTGCGCGCCGAGGTTACCACGGCCTGGGGCAGCACCCGAAACGCCCCGTAGCGCCGCAGCCGCCCAATGATTTCCTGGTCTTCCATCACCACCAGCTCCTGGCGGTAGCCGCCGGCCCGCTCAAACACGTCGCGGCGCACAAACAGGCTCTGGTCGCCGAAGCGGATCAGGTCCACATCGAAGCGGGTAAACCAGGCGTTGAGGCGCAGAAACCAGTGCGGATGATCGAACTGCAGGCGGAAGCAGCCGCTGCCCGCACCAGCAGCCACGGCCTGCCGGATGAGCGCCGGAAAGCCGGCCGGAGGGTAGGTATCGGCGTGCAGGAAGTACAGAATCTGGCCGGTAGCCTGCCGGGCGCCGTAGTTGAGCTGGGCAGCCCGGCCGCGCCGTGGGCTTTGCAGCACCCGGGCGCCGGTGGCCTGGGCAGCGGCGGCGGTGCCATCGGGGCTGGCGGCATCCACTACCAGTACTTCCGCTGTCCCGGCCACTTGGGTGTGCAGCCACGTCACCAGCCGGCCAATGCCGGCGGCCTCGTTGTAAGCCGGAATAATAATACTGATCAACGGAGGCGTGGGGTCCAAGAGAGCGGCGCAGGAGAGGTAGATGAGGCCACAAGAACCGATATTTTGCGTACCTAACGCAACTGCCGCGCGCATGGCCGGGCCCCTACCCCCTCGGCCGGCCCGAAGTCGTCCTTCACACGCTCTTCATGCCGACGCGGCGTAGTTGCATCATCACCTAGCTTTCCGCGTTTTTATGCACGTGCTCATTGTTGAAGACGAAAAAAGTCTGCACCAGGAAATCCGGCAATTTTTGCTTCAGTCGCAGTACCTCACCGATTCGGCTTACACCTACGCTGAGGCCTCGGAGAAAATCTTTGTAAACAGCTATGACTTTGTGTTGCTCGACCTGGGCCTGCCCGGCGGCGACGGCCTGGATTTGCTGCGGGAAGCCCGCCAGAACGAGCGTCAGGAAGCCTCATTCATCATCCTGACGGCCCGTGGCGCCATCGACGACCGGGTGAAGGGCCTGGACCTGGGGGCCGATGACTACCTGCCCAAGCCGTTTTCATTGCTGGAGCTGCAAAGCCGGATGCAAGCCATTATGCGCCGCAAATTCGGGCTGAAGCGCCAGGAGCTAACCTTTGGGCAGGGGTTTGAACTGGATGCCACCGGCCGCACCCTGCGCTACCACGACCAGGATGTAACTCTGACCAAGAAGGAGTTCGATCTGCTGCACTACCTGCTGCTGCACAAAAACCGGGTGCTCACGCGCCTGCAGCTAGGCGAGCATCTTTGGGGCAACGTGCTGGAAGACGACTCCGACTCCAATTACATCGATGTGCACATCAAGAACATCCGCAAGAAGCTCGCCCAGTTCGCCCCTACAGACTTCCTGGAAACCGTCCGCGGCATTGGCTATCGAGTAACTGACGCCAATTAAAAATTGAGAATTAAAAATTAAAAATTGGCGGTCCATTGCCCTCTCAGACCCGAGTGCTACGCCGCCATAGCGCAGCCACGCAGTACAATTTTTTAATTTTTAATTACTTCAAGATGCGCCTGGAAGCAAAGCTGGCCCTATTTAATGCCTTGTCGAAGCTGCTGCTGGTGCTGCTCGGAACGGTGGTGATTCCGCCCATCGTGAGCCGGGTCGCGGTGCTGCACACCGATCAGCGCCTGCTGGAAAAGCAGGCCGAAGTGGTGCAGCTAATTCACCGCAACGGCATTTCGGCCTTCGTGCAGGGCGAGGCCTACGCCGACTACAACATCCTGAAGCAAGAGTACATCACCCTGACGCCCCTGCCCGCCAGCGCCGGTACGGCCACCCGGCGCCCGCGCATTTTCAACGAGCAGCGGCAGGTGGACAATGAAATTGAGGATTTTCGCATTCTGAGCGAGCAGTTTACCGAGGCCGGCCGCCACTACCGGCTGGAAATTGGCTCCTCGCTGGCCACCGTGGAGCTGCTCACCGATACGCTGCGGCGCATGGCTCTGTGGGTGCTGGTGATTGGGGCCGCCCTGACCATCGTGACGGATGCCGCCTTTGCCCACTACCTGCTCCGGCCCCTGCGGCAGCTGATCCGGCGCAAGCTTCACGGCGTGCATCACCCCTCGGCCTATTCCTACGCCCCCCTCGACACGGATACCACCGATTTCCGCCGCCTCGATGACAGCCTCAGCGAGATGATGAGCAAGATTCAGTCGGCATTTGAGAAGGAGCGGGAGTTTATGTCGAACGTGTCGCATGAGCTGCTCACGCCGGTCAGCATTTTGCAGTCCAGGTTTGAGAACATGCTTCAGGACCCCACCCTGGGCCACGCGCACTCCCTGAAAATCGTGGATTCGCAGAAAACGCTTTACCGCCTGCGCAACACGGTAAAAACCCTGCTGCTCATCGCCAATATTGAAAACGAGCAGTACCTGCGCGAAGACACCGTATCGGTGGCGGGCGTGCTGGCCGAGGTAACCAATGAGCTGGAGGACCGCCTGACCCAGCGGGAGCTGCAGCTGGAGCAGGACCTGCGCCCCGACTACGTGCTGGCCAAGGCCAACCGCACGCTGCTGTTCACGCTGTTGTTTAACCTGATCAGCAACGCCATTAAGTACAACCGCTGGGGCGGCAGCATTGTGGTGCAAGGCCGCCCCGGCCCCCAGGGCGGCTACGTGCTGTGCGTAACCGATAGGGGCCCCGGCATTGCCCCCGAGCACCTCCCCCACCTCTTCGACCGGTTCCGGCGGTTTCAGGCCGGCGCCTCGGCGCCGGAGGGCTACGGACTGGGCTTGCCCATTGCCAAAACCATTGCCGAGTTCCACAAAATTGAGCTTACGGTGGAGTCGGAGGTAGGCAAGGGCACCACGTTTGGGCTGCATTTCCCCTGAGGCGGTCAAAAGCACATCCGCGAGGGGCCAGATGCGTAGAAGAAACTGATTCCCACCCCTTATCCTCTCCCACCCATGAAAAAGCTTTTTGCCTTGTTGATGTTGTCAGGTGTTGTTTTAGGCGCCCGGGCGCAGGCCTTGCAGCAGAAAACCACGGCCACCCGCACCACGACTACCGCTGCGGCTTCTGCGCGCACTACCACCCGCACCCACGAGGTATCTACTCCCAGCGGCAACACCCACACCACTACCCGCACGCAAACCGTAACCAAACCGGCCCCGGTTAAAAAGGCAACCACCCTACGCAAAACCACGGTGGTGCGCCACGGCCGGCGCTAAGCCGGGGTTCACGCAGCCTTCATGCAGGCTGCCCTAGCTTTGAGCACCATCCTTCGCCGTGCTCGTTATGAAAAAGATGCTTTGGGCGGCGGTTTTAATCGTCGCCCTTCTGATTGCCCTTGGCTACTGGCTGCGCTCCCCAATCGTGCGGCCACCCATGGCGGCGGTGCCCGTTATCCGGCGGCACCTGCCCGAGGCCCACAAACGGGTTTTGGTCGTTCCCTCGCACCCGCACCGCCCCTATTCGCATACTCCCTAGCCCAACGCAAACCGCCCCGACCAGTAATGGCCGGGGCGGTTGCTTTTCGGATTATGGGTGGCCGGCCTCAGGCCAGCCCCGGCTACCCCAGCCCCGCGGCCGATTCGCCGGGAGCGGGCTGGGCGCTGCCCGGGGCCGGAGCCGCGGCTGCGGCCTTTCCTGTGGGGGTAGGGCTGAGCTGCCAGGAGGTATTCATCTCGCGGAGGGCGTGCAGGGCCGTGAGGTCGAACTGGCAGGGCACGATGGATATGTAGTTGTGAGCCAAGGCGTATTCATCCGTATCCTGGCCCTGATCTTCGTTCACGAAGTTGCCCAGCAGCCAGTAGTAGGGCCGCTTGTACGGGTCGTAGCGCAGGTCGAACTCTTCCTGCCACTTGGCGCGGGCCTGGCGGCACAGGCGGGCACCGGCAATGGGCGCCGCCGATTTCTTGGGAATGTTAATGTTCAGGGCCGTGCCCGAGGGAATACCGTGTTCCAGAGCCTGGCGCGTCAGGTATTCTACCCACTCTTCCACGTGCGAAAAATCGGCGCCGTGGCCGTAGTCGCAGAGGGAGAAGCCGATGGCCGGCAGTCCTTCGATGGCCGCCTCAATGGCCGCCGACATGGTGCCCGAGTACAGCACATTGACCGAGGAGTTAGAGCCGTGGTTGATGCCGGATACCACCAGATCGGGCCGGCGGTCCTTCAGAACGTGGTGCTTGGCCAGCTTCACGCAGTCGGCAGGCGTACCGCTGCACTCGTAGGCTTCAACTCCCTCGAAAATAGTACTGGGGTCGAGGCGCAGCGACGAACCGATGGTAATGGCGTGACCCATACCCGACTGGGGCGAGTTAGGGGCTACTACCACCACCTCGCCCAGGCGGCGCATTACGCGCACGAGCGTGGCAATGCCGGGGGCCGTGATACCGTCGTCGTTGGAAATCAGAATAAGCGGTTTGCGGGCTTCAGCAGACACGGGCAGCTTGGATTGAGTGAACAGAAAGGTCCGGCAAAGGTAGGAAAGCGCAGGCCGCCCCGTGGCCGGACCCTAGCTGCTAACGCCTGGCTGCGGCCCGGGGTTATCAACGCCCGGCCCGGCGCCTGCGTATAGCCCCCATGCACTACCGCCTTTCTTTACTAAGTACCGCGTTGGCGGGTAGCCTGTTAGCCACCACGCTGCCGGGCTGCGACTCTACTACCACCCGAAACGCTACCGATCCGGGCACGCCGCCGTTTACCCCTGCGGCCGGCACTACCGCCGGGGCCTCGCCCGGGGCAGCCGCGGTGGCCCAAACGGCCAGCCCCCCGGTTACTACCCCCGGCGCCCCCACCCCCGATTCGCTGCACCTGCTTAGCCCAGGCCGGGCTGGACGCCTGCGCCTGGGCATGCGCGAGGAGCGTATCAGAGCCGTAGTGCCGGCCAGCCTCCTCCGCGCCACTACTTACCAGGACAAGGGCCAGACCCTGCCGGCCTACGAGATGCGCGACGCCCAGCGCCCCGACGCGCCGCCCACTGTGCTTCACCTCATCGGCGACTCTGCCCAAGGGTTCCGCCTGCGCCGTATTCGTATCTATGACCCGCAGTACCGCACCGCCGAGGGCATTGGAGTAGGCTCCCCGTTCGGGGCCGCACGCCAGAATCTGGGCCTGACCAAGGTGCGCGACACGCCGGCCGGCTTCGCGGCGGTATCCGGTGAGGTGCAGATGGCCTGGCTGATTGACCCAAAGTCGTTGCCCAACAAGCAGCCCCAGGAAATCAGCTCGGCGGATATTCCGCCGGCGGCCCGCATCACGGGGGTATTACTTTACCAGTAAGCGCCTGAGCGTAGCAGTTGCATTCCGGCGCAAATATTGTACTTTGGCCGCGCCGGCTCCAGTAGCTTACTTTTCACCATCGAACTTTCCCGCCCGGCCTGCCTTCGTCTCTGCTTATGGCCCTGTTTGAGAACCGCTACCGCACCCACGACTTCGGCTTGCTGGCCCTGCGCGTCGGGATTGGCGTTATGTTTACCATCCACGGATACCCCAAGCTCACGGGCGGCCCCGAGGCCTGGGCCCAGGTAGGTGGTGCTATGAAGCTGGTAGGACTGGATTTCGCGCCGGCTTTCTGGGGTTTTCTGGCCGCGGCGGCTGAGGCTGTAGGAGGGCAGCTCATTGCCATTGGCTTGTTTTTCCGGTGGGCCTGCGCGCTGCTGCTGGTCACCATGGTAGTAGCCACCATCATGCACCTGAGCAGCGGCCACGATTTCAATACCTACTCGCATGCCCTGGAAGCGGCCTTTCTGTTTTTTGGGCTGGCTTTCACCGGCCCGGGGAAGTACAGCGTGGATCAGCTCCTTTTCCCGGCCCCGCGCCGACTGTACTAAAGTCTGGTACAAAAGGGGGGCATGGGCCGCAACCGTTCAAAGCATCAACTTATAGCCGATGCCGCGCACATTTACAATTTGCACCTGCTTGTCGTCCGTCAGATAGCGGCGTAAACGCGTGATGTACACATCGAGGCTACGGCCGTTGAAAAATGTGTCATCGCCCCACAACGCTTGCAGCACGGCCCGGCGTTCGAGCACCTGGTTGCGTTGTATATACAAGTGATACAGCACTTCTGCTTCGCGATGAGTCAGTTCCTGCGTGTGACCCAGGCGAGACAAGCGCTGGTGAGGATAATCGAACTCGTACTGCCCAATGCGCAGCAGGGCAGGCGCCGTAAGCGGTTGGCCGCTCGGTTGCAAACGGGCTTGGATGCGGACCACCAATTCCTCGATGCTGAAGGGCTTGCGAACGTAATCGTTGCCACCTATTTCAAAGCCGCGTACGACATCGGCTGTCTGCCCACGGGCCGTGAGGAAAATAATGGGCACCGTGCCATGTTCGCGCCGCAACTGTTCGGCCAAGGCAAAGCCATCCAGGCGGGGCATCATCACGTCGGCTACCACAAGGTCGGGCTTTGCTTGCCGAAACAGAGCCAGCCCGGCCTGCCCATCTGCCGCATGAACTACCCGGAACCCGCGCGACTCCAGGTTATCCTGCACGATAAAAGCCAGGGACAATTCGTCTTCGACCAGGAGAATAGTTGGCATCTCTCACTTATTACTAGATGGGTACCCCGTTGCCGGCTTTTATTTTTCTTACCCTCTACGCGGTCGGCAGCCACAAACTAAAGGCGCTGCCCTGACCCAGTTCGCTGCGCAGGGTAACGTGGCCGCCGTGGCGTTCCGCCACCTGGCGCACATAATAGAGCCCCAGCCCGAACCCTTTCACCGGATGCAGGTTGCCGGTTGGCACGCGAAAAAAGCGGTCAAACACCGCCGCTTGGTCACTGCCGGCAATCCCGATGCCATCATCCTGCACCGTCATTTGCCAGCCACCGGCCGTACGACGGCTACTTACCTGGATGGATACGGATTCCGTGGAATACTTAATGGCGTTATCGAGCAAGTTGTTAATCGCGCCTTCCAGATGGAAACGGTCGGCCTGTATCACCTCGTCTGGGGCCATTTCGAGCTGGAAATGCACCGGCTTGTCGGCTTGTAGCTGGTGCCGGCGCACGGCTGCCTGTACCAACTCGGCTGGTCGTACTGCTTCCGGATGCAACACCAAGTGGGCCTGTTCTTCCGTGGCGATGGTCAGGACTTTATCAACTAAGTCGGCGAGGCGTCGCAACTCGGTGCGGGCAATGTGCAGGTAAGTCCGGGCTTTCTGCGGGTCGGCCTGCAAGCCAAAGCACTCGAGGGTTTCAACGGCCGCCGCCACGGTTGCCAGCGGCGTTTTTAACTCGTGCGTCATGTTATTGATAAAGTCATTTTTGACCTCCGCCAGCTTGCGCTGAGCGCGCAGTGTGTGCCATACCAGCACGAAGCAACTGCCGGTTAGCACGAGCAGGAGCAGGGAGCCACCGAGCAAACCGCCCAAACGCTGCCAGAGGTACGGGGTAGGCGACAACGGACGGGCCTGCGCGTAGATGCCATACGCAGGACTAAGGAGTACCGGTGGCGGGTGGTGGGCCGTCTGCAGGGGTGGTTGGGCAGCTAACGCAGATACCTTCGGCATGCGCCTCAGCGAAAAGGTATCGAGCCCGGCCGCTGCCGAATCAATGCCGCGCTGGTGGAGTTGCTGCCGGTAAGCATGCGTTAAGCTGGCCAGGCCCACGTGGTTACCGCTGCTCCAGTCGTCTAAGATGATATAATTAGGGTTAGGGTTACGATTACTCGTTTGAGTATCCTGTTGAGCGCCGCGTCCGGGCTGAATAGTGACCGTTGGCGCTTGCATGAGACGACGGCGAGGGCTAATGCGGGAAACATTGGTGCCTGCCAGGTGCAGGTCGAAGCGAGGCGTTTGCGGAGCCCACACGTCGGCCAGCAGTTGCTGCTGCACCGCCGCCACTACGGCCTGGTGTATCTCCCGGTCAAACTGCAGGCGGGTGAGTCGGTACGTGCTGACCAGCCAATAGGCCTGAAACCCATTCATGCCCAGCAGGCAACCGGCTAATAGCCAGGGAAGAAGAAGCGCGCGGGATTTCATGTACAGGCAAAGGGCATACACAAAAATACAACCTGCTATATGCCAACCAGGGCATTTAACACTAGTTAACACTATATAACAGGGGTTTACATAGGCGGGAGCTTGCTTTGTATCGGCAAATCATCTCTCATACCTCCATCCATGCGACAACTAATCAGTACTCATTCGGCACGCCTCCTCCTACCCGCCCTGACTCTCCTGCAGGCTCCCGCCAGAGGGGAAGCCTACGTGAAGCCACGCCTCTTTAAGCTGTACTTATTGCTTCTGCTCATGGCAATGATTGGGCGTACGGATGCCACTGCCCAACGTACGCCGCCGGCCGTGCTGTTTCCCCATTTAAGCCAAACACTTGATATCCTAGCGTACGTTGACCAGTGGCCTATGCAGCGTATGTTTCAGCAGCAGCCCGACAGTGCCGGCCGCAATCTGGAGGAGGTTGAGAAAGAAAATTATGCTCGCCACCAGCCCATTCTGGAAAAAATTGTGCGCCAGTACGGATATCCTGGATTCCGGCAGGTAGGCGAAAAAAGCTCTACCAATTTTTGGCTGTTGGTGCAGCACGCTGGTGCCTACCCCAGATTTCAACGTCAGGTGCTCAGATTGATGAAGCCGGAAGTAAAACGCAAAAACGCCAATCCGGTTAATTACGCCTATCTGACGGACCGGGTCGCGCTTAATACGGGGCACCTCGGAGAGTATGGCACCCAGGTTATCTACGAAGGTGCTGGCCCGACGATACGAGCCGTAGCGAGGCCTTTGCGTAAGCCCGCCCACGTCAATAAGCGTAGAGCCGCTGTTGGTTTGGAACCACTGGAAACCTATCTGGAAAACACAACCAATATGACCCGCGAGATGAGTGTCCCAAAAGGCTTGGTAAAATAAATCGGCCGTCCGCTCCAACTACAGAGGAAGTGGCCACATGCTTGGTCTTGATTAAAGTGATGGTTGTATAATCAGATGTAGCGAGACAAATGCTTAGGCAGGCGCTGATGGAGACGCAGCAGTTTGCTTCAGGTGCGTTGCTGACCATCAGGTAAGAAACAGACAACCGCTAAGGGAAGGGCCCGCCAGGTTGAGGTATTTCGGTTTGGCAGGCCCTTCACCAGCAGTTTTTTACCGGCTATCTTTTTTCCTCTTCCGCACTTTGCCCCGATGAATTATAGCGCAAAATGGTACTGGGGCAGCCTGCCAGGTAGTGAAAAAGTCCGGAGCCATGCGCAGGATGCCGCGTTTTTAGGCTATTTGCACTTCAGATATCCGCCTCTCGTCTTCCTGCCTTATGCTCGCACTGCTCCTGTCCTCCTTCCTGCTGACTGGCCCCACCCTACCCCCCACCGACTGGCGAACCCCTTTCGAGAAAGGCAACGGCAACACCACTACCACCCACGCCGAGTGCATCAGCTACTACCAGCAGCTCGACGCGGCCTACCCTGAGGTTCAGCTGCGTGAGGTGGGTAGCACCGACAGCGGCCGGCCCCTGCACGAGGTGGTGGTATCTTTGGATGGCGACTTCGAGCCGGCTTCCTTGCGCGGTAAGAGCAAGCGGGTGGTATTTATTCAGAACGGCATTCACCCGGGCGAGCCGGAGGGTATTGACGCCAGTATGATGCTGGCCCGGGACTACGTGCAGAAAAAGGAGCTGCGCCGCCAATTAGCTGATGTGGTACTCGTGTTCATCCCGATTTATAACGTGGATGGCTCCCTGAACCGCAATTCCACTACCCGTACCAACCAGAATGGGCCCGAGAGCTACGGCTTCCGGGGCAACGCCCGCAACCTCGACCTGAACCGGGACTATATCAAGCAGGACTCGCGCAATGCGCGGTCATTCGCTCAGCTGTTTCAGCGCTGGCAGCCCGACATCTACGTGGACACCCACACCTCCAACGGGGCCGACTACCAGTACACCATGACGCTCATTGCCACGCAGAAAGACAAGCTGCATCCGGCCCTGAGCCAGTACCTGCAGCAGAAGCTGCTGCCCTCTCTGTACGGAGGCATGGACCAGAAGAAGTGGTACCTGACGCCCTACGTCGATTTTGAGGGCCGTACTCCTGATGCCCGCGGCCTGGTAGGCTTTCTGGAAACGCCGCGCTACTCCACGGGCTACACTACCCTGTTCAACACCATTGGGTTCGTGACGGAAACCCACATGCTGAAGGCCTACACGCCCCGCGTAAAAGCCACCTACGACTTCCTGGACCTGCTGATTAAAACCGTACACCAGGACGCTGCCGCCATTGCCCAGGCCCGCGCCACGGCCGCCGAGCAAACCCGCACCCAGCAGCAGTTTGCGCTGGGCTGGCGCCTGGATACTACGGCCGCTGAGCGCTTCAGCTTCCGGGGCTTCGAGGGCAAGACCAAGCCCAGCGAGGTCAGCGGCCTGCCCCGCCTCACCTACGACCGGAAGACGCCCTACACCAAATCCATTCCGTACTACAACACCTTCCGCCCCACCGCAACGGTGCAGCGGCCCCGGGCTTACGTGGTGCCCCAAGCCTGGGGCGAGGTAGTGGACCGCCTGCGCCTGTCGGGGGTGCAGCTGCGGCAGCTCCCGGCCGATACCACCATCAGCGGGGAGGTGTATTACATTCAGGACTACAAAACCAGCCCCCGCCCCTACGAAGGCCACTACCTTCACTCCCAGGTGCAGGTGCGCCCCGTGCGCCAGAGCCTGCCCTTCCTGCGCGGCGACTACGTGGTAACGCTCAGCCAGCCGGCGGCTCGCTACCTCATCGAAACCCTCGAACCCCAGGCCACCGACTCGTTTTTTGCCTGGGGCTTTTTTGACAGTATTCTGCAGCAGAAAGAGCACTTCTCCGACTATGTGTTCGAGGACATAGCAGCGGAACTCCTGCGCCGCAAGCCGGAGTTGCGCGCTCAGCTGGAAGCCAAAAAGAAAGCCGAGCCCGCCTTCGCGGCCAGCGCTCAGGCCCAACTCGACTGGGTGTATCGCCAATCGGAGCACTACGAGCCGAGCTACCTGCGCTACCCTGTGCTGCGGGTGCTGTAAACCGGAGCAGGCAGCGCTTCATTACCTGTCATCCTGATAAAGGAAGGACCTCTACCGCTTCATTGAAGTAGTAGAGGTCCTTCCTTTATCAGGATGACAGGCTGGTTTATTGCTTTCCCCCGGCTCCCAGAGAATTAGCGTAGTTCACCAGGAAAGCCAGCTCGCGGGCTTCCGTGAAGTTGAGCTTGTTTTGCTTGGCATACTGCTCAATCTGGCGGGCGTAGGTATGGAAATAGTTGAGCAAGTCCTTTTTGGGATTGCGCAGGCTCAGCACATTGCCGTTGGGCAGGCCCAGATAGAAGTTGTCTTTTACATCGGTGTAGTACCCCATGGTGCGCCCTGTCATGCCGCCGCCATAGCCACCGTAGCCGTAAGGTCCGTTGTAGGTAATGGGGCGCTCAACCAGCCCCTCGCGGCGCAGCAGAATAATGGGGCCGCCGCTGAGCTGCTCAAAAAAGCCCGGGGCGCGGAAGTCGCTGTAGTCGTTGTCGCGGTTCCAGCGGTAGGTCCGAAATACGCGTACCAGGGTCGTATCGGGCCGCTCGCGGCGCAGGGGGCGCGGCTGGCTGGTGAAGTAGGGGTTGCCGTAGTAGTAGCCCTGGCGCATGGAGTAAAAATCGTCGTAGTAATACCGCTCCCGGCTGCGGTCGTACCGCTCGCCCTGCACCGCGAAGCTTTGCACACTAATGGCGGGTAGGGTGCGCACGGTGTTGTCGGGCAGGGTCATGGTCAGCATTTCCTCAGAGCGGTGTAAAGCCAGCGGCCCGGCAATGGTGTCGCCGGTACTCAGCAGCACGGTGGCCCGGTTGAACTGCTGGGTAAAGCCCTTGCCGCTTCGTTGAGCCTGGGCAGCCAGGGACCAACAAAGCGCCATCGTGACCAGCAGCCACTTGCTACTACCCCAGCCCTTTGGACGGAAAGGTGGCGTACTGTTTTTCAAACCCATCATAGATGAAGGTGCGAAGTGAGAAAGAATTTGCTGCGGCCATTCCGGCTACGGAGCCGTAGCGCGGGCTTCAACTAAGGTATTGAGCGTCTGCACCAGCTGCTTCATACCGGAGGCATGCACATTGTCCATTTTACGGGCGGCGGCAACCATTTGATTACGGTAACGAGGTTCGCACGCAACTATTTCGGACACTGGTTTTTTCAGCTGCCGAAAGGCGCCATCGGGAGCAATCAGAAAATACGTGGAATGCCATTCCGGTATCCAGCGAGTCTCTACCTCCGTCTTCACACCGAACGGCTGGCTGTACCTTTTGACTACCCGGTTTTTCTCGCTTTGCTGCTGCAGCAAAATAAACGCGCCGCTTTCCAGCACTTCAAACAGCTCGTACTGCGGCCCGGCTCCACTTGCGCCGGTAGTTACCACGACTCGTGAAATGAAATGCCGCCTTCCTACATGCACGGTTTGGCCGGCCTGCTGCGGGGCACCGTATTGCCATACCCCTCCCTGCTGCGCAGATAGTACCTCTTTCCTCAGGTCGCTAGGCCGATTGTCAATCAGCATCGGTTGCTGGCGGATTTGCGCACTACGTGTCACCTCGTTTTCTGCCACTACCAGCCTGATTTGCTTGGCCGGGAGCGTATGGGTAGGCTGCCCGGCACGCCGGACAGATACGGTATGCAGCTGCGGAAACAGCTGCAATGCTCCGCGTAGCGTATCGCCCTGCTGCGTTACAACCAGCCCGGCCAGGAAATTGCGCTCCGCAGTTGCCTGAGCAGCCGCGCGGCTAGCTACGCTGCCACCTATCAGTAATGCTAAAGTAATCCGGTGTAAAGCTTGCGTCATGGTATAGGAATTAAAAAACTATCCGTAGTTCTATTTCTGACAACAATAATCACACCATATCAGGCCACTCCGCTGTGAGGTAGCTACCGAAACTGGTGAGAGCCTCATCGGCCAATAAAAACGGCTGCCTCCCCACACGTATTCAGTGCGAGAAGGCAGCCGCCAACAGGTTTACCTCGCTTTACTCCGCCGCCGTGGGCGTCACATCGGGATGCGGGGTGCGGTCTTTGTGCAGAATGGTGTGGCCCAGCTTGTCGCGCTTGGTAGTGAGGTAGCGCTCATTGTGCTCGTTGGGCTCTACCTCAATAGCTACCGATTCCACGATTTCGAGGCCGTAGCCCATCAGGCCGGTGCGCTTGCGCGGGTTGTTGGATAGCAGGCGCATCTTGCTGATGCCCAGGTCGCGGAGTAGGGCGGCGCCTACCCCGTAATCCCGCTCATCCATGCCAAAGCCCAGCTCGATGTTCGCCTCTACGGTGTCGCGGCCCTGCTCCTGCAGCTTATAGGCGCGCAGCTTGTTTAGGAGGCCAATGCCGCGGCCCTCCTGGTTCATGTACACGATAACGCCACGGCCTTCGCGCTCAATCTGTTGCATGGCGCGGTGCAGCTGGGGGCCACAGTCGCAGCGGCAGCTTCCGAAGATGTCACCGGTTACACAGGAGCTGTGCACGCGTACCAGAACGGGCTCGGGGCCCGAAATGTCGCCTTTCACCAGAGCCAGGTGCTGGGCGTTGGTGCTGCGCTGGGTGTAAGCAATCAGATCGAAGTCGCCGTAGTCGGTAGGGAGCTTCACCGAAATTTCCCGCACGATGAGGCTTTCCTTCTCGAGGCGATACTTAATCAGGTCCTGCACCGAAATCAGTTTCAGGTCCCATTTATCGGCAATTTCGCGCAGCTCCGGCAGGCGGGCCATTTCCCCGTCCTCCTTCAGAATCTCTACCAGCACCCCGGCCGGCTCGAACCCGGCAAGGCGGGCCAGGTCGATGGCGGCCTCAGTGTGGCCGGCGCGGCGCAGCACGCCTTCCTTGCGGGCTTTCAGGGGGAAGATGTGGCCCGGCTTGCCCAGCTCCTCGGGCTTGGTATCGGGGTCGATGAGGGCCAGAATGGTTTTGGAGCGGTCAGAAGCGGAAATACCGGTGGTTACGCCGTTTTTCAGCAAGTCAATGCTGACAGTGAAAGGCGTGGAGTGCAGGGCCGTGTTGCGGCCTACCATCAGCTCCAGACCCAACTCTTCGCAGCGCTGCTCAATGAGCGGGGCGCACACCAGGCCGCGGCCGTGGGTGGCCATGAAATTGATAACTTCGGGGGTGGCACAACGGGCGGCGCAGATAAAGTCGCCTTCGTTTTCACGGTCTTCGTCGTCCACAACCACCACTACCTTTCCGGCGCGGATATCGGCAATGGCGTCTTCGATGGAATCCAGCATGAAATAGCGGATTTAAAACAGATGAGAGGGATTTCGCGGGGTTGCTCCGGCGGGAACAGGTGCGAAGCTGCTGCTACAACCAGCAACGGCCGCCCGAAGTTACGAAAGGTGAAATAGTGAGATGGTGCACGGGTGAGTTTGCTGTTCCGCTGGCGCTGATTGTACAGCCAGAACGTCAAACTCACCCGTGCACCATCTCACTATTTCACAACTTACTCTCTGGCCAGCTCGGTGGCGCGGTGCTGGGCGGCTTTTATGCCGGCAGCCAGGGTTTCGGCCAGGCTGCCGGCCTGAAATTCGCGCAGGGCAGCTTCGGTGGTGCCTCCTTTTGAGGCCACGGCGGCAATCAGCTCGTCGGGAGTTTTGTCGGAGGTGTTGAGCAGATGGTAGGCGCCCA
Organism: Hymenobacter sp. DG01; assembly: GCF_006352025.1. Lineage (NCBI taxonomy): Bacteria > Pseudomonadati > Bacteroidota > Cytophagia > Cytophagales > Hymenobacteraceae > Hymenobacter > Hymenobacter sp. DG01. The sequence continues at coordinate 1,449,709 of NZ_CP040936.1, forward strand.
GCATGGTTTGCTTCACCAGCAGCCCGGCTACCGATTCGGAGAAGCCCAACTCCTGCCCGGCCCGCATCATGGCCTGCACGATGTAATAGAAGTAGGCAGGCCCGCTGCCGCTCACGGCCGTTACGGCGTCCAGGAGGCTTTCATCTTCCAGGAAAATAGAGCGTCCGGTGGCGTTCAGCAGGTTTTCTACCTGGTGCAGGCGGCTGCGCTCTACCTCCGGCGCGGCCGAAAACCCGGTGATGCCCATGCCCAGCAAGGCCGGCGTGTTGGGCATGGCCCGCAGCACCTGCTGGTGCCCCAGCTCCCGCTGCAGCCGCGCAATCGGGATGCCCGCCATGATGGACACTACCACCTGCTCTGGTTGCAGTACGGCGCGTAGGCCCTCGGCTATTTTGCCAAAGTCCTGGGGCTTCACGGCCACCAGCACCACATCGTAGGTGCCCACGGCGGGCGTCAGCTCGGCGCTGGGCAGGCCGGGGTGGGCGGTTGCCAGGCGTTGGCAGTGTTCCTGATGGCGGCCCAGCAGCAACAGGTCGGTGCGAGCCACGAGGTTGTAGTGCAGAAAGGCTTTGGCGAAGGCCATACCCATGTTGCCACAGCCCAGAATGGCGATACGCAGGGTTTTCATAGGGGCAGAAAGTCAGAAGCCGATGGAAGTATCAGCGCCTCAACATAGCCAGGAAACCCGACAAGCGCATGATTTTCCGTTTCGGCCGGGGCAGCCTTACCCCTCGCCGTGTGAGCAAGTCCTTTATATTTGAAACCGAATATATACCTCCTCTCCCTTTTCTTTCCCTATGAACAAACTCCTACCTGCACTCGTGGGCGCAACCCTGCTGCTGGCTTCCTGCGAGCAGGCCCAACAAGCCAAGAAATCCTATGACTCGCTGGCGAAGCTAAAGGACGCGGGCGAGAAGATGACAACGGCCCTGGATGAGGCCCAGAGCCGCCGGGCTGAGCGCGAGAAGCGCGGCGACACCCTGGCCCTACCCTATAAAGAGCTGCAAGCCTTCCTGCCCGCCGAGGTAAGCGGCTACACCGCCGCCAACCCCACCGGCCAGTCGATGAAGATGAGCGGCATGGCCTTTTCCAATGCTGGGCGGGAGTTCACCAAGGACAGCATAACCCTGAAGCTAGAGCTCATCGACTACAACGGCGCCAATAAGCTGTACCAGGGCGCGGGCGCTATTCTGGGCATGGGCCTGGAAAGCGAAGATGACGAGCAGATTACCAAATCGACCACCCTGGGCATCGACGGGGCTTCCGGCCTGGAAACCTACCGCAAAAAGGACCGCCAAGCCGAGCTGATGCTGGGCGTAGGGGGCCGCTTCCTAGTGAAAGTAACGGCCGATAAGCAGCCCGACCTGGAGCTGGTAGAATCCGTGGCGAAGCAAATAGACCTCAACAAGCTAGCGAAGCTGTAGGTCTGCGAACAGGGAGTACCAGAACGGTCATGTCGAGCTTGTCGAGACATCTCGCGTGCTTGACGTCTGAATAGTATTGCAACATCAGCACGCGAGATGTCTCGACAAGCTCGACATGACCGTTCTTTATTTTTCACCTGTCACCTGTCACCCCTTCACCTTTTGTGCTGAAACCGTTGCGTGGGCTCCCAGACGGTAGTTTTTACTCCTTTCAGGAAGCGCCACAAGCCCACTAGCAGGGCCATGTTCATGCTATAGAAGTGAGTGATGAAGCGCAGGAGCCGGAAATGCACGTTCAGGCGGTGCAGAGCCGAATCCAGAAGTAGCAGGGCCGGGGCCGCGACCTGTCCGGCCAGCATGAGCTGGTAAAACCAGCCCGCGCCGCGCAGCACCAGTATCAGGTTGCTCAGCAGCATTAACACCAGCAGCAGGGGCGTCAGCCACCGCAGCACCTTATGCGACCAGTAGGCAAAGCTCACGCCCCGCCAGGGCGGCCACAGCAGGCGCCGGAACGCCACCAGGTTCTGGAAGTTGCCGGTGGAAATGCGGGCTTTGCGCCGGAACTCCTCCGGCAGCTTATCCGATACGTCCTCGTGGCAAATGGCCTCCAGCTCGTTGATGGCTTGGTAACCCTCTTGCAGCACGGCCATCGAGATAAAAAAGTCATCGACGATAAAGGAGCTCGGCGCGGGGTAGTAGCAGGCTCGGCGAACGGCAAAGCAGCCGCCAAAGGCCCCAATCATGGCGCCCCACACCACGCCTTCCTGGTATTTCAGCAGGTTTTCACGCTCCAGGTAGGCTTTTTCCTGGCCGGAAATGCCGGTGTGGCGGCTGTCGGGGTTGAGGATGTTGCCGCCCACTTGCCCGATGCGCGGGTTCCGGAAATGCTTGACGAGGTGGTAAAGCGTGTCGGGGGTGAAAAACACGTTGGCATCCGTGAGTACCAGCACGGGAGCCGTAGCCTCCGCCGATAAGACCTCTATCACGCCGGGCTTGCCGGTGCGCTGGTGGAAGGGTCGAAACTGCAGCTGGGGATAGGCGGCGCAGAGCCGAGTTATCAGGGCGTTGGTTTGGTCTTGGGAGTTATCGGAACCGATGTAGAAGGTGAGCTTATCGAGCGGATAGGTGGTAGCAAACGTGGAGCGAATCTTCTCCTCTATTACCTGCTCCTCGTTGTACACGGCCAGCAGAATGTCTACCCGGGGCAGCTCCGGGTCAGCGGGCTGATACACCTGCTGGTTTTGCTTGCGGCCGCGGGCCAGGCGGGCCAGCAGCAACGGAAACAGCACGTAGGTATGCGCCACCAGCAGCAGGCTACCCCAGAGCACGGCCGCAACCCCGGCATCAACGAGTGGCAGCACGGGGTTGGGGCGTCAGGATGGTGTACAGATCCAGGAAGCTTTCCACCACCCGGCGGTTGTCGTAGAGGCGGGCGATGGTGCGGGCGGCTTCCTCGCCAATGTCCTGCTGGCCCAGCTCGCCGCGGTAGTAGCGGCCCAGGCGCTCAATCCACTCCGAGGGCTCGTCACAGAGCACAATATCAAAGTTGTCGCGCACATGAATACCTTCGGAACCCAGGCCGGTGCTGATAATGCACTTGCCCAGGGCCATGCCTTCGATGATTTTGATGCGCATGCCGCCCCCGCTAAGCAAGGGTACCAGCATCACCTCGTACTGCTGCATAAACTGCGCCGCTGATTCCACGAAGCCGTGAATGGTGACGCCGGGAAGGTTCAGGTTGCGGATGTGGGGCGGAGTTTCCTTGCCGGCAATGTGCAGCTCCAGCTCGGGGTATAGCTCGTGCGCCCGGGGCCACACCTCGCGCAGCAGCCAGTCCACGCCTTCCTGGTTGGGCAGCCAGTCCAGGGAGCCAATCATGAACAGGGTGCGCGGCTTGGGCCGGATGGCGGGGTCGCGCTGAAACCGGTTCAAATCGACGCCGGCGGGCACAAACACCACTGGTTCCTGGCAACCTAGCTCCCGCAGGCGGCGTTGGTCGGGCTCAGTAATGGCGGCCACGGCATCAAAGCGTGGCAGCGTCTGGTGCTCGAAGCGGCGCAGGCGTTTGGCCAGATGGCTGAGGTAGAAGCGCTTCAGCACGTTGGTTTCGCGCTCAGCCAGCATCTGCCAGATGGTGTACTCCACGTTATGGGCCCGCAGCACCACCGGAATGCCGGGCGCCAGGCGCTGCACCGTATCCACGTACCAAGAAACCAGGCCGCCTTCCACTTGAATCACATCAATGGTTTCCGTGCTTAGCACTTGCTGCAAGCGCACTACCACCGTCTGGCTCACAAACCGCTCGATGTTGTAGGGCAGCTCACTGAACAGCAGATTCCGCAGGGCTTTCACCGGCGAAAGGCGGGTGTCCACGTCCACCGGAATCAGGCGCACCAGGGGGCCCAGATGGTCGAGCACGTCGGCGGGCTGGTGGTGCTTGGGCGTGTTGAGGGCCAGTACCGTTACCTGGTGCCCCGCCCGACTCAGGCCCGCCGTTACGTCGTACATGGCAATGGCCCCGCCATCGGTGGGCGGATACGGAACGCGCGGACAGAGCTGGAGGATGTGCACAGGCAAAAGGAGCTGGTGAGGCGCGTAAAGCTACAAAGAAGAACCACTGCCCATCGACAGCCCGGCCAGTTTCCTACCCCCGCCCGCGCCGCAAACCCGTTTACATAGCCGCACGCGGAATAACAGTGCCTAGCAGGTTAGCTAGTTGGTTATCCATCTGCTTGAGCAGGCGAATGTTGGTCAGGTGCTCGTCGAGGGCGGCTTCATCCATGGGGCGGCGCAGTGCCTCCATGTGCTCGGCCAGGGCGCGCTCCACGTTTACCTTGTTGAAGCGCAGAATTGCGTTGTCGCAGGCGGTTTGGAGCAAATCCAGCTCCCGGGGCACGTAAATCTGGTGGGTGGTCCAGTTGGGACTCAGCTCGTATTTCTCGGTAGCCAGCTCCGCCACCAGGGCCCGAATATCAGAGCGGCCGTGCTGAATGAGGGTGCGCACTTCGGGCCAACGGCCCTGGTTCATTTCCTCCTGACATAGGTGGAGCAAATCGGCGTAAATACCGGTTTTGAAGGGCGTATCGAGCTGCTGCAGCAGGTACTGGGCCACGCTGATGTCGGGGGCCAGGGGCTGGGGCGAGTACAGCAGCAGCAAGCGCACAATTTCCCGCTCGCACTGCTCCAGCACGTCGGGCACGGGCTCCAAGTCTTCTTTGGTAATGGTCAGTAGGTCGCCGCCACCGCCCATCAGGTCTTCGGGCGAGGCCCCGTACATCAGGGCCTCCGCTTCCTCCTCGGGGCTCATGGGCCTTGGGGCCGGGCGGGGGGTAGCAGCCGTAGCCGGGGAAGCCGCACTGCTGCCAGCCCCTACCCCACTGTTGCTGCCCGAAGCCCCGCCGGCCGCCTTGCCCGAGGCGTTGCGCACCAGCTTGTTATATTCCGAAATCAGGACTTGCTCATCAATGCTGAAGGCCTGGGAGGTTTGCTGCAGAAACACCTGCCGCTTAATCGGGTCGGGTACTTTGCTGATGCTTTGCAGCACCTCCCGGATGGCCTCGGCCTTCTTCACCGGGTCCTGGGCGGCCTCACGGCTTACCAGATCCGTTTTAAACTGAATAAAGTCCTGGCTGGCGTTTTCAAGGTGGTCTTTGAAACGCTGGTCGCCAACTTTGCGGATGTAGCTGTCGGGGTCGTCGCCGTCGGGAAACAGCACCACGCGCACGTTCAGGCCGCCTTCCAGCAGCATATCAATCCCCCGCAGCGAGGCCCGAATACCGGCCGCGTCGCCGTCGTAGAGCACCGTTACGTTGTCGGTGTAGCGCTTAATGAGGCGAATCTGCCCATCCGTAAGCGAGGTTCCCGACGAGGCCACCACGTTCTTAATCCCGCCCTGGTGCAGGCTCAGCACGTCGAGGTAGCCCTCCACCAGATAGCACAGCTCCTCCGTCCGGATGGCCTGCCGACCCTGGTAGAGCCCGTACAGTACATCGGACTTGTGGTAGATTTCCGACTCTGGCGAGTTGAGGTACTTGGCGGTTTTGTCGTTGGGCTTGAGCGTGCGCGCCCCGAAGCCGATGACGCGGCCCGACACGTTATGAATCGGGAACATCACGCGGCCCCGGAACCGGTCGTAGCGCCGGCCGGTATCCTGGCCCTGGTCGTCTTCCTTGGTGATGACGAGCCCGGTTTTCTCCAGGTACTTGCGCTCGAAACCCGCCTTCTCCGCCGATTTCAGCAGGTCGTCCCACTGGTCGAGGGAGTAGCCGAGCTCGAAGGTTTTGATGGTCGTCTGGTTGAGGCCGCGCTGGCGCAGGTAGCTCCCTCCAATGCCCTGGCCTTCATCGGTGTTCAGCAGCAGGCGGTGGTAGTGGTCCTTGGCCCAGCTCGAAACGATGTACTGGGAGTCCTTTTCGTTTTGGGCCAGCTGCTGCTCGGGGGTCTTTTCTTCCTCCTCAACATCAATCCCGTACTTCTTGGCCAGGTATTTCAGGGCCTCCACGTAGGAGGTGCCCTCAATGTCCATGATGAACTGGACTACCCCCCCGGCCTTGCCGCACCCGAAGCACTTGTACAGCCCCTTGGCCGGCGCCACCGAGAAGCTCGGCGACTTCTCGTGGTGAAATGGGCAGCAGGCCCACATGTTCTGGCCCTTGCGCTTCAGCGACACAAAGTCGCCGACTACCTCCACAATATCCGCGTGGTGGATGATCTGATCAACGGTTTCTTTCGGGATGCGCGCCATACTACCCGCAAAGGTAGGCAGGAAGTGATGTGATGTTTCCCGCTTCCATCATATGCCCACTATTCGGCCGCCGGATTAGGCCCGACGGTATTTTCGCTACCCCTCCACCTACCTCAGAAGTTTCGGCTGGCGGTGGTTTCAGGAATGATGACCACGTAGTCGTACCCCAGAATGGTGGCCTGCAGCTCGGGAGCTGGCACAGGCATATGCTGGCGAAGCAGGGCCCGGCGCAGGGGGCGCACATCAAACACCTGCCAGGCGGCCCCGGGCGGGGTGGCGGTCATGAAGGGCTTGAGCATGGGCGCGTCGGCGTTGGAATACGGCGCTACGTTCTTGCTGAAATCCTCGGGATTCTGGCCGCCCACCTGGGTTCCCTGCTTGCCGATAACGAAAATGTGCAGGGTTTTCTGGTCGTGAGCATCAGCCAGGTTTATGGCCAGGTTGCCCACGTCGTAGATGTCGCCCCAGACGCTGCGGCCGCGGCCCATGTGGTTGGCCCCGAACTTAAACAGCATGGGTGGCAAAGGCTCGCCGGCCTGCTGGTAGGAAGCCAGCTCCCGGAGCAGGTTGCGCTTCATGAGGTTGATGCGCGTTTGGTGGCCGCCGGGCTTGCCGGCCGCGTTGGTCTTGAAGATGGCCACGCTGGCTTCCAGGTCCTGAACCAGCTGTCGGGACTCGGGACGCTCCCGGCGCGTGAGGCTCCGCAGACTATCAAGCAGGGAAGCGCGCAGGGTGTTTACGGCCACGGCGCCGTAGTTGCCGGAAACCAGCGCGGTCCGGTCCAGGGCCTGGATAGCGGCCGCCTGCCGGCGCAGGTAGGCCTGGGCAGATGTGCTTTTCACCTGGTCGGCCAGCAGCGTGAGCAGGCGGCCCGTGGAGGCAAACCCGGCTTGCTCGATGCCCACCAGCGCCGTTCCCTGGGCGCGCAGGCTGCGGGCCAACTCGTACTCCTCAATCCAGCTATAAAACGACAGCGCCATGGGGTGTTGGCGAAGAAAGGCGGCGGGCAGGCCGGGCTGGGCCGTAAGCCGGGTCAGGTCCTGGGCCTGATACCGGTCAATTTCTGCCACGTACACCTTGGGCCTGAGCACCTGAGCCAGGGCCTGGGTAAACGGCGGAATCTGGGCCATGCCGTGGTCCTCGCCTACCAGCACCAGGATGCTTTTCTGAATATCAGCCTGCAGCTTGTCCCAACCAGAACCACTGTACCGGGAGCCGTCGGGGGTGAGCGTGAACTGGTTTTTGCGCATCAGGCGCGTGAAGGTGGTATCAGTCGGCGCCTGGGCCTGCGCAGCCCCGCCCAGGCTGGTCAGCAGCGCCAGAAATCCTAGTATCCGATAGTGGAACCGGCGGGCCGGCAAGCAGTAAAAAGGCATCATGTAAAGGAAGGAATACAAACAAATAATTGCAGCCAAGATAGAATTCTGCCGACAAGTTGCCTGTTTTTCATTTTTCCCCGTCCCTGTCTTCGCGCCCGCTCACCAGGAGGCAGCCCCACTAACTTCCTCCTCAGTTTCCGGGTTATCTTTGCGCTTTGCTTTCGCACTTTCTTCCCCTGACTATAATGGCAACTATAACCAAAGAAGCCGTCCTCAAGGCCCTGAGCTACGTGGAGGAGCCCGACCTGGGCAAGGACCTCGTAACGCTCAACATGATTGAGGATGTGGCCATTGAGGGCCGCCGCGTGTCGTTTACGGTGGTGCTTACTACCCCCGCCTGCCCCCTCAAGCAGCTCATTCACGATGCCTGCGAGCGGGCCATTCATACGATGGTGGACCCGGAGGCTGAGGTGGTGATTGTAATGACCTCGCGCGTAACCACCATGCGCCAGAACCAGGATGTACTGCCCGGCGTGAAGAATATTATTGCCATTGCCTCGGGCAAGGGCGGCGTAGGCAAGAGCACCGTTACGGCCAACCTGGCCATTGCCCTGGCCAAAACCGGCGCTAAAGTGGGCCTCGTGGACGCTGATATTTCGGGCCCCTCCATGCCCCTGATGTTCGGGGTAGAAGCCGCCCGCCCTCACGTTTATCAGAACGAGCAGGGCCGCAACCTGATTCAGCCGGTGGAAGCCCACGGCGTGAAGCTGATGAGCATTGGCTTCCTGGCCCCGGCCGAGTCGGCTATTGTGTGGCGCGGCCCCATGGCTTCGTCGGCCCTGAAGCAGTTTATTACGGAGGTGGAGTGGGGTGAGCTGGACTACCTGCTCCTCGACATGCCTCCCGGAACTTCCGACATTCACCTGACTATGGTGCAGACGGTGCCCGTAACCGGCTCTCTCATCGTGACCACGCCCCAGAAAGTAGCCCTGGCCGACGCTGAGAAAGGTTTGCAGATGTTCCGCCTACCCCAGATCAACGTGCCGGTGCTGGGCATCGTGGAAAACATGGCCTGGTTTACGCCCGCCGAGCTGCCTAACAACAAGTATTTCATCTTTGGGGAAGGCGGCGGCCAGCAGCTGGCGGCCAAGCACGAAGTACCCTTGCTGGGCCATATCCCGCTGGTGCAGAGCATCCGCGAAAACGGCGACCAGGGCACGCCCGCCATCCTGCAGGACGGCTCGCCGGCCGCCGCGGTGTTCGAGCAGCTGGCCGAAGATCTGGCCCGCCAGGTTTCCATCCGCAACGCCGTGGCACCCCGCACCAACGTGGTGAAAATGAACTCCTAAACAGGTGCTGGCACCTGGCCGCTAGTAGCTCTGCCTGGGGTGGGGGTACCAGCGGCCAGTAACTCTGCCGAGGGGTTGGCGTAAGCTCAACCCTAGCCTTAGGCAACTTTACGGCTGAACCAGGTGTTGCCCTCATACGCCCCAAAAGCGTTACCTTTGGTAAAGTACTCCGCTGCTATTTGTTTCCTTCCGGACCTAATCAGCAGCAAAATCATAGCTCCATGACGCATTCCGCCGCCGTAGAACAACACCCGCTCTTGCCCCGCATTGAGCAGGCCCTGGACACCATCCGGCCCTATCTCGCCGCCGACGGAGGCAACGTGCGCGTGCTGGACATCACCGAGGATATGGTGCTGCAGCTGGAGCTGCTGGGTGCCTGCGGCACCTGCCCCATGTCGCCGATGACCCTGAAAGCCGGGGTGGAGGAGTCGGTGAAGAAGGCCGTGCCGGAAATCCGGGCTGTGGAGGCCATCAACTCCACGCCCATGGCAGAGCAGCCCGCCGGCCAGACCGGCCACCCGGTGCCGCCTACCCCCGTGCCGACGCCGCAGTTCTAGATTTCTGCTTTAATACACGCAGCGCCCCGCTCCTGCCGGTTTTCCGGTTGGGGCGGGGCGCTGTGGCTTTTTGTGGTTTGTAGGAGTAAATGTCAACGCTTTGCAAAGGCGGAGATTTTTAGCGCTAAATATCATTAAATTCACAATGCTTCAATTCAGCACATTACTTTCATAAAAGCACGTCCCCGATTTTGTAAAACGGCTATTACGAGCAATTTATTTTCACAAACTATACCTTTATAATTATTATTTTAAATTAGAGGCGAATAGTGATGCACTTATATTTCCAGGGTGGAAACCTACTTCTTCGCAAGAGTAAACAACCAAAGAAACATTACTAGCCAATTTTTCTACTCCCTTTCGAGTATATTCTAAGTACCTATCTCCGATCATTCTTTTATACCCCACTACTACAAGTAAAATTCCTTTTGCTTTGCGACCTGTTAGCATTTCATATATTTCCACCTTTTTATCAACCCATGACCCATATACAGTTGCATCTTGATATGACTTCCTCAAGTATTGAAACTCAATGATTATATCTTCTGGCAAATCATCATCTTGTCGTAATGCATCTAATAATAGCCGATCATTACCTCTAACAAATTCTACTTGGTGTTCAAAATAAACTTGGTTCTTTTTTTCATAGTGAGCTATGGCAATATGACACAAACAAAAATTTAAAATCTCATATCGATCAGGCACTAATTTCTTAACATTTTCATCAACAGGCTGAATAACAGAGGGCTGAGGAATTGGTTGATTAATCTTATCTTCTTTAATTAGTTTTTCTAATTGATTGAATCTTTCAATTAGTATAGAATTATATGAGTTTACCAATAATTTTTTATATTCCTGAAGAGATTTTCTGTCAATCACTTTTGCGTGTGCCATTTTATGATGTTTGTCACACAGTAGTATTAAGTTTTCTAATTTATTATTCTCTCTATTTTCATCTATATGATGTATCTCCAAGTAGGTATGCTCACCACAGTTTTTAACAGCACAGCTATATCCTGATTCAACTTCAATTGCTCTGCGAGTTTCAGCAGGAATAATTGGTCTTGGCTTTTCGTAATGCTTATTATCCATAGCTTAATGTTAAAATTATGGCCTGATGTACTTTTTACTAGATTGCTCACAATAGTCTATTGCCGAAACACTGCTGTGTTTCAATTTCGGTTATATGTCCGACATGTGTTCTATAACCGAAACAACACTCCTGAAGCAGTAGCGGCAATACGTGGCGGGAGCTACGGCACAAGATAGTGGCTTCGTAGGATTCCACGGCCCGGCGCTATTCCTCCCACCCCACTACCTTTGCCGGACCATCCACCATCCCTACCCCCTATGGCGAACCCCAACGACCCGAGCCTACACTCCTGGATTGATATTGCCCCCGGCAGCGACTTTCCCATTCAGAACCTGCCCTTTGGTGTGTTTGAAACCGAGGAGCGCGGGCCGCGCCTAGGCGTAGCCATTGGCGAGTACGTGCTGGACTTGTACGCTGTGTCACAATTCGGCTTCTTCCAAGACCTGGAGCTGGGGCCGAAGATGCCGAAGGTTTTCCGGCGCCGCTCGCTCAACCAGTTCATTGCCCTGGGCCGGCCGGTGTGGCGGGCGGTGCGCCAGCGCGTCTCGGAGCTGCTGCGCCACGACAACGACGCCCTCCGCTCCGACGAAATCATGCGCGAGTGCCTCGTGCGCCAATCCGAGGTGCGGATGCTGCGCCCCGTGAAGCCTCAGAACTACACCGATTTCTACAGCAGCATTGAGCACGCCACCAACGTGGGCATGATGTTCCGCGACCCGGCCAACGCTCTGCTGCCCAACTGGCGCCACATCCCCATTGGCTACCACGGCCGGGCCAGCTCCATTGTGGTGAGCGGCACCGATATCCGTCGGCCCAACGGGCAGCGCAAGGCCCCTGATGCTCCGGCACCTTCTTTTGGCCCCTCACAGCAGCTGGATTTTGAGTTGGAAATGGCCTTTGTGGTAGGCCGCGGCACCCAGCTCGGCGACACGGTGCCGGTGCAGAACGCCGAGGACTACATCTTCGGGCTGGTGCTGTTTAATGATTGGAGCGCCCGCGACATTCAGAGCTGGGAATACGTGCCGCTGGGGCCGTTTCTGGGCAAGAGCTTCGGCAGCAGCGTGTCGCCGTGGGTGGTTACCCTCGATGCCCTGGAGCCCTTCCGGGTGGCCGGGCCGGTGCAGGAGCCCGAGCCCCTGCTCTACCTGCGCCAGCTCGACCAGCATAACTTCGACATCAACCTGGAGGTAGCCATTCAGCCCGAAGCCGGCCCGGAAACCACCGTGTCGCGCTCCAACTTTGGGCTGATGTACTGGAGCATGGCCCAGCAGCTGGCCCACCACGCCTCCAACGGTTGCAATATGCAGGTGGGCGACCTGTACGCCTCGGGCACCATTTCGGGCCCTACCCCCGACTCGCTGGGCTCCATGCTGGAGCTGGCCTGGCGCGGTACCCGCCCCCTACCCCTCTCCGACGGCTCGGAGCGCAAGTTCCTGCTCGATGGCGACACTGTAACTATGCGTGGCTACTGTGAGCGGGACGGCCTGCGCATTGGCTTCGGGGAGGTAACGGGCAAGGTACTGCCGGCGCCACAGTTGTAGGAGCCCATACCCGGGTGCCGGGTCAGCAGGAGAAAAAAGCGCTTTTGAACCGCATAGAAACGGCCGCCCTGCTTGGTAGGGCGGCCGTTTCTGTAGTACCCGGCCACAACTCTCTCACTAATAAAAGAGTCCGTCTGGGTCAGGCGGCCGTGCGGGTGGCGCGGTGCTTATTTCGTTTGCTCCATCTGCCCCTGCTTCTTCTCAATGGTCTCCAGGACGTGTTCGGGCTGCACGTCCTTCGCCAGCTCATGTATTTCAGGGTCATTGGCAGCCTCGATGTTCATCTTGCGGGCCATTTCGGTTACCAGAATCACCAGACGCGTGATTTCGTGCTCTCCCAGCAGGTTTACCTGCAGGTTCAGTTCCGCCCGCTTTTCGGCCAGCGCCGCCGTGCGGTTCTGGCTGATGAGCACAAAAGTGGACAGGAAAATGGCCTCTACCGACGCGAACATGGCCAGCACCACAAACGAGGGGTCGAAGGGCTTAAGTCCCAGCCAGCCCACGTTCCAAAATATCCAGAGTCCAAACAGCACCAGGTGAATAAAAACGAAGGTTATGCTGCCCGTGAAGGCTGTAACGGCGTCAGCCAGGCGGTCTTGCCAGCACTTCTGCCCTTCCTCTTCCTGCTGCCGTTTTAGCAGCGCCTCAATATTGCGCTCCACCACCCGCGCCATACTAGGCTTACCCACCGGGGGCACAGCTGGTTGTGCATTTTCTGATTTCATACTGCAGTACTATTAGGGAGCTCTGCATACGGAAGCAGCCTGTAAAAAATCTCAACTATAAAACACAAGACTCTGATAGTTAATAGCTTTAATTTCACATATGGTATTCTTTTATGTCAGAATAAGGGTCTCCCCTCAGCGAATACCCAGCACATTATAACGCCAAACGCCGGCCTGTACAGGCCGGCGTTTTAAGCAAGAACAAAGGAAGTTTACTTCCGGCCGCTGATGATTTCATCTACTACCAGCGGATCGAGCAGGGTGGTGGTGTCACCGAGGTTGCTGGTGTCGCCCTCGGCAACCTTGCGCAGAATGCGGCGCATGATTTTGCCGGAGCGGGTTTTCGGCAGGCCCGACACAATCTGAATCTTATCGGGCTTGGCGATTTTGCCGATTTCGGCCACAATGGTTTCAATGATGCTGGCCTCAATGCGCTGGCGCTCTACCTCCGCCTCCGGCACACCCTCAGGGCAGATGACGTAGGCGTAGATGCCCTGCCCCTTTACATCGTGGGGGTAGCCCACCACCGCCGACTCCACCACGTGGGAGTTCTGGTTGATGGCGTTTTCGATTTCGGCGGTGCCGAAGCGGTGGCCCGATACGTTAATCACGTCATCGACGCGGCCGATGATGCGGTAAAGGCCGTTTTCGTCGCGGCGGGCGCCGTCGCCGGTGAAGTAGTAGCCGGGATACGGGGCGAAGTAGGTTTGCCGGGCGCGCTCATGGTCGCCGTAGGTGGTACGGATGATGCCGGGCCAGGCCTGCTTGATGGCGAGGTAGCCTTCCTGGTCGTTGCCCTGAATTTCCTGCCCTTCCTGGTTGAGCAGCACGGGGTGCACGCCGGGCAGCGGCAAGCCGGCGCGGGCTGGCACCGAGGGCGTAATACCGGCCAGGGCCGAAATCATGATGCCGCCAGTTTCCGTCTGCCACCAGGTATCCACCACCGGGCATCGCTCCTTGCCTACGTGGGTGTGGTACCAGTGCCAGGCTTCTTCATTAATAGGCTCTCCCACCGACCCGAGCACCCGCAGGGAGTCCAGCGAGTAGCTGAGTACGTGGTCCAAAGGAGCGGCCATTAGGCTGCGGATGGCCGTGGGCGCGGTGTAGAAAATAGTAACTGAGTGCTTGTCAATCACCTCCCAGAAGCGGCCGGGGCTGGGGTAGGTCGGCACGCCCTCAAACATGAGGGAAGTGGAACCGGCCAGCAGCGGGCCGTAAAGCAAGTAGGTATGGCCCGTCACCCAGCCAATATCGGCAGTACACCAGTACACGTCGTTTTCCTCGATCTGGAACACGTTGCGGAAGGTGTAGTCGGCCCACACCATGTAGCCGGCCGTGGTGTGTACTACCCCCTTGGGCTTGCCCGTACTGCCCGAGGTATAGAGGATGAACAGCGGGTCTTCGGCGTCCATTTCCTCGGCCGGACAGGTTTTGGCTACCCCCTCGGCTTCCTCATGGTACCATACGTCGCGGCCTTCCTGCATGTGCACGGGCCAGCCCAGGTGCTCAGTTACAATCACGCGGCGTACCGACGGGCAGCTATCGAGGGCCTCATCCACCACGCGCTTCACCGGAATCTGCTTGGCGCCGCGGTTCAGGCCATCCGAAGTCAGTACTACGCTGGCCTGGGCGTCATTCACCCGGTCGGCAATGGCCGTGGCCGAGAAGCCGGCAAAAATGACGGAGTGCACCGCCCCAATGCGGGCGCAGGCCAGCACGGCAATGGCCAGCTGCGGAATCATGGGCATGTAGATGCACACCCGGTCGCCCTTCTCTACCCCGTTGTTGTGCAGCACGTTGGCGAATTTACAGACCTCCTGGTGCAGTTCGCGGTAGGTAAGGCGCAGGTGGCGGGTGTGCGGGTCGTTGGGCTCGAAGATGATAGCCAGCTTGTTGCCGCGAGTAGCCAGGTGGCGGTCAAGGCAGTTTTCGGTGATGTTGAGGCGGGCGCCCCGGAACCACTCGTTGCGGCCGGCCGGCATGTCGGAGCTAAGCACTTGGTCCCACTTGCGGCGCCAGGTAAAGGGCTCGGCTACCGAGGCCCAGAACTCTTCGGGGTGATTGATGCTGAGGTGGTAGGCCTCGTGGTATTCTTCCAGGGTGCGGATGCGGGCATGTTCGGGCATGGGTGGAGAGACGGTTAGGGTTAGATAGTTTTCAGTTCAAATGAGGGGGTAGGCTTCCCGGAAGTTTGGCGCTCAGGCGGGGGTAGCCAGCAACTCTTTTACTTTATCCATGAGCTGGCGGGTGCTGAAGGGCTTCGGAATGTACATATCAGCGCCCACTTTGTAGCCCTTCTGGATGTCGGCATCCTTGCTTTTGGCTGAGAGAAAGATGACGCGGGTGCCCGAGCGGTCGGGGCGCTGGCGGAGGTGGCGGCACACCTGGTAGCCGTCCACATCGGGCATCATCACGTCCAGCAGTACCACGTCGAAGGCGGTGCGGTCCACGGCTTCCAGGGCCTCGGTGCCGTTGCGGGCTATGCTGACCTGGTAGCCGCTTTTGCGCATCAGAAATTCGAGCGACATGACAATGTTGGGCTCGTCATCGACCAGGAGAATATGAGGAGTCGTTGGCATGACGGGTGGTTTGTTTTCGGGGGCGGGTGAGGTTCAGACGTGGTTCCCGCAGAGGAACGCAGAGGGTTTCGCGGAGGAGCGCAGAGGTCGTTCAGGCCAATTTTTAATTATCAATCAAAAACGGGCAGCTCAAACGAAAACCGGGCGCCTTGCTCGGGGGCGCTTTCGACCCAGATGCGGCCGGCGTGCAGCTCCACGATTTTCTTGGTGATGGCCAGGCCAAGGCCGGAGCCTTCGGGCTTGCGCATAGTTTGGTTGCGGGCCTGAAAGAACTTGTCGAAGATGAGCTGGTGAAACTCCGGGTCAATGCCCTTGCCGTTGTCCTGCACCGTGATGCGCAGCACGTTGACGGGGGCTTCTACCAGCACTGCTATGCGGCCGGAGCCATCGGGGCGGCACGATTTCACGGCGTTGGATAGCAGGTTTACCAGCACCTGCATCAGCCGGTCCCGGTCGCCGGCCAGGGGTGGCAAACCGGGCGGCACGGCCAGATCCAGGTGAATCTGTTTGTCACGCAGGAGCTGGCCCACGGCCTCCAGAGCGTCAGTGATAACATCGGCCACATCCACGGGCGTTTTGTCGAGGGTGGCCTTGCCCGATTCGTATTTCTCCAGGTCCAGCACCAGCGTAATCAGCCGGCTGAGCCGTTCCGACTCCTTGGTGATGGTGAGCAGGAAACGGTGGCGCTCTTCCTCTTCTAAATCGGGGTTATCGGAAAGGATTTCGGAGAGGGCCCGGATGCTGGTGAGGGGCGTGCGCAGCTCGTGCGTAACGGTGTACAGGAACTCGTCCTTGTGCTGATCAAGCTCCTGGAGCTGATCGTAGGCGGCTTGCAGCTCCTGGGTGAGGCGCTGCAGCTGGCGCTGCTGCTTCTGGAGCTGGCGGTTGGCCTCCAGCAGTTGCTGGCTTTCCTTCAGAATGCCCACCACATTATCGAAGCTGATGTCCTCTACCCCCACCGAGGAGCGCAACAGCAGCCGAGCCGAGGCCGGACCGATGGAGCCGGCCAGCAGCTTTTCGGCGTAGGCCAACAGGCGCGGATCAGCCTGGGTGGGTGTTACGCTGTCCGGGCTATGGGCATCTGGAAAGCGGTCCTGAAAAGCGTGCAGAGCTTGGTTGGTGCGCTTTTTTCCCAGGAAGCCCGTGAGCAGGGCCCGCACGTCGGGCAAGGGCGCGGCGCCCTGCCAGCCAGCCGCCCCCTCGAAGCCGGAACCGTGCCGGAACACATCCACGAATACATCGGCCTGGTGCTGCTCCAGGGCCGAAGGCGCCCGCAGCAATGACACGCCCACATAGAGCCCCACGTTGAAAAACCAGCTCCAGAACAGACCGTGAGAAAGATAATCGAGGCCTTCCAGCCCAAACAGTGCAAATGGCCGCAGCCCGCTCAGCCCAAACAGCCCCTGGGTCAAAACGGAGTCGGGCAGAAGCTCAGGCCCTACCATAGTGGGCAGCACCAGCGTGAAAAACCACACCACAAAGCCCGCCATAATACCGGCGGTAGCGCCCGGCCGGGTGCCACCCTTCCAATAGAGGCCGCCCAACACTACGGGCACAAACTGCGCTACCGCCGCAAACGACACCAGCCCGATATTCACCAACGGCAGCAGGTGCCCTACCTCGGCATAGTAGCCGTAGGCCAGCAGTAGCACCAGTACCACGGCCAACCGACGGCTGTGCAGGGCTACCTGCCCCAGGTAGGCAAACCAACTGGGACCCTCACCGCGGGCGGCCGGCACCCGCACCAGCAGGGGCATGAGCAGGTGGTTGCTCATCATCACGCTCAGAGCAATGGTTTCCACGATAATCATGGAGGAAGCCGCCGACAGTCCGCCCAGGTAAATGAGCAGCGCCAGCCAGGGCTGCCCCGCCTGCAGAGGCAGGGCCAGCACAAACGTATCAGCATCGAAGTGCCCATCACCGTCCAGCAACCTTCCGCCAAAGGCCAGGGGTAGCACAAATAGGTTGATGATGATGAGGTAGAGCGGGAACAGCCACATGGCTTTGCGCAGGTGGTCCTCATTCACGTTTTCCACCACCGATACCTGGAACTGCCGGGGCAGCAGCAGGATGGCGGCCATGCTCAGCAGCAGCAGTGTCAGCCACTGTCCGGGCGCGGTACCGGCTCCCTGCAGGGTGAATAGCCGGCTCAGGTCGGGCACCTGGGCGGCGCGCTCAAACACGTCGGCAAAGCCGCTGAACAGGCCGTAGGTTACGAACAGGCCAGCCGCCAGAAAGGCCACCAGCTTCACCAGACTTTCCAGAGCCACGGCCAGCACCATGCCCTCGTGCCGCTCGGTAGCCTCAATGGAGCGCACCCCAAAAATGATGGTGAAGAAAGCCAGCGCCACCGTGGTAACGAAGGCCGAGGAAACCCCTACCCCCCCACTGGTCAGCAAGGTCTCTCCACCTCCAGTCAAGATATCAAAGGAAGCGGCAATAGCCTTGATTTGCAGAGATATATACGGCACCACTCCCAGCACACAAACGCCCGTCACGAGGGCCCCGAGGGAGGCGCTTTTGCCGTAGCGGGCCGAAATAAAATCGGCAATGGAGGTGAGACGCTGCAGCCGGCAGATGCGGATGATCTTGCGCAGCACCAGCCAGGCTACCGGGGCCATCAGCGTGGGACCCAGGTAGATACCCACGAACTCTAGGCCGTAGTGTGCGGCCCGCCCCACCGAGCCGTAGTAAGTCCAGGCGGTGCAGTACACGGCCATGCTCAGGGCGTACACGTAGGGGTTGCTCACCAGGCTCCGCCGCGCCGCCGAACGTCTTTCCGCCGCGTAGGCCACCGCGAACAGCAAGACGAGGTAGCCGAAGGAAAAGCCAATGACAAGCAGGGTGTTCAAGGGGTGATGGGGTGACAGGTGAGGAGGTGACAGGTGACAGGTGATGGGGTGACAGGTGACAGGTAGAAGGAGAAGGCAGGACGAGTTGATGTGGCAATGACTGGGCAGATGGAATGAGGCCTAGCGCAGGTTTAAGACAATCAGGGTTGCCCCTTTACCTGTCACCTGTCACCCCATCACCTTATTCACTTTTCGCCTCTTCTCACCAGCCAACCCGTGAGCAGCACCAGCAGCGCCCATACCAGCAGCACGTAGAGGTAGAGGACCGGGATGCCGCCTACCCTACCCTCGTGGTCGAAGACGGCCAGCAGGGGAAAGTTAAGCAGCACGGCAAACAGCACGGCCACGAAAAGCAGCTGCTGCCCCCGGCGCTGTTCCGGGCGCTCCGGCGGGGAAATGGGCGGCATCATCCGGGGAAGTTGAGAGTTGGGAGTGGTGTTCTGGCTCTTCGCCTGCGGTGTCAGCCTGAGGTGGTAGCCGAACGACCTTTTGCCGCTCCGTTGGGGGTAGTAATTACTGACGGGAGGAGTCCTTCGGCTGCCGCCTTAGGCTGACACATGAGGTGAATGATATACAAACCGGCTGGCTTTTCATACAGAGTCCGCCGAACCACCGGCCCGACGGACTCTCTTCTGCCTACCCCTGGGGGTAGGGCGAAGTATCTACCTAAGTGTCAAGGAGCAGCTTAAGCCGTCTGGTTGTCTTCCATCAGTCTTACGTTGCGCACGTCTTTCATCAGGGCCTGTCCGATAAACCAGCAGATCAGGGCAATGCCTACCGGGTACACGAGGCCGGCCAGGGTGCTGTGCTCCTTGATAAAGGGCGTGTCGGAGGCAGCGGCGCGCAGGGTGAGGGCGGTGGCAATCAGCGGCACGAAGCCCCCGAATACGCCGTTGCCGATGTGGTAAGGCAGCGAGAGGGACGTGTAGCGCACCTTCGTGGGGAACAGCTCCACCAGGTAGGCGGCAATGGGGCCGTAGGCCATGGTTACGAACAGCACGAGGCAGAATGTGAGGGCCGTCATGGCAAACAGATTGGGCGACAGGGCCTTCATTACGGCCGGTACGGCTTTGCCCGTAGCATCTACGGTGGCAGCGGTTACTTCCGTGAGCGGACCGGCAAACTGCTTGAGGCCGTAGAAAATGGGGAAGGTGAACAGCGCCCCGCAGAGCAGACCCATCATGATGATCTTCTTGCGGCCGATGCGGTCCGAGAGAGAGCCGAAGTACACGAAGAAGGGCGTAGCCAGAATCAGGGCAATGCACAGCACCAGGCTGGCATCAACCAGGTCCAGCTTCAGGGTATTCTGCATGAAGGAGTAGGCGTAGAACTGGCCGGTGTACCACACCACGCCCTGGCCCATGGTAGCGCCAAACAGCGAAATCAGCACCAGACGGCGGTTTACGGGGTTCACGAACGACTCGCGCAGGGGATTGGCACTGGTTTTACCCTCCGACTTAGCCTTAGCAAACAGCGGCGACTCGTGCAGCTTACGGCGGATGTAGTAGGAGGCAATGACTAGCAGGCCCGAGAGCAGGAACGGAATGCGCCAGCCCCACTCCTTAAACGCTTCCTCGCCCATGGTTTTGCGCGTCACGATAATCACCAGAATGCTCAGCAGCAGGCCAGCCGTGGCCGTAATCTGTATGAAGCTGGTGTAGTAGCCACGTTTGTTGTCCGGCGAGTGCTCGGCCACGTAGGTAGTGGCGCCGCCGTACTCGCCGCCCAGGGCCAGGCCCTGCAGCAGGCGCAGAATGGTCACGATAACCGGCGCGGCAATGCCAATCTTGTCGTAGCTCGGAATCAGGCCCGTTACAAAGGTAGCCCCGCCCATAATCAGCAGCGTGAGCAGGAAGGTGTACTTGCGGCCCACCAAATCACCGATGCGCCCGAAGAACAGCGCCCCGAACGGCCGCACCACAAACCCGGCCCCAAACACGGCCAGCGTCCCGAGAATAGTATCCTCAATCTTGCCCGTGGAGCCAAACAGCACCGGCCCGATAATAGCCGCCAACGAGCCGAAGATGTAGAAGTCGTACCACTCGATAACGGTGCCCACCGACGAGGCGGTAATCACCTGCCAGATTTTACTGGTCGAAACAGCATTGTTGTCGTGGGTTACGGCCTCGTCCGAGGACGAGGAGCCGCCCACCGGAGCGGTGCCCGCATAGGCGTCGCGCTGGGGAAGGTTCTGGTGCATGATTGGTGGGAGTTGTGGTGGTGAAAATCAGTTGTCAGGTATCAGTTGCCGGTTGATAGTTGCTGGTTGGCAGCCTGTGCCGGCATAACCGTCTGGCCACTGGCAACTATCAGCCGGCAACTGATAATTGATTACAGGAAAATCTGGGTCTGGAGCGTGATTTCCGGCTTATAGTCCAGGCCGTTGACCTGGCCCGTAGTGAAGTTGGTGCGCGAGAAATCAGGCCGGGCGCGGTAGTTCAGCGTCACTTTCGCATTGTGCCCGTCCAACAGCACGTTCGCCCCGATGTCATAGACGTTGGCGGCTTTAGAGAGGAACTCGTAGTCGCTGTGCAGGTAGGCCACGTAGGGCTGCAGGCGCGCTTTCGGCCCGAACAGCTTCTGGGGCAGCAGGTAGCCTACCTGCCCATAGAAGGAGTTGCCCGTACCCGACTGCGGCACGGCATTGCCGCGGGCGGCGGCGTTAAACCCGTTCACAACCCCAAAACCGGGGTTTTCGGGCCCGATGAACCGGACGTGGTTGGGTCCCATGTCGTAGTTGTAGTACACGCCGTAGAGCGTGATGGCCGTGCGGGCGGCCGTATCCAGGGGCACATCATAGAAGGCATCTACCCCAAACAGCTTCATGTCGTGCTTGCGGGTAGGGATGTTGGCGAACTGGTCGAGGGTAGCGGGGGCCGTGGTGTAGGTAATGCGGCTGTCAGTGCCGCGCGAGTACATGGCGTCCTTGTTATACATGAAGCCCGCCCCGATGCTGAACACCCGCTTGGTGCCCAGGTAGGTGCCCGTGAAGTAGGGCAGCAGGTTGGCCTCGGGCTCCAGGAAGTTATAACTCACGTAGCCCTGATACACATGACTGGTATTCTGCGGATTATACTGCGCAATACCGGTACCGGTGTTTGTAGTAATACCGCCCACGGTAGTGGCCGTGCCGAGGCTCAGGGGGCTGCTGGCCTGGTTGGTCAGGAACGGGTCACTGACGGAGAAGCGGTAATCGAGCTTGTTGATGCGGCCCTTGGCGTACACGCCCAGCCAGCGGGCAAACTGGTCGCTCTGCTCAATGGTTGGGAAGTTGGTAAGGGGTAGGTCGATGGGCAGAATGCTGGTGGTACTGGCGCTGGTGAGGCGCGAAATACCGTTGAGGTAGTGCAAGCCGGCGCCCAGACTCAAGTACTTGTTGACTTTGTACTCGGTAACGGCCTCATGAATAAAGAACTGCGGCTTTTTGCCGGGGCCAGTGGCCTCGCCGGTAGCGCCGCCGCCCACCGCGTTCTGGTTGTTGATGCCCAGGTGGGTGTAAATCACGAAGCGTGGGTTGAGCTGGGCCAGCAGCACGAGGCGCGAGCGGCGCAATCCGAAATCAACCTGGCCTTTCTGCTCTTTGCCGGGGGCGCGGGTGGTGCCTTCGTTGTTTTTGGTGTAGCGGGTGTACACCTGGTGCCAGGTCATGAAGCGCAGGTACTTCGAGCCGTCGGGCGAGAGGTTCACCTTCATACCGGCCCCGTAGGGTGCCGACTTAGCCGGGGCGGGCGGCGCGGGTACCGGGGCGGGCGCGGCCGGTGCGGGGGCAGGGGTTTGTCCGGCGGGTGGGGGCTGAACCTGGGCCGTAGCACCGACTGCCGACAGCAGAGCACTGGCGGCCAACGCGTAGCGAATGTTTCGCATAGGGTTTGGTGGGGTTGAGGGTTGGGATGGGTCGGGGCAGGTAGGCCGCCACCATCACAGTGCCGGACCGGTGCCCCAAGTAGAAAAATCCCAACGCAGAACCCACGCAAACGTTATACTTCTGCTAAGCTCTATAGCTCTACCCCTGCCGAAACCGCTCCCAGCGAATCATCATGTACTTATCGCCCAGTTCCGTTACAATCAGGCCGGCCTCCTTCAGGTTCTCAGCCTTCTGAAAAAAATCCGCAAGCTCCTTCTGATTCAGTATTTTGTACGTAGGATGGTATTCGGTCTGACGAGGTGCTTTTACCCCATACTTTTTCACCCAGTTCATCACCGAAACGTGGCTGACACCCAAGAGCCGCTCAATTTCCCGGTAGCTCACGCCTTCCACAAACAGTTGCAGAGCCTTGATGACGTAGTAGGAGTTGATTTCCTTGCCGGCCTTGGCTACGGAAAAGTGGTAGCCACAGTTCTTGCACTTGTACCGCTGCCGGCCGCCCACAATCCCGCTTTTGGTAGCATCTGTCGATTCGCATTTGGGGCAGGCTGTTACGGACATAAGCGGGTGAGTAAGGGGTTACTACTAAAAACTATATCTATTTAGTAAACATATAGTATTTTAGCAACTATTATTAACGTGTGCATCCTAAGAACGTTCTGAATTGATGGGATATAGCTACAGAAAGAAGGTCCGGGGAGGCAGGCGCGGCTTACGACGCCTGCAGCAGCAAAGCAGTACACCAGCCGTATTTAACCAAGCAGGGTTGGCTGAGCGTCATTACTACTATGAGAAACTAGGCTTACACCCGTGGCACTGGCATCATCGGCAACCACCCAAGCTGGTGCGTCAGTTGGCCGCTCAACATTTGCTGAAGAATTTTTTCGATTGGCAGCACAGCCTGACTTCATTATCAGGGCCTTCTTACTTGGCCGTGTGGATTGTGCAACCAGAGTTTGTGCACAGCTCGCAGGTAGTAACCGCTATCCAAAGCCAGCTGGACCGGTACAAACATATCTTCGGTGCGCCCAGCCCTAACGGCCCGCCCCTGCCAGCAGAGTATCAGGAATTGCCCGGCGCAGATAAGCTGATATGGCAGACATACCCCTGGCACGTTCTTGTGGATTCGTTTGATTACCCAGTGGATGGCCAGCTTGGGCTCTCGCAAAACCACACTACCTACGTGAACCCGAGGGCAACGACGTATACCTGATGGTGCAAACTGGCTGGGTCTGGGTAGGGATGGTGCCAGAAGCCGCCTACTCCTCCGCTCCTCCCAAAATCTCCGTACCTACGCCGTAAACAGGGCACTGTCGCCGGCATCCACATCAAAAGAAGCGCCACTGATGCGGGCGGCGCCGTCAGTAGCCAGGAACACGGCCATGGGGGCCATGTCTTCGGGCTGCAGCCAGGGCAGGCGGAAGGGCGTGTGCTCGGCCCGGACCTTGGCGGCTTCTTCGGGGGTAGGCGGCGTGTTGGGTTGGGGGCGGTAGTCACGGTAGGCTTCCGTCAGGCGGGTGTCGTTCATGGTCATATCGGTGGCAATCAGGCCGGGCACCAGGGCATTCACGGTGATGTTGTGCGGCCCCAAATCCAGCGCCGCCGACTTCATAAACCCCAGTAAGCCCCACTTGGAGGCCGCGTAGCTGCTGCCGTGCCGGAAGCCTTTCTTGCCCTGCCCTGAAGCCGTAATGATGATGCGCCCGCTGCCTCGCTTTACCAGCAGCGGCGCAAACGCCCGCACCGTGTTGGCCGTGCCCGTCAGGTTCACGTCGATGACGTCGTGCCACTGCTCGTCGGTCATTTCCAGCAGGGGCGCAAACACCTGAATGCCCGCGTTAGCCACGATAATGTCCAGGCCACCCAGCTCCTGTTCTATCTGCTGGGCGGCGGTGCACAGGGCCGCTAGGTTGCGGATATCCAGCTCTAAAGTCAAGGCCCGGCTTCCCTCCCGCTCCACTAACTGCTGGGTTTCGCTTAGGTCTTCGGGGGTAGCGGCGGGGTAGGCGGTGGTAGTGCTGATCGGGCCGGCTTTATCCAGCAGCGCCAGGGTAGCGCCTTCACGGGCGTAGGCCACGGCAATGGCCCGCCCAATGCCGCGGGCCGCGCCAGTTACCAGGGCAGTTTTCCCTTCAAGTCGTTTCATAGGGGGAGCAGAATGTGGAGCGGCTACCGGGCCGCCGCGCGGGTGAAATCCAGGTCGTAGAGTACGTTGAGGCGGAAGCCCTGGTTGATTTCAAACACGGGTCTTCCGGAAGCTGCGTCCGGCTCGGCGTGCTGGCTGATCTGGTGGAGGTAGTTCAGCTCTACTTTGGCGTTATCCCGGAACTGATACCCCAGCCCCCCGGAAAGTCGGTTTTGGTTGAATACATTGTCGCCGACGTTGCGGCCGAAGCCGATGAACAGCTCGTCGAAGGCATTCAGGTACCACTCGTTATCCTCCACAGTGGGCCCCTGCAGCGGAAACTGCCCCGTCAGCTGGTAACGAATCCGGTTCTGAAACACCCAGTCCTGCACCGGGCCCTGCCCTTCCTCGGCGCGGGTGCCCAGCCAGCGCTGCTCCAGGCGCAGGCGGTGCGTGAGCGTCAGTCGGCCCAGCGGGTCCTTCAACGACACATCCTGGTAGAGGCGGTGCTCCGGCTCGGGTCGGGCGGGCACGGTGGGGTAGCTGCCGTAGCGGTGGGTCTGGAAGTAGGTGTAGCCGCCCGAAATTGTAACGCGGGCCGTTAGGGTGCGCACCAGCCCCAGGCGGGCCAGTTGCTGCTGGGGGGCCCGCAGCAAGTTCACGCGGCGCCATTGGTACTCCGTATGGAGAGCCCACTTTTCGGCCAATTTATGGTCGCCGGAGTACACCATCCAGCCCAGCGTATTTCGGTCGTTGAGGCGAGTGGCTTGCCCGTATCCGCTGAAAGTCAGTGCCCAACCGCCGAGCAGAAGTAGTATTTTCTTCATCCGAAATGCCTGCAAAAGGCAAGCATATACCGATGCGTACGCTCCCCAGGGCCCGGAGTTGGCGCGGGCCGGTACTTACAGACTCAGTACGGTGGCCAGCACGGCATCTACGGCCAGCCCGAGGCGGCGCAGGTCCAGGCGGGCCAGGGTGTCGGTGGGCTCGTGGTAGCTTTTGTTGCGGTAGAAGGCCGTATCGGTGAGCAGCAGGGCTGGGTAGCCGAAGTGCCAGTAGTTGAGGTGGTCGGAGAAGTCGATACCGGGCAGCCAGGCTGGGGCTTTGAAGCGCTTCACAGGTAGCGCGGCCGCCGTTTTGTAGCGCCGGGCAAACTGCCGCCCAAACCGGCCATTCCCGAATTTCTGAGCTACAGTCACGTAGTTGCCGCGCGTCCCGAACAGCAGTTTGAGCGGCCCAAAGGGGTAGGACTGGCTGCCCTTTCGGTCATCGTAGTACCCCAGCATTTCCAGGGCCACCATGCCGCGCACGGGCACCCCGGCCGCGTGCAGGGCCTGGGCGTGTATATAGCTGCCCATTTGTTTGGTCCGGAAAAACGGCGGCTCTTCCAGCGTGTACGCCACCACATCCACGCGGCAGGGCAGCTGCGGCTGCCGGCCCAGCAGGCGCGCCAGCTCCAGCAGGGCCGCCACGCCCGAGCCGTTATCATCGGCGCCGGGCTGCTCCCCACACACATCATAATGCGCCCCCAGCACAATGCGCGGCCCATCTTCCGGCCCGAAGTGCCCCAGAATGTTGCGATAGGTGCGGCCATTTACCTCGTAAGGCTGATCCGTTGGCCGGGCTCCGGCGGCGGCCAGCTCCGCTTTGATGTAGTCGGCGGCCTGGTTGAGGCTGGCTTCGTGGAGATAGTTGCGCGGCTCAGGGGTAGTGGTGAGGGCCACCAGGTCGCGGCGCAGGCGGGCGGTGTCGGCGGTGGTTTGGGCCAGGTTGAGGCGGGGAAACAGGGTAGCAAATAGCAGCACCGGGAATAGTCGCAGCATAGGAAAAGGTAGGGAGGTATGGCTACCAGATGCCGACGCCGTACTTTTGGTTGCTTCGGCGCCTCGGCTGCCCCTGTTCCGCTCTCACTCCCACCCCGCATGCCCACCCCCCCTACCCCATTCCGCACCGTCAACCCCTCCGACCTCAAAGCCCCCGACTGGCACGCCTTTATGGTGGGCGCCGTGGCTCCGCGCCCCGTGGCCTTTGTGAGCACCCAGGATGCCGAGGGCAACGTCAACCTCAGCCCCTTCAGCTTCTTTAACTGCTTCGGCTCCAACCCACCCATCCTGGTGTTTTCGCCCGCCAACCGCGTCCGTGACAACTCTCAGAAGCACACCCTGAAAAACGTGCGCGAGGTGGCCGAGTGCGTCATTCACATCTGCGACTACGCCATGGTCGAGCAGATGTCCCTGGCCAGCACGGAGTATGCTAAGGGCGTGAACGAGTTCGTGAAGGCCGGTTTTACCGAAGTAGCCAGTGAGCAGGTGCGCCCGCCGCGGGTGCTGGAAGCCCCGGCCGCCTTCGAGTGCGTAGTGGAGCAGGTGGTGGAGCTGGGCACCAACAACGGGGCCGGCAACCTGGTCATCTGCCGGGTGGTGCTGGCCCATTTCCGCCAGGACATCGTCCTGCCCTCCGGCGTGGGCATCGACCCGCACAAGCTTGACGCCATTGCCCGCCTCGGCGGCGACTGGTACACCCGCGCCTCGGGCAGCAGCCTCTTCGAGGTGCCCAAACCCAACCGCAACTTCGGCATCGGTATTGATCAGCTGCCCGAGCACATCCGCACTTCCGATATCCTCACCGGCAATAACCTGGGCCGCTTGGCCAACATCGAGCAGCATGCCCTACCCTCGCCCGAAGAGGTAACCGCCTTCCGTCAGGAACCCATCGTGAGCTACACGCTCAACAAATTCCAGGAAGACCCAACCCAGCAGCGCCAGGAGCTGATGCAGCTGGGCAAGCAGCTACTGGAAGAAGGCCGCCTGCCGGACGCCTGGAAGGTATTGCTACTGGCGGCGGGGTAGGGCGCAGGCTTATAGCGACCTGCTTAGAACGGCCGATACCGGAAATACTTAGTTTTGAGCTTCCTGGTTAGGTAGGCAGGTAGGGGGGCGCCTTGCTCGTATGCTTCCGTCACGCGCTGATACTGCTGCGGACCAAACCGGCTGAGGCGAAAGAGGCCGTAGGTGGTGGCCAGCCCGCCAATCAGCAGGTCGCCGTTGGCTTCCTGCTGCCGCGCTTCATAAAACGACTTGTCCCGCTTTTTCATGCCGGAGGAAGCAAGCGCAGCCTTCTCTACGGCCGCCGTAGCCACGGTACTGGTACCCATCTGCAGCCACCCCCGGGTGGCTTTGCTCCGCTGCACAAATAGGTGCATTACCGCCCGTAAGGTATCGGCGCGGTCATAGCGGGCAGTGCTCAGGTCGGAATGAAGTGGCGCGGTTGGCGCCTGGGCAGCGGCATTAACAGCCAAACCGCACCCAGCGGCAAGCAATAGTATAGCTCGGAACATAAAAACGGATAGAAGATGGTGAGAAGGAAACAGATATATCCCTCGCGCAATATTCGGGCCGGTTGCCCTCACTCCATTTGTGCAATCCGAAAAATCCGTCTAAATCCGCGATTCTAGTTCCGCACCGCAATCATCAACGCCAGTTCCTTATAGCGCATGTTGAATTTGCGGGCGATGCTGGCGTTGGTGAGCGAGCCTTTGTAGACGTACACCCCGGAGCGGAAATGCTCGTTGGTGAACAGCACCTCATTGATGCCTCCGTGCTGGCTGATTTCCTGCAGAATGGGCGTGAAGATGTTGCTCAGGGCATTGGTGGCGGTGCGCGGTACCCGCGAGGCAATATTAGGCACGCAGTAATGAATCACGTCGTACTTGCGGAAGACGGGCTTGCTGTGGCTGGTCATCTCGCTGGTTTCAAAGCAGCCGCCCTGGTCAATGCTCACGTCGATGATAACGGAGCCCGGCGCCATCTGCGACACGACGTCTTCGGACACCATGAAGGGAATCCGGCCTTCCTCGGCATTCAGGGCCCCAATCACCACATCGGCGCGGCGGATCTGCTGGTTCAGGGCGTAGGTATCCAGGGTGCTGGTGTAGAGCTGCGGGGTGCACAGGTTCATCTTCAGTCGGCGCAGCTTGTAGAGGTGGTTGTCGAACACCTTCACCTCGGCCCCCAGCCCGGTGGCGGCGCGGGCGGCGTACTCAGCTACCGTACCGGCCCCCAAAATAACTACCTGCGAGGGCGGCACGCCCGTAATACCGCCCAGAATCACACCCTTGCCCTCGTTGGAGCGGGCCAAATACTCAGCCGCAATCAGCATGACGGTAGAGCCCGCAATTTCCGACATAGCCCGCACCACCGGCCGCGCCCCCGAGGGGTCCCGGATCAGCTCGAAGCTGATGGCGTTGATTTTTTTCTTGGTCAGGGCGGTGATGTACTCACTGGTAAGCGTGCCGAACTGCAGGGCCGAAATCAGGGTCTGACCGGCCCGCATGAACTCGATTTCATCATAGGTAGGCGGGGCTACTTTCAGGATGATATCAGCCTCGAACACCTCTTTCTGAGAGTAGGCGATGGTAGCGCCGGCCTCGGAAAAGTCGTGGTCGGAGTACTTGCTGGGCTCCCCGGCTCCGCTTTCCAGCAGAATTTCGTGGCCGGCTTCCACCAGGTGCTTCACGGCCTCGGGCGTGAGGCAGATGCGGTTTTCCTGCAGGGAGGTTTCCCGGGGCAGCCCGATGAACAGCTTCCGCTTCCGGGTTTCCACGGCCAGCATGGATTCCTGGGTGAGGTAAGCGCGGCTGGTAGCCAGCGACTCGAATCCGGGGGGTACTGCGTCGGGCATTCTGTGTTTAATTAGTAATCAAGAATTAATAAGTAGGAATGAAAACGACTTCAACAGGCTGCTGACTTTCAGCACAACCACAAACGAAGTCAAATTATTCATTCTTAATTACTAATTATTAATTCCCTGGAGGAGGGTCCGGTAACGTTGAGCGTGATGATCAGCCGATCTGAAGGCAATAGGGCCTCGACGCGGCTGGGCCACTCAATCAGGCAAAGATAGCCAGAATCGAAGTATTCCGGCGCACCGATTCCTTCGGCTTCAGCAGCGCTGTCGAGGCGGTAGAAGTCGAAGTGGTAGATGGGCTGGTCGTGGGCGTCGCGGTACTCGTTTACCAGCGAAAACGTGGGGCTGCTTACCTCATCGGCTACCCCCAAGGCCTGGCACAAAGCCTTGATGAAGGTGGTTTTGCCGACCCCCATTTCGCCTTCAAAACAAACAATGGAGTGGCCCTCAATGGCCGCTCGTACCTGCTCGGCGGCCTGGGGCAGGGCGTCGAGCGAGGAAATTTCAAGGGTTTTGCTGATCATCAGATGAAAACAGAACAAGTGAGCCGTAGTGCACAGCCCCCAGGCGTAAACCTGTAGTATGTTGCGCCTGCAAATTTGGTTATTCTGCCGCAATGGCCGCTCCTACCCCTCCTTCAGCCGAAAACTCTGCTACGTATCCGAACCGGGCGTTGCTGTGGGTGCTGGGCGTTATGCTCATTTTCGGATTCCTCATCTTTGGCCTGTACCAGGATGCCCGGCTGCGCAAGCAGGGGGTAGCCCGCCGGGCCCTGGTGGTGCGCAACCGGCTGGACCACAGCACCCACGTCCTGACGCTGCGCTACTGCTACGGTCCCGACACCCTGCAGGCTGAACACGCTGAAAATCACCGCCGCCGGGTGCAGGAGCTACGCCCCGGCGACTCCGTAACCGTCCGGTTCTGGGCCAATGCGCCGCGCCGGGTGGAGGTGGAAACGCCCTGACTAAGCTGTTTTTAAGGAGTTTTTCGGGCGGTGGGGCTCCGGACCGGCGGGGCCTTCTATATTTGGCCGATCCAAACCAACACCTGACCATGCAAGTTTCCCGAATGGCCGGCAGCCTGATTGGCTCCGAAATCATCAAAATCGGCAACGAAGTCAACGATATGATTCGCAAGGGGGAGCAGATCTGCAACCTCACCATCGGCGACTTCGACCCGAGCATCTTCCCGATTCCGGCCGAGCTACAAACGGAAATTACCCGCGCCTACCAGAGCGGCCATACCAACTACCCCCCGGCCAACGGCATGGCCGCCCTGCGCGAGGCAGCGGCCGCCTTCACTCAAACCCGCCTGGGCCTGGCCTACTCGCCCAACGATTTTCTGGTGGCCGGCGGCTCCCGGCCCCTCATCTATGCTACCTACCTGGCCCTGGTGGACCCCGGCGACAAAGTGGTGTTTCCGGTACCTAGCTGGAACAACAACCACTATTGCCACCTGTCGGCAGCGGAGGCCGTGATGGTGGAAACCCGTCCCGAGAACAACTTTATGCCCACGGCCGCTGAGCTGGCCCCCCACCTGGCAGGCGCGACCCTGCTGGCGTTGTGCTCCCCCCTGAACCCCACGGGCACCGTGTTCAGCCGCGAGGATCTGGAGGCCATCTGCGACCTTGTGCTGGCCGAAAACCAGCGCCGCCAGCCTGGCGAAAAACCCCTCTACCTGCTCTACGACCAGATTTACTGGCTGCTGACCTTCGGGGCCACCGAGCACTACGACCCCGTGAACCTGCGCCCCGAGCTGCGCGACTACACCATCTATATTGATGGCATTTCTAAGTGCCTGGCCGCTACCGGTGTGCGCGTGGGCTACGCCTTCGGGCCGGCGGTGGTGATTGACAAGATGAAAGCCATTCTGGGCCACGTAGGTGCCTGGGCTCCCAAGGCCGAGCAGGTGGCTACCGCCAGCTACCTCCCCCAGACCGAGGCAGTGGATGGCTTTCTCGGCCAGTTCAAGGACAAAGTGCAGCACAGCCTCGACGCCCTGCACCAGGGCCTGCAGGCCCTGAAAGCCGATGGCCTGCCCGTGGACTCCATGATTCCGATGGGCGCCATTTACCTCACGGCCAAACTGGATGTGCTGGGCAAAACCACACCCGGCGGCCAGGTGCTCACAACCACCAAGGAGCTGACTTCCTACCTCATTAGTGAGGCTCGGCTGGCCCTGGTACCGTTCAGCGCTTTCGGCACCGACCACAGCGCTCCGTGGTTCCGCATGTCGGTGGGTGGCGCCTCGCTGGAGTCTATCCAGGCGGCCCTGCCCCGACTGCGCGCGGCTCTGGAGGCCCTGCGGTAGTATCGCCACCGCAGGCCGCCGCTGGCTTGCTAAACCACAGAAGCCCTGCCTCCCGGAGGCAGGGCTTTTTATGTGGATGGGTAGCGCAGGCCCCTCCCGTCCGTTTCTGTATGATGTCTGTAGTTTATTGTTATCTTCCGGCATTCAAATCTTAACCAGTTCGGCAAGAAGCGAATAACCTGTCCTCTACCTCCTTTATGGCTGGCTTTGCTCTGCGCCAGCTTTCTGCTCCAGCCCCTATTGCACTTTCCGTCTCTCTCAACCACCGGAACGTGTATCTATGCAATTTCGCTTACTCCGCCTAACCAGCGGATTTACTATTGTGGCCGGAGTCAGCCTGCTGGCGCTGCCATTTTCGGGCTGGGCTCAGGTACGGCCCGCCCCGCTTAGCGGCTCGGTCCGCACCAGTACCGGCAGCCCCGTAGAGTACGCCACGGTTATGCTGCACCGCGCCGCCGACTCGGTAGTTGTTAAAACGGAATTCACCGATGCTACCGGGCAGTTTCGGCTGGAGCCGGGGGTAGCAGGCCGCTACCTGGTTTCGGCCGTACAGGTGGGGCACGGCCGCGTGTGGCTGGGGCCGCTGGAAGCAACCCTGGCTCCGCTACCCACCCCGCTGGCTTTTGTGTTGCCCGCCAGCGCCGCCACTCACCTGGGTGGGGTAACGGTAACGGGGCAGCGCCCGCCGTTTGAGCGCCTGGCCGACCGCACCATCGTAAACGTGGAAAACAGCAGCCTCAGCGCCGGTAGCACCACGCTGGAGGTACTGGGCCGCGCGCCCGGCGTTTCCCTCGATGCCAACGACAACCTGACGTTGCGCGGCAAGCAGGGCCTGCTGGTACTCATCAACGGCAAGCGCCAGCCCATGACCGGGGCCGAGTTGGCCAACCTGCTGCGCTCTTTACCCACCGAGCAGGTAAGTACCATTGAGCTGATTACCAACCCGCCAGCCAAGTACGACGCCCAGGGCGGTGCCGGCATTATTGCCATCAACCTCCGGAAAGACCAGCGCTTGGGCACCAATGGCAGCCTGAACGCGGCCTATGGCCGGGGGCGCTATGGCAAGTTTACCACGGGCCTGACCCTGAACCACCGCCGCAAGGGGCTCAACCTGTTCGGGGCTTACGCTTACACAGATCGGCAGAACTACCAGGAGCTGGATTTCAACCGTCGTTACCTGCCTGAGGGGGGAGCCGCCACCAGCAGCAGCCAGCAGCGCAACGCCGTACGCAGCCACCTGCAGTCGCACACCTGGCGGGCCGGGGCCGACTACTCCCTGGGCACCCGTACTACCCTGGGAGCGGTGGTAAGCGGAATCAGCAGCCGCCTGCCTTCGCATGCGCTCAACAAGGCCGATTTTTTTGATGGGCAGGGCCAGCTCCTGAGCCGCTCCTCCTCCACCAACCAGCGCAACCTGCTCACACCTAACCTGGCCGCCAACCTAAGCCTGCGCTACCTCTTCGCGAAAGACTCTTTGGGTACGCCTGAGCTGACCGCCGACGCCGACATAGCCAGCTACGGCACTACCCGGACCCTGCAGTTGGGTACTACCTACCTGGTGCCCACAAACCTCCTGTTCAGCCTGCTCACCGCCGACCAGAACGGCACGCTTACCATCTGGTGCGCTAAAACCGATTATGTGCGGCCCCTGCGCTACAACCTGCGCCTGGAGGCCGGCGCCAAAGTCAGCCACGTTGACTCAGATAACGACGTGCTGTTTCTGCTTACTCGCAACGGCGTAACTGAGCCCGTACCGGGCCTGACGAACCGGTTCCGTTACTCCGAGAATATCAACGCCGCCTATGTTAGCCTGACGCGCACCCGGCCGGGCCTGACAATTACGGCGGGCCTGCGCGGCGAGCAAACCAATGCCGTTGGTCGCCAGGAAGTGGGCCAGGCCTCATTCGCGCGCCACTACTTCCAGCTTTTCCCCAATCTGAGTCTGCGCCGGCCCTTGTCGGACAAGCACGAGCTGGCCTTTGCCCTGAGTCGCCGCCTCGACCGGCCCACCTACAGCCAGCTCAATCCGTTTCGGTCCTACGTAGATGCTACCTCCTACCGCACCGGCAACCCCAGCCTCTGGCCCAAAACCAGCGTACAGGCCGAGCTGACCCATACGTTCCGGCATAAGTACAGCACGAGCCTGAGCTACACCCGCTCCAACCGTCCTATCGTGGGTGCCTACCTGCTGGACACCGACCGGCTGGTGGCCGCCACTGATGTAAACCTGCAGACCCAGGAGTACTACAGCCTGAGCCTGACGGCCCCGCTGGAGCCCGCTCCCTGGTGGAAGCTCTATGCCAGCGCTGAGGTATTCTATATTCAGTTTCAAGGGGAACTAGCCGACTCTCCCCTACCCGCCGCCCGCCCCGGGGCCCTGGTCAGCCTGAATAACGCTTTCACGCTCGGCCACGGCTGGAGCGCCGACCTGAACGGCAGCTACAACTCGCGGGAGCGGTTTGCTTTTCAGGATGTTCGGTCCTTTGGGCAAGTGGGCATGGGCGTGCAGAAATCGTGGGGCAAAGCCACGGCCCGGCTCAACGCCGCCGACTTGTTCTATACCACGCCCCTGCGCGTGACGGCGCGCTACCGGGTGCTGGAAGAAACCTTCCGCTCTGCCCAGGACACGCGCGTAGTCACGGCCTCGCTTTCCTACCGCTTCGGCAACGAGAAGGTGGCCGCTGCCCGCCGCCGGGCCTCCGGGGCCGAGGAAGAAAAGCGCCGGGCTGCTGCCAGCCAGTAAGCTTCACCAGTTACGACTGGCTTTCACGCCTGCTTTGCCCGGAAGGCAGGGCAGGCGTTTTTTATGGAAGGCGAAGTTTTTTGTTGCCGGCTCTTTCGTTTATTTGTCCGGTCCAGGCAACCTTCATGATATATCATACATCTTTATGATATATCATGAAGCTTCCTATGCTCTCTAGCATCATTTTCTACTCCCTGGACAAAGCCATCCGGCAGTACCGCCGCATGGCCCAGGCCAACATCGACCGGGCGGGCATTGCCATAACTATTGACCAATGGCTGGTATTGCGCGTGATTCAGGAAAACGACGACCTGACTCAAACCGACATAGCCGAACGGGTTTTCAAGGATCAGGCCTCGGTGGCACGCATTATCCGGCTGCTGCTAGAGCGGGGGCTGCTGCTGGCCGAGCCCCTACCCCACGACGGCCGCCGAACCCAGCTACGGGTATCGGTAGCTGGCCAGCATACGCTGGACGCGGTGCAGCCCGTAGTGCTTAGCAACCGGGCTGTTGCCCTGAACGGGCTCAGTGAAAACGACTTAAACACGCTACGCTTCCTGCTGGAACAGATTTCGACGAACTGTGGCGCCCCTCAGCGGTAAGCGAGTAAAGCGCCTGTGAGACAATAAAAATCTGAGTTTGGAAATATTTTGTTTTGCAAATACGAAAACATTCGTACGTTTACTACGAAATCATTCGTAGTTACTATGCCTTCCCCTTGGCCGTCCGCTTTTTGGCTGCTGGCTTCGGAGCCGGGCACCAGTTCTTCCATCACCATCTCATTCTATTTGCTCATGAAAAGGTTGTTTGCCAGGCTGCGGCGCGGCTTTGCCTTGCTGCTGTTAGTTTCCGGGGTGTCCACGCTGTCGGCAGCTGGGCAGGGTGTATCGGGGCAGGTCCGGACGGAAGCCGGGGCGCCGGTGGAGTTTGCCACGCTGGTTCTGCACCGCTCCGCCGACTCAGCGGTGGTCAAGACTGAGTTCAGTGACGAGAAGGGCGGGTTCCGCTTTGAGCAGGTGGCAGCGGGCCGCTACCTGGTGTCCGCCACGCAGGTAGGCTTTGCTCGGGCGTGGGCGGGCCCGCTGGAGCTTACCGCCGGGGCTGCTTCTCCCCTCCTTACGCTTACCCTGCGCCCCAGCACTGCCACGGCGCTCAAGGAAGTAACCATTACAGGGCAGCGGCCTACCTTCGAGCGGGAGGCCGACCGGACCGTGGTAAACGTGGAGGGCAGCCCGCTGGCGGCCGGCAACACGGCCCTTGACGTACTGCGCCGCTCGCCCGGCGTCACGGTGGACGGTAGTGACAACCTGGCCCTGCGGGGTAAGCAAGGCCTGCTGGTACTCATTGATGGCAAGCGCCAACCCATGACGGGCACCGAGCTGGCCGACTACCTGCGGGCCCTACCCGCCGAGCAGCTAAAAAGCATCGAGCTGATTACCAACCCGCCCGCCAAGTACGACGCTCAGGGTGGGGCCGGCGTTATTGCCATTAACCTGAAGAAGGACCAGCGCCTGGGCACCAACGGCACCCTAAACCTGAGCTACGGCCGCAGCCAGTACAACAAGTACGTGTCGGGCCTGAGCCTGAACCACCGCCAGAAAAACCTGAACCTGTTTGGCTCCTATAACTACGCCGACCGCTCGGGCATCGGCAAGTTGACCATTCACCGCGACTTTTATAGGGTAGATGACCTGGGAGGGGCAGCGCGCCAGCTTATCCGGACCACCGACCAGGAAAACCGCTCCCCCAGCCAGTCCCGCTCGCATACCTGGAAAGCCGGCCTCGACTACACGCTTTCGGACCGTACTACCCTGGGTGGGTCGGTGAACGGGCTGCGAAACCGCAACGAGCAGAACGCCCGCAACGAAACGTTTGTGCGCGACCTGGAA
The DNA here is from genome assembly GCF_006352025.1 of Hymenobacter sp. DG01. Classification (NCBI taxonomy): domain Bacteria; kingdom Pseudomonadati; phylum Bacteroidota; class Cytophagia; order Cytophagales; family Hymenobacteraceae; genus Hymenobacter; species Hymenobacter sp. DG01. The sequence goes on from NZ_CP040936.1 coordinate 1,485,510, forward strand.
AGTGCCCACGACCAGCAATACCGCTCCGCCAATAACCGCTGGGGTAGCTACGATAACGTAGCGGCTAACCTGAACTTTCGCCACACCATCCCGGATTCCTTGGGCACGCACGAGCTGACGGCTGATGCCGATTATGCCCGCTACCTCAACAACCGCGACCAACGCCTGGAAACCCGCTTCGACGGAGCCGAGCAGGTAGGCGAAATCATCACCGGCGACCAGCACGGGCGGCTGTCTATTCAATCGGTGAAGGTGGATTACGTACGGCCGCTCAGCAAGCAGCTACGCCTGGAAGCCGGGGCCAAAACCAGCCTGGTAACGGCCGATAACGATGTGGTATTCTACACCAACGGCGCGCTGGACCTGAACCGCTCGAACCGTTTCCGCTACGATGAGAACATCAATGCCGGCTACTTCAATCTGAATTATACCCTGGCCAAAATGACCTTGCAGGCGGGTTTGCGGGGCGAACAGACCAACGCCGTGGGCAAGCAGCAGATGGAGCAGGTAGGCCGCAACCCCGGTTTCAGCCGGCACTACCTCCAGCTATTTCCCAGCGCGGCCCTGAAGCGGACGTTTTCGGACAAAAACGAAACCAGCCTTTCCCTGAGCCGCCGCATCGACCGGCCTTCGTATGGGCAGCTGAACCCCTTCCGCTCCATTATTGATAAAACCACCTCCGGAGCCGGCAACCCCGACCTGCGCCCCCAAACCAGCTACAACGTGGAACTGACCCACACCTACCGCCAGAAGTACAGCCTGGGCCTGAGCTACAGCCTGACCAGCAACCCGCTCATTGGGGTAGTGCAGCCGGAAACCGATAGCACCGTGGTGGCCACTACCCGCAACCTGAGCCGGCAGCACTACTATGCCCTCACGTTCACGGCTCCGGTGGAGGTAGCCAAATGGTGGAATATGTACAACAACGTTGTGTTCTACTACAGCCGCTTCGAGGGCAGCCTGGCCGGCACCAACCTCGACCGGGGCCGTAGCTCCTTTAACCTGAGCTCCAACCACACTTTCACGTTTGGCAAGGGCTGGAGCGCCGAGCTGAACGGCTCTTACCAGTCGCAGGAGGTGTACGGCTTTATTCTGGCCCGGCCTTACGGGGAAGTAAGCGCGGGAGTACAGAAAAGCCTCTGGAACCGCAAAGGCAACCTGAAGCTAAGCATGGCCGACATCTTCTTTACCCGGCCGGAACGGGCTATTTCTTCCTACGACAACTACGTGGAGCGCTTCTACCAGCGCCAGGATTCGCAGCTCGCGACCCTGGCCTTCACCTACCGCTTCGGCAACGACCAGCTGGCGCCAACCAAGCGCCGCGGAGGCGGAGCTGAAGAAGAAAAACGCCGGGCTGGCGGGCAGTAAATCCAGCACCGCATTTTCAGGCGTGAGTAGTGTAACAGCTAAGGGAGTAGCCCCTCTGTCGTGAAGGGGTGTATATTCCAGGCATTATACGCCCCTATTGATGCCTGTATGAATTTGAGTAGCGAGTGGAATCTGTATATCATGGCGTACAGCTTGGTATTTTGGATTCCCCAATTCTTCTGCATTCGCCTGGCCCGTAAATCCCGGCGAAAAGGCTCCAGCTTAGCCAAGAGCTACCTGACTTTGTATGCTCCATTTCTGCTTTTTTGCCTACTAGGTTTTTCGTTCGCGCTTGGCATGTTGCTCGTCTTCGGAGTATTTATGCTGCTGATATGGGGCCCTACGCTGGTATACACTTGCGTGCTTCCGTTTTCGAGTACGCAGCCAGAACCTAGTTCAGAGTGGCAAAAGAAATGGCTAGACAAGTAGCCTTCACTTACCGCTTCGGCAACAACCAATTAGCGCCTACCTGGCGCCACGGCGGGGGCGCCGAAGAGGAAAAGCGTCGGGCTGGCGGGCAGTGGAACTAGTAAAAACAAGTGGCTATTTGAATATAAACAAAAAGGGCCACCCATCCGGGTGGCCCTTTTCCTATAGCTATCTGCTTTGGTTGCTACCTACCCTTTCGGGCTGAGCACGACGTAGGGAATGATGCATTCCTCCAGCGAGATGCCGCCGTGCTGGAACGTGTCCTTGTAGTAGTTCACGTAGTAGTTGTAGTTGTTGGGGTAGGCGAAGAAGTAGTCGCCGACGGTGAAGACGTAGGCGGTGCTCACGTTTTCACGGGGTAGGAAAATACGCTCCGGCTTGCGCACGGTGTACACGTCCTTGCTGTCGTCGAAGCCCAGGTTTTTGCCGTGCTTGTAGCGCAGGTTGGTGTTCGTGTTCCGGTCGCCCACGATTTTATAGGGGCGCTTTACCCGAATGGTGCCGTGGTCGGTGGTGATGATGAGCTTGCCTTTCTTCTCCGAAATCACCTGCAGCATTTCGTACAGAGGCGAGTGCAGGAACCACGAGCGGGTGATGCTGCGGTAGGCCGACTCATCGGCCGCCAGCTCCCGGATCATGGCCATGTCGGTGCGGGCATGGCTGAGCATGTCCACGAAGTTGTAGACGATGACGTTCAGCTTGTAGTTGTTGTGCAGGTTGGCCATTTTGCCCAGCAAGTCCTTGCCGGCCTGCAGGTTGGTTACCTTATTGTAGCTGTACTTGTGCTTCTGGCCGGCCTTCTGGAACATGATTTCCATGAACTCGGCCTCGTGCATGTTCTTGCCCTCGTCGTCGTCGTCCCACACCCACAGGTTGGGGTACTTCTTCTGAATTTCGCCGGGCATCATGCCCGAGAAGATGGCATTGCGGGCGTAGGCGGTGGTAGTGGGCAGAATGCTGTAATAGGTTTCCTCCGAGTCAACCGTGAACAAGTCGGCAATGATAGGCTCCAGCACTTTCCACTGGTCGTAGCGCAGGTTGTCGATGAGCACGAAGTACACGGGCGTGTCGCCGGTATCCTTCAGCATCGGGAACACGCGCTCCTTAAACAGCTGGTGCGACATGAGCGGGGCGTCGTCATCGTCACCGTTCACCCAGTCCTCGTAGTTTTCCGTGATGAAGCGGCCGAAGTAGGTGTTGGCCTCGTCTTTCTGCATGTTAAAGACGTCGGCCATGCTCTTGCCTTCCGTCTCGTTGATTTCCAGCTCCCAGTACACCAGCTTCTTGTACACGTCGGCCCACTCCGAGGGGCTGAGGCGGTCAGAGAGCTGCATGCCCAGCTGGCGGAAGTCGCGCTGGTAGCCGCTGTTGGTAGCCTCGCTCACCAGACGCTTGTTGTCGAGCACCTTTTTCACCGACAGCAGAATCTGGTTGGGGTTTACCGGCTTGATGAGGTAGTCGGCAATTTTGGCCCCGATGGCCGATTCCATGATGTGCTCCTCCTCGCTCTTGGTAATCATGACCACGGGCACGGTAGGGCGCACGGCCTTGATTTCGGTGAGGGTTTCCAAGCCCGTCAGGCCGGGCATATTTTCATCCAGGAACACGATGTCGTAGGTCTTCTCCTGAATTTCCTCAATGGCATCGGCCCCGGAGTTCACGCCGGTCACGTCGTAGCCTTTTTCCTTAAGGAAGAGAATGTGGGGCTTCAGGAGGTCGATTTCGTCATCGGCCCATAGAATGGAGTATTGCATGAGTTGGGGTCTTGGGGACGTTGATGATCAAGGGCTTACTTGCAGCCTACGAGCACCAAGAGGTTTGTTTTTTATTGTCGAGCAAGCGCGTTGCCGCCTTACATACGTAAGAGAGTAACCAAATAGCGGCAAAAAATATTGCGCAAGGTAAATTCCCGGTGAAATTAGAGCACTGCTTTTAGCGGGGCGCTTCCGTTGTTCCGGGCGTTTTTACCGTAGTCTGCGCTACGACCACTTCCTTTGCGTTGTCCCTACCCCCGGGGTGGACGCCAACCCTTGGTAATCCTCAAGTCCCTTGAATAAGAAAAAGATCTTCAACGACCCGGTGTATGGCTTTGTCACCATCCCGACGGAGTTGCTGTTTGACCTGATTGAGCATACGTATTTCCAGCGCCTGCGCCGGATTCAGCAGCTGGGCCTCACCAGTTTCGTGTACCCCGGGGCCCTGCACACGCGCTTTCACCACGCTCTGGGCGCCATGCACCTGATGACCCTGGCCCTACGCACGCTGAAGGATAAAGGCGTCAAGATTTCGGCCAAGGAGGGGGAGGCGGCTATGGCGGCTATTCTGCTGCACGACGTAGGCCACGGTCCCCTCTCCCACGCCCTGGAGCACAGCATATTTCATAAAGTGCACCACGAAGAGCTGAGCCTGCACCTGATGCGCAAGCTCAACGTCCAGTTCAACGGCGCCCTGGACCTGGCCATCCAGATTTTTGAGGGCACGTACTCGCGGCCATTCTTTCACCAGCTGGTGAGCTCCCAGCTCGACATGGACCGGCTGGACTACCTCAACCGCGACTCCTTTTACACCGGCGTGCAGGAAGGCCGCCCCGGCGCCGACCGCCTGATCAAGATGCTGACGGTAGTGGATGAGCGGCTGGTGCTGGAAGAAAAGGCCGTGTACAGCATCGAGAACTTTCTGGTGAGCCGCCGGCTGATGTACTGGCAGGTGTACCTGCACAAAACCGTGACCAGCGCCGAGCAGATGGTCATTCGGATTATGCAGCACGCCCGCGCTCTGGTGCGCAAGGGCGTGGACGTGCCGGCCTCGCCCAACCTGCAGTTCTTTCTCTCGCGCAGCGTCACGCAGCAGGAGTTTGAGCAGGACGATGACATCCTGCGCCGCTTCACCCGCCTCGATGATACCGACGTGTGGGGAGCCGTGAAGCTCTGGGCCGACCACCCCGACAAGGTACTGAACTACCTCGCCCAGAGCCTGCTGGACCGGCACCTGTTTAAAATCACGCTCCAGACCGAGCCTTTCGACGAGGATTTCCAGCTGGGCATTGTGGAGCTGATTGCCGAGCATTTCCACCTCCCCCACGAGGACGCGGCCCAGCTCATGCTCACCGGCCGCATCAGCAACAACGCCTACGACGCCGACGGCCAGGACCCGATTGACGTGCTTACGAAGCGCGGCCGGGTAGTAAACGTAGCGGAGGCGTCGGATTTGCCCAATATTCGCGCTATCAGCCAACGGGTAGAGAAGCATTATATCTGCTACCCCAAGGAAATCCTGTAGGCCGGCATGCGCGCTCTGCTTCGCCGTTTGTTTTCAGACCTGCCCCTGGGCCTGCTGGCGCTGTTTTTCCTAGTGCTAAGCGGTAGTCTGGCGGTGCTCTACAGCTGGGTTTCCATCCCCGATCTGTACGCGCTGCGCCAGGCCATCTATGCCCGTAACGAGATGCCGGAGTTTGTGCTGCAGGTTACGCCGGGCCGCTACGCCGCGCTGCGCGGGGGGCTATGGGCCGTAGCCGCCGGGGCGGCCGCCCTGACCGGCTACCATCTCCGAAGCGGCCGCCTGCCCCTGGAGTTGCGCGGATTGTGGCAGAGCCTGCGTGAGGCCGCCCACAGTGTGGGGCGGGCCGTGGCCGGGCTTTCTGCCCTGGAGAAGCTGCTGGCCGGGCTGCTGCTTGCCAGCGTGCTGGCCCTGCGCCTGTATTACACCCGGGTGTATCCGCTGAGCACCGATGAAATAGCCACCTACGACTACTTTGTGAGTGGCGGACCGGTAGCCAGCACCAGCTTCTACCCCATCCCGAATAACCATGTGCTGTTTAGCCTTAGCTGCTGGGCAGTAAGCAGGTTTACTGCTCACGACATGCTGATTCTGCGGCTGCCTACCTTGCTCATCAGCCTGGTGGGTACCGTGCTGGCTTACGCCCTGCTGGTGCGCGTTACTACTTTCCGGGTTGCCACGCTGGCAGTAGGGTTGTTCAGCCTTTCGCCCCTGAGTTTGTACTACGCCATGGCGGGCCGGGGCTACTTCCTGCTGATTGCGCTGGCAATAGCGCAGTTTTTCGCGGCCCTGGCTGTTGTGCACTCCACCCGCTGGCGGCAGTTGGGCTGGGCCGGGTTTGTGGTAGCGGGCATCCTGGGGCTCTATACTATTCCTACGTACGCCTACCCCCTGGTTTCGCTCGGAGTCTGGGCGGGCCTGGTGTTTCTGCGGCGCCGTGATATGGCCGGGCTGGCTTCTCTGCTGGGGGCCAGTGCGCTGGTGGGCGCCGGGGCGCTGGTGGCCTATGCACCGGTTATCAGCGTCTCGGGGCTGCGGGCTTTGGCGGCCAACAGCTACATCGCCCCCCAAAGCCTCACGGATTTCTGGCGCTCCTACGCGCTGTACCTGTTGAAGCCCGCCCGGGAGCTATTTGGGCATGAGCAGCTGAGTGCCCCGGGGTTCGTGGGGCTGCTGGTAGCGGCGCTGGCGGTGCTGCCGGCCCTGCCCCGCCCCTGGCGCCGGGTGGCCCTGCCGGCCCTGCTACTGGTGCTGCTGCCCTTCGTGTTCATGCCCATGCAGCGGGTGTACAGCCCGGCCCGGGTGCTACTGTACGCGGCGTTTTTCTTTTTTGTGGGGGTAGCCGTACTGGGCGAGTGGCTGCTGCGGCGGCTGCGCGTACCGCCCCGGCTGGGCCTGGCCAGTATAGGGGTAATACTTTGTTTGTATGGCACTTACCAGGCTGCCCACTTTCGCTATGCCGTGCGCTCAGCCCAGAACATGGCCCGGCAGCTGGAGGGCTCCTACGCCTGGCTGCGGCGGCAGCAACCGCACCGGGTGTACTTCGCGGCCCCATTTCATAAGCTATACTTTCACCACTACGCCCTGACCACGGGCTACCCCCTGCACTTGTTCGAAGCCACTTCGGCGCCGGGTACCCGCTTTGATTATGTAGTCCTGGTGCGCGGACAAACGGTAGTGCGGCCCTGGTGTACCCCGCAAGCATACCGCCGGGTTTATTCTGATGAAGGGGCCACTATCTACCAGAGCGCTGAGCACCCGGCCGCGCGCCCGCCCCAGCCCCCGGCAGCGGCACCCCGCGCCGGGAAATAGATATTTCTCTACTTTTGCCCGATGGAATTTACCGTAGGTCAGATAGCAGAAGTACTGCGCGGAACCGTGGAAGGAGACGCCACGCAGCCAATTAACCGCTTGGCCAAAATTGAAGAAGCCCAGGCCGGCGCCCTCTCCTTTCTCTCGAACCCGAAGTATGAGCCTTACCTCTATAGTACGGGGGCATCGGCGGTTATCGTGAGTCGGGCCCTGGAGCTGCGGCAGCCTGTTACGGCCGCCCTCATCCGGGTGGAGGACCCCTACACCAGCTTTACCACCCTGCTTGAGTTCTACCAGCAAGCTACCCGCACCGGCAAGCGCGGCGTAGAAGAGCCCGCCTACCTGGCCGCCAGCTCCCGCATCGGCGAAAACCATTACCGTGGCGCCTTCTCCTATATTGGGGAGAACTGCGAAATCGGGCGCGACGTGGTGATTTTTCCGCACGTTTTCATCGGCGACCGGTGCAAAATCGGGGATGGCACTATCCTTTACGCTGGGGCCAAGGTGTACGCCGAAACCGTTATCGGGGCACGCTGCACCATTCATGCGGGCGCTGTACTCGGCTCCGATGGCTTCGGCTTCGCGCCCCAGCCCGACGGCTCCTACCGCACTATTCCGCAGATTGGCAACGTGGTGCTGGAAGACAACGTGAGCATTGGGGCCAACGCCACCATCGACTGCGCCACCATGGGCTCGACCATCATCCGGGAGGGCGCCAAAATCGACAACCTGGTGCAGATTGCCCACAACGTGGAGGTAGGCCGCCACACGGTTATTGCTTCCCAGTCGGGCGTGTCGGGCTCCACCAAAATCGGCGACTTCTGTGTGTTGGCCGGCCAAACGGGGCTGGCCGGGCACCTCACCCTTGCCAACCGCACCACGGTTACGGCCCAGTCGGGGGTAGGAAAATCCATTAAGCAGGAAGGCGTGCTGCTGCAGGGCTCCCCCGCTTTCAACCTGCGCGACAGTCTGCGCGCCAATGCCGTGTTCCGCCATCTGCCCGACCTGGAGCGCCGCCTCACCCTTCTGGAACGCAGCCGCACCGAACCGGAAAAGCCCTAGCTTTGCAGTCTATTGAGTTGTCAGTTGCCAATTGCCAGTTGCCGGGTCCGTTCTGTTTTCTGATGGCCTGCTTCCTGACAACTGGCAACTGACAACTGACAACTCAGAAAATGAACGACAAGCAACATACCATCAAGGCCCCCGTCACCGTGAGTGGCATTGGCCTTCATACCGGCGTGCAGGCCACCATGACGTTCTGCCCCGCCCCCATCAACCACGGCTATAAGTTTCAGCGCATCGATTTGCCCGGCCAGCCCCTCGTGGATGCCGACGTGGACAACGTGGTGGACCTCTCGCGCGGCACGACCATCGAGCAGAACGGCGCCCGCGTGAACACCGTGGAGCACACGCTGGCCGCCCTGGTAGGCCTGCAGATTGATAATGTGCTGATTCAGCTGGACGGGCCCGAGCCGCCCATCATGGACGGTTCCAGCTTCGAGTTCATCAAGCCCCTGCAGGAAGTGGGCCTGGAAGAGCAGAACGCCCTGCGCAATTACTTCGAGATTCCCGACGAAATCCGCTACGTGGACAACGGCCGGGCTGTGGAGCTGGCGGCCCTGCCCCTGAACAACTACCGCCTCACGGTAATGGTCGATTACAACTCGCCGGTGCTGGGCTCGCAACACGCTTCCCTGACCCACATCGACCAGTTCACCTCCGAAATTGCCTCGTCGCGCACGTTCTGCTTTCTGCACGAGCTGGAGGCACTCTACAAATCCAACCTCATCAAGGGCGGCGATTTGAGCAACGCCATTGTGGTGGTTGACCGGGTGGTAAGCGACGAGGAGCTGGACGAGCTAGCGACCATGCTGGGCAAGCCCAAAGTGGCCGTGAAAAAGGAAGGCATTCTCAACAACGTGGACCTGCGCTACAAAAACGAGCCGGCCCGCCACAAGCTCCTCGATTTGGTAGGCGACCTGGCCCTGGTGGGCCGCCCGCTGAAAGGCCAGATTCTGGCCGCCCGCCCGGGGCACGCGGCCAACGTGGCCTTTGCCAAGCGCATCAAGAAAAAGATGATGGAGGCCCACACCAGCGCCGTGCCCACCTACGACCCTACGCGCGAGCCGGTGATGGACATCAACAAAATCAGCGCCATCCTGCCCCACCGCTACCCCTTCCTGCTCATCGATAAAATTATTCACCTGGATGCCAACACGGTAACCGGGGTGAAGAACGTTACGATGAACGAACCCTTCTTTCCTGGTCACTTCCCCGGTAACCCCGTGATGCCCGGCGTACTGCAGATTGAGGCCATGGCCCAGACCGGGGGCATTCTGGTACTGAACACCGTGCCGGACCCCGAAAACTACTGGACCTATTTTCTGGGTATCGAGAATTGCCGCTTCCGCCGCATGGTGAAACCCGGCGACACCATCATCTTCAAGTGCGACCTGACGGCCCCCATCAAGCGCGGTATTGCCAAAATGAGCGGGAAAGCCTACGTGAACGGGAAAGTGGTGATGGAAGCCGAAATGTCGGCCAGCATCGTCCGGAAGAACGCCTGATTTTCAATTAGTAATTAATAATTAAGAATGTATAATTCTCATACGACATCCGCTTCCCGGGTCATTGAGGCATTTCTTAATTATTAATTCTTAATTACTAATTACCCAACGAATGAACCAGCCGCTCGCCTATATTCACCCCGAAGCCAAAATCGCCCAGAACGTGGTAGTGGAGCCGTTCACGACCATCGACAAGGACGTGGAAATCGGGGAAGGCACCTGGATTGGGCCCAACGTGACCATCATGGCGGGGGCCCGTATCGGCAAAAACTGCAAGATTTTTCCCGGCGCCGTTATTGCCGCCCAACCCCAGGACCTCAAGTTTGCCGGCGAGAAAACCACCGTGCACATCGGGGATAATACGGTAGTGCGCGAGTGCGTGACAGTGAACCGCGGCACCGTGGACAAGCTCAAAACCGTAGTGGGCAGCAACTGCCTGCTGATGGCCTACGTGCACATTGCCCACGACTGCGTGATTGGCGACAACTGCATTCTGGCCAACACGGTGCAGGTGGCGGGTCACGTAGAGGTGGGTGACTACGCCATTGTGGGCGGGTCTTCGGCCATTCACCAATTTGTGCGCATCGGGGCCCACGCCATGATTTCCGGGGGCTCCCTGATCCGGAAGGATGTGCCGCCCTTCGTGAAGGCCGGCCGCGAGCCGCTTAGCTACGCGGGCATCAACAGCATTGGGCTGCGCCGCCGCGGCTTCTCCGACCAGAAGATTTCCGAGATTCAGCAGCTCTACCGCCTGCTGTTCATGAGCGGCCTGAACAACAACGCCGCCCTCGACCAGATTGAGCTGGAACTGGCTCCTTCGCCCGAGCGCGACGAGGTAGTAAACTTCATCCGTAACTCGGGCCGTGGCGTCATTAAGGGCTACGGCCGTAACGGCAACGGCAACGGCGAGTAGATTTCGGAACCGCAACCCAAGAGCTTAGGGCCCGGAGAATGTTCTGACGCGCGTACGTTAGCAGAACATGGTCTGGGTTCTAAGCTCTTCTTTCTTAGCGCCACGATATGCAGATTACCGCCACCGGGCTGGGCAAGCGCTTTGCCCGGGAATGGATTTTCCGGGACCTGACCCACACCTTCCGGCCGGGCACGGCCACCGCTATTCTGGGCCCCAACGGCGCGGGCAAAAGCACGCTGCTCAACACTTTGTCGGGGCAGCTCCTGCCCACTACCGGCACGCTCAGCTACGAGCACGCCGGCCGCGCTACGGCCGTGGAAGACGTACCGCCCCTGCTGGCCTACGCGGCGCCCTACCTGGAGCTGATTGAGGAACTGACCCTAACGGAGCAGATTCAGTTTCATACCCGCTTCAAGCCTCTGCGGCCGGGCCTGACGGCGGCGCAGCTTATCAGCATCATGTATCTGGAGAAATCGCGCCACAAGCTGGTGCGGGATTTCTCTTCCGGCATGAAGCAGCGCCTGAAGCTGGCCCTGGCCCTGTACGCCGATACCCCCCTGCTCCTGCTCGACGAGCCCACCACCAACCTGGACCGCACCGGCGTGGAGTGGTATCTGGAACATGCTCGCGCTACCCTGAAAGGACGCACCGTACTGGTTTCCAGCAACGTACCAGAGGAATACGACTTCTGCCAGGAGCAGCTGCTGATAACTGATTTCGGGGCGAAAGCAGCCAGGTAACGGCAGTGTCGCGTACGAGGGCGTAGCGCCCATTGAAACCCGGCAGCTCAGGGTATTTTCAAAAATGCTACCCCCGGAAAGTGCCTGAGCCAGCGGCTAAAAGCTCTTTTGAGGCCGCAGGGTGCAGCGCCACCGCAACCTTCCAAACCTTCCGGCTCGTATCTTCGCATTCGAAATGCTGCGGCACCTTTCACTCGACACTTTTCACCCTTACCGCCCCTAGCAAGGCCATGAGACAATACGACGACCTCGACGACGACCTCTTCGACGATGACGACGAGATGGATAGCTTCGCCAAAACCGGCGGCAGCAAAACTCGCGGCAGTTCCGAAGACCAACTCTCCGCCAAGTACGCCGACTACCTGATGTGGCGCGACACCGGCTCCTCGCACGATGAGGCCCTGGACCTGGCCAGTATGACCGAAGACGAGTTTGCTACCGCTGAAGCCGCCGAAGACCCCGACGGCAGCCGCGGCTTCGGCAGCCTCGATGATGACGACGACTTCAGCGACGATGATGACGACGACGACAGCGGCTACGGCAGCCACCGCACCGGCAGCGGCCGCCGCAACTCCGGCTACGACGATGATGATTTTTAGTAGGCCAAGGCTCTGATTTCTGCTCAGGCCCACTAGGTTTAACAGGAAAGGCCCGCGCTCCGTTATGGAACGTGGGCCTTTCCCGTTAAAGCCAGCGGCGGCAAGTTATCTGCCCGCCCCTGCATCAGCTCTGCTTTTTGCCGAACACGCGTTTCAGCAAATCGGTGGTCCGGGCCACGGGGTTTTCGCGGATGTTGGCTTCCTCCTGGGCAATGAGGGTAAACAGGCCGTCGATGGCCTTGCCGGTGGCATACTGGTTCAGGTCCGTCTGCACGGGCTTCACCAGCGGAATGCGGTTGTAGCGGGTGGTCAGGTCGGTGTAGTAGCGGGTGGCCCCAACCTGGTCGAGGCTCTTCTGCACGATGGGCCGGAAGGCTACCGTGAGCTGCTCGGTGGTCGTGCGCTTGAGGTAGTTGGTGGCGGCGTTCTTATCCCCCGTCAGAATCCCCCACACGTCCTTAAACGTGAGGCTTTTAATGGCCGTGAGAAAAATAGGCTTGGCGCTTTTCGCGGCTTCCTCGGCGCCCCGATTCAGAGTCAGCTCAAACCGGTCAACCTGGCTGCCCAGACCAATGGAGCGCAGGGTAGTAGCCACGCGCTGCGCATCAGGCGGGAAAGGAATCCGAATCAGTTTGTTCAGGTAGAAGCCATCTGGCTTCGAGGCTTGGTCGGCACCTTTGCTGATGCCCTGGGTAAGGGCCTCCTTGAGGCCCCGGGCAGCCTCGTCCTGGGTGATGTTGCCCGTACTCCCGGCCTTGGTGGTTGGGGGGGCCGGAATGGTTGTTTTGAGAATGTCGCCGAGCTTAGGCAACTTAATCTGGGCCGAAGCAGCCACGCTCAACCCCAACAGGGCCACGGGCAACACAAGGAAACGGCGGTAGTTCATAGCAGTAAGAAAAGCAGTACAAATGCTGCTCAAGCACAAGGCACAAACCAGACCAGGTTTGATTTTGGGTAAGGAGGGGAATGAGATGAGGAGGTAACTGGTGACAGGTAAGCTTATTGGCTCTGAGCGGCTGACGTTGCCAACGCCAGGCCAGGGTTTAACGCATTTCAGGAGGGTAAGTGGGTCGTTCTTTTGGCATAGCTGGTGCAGGCGGAGCCCGTCGGACCGAGGTGAACAGCTAACCTGCCACTTGTCACCTGTCACCAGTTACCTCCTCACCTATTTCCCAAACACGCGCTTGAGCAGGGCGCTGCCTTGGCCAGCGGGGTTTTGGCGGATACGGCCTTCCTCAGCGGCTATCAGGGCAAAGAGGCCATCCACGGTTTTCTCCGTAGCATAGGGTGCTAGCTGCGGACTAAGCTTGGTTACCAGCGGAATTTTGTTGTAGCGGGCTACCATTTCGGCGTAGAGGCGGGTAGCGCCCGTCTGGTCCAGCGACTGTTGCACGGTAGGCTGGAAGGCAGTGCGCAGGTCGGCGGCGGTTTTCTCGTAGAGCAATGTGGTAGCCGCATCACTTTCCCGGCTGGTAGCCAGCGTGAGGGCGTCCTGCAGGGTCAGGTTCTGCACCGCGTTCAGGAAGATGGGCTTCGCCTGGGCCGAGGCAGTTTCGGCGGCGCGGTTCAGGGCTACCTCAAAATTATCGACCAGGGCTCCGGCTTTCAGCTTGCGCAGCGTAAGAGCAACTATTTCCGCTTCGGGCGGGAACGGGATGCGGATATCCGCGTTGGCAGTAAAGCCGTCGGGGGCGCTACCCTGCGCCACGGCGCGGGTTACGCCCTGGCTCAGGGCTTCGCGCAGGCCGCTGCTGGCTTCGTCGGCCGTGAGCGGGACTTTCACCGGGGTAGCAGGGGTAGCAGCCGGTTTGGCAGCGCTGGCGTTGGGGGTAGCCTTTTTGGCGGTTGTAGGCTTTTTGCTAACCGTAGTGGTCTTTTTCGGGGTGGTTTTGGATTGGGCGGCGGCCAGTTGGGCGCTGGCCAGCGTAAGCGTGAGGCCGAGGGCCAGGGTGCGGAGGGGAGGCATAAGACGAAAAAGGTAAACCCAACGGCTGTTGTGGCGTTGTTAGCCGACGGGTTGCCAATATTGCGCCAAATCCGGCACTCCTCCTAACCTCCTCCGCTATGCCCTCCCTCCCCGACGTTGAAATCATGACTATTGGCGATGAGCTGCTCTACGGGCAGGTCATCGACACGAATTCGGCCTTTATGGGCCAGGAACTGGCTAAGCTGGGTCTGCGGGTTCGCCAGATCACCAGCGTTTCGGACCGCGCCGACGAAATAGTGGCGGCCCTGGACCTGGCCCGGCAGCGCGCCCAGGTGGTGCTCATGACCGGCGGGTTGGGTCCCACCAAAGACGACCTGACCAAGCACGTGCTGGCCCGCTATTTCGGGGCGGAGCTGGTGCTGCACCAAGCTACTTTGGAGCATGTGGAAGGCATTTTTCGGCGCTTCAACCGCCCCATGCTGGACGTAAACCGCCAACAGGCCCTGGTGCCCGCCAATTGTCAGGTGCTGTTCAATGCGGTGGGTACGGCACCGGGTATGTGGTTTGAAAGCCAGCAAACCGTGTTCGTGAGCATGCCGGGCGTGCCGCACGAAATGAAATACCTGATGACCCACGAGGTGCTGCCGCGTCTGCAGCAACACTTCCGGACACCCCCCATCGAGCACGTAGTGGTGCAGACCATTGGCCTGGGCGAGTCGTTTCTGGCCCAGCAGATTGAAGCCTGGGAAGCCGCCCTACCCCCCAACGTCAAGCTAGCCTACCTACCCTACCTCGGTGGGGTGCGCCTGCGCCTGACCGGCCACGACGACGGCCAGCCAAACCTGCGCGCCCGCATGGAAGCCTTGCTGCCCAGCCTGCAAGAGCTGTTGGGTGAGCATATTTTTGCCGAAGGCGAAATAAAGCTGGAAGAAGCCGTGGGACAGCTGCTGTTGCAACGCGGCCTCACCGTAGGCACTGCCGAGAGCTGCACGGGCGGCCTGCTGGCCCACCGCCTTACCAGCGTGCCTGGCAGCTCGCGCTACTTCCAGGGCAGCGTCATTGCGTACTCTAACGATATAAAGGTGCGCGAGCTGGATGTGAAGCCTGAAACCCTGGCCACCCACGGCGCCGTAAGCGAAGCCACCGTGGCGGAAATGGCCGAGGGGCTGCGCCGCCGGCTGGGGGTAGATGTAGCCCTGGCTACCAGCGGCATTGCCGGTCCCGAGGGCGGTACCCCCGAAAAGCCCGTCGGTACCATCTGTTTCGCCTATGCCGATGCTCACCGGACCGTCACGCGGCAGATCAGCTTTGACCGCGGCCGCCAGCTGAATGTGGAGTACACTACCACCATGGCCCTGAACCTGCTACGCCAGGAAGTGGTGAAATAGTGGAAAGGCGAAAGGCAGAGTTTGCCGGTGCTTTGCCGCAGCGCCGGGCAGATAGGCCACCAACTCGCCATTTCACTACTTCACCTTTCGCAACTTCACTTACCTTTGAGGCTCCAAACCCACCCCACCCCTTTTTTCCTAACTACCCCAACCGCATGGCACGAGTGGAAATGACGATGCCCAAGATGGGCGAATCCATCATGGAAGGCACCGTCCTGAAATGGCTTAAACAAGTAGGCGACTCCATTGAACAGGATGAATCGGTGCTGGAAGTAGCCACCGATAAAGTGGACACCGAAGTTCCGGCCCTCCACGCCGGCGTTCTGCAGGAAATTCTGGTGCAGGAAGGCCAGGTAGTGGCGGTGGGGGCGCCCATTGCCATCATTGAAACCGACGCCAGCGCTGCTACTGCCGCTCCCGCCGCGGCCGCCGCTGACATGCCTGCGCCCTCCGCTAATGGCGCAGAAAAGGTAGCTGCTGAGGTTCCGTTTGTTCCGGCCGCCGCTCAAACTTCGGCCACCGAGGCTACAGCGGCCCAGCCCCAGCCGGGCCGCTTTTACTCGCCCCTCGTGCTGAGCATTGCCCGCGAAGAAGGCATTTCCATGGCCGACCTGGAACACCTGCCCGGTACTGGCAGCGAAGGCCGCGTCACGAAAAAAGATATTCTGGATTATGTAGCCGCGGGCAAGAAGCCCCTGGCGCAGCCAGCGGCGGCCCCCGCTGCCCAGCCCCAGGCCGCGCCGGCCGCGCCGGCCCCTACCCCGGCCCCGACGGCCCAAGCTCCTACGCCAGCCGCCGCACCGGCCCAGCAGGCTGCTTCCGCTCCGGCAACCAAAGCGGTGCCCTCCATCAGCGGCAACCAGGAGCTGCTGGAAATGGACCGCATGCGCAAGATGATTGCCCAGCGCATGGTGGACTCCAAGCGGATTTCGCCCCACGTTACCTCCTTCGTGGAAGCCGACGTGACCGACATTGTGAACTGGCGCAACAAGCACAAGGATGCATATAAGAAGCGCGAAGGCGAGAACCTGACCTTCACGCCCATCTTCATTCAGGCCATTGCCCGCGCCATTCAGGATTTCCCGAACATCAACGTATCGGTGGAGGGCGACTACATCATCAAGAAGCGCGACATCAACGTGGGCGTGGCCGTGGCTCTGCCCTCGGGCAACCTCATCGTGCCCGTAATTCACAACGCCGACCAGCTTAACCTCAATGGCCTGAGCAAGCGCGTGAACGACCTCGCCAACCGGGCCCGCGCCAACAAACTGAAGCCCGAAGATCTGGAAGGCGGCACGTACACGGTTTCCAACGTGGGTTCCTTTGGCAACGTGATGGGCACACCCATTATCATGCAACCTCAGGTAGCCATTATGGCCGTGGGCGCCATCAAGAAGAAGCCCGCCGTGATTGAAACGCCCCAGGGCGACTTGATTGGCGTGCGTCACTTCATGTTCCTCTCCCACTCCTACGACCACCGCGTGGTGGATGGGTCGCTGGGCGGAATGTTCGTGCGCCGCGTGGCCGACTACCTGGAGCAGTTCGACCCGAACACCACCATTTAGTGCTTGGCGCTCTATAGGAATAGAAAAGGCCCTGCCGTGGTTACGGCGGGGCCTTTTTGGTTGGGCCTGATGCCTTATTTTTGTGTACAGGCCGGGGCTCTTTCTCCCGGCTTGCGTTTTTGAATCTCCCGTCTCATGAATAAAGTCCTGCCCCTGGCAGCCCTGGTTATTGCCCTGGGCCTGATTATCTTCCTCTACCAGCGCCTGCGCACCACGGAAGCCGCGCTGGCAATGGCCCAGAAACGCTTCGATGACTGCGAGCAGGTGAACTTCCAGCTGCAGAACCAGCTGGTGCAGGCTACCCGGGGCCCCGTTCCCGACAGCCTGAAAATCGTGGACTAACCCGGAGAGGGTAACGCAACGAGCCGCTGCAAACGAAACCCGAGTGCCAATAAATGGCTCCTTGCGCTTCGTTTGCAGCGGCTCGTTGGGTTTACTAGTTATGATGGGGTAGGCCCCTACTTACGCTACGGGCCCCGCGTTGCGGCTGCGGGCGGCATCCAGGCTCCAGGGGCCGGGGCCGGCCGCCGACAGGTACAGATACACAAAGCAGTAGAGCACGGCCAGCTCGCCCTGGTTTATAATGGGAAGGGCATGCTGGGGCGCGTGGGCCATGAAGTAGGCCACGGCCATCAGGCCTGATAAAATGAAGGCCACCGGCCGGGTAAACAGCCCGATCAGCAAGAGCAGACCGCCGCCGAATTCCAGAATACCGGCCACCAGCATCAGGCCCGTGGCCCCACCGCCGTGGTCAGAAGGCGGCCAGTTAAAAAGCTTCTGGGAGCCATGAAACAACATGAGTAGTCCTGAAACGATGCGCAGGACGCTGAGCAGCCGGGCAGCCCAGGGTGAGAGGAAAAAAGCAGCCATACTATATAGGAAAAGGAGTGAGTACCACCCCGACAACGCAAAAGCGGCCCGCCGGGATACAGCGGACCGCTTCAGGGGCAAGCAAGGGGTAGGAACTAGCCCAGCACCCAGGTCACTTTTTCTTCCAGAGGCCGGCGCGTACTGCGGGCCTGGGCTCCGGCTTTGGGGTAGCCCAGGTAGAAGAAGCCCAGCAGCTGGTCGTCGGGGCCGAGGCCGAAGAAGGGCTTGGCCTCGGGGAGGTAGGTAACCCCGCCACTGCTCCAGAAGCCCGCCAACCCGTGCGCCACGGCCGAGAGGTGCAGGTTTTGTACGGCGCAGGCCACGGCCGCTACCTCCTCTACCTCGGGCACCTCGGGGTTGCGCTTCAGCCCAATGGCAATAACATGGGAGCTAAGCCGCGGATTGTTCATCATCTTCTCCAGCTTAGCTGGCTGAAACTTCTCGCCTGCGGTGGCCCGGTATAGCGCCGCCTGAAAATCGGCCAGCTTCTGGCGGCCAGCTCCCGCGAACACCACGAAGTGCCAGGGCTCGGTGCGCTTGTGGGTGGGCGCCCAGGTGGCATTTTCCAGCAGCTCGCGCACCAGCGCATCGGGCACCACGCGGCCTGGCTCAAACAGCACAGGCTGCATGCTGCGCCGCCCCCGAATCAGCTGGGTGACTTGGGCGGCATCGAGGGGGGTAGATATTTCGGCTTGATTGATCATGCTTGAGAAAGAGGTTTGAATGCCGAATGTTTTGATGCTCTATTCTGAGCTTCTACAAAGAAAAGCCCCCGACCGAATGGCCGGAGGCTCTTTTCCTGTTGCAGAACCGGTTAGGGCCGGCCGCCGCTGGGGCCCTGGGCCGGGGTAGCCCCGGCGCCGTTGCCGCCGTCGGAGCTGCCGCCGTCCTTCAGGTCGTCGTTGCTGATGGAGCGACGGCGCTTGGGCTGGGCCATGCTCATCTTGCCGATGCGGTAGCTGAAGTTCACGCGGAAGCCGGAGCGCCGCAGCACGTTTACGCTGTACTGATCCAGAGTAGGCGAGCTGATGGAGCTGCGGATTTTGTTGGTGGGCGTAAAGAAGTTATCGGCTCCGAAGCCAATGCTGCCTTTCTTCTCGGCAAAGTCCTTCTTCAGGCCCACACTGTACACCCCAAAGCCGCCCTGGTAGCCCTGCAGCTGCACCTGCCGGCCCCGGTAGAAGCTGAAGGCCTGAATGCCCCAGCCTTTCGTGAAATTGTAGCCCCCCATCAGGCGGCCGCTTACCACCCAGCCCTGGTTGCTGGCCGCGAACAGCACATCCGAGACGTTATTATCAAGGGCGGCGTAGTACACATCGGCCCCGCCGCCCAGCGTGAGCTTGTTCTGGATGTTGACGTTGGCATTTACGCTGCCGCCGTAGGCGTTTTCAGTACCGATGTTAGCGTACGATGTGCGAATACGGGCTCCGTCCTGGGTACGTACCGGCTGAATGGAGCCGTCGGTATTGCGGGCGAATACACTGAAGCTCAGTGAGGTTTGTTTGATGAAGGTATTGTAGCCCAGCTCGAAGTTGTTGGTTTTTTCGGGCTCCAACTCGGGGTTACCTACCGTGTACAGCAGCGGGTTACCCGACTGCTCGTTGGGGTTCAGGAACTGCAGGGAAGGGCGCTGAATCCGGCGGTTGTAAGCCGCTTTGAGCACGTTGCCGTTAGCCAGCTTCCGCGAAACATTCACGCTGGGCACCAGCACCCCATACGACGGAATGGAAGGTGCATTTTCCGTCCGGAAGTCGGCGTTAATGGTGGTATACTCGTAGCGGGCCCCGGCCTTCAGGGTGTAGCTTTTCAAGAAACCCAGGGTATAGGAAGCGTAAGCCGCCGCTACGTTCTGGTTGTAATCGAAGACGTTGGAGAGCGTGGTGCCAGTTTGGCGCTGGCCGTTCAGGAAGGTGGTGTAGTCGCTATTTACGCGCCGCATGATGTCCTTGGCCCCAAACTCCACGAGCTGCGTTTTGCTCAGGGGCGTCTGGTAGTCAAGCTGCAGGGTTACCTCCTCGTTATAGCTGTCGTTGAGGTTGCGGCGGTAGTCGCCGGCGCCCTGGCCTTCCTGGGTGGTGTTGGTGAAGTTGTTGGTGCGGGTGTTGCGGCTGTACTGGGCCAGCAGGCTCAGCTCGCGCTGGGGCGTCTCGAAGGTGCGGGTGTAGTTGAGGGTAGCATCCAGCGTATTGGAGTTGTCGAGCACCTTCACGTCGCTGATGCGGTTGGTCAGCGAGTCGCCTAGCACGGGCCGGAAAAAGGTGGTTCTGGAGGCCAGGTCATCCTGGTAGCTGGTGCCGTTGCGCAGCCCTAGCTGCACCGAGGCCGAGAGGAAGTTGTACTTATTAATGTCGTAGTCCCAGCCCAGGGAGTAGCGCCCGAACACGTTCTGCTGGCGCGTGTCGGCCGCCTGCACGGTGCGGCTCAGCAGCTGGCGGCCGGCAATGTCGTTGCCCTGAATCCCGTACGTCGTCTGCTCGTTGCGGAAAGAGCCGGGCACGTTGTACTGGCCCCGGCCCCCGCCGCTCAGCGAAAAGCCCATCTTCCCTACCCGGTACGAGGCGTTCAACCCCAGATCGGAGCCGCGCAAACCGGCACTGCTGCGCAAATCCAGGGTAAAGCCCTGCAGGTTATTCTGCTTGGTGACGATGTTGATGATACCGCCCGAGCCTTCGGCGTCGTACTTGGCCGAGGGCGAGGTAATTACCTCCACGGTCTTGATCTGGTCGGCCGGAATCTGCTTGAGGGCGTCGGCAATGCTGTTGGCCGAGATGGTGCTGGGCCGGTTGTTGATAAGCACCCGAATGTTCTGGCTGCCGCGCAAACTCACGTTGCCATCGAGGTCCACCGAGAGGTTGGGCACGCGCTTGAGCACATCGGTAGCGTCGCCGCCGCGGGTGGTTTCGTCCTTCTCGGCGTTGTACACCGTGCGGTCCACCTTTTCCTCGACCAGGCTGCGCTGGCCTTCCACCCGCACCTCGCCCAGGGCCTGCGCCGACGACTCCAGGGCCACGCTGCCCAGGGCCACGGTGTTGCCGGCCGCGGTAATGACTACCCCGGTTTTCTCCACCAGCTTATAGCCGATAAAGCTGATTTGCACGGTATAGGTGCCGGCGGCAATGCGCGGAATCGTGAATTTGCCGTTGTCGTCGGCGGCAGTGCCATCCACCGGTTTACCGGTGGCCGGGTTTACCAGGGCCACGGTAGCGTAGGGCACCGGCTGCTTGGTAGCAGCGTCGGTAACCGTGCCCGTAATGCGGCCACTCCCCGGCTGGGGCTGGGCCGCCGCGCCGGCGGGCCGACCCGCGCCGGCGGGCCGCTCGCCACCACCGGGCATCTGGGCCAGCACCGTGTGGCCGCTGCCGGTTATCAAAATAAGAAAGAAGAGCTTTTTCATATGCGTGAGGGGAAATAGCGACGCCCGGCAAGCAGTATTCATCATGCTACCTACATTGCTAGCGCAAACCTATCCGGCTGGCCAGCGCTACAGAAATGAACCCGACCAAGCGGTTTATTTCTGCCCCGAAAGCCGAAGAAAGTCCGCGCGAATGCCAAGCAACCGCAGCCACAGACGCAACTTTGGCTGAAGGGTCGCACGCAGGCCCGGATATTTAGGGAAATACTGCCCAGACGAAACAGAAAAGCCGCTCCATTCCTGAAGCGGCTTTTTCATTTGGCCTGGGCTTGCGAAGGACCTCATTCCGTTGACACGAGTCGTGACACGTCTTGTTCATGAGTGATAAGGTCCTTCGCAAGCTCAGGATGACGGCTGTAGCAGCAGCTACGCCTTCACGCCCAGTAGCATGAGCATGAAGGCAAACTGCCGGGCCGTATCGTGAATGGATTTGAAGCGGCCGGAGGCGCCGCCGTGGCCAGCCGCCATGTCGGTGTGCAGCAGCAGCAGGTTTTGGTCGGTTTTCACGGTGCGCAGCTTGGCTACCCACTTGGCCGGCTCAAAGTACTGCACCTGCGAGTCGTGCAGGCCGGTGGTAACCAGCATATTGGGGTAGGCCTGGGCTTTCACCTGGTCGTAGGGCGAGTAGCTGAGCATGTACTCGTAGAACTCCTTTTTATTGGGGTTGCCCCACTCGTCGTACTCGCCGGTAGTCAAGGGAATGCTTTCATCAAGCATGGTCGTTACCACATCTACGAAGGGTACGGCCGCCACTACCCCCTTGTAGTACTCAGGGTGCAGGTTCACCACGGCGCCCATGAGCAGGCCGCCTGCCGAGCCACCCATGGCGAACAGCTTCTGGGCGGAGGTATACTTCTGGTCAATCAGGAACTTAGAGCAGTCGGTGAAGTCAGTGAAGGTATTTTTCTTCTTGAGCTTCTTGCCATCCTCGTACCACTGCCGGCCCATTTCCTGTCCGCCCCGGATGTGGCAGATGACGTAGGCAAAGCCCCGATCCAGCAAGCTCAGTCGCGCTGCGCTAAACGTGGGGTTGGTAGAGTAGCCATAAGAGCCGTAAGCGTATTGCAGTACCGGCGCGGAGCCGTCCTTTTTAAAGCCTTTTTTGTAAACAATGGACATCGGAATCTTCGTGCCGTCAGTAGCCGTGGCGTACTGGCGCTCGGTCACGTAGTCTTCCTTATTGAAGCCACCCAGCACGGCCTGCTCCTTGAGCAGCTTTTTGGTGCGGGCGTTCATATCATAGTCGAACGTTGAGCCGGGCGTCGTCAGCGAGGAGTAGCTGTAGCGCAGTACGGGCGTATCAAACTCGGGGTTGATGCTGATGGCGGCGGTATAGGCCGGCTCCCCGAAGTTGAGGTAGTGCTCCTGCTTGTCCTTCCACCGAATCACGCGCAGTTGCAGCAGTCCTTCCTTTCGCTCGCCCAGCACGAGGTAGTCCTTGAACAGCTCCATGTTCTCCAGGAACACATCCTTGCGGTGCGGAATAACCTCTTGCCAGGCTGTTTTGGCGGTATTCGTGACGGGCGTTTTCAGCAGACGGAAGTTGGGGGCGCCAGCGTTGGAGCGCACGTAAAACTCGTTACCGAAGTGCTCCACGTCGTAGAGGTGGTCGGCCTCGCGGGGCAGAAACACCTTCAGCGCCGCCGTGGGGGTACCCGCGTCCAGGAACCGGGTTTCCGACGACATGGTGCTGCCGGCCTCCAGGAAGATATACTTACGCGACTTCGAGCGGCCGACGTGGATGCGGTAGGTGTTATCCTTTTCCTCGTACACCAGCTGGTCCTTGCTGGGGTCGGTGCCCAGGGTGTGGCGGTAAAGCTGGTAATCGAGCAGGGTGCCAGGGTCCTTGCGGGTGTAGAACACCGTTTTGTTGTCGGCAGCCCACACGGCGTTGCCGCTGGTGTTCGTGATTTGCTCGGGGTAGAGCTGGCCGGTTTTCAGGTTACGAAAACGCAGGGTGTACAAGCGGCGGCTAACTACGTCCTCGGAGTAGGCCAGCACCTGGTTGTCGTCACTGACTTCGAAGCCGCCAATCTGGTAGTAGGATTTGCCCTTGCCCAGTTCGTTGGCGTTGAGCAGCACTTCCTCGGGGGCGGTCAGGCTACCCTTCTTGCGGCAGTAAATCGGGTACTCGGCTCCGGCCTCGAAACGGGTGTAATAGTAGTACCCATTGTCGCGGTAGGGCACCGACTCGTCCTGCTCCTTGATGCGCCCCTTGATTTCCTGAAACAACTTGTCTTCCAGCCCTTTCACGGGGGCCATTTGCTGTTCGAAGTAGGCGTTTTCGGCGTTGAGGTAGCTGATTACCTCCGGGCTTTCGCGCTGATTCAGCCAGTAGTAGTTATCCGTACGGGTACCAAACGGCGACTTCAGCTCTTTGGGCTTGATGGCCGCTACGGGAGGTTTGTTCATGGCGGAGGGGGTAGCCGACTGAGCCACGGCCGCACCGCTCAGCAGCACGCCCAGGCCCGTCAGCAGGGTATATAGAGGTTTCATAGCGCAGAAGATGAAGTGAACTACTGCACTAAAGGAAAGAGAAATTTAGATACGAGGGTGCGTCCTATCTCACTTGCCTGTCATCCTGAGCAGAGCGAAGGGCCTCTACTGGTATTAATTACTACCCCCAACGAAGCGGTAGAGGTCCTTCGCTGCGCTCAGGATGACAGGCGGATTTTCTAACAGCAACCAGCAAACAAAAAGGCCGCCACGTTACCGCGGCGGCCTTTTTGGCAGGTTCTCAGCTTATGCTACAATGCCGCAAGGCTTTGTTCCAACGCCGTAATCTTGGCTTCGGCGTCGGCCAGCTTCTGCCGCTCACGCTCTACCAGGTCGGCTTTGGCATTGGCCACGAACTTCTCGTTGGCCAGCTTTTTCAGCACTGAGTCGCGGAAGCCCTGGGCGTATTCCAACTCCTTGGTCAGGCGCTCCTTCTCGGCCCCGAGGTCAATCTGCCCTTCCAGGGGCACGAAGAACTCCGCCCCGCCCGACACGAAGCCGACCGCAGCAGCCGGAGCAGCATCTACTACACCGATTTCAGTAAGCGAAGCCAGCTTGCGGATAATGCCGTCGTAATCCTGCAGCAGTTGAGCGTCATCAGTTTTGGCCGCCAGGGTCAACGGCTTGTTGGGGCCCAGGCCCTTCTGGTTCCGGATGTTGCGCACGCCGGCCACGACGTCGAGGGCGCGGTCCATGCGGGCCAGCAACTCGGGGCTGCCGGCTACCGGCTGGGCTTTAGGCCAGGCCGCCACGCACACGTAGTCCTTGGGGCCCCGCTCGGCCAGTTCGTGCCAGATTTCCTCCGTGATGAAGGGCATGAACGGGTGCAGCAGCTTCAGCAGCGTTTCAAGGTAGCCGGTCGTGAGGCGCAGGGTTTCGGGGTCGATGGGGGCTTGGTAGGCGGGCTTGATCATCTCCAGGTACACGGAGCAGAAATCGTCCCACACCAGCTTATAAATGGTCATCAGCGCATCCGACATCCGGAACTTGTCGAAGTGTTCGTCCAGCTCCTGCAGGGTCGTTTGTAACTTGGCGCCAAACCACTCTACCGCCTTTTCATTGGCAAACGGTAGGGTGGCATCTACCTCCCAGCCTTTGATAAGGCGGAAGGCGTTCCAGAGCTTATTGGTGAAGTTGCGGCCCTGCTCTACCAGCTTGATGTCAAAGAGTAAGTCGTTGCCGGCCGGTGAGGAGAACAGCATGCCGGTGCGTACGCCATCGGCGCCGTAGTCGGCAATGAGGTCCAGCGGGTCGGGCGAGTTGCCGAGGCTCTTGCTCATCTTGCGGCCCTGGGCGTCGCGCACGATACCCGTGAGGTACACGTTGCGGAAGGGCACTTCCTTGCGGTACTCCAGCCCGGCCATAATCATGCGGGCCACCCAGAAAAACAGGATTTCCGGAGCCGTTACGAGGTCATCGGTGGGGTAGAAATAGTTAACGTCGGCGTTGTCGGGGTCCTTGAACCCATCGAACACCGAAATCGGCCACAGCCACGAGGAGAACCAGGTATCCAGCACATCCTCATCCTGACGTAGATCTGAGAGCTGAAGGTCGTCGTTGCTGCTTTGCTCGCGCGCTTGCTTCAGGGCTTCTTCGGCGCTCAGGGCTACCATGAAGGTGCCATCGGGCAGGTAGTAGGCCGGAATGCGCTGGCCCCACCACAGCTGCCGCGAAATGCACCAGTCGCGCACGTTCTCCATCCACACCCGGTACATGTTCTTGAACTTGGGTGGGTGCAGCTTGATTTCGTCGCTCTCGACTACCTCCAGGGCGGGCTTGGCCAGGTGCTCCATTTTCAGGAACCACTGCAGGCTCAGGCGCGGCTCAATTACGGCGCCTGTGCGCTCCGAGGTCTGCAGCACGCTGGCGTATTCCTCCACCTTTACCAAGTGGCCGGCATCTTCCAGGTCCTTCACAATGTTGCGGCGAGCGGCAAAGCGGTCCTGCCCCACGTACAGCTGCGCCTTTTCGTTCAGCGTGCCGTCGTTGTTCAGGATGTCGATAACGGGCAGGTTATGCTTCAGGCCCAGCTCGTAGTCGTTCAGGTCGTGAGCGGGCGTTACCTTCAGGGCGCCCGTTCCGAAGTCGATGCTTACGTACTCGTCCAGAATCACCGGAATTTCCCGGCCCAGCAGCGGAATGCGCACTTTTGCCCCGTGCAGATGAGCGTACCGCTCATCGTTCGGGTTCACGGCCACGGCTACGTCAGCCATGATGGTTTCGGGCCGGGAGGTGGCTACCGTCAGGAACTGGCCCTCCTGGCCTACTACCTCGTAGGTCAGGTGGTACATCTTGGCCATGGTGTCCTTCGGAATTACTTCCTCGTCGCTGAGCGCAGTGCCGCCTTTCGGGTCCCAGTTTACCATCCGGATACCGCGGTAAATCAAGCCCTTCTGGTAAAGGTCCACGAAGACACGTAGCACGGCCTCGGTCAGCTCGGGCTCCATGGTGAAGCGTGTCCGGTCCCAGTCGCAGGAGGCGCCCAGCTTCTTGAGCTGCTCCAGAATGATGCCGCCGTACTTCTCCTTCCACTCCCAGGCGTGCTCCAGAAACTGCTCCCGGGTCAGGTCCTTCTTCTCGATGCCTTTCTCCTTGAGCAGGGCCACTACCTTGGCTTCGGTGGCAATGCTGGCGTGGTCGGTGCCGGGCACCCAGCACGCCTCCTTGCCCTGCATACGTGCCCGGCGCACCAGCACATCCTGAATGGTATTGTTCAGCATGTGGCCCATGTGCAGCACGCCCGTCACGTTGGGCGGCGGAATTACTACGGAATACGGCTGTTTGCGGGGGTTAGCTTTGGCTTTGAAGAAGCCCTGCTCCTGCCAGCGCTGGTACCACTTGGCTTCAACATCGGCGGGAGTATAGGTTTTGGCGATGGACATCGTCGAAGGGAATCAGTTCAAAATACGGGCAAAAGTAGGCATTTCGGGCGGGCTAGCCCAGGTATGCTTCCGAGCATAGCACGGAGCAGCCCGGTAAACAACAAGAGCTGCCTCCAGGTGGAAGCAGCTCTTGAGTAGCTTAGGCTGGTGGCAGCAGGTAGGGCCTAGGCTTCCTGGTGCAGCCACTGCTTTTTGCTGAGCAGCTTTTCCTGCGATTCACGGTAGTCGGGGTCGTCCACGCAGCAGTCCACGGGGCACACGGCAGCGCACTGGGGCTCCTCGTGGAAACCCACGCACTCGGTGCACTTATCGGACACAATGTAGTAGTACTCGTCAGAAATAGGCCGCTGGGGCGCTACGCCCGATACAGTGGCTCCGCCGTCAACCTGCACTTCCTGCAAGCTCGTGCCATCGGCCCAGCGCCACTGAGCGCCGCCCTCGTAAATGGCGGTGTTGGGGCATTCCGGTTCGCAGGCACCACAGTTGATGCACTCGTCGGTTATCATGATGGCCATAGCCTCGGGTATCTTAAAAAGGTAGGAAAAGAGGATGCTTTGCTAGTACGCAACCCGCCGCAGGCAGGATGCCGACAGGCAAAATTAGGAATTAGCCGTACTCAACAAGAATTTTGGTCTCCGAATTCCGTATTCTCTCCCGGAATCCAAACAGGGGTTCCGGGGGTTTACCTACTGGTGTGACGGGCGCTTCTGCTTGCTCCTACCCTTTTATCGTTTCGTTTTCCCTTTCTGTATGACGCACGCCGACCGCCTGGCTGCTTTCGTGGCCCTGGGCCAGCGCCTCTCTGATCTTACTACCCCCGCCTACGCCGATGAACTGGCCGGCCTGGCTGCCCGGGCCCGCAACCAGAACAACTGGTTTGATTTACCCAACGTCACGTCGGCCATTCGGGGCATTGCGCATCTGCTCGCGGAGAAACCTCTGCGCCAGTGGTCGGCCCGCTACCCCCAGGAGCCCGCCCAACCCCGCAAGATTGGGGTAGTTATGGCCGGCAATATTCCCCTGGTGGGCTTTCATGATGCTTTGTGCGTGCTGCTCTCGGGCCACATTCTGCTGGCCAAGCTCAGCTCCGATGATACCGCGCTGATGACGTGGGTACTGGAGGAGCTGACGCGCCTGGAGCCGCGCTTTACGGAGCAGATTCAGCTGGTGCCGCGCCTGAATGCCGCCGACGCCTTTATTGCCACCGGCTCCGACAATACGGCCCGCTACTTTGAGTACTACTTCGGCAAAAAGCCCAACATCATCCGGCGCAACCGCACCAGCCTGGCCGTACTCACGGGCCGCGAAACCGACTACGATTTGGGTATGCTGGGCGAAGACATTTTCCGCTACTACGGCCTGGGCTGCCGCAACGTAAGCAAGCTCTACGTGCCCGAAGGCTACGATTTCACGCCCCTGCTCGACTCCCTGCAGCCCTGGCACCGCGTACTGGAGCACAACCGCTACCAGAACAACTACGACTACAACAAGAGCATCATGCTGGTGAACCGCGTGCCTCACCTCGACTCCGGCTTCCTGCTGCTCACCCAAAGTACTCAACTGGTGTCGCCTATTTCGGTGCTGCACTACGAAACGTACGGCAACGAGGTGGACTTGGTGGTGCGCCTGGCCGATGTGGCGGCTCAAACTCAGTGCCTTGTCTCGGCGGGCGGGCTGTTTGCGGGTAGCTTTCCGTTTGGCCGGGCCCAGCAGCCGGGGGTAGCCGATTACGCCGATGGCGTGGATACTATGGCCTTTTTGGCGGAACTGGCGTAAAAAAGGAGAGCAGGCTCAGAAGGCCTATACCTGCCGGGGCCCGCTCATGCGTTCTTCACGCACGTTCTGGCACCTTCGTTGCCTTCCCCTGTTCATCGTTGAACGTTCTATTCCGTACTACCATGATTCCTGAACTGAAGACCACCGACCCGACCATAGAAACCATTGAAAAAGAAGTTATTCCGAGCCTGCGCTTCTCTACTGAAGATGTCCTGACGGAAAAAGCCGACATCCAGCGACGCCGCCACGACGCCGAACGCGCCGCGACCCTAGGCAACGCCTACCACGGCAAACTCGACATCTACTTTCAGACCGCCGATGGTAGCGTAAAGCGCGTGTACACCACTGTGTGGGCTACTCACGAGGAATACCTGACGCTTAAGTCCGGCATCTCCCTACCCCTGCGTGCGGTCCTAAGCTTCGACTTCTATTAATCACGGATTTTTGACTTACCCGAACTTCCTCGGGTAAGCTTCTTCTATAAAAAAGCCCGTTCGACAAGTTGTCGAGCGGGCTTTTTTATAGAAGAAAGGTGCTTTATCAGACTGCTACTTGCTCAATCCGATTTAGTCACGATTCGTGACTAAATGCGCTCCAGGGTGGTGGCAATCAGGTTGTTTACTACCTGGTCGGAGTTGGTGGCAAATTCGCCGGTGGCACGGTTGGCCACAATGGCGTTCAGCGACACTACCTCGTGGCCCAGCATGCGGCCCAGGGAATAATAGCCAGCCGTTTCCATCTCAAAGTTGGTGAGGCGGAACTCGCCTTCAGCGCTGTGGTAGCGGAACTGCTGGAACTGCTCAATCAGGTTGGCAAGGCGCAGGTCCAGGCGCAGCACGCGGCCCTGGGGACCGTAGAAGCCGGGGCAGGTGAGCGTGTTGCCAGTGACCATGCCCGCGCCCAGCTGCTCGCGCAGCAAATCGGAGCCGCGCACGCAGTACGGGCGGTAATCAAGCTGCAGGCTTTGTTGCACACCACGCGCTACCTCTACCTCCAGGCCCGTTTCCACCAGGGGGTAGAACTGCATCAGCGAGTCCAGGCCCACGGCGTGTTCCGACACCAACAGGGAGCCCACCGGAATATCGGCCTGCAGAGAGCCGCTGGTACCCACCCGCACGATGCGCAGGTTGATCCGCTCCTCCAAAGGGCGTGGCTCGCGCGTCACGAAGTCGATGTTCACCAGCGCATCCAGCTCATTCATCAGGATGTCGATGTTATCAGTACCCATGCCCGTGCTGATAACGGTGAGGCGCTTACCGCGGTAGTAGCCCACATGCGTCACAAACTCGCGCTTGTGAATGATGGTTTCGATGGAATCAAAGTGCTGGCTAACCGTGGGTACGCGCTCCGGGTCGCCGACCGTGATGATGGTTTCGGAAATATGGTCGGGTAGCAGGTTCAGATGGTAGATGCTGCCATCCTTGTTGAGGATCAGCTCCGATTCGGCGATGGGCATAAGAGGGGGATTTTTAGAAAAGGAAGGTGCAATGGTACGGCAAAAACCGCAGTTTGGGTTCGGGGATAATCTGGCGAACAATCTTCAACTACGTGCCGACGCACACGAAAGCGCGTCATCCTGAGCAGAGCGAAGGACCTTCTCACGCCAGAACGATTCCTGTACAAGCGGCTCGTTCTGGCGTGAGAAGGTCCTTCGCTCTGCTCAGGATGACAGTTGGGTTCAGAGGTTTTTACCGGGCCGGGGCGCGGTACGACAGCAGGCCCTGCTCGGGGTTGTAGTTGTTGCTGTTCTTGGGGTAGGCGCCGGTTCCGTCGTAAGGGCGCTTATCGGGGTGCTCCTGGCAGGTGGTGGAGCAGGCACCATCGAGCTGCTGGCCGCAGGTTTCGCAGAGTGGAATGTGGGCGTTGCAGTGCGGGTTAGCGCAGTTCACCATCCGGTCGGAGGGGGTGTGGCAGTGGTGGCAGTGGCTGATGATGCTGGGGTTCACGCTGTTCACGTCCACGGCCACGCGGCCATCGAATACGTAGCACTTGCCCTCAAAATCTTCGCCCCCGGCTTCCAACCCGTACTTAATGATGCCGCCGTGCAGCTGGTACACATTCTCGAACCCCTGCTCCAGCAGGAAAGCCGAGGCCTTCTCGCACTTGATGCCGCCGGTGCAGTAGGTCAGAATTTTCTTGTCCTTGAACTGCTCCAGCTCCTGCACCTTATCCGGAAACTCGCGGAAGTTCTCAATGTCCAGCGTAATGGCATTCTTGAAGCGGCCCAGGTTGTGCTCGTAGTCGGAGCGCACATCCAGCACCACTACATCCTCCTGGTCCTTCAGGTCGCGGAATTCAGTAGGCGAGAGGTGAATGCCGGTACGCTCGTAGGGTTTGATGTGGGGTAGGCCCACGTGCACGATTTCCGGCTTCACGCGCACATGCAGCTTCTGGAAGGTGTGAGCTGGAGCTTCTTCCACCTTGAATTCCAGCGCCGCAAAGCGCGGATCGGCTTTCACCAGGCGCATATATTCCTCACAGTCGGCCCGCAGGCCCGACACGGTGCCGTTCAGCCCCTCAGAGGCCACGATGATGCGCCCCAGCAAATTCAGGCTCAGGCACAGCCGGTGGTGCTCCTCCCGAAACTGCTCGGGGTTCTCAATGGGCGTGTAGCAATAATACAGCAGAACGAGGTAGTCCATTCTTCTATAGAAGTGAGTGCAAGAGCTTCGAACTGAGAATGGTTTCTGCAGACTTAGCTCTTCGTCCTAAAATCTTGGTCCTAAACTTTTTGGGCGGGGTTGCCGAACACCGTCTGGCCGGCAGGCACGTCGGCTACCACCACGGAGCCAGCGCCTACGCGGGCCTTGGCGCCAATTTTTACACCAGCCACAACTACTGCTCCGGCCCCGATAAAGGCCAGCTCCCCTACCGTTACTTCGGCGTTGAGGATGGCACCGGCACCTAGCTGAGAGTAGTCGCCCATTTCAGCCTTCACATCTACCACGGCATTAGCCCCGAGGATGCAGCCATCACCGACTTTGGCGGTGCCGGCCACCACGGCGTTGGCCCCAATGAGGATGCCATGGCCCAGCCACGCGTGCGGCGATACGCTGGCCCGCTGGTGGATGGCGTTGACGGGGGCTACCTCGTATTCCTGGCGCAGCATGCCTGTGAGGCTGCGGCGGCTGGCGGTATCTTCAGTAGCCACGAATACCTCGCACTTCTTGCCCAGCAGCTTCAGCAGCTCTTTGTCGTCGGTGCTGCCCATCACGGGCACATCGTTGAGTTCGGTGTTCTGCAGAGCGGCGTTGTCGTCGAGCAGGCAGTATACCACTACATCGTTGCTTTGAAAGACATCGAGGGCTGCGGTACCGACGGCTTGTGCGCCCAGAATGATGACAGGGTTTTCCATAGTATCAAAAACGGCCGCGGGGCGGCCGGGGAGAATAGGTTTTGGGAGGGCAAAGATACACGTTCTGCCGGCTAGGCCGAGTATGCACGGTGTATGAGGGACAGAACAAAGGCTGCGGACGTTTAGCTCCCGGGCTTGCGCCTACCTCCTACCGGAGCTTGAACCGAGCCGAAGTCGCAGCCTAGAAGCCGGGCATTGCCCTACCCCCTATTAAAGCCTGAACCTTCGCAGCAGGGTAGCCGCGTAGTCGTTTTGCAGCAGGAGCACCAGCAGAAACGGCAGGAACGTCACGCGGTAGCGGTTGAGGGTGCCCAGGTTGGGAGTAGTGAGGCCCAGCAACACCGCCAGCACCAGGCAATACACCAGCAGGGCCAGCACCAGGGCAAAGGGCAACTGCCCCGCCCGGCCCCGCACCGCCGCCACTGCCGCCGCACCCAGGGCCACCAGCAGCCCCAGGTTTTCGAGGCCCGCCAGCCGGTACAGAACCGAGCGTCCCTCCCAGGGCCAGGGCCGGGTCAGGGTATTGAAGGCGGCCTGGGGCGAGTGCAGCACTACACTTTCGGTAGTGGGCTTGAGGTCGGGGTACTCCAGATGGGGCCGCCCCTCCGAGATTTTAAGCAGATCGGAATAGTTGCGCTGCAGCTGGGAAGTGAATTTGTTGGCCCGAAAAACCGGACTGATTTCACCAGCGACCCAGGCGCCACCGCTCAGCAGCGCCAGCAGCAGCAGCGCCTGTACTACCCGGCTGCGGGCCCCACCCAGGTGCTGCACCACCCGGATCAGCCCCAGCCCTGCCAGGCAACCAAACAAGACGATGGCAAAGAAATACCGCATCTTGAAGTGCAGAACTACGGCCGCCAGCAGCCCCAGCACCAGCCACCCGCGGCGACCGTCGGCGTAAGCCAGCCGAATAACCAGCGCCAGCACCAGCGCGCCGCTGCCTACCAGCAGGCTTTCCTTGGTCAACCCCGAGGTCCAGTACACAACAGTGGGCCAGAGCAGAAACCCCACGACCACGCTGCCGGGAGTAGCCGCTGGCCACCGCAGCCGCAGCAGCCTGACCAGCTCCCAGCTGCAGATAAAGCTGAACAGCGACAGGTAGCAGCCATTCAGCAGGGCATTGCCCAGGCTGGCCAGGTTCAGCGCCGAGAGTACCTTAATGAGAAACAGCGTGTTGGAAAAGCCATGAAACACCAGGTGCCAGCGCCCCCAATGGAACTCATCGGTAGGCAGCATCCGTAGCCACTGGCCGGGAGCCTGCCACAACTGCTCACTCAGGCGGTCGGCCCACACCAGAAAGTAGCCCGCGTCTTCGCTGAGTACGGTAATGGAAACACCGGTTGCCAGCAGCTTGAGCGCCATGGTAGGCAGCACCCACCGCCCTAGGTCCGGGGTACGGCGCGCCCGCCCTACCCACCGATACACGGCCCACACCAGCGCCACATTCAGAACCAAAGCAAGCAGCAAATGGGGCAAGATGGCGGGGGCTTAACGTGAAGGATGGACAGGTGGTACCAGCGGCAGAGCCTACCGCTGCCGCAAGATACTACCCCCAATGGCACAGCGCACGCACTGGCGGGGCGCGCAGTAGCCCCGGTGCAGGGCCAGCAGCCCCTGGGAGTCGGCGGCCGAGGCATTGCGGAAGCCCGCCAGCTGATATACATCCAGTACGTGGTTCTGCTCGGCCGGCAGCTGGTCGAGCAGGGTAACGGCCGCTTCTACCAGTTCGGGGTTGCCCAGGTAGCGGGCATAGGCTACCCGCAGCGGCACTACCAGGTTAGTTACCAGCAAATGAATGCTGCTCCGGCCTAGCACGGCCACTTTCCCGGCTTTGCCGGGCCGGTAGTGAGTTTGCCAGTACTCGGGCAGCGGAGTGGCAAAGAACTGCTCTAGAGCCCGGATGTCGCGGGCGCTCAGCAAGACATCAAACAAAGCAGGGCGGGCGTGGAGCAAGCCCGTAAGCTGGGCCAAGCGTACCGTCGGGAAGTTGGCCGGGCGCAACCGCAGAAAGTTCCAGTCGTGGGCAGCCAGGGCCGTGCCACTGAGGTTGTACTTGTGGCGCAGAAAGGCAAACTCCTGCCGCAAGTCCTGCAAATAGGCATCCGTAGGCTCAATTTCTTCCAGGAAGCCTGCCTGCCCAAACACCAGCGCGGCTAGCTGGCGCGCATCATGGCGGTGGCGGCGCAGCACCGGGAGCGGCAGGGCCTTGGCCAGGCGGGACATAGGCTCGGCGTTTTTCTGGAAGCCGAAGGCGGCGGCTAGCGCGTGCCAGGTAGTGGCCTCCCAGTCCTGGCCCTGCTGCTG
Organism: Hymenobacter sp. DG01; assembly: GCF_006352025.1. Classification (NCBI taxonomy): domain Bacteria; kingdom Pseudomonadati; phylum Bacteroidota; class Cytophagia; order Cytophagales; family Hymenobacteraceae; genus Hymenobacter; species Hymenobacter sp. DG01. Next base: position 1,519,189 of record NZ_CP040936.1, read on the forward strand.
ATGCAGGGCCGTTATCAGGTCGGCCTTGTGCTCCATCCGCTCCAGCAGGGTGCGGCCGGTCATCATGGTGCGGGTTAGCTCCGATGCCTGACTTAGCAGCGGGGCACAGGGTAGGGCGGCCTCGGGGGGTTGCTCCCGCAGCTGCTCATAGGTAGCCAGCAGATGCGGCGCTATCCGGCTGCCAAGGGCCAAGGCCGGCACCACCGAGCCATTGGTTCGGCACACTTTCTGATCGGCAAGGTACACCACGTGTAGTACCACCTGGTCGTACTTGAGGTCAGTCTGGTGCTGGTGCCGAAACCAGTCGGAGGCTCGGATATGAATTTCTACTGCCCCGTTCCACTCTACCTCCCCTAACTGCAGGCGGGCATTCAAGAAATCGGGGCCGGCATCGGGGTTGCGCTGGCCAGGCCGCAGCACGGTTACTGGCTGACCATCCTCCGTCTGCAAACTGGTTTTATCGAAGTACTGGTGCTGCCAAACGTAGTGCAGAAAGTCTTCTTGCATAGCGGGATAATACAAGTATAGTAATGTAAAAATAACCTTCTCAGGCTCCTAAAGATAGAAGCTCTGTGCTATCTTGCTAGCAGGCTTTCATCATTCCTTACTATTTGGCACACCTTTACTCTGATTCGCGGGTACTGCCGGACAGCGTCCGCCGGGCCCTGACGTTTTTCTACCGCTCACGCTTTACGCGCAACTACAGCTCCCGCTACGTCCGGCGGGCGCTGGCGCTACTGCAGGAAGCCGCCGAACGTGGCAATGGCAGTGCCATGAGTTTTCTGGGGGTAGCCTACGGCGAAGCCTGGGGCTTACCTCAGGACCTGGAAAAGGCCGTTTACTGGCTGCGAAGAGCCGCCGACACCGGGCATCAGCTGGCCCGCTACAACTTGGCCGTTGCTTATGATAACGGTCTGGGAGTTGCGCGCAACCGCGTGCAGGCTTGGCTGCTGTTTCGGAGGCTGGCCACGGAAGGCTACCGCGACGCCCAATTCGGTGCGGCTCATATGCTGTTTTACGGCGAGGGGGTAATGCAGAACTACCCCCAGGCCCGCTACTGGGCCCGGCAAGCCGCGCGGCAGGGCCACCCGGAGGCCATGCAATTGCTGGGCACCTGCCTGTTGCGCGGCCTGGGCGGGCCAACCCGCCTGCCGGCGGCCCAGCGCTGGCTGAAGCGTGCCGTAGCCGCTGGAAGCTGCCTGGCCGTAAAGCGCCTGGCCGAGTCCTGGCAGCACTCCGCCAACACCGTCCAGCCCGAGGATATTATCCGCTACCTCGAAAAGCTAATTGAGGCCCGGAGCAAAGCCATAGCAACCCAGGCGCTCTATACGCTGGGCTGCTTCGGGCAGCAGTACCCTCACCTGCTACCGGCACGCCGCTCCAACGTCAGGGAATATTTCCGCTGGGCAGCCCGGTTCAAGCACCTGGAAGCGGCCCTGAAATTTGCCCAGCTTCAGGGCGAAAAGTTTTAAGCAGCCAGGGTACAAATCAAACCGGCCCGCCTCTGCAGGTAGCAGAAGCGGGCCGGGTCGTTTGTAACGCAAGGTCAGGGTTAGCGCAGGTCAATCACCTTCACGCCTTTATACTTGCTTTTGTCGAAGTTGAAGGTGGTAGCATCCACCGGCACGTTGGGCTGGAACTTGCTGATGCGGTAGGTATAGCGGTTGCCGTTCTTCTTGAACATCTGCCAGCTTTTCACGGCTTTATCGGCCCGGCCTACCTTCAGGCGCACCTTGTACACGGGGTTGCTGCGGTCTTCGGGTGAGAGTTCGATTACGTCCACCACTTCGCCGCCTTCCTTGGCTTCCTGCACGTAGGCGTACTTGTAGCCTTTTTTGTAGAGCGTATAGATCTGAGAGGGCGAAATTTCCTGATCCTCAGGCTCGTAATCAGAGATATTCACCTCATTTTCGGCCTTCATGTAGGTCCACATGGTTTGGCCGTTGTTGATGACCTCCTGGCCGCTCATTTTCAAGCGAAACTTCTGGCCGCTCACGGTAATATCGCCGGAGAGGTTCTCCTTCACTTTCGCGGCGTCATTCTCGAGGGTCTGGGTAAACGTGGCCTTGAAAGCCTTCATGGCCTGATACTTGGCACTCATCTGGTCCAGAATCTTGCCGGCTTTAGGGTCCTGCTGAGCCGTGGCGACGGAGGTCAGCGACACGGAAAGGGCGAGCAGGGCGAGATATTTTTTCATTGCAAAAAGAGAGGTGGTGTTTGGAGAGCAGGTAGCTCCGGCGTGAGAGCGTAGAAGAGATATAAGGTTTAAACGCAAAACGGAATGTTATAGAACAAATTCTACGCTCTAAGTTCTATTTTCTTCGCGCTACTTCGGTAGGCTATTCAACAACTGTTCCAAACTGTATTCATCCGGAATCAGCACTTCGCGCGCCTTGCTACCCTCAAACGGCCCAACGATGCCCGCGTGTTCCAATTGGTCAATTAATCGGCCGGCGCGGTTGTAGCCCAGCTTGAGCTTGCGCTGAATCAGGGAGGTACTACCCTGCTGATGCAGCACAATCACGCGGGCGGCTTCCTCGAACATGGAGTCCCGGTCGGAGGGGTCAAAGTCGTCGGCGTCGCCGTTGCCGCTGCCGGCCTCACCGGGCACTTCGGGGAGCTCGTAGGCATTGGGGTAACCCTGCTGCTCGCCCACGAAGTCGCAGAGGCGGTCCACCTCGGGCGTATCAATAAAGGCGCACTGCACCCGGATGATGTCGGAGCCCTGGGAAATCAGCATGTCGCCCTGGCCGATCAGCTGGTCGGCGCCGCCGGCATCCAGAATGGTGCGGGAGTCGATTTTGCTGGTCACCTTAAAGGAAATCCGGCAGGGGAAGTTGGCCTTGATGATACCCGTAATAACGTTTACTGATGGGCGCTGGGTAGCCACAATCAAGTGAATCCCGATGGCGCGGGCCAGCTGGGCCAGGCGGGCAATGGGCGTTTCTACCTCCTTGCCGGCGGTCATCATCAGGTCGGCCAGCTCGTCAATTACCAGTACAATAAAGGGCATGTAGCGGTGGCCCTTCTTGGGGTTGAGGCGGCGCTCCACAAACTTGCGGTTATACTCCTTCAGGTTGCGGCAGCCGGCGTCCTTGAGCAGGTCGTAGCGCTTGTCCATCTCCATGCACAAGGAGTTGAGCGTGTTTACTACCTTTTTGGTATCGGTAATGATAGGCTCCTCCGACTCGGGCAGCTTGGCCAGGAAGTGGCGCTCAATCTTGTTGAAGATGCTCAATTCCACCTTCTTCGGGTCAACGAGCACGAACTTGAGCTGGCTGGGGTGACGCTTGTAGAGCAGGGAAGCCAGAATCACGTTCAGGCCCACCGATTTACCCTGGCCCGTAGCACCCGCCATGAGCAAGTGAGGCATTTTGGCCAGGTCCACCACGAACACTTCATTGGTAATGGTGCGGCCAAAAGCAATGGGCAAGTCCATTTCGGTGGTCACAAACTTGTCGGTGTTGAACACCGAGCGGATGCTCACCATTTCCTTCTTGGTGTTCGGCACCTCAATACCGATGGTACCCTTGCCCGGAATGGGCGCGATGATGCGGATGCCCAGGGCCGCCAGGCTCAGGGCAATGTCATCCTCCAGGCTCTTGATTTTGGAGATGCGCACCCCGGCGTCGGGCACGATTTCGTAGAGCGTAACCGTGGGCCCAATGGTAGCCTTGATGCTGGCGATGTTGATGCCGTAGTGCCCCAGGGTTTCCACGATGCGGTCCTTGTTGGCTTCCAGCTCTTCCTTAGTTACCTGGGCCTTGGCTACTCCGTAGTCGTTGAGCAGTTCCAGGGTGGGGTACTGGTAGCGGGGCAGGTCGAGGGTAGGGTCGTACTCGCCGGTGGGCATGGCCTCTTCTTCCTCATCTTCTTCGGCAATAACGGCCATATCGGCGCCGGCCGAAGGGTCCAGCTCATGGGTAGAGGTAGTAGCATCTTCTACCTCAAACGACAGCCCGGCTGGCACGCTCGGAGCCACGGCTACGGGTGCCACGATTGGCGCGGTTGGTGCAGGCAGCGGGGTATCATCCGCTACCAGATCGGCCAGGGACAAGGGGGTAGGCACGCTGGCCACTGCCACCGGAGCTTTAGGTGCTACAGAGGCGGGCGCTACCTCTGCCTCCGGCATTTCGATGGAGAAGCTGGGGCCGCTGGAGGGGGTAGCAGCCAGGGCAGCCGCAGCCCCGGTCAGGGCGGAGCCGGCCGTAGCGGCCACACTCAGCGGCACGGCTGAAGCCGCTGCCAACCCACCCGCGCCTACCGTGGCAGAAGCAGCGGCCACGGCCGGAGCCGGGCTAGCCACGCTGAAAGCGGGCGATACTCCGGCCACCGGGCCGGTACGCTGGGGTTGCGGGTCTTCGTCCTCCTCGTCTTCCTCCAGTGCGGGCTGAGCAGCCAGGGGGCCTACCCGCTTGAGCGTGATACCCAGGGTATCCTCCTGGGGTTCATCGGGTTCGAAGGCGGCAGTGGGGGTAGCGGCGTAGTTGCCCCGACCCGAAGCCGTTGAAAAGGCCCGCTCCTCTTCCGCTTCATCCTCGTCTTCTTCGCCGGCACTGCGGCGCAGGTTCAGGTTGAGGCTGGTGACGTTGAAGAAGAACACCACGAAGGAAATCAGCAGGAAAGCCAGCAGCAGCACCGTGCCCCATCCAATAAGGCTATCAAGCCAGAAGGCAGTTTCGTAGCCCACGCCCCCGCACAGGAAGTCGAGGCTGTGGGCCAGGGCCGGGTCCACGTCGGGGCTTTGAATGGTGAGCACCACGTAGCCCATCAATACACTCAGCCAGAGCATGGTAAACAGGCACAGCGCCAGCACGTAGGTAAACGACACGCCCGCCCGCCGGAACACAATCTTGTACCCGATAAAAAACACGATGGGAATGGCCGCGAAGGCCGCCACCCCAAAGCCGTCCTGAATCAGGAACTGGGCCAGCATAGCCCCCACCAGCCCCAGCCAGTTGCCGGTTTCCTGGCCTGCTTCCTTAAGCGAAGTGCGGCCTACCGTTTCGGTTACGCTCTGGTCGGCGTGGCCCGTAAACAGGAAGGAAATGAAAGCAATGGTGAGGTAGATGGAGCCAATCAGGAAGAAGAAGCCCAGGAACAGCTGAAACCGCCGGTCGCGCAGGAAGCTGAACAGGCCGCTGAGGTTCACGGCCGGCAGTTGCATGGGTTTGCGGGCAGCTTTGGGCGCCGCCGGCCGGGTAGCCCGGGCAGCGGGCTCGTTGCGGCGGGCTTCGCGGGGGGGCTCCGGCTCAACGGCGCGGGGCTGGTTGCGGGCCGCGCGCGGCTCGGCCGCCGGCCGAGGCTCGTTGGAGCGGCCCGGAGCCGCTGATGAGGGTTGTTTGTAGGTATTTTTAGCCATTAGAGACACGCCAAAGACCAAATCTAGGCAATTATGTGATGCGCCGAAGGCCTAATTTGCTAAGGTGCTGATTAGGTGAGGTCGGGAAATAGTGCCACGCCGTGTTGCCCAAGTGCACATCGGCCCCGGACGGCACCCTTACTCGGCTGCCGGGCCGGCGGCCGCTACCGCACTTCGTACACCCAGATGCGCCAATAAGCCCCCGGAGCGGTATAGCGGCCCCGCAGCTGGAGGCCGCTGCCCTCGGGACGGAGCAGCCGGGCCGCCGACAGCACGTAGCGCCCGCCCAACCGCCGGAACGCCCGGGCATCGAAGGCCCAGTGGCTGACGACCCGTTCCGGCAACGCGCCTACCCGAAAGTTCTTGCCCAGCTCGGCCGAAAATAAGTAGCACCGGTTTCCCCAGGCATCGTAATACGTGCGCAGCCCGGGGCTTTTGGCCAGCTCCCCGGCTATCAGGGTCCGAAACTGGTGCTTGTAGGGTAGCGGGTAGTTGTTCTGGTACCCATCCAGGGTGTAAAATCCGTTGAGCGAGGCCACGGCCGGCGCAAACCCAAGGCAGGCTACCCGGTACTGCGCCGGCCGCTGGCCGGTGCGGGCCAGTATATCCTGGCGAATGTGCCCAAACAGCGCCGGGGCCACATAGGCGGCGTAGGTAGGCTCGGTGGCGGGCAGGCGCCCCAGCAGGCGGCGTATGTTCAGGGTCCACTCGGTGTTCATGCCCAGCCCAATCAGGAGCTGCAGCCCCACCAAAGCCGCCCGTGGGCCCGGAGCCGGAATGTAGCGCAGACTAAGAACCAGAATGCCAAACCAGAGCAGTGGGGTCAGGAAGTGAAAGCGGGAAAGGTTGAAGGCCCGCAGCGGCGGCACCAGCTGTTGTAACGCTTCAATCAGCTGGGGGTAGAAGCCGCAGAACAGGGCTACCCCTGCCAGCACGCTCAACCCCACCAGCAGCTTCCGCAGCAAGCGCCGCCGGGCAGGACCGGCCGGCACGTACGCCAGCGCCAACCCGGCCGCCAGTAACGGCGCCGCCCGCAGAAACAGCCCGGCGTGATACTGCCCCAGCAGCAGGTAGCGCCCGGCGCCAGCCAGCCCCGCCCCTACCCCACCGGGCGCCAGCCGCGCATAGTCGAACTCCAGCCGGTGGGGCACAAACTGCCGCTGCACCAGCAGCGAATACACCAGCGGATACTCTACTACCGCATAGCTCAGGCCCAGCACCAGCAGGCCCAGCACCGGCCGCCAGGCCACCCGGCGTCGGTGCCCGGCATCCAAGGCCAGCAGCAGGCCAGCCGCCGCCAGCACAAACACGCCAGCCAGCACCAAACTCGACCAGAAAGCAAAGGCCACCAGCAGCAGCCAGTCGGACCAGTGGCCGGGGCCGCGGCGCAGGTTCAGCAGGGCCAGCGCCACCCAGGGCTGCCCCAGCACCGAAACCCCGTAGGCCGTGTACGTCGGCAGCACCGCCCAGGCCAGGGCCAGCCCCGCGCACAGGGTTGCCCGGCCGGGTCCGGGCAGGCCATAGCGGCGCAGTAGCAGGTACATGCCCAGCAGCCCCGCCAGGCGCACCAGCAGCTCGTGCAGCAGGTAGGCTTGCAGGGGAGGAAACAGGGCCATCAGCCCGACCAGGGGCTGCAGACCGGGACGCAGGGCGTTGCGGGGCAGGCCGTTCATCAGCCGCTCCACGCGGGTAGTGGCGCGGTAGTCGAGGGTCTTGCCTTCCTGGAGCAGGGCGTAGGGCGGAGCCAGCTCCGTGTCCAGGTTATCATCGATGAGAATGTAGGTGGCTCCCGATGGCGCCGCGTAGGCCAGGCTTAAGGTCAGCAGGAGTGCTATGGCCCAGAGCAACGGCGGGAAAGCGGAAAGCCGAAAAGACTTCCCCGTGGTGTAGTCAGGCATAAGCAGCAAAAGAAGGCAGTCGGCAAAAATAAAATTTTCCTTTCGGGAGGCTTGGCCGCCTCGGGCCCCGCGCCGTTAAATAGAACTCTCCCCTATGGTCTGTTCCCTGCCTCCTACCCTATGCACCAACGCCTGCTTTCTGCGCCCGGCAGCCCCAACTTCTGCCAGATAGTATATGATGAAGCCAACCACTGGCTTTTCACTACCTGGGCGGGCTATGTAGGGCCCGACTACGCCCACGATGGAGCCACCGTGGGCCTGCAGTTGCTCAGGCAGCTGCACTGCTCCTGCCTGCTCAATGACAATAGCCGCATTCAGGGTCCCTGGTTTGATTCGCTGGAGTGGCTGGCAACTACGTGGGGGCCGGTAGCCGCCGAGGCCGGCCTGCGCTACATCGCGCACGTAGCCCAGCCCAATGCTGCGGTCAGCTCCTCGTTCGATCCATCGGTGCAGCGGCTGTTGGGGCAGTTTGAAATTCAGGTCTTCGATGACCTATATGAGGCCACGGATTGGCTAAGCAGCTGTCAGCGCCTGGTGGGGTAGCCGGCCGGAAGCCCGCGTCGCCGGTTTAGCTGCGCGGATGAAACTCGGTAATCACCTGGCGCAGGTAGTCCCGGTCGAGGTGGGTATAGATTTCGGTGGTCGTGATGCTCTCGTGGCCCAGCATTTCCTGCACGGCCCGCAGGTCGGCGCCGCCTTCAATGAGGTGGGTAGCAAAGCTGTGGCGGAAGGTGTGCGGGCTGATGCTTTTGCGGATACCTGCCTTTTCGGCTGCCGCCTTAATGATGTTGAACACCATCACCCGCGAGAGGCCCGCCCCGCGCTTGTTCAGGAATACCGTGTCCTCGTGGCCGGGCTTGATATCGAGGTGAGCCCGGATGCCCTGCAGGTAGAAGCCCAAGTGCTTGAGCGCGTCGCGCCCGATGGGCACCAGCCGCTCCTTGCTGCCCTTGCCCAGCACCCGCACAAAGCCCTGGTCGGCGTAGAGATTGGAAAGGCGCAGCCCCGTCAGCTCACTCACCCGCAGGCCGGAGCTGTAAAGCACTTCCAGCATGGCCCGGTTGCGGGTGCCCTCGGGCGTACTCAGGTCGATGCCGTCGAGGAGCTGCTCAATTTCGGGGTAGCTGAGCGTGTCGGGAAGCTTGCGGCCGGTTTTGGGCGCATCCAGCGTATCAGTTGGATCCAGGGTGAGAAGGTCTTCCATAATAAGGAAGCGGTAGAAGGCCTTGATGCCCGACAGGATGCGGGCTTGCGAGGTGGCCGACATGCCCAGACTCCCGAGCCAGGCCAGAAAGTCGCGCAGGATGCGGGTGGTGACCTGCTGGGGCGAGGCCGGCAGCTTTTCTACCTCCAGGTACTGGCGCAGCTTCTGCACGTCGCGCACATAGGCCTCTACGGAGTTGGCCGAAAGGGATTTTTCCAGCTGCAGGTAGCCCTCAAACTGCTTAAGGGCAATAGACCAGGTGGACATAAGAAGCGGGGTAGAAATGAGGAAGTACGGCAAGTAGGCCGTAAAAGTACAGGTTAGCAGCTGCCGCTCCAGGCCGCAGCCGCAGTTGCGCCCCGAATGCCAATACCTTTGCTTTGTATTTCGTCTGTTCCCTACCCCCCTGCCTTATGCAAATACTCCTGCTCAACGGCCCCAACCTCAACCTGCTTGGTCGGCGCGAGCCAGGCATCTATGGCTCCCGCTCCTTCGAAGACTACCTGCCCGAGCTGCGTGAGGCCTTTCCGCAGTTTGAGCTGGAGCACTTCCAGAGCAACCACGAAGGCGAGTTGATTGACAAGCTGCACGAGGTAGGCTTCAGCTACCATGGCATTGTACTGAATGCCGGCGGCTACACTCACACCAGCGTAGCCCTGGCCGACGCCGTGGCCGCCATTCATACGCCCGTGGTAGAAGTGCACCTAAGCAACCTGCACGCCCGCGAGGAGTTCCGCCAGAAAAGCCTGCTGGGCCGCAACTGCGTAGGCAGCATCAGCGGCTTTAAGCTTGAGAGCTACAAGCTGGCTCTGCATTACTTCGATGGCCAACGCCCGAAGCGGGTGGGGTTTAAGGTTTAGTAGGGTGAATAGTGATGAGGTAAATGGTGACAGGTAAAAGGTGCCGTGCCGAGGGTTTGGTGGGTACCAGGGGGTAGGCGGATATCGTTCTTTCGGCGCACATGGCCAAACGGGCTTCCCCCTGTCACCTGCCATCATTTCCTATTCACTTGTCACTTTTTACCTGTCACCTCATCCCCATTTACCCTATCACCTCATCCCCCAATCAATACCTTTGCGTTTCCACTGCTTAGCCTTTCCTTCCTATGTATACATTCAACCCTGGCCCTTCGCAAGTGTACCCGCAGGTGCGCCAATACTTGCAGGATGCGTTTGATGAGGGCTGGCTCTCGGCCCAGCACCGCGGCGAGCGATTTGTGCAGCTAATGCGCCAGACGGTGCAGGAGCTGAAAAATAAGCTCAACGTTCCGCAGGATTACACCGTGTTCTTTATGAGCTCGGCCACGGAGTGCTGGGAGGTGCTGGCCCAGAGCCTTACCCCTACCAAGAGCTTCCACCTCTACAACGGGGCTTTTGGCGAAAAATGGTACGAGTACGCCAAAGCCCTGCGTCCCGCTACTACCGGCATCCAGTTCGGGCCCGACGAAACGCCGGATGTGCACCGCCTGCCGGGCCTCGATGAGCAAACCGACCTGGTATGCATCACCCAGAACGAAACCAGCAACGCCACCCAGCTCCGCGACGGCGTGGTGCTAAACATATACAACCGCCTGCCCGGCAACGCCCTGCTGGCCGTTGATGCTACCTCTTCACTGGCCGGCATTCAGCTCAAGTACATCAAGGCCGATATCTGGTATGCTTCGGTGCAGAAGTGCTTCGGGCTGCCGGCGGGGCTTTCGGTGATGCTGCTCTCACCCCGGGCCGTGGAGCGCCTGCGCAAAATCAATGAGCGCAGCCACTACAACTCGCTCACGGCTCAGTACGAGAAAATGCTCAACTACCAGACCACCCACACCCCCAACGTGCTGGGCATCTACCTGCTGAGCCGCGTCATGGCCGACCGGGCGCCCATCAAAGCCATTCATCAGCATCTGCAGGAGCGCGCCACCAAGCTCTACGATTACTTCGACCAGGCCACCCAGCTTTCCCCGCTTATCACCAACCCCGAGGCCCGCTCCACCACGGTCATTGGCTTGCAGGGGGCGCCGGCTTTGATAGACGAGGTGAAGCGGCGGGCCCTGGCCCAAGGCCTGCAGCTGGGCAGCGGCTACGGCAGCTGGAAGCCTACCAGCCTGCGCATCGCCAACTTCCCCGCCATCCCCGACGCAGCCTTCGAGCAGCTGGTGCAGTTCTTCGCCCGCGAGTTTGCCTAGCGGTGAAATAGCGAGATGGTGAAATGGTGAGTTTAATGTTCTGTCACACTCCTGTTTCAGCCACTCATCAACTCCCTGTTTCACCATCTCACCATTTCACTTATGTTCAGCTTCAAGGAAATTGCCTCCGTCACGCTCACGCTTTTTGCCATCATTGATATTCTGGGCTCCATCCCGATTATCATCCAGATCCGGCAGCGCGAGGGCAAGATTGAGTCGGAGAAAGCAACCCTGGTGGCGGGGCTGCTGATGGTGGCCTTTCTGTTTCTGGGCCAGAGCATCCTTTCTCTCTTCGGGGTTGATTTTCAGTCTTTTGCCTTGGCTGGCGCCATTATCATCTTTCTTATTGGCATGGAGATGATTCTGGGGGTGGAGCTGTTCAAGCACAACCCGCTGGCCTCCACGGGCTCCATTGTGCCCCTGGCGTTTCCGCTGATTGTAGGCGCCGGCACCATGACAACGCTGCTCTCCCTGCGGGCGGCCTATCAGCTGCCCAATGTGCTGGCCGGTGTGCTCGTGAACCTGGTGTTTGTGTATCTGGTGCTGAAAAGCTCGGCCTGGATTGAGCGCAAGCTGGGCAAGGCCGGCGAGGATATTCTGCGCCGCGTGTTCGGCGTCATTCTGCTGGCCATTGCCATCAAACTGTTTAAAAGTAATTTTTAATTTCTAGTGTAGGGAGCGGGGCTTGGCCCCGCCCGTTGGTCGCGCCGTAGTTACAATTCCGCATGTGACGCGGACGCCGGGCGGGGGCAAGCCCCACTCCCTACACGCTTTTTCCCTGTTCTCTTGATTCATTTATTTACCGACGGCTCCTCGCGGGGCAACCCAGGGCCGGGCGGCTACGGGGCGCTGCTGCGCTTCGGGCAGCACGAGAAAGAGCTGACCCAAGGCTTCCGCCTGACTACCAACAACCGTATGGAGCTGCTGGCCGTGATTGTAGGCCTGGAAGCCATTAACCGCCCCGAGCTGCCCATTACCGTGGTTACCGACTCGCGCTACGTGGTGGATGCGGTAGAGAAGCGGTGGGTATTTGGGTGGGCCAACAAGCCCGATTTCGGCAAGAAAGCCAACGAAGACCTCTGGCGCCGCTTCCTGAAGGTGTATAAGCAGCGCACCGTGCAGTTTCGCTGGGTACGCGGCCACAACGGCCACCCCGAAAACGAGCGGTGCGACCAGCTGGCCGTGTGGAGTGCTACCCAGGGCAAGCTGCTGATTGACGAAGGCTACGAGCTGATTGAAGCCAAGCGCGGCTAACTAGATTGGAGGCCTTTGCCACACGCAGCTACAAGCACATTGCGCCGCCCGTTTTGGTGTGCTTTATTGGCCTGTCGGCAGCAGGTCAGCAGCAACAACCTGCTTTTCAGGATTTCAGCGTTGCCAAGGTTTACAAAGGGCCTCACGCACTACCCCGGATTTCCAGTGGCTCCGCGGCCTGGCAGTTTAGAACCAGGATTCGCGAAGCGGCCAAGCACCCCCCAAACTTTGCGGGTCACTACGTTCTGGCGGCCTGGGGCTGTGGTTCGGAATGCCTGCGCTATGCCGTGATTGATGTTGTTTCGGGCCAGGTGTACTTCAACAACGAAACCAACATGAGTTGGTGGGGCGCAACTTTGCCTGATCATTTTGTTCCGCTCGATTTCAGATCGAGCAGCCGATTACTTGTGCTAACCGGCGCGCTGGGTGGAGAGGGCCGGAATACAACCCACTATTTCATTCTGCGGCGCGGACGACTTACACCGTTGCGCTAACCTACGATGCCCAACTCCTACTTCCAGTTCAAGCAGTTTCGGGTGGAGCAGGGCGCGTGTGCCATGAAGGTGAGCACCGACGCCTGCGTGCTGGGCGCTGTGGCAGCCGTAACAGATGTCAGCCGTATTCTGGATATTGGCTCCGGTACCGGCCTGCTGGCCCTGATGGCGGCGCAACGTAATCCGAGGGCCTGCATTGAGGCGGTGGAGCTGGATGCCGCGGCGGCAGCCCAGGCCGCCGAAAACTTCCGGCTGAGCCCCTGGAGCGCGCGCCTGGTACTGCACGCGCAGCCGCTGGCCGCGTTTGCCGCCACCCGGCCCGCGCCCTTCGACTGCATTATCTGTAACCCGCCGTTCTTTCGCAATTCGCTGCGCTCCCCCCACGCCGGCCGCACCACCGCCCGCCATACCGCCCCCGAGTCGCTTACCTTCACTGAGCTGGCCCGCTTCGCCGCCGATTTCCTGACGCCGGCCGGGCAGCTCACCGTGCTGCTACCCCCGCCCGAAATGCTTTACTTCGAGCGGGAAGCCGCCGCGGCCGGCCTCTACCCCACTACCCGCCTGGTGGTACATCATCGGCCGGGTAGCAAGGCCCTGCGCCACATTACCGGCTTTGGCCGCCAGCCGGGGGTAGTGCGGGAGCAGCTGCTTTTTTTGCACGAAGGAAATGAGGCAGCCTACTCCGATCCGTTCAGGGAGTTGCTGGGTCCCTTTTATCTGGCCCTGTAACAAGGCCGGAAGTTAGGCGCCGGCGCCATCAGGCAGCAACTGCCGCAGGTGAGCGAGTTTTTGTTGGTGCAAAGTATCGAGCAGGTCGGCTTGTAGCTGTCCGAAGTGGGTAGCGGGGTAGTGGCGCAGTACCCGGCCCTCGGCCAGCACGGTTATTTCGTCGCATAGCTCCGTAAGGGAACCCAGCAGGTGTGAGGTAAGCAAGATGCCTACCCCCTGCCCCCGCAGGCGGCGCAATACTTCCATTACCAGCAAATTCGTGCTTAAATCCAGGCCGTTGAAGGGCTCGTCGAGGATGAGGTAGCGAAAATCCTGCACCAGCAGTGCCAGCAAGGCCAGTTTCTTTTTCATGCCCGCCGAATACTGCTCGGCGTACTGATCCAGGGGCAACTCCAGCAGGTAGTTCCAGCCCGCCAGATCGGGCACCGGCCGGCCGCGGGCCTGCAGGCAAAACTCCACGTACTCGCGCCCCGTGATGCGCGGATAGAAGTAGGGCTCGTAGGACAGCAGGCCCGTGTGCTGGCGGATGGGCCGGCCGCCGGTTTCCTGTATGGTGCCCGTGTAATCAGTATGCAGGCCGTAGAGGCAGTGCAGCAAGGTAGTTTTGCCGGCCCCGTTGGCGCCTACCAACCCGTGCAGGGTACCGGGCCGCAGGGCCAAGTCAATGTGATGCAGAACGGTTTGGGGGCCGAAGCTTTTACGCAGGCCACGAATTTCAAGCATGTTGATACTGAGCTAAACGATGGTGGCTTTTCAGTCCCAGCCCCAGAAAACAAGCCGCCAACAGGGCCCCGAAGGCTGGGTTGCTGCCGAGAATAGAAAACCCAACGACCACCGCACCCGCCTGGGTAAGGCGGGCCAGGGTAGCGTGCGGATAAAAAGCATACTTGGCCAGCACCACCATCATCAGTACCACGGCGCACCACAGCAGCACGGCGGCCGTTCCGCCGGCTCCGGCCGGCCCCTGAGCCAGCACAGCGGCCAGCGGGGCCACCGTTAGGCCAAAATACAGCAGCCCCCACCCTACCCGCTCGCGCAGCCAGCGGCCCGGCGAGGAAAGGGCGGGCAGCAGCCAGGTCCAGGGCTCCACGGGGCCATACACCTCCAGCATCACCAGCAACCACCCCACTACTGCCAAAGCGGGACCCGTGGCAGTATGGCGGGTAGCAACGGCGGCACCCAGCAACCCCAGCCACAGCAGCCCGGCCCCACGGCGGCTTGCCCCAACCCACTCAAATGCCACGCTCCGAAATACAGTCCGGCCGTGGCGGCGGCCGGCGCGGGCCGTAGCGGGCGGCGCCAGCGCCACTAGCGCCGCCAGCACAATGGTAAGCAAGGCAGCACCTATGCGCCCGAAGGCCACCAGCACCCCAAGGGCCGGCAGACTGAGCAAGGCGTATTCTGCCCCCAGCCAGGGCCTAAAACCGGGAGCCGTAAGCTGCAGAAACGAATAGTCGTCCCGCTGCCGGTGCAGGCTCCAGATCAGGCCAGCCACTACTACGGGTACCAGCCACGCTGCTCCGGCGCTACCTGCTGCCATTAACAGGGCCCGCGCCGTGGCAAGCCCCAGCAAAGTACCCAGTAGCAACAACCGCCACCAGCCCAGCTCGCGCAGCAACCGGATGAGGAGTCGGACCCGCAGCGTCAAATAGGTTTGCATAGGCTGTTCAACGCCCGGATAGAGGTTCTATTTTACCAGCTACAGGGCGCCGGCCGGCACATGGGCGACAAGCTCCTCTTCCACGAACCGAATTCCGTAATCCTGCTCCAGCTCTTCCAGAATGGGCTCGTAGAGTTCAGGTAAGGTTGGAATGACTACCCCTCGCTGCCCGAAGGTGCCGCGGGCCAGCTGCCGCACGGCCATGGCTACGGGCAGGCCTACCGTTTTTGCCATGGCCGTCTGGGTGATATCATCGCCCAGCACTACCAGCGAGGAAGTAGCCAGATGCGGCTGCCCATTCAGCGTGAACCCAATCTGATGCTGCATCACAATCATGTCGTGGTCAGAGGGCTGCAGGGCCCATTTTTCGGTGAGCAGGCGCTCCAGCAGTTGGGCCGGGGTAGCATCAGGCCGGCCTACCGGGCGCTCCGAAAACAACTCCAGCCACTCCAGGCGCTGCATTTCCGGCCCCGATACTTCCAGCCCTAAGTAAGCGGCTACCCGCTCGGGCAGGCTCAGGGCTTCCATTCCAGCTGGCAGGTAGGCCTCCACCAGCTCGGCCCAGGTCAGGTCGGCGGGGTTGCCCAAGTGCACGGCATCATCGGTGAGGCCCAGGCGCACCAGGGCGTGCCAGGCGGCGCAGTATTCGGGACGGCGCAAGGTGCCGCGCAGCATTGTGGGTACTTGGTGCAGGCCATAGGGCTCCCGGTAGCTTAGGGAGTCACGGTTGGCGTAGCCTTCCAGCTCACCTACCCCGGGCACCCGCAGCTTTTCGGTACGGGCAAACAGCTGTTGATAGGGAATAAAGCGCAGCCGTCCGTTTTCGAGGTATTTGGCCGTACTCTGGCCAGCCAGCACCACGTTGCGCGGGTTCCAGGTAAACTTATACTTCCACGGATTACTACCTTCCGCCTCGGGCGCCAGCAGCCCCCCACAGTACGATTTGAAGCTGGTTACCTGTCCGCCCCGGCTCCGGATGTCGGTCAGCAACCGCATGGCCGACATATGATCTAAGCCGGGGTCGAGGCCGCACTCCATCAGAATGGTGATGCCAGCGGCCCGGGCTTCTTCATCCAGACCCCGAATTTCTTCGCTCACGTAGCTGGCCGTTACCAAATGGCGGGCATACCGCACGCAGGCCCGCGCCACAGGGCCGTGCAGCATAGCCGGCAGCATGGATATCACTATGTCAGCCCCTTGGACCAGACCTTCCAGCCCGGTCTCATCCTGCAGGTCAAAAGGCACGGCCTGCGCGTAAGCGGCGTGGGCAGCCAGCACCGGCACCAAGTGCGCAGGCTGCATATCGGCCACGATAAGCTGCCAGCCTTCGGAAGGGGCATGGCGGAGCAAGTAATGCAGCAACGACGAGGCCGAGCGGCCGGCGCCCAGAAGCAGGATACGGGTCATGGGGGTAAGCTGGGTGGAAAGGCAGGAGACGCGGGCTGGGAAAAGAGTCCGCCGCCAATATTAGAAATTTGCGGCACAGCAGCCGCTTGGCCTGCCCCGGCCCAGGCCGCTACGGAGCAAGCCGGCCGCGCCGGGCGAGCACTGGAGACGCAGATTTTTTGCGGGTCATCGTGTCCGTATGCAAAATAGTTGTACATTCACCGCCCCTTTTCACTACCCGGGGCCGCCAGCCGGAACCGGGCCGTTCCCTTCCCGCCTCCCCCGATGGCCCAACCCCTCCACCTGACCATCACCATTGACGTGGTGGCCTCCGAAGCCGACCTCACCCCAGCGGAAGCTACCACCTGGCAGGCGGCCCGCGCGGCCACTGACCACGCCTACGCCCCCTACTCCCACTTCCACGTGGGCACGGCTCTGCTCCTCGACGATGGCACTATTTTCCGGGGTACCAATCAGGAAAATGCCGCCTTTCCTTCGGGCCTGTGTGCCGAGCGTACGGCCCTGTTTGGCCTCGCAGCCTCGCAGCCCGAGCGCCGGATCCTGGGCATGGCCGTAGCTGCCCGTCCGGCCCAGGGGGAATTTGTGCCGGTTACTTCGTGCGGAGCTTGCCGCCAGGTAATGGCCGAGTATGAGCACCGCCAGAAACAGCCCATTCCGCTGCTGCTGCAGGGCCCCAACGGGAGCATCTACCGGTTTCACTCCCTCTCCGACCTGCTTCCCTTCGGTTTTTCTTCCGACGACCTGCCGGCGGTGAAATAGCGGCCTGGTGAGTGGCGCGTTCAAGCCGGGCGACTAAGCCAGCAGAACGCTCTGCTCACGGTTTCTTTACTTCCCTTGCTCCCGCTTTATGCCTGCTCAGGAACATCACCTGCCCGTAGTTCGCACGGCCCGGTACTACCAGTTAGGCGAGCTTTCCGCGGCTACGCGCCGGGTGTGGTTTGTAGCCCACGGCTACGGACAGCTGGCAACGTACTTTATCCGGCATTTTGCCTTCCTCTCTGAGGCCGATCCGCAGCTGGTAATTATTGCCCCCGAAGGCCTGTCCCGCTTTTACCTGCAGGGTACGGGCGGACGGGTAGGCGCCACCTGGATGACCCGCGAAGACCGCCTCACGGAAATCGAGGACTATGTAGCCTACCTCAACCAGCTGGCCGAAACTATTCTGGCCCAGGCTGCTCCCAACGTGGCCGTTACCGTGCTGGGCTTCTCGCAGGGCGCCGCCACGGTTAGCCGCTGGCTGGCCCAGGCACCATTCCGGCCGGCCCACCTGGTGCTATGGGCCGGCGCTTTCCCGCCCGATATGGATTTCACGGCCGCTTCTCACTTGCTGCAGGGCCTACCGGTTACCCTGGTATGCGGCACCCAGGATGAGTTTGTATCGGAGGAGGCCCTACAGAAACAGCTGCAGTTTTTTCGCGCAATGCAGGTAGAGCCCACCCTGATTCGTTTCGAGGGCAAGCACGCGCTGAACGCTGGTGCCCTGGCCCAGCTCCAGGAAGCCGAGCAACTGGCATCTGAATAAAAAAGGCCGCCCTCAACGGGGCGGCCTTTTTCGTTTGGCGGGGGTAGAGTTAGGCGTCCTTGCGGATGGAAGTAGCAGCGGCTTGGGCCGCCGGCAGAATGAGTACCTCGGCAATGTTGACGTGGGCCGGGCGCGTAACCATAAACCCAATCAGGTCGGCCACGTCCTCAGCCCGCAGGGGCTCGAAGCCTTTGTACACAGTAGCAGCCCGCTCCGTGTCGCCCTTGAAGCGCACCTGCGAAAACTCGGTTTCTACGGCGCCGGGGTTCACCTCCGCCACCCGAATATGGTGGGGTAGCAAATCCAGGCGCATACCTTTGGTAAGGGCTGCCACGGCCGCCTTGGAGGCGCAGTACACGTTGCCGTTGGCATAGGTTTCGTGTCCGGCAATGGAGCCGATGTTGATGATGTGGCCGGTGTTGCGGCGCGTCATGGAGGGTAGCACGGCGCGGCTCACGTAGAGCAGGCCCTTCACGTTGCCATCCATCATGTCGTCCCAGTCCTGGGGGTCACCGTCCTGAATGGGGGCCAGCCCGTGGGCATTGCCGGCGTTGTTGATGAGCACATCGATATTCTGAAACTCGGGGGGCAGGCTCTGGATGGCAGCGTCCACGGCGGCCCGGTCGCGCACGTCAAAGGTCAACAGGTGAGTAGGCACCTCGCCCAACTCCCGGGCCAGTTCTTCCAGCCGCTCCCGGCGCCGGCCGGTTAGCACCAGCCGGAAACCGGCCTTACCCAGCGCCACGGCCGTAGCGCGCCCTATGCCCGAAGAGGCCCCCGTAATCAATGCTGTTTTCGTCATTTCGCGGAAAGAAGGTTAGCGGCCCGACCAGATGTTCAGGTACAGGGTTACGGTATTGCTTTTCATGCTCTGCAGGCTGCGGCTGTACACATCGGTGCCGGGTTTGTAGAGGTTGCGGAGGCCGTGGGAAAAGCGCAGCTCAGGCGAGAACTTGAAGAAGGGATAAAACAGGTCCATCCCTACCCCATACTCCAGCGCTATGTCGCTGCTCTGGGCCTGCAGCAGGTTTACCTCGGGGTCTTTGCGGCGGTTCCCGATGTTAAAGCTCGGCCGCACGCCCCCGATAATGTACACCCGCGAGTTGCGCCGCCGCTCCGACTTCAGCTTGAACAGCACCGGTAAGTCAACCTGGGTACTGCCTATTTCCTGGTCCTCAATTTCGGCGGGGTCGTTGCTGGTTTGCGGCGAGTAGCCGTAGGGCTTGAACTCAATCCGGCGAGTCAGGAAGCTGACGCCCGGCGAGAAGTTCAGGGCGCCGTAGTCACCCACCCGGAAGTCGCTCAGAAAGCCCACCGAGAAGCCGGGACTAATGATAGAGTTAGCCGATACGCCCTGGCCGGGGTAGCCCGCCGCCTGCTCAATCTTATAGCGCGAAAAGTGCGGAGCTACGTACATGCCCAGGTGCAGCCACCGGCTGTCGTAGCCCGGCAGGTTGTCCACCGTCACCGATTTCACTTGTCCGTTGCGGCCGCGGCTGGCGCTGGTCCGGCTCTTGCGCTGGGCCTGGGCACTGAAGGGCAGCACGCCCAGGGCCACGGCCAGCAGCGCCAGGCGGGTTACTTTTGAGCCGTGTAAATAGAGCTGATGCCGAACGTGAGGGGTTGCCATGCGGGAGAGTTAAAGCCAATTTTACGCAGGATGGCCAGGAAATCCTGTCCGTCCGGAAAGGCCTGCACCGATTCGGGCAGGTAGGTGTAGGCGGCGCGGTCTTTGGAAATCAGCTTTCCGAACACCGGCAGGATATTCTTGAAGTAGAAGTTATAGGCCTGCTTCATGGGAAAAGCCGTAGGCTTGGAAAACTCCAGTACCACCATTTTGCCGCCTGGGCGCAGCACCCGGCGCATTTCGGCCAGCCCCTTTTCCAGGTTCTCGAAGTTGCGCACCCCAAACGAGGCCGTTACGGCGTCAAAATGGTCATCCGGAAATGGCAGGCTCTCGGAGTCGCCCAGTTCCAGCCGGATGCGGTGGCTCAGGCCCTTCTGCTCCAGCTTGCGGCGGCCTACCTCCAGCATGCCTTCCGAAATGTCCACGCCCGTAATCTGAGCGTCGGGGGTAGCGGCCCGCAGGGTTTCAATGGCAAAGTCGGCGGTGCCGGTGGCAATGTCCAGAATGCGGGCCGGGCGCAGCTGCTTGAGCTCGTTCACGGCCTGGCGACGCCAGTAGATATCCGTGCCCACGCTCAGAAAGTGGTTTAGGAAGTCATACTTGCCGGCAATGCTGTTGAACATCTGGGCCACCTGCGACTTTTTGCCGGCGGCGTCATCTTTATAGGGTACTACGGACATACTTCTCAGGGCGAAGAACGAGGAAACAGGGGCGAAATTGCCCAAATAGAACGGGCCCGCCCGCATTATGTTGAAAAAAAACGGGTCGGACTAGCAGCCCGACCCGTTTTCTTAGTAGCAGACAACTGATTAGTCGTTGTCCGTCTTCACTTTGGTTTTCGATCCATCCGCTTGTTTAGCCTTCGAGTCGATGGTACCATCCTTGGTGATGGTCTTGCTCTTCTCGTCGTTGGCGCCTTTGGTTTTCACTTTCACCTTGTCGCTGTCCTCGTCCACTTTGGTTTTCACCTTAGTGCCGTCGGGCAGCTTAGCCTTGCTCTTGCCTGGCTGCAGGGGGGTAGTGGTACGGGTAGCCGACGAAGAGGAGCTGGTGGTAGAAGTACCGGTAGTACCAGCGCCAGCCGAGGGGTTGGTCAGCTGCGGAGCGGCTTCACCCTCTTTTACAATCACACGGAACTCCACGCGGCGGTTCAGCTGCATGTTTTCCGGCGAATCGTTGGCGGCCGCCGGACGACGCTCACCGTAGCTTACCGTTACCATGCGCGTTTCCGCGATACCCGACTTCTTCAGGTAGTTGTAGGCAGCGTCCGAGCGGTTCTGGCCCAGCACCATGTTGTACTCGTCGGTGTTGCGCGAGTCGCAGTGGCCCTCAATAGAGATGTTCACGCCGGGGTTAGCCTTCAGGATGCGGCTGATGTTGTTCAGCTCCGTAATCGACTCCGGACGCAGCTTGTACTTATCCGTGTCGAAGTAGATTTTCTTGAACTGAGCGAACTGAGTGCCGCTGGTATCCACGTAGGGCACGTAGAAATCCTTCTCAATTACCGTCGAATCGTTGGTTGAAATCGGAACGGCAAATTCCTGCGTTTCGATGTTCTTACCGTCTTTCGATACGGCTACCTGGTAGCTACGGCCCGACAGCACGTTTACCTGGTAGTCGCCGGTTTCGGGCTTGGTTACGTCGCGGTAGCTCAGGGCCGTTTTATCGGCCTGGGTGCCACTGAACACCAGCTCTACCCCCGGAATAACGGTGCTGTCGCGCTGCGAGAGCACCCGGCCCCGGATAATGGCGTTCTTGATGTAGTTGATGGTGTAGATGTCCTTCTCACCGTAGCCCCCAATGCGGTACGACGACAAGTAGGCGTAGCTGCCATCCGGGCTCAGGCGGTAGTAGGAGTCATCATCGGGGGTGTTGATGGGGTAGCCCATGTTCTCGGGGCGGCCCCACTTGTTGCCCACCGAGTCCCACTCCGACTTGAAGATGTCGTAGCCGCCCATGGTGTTGTGGCCGCGCGAGGAGAAGTACAGCGTTTTGCCGTCCTTGCTCAGGTAGGGGCTGTCATCGTCGTACACCGTATTAATGGCGTTACCGATGCTCTTGGCCGGACCCCAATCGCCGCCGGGCTGGCGGGTGGAGTAGTAAATATCGAGGGTGCCTTCCTCAGAATACTTGGCCGTGGAGAAGTAAATGGTCAGGCCATCGGGCGTAATGTAGGCGTCACCTTCATAAGCCTTGGAGTTGATATTACCGTTCAGTTTTTTAGGGGCCGTCCAGTCGCCGCCCGACTTCTCCGTGTAGAAGAAGTCACCGTTTTCGTCCTGGCGGTACATCAGCATCTTGGTGTCGTTGTCGAACACCTGAATGGAGGCATCGTGGCCTTTACCGTTGAGCACACCGCTCAGGGACCGGGGCTTTTCCCAGTTCTCGTCGTCGATGCGCTTGGCTTCAAAGATGTCCTCGAAGTATTCGCCGTCGGAAGCCAGGTTGCCACCTTTCTTGCCATCGGCATTGCCCGCGCCCGTTACGTTTTCACCCCGCGAGGTGAAAAGCAGCAGTTTGTCGTCGCTGGAAATTACGGGGCTGTGCTCCGAGTACTGGGTGTTGATGGTAGGCCCCAGGTTCTTCACAAAAATGTCCTTGGGGCTGTTGAACTGCACCTTGGCGTTTTTGCTGTGCTGGATTAGCTGAGCCAGTTCCTTCTTGCGCGTGTCTTTGCTTTTGAGGGTAGCGTTGTAGGCCTGAAAGTGAGAGATTGCCTCATCAAAGTTGTAGTTCAGGTGATCTACCCGCCCCAGCCAATATTCCACGTCCTTCGAGACATTTTTCTTTAGCCGCTGCGCCTTATAGATATAGTCGCTGGCTTTCTCTTTGTCGAAGGACATATAAGCAATACCCGCCCGGAACAATGCCTGCGCATTGTTTGGCTCCTTGGCCAACACTTGTTCAAAGTAAGGAATGGAGGCCCGGTAGTTTTCCTGATTGAAAAACTTGTTCGCAGTCTTCAGTTGCTTGCGCGTGCTTTGAGCCAGGGTAGGCTGGGCCATAGCAGCCGTAAGCGCGAAGGCGCACGAGGCTTTCAATAACCTTCTGACTAAGTTGTCCATTGTTGGAGGGGTTAGGGAAATAAGGAGTTGCAAAGGAGGAGTTGAGAAATGCCGTACACCGGCTGTGCGGGCACTTTTTCAGGAGTTGCCTCTTATACTGAAAACCTGCCTCAGGGTTGAGGCGGGCGTGGCGAAAATGTAAGGCTGACGCGAAACTTGCATCATTTTCTTTTCAGTATCGCCGCCATATACTGCCGTAAAATCAAGTAATTGGCGGGCAAAGATAGAAATTCTATAATACGACCTTAGTCGTATCCAATTATGTGAAATAGTGGTAGTAAAAAGAAAAAGAAGTGAAGTTTTCTAATCCTAAGCTGTAACTACGGCCATTCCTGACCGCACAAATATAGTCCGCCTACTTAAACTACAAGGTTTTTCCTTAAAAAATTATGAATCTACCTGGTAGCGCTTGAATATCTACCTTTGCCCTACAGTTTACGCTTGGCTTATGAATATCCAGGAAGCAAAATTTCTGATGAGCAACTCCCGCGTGGAGGATTGTCCGCCCCCCACGCTGCCGGAGTACGCCTTTATCGGCCGGTCCAACGTGGGCAAATCGTCGCTGATTAATATGCTGACGGGCCAGAAGGGCTTGGCCAAAACGTCTTCTCTTCCTGGCAAAACGCAATTAATCAACCACTTCTTAATAAATAGTACGTGGTATCTGGTTGATTTACCCGGCTACGGGTATGCGCGCGTCAGCAAGGAATCGAGGGTAAAATGGAGCCGCATGATTAATTATTATCTGCGCAAGCGCGAGAATCTGGCGTGCGTGTTTGTGTTGCTCGACTCGCGGCATGCACCACAAGCCGTGGACCTGGAATTTATGGAGCAGTTGGGCAGCGAGGGGGTACCGTTCGTTATGGTCTTTACGAAAGCCGACAAACAATCCGGCACCCGCACCCAGCAGAACGTAGCGGCCTACCTCGAAACCATGGAGCAAACCTGGGATGAAGTACCCCGTCATTTTGTAACGTCGGCGGAAGAAAAGACCGGCCGGGAAGAGGTTTTACAATTCATTGCGGAGGTAAATCAACAGCTCGCGCAAGCAGCCGATAATACGTAAATTGGCCCCGTAATTGCCCCGTGCGGCCCGGCCTCGCAGCCGTTGTATCTCTCGTCTGTTTCTTGCTTACCTTTTTATGAAAAAACTGCCCGTTCTGTTGGGTATTGGGCTGCTGGCTTGCTCCACGGCGGCTGTAGCCCAGAAGACCAAAGTAAAAATCAAAACCGACGGCCCGGCGCCGGAAGTAGCCACCGAGGCTCCGGCCCAGACGGCCCCAGCCCAC
The DNA here is from genome assembly GCF_006352025.1 of Hymenobacter sp. DG01. NCBI lineage: Bacteria > Pseudomonadati > Bacteroidota > Cytophagia > Cytophagales > Hymenobacteraceae > Hymenobacter > Hymenobacter sp. DG01. The sequence continues at coordinate 1,542,873 of NZ_CP040936.1, forward strand.
GCTCCCAAAGCCATTCCGGTGGCAGAGTACTACGAAGGCGGCCAGGAGGCTATGTACGCCTTTATTGAGAAGGAGCTAAAGTACCCGGTTATGGCCCGGCGCAACCGCATTCAGGGTCAGTGCATTGTGAGCTTCACCCTGAACACCGACGGCACCATGTCGGGCATCAAGCTGGTGAAGAACATTGGCGGCGGCTGCGGCGAGGAAGCCCTGCGCGTGGTGCGCCTGCTCAAGTTCAACAAGCCCGACTACGCCATCCTGACCAGCCTGCCGGTTACCTTCAAGCTGCCCGCGCCCGGGCAGGCCGCCCCAACTGAGTAACTTCGCACTTTCAACAACTGCTTTTTCTTATGCCCTACGACCTGAAGGAAGTTGCCGCCATCAGCGGAATGCCCGGTCTGTACCGCCTGCTCAAGCCCACCCGCGCCGGCGTTATCATTGAAGCCCTCGACGAGAAAGGCACCCGCTCCGTGGCCTCGGCCCGCAACAAGGTGTCCCTGCTCCACGAAATTTCCATCTATACCCAGGACTACGATCAGACGGTGCCCCTGTCGGAAGTATTCGACCGGATTCATCAGAAGCACGGCGCCGAGCTGAGCCTGACCCACAAGTCGGACGACCGGGACCTGACGGCTTTCATGGCTGACATCATGCCCGACTACGACCGGGACCGGGTGTACCTCTCCGACATCAAGAAGCTGGTGCAGTGGTACAATACCGTAAGCAAGCGCCTGGAATACCAGGCCCCGGCCGAGGAGGAAACCACGACTGAGGACGGAGCCGCTACCGCTGAGGAAGCCCTGAGCACCGCTGGCATCATTCCGGCCGCTGAGGAAACCAACGCCGCTGGCAGCCCCGAAGCCGTTACCGAGGCCAAGCCCGCCAAGAAAACGACTAAGAAAAAGGCTGAGTAGTACCTGTTGCTACCCCCTTAGCATAAACAAAGCCGCCCGGCGTACCGGGCGGCTTTGTTGTTTCAGTATGGCAGCGTTGCCGACTAGGATTTCAGCACGGCATCGGCGGCAAACTCGGGCGCCAGGAATTCTTCCACTTTATCTACCATGTCGGGCGAGCCGATGAAGAGGGGACACCGCTCGTGCAGCTCGCGGGGCTCAATTTCCAGGGTGCGGCGGCGGCCGTTGCTGGATTTGCCGCCGGCCTGCTCCACAATGAAAGCCAGCGGGTTGCACTCGTACATCAGACGCAGCTTACCGTTGGGCGCTTTGCGGGAGGTAGGGTACATATAAATGCCGCCCTTGAGCAGGTTGCGATGAAAATCGGCCACTAAAGAGCCGATGTAGCGGGCCGAGTAGTTCTGCTCCTTGCAGAAAGCCACAAAGTCCTTCATTCTCTCCGAGAAAGACTCCGACACGCCCTCATTAACAGAGTAAATAGCGCCTGATTTGGGGGTCTGAATGTTGGGGTGCGAGAGGAAAAACTCGCCCAGGGAGGGCTCGTAAGTGAAGCCGTTTACGCCGTTGCCGGTGGTGTACACCAGCATAGTGCTGGAGCCGTAAATCACGTAGCCGGCCGCTACCTGGTGGGTGCCCGTCTGGAGGCAGTCCTGGCGGGTGCCTTCGCTGCCGGTGGGCGATACGCGGCGGTAAATACTGAAAATGGTGCCAATGGATACGTTCACGTCAATGTTCGAGGAACCGTCCAGGGGGTCGATGGCTACCACGTACTTGCCCTGCACGTTGCCGGTCTGAATCATCTCGTCATCTTCCTCCGAAATGATGGTGCACACTTCGCCCCCATTGCGCAAGGCCCGGATAAAGCGGATGTTGGCAATAACGTCGAGCTTCTGCTGGTCCTCGCCCTGCACGTTGCGGTTGCCGTAGGCACCGGCAATATCAATGAGGCCGGAGCGGTTGATTTCGCGGTTCACGATTTTGGCCGCCAGAGCAATGTCGCGCAGCAGCTGGGAAAGCTCCCCGGTGGCATACGGGAAGTCTTCCTGCTTGCGCATGATGAAGCGGTCCAGGGTGGTACCAACGGGCAGGGCCAGCTTGTCGTGGTTTGTCATGGGTAAGGAAATAGGATGCGGGTGGGAAAGACCAAAATTAACCAATTTGCCGGAGTAGTCGGAGCGAAATTTCGCTACTCAGTAATTCCGGGGGCCCGCTGCGCAATTTGGCGGGTGTCGTGGGGCAAAGCAGTGCGGGCTCCTACCTTTGGGCCATGCACGCATCGCATCAACTCCGCGTTTATAAGTTCGGCGGCGCTTCGGTCAAGGACGCCGCAGCCATTCGCAACCTCGCTCACATTGTGCGCACGCACGGGGGTAGCAGCCCGCTGCTAATTGTGGTATCGGCCATGGGCAAGACTACCAATGCCCTGGAGGAACTCTTCCAGCTGGCCCACGCAGGCCAGGATTACATCGCCCCGCTGACCAAGCTGCGCGAATTTCATCTGGGCGTAGCGCAAGAGCTGGGTGCCGCTGATGACTCCACTTTTACCCCCACGCCTACCCTGACCGAATTGCTGGAACAGCTGCAGGATAAGCTGGCGACCCTTTCGCCCGGCGAGTTCGACAAGCAGTACGACCAGGTGGTGAGCTTCGGGGAACTACTGGCGACGCTGATTGTGGCCCGGGCGCTGCAGGCCCAGTGGCTCGACTGCCGCCCCCTCATCCGCACCGACCATACCTGGCGCGAGGGCCGGGTGGACTGGCCGACTACGGAGCGCAACCTGGGCGCTGCCCTACCCCCTCAGCTTCAGCAAGGGCCCGTGGTTACGCAGGGCTTCCTGGGTGGTACGGCCAGTGGGCAGACCACTACGCTGGGCCGGGAAGGCTCCGACTATACGGCCGCCATTCTGGCCTACTGCCTGGGTGCCGAGTCGGTAACGATTTGGAAGGATGTGGCCGGCTTGCTCAACGCCGACCCCAAAATCTTTGCTGACACGGTGCGCTACCCCGAAATCAGCTACCAGGAAACCATTGAAATGGCGTACTACGGGGCTTCGGTCATTCACCCCAAAACCATTAAGCCCCTGGCCGTGCGCGGCATTCCGCTCTTGGTAAAATCGTTTCTGCACCCCACGGCCGAGGGCACGCGCATCCACGACTGCCGCCACGGCCTGCTGGCCCCCGCCTTCATCCGCAAAACCAGCCAATGCCTGATTTCTTTTGAATCCAAGGACCTCACCTTTATATCAGAGGAGAACCTGGAGGTGATTTTCGGGGCCCTGGCGCAGGTTAGGCTCAAGATCAACCTGATGCAGAACTCGGCCATTAGCTTCTCGGTCTGCACCGATTTCTCGGCTTACCGCCTGGAAAAACTGCTAGCCGCGTTGCGCGAGCAGTTCACCATTCACTACAACACGGGCCTGGAGCTCTATACCATCAAGAACTACGACGCGGCCAGCATTCGGCGGCTTACGGAGGGTAGGGAGCTGCTGCTGGAGCAGCGCACACGCCAAACGTTTCAGTTTGTGTGCCGGGGCGGCGAAAACGAATTCATCAAGTAAGCCGCGCTGGTTTTCATGATTGATACTCCCCGCCTTCAGTTGCTGCCCTGTACTCCGGCCCACTTTGCGGCCCTGCTGCGCCACGATCTGGCGGAGTTGGCTGGGTTGCTGAACGTGCGGCCGGAGCCGGACTGGCTGCGGCAGGATGAGGTATGGGACATTCTGCCACAGGCCGAGCGTTTCCTGCGGGAGCACCCCGAGGCCGCCGCGTGGTGGCTATACTTTTTGGTGCACCGCACCCACAAGACGCTGCTGGGGGTAGGCGGATTCAAAGGGGCTCCTTCGGCGGATGGTTCGGTAGAAATCGGTTACAGCATTGCTCCGGTTTTTCGGCAGCAGGGCTACGCTACGGAAACCGTGCAAGGGATGCTGGCCCACGCTTTTGCTCAGCCGGCAGTACGCCAGGTGCTGGCCCACACCCTACCCCAGCCCAACTGGTCAACCCATATTCTGCAGAAGGCAGGGTTTGTTTTCCAGCAGGAGGTAGCAGACCCCGCCGACGGTCCGGCCTGGCTATGGGTCCTACCTCGCACCGCGTACCAAAGCCACTAAAACACTAGCTGCGGCAAGCGGCTTAGCGGGCGTTTTGGGGCAAAGCAACAGGCACTTACTGTGTCGGTTCAGATCAAGAAACCGGCCCATACGAAACAATTTTGCCCTTCTGCCCCTTATAGCTGTATCTTTGCGGAGAATTATTCTTGTCTGGTGGCTCTTTCTACTGATCCATTTTCTCCTACCCCGCCCGATGCGGGGCACCTGCGCACCCGGCTGGCCCAGGCTGGCCTGCGGGCTACGCGCCAGCGCCTCGTGATTCTGGAAAGCCTGCTTACGCTGCCGGGCCACCCGACGGCCGAGCAAGTGCATCGCCAGGTAATCAGCCAGGAGCCTACCATTTCACTGGGCACAGTGTATAAGGCCCTCGATTCGTTTGTGGCGGCTGGCCTGACCCGGCGCGTGGCCGCGGCAGAAGGTACTTCCCGGCGCTACGATGCCGACTGCACGGAGCATCATCACCTGTTCTGCACCAACACGCAGGAAATCATTGATTACTGCGACCCGCAGCTGGATGCGCTCATCCGCGACTTCTTCGCGGCGAAAGGGCTGCAAAACTTCCAGCCCCACTCCTTTTCCCTGCACATTACGGGTAGCAAGGTGATGAAGTAACAGATGACCGGTAATGCGGCTTGTTATCCGCTTCCTTACCTGCTCACTGCCTTCCTCACATTCAACCTGATTTTCCCTTTACCCCTTTCACTTCATTACCAAACTCATGGCAGTTCTCGTAGGTAAGCGCGCTCCTTCTTTTAAAGCTACCGCCGTTATTGATGGCGAATTCGAGGAGGATTTCTCCCTCGACCGGTACCTGGGTAAGAAGCACGTTATCTTCTACTTCTACCCCGCCGACTTCACGTTCGTGTGCCCCACCGAAATCATTGCCTTCCAGGAGCGTCTGGCTGATTTCGAGGCCAAAGGCGTGGCCATTGTGGGCTGCTCGACCGACACGCACTTCTCGCACTTTGCCTGGCTGCAAACCCCGCGCGACAATGGCGGCATCGAGGGTGTAACCTACCCGCTGGTGGCTGACGCTACCAAAACCATTGCTGCTAACTACGACGTGCTGGGTGGCCACTACGACTACAACGAGGCCGGCGAAATGACCTTCGTAGGCTCACCCCTGGCCTACCGTGGCCTGTTCCTGATCGACAAGGACGGCATCGTTCGTCACCAGGTAGTAAACGACGGTCCGCTGGGCCGCAGCATCGACGAAGCCATGCGCATGGTGGACGCTCTGCAGTACTTCGAGGAAAAAGGCGAAGTATGCCCCGCTAACTGGGAAGAAGGCAAAGAGGCTATGTCGGCTACCCGCGAAGGTGTGGCTAACTACCTCGGCAAGCACGCTTCTCACTAAGCGTACTGCTTCCTCTAAACATAAAGCTCCGGCCCGCTGGTCGGGGCTTTTTTTGCGCCAGTGCGGCGGCAGAACCGGAACCATGTACTTTTGCATGAAGCCTCTCCCGGAGCAAGCTGTTCGTATTGCTACTTGCTTCCATTGAGCTTTTTTCATGGGAGCGGCTTCTTTCAGCCATGGCGCACAGAAGCCACGCGCTGGCCCGTCACTTGCGGGCCGCTTCACCTGACATCTGACCTTACACGCACGTTGCTTTTTCTATATTCCATAGCCCTCCCCCTTTACGCGCTGCTGCTGCGGCTGGTGGCACCCTTCGTGCCCAAGGCGGCACAGTGGGTAGAAGGACGGCGCGGGCTGCTGGCTCACATTCAGGAAACTCTGCGCAGTGAAACCGCGCCCCTGGCATGGTTTCACTGCGCTTCCCTGGGCGAGTTTGAGCAGGGCCGCCCCCTGATAGAGGCCTACACCGCCCGCCACCCTGGCCACAAAATCGTGCTGACGTTTTTCTCGCCCTCCGGCTACGAGGTGCGCAAAAACTGGCCCGGCGCCGCCTACGTGTTCTACCTACCCCTCGATACAGCTGAAAACGCCCGTGCTTTTCTGGATGCCGTGCGCCCGGAGCTGGCCGTGTTCGTGAAGTACGAGTTCTGGTACCACTTCCTCACGGAGCTTCAGCGCCGCCAGGTGCCTACTATCTGCGTATCGGCTATTTTTCGGCCCGAGCAGTCGTTTTTTCAGCCTTGGGGTGGCTTCTTCCGGCGCATCCTGAGCCGGTTCACGCATATCTTCACTCAGAACCAAGCATCCGCTGACTTGCTGCGCCAGGCCGGCCTAACCCACGCAAGCGTGGCCGGCGACACTCGGTTTGATACGGTGGTACGCACGGCCTCGGCCCCGCCTCGCTCCCTACCCCTCGTAGATGCCTTTACCGATGACTGGTGCCCGGTGTTTATCGTGGGCAGCAGCTGGCCAGAGGACATGCCGGCCCTCACGCCCCTGCTACAACAGTACGCCGATCAGCTCCGCTTCATTGTGGCCCCGCACGAAATCAATGAGCACAACCTGCGCTTGGTAGAAGAAGCCCTGCCCAGCCGGGTAGTACGCTACTCCCGCGCCGAGGTGGCTACCGTTGCAGATAGCCGTGTGCTGCTCATGGACAATGTGGGCCTGCTCAGCCAGCTCTACCGCTTTGGGCACTACGCTTACATTGGCGGGGCGTTCGGCAAGGGGCTGCACAACACGCTGGAAGCAGCGGCTTTCGGCCTACCCCTGTTCTTCGGGCCAACCTATTACAAGTTTCAGGAAGCCCAGGACCTGGTGGAGTTGGGTTGCGCCTTCCCGATTTCCTCAGCCGATGAGCTGCTGACGGCTTTCGGGCCCCTTTTCCACCGCGAGGAAGCTCGCCTGACGGTGCAGGACCTCAGCCTCGACTACGTGCACGACCACAGCGGCGCCACCGGTAAAATCATGAGCTGGCTCGGGGAGAGAGAAACTGAGTAATGGAGTAGCTGAGCATGACGTCCTCCCCGACTGTCTATTCAGCCACTCCATTACTCAGTTTCTCCACTCAGCTACTCCGCTACTCAGTTACTCTCCCATGATCGGAATCATCGTTAAATCTACGGGCTCGTGGTACGTCGTGCGCGAAACGGCAACGGGCCAGCTGCACCGCTGCCGCCTGCGGGGCAAGTTCAAGCACAAAGGCCTGAAGGTGAGCAACCCATTAGCCGTGGGCGACCAGGTGGAGTTTACGGTAGAGGAACAGACGGAAGGCGCGGGCGTTATTCATCACATCGAGCCGCGCCGCAACTACATTATCCGCCGCTCGGTACACAAGGCCGAGCACGCCCACATCGTCGCCGCCAACCTCGACCAGGCTCTGCTAGTTGTAACGCTGGCCTCACCGGCTACCTCCTTTGGCTTCATCGACCGGTTTCTGGTAACGGCTGAGGCGTACAGCATTCCGGTTACGCTGCTGTTCAACAAAACTGACCTCTACGACGAGGACTTGGCCGATTATCAGGAGCAGATTCTGAAGATGTACCAGCGCGTAGGCTACCCTGGCCTGCGCTGCTCGGCGCATACCGGCGAGGGAGTAGCGGCCATTGATGCCCTGCTTGATGGCAAAGTATCTCTGCTCTCGGGCCACTCGGGGGTAGGCAAGAGCACCCTCATCAACGTACTGGTACCCGACCTTGATCTAAAAACGGCTGAAATCAGCGAGTTTTCCGATAAAGGTGTGCACACCACTACCTTCGCCGAGATGCTGGAGGTACGCCCCGGTACTTACCTCATTGATACGCCCGGGATTAAGGAATTGGGGTTGGTGGATATGAAGGCCGGTGAGCTGGCCCACTACTTTCCCGAAATGCGCGCCCTGCTCAACCAGTGTCGCTACCACAACTGCCAACACCTGCACGAGCCCGGTTGCGCCGTGCGCGAGGCCGTGGACAAAGGGAAAATTGCTCTCCCCCGCTACGACAGCTACGTGAGCATGCTGGAAGGCGACGACAACCGGAAATAGGTAGTGAAGTAGTGAGTTGGTGAAACGATAAGATTGAGGTTCTGTCTGTCTGAAGGGGTAGTAACGCGTCTTGATTGTTGATGAGAGTGTTCAAGCCACGCGGAAGAGCCGTTCAACGCTGAGGCGCAAGGTTGTGTCATTACACCCGCTTGTCAGTAATGAATTGCAAACAACCAGCGAGGTTTGCCGCTTGAACGGGGGTAGCGCCGTAAGCGTAAAGCACTCCTGAACGACAACTCACCCCTTCACCTTTCACAGTTTCACTCTTGACACAGCATACAATTGCCTTCCTGGGCCTGGGTAGCATGGGCCTAGCTATGGCCACTAACCTTTTGAAAGCCGGCCACCGCCTCACCGTATATAACCGCACCGTCAGTAAAGCAGAGCCATTGCGCCAGCTTGGCGCTACCGTAGCCGCTACCCCTGCTGAAGCCGTGAAAGACGCGGAATTCGTGTTTACCATGGTCACCGACGATGCCGCGCTGCAGGAAATCTGCCTGGGCCCTGAAGGTATCTTGTTGGCTTTGCCCCAGGGCGCGGTGCATGCCTCGTGCAGCACTGTAGCCCCTGATACTAACCGTCGCTTGGCCGAGGAGCACGCCCGCCACGGCAGTTCTTTGGTGACGGCCCCAGTGTTCGGCAAGCCTGATGTAGCAGCAGCCGGCAAGCTGTGGTTGGCTGTAGCCGGCGAAGCTAGCGCCCGCGAAAAACTGAAGCCAGTACTGGAGCCCCTAGGCCAAGGCGTCCATGATTTCGGCGACGATGTAGGAGCAGCCAGCATCGTGAAACTCTGCGGCAATTTCATGCTAGGGGCCGCTATTGAGGCTATGGCTGAGGCCTTTACGTTGGCCCAGAAAAGCGGCTTGGAGCGGCAACAGGTTTACGAGTTCTTTACTTCTACCCTCTTCAACACGCCTATCTACAAAAGCTACGGCAAGCTGATTGCGGAGCGCCACTACCAGCCGGTGGGCGCGCCGCCGGCCATCATCCGCAAGGACCTACGCCTGATTCTGGACGAGTCGCGCGCCCGCGTGGTGCCCATGCCCTTTGCCAACATCATCCACGACCACCTCTCCACAAGTGTGGCCAAAGGTGAGCAAAACGACTGGGCCGGTTTCGCCGAGCGCGTAACTGAAGGCGCGGGGTTATAACTGATGAATGGTGACGGAATGACAACCATCCCCCTTGTCATCCCGTCACCATTAACTCTTCTCGCCCAAAACAAAAAAGCCCGGCTGAAACAACCGGGCCTTTTTAACCAATCAGGAAGATTGAAAATTGCTTAGCTGGCGGGCGGCGGAGGTAACAGCACGCCTTCGATGAGGTGGGTAACCCCATTGCTGGAAATGACGTCGGGGGTCTGGATGTTGATGGGCGCATCTTTGCCATTGCTAACCATCACCTTGCCGTTTTGCACCGAAATCTTGATTTTCTCGCCGTTGACGGTGGTTAGCTCCTGACCGTCGCGCAGGTCTTGCGCCAGCAGGCGGCCCTGAATGACGTGGTAGGTGAGTACGCCTTTCAGCTTTTCTTTGCTTTCGGGCTTCATTAGGCTGGCCAATGCACCATTGGGCAGCTTATCGAAGGCGGCGTTGGTGGGCGCGAATACGGTGTAAGGACCCGCGCCGCTCAGCGTCTCATCGAGGCCGGCAGCCTTCACCGCTTTTACCAGGGTAGTAACGCTGGGAGCCAGCACCGCATTCTGCACGATGGTTTTGTCGGGCGTCATGGGCACATTATCGACCAGTACACCTTCCTTTTTACCCATACGCGCCGAGTCCGACAGCATTGCCGTGGAATCCACGGTGGTGGCTCCGGGCTCGGCAGTGGTTGCGGTTTCGGTGTTTTTAGCGGTATCGCCGCAGCTGCTGAGCCCAACGCTCAGGGCAGTTGCCGATACCAGGGCAAGGGTAGTAAGGCGGAAAGTCTTTTTCATAAGACGCGAAACAGGGTGTTAAAGGGAGAGATGGTAAAGAGCAGCTCCAGATAGGTGCTATGCTTACGCACCAAAGCTATATCCGGATGCCGCTCGCCCCCAAATTGGCTACCTTTGCGGCTTCCTTCTGTACCCACCCACAGGTCGGGCGCGTATAGGAGGCCATTCCACCTACTTTTTTACAGACGATGAAAACTGCCGAAATCCACACCAACAAAGGCGTGATGAAAGTGGAGTTCTACGAGAAGGACGCTCCCAACACGGTTAAAAACTTCACCGACCTGGCCCAGCAGGGCTTCTACGACGGGCTGAAGTTTCACCGCGTGATTCCCAACTTCGTGATTCAGGGCGGCTGCCCCAACTCCCGCGACGGCGCCAAGGGCATGCCCGGCACTGGTGGCCCCGGCTACAAGATTGACTGCGAACTGAACGGCGAAAACCAGTACCACGACCGTGGGGTGCTGAGCATGGCCCACGCCGGCCGCAACACCGGTGGCTCGCAGTTCTTTATCTGCCACTCGCGCGACAACACTGCCCACCTCGACCGGAACCACACCGTGTTCGGTAAAGTGGTAGAAGGTCAGGACATCATCGACCAGATCAAGGCTAACGACACTATCGACAAAATCGTGGTAAACGAGGCCTAAGCCCTAGCCAAGCCCACCACAAAGGCCGTCTGCTTTCGTAGCAGGTGGCCTTTGTTCTTTTACGTAGCTTGTCACCAGAGGCTACCAACCAAATTTTTGCTGGGCCACCTGCGCTTTCCTGCCATACCCCCTGAGGTGGGCTTAACCTTTGGCAGGCAGTAGCGCCAAGTCAAATGGCCATGCCACCTATCGGCCTGTAACTGTTGTAGCTTGCCTCTCTGGACCCCGGCGCACTCCCAAGCCTGCTTTCCATCTAATGAAAAAACTTGCTTCTAACCTTACGTTTCAGGTTCTCACCGCTATTGCCCTAGGCATACTTGTCGGGGCTGTGTTTCCCGACTTTGGAGCGGCGCTCAAGCCTATCGGCGACACGTTCATCAACCTGATCAAAATGCTCATCACCCCCATCATCTTTCTGACGGTGGTGCTGGGCATTGGCGGCATGGGCGACCTGAAGAAGGTGGGGCGTGTAGGCGGCAAGGCACTGCTGTACTTCGAGATTGTAACCACGCTGGCCCTAGTTATTGGCATAACGGCGGCCAACCTGGCTCACCCCGGTGCCGGCATTGATGCCCGCGCCTCAGTAGCTACGCAAAGCGCTGCACAAGCCGCTGAAGCCTCGAAATACACTGCGCAAGCCGCCAGCGGCGAAGGCATGCACTGGGTTGATTTCGTGACGCACATTGTGCCGCATAGCGTGGTAGGCGCTTTTGCTGAGGGCGAGGTACTGCAGGTGCTGCTCTTCGCGGTGCTGTTCGGGTTTGCCCTGAGCCGCATGCCTCAGGACTTAGGAGCACCTCTTCTGAAAACCTTCGACCGACTTTCCCACGCCATGTTCGGGGTGCTGGCTCTGGTTATGAAGCTCGCACCTATTGGGGCGTTTGGGGGTATGGCCTTTACCATCGGCAAATACGGGTTGCACACCCTACTGCCTCTGGGCAAGCTGATGCTGGTGGTGTACCTAACGATGTTCCTGTTCGTGTTCGGGGTGCTCAATGCCATCATGCGCTTCTACGGCCTGAGCTTGTGGCGCTTCCTGGGCTTTATTAAGGAAGAAATTCTTTTGGTGCTGGGCACCTCATCGTCCGAGTCGGCATTGCCGCGCATGATTGACAAGCTGGAGCGCTATGGCTGCTCGCGCTCCGTAGCAGGCCTGGTCATTCCTACCGGTTACTCTTTCAACCTCGACGGCACGTCCATCTACCTTTCCATTGCGGCCATTTTCCTAGCCCAGGCCTTTGATATCAACCTCACGCTCAGTCAGGAAATTTCCCTGATCGGCATCCTGATGGTGACCAGCAAGGGCGCAGCCGGCGTGACGGGCTCCGGGTTTATTGTGCTGGCTTCTACGCTGGCCGCTACCCGTATCATTCCGGTAGAAGGGGTAGCCCTGCTGCTCGGCGTCGATCGGTTTATGTCCGAGGCGCGGGCCATTACCAACGTTATCGGCAACGGGGTAGCTACCCTGGTCATCGCCAAGAGTGAAAACGAGTTCGACAAAGCCCGGCACTTATTGGCCCTGCAGGGGGTAGGCGTAACACCAGAGTAAGCCTAAAACTGTAGTGCTCCTTTATAGAAACGCCCCGTGTACCAACAGGTGCACGGGGCGTTTGCTATACAAGGGGAGTGCGCGGTACGGGGGCCTAGCGCTTCTGGAAAATCCAGCGGCAACCGGGCTGATATTTTTTATAAACGGGGCGGTGTAGGCCACCTTTGTAGTAACGGGCTGGGCCAAAGACACTAGCTGTGGCGGTCAGGGTAGGCGCCAGCAGGGCCAGTACGAGGGCAAGGCAAGCGAAGCGGGCGGCGAGAACAGCTTTCATATATGCAGGGGGTAGAGAGTTTCAGGGAGGATACCGACGGGGCTTGCCCGCTGGGAACACTACAAAGGAACAGTACCCAGAGCGGTGCAAGCAGGGAGTTAGCCAAGCTGGGCTAAATCCTATCCTAACCACTCATTTTCCCGGGCGAAGCCTACCTCCAAGCTCAAAGCAAACGGCCCGCCTCCAGTTCTCACTGAAAGCGGGCCGCCTTCTATTCTGCCGTTACATCAGTATCTAGCGGCGCTTGCGCTTCTTCGATGACAGGTATTCCTCATCATCGTCGTCATCGTCGCCAAAGTTAGGCATGGTGAACATGCTGCTGAGCAGGTCCTTGAACTGCGCACCGGCCGTGAGGCGGTTACGCGAAATCAGGCTGTGCTCCGACATACCGTGCAGAGCGAATTCCATCCAGAAGTGCAGGTTTTCCTTGCTCAGCTCGCTGGGCACGCTCTGCTGCACCAGGTCCTTGAGGCCAGGAACTACGTCCAATACCTTGCGGTAGTCCTCGTCGGAGGCATCGTGTAGCAGATCAATGGTGCGGGAGCCAAACCAATCCTGGACAGGCTTATACGGGTTGGGCTTGTCCTTCTGCTTCTTGGTTTTCTCAGGGTCAGGGAAGTACTGCAGGAATTGGGTCCGGATGGCTTTGCCCATGAGCTTCTCGGCCACGATGCCCGCGCCTTCCTGCTCGCCTTCGTACACCAGCTCTACCTTGCCCGTTACGGCAGGCACAGCCCCCAGAAAATCGGCGATGCGCACGTAGGTTTGGGTTTCGCCGTTGAGCAGAGCCCGGCGCTCAGCGGCGGCAATAACCTGCTCGTAGGCCGAAATAGTAAGACGAGCCGACACGCCCGACTTGGCATCCACGAACTCGGAGCCGCGGGCCTCAATGGCTACCTGCTCTACCAAGTCGTGCACGATTTCGTTGGTGGTCACCAGGCCGCGCTGCTCTTCCCGGATGCGAGCTTCCTGCTTGGTGATGCGCTTGCCGATTTCAATGCTCTTGGGGTAGTGCGTGATAATCTGCGCGTCGATGCGGTCCTTGAGCGGCGTTACAATGGAGCCGCGGTTGGTGTAGTCCTCGGGGTTGGCCGTGAAGACAAACTGGATATCGAGGGGTAGGCGCACTTTGAAGCCCCGAATCTGGATGTCGCCTTCCTGGAGAATGTTGAACAACGACACCTGGATGCGGGCCTGCAAGTCGGGCAGCTCGTTGATGACGAAAATGCCCCGGTGCGCCCGCGGAATCAGGCCGAAGTGAATTACCCGCTCGTCGCTGTACGGCAGCTTGAGGGTAGCGGCTTTGATGGGGTCAGCATCACCGATAAGGTCGGCCACCGATACGTCGGGGGTAGCCAGCTTCTCGGTGTACCGGTCGTCGCGGTGTAGCCAGGTAATAGGCGTGTCGTCGCCTTTTTCAGCAATGAGGTTGCGGGCAAACACCGACAGGGGCTGCAGGGGGTCGTCGTTCAGCTCCGACCCTTCCACTACGGGCACGTACTCATCGAGCAGGCTCACCAGCAGGCGGGCAATGCGGGTTTTGGCCTGCCCGCGCAAGCCTAGCAGGTTGATGTGGTGGCCGGCCAGAATAGCGCGCTGCAGCTCCGGAATAACGGTTTCCTCGTAGCCAAAAATGCCGGGAAACACGTCTTCCTTGCTTTGTAATTTCTTAATCAGATTGTCGCGTAGCTCCTGTTTCACGGAGCGGGGCTGGTAGCCGGACTGCTTCAGGGCACCGAGGGTGCGGATGTCAGGTTGAGTCATACGGGGGAGTGAGTTACCGGCCTGCCTACGTACCCAGACCAGGGTCAGTCTGGTTCAGACAGCCGGAATAATAGTATAACTAGCAAGCCGGGCGGTTGGTTCGGGTAAAATAGACTTACCTATACTAGCAGCCGAAGTATATCAGCTATTTATCTGTACTATGAATCTAGCAGAGCATTACGACGCCATGCGCGAAGCAGCGGAATCTGATACCCTAACCCGGCTGCGCAACCAGCTGCGAACGGCGTTCCGACGCTCTGGGCTGCTGCAATCCATTGACCAGCGCTACCCCCTGCAAACGGCTCACTCCCCCGTGCTGCGCTTTACTACTCCCCTGCACTGCCCGAACCAACTGGTAGCCGCGCTCCGGCACTATCAGCACACCCCCATCGGCACTTTTCAGGTCGATACCCTGGAGCTGGTGTATAACGACTGGTACCAGCGCGCCGCCAACACCGTAGTACTAGAGCGGTACCTTCTCAGCAGTTTGTAGCAGGAAATAAACGCAAGGCGTGTGCGCTAGGGCTGGGCGGCTAACGCTTGCTCCAGCAGCGCTGCTATTTCGGGGCCGGCTGAAGGGCGCGGGGCACCGCCGCGCCAGATACGGCCGTTGCGCCCAATAACCCAATAGTTAGGGTAACCGCCCACGCCGTAAGCCGCCGCAGCCTGGGTTGCGCCCGGGTCCAGCAGGTGCACACTGGTAGGGCCAGTTAGCGGGTATTTCGCCAATGCGCGTTGCCAGTCTTCGGCTTTGCGGTCCACAGATACGTACAGGAATACTACGTCGCGGCCCTGAAATTGCTTTTTCAGCTTCCGGGCGGCAGGGGCCTCCGCCAGGCACGGGGCGCAGCTGCTGTACCAGAAATCCAGGTACACTACTTTACCCCGGAAGTCGTGCAGAGAAACATTTTTACCGGTGGCATCGCGCAGAGTGAAGTCCGGGGCTTGGCTTCCCGCTTGTAAGCCCGCCGTGCTGCGCCAGGCCTCGCGCAGATTCCGGGCGATGGTGGAGTCGCGGTTGTGGACCCGAAATGCGGGTAGGGCTGCCCGTACTGCCAACCGGCCCTCATCCGGGAAGTCGTACAGCTGGTTTATCAGCAAGTCGCCTACTACCTGGTCGCGCAGGGTAGTTGCACCAAAATCAGCGGTGGTACGAGCGTAGAGTTGCTCCCCTGTGCCAGGGGTAGTAGCCAATCGTCCGGAAGGTGCCACCAGAAAAGCGTAGCGGTAAGCACCCAGCATGAATGCTACCGTTTGCAGTTGCGCAGGTCGGCACGCATACACGCCTTCCGGAGGCCAGTGCAGCTCGCGCAGAGACGCAAAGTAATCAGGTGGCAGTACTGGCTCCTGCTGGGTGGTCCCCTTCACGTGGCCAGCGTAGCGCAACAGTGAAAGCGCCCGTTGCTGCGCTATTACTCGCCGTCGCAACCGCAGCAATGGTTCCGGCAGCGGGGCGCGGGCCTGCCAGGCGGCCAGGGTATCTAGCTGGCGCTGCTGGTAGGCATCTACCCGCCGTACAAATTCCGCGGGGCTGCTCGAGCCGACCTGGCTTTCAGGCAGGCCGTCGAAATTATAGTCAAAATGGTGCTGGGCCCGGGCCAGGTAGTTGTTGACGTGGGCACCGCGGCCCCTGAAATGGATGGTTTCGTAAAAGTTTTTGCGGTCCACCACTACGTCCAGGGAGTCGCCGGCCCGTAGGTAGAGCGTCAGGGCATTACTTACCCCGAACTGAACGTCCAGGGAGTCTGATACATTTTCTTCTAGCAGCCGGAATGTACCATCCGGGGCAATAGAAACCGCCCGAGCGGTGCGTTGCGGGTGCCCGGGCTGTTTGCGCCACAGCCGCACACTGTCGCCGGGCTGGGCATTTTTCACGGTGCCGCGCAGCACGGCCGTGGTAGCTGGCTTAGCAGTCGCAGTAGGGGTAGGTTGCGAGGACCGGACAGCAGTACAGCTGCCCAGCAGCAGGTATAAGCTCACCAAGGATAAAGGCTTCATATCAGTAGGATACAAAAAAAGCCGCTGAGGTAGCATTACCCCAGCGGCTTTCTTATAATTCTCTCACGAACAAGAGATTATAAACTACTTATTATACCGACTTCCGGCGGTTGCGCTTGTAGTCCTCGAAAATCAGGTGGCCCAACCCTTTCAGGGAGCTGTAGTAGGCTTTGCCCTGGTTGACCTCCGTGAACTCCTGTACGAACTGTTGCAGGTAGGGGTCGGAGGCAATCATAAAGGTGGTGATGGGCACCTTGAGGCGGCGGGCGGCGGCGGCTAGGTTCAGGGTGCGGTTTACTACCTTCCGGTCTAGCCCGAAGCTGTTTTTGTAGTAGCCGTTGCCTTCCTTCAGGCAGGTGGGCTTGCCATCGGTAATCATGAAAATCTGCTTGTTGGGCGTTTTGCGCTTGCGCAGCAGGTCCAGGGCTAGCTCCAGGCCGGCAACCGTGTTCGTGTGGAAAGGGCCAACTTGCAGGTAGGGCAGTTCTTTCACCTCAATCTGCCAGGCATCGTTGCCGAACACGATGACATCGAGGAAATCCTTGGGGTACTTCTGCTTTACCAGTTCGGCCAGAGCCATGGCTACCTTCTTGGCGGGCGTGATACGGTCCTCGCCGTACAGAATCATGGAGTGCGAAATGTCAATCATGAGCACCGTACTGGTCTGGCTCTTGTGCTCATTCTCGCGTACTTCCAAGTCGCCCTCGGTCAGCATGAAACCGTCGCCATCCATGCCGTGGTTGAGCTGGGCGTTGCGAATAGACTCAGTCATCTGAATCTGCTCCAGCGAGTCGCCGAAGCGGAACTCCCGCATGTCGGTGCTCAACTCGTCGCCCTGCCCGGTGTGCGGGGTGCGGTGGTTACCCTGGCCCGACTTCTTGAGCTTGCCAAAGATTTCCTCCAGCGCCGAGCGGCGGATGTTCTGCTCGCTTTTGGCCGTGATGTTGAACGCGCCCGGCTGCTGGGGGTCCTCATCAATGAAGCCCTTCTTCTTGAGGTCCTCAATGAAGTCGCCCATGCCGTACTCGTTGTCGGTGAGGCCGTACTGTTTATCCAGCTCGTTCAGCCACTGCAGGGCTTCGCTCACGTCGCCGCTGGTGATGGTGACGAGCTGCATGAATATCTTGAAAAGGGAGTCGAAGCCTTTCTCACTTGACTCCTCGGGCACGAAGTCCCGGAAACGAAAGCCTGCTGACATATCTGGGGGAGTGAGTCTTTAGAACAACGGCCGGGGTAGCAATGTTCATCCGAAGCGCCAACACCTGCCGGCCAGCCGCCGCGCCGGGGCCGGCACTTCCTGCAAGAGCCCGCTAAGCCCGGGCTTCACCCTACCCCCTTCCCCATCATGAAAGCCATCTGGAACAATACCGTCGTGGCCGAGAGCCCGGACACCGTAGTCGTGGAAAACAACCATTACTTCCCCGCCGACTCCCTTAAGCGGGAGTATTTCGAGGACAGTATCGCGGGCACTACCTGCCCCTGGAAGGGCCGGGCCAGCTATTACTCCCTGCGCGTAAACGGAGAGCTGAACAAAGATGCCGCCTGGTTTTACCCCGAGCCGAAAGAAGCGGCTGCCCACATCAAAGGTCGGGTGGCCTTCTGGAAAGGCGTTCAGGTGGTGCCCTAGCTGCCGGCAGCCGGGCAGCATGCTTCCGGGAATAAATTGGCCCGAACCGTTAATAACTCCTGAATATATATATATTTAGGGAATAGTGTGTTAATCAATATATAATAGAAAAAATACAACTCATTCTTGCTAACTTGCGTTTACAAACGCTGAATTCTGCCGGGCTACCCTGGCGTGCGGTGAGTTCCGCGCTTTCCTCAGAATGCTCCCTAATTCCTCCTTCATTATGCTTACTTCTTCCTTCTCTCGTTTGCTGTTGGTAACCGGCGTTGCGGCTGCTGCCCTAACGGCCTGCGACTCAACCCGCCAGATAGCCAGCGAATCTTCCGCTGACTCGGTTCCGGCTTCCCCCACCGTTGATGAAACGGATGTCAGCTTCAACCGGGAGATAACCCAGGGCGACTACCGCTTCGCCGTGAAAACCTACGGCTCCCAGGAGCCGCGCGTGATTAGCATCCGCTCGTACCGCGGCACCGCCCAGACCATTGACCCGCTGCGCCTGGAAGTAAACGGCGCCGTGACCAACGTGGCTTCCGGCGACCTGAACGGCAACGGCAAGCCTGAGCTCTACATCATGACCGATAACAAGCGCGCCAACGGCGGCCTGTATGCTTTTGAGTTTGGTGAGCGGGGCTACACCCCCATTACGGCTCCCGGCACCCCCGGCGGCACGGCCGGTAGTGGCTACACCGGCCAGGACACCTACCAGATCAGCGGCAACAAGCTGGTACGTACGTTCCCGGTAACCACGGCAACGGCCAGCGCCACCACCGGCGGGGCTACTACCGCTGGTAGCACTACCCCCACGGCCAGCACCCGCACCGTAGAGTACACCCTCGATAACTCGGGTAAGCTGGTGATGGGCCAGTCTATGGACGCCCGCCCCTAGCCTCTGGCTTTCCCCGATACTAAAAAAGCCCCCGCAACCAGGTTGCGGGGGCTTTTTTATGGCTGGCAGGGCTTCTACTCAATCCATTTGAACTTGTACTCCAGCTTCGGAACGGGCATACGTTCCGCTACGCGGCGCAGGCGGTTAGGCAGGGCCATGATGTACTCGCGGCCTTTTTCGGCGGCGCCGTTGAGGCCGGTAATCTGGTCGATTTTCCAGTCCTTGATCAGGGTTTCCAGAATGTCGGTGTAGTCCTGGCTCGTGTACACACCCAGGCGCTGGGCGGCATCGGTGAAATGGCCGAAGGTTTTGCCCATTTCTACGCCCATTTCGCGCATGTAGTGAGCAGGCATCACAATCTTCTTGCGCATCATGTCCTCGAAGGCCAGCATCATTTCCGAAGGATCGACCTCGAAGATCTTCTCCACGAAGGTTTTATAGACGCGGGCGTGGCGGGTTTCGTCGCCGGCAATCATGCCGCAAAGCTTAGAAAGCTGGTCGTCACCGGCTTTGCGGGCCAGCTGCCCTACGCGGCGGTGCGAGATATTGGTGGCGGTTTCCTGGTAGCTGGTGTACACGAAAGCCCGGTAAGGGTCGTGGGCGGTGCCCAGGTCGAAGCCGTCGGCAATGAGGTACTGGGTGCTGACCTCAAACTCGCGCATGTTCACGCGGCCGCAGAGGTAGAGGTAGCGGTTGAGCAGGTCGCCGTGGCGGTTTTCCTCGGCCGTCCAGCCCCGGATCCACTGGGCCCATCCGTTGTTGGGGTCCCGGTTCAGGTCGTCGAGCTCGTGAAACCAAGCCTCGTAGTTAGGCAGGGCTTCCTCGGTAATGGTGTCGCCGATAAGCACGGCCAGCAAATCGTAGCTGAGTTCCTTGGCCCGCTCGCGCAGCAGCTTTACTTCATCAAAGAAATTATCGAGGCGGGAATCGGGCAGGAAATCGGAGGGCTGCCAGCTGCTTTCCACGCTTTTCAAGAACGAAGCCATGTTCTCTTTCACGAAGGATTCAAGGTGCTGGAGCACTTCCGAGCGGGAAGTAACGGAGGCAGTAATCATGGCAATGGGTGGCAAAGGGAGAAGTATTCGAAACCAAAGGTATATTCTTCCTACCCCGTCACTAACCGAATAAGTCCATGCGGGACTACAAAATTTTGGCTTCCGGGCCCTATTGCGGGAATTTTACACGCATCCGGTAAAGCTGAGCCGTTTCAGGCCGGGCTGAACTGGGGCGCACTGACTCCAGCAGAGAAGCGGCAGGCGTGGCGCGTTGCGCCAGGCGCAGTTGCTGATTAATAATGGCGGCCCCCTCGGGTGTCAGGACCCAGGCCACGTCGGACCGCGCGCCCAGGTGCCGCAGAGCATCCGGGAAGTAGCGGGTGCCGGTGAGTTGCTGCCGGAGTCTCGCCTGAGCAGGGTGCAGGGTTTGCCAGCCGGCCACATCAACCTGCCCGGCCGGCTGGTTACGCCCCAACAGGTTGCCTTCCGCAAAAGGCGCCTCCGACTTGTAGGTAGTCACGAGGGCATCAGCGACTATGATACGCGCCGGGTGAGCCAGGCGCAGCTGTCGGCGGCGCTCTGCCTGGTTTTGCTGCCGCTCCCGGGCCAGCACCTGGCTGCGGTGATACACTTTGTAGCCATAAGGCAGGGCCACCCCAAGCAGCACCAGCAGCACCAGATGCCCGGCGCGACGGTCAGCAGCCGGGCCTGGGCGCCGAAAAAGAAATACCAGATTGCTCAGGACCCAGAAGTCGAGCAGAGGGAGGGCCAGCCGGGGCGGCAGCTTCAGCAGAGTGCCCAGGCCCAGCAAGAGGCCCGTGTATGCCAGCTGCACCAGCCAGAAGCCCCGCCGCGAGCCGGACGGCCTACCCCCCAACAAGGCGGTAACCCCCAGCAGCAGCAGCAGCGGAAAATAGTCGCGGGCTAGCTGGGCCGGCAGAGCCGCCAGCTTGGCGGGAGCCGTGTGCAGCAGAAAGTACGCGGGGTTGAAAGGGGCGGCCCGCCGGAAAAACGCCTCGTTCACCAGTGTGGAGTCGGAAAACATCCAGTGGCGGGCAGCGGCCAGACCCAGACTATCCCGCGCAGTTAGCGGCTGTGTAGGTGGGGCCGTGAGCTGGAAGTCATTGATGTTAGACTTGAGCACATCGAGGCGGCGGAAGGTGGCGGCCTCCGGGCTCCAGGTCAGGTTCAGCAGCAGCGCCCCGGCCGCCGCCCACGCTCCTACCCCTGCCAGCAGCGGCAGCCCTTTTCGGCCGGCCAGCCACCACACGCCGGGTGCGGCGGCCAGGGCGCCCAGCAGCGCCACGCTCGGCCGAATCAGCCAGGCCAGCCCAAACATGCCTACCCCCACCAGCAGGGCCCACCGGACCGAAGCGCGCTGGGCAGCAAACAACAGCCCGGCCCCGGCCAGCAGCACCGGCACCCTGGCGTAGTTAAACCAGAAACCGTGTTCCAGCCACGCTACCCCCCAAAACAGCACCAGAAGCAGCACCAGCGCCCCTACCCCCAGCTTCGGCCGCAACAGCCGCCAGAGCACCGCAAACACCAGTACCGTAGCCAGGTACAGCAGACCATATAGCGTTAGGGCATACCACGGCACTAGCGGATACGCCGTGTACAGCTGGCTCCACAAGGCAGCGTAGCCGTGGAAATATAGGTGCAGATCCGTGACCGGGGCGGCGGCCGTGGTGCCGCGCAGCAGCTCAATAATTGTCAGGTCGTCGTTGGTTTCGAAATAGCAGCCCAGCCCTACCCCACTCAGGAGTAGCAACAGCAAGGGCAACCCCACCAAACAAAACCGACGAAGCATCATGACCCGCAAGGTAGGGGTGAGATGGTGAAATTGTGGGGTGGTGAGTTTGACGTTCTGAGGACTCGCGTCCCAGTCAGCCGGTGCGCCGGCTCCGTCATCGGGCCGGTTGACGTTGCTGACGCCCACCCGGCCGAGGTTCAGCGTATTTCAGGGGGTAGGCAGAAACTGTTCAGCTGCCGCAACTGGCGCGGAAGCGTCAACCGAGCCCCAGAACTTCAACCTCACAATTTCACCATCTCACCCCTACCTTGCCAGCGTGAACCGTTTGACCTCCCGTTTGCCCGACTGGACGCTGCTGCTGGTAGTGGTCCTGACGGTGGCTTACTTCCTGCTGACACACGAAGGGCTGTACGCCCTCGACGACTATTTCTACTCTCGCTACGCCCAGCAGCTGCTGAGCGGCACGTTTCGAGTGGAGCCCGATCCGCTGGGCCTGCTACACGACCCGCTGAAGGAGCGGCCCCTCATTTTTGGGCCGGTGGCGGCCTGCTACGCCCTGTTTGGCATCAACATCATCAGCACCACCCTGTGGCCGCTGCTGGCTACGCTGGGCTGCGCCGTGCTGATCTGGCGGCTGTACCGGCGGCGGGAGCCGGTGGTAGCGGCCGGGGCCATGCTGCTGCTGGGGCTGCACTACTTCACCCTCAACCTTACCAACTACCTCTACCCCGATAACATCCTGATGTTCTGGTGCCTGGCCGGGGCCGCCACCTTGCTGCGGGGCCGGGAGCCGCACCGCAGGGCGGGCTGGTGGGGCGCGGCTTTTGCCGGATTGTCGTTTGCGGCCCTGCTGAGCAAGGAAACCATTGTGTATTACCTGCCTTTCTACCTGGGCGTGCTGGGAGTTGACCTCTGGCAGCGCCGACACGGGTGCTTCTGGGGGGCGGCCCTGGCTACGGGCGCGGTGTTGCTGGGCGCCTACCTGGCTTTCTACCAGCACTATACCCACGATACCCTCTACCGCCTGCACCTGATTGAGCGCACCAACGAGTTTCTGAAGGAGGGTAACTACCTGGCCGGCAACCGGGCGGCCCTGTTCTCCCGCCTGACCGGGCAGCCACTGCTGTTTTTTGTCGGGACAGGGCTGGGGCTGATGCTGACGCTGGCCGCCGCTGCCTTCGGCGGCCCTACGGCCCCGATGCCTGCCGGTCCGGCAGCGGCGGCCAGCACTCCGCATGGCAGCTCTGACCGCCGGTTCTGGCTGCTGCTGGGGCTGGTGACGCTGGTGCTGTACTGGGTTGGCAGCACTTCCCTGAGCCAGTATAACCCCATCACGCTGGTGCCCCGCATGACTACGCCCCTACTGCCTCCGCTGGCCCTGGCCGCCGGGTTCGGGCTGCGCCGGGTGGTGCAGCAGGCCGGTGGGCGGGCGCTGGTGGCGGGCCTGGCCTTGCTGCTGATGGCGGCCTGGCTGCGCAGTGCCGTAGCTGTGGTATATGCGCTGCCTGGGCTGTATTTCGTGCTGATTGGGCTGCTGGCCGCCCGCCCGTTCTGGCCGGCCGCCATTCGGCGCGCTACTCCCGGCCTGGCCGCCGCTACGGTGCTGGTGCTGGCGGGGGTGCTGGCTATCCGGCCGCTTTACTTTATGGGCAAACCTTCGGTTTCGGGGCATTTCGCGCAAGACCGCATCATCTGGCAGCACCTGCAGCGGCCGGCCCAGGGCGTCGTTTTCGTCGATGACTACCTGATTGGCAACTACGACTTCTACTACGGCTTCCGGGTGCCTCAGGGGCTGCAGTACCGCCGCTACTGGGCCCGCGACTCGGTGCGGCTGCGCCCTGGCCAGCGGGCCTGGTTGCTGCTCAACCGCGCTACCCTCTCCAACGACGAGCTGACCCGCAAGCTGATCCGCTACTCCCCCGACTCGGTGCTGATTTGGTACCCACGGCGCCGACTGGTGGCTCAGGACGGGCCGGTTTCGCTTTTCGAGGTAGAAGGCCGCTAGCAGGTCAGTTGCAGCAGCCAGTCGAGGGGGCGCACGGCGTCCAGCTCGCGCAGCAGTTGGTAGAGGCTGAGGGCTTCGGGGCGGTTGCGGTGGCGCACGGCCTGGCGCAGCTCCCAGCGCACCCGGGTGGCCAGGGCGGCCCGCTCGGCCCCGGTGCGGCACAAAGCCAGAGCCTTGCGGCACACCTGAATAGTAGAGGCCAGGTAGGGGTCGTGGGGACGGTAGCCCTTGCGCGACATAGACTGCGGGTGCAGGCGCTTCTGGGTGGTAACCTCCGGCAGCAAATGAAACTCCCAGTTACGGCTGGCCCGCACCCAGAAGTCGAAGTCCTCATAGGCCAGGGTTTCGTCGTAGCCGCCCAGCTCTTCCAGGGTTTCCCGCCGCATGGTCATGGTAGGGGTGCTGATGAAATAACGGGCCAGCACATCGGCGAAAACCAGCCCGGAAGCCGGCCGGGGCTGCAGCTGGCCTTGCGCATCGGGGCGGAAGTGGTAGCGCACGTGCCGGCCGGCTTCGTCAATCAGCTCGGCATCAGAATATACCATGCCGCAGCGGGACCCTACCTGCTCAAACTGCCTGACTTGCTTGCTAATACGCTCGGGCAGCAGCACATCATCAGTAGCAAAATCGATGACAAACTCCCCCTTCGACCGGCGGAAGCCCTGGTTAAAAGCCTGGCAGTTGCCCACGTTTTCGGGCAGCAACAGCAGCTGCCAGTGCGGGTGGGCCGCGGCGTAGCGCTGCAGAACTGCCGGGCTCCCGTCCGTGCTGGCATCATCTACCAGAATAACTTCCAGGTTGGCGTAGGTCTGGGCCAGAATAGAATTGAGGGCCGTTTCCAGAAACGGAGCGTGGTTGTGGCACAGCGCCACAATAGACACGAGAGGCATGTGGGCAGCAGCAGGCATAGGGGCGGCAAGTTACGTCAGTTTCGGGGCGGCTACTGCCAGGGAGCCCCGGCCAGGCTATTCTCAGGCCCAACCTACCTGCCGCCGGAAATACCAGAGGCACCACCCCAGCAGCAGACCGTAGCGGGCGGCCTGCGCCAGCGGGGCACCCAGCAGCCCGTAGCGCGGCAGCAGCAGCGCCAGCAGGAGGGCCAGCAGCGCCGCCGAGGCCGCCTGCACGGCCACGTAGCGCCCTACCCTGGCCTGGGCCGTGAGCAGAAACAGCAGCACCCAGGTCAGAAACTTCAGCCAGTCGGCGGCCAGCTGCGGGGCCAGCAGAAACGTAGCCTGCGCGAAGCGCTGCTCGAAGAGCAGGGGCAGCAGCAGGTCGCGTAGCAGCCACAGCAGCCCCAGGCCCAACGCCAGCCCGGGAGCCAGCAGGGCCAGCACCGCGCGTACCAGCTGCGCCCGCTGCTTCGGGTGGCTGCTCAGGGCGGCCAGCCGGGGGTAGTACACGCTGCTCATCACTGCCGAAAACACCATGGTATAATTATCGGAGAGCTTAGCTACAGCCTGCCAGAGGTCGGTAGGTCCCAGCCCGAAGCGCCAGATCAGCACCTCCCGCAAGCTGAAATCCACGGCTTTGCTGAAGAGCAGCACACTCAGGGCCATCAACAGAAAGCGGCCCAGCGCCCGCAGGCTGGCCTGGCTTACCGGCCCCCGCAGCGCCGGCAGGAGGCCAGCACGGCGGGCTATCACCAGGGCCGGGCCCTGCGTAGCGCCCTGGGCCAGCAGGTAAGCCAGTAGCGCCGTACTTACGGTACCGCCCGCCAGCAGCGTGAGTCCCACGGCCACCGGCCCCAGCAGGCTCAGCAGCACCGTCAGGCCCACGTAGGCCCGCAGCCGCCCCGCCGCCAGCAGCACCGACACCACCAGGGCGTGCCCCGTCAGCAGCCCCAGCCCCACCAGCAGGCCCCCTACCCAGCCCGGCCCCCGCCCGAATACGCTCACCAGTGGGCCCGGCACCAGCAGCAGGGCCAGAGCCGCCACGCCCAGCGCGGCCAGGTTCAGCAGCACGCCGGCGCCCAGCCAGGCCCGGTAGCGGCCCGAGCCGGCCCGCAGCGGAGCCAGGTATTTGACTAGCCCCACGTGCACCCCATCGTTGGGCAGGGTGGTAAACAGCGCCATCAGGTTCTGGAAGTGGGACAGCAGCGTGAGGCCGCCGGGGCCGCCGTACACGGCCAGCAGCTTACCCAGCACCAGCGCCCCGGCCGTGCGGGCCCCCACCGCCACCCCCGAGCCGAGCGAGCCGCGCAGAAAGCGGCCCAGCACGGCCGCGCGGGGCTCGGGCCGGGAATCTGGAGCAGAATCGGGGGTAGGCAGCATAGCCCGCAAGGTTAGAAGATAAGGCCGGCCGCCAACCCAGAGAGCCGGGCCGCCCGGGCCCTATAAGGTTTTGGTGAAGGTGAGCTTGAGGCTGGGAACTCCGCCCAAGTGGCGCTTAAACTGCAGCAGCGAGTGGTTGAGGCCAGTGGGTAAGGTGGAGGTGCCCAAGTCCAGTAGGCGCATGCCGCTGGCCTGCCCGAAGGCGTGCAGCCCGGCGTTGAGCAGCACCATAGGGCTCAGGGTATTGTAAGCCAGCGGACTAGCCGGGTAAAAGTTGTACAGCACGTCGTCGCTGACTTGGATAACCACCGTCAGGGCAGCCCACTGGCCCTGGGCATCGCGCACGGAGTACAGAAAATGCTGCCGCGGAAACTGCCGAAACAACTCCTGCAGCCGCTCCAGGGGCATGGAGAGGGTCTGGCCTTTTTCCTCGCGGCACCGGCGCAGAAAATCGTAGGCCAAGGGCAGCAGCAGCGGGGGCTCCTGCTCGAAGCGCAGCCCGTGCCGCTCGCATTTTTTCAGCCGGCGGCGCTCCGAGGGGTGCAGGCCGGCCATGTAGCTTTGCGCCAGCGGCAGGTGCATGTTCAGCTCGGCCAGCCTTACCTCGTAGCCCAGCCGGGTCAGCACCTGGGTAAGCCGGGCGCTGAAGTGGGGGTGGTAGGCAAAAGCGTGCGGACGCAAAGTCAGCTGCCTGATGCCGCGTTGAATCAGGTGCCGATGCACTACCTCCAGAAAAGCCATCAGGGCTGCCTCCGATAAGTAATCAGAGGCCTGCACCGCGCCAAACGGGGCCTGCCAGGGGCTGCGGGCGGCCTGCCCGTCCTCGGTTTCAAACACCGAGAGCTGCGCCACGGTCTGGCCGGCGGCCTCATCTTCCAGAAAGAAGTGCAGGGGCTCGTGGGGGCTCTGCTGCAAAGCCAGGTGGGGCGGCGTAAGGTAGAGCCAGGGCTGGTAAGCCGTAGGACGGACCGGCGCGGCCACTCTCCCCGGCTGCAGCCGTACTACCAGGCGCCCGGTGGGCAGCGGCAAGGGGCCCAGAAGAACGGATGCGGTGGCAGACAACGACAAGGCGGTACGGATAAGGACAAGTCAGCGGGCGAAAGTACAAGGATTTTGCCCGGAATGTGGCCGCACCGGCTAACCTGGGTGCCTAGCAGGCAGTAGCCCATCGTGCCGGGTCTAACAGGAGCAGCGCTGGACAGTTTTCGCGCGAATCCCGTAAACTGCTCCCAGTATTGGCTTCTGCTTTCCCTGATGATGTCCGCTCCTGACTCTACTCCCCTCCCCCTGACCCCGCCCCCGGCTCCTGTTCCCGAAGACGATGACGACCAGATACCAGCCCGCGGGGTAGCCGACCACAACGCCACCCGACAGGCGCGGGAGCAGCAGGTAGGCCAGCGCCCGGGCACGCTCGTCATCCGGCCCGATGCCCTGCCGCCCCGCTTATTTCTGGTTTCCTACGGCAATGAGCACGTGGTAGAGCGGGAATATCAGCACTACGATGAGCTGCTGGTTTACTTTCGGGCCCACCCCGAGCTGCGCCACTGGATTGACGTGCGCGGCTACAATAACCTGGCCCTGATGCAGCGCCTGCAGGACGATTTCCGCATTCACCCCCTGCAGATGGAGGACGTGCTGGGCGACTACCAGCGGGCCAAAGTGGAGGAAAGCGAGGAAGGGCTGTTTATGGTTTCGCGCATGACGGAGTTTACTCGCCTGCTCGATATCAACGACGACCAACTCTCCATTTTCACGGGTCCGAACTACGTGCTCACGTTTCAGGACGACTACGAGGACTGCCTGGATGCCGTGCGTCAGCGCCTGCGCTCTATGCGCAGCTCCATCCGGCGCCGCTCTTCCCTGTACCTGGCCTACGCCCTCACCGACGTGGTGCTGGACCATTACTACCCCACTATGGCCGCCATCGGCGACTACCTGGAAGTGCTGGAGGAACGTATTTTTCAGGGCCGCTCCGATAGGCGCGTGCTCAACCGCATTCTGCACATCAAGAAGGACATCGTGCGTTTCCGCCGCCTGGTGTATCCGGAGCGCGACAAGATTGCGGAAATCCTGCGCCTGCCCGACGAGGAAATTCCGGAGGAAATAAAGGTCTTCTTCCGCGACTGTTACGACCACGCTATTCAGGCCCTGGACCTGGCCGAAAGCTACCGCGAAACCGTCAGCAGCCTGATTGATTTGTACATGTCGGACCAGAGCAACCGGGCCAACGAGGTCATGAAGGTGCTGACCATCATCAGCAGCATTTTTATCCCACTGAGCTTCGTGGTGGGGCTGTACGGCATGAACTTTCAGCGCGAAGGCCCCAATGGCCGCATCAACTACCTCAACATGCCCGAGCTGTACAGCCCCTGGGGCTACGTGGGCGTCCTGAGCTTTATGCTGGTAGTGGTAATTGGCCAGCTCACTTTCTTCTACCGCAAGGGCTGGCTTTCGAGGCGGTGATGAAGTGATGGGGTAAATAGTAACAGGTAAAAGGTGAGAAGGTAAAGGGCTAAGTAAACTGGCGCCAGACTTCTGGCCGCCGGCTTTCCTCTTCTCCTCCTCACCTCTCACCTGTCACCATTTACCTCATAACCTCATCACTCCATCACCTCACTGCGCCAGCCGAATGTCGGTGCGGCGGAGCTCTTTGCCTACCACCCGGTACAGGTGGTACAGGCCGGTAGAGGCATCGTAGGCCAGGGCAACCTGCGGGGTGCTGCTGTCAAAGGGCTGCCCCCCAATGAGGCGGGCGCGGGCGTCGTAGAGGTAGGTTTTGCCCGGCCCGGTTTCGGTGAGGGCGTACACCTGTCGGCCCGGCCCAAAGTTGAAATACTGCACCGAGCGCGGGGCCGATGTAACAAAGCGCTGGCTCAGGAGCTGCTGGCCGCTGAGCGTGAACAGCGTGAGCTGGCCCCCATCTTCGCGCGCAATCACACTGGTGCGTTGGGCCTGATCGGGGATGAGCCGGAACTGGGAGGTGCGGCTCCAGGTGGCTACCCGGCCGCGGCTTACTACCTCCCCACTCAGGTTAAAGCTCACCCGCTCGCCCCGCTGGCTGACCACCGTGAGGCGGGCCCGGCGCAGGGTCGAGCCGGCCTCCACGAGTACGCCGCTGCCCAGCCGCGCACCCACGCTAATAGGAAAGCCGGGGTACGTGCCGCCCGCCTGATCGAAGGCATAGACGTAGCCGTTTTCCAGG
The DNA here is from genome assembly GCF_006352025.1 of Hymenobacter sp. DG01. NCBI lineage: Bacteria > Pseudomonadati > Bacteroidota > Cytophagia > Cytophagales > Hymenobacteraceae > Hymenobacter > Hymenobacter sp. DG01. The sequence goes on from NZ_CP040936.1 coordinate 1,571,689, forward strand.
AGTACCACCACCACGTCGCGGCCATTCACCACCAGGTACTGGGGCGGCCCCACCAGTCGGAACTCCAGCTGCTTGGGCTGCCAGCCCGGGAAAGTATGCCCCTGGGTATCATACAAAAACAGGTTGCCACTGCCCCCGGCCACCAGCAGACGCGCCGCCGCGCCGCCCCCAGGCGGCGACACTGTCAGGGAGGTAGCCCGCACGGTATCGGGGAGGTTGAGGGGGAAGTTGGGCTGAAGCTGCCCCTGGTAGTTGTATTGATACACCTGGCCGGGGGTAGCCAGCAGCAGCCCCGCCCCGCCCGGCAGCCGGTACGGTGCCCCCACCACCGGCCCCGACAAAGAATCGGACCAAGCCACCACGTTATCGGGCGTGACGTAGTGCAGCATCCGGGCCGTGTCCTGCACCAGCACCCCGGGCAGGCGGGCTCCGGCCACAGCCAGCAGCTCCGGAGAGCTGCTCAGGGGCAGCTTGAAATCCAGGACGCTGCCGGTACCATCGGGGTTTTGCGGCCGGGCTGTGGCGGGACCTGCTACCGGGTGTCGGAGCACAAACTGCGTGAAATACTGCGCCCCGGCCTCCTGCTCATTGGCGGCCGGCACCCATTGCAGGGCAATCTGGGGAAAGCGCTTAAACAAGGTTTCGTTGCGCAGCAGGCCGGCCCGCCGCTCTTCCTGCAGCCCGCGCAGCAGCAGGTTCCAGCAGTTGCGGGTATCCAGCAGCACGCTCAGGCGGGCCATCGGCTGGGTTTCCTGCAGAAATGCTACCTGCGTGGGCGAGCGGCTCCACACTTCCCCGGCGGCCACATCGGTCAGCCACTGGTGCAGGGCGGGCTCCGTGTCGCCGAAGGCCACGTAGTTGCCTACCTGCGCTACCACGGGCTGCTCGAAGCCCTGAAACAACGACCCCAGCAGCCGCTGCGGTAGTTGGGGCACGCCAGTTTGGTACAGTTGATAGGGCCCTACCCGCCCGAAAGCAGGGGTAGCGCCCACCGCCCGCCGCAGCTGCCCCAGCAGGTTAGCTACTTTAACGGGGTTGGCCGTGTAGGCCAGGGCCAGCTTACCCGGCCGGGCCCTAGCCGAGGGGGTAGCCAGGTAGCACAAGGCAACTTCCTGGCTCAGCTCGGCGGTGAGGCTGTCCAGCAGGGGCTGCACGCGGGTAACGGCCGAGTCGGGAAAGGCTTGCTGGGGCGGAAGCGGGCCGCGCAGGGCGGCCACCGGCCCCAGCCCGAGGTGCACCACCAGGGCCGCGCGCAAGGGCAGCACCTCGGCCATGCGCAGGCGCTGGGCCGGCTGCCCCACCAGGCGCTGGTGCAGGGCATCGTGGGCGGTTTCGGGGTTGGCAAAGCCATTGAATACCACCTTGTTGCCCGCCAGCTGCATCTGCGTCATTTCGTTGCGGGCCAGACTGGCTACGGCGGCTATTTCGGGACTCAACTCCTGGCGAAAAAACACACTCAGCAGCTGGGGCAGCCGCCGCTGGTTCAGGAGCAGGGTGGCATCTACCCCGCGCAGCCGGAAGTAGTCGGTGCTCTGAAACTCGGCGGCTACGGTGGGCGCACTCAGATTGTCGAGGCGCCGGGCTACGGCCTCCACCAGCGCCGGGCTGGCACTAATGAGCAGATGGTTTCGGTAATTAAGCAGGGTAACCCCTTCCTCGTGGCCTTGGGGCCTGATTTCGGTTAGCTGCTGATCCTGGTACTCGCGGGTGGTTACCTGAAAGCGGGCGTCGCGGCCCAGGCCCTCAATCAGCCCACGCACCTGCCGGTACTCCCGCACGCTGCTGATGGGCACCTGAAACAGCACATCAAAGCGGCCCGGACCCGTCACGTGCAGGGAGGTAAGAACGCGCTTGCGCCCCAGAAACCGCAGCACTACCTGGCGTCCGCCGGTCAGACTATCGGCCACGGCCAGGTTTTCTTCCAGCTGCTGGAAGTAGCGCACGGCCATCAGGTTGTCCCAGAGCTGGGTTTCCTTGAGGTGGCGCACCAGCGTAGCGTGGTCCCGTGTGACGGTTACCAGCACGGCGTCGTCGGGTACCAGGGCCCAGGGGTCCACGGGCACGCGCGCCACGGTGCGGCGGTAGTACACATAGGAGCCCAGCGCTGTAAGCAGCAGCAGACCCGTTAAAAATACCAGTACTCGTTGCGACATGCGGGAAACCCAGGGAGGTGGGCCGGCAAAAATAGGGATTAGGATGGCAGCACCGGCCCTACCCTTTACGGGAGAAGGACGGGTTTGGAAGCCAGTTTTCTATCTTCCGGCCTGAAACACTCTCTACCTTCCCTCTATGTCTGAAAAACCAGGCCATTTTCAGCGGGCCATTACGCTGTTCGACGCCGTCATGATTGTAACCGGCAGCATGATTGGCTCCGGCATCTTCATCGTATCTACTGACATTGCCCGGAAAGTAGGCTCTACGGGCTGGCTGCTGGTGGTGTGGCTCCTGACGGGCGTTATTACCCTGGCCGGGGCCGTGAGCTACGGCGAGCTGTCCTCGATGTTTCCGAAGGTAGGGGGCCAGTACGTGTACCTGCGCGAGGCCTACAACAAGCTGGTGGCCTTCCTGTATGGCTGGACGCTGTTTCTGGTGATTCAGACCGGGGTTATTGCCGCCGTGGCCGTTGCCTTCGCCCGCTTCACCGGGGTGCTTATTCCGTGGTTCTCGGAGGAGAACGTGCTCATTGATGGCGGCGAGTACAAATTCACAACGGTGCAGCTGCTGGCTATCGGCCTGCTAATCTTCCTGACGTTCATCAACTCCCGCGGGGTGCGCTCGGGCAAGCTCATTGCCAACGTGTTCGGGAGCACCAAACTGGTTGCCTTAGCCTTGCTGATTCTCTGCGGCATCACCTTCGGCATGAACGACACGGCCGTCAGCCAGAACTTTCAGAACATGTGGCAGGCCATGAGCTTCGACAAGCTGGGCCAGGGTAGCCCCCTGACGACCAGCGCCCTGGTTACGGCCATTGGCCTGGCCATGACGGGCTCCCTGTTCAGCTCCGACTCCTGGAACAACATCGGCTTCTCGGGCGACGAGATTGTGCGGCCCGAGCGCACTATTGTCATGAGCATGGCGCTAGGTACGGCTATTGTTACGGCGCTCTACATTCTGATTAACGTGGTGTACCTGCTGGTGCTACCCCTGCACGGCGACCCAAACGCCACCGATGTACTGGGCCGCGGCATCATGTACGCCACCAATGAGCGGGTAGGCACGGCCGCCGCCGAAAGCATTCTGGGCGCGCCCGGGGCCTACGTAATGGCCGTGCTCATCATGATCAGCACGTTCAGCGCCGATAACAGCATCCTCATGTCGGGGGCGCGGGCTTACTACGCCATGGCCCGCGACGGAGTATTTTTCCCGGGCATGGGCCGGCTCAACAAGGCCGGTGTGCCCAGTGTGGCCTTATGGGCGCAGTGCGCCTGGGCCTGCGGGCTGTGTTTGTCGGGGTCTTACGGCGAGCTGCTCAACTACGTCATGTTCTCCGTGATTCTGTTCTACGTCATCACCATCATCGGCATTTTCGTTTTGCGCCGCACCCGCCCCGAGGCACCCCGCCCCTACCGCGCTTTCGGCTACCCGGTGGTGCCGCTGCTGTACGTGGTGCTGGCTTCAGCCTTCTGCTTTATCCTGCTCACTGACCCCGAAAACTCCAAGTTCGCGCAGCGGGGCCTGCTGCTGGTGGCCCTGGGCATCCCGGTGTACTTCCTGTTCGGCAAGCGTTTCGCGGGCACTACCGAGGAGCAATAGCGGGTATTACTCTGACTATCAGCATTGAAAACAAAAAGCCCCGCCGGACATCCGGCGGGGCTTTTTGTTGTGCGGCACGACCTGGGCTGGCCGGCCTGGGGCACTCTAGCGCCGACGGCGGCGCGGGGCGTTTTCGCGGGGTACCAGGGTTACGTTCTGCGCCTGGTTGTTGCGGGTGTGCACCTCCTGGTCCTCGTAGCCGCCGTAGCCGTACACCAGCGTATTGTCGCCGGCCGGTACTTCCAGCGTGTAGTTGCCGTTGGCATCGGTGCCGGTGGCCTTGCGCGAGCCTTTGAGCATCACGGTGGCTCCTGCCAGGGGGTAGCCATCTTCATCCAGAATGCGGCCCGAAATGGCTACTGTCGCGGGAGCAGCCTCGGCGGCTGGTGCGGCCGCGGGTACGGGCTCAATGGCTACAGGCTCGGGAGCCGGGGTGGCCGGTGCTACCTCCGGTTTGCCCGCCACCGACGCGGCAGTAGCGGCACGGTTTGTTCCCTGATTGGTGGGGGCCGGGGCGGCAGCAGTAGCATCCTCTCCCGGGGCTTCCGCTTTGGCCGACTCGGAAATCCGGTGGCCGGTTACGCTGGCTTCACCCAGCTCCATAACGGGCATGGCATTGGCAATGCGGCGCGTGGTTTGGCTGGGCAGCAGCACGTAGCCCAGCACAACTACTCCCACCAGCAGGGCCACAATAATAGCTAGCCGGCCATTACCTGAGGATAACTCCTCTTCCGGGGGCAGCGTGCCAGTGGTTTCTTCGTCTTCTAAAGGGGTAGTTGTTTTGGCATTCATAAATAAATTGATGTGAAAAAGGTGTGGGAATGGTAGTGCGCGGCGAAGACAAAAAGCAAACCGCCCTGCTGCGGGTCAGCAAGCCGGTTTTACCCGAATCCTAAAGGTAGCAGCAAAGCAGGCGGCAAACCTAATTTTTGCATTTATACCATTTCCCTCCTTTCACTGGCAGTCTTGGCAAACTTTGTCGGTAATTCCTGAAATATCTACCAATAAAAAGACCGACCTGCTTCCAAAACGGAAGCAGGTCGGTCGGGTTGAAGCTTGCTGGGGTAGCAAGGCTAGTCTTCTACTGGCTTCGAGGGGCCGCTGGTACCTTTTTCGTCCAGCTTCTGGTCCTGGGTACGCAGCTGGTAGTCCAGCTCGTAGCTACCCTCCGACTCGAAGCCGGGGCCGCTGGCGTGCTCACCGGCGTCGTTGTGCTCATTGCCGCCCTGGGGTACACCTTCAGCCCCCCCGATGTGCAGGTTCTCGAGCTGGTCTTTCTGGTCGGAGCGCTGTGTGTAGCCGCCGGCGCCCTGGTTACGATAGGCAGTAGGGTCGTTGCCCTCCTTGCCATTGCTCATCATTTTTTTCCACTCCTTCTCTTTTTCCTGCTGCTCGCTGTAGGGCGCGGCGTGCTCGGTATTTTCGGAGAGGTTCTGATTTTCGTTATCGTTGTTTACTTCGTTCTGGGGCGTTATCATCGGTGGAGTAGCTTAGGTGGAAAATGCTTTCATAACCTGTACGGATGGCACCGGTCTGGGTTAGGCAGCCCAGCCTGGCCAGCCGCCTGGCCCCGACTTTTGGCCGGGCGGCGTAGCTTTGCTCCAGCAGGCGCCGCAGGCGGCCAGTGGCTGCCGGCTACGCATACGCACTGGTGCCGCCGCCTGCCTTTCTTCCCTAAGTGAACTGCGACTTTCTGAGTGGGTTTGTCGTAGAAAAGTTTCGTTTTCCTTTTCTCTATGGATTTCTCCAAACTCTATCGGCCCAGCGCCCTCAACAGCTTTCAGTACATTGCTGTGGTAGGAGCCATCATGAGCGGCGCGGCCCAGCTCATTATCCGGGGGCTCGGCAACGCCCAGCCCGAGGGCTACAACTGGCTTTACCTCTGCTGGCTGGGGCTCTACATCTTTGGTTCTGTGCTCAACCTGTTCGGCAAGCCCCACGACCCGCACCACCATCACCACCACTAACACCAGGCTGGCCGCACGTCAGGCGCCCTACCCCCTGCTAGGGCCTGAACCCCGGCGCGGTACGCGCCATACCCGGCCCTCCCCTGTCAGCCGGCCCGATTAGCCTTTGCCTTCGGGTTTCTGCTGCCGGAGCAGGAGCTCAATGGTCCGGGTGTCTTCGTCGCTCCAGATAACACTGCGGATGCTGTCCACATCCAGCACAGAGTGGCCGTCGGGCTCGCCATACTGGGTGTACACTTCCAGCATCAGCTCGTCTTCGGTCAGGCGCGAAACAAAGCCGTACAGGTCGTGGTCGGAGTGGGTTTCCAGCTGAATCAGCTGGCGCGCTTCCTGGGCCCGCTGCAGCAGCGCCGACACGGTCAGGTACTGCTGCTCCAGGCCTTCGGGCGCGGCGGGCAGGGCGTACACCACCTCAGGGTTGTGCTCCTTGAACTCAATCAGCCGCATATACCGGTCATCGAAATGGGCCTGCAGCACCGCGCTCAGCTCTACCGTGCGCACGCCCGTCAGCAGCCCCTGCCGCGTAATGGTGCGCAGGAGTATCATCTCGGGGTTCTGGCTGAGCACGTAGCCGAGATATGCGCCCCCACTGGTTTGTAATGATACCACCCGGCGGCTGCGCTGGGCCCGCTGTAACAAATCAAGCAATAAAGCTCCCATACAATGGCATAGAACGGCGCCCACCCTGGGCGCCGGGCGGCAAATATACTCGTCGGTACCGGGGCGTGGGATTTTGAGCCGACAATCAGGGCCACTGCCTTCGGCCAGGGCTTTGCGGCCGGTGTCGGCTGCCCGGAATAGGGTCTGCTGCTACCCTACCGGGCTTGTGCACCTGCCTGGTTTACAGTTCACTTGCTTACATCTCCTGTAGCCAGGCCACCGGTCCTGCCTGCAGGCAACTGAGGTACACGGCGTACCTGTTTCAGGCGAAGCGTACGGCCATCCCAGGTGGTTTGGCGCAGCAGCACATTGGGGTACTCTTTGCTGAACCAGTACACGTTCTGCTTCTGGCCGGTGAGGGCTACGTGCACGCGCCAGGCGGGCTCCGGGGTATCGGCCGTGAAGGCGTCCTCGGTGCGGACCTGGGCGTGGTAGAGCACCGGCGGGGTAGCCTGGTTGGTTTGCTGCAGCTCGTAAATATCGGTCTGGAAGCGGGGTAGCTGCTCAAACTGCAGGCTGCGCAGGGTATAGGGCAGGGCATCCTCGAAGAGCACGGTGCGCCGCAGCTGCCGCTCGCCGGTGCCCTGGCCATCTTGGTAGGAGTTATAGGCCTGCACATACTGCATCCCGTCGTCGGTTATGGCCTTGAAGGTAATGCCGCCCCACTCCTGAGTAGAGGCCGTGAGCTTGTGCAGCTGCACGGGTTGGTCGCGCCGGAAAAAGAGGCAGGTCTGGAAGTGAGACGGGTACGTATCGGTGGGAATACTCCCGATCTGGCTGCTGCGCATCACCGGAAAGATGTCCTTGCGCTGGGCGCTGTCGGTTCTGACGTTGTACTGCTGGTTGAATTCCTCTTTCGCCGTAATAAACGTGTACTCAAACCGGCGGCTTTCCCCCTGCACCATCTGCTCGGCCTCATACGTAGCCACCTCGGCTTTGCCATCTTCCCAGAGAGGGTCCATGGCCCACTGTTGCCGCAGGGGGCCGCCCCGGCGGGTCAGGGGACTTTCGATGGCCGCCGCTACGGTGGGCGCGGCCGGGGCGGATTTGGTGCCGGAATCGGAGGAGCAGGCAAGCCCACCCGCGCTCAGCACGGCCCCGCTCACAACTAAAACAACTATACGCATGCAGGTACACATAAGCTCAAGGGTGCGCTAGAGTACGCGCAAACCCGCTGCAAATGTTTTACCTGGCCGCAGCTTCCCAGGTGTGCAGATCGGCGGCCGTATCCACGTCGCGCAACTCGGGTAGCAGGTGCAGGCTCAGTTGCAGCCGCTCCACATCGGCTAGGGTAGCCGTCCGCACGGTGGCGGTACTCCAGGCTTTGCGCTCAAATAAATCGGGCCAGAGCTGCTTCATTCCCAGCAGGTAGTAGCCCCCATCGGTGGCGGGGCCCACTACCACATCGTGCGTTTCCAGGGCCCGGAAAGCGTCCGACAAGTGGGCCGTGGTCAGACCCGGGCAATCAGTACCGATAATTACCACGGCCCGGGCCCCGCAGGCAAAACTTTGGGCAAAAGCGGCCTGCATTTTCTGACCCAGGTCGCCGGGGGGCTGGGGTTGCTGCTCGTAGCCGATCCACTCGTCGGGCAGACTGGCGGCAGCGGTGCCGGCCTCAGCCAGCCACACAATTTTGTGCGCAGCCAGTGGAGCAGCCGCGGCCCGCGTGTGGGCCAGCAGCTGGCGATACACCGCCAAGGCGGCCTCGTCGCCGAGGTCGGCGGCCAGGCGGGTTTTCACGCGTCCGAGCTCCGGCCGCCGGGCGAAAATAAGCAGGTGCCGATCTGGCTCCGGGCGGGCCTGGGGTTGGGAGTGGGTCATGGGGGTAGGCCTTAGGGTGAACCAGTGTTCGGGCGGAGCGGCTAGGTAGTGGCCCCGCCGCAGCTGGAGCCTGCCCCGGCGGTGCAGCCGTAGCAGTGCTGATTGACCACAATGGCGCGCCCAGCCAGGGTGGCCTCGTGAAAGTCGCGGATGTGACGCACGGAGCTGGCTACCGGCAGTTCAAGCATCTGGTTGAAGTCGCAGTCGTAGAGCTGGCCGTCCCAGCCGATGCTGAGAGTGGAGCGGCACATTACATTGGCCGCCGCCACAGGATTGTAGGCCGCTACCAGCTTCTGCATGTAGCTTTCGTAGTTGCCGCTTTCCAGCAAGTACTCCAGAAAGCGGCTAACCGGCAGATTAGTAATGGTAAGCAGGTTGTTGAACACGATGCCGTGCTCCCGCCCCAGCCGCTGCTTGAACTCCCGCTCCAGCCCTACCTGGCTGCCGGGCATGAAGGCCCCCGCCGGGTTGTACACCAGATCCAGGGTAAGGCCGGAGCCTTCCACGCCGTAGCCCGCCGCGTTCAGCAGCTGCAGGGCCCGGATGGAGCGCCCAAAAACACCGTCGCCGCGCTGGGCATCGGTGCGGCCCGCCGAGAAGTGCGGCAACGACGACACCACCCGCACCTGATGCCGGGCAAAGAACTCGGGCAGATCGTGGTATTTGGGGTTAGCCACGATAATGGTGAGGTTGCAGCGCACGATGGTCTGGCGGCCCAGAGCCGAAATCTGTTCTACCAGCCACCGGAAATCCGGATTCATTTCCGGCGCCCCGCCCGTGAGGTCCACCACCGGAATATCGGTCTGGGCCAGGGCCTGCAGACAGAGCTGCATGGTTTCCCGGGTCATGATTTCGGTGCGGTCGGGGCCGGCATCTACGTGGCAATGCTTGCAGACCTGGTTGCACATCTTGCCTACATTTATCTGCATCACACCCAGCTTGGTGGGCTGCAGGGGCAGCAGGCCGCTTTCCCGCAGGCGGTGCGCAAACGCGGGCAGCTGGGCCCCCACGGCCTCCGCCTGGGTCAGAACGGTAAGCTGGTAAGCGGTATCGGCTAGTGGGGCCTGCCGGGCCTGAAGTGACTTGATCATGTAGCGCTAACCTTCAACCTGAGAGAGTGGTTCGAAGCCGGGGCGGCGCCTCCCTCTGCTGCATTTACATACTGAGCTCCTTGGCCTTATTCATCATCTGCACGCCGTGCACCAGGGCGGCGCCTCCCTTAATGGCGGCGGCTACGTGCACGGCTTCCATCATCTGAGCTTCGTCGGCGCCTTTCTGGAGCGAGTCGGTGGTGTAGGCATCAATGCAGTAAGGACATTGCACGGCGTGGGCCACGGCCAAGGCAATCAGGGCCTTTTCCCGCTCCGTCAGGGCGCCTTCCTTGAATACCTCGGCGTAGTAGGCAAAAAACTTGTTGCCCATTTCAGACTGCCACTCCGTGATGTTACCAAATTTAGCCAGGTCGGCGGGGTTGTAGTAGGTGCTCATGGTGGGGGAAAGGATTTAGGGTAGAAAATTCAAAGGGAGCGTTCCGGCCTGGGCCGAACCGTAGTTTTGTTCTGACGCGGCCGGGCAGCTTAGCGCATCCGGCGCACCCGAATCCGGACTTCCTCGCCGTTTTCGCTGGTGGTGGGCTCTATCTGAATTACTTCAGCCTCGTCGTAGTATGCGGCTACCCCGCGCACGATACCCACCGCCAGCGCGCCCATGCGCCGCTTCGAAACGTAATCAATATACAACTCATCGGGGCCAATGCGGGTCACGTTCAGAACCGGGGGCGCGTTTTCGGTGTGCTCACTGCGCACCTGCCGGTGCATGGTGTTCTCCGTATGCTCCAGCATATCCAGGGTAGTCCACTCGGGCTGCAACAGTTTCTTATACATATACATCAGGTCAGGCACCAGGTATTCGCCCAGTTTTTCGTGCAGCTCATGGGCCGGAATACCGGTCATCTGCGCGGCCTCGCCTACCAGCCGGTACATGTGCTCATCGGGGTACACATGCTTGTGGTCGAAATCAGTAGCTGCCAGCCCGGAGTTTTCCAACAGCTGAATCCAGGTGCTGTGGTCATACTGGGTCTGAACGTAGCGCTTAAGAAGCGTAAAAATGGTTCCGTGCACGAGAAGGACTTATGAATGACTGGAAGATAGCCGAAAACCCTTTACGCAGAACTGCCCGATACGATAAGGAGCAGGCCGCTTGCACGACCTGCTCCTTTCTTACGCTTCAGAAAACCGCTTCCTCTTAGAGGTTGCCGATGACCGTCATGGTGCTCAGCGTGGGTGAGGCTACCCCGCCTTCGTCCTCTACCGTCATGGCAAAGGCCTGGGCGCTGGCAATATCCTTCATCTGCTGGATGCTGTCGCCGGCGGCGGTAGCGGAGGCCAGTACGCCGGCATCCACGGGCTTACCGTTGTCGAGGGCCCAAAGCTGGTACTGCTTGCCGGCCGGCGGCGCGGGCAGGTTCCGGACATCCACGTACACGGCCTTGGTCTGCGGGTTGTAGTACACGCGGGCCAGGGCATCCGGCGACTTGGGCGTACCCTTCAGCTCCACGGCCCGGAAGGCCTCGTTGCGCAGTACCCGCAGCTGCTGGTCCCGCTCGTTAAGGGCCGCTTTCTGGGTAGCCGCGTAGCGCGACTGCTCCGTTTGGGCTACTTCCAGGTTGGCTTCGGTTTCCTTCAGCCGGTTATAGAGCATAAAGTTGCCCAGGGCGCTGAGCATGAGCAGGGCCACGGAAGCGGCAATCAGCCACCGGGTGCGGCCGCTGTTGCTTTCCGGAGCGGGCATCTGCCGCACCACGGCTTCGGGGGCGGTGGTGGGGGTAGCCCCAGCCGCTTCCGCCGAGGAAGCCACCATGGAGGGGGCCACCGGGCCCGTGCCGTTAGCGGTTACCGCGGCGGCCGGGCTGGTTTCCCGGATGGCTTGCTGCCAGCCTCGCAGCACCCGCTCGCGCATGGCGGGGGGCGGCGTCACGGCGTGGGCTTCGGCGTAGGCATCCAGGGCCTGTATAGCATTCTTCAACTCCCGGTCAACTTCCGGGTGTTCCCGTGCGATGCGCTCCACTTCGGCGCGCTCGACCTCGGAGAGTACGCCCAGTGCATACTCCTCCAGGATACCTGATTCGATATACTCCTGAATATTCACAATTACCGAATCAATTTGGAAAGTACTTTGATGGCCGCCCGGGCGCGGGTTTTTACCGTGCCGAGCGGAAGGTTGAGTTCTTCTGCCACTTCGCTTTGCGTAAATCCGCCGAAATAAAGCAGGTCCACGATTTGCCGCTGCTCCGGATTCAGCTGGCGCGTCATTTCCTGCAGGCCAATGTGCTCAGGCCGGAACGCGGGTTCGGCGGCCTGGCGCAGCGCTGCACTTTCTTCGATGGGCTGCGTACGACTACCTACGCGGTACTGCCGGGACCGGATTTTGTCGATGGCTAAATTTCGGCACACATTCATCACCCACGTAAACAAACGGCCCTTATCGGCATCGTAGGACGGAAATGAGTGCCAGATCTTGACCATGGCCTCCTGCAGCACGTCCTCAGCAATTTCTTCTTTCTTTACAATGCGCAGAATTACCCCGTACAGCGCCGCGGAGTATTTGTCATAGAAGATGGTCATGGCCCCTTCGTCCCGGTCGCGCAGGCGTTGCACGAGCAGAACTTCAGTTTCGAGGGCGGCTGACTCTGGAGTTGGAACAGACACGGGCAGCAACTAAAGGAAACGGGACGGCGTAGCACCACATGCCCCGCAGATGAAACGAAAGTACTGGATAAACCTAAACTTCGGCGCGCAGGCACCCAAATAGTGCAAACGTACACGCCAGGGCCGTACTGCTACGGTGGCCTTACGGTTGAAGTTACCACGGACGAGCTTAACCCGAAAGCCGGTTGGCTTGTTTTGCTTTCCGCAGGGGCTTTATTCCGGGCCCCGCACCCTACTTTTCTCTCCTGATGGCTATTGAATCCTTTAACCCTTACACCGGCCGGGTGGAGCGCCGCTTCCGCGCCTTCAGCTGGACCAAGACTGAACGTATTCTGGGCCAGGCCCACCGGGCTTTCAGCGAGTGGCGCACTACCCCCTTCGAGCTGCGCAGCCGCCTGATGCACCGCGCCGCCGACTTGCTGCGTGAGCGGCAGGACGAGTTGGCCCGCCTGATGGCCCTTGAAATGGGCAAGCCTGTGGTGGATGGCCGCGCCGAAGTGCAAAAGTGCGCCCTCACCTGCGACTACTACGCCGAGCATGCCGAACAATTCCTGGCCGACGAGGAAATCAAGACCGAAGCACAACACAGCTTTATCTCGCACGAGCCCATTGGGGTAGTGCTGGCCGTGATGCCCTGGAACTTCCCGTTCTGGCAGGTGGTGCGCTTTGCCGCCCCGGCCCTGATGGCCGGCAATGTGGGTTTGCTCAAGCACGCTTCCAACGTGCCCCAGTGCGCCCTGGCCCTGGAGCAGATTTTCCACGAAGCTGGCTTTCCGCCTGCCATCTTCCGCACCCTGCTTATTGGCTCCGACCTGGTAGGCAAGCTGATTGAGGACGACCGGGTGAAGGCCGTAACACTAACCGGCTCGGAGCCGGCTGGGGCCCAGGTAGCCGCCACCGCCGGCCGCGAAATCAAAAAAACTGTGCTGGAGCTGGGCGGCTCCGATGCCTTTATTGTGCTGGCCGACGCCGATGTGGAGCTTGCCGCTAAAACCGCCGCCCAGGCCCGCATGATTAACGCCGGCCAAAGCTGCATTGCCGCCAAACGGTTCATCGTGGAGAAGGGGGTAGCCCGGGAGTTCGTGGCGAAGATGAAAGCGCACCTGCTGGCCTTCCAGACCGGCGACCCGCTGGATGAAGCCACCCAATACGGCCCCCTGGCCCGCCCCGATCTGGCCGACGAGCTGACCCAACAGGTAGAAGACTCCGTGAAGCAGGGTGCCAAAGTGGAGCTGCACGGCGGCCAAAGCAAGCCGGGCACCGCCCTGTTCCGCCCTACCATTCTCACGCGCGTGAAACCCGGCCAACGGGCTTACGAGGAAGAGTTTTTCGGGCCCGTGGCTATTATTCTGGAAGCCAGGGACGCCGACGATGCCATTCGCCTTGCCAACGACTCCCGTTTCGGGCTGGGCGGCTCCATCTGGACGCGGGATGTGCAGCGCGGCGAGCAGCTGGCGCGGCGCGTAGAGGCCGGGGCCGTGTTCGTGAACAGTATGGTGAAGTCGTCGCCGGAAATGCCGTTCGGGGGCGTCAAGAAATCGGGCTACGGCCGTGAGCTTTCCCACCTAGGCATCCGGGAGTTCGTCAACCAGAAATCCATTTGGGTGGCCAAAGAAACCAAGCCGGAAGCTCAGAAAAAGGTGGAGTAGCGGCAGAGGCGGTAAGATCTTCAGGTCAGGAACCGGTGGTTTCAGTGGTTCCCAGCTCTCGTGCGCCTACCCCTCATTACCCGTCAAACCTAGATCAGAGCAAGTACTTTTACTGCGCGGTAGCTAGTAGTGCACTGTTTGCCCACGCACTTGTACTTCCTTTTTATCTGGGTAATGAATCGATTTGACCGCGTAACAGCTATCCTGATTCAGTTGCAGGCCAAGCGCACGGTAAGCGGCCCCGCTTTGGCGGAGCAGTTTGGGGTGAGCTTGCGCACCATCTACCGCGACCTGCGCACCCTGGAAGAAGCCGGGGTGCCCCTGCTGGGCGAACCGGGAATAGGCTACTCTCTGGTAGAAGGCTACCGGCTGCCGCCCGTGATGTTTACCCGCGAAGAAGCCACGGCCCTGCTCACGGCCGAAAAGCTGGCGGCTCGCCTCACCGACGCGCCCACCGCCCGCCTCAGCGGCGCCGCTATGGACAAGCTGCGCGCCGTGCTGCGCCGCCCCGACCGTGACCATCTGGAAACCCTGGCCCCGCATATTCAGGTGCTCGGTCCCCGCGAACCGGCCGGCTCCCCCGAGGCCTATCAGCGGCTGGTAATGGCTGTGGCCACGCATCGGGTGGTGCGCCTGCGCTACCAGTCCGCCGATACCGCCGCCCCCTCCACCCGCGACGTTGAGCCCGTCAGCTTGTACCGAAGCCGGGTATGGCACGTAGTAGCCTACTGTCGGCTGCGCCAGACGTTCCGGGATTTTCGCCTGGACCGGGTTCAGCATCTGGAGCTACTAACGGAAGTGTTTACCCCGCGCCCCGACGCCCTGCGGCAGCACTGGGCTGCCCAGGCCAAGCAACGGCCCCGGGAGAAAGTCGTGCTGCGGTTTCAACCCGCGGCCATGCTGCCGGCCCTTGCCCAGCACCTACAGGATACCAAGTACCAATACGGCTGGACCCAGGAGCAACTATTGCCGGATGGCAGCCTGGAAATGACCTTCTTCATCGGCGACCTGCCCTACCTGGCTACCTGGCTGCTACCCTACGCGGGGGCCGTAACCATTGCAGAACCCGCGGCTTTAGAAGAGCACCTGCGTGAGCTGGCGCAACGGGTTTATTCTTTTTTTGCGGGCCCAAAAACATGCTGACATAAGGCTGTCAGTGAGCGCCCGAACCTTTGTAGAGTCGAAGGTGACAAACACCTTTTCATACCTCTTTACAAAGCCAAAATGGAAAAGCGCACCGTTGACCCCTGGAAATGGGGAGAACAAACTAACTCCGTACAAGCCGTTGAAATCAAGCAGCCCGCCGGCACGCTCTACTGCTCCGGGCAGGTAGCCATTGACCCAGAGGGCCGCCCCAGCACCGCCGACATGCACAGCCAGCTGCAGCAGGTTTTCCAGAACCTGGAGCAACTCATCGGCGAAGCAGGGTATGAGTGTCAGGGCATTGTGCGGCTGAATGTGTACACCACGTCGGTAGCGGAGTTCTTCACTACCTGCACCGATATCTACCAGGCCTGGATTGCCCGGCACGGCATCAAGCAAGCCACCACTATGGTAGAGGTTCAGGGCCTCTTCGCGGGCCTGACTATCGAGCTGGAAGCTATTGTAGTAAAATAAGCTCCTCCGTAATTAAGCCACCCACAGGGCAGGTGTATAGCTTGCCTGGTGGGTGGCTTGATTATGTATGAACCGTGGCGCGCGTGCTCAGGAAGTCTTGGCTTTGGCGCGCTGCCAGAGTCGCTCCAGCCCTACCCCCGCCAGTACGCCCAAGGTATAGCACAGCAGGTCGGTCCATAGGAAGCCTTGCCCCAGCACGAGGCGGCCGGGCGTGGTGGCACGCAAGGCGTTCAGCCAGGGCGCCTGGTACAGTTGGCTCGCTTCAATAAGGAATGCAAACCCTAGCGCTACCACCGCCGCCCGCCGCCTACCCCACCGGGGCCAGCTAAACCCTACCAGCCAGAACACGAGCAGAGCCCAGAGCGCGTCGCCGACGTAAGCGCCCACCCAGGTGGGCAACATGGCCTGGTACCGGCGGGAGGCCAGGCCCAACGCTATAGTAAGCAGGCTCAGAGTGGCATACGTCAGGCGGTTTCTGTTCACCGGCAAAAGAAAATATAGGTGCAGAAGCAAAATTAGTACTTACTTTGTATTTCAAAGTAATTTGCAATACATTAATGTATGGGGCATAGCACCGGATGCCGCGCCGGTTTGTTTGCCCGACTACGCTAGCTTATGGAATACTTCGTAAATCAGGAATCGGTGGTCCGTACCATCTGGGGCAAGGCCGATACGGTGCTGTTCATTTTTGCCGGGGCCGCCGCCGAGTTTGCCGTGAACAAGGCCGTGGATTGGCTCTACTTCACGGGTCGCCTGCCCGCCGACCCGCTGGGCCGGCTGTTTTCTACCGTGGAGTATGCCCGGCAGATTGTATTTGCCGACCGCGCCGGGGCCGAGCGGGCCATTGACACCATCACGGCTATTCACGAAGCGGTGGAAGCCAAACGTGGGCAGCGCATCCCGGCCTGGGCCTACCGCGACGTGCTCTACATGCTTATCGACTACTCCATTCGTTCTTTTGAGCTGCTGGAGCGCCCGCTTTCGGAGCTGGAGAAGGCGGAAGTGTTTGCCGTGTTTTGCCGGGTAGGCCAGCGCATGGGCATTCCGGAGTTGCCGACCACCTACACCGCCTGGCTTACCGACCGGGCCCAGCACCTGACCCAAAACCTGGCGCATAGCTCCTTCACTACTAACCTCTACCAGCAGTACCGCAAGCATCTGGGGCCGCTGCGCTACGGGCTGCTCCTGCAGGGGCAGGCGCTGGTAGTGCCCGAGCCGGTGCACCAGCTGCTGCACCTGGGCCGGCGCTCCTGGCTGAAGCCGGTGGTACCCCTCTACCGCTATACCCAGCACCTGGCCCTGAGCCAGTGGGTGAAAACAAGCCTGCTCCCCGCCGAATACCGGGCCCAGATTAAGGCCCTGGACGTGGAGCCTACCCTGCCGACGCGGCGGGCCGCCTAAGCCTGAAAGAAGCTCTACGCAGCAGAACAGGGTAGCACCGCCCGGCCGCAGATTTTGCTCTGGGCCGCCGCTGCTACTCTTGCTCCCGCGCGGTACCGTGCCAACCGGGGAAGAGCCTGCCGGCGCCGGGTAAAAAAATCTTGGGGTCGGCGTTTGTTTTTTAACCGTTAGGGAGCCTTTGCTACCACCTGCTATCCGGGCCATCTGCCCCCGGATGGCAGGTGGTTTTGCTTGTGCGCTAAGCGTATGAGCGTGTGCCTAAGGCAGGGATTGTGACCCGCGCAGCCACCAACACCGCTTGCATAAGGCCTGTAAACGCCGATACATTAGCATTATTAGCGGCTGTTATTGAATTTTTCCAAAGCCTGCCCGGCCTATCCCACTGGCCGCCCGCCACTTCCCGGCTACTGCCTTGCCTTCTGAACCTCAGCCGAACCGCTGTGGCTACCCCGCTCTCTCCGTCCCATTTTTTTGTCCCCAAATCCCACCTGTATGAAAATAACCTTCTACAAGTATGTCCGCCAGGTTCGTAGCCAGGGCCTGGCCTTGCTCGGCGGACTTTTGCTGCTAAGTCAGGCGCCGGCCCAGGCCCAGCAGCAGCTCGTCTGGGAAGAAAACTTTGAGAGCACCACCATCAACCCCAATACCTGGACCTTTGACCAGGGCGACGGGTGCGCCCAGGGCGTGTGCGGCTGGGGCAACAGCGAGCTGGAAACCTACACCAATCGCCCCGAAAACGCGCGCATCGAGAACGGGAACCTTGTCATTGAGGCCCGGCGCGAAAACTACCAGGGTAAGGCCTTCACCTCGGCCCGCCTGAAAACCCTGGGGCGCGTGCAGTTTAAGTATGGCACCCTGGAAGCCCGCATCAAAGTGCCCAACCTGCAGAACGGGCTGTGGCCGGCTTTCTGGACGCTGGGCGCCAGCGGCACCTGGCCCGCCAGCGGCGAAATCGACATTATGGAAATGGGCTCGGCAGCGGCTATTCAGGCCGGCCTCACCAACCGGCGCCTGGGCGGGGCTACCCACTGGGAAAACAACAACTCCCACGCCGCCTACGACACCCACTACGACAGCCCCACCGACCTGACCACCGACTACCACGTGTACCGCATGAGCTGGGACAGCCAGTTTATCCGGATGTTCATTGACGGGCACGAGTACTACGCCATTGATATTTCCAAGGCCGCAGCGGCTGACCTGGAAGAGTTTCACCAGGCTCAGTACATTCTGCTGAACCTGGCCGTGGGCGGGCAGTACACTGGCATCTACGACCAGAACGCCATTTCAGCGCCCCTACCCGGCCGGATGCTGGTGGACTACATCCGTCTCTACCAAAGCCCCGGCGACGAGCTGTACCTGGGCTCCAACAACAGCATAGCCGGCGACTTTGGCATCTACACCGAAAACCCGGCCATCACCAACCGCCTCAACTACGGGCAGGATGCCAACCTCTACCTCTGGAACAACCTCACCAACATCGCCGGCGCTACCCCCTTCGAGGGGCAGGAAGTGCTGGCCCTGCGCGCCAACGCCGGCACTTGGTTTGGCTTCGGGGTCGATAATCAGGTAAAAAACCTGGTAGCCTTCGATAAGGGCTCCCTGAAATTTCAGTTCAAGACCTCCTACGCCGGACAGTTCAAGTTCGGTATTAAGTCGGGGGCCGGGGAAAGCTGGGTTGATTTCCCCGCCGGCGCGACCAAGTACGGCCTGCTGCGCGACGGGCAGTGGCACGAGGTAGTCATTCCGATGTCGGCGTTTGGGAACGGGGACCTGGGCTCGGTGACGCAAACCTTCATGTTTGCCGGCGACGCGGCCAGCTCCCAGGCCGATTTCTACTTCGACAACATCTACTACAGCGGCGGCGTGGCCACCAACCCCGCTCCCACCGTCAGCCTGACCTCGCCCACCAACGAGGCCCTGATTACCACGCCTGCTACCCTCACCCTCACGGCCAACGCCGCCGACGCTAATGGCTCGGTGACGAAGGTGGAATTTTACAACGGCTTTACCCTCATTGGCACCGCCACCACCGCGCCCTACAGCGCCACCTGGGCTAATGTAGCGCCCGGCGTGTACACCCTCACAGCCAAGGCCACCGACAACGAAGGGGTAGTAACTACCTCGGCCCCGGTAACCGTGTTTGTGGCCGCGCCCAACAACGTAGCCCCCGCCGTGAGCCTGACCTCGCCTGCGGCCAGTGGCAGCTTTACCACGCCCGCTACCATCACGCTGGAAGCCAACGCCACCGACTCCGACGGCAGCGTGTACAAGGTGGAATTCTATAACGGCACGACCCTGCTCGGCACCGATTTCACCAGTCCCTACACCTACACCTGGAGCGGGGTAGCGGCCGGCACCTACTCCCTCACGGCCCGCGTGACAGACAACGGCAAGGTTTCGACGACTTCCGCCCCGGTGAGCATCACGGTGAAAAGCAACGTTATAGCTGGCCCCAACTTCGGAGTATATACCGATAACGCCCAGATTTCTGATAAGCTGGTATTTGGGCAGGATGCCAACCTGTATATCTGGAACAACCTTAGCAACATCGCCTCCCCTACCCCCTTCGAGGGTCCGAACGTGCTGGCCCTGCGCGCGGCGGCGGGTAACTGGTTTGGCTTCGGTATTGCCAACGATATCAAGAACCTGGCGGCTTTTAAGGATGGCTCCCTGAAGTTTCAGTTCAAGACGTCCTACACCGGGCAGTTCAAGTTTGGGGTGAAAACCGGGGGCGTGGAAGGCTGGGTTGATTTCCCGGCCGGCGCCACCCAGTATGGCTTACTGCGCGACGGACAGTGGCACGAGGTGGTCATTCCGCTTAAGGCCTTCGGCAACCTCGACTGGGCTACCCTGGAGCAGTCGTTTATGTTTGCCGGCGACGCCCCCGCTGCGCAGGCCGACTTCTTTTTCGACCATGTGTACTACAACACCCAGCCGGTGGTACTCCCTCCGGTTACCTACTGCGCCACCGCCCCCAGCGGCGACTACAGCTACGCCGTAACCACTACCGGTACCAGCGTAAACTTCACGTTTCATCCCCTGGGTGGGGTAGCGGGCGGTAACCTGGCTATTCTCTACGTGAACGGCCCCGGCTACTCGATGACCAAAAATGCCGCCGGCGACTTCACCTACACCCTGCCCAACCAAACGGCCGGCCAGGCCCTGAACTTCTACTTTACCTACCAGGTGGGGGCCGGCGGACCGGAGCGCAACTCCGCGGCCGCGCCCCACAGCTACACCGTGGGCACTGTATGCGGCAGCACGCCCGCGCCCGCCGCGCCCACCGTCAGCCTGACCTCGCCCACCGCCTCGGCTACCTTCACGGCTCCGGCTACTATTACCCTCACGGCCAACGCGGCTGATACCGACGGGACCATCACGAAAGTAGAGTTCTACCAGGGTACTACCCTGCTGGGCACCAGCACCGCCAGCCCCTACTCGTTTACCTGGGCGGGTGCCACGGCCGGCACTTACTCGCTTACGGCCAAGGCCTTCGACAATGCCGGCCTCTCCACTACCTCGGCCCCGGTGACGGTAACCGTTACGGGCGGCACTACCCCCGGCGGCTCCGGCGACTACTGCGGCACGGCCCCCAACGGCGACTATAGCTGGAAGGCCGTAACGAATGGCAGCAGCGTCACCTTTACCTTCCACCCATTGGGCGCCACGGCGGGCGGCAACCTGGCTATTGTGTACGTGAACGGGCCCGGCTATGGCATGACTAAAAACCCGGCCGGCGACTTTACTTACACGGTGCCCAACCAAACCAGCGGCACTGTCCTGAGCGTGTACTTCACCTACCAGGTTGGCCCCGGCGGTCTGGAGCGCAACACGGCAGCTACCCCCCATATCTACACGGTAGGCACCAGCTGCGCCGCCGCGCCCGCCAACGTAGCGCCTACCGTAACCCTTACCGCGCCCACCTCGGCTACCTTCACGGCCCCGGCTACCCTTACCCTCACAGCCACGGCCGCCGATGCGGATGGCAGCGTTAGCAAAGTGGAGTTCTACCAGGGCACTACCCTGTTGGGCTCCGATGCTACGGCGCCCTACAGCTTCACCTGGACGGGCGTGGCAGCCGGCAGCTACTCGCTCACGGCCAAGGCTTTCGATGACAAAAACCTCTCGGCTACCTCCACCGCTGTGGCTATTACGGTCATCGTGCCGGACGCCGATGGCGACGGCTACCCCGCCGACCAGGACTGCAACGACCAGGATGCCAGCATCAACCCCGGCGCCAAGGACGCCTGTGGCATTGACCGCAACTGCGACGGCCAGCTGGACCTGCCGGCTCAGGTAGCACCTACTATTGCGGTGCAGCTTTCTTCCACAGTGTACACCGGCGGCGACGGCAAGACTATTTACCTGGGCTATGGGCCGCAGGGAGTAGTGCTGACCGCAGCCGCTCCGGGCGCCGCTACCTACCGCTGGAGCTGGAACTCGGCAATGGGAGTTGGCAGCAGCACGGGCGCCAGTATCCGGCTTTCGCCCACCAAGCCCGGCAGCTATCCGTTCACGGTGGTGGCTACCAACGCCGCTGGCTGCACCGCCGAGGCGACCATCACGATTACGGTAATCAATGTCCGCGGCATTAAGCAGGCCGACAAAGTGCTGGTATGCCACCAGGGCGAAACTCTGGAAATCAGCTCCAGCGCCGTAGCGGCTCACCTTAACCACGGCGACAAGCTTGGCAGCTGTGCCGCGCCGGCTGCCCGGCCTGCCGCTTCGGCCGCGCCCACGGCTACCGTGGCTGCTTCCGATGTAAGCTTCTACCCCAACCCGGGCCAGGGCCGCATCAGCCTGGAAGTAGCCCTGGCTCAGGCCACGCGCTACACCCTCAGTGTGTATGATCTGAAAGGTGCGCTGATGAAAACCATCCGTAGTGGGCAGGCCCAGGCCGGGGAGCGGCTGACCCTGGACTGGGATGCCCACGAGGCGGCCAATGGCCTCTACCTGGTGCGGCTCGTCACGGAGCAGACCGTCATCAACAAACGCCTGGAAATCCGACACTAACCGAAAACAAGCTTGGCCATCAGTAAAAAAGCCCCAACCGGATGGTTGGGGCTTTTTGATTTCGGGTACCTGCGTAAGCAAGGACACCCTACACTTCGGTTCACCCTCAGCAAAGCGGGGAATTGGAGCTGGCTTCCAAAGTAAAATCCCGGTTTTTCGCTTTGCCCGGAATGACACCGTGAGTTCAACTTCTTACACTTGATTGGGCACTACTTCTAGCGGCACAACCGGCCGGGCGGTGCCGGCCAGCTCGGCCAGGATTTCGTAGGAGCGCAGGCGGGCGGCAGGGTCGTAGATGTGCGACACCACCATCAGCTCCTGCACCTGGGTTTGCGCCCGGAAGGCTTCCAGCTTGCGGGCCAGGGTTTCGGGGCCACCAATAAACACGTAGGTCATCATCTGGCGCACGGCGGCCTCCTCGTAGTCGGTCCAGTAGCCGTCCATGGTGTCCAGCGGGGGCTGGAGCGGGAACGTAGTACCCCGGATGATGCCCAGGGCAAACACATAGAATGAGGTAGCCAGGCGCTCGGCTTCCTCATCGGTATCGGCCGCAATAACATTCACGCAGGCCATAGCATAGGACTCCGAAAGCTGGGCCGAAGGCCGGAAGTTGTTGCGGTACAGGCGCAGAGCTTCGTGCAGATACGTGGGCGCAAAGTGGCTGGCGAAGGCGAACGGCAGGCCCAGCATAGCCGCCAGCTGAGCACTGTAAGTGCTGGAGCCCAGCAGCCAGATGGGAATATCGAGCCCTTCGCCCGGCACGGCCCGCACCCGGCTACCCCGGTTTTCGGCCGAAAGATAGGTTTGCAGCTCCTGCACGTTCTGGGGGAAGTCGTTGGCGGCCGTATGCTGGTCGCGCCGCAGGGCCATGGCCGTGAGCTGGTCGGTGCCGGGGGCGCGGCCCAGGCCCAGGTCAATGCGGCCGGGGTAGAGCGAGGCCAGCGTGCCGAACTGCTCGGCAATAACCAGGGGGGCGTGGTTGGGCAGCATAATGCCCCCCGAGCCAACCCGGATGGTAGAAGTAGCTCCGGCTACGTGCCCAATCAGAATGGATGTGGCCGAGGAGGCAATGCTGGCCATGTTGTGGTGCTCGGCCAGCCAGTAGCGCCGGTAGCCCCACTGCTCGGCGTGGCGGGCCAGGTCCACAGTGTTGCGAAACGTATCGGCGGCGGTGTAGCCGGCCCGGATGGCGGCCAGATCCAGCACCGAGAGGGTGAGGTTGGCAAGCGGCGTGGTAGTCATAGCAAAAACGAAAGAAAAAGCGTTGGGTAGCGGCCCCGCCCCGTATGAGCGGTTTTTGGCCGCGGTGGGCCTTCTGCGCTGCCGGCTGTTTTGCCAGGAAGCAGAAGACAGAAAAACCAAGCCGGAGCCCCAAAGGTTTAGGGTTCGTTTGGACTATTGCACCGGAGCCCGACAGAACCAGCTGCCTCCGTCCGGCGCCGCCCTACCCCCTTTGCTATGCAGAACCCCTTCTTCAACCGGGGCTTTCAGCGCAAGCGGCCCGCCAGCCAGCATGTGCTACCCCCCGGCCAGTACGAAACCCAGGATTTTCCGGTGCTCAGTGCCGGGCCCACTCCCCGCATCGGCACCACCAAATGGGCATTCGGGCTGGATGGACTGGTAGCGCAGCCGCAGCACTGGAGCTGGGCCGGGTTTAACGCCCTGCCCCAGCAGGATTTCACGGTGGATATTCACTGCGTAACTCAGTGGTCGAAGTTTGGCACCCAGTGGCGCGGCGTGAGCCTGGATACGCTGCTAGCCCTGGCGGGCCCTACTCCCGAGGCTCGCTATGTAATGGCCCACTGCTACGGGGGCTACACCACCAACCTGCCCCTGGCCGACCTGCTGGGCGGCAAGGCCTTTATTGGGCTGGAGTACGATGGCAAGCCCCTGGCACCCGACCACGGCGGCCCGGCCCGATTGGTAGTGCCTCACCTCTACTTCTGGAAAAGTGCCAAGTGGGTGCAGCGCCTGGAGCTGCTGGCCGAAGACGCGCCTGGATTCTGGGAGCGGGCCGGCTACAGCATGTACGGCGACCCATGGAAGGAGCAGCGCTACCTCGATGATGACGAGGACCTGTCCGCCGGCACCCGATGAGCCGCCTGGAATGGCAGCTGGCCACCGTGGAGGCCGTAGTGCCGGAAACGCCCCGCGTCAAAACGTTTGTATTGCGCCTACCCGCCTGGCAGCCCCACCGCGCCGGCCAGCACTATACCCTGCGCCTCACCGCCCCCGACGGCTACCAGGCCCTGCGCAGCTACTCCATTGCCTCCCCACCCGAGCAAACCGGCCAGATTGCCCTTACCGTGGAGCTGATAGAGGAAGGTGAAGTATCGGGCTACCTCTTTGAGGGCGTGCAAGCCGGCGACCAGCTGGAAGTGCGCGGTCCTATTGGTGGGTATTTCGTGTGGGAAGCTACGCCCCAGGCCGGGCCCCTGCTGCTAGTAGCCGGCGGCTCGGGAGTGGTGCCCCTGATGGCCATGCTGCGCCACCGCCAGCAAGCGGGCCTGCGCAACCCCACCGTACTGCTGTACAGCATCCGGACACCCGACGACGTGATTTATGGGCCCGAGCTGCAGGCCATGGCCGCCGCTGATGCCTTGTTTACCTTGCTGCCCACATTCACCCGCCAGGCCCCGGAGGGCTGGATCGGCTACCGGCGGCGCCCCGATGCGGACATGCTAACCGAAGTGTTGAGCCGGTTTCCTACCCCGCCCGAGTGCTTTATCTGCGGGCCAAACGGGCTGGTAGAAGCCGCTGCCACTGGCCTGGCTGCCCAGGGCGTGCCCCCGGAACACATCCGGACCGAGCGGTTCGGCCCCAGCGGCGTGTAGCCACCGGCCAGCCCGGTGCCGCCCGCCCAGTCCAACGCCAAAGGCATCCGACCGGGCGGGCGGAAGAGTTTGGGTTGATTCAGGGGGTAGGCAGGCACTGAGCCGGTTGGGCGTGATTACGCCAGGTAGCCCCGTACCTGGTACACCAGGTACCCGGCTATTTCGTGCACCAGAATACCCCAGAGGCGAGGGGCATCATCCGAGGGAATCAGCCAGTAGGTGAGTGTAGGCTGCCGGTCCATGGAGTAGTAGGAAGCCGGAAAAGCAGCCGGGTGCAGCCCTACCCCCCGGAAGCAGCCCAAGGCCCGGCGCTCATGAAAAGCGGAGGTAATCAGCACGATGGACTTTATTTCGGGGTTCCGCGCCAGCAGGCTCTGGGTGTTGAGGGCGTTTTCGCGGGTGTTGCGGCTGCGGGTTTCCAGCAGAATATCCTGGCGGGGCACGCCGGCCAGCCGCAGCAGAATCCCCAGCTCCTCGGCTTCGGTGCGGGTTTTGGGGCCACCCAGGGCCCCCGACCCGCCTGACACGATGATCTTCCGGATACGGCCCGCGCGGTACAGCCATAGCGTGTGCAGCAGCCGGTCGGCGCCCTGCTCCACGTACACCCGGTCGTGGGGCGACTTGCGGCCCTTGGTGATGCCCGTCAGCAGCACCCCGGCATCGTGGCTCCCTAGTTGCTGCAGGGCTACTGGGGGCACCTCCCAAGCCAGCAGGGCCTCGTTTACCAGCGCCCCATTGGTGAGCACCAGGGCCAGCACCAGGGCGGCCACTTTCAGCCGGTGGCCCCAGGGCGACTTGCGCAATATCAAGGCCAGCACCAGCAGCCCCACCAGCCACAGCGTAGGCGACAAAACAAAATCCAGCAGCTTGGACAGAACGAAAAACATAAGCGCAAAACTACAAGCGCCCACCTAACCAGCCGCGCCCAATGGCACTTTCACTGGTCTGGCAGAGTGAATATGCCGCACGAAAAACGCCCGTCTCCCAGCGTGCCGCACACCAGAAAACGGGCGTTATCATTGATTGTCAGACTATTCAACAGCTACCTCCAACCGCTACGGAGCGCTGCAGCCGGGCCGGCAGCGTTCAGCTAGGCTTCAGCAGAAGCGGTCTGCTCGGGGCAGGTTTGCAGCTTGCCCAGCATTTCCAAGACCTCGTCTTCGCTGCGTAGCGTGTCGCATTCCAGCAGGCGGCCCCGGCAGTAGGCTGCAAAGAACGGAGCCACTTTGGCGTCCATCATTTTGCGGGCCACGGGGTTTTCATCTGAGTCAAGACGCAGGAAAACCGTTTTCTGGAACCGTTCGTCCATGGAAAACCGCTCGAAGGGCGGAGCCAGCAGGTCGCACACCTCACAGTTCTCGGAAGTGAATTTGGCCAGCACGCGGGGGTAGTCGTGAATGAGGGTGCGCAGGCCGGCGTCGTTCGTGTCAATAACTTTCATGCGGTAGGAAAAAGGTGCCTGAAGCAGCCAACCAGTACCGGTTAGCTTAATTTTTCGGCAGACAAAAAGTCCGGCCCGAAAAATTCCATTTCGGGCCGGATTTTCAGTTTCTACGACAGTGCTTCTGATGGGTTAGCTACTTTTCAGCATCATCTGGCGGATGTACTTCACGGGGGCGCTGCCGTAGCTCAGGAACTGCTCGTGGAAGGACTTCAGATCGAACTTGCTGCCCTGCTGCTTTTTCAGCTCCTGGCGCAAATCATAGATTTCGGTGGAGCCGGTGAAGTAGCTGTTGAGCTGCACCTGGCTCAGGGTGGCGCGGCGCCACTTGTTACGGGCCTCGGCTTCTTCCTGAAACCCGTCGCGCTGGAGCAGGGCCACGGCCTGGGTTTCGGTGATGGTACCGGCCTGCACGTCGTGGTCGAGGATGGCGTTCAGGGTCACGCGCATGTTCCACTTATCCCACATCAGCCAGATTTCGTCGGTGTTGCCGCCGTAGCCGCTTTCCAGCATCATGCGCTCGGTGTACACGGCCCAGCCCTCAATCATGGCCCCGTTGCCGAAGATGGACTTCACCAGCGAGGGGCTACGGTTGGCGTACACCAGTTGGGTGTAGTGGCCCGGAATGGCTTCGTGGATGTTAAGAATCTGGAGGGTGTACTGGTTGTACTCGCGCAGGTAGCTTTCGGCCTGGGCCGCCGTTTGCCCATCCAGAGGCTCCACGTTATAATAGGTATTGGCAGCCTTATCGTAGGGGCCGGGGGCCGAAATGCTGGCCCCGGCGCCGCTGCCGCGCATGTATAGGGGCGTTTCGCGTACTACCAGGGGCTTGGTGGGGTCCTGGGTGAGCAGCTTATGATCATCCACCCACTTCACGAGGGTAGGCATCTGGTCCTTCACGGCCTGCACGAAGCCGGCGGGGGTAGCGTGCTTCTCGGAGAGCTTACCGATAACCTGCTTGATCAGGGCTACGGAATCGGTGGGCGCGGTCTGGCCAGGGAAGTACTTGGGCCAGAGGCGGGCGGCGCGCTTGCCCATGTCGCGGAGCAGCTCCTGGCGGTGCTGCTGGGCCTTTTGGTACACCTGGTCGGCGGAGTAGGTGGACTGAATATCCAGGGCGAACTTGCGGTCAAACAGGGGCTTGCCGATGCGGAAGCTCCGGAACTTGCTGGCCGGCAGCACCTCCTGCTGCAGAAAGCGCACGTAGCCTTCCATCACGAGGCGGGTGGTAGCAATGCGGCTCTGCAGGTCCTTCTTCTCCTGGGCCGTCAGCCCCGACTTCGCCACCGAATCCTGCAGGGCCTGACCGAACACGGCCAACCCGCCCTGGTTTTGCAGAATGGCCAGGTTGGTATGCTCGCGGGTGGGCGTCTGGATGTTCTGCTTAGCGGCCTCGTAGTAGTCGGCGGCGCGGCTGATTTTGCTGCTGATGGCGCGCAGGCGGCGGTCGAGGGGGTGGTAGCGGCCGTTCAGGATTTCGGCCACCGAGGAGCCCAGATTGTAGTTAGCCGGGTTCCATTGCCAGTCGCGCAGAGTATCGGCGTAGAAGCGGGCCGATTCCAGGTAGTTCTGCAGCAGGCGGTAGTCGGTCTGGTTGTTTACCGACAGATCCTCAACCTTGAAGATTTCCATTTCCTGGCGACGGCGCGCCAGGGCGGCGGCCTCCGTCTGGCGGCGGCCGGCGTTAGGAATTACCAGCAGGGAATCGTAGCGGTGGTAGCCGGCCGAGGAGGCCCATTCGGGGTTATAGTACCACAAGGAGTCAATGAAGCGCTGCTTATACCGGTCAAAGTCGGCATCAACGGTTTCGGGGGTGCCAGAGGTGGGCTTGGAGCCGGAGTTGCAGGCGCCGAGGGCCGCCAGGCCCGCCACAGCCGCCGCCAGCACCAGCCGGGAGGGGTAGGAGTTCGTCATGAATACAGGAAAAGGGGTAGTTCAGGTGCCAAGGTAGCGGACAAGGACGCAGAAACCGGCCGGGCGTTGCGGCCCGCGGCCTGCCCTCGCGGCGTCCGTCGCAACTTACTTATCTTACGGCCGCTAGTATCCTACCCCTGTTTTTATTCCTGACTTATGCGCAATGCTTCCTTAGCAGCTTATCTGAACCTGGAGGGCTACGCGACGGCTATCCCCTTGGATGCCAGCCGCTACGAGAGGTTTCAGCACCTTGATTACCGGGGTCGCCCCCGCAGCCGGGTGCGGGCCGGGCGCTAGAACTTCGTTACCAGCAACCTCGACCCCGCCCATTACCAGCAGTTCCTAGCCCTGATGCTCAGCCCCGGCGCCCTGGTAGATGCCCGCGCCACCTACGGCCGCGCCGACGGGCAGGGCACCTTCGTGACGGTGTGGGGCCGGCGCTGCAGCGTGTGCCACGTGTTTAGCTACTTCGACGCCCACGGCACCCAGGGCCAGCAGCCCGGTTGGACGCTCTACTTTACCCTGGCCGCTGAGGAAATGGGCCGCGAAGCGGGTTCGGCCGATCCGTTTGTGACCGATGGGCCGGGGGTAGCGTAGCCGTGCCAGGAGGCCAAAGACGAGACATAGTTCTGCTTTGGCAGAGTCCGGCTGCTAGGCCACCGTCCAACCGGCCCGTGCAGGTACGGAGGCCCGGTCGTAGAGATGCACTTTGATTTTCAGTGGCTTGAACATTGTCTTTAGCTTAGTGAGCAGGTTCTGCCGGTTGGTGCGCTGGTTTTGCTTCTGAATACGACTCAGGCCGGCGGTATCTTCTTCCAGGAATAGCACCACATCCAGGTGCTCCGGCGGGGGTAGCACATAGCCACGCAGAGGCGCAAACTCCGGCTGCCCAAGGCGCAGGCCCAGGTAGAGGGCGCTCAGGGTATGCAGAAATTTCTGGCCCACTTCTTCTGCCAGTTCTCCCGATGTGATGCGCCTGCGGTTCGCCACGGCGTAGCCCCGAAAGTCCTTTACTTCCAATAAAACCAAGCGCCCGGCAACGGAATCAGCCGCTACAATATCTACGGCTTTTATATCGATGAAATTTCTGTCGATGAGCTGCTTATAGAATCCGGCAGGTTCATCGTACTTCAGCGCTACCCAGGTGCCCGGAAAATCAAACGTCAGGCGGTCCTCAGTTATCGTCGGCATCCTCCTGGTCTAAGACTTCCTGAAAACGATCCGCCAGATCCAGCTCCGCATCCAGGGCGGCAATGTCGGGCAGCTGCTCCAGGTCGTTGGTTGCGGTTACCTCCACGCCTTTGCCGGGCCGCTCATTCAGGCCGAAGTAGCGTACCTGGCCCGCCGGGTGCTGCCGGGACAGAATGTGAAACTCCTTGAGCAGAAACAGACTGTGGGTAGCCAGGATAATCTGAAAGCCCTGGGCGGCCAGCTGCACCAGCAGCTCCGCCAGCTTCCGCAGCAGCGCGGGGTTTAGGTTGGCTTCAGGCTCGTCCCAATACAGTGTGGTTTCCTTGGTGAGGGTGCCGTTGCCGAGCAGGTAGGCCAGAGTGCCCAGCTTGCGGAATCCTTCTGCCACCAAACCTATTTCAAAGGCTTCCCCTTCCGATGGCTGCAGGTAGAAGCGGCCGTTTTCTGCCTTGATGGTACCGCCCATAGCTTCGCCGAGCGCCTGTATCACCGGCTGCGCGGCGGCGGGTGGCTCGGATTTTAGGCGGATGGTGAGCTTGCGGGCAAGATTGATGTAGGTGGTATCTAGTAAATCAGGATACTGGTCACTCAGCCCAATTATATCGGGCATCATAGTTAGAATCTCCTTAGCAGGGATAAAGATGGGGTTGTCAAACTTTCCATTTTTTAGAGGAGGTGTCGGCTCGTCAAATTCCATTCCCCCTTTATAATCTTCACTATCATTGGGTGGTATAATTTTTACCATAAAACTCCCATGCTGCATAATATCCAGCTCAAATTCTATTACAGCTGGCTCACTACTACTTTCTCGTCTAACTAAACTGTGCCAATGCTCAGCTCGAAAATTCTTTTCTAAGAAAATTAAGCTCATCATCCAATGATGATTGATAATAGCCTTGTCTGCTGTCCGCAGCCGTGAAGATCGACCCACCGTTACCGCCGCTACCTCCACCGCATACCCCAGCTTCAAGACATGGCTCTTGCCCGTACCATTAGCCCCGACAAGCACGTTCAGGCCGGGACTGAAGTTGAATTCGGCATCCTCAAAAACGGTGAAATTGCGGACGTGAAGGCGTTTTAGCATGTGGCGAAGCTACCGATTTATTTCTGGTACGGAAACCGCGCGGCCGGGCCGCCCTCCCCGCCCGGCTGCGTATCTTGCCGTTTCCTATGAAACTCCATTCTCTGCTACCCTCCCAGGCCCTCGACCTGGCTTATCGTCGTCAGAAGGCGCACCGCGCTACCCTCGATACGTTTGAACAAGCCCGCCGCCAGCTGCTGCCCGAGCTGGATGCGGCCCAGGATGAGGCCGATATGGTGCTGCCCCTCACCAAATTTTTGAACGCGGTAGGCTTTGCGGGCTACTACATCAACTCACACAAGAAGCGCGACCTGGTGATGCGCACCGGCCCCCAGGCCACCGACCCGTTTGGGGTACTGTTCGAGCTGAAGCACCAGAAAAACAAGGCCGAGATGGTGCAGCCCGGCAACCTCAACCGCAAGGCCCTGCACGAGCTGCTGCTCTACTACTTTCAGGAGCGCACTTCGGAGCAGCAGCTGCCCGAGCTGCGCCAGCTTGTTATTACTTCTGGCTACGAGTGGTTTATCTTCGATGCCCACGAGTTTCACCGGGTGTTCTGGAAGTACCCCGAGCTGCGCCAGCAGTTCCAGAAGTTCAAGCAGGGCCAGACCACGGCCGGTGACACCAGCCACTTCTACCAGGACATTGCCCGGCCCCTGCTGGATAAGCTGGAAACCGAGGTAAAATTCACCTACTTCACCCTTGACCCCCGCGACGAGAAAGGCCAGCGCAAGGAGCTGGGTGAGCGGGGCCGGGTGTGGCTGAGCAAGGTATTCTCGGCGCCCCATCTGCTCAAGGAGCCCTTCGCCCAGGATGCCAACACCCTCAACCGGGCCTTTTACGAGGAGCTGCTCTACCTCATGGGCCTGGAGGAAATCAAGGACAAGGGCCGCAAGCTGATTCAGCGCTGCGCCCCCGAGCGGCAGCAGCGCGGCTCCCTGCTGGAAAACACGCTGGTGCAGCTGCGGGCCGAAGACATGCTGCGCAACCTGCCCGCTGACGAACTGAGCACCTACGGCGACACGCCCGAAGCCCAGGCCGAGGGCGTGGCCCTGGCCCTGTGCCTGACCTGGGTGAGCCGCCTGCTGTTTCTGAAGCTGCTGGAGGGGCAGTTGCGCCGCTACCACCAGCCCGGCCCCGACCAGCCCTTCCGCTTCCTCGACCCCCAGCAGCTCAAGGAGTACGACCTGCTTAACCGCCTGTTCTATCGCATCCTCAACCGGCCCACGCCGGAGCGCGAGCAGCCCGAGGCCGGCCTCTACCCCCACGTTCCCTACCTCAACTCCTCCCTCTTCGAGCCCTCGGCCCTAGAGCGCGTCACGCTGCGCATCTCGGGGCTCGATGATATGATTCCGCTACCCCTGCTGGGGAGCAAAGGCAAGGGCAAAGGCAGCCGCTCGGTGCTGCGCCAGGATGCCGCCGGCCTCCACCCCACGGCCCTCACCTACCTGCTGCGCTTTCTCGATGCCTACGACTTTGCCTCCGAGGGCTCCGAGGCGGTGCAGGACGACGAGCGGCCCCTGATTTCGGCGGCCGTGCTGGGCCTCATCTTCGAGAAGATTAACGGCTACCGCGACGGCTCCTTCTACACGCCCGGCTTCATTACCATGTACATGTGCCGCCACACCCTGCGCCGGGCCGTGGTGCGCCACTTCAATGAGCGCTACGGCTGGCAAGCCGACGACGTGAGCAGCCTGGCGGAACAAATAGCCGACGAAACCAAGCGCCGCCCCGAGTTCAGCCAGGCCTTTAACGAGCTGCGCGTGCTGGACCCCGCCGTGGGTTCGGGCCACTTCCTGGTGTCGGCGCTCAATGAGCTGCTAGCCATCAAGAGCGAGCTGGGTTTGCTGCTGGATGATGAGGGCAAGCGCCTGCGCTACCGCCTCACGGTGGCCCGCGACGAGCTGGCCGTAACTTCCGACGAGGACGACACCCTGTTTGAGTACCGCGCCACCTGGGACGAAACCGCCCAGACCCGCCGCGTGGGCCGCGAGCATACCCGCCTGCAAAGCGCCCTGTTCCGGGAAAAGCGCCACCTCATTGAGCACTGCCTCTACGGCGTGGACCTCAACCCCAACTCGGTGCGCATCTGTAGGCTGCGCCTCTGGATTGAGCTGCTCAAGCACGCCTACTACACCCCCGAAAGCCAGTTCCGGGAGCTGGAAACCCTGCCCAACCTGGAGCTGAACGTGCGCGCCGGCAACTCCCTCATCAGCCGCTACCCCCTGGGAGCCGACCTCACGGAGGTGTTCCGCAAAAAAGACTTCTCGCTGGCCGCTTACCGCCGGGCCGTGGGCGAGTTCTTCTCGGCCAGGGGCCGCGAGCAGAAACAGGTGCTCGAAGACTTCCTGCAGCGCCTCAAAGACCAGTTCCGGACCGATATTCAGCGCCACGACCCGCTGCTCAAGCGCATTACCCGCGCCAAGGAAGACCTGCTGCGGGCCGAGCTGGACCAGAAGCCCGACCTGTTCGGGAAGGCCCGCCTCTCGGCCGACGATGCCTGGGCCAAGCAAACCACCGCCCGCCTCAACCTGGAAAAGCTAGAGCAGGAGCGTCAGCAGCGCGAGCAGGGCACCCTGTTCCGCGACGCCTTTGAGTGGCGCTTCGAGTTTCCGGAGGTGCTGAACCCCGATGGCTCCTTCCGCGGCTTCGATGCCGTGCTGGGCAACCCGCCCTATGTTGCTCAGATTCAAGATAAACAAATAAAAGAAGCTCTTAAAAAGACCTTTGTTACATCACAGTACCAATTAGATCTATATGTAGCATTTATCGAAATGAGCGTCCGGCTTCTCAAAGGGGGCGGAATGATTAGTTTTATCACTCCAAATTCTTGGCTTAAGAATATGATGTTTAGCGAAGCCAGGAAATTTATATTAAATAATTTATCTATAAATGAGCTTGTTCCAAATTTACCTAACGTATTCACTGAAGCAAATGTAGATTCAGCAATTTTCATTGCAGAAAAGAACGCAACAATAGAGCCGCTTCAAGTGATACGATTTGAAAAAGGGCAATTCAACCAAGGTCACGTCGTAGATACAACACGTTTCCTTTCAAATGAAAGATATGTTTTTGATGTAGAGTCTGACAGCGACACTTCCGTTGTTTTAAATTCCATGAGGAAAGTAGCAGTCCAGCTGCAGGATTTATGTGACATCACGCGTGGCGTTAATTCATATGACAAAGCTCGTGGACAAACAGATGAAATTATTAAAAACCGTGGGTATCATGCTGATTTTAGAAAAGATTCAACTTACGTTCCTGAACTGAAAGGAAAACATATTAGACCTTTCAGCTATAAATGGGATGGTACAAGTTATATAAGCTACGGCACATGGTTAGCCGCGCCAAGAGAACCTAAGTTTTTTACCGGAAGCAGATTAATAATGAGACAGGTATTAGGAGATACTCTATTCTGTACAATCATTAAAGAAGATATGGTAATTGATCAAAGTGTGTTTATTGCAAAATTGAATACTAACACAAACAATAAATACAGCCTTGAATATATTCTTGGCGTTCTTGCCTCTCCAACATTAGCTTACTATTTTAAGCGTGCAGCTAATGAATTCGATGATTTGTTTCCAAAAATAAAAATCGGAGAATTCCGTGAACTCCCCATCCCCACCGCCACGGCGGAGCAGCAGGCGCCCATCGTGGCGCTGGTGGAGCAGGTGCTGGCCGCCAAAGCCGCCGATGCCACCGCCGATACTCAGCCCCTGGAGCAGCAGATTGATGCCCTGGTGGCCGCCCTCTACGGCCTCACGCCCGCCGAAACCGCCCTGCTCACGGCCTAGGGCCCGGGGGCAAAACCAGTAGCTAAAAGAACGTCATTCCGAGCGAAGTCGAGGAATCTCGCGTGCTGATGTTGCAACGCTATTCAGACGTCAGCACGCGAGATTCCTCGACTTCGCTCGGAATGACGTTCTTGCTTGCCCGGCGCTCTTGCTTTGCTGATTTCTGGCGTGCTGACGTTATTTCGGTGGTGTTCACTTATTCTTATCGGGCCCTGCCGGCTTTCCTTTCCGCATCCCTACCCCCTTTCCTATGCCCCAACCCTTCCGCAGCCGCCGCAATTTTCTCCTCACCCTCGGTGCCGGTCTGGCGGGTAGCGCCCTGCTGGCCGCCTGCACCCGCGCGGGCCTGAGTGCCTCCGACCAATCGTACCTGGTGTACGTGGGCACCTATGGTCCTCAGGATCAGGAGAACATTCTGCTCTACCGCCTCACGCCAGCCACTGGAGCCCTCACGCGGGTTACGGGCGCGAAAGGCGGGGCCAGCCCGTCGTTTTTGACGGTAGATGCCGGCCGCCGCACCCTGTATGCCGTGAACGAGGTAGATAATTTCCAGAACACGCCCAACGGCGGCGTCAGCGCCTTTGCCATCGATGCCAAAACCGGCGGCCTCACGCTGCTGAACCAGCAGGCTTCGGGCGGCACCATCCCCTGCTACATCAGCCTGGATAAACAGGGAAAGCACGCGCTGGTAGCCAACTACGGCAACGGCACCGTGGCCGCCCTACCCCTCGGCGAGGGCGGAACCCTGCGGGCCGCATCGTCGGTAGATCAGCACACGGGCCACGGTCCGCACAAAAACCAAACGAATCCGCGCGGCCACTGCATGCTCCCCGACCCGGCCGGCAAGTACTGCTTTGCCGTGGATTTGGGCAACGACACCGTGTACGGCTACACCCTGGCCCCCGGCGGCCAGCTGCAGCGCCTCCCTACCCCGGCCCACCAGACCAAGCCCGGTGCCGGGCCGCGCATCCTTACCTTCCACCCCAGCCAGCCCTGGGCCTACCTCATCAACGAGCTGGACTCCACAATGACAGCCCTGGCCTACGACGCCAGCAAGGGTACTTTCCAGGAAATCCAGACCCTGACGACCCTGCCCGCTGGCTTCACCGAGTGGAATGCCTGCGCCGACGTGCACGTGTCGTCCAGCGGCAAGTTCCTGTACGGCTCCAACCGCGGGCACAACAGCCTGGTGGTGTACGCCATTGACCCCGGCAGCGGCCGCCTCACGCTGGTAGAGCACGTGATGCTACCCGGCAAAACCCCGCGCAGCTTCACCTTCGACCCCAGCGGGCGGGTAGTGTTGGTAGCCCATCAGCAGTCCGATACGGTGGTTACCTACTTCGCCGATGCCCGCACCGGCCGCCTCACCCCCACCGGCGTGAGCGTGCCCATGACGGCTCCCGTGTGCCTGCAGGTGTACCCCGATTTTCTGCGAGGCTAAGGGGGTAGTACCTACAACTGAGTAGTGGTACTATTTCGGCTGGCCTGACGTTTGCTTAGCGACTCCTGCGCTTTGCATCAGCAAGCCAGCCGATTCCTATTTTCTACCGGTTTTTATGAAACGCTTTAGCAGTCTGGCTTTGCTGGCCCTTCTCCCTCTTTCCGTGCACGCTCAGCAGGCCGGCTCGGTACAGCGCTTAGATGAGAGCAACGGCTTCCGGGGGCTGCGCTTCGGCGCGCCGCTCACCGAGGCCCTGCACCTGCGCCTGGTGCAGGACAGCGGCGACGAGAAGATTTACGAGCGCACCGACGAGGATTTGCGGCTCGGCTCGTTTTCGGCCACCCGCATTCACTACAAGTTTTTCCGGGGCCAGTTTGCCGCCGTCACCATCATCGTGAAGGGCACGGAACACGCCCAGCGCGTGCTGCCTACCTTCCAAAATGTGTACGGGCCAGGCAAGATGGAGGGCTTTAGCTGCAAGTGGCAGGGCCGGCAAGTGGCCCTTTCCTGCGCTTCCTGGAGCGACGACAACGCCATTCTGGCCATGTCGAGCCTACCCCTCGCGGCCCAGATGAAGCAGGCCAAAGCCACACCTAAGCTCACGGGTAAATAGCCCGCTACCTTCTAGCAGACGAACTGCCCTGGGTTTACCGGCGGTAGCCCTGCACCGGGAAGGCTGGGTCTTCGTAGGGAGTCAGCACGGATTCCGGCTGGCTGTTGGCGTTGAAAATCATGACTTCGCGCCGCGCCGGGGTGTAGCGCGGCCAAGTGGGGCCGGGCAGCCCGGTCTTGATGAAGCGGGCCCAGTGTGCGTGCATGGCCGCGGCCAGCGCGGGGTTAGAGGCCTTGCTGGGGGCACCGGGGGTAGTGGCCGCCGTGGCCGCGGCGGAGCTGCCCTCCGGGGCATTCCACACGAAAGCCAGCTCCTGGGCGTGCGTAGGCTGGGTGCGGGCATCGGTGTAATCGAAACGGTAGAGCCAGGTGGGCGTGCCCTGCGCCGCCAGCTGGTTAGCCAGGCGGTAGGTGGCCAGGCGGTAGAGGTAATCGGTCAGAACAATGTTCCAGGCGGCTTCGTCGGGTTCCTGGCGGCGCTGCTGTTGGTAGGCCCGCCACACGAATGGGCTGTTGGCGGGGCCGAAGGTGAGACGCAGGGCCTCTTCGCTGGGCTGATGCAGTACTGAGCCAGGCCCACTAAACAGGCGGGCTTCCGTCAGGTTAGACCCTAGCAGCACCCGCACCGGCCGCGCCTGGCGCAGATACTCCGCGGGCGGGGCCGTGATGGTGTGCCCATCCAAAACCGGCCCGAACACCTGCAGCCCCCCCGACCCATTGGCGAAGCGGCCCTGGGCCCGCACCAGCGAGTCGGCGGGCAGGCGGAGCAGGGCGCGGGCATCGGTGGTGTTCAGCTCCTGCAGCAGCTGCCGGGTTACGCTGGCGGCCGTGGCCGTGTCGCGGACGGCCTGCACGGCGCCGCTTTCCAGAATGGCCTGCTGAAACAAGCCCTGGGCGGCGGGCGCCACCAGCAGGCCACCCACCAGCTTCGCTCCCGCCGACTCGCCCATGATGGTTACCCGCTCAGGGTCGCCCCCGAAGGCGGCAATGTTCTGGTGCACCCAGCGCAGGGCCGCCACGGCATCGAGCAGGCCGCAGTTGCCGGCCTGGGCGTAGTCGGGCCCCAGCTGGCTGCCGAGGTGCAGAAAGCCCAGGCTGCCCAGGCGGTAGTTGATGCTCACGGCCACTACGGTATCCTGCGCGGCAAAGGTCCAGGAGTCGTTGTCCTGCCCTGCGCCGCCGGTAAAGGCCCCGCCGTGCATCCACACTACCACCGGCCGCCGCTTAGCTGCAGCTGGCGCCCACACGTTCAGGTACAGGCAGTCCTCGGAGCCCTGCACGCCCGTGGGCCCGCCCGTTTGGGTGGCCCGGCTACTGAACTGCGTGGCCACAACGGTGCTGCCGTAGCGCTTGATGAGTTGGGGCGGCCGAAACCGCAACGACCCCACCGGCGGCTGCGCGTACGGAATCCCGCGGAATACCCGCAGCCACCCCTCCTGCACGCCCTGAACCTTACCTTGCTTGGTTTTCACCACCGGCGCGTTGCCTCGGCTCTGGGCCGATAGCATGCCAACGCCTGGCGCCAGGCTCAAAAGCACCACCCACAACACCCGACGGTAGGAACGATGGCTAGAGAAGCACGTCATGTAGTACTGGAAGAATGGGCACATATTGAGAAATGACGCTCTGAACTCTGTTTAGCACGTGTCATCCTGAGCAGAGCGAAGGACCTCGACCGCTGACTTACTAGGTAGCTACGAAGCGGTCGAGGTCCTTCGCTCTGCTCAGGATGACAAACGGCTTAATACTGTCTGGCTTTCTAAACAGCTGTACTACACTGTTCAATGTTCATTGTGCTTCAGCAGCTCCGCGCACTGGCGGGCAATTTCCAGCTCCTCGTTGGTGGGCACCACCAGCACCTTCACGCGGGAGCCCGCCCGACTAATTTCCCGGATGCCGGGGCGGCGCTGCTGGTTTTCGGCCTCATCCAGCTCAATGCCCAGGAACTCCAGACCCTGACAGGCTTTCTGGCGCACCAACGCGTCGTTTTCGCCTACCCCCGCCGTGAACACCACTGCATCCAGGCCCTCCAGCGCGGCCGCGTAGGCCCCCACGTACTTGCGGATGCGGTAGGCGTAGAGGTCGTAGGCCAGGCGGGCGCGGGCATCGCCCTGCTCCAGGGCTTTCGTGATGTCGCGCATATCACTGAGGCCGGTGAGACCCAGCATGCCGCTTTCCTTGTTTACAAGGTTGCTGATCTGCTCGGCCGAGTAACCCAGCTGGCCCATCAGGTGGAGCACGATGGAGGGGTCCAGGTCGCCGGTACGGGTGCCCATCACCAGTCCAGTAAGGGGCCCGAAGCCCATGCTGGTATCGAGGCAGCGGCCAGCGCGCACGGCGGCGGCGCTGCAGCCGTTGCCTAGGTGCAGGGTAATCAGGCGAGCCTCGGGGCGGCCCAGGTGGGCGGCAGCCTGCTGGGCCACGTACTGGTGGCTGGTGCCGTGGAAGCCGTACACCCGGATGCGCTCCTCGGTATAAAGCTGCTCGGGCAGGGCGTAGCGGAAGGCGTGCTCGGGCAAAGTCTGGTGAAACGCCGTGTCGAACACCGCTACCTGCCGGGCCTGGGGAAAGATGCGCTCGGCCACCTCAATGCCCAGCAGGTTGGCCGGGTTGTGCAGGGGAGCCAAAGCAAACAGCCGCCGGATTTCATCTTTTACTTCGGCGCTTATTTCCGTGGTGGCCGCAAAGGTTTCGCCCCCGTGCACCACCCGGTGCCCTACCACCTCCACCTCGGCGGGGTCGCGCAGCACGCCTTGCCGGGCATCCGTCAGCAGGGCCACCACCTCGCGCAGAC
This sequence comes from Hymenobacter sp. DG01, assembly GCF_006352025.1. Taxonomy (NCBI): domain Bacteria; kingdom Pseudomonadati; phylum Bacteroidota; class Cytophagia; order Cytophagales; family Hymenobacteraceae; genus Hymenobacter; species Hymenobacter sp. DG01. The sequence goes on from NZ_CP040936.1 coordinate 1,610,385, forward strand.
CGGCTTCGTGGTTGGGCAGGGGTAGGGTGCGGCGGGTTTGCTGGGGCGCATCAGCCGTGAATACGTTGTGGGTGATAGTGGCATGGGGGTAGCCGATGCGCTCTACCAGTCCGCTGCACAGGGGCTGCCGGGCGGGCCACCGAAACAGCTGGTACTTGATGGAAGAGCTACCGGAGTTAACGACGAAGATGTTCATGCAACGTGGCTTGCCCCGCTGGTTGTCAGAGGTTTCACGGCTGTGCGCAATGACGGGGGCAGGTTTGTTTGGTGAAGGGAATATGCGGTATTTGGGCGCCAAAGTACAAGGCTTTGCCCGTAGCGCCCGTGCCGCGCCTGGCTGCGCTGCTCCGGGCCCGCCTATTCTACGCAGCCGCCTGCTTCTATAGCCACTTCCATTATTCTCTACCCCCTACTCCCTTCCCATCCCCTCATGAAACGCCTAATTACCCTGCTGATCGTTGTGCTGTGCAGCAGTACTTGTTATGGTCAATCCTCTGAAAAAGCCGCCAACAAACAGGTAGATGCCTTTATTGAAGGCAAAATGAAAGCCCTGAAGATTCCGGGCATGGCCGTGGCCGTTATCCGGAACGGGCAGCGGGTGAAGGTATCGACCTACGGCATGGCGAACCTGGAGTGGAACGCCAAAGTCACCCCGCATACCAACTTCCAGATTGCCTCCTGCACCAAGCTGCTTACCTCCACGCTGCTGCTAAAAGCCATTCACAGCCAGAAAATCCAGCTGGAAGATTACGTCAGCAAGTACCTCCCCGACGCGCCGGCCGCCTGGCGCACCCTGCAGATCAAGCACCTGATCAGCCATTCCAGCGGCATTCGCAACTTCAACGGCGACGCCTACCTGCCCACGGCGGCCGTGCTGCGGGCCCTGCAGGACTCCACGCTGGAGTACGCGCCCGGCCAGGGCCAGCATTACGCCCAGTTCGACTTCATGACCCTGGGCTACATTCTGGAGAAGCTCTACAACAAGCCGTTTCCGCAGCTCCTCCACGACGAAGTAGCCGCGCCGTTGGGCATGACCGACGGGGCCTTTGATATGGAGCAGCGGGTAGGCACCTTTATGCGCACCGATCTGGTAAAGGAAAAAGCCTCTACCTACTACGACCTCAACGGCAAGCTGCAAGCCTACAAGTTTATTTACCCGCAGTACACCTACACGGCCGGCGGCTACTTCGCCTCTATTGATGATATGGCTAAGTGGGCCGTGGCCCTCGACAAGGAAACCCTGTTTCCGGCCAGCTTCGCCAGTAGCTACATCTACGGGCTGGACAGCATCGGCCGCAAGCCTTCGGAGTTTACCAGGGTAGGCTGGGCCCTGGAAAGGGAGAATAACGTGCTGTACGCCGGCCACAGCGGCGGCCCCGGCCTCGGCGACGTCTGGCGCTTTCCCAAGGAAGGCTACACGTTCATCGTGCTGTCTAATGATGGCGAGCTGCTGCCCAACTTCGCCCGTGCCATTGCTGGTTTCTACATCAAGGAGCTACCCGCCAAAACCGACATCGAGAAGTTTGAGCGGTAACGCGCCTACCCCGCCCGCACGGCCCAACCCTGCCAGGCAGCAGACCAAGCCGGCAGCTGACGACCCGGATTTTCAGTTGCTTCAATTTTCGTTTGGCAGCGGTAAACCAGCGTTCCGATGAAATGTATTCTGCTCACTTTTCTGCTGCTGGTGGTTGGCGGCGCTGCTTTCGGGCAAGCTACCACGAAAGCCTACCCTCTAACTAAAACCACCGGCCTCCAGCCAATCCGGGTGCGGTTGGGGCCCGCCGTTTATGAGGGCAAAAAGTCCGTTATGGTCCTCGATACGGCCCGGGGCATCAGCTCGGAGCTGAAGTACGCCAGGCTGACCGATGCTTCTTTTCATAACGGCACCATTGAGGTAGAGCTGGCGGGTAAGCCTTCCGGCAAGGCTGGCGCTACGGCCCGGGGCTTTGTGGGCATTGCCTTTCGCATTGATGAGCAGAACACGGCCTTTGAGTGCATTTATCTGCGTCCTACCAACGGCCGGGCCGAAGCCCAGGTGCGCCGCAACCACTCCGTGCAGTATATTTCCTACCCCCACTACCCCTGAGAAAAGCTCCGCCAGGAAAGCCCCGAGAAGTATGAGTCCTACGTGGATTTGGAGGTAGGCAAGTGGACTAAGGTGAAGATTGTGGTGCAGGACGCTACTGCCCGGCTCTACGTGCACGGAGCCGCTCAGCCTACCCTGCTGGTGCTGGACTTAAAGCACGGCCCGGCCCAGCGGGGCGGCATTGGCCTCTGGATTGGCTCCGGCACGGAGGCCTACTTCCGGAACTTGGTAGTAACCCCGGCGAAGTAAGAAAGGCTACCTGTATCTCCCTACCCTCTTCATGATGCTGAAAAGAGTAGCGGCTCTGAATGACGCCAGTAAATACGTCATTCAGAGCCGCTGCTCTTTGCTTATGGTAGGCTCACGCTCCGCAGCGCGTGGGCACTGGCTGGGGTGCCAGTGCCGTAGGTTATGCTGTGTGCGCCTCTGTTTTCTTGGGCAATACTTTCTTCACCAGTCCCACTATCTTTTCAATTACGAAGCCCACCATCAGCCCGAAGATTCCGCAGGCCAGCACCTTGACCAGCCAGGCCACAGCCGGTATATTAGCCAGCGACTCTTCCAAATCGTGCAGCAGGTGGGCGGTAAATGGAATACCGTGAGCAATGATTTCGGCGCCTACCCACAGCATGGCTGCCGTACCTACGTAGCTCAGAATCTGCAGAAAGCGGGGCATAAACTTCACGAGGCCGCGCCCGAATTTCCGGGTAGCGGGGCCGTATGACTCGCCGGCCAGGTGCAGGCCAATGTCATCGGCCTTCACAATCAGGCCCACAAAACCGTACACGGCAACGGTAATGAATACGGCCACGGCCAGCATCACCAGCACCTGGTTGAGAATGGGTTGCTCGGTTACCTGGCTGTAGGCAATGGCCATAATTTCGGCCGACAGAATAATATCGGTTCTGACGGCACCTGCTACTCGCTCTTTCTCTAACTCCTCGGGGGTAATGGCCTTTACCTCTTCGCTTTCCGGATTTACCTCATGGTGCTTGCTGAACATGGAGTGTACCTTCTCGTACCCCTCGAAGCACAGGAAAGCCCCACCCATCATGAGAATGGGCGTAATGGCCCAGGGGGCAAAGTAGCCCAGCACCAGCGCCGCCGGACTCAGGATAAGAATCTTATTAATGAGGGACTTTTTGGCAATCTGGTAGATGATGGACAGCTCGCGGGAAGGGTCTAGCCCCACCACGTACTTGGGCGTCACGGCTGTGTCGTCAATTACGATGCCGGACACCTTGCCGGTGGTTTTGGCTACCTGCGCCGGCACGTCGTCGAGGCTGGCGGCGCTGACTTTCACCAGGGCCGAAATATCATCTAGTAAAGCAAAAAATCCTGAAGGCATAGGGTAAGTGGTGCGCTGTTTTTGTTTGGGAGAAGCAACCGGGCTTCTTTGTATGCTATGATTGAGGCGGCAAGCTACGGGAAACTGAACGAGGTAGCCGCATGGTGGGCTGCCGGCGGGGCCCGCGGCCTACCCCTGCTGGCTCTGGATAGCCGTGATGATGACCGTGTTATACACATCGTCCACGGTGCAGCCGCGGCTGAGGTCGTTTACGGGTTTGTTCAGGCCCTGCAGTACCGGCCCGATAGCCAGGGCCCCGGTTTCGCGCTGCACGGCTTTGTAGGTATTGTTGCCCGTGTTAAGGTCGGGGAAGATGAGCACGCTGGCCTGACCGGCCACTTCGGAGTCGGGCAGCTTCTGGCGACCCACGATGGGGTCCACGGCGGCATCGTACTGAATCGGGCCATCCACCTTCAGGTCGGGGCGCTTCTGGCGAACCAGCTCGGTGGCTTGGCGCACCTTCTCCACATCGGCCCCCGCCCCGGACGTGCCGGAGGAGTAAGACAGCATGGCAATGCGGGGCTCAATGCCGAAGGCCTGGCTGCTCTCGGCCGAGGAAATGGCAATTTCCGCGAGCTGCTCGGCCGTGGGGTTGGGGTTCACGGCGCAGTCGCCGAATACGGCCACGCGGTCGGGCAGGCACATAAAGAACACCGACGACACCACCGACACGCCCGGCTTTGTTTTGATAAACTGCAGGGCCGGCCGGATGGTGTGCTGGGTGGTATGCACCGCCCCCGATACCATGCCGTCGGCGTGGCCCTGGTGCACCATCATGCTCCCAAAATACGATACGTCGCGCATCATGTCACGGGCCATATCTTCGTTCACGCCCTTGCTGCGGCGCAGCTCATAGAAGGCCTGCACGTAGCCGGGGTAGTAATCGGAATTGACTGGGTCGAGCACCTGCAGATGCTCGCCTACCGGCAGATTTAGGCCCAACCGCTTAGCCGAAGCTGCTACTTCCTGGGGGTTGCCGAGAATGGTTAGGTCCACGATATCCTGGTGTAGGAGCAAGGCCGCGGCGCGCAGAATCCGGTCGTCGTTGCCTTCGGGCAGCACAATGTGCTGGCGCTTCCGCTTGGCCCACTGCAGCAGTCGGTACTGGAACATGTGGGGCGTGATGCCCTCGGGCTGGTAGCTCACCATACGCTCCTGCAGGGCCCGCACATCCACGTAGCGCTCAAATGTTTGGATAGCCAGCTGAATCTTCTGCGGATTATCGGGCGAGATGCGCGACTTGATGGCTCCTACCCTCGTGCTCGTCTCGAAGGTGCCGGTGGGCACGGCCAGAATGGGCACTACCGTCTGCAGGCCTTCAATCAGGCGAAGCACCGGCTCCTCCGGCTCCGAGCCGGCCGTGAGCACAATGCCGGCCACCCGGGGGTAGCTGGCCGACAGGTTGGCCTGTAGCGCCCCGATAATGATGTCGCCCCGGTCGCCGGGGGTTACGATGAGCACGTTTTCCTTGAGGTAGTTCAGGAAGTTGGGCAGCTGCATGGCCCCAATCACGTAGTTATCTACCTGGTTGCCCAGCTCCGCCTCGCCCAGCAGCAGCCTACCCCCCAGTCCCTCGTGAATCTCGCGCATGGTGGGGTGGAGCAGGTTTCTATCTTCCGGGATGACGGCCAGCAGCACTTCCTGGGGCAGCTGGGTGCGCAGCAGCTCGCGCACGTCCTCCACCTGCTCGGGCCGGACACGGTTGGCTACGGCGGCCAGCACCTGCACCTCGCGGGCCTCGAAGCTGCGCAGCACCGTCAGCACTGCACTAACCACCTGAGCCGTCGTTTTGCCCTCGCCCGACACGACCATAATCACGGGTACGCCCAGGTTTTTGGCGATGGAGACGTTGGCATCAAACTCAAACGCGGCGCCGGGCCCCACGAAGTCGCTGCCCTCCACCACCGTGAAGTCGTACTGCTCCTCCAGCTGCTTGTACTTGTGAATGACGGTGTCAATCAGCTCGCCTTGGGCGTCGGCTTCCAGCAGGCGCAGGGCTTCGGGACGGGTGTAGGCAAAGGTATCTTCGTAAGCCAGTGGGAGCTTGAAGTAGCTGAGCACGGTAGCAATGTGCGGGTCCTGGGGCTGGTCGCCGGCAATGATGGGCTTGAAGTAGCCAACCCGTTGGGCCTGGCCCAGCAGCAGATTTACCAGGCCCAGGGCCAGCACAGATTTGCCGCTGTACGGCTCGGCGGAGGCAATAAAGACGGTTTTGGTCATACCGAAACGGAGGTAGAGGCCAACTGCACCTAAGCGGCAGCGGGCATTTTCGGGGTAGAGTGGAGCTAGTGCCTACGCAGGCGGCCCGTGCAAGGATAAGACTCCTGCGCGGAATGGGAGCCGTAACTGCTGTCGTTTGGGCAATTTCCTGATCAGAATCATCCAAGTGCCGGACCCCGCTGTACTCGCCTGCCTGGGTCAAGCACCATCTGATACTTGAGCAAAACGCTTCCATTTCTATATTCCGGCACATGAAATGCTTGGGCCCTAGCCCAACCGCAGTGGCGGCTGTTTCACGTTCTTGCAGTGTACCAGTTCTGCTACCTTCGCCCGGCAGATTTCTTTTCTCTTATGCGTCGCTTCTCTCTCCCCCTGTTCTCCGGCCTCTTGCTCAGCCTTACGGCCCTGGGCTGCTCGCAAAACTCCCGCGAAACCTCCCGCCCTACCACCGCTCCTGGTGCCGACGCGCCACCCGCCATTCCGCTAGAAACTGGCGCAGCTGCTATAGTTCAGGGCGCCGGCCGCTTCCCCGAAACTTTTGAGGATGCCGACAAAGGCGCCTACGCCACCGCCGACGAAAACCTGACCACCGGCTCCTGGCACTTCGAGGACGCCCTGATTGGCTCTTCGGATGAAGACCACAAAAACGGCCAGCACGCCGCCCGTCTGCGCGGCCAGGGTCGTCTGCGCATGAACTTCGACGCGCCCCGCGGGGTGCAAACCATTCGCATTAAAAGCGCCGCCTACGGCAATGACCCGGCCAGCACCTGGGAGCTGTGGGGCAGCGTGGACGGGGGCCGCAGCTTCCGCCGCATCGGGCAGCCCGTGAAGGTGCAGGGCCCGCGCCTGCTCACTACCACATTTCAGGGCGGAGCCGCGGGTAGCCTACGCCTGGAAATCCGCAAAACCGATGGTGGCAAGGGCCGACTGAACATCGACGACATTGCCCTGGAAATGGCCAGCGGCGCGGCGGCTTCGGGCGGTTCGGTAGCTACCAGCCCTACCCCCTCCCCGGCACCGAAACCTTCCGGTTCGCAAGTCCCGTCTTCCTCCGGTCCGCAGGCCGGGCAGCGCGACGATAACATGGCCCTGGGCAACCCCAGCGGCGCCACGGCCAACGTGAACATGCCCACTAATTACCTGTTGGTGAAGCCCCAGTTTGCCATCGGCTATAACGCCCAGCGTGGCACGCCTACCTGGGTGAGCTGGCACCTGAGCCGGGCCTGGATGGGCGAGGCCCCGCGCCAGGACGACTTCCGCCCCGACCCCGCCCTACCCCGCCAGTTCTACCAGGTTACGCGCAGCTCCTACTCGGGCTCCGGCTTCGACAAAGGCCACAACTGCCCTTCCGCCGACCGCACCACTGACCTCGACGACAACTCGGCGACCTTCCTGATGACCAACATGATTCCGCAGGCCGGCAACAACAACCAGCGCACCTGGAGCAGCCTGGAGGAGTGGACCCGCGACCAGGTGCGCCAGGGCCAGGAAGTCTATGTCATCATGGGCAGCTACGGCAAGGGCGGCACCGGCCAGAACGGCAAAATGACGACCATCGACCAGGGTCGCGTGACGGTACCGGCCCGCGTCTGGAAAGTACTAGTGATTCTGCCCGAGGGCACCAACGACATCCAGCGCATTGCTGCCGGCCAGGCCCGCATTGTGGCCGTAGATACGCCCAACGACCAATCCGTCAGCCCCGACTGGAGCCGCTACCGCGTGAGTGTGGATGCCATTGAAGCTGCCTCGGGCCTCGACCTGCTCAGCAAGCTACCCCTGGCGGCGCAGGAAAAGCTGGAAGCCCAGGTAGATACCCGCCCAACCAAGTAGCCTGCTTCGCGCAGGTCGGGTTGCCGATGCGGCTATATCTCGGCAGCAACATCAGCAGGGGGTATGCGCACTACGGGGCACCTGGAAATTGTTTTTTTGCTTTCCTGATCTTTGCTCTAGGTACGTTTCCCACCGCGCCCACTCTGCTCCTACCTTGCCTGTCTCCCACCCATCATGCCCTCAAACAGGGGCTGATGGGTGTTTTTTTGACCTGCCTATCACAACTCTACTATGCTGACTCAAGCCTTCCCTACCCCTCAGCAACGTCCCCGAAGTACCCATCGTATGGCCGTTAGCGCCACCTTCCTGCTGCAGGGGCTATGCTTTTCTACCTGGGCGGCGCGTATCCCTACGGTACAGCAGCAGCTGGGCCTTTCGGATACCGAGCTGGGTGGGGTGCTGCTGGCCGTGCCGGTGGGCTCTATGGCCTCCTTGCCGCTTTCGGGGTGGCTGGTGGCCCGCTATGGCAGCCGGCAGCTGACGGTGCTGGGCTTGTTTCTGTACGCCGCCTTCCTACCCCTGCTGGGGCTGGCAACCTCTGTTCCGGTGCTGCTGGGCGCCCTGGTTTTGTTTGGGCTAGCCAGCAACATGGCTAACATCAGCATCAACACCCAGGCCGTGGGTGTCGAGGCCCTCTACGACAAGTCCATCATGGCCCGGTTCCATGGACTCTGGAGCCTGGCGGGCTTTGCCGGGGCCGCCATTGGCTCCTTCATGATTTCGCACGCCATTGCGCCCCTACCTCACTTCCTGCTGATAGCAGCGCTAGTAATAGGAGGCTTGCTTACCGCCCGCCCCTTCCTGCTGCCCGCCGATGCACCGCGGGAAGCCGACGCCCCCATTTTCGTGCTGCCCGATAAGTCGTTGCTCTTGCTGGGGGTGCTGGCTTTCTGCTCCCTGCTCTGCGAAGGCACTATGTTCGACTGGAGCGGGGTGTATTTCCGCAAGGTGGTGCAGGCCGATAAGGACCTGGTGGGGGTGGGCTTCGCGGCCTTCATGAGCACCATGGCCGCCGGCCGCTTTGTAGCCGACTGGTTCACGGACCGGTTTGGCCGGCAGCGCACTCTGGTGCTGAGCGGTTTGCTGGAAGCGCTGGGCCTGGCCCTGGCTGTGCTGCTGCCCGGCGTGGTACCGGCCACCGTGGGGTTCATGCTGGTGGGGCTGGGCGTATCGTCGGTGGTACCGCTGGTGTACGGGGCGGCGGGCCGGTCTAAAACGATGTCGCCGGGGGTGGCGCTGGCGGCAGTTTCCACGGTGGGTTTCGCCGGTTTTCTGCTGGGGCCGCCGGTTATTGGCCTCGTGGCCGGGGCTACCAGCCTGCGCGTGTCGTTTGGTCTCATTGCCCTGATGGGCCTGGCCGTGGCCGGGTTGGCGCGCCGGGCTGAGGTAGAGTAAAACCGATGGCTGCCGCAATAGCTATTTCCGGGCATATATAGCGTGCTGCCACTATACTCCACAACTCAAATCCGTACTTTGCGGCTGCTTTCTTTGCTGCTGCCATGTCTGCTTCCTCCCCTACCCCCGATACCAACATCTACACCCCGCGCCAGCAGTACGTGCTTCTGATTCTGTGCCTGGTGGGCATCAGCGTGCTGATTCTGGTGGGGCTGGGCAGCTACATCACGGCATTTCTGGGAGCGGGCATTTTGTTTGTGGTGTTCCGGCCCTGGTTTGTGGGGCTGGTGCACCGGCGGGGCTGGAACCGGCAGTTGGTAACGGTGGGACTCTTGGTGTTTGCCTTCGTGGTGATTATTCTGCCGTTCATGGCGCTGAGTCTGATGCTGGTGGACCGCATCCGCTTCTACGGCCAGGATACCAGCCAGATTATGGCGGTGCTGCACAAGATTGAGCAGAAAACCGGCTACACCTTCACCAACGAGCAAAGCGTCCGGACGCTGTTGCAGCAGGCTGTCAGCTGGCTGAGCCAGCGGCTGCCGTCCCTGGCCAGTGGGCTGCTGCACTTCACGGTTATCATTGGCCTGATGCTGTTTACGCTGTACTTCATGTTCACCCAGGAAGCCGGCTTTCTGCGCGGACTGCGGCGCTACCTCCCCTTCCGGCCCAGTACCCTGCACGAGCTCGGCGACTCCCTGAAAAACAACGTGAATGCCAACGTGCTCGGCCAGGCCCTCATTGCACTGGTTCAGGCCATCCTGACGGGCGTAACGCTGCGGATTTTCGGCGTGCCTGATTCTACGTTCTGGGGGGTGGTGGCCTTCTTTATGGCATTTATTCCGGTGCTGGGCACGCCACTGGTGTGGGGCCCGGCTGCCATCATCAAGCTAGCCCAGAACCAAACCACCCAGGGCGTGGGCATTCTGCTGGTCGGCGTTATCATCATCATGAACATCGACAACCTGCTGCGCATCCTGCTGGCTAAGCGTATCGGCGACATTCACCCCTTGATCACCCTGGCTGGGGTAGTATTAGGCGTCAACATTTTTGGTATTCTGGGGCTGGTGCTGGGCCCGCTGCTGCTCTCCTACTTCATCGTGCTCATCAAAGTATTTGAGCGCGAAAACCGCATCCTGCAGCGCTTGCGGGCGGGCAAGCCCGAACAGGATATGCTACCCCCAGCCAGCGGCTAGAGCGCTCCATTGAAAGCCCCTACCCCTGTATAAACGCCAAAGGGTCGGCTTTGCAAGAAAAGCCGACCCTTTGTGCAACATGTGGTGCTGCCGGGCTTAGGTTTCCGTCAGTACGGTTTTGAAGCCGGCCAGCTTGCCGCCTTCAGCCTCCCCGAGCACCAGCACGGGTACCTGCGGGCCGCTGCCGAAGCGGTACACCTGCACTTCGTTCAGCTCCTGCTTCAGGTACATCTGCAGGGCCTTGAAGCGGTTGGCCAGGTCGGCATTGCCGAGCACGCCATCGTCGGCGGTGTGGTTGCGCAGGAAGTAGGTCAGCTCCTGCTTTTCTACTGTGGTGCCCGCCGGTACGCCGGCCAGCTGGGCCAGGGCCGCATCCGTGAGGCCGCCGGCCGGAGCCGCGTAGCTCACCGGCTCCAGCGCCGCCTCCGATTCGCTCATGTACACCAGCCCCTGGGTTAGCTCCTGCAGTTGCTGCAGGGTCGCATCGTTGCCATTAGCGGCGGGGGTAGCTGCCGCGTTGGCTTCGGTGGTTTCGCGGCCGCCTTTGCTGTTTTGAGGGGCCAGCGTAGCGGCTGTGGAACTGGTTTCAGCGGCGGGCACCTGCGCCGAAATGGCGGCAGCCAGCTCTTTCATGCGCGCCTCGGCCACCTCAATCTTGGGGTTAGCGAAGTTCATGTCCGATACGTTGTTCATCGGAATCAGGTGGATGTGGGCGTGCGGCACTTCCAGCCCGATTACTGCTACTCCAATGCGGCGGCACGGTACGGCGGCGCGCACGCCTTTAGCCACGCGCTGGGCAAACTGGTGCAAAGCAGCCAGCTCCGCCGGCGGCAAATCAAAAATGTAGTCGGTTTCCTTTTTCGGAATGACCAGCGTGTGACCTTCAACCAAGGGCGTGATGTCCAGAAATGCCAAATGGTGGTCGTCCTCGGCTACCTTGTACGCGGGCAGCTCGCCGGAAACAATACGGGAGAAAATGGAAGGCATATGGTGAGATGATGAAATAGTGAGGTGGCGAGTTTGCCATTCTAGCAGGGGCCCAAAGGCCACCTAGCGTGGGCCTCCAAAGTACGGGGCAAAACGCAAAAGGGCGAAGCCGCTGGCCTCGCCCTTTTGCGTTTTAACCGGACGAAAACATAAGACGGCAAACTTGCCACCTCACTATTTCACCATCTCACCGTTAGCGGCTGATTTCCAGGATCTGGAACTGCAGCTTGCCAGCCGGCACGGTAATTTCGGCCGTGTCGCCGGCCGATTTGCCCAGCAGACCTTTACCAATCGGCGACTTCACCGAGATTTTGCCGGCGGCCAGGTTGGCTTCTTCCTCAGCTACCAGGGTGTAGTCGAGGACCATGTTATTTTTCAGGTTCTTCAGCTTCACTTTGCTCATAATGAGCACTTTGCTGGTATCCAGATTGGTTTCATCAAGCAAACGGGCGTTGCCTACAATTTCTTCCAGCTTGGAAATCTTCAGTTCGAGCAGGCCCTGAGCTTCCTTGGCCGCGTCGTACTCAGCATTTTCGCTCAGGTCGCCTTTGTCACGGGCTTCGCGCAGGTCGTCAGCTGCTTTGGCCCGGCCGCGGATTTTCAGGTCCTGAAGCTCATCTTTCAGCTTCTGAAGACCTTCCGGAGTGTAATAGTTGATAGTAGCCATGGTGGGGTGATGTAAGCTCAAAAAACAAGGAGAACGGCCAGCGTGGCTGGCCGTTCTCCCCGAACAGGTTTAGGCAAATATACGAAATGTTGGGGGAATAGGAGACGGCGGGATGAGGTGATGAGGTGACGAGAGGAGAGGCAAAACGTAAACAACCTGGCGCTCCGATGCATGACGGATCGGATGCCAGACTAAACCACGCCCGTTTTCCTATTACTTGTTACCCGTCACGCTTCATCTGCTCACCTGATTACCCTATCACCTCTTCACCTCTGTAAAAACTCGCGCAGCTTACGGGCCAGCACCTGATTAATGCGCTCGTAGCTCTGGAAGCTCCAGCCACCCACATGCGGCGAAAGCACCACGTTGGGAGCGGCACGCAGGTAGTCGAAGCGTGCTTGCTGCTCGGGGCTGATGGTAGGCAGCTTTTCATTTTCCAGCACATCCAGGGCCGCGCCGCGCAGCTGGCCGGTTTGCAGGCGCTGCACCAGGGCGGCGTGGTCGAGCACTTCGCCGCGAGCCGTGTTCAGCAGCCACAGGGGATTTTGAAAACCGGCCAGAAACTCTTCGTTCACGAAGTGGTGGTTGGCCGGCGAATAGGGAATGTGGATGCTCAGCACCTCGGCCCGCGCCTGCATTTCCGGCAGGCCCACGAGGGTAGCGTGGTGGTTGCCAGCCACGCTGGAGTCATGGTCGTAGGCCAGCACGGTGCAGTCAAAAGCCTGCAGGCGCTTGGCAAAGGCCTTGCCCATGTGCCCGTAGCCCAGCAGCCCAATAGTTTTGCCCCCCACTTCTTCGCCCCGGTTGGCCTCCCGCTTCCACTCCCCGGCCCGTACCTCCCGGTCGGCGCGCACAATGTTACGGAACAAGGCCAGCAGCAGCCCCACGGCGTACTCCCCCACCGCATCGCGGTTGCCTTCCGGCGCATTGAGCAGCGTTACGCCCGCTGCGGCCAAGGCTTCTTCATCAATATTATCGACCCCGGCCCCGGCCCGGCACACGTAGCGCAAGGCAGGCCCCTGGGCTAGCAGCCCGGAGGTTACGCGCACTTTGGAGCGCACGATTAGCCCGTCGTACGGGTGCGCGGCCAAAGCAGCCGGCACTTCCGCGGGCTTCAGGTCGGGGCGATAATGAAGCTCTACCCCTAACTCCTGTAGTAAGTCCGGCAAGTTGGGGTGCATTTCGTCGATGACGAGGCAGAGGGACATGGTAGGTTTTAGTGCCAAAAATGAATTAGTAAGTCTCTGCAGCAGAATATCTTTCTTTTAACAAGCTAAGTGCCGTAATACATACAGCGGCCACTGCAATTGTCAACAACCAAGAGTTGGAAATTGACATCTTTACTTCAGAACCATTGCGCTGAGCAGAAGCTAACCCAAGTAGTCCTAGCAGAACCAGAAAGCTATTTGTCAGGATGAACAACGTTCGCTTTACTTTACCCAATAGTCGTCTTTGATTATTCGATAAGAATTTCTCCCTTAGCCTGAGGGTACCAGCCATGATAAATGGTTGGAACATAGCGCAGCCGAACCAAACAAGAAAAAGCCAGTAACTAAGTTTCATAACGCTATAGTTGAGTTCTCTACTATCTCTATGATACCATTTCAGGTATAAAACCAACCATTTTGCAAGGGCTTAAGGTTATTCACCTGTAGGGAACTACACCTATTTATCCTACTGCTCTATACTCCTCCACGCGTTGTGTAAGCCCCACGAAATCCTGCACGCTGAGCTGCTCGGCCCGCTTATCGAAAATAGGGTCCGTGGTAGCTTCAGCAGGCATTCCGAAGGGTTTGAGAGCATTGCGCAGGGTTTTGCGGCGGGTCTGGAAAGCCTGTTTTACCACCTGAAAAAACAGCTTTTCGTCGCAGCCCAAGTGTTCCGTTTTGTTGCGGGTAAGGCGAATTACGGCCGACTGCACTTTGGGCGGCGGGTTGAATACGTGCGGGGGCACCGTGAACAGGTACTCGATGTCGTAGAAGGCCTGCAGCAGCACGCTCAAGATGCCGTAGGTTTTGGTGCCCGGTCCCTCGGCCAGGCGGTCGGCTACTTCCTTCTGAATCATGCCCACGCACTCGCGCACTTGCTGGCGGTGAGCCAGCACCTGGAAGTAGATCTGGGAGCTGATGTTGTAGGGAAAATTGCCGATGATGCTGATTGGCTGGCCTTCGTAGAGCTTCCCCAGGTCCATCTTTAGAAAATCCTGAGAGTAGATCCGGCCCTGCAGCGCGGGGTAGTGCTTGCCCAAGTACTCCACCGATTCCCGGTCGATTTCCACTACCGAGGTCTGGTACTCGGGGTGCTGAATGAGGGTTTGGGTCAGTACGCCCATCCCCGGCCCGATTTCCAGCACTTCGGCTACCCCATCGGGTAGGCGCAAAGCCTCCACAATGTTGCGGGCAATGTTGGGGTCGGTGAGGAAGTGTTGCCCGAGGTGCTTTTTGGCTTTAACGGAATCCATGTACAGGGAGGGGGTAGGTGGCTGAAGACGGCAGGGCAGCGCATTACATAAAGGTCGGTTGGAGCGAGGCCAGCGGCTTGTCGGCTTCCGACCAGCGCCGCTTCGATTGACTTTCCTCTTCCGGCCTACTAGCAACTACGTACTACCTGTTACCTTCACGCCCAAAGATACGCCGGCTGCTGCCGTTTCTCCGTGCCTCGGGTCCGGAGAGGGGTAGCCGTTCGCCTTACCCGACCCTGCTCTATGTCCCTATCACTCGCCTACGCCACCGATTTCCCCTCCTTTGCGGACGCTGTATTTATCCTGCCCGCCGGTACTACCGAGCTGCCCATTAGCGCCGCCGCCGACCTGCCCGAACCGGCCCGCCAATACGTGGCCACACAGCTGGCGGCCGGCGATAAGCTCCTGATCATCAACCAATACACCCACCGCCATTACTATGTAGTAGCGGAAGAAAAGAAGACAGCCGACCTCACCGCCGAAGCTCTGCGCAAGGCTGGCCACCAGCTCCACGCCCGTCTGAAAGCCGATAAGGTACCCGAGCTGTTCATCAACGACCTGACCGGCTCTGGGGCCCTACCCCTCGCCGAAGGTTTAGCCCTCACGGCCTACCAGTTCGAAGGCTACAAAACCGACGAGAAGTCGAAAAAAGCGCCGGACCTCCAGCTTATCACCCTGGTTGGCCCCGACCTGACCGCCGAGAAAGTACAGGAGCTCGGCAACGTGCTGCAGGGCGTGCAGCTGGCCCGCGACCTGGTAAATATGCCCTACAGCCACCTCAACGCTACCCAGCTGGCTCAGCGCTTCGAGGAAGCCGGCGACGCGGCCGGTTTTCAGGTAGAGGTGCTGGATCTGGTGCGCATTGAGGCCCTGCGCATGGGTGGCCTGCTGGCCGTCAACCAGGGTAGCCCCGAGCCGCCGACCTTTTCTATTATGGAGTACAAGCCCGAGGGCGCTACCAACGCCAAGCCTATTGTACTGGTAGGCAAAGGGGTAGTGTTTGACACCGGCGGCCTCAGTCTCAAGCCCACGCCCAATAGCATGGACCTTATGAAGTGCGACATGGCCGGCTCGGCGGTGGTGGTAGGGGTGCTGTCGGCGCTGGCCAAAAACCGGGTGCCCCTGCACGTTATCGGGCTGGTGCCCGCCACCGACAACCGCCCCGGCGGCCCTGCCCTGGCCCCCGGCGACGTCATTACCATGTACAGCGGCCTGACAGTGGAAGTACTGAACACCGACGCGGAAGGCCGCCTGATCCTGGCCGATGCTCTGGCCTTCGCCAAGAAATACGAGCCTGAGCTGGTGCTCGACTATGCTACCCTCACCGGCTCGGCAGCCCGCGCCATTGGCATTGAGGGCATTGTGTGCATGGGCACGGCCGAGGAAGAAACGATGAGTGCCCTCAAAAAAGCGGGCAGCGCTACTCACGAGCGTCTGGTGGAGTTTCCGCTCTGGGATGAGTACGCCGACCACATCAAGAGCAGCATTGCCGACATCAGCAACCTGGGCAAAGCCGAGGCCGGGGCCATTTCGGCGGGCAAGTTCCTGGAGCGCTTTACCGAAGGCTACCCCTGGGTGCACTTTGATATTGCCGGCCCAGCTTTCCTCACCGCCCCCGACTCCTACCGCGGCAAGGGTGGCACCGGCACTGCCGTGCGCCTCACGTATGAATTCCTGAAAAACCGGGTGTAACAGAGCGTTGGCCTCAAAACGTCATTCCCAGCCTAAGCGTGAAATCTCGCATGTTGCTGGCTGGATAGGATAGCAGCCTCAGCCCACGAGAGTCCTTGCTTGGCTTGGAACGATGGTCTGCCTGACAACCGGTTTTCTTTATTACCTCATCACCTCATTACCCCCACAAATGCTTCCACGCATTGGCATTTCCGTCGGCGACCTGGCCGGCATTGGGCCGGAAATCATCTATAAAACCTTTCTCGATCAGCGCCTGCTCAAGTTCTGCACGCCCGTGGTCTATGGTACGGCTACGGTGCTGTTCGATGATTTCCCGGCCGACGCAAACCACGAGCCCCTCACCTTCCGCCAGGTGCGCGAAGCCGCCGATATTGCTCCTGGCAAGCACAACGCCGTAACCTGCTGGGACGAAGACTTCACCCTCACGCCCGGCCAGCCCAGCCAGTCCAGTGGCACCGCTGCCCGCCAAAGCCTGCTGGCCGCCGCCCGCGACTTGAAGGCTGGTCTGCTCGATGCTCTGGTTACAGCCCCTATCAGCAAGGAAAACACCCAGGCCGACGACTTCCGCTACCCCGGTCACACCGAGTTCTTGACTACTTTCTTCGAGGCCAAGGAAAGCCTGATGCTGCTGGCCAGCGAAGACCTGCGCGTGGCTACCGTCACGGGCCATATTCCGCTCAAGGATGTGCCCGGCCGCGTAACCCGGGAGCTGCTGACCGCCAAGTTGCGCATTCTGGTAAACTCCCTGAAACAGGATTTCGGCATTGAGAAGCCGCGCGTGGCTGTGCTGGGGCTCAACCCGCATGCCGGCGAAAATGGCCTACTGGGCACCGAGGAAGCGGCGGTGGTAACTCCCGTGCTCCAACAGTTTCAGCAGGAAGGTCATCTGGTTTTCGGCCCCTTCCCCGCCGATGGCTACTTCGGTACCGGCCAGTTCCGGCAGTTCGATGCTACTCTCTCTCTCTACCACGATCAGGGCCTGATTCCGTTCAAAACCCTGGCTTTCGAGCGCGGCGTGAACTTCACGGCAGGCCTGCCCGTCATTCGCACTTCCCCCGACCACGGTACCGCCTACGGCTTGGCCGGGCAGTATAAGGCCGATGAAACCTCTTTCCGCGAGGCCCTTTATATGGCCTGCGACCTGGTGCGTAAGCGCAAAGCCCTGGCCGAAATAAAGCCCCTGATTCCCGGCCCCGCACCCCGCGGCGGCCGCCACGAGTAAATCTGCGGGCTCCCATACCGGCGCCCGATCTGCACATTTAGTAGAAACGGGCTTTTACTGTCGCGGCAGTGAAAGCCCGTTTTCCTTTATAGTCATAGCAGATTCCTGGAAGCTGTAGCCACTCTTATAGTTTACAACGCCTACAACTCACAACATCTTGGTTACAAATTAAGTAGCCTCACTATACGCGCTACTGATTTCAATTTGAACACTACTCTAAATAGAAATTATCTTTCCAAAATCGAAATTTAGTTTGCTGTATTAGAATCATGCTTTAACTTTGCAGCCGTAATCAGCGGAGCCTCTTCGGTTCCGTTTTGCTTTCCACCTCCTACATGACGCTGACTACTCCTTCAGACTACCGCACTGCCCTGCGTCGCCTCGACGCGCTGGTGGCCGCTGGGATTGAAGGCAACGCCACGCTGGAAGCGGAGTTTCGGGAGCTGATTACCGCCCTTGATACCTACGAGAGCAAGCTGGGTCTGCTACCCATCCCGAACCTGCCAACCTCTCTGGCTGAGATGATTGAGCTGAAGCGCCAGCAAATGCGGTTGAAACAGAAAGAGCTGGCTGAGCTGCTGGAAGTACCGGCCGGACGCCTCTCGCAAATCCTGAACGGCAAGCGCCGCGTAACCCTTGACTTAGCGAAGCGGCTTTATGAGCGCCTGGGCATCCCCTCAGACTTTATTCTGAAAAACGCCTAGGCCTACCTCTCTACCCCGCATCTGCTTTTACAAACCGGGCAAAACTTTCTACTTTTGCCCCCTGCTACAAACTAGCCGTGAAGAAGGACTCGCAATACGACATCAACATTGCCAAGCTGGCCGATAAAACGCACCACTTCGCGTTTGACCTGGACAAAGCCTTCTTTGAGCAGTTCGACCAGCAACTCATCCCCGATGGCCAGGTGCACGCCGATGTAACCCTGACCAAAACCGACCGGCTGATCACCGTGGATTTCGACCTGCACGGCACCGTGCGCCAGATCTGCGACCGTAGCCTCGATGAGTACGACCAGGAAGTAGAGGCTCAGGAGCAACTGCTGGTGCGCTTCGGCGACCAGAACCTGGAGCTGGACGATAACGTGCTGCAAATCACGCCTGATACCCAGACCCTACCCCTGGCCCAGCACCTGTTCGATTATATCGGGCTTTCGCTGCCCATGAAGAAGCTGCACCCCCGCTTCCAGAATGAGCCCGACGAAAACCCCGAGGCCGATGCCAAGCTCATCTTCACCACCCGCCAGGAAGGCGAGGACGATGAGGATGATGACAATGATGGCATTGACCCGCGCTGGAATGCGCTGCGCAACCTTAACTAAAGGAGTGCCTCTTCCGCTGACTTCCGTTTTTATAATTTCTCTTTGCTTTTAATCACCCCCTTTTTTAACCATGGCACATCCTAAGCGCCGGACCTCCTCCGCAACCCGTGACAAGCGTCGTAGCCACTACAAACTGACCCCGAAGGCTGTTTCGGTTTGCTCGACCACTGGTGAGCTGCACCTGCGTCACAAAGCTTATGTAGTTGACGGCGACCTGTACCTGAACGGTAAAGTAGCTATCAAAGACTACGCTCCCGTAGCCGCTCCGGCCGCTACCGACAACGACGAAGAATAGTCGCTCGTTAGCTGCTTACCCGCCTTGTAGTGGCGTGGCCCGTTTCAAGCATCCCCGGCTTTCGGCCTCTTAGCCGAGGTAGAGCCGGGGATGTGGGCGCCGCTGCAGTGCTTCTCTCCCGGACCTCTTTGATTTTCCGTTCATGAAGATAGCCCTGGACGCAATGGGGGGCGATTTCGCACCTCAGGCCGCCGTCGATGGGGCCGTACTGGCCGCCAAAGCGCTGGCCGGCAAGGCCCAGATTGTGCTCATCGGCCAGGAAGACGCCGTGCGCCCCCTGGTGGCCCAGCATGGCCCTGACGCTGCCGACCTACTGGTAGTTCCCGCTTCGCAAATCATTGAGATGGGCGAGCATCCGGCCAAAGCCTACCAGCAAAAGCAGGATTCCAGCATTGCCGTCGGGTACCGTATGCTGGCTACTGGCGAGGTGGAAGCGTTCTGCTCGGCTGGCAACACCGGCGCTATGCTGGTGGGCGCTATGTTCAGCGTGAAAGCCGTTTCGGGTGTGTTGCGCCCGGCTATTGCCAACTTCGTTCCGAAGCTGAGCGGGGGCATGGGCATTATGCTCGACGTAGGCGCCAATGCCGAATGCAAGCCCGAAATGCTGGAGCAGTTCGGGGAGTTAGGCTCCTTGTACGCCCAGTACGTGCTCGGGATTGAGAAGCCCAAAGTGGGCCTCATGAACCTGGGCGAAGAAGAAGGCAAAGGAACCGCTATTACCCAGGCTGCGCACCAGTTGCTGAAAGTGAACCCGCATATTCACTTCATCGGCAACATTGAGGGGCGCGACCTGTTCAACGACAAAGCCGACGTAATTGTCTGCGACGGCTTTACGGGCAATGTGGTCTTGAAAATGGCAGAGTCGGTGTACGATATCATTGCCGAAAAGAATATTCACGACCCTTTCCTCGACAAATTTAACTACGAAGCCGTGGGGGGCTCCCCCATTCTGGGCATCAATGACAACGCCATTATCGGGCACGGTGTAAGCACGCCGCTGGCTATCAGCAACATGCTGCTGCAAGGCTACCAAATGGCCAGCTCCGGCATCGCCGACCAGATAAAAAACACCTTCAAGTCCTAAGGGCAACCATGAGTCCGGCCGCTGAGCCGGACTTTTCCTTTGCCGCGTTTTCCGTCCTCCCTCTAATGAAGATCACCGCTGCCATCACCGGAGTTGGTGCCTATGTGCCCGACTACGTGCTTACCAATCAGGAGCTCGAAACCATGGTCGATACGACCGACGAGTGGATTATGAGCCGAACCGGAATTCAGGAGCGGCATATTCTGAAGGGCGAAGGCCAGGGCACCTCCGTAATGGGCATCAAGGCCGTGGAGCAGCTGCTGGCAAAAACGGGTAACAAAGCCGAGGACATCGACCTGCTTATCTGCGCCACTACCACCCCGGATCTGGTATTTCCGGCTACGGCCAACATCATTTCGGCGGCTGTGGGCGCCACCAAAGCCTTCAGCTTCGATATGCAGGCGGCCTGCTCGGGCTTCATGTATGCCCTGGCTACCGGCTCGCAGTTTATTGCAACGGGTACTTACAAAAAGGTGGTAGTAGTAGGAGCCGATAAGATGTCGAGCATTATCGACTATACGGACCGCGCTACCTGCATCATCTTCGGTGATGGTGCCGGGGCGGTGCTGCTGGAGCCCAATACCGAAGGCTTGGGCCTGCTCGACCAAGAGCTGCACTCTGATGGCACCGGCGAGCAATACCTGCACCAGAAAGCCGGCGGCTCGCGCCGGCCGCCGTCGCCGGAAACTGTGGCCAACCGGGAGCACTACGTGTACCAGGAAGGCGCGGCCGTGTTCAAATTCGCGGTGAAAAACATGGCCGACGTAGCGGCTCAGGTAGCCGACCGTAACGGCCTGAACCCCGATACCATTGATTGGTTGGTGCCTCACCAAGCCAACAAGCGCATTATTGATGCCACGGCTAACCGGGTGGGCATCGGGCCCGAGAAAGTAATGCTCAACATCCATAAGTACGGCAACACCACTAACGGCACTATTCCGCTGTGCCTGGCCGACTATGAGCAGCGCCTACGCAAAGGCGACAACCTGATTATTGCCGCCTTCGGCGGAGGCTTCACCTGGGGCTCCCTATACCTGAAGTGGGCCTACGACCCCAAGCCGGACCCCGCTACAGTGTAAATTGGCGGCCAACAAGTAGAAAACTTCTATACTTGCACTCCCGACGAGCCGCCCCGCCATCTTTCCGGGGCGGCTCGTTGCGTTTCCACCCTAGTAACTCACTTTCTGACTGTTGAAAATGCAGGTTTGAACCCGCCGTTTCCGGCCTCTCCTACCTGGTTTTTCCTCTCAAACTCTTTTCCCACCATGGCCACGACCGCAGACTTTCGCAACGGGCTCGTTCTGAACTACAACGGCGAGTTGCACGTCATCACCGAATTCCAGCACGTTAAACCCGGCAAAGGCCCGGCTTTCGTGCGCACCAAGCTTCGCAACATCAAAACCGGCCGCACCATCGACAACACCTTCAACGCTGGCGTGAAGGTAGAAACGGCCCGCGTGGAGCAGCGCCCCCACCAGTACCTATACAAGGACGACTACGGCTACACGTTCATGGACAACGCAACCTTCGAGCAGGTAGTGCTGCCCGAGGCTATGGTGCCCTTTGCCGACCTGATGAAGGAAGGCCAGGAGGTAACCATCCTGTTCCACGCCGAAACCGAGCAGCCGCTTACCGCTGAGTTGCCCACCACGGTGGAGCTGGTGGTAACCTACACCGAGCCTGGCCTGAAAGGCGACACGGCCACTAACACGCTGAAACCTGCCATTGTAGAAACGGGGGCCCGCATTCAGGTGCCGCTGTTTATTGATACCGACACCAAAATTCGCATCAAGACGAGCGACTACTCCTATGTCGAAAGAGTCAAGTAAGCAGCCCCACAAGCCCACCGACGCCCTCATGAAAGCCAAAGAACTACAGGAACTCATCGACTTCATTGCTAAGTCGGGTCTGAACAAAGTCAACATCGAAACCGAGGAGTTCAAAATCTCGGTTCAGCGCGAGCCCAACACGAAAGTGGTGAGCGGCGGCATGCTGGCTCCGGCCGCTGCGGCCCCGGCTCCCGTGGCAGCACCCGCTCCGGCGGCTGCTCCGGCTACTCCGGCGGCAGCGCCCGCTCCGGCCGCTACGGAAGCTGCTGGCGGCAACTACGTGCCCCTGAAAGCCCCGATGATTGGCACCTTCTACCGCAGTAGCAGCCCCGATTCGCCGGCTTTCGTGCAGGTAGGCGACCTGGTGGAGAAAGGGCAGGTTATCTGCATCATCGAAGCCATGAAGCTCTTCAACGAAATCGAAGCTGAGCAGTCGGGCCGGGTAGTGAAAGCCATGGTAGAAAACGCCTCCCCCGTGGAGTTCGACCAGCCTCTGTTCCTGATTGAGCCGATGTAATTTGAGTTAGGGACTTGGGGGCTTGGGGACTTAGGGACTTGGTTGACATTCTGCTGAGAGGTAGGAAAAACCAATCCCTAAGTCCCCAAGTCCCTAAGTCCCCAAGTCCCTAACAAACTTATGTTCAAGAAAATACTGATTGCCAACCGGGGTGAAATCGCGCTGCGCGTGATTCGGACCTGCAAGGAAATGGGCATTAAGACAGTAGCCGTGTACTCGACTGCTGATAAGGAAAGCCTGCACGTTCGCTTTGCCGACGAAGCCGTGTGCATTGGCCCGCCCAGCTCGGCGCAAAGCTACCTGAGCATCCCTACCCTGATTGCCGCTGCCGAAATCACCAATGCCGATGCCATTCACCCCGGCTATGGCTTCCTGAGTGAAAACGCCGAATTCTCGCGTGTATGTCAGGAAAATGGCATCAAGTTCATCGGGGCCTCGCCTGAGATGATCAACCAGATGGGCGACAAAGCCTCGGCAAAAGCTACCATGATTGCCGCCGGTGTACCCTGCATCCCGGGCTCGGTGGGCCTGCTGGACTCGGTGGAGCAAGGCAAAAAGGTAGCCGCTGAAATCAAATACCCCGTCATTCTGAAGGCTACGGCCGGCGGCGGTGGCCGTGGTATGCGCATCATCAACTCCGAAGACGAGTTTGAGAAGGCGTGGAACGATGCCCGTACGGAAGCAAAAGCCGCTTTCGGCAACGACGGCGTGTACCTGGAGAAGTTTGTGGAGGAACCCCGACACATCGAAATTCAGGTGTGCGGCGACCAGTACGGCCACGTCTGTCACCTCTCGGAGCGTGACTGCTCTATTCAGCGCCGCCACCAGAAGCTGGTGGAAGAGGCTCCTTCGCCCTTCATGACCGAGGAGCTGCGTGAGCGGATGGGCGCGGCGGCTATTGCCGGCGCCGCTGCCATTGGCTACGAAGGGGTAGGTACCATCGAGTTTCTGGTAGATAAGAACCGCGACTTCTACTTCATGGAGATGAACACCCGGATTCAGGTGGAGCACCCCGTGACGGAGGAAGTAATCAACTACGATTTGATTAAGGAGCAGATTAAGGTAGCGGCAGGCATCCCGATTACGGGCAACAACTACGGTCCGAAGCTGCACGCCATGGAGTGCCGCATCAACGCCGAAGACCCGGCCAACGGTTTCCGCCCCTCGCCGGGCAAAATTACGGTTCTGCACATTCCGGGCGGGCACGGCGTGCGCGTGGATACCCACGTATATGCTGGCTACCAGATTCCGCCGAACTACGATTCTATGATTGCCAAGCTCATTACGGTAGCACAAACCCGCGAGGAGTGCATCGTGAAGATGAAGCGGGCTTTGTCGGAGTTTGTGGTGGAAGGCATCAAAACGACTATTCCCTTCCACCTGAAGCTTATGGATAACGAGGATTTCAAGTCCGGCAACTTCACCACGAAGTTCCTGGAAACAAGCTTCGATTTCTCAGAGCTGTAAGTCGAACCGTTTCCTGTTTTCAGATAAAAGGGCTGATCCGCAAGGGTCAGCCCTTTTGCATAGCTTCAGCCCTCCTGATTTATGTGCGCAGTAGCGCAGGGACCAACGCGCCTACATCCTGCTGGACCAGAAGAACTATCAACGGAACCAGCAGTCAGCTATTGGCTATTCTCTTACAGGAATCGGGCTCTACGGCCTTTCTATGCGGGTAGCCCGGGTAGCAGCTGGCCGAAGGAGCCAAACCTGATTTCTGGCAAGGAGTAAGGCCCCAGCAGACGGACGGGTTTAGCCTCGGCTCCCCGAAATCGGTTTGGCTATCGTCGGCCAGATAGCTCACGCCCTGTAGAAATACGATGTCGTAGAACGGATCCTGCGGCTTCTCGGGGTGAGTAAACGGCACCAGCACGGTGAGGCGGTGCCATTTGGAAAGCAGCTGGGCCAACCACAAAGCCCGCGCCTCCTCATCAGCTGCTGGCGTGCGATAAATGGCTATATGCTGCGAAAACTGTGGCACTTCTGAGGTGGTAGCTTCAAAAAATATGTGGGTTGGGTTTGCAGAGTCAAACTCCATCGGCCCATTTTCACCCAGCAGCGTTGCCCAGGGAAACGCGGTAAGCCCCGGCATGGCTACCCGCAGGAATTGCTGTATCTGCGCGTCGTTCAACTCTTCGCTTACATACATGTCTTCCATTTTGAAAAACCGCCCAAGTGAGTAATCGAATTACAAAAAAGGCCGACTACACAGTCGGCCTTTTAACTTTTATCCGGCCGGCTGGCCTGCGGAATATTTTGTGTTGATCTGACGCGAAAGCACCTACCCCACTTGTGCGTCGCCGTGCTCGATTTCATGCACCAGCTCGCCGTACCACTCCTCGCCGTACTTGCGGATCAGGGGCTCCTTGAGGAACTGATAGACCCGAACACCCAGGTTGGCCCCAAAGGAGCAGGCGGGTGAACAGATGCTCCACCGGTCGTAGTTCAGGGCTTCGAAGCCGTCGTACTTAGTGATGCGAATGGGATACAGATGGCAGCTGATGGGCTTTTTGAAGGAAGTGACGCCCGCCAGGTAGGCCTGCTCGATGCCGCACTTCAGGATGCCCCGCTCGTCGTAGAGGGCGTAGGCGCACTCCCGGTCATTGATGGTGGTGGTGCTGAAGTCGCCCTCCCAGTCCTTAATGTACAGGCCCTGCTGCTCGATGGCCTGGCGGCCGGCTTCGGTCAGGAAGGGCTTGATGGCTTCGTATTCGTTTTGCAGAATCTGCAGCTCGTCTTCTTCCAGCGGGGCGCCCAGGTCGCCTTCTACGCAGCAGGCACCTTTGCAGGCTTCGAGGTTGCACACAAAGAAGTTGTCCCGAACATCGTCGGAAATCAGGGTATTCTGAATCTGAATCATGGGGTAGTGTCGGGCTCGGGGGTTCGGGGCCGCTGGGGCACTAACACGCGAGAAGTGCGGCTAGTGCCGTTGCTACCGAGCAAACAATCCGCAAAGATACCGGAATTAGACCAGCGTCCGCAGCACGTTTTCCGTCAGCTCGCACTGGCGATGATGCGAGTAGGTAGCCAGCGCCTCCTTCCGAGCCTGCTGGCCCAGGCGCTCAGCCAGTTCCGGCACTTCCAGCAGTTGCTCCACCGCGTCAGCAAACGCGGCTTCATCACGCAGCGGAAACAGCAGCCCGGTGTTACCATCGCGCACGATTTCCAGCGTACCACCGGTTGCGGAAGCCACCACGGGCAGGCCGGCTGCCATGGCCTCAATGGTAACCATGCCATAGGTTTCGTTCACGGAAGCTGTAATGGAAATATCGAGGGCGCGGTACGCTACCTCGGGTTTCAGGGTAAACTCCCGCACATGCACAGCTTCCGTCAGGCCCAGTTCCTGCACCCGTTTCTGCACGGCTTCACGGTAGGCGTTGCCCTCGTTGCGGGTAGGCTCGCCCACAAATAGCACATGTAGTTGGGAATGTTTTTCGCGCAGCTTTCCCAATGCCTCCACCACGAAATTCTGGCCTTTGCCATCATCAAAACGACCAATCAGGCCCATTAGTACGGCATTGGGGGGTAGGAACAGACCCAACTCAGCGCGGGCCTCGGCTTGCGAAAAACCAGGCTGCGCGAACTTCTCCAGCTCAATTCCTAGTGGGACAACGTGCAGTTTTTCGGCGGCAAGGCGGGTTTTTTCCTGCACCTGCCGGGCCAGACCAGGCAGAGGTGACAGCCAGGCATCCAGAGCGCGGTAGCGCAAGGTGTGCAACAGCCCGCGCTTGGCCAGCCCGAGCTGCATGTGCTGCTGATACACCAGCCGGAGTTGCGGCATCCGGAAGGTTTTGCACAGCACGGCCAGCCCCAGGTCTCCATTGCGCGTGACAATGAGCACCCGCGTATCAAACCCGCGCAGCAAGCTAGCCAAACGCCCGGCGGCCGGAATATCGGCGGCTTTCCAGGGATTTTGGAGGGTAGCAAGGGGTAGGCGCAGCTCAGTGGTGCGGGTAGCAATGGGCGAGCCCGGCAGAGTGATAATCTGTACGGGCCAGCCTCGCTGCCGCATCCAATCGGCGAAGCGCACAGTGTTCAGCTCCAGTCCGCCCCAGCTATTAGAAAGGCATAGCAACGAGATGGGAAACACAGCGGGGTTAGCGGAAGCAGTGGCAGAATTCACGCTGCGAAGATACGGCCGGCGCCTTACTGCGCGACAATGCTGTTGGAGCGCACCAAATGCCGCCGGTTTCGGTTAGTACTTTTCGGGGTGGCGCCACACGCTGGCAGGTTACCGCCAGTGGCGGGGGTAGGCGCCACATTGCGTTTCGCTACCCCACCCGAAAGCCCTACCTTTGCTAACAAGCCAAAAAGCTTAGTTTCCGATCTGACTGACACGCATGGCACTGGATTATCACTCGTTATTGAACCCCTCCCAGGCGGCGGCCGTGCTGCACACCGAAGGCCCCTGCATGATTATAGCTGGCGCGGGCTCCGGCAAAACCCGGGTGCTCACGTACCGCATTGCCCACCTACTCGAAAAGGGCGTAGATCCGTTTAACATCCTGGCCCTGACCTTTACCAACAAGGCGGCCAAGGAGATGCGCGCCCGTATTGAGAAGGTGGTAGGCCCCGAGGCCAAAAACCTGTGGATGGGTACTTTCCACAGCATCTTTGCCCGCATCCTGCGCTCCGAGGCCGATAAGATTGGCTACCCCCGCTCCTTTACTATTTACGATACCCAGGACTCCAAAACCCTCATTGGGCAGATCCTGAAGGAACTGGAGCTGGACGACAAGCTCTACAAGCCGAACATGGTGCTAGGCCGGATTTCGGCCGCCAAGAACAAGCTGATTTCAGTGCAGCAGTACCTCAACGACCCTGTGATTCGGCAGGACGACGAGGCGGCGCTGCGGCCCAAGCTGGGCGTCATCTACCAGCAGTACCAGAGCCGCTGCTTCAAGGCCGGGGCCATGGACTTCGATGACCTGCTCTACCAGACCAACGTGCTGTTCAAGGACCACCCTGACGTGCTGAACAAGTACCAGAACATGTTTCGGTATGTGATGGTAGACGAGTATCAGGACACCAACTACTCGCAATACCTGATTGCGCGCAAGCTGGCGGCCAAGGAGCGAAACATCTGCGTGGTAGGCGACGATGCGCAAAGCATCTACGCCTTCCGGGGTGCTGATATTCAGAACATTCTCAACTTCGAGAAAGACTACCCAGAGCTGCAGGTGTTCAAGCTGGAGCAGAACTACCGCTCTACCAAGAACATTGTATGGGCCGCTAACTCGGTTATCAAAAACAACCAGGCCCAGCTGCGCAAAGACGTTTTCTCCGATAACGAGGAAGGCCCGCTAATTGAGGTGTTCAAGGCGGCTTCCGATAATGAGGAAGGCAAACTGGTGGCCAACAGCATCTACGAGGACAAGATGAACCAGCATCTTTCCTACGATGACTTTGCCATTCTGTACCGCACCAACGCCCAGAGCCGGGCCATGGAAGAAGCCCTGCGCAAGCTCAACATCAAGTACAAGATTGTGGGCGGCCTGAGCTTCTACCAGCGCAAGGAAATTAAGGACTTGGTGGCCTACCTGCGTCTGACGGTGAACCCCAACGACGAGCAGGCCCTACGCCGCGTCATTAACTACCCCAAGCGCGGCATCGGCGACACCACCATTGCCAAGCTCATCAGCGCCGCCGAAGAATCCAACCACACCATCTGGGAGGTAGTCGCCAACGCCGACCAGTTCCTACCCACCCGCGCCGCTAATCCCATCGTGGACTTCGCGGAGAAGATTAAAGCGTACACGGCCGTAGCGGCCAAGGACGATGCCTTTGAGGCGGCCAAGTTTATTGCCAAAAACTCGGGTCTGATTGAGGACCTGTACGCCGATAAAAGCATTGAGGGCCTCTCCCGCTACGAGAACATCCAAGAACTGCTGAACGGCATCAAGGCCTTCGTGGAGGACCCGGAGCGCGAAGATAAGAGCCTCAGCTCCTTCCTGCAGGATATTGCCCTGGTAACGGACGCCGACACCAAAGATGCCCAGAGCGAAGGCGAGCAGGTGACTTTGATGACGATTCACTCAGCTAAGGGCCTGGAGTTCCGCAATGTGTACATCGTGGGTATGGAAGAAAACCTCTTCCCCAGCCAAATGATGATTACCTCGCGGGCCGACCTGGAAGAGGAGCGCCGCCTGTTCTACGTGGCCATCACGCGGGCCGAGAAAAAACTGACCCTCAGCTACGCTACCTCCCGCTACCAGTGGGGCAACCTGCGCAGCTGCGAGAAAAGCCGCTTCCTCGATGAAATCGACCCGCAGTACGTGGACTTTAAGTTCTCGGCGGGTCCGGTAGGTAGCGCCGGTCCGGGCGAGTCGCCGTTCGGGCACGTATTTGAGCGCCGCAGCAACCTGGTGCCACCCGCTCCGCGCAAAACCGTTGCCACCAAATACTCCCCCCCTGCCGACTTTAAGCCTTCTGATACCAGCAACCTGCAAACCGGCCAGCGTGTGGAGCACCCCAAGTTTGGTTTTGGCACCGTCACGAAGCTGGAAAATCAGGCTGGTTCCGTGAAAGCCATCATCCAGTTTGAAGAAGTTGGGGAGAAAACCCTGCTCCTGAGCTTCGCCAAGCTGCGCGTACATTAACTCTTTGTCATACCGGGCAAAGCGAGGAATCTGGGTTAAACTATTGGGTAGTAATTCCAGATTCCTCGCTCTACTTGGAATGACAAGAGGGGCGGCGCACCCAAATTGCCCCTTTCGCGTTACTTTAGACGCTGATAGGGCAGCTCCTCCCTACCTACCCATTCCTGCCAAACCTTGCCGCTGGCGCTCCTGTGCAAAATAGGATGCCATTGGGGCAAGGTTTGGCGTATATTTGGCCCTTCGAATACCATTTTCATGACCTTACCTTCTCTTCATAAGCACGAGCTGCTCCAGCGCGAATACGGCCAGAGCACCTTCCAGCTCGTGCAGCAGCTGCGCGACATCGAAGACCGCGCGGAGCGGACGCGCCGTGCCCAGCAAATCGTTCAGCTCATCTTCCGGATTCAGCCTGCCCTGCGCGACCAGCCCGACTCTCAGCAGAAAGTCTGGAACCACCTGTTTGAAATGGCCGACGGCGAACTGGATGTGGATGCGCCTTTCCCGCTGGCGGCCCCAGCCAACCAGACACCACCCCAGCGGGTGGCCTACCCCAGCAAAGGACCTAAATTCCGGGCTTATGGCCGGGCTGTGGAACAGCTGGTAGAAAAAGCCCTGACTCTGGAAGATCCCACCGAGCGTGAGCAGGCCGCCATTGTCATTGGTCGCACCATGAAATTCCTGTACCGTTCCCACAATAAGGAAAACGCCAAGGATGTGACCATCCTCAAACACCTGAAGGAGCTGTCGGGTGGTCAATTGACGCTGGACCCGGCTCAGGTAGATGCCCAGAACCTGTTTGAGTTTACCAGCAGCGGCCGCCCTACCCCCTTCATCGTACCCCAACCCCGCCAGGAGCGCGACGTGCGCCGAGGCGGCGGTGGCGGCAGCAACAACCGGCGCGACAAGCAGCGCCGGGGCGGCAAAAAAGGCCGGCAGGAACCTCAGCAACCCCCGCAATAATTTTCATGAGGATGAGGGGGAAAGGATCTGACATGAAGAAACAAGCAACTCCGGCATTGCGCAGGTGTAGCTGTTGTGCCATTGTCTGTTCTTAATCCCTAATCCTTCATCTTTAATACTTTTCATGGCCTCTTTTGAAGTGATTGGCGGTAAGCCGCTGAAAGGTGAAATCGTGCCCCAGGGCGCTAAAAACGAAGCCCTCCAGATTCTGTGCGCGGTGTTGCTCACGGATGAGCAGGTGACGATTTCCAACATCCCTGACATCCGCGACGTCAATAAGCTGATTGAGCTGCTGCGCGACATGGGTGTGAAAGTGGGCAAGCTGTCGAATGACACGTACCGCTTCCAGGCCGACGATGTGCACCTGGACTACCTCGATACGCCCGAGTTTGTGGCGCAGGCCGGTGCCCTGCGTGGCTCAGTAATGATTCTGGGCCCGATGCTGGCCCGCTTCGGCAAATGCCAGCTGCCCAAGCCCGGTGGCGACAAAATCGGCCGCCGGCCCATGGATACCCACTTCCTGGGCCTGGAGAAACTGGGCGGTAAGCTCACGCTGGAAGGCAACGACTTCTACCGCATCAACACCGAAGGCCGCCTGCGCGGCGCTTACATGCTGCTGGACGAGGCTTCCGTAACGGGTACCGCTAACATTGTGATGGGCGCGGTACTGGCCGAAGGCATCACGACCATCTACAATGCCGCCTGCGAGCCGTACCTGCAGCAGCTTTGCAAGATGCTGGTGCGCATGGGCGCCAAAATCAACGGCATCGGCTCCAACCTGCTCACCATTGAAGGGGTAGAGCGCCTGGGTGGCACCGAGCACCGCATGCTGCCCGACATGATTGAAATCGGTTCGTTTATCGGGCTGGCGGCCATGACGGGCTCGGAAATCACCATCAAAGACTGCCAGATTCCGGAGCTGGGCCTGATTCCGGACACGTTCCGCAAGCTGGGCATTCAGCTGGAGTTCCGCGGCGACGACATCTTCGTGCCGGCTCAGGACCACTACGAAATTGCTACCTACCTCGATGGCAGCATCCTGACTATCTCGGACCACACCTGGCCCGGCCTGACGCCTGACCTGCTGAGTGTACTGCTGGTGGTGGCTACCCAGGCCAAAGGCACCGTGCTTATTCATCAGAAGATGTTTGAGTCGCGCCTGTTCTTCGTGGACAAGCTCATTGACATGGGCGCCCAGATCATCCTTTGCGACCCGCACCGCGCCACCGTTATCGGCCTCGACAAGCGCACCCAGCTGCACGGCATAACCATGACCTCGCCCGACATCCGCGCGGGGGTAGCCCTGCTGATTGCGGCCCTGTCGGCCAACGGCCGCAGCGTAATTGAGAACGTAGAGCAGATTGACCGGGGCTACCAGAACATTGATAAGCGCCTGACGGCGCTGGGGGCGCAAATCCGCCGCCTATAACCTCTTCGGCCCATTCAAGCCACTACCTAATCTCCGCCTGGTTTCGAAAGAAGCCAGGCGGTTTTCTTTTGTCAGGACCCTACCCCATGGCGCCAGGCCAGGCCGGTGGGTTACGTTCTGGCGAGGCCTGTATAAACCAGCAGAAGCTGCGCAGCTTTTTCATCCACCATCTTGTGTCTTTCCGATGAAAAAATACGTGCGTCTGCTC
This sequence comes from Hymenobacter sp. DG01, assembly GCF_006352025.1. Lineage (NCBI taxonomy): Bacteria > Pseudomonadati > Bacteroidota > Cytophagia > Cytophagales > Hymenobacteraceae > Hymenobacter > Hymenobacter sp. DG01. Next base: position 1,641,728 of record NZ_CP040936.1, read on the forward strand.
CCGCTGCTGGGACTGATGCTGGCGGGGTGCGCCCAGTCAGCCGAGCAGGAAGTTTTCCCAGGCCAAGAGGCGGCTTCTACGGCCTCCGTTTCTGCTGCTTCCCCCACCGCTACTGCGGCAAGTGAGGCCGAGGTGCCGTTGGCCCGGCTGTGGCGGGTAGCGGGCCATCCGGTTATCTATCAAGGCACTATGGAGCTGGAAGTAGCTGATTTTGCCAACGCGTCAGCCCACCTCGATAAGACCCTCATGCGGCGGGGTGCCTACCTCACTTCCGCCCTCGAAACCACCGACCCCGAGCGGCATCAGCAGGTGCTAACCATTCGGGTGCCCTCGGCGCAGTTTCTGGCCCTTACCGCCGACCTCACCCAGCTGGGCACGGTACATAGCAAAGAGCTAACCTCCCGGGATATTGCTGCTGAGCTGGCCAAGCTGCGCACCACCTCCGCCACAACCGACACCGGCACCGCACGGGCCGCAGCCCAGGAAACCCAGGCCTTGGCCGAACAAGCTGCCCTTGCCACGCTGCGTCTCACCTACTTTCAGCCTCGCCCACCCCTCGAAGCCTCCCCAACTACCGCTATTGCGCCGCAGCTGCAGGCAGGCCTGTGGTTCGGTTGGCGGGTGGTAAGCTTGGTACTGATTTCGGCTTGCTACATCTGGCCTCTTTTACTTGGTGTGGCAGGCTGGGCCCTGATGCGCTGGCGCCGCCAGACTTATGCGCCGTCTTTATCAGGAGCCGCCCACCATACAGACTATTGAAAGCAAAAAGCCCGGACCAGTACACTGGTCCGGGCTTTTTGCTTTCAGCAGAGGGCCGGGTTGTTAGTCTCGGTCAGTTACCATATCAATAACCGATGTTACCAGGGACAGCACAATGCTGAAAATCAGCGCCGAAATAAACCCATCGAGCTTGAAGCCGGCGAGCAGCCAGTCTGCTATCATTACAATGAGGGCATTGATAACGAGCAGAAACAGCCCCAGAGTGAAAACCGTAATTGGAAAGCCGATAATCTTGAGAATTGGCTTTACTACGGCGTTCAGGATGGCCAGCACTATCACCAGAATGAAGGCTGTGCCAATGCCATCGATATAGGCTCCGGGCAGGAACTTAGCCAGCACGTAGGTGATGATGGCACTGAGAATGAATTTGAGAATAAAGCCCATTGGGAGAGAGGAGTTAGGTGAGAGACAGAGTAAGGGAGTTGGGCTTTTTACGGGCAACAGGCAAAAAAGTGCGGCAAGCGGTTGAAACGGTTCAACTACCTGCCGCACTTTTTTTGCCTCTCAGAGAAGAATAAGCCGCTTAGGCGGATCCTATTTCTCTACGGCGCGGGCCTGCAGCCGGCCCTGCGACACGCCCATCCAGTTGGCCATGTGGTAGAGCAAGCGGGCACCAACAATGGCATTCCATTCGGTATCGCCGGGAGCTACTTCGTTCAGGTCGCAGCCGATAATGGTACGGCCCGAGCGCACCACCATCCGAATCAGGTACAGGGCCTGCTCGAACTCCAGACCGCCTGGTACGGGCGTACCGGTACCGGGGCACAGTTTGGGGTCGAGGCCGTCGATATCAAAGCTCAGATACACTTTCTGGGGTAGCTGGGCAATGATCTTTTTGCACTCCTTTCTCCAGGATTTGCCACCCAGCATCTCTGCCTGCAGAAACCGGTCGGCAAACAAGGCTACGCGCCCGTTGCTCTGGTCGATAAACTCGGCCTCCTGCTGGCAATAGTCACGGATGCCCACCTGTACCAGCTTCTTTACCTGGGGCAGCTTCAGGGCATTGTACATGATGGAGGCGTGCGAAAACTCAAAGCCTTCGTAGGCCGGGCGCAGGTCGCAGTGGGCGTCAATCTGCAGAATCCCGAACTCCTCGTGGCGCTCGGCTAAGGCATGCAGGTAGCCCAATGGCGTGCTGTGGTCGCCGCCCAGCACGACTACCCCCTTACCGGCATCAAGCAGGGCGCCGGTTTTGGCTTTCAGCCACTCCAGCAGCGCCTGCCCCCGCTCATTGATGCGGGCCGGTACCTGGGAGAAGGTGCCGTAGGTAGCCTCCGGCTCGCCTTCTTCCAGCCAGCCGATGTAGCTTTCAGCGGTGGGACGCAACTCCAGGCTTTCAGCCGCAATTTTCTCGTCAGACTCTTCCATGGCCAAGCCCATTTTCCAGGCATCGGGCAGGTCCGGGTCGTAGAGGTCAACCTGAAGCGAAGCTTCCCGGATGGCCTCCGGACCTTCGGCGGTGCCGGCCCGGTAGGAAACCGTCACCTCCCAGGGTACGGGCACAATAACTACCTGCGCTTCCTCGGGGGTAAAGGGCAGGCCGTAAATACCGCCGGCAGCATCACCGAGGGCATTAGGGTCGAAGTTGGCAAGCTTTTGTTCCAGCGCAGACGCAGAATCAGCCATAAACAGAAAAAGTTGAAGTGAATGTATGGGTAGGCGCCATAACGGCGGCGGCCCCCGCGCCCAGTTCCTGCCGCCTTACGGGCGTGGTAACTGGTGTTGGGAGCCGCACTGGCCGCGCCTGATCCAGACGAAAAACTAACTAAGCGCCAGATTGCTGACCGCCCATGAAGTCATAGGTCCGGATGATGTCCAGGATTTTCTCAAACGTATCCCGGTCAAAGAAAATCATCAGGGGTAGCTCCACGGAATTATCCTTGTCTGAGAACTGGGTAACAACCGAGAAAATTAGTGGCTGCACCATGGGACGGTCCAGCAGCAGGCTGTTCAGGGAGTTGGCCATATCCCCGCGCGGATGCGTGGGAGGCGCACCGTAAATACTGGCTTTCAGAATGTTAGCAAGCTGCGTAACCAGAGCCCCAGTAATGATATTGCTAATCTCCAGCAGCAAAGACTCCTGCATCTCATCAATCTGCGTTGAGTCGGAAGTGCTCATGCGCAGGCACACCCGGGAAAGTCGCTGCACATGCTGGCCCGAGAAAAACATAAGCGTGGTGCCGTTAAACTCGCCCCGGATATCGGATTGAATAATAACATGGCCAGCCTGCAAGTCGCGTACTTTATCCAGAATGGTTTTACCCGACACAATATCGAGGTTGGGCACTTCCAGCAACACCTTCTCCTGGGCGACAACCGCGAATGAATCGGCGGCGCGAGCCAAGCCGATATTCAGGATTTCGCGGATGATATCCCGCTCCAGTTCCGTCATGTGCAAATCCATAGGAGTCAATTGAAAGGGCTTTGGGCTACTGCCGTCCGCCACAGGTCTGCAATACGTGAGTTACGGTCGTTTGGCCAGAAATAATCGGGTAAGCGCGGGTACATCCAGTACCAGGCACACCTGCCCACTACCCAGCAAGGTAACGCCGCCAAACAAGTCAATGGTATCCAGCGGCTTACTCATGGGTTTCACCACGATGTCCTGCTGGCGTAAAAACCGGTCGACAATGAGACCAAGCCGACGATTGTTGTAATTTACAATGATGATATCCTGGCGGCCATTGAGGTCCGCTCTGGTGGCAGTGGGCAGTGGCCCGTCGCCGTTGTGCAGTAGCCGGCGCAAGGATACCACCGGTACGTTCTCGTCCTGCACACGGGTAAGCAGCACCCCACCCACCACGTTGAAATTTTCGGGGAGCAATGATACCACCGAATCCGTATGCATGAGCGGGATGGCGTAGTTGCGCTGATCAAGCTGGAACAAGAGGGCTCCCTTAACAGCAATGGAAGTGGGTAGCACCAACGTAAAGGTAGTGCCCTCGCCCAGTACCGACTCCACGCGCAGCTGGCCACCCAACGAGTCGATGGCTAATTTCACTACGTCAAGCCCCACACCACGGCCCGAAATTTCGGTTACCTCCTGGGCCATGGAAAAGCCTGGCTCGAAAAGGAAGCTGCGTACCGCATCATCGTCGAGGTGAGCGGCAGCTTCGGCCGACACGAGCCCACGCTCCACGGCTTTGCGCCGCACGCTGTTCACATTAATGCCACGGCCATCGTCGCGCACCTGAATCAGCACATCGTCGCGCTCCGCCTGCGCCGACAGGATTAGGTGGCCCTGGGCAGTTTTGCCGGCCGCTACGCGTTCTTCCGGCGTTTCCAGTCCGTGGCCGATGGCATTACGCACCAAGTGCAGCAGGGCATCGGCAATGATCTGCAGGATGTTGCGGTCAATCTGAATGTCTTCCCCGACAATGGTCAACTCCACATCTTTTTTCTCCGTGGTGGCTACGTCGCGTACTACCCGCGGAAACTTACTGAACAACGAGCCGACACCTACCAAGCGCGCGTCCATCACGCTGTACTGCAGCTCATCTGCTATACGCGAAAGATGGGCTGCCGCCGCCGCCAGGGCCGGGTTCCCGATTTCCTGGCTCAGGGTAAGCACCCGGTCCCGGTCAATAGTGAGCTCTCCCACCAGATTCAGCAGATGATCCAGCTTCCGAATCTGGATGTACACCAGGTCTGATAGCTCCAGCTTGCGGCTGGCATCCTCATCATCCTCGGTATTTGCGTCCAGAATCGGCTCTTCGCCTCGCACCAGCCGGTCCAGATTTTCCAGCAGCTGTCCTGCATCGGGTAGTTCTTCGCCAGCGCCAACGGCGCGTACCATCTCCCCAATGGTATCAATACCGGTGAACAGCACCGGCACTACGTAACCGGTAAAAGCCATTTCCCGGCTGCGAATCAGCCCGAAAATGGTTTCCATATGGTGGGCTACCTCTCCAATGCCGTTGTAGCCCATTGCCCGGGCATTGGACTTGAGGTTGTGCATGAGTCGGAACAGCTCATTGAGCGCCGGCTCGTCGGAGGGGTTACGCTCTAGCTCACTGATGTGGCGGCTCATGGCGTCGTAGTACTCCAACGCCTCAGCCATGAAAATCTCGCGGTACTCCTGCTCTCTTGACTTCATCGTGCTTGCACAGGTTGAGAGAGCGGCGAGAAATGGCTGGCATGAACAGCCGGTACTGTGCGCACGTAGCGCACAACGAAATCAGCGATGGCAGGCAGGGGCAGAACCGCACTAGCCAGGCCGGCATTGATAACGGATTTGGGCATGCCGAACACCGCCGACGTTGCTTCATCCTGGGCTACCACTACCCCACCCTGCTGCCGGACGTAGCGGGCGCCGGCTGTTCCATCCTGCCCGAAGCCAGTCAGCACAACGCCCAGTACGTTACGGCCTACTACCCGGGCGGCAGAGTGCATCAGCACATCCACAGAGGGAACATCGAGGCTGGCTTCGCTTACGAAATCGGTTTGCCAGCCTACCCAAGGGCTATCTGCGACAGCCCGTACGGCCAGATTGCGCCCCCCAGGAGCCACTAGAACGTGCCCGGCCCTTAGGAGCTGTCCGCTGCTGGCCGCGGCTACTGGCAAGGAAGAAGCCCGGCGCAGACGCTCGACGAGCGTATCGGTAAACAGCTCCGGAAGGTGTACTGCCACCAGCACAGCCCACGGGAAATCGGGCGGGAGCCCACGCAGTACGGCTTCTACCGCAGGCGCGCCGCCGGTAGAGCCGCCAATAACTATTACCCCTTGTGGAGGCAAGGGGGCAGCGAGGCGCCGCTCAGAAACAGGCCGCCGCGCCTCAGCCACCGGCGTAAGCCGGGGTTTGGCTGCCAGCAGCTTACGCCGGATACTGTTCCGCCACTCAGGTAATTCGGCTGGATTTGCTGGAAGCTGCGCAACGTAATCATACACTCCCATGCGGCTTACTTCTCGCAGCATGGCAGGCAAGGGAGGGCGCATGCTGTACAGCAGCACGGGCACCGGAAAATAACGCTGCAGTTGCTCCAGTCCCAGCAGCTGATCTTCCCCCACCAGCACTACTCCCGGCCGCAGGCGCCGGGCGGCGGCTCGCAGCTCGTTGGCAGCCACAGCTGTACCTACCACCTCCAGTTCCGGATCGGTATGTAGCAGCCGCGTAAGCTCCGTGCGCACACTTGTGGGCAGGTTGCCAAGCAGTATAGGAAAAGACTCAGTTGGGAAGGACACGGGAAAAGAAACTACTGGAAGCAAGCAAAAAGCTACCGGACCGGAAGGTCAGTCTTTACTCCTGCTCGGGGGCAGAAGCAGACGACTCCTGAAGGGCACTACCTACTATTTCCAGCACCTTTTCCTCCGAGAAAGGCTTCACGATATAAGCCGTGGCACCACTCTCAAGAGCCTCGTTAACAATAACTTCCTGCCCAACTGCCGAGCACATCACAACTTTTACCTCGGGTTGCTCCTGACGGATACCTTTCAGCACATCTAACCCGGTGTTATCGGGCAGGATTACGTCCAGCGTGATTAAATCGGGTTGGGTTGCGGCGGCCATTTCCAGCGCTTGCTGCCCATTTGCAGCTTCTCCTACCACCTCATAGCCGGCGTCGGTAAGCATGTTTTTAAGCATCGTGCGCATGTAAAAAGAGTCGTCGACGATGAGGATGCGGTTTTTCATGGAAAGGGAGAATGAGGAAAGACTGGAAGCTGAACGGTACAATGAACTATGCCTTTGTACGGCTGCCGGCAGCGGAAGATTCCGCCTTGGGCTGCAACTGCATGATTTCGGAGGGGGTGAGCAGCTTCAGCATGTCAAGGACCACGATAATGCGGCCGTCAACTTTGGCAATTCCCTCAATGTATTTATCGTGAATGTTGATGTCCTGGATAAATTCAGGCGCTTTCTCAATGCTGGAAACCGGAATGGACAACGGCTGAGGTACCTCGCGTACCATAATGCCGATGGTATATTCCTTAGCCTCTATTGCCATGGTATAAGACATGGCCGGCATCCCAACATCAGCTGAGCGTAGGCGAAAACGCTCCTCCAGATCAACAATGGCAATAATGTCGCCGCGCAGGTTCGCAATGCCCTTAACAAAGGGGGGCGTTTTGGGCATACGGGCAATTTCGGGGGTTATGGTTACCTCCTTCACCTGCTCAATACGAATCCCGTACTCTTCATCTCCCAGCCGAAAAACAATCAGCTGAATGATGAGGTCCTGTTTGACGTTTTTTTCTGATTCAGGCATGCCTGAGCGGCTGGTCGCCATACCCAAGCCACTGCCAACAGCAGCAACTTGGGGTGCGGTTAAAACAAATATTTATTTGGTTTTCCCTTTGCCGGTCCGGGCTTTGGGCGTAGCGGGGGTGTCAGCGGCGGGAGTGTCCTTGCTGGCTTCCTTCCGACGCGGACGGGCGGGCTTAGAAGTAGCCTGAGCAGCCTGATCCGGGTTGCCGTTATCCTCTACAGCTGCGGCTGGGGTAGCTGTAGTAGCCTGGCGCGCTGTTTTGCGCACAGGTGCCACCGTAGCCTCTGCCGTAGCCGATGCGGCGCGCCGGTTGGAACGGCGAGCGGCGGGGGTAGCAGCAGCGGGAGCCGGAGTCGTTGCCCGACGCAACAAGGACCGACGACGAACCGGTTCGGGCTCGGGCTCCGGCTCGGGCTGCAAGTCTTCCATCAGCTGGAAGGCGGACAAGCCCAGCTGCAGGTCGTCGGCAATGTCGGTCAGGTTCTGGCTGCTGGTGGTCAGTTCCTGCATGCTTGTGGAAAGCTGCTTGGCAGTGCTGGCTACCTGCTGGGTACCGGAGGCCGTTTGCTCGGCAATAGCTACTACCTCTTCCACGTATTTCACCACGTCGCCAATCGACGTTTTCTGCACTTCGGTAGCCGTCAGAATGTCGCGGGAAGTACGGAGCGTTTCGCCGCTGCTGGTGGCAATGTTCTTAAAGGCTGAGCTGGCTTCGAACGTAGCGTTCTTGCCCTTGAGTACCCGGCCTTCCATGGTGCTGATTGCTGTGGCCGCCGAGGTAGTATCCTTCTTAACGTCTTCAACCAGGGTAGCAATTTCACTGGCCGACTTGCGGGAACCTTCGGCCAGCTTGCGGATTTCCTCGGCTACTACCGCGAAACCACGGCCGGCTTCCCCGGCGCGGGCCGCTTCGATGGCAGCGTTCAGAGCCAGCAGGTTGGTTTGCGAGGCAATGTCGGTGATAACGCCCAGCGACTTGCTGATTTCCTGGGAGCGGGTGCTGAGTACTTCGATGGTCTTGGAGGTCTGGGCGGCAGCCGAGCTGATTTCCTCCATGTTTTTCACCACTTCTGCTACCGTTTTCAGACCCAGCTGTGATGTTTGCTCACCGAGGATAGCAGCCTTGATACCAACGTCGGCTTTACCGGCCGTTTCCTTGGTAGCCTGCATGATTTCTTCGATCAGCTTAAAGGCCTGGTCGGTTTTGAGAGCTTGGTTCTGAGCGCCTTCGGCCATCTGCTGCATGGCCAGGGCCACGTCAACGGTTACCCGGCTCATCTCCTGCCCTTTCACTACCATTTCCTCCGATGACTCCCCTACAATCTGCGACGACTCGTTGATTTCGCCGAGCAGCTCGTTGAGGTTATCTACGGCCAGGTTCAGAGCGTCGGCCATGGCGCGGATGTCGCCGGTGGTTTCGATTTCAACCTGCTGCTGCAGGTCGCCCTCTGAAATAGCCCGTACCACGCGCGACACTTCCAGTACCGGCGAGGCAATGGATTCAATCAGGGCGTTCAGGGTGTCCACCAGTTCTTTCCAGGAGCCCGATACGTCGGTTACCGTGGCTCGTTCGGTCAGCTTGCCTTCGCCACCCGCTACGCGAGCCACGCGGCTAACTTCCGAAGCCAGACGGTTCAGGTCGTCTACCATTCGGTTAATGGTTTCGGCCAGATCTGCTACCTCACCTTTAGCGTCCAGAGTCAGCTTCTGGGTCAAGTCGCCCTGCGATACGGCCGTTACTACCTTCACGATACCGCGTACCTGCGTGGTGAGGTTGGAGGCCATGGTATTTACCCGGTCGGTCAGCTCCTTCCATACCCCGCTCACGCTGGGCACGTTGGCCTGGCCCCCGAGGCGACCTTCCGTACCTACTTCAAGAGCCACACGGGTTACCTCGCCCGCGAATACGTTCAGGGAGTCCACCATCACGTTGATGTTGTCCTTGAGGTCGAGCAGCTCGCCTTTAACATCTACCGATACCTTCTGGCTCAGGTCGCCGCGGGCTACGGCGGAGGTTACGTTGGCAATGTCTCGCACCTGAGAGGTCAGCGAGGCCGCCATGGTATTTACGTTGTCCGTCAGGTCTTTCCAAGTGCCGCGTACGTTGGGCACTACGGCCTGGCCGCCGAGGCGGCCTTCCGTGCCTACCTCGCGGGCCACGCGGGTTACTTCGTCGCCGAACGTGTTCAGCGAGTCCACCATCTGGTTCAGGTTCTCTTTCAGCTGCAACAGCTCGCCGCGTACGTTTACCGTCACTTTCTGGCTTAGGTCACCGCGGGCTACGGCGGTAGCCACATTGGCAATGTCTCGCACCTGAGAAGTCAGGTTCGAGGCCATCGTGTTTACGTTGTCGGTGAGGTCTTTCCAGGTACCCGAAACGCTCGGCACGTTGGCCTGGCCGCCCAGAATACCCTCCGTACCTACCTCGCGTGCTACGCGGGTTACCTCGCCGGCGAAGATGTTGAGCGAGTCCACCATCTGATTAAGGATGTTTTTCAGGTCGAGAATCTCGCCTTTTACATCCACCGTCATCTTCTGAGTCAGGTCACCTTTTGCTACGGCGGTAGCCACGTTAGCAATGTCTCGTACCTGCAGCGTCAGGTTCGAGGCCATCGTGTTTACGTTGTCCGTCAGCTCCTTCCAAGTACCACCTACGCGGGGCACGTTGGCCTGGCCGCCGAGCTTCCCTTCCGTACCTACCTCGCGGGCCACACGGGTTACTTCGTCACCGAAGATGTTGAGCGAGTCCACCATCTGGTTGAGGATGTTCTTCAGCTCCAGGATTTCTCCCTTCACATCCACGGTCATTTTCTGCGACAAGTCGCCGCGGGCTACGGCCGTGGCCACGTTGGCAATGTCTCGTACCTGCAAGGTCAGGTTCGAGGCCATGTAGTTTACGTTGTCGGTCAGCTCTTTCCACACGCCGGCCACGTTCGGTACCGAAGCCTGGCCGCCGAGTTTACCTTCCGTACCTACCTCTAGTGCTACACGCGTTACCTCACCGGCGAACAGGTTGAGCGAGTCCACCATTTGGTTGAGGTTCTGCTTGAGTTGCAGCAGCTCGCCCTTTACGTCAACCGTAATTTTCTGCGACAAGTCGCCTTTTGCTACGGCGGTAGCTACGTTGGCAATGTCTCGCACCTGAAGCGTCAGGTTCGAGGCCATGTAGTTCACGTTGTCCGTCAGCTCTTTCCATACGCCAGCCACATTCGGCACTACGGCCTGGCCGCCCAGGCGGCCTTCCGTACCTACTTCCTGGGCCACGCGGGTTACTTCGCCAGCAAACAGGTTGAGCGAGTCCACCATCTGGTTCAGGTTCTGCTTCAGCTGCAGCAGCTCCCCTTTCACGTCCACGGTGATTTTCTGGGTGAGGTCACCCTTTGCTACGGCCGTGGCCACGTTGGCAATGTCTCGTACCTGAAGGGTCAGGTTCGAAGCCATCGTGTTTACGTTGTCCGTTAGCTGCTTCCATACGCCGCCTACGTTGGGCACGCTGGCTTGACCGCCGAGCTTACCTTCGGTACCTACTTCCTGGGCTACGCGGGTTACCTCGCCGGCAAACAGGTTGAGCGAGTCCACCATCTGGTTGAGGTTCTGCTTGAGTTGCAGCAGTTCGCCCTTTACATCAACCGTAATCTTCTGGCTCAGGTCGCCGCGGGCTACGGCCGTGGCTACGTTGGCAATGTCTCGCACCTGAGAGGTCAGGTTCGAGGCCATGTAGTTTACGTTATCGGTCAGCTCTTTCCAGATACCACCTACGTTGGGTACGCTGGCTTGACCGCCGAGCTTACCTTCGGTACCTACTTCCTGGGCCACGCGGGTTACCTCGCCGGCAAACAGGTTCAGGTTGTCGATGGTCTTGTTGATGGTTTCGGCCATCACCTTGAAGTCGCCCGACACCGGAATCTGGAAGGTTTCATCCAGATTGCCTTTGCTGATGTTCTTGAGCACCTTGCCTACCTCTAACACCGGCACGGCAATGCTATCTACTAGGCCGTTGATGTTGTTGATCATGTCGCGCCAGAAACCGGCGGCATTATCAGCGGAGGCGCGGGCTTTCAGGTTACCTTCCACCCCGGCAACTTTCGAAATGCGCGATACCTCACCGCCTACCCCGCCAATCATCTCCACCATGGAGTTGTAGGCTTCGGCTATTTCGGCGAAGATGTCGTCGTTCTGTTTGGTCAGGCGCACCGATACGTCGCCTTTTTTGAACGCATCGAGGGCGTAGAGTACCCGGTTCAACTGATCATTGATATAATCAGGATCCTGGGTGCTATAGCCGGCCGTGCTGGCCGTACCCCGTTTGCGGGTATAGTTATTAGGCTGCGGCAACGAGGCAGCACCGTCGTCATCGGCGGCGGTTACTAGCGTTGCTTCTTCAAACGTATCCGGAGCGGCGGGAGCCGGGCGGTTGTTTCTGGGCGTCTTAGCTGATGCCATAAACTAGGTGTGGTAGCGAAACCTGCCTGAGAGCAAGGTGGTGCACTAACAGAACCCCAGATAGCAGGGTTCATGAACAGGCAAAGGTAGCAAATAGACTTGTCAGCTCACAATTCTTCTTAAAAAGTTACCACTGGCTAATAACTACCGGATTGTGAACTAATTGTCCCGGACAACGGTACTCATTGCCTGCCATCAGAGCCCCTGGCGAAGCCTATATTCTATTGCCAGCGCTGCTACGCCGGATTATTCCAGCATCTTTGCGGCAAAATTCAACTTTTGCGCTGCCCCCGCCGTTTCCTACGAAACAAGCCTAGCGTATCCCACCCCCTATGGTTAAAAATCTAGTCATCGTCGAATCTCCCGCCAAAGCCAAAACCATTGAAGGCTACCTGGGCAAGGATTTCGTGGTTAAGTCCAGCTTCGGCCACGTACGCGACTTGCCCAAGGATAACAACGCCATTGATATTGCCAATGGCTTTAAGCCTACCTATGTAGTGTCGGCTGATAAGCGGGAAGTTATCAGCCAGCTGAAAAAGCTTGCCAAGGAAGCGGAAACCGTATGGCTGGCCAGTGACGATGACCGCGAGGGCGAGGCCATTTCCTGGCACCTAGCCGAAACCCTGAACCTGAACGACGAGAAGACGCGGCGCATTGTGTTCCGCGAAATCACCAAGAATGCCATTCTCAATGCCATTGCCACGCCCCGGGAAATTGACCTGAACCTGGTGAATGCCCAGCAGGCCCGGCGCGTACTCGACCGCCTCGTAGGCTTCGAGCTGAGCCCGGTACTGTGGAAGAAGGTGAAAACCGGCCTCTCGGCCGGGCGGGTGCAGTCGGTGGCGGTGCGGCTGGTGGTGGAACGCGAGCGGGAAATCAGCCAGTTCAAAACGTCCTCGGCTTACCGCGTGGTAGCTCGCTTTGATGCGGGCCGGGGCGCGGTGCTGGAGGCTGAGCTTCCTACCCGCTTCAAAACCCGTGAAGAGGCCGAAGCCTTCCTGGCCCGGTGCGTGGGCGCGGCCTACCGCATCGAAAACCTGGAGAAAAAACCCGGTAAGCGCAGCCCCGCGCCGCCGTTTACTACCTCTACCCTGCAGCAGGAAGCCTCTCGCAAGCTGGGTTTCTCGGTGGCTCAGACCATGAGCGTGGCCCAGAAGCTCTATGAAGCGGGTAAGATCAGCTACATGCGGACGGACTCCGTGAATCTGTCGCAGGATGCGCTGGCGGCGGCCAAGGAAGCCATTACAGCTGCCTATGGCGCGGAATACGCTAACACCCGGCAGTTCAAAACCAAGTCGGCCTCGGCTCAGGAAGCGCACGAAGCCATCCGCCCTACCGACTTCGCGCTGGTAAAGGCCGGCTCCGATTCGCAGGAGCAGCGCCTCTACGACCTGATTCGGAAGCGTGCCCTGGCTTCGCAGATGGCCGACGCGGTGATTGAGCGCACGGTGGCCACCATTGGCATCAGCACCCAGCCTGGCACTACCCTCACGGCTACCGGCGAGGTCATTACGTTTGAAGGCTTCCTGAAGGCTTACGCCGAAAGCAAGGACGACGAAGAGCAGGACGGCGAATCGTCGTTTTCACGGGGGCTGCCCCCGCTGAATGTGGGCCAGGAGCTGCCCCTGCAGCAACTGCGCGCCACGGAGCGCTACGCAACGCCGCCCGCTCGTTACACAGAAGCTTCGCTGGTGAAAAAGCTGGAAGAAATGGGCATCGGCCGGCCTTCCACTTATGCACCTACTATCAGCACTATTCAGAAGCGCGGCTACGTAGAAAAGGACTCACGCGAGGGCAAGGAGCGCAAGTTTCATGTGCTGACGCTGGACGGTGCCGAGGTGAAAACGGAGGTAAAAACCGAAACCTACGGTGCCGATAAGGCCAAGCTCTTCCCCACCGATACGGCTATGGTGGTCAACGACTTCTTGGTGGAGCACTTCCCGGTAATCGTTGATTATCAGTTCACGGCGAAGGTAGAGGACGAGTTTGACCGCATTGCCGACGGACAGGAGCAGTGGACCGATATGCTGGCGGGTTTCTATGGCACTTTCCACGAAACCGTAGAGCGCGGCCAGGATATTGAGCGCAGCACCCTGGGTAGCAACCGCGAAATCGGGACTCACCCCGAAACCGGACAGAAAATCACCGCTCGTTTGGGCCGCTTCGGGCCCTACGTGCAGATTGAGCCCAAGGAAGGCTCGGAAGAAAAAGCGGTGTATGCAAGCCTGCGCAAGGGACAGTTCATTGAAAGCATAACCCTGGAGGAAGCCCTAGACCTATTCAAGCTGCCGCGCATTGTAGGCCAGTTCGAGGACAAGGACATGACAGCGGCCCTCGGCCGGTTCGGGCCCTACATCCGCCACGACAGCAAGTTCTATTCGCTGACCAAGGAGCAGGACCCGCACACCATCACGGCCCAGGAAGCCATTGACCTGATTGAAGCCAAGCGCAAAGCCGACGCCGAACGCCTGATCAAGGAGTTCCCCGAAAACCCCGACGTACAGGTGCTCAATGGTCGGTTTGGTCCCTACATTGTGGCTGGCAAGAAAAACGTGAAGATTCCGAAGAGCGAAGACCCGGCGGGCCTGACGCTGGAGCGCTGCCTGGAGCTGGCAGCAGCTACCCCCGACAAGCCCGCTAAAGGCAGCCGCTTCGCCAAGAAGGCAGCTCCTGAGGCCGCTGAAAAAGCGGATACTCCGGCTAAGAAAACAGCCGCCAAAAAATCCGCCGCTAAGAAACCAGCAGCGAAAAAGGCAGCCAGCACTACTGCTAAGAAAGCAACCGGAAAGGCCAAGTAATCCGGGTTGTACTTTTCTAGAAAAGGCTCACCTATAGCAGGTGGGCCTTTTTATTTTGCGGACGGCTCCAATACGAGCTTATCCTTGCCGTTATATTCGCTCTGCCTAATATCTGGTGTAGTATGCTTAGAAAGATTATCCTGTTGGGTGCTACGTTAAGCGTCGTTACGGCCTATGTGCCGGCTACTTCACTACCTTCCCTACCCCTTCCTGATACCTCAACTCCTACGCTAAACCGCTACCCCTGGCTGCCAGCTGGGCGTTACCGCGCGGGCCAGACGCTGGCTGCCCGGTTTCCGGTGCCGGCGGGCTACCAGCGCGTGGCAGTGGCGCCCGGTTCGTTTGGGTCCTGGCTGCGGGAGGTGCCGCTGTTACCGGCGGGCACGGCGGTGCACCTGCACAACGGTAAACTAAAGGACCGCCAGGATGTGCACGTCGCCGTGCTGGACCTGGACGTAGGCCCCCGCGACCTGCAGCAGTGCGCCGATGCCGTGATTCGGCTGCGGGCGGAGTATCAGTTCAGTCAGAACCCTGATCAAGTGCACTTTCACCTGACCAGCGGCCACGATATCCGGTTTCAGGACTGGTACCAGGGCCGCGGCTTTCGGGTGGAGGGCAACGACGTAGTGCCTACCCCCAAATCTGTGGAGAAACCCGACCACGCCACGTTTCGCCGCTACCTCGACCAGATTTTCACCTACGCAGGCACGCTTTCCCTGAGTAAAGAGCTGCGCCCGATGCCTCTGGCCCAAGTGCAGCCCGGCGACGTGCTCATTCGGGGTGGCTCGCCGGGGCACGCGGTGCTGGTTCTGGATGTAGCCACCCAGCCGGCCACGGGACGGCGGCTGGTGCTGCTAGCCCAGAGTTACATGCCGGCCCAGCAAGTACACGTCCTGAAAGCCGGACCGCAGCCCAAAGCCGGAGCGTGGTTTAATCTGGAAGCTGATAAGCAGCACGTATATACGCCGGAGTGGACGTTCAGCCGCACGGAGCTGGGGCGGTTTGAGTAGCGCCTACCCCAACCTGGGGGTGGCAACCTGCGTCTTTCTCCTGAGCATGGCCATTTGACTTATGAAAAAGAAACTTGTAGCCCTGACTGGGGCCGGGATTTCCGCCGAAAGTGGCCTGGCCACCTTTCGGGGCTCCGATGGACTTTGGGAAGGACACCGGATTGAGGAAGTAGCTACCCCCGAGGGCTGGGCGAAAAACCCGGCGCTGGTACTGGACTTCTACAACCAGCGCCGAGCCGCCGCCCGCGCTGCCCAGCCCAATGCCGGCCACCGGGCGCTGGCTGCTTTGGAAGACCAGTTTGAGGTCGTCATCATCACCCAGAACGTGGACGACCTGCACGAGCGGGCGGGCTCCTCGAACGTTATTCACTTACACGGCAAGCTGTTTGAATCGCGCAGCTCTTACTTCGATCAGCTGATTTATCCTATGGATGATGATATGATTGAGTTGGGCGACCTGTGCGAGAAAGGCCACCAACTGCGCCCTAACATCGTGTGGTTTGGGGAAGCCGTGCCCCTGATGGAGCGAGCCGCCGAAGAAGCCGCCACCGCCGATGTGTTTCTGGTGGTGGGCACTTCTCTGCAGGTGTATCCGGCGGCAGGCCTTCTTGGCTATGTACCGCGCGCTACCCCCGTGTATATCATCGACCCCAGCCGCCCGCCCGTCACTTCCCGGCCCAACCTGCACTTTATCACGGAGCCGGCCACCACGGGCGTGCCCAAGGTAGCCACGGAGTTGCAGGCCGGGTAGCATCTCTGATTTCTGGCATTTCTTCCGCTCCCACCTATGGCCTCCATCTTCGGGCACTGCGTACTGGGCGCAACCCTGGGTAAACTTCTGCTGCCCGAGCGTCACCACTGGCCCTACTGGGTCCTGGCTGCCGCTTGTGCCTTTCTGCCCGATGCGGACGTAATTGGCTTCAAATTTCACGTAGCCTACGGCAGCCTGTGGGGCCACCGGGGGCTCAGCCATTCGCTGCTGGCGGCGGGGATGGTGGCTTTCGTTGGGACGGGGCTGTGCCAGCTACTACGACGGGGCCCTACCCCCTCCCCAGCCCCAAAGCGTCTGTGGCTGCTCTTGTTTCTGGCAACAGCCTCACACGGCGTGCTTGATGCCATGACCACCGGCGGGCTGGGGGTTGCTTTTTATAGTCCGTTTCAGTCGGAACGGTATTTCTTCGGTTTCCGGCCCATTGCCGTGTCACCGATTGGGGTAAAGAATTTCCTGGGCGAGTGGGGTGTCCGCGTGCTTCGTAGCGAGGTGCAGTGGGTGTTGTTACCGTGCTTAATGGCACTGCTGGCGCAGAAATTATTGCGGCGCTTTGCTACCCCACAGATAGCATCGTAAGGCTGCCTTTAAGGCTCAGCCATGAAATTAAAGCCAGATTAAATCAGATTATTGATTCCTGCGTAGAAGAGGGTTCTACACTCCCCTCATCTATGCCCTTACGTTACACCTGCGCGCTGCTGACTGGTTTAGGTCTGGCGGCCACGTTTCCAACCTTCGCCCAAACCGCGCCGCCGGCTCATACCGTTTTCCTGTTGGGAAATACGGCCTCCGCCCAGCTCCCGGCCAGTCGTTTGCAGGCCCTGCGCCGGACCCTAGAGCAGCAGTCGGGCTCCTTCACCGTTGTCCACCTCGGTGATATTGTGGGCAATGAGGGCCTGGGCAGCCAGAAGGATTCCAGCCAAGCCGGCCAAACCGCCCGCGCCGATGCCCTGATTGCTCTGGTGCAGGGCCTGCCTAACGGCAAGCTCTACTTCGTGCCCGGCGACAAGGACTGGGCTAACTCGGGTCCCGATGGGTTGAAGCGGGTACGCCGCCTCGAAAAGTATATCGAGGAAAAGCTGCCCGGCCAGAATGCCTTTGTGCCCACGGGCGGCTGCCCCGGTCCTGAAATTGTGGACGTAGCGCCCTTGGTGCGCCTGGTAGCCATCAACTCGCCTTGGTGGACTCATCCTTTTGACAAGCCCGAAGCCCCGGATACCGACTGCAAAACCATGACCCAGGAGGAGTTCCGGGAGCAGTTGCAGGACGTGCTGGATGACACCAAGGGCCGCAACGTGCTGCTGGTGGGCCACCAGCCCGTTATCAGCAATGGGGTGTACGGCGGCCACATGCCCCTGAGTCGGCACCTGCTACCCCCCGTGGCTGGCACCATCTACGCTGCCTACCGCCAGAACGTAGGCTCGCCCCGCGACCTGGCCAACCCGGCCTATCAGCAGTTCCAGAAGGAAATGCTGAACACCCTGAAAGACCACCCCGGCGCCGTGTATGCCGCCGCCCACGATTTCAGCCTGCAGCTCACCCAGGCCGAGGGAAGCTACCACTTGGTTTCAGGCTCGTTCGCGGAAAAACAGCACGTAGGCGTCAATGCCCGCTCCCAGTTCAATGAGTCGGCCGAAGGCTTCTCGAAGCTGGATTACTACCCCGATGGTTCCGTCAAAACCACCTTTTACACCTTCGAGGGGGGTAGTAACAGCGTGAAGGAAGCCTACGCGGCCACTTTGTTTCAATCGGCTTGCCAGGAGCCGCGGCTGCCTCAGGTGCCCGTAAACAGCTTTATTCCGGAATGCCCTACAGCTCCGAAGGGAGTAGCGGAAACTAAACCCGATGTGCCTTTTCAGGCTACCCAAACCATAGCGGCGGGCAAGCAGTACGCCGGTAAAGGCTCGTCGCGCTTCTGGCTCGGCGACTTGTACCGCACTTCCTGGACCCAGCCAGTGCAGGTACAAACCCTCAACCTCGCCACTGAAAAAGGCGGCTTGCGCCCGTTTGGTCGTGGGGGCGGGCGCCAGACTACTTCCCTGAAGCTGATTGCCGCTGATTCTTCGGAATACGTGTTCCGCTCAGTGGACAAGGACGTGACGCGGATTCTGCCCCCGGAGCTGCGCCGTTCCTTCGCCGCCGACGTATTGCGCGACATCACCCCCACGGCTCACCCCTACTCGGCGCTGGTTACCGGCTCCCTGCTCGATAAAACCGACATTCTGCACGCCCGGCCGCGCCTGTTTGTGCTGCCGGACAACAGCCAGCTGGGCCCCTACCGCCAGGAGTACGCCGGCCTATTCGGCACCCTGGAAGACCGCCCCGTGGACCCGAAGCCCAACCTGCCCGGCTTTGGCGGTGCCGACGATGTGCGGCGCTCCTTCAGCTTCTTCCGCCAGCTCTATAAAGACAACGATAACCGCATCGACGCCGTGAACCTGGGCCGCGCCCGCGCCTTCGATATGCTAGCAGCCGACTTCGGCAAGCACGAGGACAACTGGAAATGGGCCGGCTACAAAGACGGGAAGAAAACCGTGTACAAGCCCATTCCGCGCGACCGGGACCAGTCGTTTACCAAGTGGAACGGGGTGCTTACCTACCTGGCGAACCGCGAGTGGGCCGTGCCCAGCATCGAGGATTTCCAGACGGAGTTCCACGATATGAAGAGCTTGAACTGGCCGGCCCGCCACCTCGACCGGTTTCTGCTGCAAAGCCTGAGTCGGGAGCAGTGGCAGGACATTGCCCGCTACCTGCAGGAGCGCATCACCCCGGCCGCCATTGATGAAGCCACCGGCACGCTGCCGCCCGAGCTCAAGGCCATTTCTACCGACGAGCTAAACCGCAAGCTTAAGGCGCGCATTCAGGCCTTACCCCAGGCCCTCGACGAATACTACCTGCTCCTGGCCAAGCGGGTGGACGTGGTAGGCTCCAACAAGGCCGAAGTATTCCAGGTGAACCGGATGGCCGATGGCAAAGTGCGGGTACAGATGTTTGATAAGGCCAAAGAAGGCAACGAGCCCAACGGCCCGGCCTTGTTCGACCGCACCTTCTCGCCCCGCGAAACCGACGAAATCAGCCTCTACGGTCTCGATGGTAAGGACGTGTTTACCGTAACAGGCTCGGCGAAAAAGAGCATACTCGTTCGAGTTATCGGGGGCGACGGCAAAGACCAGATTACGGACGATTCCAGAGCAAGCGGTCTGCGCACTCTGACCAAGGTATACGATGTACCCGATACCGACCTGAAACTGGGCTCCGAGAGTGACAACCGCACCTCCACCCGCCCCAACGTGAACCGCTACGACCGGGAGGAGTTTGAGTATGACACCTACAAGCCCCGTGCTACCGTCATTGTGAATGCCAACGACGGACTGGGGGTAGGCGCCGGAGTTGATTTCGTACGCCAGGGCTTCCGCAAGCCGGGGTTCAAAAACCTGTATTCCTTTGATATCCGGGGCTCTAGCGGCGGCAATTTTCAGGTGTCACTGGCTACGCGCCACCGCTTCGCCTTCGGGAAGTGGGACATTGGTGCCCGCACCGAGTACGGCAACTTCTTCCCCTTCTATAACTTCTTCGGCCTCGGCAATGACACCCGCAAGGACCAGGACCTCTACGACGATAAATACTACAAAGCCCGCTACAAAGGCTTCACGCTGAATGCCTTCACAGAGCGGGTATTTTGGCAGCGCAGCCTCTTCCGCATCGGGCCTACCTACGAGCAGTACACCTCCAGCTATGCTTCCAGCAGCTTCCTGGGCCAGTTGGAGCGCCAGCAGATTCCTGTGCCCGACGACCGGATTCCGAACACCGATTTTCAGCGGCTGATTGGCGTAAATGCCCTGCTAGATGTGGACTTGCGCGACCGGCAGCAGTTTGCCCGCCGCGGGGTGCGCCTGCGGGTGCAGCACGATACCTACCACCAGCTCAACGGCAACAAGGGCAACTTCGGCCTGACCCAGGGCTTCGCGGAGTATTACGGCACGGCCCGCCTCGGTATTCCGGTAACGCTGGTCGTGAAAGGCGGCGGCGGCAAGAACTATGGCAACGACGACGATATTCCGTTCTATAAGTTCACCAGCCTGGGCCTGCGCGAAAACCTGCGCGGCTACTACCGCAACCGCTTCACCGGCGACGCCAGCCTGTACCTGAACACCGAGCTGCGCCTGGCCCTGGGCCGCGTCCAAACGTCCTTTCTACCTTTCTCCTACGGGGTGTTCGGCTTCTATGATAAAGGCCGCGTGTACTTCAAAGGCGCTTCGCCCGATGGCTGGCATGACGGCTACGGCGCAGGCTTCTACATAGCGCCCGTTTCCGATCAGCTGGCCTTATCGGTTTCCTACCAAAAGTCGCCCGAGAATGGGCTGATTCAACTAGGACTAGGCTTCCGCATTGATAACTAAGACCTTGTCTGTCTAATGAAGCGCCCTGTTTCTTCGGAAGCAGGGCGCTTTCTTTTGCTGAGCTACGTAAATAACACCCCTACCTGCCCCGAACGGCTATATTTGCCTCATATTCTTCCGTCTTACCCTTTCTGCATGGAATATCCGCTCCTGAAACTGGCCGCCATTGACATCGGGTCCAACGCTGTACGGTGCCAGATTTCGGCTGTGCTACACTACGGCGACCGGTACCGACTCAAGCGCGTGGAGTACGTGCGCTACCCCCTCCGCCTCGGCGAAGATGTATTTGCTACCGGCCACATTTCGGAGAAGAAGCAGGAGAAGTTCATCAAGTTTCTGCACGCCCTGCGCCTGCTGATGGAGGTGCACGATGTGGCCCCCAACCACTACCTGATCTGCGCTACCTCGGCCATGCGCACGGCCAAAAACGGCCAGGAGGTAGCCGCCCGTATCCAGCAGGAACTGGGCATGACGGTGCAGGTGATTGACGGTCAGGCCGAAGCCGCCTACATTAACCGAGTCATCGAAAACCTGCTCGAAGACAAGAAACACTACATCCACATCGACGTGGGCGGGGGTAGCACTGAGTTCAATATCTACCACGACCGGCGCAAAGTGGCCTCGCAGTCGTTTGAGGTGGGCTCCATCCGCCGCATGCAGCAGGAAGAAGCCGGCCTGAGCACCGAAGCCATGCGCGAAACCTGGCAGCGCATGGAAGAGTGGGTAACCGAAAACGCACGGCGCTACCACGTAACTCGCGCCATTGGCACGGGCGGCAACATCAACAAGCTCTACAGCATGGCCCAGCCTTCCGTAGATAAGCCCGTCACGCGTCGCCGCATTGCCACCATCCTCGACCATCTCACCTCCATGAACATGGACGAGCGGGTAAACGTGGCCCTGCTCAACCCCGACCGCGCCGACGTGATTGTGCCCGCCGGCCACATCTACCTTTCAGCCATGGAGTGGGCCAACGTCAGCCAGATGATTGTGCCCGATATCGGCTTGAAAGACGGCATGCTCCAGACCTTGTTCGAGGAGCATTTCGACGAGTTCCGCGCGGCCGGCGACCTGAAGCCGGGTCGCCCTAAAACCGCCGTGCAAAGCCGCTCCACGGAAGTAGAATAAATGCCTCTTTTACCGTGGGCTGATAGCCTGACTGGCTTGTTTAGCGCGTCGGTCCTGGCTTATTCCCTACCCCCTGGAAAGTAGCAAACCCTTACCTCCAAATCTGGAAGTAAGGGTTTGTTGTGTTAGCTCTGTAAGATATGCCGATGGCTACCTGATTTACTCCAGCGCCGCTTCTTGTTCGGGCTCTGGCTCAGCGCCCAGGTCCACGGTCACTGCCCTTTCGTCGGAGGCATTGGGCTCGTCGTCCACCGGTACGGAGGGCGGGTTTTCGGCCGCATCGGAGGTAGCGCTGGCCCGGATGGTGGCGCAGGACAGCCATTCGTCGTAGAGCAGCGTTTCCGACACCAGTCCGAAGTTCTTGCTGTAGAACTCTTTGTGCACGTTGAAGGCCGGTTCTTCGGCCTCGGGCTGGCGCTGAATGTAGGCACCATCCTCGCGCATCACGTAGGTATTCTGATTATCCTTTAGGTTGAAATACAGGATGTTGATAGCCTCGCGCTTAAGCTGCGGGTTTACAATCAGGAACAAGGCCTCAATCCGCCGGTCGAAGGAGCGCACCATAAGATCGGCCGAACCGGCGTACACTTTGGGTTGGCCGGCCTGGTGGAAATAGAACATACGGGAGTGCTCTAAGTAGTCGCCCACGATGCTGCGCACCTCGATGTTTTCGCTGAGGCCCGCCCTACCCGGCCGCAGGCAGCAAATGCCGCGCACAATAAACCGAATGGGCACACCAGCCTTGCTTGCCTTATAGAACTCGTCAATCATCTCCTTGTCTTCCAGGGAGTTCATCTTCATGACGATACCGCTGGGCAAGCCTTTCTTGGCGTTGCGCACTTCCTCCCGGATCAGGGAAATAAGCTGCTGACGCATGTCTTTGGGCGCCGTAATCAGGTATTCGTAGTCATCGGGCTGAGAGTGGCCGGTGATTACGTTGAAGAATTCCGACACGTCGTGCCCGTACACGTCGTTGGTCGTCAGCAGGCTTACGTCGGTGTAGATGCGGGAGGTCTGCTCGTTGTAGTTGCCCGAGCCGATGTGCACGTAGCGCGTCACCTTCTCGCCTTCCTTCCGGATAATCATCATCATTTTGGTGTGCGTCTTGTACTTGCTCACCCCATAAATGACGAAGCAGCCAGCTTTTTCCAGCTTGGCACCCTCCCGAATATTGCGCTCCTCATCAAAACGCGCCTTCACCTCAAACAGCACCGATACGTGCTTGCCGTTCTCCGCCGCCTTCAGCAGGGCGGCCGTCACCCTGGAGTCGTCGGCTAGTCGGTAAATGGTTTGCTTGATACCCAGCACATGCGGGTCCTCGGCGGCCTGCTCCAGCAGCCGCACCACCGGGTCGATGTTGTTGTAGGGGTGATGCAGCAGCACATCGTGGTGCTTGAGGTACTCGAAGAGGTTGTCATCGGCGCCCTCCGGCAAGCTCAGGGGCGCTACGGCGGCCGGCTGCTTGAAGCCCTTACCCCGGAAGTTGGGGTGCTTTAGGATCTGAAGCAGGCCCTTTAGATCAATCAAGGAATTGATAACAAACACGTTGCCGTTATCGATATTCCACCGCTCCTTCAGCACCTGCATCAGCAAACCCGAGGCATTGGGCTCCACTTCCAGCCGTACTACCCTACCCTTCTTCCGGGTCTTAAGTCCCAACTGAATTTCCTTGATGAAGTCCACATCAATATCGTCGGACTCCTCCAGGGTGAAGTCGCCGTTGCGGGTGATGCGGAACAGGTTGGCCGACACGATTTCCACGTTACGGAACAGCTTGGGCAGGTTGGCCCGCACGATTTCCTCAATCGGCACGAACATCACTTTATCCTTGCGCGTGAGCTCAAAGAAGCGCGAGAGGTTCTGCGGAATCTGCACAAAGGTCAAGCGCTCCTGTCCCTTGTCGGGCTCCGCGTCCAGGATGCTGCCGGCCCGGGTTACTACCCCGAAGATGAGCATCTGGTTCATCATCAGTGGGAAGCCATGGTAGGAGTCGTACACCATGGGCGTGAGCAGCGGGAAGATGGTGTTCTTGAAGTAGCCATCGGCCTTCTTCAGCTCCAGCTCCGTCAGCTCTTCCATCTTGAGCACATTGAAGCCGTTCTTCTCGAACAGGGGCTTCAACTCATTGAGGTAAGTCAGGGACTGATCATTGATGAAGCGGTGAGCAAAGTCCAGCAGCTTGCGCCGGAAAGGCAGTTCCCGCAGCCCCGAGTAGTCAACCCGCTCCTTGCCGTAGTCGATATAGTTATAGAGCGAGCCCACCCGAATCATGAAAAACTCATCGAGGTTGCTGCTGGTAATAGCTATAAAGCGCAGCCGGTCAAAGAGGGAGCGGCCGGCGTCGCGCGCCTGGTCCAGCACCCGATAGTTAAAGCGCAGCCAGCTCAGGTCGCGGCTGATGTACTTGCTTTTGCGGATGAGGTCGGCGGATTTGAACAGTTTCATGCTAGGGAAAGAAAGGCCGGACAAAATACGAGCAAACGGCCGTAGAAGTATGGCTACTCCGGAATAATAGCGGTGGCTTCTATTTCCACCAGCAGGCGTGGATCAATCAGGGCCCTCACCGCTAGCAAGGTAGAAGCCGGCCGGATGGCCCCAAAAACTTCTCCGTGGGCCCGGCCTACCGCCTCCCAATCGGCTATGTTCACCACGAAGATGCGGGTCCGGACGACGTGTTCTGGTCTGGCTCCCGCCGCCTGCAGCGCCTCCCCAATCTTTTCCAGCACCCGCTTGGCTTGGGTGTACGCATCGCTGCCCGTAATGGTGTCGCCATCCTGAGCGGTAGTGCCGGCTACCTCTACCACGTTGCCAAACCGCACCGCACGGGAATACCCAATAATCGGCTCCCAGGGAGCACCGGAGGAAATAAGTTTGCGCATAGAATAAGGGTAGGAAAAGAGGATGTTCTGTTTAACGTTGGGCTTTGCTATGACATGGAAACAAGCATCCAGCACATAGCCCATCTGTTTTACATCAACAAAAAAGGCCCGCTTTGCAGCGGGCCTTTTCAGCGTCAGTTACACGTCGAGTTTCGCGTATTTGGCGTTTTTCTCGATAAAGTCGCGGCGGGGAGCAACCTCGTCGCCCATGAGCATGGAGAACAGGTGGTCGGCTTCAGCTGCCGATTCTACCGTTACCTGCTTCAGGGAGCGGGTGGCCGGCTGCATGGTCGTTTCCCAGAGCTGCTCGGCGTTCATCTCGCCCAAGCCTTTGTAGCGCTGCACGTTTACCGTTTCGGGCTTGCCGCGGCCGAGCTCCTCCTGAGCCTGGGCACGTTCCTCTTCGGTCCAGCAGTAGCGCTCCTCTTTACCACGTTTCACGAGGTAGAGGGGGGGTAGGGCAATATAGATATAGCCCCGGTCCACCAGCTCACGCATATAGCGGAAGAAGAACGTCAGAATCAGGGTCCGGATGTGGGAGCCGTCGATGTCAGCGTCGGTCATGATGATGACCTTGTGGTAGCGCAGCTTGGTCGTGTTCAGAGCCTTGGCATCGGCCTCGATGCCCTTCTCAGGATCGGCTGGTACCCCGAAGGTCACGCCCAGGGCCGTAATCATGTTTCGGATTTCCTCATTTTCCAGAATGCGGTGCTCCTGAGCCTTTTCTACGTTCAGAATTTTACCCCGCAGCGGCATAATCGCCTGGAAAGCGCGGTTGCGGCCCTGCTTAGCCGTACCGCCGGCCGAGTCACCTTCCACCAGGTAGATTTCGCAGATGGTGGGGTCCGACTCAGAGCAGTCGGCGAGCTTGCCTGGCAGGGAAGCGGAGCCCAGCACGGTTTTGCGCTGCACCATTTCGCGGGCCTTGCGGGCGGCAATCCGGGCTTTGGCAGCCAGAATCACCTTCTCCACGATGATGCCCGCCTCCTTGGGGTTTTCCTCCAGGTACTGGGTTAGAATTTCACCAACTACGGTGTTCACGGCCCCGTTGACCTCGCTGTTGCCCAGCTTGGTTTTGGTCTGGCCTTCGAACTGCGGCTCGGCCACTTTCACTGAAATAACCGCCGTCAGACCCTCGCGGAAGTCCTCGCCGGAAATTTCCACCTTCGCCTTTTCCAGCTTACCCGATTTATCGGCGTAGGCTTTCAAGGTACGGGTCAGGGCCGCCCGGAAGCCGGCTACGTGAGTGCCGCCCTCGTGGGTGTTGATGTTGTTAACGTAGGAGAAGATGTTCTCCTGGTAGGAATCGTTGTACTGCAGGGCCACTTCTACCGGCACATTCCCCTTCTCGCTTACCACGTGAATGGGGGTAGGCATGAGGGCATGACGCTCCGAGCCATCGAGGTACTGCACGAACTCCGCCAGGCCGCCTTCTGAGCGGAAGGTTTCGGTCAGGAACTCGGCGCCGTCCTCTCCCTTCTCACGACGGTCCGTCAGGACGATGGTAATGCCTTTGTTGAGGTAGGAAAGCTCCCGCAGACGCGAGGCAATAGTGGCGTACTTGTACACCGACTCAGTGAAGATGGAGTCATCGGGCAGGAAGTCCACCTGGGTGCCATGCTCCTCGGTTTCGCCGATTTCGCGCACGGGATACTGAGGTGCCCCGATCTTATACTCCTGCTCGTAGATTTTGCCGTTGCGGCGCACGGTTACTTTCAGGTCCTGGCTAAGCGCGTTCACGCAGCTCACCCCTACCCCGTGCAAACCGCCGGATACTTTGTAGGTGTCCTTATCGAACTTACCGCCGGCGTGCAGCACCGTCATAACCACCTCCAGGGCCGAGCGGCCTTCCTTCTGGTGAAAATCGACGGGAATACCGCGGCCGTTGTCGCGGACAGTAATGGAGTTATTTTCGTTGATGGTAACCTGAATGGTGTCGCAGTAGCCGGCCAGCGCTTCGTCGATGGAGTTATCGACTACTTCCCATACCAAGTGGTGGAGGCCTTTAATACCGATGTCACCGATATACATCGCCGGGCGCTTGCGCACGGCTTCCAGCCCTTCGAGTACCTGAATGCTATTGGCGGAGTACTCGGCGGGGGCTTTTTTCTCTTTGGTTTCGCTCATGTTGCGGTTGGTTCAGCGCTTAGTGCGTAAGTAGGCAAAGATACCGAAAAAATTCGGTTTTTGCCAGCGGGAAGGCCGATTTGCTACCCCTACAAAGCCTACTACTCTTCTGCCTGCAGCCGGGTGTCCAACGCAGGCCTGCGGCCTCTGAGAAGTCTATACGCACCGCACTCAGGACCCGCTGATTCCTAGCAGCTTTTGTTTCTGAAATATGCCCCAGGCCGCGCCCCAAACAGCCCTGGCTCAGCCGGGAAGCCGGACGGTAGCCGACGCGGCCGTTCGACTTAGCAAGCCACCGAAACTTCAGGCACGGGGTAGCGGGGCCAGCTGGGCCGCAGCCCACCCCGCTGGCGCTACCAGCACACCCAACAGATAGTTTGAATTCAACAAGAAAAAAGCCACTCAGCGCAAATGCTAAGTGGCTTATACTTGATGTGGCCCCGATGTGATTCGAACACATGACCGGCTGCTTAGAAGGCAGCTGCTCTATCCAGCTGAGCTACGGGGTCAAAAACAAATAGCCGCCCGCCCCAGAGGCGGGCTGACGGCTATTAAGTCGGGGTGGCAGGATTCGAACCTGCGGCCTCCTGCTCCCAAAGCAGGCGCGATACCGGGCTACGCTACACCCCGTTAGAAATTAAAAATTGAGAATTAAAAATTAAAAAAATGCGGATCTGAATCGACCCACTTTCAATTTTTAATTCTCAATTTTTAATTGAATGCGGAGAGGGGGGGATTCGAACCCCCGGTAGCCTTTAGAGCTACGGCAGTTTAGCAAACTACTGGTTTCAGCCACTCACCCACCTCTCCAGGTAGAAGTCCTTTCCGGCTGAAAGGTGTGCAAATATACAAGCAGATTGGAGAATCAAATCCTTTTCAAAAAAAATATCTTCCATCTTGCTGCTTCAATAGCGGGCCGTACGCGCCGTTTTGGGCCTTTCCGGGCCTAAATCCGCTGCGCCTGTGCAGGGCTTGTATTTTGAACGCTAAGAAGTTACCGTAGTGCTGAACTGGGCGTATCCGCTGGGCTGGCCCGAGGGGCTGGCGGCAATTATTTTTTTTCTGCTTTACCTGGGCTACGCGCTTCGCACC
This sequence comes from Hymenobacter sp. DG01, assembly GCF_006352025.1. Classification (NCBI taxonomy): domain Bacteria; kingdom Pseudomonadati; phylum Bacteroidota; class Cytophagia; order Cytophagales; family Hymenobacteraceae; genus Hymenobacter; species Hymenobacter sp. DG01. The sequence goes on from NZ_CP040936.1 coordinate 1,669,357, forward strand.
CGTCGGCTGGCCGCTCCGCTGGGGCAGCGCGGCTGGGCCCTGGGCTGGAAACTGGTGTTGCGGGTGGCATACGTAGGCCTGCTGGGAGCGGCGCTGCTAGGGCCCGCTTACGGCATAACGCAGCGCCCCGTCCGGACGGAGGGGAAGGATGTATGGCTGCTGGTGGATCTTTCCCGCTCCATGGATGCCGGGGATGTGGCCCCATCCCGACTGCAAAAAGTAAAGCAGGAGCTGACTACTCTTGTCAGCCGGTTTCAGGCCGACCGACTGGGACTTATCGTGTTTGGGGGGGAGGCCTACGTGCAATGCCCGCTTACCTATGATCAGGCGGCCCTGCAGCTGTTTCTGAATACGCTGCAAACCTCACTGGTGCCTGCGGCCAGCACCGACCTGGCGACTCCGCTGGAACTCGTGCTGCAGCGTTTGGAAAGCTCGCAGTCGGGCACGGCGGAGGCCCGCCCCCGCGCCGTAGCTATTGTACTGGTAACCGACGGCGAGGACTTTGGCGAAAACCTGGAGCCGACCACGCGCATTCTGGCCCGCTCCGGCACCCGCGTGTTCCCGATGGGTGTAGGCACTGCTGAAGGCAGCCGGATTCCGCAGGCGAGTGGCCGGGGCTACCTCCGGGATGCCCGCGGCCGGGAGGCTATAACGCGGCTTGTACCGGCTCCGCTACGCCGCCTGGCGGAGCAAACCGGCGGGCAGTATTTTGAACTTACGGACCGACGCAACGAGTTTCCGCTGTTGCTGAACGCCCTGAACCGCCTGGAAGGACAGGCAGAGCAGGTGCGCACCGTTTCGGTAGCCGATAACCGCTACCGCTACCCCCTGGTGCTGGCGCTGCTGTTAGTGCTGCTGGATGTGGTAGTTACCGTTAAAGTAATTCGGCCGTGAAGAATATTGTAGTAGGCAGCCTGTTACTGCTTAGCACCTGGGGTAGCCTGACCCGCATCCATGACCGAAACGAGGCCATTCAGCAAGGCGCCGATGCTTATGCCCGGGGCAATTACAGGGTGGCGGCAGCGGCCTACAAAAGAGCCACGCTCAGCCTGGGAGCCCGCGATGAAGCCGTGTGGCTGAACCTGGCCCACGCCACGGCCCGCGCCGGCCAGGCCGCCGAAGCGCGAGGGTATTACAGCCGGCTGGTTACCAGTAAGGAGCCCGTTACCCGAAGCGTAGCCCTGCAGCAGCTGGGTGTGCTGGCCGCGGCCCAGCAGGATTATGCTCAAGCCGTGGGCCTGTTACGACAGGCCCTGGTGGCTAACCCCACCAACGCCGATGCCCGCTTCAACTACGAGGTGCTGCGCACATTCCTGGCACAACGCGCCCCGACCCCGCCGCCCCCCGGAACCAACGGCGGCTCAGGGCCCCGCAAACCCGGAGAAAGCGCCCCGCAGCCACGCCCCGGAGCTGATAACCCAGGTGAAGTGACCGACCCAACCCAGCAGCAGGATCCACGCGCTACCCCGCAAACCCGCCCCGACGCGGCGGGCCAGACCGACCCGAACCGTCCGTCTTCCAGCCCTAGCACTTCCGCGGAGGGCAGCTTCCGGCCGGGACAGGGGCCGCAGCGCAACATGGCTCAGGGCAACGAGCCGGGGGCAGTCCGGGGCCTCAGCGACTCTGACACGGGAGCCGAAGCAGCCACCGGCGCCAGCCGCCGGGGCGGTACCGAGGCAGCAGCAAACGCCGAGGCCAACATCCAGACCCAGCGGGCCCGCCTGCAGCAGCTGAACCTGAGCACAGGTCAGGCCCGCCAGATTCTGGAAGCCCTGCACGCGGCCGAGCAGCAGTACCTGCAACAGCTCCCGCGTAAGGCGGCTCAGCCGCAGCCCAAGGGCAAGCCCGGTTGGTAAACAACCCGCCCGGTCAGGAGTTCATGTGCCCAAGGCGTTCATGAAACCCATGGGGGTAGGAAAAGGGCTTTCCTTCTCCCCTATCGGCCGAATTTCTACCTTTACCTCACCAAGTAACCAACCCCACCCAACCTGTTTATGCAAATCAAAGAAGTTGTTATTGTCGCGGCCGTGCGCACGCCTATCGGCTCGTTCGGGGGTAGCCTCGCCTCGCTGTCGGCTACGGAACTGGGCGCCATTGCCCTGAAAGGTGCCCTGGAAAAAGCCGGCATCGAGGGCAAGGAAGTGGACCAGGTCATCATGGGCAACGTTATTTCGGCCAACCTGGGCCAGGCGCCTGCTCGCCAGGCCGCCAAGAAAGCCGGCCTGCCCGATACCGTAGAGTGCACTACCGTGAACAAAGTATGCGCTTCGGGTACCAAAGCCATCATGTTCGGGGCCCAGGCCATTATGCTGGGCCAGTCGGAAGTGGTACTGGCGGGCGGCATGGAAAGCATGTCGAACGTACCGTATTACCTCGACAAAGCCCGTTTTGGGGCTAAATACGGCCACGGCCAGATGATTGACGGCCTGATGAAGGACGGCCTCTGGGACCCCTACCACGATTTCGCCATGGGCGTGGCTGCTGACCGCACGGCAGCTCACTACGGCATCACCCGCGAGGAGCAGGACGCCTTTGCCCAGCAGAGCTACGAGCGTAGCGCCGCCGCCGCCCAGGCCGGCAAGAAAAAGGATGAAATCGTGCCCGTAACCATCATGGTGCGCGGTAAGGAAACCGTTATCAGTGACGACGAGGAGTATACCAAGGCCGATTTCGCCAAGTTTGCCAGCCTGAAACCGGCTTTCGGCAAGGAAGGCACCGTAACGGCAGCCAACGCTTCTACCCTCAACGATGGCGCGGCCGCCGTGCTGCTGATGAGCCGCGAGAAAGCCGAGGAGCTGGGCGTGAAGCCCCTGGCCCGGATTCGGGGCTTTGCCGATGCCGAGCAGGCTCCCGAGTGGTTCACCACTTCTCCAGCCCTCGCCATTCCGAAAGCCCTGAAGCACGCCGGCCTGGAAGCCAAGGATGTTGATTTCTATGAGATTAACGAGGCTTTCTCGGTGGTTTCGTTGGCAAACAACAAGCTACTGGAGCTGGAAGGCACCAAGGTAAACCCCTACGGCGGCGCCGTGTCATTGGGTCACCCGCTGGGCGCTTCGGGCGCGCGCATTGTTACAACCCTGGTCAATGTGCTGCACAACGAAGGCGGCAAAATTGGCGTGGCCGGCATCTGCAACGGCGGCGGCGGCGCAAGCTCCCTCGTGGTAGAAAAACTATAAACACCGAGTAAGACGGCTTTTCCGGATTACCCGGATTTCGACGCCGAAAACGAGCGTCTGAGTTTACTGGAGCCCTGCTGCATCTTTTTGCGGCAGGGCTTTTGTTTGGGAATTAGGTTGGCTGGACGTTGGTGGACCTAACGGGTGGAATGAAAGAGCTCAACCCGGGGTATTAACCCGACGCCCCCTACCCCCTCTGCTGGCTCTAACCCGAAAATACTTTCTGATTTACCGCGTTCTTGCGCCTATGAAACGACTTGTCTTTGCGCTGCTTCTGCTGGCTTCCACGGCTGCTCAGGCCCAGAAGCTGCGGCGCCTCACCACCTATTTCGATTCTACCAATACCCGCAAGCGCGAAATTTTCTCCGCTGTGGTGGGGCCCGACACCGTGATGCAGGGTCCTTACAAGCGGTTTTACTACTCGGGCAAGCTGGAGGCCCAAACCCGCTACACCGACGGCAAGCGCGACTCGGCTTACGTGGAGTTTCACCCCAACGGCGGCCGGCGGCTGGAGGTCACCTACCGCCAGGGCGTGCGGCAGGGGCCCTTCAAAACCTATTATGATAACGGCAAAGTAGCCCAGGAAGGCGCCTATGAGGAAGACCAGCCCACCGGCCTGCTGCGCTACTACCACCCCAGCGGGGAGGTAAAGCTGGAAACTTCCCTCGACCACGGGCAGCCGGCCGGAACCATCCGGGAGCTGTACCCCTCGGGTAAGCCCCGGGTGGAAATCACCTACCAGAACGGGCAAGCCAACGGCCCCGTGAAAACCTACTACGAAAACGGGCAGCTGCAGAGTGAGGGCGTGTTCAGCAAGGGTTTGCTAGCTGGCCCCTACAAAACTTATTATGACAACGGGCAGGTGGAAACCGACGTGCAGGCCGATAAATCGGGGCGGGGCAGCTACCGCAGCTACTACCGCTCCGGCAAGCTGCGCACCGAGGGCACCTACGCGCCGGCTACGCTGGTGGGCAGGGCCGTGAAAAACCCGCTGGCCGACGACCTCACCAAACAAGCCAAAAACCTGGTGGGCGGCACCAGCAACCTCGATGGCCCAGCCAAATCCTACTACGAAAGCGGGGCCGTGAAAAGCACCCAGACCTACCGACAGGGCGTATTGGTGGGCACCCAGCAAGACTACTACGAGTCCGGGAAGGTGCAGCAGAAGATAGAGTACGCCAACCAGGGCCGCGACCGGAAAATTACGGGCTACTACGAGGATGGCCTGCCCAAAGAGGAGCAGCAGTATAAGAACGGTGTTCCGGCGGGTATCTGGCGCGTGTTCCACCCCGGCGGCAAGCAGGTGCAGAAGCAGGAAACCTACGTAGGCGGCAAGCTGGCCGGCGAACAGCTTACCTACTACCCCACCGGCACCGTGCAAAGCAAGCTGACGTATGAGGCCGGCAAAACTACCGGGCTGGGCCAGGAGTACTACCCCTCCGGCAAGCTCAAAGCCGAAACCACCTATGTGAAAGGTCTGAAAACGGGCCCCTACCGCCAGCTGCGCGAAGACGGTACCCCGGAGGTAGCGGGGGCCTTCCGCAATGGCAAGGAAACCGGCGTGTGGAGCTACTTTGAGGCTGATGGCAAAACCGTGCACGAGAAGAAAACCTTCCGCAATGGGCAGGTGGTAACCGCGGGCACTACCCCCGCCGCCAAGCCAGCCCCGGCTCGCAAGCCCGCTACGCCGGTTAAACGCAAATAATAGCTTAACGCTATATCTGGCCCTACTTTTGCGGAGGTTCGGTCAGATTGGTTTTGCTGCTCCGGGACGCTACCCCTATCTTTCCCCAGAAGGCCTTTCTGCTTGTCATGCAAGACTCAGGAAGGCCTTCTGCTTTTCACTAATCACGCCTGTATCGATTCTACCCTCTACCCTTCTTCTTTATGCCTTCCTTTTTACAGTGTGCTGGTGCGGCCTTCGGGCTTTTACTTCAAACTACCGCGGCATACGCCCAGATTCCCGTGTTTTCCTGGGCCTCCGGTGGTGAGAAACCAACCCGTTTTGGGCAGCAGGCTCAGGCGCGCAGCATAGCCACCGATGCCGCCGGTAACACCTACGTAGCAGGTACATTCCGGGAAACCCTCACCCTTGGTGCCACTACCCTCACCGCTACTGCCGACTATGATGTGTTCGTGGCCAAGCTGGACCCAGCGGGCGTCTATACCTGGGCCGTACGGGCCGGGGGAAACGACGAAGACATTGCGACGGCCGTGGCCCTGGATGCGGCCGGCAACGTGTACGTGACCGGGCACACTGAAAGCTACCTACCCAGCTTCGGCAATCAGCAGATAGTAAACTCCGGCTACGGCACCCACCTGTTCCTGGCCAAGCTGAGCCCCGAGGGCCAGTGGCTGCGGGTAAGTCACTCCAGCGGCGTTAACACCAACAACTTTATTTTCCCGGAAGGGTTGGCTGTGGATGCAGCCGGCAATGCCTACGTGACGGGCGGCTTGCGCTGCTACGATGCCACCTTCGGTTCGCACCTTGTCCGTAATGAGGGGGTGTATAATGCTTTTGTGGCTAAGCTTAGTGCCGCCGGCACCTGGGACTGGGCCGTGACCGAAGGCGGTAGCCGCAGCTACGATTTCGGGCAGGGCATTGGGGTTGACGGCAGCGGCAACGTGTACGTGACCGGCACCTTCGAGGGCGACTTGGCCCGCTTCGGCACTATACCGCTGCGCCGCGACAACTGGCGCAGCAATATGTTCGTGAGCAAGCTCAACGCGCAGGGCCAGTGGCAGTGGGCCGTGAGCGGAGGAGGCAGCGCCCAGACGCGGGGCAATGGCCTAGCCGTGGACGCAAGTGGAAATGTATTCGTAACGGGCGCCGTAGCGGGCAAGCAGGCACGGTTTGGCACTGTGCCTGCTTCCAAAGAAGATGACAGCTTCGACTTGCTGGTGGCCCGGCTGAGTCCTGAGGGCCAGTGGCAGTGGGCCGTGCGCGGCGGCGGACCCGAGCAGGATGCGGGCCTGGATGTTGCGCTGGACGCTGGGGGTAATGTACTCGTTGCTGGTAATTTCGCCGGAACTCGCGTCTCGTTCGGGTCCCTACCTCCTCTGTCGGCAGCGGGCCCAACCGATGTAGTGGTGGCGGGCCTTACCGCCGCAGGTAGCTGGCGCTGGGCCGTGGGCAGCGGCGGCCCCGGCGAAGACCTTGCCCTGGCTATAGCCAGCAACCCCGCCACGGGTGCCACTCAAGTGGCGGGCACTTTCCAGGGTGCCTCCATTTCCCTGGGCGAAACCCAACTGCCGGGCGGCACGCCGTACTATGAGTATTTCGCGGACCGTTTTTTCGTGACCAGCGTTCAGGATTTGGCCCGGCCCGCTGCGGCTACCCTTACCCTTTGGCCCAACCCCAGCCGCGGTACCGTGTGGGCTACGGGTCTGGAGCCCGATCAGCCGGTGCAGGTGTTCGACGCCCTAGGCCGACTAGTAGCCGCCAACGCCCGGCCCGCCTACGAAGTTCAGGGCTTAAACCTACCCCCTCTAACTCCTGGCATGTACGTGGTGCGCTGCGGCAAGCAAAGCCAGCGCATCCTGATTCAGTAGCTCCCCATCCAAAACAAGCCAGCACCCCCGCCTACCAGTTGCCGCTAAGCGGAATGGTAGGTGGGGTTGCTTTTTCATAAGACGAGGGGGAGTAGCTAGTTGCGGCCGGCGGCTGGCGTTAGCCAAATGGTGAAGGCCGTGGTGCTATGGGCGGTGGCGGCTAGCTCGAACCGGAAATGGTGGGCCAGCAGGATGTCGCGCACCAGCGTCAGGCCAATGCCCTGGCCGTCGCGCTTGGTGCTGAAAAAGGGCGTGAACAGGCGGCGCTGCACCTCGGGCGGAATGCCGGGGCCGTCGTTTTCAATGATAATGCGGGCGGGCTGTTGCGTGGTCCGGACCCAGATGTTCCCATTTTCGCCAATAGCTTCCAGGGCGTTTTTGCTGATGTTCAGCAGGGCCTGCTCCAGCTGCAGGGGGTCCAGCACTACCACCAACGCCTCCGGCGCCAGCTCCCAGTGCCACAGGATGCGGCGGCGCTCCGCCTGCACCTGCAACAGACGGCCAATGGAGCGGAGCTGCGCGTGCACATCGGTGGGCTGGCACTGGGGTAGCGGCAGGCGCACCAGGTTGGCGAAATTGGCAATGAAGTTGGCCAGGTGCGTATTGCGCCCGGTGGATACGTCCAGGGCCTCCGTGAAATCGGGCTGGTCGTCGGGGCGGAGCTGGGGGGCGTAATAGTGGAAGCTCTGCAGAATGGAATTGATGGCGCCGATGGAGTTGTTGATTTCGTGCGACATCATCCGGATCAGCTTCTCGTAGGCCCGTTTCTCCTGCCGGATCAGGTCCTGGGTCAGCTCTTCCAGCATAATAAACTGGCGGGTAAAGCCCCGGTCCACGAAGTGGGAACAATGCGCGCGGTAGGTCTGGATGCCGGAGAGCTGCACCACCTGCGGCTCCCGGCTGGAAAGCCCCGTCAGGGCCGCGCCCCAGTCGCCGGGCAGCTGGGCCGGCAGCTGACCCAGCAGCTGCGGCGCCGACAAGCCCAGCATGCGCTCGGCGGCGGGGTTCACGCCCTCAATGTGCCCATCAAAGGACAGCAGCAGCACCCCGGCCGGCGAGGCCTGAATCAGGCTTTCGAGCAGGTAGCTTTTCTCGTGCTGGGTTACCCGCTCCCGGCGCAGCTCGTCAATCATGTGGTTGTACACATCAATGAGCTGGTCCATCTCGCGTTGCCCCACGGGCACAAACTTCATGGAGAAGTCCCGGACGCGAATGGCCTCGGTGCCGGCCGCAATCAGCTGAAACGGCCGCACAAAGCCCCGGTACAGCTGCACCGTCAGAATTATGCTGATCAGCAGTAGCACTTCCAGCCCCACAAACAACGGCGGATTTGTGCGCATTACCTGCCCGGCCAGCACAATGAGCACAGCGTGAATTATCGTGACAAAGAGCAGAAACTTAACGCGCAGGGTCATGAACGATTTAAGAAGCTAGTAGTGCGCTAAAGCTATGCGTAAAACCAGTTCCTCTCCTCGGTTGAGGCGGGGAACTGGTTTCAGTCTCTGCCTATTTGCCTACCCCCTACTCCGCATCAAACGGAATGGCGTACTTTTCCAAGCGGCGGTAAAGGGCGCCGCGACTCAGGCCCAGAGCTTTGGCTACGCGGCTGATGTTGCCGCCGTAGTGCTCCAGCGTGCGCCGGATCATCTGGGCCTCCAGCTCATCCAGGGTCATGGTACCGGGTTCGGGCAGCTCGCCGGTTTCGGCGGGGCGCGGGGGTAGGCGCTGAAACTGGGCCTGGAAATCTTCGGGACCCAGCTCGTCTTTGCCGCTGACCAGTATGGCCCGCTCCACCAGGTTTTTCAGCTCCCTGATGTTGCCCGGCAGCGGCTGCTCCTGCAGCCAGTGCTGGGCCCGGACGCCTACTTTCAGGGCCGGGCGGTTGTAGGTGGCGCGCAGCCCATCCACGAAGTGCTGCACCAGCAGCGGAATATCCTGGGGCCGCTCGCGCAGGGCCGGGAGGCGCACCGTAATCAGGTTGATGCGGTAGAACAAGTCCTCGCGGAAGCGGCCCTGCTGCACCATTTCGGCCAGGTTGCGGTTGGTGGCGCAAATCACCCGGATATCAAGGCGGCGCGGCTTACTGTCGCCGAGCACCTCGTAGGTGCGGTCTTGCAGTACCCGCAGCAGCTTTACCTGGCTGCTCAGGTCCAGCTCCCCTATTTCATCCAGGAAGATAGTGCCGCCATTGGCCAGCTCGAAGCGGCCGATGCGGTCGGTTTTAGCATCGGTGAAGGCCCCACGGCGGTGCCCGAACATCTCACTCTCAAACAAACTGGCCGAAATGCCGCCCAGGTTTACCTTCACGAAGGGCTGACGGCGGCGCTGGCTGTTCTGGTGCACGGCCTCGGCAATCAGCTCCTTGCCCGTCCCCGATTCGCCCTCAATCAGTACGGAGGCATCGGTGGCGGCCACCTGGCCTACGTTGCGCAACACGTGCAACAGGCGGGCATCCTGCCCCACAATGCCTTGGAAGTTGTACTGCTTATCAAGCTGCCGGCGCGTGAGGGTGGCGGGGTCGGTTTCCTCGTCGGGCTCGTGCAGGGCCAGGATGGTGCGGATGGTCTGGAGCAGGGAGTCGTTGTGCCAGGGCTTGGTAATGAACTCAGCGGCCCCAGCTTTCATGCCTTCCACCGCCAGCGCAATAGAGCCCCAGCCGGTAATCAGGATGACGGGAACCTGCGGGGCGAGGCGCTTAACCTGGGCCAGCAGGCGCACGCCATCCTGCCCGCTGGTTTCCAGCGAGTAGTTCATGTCCATGAGCACCAAACGAGGGGGAGCCTGCTGCACCAGCTGCAAGGCTTCTTCGGGGGTAGCAACGCCCTTGGCGGGGTAGCCGGCCTGCTTCAGCAGCAGCCCCAGCGAGGTGCGTATTGCCACATCGTCGTCAATAATCAAGATCATAGCTCAGAAGCGAAGGACGGAATTTAGAGTAGAAAAGAAAATTCCGTGGGGCTCTACCCTACCCCCTGACCCCACCCCAACCTCTGCCTATTAGGGAGAGGCTGGAGTGGGGTTTCGAGCTACTCCTCCCGAAGCGCAACGGCCGGATGAATACCGGCGGCCTGCCGGCTGGGCTGCAGGGCACAGATGGCCGTGAGCAGGAAAATGAGCACCGTGGCCAGCACCATGGCCACGATATACACCTGCTGGGGCAGGCCAAACACGCCCAAAAGCGGGAATTGCGCGGCCAATACCAGCCCCCCCAGCACGCCAAACGTAGTAACCACCAGCATTTCGCCCAGAAACTGCCCGCTGATGGCGTTGCCAGTGGCGCCCAAGGCCCGCCGCAGCCCGATTTCGGATTTGCGTTGGCTGATGTTGAACCACAGCACCCCAAACAGGCCCAGCGCCACGTTGAGGATCAGGAATACGCCTACCATGCCCAGGGCAATCAGGGGCGTCATCATGAACTTCATTTTATCCTTGCGGTTCTCGGCCAGGGTATTCACGTTGGCATCCCAACCCTTGGTCACGGCCTTGATTTTGCGCACCAGCTGCTGCTCCAGCACGGCGGCGCTGCCGGGCTGCACGCGCACCAGCAGAATAGGTTGCTCCGTGTTGCCTAACCGGGCCGTATCCTGCAGCGCACGCCGGGAAAACAAGGCGGGGTCGTTGGCGGCGAAGTCGCTGCCGGAGCGGTAGGCATCCACTACACCTACCACCTGCCATTCCTCGTCGTGCTTCTCATTGGTCATTACTTTACCTACCGCCGACTCCTGCCCGAACATCTCTTCCGCAAACCGCTTATTTACTACCACGTGGTGGCGCGACGAGGCATCGTCGCGACGGTCGAACCAGCGGCCGGCTACCACGTTCAGGCCCAGTACCTTTGCCATGTCATCGTCGGCATCATAATATTCCGTGAGGGGAGCCTGCTTGTCTTTGTAGAGGTACTCATCGGTATTCATGTTGCTGAACGAGAACGGCGTATTGTCGCTGGTCCAGGTAACGGCGGCCACGCCGGGCGTAGCTTTCAGCTCCTGCACCAGCCGCTGGAGCGTTTCCTTGCGGCTGATGGTATCTTGGCCGGGGTTGATGTTGAACTCCCACACGTTATCCGAGGTGAAGCCCATGGGCTGCCGGTAGTTGTAGTAGTTGTTGACGAGCAGTACGCTCACCACGAACAGCACGAAAAACGACAGCAGGATTTCGGCCATCAGCAGGAAGTTGGAGCGCTTCCGGTTCCAGATCAGAGTAAACAGATGACGGATCATGATTCTACTTGTTATACCGTGTGCATGAATTACTTACTACCCCCCTTCAGGGCTTGAACCGGCTGCAGCCGCGACATTTTGAAGGCCGGATACACGCCCGAGAGCACGCCGAAAATCAAGGTCACGAGCAGGGCCCAGCCGAAAATCCGCCAGTTCAGCTCGAAGTGGGCGTAGGCCAGCACCTGTGAGCCCCCGATAAGCTGCAGGGCCCCGTAGGCGAGCAGCAGCCCCAGCAACCCACCGATGGCCGTGAGAAAAATATTCTCGACCAGAAACTGCCCGATAAGCGTGCGGCTGGTAGCCCCGAAGGCCTTGCGAACCCCGATTTCAGAGGAGCGCTCCATAATGCGGCTCACGTTGATGTTCACCAGGTTCAGGGCGGGCAGCATCATAAACAGCAGGGCCAGGCCCGAGAGAATAGAGAACAGAATCGTCAGGCCGTCGGAGGCGTAATCGGTGAAGGGGTTCATGAGTTGCCGCGAAAAGGACGCCAGCAGCGGCTCGGCGTGCATTTCCATATACTTCATGTTCTTCGGGTCGGGCAGGGGCACGCGTTTCATCATCTGGTCGAACTCAGCCTGCACGGCCGGTATATCCGCTTCCGACTTCACCTGGATGATAGCGGCATAATCGCCGTTGAGCTGCACGCGCTGCAGGTCGTTGGGGCTGGTGGTCAGGGGCACCCACACGTCGGCGTAGGAGCTGAAGCGCAGGGCCGGCACATTTTCCACCACTCCCTGAACGCGGTAGTTGGTTTGGTTGATTTCGATGGTGCGGCCTACCACGCCTTGGTCGGTGCCGAAGTACTTGCGGGCCGTGGCGCGGTTGATAACGGCCACCCGCGCCGCCGATTTTACTTCGCCCTCGCTGAAAGGCTTGCCTTCATGAAAAGTAAAATCCAGTACCTGCCAGAACACCTCATCGGTGTACTTCAGGTCCAGGTCGAGGCGGTTGTTGCCGACGTAGCTGGGCGTGGAGTGAAAGTTGGAGTACACGGCCACCTTCTCGGGCGTTTTGAGGGGGCGCACAAACTTATCGAGCAGGTAGTAGCTGGGCGGCGAGTTCTGGTTACCCCCACCCGTCCACCGAACGTGCATGAAGTTGACGAACAGCATCTTATTGATGCGCGTTTCGGGGGCATGGGCACCCACTAAGTGGTCGAACATGGCCGCCACCACCAGCAGCACCATGAGGGTGAAGGAGATGCCGAACAGGCTGATGAAGGTGAAGAACTTGCGGCGCAGCAAGACTTTCCAGGCAATTTTGAGGTAGCTAAGCAACATGAGCTTGGGCGTAGGAAGTAGAAAAGGAAGAATGAAGCGCGGCCACCTGCCGCTGCAGCACCGCGCGGGCTTTGCTGAGCTGCGACTTACTGGTGCCTTCTGAAATACCGAGCAGCGCGGCCACCTCGGGGTGGGTGTAGCCCTCCAGGGCGCAGAGGTTGAACACGGCCCGGTAGCCGGCCGGCAGCTCCTGCACCAGCCGCAGCAGGTCAGCTGCTTGCAGCTCCACGTCGGCGGTGGGCAGGTCGGTGGCCAGGTGGCCGGTGTGGCAGTCCTCCAGGCGAAGCGTAAGGATTTCGCGGCGGCGCAGGTAGCTCAGGGCCTCGTGCACCACAATGCGGCGCACCCACCCTTCCAGGCTGCCCCGGCCCTCGAACTGACCCAGGCACCGAAACACCTTCACGAAGCCGCGCGCCAGCACCTCTTCGGCGTCGAACTCGTGGTGGACGTAGCGCAGGCAGAGGGCCAGCATCTTCGGGGCGAAGCGGTGGTACAGCTCCTGCTGGGCCGCAGCGCTGCCCCGGCGGCAGGCCGCAACCAGTTCAGCGTCAGAAAGCGGGAGGACTAGCGTTTTCATTTTCTGGGGTATGAGGGTAGGAGGGTGTGAGGGTGAAGGATTTAGGTGGTTCTACAGGCGACAGGTGGATGTACCTCCTACCCCCATACCCTCCTACCCTCCTACCCCCTAGCTAACCTGGCTGCCGTCGAAGAAGCGGATGAGGCGCTCGGTGCGGCGGGCCTGCTGCTCGTCGTGGGTTACCATCACGATGGTAGTGCCGTCCTGGCGGTTCAGGCCCAGCAACAGGTCCATGATTTCCTCGCCCATCACCGAGTCAAGGTTACCGGTGGGTTCGTCGGCCAGAATGATTTCCGGGCGGCCGGCCAGGGCCCGGGCAATGGCCACGCGCTGGCGCTGCCCCCCGGAAAGCTGGGTGGGGAAGTGGTTGGTGCGGGCGCTCAGGCCTACCTTATCGAGGGCGGCGTAGGCCCGTTCCCGGCGCTCCTTGCCGCCTACCCCCGGCCGGTAGAGCAAGGGCAGCTCCACATTATCGAGCACGGTAAGGTCGTTGATGAGGTGGTAGCTCTGGAATACGAAGCCGATTTTGTGGTTGCGCAGCGCGGCCAGCTCCTTATCGGAGTAGGACTGCACCGGGCGGCCATCCAGCTCAATCACGCCGCTGGTCGGCTCATCGAGCAGGCCCATAATGCTGAGCAAAGTCGATTTTCCGCAGCCCGAAGGCCCCATGATGGACACGAACTCGCCCTTGTTGATGGTCAGGTTTACCCGGTTCAGGGCTACCGTTTCAATGGTTTTGGTCTGGTAGATTTTCTCGATGTCGCGCAGCTGAATAACGGGTTGGCTGGTAGCCGCGAGGGTAGCGCCGTTGGCCTGGGGCCGCACGGCCGATTGGGCGAGGATGTTTTCCATGGGAAGGCGGAAGAGAAGATGAGGAAGGTGCTGAAAGAGTGTCCGGTTTTGAGCCAAGCCCCACCCGGTGTACAGTAGTGTAGCCAAGCAGCGTACCAATTTTATAAATTATTATTAATCAATAACTTATACCATTATTGCAAATAATACATTCAACAAAATCTGTCCATTTCCGGACAGGGTGTTCGTTCTTACAAAGCTGAGGTGTTCACCTGACTTTCTCTCTGTCATCCTGACGAGGGAAGGACCTCTCCCGCTTCGTTTCAACCTTCTGAATTAGCCAGCAGCAGAGGTCCTTCCTTCGTCAGGATAACGACCGTAAGTCCTGTGGTTCTGAATGACAACTATGAACCTCAAGGCCCATAACGACCGCCGCCCTACCCCTCTTCAGACACCTGAAGGGGGTAGGGCGGCGGGATTCTGCCAGCGAGTTTTGCTTGAGTTTTTGGCTACTTCGCAGCCAGGGGCAGCTGCCGCTCGAAGTCATAGAGGGTGAGGGCGCGCAGACGGTAATGGGCTACCCAGGCGGCGCGCAGGGCCAAGATGTAGGCGCGGCGGGCCTGATCCTTTTCGGCGGAAGCAATGGTGAGGTCGGTGAGGCTGATGCGGCCGACTTTGTAGGTAGCCTGGGCAATGGTGTAGCGCTGCTGAGCCAGGGAGTCGGCGCGGGCCGAGAGGTTTAGCTGCTCACTGAGGGTAGCCAGCTGGGTAGCCTGCACCTGCACATTCAGCTCGAAGGAAGTTTCTTCCTGGGCTACGTCGGTTTGCACCTGGCGGCGGGTCAGCTCGGCGGTTTTCACAATGGATTTCTGCTTACCCCAATCTACCAGCGGCAAGGCAAACGTGAGCTGCACCTGCTGCTGGTTTTGCAGGGCCAGGTAGGTATCCCAGAGGTTGCCGGCCTGGTTTACGTAGCCCAGATTAGCCGACAGCGTGGCCTGAAAGCCTGTGGTACCACGGGCCAGGGCCACTTCCCGCTCGGCCTGCAACAGCCGCCGCCGGAAGGCCAGCACCACGCTCCGGTTCTGGCGGGCCTGGGCCAAAGCCTGCTCGGCGAGCACTACCAGGCGCGGCGCGGCGGGCGGCACCGCCAGCCGTATAGTTGCGGCTTGCAGCCCGGTGTAGCTCTGCAGACTCACGGCGGCATTCTGGGCATCAAGCTGCCCCTGGGCCATGGCCTGGCGGGCGTTCAGCAAGTTGAGCTCTAGCCGCAGCAGGTCGCTTTGGGAGAGGCGGCCCAGTTGGTAGCGCTCCTTCCCTATCCGCAGCAGCTCCTCGTTGGCCTGCACGTTCTGGCTGGCTACCTCGGCGTTTACCTGCTGTTCCAGCACATCAAAATACAGCTCCGTGATGCGCTGGGCAATGCTTTCGCGCTCCTCCACGTACTGGCGCTGACTTTCTTCGTAGCGCAGGGGCTCAATGCGCCGGTCCCACTTCAGGCCGTTGAACTTGCCCAGGGGCTGGGTCAGGCCGATGGCCACGGGCTGGTTGTTGTAGCGCTTCAGGCGGCCATTGAAATCGTCGAAGCGCTGCACCTCGGAGGCCACAAACACCTGCCCGCCCGTCAGGCCAATGTTCTGGGTTACCGATAAAGCCAGGTTGGAGTTGTTGATGCGCACGGCCCGGAAATCAGTGGTGCCATCGGGCTGTACTACGGGCGTCACGGCGCGGCTGAAGCCCGGCAGCGTGCCCTGCAAGCCTAACTGCGGGCGGTAGTTGGCCTGGTAAGTGCGCCACACCCAGTAGCTTTTGTCGCGGGTGGTTTGGGTTTGCTTCGCGGCGGCCGACTGGTTCAGGGCCAGGTCGATGACGCTGGGTAGCGTGAGGGCGGGAGCCGGAGCCTGCGCGGCGGCCGGTTGGTGCAGGAGCCCTACTACGGGCAGCAGCCACAGGAAAGGCTTCATGGCTTAGAGATATTCATACAACATGGGCGCACATGGCAAGGGCCACCGGCCTAGCGTGCGGACTTCGTCAGGGTAGCGCTGGCTACGGAGGGTAGCTCCTGCTGCAGGTACTGCTCCAGCTGGGTCAGGCGGCTTTGGCTGATGTTCTCGTTTACCAGCAGCACAATGCCCAGATTTCGCTCGGGGTACACCACAAAGCGCGTGTTAAAGCCGATGGACTGCCCATCGTGGTAAATCCGGCGGCGGCCGTTGGTATCGGTGTCCAGCATCCATCCCAGGCCCATGCCAAATTCTCCCTCGGTACCGCGGGTGCGCTGGTGCGCCAGGCGCACGGCCGGCTCGCGCTCTGCTAAGTTGGCCGCGGCGTACTTCAGAAGGTCGGCGGCGGTGGAGCTCATGTTGGGCCCGCCCCAGTAGCCAGTGTAGTTGGGGTGTTGCTGGGGCTGCTGTTGCTTATCGTAGCCGGTGGCGTAACGCTGGTGCTCGGTGGCCGACAGAACGCGTTTCGTGTCCGTCATGCCAAAGCGAGTCCGGACGAATTTGGTCACGAGTTGCTCGTAGGGCTGCTGGTACACGCGCTCCAGCAGCAACTGCAGCACCAGCATGGCTACCCCATTGTAGCGGTAGGTAGTACCGGGCTTCGTGGCGAGCTGAAACTGATGCATGTCGCGCAGCAGGCTGTCGGCAGAATACTGGTTGTAGTAGGCCGTTCTTTCTACCAGGCTCATCTTGCTTTGCCACTCCTTCCGGGCCGGGCTGTACACCTGGGACGTGGTGGGCATGCCGGAGGTATGGTTGGCCAGGTGCAGCACCCGGACAGGCTCACCTTCAAAGGCTAGGTTGGGGTAGGAACCCGGCAGGTACTTCCGGATATCATCGTCGAGCTTCAGCTTCTTATCCAGCACAGCCTGCGCCAGCAACGTCCCCACAAAGGTTTTCGCCACGGAACCCATGTCGTAGTAAGTAGCGGCAGTCGGCCGCCGGCCCGAGCCTTTTTCAACTTCGCCGTAGTTGTAAAACGACATCTTGCCTCCCTGGTAGATACCGATGGAAAGGCCGGCCGCATCGGGGTGCTGCATGTAGAGCGTGGCGGCGCGGTGCACGGCCTGGTCCAGGGCGCTTTGCTGGCGGTTGTCCGTCAGGGCCGGGGTAGTACGGGCGTTGGGCTGGGCAATGAAATCCGAAATGGTATAGTCATCCAGCACGCCAGGAGCCGAGGACACCAACATCACGCGCAGGTTTTGCTTTTCGCCCCGCCACTCAAACTCATGGCGCTTGCCCTGCTCGCTCAGGGCCTTGGTGGCCGTAATCCGACCGGTTTTGGCTTTCAGGTCCGTCAGAAACCGCGTCATGCTGCCCGCCTCCTCCAGCTGGCGCAGGGCCGGGCTGCTGGAAGCTTCACTGGCTTTAAAGTCGCCGCGGTTGAACTGGGCAATCAGCGAGTCGTTGAACTGCTGGTAGGAAGTAAAGGCGGGCGCCTGGGCCTGGGCAGACAAGCTGCACAGCGTTGAAACGGAGAAGGCCAGGGCGGTTGTCAGGGAGCGAAGGAGTAGCATGGGATAGAAAGGATTAAGAAGTGGTAGGGAGTAGTTTGGCGAAGGAATTAGTCTTGAATGGTCAGCTCGGGGGTTTCGGTGTGGTCCTTCATATCGGACACAATGACTTCTTCGCCCGCCCTGAGGCCACCGGTTATCTGCACGTAGTCGAAGTTGCTTTCCCCGAACTGCACGGTGCGGCGCACAGCCTTGCCGTCCTGCACCACAAACACGGGCTGCTCTTTGCCTCCTTGGTAGAAAGGGCCGTTTTTGACGCGCACCACGTTGTGCAGGGATTTGGTTACCACAAATACATCGGCCCGCAGGTTGGCGCGCAGGGCGGGGTGGTGGTCTTGGGTCAGGTTGGCGTAAAACGTGACTACCCCCTTCTCCACAGCCGGACTGATAGTGCTGATGACGCCCCGCAAATCGGTGCCGTTCACCCGAATAACTACCGGGTCCTGGAGGTGGAGGGCGTCGGCGTAGGTATCGGAAATGGTGGCGCGCACCCGGAAGCGGCTCAGGTCGGCCACGCGGGCCAGGGCGTCGCCAGCCTGCACGGTGGTGCCCAGGTCCTCATTCACCCAGGTGAGCACGCCAGGCTGCTGGCTGCTGATGTTGGCCTGCTGCAGCTTGCCGGCCAGCTCGGCAATGCTGCGGTCCTGAATCTGCATGGTAAAGCCCAGCTCGCGCACGTCGGCGGCGTTGGCGGCGCGCTGGTTCCGGATCTGCTCCCCGAGGCGCTGTAGCTCTAGTTGGGCTACCCGCAGGTTCAGCTCGGCCTGGCGCACGCTCTCGGAGGTTCCGCCACCAATTTTAAGCAGGTATTGCTCGTCGCGCAGGGCCGACTGCAGGCTGCGGACTTTCACCTGCTGCACCTGCTCCTGGGAGCGGAGGTCGTTGAGGGCTTTTTCGAGGCTGAGCTGCAGCTGGCCGTTCTTGTTGCGGTTCTGCTGCTGCTCGTCCTGGAGCTTGGCCAGAGCCGTGTTGGTCAGCTCCTTGTCCAGTTCCAGAATAGTTTGGCCGGGCTGCACCTTGCTACCCACCGGCACTGCTACCCGCCGGATGGTGCTCTGAATGGGGCTGGTAATGACCGCCTCATGAGCCGGAATAATGATGCCGGCGGCCGTGAGTGAGGCCTCTACATCGCCGGTTTCGGTGCGGGCCGTCAGGATGCTGTTGCGGTTGAGACTGGGCTTGAGCACGCTGCGGAACGCCCACAAGCTTAGCATAACAATCAGAACGGCCCCGGCCCCCACCAGCCAGCGGTGGCGCTGACGGCGAGCTTGGGTAGTAGAAGATATGGCTCTGTCCATTTTCGTACAGGAAGGAAAGGGATTCCTGTACAGTCAGCCAAGGGCCATGCCATATTGATAATGTATTGATAATCAACATATTATCATTAGGATAACTATTCTACGCTTTAAGAAATATGTCCATAAATGGACACGCTGTTCGGAAACGCTTTGAGAGCAGGAAGCCAACGGACAAACAATGAAGTAGCGGGAAGCCCTATTATCAAGTCGCTTGGAAGTATCCCATGTGCTGCAGCCGAACCTCATCTCGGCCTTCTCTCATTGGGGAGGGGTAGTAAATCCGATGGCAAGGTCAGCAGGCTAAATGTTCCGGCAAGCCCGCCAGGCTGGGATGGTATAGACTCCTACCCCTCTGCGCCACCGGAAGGGGTAGCAAAAGAGCAGAAACAGAACGTATCGATAGGGAAAGATTGCGCGTGACTGTCTCAGGAAATGGCTGTTTTAGCACCCACCTGATTAGGCCCACTAGCGGCCTTGCTACGCCTACCTGAACTGTTGGTAGAGAATTATTTCTAATAATAGAGCCACCGCCAGAACATCTTTGTGCAACAACATCCCGGCTGACCGGTCTCATGCCTTGATGAGCAACCTGCCCACCTCCCCCGCGACCGACCAGCAGCTTGTGGCGCAAGTGTTGGGGGGAAACACTGCGGCTTTTGGGCAACTCGTGCAGCGCACGGAAGGGCTCGTCACGCAGATGGTATTCAAAATGATTCGACATTCCGCTGACCGCCCGGATGTCGCGCAGGAGATTTACCTGAAGGTTTTTAAAAATTTAGCGGGGTTCAAATTTCAGGCGAAGTTCTCGACGTGGGTGGGGCAAATTGCCTACAATACCTGCCTGCACTACTTAGAGAAGAAAAAACTGGTGCTGGTGGACTTGTCGGAACAACGACCGGACGACTCCTCGGAAGAAGGCCGTAGCCCTCCCGTAAGCCTGGTAGCCGGGTCGGACTACGACCCAGAAACGGCCTTGTTTGACCAAGACCTGACCACTATTCTGAGCACTGCCATCGAGCAACTGCCGCCCCTCTACCGCACCTTAATTGCCTTGTACCATCAGCAGGAACTGAGCTACGAGGAAATTGCCCAGATAACCTCCCTGCCGGACGGAACCGTGAAAAACTACCTTTTCCGGGCACGCAAACGGTTAAAGGAATACCTACTGGCCAGCTATCACCGCGACGACTTATGACGAGCCCCCATCTTTCCGAGCGCGCCCAGCAAGAGGCCGCCGAATCGACTTCCCTACTGCCCGTTGCCCAAGCAACCCACCTGCGCGGCTGCTCCCTGTGCCAGAGCCGGGTAGCTACCTACCGGCACTTGCTGACGGCCGTAGCGCACCAGGCACACCCCACCTTTTCATTCGACTTGTCGGCGAGCGTCCTGGCGCAGCTGCCCCGGGCCAAACCCGGTTTTTCTTGGGTGTTGGCTGGCGTGGCCACACTTGTACTGGGGGTGGTTATCTCATTTTTAGCCTTGTTTGGTGGCCTGCTGACACCAATTTTCCACAGTATGACTACTGGCCTGGGAGCTGGGCTGCTAACTGTGGCGGGCCTATTCGTGGCCGGGCAGTGCCTGGAGCTGCTGACCCAGCATCGCCGGCAGATGCGCCAGCTCGCTTTTTCTTAAAACTTTTGCAACATGATGGGCGGTGGCCGGTCTCATCCGGTACCGCCTCTCTTCCGGCTCGCCCTATGAAACGTTTTTGGCTGCTCCTGCTTTTTTGCCTGGCCACTTGGGAGGCCTCCGCCCAAGGTGCTGATGCAATGGCCCCCGTCCTGGATGGCAGTGCATTGGAATTGGCCCGCCGGGTGTTTATGCCTCTGGCAGGACTTTTCCTGCTCTGCAATTTCGTGTTGGCCGCCGTCAGAATGGTGTTGAACTACCTGCTGAAAAAGCAGATTGTGACAGCCGCTACTTCGGAAAGCATTGTCGAGCGCCTGCTGCCCCGCCCGCAGGATGAGCAAAACAAGGTGGTAAAGTGGGTCGTGTTGCTGCTGAGTACTGGCACAGGGCTCGCGCTTTGCAACCGGTACCTGCCTTGGGGTCTGCACTCGGTCATCATCCTGCTCTTCAGCACCGCCGTCGGCTTCCTGGCCTACTACCTCTTCCTGCGTCGCCAAACGAAATAGGCAGCCCCTTCCATCCGGCACGATTTCCTTTCTTCCTGCTACCCCAAAGGTAGTTAGCCAACCCTCTTATGCTCTTTGTATGTCCTCCTTGACCGTCCTTTTTCGCGCCCTTTCCGTGGCAGTCCTGTGCGCTGGCGCCACGTTCGCCCGGGCCCAAACATCCGGGGCCATTAGCCTTGCCCAGGTAGCGCCCGCCGCCCTGCGCCTGCGCATCGAAAATCCTAGCGCCTGGGCCGGGAGCGTGCAGGTCGTGCGCCTGAGTAGCGGGCAAACTCTCTTTACCGAAACCTACACCGTTCCGGCATACGGCCATCGGTTTGATTTCAGCCAAGTGCCCAGCGGCCGCTACCTCGTGTGGGTGCAGGCGGGTGGCACTGTGCACCGCTGCCTGGTGCGGGTACGTACCTGGAACCAGGGTTCATCTATCCGGAGGATTAAGCTGATTTACCCTACAATGCCAGTCTTCAGTAGTGGGGTTACCGTGCCTGCCGTAGCGCTTGGCTCAACCAATTTTCACCAGGTTCTACAAGAGGATTCACTGAACCAGTAATCAGTCCGAACGCAACCAGCTTTCCTTACCGTTTCCGTCAAGCCTCATGAAAAAGCCTGCTTCTTGCGCACTTATTAGTATGCATTGCAAGGTAATATGCATTGCAAACGACGTTAATAATCAACTCCTTGCGCTATTATGGACCCGAATTGCTGTTTGCTCTCGAGTGATAAGCTACCTCGGCTTGTTTGGGCTGATGGCGGGGCTGTTGCCCGGTAGGGTGCTGGCCCAGGGGCTAGGGGAAGTGTCGGGCACCCTACTGGACCAACGCACGCGTCAGCCCTTGCCCTTTGCCAACGTGGTGCTGCTGCGGCTGTCGGACTCAACCCTGGCCGCCAACACCCAAACCACGGAGAATGGCAGCTTCGCCCTGAACAACCTCGCGCTGGGCCGGTACGTCGTGCGGGCCGAGGCGTTGGGCTACCAGGTCGTCCGCCGATCGGCCACGCTGGAGGCTGCCACTCCGGTCGTTCGCTTGGGGGAGTGGCTGGCACTCCCAACCGTCGTGCAGCTGGGCAACGTGGTCGTGCAAGGCGAAAAAGCGGCGGTAGTCAACGAACTGGGTAAAATCACTCTCAACGTGGACAAGGACCTTACCAGCGCGGGCGGTACGGCGGCGGATGTACTCCAGAAAGTACCCTCAGTAGCTGTGGATGACAACGGGCAAATCAGCCTGCGAGGCAATGCGAGCGTCACGCTCTACCTTGACGGCCGGCCCGCCCCCCCCAACCTGCGCCTAGACCAGCTACCTGCCAGCCGCCTCGAAACCATTGAGATTATCACTAATCCCGGCGCCCAGTATGCGGCCCAAGGCACCGGAGGTATCATCAACTTGGTGCAGAGAAAGCAGGATAAACCCGGCTGGAACGGCGACGCCCTGGTTACCATAGGCACTCGGGATAAATACACTGCGTCGCTCAGCGGCAACCGGCAGGTCGGCAAACTCAATCTTTCTGGCAGTGCCGACGGGTTGAGCAATCGATTCTACGGCAGTTCGTCCCTGCGGCAAGTTGCTACGGTGAATGGCCGTAGCATTCGCACCGACCAGACGGGAACCAGCACCCGTCTTCAAACCAATCATAGCCTACGCCTAGGCGTTGAGTACACCTTCAGCGATGAGCAGCGCGTTAGCCTGACAGCCCAATACTATGCCCAGGACTTTCGCACCACGCAGAACTTTGCTACCCAGCTTGCTCAGGACTCCTACCCCTCCTATTTGCTGCGCAACCAAAACGCGGAAGCCGATAACCTGTACGGCAGCCGTTTCTCGGGTACGTACCGGCGCACTTGGGCGGCGGCCCCGGGCCGGGCGTTAACCATCAGTACCTCGTATTACCTGGACGGCGGCACCGTCATGCCCCAGCAGCGTGTTCTGGAGGGGCCGGCGGGCTACCCGCTTGGCGCCCGTCAGCAACTGCTCGACGTTACTATTCAGATGCCTTCGGTGCAGGTAGACTACGTGCATCCCCTGGACAAGCAGCGGCGCTGGGAGGCGGGCGTCAAGACCGACGCTCTGGTAACGGCTGGTACGAGCGACTATGGGGTGCAATCCACCCCGGGGGGCGAATTTGTCCGGCAGGACGCGGGCTCGTACCGCTATACCTACCGGCAACTCATTCCGCAGGCTTACGGGGCCTACCAACATAAATCGGAGGCGTGGGAATATCAGGCCGGATTGCGGGCCGAGTTCACGGGGCTCTCCGCCCAGGTGCTGCCCACGGGCTCGGCCCACCAACGGATTCTCAACGTGTTTCCCTCAGCCACGGTGGCCCGTACGCTACCCCACGACCAGCGCCTGCAGCTTAGCTACTCGCGCCGCGTGAACCGGCCCAATTTCTTGCAGATCATTCCGCTGCCTATCTACTCTGATGCCCGCAACTACGTAGTGGGCAACACTGACTTACGGCCCGAGTACGTGCACGTCGGGGAGTTGGGTCATCAGTTGACCTGGCGCGCCATGACGCTCAGCACGACTCTGTTTGGACGCTTTGCCAGCCAGTCCATCCAGAGCCTGCGCACCATCGATACGGTGGCGACCCGCCGCAGCGGCCAGCCTGATTTTATTACCCGCACCAGCTACGCCAATTTCGGCCGCACAGCCAGCTACGGGGTGGAGCTCTCGTTGACTCAGTCCGTGACCAAGTGGTGGAAACTTACGGCCAACGGCTCCTACTACCGCAATCAAGTAGCCAGCTTTACCACCGACGGCACCCGCGCCGGCTTCACTGGCTCGGCGTACCTGCTCAACCAGTTTAGCCCGACTAAGACCCTGGCTTTGCAGCTTAGCGGCCACTACCGTGCCCCGCTAGTGGTACCCCAGGGCCGAATTTTGTCCGTGTACGGGGTGGACGTAGCCCTGCGCCAGCGCCTGTTTCACGACCGAGCGGCGCTGACCCTGCGCGTGAGCGATGTATTTAATACACGCCGCCAGTACACGCAGCTTGCGGCCGATGGACTTGTCACCGACATTCGAACCAAATACGAAACGCACGTAGGCTACTTAGGATTCTCCTGGTTTCTGGGGACCAGAAAGGCCGCCAGCACCATCGAGGACCAGCCGCAGGGCGATAAGGGTGGAATAGGTGGCTAGCCCTTTCAGTCCCCACTTAGCGGATCTTTCCGACCAACGATTTGGGCGCCTCAGTAAGGAAGACGGTTACGGTCTTCTCAACAAATTAAGCCGGCCCGTCGTCAGCACCCGGCTCATCAGTGACCATTGGGAGCATATGCTGCGGCTGGCCGGCTCTTTAAAATTAGGCCGTGTGAAAAAAACGCTCTACTGCTAGCCTACGTCCACGACGAGGATTATTGGCGACGCGTTCTGGTGCAGCTTAACCGCGGCGCGGGCCCCTATACGTGGGCCCGCGCCGTTTTGCCTCGGCACAAAGGGCGAACTGCGCCAGCGCCACCGTGAGAGCATAGAGGTCCCACTAGGGGCGCTGGGTAGCGCTTGGTGAATTGGCCTAGCGGTATTTTCTGTTCCTACTCTTGTGTTGCCCCCTAGAAGTGCTATAGCTGTCGATTCCCTACCCCCTACTACCTGCCAAACCTGCCGGGTTGGGTGCTTTTGCCTCTATATATCAGATTGATAAGATATTTTCTGCATTTCAGGCAACGGATAATCTACGCCTCGCATCTATTCTCCTGACAGCCAGTTAGCAGCGCTGTTCGCGCACTTTGCTCCTGCTAAATAGGCGAAGGGCTACCAGCTCAATTCCCGCAGAACACAACGTTTTCACCGAATCGAAAAATAAATTCTGCTAGTACCTTGCGTTACATAGTACCTTCGCTTACCTTTGGACCATTGATTAGCTGAACTCTTTGCCACGGCGCTTCTCCTAACCCGAGCCGCCCGGGGCAGATGCCAGACACCACCGCAGGCCAGTCGGGCCGGGTGCTGGGCAGCCCGCCGGAAACGCTGTTTCCCGCCGCTGCGCTCGTGTTCTGGCCGCTTGGCAGCCCGCATTTGGTGCGGCGCGTGTCCCTGCTTTTCGTGTCTGAATTTCTGGCAACCATGCCAGCCCAGCGGAACCGCGGCCGCCGGGCACGGCCTCTCCTTGCCTGATTCGTCCTCCAACCACTCCCTTTTATGACTTCCTCCCTGTCTTCCGGCCGGGCCCTGCGGGGCCTGGGGTTCCTTGCTATGCTCTTTCCGCTGGCCGCCGCGGCCCAGCAGCAACCCGCCGGTTCCGTCAGCGGCACCCTGCTCGACCAGGCCAATGGTCAGCCTCTGCCCTTCACCAACGTAGTTCTGCTCCGCGCCCAGGACTCCAGCTTTGTGGCCGGGGCCGAAACCCTGGAAAACGGCCGTTTCGAGCTGGAGAAGCTGGGATTGGGCAACTACCTGCTAAAGGCTTCGGCCGTGGGCTATAAAGGATTCCGGCGCTCCGTGAGCCTGACCAGCGCTACCCCCACCGCGCAGCTGGGCACTATGAAGCTGACGCCCACCGCTACCCAGCTGGCCGGCGTAACGGTGCAGGGCGAGCGGGCCGCCGTGCAGGAAAGCCTGGATAAGAAAGTCATCAACGTAGAAAAAGATCTGAGCAGCGTGGGCGGTACGGCCGTAAACGTGCTCCAGAACGTGCCTTCCGTAACGGTAGCCGCCGATGGCACTGTGAGCATGCGGGGCTCGTCCAACATCACCATTTTGATTGACGGCAAGCCCAGCAACTCGGCCAACAGCGGGGCGGGCGGCAACCGCCTGGAGCAGATTCCGGCCAGCAGCATTGAGCGGGTAGAAGTAGTAACCAACCCCTCGGCCCGCTACGACGCAGCCGGCGCCGGCGGGGTACTCAACATCATCCTGAAAAAGCAGAAAAAGGACGGCTGGAACGGCCAGGCCATCCTCAACGTGGGCACCCGCGACAAGTACAACACCAGCCTGAGCCTGAACCGCCGCACGGGCAAGCTCAACGCGTTTGGCTCCTTCGACCTGCGCGACGACCATTACCGTAGCCGTATGTGGAGCGACCAGTACACCACCCGGGAGGGCCAGGAGCTGCGCACCTATCAGCAGGGCACCAACCTGCGCCACCAGCAAAACTACAGCGGCCGCCTGGGCTTCGACTACACCCTCCCCGCCAACCAGACGCTTACCTTCACGGTGGAGCCCAACTTCAACCGGGGCTATAACACCGGCACCCAGCTGGCTACCCTCTCGGGGGCTACCGATGCCCGCATTGGCAGCACCTTCGCCGTAACGGAAAAGGTAGATAACATTGATAACTCGGTGGATTACCGCCGCACCTGGGAGGCCCACAAGGGCCGCGAGCTGAGCGCCAGCGCCAACTACACCTACCTCAACGCCGACGTGGTAGTGGCCCAGCGCAACACTGAGGGCACCGCCGACCTGCGCGAGTGGAAGCAGGACCTGCACGTAAATCTGCACGCCATGAATGGCCAGGTAGATTATGTGCAGCCCCTGGGCGAAAAGGCCCGCCTGGATGCCGGCCTCAAAACCCAGTACCAAACCAACGAGGGCACCGACGACTTCCTGCGCCAGCAAACCGATGGCCCCGGCTTCGACCGCCTCGCGGACCGCTCGTATCAGTACACGTTCCAGGAATACCAGCAGGCCGGCTACCTCACCTATCAGCAGGAAATAGGCAAGTGGCGCATGCAGGGCGGCCTGCGGGCCGAGTACACCAATACCAACGGCGAGGTACTGAACGGCAATGGCCCCTTCAAGCTCAGCTACCTGAACCTGTTCCCGTCGGCTACCGTGGAGCGCACCCTGCCTACCGCCGACCAGCGCGTGAAGGTGAGCTACTCGCGCCGCCTGAACCGCCCGAACTTTATGCAGCTGCTGGCTTTCCCGCTCTACCAGGACCAGCGCACCTACCGCATCGGCGACCCTTCTTTGCGGCCGGAGTACATCAACGCCTTTGAGCTGGGCCACCAGATCAGCATGGGCCAGGCCTCGCTGACCTCGACGCTGTTTTTCCGCCACACCGATAATACCATTCAGCGCCTGGTGCGGGTTGATGAGGAGGCCACCCGCCGCTATGGAGCCGGGGCGGTAATTACAGCCCAATACGTCGATAACTTCGGGCAGGCCACGAGCTACGGGGCCGAGGTTTCCCTGAACCAGCCCCTGGCCAAGTGGTGGCGCCTGACGGCCAGCGGCTCGCTGTTCCAGAACACGGTAACGGCCGCCACGGGCAACGAGGCCAACCGCCGGGTGGTATCGGGCACGGCCCGCGTGATGAACTCCTTCACGCCTACCCCCAAGCTTGACCTGCAGCTGACGGGCAACTACCGCGCCGCCGCCGTAACGGCCCAGGGCCGCATTGCTCCGGTGGGCTCCGTGGATATTGCGCTGCGCCAGCGCCTGCTCAACGACCGCGCCGCCCTGACCCTGCGCGTTTCGGACCTCTTCAACACCCAGCGCAACCGCACTGAGTCGTACACCGAGAATTTCCGGGCCGAGTACTACAACAAGTGGGAGTCGCGGGTGGGCTACCTGGGCTTCAGCTGGTACCTGGGCTCTAACAAGCCGCCCAAGAAGATTGAAAACCAGCCCCAGGGTGGTGGCGGCGGCTTCGGCGGCTAACTCCTGAAAATAAATTTTCAAAACGCTGTAACGCCTGGCTGGCAGGGCAGTTTCCACAACAGCTGCCCCGCTCCGGCTCCAACCCCGCACTCCCCTCCTAGCTTATTACCTGATATACAAGTATTTATTGTAGCCCAGGCATCCTTCCTGCTTAGTTTATCATCTATTCATCAGTTGCGCATCTTACCGGCAGACAGGTAGCTACTTCTGCTGGTTTTCGCTCCTGCCTCGGTCCGCGGCGACTTGCCTTTGCCAAGTCATGGCCACCCGCCTACCGAAGCCGCCCCGCCCCTGGGCGGGGCCTTATCTCCCTCGGGGTTGCTAAGGCAGCCATCGGGGTCTGCCGCTCACATTTTCTTCTTGCTGCTCTTGATTTCTCGGCCAGCCCGCAGGTGTGGGTAGCCGGAGAGCGGCTTCTTACACCCTTGTTTTTCCTGTAAAATCATGAAAACCTCCTTGCTTTCCCGCCTCAGCCTGCTGGGCCTGACCCTGGCCCTTTCCACTACTCTGGCCCAGGCCCAAACCACCTTCTACAGCGAGGCGCCCGTTGTGGCCAAATCGGGCTACTGGACCCTGGAAACCAACCCCAAGCAGCCGGACTACACCATCATCCGCTTCTACAACGACGACCACTCGGTGCTGTACGAGGAGCGTCTGAACGGCATCTGCCTGAATCCGCTGAAAAACATGACCACGCACCGCCGCATGGCCCGGCTGCTGGGCACCGCCCTCGACCAGGTGCAGCGGATGCAGGCTAACTCCGTGGTGGCTAGCAATGTACTGGCCCTCAACCGCCGCTATACCCAGCGCGCCTACGCCTCGCTCCAGTAAGCGGCACCCCAGCGGCGGCCCTTGCCATTTCGCACTCCTCTGTAGCCCGGCTACCTGCCCGTTTATCTCAGGAAGCTGCTGCTTTTGCCCCACCCAGTGCCCGGCTCGCGGCCGTCACTGCTCTGGGCTCGATGCTACCCCCTCGTTGCCTGCCGACGTGTTTCCGCCCCGGAATGGCTTACGCCGTTTCCCGGCCCCGCTCATGCCGGCGCCCCTTCCTTTTCCATTGTATCTGCCATGAAAACTTCCTTCGCTTCCGCTGCCCTGGTGGCAATGTCTGTTCTGGTTGCCGCTCCTCAACTGCCCGCCCAGGCTACTCCGGTGCCTGCCCGCGGCACCGTATCGGGGCGCCTGTTCGATGGGCAAACCCAGGAGCCTATTCCTCACTCCTACGTGGTTGTGCTGCGCGCTTCGGACGGGCGGTTTATGAAAGCCGTGGAAACCGACGCTCAGGGCCGCTTCCGGGCCGCCGGGCTGCCCTTGGGCCGCTACACCGTGCGCACTACGGTGCTGGGCTACCATGGCATCCGGACGGCGGTGGCCCTGCATTCGGCCCGGCCCCAGCAGGCCCTGGGCACGGTGGTGATGGTGCCCCTGGGCATGCAGGTAGCCCGCGCTGACAAGCAGGCCTGGGCCAGCCGCAGCAAGGCCGTAGCCGCCGTGGAGCCCCGCCGGCCCGCGGTGCGCGTGGGGTCCTAGCAAAGTAGCCTACCCCCGCATCAGCGCCAAGGCACCTGTACTACTGCCGTTCGTTGGCTTTCCCTGGAGAGGGCCGACGGGCGGCAGTGGCGTTAGGGGGCAGGTGCAGCCAGTCCGGCGGCTCCGTGGGTTACAACCGCGCCAAATCGGTATCAAACCTGCTGCCTACCTCTTGCTCAGCCCTGTGCCCTTACCTTCGCCGCGTGTTGTTACCTGCCTGCTGATGTCGGCTCTTGCTGCCTTTCTGTTGTTTCTGCTGACGGGGACGCTGGTGCCCGTGAACCGCAGGTTTGAGCAAACTCCCGGGGGAGTTCCCATTTACGTGGTGTCCAACGGCTTCCACACCGATGTGGTCCTACCCCTGCGTGATGCCCAAACCGGCCAAGACTGGCTCCGGACGCTAAACCAGCCCGCCCTGACGGCCCGGTTTGCGCGCTACCCCTACGTGGCCTTTGGGTGGGGCAACGAAGGGTTTTACCTGGGCTCCATGGGCGGTAAGTTTCCGGGTCCGAAGGCCGTGGTGGGCGCCTTGTTTCCGTCCCGCACCCTCATGCACGTCGATTTTTACCGGGCCGCCCCCGACTCCAGGGCGCGGGTAGTACCCCTGCGCATCTCGCCGGAGCAGTACCGCCGGCTCACGGCTTACGTGCAGCAGTCTTTCCGGGCCGATAGCCTGGGCGGGGTACAGCTGCGGCAGCCGGCGGGCTACACGCCAGAAGATTTTTTCTTTCTGGGCCGGGGCCGCTACCACGCCCTGCGCACCTGCAACGACTGGACCAACCAGGGCCTGCGCCGGGCTGGTTTGCGTGCCGCCCTGAAGGCTCCGCTGGCCGGCTCCGTGCTGTTTCAGGCGCGGCGGGCCCGCTAAGCCGGTTACGCTTACTGGTTGAGCTTAAATCCAATTCCTTCAATCGTTAACCCAAATTAAGCGCAATAGAGCCGGTTTTCGGTCACAAAGTTCTATTTATTCCTTTTTTCTCGCAGAACTTTCCCCTGTTATCCCGCGCTAATAGAGGATACGTTAACCTACCTATGCAATGCTGCATTTTGGCTATGCTAGATGTACACCGCGAGCTGCTACCAAACGGTTTCCTGCTTATCCTTTCGCCTGATACCTCTTCCTCCGACGAAGTAAAACTTACCCGAGCCCTGCACCGGGCCAGCCGCAGTGACAAAGTGGCTATTCTGGTGGACCTGAGTTTGGTGGATACACTCTCCGACGAAGCTATTGATTTGCTGCTGGCCTATGCCTTCATGCTGCACGCCCAGGGCCGGCGCCTGATTCTATGCCACGTTCCGCAGCATGCCCAGCACCACTTCCTTTACCTGGATGCGGCCTCCCAGCCCCTGCTGGTTCCTTCCCTGCTGGATGCCATGCAGGAAATAGATTTTACCGTGGGGCATAATCAGGCTCCGGACCTGCATAGCAGCTATTACCCGCGGTAGTGCGGGCGCTTTCTGAGGGCTCTGGAAAAGCCGGACCGGAAAATTCGATGTAAACCCCGAATTTCGCGGCCGTATTTCCGCATCCCGATTTTCCTGATGAGCGCCCAGAAACCCAGCATCCCCCGCGGCACCCGCGACTTCGGCCCCGCCGTGGTGGCCCGCCGTAACTATATTTTCGGCGTCATCCGCCGCGTGTTCGAGAAGTTCGGCTACGCTCCGCTCGAAACCCCTACCCTCGAAAACCTGTCGGTACTCACCGGCAAGTACGGCGATGAAGGCGACCAGCTCCTGTTCAAAGTCCTGAACTCCGGCGACTTTGCCAAGGACGTTACAGCAGAGGACCTGGCCGCTGAAAACCGGAGCAAGCGCCTGCTGCCCAAAGTAGCCGAGAAAGGTTTGCGCTACGACCTGACCGTGCCCTTCGCCCGCTACGTGGTGATGAACCGGGGTACGCTCACCTTTCCATTCAAGCGCTACCAGATTCAGCCCGTGTGGCGCGCCGACCGGCCCCAGCGTGGCCGCTACCGCGAATTCTACCAGTGCGACGCCGACGTGGTGGGCACTGATTCTTTGCTCTGCGAGGCGGAAATTGTGCTGATGATGTCGGAGGTGCTTACCACGCTGGGTCTGACGGAGCACACCATCAAAATCAACCACCGCCGCGTGCTGGGCGCCTTTTACCAGGCCCTGGGCGGCGAAGGAACCGAGGTGGATCTGTTTACGGCCATCGATAAGCTCGACAAGATTGGGCGCGAGGGCGTGGAGAAAGAGCTGGCGGAACGCGGGTTTTCAACTCCGGCCATTGAGCGGTTGTTTGATCTGCTGGGGGTAGGCGGCGGCTTCGAGGAGAAGCTGGAGCGCCTGCTGGCGGCCTTCGCCACGGCCGGCGTGGAGCCCGATAACGCCAACGGCTACAAAGGCCTCCAGGACCTGACGCGGGTGCTGGAGTACCTGCGCAGCTTTGGTTTCGAGAAGTGGCAGAACCTGGAGTTCGACGTGACCCTGGCCCGCGGGCTGAGCTACTATACGGGCTGCATCTTCGAAATCAAGATCAACAATGTGAACATGGGCAGCGTCTCGGGCGGCGGCCGCTACGACAACCTCACCGGGGCCTTCGGGTTGCCGGGTGTGTCGGGGGTAGGCTTTTCCTTTGGGGTTGACCGCCTGTACGACTGCCTGGAGGAGCTGCAGCTTTTCCCGGACGCCGTGGCTACTACCACCCGCTGCCTGGTGGCCAACTTCGATGCCGAAAGCGAGGCGGCCGTGCTGCCCGTACTGCGCCAGCTGCGCGAGGAGGGCATCCCGAGTGAGCTGTTTCCGGAGTCCGGCAAGCTGGGCAAGCAGTTCAAATACGCCGATGCCAAGGGTATTCCCTACGTGCTGATTCAGGGCTCCGAAGAACGTGCGGCCGGCCAGTTTAAGCTGAAAACCCTGGGCACCGGCGCCGAACAGACCGTAAGCCTGGAGCAGGCACTGGCCGAGTTGAAGAAGTAACTTATTTAGCGCCCGGCCTCCCGGCGGCAGACGTAGGCGGCTCTACCGCCTACGTCTGCCGTCAAGCGTCTTAACTACCCTTTCTTCCTCCGCATGGCTCAGGATTTCGCCCTCACTCCTTCTGCTTTCCTCGACCTGACTACCCTTGAAGAGCTGCTGCGCACCAAGGCCCGCGTGGTGCTCAGCGAAGAGGCCCGCCAACGCATACAGGACTGCCATGAGTACCTGCACGGGCGGCTGGAGCGCACCCCGGATGCCGCTATTTACGGCATCAATACCGGGTTTGGGGCCCTGTGCAGCCAGGCTATTCCGGTAGAGCAGCGCCAGCAGCTGCAGGCCAACCTGGTCATGTCGCATGCCTGCGGAACGGGTGAGGAAGTGCCCGCCGAGCTGGTGCGGCTGATGCTGCTGCTGAAAGCCCAGAGCCTGAGCTACGGCCACAGCGGCGTGCAGGTCGGCACCGTGCAGCGCCTGCTCGATTTCTATAACCGGGGCATGCTGCCGGTGGTGTACCAGCAGGGCTCCCTGGGGGCTAGTGGCGACCTGGCTCCGCTGGCCCATCTGAGCCTGCCGCTGCTGGGCCTGGGCGAAGTAAACTACGAGGGTTACCGCCTGGCCGCCGCCGATGCCATGAGTTTGTTCAGCTGGCAGCCCCTGACCCTGGAAGCCAAAGAAGGCCTGGCCCTGCTGAACGGAACCCAGTTTATGCTGGCTTACGCCGTGCACGCCCTGCTGCGCACCCGCCGCCTGCTGGCCGCCGCCGATGTTATCGGAGCCTTGTCGTTGGAGGCGTTTGATGGCCGCCCCGAGCCGTTTGATGAGCGCCTGCACCGCCTGCGGCCCCACGCCGGGCAGCTTACGGTAGCAGCCCGGGTTCGGGAGCTGCTGGGGGGTAGCGAGTTGCAGCAGCAGCCCAAAACCGCCGTGCAGGATCCCTACTCCTTCCGCTGCCTGCCCCAGGTACACGGCGCCTCCCGCGATGCGCTGGCGTATGTAGAGGGGGTAGTAGAAACCGAGTGCAACGCCGTAACTGACAACCCCAACCTCTTCCCTGAAGATGACGCCATTCTGAGCGGGGGCAACTTCCACGGGCAGCCCCTGGCCCTGGCCCTCGATATGCTGGCTATTGCCACGGCCGAGCTGGGTAGCATCTCGCAGCAGCGCACCACCCAACTCATTAGCGGGCAGCGGGGCCTGCCGCCCTTCCTGGTGGCTGAGCCAGGTCTGAACTCGGGCCTGATGATTCCGCAGTACACGGCCGCTGGCATTGTCAGCCAGAATAAGCAGCTGTGCACTCCGGCTTCCGTGGACAGCCTCGTGAGCAGCAACGGGCAGGAGGACCATGTAAGCATGGGTGCCAACGCCGCTACCAAGGCCCTGCGGGTGGTCCAGAACGTGGAGCAGCTCCTGGGCATTGAGCTCCTCAACGCCACCCAGGCCCTGGAATTCCGCCGGCCCGCCCGCACTTCCGCGGCGCTGGAGCAGGTAGTAGCCGCCTTCCGGGAGAAGGTTGCTTTCGTGGGGCAGGACCGGGTGCTGTATCCTGATCTGCACGCCGCCGCGGCCTTCGTGCGGGGTTTTGAGTGGCAGTAGCACCCGCAAGCAGCGGCCCGCTGATTTGAGTTGAAAGCACCGGTACCTCCCGAAACCTGCTACTTTAGCCCGGCGCGGGTACGCAAGCGCGCGGCTGCTTCGTTATGGGGATAGTGAAACCTCTACTTGTCTTTTTGCTACTGCTGAGTGCCGGTTGGCTGGGTACCCAGGCTCCGGCTTATGGCCAGTGTACTCCTACCCCCAACTCCGGCGCCTGTTTCAAAGCCTACGATGCCGTAACGGGCCAGGAGCTGCCGTTTTACCTGTGCGCCAACCGCCCCGTGCGGCTGCGCGACTGCAGCGGCAAAAACCTCGACCCGGCCCAGATTTACTACCAGCGCGGCCCGGCCATTACCTGCAGCGGCTTCACGGATACGGCCACCACATTTACCCCCACGGCGGCCGGCGTGCTAGTTATCACCCAGAACACCCAGGGGCCCCAGGGCGGCAGCCAGGGCATTATCTTCTCCCGAAACTTCGAGGTAAAAACCACCCCCGACCCTGGTTTTACCCTCACGGCCTGCGCCCCCGGCTTTGTGGAGGTAACCGTTACGGACACCCACTACGACCAGTACACGGTGCAGGTAGGCACCGCCGCCCCCGTACCCGCCGCGCGCAACACCCCGGCTACCTACCCCACCAATGGGGCCAATACCGTAACCGTTACCGGCCGCTACGCCATTGCCAGTCTGTGCGCCGGCGTCAGCACCCGCACGTTTACGCCCCTGCCCGCGCCCCGGACGCCGGTACTGACCCGGCTTGCTGTGGAGGGCTCCACGGCGCAATTCCAGTTCGGGCCGTTGCAGCCGGAGTACCAGTACCGCCTGCAGCTAGCCGATGCAGCCGCGACGGGCGGCTTCCGCACGGTGGCCACCGTGCCGGGCACGGCTACCTCTTACACCCTTGCCAACGCTGCCCTGCCCGGCTGCTACCGCCTGCTACTTCAGGACGCCTGCCAGCCCGCGGTAGCCAATAGTCCATCGGCCACGGTCTGCACCGTTAGCCTCACCGGCACGGCCCTGAGCGGGCGCAATCAGCTGAACTGGAGCACCGGCAGCACCGGCCCCTTTACCCTGACCCGGACGGATGGCTCGAACACGGTTCAGCTGCCGCTGCCGGCCGGCACTACCCGCTACGAGGACCCCGACGTGGCCTGCGGCACTACCTACCGCTACCGCCTGAGTTTGGCAACCGGCGCGGCCACCTCGGTTTCCGATGAGGTAGCGGTAACGGCCTTGGCTGGTCCGGCCCCGGTAGCGCCCCGCCTGACGGCCTCCTTCACCCTGCGCAACCAAATTGAGCTGCTGGCCACCGGACCAGGTAGCGGGCTGCTCACCTACCTGCGTAATGGCAGTCCGCTGGCAACTACGGCCGCCCGCTCCTTCATCGACTCGCTTGCCAGCCCTACCCCCGGTGCCGAGCTGTGCTACACCGTGCGCCAGCAGGATGCCTGCGGTAACCGCTCCGGCGAAAGCACTGCCGTATGCCCGGTGATGCTGGAGGCCCGCCCCGAAGCGGCCGATGCCAGCACCATTCGGCTGAGCTGGACCGCCCTGCGGGGCCCCGACGCCACGGCGCCGGTAAGCTACCGGGTACTGGTTTTGTCGGCGACCAACGCCGTGCTGAGCAGTCGGCCGGTCAGCGGCGGGGGCCTTACCTACCTCGATCTGCAGCCCCCCCCCGATCAGCAGGTGGTGTGCTACCGCATTGAGGCCACCATAGGCGCCCTTGTCAGCTACTCCAATGTGGCTACGGTAGCCCGGCGGGTGCAGGTGTTTGTTCCCACGGCCTTCACCCCCAACGGCGACGGGCTTAATGATGTGCTGGAGCTGAAGGGCCGCTATTTGGAGAACTTCCGTTTTGTCATCATTGACCGCAATGGGCAGCCGGTGTTTCAGGCCACCTCGCGCACACAAACCTGGGATGGGCGCATCGGTACGGCGGCCCCGGTGCCGGGCACTTACGTGTGGCGCTTCGAAACCACCGACCAGCTGGGTAACCGGGTGGTGCAGAGTGGCACCGTCACGCTGCTGCGGTAGCCCGAGCGGCGTTTATCAGCTCACCGGGCCACCTGTACGCCGGCTATTGGGCGGGTAGCACCAGCACCGGCAACTCGCTGTGAAGCAGCACCCGGGCCGTAACGCTGCGGTGGAACAGGTTGCCCAGGAAGCTGCGCCGCCGGGCAATCAGCATTACGGCATCGTAGTCGGTGGGGCGGGCAGCCTGCAGAATACCCTCGGCCGGGTCGGTCCCGCTTACTACCCGGGTATCGGTAACCGGCCAGTCGAGCCCCAGGCTTGCCGGCAGGGCAGCTTCCAGGCTGGGCTCGTCGGTAGCCGCTTCGGGGCGGCGGATGTGCACTACGGTTATCTGGGCCTGCAGGGCCGAGAGCAGCTCGCGCACCGGGCCGGCGTGCTGACCCAGGTCGAAGGCTTCGCCGTCCAGGGCCAGCAGCAGGCGCCGGGGCGGGCCGCTGCTCTCCACGCTGTGGGGCACTACCAGCATGGGGTAGGGCGCGGCCCGCAGAATATCCAGGGAGGTAGTTTGCACCAACTCGTCGGGGGTAGCACTATAGTCAGGGCGCCCGAGCACTACCAGGGCCGGCTGATGGCGGCTGACGGCATCGGCCACGGCAAAAGCTACCCGGCCGTGGCCTACTTCGGCTACCACCGGCACCCGCAGCTGCCGCGTCACGCTTTGCAAGGCCAGGGTAATGGCCTCGCGGCTGAGATTGGAGAGTTGCCCGCTGAACATTTCGGGGTCCAGCACAGAGTCGCGGCGCACATGCAGCAGCACCAGGCGCGCCTGCAGGGGCTCGGCCAGGTTGGTGGCATAGGCCAGGGCCCGGCCCGCGGCCTGAAAGAAATCGGTGAGCAGAAGCAGGGAGGTTGCCATGAGCTGCGGGAAGCGGTTAAGGGAAAAACACGGAAAAGCCTACCTCGCCTACCCCAGGGTGACCCCACAGGCCGCCCAGGTCCGGGCCAGGCGGCAGCTCAGCCAGCCGACTCGGCCCAGTCGGGGGCTACTTTAGCCAGCACCAGGGGCACTACCTCATCGGCGTGGGGCAGGCCCTGCTGCCGCCACAGCTCCCGGCCCTCGCGCACCAGCACGTAGGCCGGCAGCTGCACCGGGGCAAAGCTGCGCACCACGGCGGGGTAGTTGGCTTCGTCGATGGTGAGCACCTGCACGGCCGCCCCCAGCCGCCGCTGCAGACTGGCCTGGTCAGCGGCCGAGAAGGTCTGGCCCGGAGTCCCGCCTCGTCGGGCAAGCGGCGGCACCATCACCAGCAGCATGGCTGCAATGGGTGGGTCGGTGGCGGAAAGAGGCAGAAGACCGGACATGGCGAGCAGAGTAATTGATCCTAGTTCAAAACTACTGGCCGGCCCCGGCCCGTGGCATGACAGGCATCAGCCGGGCTAACTGATATTGATCATCTGCCGTTCTTTGCGGAAGTTGCCCCGTTATCTTCTCTTTGTGGTGTCTTTCGCCTATGCCCCTTCCCTTCGCTTCTGGTTCACTTACTGATATTCTCTTTGCGCAAGCCAAGGACTTTATTGGGCTTTATGACGTTGAGCTGGGCTGGTTTACCCACGTAAATCCGGCCGGTTACCAGCTGCTGGGCTACCCCTCGGCCCCGGCCCTGCTCACTGACCCGGCCCGCTCCCTCCGTTCCCGGCAGCTGACACCGGCCGAGTGGGACCAGCTGCGCGAGCAGGTGCTGCGCACCGGCCATCAGGAGATGGACGTAGAGCTGCGCCGCCAGGACGGCAGCACGTTCTGGGCCAGCATGGAGCTGCATAGCCTTACCCTGGAGGAGCGCCTTCATTTTCTGGTCCGGATAACGGATACCGACCGCCTGCGGGCCACTGAGCGCCGCCTCAGCCAGAGCGTGGGCCGCTTCGAGGCCGTGTTTGCCCACGCCACCATCGGCATTATCGTGTGCAACCGGCAGGGCGATATTGTGCTGGCCAACGAAAAGGCTCAGGAGCTGTTCGGCTACCCCGCGGGCACGCTGCTGGGCCAGCGCATTGATGTGCTGGTGCCCGATGCCGTGAGCCACCGCCACGAGCAGCTCCGGGCCTCTTTCAACGCCAACCCCCAGGTGCGGGCCATGGGCCACAACCGCGACCTGCAGGCCCGGCGCCGCGACGGTTCGGTGTTTCCGGTGGAAGTCAGCCTGAGCTATTTTCACCTCGAAGACGAACTGTTCGTGGTGTCCTACGTCATCGACATCACCTTTAAGAAGGAAGCCGAGCGGGAGCTGATTGACCAGCGCCAGCGCGTGGAGCGCCTCAACGCCGAGCTGGAGCAGAAAGTCACGGACCGCACCCACGCCTTGCTCACCACCCTGGCCCAGTTGGAAAAGCGCACCGAGGAGCTCGGCCAGGCCCTGCGGGCCGAGCAGGAGCTCGGGGAGCTGAAGTCGCGCTTCGTGAGCATGGCCTCCCACGAGTTCCGGACTCCGCTCACGGCCGTACTCACCTCCACGGCCCTGATTGAGAAGTACCCCGGCACCGAGCAGCAGGACAAGCGTGTGAAGCATCTGCAGCGCATCCGGGCCTCCGTAAATCACCTCAACGACATCCTGGAGGAGTTTTTGTCGGTAGGCCGCATTGAGGAAGGCCGCATTGAGGCCCGGCCCGTGCAGCTCGATTTGCCGGCTCTGCTCCAGGAAACCATTGCCGACCTGCAGGGTCTGCGCAAGGCCGGCCAGACCATTGTGCCCGAGCTGGAATGCACCCAGCTGGTACGCCTCGACCCCTCCCTGCTGCGCAAAATTCTGGTGAACCTACTCTCCAACGCCCTGAAATACTCAGGCGAGGGCTCCGAGGTGCGGGTGCGTGCCGAGTGCCACCCCCACCAGGTGCTGATTCGGGTGCAGGACCAGGGCGTGGGCATCTCGGAGGAAGACCAGCAGCATTTGTTTGAACGCTTCTTCCGGGCCCGAAACGTGGCCAACGTGCCCGGCACGGGCCTGGGCCTCTATATTATTGCCAAGTACCTGGAGCTGATGGGCGGCACCATTGCCCTGGAAAGCCAGGTAGGCGCAGGCACCACCGTCACTGTTACCATTCCTCTCTGATGAAGACCATTCTGCTGATTGAAGACAACGACCTGATTCGGGAAAATACGGCGGAGCTGCTGGAGCTGGCTGGCTACGCGGTGCTGACGGCCGAAAACGGCAAGCAGGGAGTGGAACAGGCCCTGGCTACCCGCCCCGACCTGGTGGTGTGCGACATTATGATGCCCGTGCTGGATGGCTACGGCGTGCTGCAGATTTTCAACCAGAACCCCCAACTCTCGGGGGTGCCTTTCATCTTCCTGACCGCCAAAACCGAGCGCACCGACCAGCGCCGGGGCATGGAGCTGGGCGCAGATGATTACCTGACCAAGCCCTTCGATGAAACGGAGCTGCTGAGCGCCATTACCGGACGCCTCAACCGCTTCCGCCACCTCAAGCCCGACTACGACCTGCAGCAGCCCGGCGCCCTTACTGAGTTTCTGGACGATGCTTCGGCCGTGGGCAAGCTCTCTGACCTGGTGGCCGACCGGCGGCCTCATACCTTGCGCAAAAAGCAGGAAGTGTACGTGGAGGGCGACGAGCCCACGCGCCTGTACTTTGTGCAGGAAGGCCGGGTAAAAACCGTGCGCCGCACCGCCGCCGGCAAAGAGCTGATTACGGGCGTGTACGGGGCCGGCGAGTTTTTCGGCTACCTGCCCCTGCTGCAGCAAACCCCGCATGACGACACGGCCGTGGTGCTCGACGACGCGACCCTGCTTTACATCCCGCGCGAGGATTTCACCCAGCTGGTGCACCGCAACCCCGCCGTGGGTCAGCAGTTTATCCGGCTGCTGGCGGGCCGCGTGAGTGAGCGGGAGCAGCAGCTGGTAGGCATGGCCTATAACTCCCTGCGCCGCCGGGTGGCCGATACGCTGCTGCGCATGCACGAGGAAGCCGGCGCCACCCCGGAAGCCCTCATTCAGCTCTCCCGCGACGACATGGCCGCCGTAGTTGGCACCGCTCCCGAATCCCTGATCCGGACTCTGAGCGAGTTCAAGCAGGATGGTCTGGTAGAATTGACGCCCAAAGGAATTCGGGTGCTGCAGCCTCAGAAGCTGCGCCAGCCCAACTGGTAGCCTCCAGCACGAAGCCCCGGTCGGAGGAACGCCTACCCCCATCAACCACCCAAACCCAGTGGCCGGTCCGCCGTCGAAGGCGTCCGGCCGGTTGGCTTCGTGCCAACTCATGCTCGGTTGGGTTTAGGTGGTTGATGGGGGTAGGCGTGGCTGAGTGCGGAAGCTCAGCCGTTGGGGTGAGTTTTGTCATGCCGAGCGGACGGATTGAGGGCGTACTTCGGGCCGGCAAGCCGGGGCGGAAGTCACCGCCCGGCTCAGCCTTTTCCGCTCATGTTCCCCTCCCTGAAAACCGGCAGCCTGCTCCAGGGCCAGCACACGCCCGTTGGCCCCCAGAAAGCCCTGGTTTTGCTCGACAAAGCCGGCCAGAAAATCATCTACAAAACCTTCACGGCCGGCGAAGTTATGCCTACGCACCACGCCAGCGTGGACGTACTGGTAGTGGTACTGGCCGGGCGGCTCATCATCACCCAGGAAAGCAGCCCGGTGGAAGTAACCACCGACGACTATGTGGTTATTGCCAACGGCGCCCCTCACTCCCTGCACTGCCTTGAAGACGCCCGCATTCTGATTTACCGCTAGCCCAGGCTCCCGGTAGCACCACGGCCCGCTTCCATCCGGTATGGAAGCGGGCCGTGGCATAGGGCACAAAAGGAGCAGCGAAGCTCAGAGCACCGATAAGGAACCGCGCTGGCGCAGCCGGTACTCGAACATGGTGGCAATGTTGAGGGCGCGCACCTTAGCCTCCTCCGCCTTGGGGCCGGTGAAGAGCGTGTCCACGGTGGCCTCGAACAGCTCCAGCCAGCGCTGGAAATGGGTAGCATCAATAGGCAGGGGCAGGTGCTTGGGGAAGGGCCGGCCATGGTAGCGGGCCGAGCCCAGCAGAATGCTGCTCCAGAAATCGTACATAATGGGCAGGTGCCGGGGCCACTCTACGCGGGCCACCTGGTTGAACACGGGGTCCAGCAGCGGGTCGTGGTTTACCTGCTCGTAAAACGTATCAACCAGCAGGCGGATGTCGGTTTCCGATTCAATATCGGGCATTGCGGTGAGGATAAGGGGTAGGGAGAAACAGGGAAATCAGGCGGCCTGGGGCACGGCGGGTTGGCCCTGGGGCTGCTGGCCGGCTACCCGCAGCGCCCAGCGGAACCCCCAGCAGCCGGTCAGCAGCAAGGTCAGGAGCTTCACCACTTCCAGCCCGATGTACACCGTGTGCAGGGAGTTGGGCGGGGCCGGGTGGCCGGCCAGCAGGGCCAGGGCGCGCACATCCAGGGCCGGCAGCAGCCAGGCCGTCTGCAGCAGCAGCACCCCGCTCAGCAGCCCCAGCGCCGTGCCGATGTGGGCCGGCACCCGGCCGTAGAAGCCACTTACAACGGCCACTGCGGCCAGCAGCAGCTCGGCCTTGTTGAGGGCCGCAAACACAATCCGCCCGATGCCCAGGCCCAGCGGCACGGTAATGTGCGGGGCCGTAAACTTGAGCGGGGCTTCCAGAAACGAAATACCGGCCACCATGCCGGCCCACACGAACAGGGCCAGGGTGAGCAGCAGAGAGGCCGTAGCGTGCGCGCGGGGCATAGCAGTAAAGTTTGCGTGTGATTTGATATCGAAGGCTAATCAAAGGTCAGCGCCAGGCCGAACAGCGCCAACCGTCATGAGGCTCCCGCTCTCCCCAAGGCGAGGGGACCGGGGGAGGTTCCATCAGGTGCTACCCCAGGGCCTAACGGCTAACCTGTCGCAAAGGTCGGCTGGCGCAGCCAGCACTAGGCTGAGATAAATCAGGCGGGCGGGCTGACATTCATCAGGGAACGGGCGCGCCAGCCGGGGGAGCTTTGGGGTTGAAACAGCCCGCTTTTGCCCGTGCCTACTCTTGCCTCTGCCCCTACCCCCGTCCGCGTTGCCTGCTCGCACTGCGGCGACGAGTGCCCCGACCAGCCCATCCGGCTGGCGGCCCGGCCCGAGCTGCATTTCTGCTGCCAGGGCTGCCAGGCCGTGTACGAGCTGCTCGACCAAAGCAACCTGTGCACCTACTACCGCCTCGACGACAAGCCGGGCCAGAAAGTAAAGGACGTGGAGCTGCCCGGCCGCTTCGACTACCTGGAGGTGGAGTCGGTGCAGGGGCAGCTGCTGGCGTTTCGCTCCGACACGCTGGCCCGCCTCACCCTGAGCATTCC
The DNA here is from genome assembly GCF_006352025.1 of Hymenobacter sp. DG01. Classification (NCBI taxonomy): domain Bacteria; kingdom Pseudomonadati; phylum Bacteroidota; class Cytophagia; order Cytophagales; family Hymenobacteraceae; genus Hymenobacter; species Hymenobacter sp. DG01. The sequence continues at coordinate 1,710,875 of NZ_CP040936.1, forward strand.
GCAGATGCACTGCGCCTCCTGCATCTGGCTGCTCGAAAACCTGTTCAGGCTCAACCCCGGCATCACGGCTTCGCGGGTAAATTTCCTGCGCAAAGAGCTTACCGTCAGCTACAATCCCACGGCCACTACCCTCAAAGACGTGGTGAAGCTGCTGGCTTCGGTGGGCTATGAACCTCAAATTACCCTGGCCGAGCTGGGCGCCCAGCCCCACCACGCGGGCCGCACGCTCTACTACCAGCTCGGTCTGGCGGCGTTTGCCTTCGGCAATGTGATGCTGATGGCCTTCCCCGACTACTTTTCCTTCACGGAGCAGCTGCAGGCCTCGTTCGGGCGGTTTTTTGGGTGGCTGAGCGTGCTGCTGAGCTTGCCGGTGCTGCTGGTGAGTGCGCGCGGCTTCTACCGCTCGGCCTGGCAGGGGCTGCGCCAACGCTACATCAACCTCGATTTTCCCATCAGCCTGGGCCTGACGGCCCTGTTCCTGACCAGCCTCTACGACATTGCCACCGGGCGTGGCCCCGGCTACCTAGATTCGTTTACGGGCCTCGTGTTTTTCATGCTGATTGGCAAGTGGGTGCAGCAGCGCACCTACGACGCCCTGCGCTTCGACCGGGACTTCACCTCCTACTTTCCGGTGGCCGTCACGCTGCTCGGGCCGGGCGGGCAGGAGCAGTCGGTGCCGGTGCGGGAGCTGCGGGCAGGCCAGCGGATACGGGTGCGCCACCAGGAAATTGTGCCGGCCGATGCCGTGCTGCTGCGCGGACAGGGCCAGATTGACTACAGCTTCGTGACGGGCGAAAGCGTGCCGGTGGCGCGCACCTCGGGCGAGGTGGTGTACGCTGGCGGCCGGCAGGTAGGCGAGGCCGTGGAGCTGGAAGTAGTGCGCGAGGTGTCGCAGGGCTACCTCACCCAGCTCTGGAACAACCCCGCCTTCCAGAAGGAGGAAAAGGCTACCCTGGAAACCTACGCGAACCGTGTGGGCCGCTACTTCGTGGCCGTGACCCTGGTGCTGGCCCTGGGCGCGGTGGCCTACTGGCAGCTGCAGGGCCAGCCCGTTATGGCCTTGCGGGCCTTTACCTCGGTGCTGGTTATTGCCTGTCCCTGCGCCCTCTCGCTGGCTACGCCATTTGCCCTGGGCGCCGCGTTGCGGGCGCTAGGGCGCCGCAAGCTCTACCTCAAAAACTCAGGGGTAGTGGAAACCCTGGGCCGCGCCGATACCATCGTGTTCGACAAAACCGGCACCCTCACCGATGTGAAGCGCTCCGAGGTGGAATACCGCGGCCCGGCCCTGAGCCCGGCCCAGCAGCAGGCCCTGGCCGCCGTGGTAGGGCAGTCAACCCACCCCCTGAGCCAGCGCCTGGCCGCCGAGCTGCCCGCCGCCCTGGCCGTGGTGGAGAACTTCCGGGAAGTGCCGGGCCAGGGCCTGACGGGCACCGTAGGCGGAATGGATGTGCGGGTGGGGTCGGAGGCGTTTGTGGGGGTAGGAAGCGCCGCCCCAGCAGCCCCAGTACCGGAAGCTCCCGCTGCCACTTCCGATGCGCTGCAGTCCCGTGTGTACGTGCGCCTGGAGGGGGTGCAGGGCTGCTACCTGCTGCGCAACGTGTACCGCGAGGAGCTGCGCCCGGTGCTGGCCGAGCTGGGGCAGCACTACCACCTGGCGGTGCTCTCCGGCGACAACGACACGGAGCAGGACCGCCTGCGCGCCTTGTTCGGCCCCGAGGCGGAGCTGCACTTCCGGCAGTCGCCCCAGCAGAAGCTCGACTACATTGCCCACCTCAAGCAGCAGGGCCGCACCGTCATCATGGTCGGTGATGGGCTCAACGACGCGGGCGCCCTGCAACAGGCCGACGCCGGCATTGCCCTCACCGATACGCTCACCAACTTCTCCCCCGCCTGCGACGCCATTCTGGACGCCGGCAGCTTTGGCCGCCTGGCCACCTTCCTGAAGTTTTCTCAGGACTGCCTGCAGGTGGTGCTGGGCACGTTTGTGCTCTCCTTCTGCTACAACGGCATCGGGCTGGGCCTGGCCGTGCAGGGCAGGTTCACGCCCATTGTGTCGGCCATTCTGATGCCCATCAGCTCCCTGAGCGTGATGGTATTTGCCACCCTGCTGGTGCGCTACGCCGCCCACCGGCGCCACCTCTAACCCTGCCTGCTCATGAATATTATCTTTCTGCTAATCGGTATCAGCCTGGTAGTGGCCCTGTTGTTTTTGGGCGGCTTTTTCTGGGCCGTGCGCTCGGGTCAGTACGAAGACGACTACACGCCCTCGGTGCGCATACTGTTTGAGGACGAGGACCCCACCCCAACCCCTCCCCACTAGGGAGGGGGTTGAGTTTGTATCTCAACGATAATCAGTCAAATCGTTGCAATGGTACAATAAGCCCCCTGCCTATTGGAGACGGGTTGGGGTGGGGCCTGACATCAATCAACCCCCGGGCTGACTTTCGTCATCCCTTCCGCAGCAGCCTTGCAGGACCTTTGGAGAAGTAAATCACTCACTTCTACAGGCTATGCAAGTCGAAGCCATACCGCCGGTTGCGGCGCCCCAGTCGCCGGCCCGCCCCCACACTCCCCCGCGGGCGGTTGATACCTTTTTCTACGATAACAAAATTGTCCGCGACTTTGGCATTGCCACGGTAGTATGGGGCATTATTGGCATGCTGGTGGGCATTCTGGCCGCTTTCCAGTTGGCCCGCCCCGAGGTGAACATGGGCACCGCCTACACCACCTTCGGCCGCATCCGCCCCCTGCACACCAACGCCGTGATTTTCGCCTTCGTCGGCAACGGCATCTTTATGGGGGTATACTACTCCCTGCAGCGCTTGTGCAAGGCCCGGATGTTCTCCGGGGTTCTGAGTAAAATCCACTTCTGGGGCTGGCAGCTCATCATCGTTTCGGCGGTAGCTACCCTACCCCTGGGCATTACTACCTCCAAGGAGTACGCCGAGCTGGAGTGGCCCATTGATATTGCCATTACCCTGGTGTGGGTGGTGTTCGGCTGGAACATGTTCGGGACCATTGCCCGCCGCCGCGAGCGGCACCTGTACGTGGGCATCTGGTTTTACATTGCCACCTTCCTGACGGTAGCCGTGCTGCACATCGTCAACTCGATGGCGTTGCCGGTGAGCTTCCTGAAAAGCTACTCTATGTACGCCGGCGTGCAGGATGCCCTGGTGCAGTGGTGGTACGGCCACAACGCGGTAGCCTTCTTCCTGACCACGCCTTACCTGGGCATGATGTACTACTTCCTGCCCAAGGCCGCCGAGCGCCCCGTGTACTCCTACCGCCTGAGCATCATCCACTTCTGGTCCCTGATTTTCATTTACATCTGGGCCGGACCTCACCACTTGCTTTACACGGCCCTGCCCGACTGGGCCCAGAGCCTGGGGGTAGCCTTCTCCGTCATGCTGATTGCGCCCAGCTGGGGCGGCATGATCAACGGCCTGCTCACCCTGCGCGGGGCCTGGGACAAGGTGCGCGAGGAGCCCGTGCTTAAGTTTATGGTGGTGGCCGTAACGGCCTACGGCATGGCCACCTTCGAGGGGCCGATGCTCAGCCTCAAAAACGTAAACGCCATTGCCCACTTCACCGACTGGATTGTAGCCCACGTACACGTAGGCGCCCTGGGCTGGAACGGTTTCCTGACCTTCGCCATCCTGTACTGGCTGTGGCCCCGCCTCTACCGCACGCCGCTCTACTCCAAGAAGCTCGCCAACACCCACTTCTGGCTGGGTACCCTGGGCATCCTGTTCTACGCCCTGCCTCTGTACTGGGCCGGCTTTACCCAGGGCCTGATGTGGAAGCAGTTCAACAGCGAGGGCATGCTGCAGTACAGCAACTTCCTCGAAACCGTGCTGCAGATTGTGCCCATGTACTACCTGCGCGGCATTGGCGGGGTTCTTTACCTGAGCGGGGTGTTCTTCATGGTGTATAACCTGGTGAAAACCGCCAAAGCCGGCACGCTGCTGGCCGAAGAAAAAGCCCAGGCTCCGGCCCTGGTACCCGCCGAGCTGGTAGAAGAGCACCAGGGCGGCCACTGGCACCGCTGGATTGAGCGCCGCCCCGTGCAGCTAAGCATTGCCGCCACTGTGGCCATCCTCATTGGGGGTGCCATTGAGATGGTGCCGACCTTCCTGGTGCGCAGCAACGTGCCTACCATTGCCTCCGTGAAGCCTTACACGGCACTGGAGCTGCAGGGCCGCGACATCTACATCAAGGAGGGCTGCTCGAACTGCCACACCCAGATGGTGCGCCCCTTCCGCTCCGAAACCGAGCGCTACGGCGAGTACAGCAAGGCGGGCGAGTTCGTGTACGACCGGCCCTTCCTGTGGGGCTCCAAGCGCACCGGCCCCGATTTGCACCGCGTAGGCGGCAAGTACCCGCACTCCTGGCACTACAACCACATGCTCGACCCCACCAGCATGTCGCCGGGCTCGATTATGCCGGCCTACCCCTGGCTGTTTGAGCAGGATATCGACTACAAGATTCTGCCCGCCAAAATCAAGGCCCTGCGCAACCTGGGCACTCCCTACGCCCAGGACTACGACCAGGTAGCCGTGGACGACGCCCGCCGCCAGGCCCAGGGCATTGTGCAGGAACTGAAGAAGGAAGACATCGAGGTGAAGACCGACAAGGAAATTGTGGCCCTGATTGCCTACCTCCAGCGCCTGGGCACCGACATCAAAGTAAAGCAGGAGCCCGCTACCGCCGCCGCGCCGCCTACCCCGGTCCAACGGGCTTTGCCCGTCGGACCGGGGTAGGCGGCGCGGTCCGAAATCCAAGTCCCTAAGACCTCAAGTCCCCAAGTCCCTATGGAAAAGAAAGTCCTGCAATCCATAGCCGGCATTGAGCTGTACCCGCTCATCTCCCTGGCCATTTTCTTCCTCTTCTTTCTGGGGCTGCTGGTGTACGTGCTGCTGACCAGTCGCCAGCACCTGCAGGCCATGAGCCAGCTGCCCCTGGGCGCCCCCGAAGACGCTACCCCCGATCAAACCCTAGAGTACCACCTTAACCACGACGTGTTATGCTAACCAAGCGCACCTCCCTCCTGACTGTTCTGGGCCTGCTGACCTCTTACCTGGCTACGGCGCAATCCACGGCCGCTACGGGTCCGCAGCCCACCGATATTCTAAGCTGGCTGGCCGGCGCCCTGGCCGTGGTGGTACTGCTGATGGGGCTGATGACGGGCGTATCGTTGGCGACGGCCGCCGCCCAGCCCGACGACCAGGCGGCCCCCGCGGAAGCGGAAACCGCCCCCATGACGGCCTCGGTCGCCCAACCCCAACCCGCCACGCCGGTTCTCACGGCCGCCCCGGCCCTCACCCCCGAGCAGGTTATTGCCGCATGAGACGACTACCTTACCTTTTGACCGGAGCCGGAGCCCTGCTGCTAAGCGCGTCGGCGGCCCTGGCCCAGGCCGCCGACGCGGCCACCCCTACCCCCACCCCGGCCGCCGAGCCCAAGCTGCTGCTGTTCTGGTTTCTGGTGGGTGTGCTGGCCCTGGTGCTGCTGGTGTTTCTGGTGCTGTTTGTGGCCATTGTGGCTCAGATGCGGCCCCAGCTGCGCCGGGTGTATGAGCTACCCTCGGTGCGCCGCTCCTGGAGTGGCAAGGTGCTGGGCCTGCTGGTAGGCGACCCCACCCTGGTACGGGGCGAGGTGCGCGACGAAATTCTGGACCACGACTACGATGGCATCCACGAGTTCGACAACGACCTGCCGCCCTGGTGGAAGTATAGCTTCTACGTGACCATTGTGTTTGCCATCGGGTACCTGGGCTACTACCACGTAGCGCAGGCCGGGCAGCTCAGCCAAGCCGAGTACGAAACGGAAATGCAGCAGGCCGCCCTGCTCGTCTCGCCCGACGCCGACGACCCCAACAAGCTGACCACCTACGAGGCCCTGGCTTCGGCGGCCGATATCAGCAGCGGTAAAACGCTGTTCGCCAGCAACTGCGCTGCCTGTCACGGCCAGAACGCCGAGGGCAAGGTAGGCCCTAACCTCACCGATGAATACTGGCTGCACGGCGGCGAGGTAAACCACGTCTATAAAACCATCAAGTTTGGGGTGCAGGGCAAGGGCATGGTGGCCTGGAAAGGCAAGCTCTCGGGCAAGCAGATTCTGCAGGTCAGCTCCTACATCCTGAGCCTGCAAGGCACCAAACCTGCCGGCGCCAAAGAGCCCCAGGGCGAGAAGGAAGCCCCCACCAAGCCCGTAGCCAAGCTCTAAGTCACTACGTGTGGCCTACCCCGAGCCCCCTCTCCGAAAAAGCAGTGGGGCCAGATGGTCATCAGTATTATCCCATTTCATCATATAAAGCGTAGCTCCCACGCCGGCCAGGCCAGGTAGCCAGTCTTGAGGCCAGAGCCGAAAGGATGGCGCTGAAACGTCAGGCTCCCCCTCTCCTTTTTCCGGAGAGGGGGCCGGGGGGTGAGGCCCCAGACTCATGTCCGTTACCCAGTTCAAACCCGACGACTCCTACCGCGACTCCATTGCCACGGTAGATGCGGAAGGCCGCCGGGTGTGGCTTTACCCTAAGCAGCCCGCCGGCCGGCTCTACAACCTGCGCAAGTGGCTGAGCTACGGGCTACTGGCCCTGCTCTTTGCCGGCCCCTGGCTGCGCATTGGGGGGCTGCCGGTGCTTATGCTGAACCTGCCGGCGCGGCGCTTCATCATCTTCGGGCAAATTTTCTGGCCCCAGGATTTCTTTATTCTGCTGCTGGCCTCGCTCACGTTTCTGGTGTTCATCATCCTGTTTACGGTGGTGTACGGGCGGGCCTTCTGCGGGTGGGTCTGCCCCCAGACCATCTTCCTGGAAATGGTGTTCCGGCGCATAGAGTACTGGCTGGAAGGCGACGCGCCCCAGCAGAAAGCCCTCGACCGCGCCGCCTGGACCTGGAACAAGATCTGGCGCAAAACCACCAAGCACGCGCTGTTCCTGGTCATCTCGTTTCTGATTGCCAACACCTTCCTGGCCTACATCATCGGCACCGAGGAACTGATCAGCATCATCACCGACTCGCCCGCCGAGCACCTGGGTGGCCTGACCTCCATGGTCTTGTTCACGGGGGTGTTCTACGCCGTGTTTGCCCGGTTCCGGGAGCAGGTGTGCACCATTGCCTGCCCTTACGGCCGCCTGCAGGGCGTCCTGCTCGACAAGGACAGCCTGGTAGTAGCCTACGACTACCGCCGGGGCGAGCAGCGCGAGAAGCTGCGCAAAAACCAGGTGCGCACCGCCGGCGACTGTATCGACTGCCATCAGTGCGTGCAGGTGTGCCCCACCGGCATCGACATCCGCAACGGGGCTACCCAGCTGGAGTGCGTGAACTGCACGGCCTGCATTGACGCCTGTAACCGCATGATGGATTTGGCCGGCCTGCCCCAGGGCCTGATCCGGCACGCCTCCGTAAACAACATTGCCGAGGGCACCCGCTTCCGCCTGACGGGCCGGGTGAAGGCCTACTCCACCGTGCTGGTGGTGCTGCTGACCGTGCTGACGGGCCTGCTGGTGTCGCGCTCCAACGTGCAGGCCACGGTGCTGCGCACGCCGGGGCAGCTGTTCCAGAAAACACCTCAGGGCACCATCACCAACCTCTACAACATCTCCGTCATCAACAAAACCAACGCCCCCTACCCCCTCACGCTGCGGGTACTGGAGCCGGCCCAGGGTCGGATTTCCCTGGTGGGCGGCCAGGGCCTGAAGCTGCCGGCCCAGGGCATCGTGGAGGGGGTATTCTTCGCCGAGCTGCCCCGCACGGCCCTGCACCACACCAACCAGCCCCTGCGCATCGGCCTGTATAGCGGCAACCGGCTCATTGCCGAAGCCAGCACCAAGTTCCTGGGCCCGGTGCAGTAGCCCGCTCTCGGTCCGACGGGCAGCGCCCGTCTCGGGGCCGGTTGCCGCCCGCACCTCCAGAGCCACCTGCACATCCTACCCCCTCCCGAGTTTCCAACCTCAGCACGAAGCCAACCGGCCCCGAGACGGACGCTGCCCATCGGACCGGGGCCAGGCTTACTGTATTCAAGATGATGACCATGACTTCTCCTACCAAGCGCACGTTCTGGCCCTACGCCATTATTGCGGCGTTCGTGCTGTTTGCCGGCTTTATCGGCTACCTTGTGCAGCAGGCCATGCGCACCAGCGTGGACCTGGTCAGCCCCGATTATTACCAGCAGGAGCTGGCTTACCAGCAGCGCATGGAAACCGTGGCGCGCACGGCGGCCCTGCCGGCCCCGGTTGAAATTGCGTTTGATGCCGCCGCCGAGCGACTCACGCTGCGGCTGCCCGCCGCCATGGCCGGCCAGGCCGTGAAAGGCCAGCTCCACCTGTTCCGCCCCTCCGATCAGCACCTGGATTTCAGCCTGCCCCTGCAGCTTTCCGCGCAGCTGGAGCAGCAAATCAGCACGGCCCGCATGCAGCCCGGCTACTGGCGCGTGCGCCTGGATTTCACGGCCAATGGGCAGACGTATTTTGTGGAAAGAAATATCACCCTCGGCAACTGATTTTCGTCATGCCCGGCCCGGCAGCAGCGGCCGTACTTGCCTCCCGATTCAAGTACGCTTCATTTCTCTTCCGCTGATGCTCTGGGCCGGTTTTGTTTTTGGGTTATTGGGTAGCTTCCACTGCGTAGGCATGTGCGGCGCTATTGCCCTGGCCCTGCCCGGCCGGCCCGGAGCGTCCCTACCCTCGGGGCGCTACGTGGCCGGCCGGCTGCTGTATAACCTGGGCCGCGTTACCACCTATGCCACCCTGGGCGCCCTGGCCGGCCTGGTGGGCCAGAGCCTGCGCCTGGCCGGGCTGCAGCAGGGGCTGTCCATAGCCTCGGGCTGCCTGATTATGCTGCTGGTGGCCGTGCCCGAGCGCTACACGGCCCGCCTGGCCGGCTGGCTGGGTCTCTCGCGGCCTTTGGGCTGGGTAAAAACCACCCTGGCCGCGCTGTTTCAAAAGACTTCCGGTGGGGCGCTCTACGGCGCGGGCGTGCTCAACGGCCTGCTGCCCTGCGGCCTGGTGTACCTGGCCTTGGCCGGGGCCCTGAGCGCGCCGGGCGTGCTGGGCGCGGCCGCCTACATGGCCTGCTTTGGGCTGGGCACGCTGCCCCTGATGCTGGGCCTCTCGCTGACGGGGCAGCTGGTGCCGCTGCACTGGCGGCGGCGCCTGCGCCTGGCCGTGCCCTACGCCGCCACGGTGCTGGCGGTGCTCTTCATCGTGCGCGGCCTGGGCCTGGGCATTCCCTACCTCAGCCCCCGCCTTGGCCCGGCTCCTACGGCCCACGCGCCCCATGCCCAGCTGCCCCGGAGCGTGCACTACTGCCACTAATCTTCTCCTCCAAGTCCTTCCCTTTACGCCCAGCCTGCGCATGAAAACCATTCTCGTCCCTCTTGACCACACGGCCGCTGCCGAGTACACCCTGGCCTATGCTAACAAGCTGGCCGTGCGCTGGCCCGCCGAAATTGTGCTGCTTTACTGCCACCACGGCGCCGGCCCCGGTCAGCCGCCCACCAACCTGCCCGAGCAGGAGCAGCGCCTGCGCAGCCTGGTGGAGCGCCTGCGCTACCAGCAGCTTACCCGCCAGGATGGGCGCCGCATCCGCTACCACTACCGGGTGCTGGCTGGCTGCCTCCACGACCACGCCGCTACCGAAGCCGCCCGCTGCGCCGCCGACCTAGTGGTAATGGGCCTGGAACACGTTGACTGCAACCGGCAGGCGCCCCCCGGCAACCACGCCGCTGCCATCACGGAGCTGGTGAGCTGCCCGGTGCTGGTGGTGCCGCCCGGCCGCCGCCCTCTGCCCAACCGCCTGGCCCTGGTCACCGACTTTACCTCCCTCGGGCTGAACGTACTCCCCCGCCTCTCGGCCCTGCGGGAGGCCTTTCCGGCCCCCCTGGACCTGGTGCAGTTCTACTCCCCGGCCCAGCGGCCCCAGCGCCGCCATCTGAAGCAGGCCCTGAACCAGGCCGCCGCCCAGCTGACCTGGTCCCTGATTACCCCGCATTTGCTGGAAGATGATGCTCCCCTGGAAGGCGGCAGCGAATTCTGCGCCCGCACCCAAACCCAGCTGCTCATCATTGCGCCCGGCAGCCCGGGGCAGCTGCTGCAGTATTTCGATAGGTGCTACACTACCACCCGGGCCTACCACACCCAGATTCCGGTGCTCGTGCTGCGCGCCACCCAGCGCCCTGCGTCCGTCGAGGCCTGCTGCGAAAAGTGCGCCGAGCGGCTGGCCCAGCAGCCCGCCCGCCGCCTGCTCCCCGATTACGCGGCCATGCACTGGGCCTGATTTTCTTGCTTTTCCTTCTTCTATGATGTCTTCTCCGATGAATATACCTGCTTCTACCCCCGTTCCCGCCAACCGCGTAGTGGTGGAAGACTGGATGCGCCAGTTTCAGGATTGGCTGTGCCAGCAGCTGGAAGCTGCTGATGGCGGTGAGGCCCGCTTTACCGAAGATGCCTGGCGCCACGAAGGCGGGGGCGGCGGCCGTACCCGCGTCATTCAGCAGGGGTGGGTTCTGGAAAAAGGTGGGGTAGCCTTTTCAGCCGTGTGGGGCACCATGAGTGAGCAGGCGGCCCGCGTATTGCTGATGCCTGACCCCGGCTACTTCGCCACGGGTGTGTCGGTGGTGCAGCACCCGCGCAGCCCCCGGGTGCCCATTTCTCACATGAACGTGCGCTACTTCGAGGCCGCCAACGGCGAGGCCTGGTTTGGGGGTGGCCTGGATTTGACCCCGATTTATGTGGATGTCGAGCAGGCCCGCTGGTTTCACGAGCAAATTGAGGCCATGTGTGCCCAGCACGATGCTACCTACTACCCTCGCTTTAAGCAGTGGGCCGATGAGTACTTTTTCCTGCCCCACCGCCAGGAAACCCGCGGCATCGGCGGGCTGTTCTTCGACCGCCTCACGGTGGGCAAGGACGGTTCCTTTGCCGAGCTGTTCGCTTTCGTGCGAGCTGTGGGTGAAATCTATGGCCGCGCCTATTCCACCATTATGCGCCAGAACGCGGCCCTACCCTACACCGAGCAGCAAAAGCAGTGGCAGCTGGTGCGCCGCGGCCGCTACGCCGAGTTCAACCTAGCCTTTGACCGGGGCACCAAGTTTGGCCTTGAAACCGGAGGCCGCACCGAAAGCATCCTGATGAGCCTGCCGCCCCAGTGCGAGTGGCACTACAACCTGCAACCCCAGCCGGGCTCGCCCGAGGCCGCTACCCAGCAGTGGCTCCAAAAGGGCATCGACTGGCTGGCCGCTGATGCCGCTGCCCCCGAGGCGCTTGAGCTTCAGGAAGCGGCGCAAGCTTAGGCGTCTTCTCCGCCCCCGTATTGGCAAGGTTACCCCGGCAACTGCCTGATAAATCAGGCGGTTGCCGTTTTTTATGTTCGGGCGCAGCTATCCGGCCTGGGGCGTCCTATACCGCTCATGGGCATCTTTCCTACCCCCTACGCCCACCCCAACCCGGCCGCTTCCGGCGGTTTGCCGTAAATTGCCGGGCGTTCGTTTGGGGTAGCCGCGCAGGCTCCGGAGCAGGAGCGGCTATGGTAGCCGCCCCGGCAGGAAAGACCACCTAACGTTTCGCTTACCTTTTGGTGTTCCACTCCGTCCGGCCCGCCGGACTTAGCACGACCTTCCTATGTTTGATATGATGGGCATGATGGGCAAAATGAAAGAGCTTCAGGACAAGATGAAGCAGGCCCAGGACCAACTGCAGTACCTCACGGCCACCGCCGAGTCGGGCGGGGGGCTGGTAAAAGCTACGGCCAATGGGCAGCGTCGCCTGCTGAAGCTGGAAATCGACGAAAGCCTGCTCCAGCCCCAGGACCGCGACATGCTGGCTGATTTGGTGGTAGCCGCCGTGAATAAGGTTATGGACGAAGCCGGCGAGAAAGCCAAGGAGGAGCTTAAATCGAAAACTGCGGGCCTCATCCCCAACATTCCGGGCCTCGACCTCGGTGGCTTTGGCCTCTGATGCGGGGGCCGCGACCACCGGCTTTTGCGCCGATGTGGCGGTAGTCATTCTGAACTGGAACGGCCGGGACTTTCTGCGCCGGTTCCTGCCTGCCGTGCTGGCGCACTCCGATGGTGCCACCGTTTTCGTGGCCGACAATGCCTCCTCCGACGACTCAGTGGCACTGCTGGCCCAGGAGTTTCCGCAGGTACGGCTGCTGCAGAACGGAGCCAACCTGGGGTTCTGCGAGGGCTACAATATGGCCCTGGGCCAGCTGCCCGGGTTTCGTTACTACGTGCTGCTCAACTCCGATGTAGAAGTAACGCCTGGCTGGCTTCGCCCCCAGCGCGAGCTGCTGGAAAGCAACCCGCGCATTGCCGCCTGCCAGCCCAAAATCCGTCAGTACAGCGAAGTTCCTGCCGAGCGGCAGCAGTTTGAGTACGCCGGCGCCGGGGGCGGCTACCTCGATGAGCTGGGCTACCCCTTCTGTCGCGGCCGTCTCTTCGATACTCTCGAAGCCGATGCCGGCCAGTACGACGATCCGCGCCCTGTGGCCTGGGCCACTGGCGCCTGCCTGCTGGTGCAGGCCACCGCCTGGCACGAATTGGGTGGCCTGGAAACGGCTTTTTTCGCTCACATGGAGGAAATTGACCTGTGCTGGCGCCTCCAGAACGCGGGCTATGAGGTGTGGTATCACGGCGGCGCTACGGTGTTTCATGTGGGCGGCGGCACGCTCCACAAGTCTAACCCCCGCAAGACATACCTCAACTTCCGCAACGGGCTGGCCCTGGTGTATAAGAACACCCACCCCGCCGAGCTGCCGGCCGTGCTGATCAGCCGGGTAGCTCTGGACTGGGTAGCGGCACTGCGCCTGCTACTGCAAGGTGCTACTCCCGATTTTCAGGCCATCCTGCGGGCGCATTGGCATTTCCTGAAGCGGCTCTCCTACTGGCGCACCCAACGCCGGCAGTTTCCGCCGCGCCTGCGCGCCACGGAGCGGACGGGCGTGTACCAGGGCAGTTTAGTGTGGGCCTATTTCGGGCAGGGGCGGCGCCGGTTTTCGGAGTTGCCCGGCCACCTGCTGCGCTAAAACCAAAGCCCGCCTTTGCCGGGCGGGCAGGGGCGGGCTTTCAGGAAGTTTTCGTTCAGGGTGCTAACCGGGCGGGGCCTATAGGTCCCAGACGGTGCTGCGCTGCCGCCGCAGGGCCCGGCGCACGTTTATCCAGAAGGCCAGGGCAAAGTATAGGACAATGGGCGAGCCAAACGTGAAAAAGGAGGCGTACACAAACGACAACCGGACGCTGCTGGTTGAGAAACCCACCCGCTTGCCGATGGCATCGCAGACGCCGAAGCTCTGCTTTTCAATAAAGTCGGTTAGTCGTTTCATAACTCCTGCTATTCCAGTTGCCGGCAGTGGCTAACCTGATGTTAAAATACAATGATTTGTAGCCTGTGTCAAGCACTTACGCGGAAAGCTCGCCGCAAGATACGTCTGTCGGCTGCCTTTTTCCGTTTGTTGTCTGAATTTCGCGCTACCCCTGCCTGTTGCCCATGAGAATTTCGTTGTTACGCCTAGTACCCGGTGCCCTGCTGAGCGCGTCCTTTCTATCCGCCTGCTCTCCCCTGGCCAAGGTGCTAAAGAATGCCCAGGCCGGCCAGGAAATTACAGTGCAGCCCACAGTGCTGGAAAGTAACGGCGAAAACGTGCTGTTTGAGGTAACGGCCAAAGTACCCGCCAGCCACTTGCGCAAGGGGGCCGCCTACAACCTGGGCCTGAGCTACCGCTACAACAACGGCCTGCGCGAAGACACGGTGGGCCGCCTCACGTTTATCTCCGGCGAGTACCTCTACGATGAGGAGCAGAAAAATAAGCTGGTCATCCGGAAGCAGTTTTCTTTCCCCTACGCTCCCCAAAAAAGCCCCGGTGAGCTGCTGGCCCTCCCCGACGCCCGCGAGACCAAGCCGGGCGGCAAGCGGGTCAAGGGCAAGGAAATCTGGCTTACGCGCGGCATTGTAACTACCAGCCGCCTGGTGGTGCGCCAGGATACGGCCATTGCTCTGCTGCCCGAAACGGCCAGCAACAACATGAGCGGCACCCGGGTGATGCCCTTTTTCTTTGATGCCGGCAAGGCCGAAATCCGCAACTACCTGGGCACGAACGTAGCGGCCCTGGAAGACTTCATTGAGGCCAACCAGCACACCGACAAGGTGATGATTGTGGCCGGTCACTCGCCCGACTCCCTTGACCGCCACGACCCACGCCTGTCCGACAAGCGGGTGCGGGCGCTGCTGAACTACTACAAAAAGCGCGTCGATACCGACTCCTACCTCAATAAAGTCAGCAACATCGATTTTGAGACGGAGGCCTATCACCGCCGGTGGGACTTGTTTCTGAACAAGGTGCAGGAGTCGGCCCTGAAGCCGGCTCAGGTCGATTCGGTGCTGCTGCTTATCAACGATACGCCTGGTTCCTACGCCACCAAGGAGCAAAGCCTGCGCCGGCTTACGTTCTACGACTACCTGGAGCAGTACATTTACCCGGTGATGCGCTTTGGCACCATTGCCGTGCGCTACACCGCGCCCAAACGCTACGACTCTGAAATCTATCTGCTCTCCAAAAAGATTGTGGAGAAGCAAACCGAGGCCGACGCCCTCACGCCCGAGGAGCTGCGCTACTCCGCTACCCTTACCCCCCTGCTGGCCGAAAAGCAGCGCATTTACGAAACCTCGGTGGCTACAACCGGCCTCTGGCAGGCCTACCACAACCTGGCCGTGGTGTTGCTGCAGCGCTCTGAAAAAGAAGTAAACCCGAAGGTGCAGCGCGCCTACCTGCGGCGCTCGGCCGTGAACTTCACCCTGGCTGCCCACCGCAACCCCACCGCCGAGCTGTTCTACCGCGTGGGCAGCGCCTACCACCGCGCCGGCGACAAGCTGGAAGCCCTGCAGAACTACGACTACGCCATCAAGCTGGGCGGACCGCGGGCCGTACTCAGCAAGATTTTCTCCGATAAGGCCGCCCTGGAAATTGAAATCGGTCAGCTCGATGACGCCCTGCGTAGCCTGAGCTACAGTTCCAAAACCTACCAGAACATCATGAATCGGGCCCTCATCTATGTGCTGAAGGGCAACTACCAGGGGGCAGCCAACATCTACGCCGAGGCCATTGCCCTCCGCCCCCAGGACCCGCTGGTGTATTACTGCCTGGCCATTGTGGCCGCCCGCCAGCAGAACGAGCCCGCCATGGCCATGCACCTGCGCCGCGCCGTGCAGCTCAGCCGCACCTACGCCAACCGCGCCGTGGAAGACCTGGAGTTCCGCGACTTCGCCAAGGGCAAGCAGTTTCTGGAGGCGCTACGGTAGCTACTGGCTGAACCGTTTAGATTTACTCATGCAATGAGAACTCTAAATTCAATCTTACTCAACGAAACCGCCATACTTAGTTTGGCAGGCTATATCATAGCGGCGGCAGCCATTCTCTTTGGTGTAATTATAGGTGGTGTAGGAGTGGTGCTTTTGATAGGTAAAGTGGATTCAAAGCCACTAAAAGCCGTTGGCATTTTTTTACTGCTGCTGACGCTGTGCTGCTTTTCCTTTGCTTACTCACTATTCGGGTGATACTGGTAATACTATGGATACTGGGCGAATGCATTGCTTGTCCGTCCCGGTTACTCGTCGTAGCTTTACGCGCCGGTTTAGAGCCGGCTTTTTCTTTCTGATCTGACAAGCACCTGACAAGTATGCGGACCATCCAATTCCGGGAAGCCCTGCGTGAAGCCATGTCTGAGGAAATGCGCCGCGACCCGCGCGTGTTTCTGATGGGCGAAGAAGTAGCCGAGTACAACGGCGCCTACAAAGTAAGCCAGGGCATGCTCGACGAATTCGGGCCGGAGCGCGTGATTGACACGCCCATTGCTGAGCTGGGCTTCGCCGGTATCGGCGTGGGCGCGGCCGCCAACGGCCTGCTCCCCATCATCGAGTTCATGACCTTCAACTTCTCGTTGGTGGCTATTGACCAGGTGATTAACTCCGCCGCCAAAATCTACTCCATGTCGGGCGGGCAGTACTCCTGCCCCATCGTGTTCCGCGGCCCCACCGGCAATGCCGGCATGCTGTCCTCGCAGCACTCCCAGAACTTCGAGAACTGGTACGCCAACACCCCCGGCCTGAAAGTGGTAGTACCCTCTACCCCCTACGACGCCAAAGGCCTGCTGAAATCGGCCATCCGCGACGCCGACCCGGTTATCTTCATGGAGTCGGAGCTGATGTACGGCGACAAGGGCGAAGTACCCGAGGAAGAGTACCTCATTCCGATTGGCAAGGCGAACGTAGTGCGCGAAGGCGAATCGGTAACCATCGTGAGCTTCGGCAAAATGATGAAGGTAGCCCTGGCCGCCGCCGACGAGCTGGCCAAGGAAGGCATCAAAGCCGAAGTAATTGACCTGCGCTCCGTACGTCCTATCGATTACGACACGCTGGTAGAATCGGTGAAGAAAACCAACCGCATGGTGGTGGTAGAAGAAGCCTGGCCGCTGGCCAGCATCAGCTCGGAGCTGGCTTACATAGTACAGCGCCGCGCTTTCGACTACCTCGACGCCCCCGTGCTGCGCATCACCAACATGGACGTGCCGCTGCCCTACGCCCCTACCCTCATTGATGCTGCTCTCCCGAATGTGGAGCGCACGGTGAAAGCAGTAAAAGAAGTACTCTACGTAAACCGCTAATCCAGGCTCCGGCATCCCCGGTTGCCTTTTGGTTATAACACAAAAAAGCCCGCTTACAGCGGGCTTTTTTGTGTTCCTGCCACTCTTCTGGCCCTGCCCGACCTCGGCTTCCGGCCCGGGCCTCAGGGTTTGGGCTGCCTCGGGGGGTAGGCAAATAGCGTAGCCTCCCGAACAGGCCGGATTCTGACGAAGAAGGTCGGCGCCCCCGCCAAGAAGCAGAACAGGAGGGGCAGAATTTTTATGTACCTTTTGCCCAAAGCTACGCTTGTTCTCTCCCCTTATGAATCATCGGTTACACCTCCGCTTCGAGCAGCTCGAACACGCCACCACCCGCTTACTTCAGTCGGTTGCCGCACTAGGCGACAAGGCCCGGCAAGCACCAGGTCCGGGGCAGTGGTCGGCCGTGCAGGTAGTGCAGCACCTGGTGGTAGCCGAAACAGGTATTGGCCAGTACATGGAGAAGAAGCTGTTGCAGGCCGATGCGCTGGCCAAAGCCGGGGTAGGCTCCATCCTGAAATCGTGGCTGCTGCGCGCGCTGCTGCGGCTGCCATTTACGCGCTTTAAGGCGCCTGCTCAGCTCACCCAGCTTACGCCCGCAACTATTCCGCCGCTCCCGGAGCTGCAGGCCGAGTGGGAAGCCGTCCGCCGCCGCTTGGAGCGCCTGCTCAATGAGTATCCCGGCAACCTCCTCGACCGCGCCATCTTTAAGCATCCCCGCTCCGGTATGCTCACCATCTACCAGACCCTGGACTTCATGCTCGACCACGTGCTTCACCACCAGAAGCAGGTAGAACGCATTGCAAAAGCCGTGGCCTAGGCTAACTAACGCGAGCCGGCGCCTACCAGAGCCCAAACCGCCAGGGGTTCAGGGTCCGGTAGGCGCCGGCAGATGGCAGCTTATGGGCTGCTAGCTGGGCTTGCGAACAATAGCAGCGTACGACTCGTGCCGGGGCAGTTCCTGCATCAGGGCCGTGATTTCGGCGGGCGGCACCACCAGTTTGCGGGCCCGCAGATCAAGCCAGGCGCCTTCCACGGCTACAGTGGCGGCCGGGCGGCCATCAGCCTTGTGCAGGGTATGGATGATGTTCCACCGGGAGCCGTCTTCACTCAGGCCCGAAAGCTCCCCGGTTACGCGCAGCGCTTCGTTAAGGTGCAGCTCCTTCAGGAAGCGGGTATCCTCCCGAAACAAAATGGGTCCAAGGCTCAGCTGCGCGAAGCGCTGCAGCGTGAAGCCATGCTGGGCCAGGTACTCAATGCGGTGCTGAGCGGCATAATCGGCGTAGGCCGAGTGGCGCATGTGCCCATTAGGGTCCATATCGGCCCAGCGCACGGTGTACATACGTTCAAAAACAGCAGACATACGAAAGGAAATATAAGTGGTAGGCCGCCCCGCCGGGGCGCCTGCCAAGCAGCCGCCCGCACCAGTAAACAGCCCGTGATTTAGCGCACTGTCAGCCGAACGAGGTACTGCTGCTGGTCGTCTTCCTCCAGAAACTCCACCTCATAGCCGGCGGCTTCGGCGTAGTCCTGCAGCAAGGCCGGGTCGGTGAAAATCCAGTGGAAAGCCGGGCCGGTTTCGTTGGCGTACTGCATGGTGTACTCTACCTCGCCGTAATAGGGCGCGTTCAGATCAAACACCAAGGCCCCTTCCTCGTCTTCGTAGAGGTAGCTGATGTCGGAGGAGGTAGCCAGAATCTGGCCGCCGGGCGTCAGCAGGTGCTTGGCATGGACCAGAAAGCGCTCCAGGCCGTCCAGCGTACCCACCAGCCCGATGCCGTTCATAAGCATAAGAATGGTATCGAACTTTTCGCCCTGGGCAAGCGCCGCATCGAAAATATCGTGGCGGGCCACTTCCTGTACGCCGCGCTGCTGCATTACCTGCACGGCACCCGCCGAAACATCCACAGCCTTCACGGCGAATCCACGCTGCTGCAGCTCCAGAGCATGGCAGCCGGCCCCGGCGCCCAGGTCAAGTACCCGGCCGCGGCACTCTTCCAGCGCCGTGCGCTCCATTTCGGGCATTTCCCAGAGGGAGCGGAAGAAGTACGCGGCGGGCAGTACCTCTTCATCGGCCACGGAGCTGTGCACGGCTATGGTGGCACTCAGGTGGCCTTGCTGATATGCAAGCAGCGCCTGGCCTATGGGGTCGGGGGTAGGGGTAGCAGTAGGTGACATCGACATAACGGCAAAGATACGCGGCGCGGCCCGGCCCGCTGATGCCGGCCGCGAACTTCCCCGTCCTGAACTCGTTACAGAACCCTACTCCTGCTGTTCCTCCATGCCGTCTTCTAGCCTGCCTAAACGCCTGGTTAAGGGCAATTTGCCCACGAAATTATGCCTGACCTGCGGACGCCCGTTTGAGTACCGTAAAAAGTGGCGCGCCTGCTGGGACGAGGTGAAGTATTGCGGCGAGAAGTGCCAGCGCAACCGCCCGCCTACCTCTTCCGCCGCCTGAAAGGGCCGGGCACCCGCCCGGCTGCGTGCATCCTTTCCGGCGGCGGCTGCGTTGTGAAGCTCAGCAACCACTCTCTTCGCTTTCCACTCATGTCAACCAATCTCGACTACCTCGACCCGGCCCTGCAGCCGCTGGCAGATAAGCTACAGGCGTACCTGCAAACCGAAAAGGAGCTGCAACGGGCCGAAGTAAAAGCTACCGACCTCACGCACCGGAACCAGCCCGCTCCTACCCCCATCGACTACGAGCAACGCTCGGCCGCCGGCAGCTACGACCAGTCGCACGAAGAAATACGCCTCAGCCTCCAGCACCTGCGCGACGAGCTTGACCAGCTGCGCCAGGAAATAATTACGCTGCTTCCAGTGCACGATGAATGGATTAAAGTAAACCTAGGTTACGGCCCTAGCCGGGTAGGTGCTTTCAGTACTACGCCCGCTGATGCTCCTGCTAGCTATGAATTGCGCGTAGTAGTGTAAAAAGAAAAACACCCTACCACCCCGGAAGCCCCTGCGCTACGGGGTGGTTTTTTGCGCTTACCGGGCTACACTTTTAAGATGCGGTACACACTAAGCCTAAAGCACCCTCAGTGTGTATAGACAATGCTGTGATTATCAGCAATAAAAAAAGGGCGACTAGTAGCCGCCCCCTTTTCCACAACCAAAACACCTAAAAAACTATTCTTTCGTTTTACAGATGATCAAATACCGGGCCAAATTGCATTAACCCTGTCTGATCATTTGTGCGAAGAACAGCATTCATAGTGTCTACACGATATAGAGTCGGAAGTGGGGCCTTGGGGTTGCATGGGGATACAAAAAAAGTAGCGAGCCGAAGCTGCTTGGTCGAAGCGACTTGCGGCGCATGCTGGGTAGCTTGTTTCCGCGTGGGCTGGTAACCCGGTGACGAAAAGAGCTGAATACCGTATTTTGCGCAGTTTTTGGCCGGTTTGTTCGGCCCGTTCTTCTTTCTTCACTCCCTGACTCCTACCCGTATGGAAGCGCCCAACCCCGACTTTATGCGCGAAGCAATTCGCTTATCCATTGAAAAAATGCAAGCTGGCTACGGCGGGCCTTTTGGGGCCGTGGTCGTCAAGGACGGACAAATTATTGCCCGGGGCTTCAACCAGGTTACCAGCACCCACGATCCTACCTGCCACGCCGAGGTAGATGCTATTCGCAAAGCCTGTGCAACGCTTGGTACTTTTCAGCTCGACGACTGCGACCTGTACACCAGTTGCGAGCCGTGCCCCATGTGCCTGGGAGCAATTTATTGGGCCCGCCCGCGCCGCGTGTTCTACGGCAACACCAAGCAGGATGCCGCCGCTATTGGCTTCGACGACCAATTTATTTACGAAGAATTAGAGAAGCCGCTAAGCGCCCGCCACATCCCAATGGTGGAATTACTGCGCGACGAAGCAGGGGCCGGGTTCCGGGCCTGGGAGCAGCACGAGGGCCGCACCGATTATTAAACTTTATTTATAGACTTTAGCCTGTTCATCCCACATCAGCAAAACCCCGTCCTATTCCTGGAATAGGACGGGGTTTTGCTTTTACTTCCTTTTTAAGTCACAGGAGCATATAAAATAGAATGAAACTCTTTTTGCGCTCGGATTATTAACGCATCATACGTCAAACCAGCCCAAGAGTAATATATAACTAAAATAATATACGCTTTGAGTAAAAAGCTTTTACTGTCTGTCTTTTTTCTTTGGTTTTTAGCAACTTCAGCCCCAGCCCAAACGGGCAGCTGGAATCCACCCGGGGCCACGGCCGCCTACCCCCGTACCCTACTTACACCAGCCGCCATACCGGGCAGCCGCGGGTTTCTGGCCGCCCCGCAGAACCAGCCGCTGTACGCCAGCTTGTACACCAGCATTGGCAGCGGCCCCACCAGCAGCAACACTACCGCTGATGAGCGCCGCAGCAGGGCCACCTTCGCCAAGAACGCGGCTTTTGTGCTGCTGATGGACCGCAAGCCCACCGGCTCTACCCTCACCGCTTTGCCTGCGCCTGAGCGTGCTTTGTACCAGCAACAGGCAATAGAAGCGCTGGAAAGTCTGAACCCAGCCGTAGAGCCATTCGCCAGCTTCTCGGGCACTACTTATACCGAGTGGCAGTGGCGCTCTAAGGAACTCATTGATTATCTGATTGCCTACGACTTGCTGCGGGGAGCAGGGGTAGCAGAACCAGCTTTGCTGAAGAGCCGGACCAATCTGCAGCAGTTTGCGGGGAATCTGTACCGGGAATCGAACCGGGCTTTTCTAGGCGTGTACTTCTTCCGCCAGATCAAGAACAACCATACCCTGATGACAGCGGCCGCGCTGGGTATGGCGGCCGTAGTACTCAACGACGCCACCAGCACCGACGCCAACCTGCAGCCGGCAAACTGGTTCAACTCCGGCCTCTACCACATTGATAACGTGCTGTGGGCCGATGCCCAGCGCCAGTCGGACCCGGCAGCGGTAGCAGGCTACGCCGAAGGCCCGTACTACTTTAAGTATGCTTTTCTGAACTGCCTGCCGTTCTTTCGGGCTCTGGGAAATTTCGCGCCGGATACTGGTTTCACTTGCACCTACAACGGAACCACACGCAGCATCCGCAACCCTTTTTACGACCCTCGCTACGACCAGCTCTACGACTGGATAACCGCCATTCTGATGCCAGATGGCCGTTTTCCGGCCTTGGAAGACTCGTACGTGGACATGGGCATGCCGGAGCTGGCCCTCACCGGCAAAAGCCGCTATGTGGTGCCCCTGCATCTGCAACACCTGTCGGGTGGGCAGCTAAATTCCCTGAATGCCCAGCTCCGCGATGCGACGGTGGACATGCGAGCGGCTTACCTGGCCGCGCAGATAACCCCGGCTCCCCGGATCCGCCCTACCCTCACCTACCTGCCCCAAAGCGGCAACCTGGTGCTGCAGGCCGGCCCCGATTCCGTAGCCACCTACCTGCACTTGTATGGCAAAGGCGGCGCGGTGCAAGCCAACTCCGGCGGCCACAACCAGGCCGATGCTACCAGCTTTATTCTCCACGCTCAAGGCCAGCTACTGGCCCTTGATGCTGGCTACCTGAGCTATAACCGCCGGGCAGAGGTAGGTCAGGCCAGTAACCACAACATGGTGCTGGTAGATGGCGCCGGTCCGGCCATCGGCAACGCCGGAGCGGCCAACGAGGCCAATGCCACATTGCCGCGCGCTTTCGAGTCGGGTGGCCTGGCCTTCGGCGAAGCGCGCACTACCTACCAAAATGCCTCCGTTACCCGCAAAGTGCTGTTCGTGCGGGGCCGCTACTACCTGCTGGCCGACTTCGTGCAGTCGGCGGGGCCGCGGCGCTACACCTGGCAGCTGCACGGCTACGGACTGGCCGGCGGCACCGAGCAGACGGGTGTTTTCCGGGATAATCTAGCGCAGCAGGAAGGCACCTGGGAGAAGAATGGTGCCCGTCTGCTGGCCCACGTTGCAACGCCGGGCACCACGGCGGCTTACCGTACCGCAACCGGAGCCCACGAGCTGGTTTATAACACCACTGAAAATCACACGACCCTGCTGGTAGAGCAAAACGGGGCGGCCCAAACGCAGTTTCTGGCCGCTCTTTATCCCAGCGCCGCCACCACTCCCCCCGCCCAGATAACCACCACCAGCACCCCCGCCACGGCCGGACTGACAACCTCCACCGATGGCTTCCGGGACATGGCTTTCACCCAAACCGACACCATGCTGACCACCAGCCCCGGACCGGACCGCCCCGTCAGCTCCGATGCGCTGCTGACGTTCCTTTCTCTAAACGAGGGAGGAACTCCTGTTCAGGCTTTTCTGGATGAGGGCACCGAACTGCGCTACGGCTCGGAGGTAGTGCTGCAGTCCTCGCGCCGGGCTACCATCAGCTGGCAGCAGCTGCCCGGCAATCAGTTCACCGTGTATGTCAGCCGACCTACGACCCTTACCCTACGTGCAGGCTCGGGGGCGGTAGCCGCTACCGGACCGGGCGTTGCGCGCAGCTCCTACAATCCGGCAACGAGCCAGCTAGTGGTTGAACTGACGCAGGCCTCGGCCGTTACGGTACAACCGCTCGGCGGCCCGCTGCCGGTAACCCTTACTTCCTTTAGCGCCCGCCGGCAGGGTAGCACCTCTACTGCGGTAGAGCTAAGCTGGCAAACTGCGGCGGAGCTACAAAACCGGGGCTTCGCGGTGCAGCGTAGCCACGATGGAGGCCGCACGTTCCAGGATATCGGGTTTGTAAAAGGCCAGGGCACCAGTGCCCAGACTACTACCTACCAGTTCACTGACCACACCGCTCCGGCCGGCCCGGGCTATTACCGCCTGCAACAGCAGGACCTGAATGGTACCACCGAGTACTCCTCCGTAGTACAGGTAGCCACCGCAGCTACGGCCGCCACGCTAACGGCCTCCCCCGTTCCCACGCGCGACTTCCTCACTGTTTCCTACCCCGATCCGCAGCAACGCATCGACCTGCAGATGCTGGACCGCAACGGACGGGTAGTATTACGGGCGCAGTTTCAGCAGCAAACCCAGCTCAATGTTCAAAGTTTAGCGCCAGGAATGTATTTCCTCCGGGCCTTGAGTTCAACCGGCGAGGTAGTAGCCACGCCCCTTAAAGTTCTGATTGAGAGGTAAGGTAGCTGCTACCCCGTAGAAACCCGGAAAGCCCGAACGCTGGAGCGTTCGGGCTTTCTGATTCAGGTGGATTTGGAGGCTGGGGGGCTCCCTTCCGGTTTAGCGAAGCGGGCCTTTCATGCCCATCATCCGGGCCATTTGCTGCATACCGCCTTTGGTCTGGCTCATCTTGTTCATGGTGCGCATTACTTTGCGCATGTCCTCGAACTGCTTCATCAGGTTGTTTACCTGCTGAATATCAGTACCCGAACCTTTGGCCAGGCGGCGGCGGCGGGAGCCGTTCAACAGCTCGGGCTGGGCGCGCTCCTTGGGCGTCATGCTCTTGATGATGGCTTCAATCGGCTTGAAGGCGTCATCGTCGATTTCCACGTCCTTCAGGGCCTTGCCCATGCCCGGAATCATGCCTACCAGATCCTTCAGGTTGCCCATCTTCTTGATCTGCTCCAGCTGAGAGAGGAAGTCATCGAAGTTGAACTGGTTTTTGCGGATCTTCTGGTTGATGCGCTTGGCCTCTTCCTCATCGAACTGCTGCTGGGCACGCTCTACCAGCGAAATCACGTCGCCCATGCCCAGGATGCGCTGGGCCATGCGGTCGGGGTAGAACAGGTCGAGGGCTTCCATCTTCTCACCCGTCGAGATGAACTTGATGGGTTTCTCTACCACGGCCCGGATGCTCAGCGCGGCACCACCACGCGAGTCACCATCAAGCTTGGTGAGTACTACCCCGTCAAAATTCAGGCGGTCGTTGAAGGTCTTGGCCGTGTTTACGGCGTCCTGACCCGTCATGGAGTCCACCACGAACAGCGTTTCCGAAGGATTGATGGCGCGCTTTACGGCCTCAATCTCCTTCATCATCTGCTCGTCCACGGCCAGGCGGCCGGCGGTGTCGATGATGACAACCTTCTTGTTGTTCTTACGGGCAAACTCGATGGCGTTCTGCGAAATCTCAACCGGGTTCTTGTTTTCCGGCTCTGAGTACACTTCTACGCCAATCTGCTCGCCCAGCACTTTCAGCTGGTCGATAGCGGCAGGGCGGTACACGTCGCAAGCCACCAGCAGCACGTTGCGGCCCTGCTTCTTGATGTGGCTGGCCAGTTTACCAGCAAATGTGGTCTTACCCGAGCCCTGCAGACCCGAGAGCAGCACCACGGCCGGCTCGCCTTTAATTACAATGTCTTGCTTTTCGCCGCCCATCAGCTGGGTCAGCTCATCATAGACGATTTTGGTCATCAACTGGCCCGGCGACACGCTGATCAGCACGTCGCGGCCCATGGCCTCGTCCTTGATTTTATCGGTTACCTCCTTGGCTACCTTATAGTTTACGTCGGCGTCCACGAGGGCCCGGCGAATCTCCTTTACGGTGGAGGCAACGTTGATTTCGGTGATGCTGCCCTGGCCTTTAAGGGTTTTAAAGGCGCGGTCTAGTTTGGTACTAAGGTTATCGAACATGGAGTCGCAGATTTGCGCTGATTTTCCTGATTTCGCTGAAGTATACTCGTGCTGCGCAAGCGCGGCGTCGGAACGCCGGGAGGCGTCGGTGGTTCAGCCTCCAAAAGTAACCAGAAAACCCCGAAAGGCCGCAGGTGCTTACCTTCGCGGTTTCATTGCTACCACCTGCTTCGTGTCCGTGTCTGCTGCTCGCCCGCTTCGCTTGCTTGTTCTTACGTACTACTGGCCGCCTTCCGGCGGAGCTGGCGTGCAGCGCAGCCTGAAGTTTGTGAAGCACCTGCCCCAGTTCGGGGTGGAGCCGACGGTGATAACCGTGGACCCCAGCCAAGGCGCCTACCCCGTCCTCGACCACTCGCTGGCCGCCGACGTGCCACCGCAGGTGCGCGTGATTCGCACCAACACCTTCGAGCCCTTCGACAGTTATAAACGCCTGACGGGCAAGCAAGTTCCTTACGGAGGATTCGTGGGCGAAAGCAAAACCAGCTTTGTGCAGCGCGTTTTCAAGTTTGTGCGCGGCAACCTGTTTATTCCGGATGCCCGCCGGGGCTGGAACCGTTACGCCCTGCAGGCTGTGGCCGACCTGGTGGCGGCCGGCGAGGAGTTTGACGCCGTGCTGACGTCTTCCCCACCCCACTCTACCCAACTGATTGGCCTGGAGCTAAAGTGGCGCTTCGGCCTGCGCTGGCTGGCCGACATGCGCGACCCCTGGACCGATATTTACTACTATAAAGAACTGAACCACACCCCGCTGGCCCGCTGGCTCGATGCCCACTACGAGCGCCAGGTGCTGGAGCAGGCCGACGCCGTGCTGGTAACCAGCCCCCACACCAAGCGGTTGTTCCTGGGTAAGTCAGCGCATATTGCGGCCGACAAGATTCAGGTAGTGCCCAACGGCTACGATGAGGACGATTTCCGGGCGGTAAGCGCGCCGCCCCCGGATGCGTTGCTCATCACCCACACCGGCACCATCTCCGAAACCTACCACATTGAGCAGCTGCTGGCCGCCTGCGCCGAGTGCGCCCGCCGCCACCCCGAGGTGCCACTGCGCCTGCGCTTTGTGGGGAAAGTATCCGACGGATTGCGGCAGCAGGTAGTGGCAGCGGGGCTTGGTGAACAGACAGAGTTTATTCCCTTCGTACCGCACGATGAATCGGTAGGCTACCTGCTCCGCAGCACGGTGCTGCTGATGGCCATTCCGGACGTAGCCAATAACCTAGGCATTCTGCCGGGCAAGGTGTTTGAGTACCTGGCCGCTGGCAAACCCATTCTGTGCGTGGGCCCCACTGGCTCTGATGCCGACCTGCTCCTGCGCGAGTGCGGCGCCGGCCAAGCCCTACCCTACGCCGACTACGAAACCATGCTGGCGCATTTGGAAGCATTAGCCGCGCAGTGGCGCACCAACCCCAACCTTGATCTGCCCGCTGGCCGCGCCACCGCCTACTCCCGCCGTGCCCTTACCGAGCGGCTGGCGAAATTGGTGAGGGTAGGTGATGAGGTGACCAGTGACAGGTAAATGGTTGGAAGTGAAGAGTGGTAGGTGAATCGTCTGTCATGCAGAGGCGCAGCCAAAGCATCCCGCGTGCTGACGTTGCAGGACTATTCAATCTCCCTCTCTGAGGAGAGGGAGCCGGGGGGTGAGGTTGCCCACGCGAGATTCCTCGACAAGCTCGGAATGACGTTCTGTTTGTAACCTATCACTTGTCACCCCATCACCTTATCACTTTACTTAAACAAGCCGCGCAGCTTACTTGGTACTAGGCTGGCGGCGCGGGCTTTCAGGTCGGTCCAAGTGGAATGGTCTAGATGGTGGCCGTGCCACTGGCCGATGGCGGCGGCTAGGCGCTGGGCCAGGGTGCGGTAGTGCTGGCGGTGATAGTGGCGGAGGTTGTTGGTCACGTCGGCGGGCGTCTGCACGAAGTCGCGCACATCTACTACCTGGCAGTTTTCGGCGGAAGCCGCAAAATCCATCAGAGCCTGGTTCATTAGGTGGTGCCTCTCTTTGGCGCCGGTTTCGCCCGAGCCGGGCACCTCTATTTCGGCTCCGTTCAGCAGGAAGATGGGCACCTGAACCGGCACCTGAGCCCGCAACCACCGCAGGTTTTCCGTGAATTGCTCGGGCGAAATCTGACCTACTAGCTCATATTCCTGTTGGAAACGGCGCAGAAATGCTTCGTCCATTCCCTGGAAGCGGCGCTGGGTGTACTTTGCAGCCTGCGTGGCAGGGTCCACGGCCGTCAGGTTCTGGTAGCCCCCGAAAGGAACTTCGCGGCCGGTGGCTTTTTCGCGGTACAACTCCTGGGTGTAATCCATGAGGGGGCTGTACACCAGCACGTCGTATTTGCCGCTCCAAAGCTGCGTGTCGAAGGCTTCGCGGCCTAGGAAGGGTAGCGCGGCGGCCAGGCGCTGCTGCTCGGCGGCAGGCCACTCACGCCCGGCGCGTAATAGGGCCGTATGCTCCAGGTGGACGGGAATCTGGTGCTCGTTGTTGTAGTTGAATTCTTCGACCACCGCCAAATCAAACGCCTGCAGGAAGGGCGTGAGCTGGCCCAGGTCGCAGCCGCCTTTCAGCAGCACCCGCAGCTGCTCCCCGGCCGGAGCGGAGGCCGCCGCAACCGGAGTTTTGGTTTCAATGGTAATCCAGTCGGGTTTGTCCGTGGTGTTAAGGGTAGTAGCTACCTCGCCCTGTACCTCCAAAGCCGGAAAACCGAGGTGGGCGTAGGTAAACTGCTCCACGCCCAGATGCAGAATCCGGCAGGAAAACACCAGCTGTTCCAGTTGCTGGGTGGTCGTGTTCAGGCAGTAAATCCCTACCAGCCCATAATCCCCGAACCGGTCGCGCACCCGCACAGTACCCCAACGGCGGGTGGCATCCGCGAAGCTGGCCTGCAACTCGTCTTTAGTAACGCGGCACTTGGTGAAGTTGAGCTGATTGGAACGGTTAATCAGCTCCTCGATGCGGTCCAGATCGGGGCCTACCCCCACTCCTTCGCGGAACTCGATGCGTACCTGGGCGTCGCGCAGGAAAGCCAGGTTGTCGTCGTAGGCGGCGCGGGCCTGCTGCTGGCGCTCCAGCAACCGGTACTGCTCCAGGCGCGAAAACGTGGGGTCAGGCTTGCCGCTGGCGCGCAGTTGCGGGGCCAGGGCGGGCAGATCGGCGGGGTCGGCTACCTGTAGCTCGGGGTTGTAGTACTGGGCTTCGGCCCGGTTCATGGAGTTGTCATCCAGAAACAGGGCATTGGGGGCCCGCAGCTGCATCTGCTCCAGTAGTTGCTTGATAATAGGGCCTTTCGGCTGCCAGCTAATTTGCGGAAACACGAACAGGTCGCGGATGCCCAGCTCAACCAGCTTGGCTTCGGCCGGCGCAAAATCGTTCTTACTGACAATGGTATGCACGATGCCGCGGGCCGCTGTGTCGCGCACCAACTGCAGATTATCTTCCAGCGCCTCCACCGCACCTTCGGAGAGCGTGCCGTTCCAGAATGTATCGTCCAGGTCCCAGATGATGACCTTTATTGGGTTGTCAGTTACCAGTTGCGAGTTGCCGGTTGCCAGTGTCATGTGCTATGCGTTGCTGATTGAGCAGGATCTGTGCAGTCATTCAACCTGAAATTATTCAACTCCATTCTGCATCAATCAGTCCCCAAAGCTACGGAGGAAGAACCAACCCTTGGCCCTGGTTGGTTTCTCTGCCCGGCGCTCAAAGAAACAGGCAACCTATAACTCGCAACTGGTAACTGACTGCGGAATGTCTATTTTTGCCTGCCTTAGCCCGGGAGGTCCGGTTTGGGTGACGTTTCACCTGTTTTCCGCCTCCCCTCATCACTCCCAATGGCCCTCGACCTCAATCATAAATCCATTCTGGTAACCGGCGGCACCGGTTCGTTCGGCAAGCAGTTCGTGCAGACCGTTTTCGAGAAATACCCTCAGGTGAAGCGCCTGGTGGTGTACTCACGCGACGAGCTGAAGCAGTTCGAAATGTCGCAGATTTTTCCCCACTCCAAGTACCCCGCCATTCGCTACTTCATTGGGGATGTGCGCGATGGGGAGCGACTCAAGCGAGCCTGCGAGGGCATTGATGTGATTGTGCACGCCGCCGCCCTCAAGCAGGTGCCGGCTGCCGAGTACAACCCCATGGAGTGCATCAAAACCAACATCTTCGGGGCCGAAAACGTGATTAACGCGGCCCTCGACTGTGGGGTGAAGGACGTGGTAGCCCTGAGCACCGATAAAGCTGCAGCGCCCATCAACCTCTACGGCGCTACCAAACTTTGCTCCGATAAGCTGTTTGTGGCCGCCAACAACATGAAAGGCAGCCGCGACCTGCGTTTCTCGGTGGTGCGCTACGGCAACGTAATCGGCTCGCGCGGCTCAGTGGTGCCGTTTTTTCTGCAGCGCCGCCACACCGGCGTGCTGCCCATCACCCACCCCGACATGACGCGCTTTAATATTTCCCTGGAGGAAGGCGTGGACCTGGTGCTGTATGCCTTGGAGCACAGCTGGGGCGGGGAGATTTTCGTGCCCAAGATTCCGAGCTATAAGATTACAGAGGTAGCCAAAGCCATCGGCCCCGACTGCCGCCAGGAAATTGTGGGCATCCGGCCGGGCGAGAAGCTGCACGAGGAAATGATTACCGAAACCGACGCCCTGAGCACTGTGGAGTTGGATAAGTACTACGTTATCCTACCCTTCACTCCGCGCTGGGACGTGGATGACTTCATCAAGCACTTCGGGGGCCGCCGCGTGGAAGCCGGTTTCCACTACGACTCCAGCAACAACACCGAGTGGATGGACGCTGAGCAGATCCGGGAGGAAATCCGTCTGCACGTAGATGCCGATTTCACGGTGTAGCATCACGCTGGTTTTATAAAAGAAAAGGCTGTTTTCGTCAGAAAGCGGCCTTTTTTGCTTTTCGAGTTGTTACCGCACCAGCTACCTTTGATCTACTATGTCTGCACCTGCTTTCTCCCCTACCCGCCCCATCGCCTACGGCCGCCAGCAAATTACCCCCGAGGATGTGCAGGCCGTAACGGAAACCCTGTATTCCGACTACCTCACCCAGGGCCCCAAAGTGGCGGAGTTTGAGCAGAAGTTTGCCGCCTACGTGGGAGTCAAATACGCCGTAGCCGTTGCCAACGGCACGGCCGCCCTACACCTGTGCGCCCTGGCGCTGGGCGTGCAGCCGGGCCAGCGCGTTATTACAACTCCCATTACTTTCTCGGCCTCGGCTAACTGCGTGCGCTACTGCGGCGGCGAGGTGCACTTCGCCGACATCGACCCCACTACCGCCCTCATCGACCTGAAGGCCGTTCGCCGCCTGCTGGAGAGTCAGCCCAAAGGCTACTTCCACGGCCTGATTCCGGTGGACTTCGCGGGCCTGCCCGTGAACCTGGAGGAAGCTCGCCAGCTAGCCGACGAGTTTGGCCTCTGGATAATCGAGGACGCCTGCCACGCGCCCGGCGGGTTTTTCCTGGATAAGGGGGGTAGGGAGCAGCGCTGCGGCAATGGGCAGTTTGCCGACTTAGCCATTTTCAGCTTCCACCCCGTCAAGCACATTGCCACCGGCGAGGGCGGCATGATTACCACCAACCGGCAAGACCTTTACGAGCACCTGCTACGCCTGCGCACCCACGGCATCACGAAGGAGCCCGCGCAATTGCAGCGCCCCTCTGATGGCGGCTGGTACATGGAAATGCAGGAGCTGGGCTACAACTACCGCATGCCCGATATGCTCTGCGCCCTGGGCATCAGCCAGCTTACTCGCGCCGAAGAAGGTCTGCAGCGCCGCCGCGAGCTGGCCGCCCGCTACGATGCCGCCTTTGCCGACACGCCCGGCGTGCAGCTTCTGGCGCCGGCTGCCGGGCATGCTTACCACCTCTACGTCATTCAGGCAGCCGACCGCAAAGGACTTTATGACTTCCTGCGGGAAAAGCAGATTTTTGCGCAGGTGCACTACATTCCGGTGCACACCATGCCCTACTACCAGCAACTAGGCTGGCAACCCGGCGACTTCCCCCTGGCCGAAACCTACTACGCCCACTGCCTCAGCATTCCGCTGTTCCCTAGCCTCTCCGACGAGGAGCAGCTGTACGTGATTGACTGCATCCGGGAGTTTGTTGGATAAGTCGTTCAGACCATTTTAGCCCGCAGAGGGCGCAGAGGTCCGCAGAGCCGTTCTGGTATAAATACGCCCTTCGACGGGCAAGACACTTCTTACCTTCCTACCCCCGTCTCCTTGACCAACGTCGGTATTATTTCCCAAGCCCGCATGACCAGTACCCGGCTGCCCGGTAAAGTGCTTCACCTGGCTGCCGGTCGCCCTTTGCTAGACTACCATGTGGAGCGGCTCGCGTGGAGTAAGCTGCCCTTGCACCTGGCCATCACGGCCAATGACCCCGACGATGCCCTGGCCGCCTATGCCGAGGCGCACCACCTACCCTACACGCGCGGCTCCGAAGACGACGTGCTGGCTCGCTTTCAGCAATGCGCCCAGGAGCACGACCTGGACGTCATCGTGCGCGTCACCTCCGACTGTCCGCTGCTGGATGGAAGGCTGATCCAGTCGGCGGTGCAGGAGTATCTGAGGGTCGATAATCCGCGTCTCTACCTCTCCAACGTGCTGAAGCGCAGCTACCCCCGCGGTTTCGACTACGAAGTATTCTCGCGGGAACTGTTGGAAGAAGCGCACCAACGCGCTACCCTGCCCGCCGACCGGGAACACGTTACCCCGTACATCAACCAAAACCGCTCTGGCCGCGTGGAGTTCCGCCACGTTCGCCGCCCTGAGGACCGCAGCGCCTACCGCCTCACGGTAGATACGCCCGACGATTTTACCTTGATAAAGACGCTGATTGAGAACTACGGAGCGGCTGACTTATCGGGGGATGAGCTCATTCAGCTGCTGGATGCTCACCCCGAGTTGGTGGCGCTGAACGCCCACGTAGAGCAGAAGAAAATCTAGGCCGCTGCCGGGGTATCGGGCGCAGGTGGCTACTTTCGGGCCATGCAAACGCCCGCGCCTACCCCTGCTCCCGTCCGCAACCCTACCCCCCGCCTCGTGCTGCGGGCCGATGGCAACTCCCGCATTGGGCTGGGCCATGTGATGCGGCTGCTGGCCCTGGCGGAAATTCTGCAGCCGGACTTCGCGGAGCTGCTCTTTCTGATTCGGGAGCCGGATGCGGCGTTGGTAGAGCAGCTCCGGGGGGCCGGCCTCGCGGTGCGGGATCTGCCAGCGCAACCTCTGGCCGAGGAAGCGGCCTGGCTGGTGCGCCACGTCCTGCGCCCCACCGACCTGCTGGTGCTCGATGGCTACGATTTTCGCTACGACTATCAGAACACGGTGCGCGGGGCCGTGGCGCGGCTGGTGTACCTCGATGATCTGCACGCCTACCCCCTTGCCGCCGACCTAATCCTTAACCCCGCCGGCGGCCTCACCCTCCGCGACTACGAGCTGCGCCAACCCGGCGCCCGCTTGCTCAGCGGTCCGGCCTTTGCCCCCTTGCGCGCGGCCTTCCGCACGCTGCCAATGGCTGAACAAGTTGCCTCCACCGATACCGTGCTGGTGTGCCTGGGCGGAGCCGACCCAACCCACCAAACCCAGCGCATAGCCGCCGAGCTGCTAGCCCTGCCCTCGGTGCGGCAGGTGCACGCGGTGGTGGGCGGGGCCTACCTGGGTTGGGAAAGCCTGAGCGCCTGGGCCCAGGATCAACCCCGACTTCTGCTCCACCGCAACCTGTCGGGCCCTGATCTGGCGGCTCTCATGCGGGAATGCGGGGCGGCCGTGTGCTCGGCCAGCACCGTGAGCTACGAGTACGCGGCGGCCGGGGGGGGCCTGCTGTTTTTGCTGCCCACCGCCGATAATCAACAGGATATCGACCGGTACTTGCGCGAAACGGGCCTGGCCTTACCCTACCCGGCAGCCGCCAATGTGCTGACCTCCCCCGAAGCCGGTCGCGTTGCCGAGCGCCTGCGCCGACAGCAGCTACAGGTGTTCGATGGACTCGCGCCCGTGCGTCTGCGCCAGGAGTTCCGGGCCCTGCAGCTGCCCCCACCGCCGTTTTACCTACGCCCCGTAGTCGCCGCCGACTCGGATCAGCTGCTGGCCTGGACCAACGAGCCTGCCGTGCGGCAGTTCTCCTTTAACTCTACCCCCGTGGAGCGCCCCAACCATGAGCAGTGGCTGGCAGCCCGCCTGCAAGACCCGAAGGCCTTGCTGCTGCTGGCCCAGGATGCCGCTACGGGCCGCCCGGCCGGGCTCATCCGGTTTGCCATAGAAGGGGAAAAGGCTACCCTGAGCTACCTGCTGGATGCTGCCTTCCGGGGCCGGGGGCTCGCGCCACTGCTGCTACTGGCCGGTACGCGGCGCTTGGCGGAGCATTTCCCGCAGGTGCGGCAAGTGGTAGGGCATGTGCAGACCGCCAATGTCCCGTCGGTGAGGGCTTTTGAGCGGGCGGGGTTTCAGCAGGTGCCCACTGACAGCCCCAGCACCCTAAGCTTCCTTTGGCAGGCTGCCAGAATTTAGGCTACTTTATCAGCTCTTTTACGCTTTTATTATTTCAGTTGATGATTCGTGACAACGCCGGACGAGGCCAGATGGCCTACACGGTATTTCTTGGCCTCAGTCTCTTTAGTCTAGCGTTTGCTGCCTTTAGCATGGCCTACGCCACCTACCTGCGACAAACAGATTTCAGCTCTACTACTGTAGAGATACTCTCCATCTTTCAGTCGCTGGGCACGATTACACAATTTATTTTGCTCATACTGAGCATAGTCGTCTTTATGCGCTGGCTTCGGCGGGCTTACTATAATCTGGCCGCTACGGGTTTCGAAACAAATTACGCGGACAATCAGGCAGTTATTGCGTGGTTCCTGCCTGTCATGAGCATGTATCGTCCTTACCGAATTACGCGGGAGGTCTGGCAGGTAACCCAAGGCCTGGGCACAGGCGTCGGTAGTTCGCATGGCCTGCTGCGGCTGTGGTGGGCTCTATTTTTACTACGTGGGCTGCTAGGGTTACTTATTACCTTCCTTGGAAAAGGGGTCGGAGTGGAAGGCCTGCGCACGGTTCTTCTGTTTACGGCCTGCACTTCCGCCTTCGATGCGGTGGCGGCCTACACTACGGCCCGCGTGATTCAACGCATCGTAGGGTTTGAGCAGCAGCTGGCCTTGAAAGTACAGGTAGCTGACTTAGGGCAAGCTGCCCCCGAGCATAATCATTTGGGTGCCACGGAACAAGACCTCTACCTCTAGCTGCAGCCCATTTCGGCGGCAGCTTTGTTTCTTTGCAGCATGAATTTCTCTCTTGGCTCCCGCCTCATCGGCCCCGATCAGCCGCCGCTTATCATTGCTGAGCTCAGCGGCAACCACAACCAGGACCTCAACCGCGGCCTGGCCATTGTGGATGCCATGGCTGCTGCCGGAGCCCACGCCATTAAGCTCCAGACCTACACCGCCGATACCATGACGCTGCCCGGCGCCTACCGCATCGACGACCCCAACTCCCTCTGGTACGGCCGCGAGCTGCACGAGCTCTACCAGGAGGCCCACACGCCCTGGGAGTGGCACAAGCCCCTGTTCGACCGGGCCCGGGCGCACGGCATGCTGGCGTTCAGCTCGCCCTTCGATGAAACCGCCGTCGATTTTCTGGAAACCCTCGACGTGCCCGCCTATAAAATTGCCTCCTTCGAGAATACCGACTGGCCTTTGCTGCGCCGGGTAGCCGCTACCGGCAAGCCCGTGATTATGAGCACCGGCGCCAGTCAGCTCTCCGAGGTGGCGGAGGCCGTGCAGGTGCTGCGCGAAGCCGGCTGCCGCGACTTGGTGCTGCTCAAGTGCACCAGCACTTACCCCGCCACGCCCCAGAATACCAACCTGCGTACCCTGCCTCACTTTCAGCAGCTCTTCCCCGATGCGCTGATGGGCCTCTCCGACCACACCATGGGGGTAGGCGCTGCCGTAGCGGCCGTGGCCTTGGGTGCTTGCGTGGTGGAAAAGCACGTCACCCTGCGCCGCGCGGACGGCGGGGTGGACTCGGCTTTCTCCCTGGAGCCCGAGGAGATGGCCCAGCTCGTAACGGAAACCGAGCGTGCCTGGCAGGCCCTGGGCCAGGTGCAGTACGGCGTGCAGCGTGCCGAGGAGAAAAGCCGCCTCTACAAACGCTCCCTCTACGTGGCCCAGGACGTTGCCGCCGGCGAGGTATTCACCAAGGACAACCTGCGCGTGGTGCGCCCCGGCGACGGGCTGCCGCCGCGCTACTACGACCAGCTGCTCGGTAAACCCGCCCGCCAGAACCTACGGGCCGGCACCCCGCTGACCTGGGATGCCCTGTAGGCTTCTGACAATTCCTAAGCTTTCAACTAGCGCGTTGCTCCTGAGCGGCGCGCTATTTTTGTGCTCTATGCCCAACTCCGCTACCGCCCGCCTGCGCGACATCCTGCAACTGCGTTTCACCGACCTGTTTGCCTCGCTGCCAGCCCACATGCTGGAAGCCATTTCGCCGGCCAGCCCCTGGAAGCGCCTGGCCAAGGTGGCCGGCTACGCGGGGCTGCGGCTGGTGGGCAACATGTTTCGGCCGGTGCGCAACCCCGAGCAGCTGCAGGGCAAGGTGTGGCTGTACGTGGTCAGCCAGAACAACTACGATTCCCTGCACTTTCTGCGCGAAAGTCTGCCTAGCGCGGTGCTGGTGGCCGGTCAGAGCAAGCAGATTGGTCGCTACAACGGGGTAGTAAACCGCCTTTCCCTGCGGCGCAAGTTGCTGTATTACGGGCAGTTTCCTACCCTGTACCAGGGCCTGAAGCGCACGGAAGGCGGGAAAGCCTGGCGCTTCTTCGACTTGATTTTCAACGCCATTGGCTACTATGAGGTGTACGTGCGGGCCCTGCGCCACTACCGCCCCCAGGCCATCATCTTCGCCAACGACCACAACGACGACGCCCGGGCCCTGCTGCTGGCGGCCCGCACCTGCGGGGTGCCCACGGCCTACGTGCAGCACGCCAGCGTGAGCACCAACTTCCCGCCCTTGGGCTTCGATTTTAGTTTGCTGGAAGGCCAGGACGCGCTGGACAAATACCGGCAGTGCGGCCCGGTAGCAGGCCGGGTGGAGCTGGTGGGCATGCCTAAGGCCGATGCGTTTCTGGCCCGCAAAAACCTGAACCCCACCGTGCAGCGCGTGGCCGTGGCCATCAATACCCTCGATGAAACAGAGTCCGTAGCCGCTACCCTGGCTCACCTGCTGCAGGAGTTTCCGAACCTAACGTTCACCCTACGCCCCCACCCTGGCGACACCCGTGACTTTTCCTTTCTGCGCCAGCGCCACCCGCAGCTGCAGTTTTCCGATGCCCGCCAGCAAACGGTTTTTGAGTTTCTGGCCGAGCACGATGCCCTGATTGCGGCCGACACCAGTACCCATCTGGAGGCTACCCTGCTCAATCTTGCCAGCATCTACTTCCGGCTTGGCACCCACGGTGTAACCGAGGACTACTACGGCTACGTGGCCCACGGCTTGGTGGAGCGCGCTCATACGTTGCCTGAGCTCAGCAGACTACTGCGGCGCTACCAGCAGCACAAGCCCACCGATTTGTACCACCGCGCAACTTACTATAACGCTACCCTGGGCACTCCCGACGAGGGGCACAGCCAGGAAAGAGCCATCCGGTTGCTGCGGGAGTGGCTGGCCGGGCAGGCGTAGGTTTCCGCGGAGGAACGCAGAGGATTTCGCAGAAGGCTACAGAGTTGCTGGGTAGCGCTTATTTTGCCGGGATGACTGCCCCGCCTTTCCCCATCACGCCGCTTCCAATTCCGACGGAAACCCGGCTAGCCTATGTACTTCAGCACTTCCGCATGGCCTACGAGGCTGTGCCGACGGTGTCCATCGGGTACGCCGAGTTGCAGCCGCAGGTGGAGGTAGCGGAGGCGGCCGGGTCGTTTTTCAGCGAGCAGCAGCCCTACCCCCCTGCCCCCACCCAACGCGAGTGGCTGGGCCAGTCCATTCCGGTTTTCTTCGACCTAGCGCCGCAGAAGCCGCTGCTGGAGTTGCTGCCCGGCGGGCGGGCCCTGATTCACGCCGACATCATTTCGGCGGCTTTCTACCTGCTCAGCGGTTGGCAGGAGTATTTTTCGGAGGAGCGTGACCAGCACGGCCGCTTCCCTTACTCGGCCAGCGTGCAGAGTCGCTACAGCTTCGTGACGGTGCCCGTCGTGAACTACTACTTCGATGTGCTGAAAACTGCCGTGGAGCACGTCATGGGCCAGCCGCTGCAGCCGCGCCGCTGGGCCGGTGGGGCCTCCTGGGCCGCCTTCATCACCCACGACATCGACAACCTGTACAGCGCCTGGAAAGCCCCGGCCAAAGCTGCCCTGCGCCAAGGCCGGCTCCTGAGCTTCGGGCAGCAGCTGTGGCGGCATTTCACTACCCCTGACGCCTGGGACAACCTCCGGCAGGTGCAGGAAACCGTAGCCAGTTACGGCGCAAAGAGCACGTTCTTCTTTCTGCCTGAGCACCGGAAAGCTGCCAACGGCACGCCGAATGCGGATTATAAACTGCGCAAGGTGTGGACAAAAATAGCCGCAGCTATTCAGGATGCAGAGGTAGGCCTGCACGCGAGTCTGGGTACTGCAGCACATGGCGGAAAGTTGAAGGTGGATTGGCTTAAAATTCCGGTACCATGTAGCGGCATCCGGTTTCACTACCTGAGTTGGGAGCCGCGCATCACGTCCACTTTGCTGAGTATGGATGGTTTCACTCATGACTCTACGCTAGGGTTTGCGGAGCACTTTGGCTTCCGAAATTCCTACTGCCTACCGTTCTATACTTTCAATTTTAATGCTGATCCTTTTATTGTTGATCCTCCGCAAATGAGGCTTTATACGCTACCATCAGAAGCACCAGCTTTCTTTACCCTAGGACCGAAAAACTCTATTCAGACATCTACATTCCTGGAAATCCCGCTCAACGTGATGGACGCTACCCTCCATCACCCGCGCTACCTCCAACTGGCTACCAAGGAAATCCTGCCGGCTTTGATGCCGATGTTTCAGAAAATAGAGCGGTTCGGGGGCGTGTGCACGGTGCTCTGGCACAACGAGAACTTCGACCCGGCCAACGAAACCAACGGCCCCCGCCAGTTCGCCGAAATCATGGAGTACCTTCGCGGCCGCAACGTGGCCTTCGTCAACGGCCGGGAAATTTGTGAGCGAATGGGCTAGCAATGTCATTCCTCGCTTCGGTCGGAATCTGGGTTACTCCGCCGCGTGGAGAACCTAGACCTCTCGCTTCGCTTAGAACGACAGCTGGAACATTCATTCATTCACTCATTTATCACTTCACCGTTTGGGTATCGTTCAGCGGCAGGGGCTGCGCAACACCATTATTTCCTACATCGGGCTGGCGCTGGGCTTCGTGAGTACGGCTCTGGTGCTACCCAACTTTCTGCAGCCCGAGCAGCTGGGGGTTACGGCCACCCTGTCGTCGGTAGCCACGCTCTACGCCCAGGTTGCGGCCTTTGGCTTTGCCAGCGTGGGCATCCGTTTTTTCCCTTACTTCCGCCATCCAGAGTCGGGGCACCGAGGGTTTCTGCCGCTGCTGCTGGGTGTGCCGCTGCTGGGGTTTGCAGTGGTCACGGCCCTGTATTTTCTGGGCGAGCCACTGCTGCTGCCCTGGTATGGGCGGGATGCGCCCCTACTGGCGCCGTACTACGCCTGGGGTGCCGTGCTGGCCTTGTTTACCATGCTTTACTCGGTGCAGGATGCCTACCTCAAGGCGCTGTACCACACGGCTTTCTCGTCCTTCGTGCAGGATATTCTGCTGCGAGTTCTGATTGTGACGGGGGCTTTCCTGTTTGGCTTTGGCTACCTGTCTTTCTCAGGCTACGTGCTGTGGTTTGTGAGCGTAAACAGCGTCATTGCTTTGCTGCTGACGGCTTACACGGCGGCCATCGGGGAGCTGCACTGGCGACCTACGCAGCAGGTGCTCACGGTGCGCCCCCTGCGCGAAATGCTGGGCATGGGCGCCTTTACCCTGCTTGGCAGCCTGTCGGGCAGCATCATTATGTTCATCGACACCCTGATGGTGGGCGCCCAGGTGAGCGTGGCGGCGGCCGGCATTTACGTGGTGGCCGGCAACATCAGTACGGCCTTGGCTATTCCGGCCCGCTCCCTCAACAAAATAGCCTTTCCGCTCCTGGCCGACTACTGGAAGCAGCAGGACCTCCCGCGCATGGCCGACTTCTACCGCCGCGCTACCCGCCTCAACACCCTCATCGGCTGCCTGTTGTTCCTGGGCATCGCCTTGAATCTGGACTTTATCTACTCCCTGATGCGCAACGCCCGCTACGCCGAGGGTACGGTGGTGGTGCTGCTCCTACTGGCCAGCAAGCTCTTCGATGGCATCACGGGCGTTAATGGCCTGATGGTAGTAACGTCTCCACGCTACCGGTTCGACCTGATTTTCAACGTGTCACTGGCGCTGCTCACTATTCTGCTCAACGGTTTGTTGATTCCGCGCCTGGGCATGGTGGGGGCGGCGGTAGCGGCCTGCATCGCGCAAGTCAGCATTAACGTGGCCCGCACCTGGTTTGTGTGGCACAGCTACCGCATGCAGCCCTTTACCTGGCGCATCCCGCTGATACTAGGTATTGCGGCCGTGGCGGGGGTAGCAGGCTGGCTGATGCCCTCCCTTAGCTCGCCCCTGCTTACCATGCTCCTGCGCTCCACCGTGCTGACGCTGGTGTACGGCGGACTGATTCTGGTGACGAACTCGGCCCCCGAAGCAACTGCTTTTCTCAGCAAACTTAAACAACGGAAACACTAGCCGTT
The DNA here is from genome assembly GCF_006352025.1 of Hymenobacter sp. DG01. Taxonomy (NCBI): domain Bacteria; kingdom Pseudomonadati; phylum Bacteroidota; class Cytophagia; order Cytophagales; family Hymenobacteraceae; genus Hymenobacter; species Hymenobacter sp. DG01. Next base: position 1,750,873 of record NZ_CP040936.1, read on the forward strand.
GTTTTATATATTATTATTCTACAGACTGATATACTATCTTCTATGAACGCGGTGAAGCATTTTCTGGGGTCAATTTTAGCCATTGCTTTCTTCCTTTTACTGGTTGTGATTTTCAGGGAGCATATACCCGGGAAAAGAAACCAGCACAATTCCTATCTGGTCCGGGTGGGCATGTCTAAACAGCAGGCAATGAGAATAATGGGCGGCGCTCCGTCGCGCAGAATGCTGGGCGTTTCTGCTGATTCAGCGTACGTGTACAAGGCCTCGCCTGCAGCCTCCGATAATATCTACCTAAGCATTGGGGCCGATGGCGTAATTACGAGCGTCAGCCACGGCGAATAATCAGGATTTTTAGTTGACCAGAAAAATAAAATTTGGAAGTATAAAATTCTGGCCGCTACTTTTGCCCCATCAATTCTTTACCTGAAAGGATTGTTTTTATACAGAGGCGTGGAGAGACAGGCTCGACGAAGCGCCGGCAACCAGCGGACCATCCGAAACGGTGCCAAGTCCTGACCATATAAAAACAACGTACCGTGAACCGCTTGTCTAACTCCGCCGCCACATCCGCCACCACCATTGCTCTACAGCATGGGTGTTGTGCTATGATGGGCATGGCGTGTTGTTGTCAGGCGTAACGCACCCTTCTTTTTTTCCTGGTTTGTGCGCCTGGCAGCTCTGCTGACACAGTTTTTTGTGTAGCTGACTCTGCCCGCACACCCGGCTTTTCGCCCTTGCCGCTGCTGGCTGCGCCTCCTTGTTTGGCTGCCACCGCGGGGTAGGGCCATCCTGTCAGCTGAAGTTTGCGCCTGTGGGCCGGCTTCCCTCCCCTTCTTGTTATGTCAGCAGCAACTGCTGCGCCGGCCGTCCGCGCCTTGCTCGACGACCTGCGCCCCCGGCTGATCCAGGCTACGGCCCTGGAGCGGCTGCGCCTCGTGGCTGAACGCTTCCCCGAACAGGCCGTTTTTTCGACCTCTTTCGGCCTGGAAGACCAGATTATCAGCCATTTAATCTTCAGCCACCAGCTTCCCATTCAGGTTTTCACCCTCGATACGGGCCGGAATTTCCAGGAAACCTACGCCACCTGGAACAAGACCCTGCTGAAGTACGAGCAGCCCATTGCGGTGTACTACCCCCAGCGGGAAAGCGTAGAGCAGCTGATGCTAGCCAAAGGCCCTAACTCCTTCTACGAGAGTGTGGAGAACCGCAAGGAGTGCTGCCATATCCGCAAAGTGAAGCCCCTGAACCGCGCCCTGGCCGGCAAAGCCGCCTGGGTTACGGGCATCCGCGCCGAGCAGTCGCAGAACCGCCAAACCATGGACCCCGTGGAGTGGGACGCGGCTCATAACCTGGTTAAAATCCATCCGCTGTTCGACTGGACCTGGGACCAGGCCGTGGCCTTCACCCAGGAAAACGGAGTGCCGGTGAACACCCTGCATCAGCAGGGCTTCGTGAGCATCGGGTGTGCCCCCTGCACCCGCGCCATTCGGCCGGGCGAGGACTTCCGGGCCGGCCGCTGGTGGTGGGAAGACCTTTCGGCCAAGGAGTGCGGCCTGCACGCCACCGCCCATCACAACGGCCCCGACCCGGTGGTGGAGCCCGTTCCGGCAGGCTAGCCACGGGCCTTTTACCTCTCATTCGTCTCTACAGCAGCTCCGCCAGTTTAGCTGACTTCTGCGCTAAATCGTGTTCTACACATGAGTACCCCTTCTTTCGATTATCTCGACCGGCTGGAAGCCGAAGCCATCCACATCCTGCGGGAAGTGGCCGGCCAGTTTGAGCGCCCAGCCCTACTCTTCTCGGGCGGCAAAGACTCCATCGTGCTGACCCGCCTCGCGGAAAAGGCCTTCCGGCCCGGCCGCTTCCCGTTTCCCCTGGTGCACGTCGATACCGGCCACAACTTCTCCGAGGTACTGGCCTACCGCGACCAGCTAGCTGAAAACCTGGGCGAAAAGCTGATCGTGCGCCAAGTGGAAGATACCATCAAGCGGCAGCGCCTGCGCGAGCCGGGCGGCAAGTTTCCCAGCCGCAATCCCCTGCAAACCTATACGCTGCTGGAGGTCATTGAGGAGTTTGAGTTCGATGCCTGCATCGGCGGGGCTCGCCGCGACGAGGAAAAGGCCCGGGCTAAGGAGCGCATTTTCTCCGTCCGCGACGAGTTTGGGCAGTGGGACCCTAAGCGCCAGCGCCCCGAGCTCTGGAACATCTACAACGGCCGCATCCAGAAGGGCGAAAACGTGCGCGTGTTCCCCATTTCCAACTGGACGGAGCTGGACGTGTGGCGCTATATCCAGCGCGAGAACATTGCCCTGCCCGACATCTACTTCGGTCATGAGCGCCGTTGCGTGGTGCTACCTACCGGCCAGCTACTAGGCCTTTCGGAGCACTTGCGCCTGGATAAGGACGATGAAATCGTGACCCGGCAGGTGCGCTTCCGCACCGTCGGCGACTCTACATGCACGGCCGCCGTGGAAAGCGACGCCGCCACCGTGGAAGACATCATCCAGGACCTGCTGCTGGCCAAAGTAAGCGAGCGGGGCGCTACCCGCCTCGACGACAACATCTCGGAAGCCGGCATGGAAGACCGCAAACGCAACGGGTATTTCTAGTGGGGTGATGAGGTGATGAAGTAATGAGGTGAAAAGAATGGTCCTGCAATGGCTTCCTCCCTCTACTCCATCATCCCACAACACATTTCACCTCATCACCTTTCACCTCATCACCAACATGGACTTACTTCGATTTATCACCTGCGGCAGCGTCGATGACGGCAAAAGCACCCTGATTGGGCGGCTACTCTACGACTCCGAATCGGTGTCGCTGGACGTGCTGGCGGCCCTGGAAAAGCGGCAGGCCTCTAATGGCACCGTGGATTTGGCTTTGCTGACGGATGGCTTGCGGGCTGAGCGCGAGCAGGGCATCACCATTGATGTCGCCTACAAGTATTTCACTACCCCCCGCCGCAAGTTCATCATTACCGATGCGCCGGGCCACGTGCAGTACACCCGTAACATGGTAACCGGCGCCAGCAACGCCGACCTGGCCATTGTGTTGGTAGATGCGCGCCAGGGCGTGATTGAGCAAACCCGCCGCCATACGCTCATTGCCGCCCTGCTGGGCATCCGGCACTTTGTGCTGGCCGTGAACAAGATGGATCTGGTAGGCTACGACGAAGCCGTGTTCGCCAAGATTGCCACCGACTACGCCGAGCTGACCAACCACTTCAACCTGCCCGCAGCCACGGCTATTCCGCTCAGCGCCCTCAACGGCGACAACGTGGTGAAGAAGTCGGTGCTCCTACCCTGGTACACTGGCCCGAGCCTGCTGGAGCACCTGGAAAGCGTGCCCGGCGCTTCGGAAACGGCCGCGCCGGGTCGCTTCCAGGTCCAGTACGTCATCCGGCCCCAAACCGCCGAGCTGCCCGATTACCGTGGCTACGCCGGCCAGATCCAGAGCGGCCAGTACCGCCGCGGCGACCGGGTAACGGTGCTACCCTCCGGCCTGCAGTCGGAAATCGAAGCCATTGAAGTAAACCAGCAGGAAGTTGATGCGGCCTCCGCGCCCCAGGCCGTGGTGTTGCGCCTGCGCGACGACGTGGACGTGAGCCGCGGCGACTCCATTGTGCCGCTGGCCGAGGCCCCTACCCTCACCCGCGAGCTGGAAGCTACCCTTTGCTGGATGAGCGAGCAGCCCCTGTGGCCCGGCCGTAAGCTGCTGGTGCAGCATCATTCCGCGCTGGTGAAAGCGGCCATTCCGGCCATCCTCTATAAGGTGAACGTGCACACCTTCGCCCGCGCCGCCGCCGATTCGGCCCAGCTCAACGACATCGTGCGGGTGCGCCTGAAAACGGCCCTCCCCCTGGCCGTGGACACCTACCTGGAAAACCGCGCCTCCGGTTCCTTTATCCTCGTCGATGAGCTGACCGGCGACACCGTGGCGGCCGGCCTCGTGGAAGCCGCCGACTCCGAGTACTTCACCCTGCCCGTCGGTCCGCCGGTGGCCTATTCTATTTAGAAATCTGAGTCTGGGGGCACACGGGTACCTGCTCATCAAATAGAACGTCATGTCTAGACTAGCTCGACATGACCGGCAGTTTTCCCAGCTCTCACCTCACTTCTCCCTACCCCCATGTCCACAACCAAACTACCACGCCTGACGGTACTCGGGGCCGGGCCCGGCGACCCGGAGCTGCTCACGCTCAAAGGGGCTCGGGTGCTGGCCGAAGCCGACGTGATTCTCTACGATGCCCTGACCAACCACGCCCTGCTCCAGCACGCACGCCCTGCGGCTGTAAGCGTGCCCGTGGGCAAGCGCCGCGGTATGCGCAGCCACTCGCAGGACGAAATCAACGCCCTGATTGTGGAGTACGCCCACCGCTACGGCCACGTGGTGCGCCTGAAAGGTGGCGACCCATTTGTGTTCGGGCGGGGCCGAGAGGAAATGCTCTTCGCCGAAGCCCACGGCCTAGCCACCGACTACGTGCCGGGCATTAGCAGCGCGGTAGCGGCGGCGGGCAGCGCGGGTATTCCGGTTACGCACCGCGGCCTGAGCGAAGGATTTCGAGTGATTACGGCCACTACGGCTACCGGCGAGTTGTCGGGCAGTGTGGCCGAGGCCGCTCAGTCGCGCGCTACTACTGTGATACTCATGGGCCTGGGCGAGCTGGAAAATATCGTGGCTGTGTTCAGCCGTTGCGGGCAGACTGACACCCCGGCAGCCATCGTGCAGAACGGCACCCTACCCCAGGCGCGGGTGGTAACCGGTACGGTAGCCGAGCTGCCCGCCCGCGCCGCCGCGGCCGGTATCGGGACGCCGGCCATCATCATTATTGGCGAGGTAGTTCGCCTGGCTACTCCGGCCAGTCTGGCGACTACGCTCCCGCCGGCGGCTTTCGCCGTGTTAACGCCACCCTCCTACGCAGAGGTGGCCTGATTTATTTCTGCTCCGCTTTTCCACAGCCAATATCACTACCGCTCATGTCTTCCCCCACTCTTCCCATCGGCCTTGATGAAGCCACGCTGCAGCAGCTGACGGCCGGCCTCACCGACCGCCAACTGCTTTGGCTGAGTGGCTACCTCTACGGTCGGGCTGGCTCGGACGCTGCTCCGGAAGCCGCTATTCCGGCAGCGGCAACCGCCCCGATTGCCACGTCCGTAGCTCCCAGCCTCACCATTCTGTACGGCTCTCAAACCGGCAATAGCAAGAAGGCAGCGGGTATTGCGGCTGAAGCCGCCCGGCAGCGCGGCCTGGTAGCCACCGTGCGCGACATGAACGACTACCCCACCAAGGACCTCAAAACCGAGCAGCAGCTATTGGTGGTGGTGAGCACCCAGGGCGAGGGCGACCCACCTATTGCGGCCGAGGAGCTGCACCAGTTCTTACTGAGCAACCGCGCCCCCAAGCTGCCCGACCTACGTTTCGCAGTGCTGGCTCTGGGTGATAAAAGCTACCTGCAGTTCTGCCAGACGGGTTTTGAGTTCGACCAGCGCCTGGCCGAGTTGGGTGCCAAACGCCTGCTGGAGCGCGTGGACTGCGACGTGGAGTTCGAAGCCGAAGCTCGCCGCTGGGCCGGGCAAGTGCTGGGGCTGATTGCCGCTGCTACTTTGCCTGCAGTAACTCCTGCGCCGGTAGCCGCCAGCGTGGTGTCAGCCCAGGTTAAGCCGGTGGCGCTGACAGCTCTTGTGGGTGGCGCGGAAGTGGAGTTGGAGGAACGGGTGGAATACAGCAGCCGTAACCCCTTTGAGGCTGAGCTGCTGGAGAAAATTCAGCTCAACGGCCGTGGCTCTACCAAGGAAACCTACCATTTAGAGTTTTCCCTGGCCGACTCGGGCATCCAATACGAAGCTGGCGACGCCCTGATGGTGCAGCCCCGCAACCGCCCCGGTTTAGTGCAGGAAGTGCTGGACGCTGCCCGCCTGGCCGCCGCGGACCCCGTGCGCCTCGAAGCCGAGGAACTAGACCTGAGCACGGCCCTGACCGAGCGGCTGGAGCTGTCCGTCGTCACCCGCGACGTGCTGGAGCGCTACGCCGCCGTAGCCCCGCACCACCCCAAGCTGCGCGAAATTCTAGCCGACAAAGCTCAACTTCCTACCTACCTCTATGGCCGCGACGTAGCCGATTTGCTTCAGGAGTTTCCGGTGGAACTGTCGGGGCAGCAGTTGGCGGCGGTGCTGCGGCCTTTGCCGGCCCGGGCTTATTCTATTGCCTCTTCCCTGTTGGCTCACCCCGAGGAAGTACACCTGACTGTGGGGGCAGTGCGCTACCAAGCCAACGGCCGCGCCAAGCACGGTGCCTGCTCCAGCTTCCAGGCTGACCACCTACACATCGGCGACGCGGCCCGGGTGTGGGTGGACCGCAACGAGTACTTCAAGCTCCCCCAGGACCCGAGCACCGACATCATCATGGTAGGCGCGGGCACCGGCGTGGCACCCTTCCGGGCCTTCGTGGAGGAGCGGGCCGAAACCGGCGCTACCGGCCAGAACTGGCTGGTGTTCGGCAACCCCCACTTCACCACCGACTTCCTCTACCAAACCGAGTGGCTGCAACACCTCAAGCGCGGCACCCTCCACCAGCTCGACGTGGCCTTCTCCCGCGACCAGGAAGAGAAAATATACATCCAGCACCGCCTGCTCCAGCAAAGCCGCCGCCTCTACGCCCAGCTTGAAAACGGGGCCCACTTCTACGTCTGCGGCGACAAAAACCGCATGGCCGCCGACGTACAGCGCGCCCTGCTCACCGTCATTGCTCAGGAAAGCGGCCAGGGCGATGCCTACGCCGCCGACTACCTCAAGCAGCTCCGCAAATCGCGCCGCTACCTCGAGGACGTGTACTGACCTGTCCAACTCGCACTGAATGCTAGAGCTAAAGCCTAGCTCCCCTCCTCAGCTGAGGAGGGGTTGGGGGTGGTTGATCAGCGCGTCTGAACATCCTAGTAGCTCTAGACACCGCCCTACCCCCTAACGTTTTCTCCAAGGAAAGGGATACTAGTTCTAGACACTGCCCTACCCCATCAACCACCCTCAACTCCTTCCCATCTGAGGAGGGGAGCTTAACTCTAACTTTTCCTACCTCTCCTCCCAATCTGATGATGTTCCTTCTGCCAAGACGATGTTGTAGCTGGTAACTGCTGCCGCGCGGCCTGACGCGGGTGCCCCCGTTTTTGTGCCTTTTGCGGCCTTTACCTGAGTAGGCTCTTTCCAAGCGCAGACCTGCTCCCTACCCCTCCTTCTTTCCAGAACCTCATCTGATTTGTCATGAAGCATTCCTACGCTTCTCTTCTGCTGCCGGCTGTATTGCTGGCTAGCACTACTTCCCTGCACGCCCAAGAAGCGTTAATTTCCGTGAGCGGTACCGTTCGGGAGAAAGGCACCCAGGAGCCATTACCGGGCGTGAGTATTAGCGTGAAAGGCGGCTCGGCGGGCACGCTCAGCGACGGTAACGGGCAGTTCGCCCTCAAGGCTAAGCTGCGCTTTCCGTTTACGCTGGTATTTAACATTCTCGGCTACGAGGCCCGGGAGCTGGAAATTGCCAGTGGCAGCCAGCCCATTGCCATGCAGCTGGAATCGAAGGCGGTGGCGATGAACGAGGTGGTGGTGTCGGCCTCGCGGGTGGAGGAGAGCCGGCTGAAGTCGCCGGTGGCCATTGAGAAGCTGGACATCCGGGCCATCAAGGAAACGCCCGCGCCCAGCTTCTACGACGCCCTGGAAAACGTGAAGGGTGTGCAGATGACTACCTCCTCGCTTACCTTCAAAGTACCCAATACCCGCGGCTTCAACATCCCGAACAACTTCCGCTTTATGCAGCTGGTGGATGGCGTGGACATGCAGGCCGCTACCCTTGGCGTCCCGCTGGGCAACGCCATTGGGCCCACCGAGCTGGATATTGCCAGCGTGGAGATTACGCCCGGAGCGGCCTCGGCCCTCTACGGCATGAATGCCATCAACGGCATGGCCAACCTCACCACCAAGAGCCCCTTCAGCTACCAGGGCTTGAGCGTGTATCAGAAGGTAGGCGTGAACCACGTCGATGGGAAGGACCGGGACCCAAGTGTGCTCACCGAAACAGCCGTGCGCTGGGCGCAGGCGTTGGGCAGCTCGCAGCGCTGGGCCTACAAAGTAAACCTGAGCTACCTGCGCGGCACCGACTGGCTGGCCAACACCCAAACGGACCAGAACCCGCAGAACCTAAGCTCGGCTAACCCACGCTTTCCAGAGTTGAGCGGGGCCGACAACCCGGCCGCCGACCTCTGGAACCGCTACGGCGACGACAACGCCGGCAACGTGTCCATCCCGATTACCTACAAGGGCCGCACCGAAACCTTTAACATCCGGCGCACCGGTTACTACGAACGGGACCTCACCAACCCCATCGTGCGCAACATCAAGGCCGATGCCAGCCTGCACTACAAGCTCACGGATAAGCTGGAGCTGAGCTACGGCTACCGGTTTGGACTCATGGATGGCGTATTTCAGCGCGGCAACAAGATTCAGCTGGATGGCGTGACGGTGCAGAACCACAAGCTGGAGCTGCGCGGCCAGAACTTCACGGCCCGCGGCTATATGCTGGCAGAAAACACCGGCAACTCCTACAACCTCAACCCCTTGGCCCTGAACCTGGACCTGCAAAACGGCGCTACCGCCCTTTCGCCGGCCAGTGCCACCGTGCGCAACAGCTGGGGCGACAAGTTTCAGCAAAGCCTGCAAGCCCAGGTAAACCAGGGCGTGGACCTGGCCACAGCCATGCAGCAGGCCCGCGCCGCCGCCGATGCCGGCCGCGCCGTACCCGGCACTCAGGCTTTCGACGCCCTCAAAAACCAGATTGTGTACACCAACAACTGGGACAGCGGCGTGAACGTGAAGGGTGCCCCCATTCCGGGCGGGGCCGCGCTTACCCAGCGCAGCCGCACCTACCACGCCGACGTGCTCTGGAACCTGGGCGAGCGGGTGAAGTTTGCCGACGTGGTGGTGGGGGCCGATACTCGCCTCTACGAGGTACTACCCGACGGCAACAACTTCGTGGATTTCGGCCGGCCGCTCGACCAGCGCACCCAGCCTGGTGGCAACAACCAGTACTACAAGAAAATCGGAGGCTTCGGGCAGGCCACCAAGCTGCTGCTCCAGGACCGCCTGAAGCTTACCGCCTCCCTCCGACTCGACTACAACCCTGAGTTTGACCCCAAGCTGAACCCGCGGGTAGCGGCCGTGTACACCCTGGCGGCCCGGCACAACTTTCGCGCATCCTACCAGAACGGCTGGCGCTTCCCGTCCCTGTTCGAGGCCCTGTCCTTCGTGAACAACGGCAACGTGCGCCGGGTAGGTGGCCTAGCCCGCGTGAACGAAGGCCTGAATTACCTCGACAACTCCTACACGCTGGCTTCCATTTCTACCTTCAACGCAGCCGTGAATGCCTACGTGTCGGCTAACGGTGGTACCGCGGCCCAGGCAGCGGTGCGGCCGGAAATTCGGGGGTTGCTGCAAGTCGGCAACCTGCCCACCGAGCAGCCGGAGCAAATTAACGCCTACGAGGTAGGCTACCGCAGCGTGCTGCTGGATAACCGCTTGTCCGTTGATGCCGATGCCTACTACAACATTTACTCCGGCTTCCTGGGCCAGGTGGAAGTAAGCGTACCCAAGAACGCCAGCGGCCAGCAGGTACCGGTAGGCTCTGATGATGCCGTGCTGGCCGCGCTCAACAGCAACCGCTCGGCCCGCCAGGACCGCTACCGCGTGTACACCAACGCCCGCAACAACTACCACAGCTATGGCTCTACGCTGGGCCTGACTTACAACTTCTATCAGAAGTTCACGGTAGGCGGCAACGTCAACTACAACGCCCTATCCGACAACAAGGAGGCCGACATCTTCGTGACCGGGTTCAACACCCCGCATTGGGTAACCAACGTGAACTTCGGCAACCGCGAAATCGTGCGCAACGTGGGCTTCAACGTGGTATGGCGCCACCAGAGCACGTTCTACTGGGAAAGCCCCCTGGCCAATGGCCGCGTGCCTGCCTACCAAACCGTGGATGCCCAAGTGAACGTGCGCGTGCCCAGCCTGAAGTCGACTATCAAAGTGGGCGGCGCCAACCTCTTCAACAACCGCTACTTCCAGTACGCCGCTGGCCCCACTATCGGGGGGCTGTACTACGTGGCGTTGACCTTCGACAACACGGTGCTCCGCTAAAATTAAAGCTAGAAAGCTAGCTCCCCTCCTCAGATGAGGAGGGGCTGGGGGTGGTTGACCGGAGTGTTGAACGAATACTAGCTCTAGTTTCTAATTCTAACCTTTCAACCTACCCCAACCCCTCCTCAGATGAGGAGGGGGAGCTAGTGCCAAAAACGCTTCTTTGTTATGAAACGGCTGCTTTCCTCCCTTGGCTTCCTACTGCTCCTGAGCCAGCATGCAACGGCCCAGAAGCAGTACGTGCGCGAGCAGCAAACCTGGCTGGGCGTGTTCAACCAAACCCGCTTCTCGAACCGCTGGGGCACCTGGACCGATCTGCACCTGCGCCTCCACGACCACTACGTGCAGGACCTGTTCCAGACCGTGGCGCGGGTAGGCCTGACCTACTACCTCACCGACGACGTGCGCCTGACCGGGGGCTATGCCTACGTACATCACTTCCCCGACGGTGCCCGCACCATCGGGCAGCCGGAGCACCGGCCCTGGCAGCAGGTGCAGTGGTTTACCAAGTTCCCGAAGGCCCGCCTCATGCAGTGGGTGCGGCTGGAAGAGCGGTTCCGGCGCACCATCCAAAGCAACGAGCGCACCGACGAGTTCAACTTCAACTACCGCACCCGCTACAACGCGGCGCTGTTTCTGCCCCTGACCAAAAAAGGCTTTGCCCCCGGCGGTGTGCAGTTTCTGCTCAACAACGAGGTGATGATGAATTTCGGCAAGGAGATTCGCCTCAACTACTTCGACCAGAACCGACTGTTTGCTGGCCTGGTGTATCAGCTCAACCCGCACGCTCAGCTGCACGGGGGCTACATGCACCTGTTTCAGCAGTTGCCGACGGGTAGCACCTACCGCAATCAGCACACCATCCGGGTGTTTTACTTCCACAATTTCGATCTGAGGCCGACCCCGCCGCCGGTTCCGCCTACCCCCACTACTGCCCCCTAACCTCATGGCTGATATTCAAAAGCTGTCCGAAGTCGAGCACGTCAAGCAGGCCAGCAACTACCTGCGTGGCACCCTGGCCGAGAGCCTCGTTAACCCCATCACCGGCGCCCTCTACCCCGACGATACCCACCTGATCAAATTCCACGGCTCCTACCAGCAAACGGACCGCGACTTGGACTCGGAGCGGAAGCGCCAGAAGCTAGAGCCGCTCTACTCCCTCATGATTCGGGTGCGGGTACCGGGCGGCGTGGCTAACCCTCAGCAGTGGTTGCGCATGGACGAGCTAGCTGACCAGTACGGCAACGGCACGCTCAAGCTCACCACTCGCCAGGCTTTCCAGCTGCACGGCGTGCTCAAGCGCAACCTCAAAAAAACCATTCAGGGCTTCAATGATGCCCTGCTGGACAGCATTGCGGGCTGCGGCGACGTGAACCGCAACGTGATGTTCAACCCCAATCCGCACCAGAGCCGCGTGCACGAAGAAGTGTACGAGGTGTCCCGGCAGATCAGCGCCCACCTCACTCCGCGCACCTCGGCTTACTGGGAGCTGTGGCTAGACGGGGAATCGAAGTACAGCAGCGTACCGAACGAGGGCGAGGAAGATGCCGAGCCGATTTACGGCAAAACCTACCTGCCCCGCAAGTTCAAGATTGCCCTGGCCGTGCCACCCCACAACGACACCGATATCTTCGCCAACGACCTGGGCCTCATTGCCATTGAGGAAAACAGCCGCCTGCTGGGCTTCAACGTGGCCGTGGGCGGTGGCATGGGCATGACGTTTGGCATGCCCGAAACCTACCCCCGCCTGGCCAGTCTCATTGGGTTTGTGCCCACTGAGGAGGTAGTAAACCTATGCGAAAAGGTAGTCACGATTCAGCGCGACTGGGGCAACCGCGAAAACCGCAAGTTCAGCCGCCTCAAATACACTATCGACCGGGTAGGTCTGGATGTGTTCAAGGCCGAGCTGGACAACCGCCTGGGCTTTGCCCTGGAGCACGGGCGGGCTTATGAGTTCAAGAGTTCCGGCGACGCTTTCGGGTGGAGCCAGGGCCCCGATGGTGCCCACCACCTGACCTTGTTTGTGGAGGGCGGCCGCGTGGCCGACCGGCCTGGCAGCCAACTCAAAACCGCCCTGCGCGAAATTGCAGCTTTCCATACCGGCGACTTCCGCCTGACCGGCAACCAAAACCTGATTATAGCTAATGTAGCGCCCGAAGACCGCCTCACCATCGAGACGATTCTGGCCCAGCATGGGGTAGCTGTAGAAACCACTTCGGGGCTGCGGCGGGGGGCTTTGGCCTGCGTGGCCCTGAATACTTGCTCCCTGGCTTTTGCCGAAGCTGAACGCTACATTCCACAACTTATTGATAGATTGGAGCCTGCGCTGGCGGCTCATAACCTCACCCACGACGACATCCTGATCCGGATGACGGGCTGCCCCAACGGCTGCGCCCGGCCCTACCTGGGAGAAATCGGGCTGGTTGGGCGGGCGGTGGGCCGCTACAATCTGTACCTCGGCGCCGCTTTCAACGGGGAGCGGATGAACAAGCTCTACAAAGAAATGTTGGACGAAGACGGCATCGTGGCGGAGCTTACGCCCCTTTTCGCCGACTACGCCCAAAACCGCCAGCCCCAGGAGCGCTTCGGCGACTTCGTGATTCGCCAGGGCTACGTTCAAGCCACCACCGAAGGCCTGAATTTCCACGTGTAATACGGTTAGTTTAGGGAAACGTCATGCAGTGCCGTCGAAGCATCTCGCCCGTGCCTCTGCATAACGTTCTACTCCTATCCGCCCCCTACCCTTCCAACCAACACCAACCCATGCCTCTTTCTTCCAACGAACTTCTTCAGCCGGAACCGCCGCCGCAGCCCAATAGCAACCGGCTGTTTCCTGTGTTTCTGAAGCTGGAGCAGCTGCACGTGCTGCTGGTAGGCGGGGGCTACGTGGGCCACGAGAAGCTCGCGGCCCTGCTGGCCAACAGCCCGGCTGCGGCCGTAACGGTGGTAGCCACCTGGTTTTCGGCGGAGCTGAAAGCCCTGGCCGCCCGCCATCCGAGCGTGCAGCTGCGCGAGCAGCCCTACCAAACCACCGACCTCGTGGGCCACGACCTGGTAATTGTGGCTACCAACGACAAAGCCCTGAACCTGCGCATCAAGGCCGATGCCACGCGCCAGCGCCTGCTCTGCAACGTGGCCGATACGCCCGAAGCCTGCGACTTTTACCTGGGCTCCATTGTGCAGAAAGGCGACCTAAAAATTGCCATCAGCACCAACGGCAAGTCGCCGACCATTGCCAAGCGCCTGCGCGAAATGCTCACCCAGGCCCTGCCCGATGAGCTGCACGACGTGCTGCAGCGCATGTCTGTCATCCGGGACAAAGTCGGCGGCGACTTTGCTCACAAGGTGAAGTCGTTGAACGCCGTGACGGCTGAGCTGACCGGCGGCCCGGCCTACGAGTCGCCGGCGGCGGCGCGGTGGCGTCGCATTGCCACGGCCTCTCTGCTTGCCTTTGCGGTCATGCTCGTGTTCAACATTCTCTCCTACTACTTTACTCTGGAGCAAGTGTGGAGCGCGGCTACCCACGCCGAAATGTTCTGGCTGTTTGTGGCCATCGGCTTTGGCGCGCAGCTGATTGATGGGCTCTTGGGCATGGGCTACGGGGTAGTAACGGCTATCAGCCTGATGAGCCTGAACATTGCTCCGGCCGCCGTGAGTGCCAGCATCCATACCGCCGAAATGTTTGCCAGCGGGGCCTCGGGCTACCACCACTACCGCTTCGGCAACGTGAACAAGCGCCTGTTCAAGGTGCTCCTGATTCCGGGGGTGCTGGGCGCGGTTACCGGGGCCTACCTGCTCTCAAAATTCGGCGAAACCTACGCCGGCTACGTCAAGCCCCTGCTGGCCGCCTACCTGCTGCTGCTCGGTATTCGCATCATTTCCAAGGCCTTTTCCAAACCCGGCTCGCGCAAAAAGCACAAGAAGCTGGGGCTGCTGGCCGCGGCCGGCGGCTTCCTCGATTCGTTTGGCGGGGGTGGCTGGGGGCCGCTGGTAACCAGCACCCTCATTGCCGGGGGCCGCACGCCGCAGTACGTTATCGGCTCGGTGAGCGTCACGGAGTTTTTTGTCACGTTTGCCAGCGCCGTTACGTTTTTTGCCACCCTGGGCATCTCGCACTGGCAGATTATTCTGGGCCTGATTGTGGGCGGCGTGGCCGCTTCGCCCATTGCCGCCCGCCTGGCTGGCCGCATTCCGGTGCGCTGGATGCTGGTAGGCGTGGGCCTGATGGTAATCGTCTGGAGTTTATGGGCCTTGCGGAAGGTGTTTATGTAGGATGATCATGATTTAGCGTAAGAGTCCGCAAAAGAAAGTCCTGCCAAAGTAGTTTGGCAGGACTTTCTTTTGCGTGATGGTTGATGCACTACATCACAACTGCTGGATCGGGCACAGTACGTTGGTGTACGCGGCGTAGTATGACGGCTAGAACCAAGGCGCTGAGCAGCACGGCGGCGACGTAGTACCAAGAAGACGTAAACAGGTCCTCTACCCCATTTAGCTTGCTGGTAGCCGTGTGCGTGCTGGCCTGCAGGGCCAGCAGGTTATTGAGCGCGTGCAGGGCTATGGTCAGCAGTAAGGAACGGGTCCGGTAATACAGCCAGCCCAACAGCAGCCCCATGAGCCCGGCCGAAACTGTTTGCACAGGGTTCAGGTGAAACAGACCAAATAGCAGCGCCGACTGCCCAATAGCCACCCAGGGCCGGTAATTACGCAGCAAGCCGGTAAGCAGTATGCCCCGAAACAACACTTCTTCCAGCACAGGGGCGCTGATTACGAGCAGCACAAAGGCTAGCACAGGCTGCCCCTCCAGACGCAGGAAGGCTTCCGCCGCCCAGTTGGGCAGGTGCAAATAATTTACCGTGGAGCGGAGCACCACCTGCGCCAGCACGATAGCCGGCAGCAGCGCATACACGCTCCCCGGAACGCGGCCCAGCAGTCGTAGTCGCGGCAAGCGCCGACGGTAGCGCCAGAGCAGAAATCCTATGGTAACTAATTCACCCAAAGCAGTTGCCAAGGCACTGACAACAATTGATGTATGATGAAGGAATTTGTTGAAAACAAGAAAGACTGATACTACAGCGAGTACCATTATTAGCAGAAACCACCCCAGGGCGCCCCAGCTTTCTTTTAGGGTAGGATAAGCAGCTTCCGCCACTTCGGAGGCGGGCTCAATTCCTGATTTTGCACGCGTTTCCATGCAATACGGATAAATAAGTAACAGATATCAGGAGGTAAATCTAAAGGGTTTATTTATGAAAATACCCCCGGCCCCTTAAAGCAGGGACCGGGGGTAGCGCCAGCAAAACCCAGAAAGGTTACGCTACCGGCTGCCGGGCTTGCTCCTGCCCCAGCTTGCTATGCTTGCGGCCGTAGCCGAAGTAAATAGCCAGCCCGATAGCCAGCCACACGGCCAGGCGCAGCCAGGTTTCCCAGGGCAAGGACACCATCATCACCAGGCAGGTCAGGATGCCCAGGATGGGCACCAGCGGCACCAGGGGCGTGCGGAAGCCACGCGGGGCGTTAGGCTCTTTCTTGCGCATGATGAGCACACCCAGGCACACCATAACGAAGGCCAGCAGGGTGCCGATGCTCGTCATTTCGCCTACCACTGCAATGGGAACGAACCCGGCGAAGAGGGCAATAAACAGGCCCAGCAGCAGCCCCGACTGCAGGGGCGTCCCGAACCGCTCGTGCACGCGGGCAAATACGGGTGGGAGCAGCCCGTCCTTGGCCATGGCAAAGAACACGCGGGTCTGACCCAGCAAATCCACCAGAATCACGGAGGTGTAGCCGATGATGATAGCCAGAATTACGGCCGAAGACAGCCAGGCGTAGGGCGTTTTCTCGATGGCAATGGCCACCGGGGCAGCACTGTTCTTGAACTCGGTGTAGTTGGCCAGGCCCGTGAGTACGTGGCCGAACAGCACGAACAGCACCGTGCACACCAGCAGGGAGCCGATGATACCGATGGGCATGTTGCGCTGGGGGTTCTTGGTTTCCTGGGCCATAGTAGCCACAATATCAAAGCCAATGAACACGAAGAATACTACCCCCGCCCCGCGCAAAATACCGCTCCAGCCAAACTCCCCGAACACGCCCGTATTGGTTGGGATGTAGGGTTGGTAGTTGGCGGGGTCGATGTACTGCCAGCCCAGGGCAATAAACACCAGCACCACCGACACCTTCAGGCTCACGACCAGGGCATTAAACCAGGCTGAGCTTTTGGTGCCGCGTACCACAATGAGCGTGATGCCCAGCACAATGAGCATGGCCGGGATGTTGACCAGCCCGCGCACCACGCTGCCATCGGCCAGGGTGGCCGTTTCAAACGGCGACATAACCAATTGGGGCGGAATGTGCAGGTTGTACTTGCTCAGAAACTTCACCAGGTACTGCGACCAGCTGATGGACACGGCCGCCGCACCCACCGAATACTCCAGAATCAGGTCCCAGCCGATAATCCAGGCGAACAGCTCCCCCATGGTGGCGTAGGCGTAGGTGTAGGCCGAGCCGGCCACGGGCACCATGGCGGCAAACTCGGCGTAGCACAGAGCCGAGAAGGCGCAGCCCACGGCTGCCACCACAAACGAGAGCGTAACGGCCGGGCCGGCATTGTTGGCGGCGGCCAGACCCGTAAGCGAAAACAGGCCCGCCCCGATAATCACCCCAATGCCGATGGCAATCAGGTTGAAGCCATTCAGGGTTCGTTTCAGGGTGCCAGCCCCAGTGGCCGCGGCTTCCTGCCGCAGCAGTTCCAATGATTTTTTAAGCATAAAAACAGGTGCCACCGCTGGGGTGGCTGGTAAGAAAAAAACCCGGCCATTGTACTACCCCCGCCTGGGGGCAGCGTGCTTTCCGCCCCTGAGCGGGGGTAGCACAACAAACTGCTACTTCGGAGAAGAGGAAAAAGTAGCAAGCTGCTCACTCCCAGATGGGGTGCGCGCCGCAAAGAGAAAACGAGAGCAAAGCCCGCAGCAGCCAGAGTGCCTACCCAGGCGCACTACCTATACGCGGCCGCAACAACAGCCACCCCAAGAATCCGCCGGCACCCGCCAGGAGGCCACACGGAAGCTGGCAGCAAAAACTACGAACGGGGTACTACGGCAGGGGCAAAAGTCCACGGCTTGTTGTTTTTATATGGTCAGGAATTGGCACCGTTCCAGCAGTTGCGGATGGTTGCCGACGCTTCTTAGAGCCTGTCTCTCAGCGCCTCTGTATAAAAACAATCCTTTGGGCTAGAAAGAATTGATGGGGCAAAGGTAGGGCCGGAAATCCACCGCTGCAAACTGCTCAGCTGCCGGCCTGTTTCCTCTGGTTTTCCGGGCAGTGCCTACGCGGCCGGCCCCGCCCTCCTTGTCCGGCTTCCGGACACTCACAAGCCATAGCCACTCTCGCAACTAACATGTAGCCAAGCTTTTACTACCCCCGATTAGTTTGAGGCCCCGAAGTTTAACCTGAAAATTTAATTATTTTCAGAGGCCCTTCAGCCGGTGGTTTAGCCAAAGTTGGCATTTGAGTTGGGTATTACCCATACAGAAGCTCGCAGCCTGGCTGCTACCACTAAGCGCTTCCTTTCCTGAATTTAACTCTTCCAACATAGCCATGAAAAAGATTCTCGTTCTTCTCGCCGCCTTCTCTCTTTCAGCAGCCGCCGTTTCGGCCCAGACTACGCCTGCAAAAGCCGCGTACGGGCAGCATCAGAAGGGCAACAAGCCCGCCAAAACGCCCGAGCAGCGCGCCGACCACGCCGCCCAAAGTCTGGCCAAGAAGCTAAGCCTCTCGGCCGCTCAGACCGAGCAGGTGCGCCAGCTGAACCTGGCCCGCTTCCAGGAGCTGCAGGCCAAACGCACCCAGGTTGCTACCGCCGCCGATAAAAAGCAGCGTCATCAGGCCATGAAAGCGAGCAAGGACCGCTACGAAGCCCAGCTTAAGCAAATCCTGAGCGCCGAGCAGTACACGAAATACGCTCAGCTGCAGGCCGAAAAGCAGGCCAAGCGCAAAGCCCACCAGGGCCAGCGCCAGGCAAAGAGCTAATCTGGTTTCCTGACTACCCCACGCCCAAACGCCCCGGTACCGTGCTGTATCGGGGCGTTTTGCTGTCCGCCTAGGTCGCGCTAAGCCCCGTCACTACTCTCCCGGCTCCACTCCTGAGGCCAGGGCACTGGCTTGCTGCTCGGCCCTGAGCCACCGCAGCCGATAGCAGTTCATGGCCGTCTCGCCGAGCTGCTCCAGCAGACGGTAATTGGCTACGGCCCCTACTGCCGCCCCGATAACGGGCACCAACTGGGCCATTTTGGCCAGGTCAATGTAGTCGCGGTACTCCTGCTGAAACGTGCGCCAGTCAAACTCCTGCACGTCGGGGGGCAGGGTATGGCGGTAGGTGTCCCAGGTAGCCACCCGCTGGTATATTTCGTTGCGGGTGTGCTGGCTACTGAAGGCCAGCTGAAAGATGTGAAGCAGAAACAGGCGCTCGGTGTAATCCTGCACATCGTGCCCGTAGAGAGCGGCTACATCAAACAGAAATTTGAGCTTCAGGCCCAGTAGCAGCGGAAAATCGGCGAGGCCCAGCAGAAAGCCACCGGCTCCGGTCACCGCGCCTTCGGCGGCTGCCGTGTTGCGGTAGTAGCGCAGCGTGCTTTTCACGGCCACCTCACGCTCCGAAAGGCTTACGCCAACCTGGGGGCGCCGGGTAAGATGCCGGGAGCCAAACAGCACACCGCGCACCATTTGCTTGATGGCGGCGGTTATGGCCGTGTGTACTTTTTCGGGTAGCAGGGCGTTCAGACGGGCTTGCAGCCGCCGGGTTACCCGCCCTAACAGGGTAGGTTTCTGCTGCATCCGGTGCTGCCAGGAGCGCAGCTCAGCGAGGGGTTGTGCTTCCATGGGTTGGGGCAAGGGCCGGGCAATAGTACGAAGATCCGGGGGCGTACGGTGAGGTTCAGCGGGCGTTTCTGAAAGCCCGGCCCTACCCCCTGCCGCCGGCCTAACCCCGGAACTCACCCAGGATTTTCTGTATCTGAAAGCGGAATGTCAGCCGGTGCATGTGCCCGGCACCACTATTTCCTACACTGGAGGCTACAGGGCTCCGGAAGAGGCCATCGGAAGCAGCGCCTACCGCAGGCTATATACTCGCTCGATTATCTCAACCACTTTCAGTCCTTCCAGGGCATTGGTAGTGGCGTGGGCGCCGTTGCGCAGGGTATCTATTACGTTTTCGATAACCTGCACGTGGTTGGCGGCACTGCCCTGGTAGGCGCCGTAGCTGTTGGCGGGGTTGGTGGGCGGCAGTGGGGGTAGCTGGTAGTCGCGCAGATGGCAGTACTCTACCTTATCCAGGTACTGCCCCCCAATGCGCAGACTGCCGTGCTCGGCCACTACCGTCAGGGAGCTTTCCAGGTTCCGGTCCCACACGGCGGTGCTGTACTGCAGCGTACCGCTACCTCCGCGCACAAGGTCAAAGGTTACCAGCCCGCTATCCTCAAAATCGGTGAGGCCCTGGTGGTTGAAGTTGCGGAAACGGGCCGAAATATTGGTTACGTCGCCGAATACCCAGTAAAGCAGGTCCACGAAGTGGCTGAACTGGGTGAAGAGGGTACCGCCATCCTGGGCCTGGGTGCCACGCCAGCCGCCGGGGCGGTAGTAACGGGCGTCGCGGTTCCAGAAGCAGTTCAGCTGCACCAGGTACACCGGACCCAGACGGCCTTCCTCATACACTTGCTTTAGCCAGGTGGCCGGGGGCGAATACCGGTTCTGCATCACCCCAAACGCCAGGCGGCCGGTTTGCGCAGCCATACGCACAATGGCCTCCGCATCGGCCGTGCGCAGGGCAATGGGCTTCTCAATAACCACATGAAGGCCGTGGCGCAGGCCAGCTATAGCCTGGGGCGCATGCTGGTCATTTGGTGTAGCTATAGTCAGCACATCGGCCTGAAGCTCAGCGGCGAAATAGGCTTCAAGGGAAGAATAGAAGGGCACGCCCGGAAACTCCAAGGCCAACTCGGGAGCCAGCGCCGCGCACGTATCAACCAGGGCTACTAGCTGCGCGCGAGCGTGCCGGGCCACCAGTGCCGCATGCCGCCGCCCGATGTGGCCCACGCCACAAATTACAAACCGCACGGCCCCAGCGCCGCCAGACTCAGATACTACTTGGGATAACACGGCCGCAAGCTGCGAAAAAACGGCGTTTATTTCGGGCAAAACAAAGCCCGAAGTACCATTTCTGGTTTCTTTGGGCTTTGTTTCCTTCGGAGCAGGACCGCCTGGGCAGCTTACAGCAACCGCTTCAGCTCATTGAAATTGTTGTTGCTGACGCTCTTACCCGTGCAGCCCAACTGCTGGGCGCTGCGCTGAATGTTCTGGATGCGGGAGCCGGGGTTGGGGTGGGTGCTCAGAAACTCGGGGGTGCCCGCCGCACCCTGCTTTTCGGCTTTGATGAAGAAGCCGGCGGCCCCGTCGCAGGAGTAGTAGCGGGTGCCGTTCAGGTAAATAGTAGAATACTTATCGGCTTCGGTTTCAAAGCCGCGGCTGAACTTGAGCTGCCCCAGGCCGGCTGCAATCTGCACCAGCTGGTTGGAGGAGCGGTTGCCTAGCAGCAGGCCCAGCAACAGACTGGTACCATATTGCTGCTGCAGCTGCTGGGTGCTGTGGCGGCGGTCGGCGTGGGCAATTTCGTGGCCCAGCACCCCGGCCAGCTGGTTTTCATTATCCAGAAACTTGATCAGCCCCGAAAACACGTAAATGTGGCCGCCGGGGGTAGCAAAGGCGTTCTGGGTCTGGTCGTCTTTAATGATCTGCACATCCCACGGAAACTGGGTGCGGTACTTGATATTGCCATTGTCGAGCACGCGTTTTACTACCCCATCGAGCAGCTGATAAGCCCGGGGGTTGCGGGAGCGTTCCAGCAGCTGGCCCTTGGCGCGGTAGAGCGAGTCGGTTTGTTTGGCTACCTGAGCTCCCAGGGCAATATCCTGGTTGATGGAGAACAGGTTCAGGCCCTGGGCCGGCTTGTTCACGGCCGCTGTGGTCAGGCCGGCCACTGCGGCCAGCGGAAGGAGAATGGTCAGGAAGGTACGACGCATGGTAAAAGAGGGGAAACGGAATAGAAGAACTACTACGCAGAAAAGAAAAAACAGTGCCAGCATCAGGCCAACCCGGCCTTAGCCCGCACCTTGGGCCCACTCCCGCACCACGGCTGCCACGTAGGCCACCTGCTCGGGGGCCAGGGTAGGATGAATGGGCAGAGATAATACCGTACGGCACAGGCGCTCAGCCACCGGAAACCGGCCGGGCTGGTAGCCCAGGTAGGCATAGGCCGGCTGGGCGTGTACGGGCAGAGGGTAGTACACGGTGCTGGGTACCCCACGAGCGGCCAGGTACTGCTGCAGGGCGTCGCGGCGGCCGGGCTCATCGACCACCGTAACCGTGTACTGATGAAACACATGCGTGCTGCGCGGGTCCCGGGCCGGCACCTGCACGCCGGGCACGGCGGCCAGGGCAGCATCGTACTGGGCTGCTACGCGCTGACGGGCGGCAGTCCACTCGGGCAGGTAGCGGAGCTTCACCCGGAGCAGGGCTGCCTGCAGGGTATCGAGGCGGGAGTTAAGACCGATGTGCTCGTGGTGATACTTGCGGGTTTGGCCGTGGTTGGCCAGTTGGCGGAGGGTAGCGGCGCGCCGGGCATCCTGGGTCAGCAGGGCGCCCCCGTCGCCAAAGCCACCGAGGTTTTTGCTGGGAAAAAACGAGGTGGTACCCACCTCCCCCACCGTGCCCGCCCACCATGTTGCGCCCTGGCGGGTAGTAAACCGCGCCCCAATGGCCTGGGCGTTGTCTTCAATCAGGGCTACCCCCTGCTGGTCGGCAAGGGTCCGTAGGGCCTCCAGATCGGCACACTGCCCGAACAGGTGCACGGCCACGATGGCCCCGGTGCGCGGAGAAAGTGCCGCTGCCACGGCGGCGGGGTCGAGGTTAAACGTACCAGGCAGCACATCGGCCGGAACCGGACGCAGCCCCAGCACGGCGGCGGCCTCCAGGGTGGCTACGTACGTGAAGGCCGGCACAATCACCTCGGCGCCCGCGGGCAGCTGCAGGCTCATCAGGGCCAGCTGGAGGGCATCGGTGCCGTTAGCGCAGGGCACTACCTCAGCCCCGCCGAGGTAGGCGCCCAGCTCCTGGGCAAAGGTCGCCACGGCGGGCCCCTGAATGAAAGCAGCTTCCCGGAGGGTATCGGCTAGGGCTACCTGTAGCTCAGCCTGAAGGGGGGCGTGCTGGGCGGCCAGATCCAGCATCTGAATAGGAAGGCGCGAAACGGAAGGTAGCGACACGAAAAATGGCTTGGCGTAGAAGAAGCAGGCATCAAAGATAGAAGGCCGCCCCAAACCCACCGAGCACCGGCGGGGGCGTAACCAGGCAAGCGCGTGTTGCGTTAAGCGGGCTAACGGCTACATCGCAGTAGCCCTATATTCTCTCCCCTTTCACCTATTTGCCATGTTCAGGAAAACTCTCTCCCTGCACGCTCTTTCGGCCCTGCTGCTGTTGGGCGGTGTGGCGGCTACTACCTCCGGCTGCAACCAGAATCAACAAAATGAAGCCTCGGCGGAAGCTGATCAGGCCTACAACGACTTCAAAACCTTTGTGTCGGATACGGAAGCCAAAACCGACGCCGTAGCCTCGGAAGCGGAAGCCGACTACAACCAGGAAACGACCCAGCTCAAAGCCGACTTTGACGCCAAGGTAGCCGCCGTTGATAAATACGCCGACCGTTACGATGATGCCCGGCGGCAGGAAATTGAGGCCCTTCGCACCCGCTACACCACGGCCTACGACAAGCGCGAAATGGCCTGGAAAAGCCGCCCCGGCGCTACCAGCGCCATGTCGGGCCCGGCCAGCACCACGGCCGGTAGCAGCATGAAAATGGGTCAGTACTACAAGCCAACCAACCCGGCGGCCCAGCTTACGGCGGCCAACGCCCGCCAGACCTACGAGGCTTTCGTGCGCGACATCAAGGTCAATGAAAACAAGTACGACATTGACGACTGGCGCAACATCAATG
Organism: Hymenobacter sp. DG01; assembly: GCF_006352025.1. NCBI lineage: Bacteria > Pseudomonadati > Bacteroidota > Cytophagia > Cytophagales > Hymenobacteraceae > Hymenobacter > Hymenobacter sp. DG01. The sequence continues at coordinate 1,774,099 of NZ_CP040936.1, forward strand.
CCGAGTGGCGGGCCCTCGACGAGGCTTATGACAAGGTAAAGAAAGACATCCCGGCCCGCGACTTGGCCGAGATTCAGAAGGAAAAGCTGAAGTACGCGGCCTTCAAATCATATGACAAAGCCGAAGCCCGGGTAGCCCAGGGGGCCGATGCCACGGAGCGCGGGGCCGAAAATGTGGCCGCCGAAACCCAGGATGAGCGCTCGGCTGTGGGCCGCGCTGCCAGCAACACCGCCGCCGATGTAAAAGAGGCCGGCAAAGATGTAAGCCAGGGTGCCGCGAAAGTGGGCAAAAAAGTAGGCGGCGCCGTGAAAGGTGCTTACAAGGAAGTGAAATCGGAGGTTAAAAACACCGACAACGACTAACCCCCCCTGTTTCGGATACAGCGCCGGCTCTTCTTCTGGAGGGGTCGGCGCTGCTGGTTTCAGGGAGTGCCGGGTCTTCTGCCGCTAGCGCAGCTCGGTCAGCAGCCAGTACAATTTCAGGGCATCCAGCTGGCGCAGACTGGGCCGATTGGAGAGCAGGTTCCGCCGCACCTGCTCGCGGCGCAGGCTGAAGGCCACGCGCACGGCCTCACTTAGGCCCCAGCGCTGCAGGCGCAGGGCGGCCCTTAGCAGTTTGGTATCGGCCCCCAGGCCCTCGGCGCGGTACAGCTGCACCAGGTTGCGCACGGCATCGTGGGTTTTCTGCAGGAATACGGGCGCCGGGTCCAGGCCATTGTGCAGCACCGGATTATCCAGGTGTACCACTGGGGCCCCGGCGCGGCGCAGCAACCACCCGAATTTCGTGTCTTCGTGGCCGTAACGGGTCAGGCTCTCATCGAGGCCCAGCTGCCGGAACACTTCCGTCCGGATAAGCAGGTTATTGAGCGTGAGCTGCCCGTGGGGGGCGCGCTGGCGCACGGCAGCCGGCCGGGCTTCGCGCTGGCGGCCGTAGAGCCAGCGGAGCCGCAGCGCTTCTTCTTGGGGCGGCACCGCCTCGTAAGCCGTTCCGCCAGAGAGCACCGGAGCCTTGGTGCGGGCGGCAGCGTAGCGGGCCAAAAAGCGGGTATCGGGTAGCAGACTGTCGTTATCGAGCAGCAGCAGCCAAGGCTGCCGGGCTTCGCCGGCCAATTGGTTTCGGATGGCGGCGCGGCCTACGTTGCGCTCCAGCTCCCGATACTGCACGCCGGGCAGGCAGGCCACTTCCCGGTTTCGCAGCCGGCAGGCTTCCTCCGAGCCGTCGTCGAGGCAGCGGACCTCCACCGGGCCGGGCCAGCCCGCAGTCTGCGCCAGCAATGCGTGCACCAGTGGCCGCACATCGTGGTTGTACACCGGAATCAGCACTGAAAGGCCAGCCATGCTTACTAGGAAAGAATTGGAAAGCAAAAATGCCGAAAGCATTGAATTTTCAGGCATTTCCTCCCGGAACCGAGCAGTAGCCGCATACTGCGGCGGTACATAACGCTTCTTTCCGACAGGTAGTGTAGCGGCGGCACTCGGGCCCGGTTTACAAAGCCAGCTCGAAAGGCGTAACCGCCGAATCCAGCAGCTGTCCTCCTTCGCACTTCAGCACCCGCTGCGGATACTGCCGGATAATCTGGTAGTTGTGTGTGGCCATCAGCACGGCCGTGCCCGCGTTGTTTATTTCCACGAACAGGCGCATGATGCTGTCGGCCACGTCGGGGTCCAGGTTGCCGGTGGGTTCATCGGCCAGCAGCAGCAGGGGCTCGTTGAGCAGAGCCCGCGCGATAACCACGCGCTGCTGCTCGCCGCCCGAGAGCTGATAGGGCATTTTGCCGGCGGCATTGGCCAGCCCTACCCGCATGAGCACCTCCGAGATGCGCTGCTGCTTGCGCGCCTTCCCCGACCAGCCCGTGGCATTCAGTACAAACAGCAGATTATCGGCCACGGAGCGGTCGAACAGCAGCTGAAAATCCTGAAAGATAATACCCAGCTTGCGGCGCAGAAAGGGCACCTTGCTGGTACTGGCAAGTTTGGGCAGCGGAAAACCGGCTACCGTGCCAGAGCCCGCGGGCAGGGGCAAATCGGCGTAGAGGGTTTTGAGCAGAGAGCTTTTGCCCGAGCCCGTACGACCTACCAGGTAGGCAAACTCGCCCTTGTCCAGCGTAAACGTGACCTTCTGCAGCACAGTATTCACGTCCTGCATAATGTAGGCGTCGTGCAGCTCAATAACCGGAGCGGAAGAAGTAGGCATAGCAGTGAAGGTAGGTAAGGCAGCTTAATCCTTAAATAACATTCCGGGCAGCACAGGCACCCTGAGAAGCCCCCGGTGGGGTGCCCGCAGGTTTCCTGCACTACCCGGAACGGTACGGGCAAGCCCGCTAGAGGTCCAGCTTTTGGAGTTTCCCGAACTCAAGGCCCGTAATTACAGCGGCCAGCCCCTCTTCCTTGCCCTCCAGCCCGTAGCGGTGCAAATCCTTCAGAGGGCGGTCGGCGCGGAAGTAGGCAATCAGCACGAAGTGCTCATCGCGCAGCTGAATGTAATCCGGAATCTTGGCCTTGCCTTTTACTTTGATGATGTACATGCGCTGTAATGTGGGAAACATGAAGATGTGAAAAATGTGAAAATCTTGTACTGGTAGGCACATTCAACACATTTCCCACATTTCACACATTAAGAATTCACCTTCTTGTGGTCGGCCAGGAAAGTGGCGAGGCCTTTGTCGGTGAGGGGGTGGTTAAGCAGGCCGGTGATTACGTTCAAGGGACAGGTTACCACGTCGGCACCCAGCTCGGCGCACTGAATCAGGTGGGGTACGTGGCGTACCGAGGCGGCCAGCACCTGGGTAGGATAGCCGTAGTTGGAGAAGATATCCACGATCTGCTGAATCAGCTGCAGGCCATCGTGCCCGATATCATCGAGGCGGCCTACGAACGGCGACACATAGGTAGCACCGGCTTTGGCGGCCAGCAGGGCCTGTCCGGCCGAGAAAATCAGGGTGCAGTTGGTTTTGATGCCTTTGTCGGAGAAGTAGCGGATGGCTTTTACCCCGTCGCGAATCATGGGCACTTTCACCACAATGTTGGGGTGCAGCTCGGCCAGGGCCTCGCCCTCCCGGATGATGCCCTCGTAGTCGGTGGCAATTACCTCCGCCGACACGTCGCCGTCCACGATTTCGCAGATCTGCCGGTAGTGGGCCATCACGGCATCGGTGCCTTTGATGCCTTCCTTGGCCATCAGCGAAGGGTTGGTGGTAACGCCGTCGAGCACACCAAGCTCAACAGCTTCCTGAATTTCCTTCAGGTTGGCGGTATCAATGAAAAATTTCATGCGGGTAGATTGGAAACAACGATGCGCGCAAAGCTAATCACGGATTAAACGGATTCTTCGGATTGCGCGGATTTTATACCGTTATGTCAGCGGTGCCCCGTTTGCCAGGGGCTATAAACACAACAAGAGCCTCCTGATAGAAGGCTCTTGTTGGTACTGAGCAGATAAAGAGGCATCCGTGAAGGCCGGACGAACCGTCTGAATCCGTGATAAAAAAAGCGAGCCAAAATCGCACCGCTCAACCACCTACCCTTGCTACCTTCCGGTCCTGGGGGAGTTCAGCAGGAGCTGGTCGTTCTGACTCGCCGGGGCAAAGGTAAGCAGCTATTGCGGCAGAAAGCACACTCCTGCCAGATATTTTTTCACCTAGGCCAGTATCAGCAAGAGTATCAGTTGGTTTAAATTCCCAAACTCCCGGTCTCAACTCCGGCTTAGTGCTTCCAGGCTTTGGTGGCGGCTTTGCTGCGCTTCTTCAGGTCGCGCTTGTAGCCTTCAACTGGCTCCAGCTTGAACAGCAGATCGGCCGGGCCGTGTACTGCCCGCTCCGCATCCTGGTAGCCCGCGAAGCTTACCTGAATAACGGGGGTAGTAGCGGTGGTTGGCAGCAGGTAGTTGCCCTCGGAGTTGGTGCTCACGGAGCGTTCCTTTTCTCCCAGTACCATCACGGTGGCCCCCATCAGGGGTTTGCCCCACTCATCCACCACGTTGCCGGTCAGGGTTCGGGGGGTGGTTTTACCCGGAGCCGCGTTCTGGGGCTGAGCGGGCGGCAGCTGCACCGCTTTGGCCAGGGCATCGGGGGTAGCATCCGGCAGGTGTTGGGCAACTACCGTTGAGGGAATGGTGAGGGCGCCAAGCAGGGACAAGGCCAGTAACGGCAGAGCAGAATCCATAGGAAAAGCAGGTAAGCCAACATCTATAACACTGCTACAAAGTACTATGGACCTTGGATAAGTATAAAGGCAGACCAGCCGCTTTTTGTGACTAGGATTCGTTAGAGAAAATCGTAGGATTATAGGCATACTTCTTCATATTTTCGGCTTTATTCAGCTGTTGCGGCGGTTTGCTAGTTTCACCAAACGGCTTTACTGTGACGTTGCAATCGGATGAAAAAATCTTGCTGTTTAGCCCGGCAGGCCCTTGTAAGCTATGCGGCAAATGACAAGCAAATCCAACGGAGGCGCTTGGGTCAGGATGGATAAGCCCGCAAGAAAAAAGCGGCTGCCAGCAGGGTGGAGTGCGGCAGGTCTGAAATCTGCGCCGTACTTTTGCCCATGCCTCAACAGATTCTCATTCTCGATTTTGGGTCGCAGTACACCCAGCTCATTGCCCGGCGCATCCGGGAATTGAACGTTTACTGCGAAATCCACCCTTATACGCACGCCCCGGACCTCACTGAGGACATCCGGGGCGTTGTGCTTTCGGGCTCGCCCTGTTCCGTGCGCGACGCCGACTCACCCAACCCCGACCTCTCCCGGTACCTGGGGCAGGTGCCCGTGCTGGGCGTCTGCTACGGCGCGCAGCTGCTGGCCCACCAGCAGGGCGGCGAGGTGCTGCCGGCCACCATCCGGGAGTACGGCCGCGCCCGCCTGGCCCGCGTCCACCACAGCTCGCCCCTGCTGCACGGCGTGCCCACCGAGTCGCAGGTGTGGATGTCGCACGGCGACACAATTAAGACGCTGCCCGCCGGCTTCGACATCATTGCCAGCACCCCGGAGGTGGCCGTGGCCGCCTACCAGATTCAGGGCCAGCCCACCTACGGCATACAGTTTCACCCGGAGGTGACGCACTCCTCTGATGGCAAAACCCTGCTCCAGAACTTCGTGGTAAACATCTGCGGGCTGGACCAGAGCTGGACGCCCGAGCACTTTGTGGATAGCATGGTAGAAACCCTGCAGCGCACTATTGGCGAGGAGGATCAGGTAATTCTGGGCCTCTCGGGCGGCGTCGATTCGTCGGTGGCGGCGCTGTTGCTGCACAAGGCCATTGGCAAGCGCCTGCACGGCATCTTCGTGAACAACGGTCTGCTGCGCAAAAACGAGTACGAAGACGTGCTCCATTCCTATAAAGACCTCGGCCTGAACGTGCGCGGCGTGGACGCCTCCCAGGAGTTCTACGATGCGCTGGTCGGCCTCACCGACCCTGAGCTGAAGCGCAAAGCCATCGGCCGCACTTTTATTGAGGTGTTCGACCGGGAAGCTCAAAAGGTAGAGGGCGCCCGCTGGCTGGCCCAGGGTACTATCTACCCCGATGTAATTGAGTCGGTATCGGTGAAGGGTCCGGCCGTGACCATCAAGAGCCACCACAACGTAGGCGGCCTGCCCGAAAAGATGAACCTGCGGATTGTGGAGCCGCTGCGGGCCTTGTTTAAGGATGAAGTGCGCGAGGTAGGCCACACTCTGGAGCTGCCCGAGAACATTCTGCACCGCCACCCCTTCCCCGGTCCGGGCCTGGGCATCCGCATCCTCGGCGACATTACGCCGGAGAAAGTGGACCTACTGCAGCGCGCTGACGCCATCTTCATCAACGGCCTGAAAGACCACGGCCTCTACGACAAAGTGTGGCAGGCCGGCGTGATGTTGCTGCCCGTGCAGAGCGTAGGCGTGATGGGCGACGAGCGGACCTACGAGCGGGTAGTAGCCCTCCGCGCCGTAACCAGCGTGGACGGCATGACCGCCGACTGGGCCCACCTGCCCTATGAGTTCCTGGCTGACGTGTCGAACCGCATCATCAACCAGGTGCGCGGCATCAACCGTGTGGTGTACGACATCAGCTCCAAGCCCCCAGCAACTATTGAGTGGGAATAGAGGATTTATAACCTCAACAGAAAAGGGTAGCGTCTAAACGCTACCCTTTTCTTGTTTTTATACGGATGCTTCTTACTCTAAGCCCATACGCTACTTTACCTCCAGCAGGCCCTGCGCCTCGTAGTGGTAATAAGTACTGTCATTTTTTTCATGTCGGTGCAGGTACTGAAAAAACAGCTGCATTCTCACTTGCTGGTTACCTCTACTTAAGCTTAGGTCTCGGGCCATTTCAATTTCCTGCTTCGGATTACGCCCGTACACCCCAGCTAGGGAGTCGGCGAGGGCACCGGGCGCTAAGCTGAGCTGAAAATGCCAGCTTCTATTGCCTTGTTGTCGCTCCAGTATAAGCTCTCGGCCCCTAGCACGAGCCCGAAGGCGCAGCGAGTCGCCGGCCACAATCATTTTCATTAATACACTGTCCTTTTGAATCTCATTATACTCGGGCAAGTTCACGTTATTAATCCAGTAGCGCCCGTAGCCTAACTCCGGGTTGTCGTTATGAGCGACAAAACCGGCCGTAAGCTCTTCGTGCGCCTCATATCGGGCATAAGCACTAACCCGGGTAATGTCACTGACAACAAACACTTGATTTTCTCTCCATTCATCCTGTTGCCATTCGGGTTTGCCCTTTAATGAATCGGGCAGTTGCAGGGAGGCGGCGAACAGGGGTTGTAGCTTATCGACGGCCTCGCGCTTGGCGAAAAAATCGACAATGGACGTAAGCCGCTGCCGCACCGCAAAGGGCAGCTTCGGAACCCGTTGTCCGGCCCCGTCCAGCTTACCATCTTTCAGCAACTTGTACCGGGCGCTGATTTCGCGTAGCTGACTGAGCTGACTGCGTTCGGCTACCGCAAACGCGCCCCAGGGTCCGGCGGCCGACAGCAACGCTACCAGGGCCAAAGAAGCCGGAATCCAGATGATGCCCTGGCCTTTGCGCACCAGAAAGTAGGTAGCCATTACCAGCAGCCAGGCAGCCAGCACCAGCACGAAGTAGCGCTCCTCCGTGATGCCGTAGGCCCGGATGCGGATACCGATGGCCACGGCCAGCAGCCCCAGCAGCGGAAACAGGGCCCGATAAAACCAGCGGGCAAACGTGCGGATCCAGGTGTTTTCGGCGGCGTGGCGGATGGGATGAATCAGGAGCAAAGCCAAAATGCCGGCTACCGCCAAGGCCAGCACCAGAATCGAAACCCACCCTTTCGGCAGTTCCCATTGCACCAGAATGCGGCCCAGATAGGCGTAAAGGATGCCTAAGTACAGCACCACCAGCGGCAGCAGCACAAACTGCGTGAACACCTTCAGTCCTTTGGGGTAGGTAGCCTCCTGCTCCAGGGCGGCAAAATCCTGCGGCACCCCGGCCAGGAAAAACCAGGTGTTGAACACCGTTCCCAGCACCGTGAAAAGATGCTGATACAGATACGGGTCCAGTTTTACTTCAAACAGATTCTCGATGGCCAGCAGGGCCAGGGCACATCCCACAAACAGCACCCCAGAGTAAAGACCGGCGGTAAGAATGCGCAGGAATAGGGTTTCGTTGTAGCGCCAGAAGCCGGGCGTATCGGCCTCGCGGCGCAGTTCCGGCAGGTAAGGCACCACCGCTACCAGCAGGTGCGAAGCCACCAGCAGCACGAACAGCCGCAGCCTCCACACACTATTTGGGGTAGCGGGGCAGACCACATACCAGCCTACCAGCAGCAACACTACCCCTCCGGCAGCGGCCAAGCGCCAGCCGCCGGGCCAGCGGTATCGCTCGGAGGCCAGGGCCACAGCCAGGGTGAGCGTGAGCCCCAGCACCGCCGTAGAAAGCGCCGGAAACAGCCAGTCGAGTTTGGCCTCCTCAGCATAGGGTAGGCGCTGCGTGTAGATGCCCACGCCGCAGAGAACAAAGGCGCAGAGCAGAGTGAGCGGAAAGCGCCGAAGCACTGTGGTAGCCTCGGATACCAGATGCTGCAGGGAAGGAAGCTTCATGAGTCACATGGAATAAGTGCGCCAAGAAACGGCTTTTCTGTTGAGCTGCCTACCCCCTACTGCCGGGCTTACTCATTTGGCTGCAGAAGCGCTTCCACCTCCAGCAACAGGGCTGTGTTTTCCAGAATGTCGCGCAGCTGGGTCAGCTCAATCAGGGTGAACACCAGAGCCAGCTTGGCGGCCGAGGTGCGCAGGGCAATGCACCGGGCCTCCGGGTCGCGGGTGCAGAGGCAGTGCTGCTGCCAGGCTGCGCTTACTACCCCCCGAAACTCCTGAAACTCGGCCCCCGTGGCGGCTATGGCCACGTTGCCAAAGCACAGGTGCAGATGGCGCGTGCGCGGGCACCGGGCGCAATATCCGAACTCGTTATGATGAAAAAACTGAGCCATAGGAAAGCAGTTGCCTGAATGATTTACTGTCGCAAGTATAACTATTTAGAATAATTATAAATAAAAATCACACTTCTAATTCCCAGCTTTCCAGCCCTAAGCTCCTTCGTATGGTGTCGGCAATACACCGTTCAGCTGGCCGTGTTACTGCTTTTCTGCGTAGAATGGGCTTCCTGTGTTGCTCCCCTCGCGCCCGCCTCTATGAAACGACCTTCCTTCCGTCAGCTCCTGTCCCTCACGGTGTTGGGGCTGCTGCTGGGGGTAGTGACGGGCGCCTGGCTGCTGGGCACGCGCTGGGGGCAGCGCCAGGTGGAGCAGCTCATTCGGCAGCGGCTGCGCCAACACTCCGATTTGGTGGTGGCTCCGTTTACGGTGGAGCTGTCGGTGCTGCGCCACTTTCCGCACCTGACGGCTTCCGTGCATCACCTGGCTCTTACCGATACTTCCTACGGCCGGGCCGTGCCGGTGCTGCGCATTGGGCGGGCCGATATGCGGGTGGAGCTGGGGCAGATCTGGCGCGGCAAGTTCCGGGTGAGCCACCTGACCCTGCAGGACGGCGACTTCCGGCAGTTCACCGATTCGCTGGGCCACGACTGGGGCCTGCGGGGGAAAGGGCCGCGCCGTGCTACCCCCCAGGGCCCGCCCAACTTCGACCTGGACTCGCTGGTGCTACTGAACGTGCGCGTTACGGACCGAAACGAATTACACCACAGTGGTTTTTCGGCCTACGTGCGCAATGGCCGCCTGACGGTGCGGGCCCGCTGGGGGGTAGGCCACACCAGCGGCCGGCTGGATGGGCAGCTGGAATACCTCCGCAGCGGGCGCGGCAACCTCTTCACCCAGGAGCCCATTGTGGCCCTGGTGCGCTACCGCTATGATTTCCGCCGACGTGAAGGCACCTTCCTCCGGACGCGGGCTACCCTCAACGGTGACACCGTACTGGTAAACGGTACGCACCGGGGCGCTGGACCCGGTGAGTCGCGCGGTACCCGCCTGAACCTGCGCTTTCAGGGCACGCAGCCTTTGCTGGAGGTGCTGCACGTAGCCTTGCCCCCTGGGCTGCAGCGCTACCTGAAAGGAGCCCGCAGCCCCAGTCGGGCGAGTATCTGGTACACCATTCGGGGCGTGAGCGGGCCTACCACCCGGCCGCGCACGGTGCTGCGGTTTGCCCTGCGTGGGGCCCAGGTGCAGTGGGCCGACTCGGCCCGCCGAATTCAGCGCTGGGATGCGCGCGGCATCTTCGACAACGGCCCCGAGCACTCGCCCCGCTCTACCTACCTTGCCTTCAGCCACTGTAAAATCTACTCCAAGGCCGGCCAGCTAGACGCAGCCCTCACCGTGCGCGACTTCACGCGGCCCCACCTGCTGGGCCATGTGCGGGGCCGCACCGAGCTGCAAACCCTGGCTGCCGTGGTGGCGCCCCGCCTCTGGAAAGCCCGCCGCGGCGAAGCGGCCCTCGACCTGCGCCTGGATGGTGCGGTGCCCGAAATTCCGGACCGCCAGACCCGCCGCACCCTCCGCCCGGATACCCTCCTACCCCTGCTGCGGGCCCAAGGCACCGTGCGGCTGGAGCGGGCTTCCTTTACTATTCCGGGCCGGCAGGCCTCCATGACCAACCTCAACGTGCTGGTGCGCCTGCACGACAGTGTGTGGGCCCTGGAAAACCTAACCGGGCGACTTAATGGCATGCAGGTACGGGCCAACGCCACCACCACTCACCTGCTGGCTTACTTCAGCGGGCAGCAGCCCGTTACTACTATCCGAGGGTCGTTTGGGGTTGATGCGCTGGACTTAAGAGAGTTGCGCCGCCTGCTGGCCCCGCCGGGCGGGCGGGCCCGACTGGCCAAGGCCCGACGGCCGGACTACACCCCCAATCAGCAGCTGGCCGCGCAGGTGCTGAATTTCCTACCCTCCGGTCTGCACCTGAACATCCGGCTGCACTGCGGGCAGCTGGTAGTGGCCTCCGATACCCTGCAGCACTTGGCGGCCACCGTGCGCCACGACGGGCAACGGGTGCAGCTGACGGACTTGCAGGGCCGCATGTGGGGCGGCGACCTGAAAGGGGTCGTCAGCTGGCCGACGGATACGCTGAACCTGCAGCCGGTGGCGGCGCAGCTGGCCGTGCACTTCCGTACCCTGCGCTACCACGAGCTGCTGACCCGCATCACGCGCCCTTCCCGCCGCGACCCGGCCGCGCCCGCAGCGCCTACCCTGCGCGAAGTGCTGCTGGCGGCCAACGGGCAGGGCCTTATATCCATCGACCGGCTGGTATTTTCGGAAGGTGAGCAGTTCACCAATCTGCGGCTGCGGATTGATAAAACCGGGCCCCGTTTCCTGATTCCGGCCCTCACCTTTGGCATCAGTCATGGGGGTAGCGGGCGGCTCAGCGGCAGCGCAGAACTGCGGGGCAGTCAGCTCACCAATATGAGCGCCGATATCAACCTGCACTACGCCAGCCTGAATGTGCAGCACCTGCTGCGGCTCCTGACGGGCCTGAGCTCCGGGGCGGCCAAGCCCACGGCCGCTGGCCTTACCCCTGCGTCCCGCCCCAACCACCCCCAGGACTCACCGTTTCTGGATGGCACCGTTACCGGCCGGGTGCGCGTAACGGCCAACCAGATGCAGTATGGCAATCTGCGGGGGCAGCAATTCCGCCTACTCAGCACCTTGCAGGCCGGGCAGGTGCAGGTAACCGAGTGTAGTTTGCAGGCGCTGGAGGGGTCGGTGCACCTGCGCGGCACCCTGCGCACCGACGCCGATACGGGCCGCTACCCCCTGCACACCCAGGTAAGGCTGCGCAACATCCACTTACCCAAGATGTTTGAGCTGGCTACCGCGCTGGGGCTTGATGTGTTGGGTCCGGAGAATATTCGGGGGAGTATGGACTGTGAGGCCGATGTTCACACAGAGCTGGGGGCCACTTTTCTGCCCCAGCTGGCCAAAACCCAGGCCTTTCTGCGCACCGATGTGCAGGAGCTGGAGCTGATTGAGGTAGAAGCGGCCATGCAGGCCCTGAAGATTCTGAGTAGGAAGCGCACCGGCCACCTTTACTTCGAGCCCGTGCAGCCCCGTTTTGTGCTGGACGGCAGCCGCCTGTTGATTCCGAACCTGAGCCTAAGCAGCAACCTGACCGACATGAGCGTTACCGGCGAATACTACCTTACCGGGCGAGCCAACCTGTATGTGGGGCTAAGTCCGCTGCAAGCCCTGTTCGGTAATAATGAGAAGCGCATTGCCCGCATCCGGAGCGGCGAGGCTGAGCAGCGTCCGAGCCGCGGGCTGGTGTATCTGAACCTGCGGCGTGAGCCGGGCCAACCCTACAAAGTGCGTCCTTTCCAGAAGCAGGAGCAGCAACTTCTGCAGCAGGAACTGCACCGCGAGTACCAGCAACTGCTGCTGCGCCAGCCCCTGGATACTACCCTGCGCCTGCTGCAGTAGCAAAAGCGCCGCCGCTAGAACCCTTTCGGTAGGTCAATCCCCCGAATAGTCCGGAACAGGCTGATAGCATTTTGGTCCGTGAGCCCCCCAATATAATCCGTCAGCAAAATAATCTGCTCGTAGGCGGAAGCGCCCTGTTGGTGCCCGATACCGCGAAATTGCTCGGGTAGCAGTTGTACCACTTTCCGGGAACGGGGACTTTCCTGGGGGTCGAAGGTGGCGTGCAGGAAGGCATCGAGCAGGCCGGCCATCACCTCGAAGCCTGCCGCCTCAATCTCCAGCACCGGCCGGCTGCGGTAGAGGTGTTCCTTAGTAAGCTGATGAATGTGCTGCAGCTGGTCCCAGCAGTCGAGCTGCTGCACCAGGGGCTCATCGGAGCGGCCCCGGAGCAGGTCGTCGGCGCGGTCGGCGAACAGGCGGGCGGTTTGCTGCACGAGGCGGTTGATGAGGCGGGCGCGCAGGTAGCCCAGCTCCTCGCGCCAGTCGCGCCATTCCAGGGAGCCCCGCCGACCAGGCGCGTCGCCGAGCATTTCGCGCAGCACCCGTAGCCCTGTTTCGCACGGAATCAGCCCCAGCTTCAGCCCGTCTTCAAAATCAATGATACGGTAGCATAAGTCATCCGCGGCTTCTACCAGAAAAGCTAGCGGGTGGCGGTGGTAGAAGCCACCGAGCTGGGTACCGGGCGGCTTGGGCAGCAGCCCCAGTTCGCGGGCTACCTCCTGAAACCGGTCGGCTTCGGTCTGAAAGTAGCCATACTTTTTCTCGCTGGTGCCGCGCGTAAGCGTCGCCTCCTCCACAATAGAAGGCCGCGGATACTTGGTGAATGCGCCGAGGGTAGCATACGTCAGGCCCAGCCCTGCCGAGCCGCTGCTATGGGCCGCATACGTATGGGTCAGCGTACGAAAACCAGCGGCGTTGCCTTCAAACTGCTGCAAATCGGCGCGCTGAGCGGCATTCAGCACGCGCACGAAGGGCTCGGCGGCCGGGCTGCGGAAGTAAGCCGATATGGCATCTTCGCCGGAGTGCCCGAATGGTGGGTTGCCGATATCATGGGCCAGGCAGGCGGCGGCCACGATGTCGCCGAAGTCGCTGTCGAGGTGGGGCAGCTGCCGGGCCAGGTCCGGGGTTTCCTCCAGCAGAAGACGCCCGCCCAACCGCCCCAGGGACCGGCCCACGCAGGCCGTTTCGAGGGAGTGGGTGAGGCGGGTGTGCACGAAATCGGTTTCCGGCAGGGGCATTACCTGGGTTTTGCGCTGCAGCCGCCGAAACGGCGAGCTGAACACCACCCGGTCGTAGTCCTGCACGAAAGCTCCACGCACGGGCGGGGCATCCGTCACGAGGTGAAGCTGAGGTTGCTCGGGGTAGCGGCGGCGGCTAAGCAGCCGCTCCCAGGTCATGGTGGGGGTATCGGGCGAGTCGGGCTGGAGGTGCATCATCAGAAAGGCAAGGTACAAGGCCGGCTTCAATCAGCGGGCCCCTACCCCTCTAAAATCGCGCAACCTGCCTCACTCACTACCGGTCAAGCGAGCTTTCCTGCTCCTGCTGTTGCCCCAGCAGCCGCACGGTAGCGTAGCCCAGCAGCAGAAATACGCCGTAAAGCAGCGTAACGCCCCAGGTGCCGCGGTGCACGGTGGGGTGCAGAATACGCGAAACAATGTCGTAGAACAGGGTGAGAGGGTTGGTCAGCACGTCCCAGCTGTTGAAGCGCAGGTAGCGGCCCAGGTACACCCCGAAGCTGCTCAGCAGCAGGGCCACGGTGGCAAACGCCCAGCCGGCCCACCAGCCCAGGCGGCGCGTAACCAGTAGCTGCATGTCGGTGAGAGAAGCGTAGGCCAGCATCAGCCCGTTCCAAGCACAGCTCAGAATCAGGGCCAGATCGTACCAGTAGGGCACACCTAGGCGGGGCTCCAGGTGAAACAGGTCGGTGAGGATGTAGGGGGCGTTAGGGAAGAACAGCAGCCACACCGCCCCTACCGGCAGCAACACCCTGGCCTTCAGCCGGCCGGCCGTAAGGCCCAGCATAGTGCTCAGCCCAAACGGAATGAGAGCCAGAAACAGGTTCCAGAGCAGGAAAACAAAGGTTATCTTATGCGTCAGGAACACCCGGAAGGTGATGAGCACAACACTCAGCGCCAGGGAGGCACCCAGCACCAGAATCAGGCTGAGGCGCTGGCGCAGCTGAGGAAACGACAAAGTGGCTACTGACATCGACATGCTACCAAGTTCGGAATTTCTAACCGGGGATAGTAACGGAAGGTTGCAGCCACTCATTGCCCTGAGCTCCGGAAACAATTAGCTGGTAGCAAAAAACATCATGTCGAGCTGGTCGAGACATCTCGTGTGCTGACGTTGGATTACTAAGGCAACATCAGCACGCGAGATGTCTCGACCAGCTCGACATGACAGTTCCTCTAGCAACGTCAGCACGCGAGATTCCTCGACCAGCTCGGAATGACGGTTTAGAAATTAGGTAGCCAGCCTCACTCCTACTCCGGCACGCCCCCGGCGGCCCAGCGCAGGGTAGCCTGGGTTTGCGCGTACTTGGACTGCAGCTCCGCCAGCTTCACCCGCGCCGATACCAGACTGGCTTCGCGGGAGTTGATCAGAAACACCGAGCTTTCTCCGTTTTCAAAGCGGATTTGCTCGCCATTGCGCAGTAGCTCGGCGTTGCGCACTACCTGCTCCTGCAAAGCCAACTGCTCGCGCAGGGCCTCCCAGTCGTTGGCTACGCTGCGCACGGTGGTTTGCACCTCGCGGGTATCCTGCTGCAGGTCCAGCTCGGCCTCACGCGTTTTCAGGCGGTTGAGCTGGAGCTTGGCCCGCTCCTGGCGCAACAGCAAGGGGTAGGCAAAGCTCACGCCCAGCTTGTAGTTGTTTTCGAGGTAGCTACCGCTCAGGCTGGCCGGCTTTTCCGGGTTGAAGGGCTGGCCGGCCTGCAGCAGGTTGTAATCGAGGGTGAGCTTGGGCAGCAGCTTGTTGGTGAGCAGGCGCTGCTCTACGCTTAGCTGGCTGATTTTAGCGCGACTTTTCTGCAGGTCCGGATGAATCTGCTGGGCCAGCTGCGCCAGGGCCGCCACCGAATCGGGGGGTAGGGCGCGCCAGTCGGTGGGGCCGGGTAAGGGCTGGGGCACGGCGGCTGGTGGCAGGTCAAGCGGTTGCTGCTGCTCAGACCAGAGGTAGTTGCTCAGCAGCAGAGTAGCGTTGCGAAACTGTACGCGCGCCTGACTAAGCGTGGCCTGGCGGTTCTGCACTTCCGTAAGCGCCTCCACCGAGTCGATGGCGGCCAGGTCGCCGAGTAGCACCCGCTGCCGGATAGCCTGCAAACGCACACTGGCCAGGCCCGTGTTGCGGTCCAGAAGCTGCAGACGCTGGTAGTTCAGGCTCCACTCCCAGTAGTCTTTGGCGGCCTGCAGCAGCAGCTTGTTCAGGGCGCCGCGCCGCTCGGCTTCAGCCAGGCCCTGCAGGGCCTGGGCCTGGCGCACGGCCGCCCGGCGCTCGTCAATCAGCAGCCCCTGGGCCAGCGGCACCGACAGCCCGATGTAGCTCAGGCCGGCCGGCGAGGTGTAGTTTTCGGGGTTGACGTAAGCGCCGACCCCCCGCTCGAAGCCGGCTTTCACATCAAGTCCGTACCACACCGGAATGCGGAGCTGAGTATCCCAGTCATGGAAATACTCCTTGCCCTTGAAGGTTTTGCCGTAGTACTTGCTGGTGGCGGCGGGGTCGAAAAGGCCGCGGGCGTAGCGCACTTCCTGCAGGGCCCGCTCGGGCAGCAACCCGGCCTGCCGCGCCACCGGGTGGCGCAGGGCCACGTAGTTGAGCAAGTCAGTCAGGGTAAACACCTGCCCCGAATCGGGGCGCGGGGCGGTGGGCTGGGCCTGCAGGGGAGCGGCTGCAGCCAGCCACAGCAGCAGGAGCAGCAAGCCCCTACCCCTCCGAATCGGCCCAAAGCTAAGCTGCCTACCCCCATAGAGGCTGGCAACCCGTGTTAGCAGATGCTTCATTTCGCTTCCTCCTCTCCGCCGCTATCGGCACCTTTATCGGCTTTCTTGGCGTCTTTTCCGCCCTTGCCGGCATCGGCGGGCATCCCCACGAAATCGGGTGGGAAGCCGTTGAGCTGGCGCCAGAGCTCATACCAAATCGGCACATCATCCAGCAGGGCCCAGCCATACACGCCCGAGCCTACGCGCAGGGGTTTGGGCCAGGGTTCCAGCTCGGGGTCGGGGGTAACCAGAATGCGGTATTGCCCCTGGGAATCAATGTTATCGATGACGGCCACGCGGCCCCCGAACGTACCGAAGCTGGTGCCAGGCCAGCCGCTAAACACAAGGGCAGGCCAGCCATCGAACTGCAGACGCACCTTGCGGCCCACGCTCAGCAGTGGGATGTCCATGGGTTTCACGTACAGTTCGGCGGCCAGGGCCGGGGCGTTGGGCATTACCGTCACCACGGCTTCACCTTCCTTCACAATTTCGCCCAGACCTTCTTTCAAAGCCCGCACCACATAGCCGTCCTGAGGGGCGGTGATATGGTAGTAGCCCGAGCGGATGCTGAGGTTGGCCAGCTCGTTGCGCAGCTTGGCAATCTGCCCTTCCGAGTCAAACTGGTAGGCCACGGCCGAGCGGCGGTCCGACTCCGACTTGGCCAGCTTGTCCTGATACTCAGCCTGCAGCGAGGACAGCTCCAGCTGGGCATTCACCAGCTCCTGGCGGGAAGCTCCCAGCTTGTTTTCTACGGCTTGGCGCTTGGCGGTGCTTTCCTGAAACTTCAGGCGGCGCTGCTCCAGCTCGGTGAGGCTTTTGAGGCCCTGCTGATACAGCGCTTCCTGGCGCTGCAGCTGCTGGCGGGCAATTTCGAAATCGTTGTTGGCGGCACGCAGCTCGGCCTCGTCGGAGTTTACCTTCAGCCGGGTCTGGGATACTTTGTTGCGGGCCTTGTCGAGGCTCACGCTCAGGCCTTGGCGCAGGGCGTCCTGCTGGGAGCCCAAGGCTACGGTTTTACCCCGG
The DNA here is from genome assembly GCF_006352025.1 of Hymenobacter sp. DG01. NCBI lineage: Bacteria > Pseudomonadati > Bacteroidota > Cytophagia > Cytophagales > Hymenobacteraceae > Hymenobacter > Hymenobacter sp. DG01. Next base: position 1,790,971 of record NZ_CP040936.1, read on the forward strand.
TTTTCTTCCAGAGCCGCAATTTTAGCCGCCAGCTGCTCGCGGGTGCGCTGCAGCAGCTCGGGGTCAAAATACTTTTCCTTGATTTCGGCAATTTCCACCAGCGTATCGCCCTTTTTCACCTGCTGGCCCTCGCGTACACGCCACTGCTGAATGCGGCCGGCAATGGTGCTGGGCACGGTTTGGGGGCGGTCCTGGGGGCGCAGGGTGGTAAGGCTGCCGGTAGAGCGAATGTTCTGGGTCCAGGGCAGGAAGCCGGCCAGAAAAATCAGGACGAATAACCCGCCCAGCCAGCGGGCCAGGGTGCGGCCGGTACTGGGCGTCTGGACGTGCTTAAACGAGTTAAACCGCGCCGTCTGGGGGTTGGTTTCTTCAAGCGGATGTTCAGCAAAAGGCATATTGAATGGTGCTGAGAAGTCGGGAGGGGATAGAAAAAGGCGGCGCTTAAATCAGCTCCCGCAGATCGGACTGTTGCGAGAGGGTAGCAAACGGCCCCTCGGCTACCAGGCGGCCTTCGCGCAGCACGGCCAGGCGGGGGCACAGTTCCAGGGCGCGTACGTCGTTGGAGGCCACTACCACTGTCCAGGGGTGCGCCGGGTTGAGCAGGCGGCTCAGGATGCGCAGGCGCTCGGCGGGCTCCACGCCGGGCAGGAAGGTATCGAGCAGCAACAGGCGGGGACGGCGCACCAGGGCGCGGGCCAGCAGCAGCTTCTGGCGCACGCTATCAGAAAGCGGCGTGCCGATGCCGATGCGCGAGTTCAGACCCTGGGACCGGGTGTAGAGGTCGTCGCGCAGGCCCACCAGCTCCAGGGCCCAGGCCACATCCTCGGGGTTGATGCTGGCCTGGTCGAGGGTTATGTTCTGCAGCAGAGTGCCTTCAAACAGGTGCTGGTGGGAGATGTTGTCGCCGACGTGCAGGCCCAGGGCCTCGCTGGAAATGTCCTGCAGGGGTAGGCCGTCGTAGGCAATAACGCCCGTGTAGTCATCGAGCAGGCCGGCCATAATGCGCAGCAGGGTGGTTTTGCCCGAGCCGTCGAAGCCCGCCAGGCCCAGGTGCTGCCCTGGCTCCAGACTCAGGGTTACGTCCTGAATGGGTTGCTTGGTGCTGCCGGGGTAGCTGTAGGCAAGGCGGCGCACTTCTACGCGCAGCCCCGCGTCAATATCAGGCAGAGGCAATGCTACCCCCTGGCGCGCGGGCAGCACGGGCAAATCCAGTACGTGCCCGATTTTGTCGAGCGAAGTCAGGGCATCGTACACTACGTCCAGCTTCAGCAGCACTTTCTCCACGGCCGAAATGGTCAGAATAATCACGATTTCAGCGGCCACGAACTGCCCGATGTTGATTTGCTTGCTGATCAGCAGCCAGCAGCCCAGAATCAGCAGGGCCGCCGTAATGAGGGTTTTGAAGGCCACGAAGCCCCAGAACTGAGTTACCAGCACCCGGAAGTGACTCTGGCGGGCCGTCAGGTAGCCTTCCACCAAGTTATCGGTGCGGTTAAGCGCCATTTGCTGGCGCGGAGCGTGCCGGAAGGTGTGCACCGTGCGGGCCACGTCTTCCAGCCAGGCTACCACCCGGTACTTGTACTTCGACTCCGTAAGGCTGGACTCGAGGCCGTTGGGGCCGGTGAAGCGCACCATCAGGGCCAGCAGGAAAATCAGCAGCAGCCCAAAGGCGATAAAGACGTAGTGGTAGAGGGAAAGCAGAATCAGGCCAAACAGAATTTGAATGGCAGCGGCCGTAAACTCTACCAGCAGCGTGGAGAGGCCCTTTTGCAGGGTAGGGGTATCGAGCAGGCGGTTAACCAGCTCCGGCAGGTACTGGCCGTTCAGCGACTCAGTCCGCACCCGGGGCAGGCGCACGGCAAAATCAAAGCTGATGCGGGCAAACAGGCGCTGCTGAATGTACTCGACCAAGTGGAGCTGCATCACCTGCAGGGCGCCCACCACAAACGTCCCGAACACAATAAAGCCGATGAGTACCACCAGGGAGGTGCTCACGTCGCCGCTGCTCACAAACCCAATTACCGACTGCACACCCAGCGGCAGGGTAAGGCTGATGAGGCCCGCCAGGGCCGCGTACACGTAGAGGTAAATAATGTCGCGGCGCTCGGCAGACACCAGGCGCAGCAGGCGCTGGCCCGGCGTAAGCGAAGATTCAGAATGCTCGGCCATGAATACAAAGAGGGTTGAGGTGCAAAGAGGGGGTAGGAACCAGAGCGGACTCAGGCGGGCTGGGGCGGGTGCAGGGCCCCGAACAGCAGCCCTTCCAGAAAGCAGTAGATGCGCTGCTCGGTGGTGTTGGCGGAGGTATCAGTGAGGGAGGGCAGGTGCCGGGCAAAAAAGAGCTGCTTCTGGGCCGCTTCTACCAGGGTACTGACCAGGGCATGGGGGTGGGCATAGGTGGGGCTCAGCTCCTGTACCACGCGGGCTATATCGGCCACCAGGTACTTGTACTCCCGGAATAGGCCGGCCTGGTTGTCCTCATCCACGCCGTGGGTGAGGTAGGCCTTCGAGGACTCCCGCACCACAATGCGGTAGAGGGCGGCCTCGTCCAGGTCAGTGGTAGTAGGGTCGTCGCGGTGGGCCCGGGTCAGAATTCCCAGAATCAGGCGCAGGCGCTGGGCCGCGGCAGGTACGTTGTGGGTATGAAACCGGATTTGGAACCGCAGCCAGGCCCAGTACCACGACACCAGATAGCCCAACAGGCGGTGCTTGTTTTCGAAGTAGCGGTACAGGGAGGCCTCCGTGGACTCCATGTGCTGGGCCAGCTTGCGGAAAGTAAACCGCTCCAGCCCGATTTCATCAATCAGCCGGATGCTTTCAGCCAGCAAACGGCGGCCCAGCACCGTCTGCTGCGGGTCGCGCAGGTACAGTTTGCAGTTTACTTCTATGCGCAGCGAGGCACTCATACAGGTAGGCGGTCAGCCGGAAGGACAGCTACTATTGTGGTTGATAGTATTACTTTCATGTAAGGGCCGAAACCAGCCGCCCGGGACTTGCTGAGCCCCGTCGTGCGGATGTCGGATTTTACACTGCAAAGGTACTTCGCGCTACTACTGCTGAACTTAAGACTAAATTAAATGGAGCTTAAGTTTCGATTAAAAATGAGCCCGGCCGCCCCGCTGCCCCCCGTCCCGGAGCCCGATATATCTTCCCCGGCGTATCTGCGTACCTTTGCCGGACGAGTCGCAGCGTGGCGGCTCGTGGTTTCTCCCGCCTATCTGATTTGGCTCCTCGCGTATGAGGCTTTACTCTCTCCTGTCTGCTGCCGTGTTCTGCGGAGGCCTTGCCTGGTCGGGGCCCGTGGGGGCTCAGCAGGCTCCCCCCAAGAAAGCGGCTACCCCCACTCCTACTGGTAAGGCTGCCACCCCGGCTACTGCCCGCCCGGCCTCCCCTACCCCGGCCGGTGCCGCCAAACCCGGCACCTCCAAGCCCGGCTCAACCCCAACAACAGGCACCCGGCCGACGGCCCCGGCCACAGCCAAGCCGGCGGCCCCGGCGACCACCAAACCGCCTACCGCCGCTAAACCGGCTACCCCGGCCGCCACATCCAAGCCAGCCGCTACTACGCCTCCTAAGCCCACGGGGCCACCGCTGCCCGCCAACCTGGGCTCCAGCGACCCGGCCACGCGCTACCGCAACGGCAAAACCCTGCTCGACCAGACCCGCTACGAGCTGGCTATGCAGGAGCTGCAGCCCATTACGGCGCCGGGCAGCCAGTTTCAGCGGGCCCCGGAAGCGGCATACCTCTATGCCGTGGCTGCCAGTCGGGCTAAAAAGTGGGCCGAAGCCGAGCAGATGCTCAACCTGCTGCGCACCGAGTACTCCCGCTGGCCCAACCTGCCCGAAGCCTTTTTTCTGCAGGGCCAGGTTTCCTTTGAACAGGGCGACTTCGAGAATGCCCTGCGCGTGCTTGGCCAGCTTCCGCCCGACCGGCTGGTGGCGGAGCGCGAAAACATGAAGGCCACCTACCTGCCCCGCATCAAGGACAAGGCTACCTTTCAGGCCCTACTGAAAGCCTACCCCCAGGACGCCGCCCTGGCCCGCGCCTACGCCGACAAGCTGGCCAACGGAGGCTGGTACACCGACGCCGACAAGTCCCAGCTCGACCAGCTTATCACCCAGTTTGCCCTCGAGCGCACCCGCTACACGCCCCGGCCCCGGGCCCAGAAGAAAAGCACCTACAACATCGGGGTGCTGCTGCCCTTCGAGTTTAATGACCCCGGCTGGGAGACGAGGCGCAAAAACCAGTTCGTGACGGACCTGTACGCCGGCATGCGCCTGGCCCAGGACTCCTTGCAGCGCGAGGGGCGCCCCGTGCAGCTTTTCGCCTACGATACCGGCGCCGATACCCTGCAGCTGAAGCAGGTGCTGGCCTTGCCCGAGCTGGCCGGTATGGACATGATTATCGGGCCGGTGTACAAATCGGGCAGCAAGATTCTGGCCCGCTACGCCCAGCAGAAGCAGATTGTGGTGGTCAACCCCCTCTCCCAGGACGGCGACCTGGTGCTGGACAACCCCTGGCATTATTTGTTCGAGCCCAGCACGGCTACCCAGGCCCGGCAGGCGGCCCAGTTTGCCTTTAGCCGCCTGGGCGGCCCGCGTACGGCCGTGGTGCTCTACGAAGACAGCAAGGACGAAGCCGCCTTTGGGCAGGCCTACAAGCAGACCTACGAGGCCTTGGGCGGGCGGGTGCTCCAGCTGCGCCGCATCAATTCCGATGTGGAAGAGTCCTTGGCCGCTGGCTTCGCGGGCGTCGACCTGAAAACCCTGGGCCACTTGGTGGTAGCTTCCGATGGCAAAAAAGCCGGGCCTTACACCTTCGGGGTGCTGAAAGCCCAGGACGCCCGCACTCCACTGATTGCCTACGCTTCCTGGTTGGAAAACAACCGCATTGGCCTGGGCCAGCTCGATGCCCGCGACGTGTACTTCGTGCACCCCAAGTTTGTGGACCGCACCAGCCCCGGCGCCCGCCGGGTCCGCCAATTGTACACCCAGCGCCAGAACCTGCCGCCTTCCGTGTTTGCGCTATCCGGCTTCGAGCTGCTGTATTACTTCGCCAACCAGCTCCATCAATACGGCCCGGCTTTCCAGCAGCCGCTGGCCAACGGCGGCCCGGTTTCGGGGGCTGTGTTCCAGGGCATCGGCTACCCCGAAGGCAGCCACGACAACCAGTACGTGCCCCTAACCAAGCTGGAGCGCCTGGAGGTAGAGGTGCTGAACCCTGTTGGCATCCGCTAGGTTGTACTTCTAGCGTGCGCGCAGCTCCAGCTTCGCGTTTCGTTGAGCTATTCCACTGGGGTAATTCAACAAGCACTGTTCACCGATCCGCGAAGCTGGAGCTTCGCTGTTACACCCTAACCTATGGAATCTTCCAACCTCACCACTACCCCCGAGCTGAACCTGAACACCAGTGATACCCTGTTTACCCGCGCCAAAAACCACATTCCGGGCGGGGTAAACTCGCCGGTGCGGGCTTTCCGGGCCGTGGGCGGCCACCCCGTGTTCATGCAGTCGGCTAAAGGCGCCTGGCTGACCGACGTGGACGGGAACCGCTACCTCGATTTTATCAACTCCTGGGGCCCCATGATTCTGGGTCATGCCCCGGAGCTGGTGCTGGAGGCAGTGCAGCAAGCCGTGCAGGGTTCCCTCTCGTTTGGAGCCCCCACGCGCCGCGAGGTGGAAATGGCCGAGCTTATCAAGCAGATGGTGCCCAGCATCGAGAAAGTACGTCTGGTAAACTCCGGCACCGAGGCTACCATGTCGGCTATCCGGGTGGCGCGGGGCTTCACGGGCCGCGACAAAATCATCAAATTCGAGGGCTGCTACCACGGCCACGGCGACTCCTTCCTGATTGCGGCCGGCTCCGGTGCCCTCACCCTGGGCGCCCCCGATTCGCCGGGCGTTACCCAGGGCGTGGCTCAGGATACGCTCACGGTCCCCTACAACGACCTGGCAGCCGTGGAAGCAGTTATTCAGGCCAACGAAGGTCAGGTAGCCGCCCTGATTCTGGAGCCGGTGGTAGGCAACATGGGCCTGGTAGCGCCCCAGCCGGGCTACCTGCAGGGTCTGCGCGAGTTGTGCACCCGCCACGGCATCGTGCTGATTTTTGATGAAGTAATGACCGGCTTCCGGCTGGCGCGCGGTGGTGCACAGGAACTCTACGGCATCACCCCTGACCTGACCACGCTGGGCAAAATCATTGGGGGTGGCATGCCGGTGGGCGCTTACGGTGGCCGCCAGGATATTATGGACAACGTGGCCCCCGCCGGCAAGGTGTACCAGGCGGGCACGCTTTCGGGCAACCCCATTGCCACGGCCGCGGGCATCGCCCAGCTTTCCTACCTCAACGAGCATCCCGAACTCTACGACGAGCTCAACCGCATTACCACCCGCATTGCCGACGGCACCCGGCAGATTTGCCAGGAGCTGGGCCTGAACTACACCGTGAACCAGGTGGGCTCCATGTTCAGCGTGTTCTTCACCAGCCAGCCCGTTACCGATCTGGGATCGGCCAAAACCTCCGATACCGAAGCTTTCGGGCGCTACTTCCGGGCCATGCTGCACCGGGGTATCTACCTGGCGCCGGCTCAGTACGAGGCCCTGTTTGTAAGCACGGCCATCACCGACGACCTAGTGGACCACTACCTCACCGCCTGCCGCGAATCGATGCGGGAAGCCCACGGGCTGTAAGTAGTTGCGGCAAGAGAGCACATAAGTAAAGTGTTGTGATGAGAAGACGAAGGACGCCATCCTTCCTCTCCCGTGATAAGCTTTCTACCCTGACAAGCCCTTACTTCCAACGCGGAGGTAGGGGTTTGCTCGTTTATCTCGGGGGTAGAAAACGGAGGGATTGAGTTGGGGTCATGCACATTTTTAGCGTTTCCGGGCACTTCCTTCCGCAGTACATGCCCAAATTCCCGACCTTTGCCCGAAACCATTTTTGCCCTATGCCCCGATTTCGACAGTTGCTACCGCTGTTTCTGCTGCTGTGGCTTGCCGTGCCGGCCGTGTTGCTGGCACAAACCGACACTCCCGCGGCTGCCAATAAGCGCCTCTTCGACCGCACGGTGGATGAGCTGAACTTCCGGACCATGGAAACCGTGTACGATAAGTCCTTTGCCCGGGGCAAATTTCCGGTGTCGCTGCGCACGGCCAAAGCTCGCCGGGAGTTCGATAACTTTCCCGGTCGCGACGACCTGAAAAAGCTATTTCATAACTATAACGGCATTTCCGACCGCTTCAAGAACCGCTTCGGCAAGGGACGTACGGATCTGGTGGAGTTTGAGAAGCAGCTGAATACCATTCTGGTTGACCGCAACTTTGAGTTCTTTATCCGGGTGCTTCCCCGCGACGAGCGCATTGCCCTGATCCGGAGTCTGCAGCGAGCCATTAAGCAGGGTGCCGCCCAGTTTAACGCCTCCCAGGACCCCGCCCCGGAGGAGCTGGCCGCCGACGGAGCCGCCGTGCCGCCCGCCGATATTGACCCGGCCACCGCATCTTCGGCCAATACGACCCCGGAGGCCGTTGCCGCCGAAGACCCGCAGCCCGAGCCGGAAGGGGCGCTGACTTCTCCGGCCGTGGCCTACGCCGGACCTCGCTCCCTCGACACGGCCCCGCGCCACGACTGGATGGACTACCTGAACCTGCTGCTTTCGGGTAGCTCCCTGCTGCTGCTGCTCTACCTGGTTACCAGCGTCCTGCCCGAGCTGCGCAGCCGCCTCGATGCCCTCACCGAAGACCAGGAACCCCCTACCCCCCGTACCCGTCGGCCGGCTCCTCTCCCTGAGGACCGCTACGAGGATGAAAATTAAAGATTGAGACATCTGGCTGGCCCAGTGCCGCTGGCAGGCCTGGCCTGTGCCCGTTTCTCACTTTTTAATTCTTAATTTTTAATTGAAAGCATGATCCTTACCGACCAGCAGATTCTCGCCGAAATTGAGCGGGGCAACATTGTAATTGAGCCCTACGACCGGAGCTGCCTCGGCACCAACTCCTACGATGTGCACCTGGGCCGCTACCTGGCTACCTACCGCGACGCCGTGCTGGATGCCCGCAAGCACAACGAAATCGACGTTTTTGAAATCCCCGAGGAAGGCTACGTGCTGCAGCCCGGCACCTTGTACCTAGGTGTAACCGAGGAGTACACCGAGAGCCACGCCCACGTACCCTTCCTGGAAGGCAAAAGCAGCGTCGGCCGCTTGGGCATTGATATTCACGCCACGGCCGGCAAAGGCGACATCGGTTTCTGCAACACCTGGACCCTGGAAATCAGCGTTTCGATGCCTGTGCGGGTGTACCACCTCATGCCCGTAGGCCAGCTAATTTACTTCGCCGTGCAGGGCGATGTAGAAACCTTCTACAACCGCAAGGCCAACGCCAAGTACAACGACCGCACGGTGAAGCCCGTGGAGTCGATGATGTGGAAAAACAAGTTCTAAAAGCCCGCTTCCGGCCCGCTGCACTGCTACCTGACTAGTTGGGTAGTAATGCGGCGGGCCGCATGCTTTTTCCGGGGTAATTAAACTACCTGGCATAGTTTTTCGTTAAGAACAGACATTCGGTGGGTTTTGCAGTACCATGAACCCGCTGGTTTTCTGTGACTTCGACCTGTCTTAAGCATCCTTTCCGATGAAAAAGAAACTTGCCGCTGCGGCTGCCTTATTCGTTGCTTCTCTCGGGGCGCATGCCCAGCAGAAGCCCGCCCAGGCCCCGCAGAAGAAACCGACCCCGGCCGCTGCTCGCCTCAACCCGGTGCAGGCCCACGCCCGCAAGCTCTCGGAGCAAATGGCCCGCGACCTGCGCCTGAATGGCTATCAGAAGAACCGTCTGCAGGCCATCAACGAAGATAAGCAGGCTAAAATCGTGGCTATCAACCAGAAAAATGCCGGCAACGATAAGCTGATAAAGCAACAGTGCGACGCCGTGTGTAAGGAGCGCGACAAAGAGCTGCAGGCCGTGCTCAGCACCGACCAGTACAGCGACTATTATGGCTCGCGGCCTACGTACAACGCGTTCAGCATGAACTATAACAAGGCAGCCGACGCCATTTTTGTAAACTCGGTGCAGAACCCGCTGCCGGCTAGCAGCAATGGTACCACCATCGGGCCGGCCCGCTCCGCGGCCCCTACCCCCGGCACCAAGTAGCAACCTTCCCCGGTAGCTAAAGTCTATAAAAAAAGCCGCGCCCGATATCCGGGCGCGGCTTTTTTGTAAGTTAAGCAGAAGGTACTAGCGCTGTTTGCGCTCCTCTTCCTCAATGTGGTCCATCAGCTGGCGGCACAGGTCGCGCATTTTGGTGGCCATTACCGAATCGTTGGTGGCCGTTACGATGCTTTCGGCCATGGCGCCTATGGTGTCCACATAGAAGCGCTTCATTTCATCAACGGGCATTTCCTTGGTCCAGAGGTCAATCTTCATGGTGCCACGCTCGTCCCGGTCCCAGAGGGCAATGTTGATGGCCTTGGCAAAGTGAATATCGGGGCCCGCATCGGTGGCCGACCAGCTGATGGCCTCGGGTACTTTCTGGTCGTCGAGGGCAATGCTGAAGCGGATTTCAGACTTCTTCATATCACGGATTTAGACGGAATTTTCGAATTTCACGGATTCGGGCAGCCCTCCGTTCCGGGCCGCACGCCGCGCATTTTCCGCTCGGGGCGGAATTGGCTGGCCCGTTGCCGGAGCCAGTGTCACGGTTTCCAACCAACTAAGGCTGAAAGAAGAAAGACGGATTTTTCGGTCACAGAACGAATCCGTGAAATCCGAAAAATCCGTCTAAATCCGTGATTAAACGTAGTTGTTCAGCATTACGGGCATCACCAGCATCAGGATGCTCTCGTTGTCATCGGGGGTAGTGGGCATGAGCAGGCCGGCGCGGTTAGGCGTGCTCAGCTCCAGGGTGATTTCCTCGGAGTCGATGTTCGACAGCATTTCGGTCAGGAACTTAGCGTTAAAGCCGATTTCCATGTCCTCGCCGTCGTACTGGCAGGCCAGCTTTTCGTTGGCTTCATTGCTGAAGTCCAGGTCCTCGGCCGATACCGTCAGCTCGGAGCCAGCCAGGCGCAGGCGCACCTGGTGAGTGGTTTTGTTGGAGTAGATGCTGATGCGCTTTACCGAGTTCAGAATCTCCTGGCGGCTGATAATGAGCCTGTTGGGGTTGCTTACCGGAATTACGTTCTCGTAATCGGGGTAGCGCTCATCAATCAGGCGGCACACGAGGCGCATCTGGTTGAAACTGAAGAAGGCGTTGGAATTGTTGAACTCCACGCGCACGGTAGTAGCCTCGGAGGGCAGAGCACCTTTCAGCAGATTAAAGGCCTTGCGCGGAATGATGATGTTGGCGGTCTGACCAGCGCCCACATCGGAGCGGCGGTAGCGCAGCAGGCGGTGCCCATCGGTAGCCACGAAGGTTACCTGGTTATCAGCCAGCTGCACCAGAATACCCGTCATGGCGGGACGCAGTTCATCGGTGCTTACCGCGAAGATGGTTTTGTTGATAGCCCGCGACAGGGACGACGACGGAATTTCCACGGGAGCCGAGCCCTTCACTACCGGCACGCGGGGGAAGTCGGTGGCGTTTTCGCCAGCCAGCTTGTAGCGGCCATTGGAGCTGGCAATTTCAATGGTGTAGGTTTCCTCGTCCAGGGTGAAGGTCACGGGCTGGTCGGGCAGGTTCTTGAGGGTATCGAGCAGAATGCGGGCCGGCGCGGCAATGCGGCCGCTTTCGCGAGCCTCCACGGGCAGCTCCGTCATCATACTGGTTTCCAGATCGGAGGCCGTAATCGTCAGCTTGCCGTCCTCGATTTCAAAGAGAAAATTCTCCAGAATCGGCACCACGGGGTTGTTCGTGACCACGCCATTAATGCTCTGGAGCTGCTTGAGCAGGGCGGAAGACGAGACGATAAACTTCATACAAGGGGCGGGTTTCGGTCGGTTTTTTCTAAGAGGACAAAGATAGGGAACGGCAGTGGGTTTGGAAACCGCTTTATGCAATCCGAAGCGGGCCTTCCCATTTTTCGCCTGGTTTTTTCGGGTGGCGAGCAGCCAGGCGGCAGCGCCTGAGACCGTCTGCAGTCAAGCTCAACTATTGTCTTCTATCGGCAAAAAGACTAATTAGCCTCTTTCTATATTACCTGTCTTCCTGCAAACGCTCCGTCCATGCCCCCTTCCGCACTTCATCACTTAGTGTACCAAAGTGTATCTACCATGCTCCTGACGGAGGAAGACCTTGAGAAGCTCCTGAAGCAGTCCCGCGCCTGGAACGAGTCGCACGGCTTAACTGGCCTGTTGCTTTACTCCGAGGGTCATATTATGCAGGTGCTGGAAGGCCATGAGGAAGACGTACGCTACATTTTCGGGCGTATTGAACACGACCAACGTCATTTTGGCGTAACTAAGCTGTCGGATGGGCCTATTCAGTCCCGGAATTTTACGCAGTGGTCTATGGGCTTCACCGTGCTGGACCCAACTGCTTTTCAGCAGCTCTCCGGCTACCAGAACCCCAACAGCCCTACCTCCTTCCTGGCTACCTACTCTGAAAACGGAAATATTTCTCTGCACGAACTGCTCGCGTCCTTCGCCGACCAGGACAAAATGGTTTTGTAGGCCGGCGCGGGCATGGTGCCGCCCGGGCTGCGCCCTGCTCTCCGCCGCAACGGTTGGCGTCTAGCGCCTGAAGTACACGGAAAAGGTGGTGCCCTCTCCTACCTGGCTCTGCACCTCAATGCGGCCGCCGGCGTTATCCACCATTTTCTTGACCATATACAGGCCAATGCCGCTCCCCTCCACATGGTCGTGAAACCGCTGGAACATGGAAAACATCTTGTGGGTGGCTTCCGGCTTCAGCCCCAACCCGTTGTCCTGCACCTCCAGCAGCACGTACTTCTCCAGCTGGCTGGTCCGGATGTGCACTCGCGCCGCCCGCTCCGGCGAGCGGTACTTGAAGGCATTGCTGAGCAGATTGTAGATAATGCTGCGCAGGTTTTTTTCAGCAAACGAAATGGTGGGGCAGCTGCCCACGGTTACTTCCAGCACGCCGCCGGCCTCCTGTACCAGGGGGGCCAGATCCAGGCTGACCTCCCGAATAAGGGTAGCCAGATCCACCGTGGCTATGGGCTGGTCGTTTTCCTTCTGCAGCTTGGTAACTTCGGTCAGGTGCTCAATGGTGCGCTTGAAGCGGTCCACGGAATCCTGCATCATATTCAGCAGCAGCTCCACCTGCTCTCCACAGGGCGTGTCCAGCTCCGGTAGCAGCGCGTGCAGTAGCCCCTCAATGTTGTTGATAGGGGCCTTCAGGTCGTGGGAGGCAGTGTAGATAAAGTTATCCAGGTCGGCGTTGACACGGGTAAGACGCTCGTTGTTTTCCTGCAGCTCCCGCTGGGCGCGGTCAATGCGCTCCTGGGCCAGGCGGTGCTCGTGGATGTCGGTGTAGGTGCCAATCCACTGAATGATTTCGCCCTGCTCGTTGCGGGAGGGTAGGGCCCGGCCCAGCATCCAGCGGTAGTGGCCCTGGTGGTTTTTAATCCGGCACTCTACCTCCAGCGCCGTTCCCATCGTAAGGCTGTTGCGCCAGCGCGCCATGGCAGTGGGCAAGTCCTCGGGGTGAATGTTGGCTTTGATGTTGCTGCCCGAAGGGGTCAGGTTATCCTGGCCGGTGTAGTAAAACCACTGGCGGTTCAGAAAAGTATTATGCCCGCCGGGACTGGCCGTCCAGGCAATCTGCGGAATACCCTCTAGCATACGGTTGGCTTCGGCCGCGGCCTGCGCAATGGCTGCCTGGGCCTGCTGCTGGCGCAACAGCTCCTGCTGCTGGTGTTCCAGCAGGCTGTTCTGCTCCTGCACGCGCGCCCGGATATCCTCAATTTCCCGCTGGGCCGAGAGGTCGGTGATGATAATGGCCAGCACTGGCATACCATCAAAATCCAGCACGTTCATCGAGACGGAAAACGGTTGCAGCAGGCCCGATTTTGTTTGCAGGGGTATTTCACCGCGGCTTTTGCTTTCCCAGCCTTTCTCCAGCAGCCCGTGCCAGTACGTGCGAAACGCCAGGGGCACAAAGCTCTGGAAGGAGCTGCCAATGACTTCTTCCAGGGCCAGCCCCAGCAGCCCGGCCAGCGAAGCATTGCCGTAAAGCACCGTAGCATCCCGGCTCAGCAGCAGGGCGCCTTCGTTCATTTGCTCAATGAGGGTGCGGTAGCCCTGGTCGGCGCTTTGCAGTGTAAAGATGCGGGGACCTTCGGCACTTTGCACGGCCAGCGCGTCAACGGCGCCGGTACGAATGGCCGTAATCAGCTCCTCTGCTTCCAGCAGCTGCTGGCGCAATTCCTCATTTTCGCGGAGCAAGCCGGCGGCACAGGGCTGGTCTTTATCACTCATGGGCGGACGCGGTCTGGGCCCTGCGGTGGCGACAGGCCCAGGGCCAGCAGCACCTTATCATGTTCCGAAAGATCCCCGATCAGGCGGCGGGCCGGGAGGGGCGTTTTTTTAATCAGGGTTGGAGCCGCCACAATCTGCTCCTGCTTGGCCAGCTCTGGCTGTTGATAGATGTCAATGATCAGCAATTCGTAGCGGTTTTTCAAATGCTGCTCACAGATGGCCTTAATGTTGCGCACAGCCCGCGTAGAGTTGGGAGTAGCGCCGGTAATATAAAGATGCAGCACATAGTCGGCGGCACCTTCAGGTTGTTCCTCTGATTCCATCCGTGGGGTTTACTTGCTCTCAACCGCCCGGATGTCTAATCCAACCAGTACGCGCTCCTGGTTCGACAGGTCGCCAATTATTTTACGAATCGGGGCGGGTACCTTGCGCACCAGCGTCGGGATGGCCAGGATCTGGTCGCCGGCCGCCAGCTGCGGATGCACCAGCAAATCAATTACTTCCAGCTTGTAGCGACCCTTCAGGTGCTGCTCGCAGTACGACTTCAGATTCGCCAGGGCCGTAACCGACTTAGCCGTCTGGCCGGCCACGTAGAGGCGCAGTTCCCATATTTCATCTTCGGCGGCGGTAGTTGCAAGCGGGGTCTCCATACTCTGGGAACGGTGTAAGTGGGGAAGAAGGTAGTGGAGCCCTATTCGGGAGACGAGGAACCTGCCATGTTTTGCCGGTTGTAGCGCAGGGCCTGCTGGCGCATCAGCTCATCGTGGTTGATTTGCCGCAGCTCCTCTTCCACTGACTCAAATTCCGTGCGCAAGTTGGTGATGGTGGCTTCCAGCACCCGGCGCTTGCGCTCCAGCTCCCGGTCTTTGCGCTCCAGCTCCTGTTGGTTAGCCAGGGCCTCGGCCTGCTCCTTTATCTGCTGGGTCAGGCGGCTGGCCCCCGTAACGATGCCCGTGGGGCCGATTACTACATCCAGCAGGCGAATGCCCTGGTCGGTAACGAGAAACTCGCGGACTTGGTTGGAATGCGCCATGCCGCGGGCCTTCAGAATGCTGATGCCACGGTTCCGCTCCCCTACCCCCTCCAGGTCGCGTACACTCAGCCAGGTATCCACCAGAGAAGACACACCTTCCTCGGTCATTTCCTGCTGAATATTGCGCCCACTGATAAGGGAAGTGAACAGAGCCGTGATGTTGTTGACCTTCAGGAAGTCGATGAGGCGGGTGAGCATGCTGCGCACCTCGGCAATATTGCCCACCGTAATCAGGTTGCTGATGGGGTCAATGACTACTGCTTCCGGCTGCCAGTCTTTAATAAACTTGTGCAGTGTGACGAGGTGCTTTTCGAGGCCGTTGAGGGTAGGCCGCGAGGCTTCAATATGCAGCAGGCCCTGCTGCTGGTACTTGTCCAGATCAATGCCCACGGAGCGCATGTTGCGCACGAGCTGCTGCGGCGATTCTTCGAAGGCAAAGAACAGGCAGCGTTTTCCTAAGCGGCAGGTTTCCGCGGCAAAAGCTGCCGCCAGCGTGGTTTTGGCGGTGCCAGCCGTACCGGTAACCAGAATACTGCTGCCCTTAAAGAAGCCACGGCGCCCGAACATTTCATCGAGGGCCGGAATGCCCGAAGACACGATTTCGTCGGACACCTCGTGGGCCAGCTTGAGGCTGGTAACGGGCAGTACCGAAATGCCTTCCTCGGTGATGAGGTAGGGGTATTCGTTGGTGCCGTGGGTACTGCCACGGTATTTTACAATACGCAGGCGGCGGGTGGTAATCTGCTCAATCACGCGGTTATCGAGCAGGATAACGCAGTCGGACACGTACTCTTCCAGGCCCTGGCGGGTAAGAGAGCCCTCGCCCCGCTCGGCCGTAATGATGGTGGTTACGCCTTTATCCTTCAGCCAGCGAAACAGCCGCCGGATTTCAGAGCGAAGAATGGCCTGGTTCGGGAAGCCCGAGAATAAAGCCTCAATGGTATCGAGCACTACCCGCTTGGCCCCGATGGAGTCAATGGCGTAGCCCAGCCGGATGAACAAGCCTTCCAGGTCGTACTCGCCGGTTTCCTCGATTTCGGAGCGGTCTACGTGTACGTGGTCGAGGCGGAGCTTACCCTGGTCCTGTAAAGCTTGGAGGTCGAAGCCCAGGGAGGTAACGTTGGCGGCCAGCTCATCGGCGGTTTCCTCGAAGGCCATCAGCACGCCCGGCTCGTTGTAGTCCAGAATGCCGCGCACCAGAAACTCCACGCCCATCAGGGTTTTGCCACAGCCGGCGCTACCACACACCAGGGTGGGCCGGCCCAGCGGCAAGCCTCCTTCGGTTATCTCATCCAGGCCATCAATGCCCGTAGGAGTTTTAGGCAGCTGAGGCCCGAGAGGAGCGGAATAAGTGGCGGCGTCTTGCATATAACACTAGCGTTTCCAACAAAGATACCCGAATAGGCCAGACTTAGCCCGCGTCTTCTGGTACCGCGCAGCACGCCCGTGGATTTGTAGCTTGTCCTATCCCCTGCCCTAGCCTAAACCCCCTAGGGTAAGTGTGTGTGGCTCCGCCCGAAAGCACGTTTCAACAGAATACCCGAGCGACTGAGCAAGGCAGGCCAATAGCATTACCTATCTGATAAGAACGGTCATTCCGAGCGGAGTCGAGGAAGCTCGCGTGCTGACGTTGCCATGCTAACCCAACGTCAGCACGCGAGCTTCCTCGACTCCGCTCGGAATGACCGTTCTATTTTTTACTATTCGCTAATCTAAAAAGAAGCGTACCGCCGCTTCCGACGCCAGGCCCGCACCAACCCGAATAGGCCCAGCAGCACCAGCGGCGCCGCCAGGTTCAGCAGCTGCCACTGGCGGCGCTCGGCAATGGCGCGCAGTTTGTCTAGGGGGCGCAGGGTAATCTGCTTGCCGCGCACGGCAATCAGGCCCGACTCATCCAGCATGTAGTCCACGGCATTCAGGACCAGCTCGCGGTTGGCAAACTCGGTGTTGGCGAGGCGGTCAAAGCCCAGGCGGAAGGGCCGCCCGGTTTTGGGGTCCACGTCGTTGCGCACAAAGTCGCCATCGGAAATAACCAGCACCTTGGCCGGACGGGCCTGGGGCGAGGTTGCGGGCTGGAAGCGGGTAGTACCCGGCTCGGCACGGTTGGCAAACAAGGACCGGAACTGCCCTTCCAGCAGGTAGCCCACCGGCTTAAACTGCGAGGTGTACAGCTTGGGGTTGGGCTCCAAGCGGGCGTCGTTGAGGTTGACGGGCACGGGGGCAGGTAGCACCCGGGAGTAGCGCGAGGTAAACAGCAGCGGCGTTTTGCGGATGCCCACGGCCTTCACTGTATCCATGCTGCTTACGAACTTGGTGTACACCGCATCGAGGTTGCGCGTGACGGGGTGCTGACTGAAGTTGTTGATGAGGGGGTAGAACTGCCAGGGCATGGGCTCTACCTTGGGCTTGTCGCCGAGGCTACCCGTGACCAGCGGAATAACGCCAGAGTTGAGGTCCAGGAGCAGATCGGGGTTCACGCGTACCCCGTATTTGAACAGCATATCCTCCAGGCCCAACTGCAACGGAAACGAGAGCATGCCGCCCCGGTTGGCGCTGTCGAGGTTGACGCGCATGGCATCCACGAAGAACAGCGCGTTGCCGCCCTGGGTAATAAACTGATCGAGCTTGAACTTCTCGGGCTCCGAGTAAGCCGTAGCAGGCTTGGCCACGATGATGGCGCTGAGCGTTTTCAGGTCCTGAGGGCGGGCCTGGTTCAGATTTACCCGAAATACATCGTAGAACTGCTGCAGAGAGCCAATCAGGTCGCCGGCTTCCTGGTTCGACAGCTCGCCGTGGCCTTCCAGCACTCCAATGCGCTTGCGCTGGCCGGGGTTCAGCTTGCGGATGGCACTGGCCAGCTCATACTCCAGGCCTTCAATGCTTTGATTGAGGCGCACATCGGAGGGGGCAGCTTGGTTGCCGCGCAGCAGCAGCACCTGCTGCTCTTTGCCCCCAGCCGCTATTGTCGCCCACGGGAAGATGATCTTTTCGACCCGCTTGCCGTTTTCGTTGGCCCCGAGGTTGGTGGGGCGCAGGCCTTTCTTAAGCAACGTGGCGTAATACTCGTTGCGGGCCTTTTCGGTGCCGGCGGCCGAGGGGTCCACGAACACGTAGTGAAGATTAGCCCCGCCGTACACCTGCATTTCATTCAGGGTTTCGCGTACCGACTGCTGCAGGCGCCGGAATGCCGGCGGGAAGTCGCCCTCCAAGTACACCGTCACGGTTACGGGCTGCTTCAGGTTTTCCAGCAACTGCTTGGTGGCCCCGGCCATGGTGTAGCGCTTTTCCTCTGTCAGATCGAGCCGGAAGAAAAACAGCCCGCCCAGAAAGTTGAGCAGCAGCAGCCCGAGCACAGCCACCCCAAAGCGCGTTAGGTCGCGGCGTTTGCGAGTGGTTACCGGGGTAGTAGGTTCGGAAGCAGGTGAAGCCATAAAGTGGCGAATTGCAAATCAGATAGTTAGGATTCAGCGTCACTATTTGGCGCTGAATAAGGGGTAGGAAAAGACTACCAGTTGCGGCTTTGCAGCACCAAGCGAGTACCCAGCAACAACCCTACAATCAGACTACCGAAGTACAGCAGGTCGCGGGAGTCGATGAGGCCCTTGCTGATGTCGCGGTAGTGGGCCGCAATGCCTAGCTGCCCGATGTAGTACGCCGGGGCCCCACCAAACACCGAGGCCAGCGAATCGAAGCCGGAGTACACCAGAAAGCAGCCCACTACAGCCACCAGAAAGGCAATAATCTGGTCGCGGGTGAGGGCTGAAGCAAAGACGCCAATGGCCGCAAATACAGCTGCCAGCAAGGTCAGGCCCAGGTAGGAGCCCACGGTAGCCGCCGAGTCGATGTTGCCTTGAGGGTTACCCAGCTGGTACACTGAGTAGTAGTAGAGCAATGTGGGTAGCAGGGCCAGCAGGGCCAGCAGCAGGCAGGCCAGGTACTTGCCGCCGATAATCTGCCCGTCGGTGAGCGGGCGGGTGAGCAGCAGCTCCATAGTGCCCGCCTTCTTCTCCTCGGCGAAGGTGCGCATGGTGAGGGCCGGAATCAGAAACAGGAAAATCCAGGGCGCCATGTTGAACAGCGTCTGCAGATCGGCATACCCGTAGTCCAGCACCGAGCTATCCGGGAATACCCACACAAATAGCCCGGTAGCCACCAAAAACACCCCAATGACCACGTAGGCCACTGGCGAGTTAAGGAAGGAGTTAAATTCTTTGCGAAGAATAGTCAGCATTCGGGTCCTATGGTGATACGCTGGTTAAACAACTCGTTGGTCATTCCGAGCTTGTCGAAGAATGACGGCCTGTTAATTGAGGCTAGCTTATTTTGTCAGTGACTGGAATACTTGCTCCAAGCTCTGTTCTTCCTGCCGCAAGCCCAGCAACACCCAGCCTTGCTGAGCCGCCAGGCGGGAAATGGCGCCGCGCTGGTCGGTGCCGCCTTTCGCCTGGATGCGGTAGATGTTGCCTGCTTCGGCCTCTACCCTATTGATGCCCGGCAAAGCCTGCAGCGGTGCTACCTCAATAGGTTCCTCAAACTCAGCGCGGATGATGGTTTCGCCAGCGGCGCGGGCGCCCAGTTCCGCTACCGGCGAGTCGGCCACCAACTGGCCGCGGTTGATGATGACGGCACGGCTGCAGAGGGCAGCGACTTCGGGTAGGATGTGGGTGCTGAAGATGACCGTTTTGTCCTGACCTAGTTCCCGAATCAGGTTGCGGATTTCGCCAATCTGGTTGGGGTCGAGGCCAGTGGTAGGCTCGTCGAGAATAAGAACGCCGGGGTCGTGGATGAGAGCCTGGGCCAGTCCCACCCGCTGACGGTACCCTTTGGAGAGGGCCCCAATTTGCTTGTTCTGCTCGCGCCCCAGGCCTACCCGCTCTACCATCTGCTGCACCCGCTGCCGACGCTGGCTACCCTTCAGCCCGTGCACGGAGCCAATGAATTCGAGGTACTCATGCACGTACATATCCAGGTAAAGTGGGTTGTGCTCGGGCAGGTAGCCTACCCGGCGGCGCACTTCCAGGGGGGCCGTCTGCACATCGAAGCCATCCACCACCACCGTGCCCGCCGAGGGGGGCAGGTAGCCGGTGGCAATTTTCATGGTCGTGGATTTTCCTGCTCCGTTCGGCCCCAGAAAGCCCAGGATTTCGCCCTTGCCCGCTGTGAAGCTGATATTGTTCACGGCCGCCTGGGTGCCGAAGGTTTTGGTAAGCTGCTGAACTTCTACCATAGTTGAGTTGCCAGTTGCCAGTTTTCAGTTGCCAGTTTGTGTTAAGCAAGATTTACTGGGTACTCGGCGGTAGTTCTTGAAAGTAATTAATGAATCCGCTGAGCATCCGCCGACACTCCACCAGCAGGGCTACGGCATCATCAAAGGCGGCCTGAGAAAGATATTGTTGGTCCAAAGAAATGTAAAGCTGCGTTTCCAACTCATATAAGGAGCCGCGAGCTATGAAGAACAACTGTAGCGAATCACGAGCATGGTTACGACCACATCCTTCTGCCAAGTTGGAGGGAACAGAAACCGCGCACCGCCGCATCTGGCTGGCTAACCCAAAGACTTCTTCCCAAGGAAAGCCGCGCGTGAGCTGATAAACCAGATTCGCTAACGCTCGGGCTTTCTGCCAAACACCGAGCTGCTTATAATCCTTCATTTGTGCGTTGTCAGTAACCCAGATTCAAGGCAAATGATTCTTAACGCAACAGCCATACACTCTCTGCTCCTGACAACTCACAACTGGTAACTGGCAACTCACTTCGGTTGAGTAGGCCGCATCTGCAGCTCCGAAATCATGACGGTTTGCGGGGCTTCCAGGGCATGGATAATGGCGGCGGCAACGTCTTGGGGTTGCATCTTGTGGGGGTTGGGCTCCTGTCCGGGGGTAGCCCCGTTGAAGTTGGTTTCCACCGAACCCGGCATCAGGCAGGTTACCCGCACGCCATCGGGGCGCACTTCCTTAAACAGGGCGTCGGAGAAGCCCCGCACCGCATATTTAGTAGCGCAGTACCCCGCCAGATTGGCCGAGCCGGCCGTGCCCGCCAGAGAAGCCACGTTGATGATGTGGCCCTCGCGCTGCTTTTTCATCTGGGGCAACACCGCTTTGGTGCAATAGAACAGACCGTGCACGTTGGTATCAAACATAGCGTGCCATTCTTTGGATGAAAAGCCATCTACGGGACCAAAATTGCCAATACCAGCATTGTTGACCAGTACATGAATTTCCTGCCCCAACTCGCGCTGCGTGTTCATGAAGGCTTCCTGCACGGCAATTTCGTTGCGGATGTCGCACTCGAAAAACTGAAACCGCTCGTGCCGCAGGCTTTCCGGCGCGGTGCGGCCCCAACCCGCCACCACGGCTCCGCGCGCCAGCAGCGCCTCGGCCGTAGCCAGCCCAATTCCTTTGCTGACACCTGTGATAATGGCTACCTTGCCGCTTAGGTCCATAGCTGTTGTGATGTCTTGGTTTGAAAGTTGGGTGCAAGTTAGCGCCCCCTGGCGGCTTTTACGTGCCGTGGCGGCCGGAGTGGCGGTAAGCCTCACATTATCTGCCTGCCAGAAGGAAAATGAGGCCGGGTGTTTCACCAGCACGGGCAACATCGTGACGGAGCGGCGCGCCCTACCCCCTTTTCGCATCTTAACCACCAACGACAATGTGCGCGTAACCCTGGTGCAGGACTCGGAAACGTACGCCGAGGTGCGGGCCGGCAAAAACCTGCAGGACGACATTCGGCTCGACGTGCAGGACGGCCACCTGATTATCCGCAACACCAGCCGCTGCAACTGGGTGCGCCGCTACAATACTCCCCGCGAAGTAACCCTGCACACCCCCCGCCTCACCGACATATTTCTACGCGGGCAGGCCGATATTCAAACGCAGGGCTCTTTCAAGGCCGACACCCTTTTCGCTCACCTCATCGGCTCCGGCGACTACCACCTGACACTGGACAGCCGCTACCTGGGGATGAGTCAGTATGAGCTAGGCGACATTTACCTCAGCGGCACCACCCAGGAGCTGCACCACACCATTGGCGGCAATGGCAGCTTATATGCTCAGGACCTGATACTCCAGGACCTCTACCTTCAAACCAACGCTGATAGCAACGGGATAAGTCACTGTGCTCCTACCCGCCTGCTTACCGGCAACCACGCCGGGGCTGGCACGGTGTACTACCGCGGCACACCCGAAGCCCTAACCTTACGCATAACGGGCAAAGGCAAACTGACCCGCGAATAAGCCTGATAGCCTTTTACAAGTCGCCTAGCTGGGGCCGGATCAGCAGCTCCTCTACCACGGCCTGCGGTGAGAGGCTGTAGGTCGCGAAAATGGCTTCGGCTACATCCTCGGCTTTGATGAACCGCTCGGCAGGCAGGTCCACGCCTTCCCAGCTGGCGGTGAGGGTAGCGCCCGGCAGCACGGCTGTCACCCGGATGCCGGAGGTTTTGAGCTCTTCCCGCAGATTACGGGTCATACCCAGCAGGGCGTGCTTGGCAATACCGTAGGAGCCTCCGTTGGGGTAGGCGGTCAGGCTGGCCGTGGAGCAGATGTTGAAGATGTGGCCCTGGCCTTGTGCCAAGAGGCCAGGTAGCAGAGCGAGAGTCACATCGTAAGCACTCAGCAGGTTAACGTCCAGCATCTTGCGCAGCTGACTACCGTCCTGGGGCTCATCTTGCAGGCGGCCCGGAATAAAGGAACCGGTGTTGTTGATGAGCACGCCTACCTCGCCCAGGCTTTGTACAAACTCCGTAAAGCGGATGGTTTCTTCGCGCTGGCTCAGGTCGGCGGGTAGCGTGTGCAGCACGGCGCCCGGAACCTGCTCCGCAGCAGCGGCTTGCAGCTCCTGCAGGTCGGCGGCGGAGCGGGCACAGGTAACGACGGGGTAGCCAGCCTGCAGAAAGCGTAACACCAGGGCCCGACCAATTCCTTTGGTGCCGCCTGTAACAACGATATTTTTTTGCATTCCTTTGATTCCTGAAACGGTTTTTACGTAAGCAACTCAGCTCGGCATTCCGCCGGCGGCCTACTGCCGCAAGTTTCCGCTTTTCTTTTCTTTTTCCTCTTTATGGTTAAATCCTTCGGTGAATTCCTGCTCTTCCTGCAGAGCATGCTCACGCGGAAAGAACGGGCCGTGGTATTATGGCAACGCACACTGGATGAGTGCGTTATCATCGGCATCAACTCCATCTTCATCGTCGCCATCGTATCGGCCTTTATTGGGGCCGTAACCTGCGTTCAGATTGCGTACAACCTTACGAACCCCCTGATTCCCAAAAGCACCATCGGCTACATGGTGCGCGAAATGACCATTCTGGAGTTGGCCCCCACCATTACTAGCATTGTGCTGGCTGGTAAGGTAGGCTCCAGCATTGCGGGTGGGCTGGGCACCATGCGCATCACGGAGCAAGTATCGGCACTGGAAGTAATGGGCATCAACTCGGCCTCCTACTTGGTGCTACCCCGCATTCTGGCCTCTATGCTGATGTTTCCGCTGCTGGTGATTTTGGCCATGGCGCTTTCCATCATTGGGGGCTACCTGGCCGGCTCCCTTACGGGCGCGCTGTCGGCCCAGGAGTATATCGAGGGCATCCGCACCGATTTTATTCCCTATAACATCGTCTTCGCCCTGATTAAGTCGGTGGTATTTGCCTTCCTGGTGTCGGCCATTTCGTCGTTTAAAGGGTTTTATACCCAGGGCGGCGCTCTAGAGGTAGGCGCGGCCAGCACCACGGCCGTGAATAACTCCATCATCGCCATTCTGGTGGCCGACTTCGCGCTGGCGGCTCTCCTTCTCTAATTCCAGACGCCGGAAGCTTGGTCCTACGGTTTAGGATCAGGCGTCCGGCTCTCAGCTTTTACACAGATGATTGAAGTTCATAACGTTCAAAAATCTTTTGATGGCAACCAGGTGCTCAAGGGTATTACCTGCCGCTTCGAGACGGGTAAGTGCAACTTGTTACTAGGGGGTTCGGGCACGGGTAAATCGGTGCTGCTGCAGTGCATTGTGGGCCTGATGAAGCCCGACCTGGGCAGCATCACTTTCGATGGCACCGTCTTCACCAACAACAAGGTGAATATCCGCCAGGAAATCCGGCGCAAAATCGGGATGCTCTTCCAGGGCTCGGCTCTGTTCGACTCGATGACGGTGCACGAAAACGTGGAGTTTCCGCTGAAAATGCTGACTCCCGACATGACCCGCGAAGAGCGCCGCGACCGGGTGGAGTTCTGCCTGAAGCGTGTAGGACTAGAAAATGCGGGCACAAAAATGCCTTCCGAAATTTCCGGGGGCATGAAAAAGCGCGTGGGCATTGCCCGCGCCATTGCGCCCAACTGCACCTACCTGTTCTGCGACGAACCCAACTCCGGCCTCGACCCGCTCACCAGCATAAAAATTGACGAGCTGATCTACGAAATCACGCACGAGTACGGCATTACCACCGTGGTAGTAACCCACGATATGAACTCCGTAATTGAAATCGGTGACCATATCATCTTCCTCTACAAGGGCCAGAAACTGTGGGACGGTAACAAGGATGAAATCCTGAATGCCCAGGTGCCCGAGCTCAAGGAGTTCATCTTCAGCAGCAGCCTCGTGCGCGCCGCCAAGAAAGTGGACGACGAAACTGAAGGCGGCCTAGCCGCTGCTACTACCGACGAAGCCATAAACATCTAAGTGATTAACAGCCATCTACCATAGTGAGGAGGCAAGATAACGCCGTCTTCCTCTCTTATGTAACAAGGTTACTAACGTGACAAGCCCCTACCTCCACGCTGGAAGTAAGGGCTTGTCGCATTTTAGGGGGGTAGCACTCTGGTCAGGACATCGTCGTTACCCTCTGATAACTGACAACTCGCAACTGACAACTCGCAACCGACAACTCATTTTCTACCACTGCTCCCGTTTGCGCAGCTCCGTGATGTGGGCCAAGTGGTGGCGGCCGTGCCAGGCGTAGAGTACCAGGGCCTGGTCGAGGGTGAACTTACGCTTGGTTTCGGGGTGGAAGAAGGTGCGCTGCCACTGCTCATCGGTCAGGTTGCGCAGCAGTTTCACCCACCGGATATGCAGAGCCTCCAGCAAAGCCAACGACACGGCCACGGGCGTCGCTTCAATATCGGGCAGTTCGGCCCAGGCGGCCTCGTCGTAGGGCCGAATCGTGGGGTTATCCTCCGTCAGGGCCAAACGAAAGCGGGTGTAGCTATTCATGTGCGAGTCGGGCAGGTGGTGGAGTACCTGGCGCACCGTCCAGCCTTCGGGGCGGTAAGGCGTGTTCAGCTGCTCGGGGCTCAAGCCCAGCACCGACGACCTTACCAGATCAGGGAGGGTAGCAATCTGGGCCATGTAGGCGGTGCGGGCGCCGCGGTCCAGGGGTTCATCGGGCAGTACGGGGTGACCAATGGGGTAGCTCAGGTCGGGGGCAGCAGTGTTCATCGTCAGGAGAAAGGAGATAATAAAGAAGGTGCAAGGTACGCCTACCCCTCTATTTCCGGTGAAGGCATAAAGAGTTGGCGACGGAAAACAAAAATGGCTTCCTGGTGCAGGAAGCCATTTTCTGAAAGTGCGGAGGTAGTATTACCCGTTGCGCTTATTGAGTTCGTCGCGGATTTTGGCGGCCTTCTCGTAGTCTTCACGTTCGAGGGCCTGGGCCAGCATTTTGGTCAGCTCATCCAGAGAAACCTGTCCGCTGGGTTCGCGCGGCTCGGCCGGCTTGGGCGTCGGCTGGTCGTTGTCCTCGTCTTCGTCATCATCGGTATCGTCATCGTCCTCATCGGCGTTTTCGTCGAGGTCCGAAAGAATGATACCGGCTTCGCTCAGCACGCTTTCCACCGTAAAGATGGGCACTCCAAAACGCAGGCCGATGGCAATGGCATCAGAAGGACGAGCGTCGAGCTCGAAGGTGCTGGCGCCATCCGAACACACGATTTTGGAGTAGAACACGCCTTCCTTCAGATCCGAAATCAGGACTTCCAGCACGGCTACGTGCATCTGCTCGGCGAAGGACTTGAACAGGTCGTGGGTAAGCGGCCGGTTCGGGCTGATTTTCTCTATCTGGATGGCGATACTCTGCGCCTCAAACATACCAATGATGATTGGTAAGCGCCGGTTGCCGGTCTTTTCGCCCAGAATCAGGGCAAAGGAGCCCGACTGCGACTGGCTGGACGAGAGGCCCAGAATTTCGAGCGGTATCTTTTTCAAAGGAACTAAGGGACTTAGGGTCTTACGATCGGGAGAGGTAGCACCTGACCGCATGAATGGGTTAGGAAGGCAAGGGAACTGGATGCAAAAGAAACCAATGCCCGCGTATCCGTCTGCATACGGCCAAAAAAGACTTAGGGTCTCAGGAAATTTTCGTCGGCCGCAGCCGAGTCATTTCCTGAGACCCTAACTCCTAAGTCCTAGCTGAGTTCTTTAACGGCCTGGGTCAGTTTGGGCAACACATCAAATACGTCGCCTACGATGCCGTAATCGGCAGCCTTGAAGAACGGCGCCTCGGGGTCTTTGTTAATGACCACAATTACCTTCGACGAGTTCACGCCGGCCAGGTGCTGAATAGCGCCCGAAATACCGCAGGCAATGTAGAGGTTCGGCGAAACAGTGATGCCCGTCTGGCCTACGTGCTCGTGGTGAGGGCGCCAGTCTACGTCCGACACCGGCTTAGAGCAGGCCGTAGCCGCGCCCAGGGCCTGGGCCAGGTCCTCGATGAGGTTCCAGTTTTCGGGGCCTTTCATGCCGCGGCCACCCGATACTACCTTATCAGCCTCAGGCAGCAGAATGCCGCCAGCCTGATCCTGCATTACTACCTGCTTGGGAGCATCGGCAAAGTCAGCGTCAGTTAGCTGGGCCGAGAAGGATACCACCTCAGCGGTTTTGCCAGCCTCGTGCAGGGCCTCGATGGAGTTCTTTTTAACGGCAATGATTTTCCGCTCGCCGTCCAGCTTCACATCGGCAAACGCCTTGCCCGAGAAAGCACCGCGCTTTACCGTGAACGAACCGCCCTCGGTTTTGGGCAGCTCTACTACGTTGGTAGCCAAGCTAGCCTGCAGGCGCACCGACAGGCGCGAGCCTACGGCGGCGCCAATGTTGGAGTTAGCCAGCACAATTACTTTGGCGTCTTCCTGCTGGGCCGCGGTGGCAATCAGCTTGGTGTAGGCACCGTTCACGAAATCTTTCAGGCGGGGCTCCTTGTCGTAGAGCACTTTGGCAACGCCCTGTTCACCCAGCTTGGCCAGGTTGGCTTCGGTAGCCTCGCCCACAGCCACGGCCGTAGCCGTGGTGCCGAGCAGCTGGGCTACCTGGCTGCCGTAGGAAGCCACTTCCAGCGAGGATTTCTTTACCTCGCCACCGTCACATTCAACAACTATCAGTACAGACATGATTTTTTCAATTAAGAATTAAGAATTAACAATTAAAAATGGAGCATTGGAACTGCTACTCTCGCTGTTGAGAGCAATTATTCATTCTTAATTGTTAATTCTTAATTGATATTTAGATGACCTTGGCTTCGTTGCGGAGCAGCTTGATCAGCTCGCCGGCGTTTTCGGCCGGAATGAGCTTCACGCCTTGCTTGGCGGGGGGCAGGGCGTAGGAAGCAACCTCCGTACGGGCACCTTCGCCGGTGGGCTCAACTACTTTCAGGGGCTTGGTGCGGGCCGTCATGATGCCGCGCATGTTCGGGATGCGGGGCTCGCACATCGGCTGCTGGCACGAAGCCACGAAAGGCGCATTCACCTCCACGATTTCCTTGCCACCCTCAATTTCACGCTCCAGGGTAGCGGTGTTGCCGCTCATATCCAGTTTCATAGCGGGAGCCACCGTCGGGATGCCGAGCAGCTCGCCTACCATGCCGTGCACCTGAAAGCCGTTGTAGTCGATGCTCTCCTTGCCCATCAGAATTACATCGTAGCTACCTTCTTTGGCAATGGCGGCAATCTGCTGCGCCACGAAGAAAGCGTCCTTCGGAAAGGCGTTAACCCGGATGGCATCATCGGCACCAATGGCCAAAGCCTTGCGGATGTTAGGCTCGGTATCAGCCTCGCCTACGTTCAATACCGTTACGGTGCCGCCCTGGGCTTCCTTTAATTCGATGGCGCGAGTGAGTGCATACTCATCCCACGGATTAATCACGAACTGCACACCAGCCTTGTTAAACTCCTTATTATCAGGAGTAAAGGTGATTTTGGTGGTCGTGTCGGGCACGTTACTTATGCAAACGAGAAACTTCATCTACGGCTATTTATATGAGAAGAACACGGGGAAAGTCCCAAATTTGGGGCGAAGATACTTAAATCTGCCGCCCCATGGAAACGACACCAAGCCGCTTACAGCAACTCCTGGCCTTCTACCAGGATGATCCGACGGATCCGTTCACGATTTACGCTTTAGCCACCGAATACCGGACCACGGAGCCTCTGCGGGCCATGGAATATTACCAGAAGCTGCTCAATGAGCATCCGGAGTACGTGGGTACGTACTACCACGCCGGCAAGATGCTGCAGCAGCTTGAAAAGCCCGAAGAAGCCGAAAAGGTTTACCGCACCGGCCTGACCGTAGCCCGCCGGGCCGGCCAGATGCATGCCGCCAGCGAGATTCAGCAGGCCCTCAACCAGTTACTCGGCCTCGACTACGAGGATGAAGAATAAGATGGGGGTAGTACGATAAAAGTACTACCCCTTCTTTTCGGTCTAACCTCGGCTAAGTAATTAATCACCCGCCTAGCACTTCTTACTCTTGCGTCACTTTCGGTTATGAAAATATTGCTGGTAGAAGATGAGCCAAAGGTGTCGGCTTTTATCCGGCGGGGGCTGGAGGAGGAAGGCTTTGAGGTGGAAGTAGCCTACGATGGGCGTTTTGGCCGACAACTCGCCCTGGCCCACGCCTACGACCTGATTATTCTGGACGTCATCCTACCCTATTTCAGCGGCCTGGAGGTGCTGGAGGCCCTGCGGGCTCAGGACCAGGAAACGCCGGTACTCATGCTCACGGCCCTGGGCACCACCCAGGATAAGCTCCAGGGCTTTGGCGGCGGGGCCGATGACTACCTCGTCAAGCCCTTCGATTTCCCGGAGCTGGTAGCGCGGGTACGGGCCCTCACCCGCCGCCGGGGCCAACAGGCCAAAGGGGCCGTGCTTACGTTCGAAGATTTGACCCTGGATACCGCCGCCAAAATCGTAACCCGTGCCGGGCAGCCCGTAAAGCTTACGGCCCGGGAGTTTGGCCTGTTGGAGTTGCTGATGCGCCACCCCGGTCGCGTACTGAGCCGTGCTGAGCTGGCCGCCGACGTCTGGGAAGATTCCTTTGATGCTGGCTCTAACGTGGTGGACGTGTACATCAACTACCTGCGCAACAAAGTGGATAAGGCCTTCCCGCAGAAACTGATTCATACTGTGGTGGGTATGGGCTACGTGCTACGGGTACAAGAGTGAAATTATGAGAAGTGAAGGAGTGAGCCTAAATTCTTCTTCGCCTAAAAGCCTTTCATCATTTCACTCATCACCTAATAATATTACCCGCATGACCATCCGCAACCGTCTGACGTGGCTTTTTCTGGGGCTGGTAGCCGTGATTCTGCTGGCGGCCATGACGACGGTGTACATTCTGCAGACCGACTACACCCACGAGGAATTCCGGCAGCGCCTGCACGACCGGGCTGAGGTGACAGGCTACGTGTTTCTGGAGCAGGACGAGCTGCGGGCCGAAGCGTTCCGCGACTTCCAGCGCCGCTACATGCGCACCCTCACCGAGGAAGTGCTGCAGATATATGACAGCAATCTGCAGCCCCGCTTTATTGAGCAGGACGTGCGGGTCAGGATTTCCGACCACATTCTAGCCCGGATTCTCACAGAAAAGGAGGTGTACTTCGAGATTGGGTCGCGCCAGGCGGTAGGCATTTTCTACAGCGACAACCAGGGCAAGTTCATCATCGTGGCCGCTGCCCAAAACCGTTCGGGAGCGGCCCGCCTGGAGTATCTGGGCCTGATCCTGGTCTGCATTTTTGTGGGAAGTCTGGTACTGATTTACGTGGCCGGACGTGTATTTGCCGGCAAAGCCCTGGCGCCCATTGCCGCCGTGAACGACCAGGTGGACCGCATTACGGCCCAGGACCTGCACCTGCGCGTGAACGAAGGCATCAGCCACGAACAGGATGAAATAACCCGCCTGGCCCGCACCTTCAACCGCATGCTGGAGCGCCTGGAAGATGGCTTTGAGACCCAACGCACCTTCGTTAGCAATGCCTCTCATGAGCTGCGCACCCCCCTCACGGCTACCATCGGCGAGCTGCAGGTGCTGCTGAACCGGGAGCGAGAGCCAGCGGCCTACCGCGAGGGGGTGGCCTCGGTGCTGCACGAGCTCCAGCAGCTTAAGCTCTTGATCAATAACCTCCTGGAGCTTACCCAAACCAACCATGGTGCCACCGACGACATCCGGCTGGACGAGCTGCTGTGGGAAGCCCGCGAGGCCGTAGCGCCTGCCCAGCGGCCCCGGCTGCACATTACGTTAGGTAACCTGCCCGAGGATGCGGAGCAACTGGAAATCCGGGGCAACCGCCAGCTGCTCGGCCGGGCGCTGACCAATCTGCTGGACAATGCCCTGAAGTACTCCGGCCCCGAGCAAAACGTAGAGGTACGCCTAGATTACGCCCAGGGTCGCCGCTACATCCGGGTGCAGGACCACGGCATTGGCATCAGCGACAAAGCACTACCCCAGATTTTTCAACCTTTCTTCCGCGCCGATAATGCCCGCGACGTGGTAGGCCACGGCGTTGGGCTGCCTCTGGCCCGCAAGATTATTCAGCTGCACGGCGGAGAGCTGCGCATAACATCCCGGTTGGGAGAAGGCACGCTGGCTGAGATTGTTCTATAAGCTGGCTGCTCATAACGAAGGTTTAGGCCGCTGACGGGGGTAGGACTCCGGCCAGGATTGGTTCGCCGCCAGGATTTTCCTTAGAAAACTCATTTTCTAATGCGTTTCTAATGGGGCTCTAACCGGGCTCTAATAGGAATGGTGTAGGCTTGCCGAACAGCTCAATTTCTTACCGGCAGTGACGGCGGCTTCAGCGCGGACCGCCTACCCCCGGTATTGGCTCCAACCCAAACCTTCCCTTAACCCTTCTGCCATGCTCCCTCCTACCCCCGTTGCTTGCCATTGGATGCGCCTGGCTATGGCTACCTCCCTGCGCGAGCTACAGTTGCCGGCGACATCCGCCCCAGGCCCACACTCCGGGCAGACTGTGGACAGAAGGCCCCGGAAAGCCTTTTTAGAGAAATATTTCTGCTCTAATCCGTTTCTAATCTACCTCTAATTCAGGCCTAATATGGGGGGCGTACTCTTGCATATCCTTACCCCTCACCGGATATGCAACGTCCTTTTTTCCTGCTGCTGGCCGCCTGGCTGCTCAGCTTTTCTGCCCATACCGCTTCGGCCGCCCCACTGGGTGCCGATACGGTACGCCTGACGCTTTCGGAAGCCGAACAGCGCTTCGTCAGCAACAACCTGAGCCTGCTGGCTCAGCGCTACAACGTATCGGCGGCCGAGGCGCAGATTACCCAGGCGCGCCTCTGGGACAACCCTACCATTTCGCTGGAGCAGAACACCTACAACCAGTACACGCGCAAGGTGCTGGATGTAACCAAAACCGGCAACTCCATTGTGCAGGTAGAGCAGCTGTTTGCCCTGGCTGGCCGCCGCAAAGCGGCTACCAACGCGGCACGGCAAAATGCGCTGGTAGAGCAATTTACCTTCGAGGACATGCTGCGCACGCTGCGCTACCAGCTTCGCACCACGTTTTATGACCTCTACTTCAAGCAGCAGAGCGTGAGCGTGTACGACATGGAAGTAGCCAGCTTCCAGCGCACCGTGAACTCATACCAGGGTCAGTACCAGCGAGGTAACATTGCTCTGAAGGAGGTAGTCCGGCTGAAAGCGTTTCTGTTTCAGCTGCGCAACGAGCGCCAGGCCTTGCTCAGCGACATTGCCGCTCAGCAGACCGATCTGCGCACGCTCATGCGCGACACCACTGGCACCTACTACCTCCCCACCGCCGACCCTAACCGCCTCCGTGCCCTGAGCCTGAGCGGCCGCACCGAGCAGCAGCTAATTGACTCTGCACAGACCAACCGCGCCGACCTGAAAGCCCGCCAGGCCGCCGTGCAGGCCCAGGCCCAGAACCTGCGTCTGCAACGGGCCCTGGCTACCCCCGACCTGGCCGTGGGCTACACCTACGACCGCGCCGGCAACTACATCCAGAACTACAACGCCGTCACGCTGGGTATTGCCGTGCCCATCTTCAACCGCAACCAGGGCAACATTCGCACGGCCCAGAACCAGGTGGAAGTCAGCAAGGCGCTGCTGGGCCAGCAGCAGCTGCAGGTGCAGAACGACGTGCAGGAAGCGTGGCGCCTGGCGGGCCAGACGGATGCTCTCTACCAAAGCTCCGACCGCGGCACTTCCGACTTCGACCGGCTGATGCAGGGCATTGACGAGAGCTACGCCAAGCGCAACCTCACGGTGGTAGAGTTCCTGGATTTCTACGAGAGCTACAAAAACAACTTGGTGCAGCTGAACAGCCTACGCGCCAGCCGCCTGCGTGCCTTCGAGCAGCTGAATTACGCCGTGGGTCGCCCGGTATTCAACGCCGAATAGCCCACCTGCTACCCCTGCTGCCGGTCTGAAGTCTTCGGCAACCCTAAAGCCTGCTGCCTTACCCAACATAACAGCCTCGGCCCGCTGCCTGGGCATCCGCCAATCCTTACGCACTCAACCAATATGAACCGCATTGCCGCTTTCCTACCCCTGGCCCTGAGCGCAACCCTGCTGGGCTGCTCGAAATCAGAAGACGCCGCTGAACCCCAGAAAGCCAAGGCCGGCTTTTCACTTTCCGATCAGATGCTGCGGGAGCTGAAAATCGACACGGTGCGCAACGAGCCCGTGCGCAATGAGCTGACGCTTTCGGGCCAGATTGCCACCAACGGCGACAAAACCGTGAAGGTGTACCCGCTGGTGGGCGGCGTGGTGGAGCAGCTTACGGTAGAGCTCGGCGACCATGTTACCAAAGGCCAGGTGCTGGCCGTGATACGAAGCGGGGAAATTGCCGACCTGCAAAACCAGAACAGTACCGCTGGCACCGACCTCGACATTGCCCGCAAGAACCTGCAGGTGCTGGAGGAGCAGTACGCCGCGGGTCTGGCCTCGGAGCGCGACGTGACCCTGGCCCGCAAAGAGCTACAAAAGGCCGCCGGCAACGTGGGCAAAACCCGCAAGCAGATGAACGTGTACGGCGTATCGGCTGATGGCACCTACACGTTGCGCGCCCCCATTTCAGGCTTTATCACGGAGAAAAACGTGACTGACCACATGCAGTTCAACGCTGATAATGTGGGTAACCTGTTTACCGTGTCGAACCTCGAAGATGTATGGATTATGGCCAACGTGTTCGAGTCGGATATCAGCAAAGTAAAGGAAGGCTACGCCGCCGACGTAACGACCCTCTCCTACCCCGACAAGCACTTCCAAGGCCGCATCGACAAGATTTTCAATGTACTCGACCCCGAAAGCCGGGTAATGAAAGTGCGGGTGCGCCTGCCCAACCCGGGCTACCAGCTGAAGCCCGAGATGTACGCCCAAATCAAAATCCAGAACACCGAAGACCAGAAGATGCTGGCCGTGCCCGCCAAAAGCGTGGTGTTTGCCAAAGACCGGCACTTTGTGATGGTTTTCCGCGACCGTCAGCACATTGAAACCCGCGAGGTGCAGGTGGCCAAAACCGTCGGCGATGTGAGCTACGTGGCCTCGGGCCTGCGCGACGGGGAGCGTATCATCTCCCGAAACCAACTGCTGGTGTACGACGAGCTGAACGATTAGATTTTTGGCTTCTGGCTGATGGCTGCCAGCTATTAGCTCTTTCCGCTTCTTCCTACCGAATAACCGGGCTGATTTTTCAGCCGATTGGCTGCGCTTTGCCTTCTGAAAAAGCTCCCAGCTAATAGCCATCAGCTAACAGCTCAAGAAAATGAATAAATTCATCCAGGGCATTATTGCCTTTTCGCTCAAGAATCGGGGCTTTGTGTTCCTGATGACGCTGGTCGTGATTGTGGCCGGGGTCATGAGCTACCGGAACACCCCCATTGAAGCCTTCCCCGACGTCACGAACACCGAAATTACCATCATCACGCAGTGGCCCGGCCGCTCGGCCGAGGAGATTGAGAAGTTCGTGACGGCTCCCATTGAAATTGCCCTGAACCCGGTACAAAAGAAAACCAGCATCCGGAGCACGACCCTCTTCGGGCTGTCGGTGGTGAAGGTGATTTTCGATGATGGCGTGGACGATGCTTTTGCCCGCGTGCAGGTCAATAACCTGCTTGACCAGGCCGACCTACCCGAAGGCGCCGACCCCGACGTGCAGCCGCCTTACGGCCCCACCGGCGAGATTTTCCGCTACACCCTCAAGAGCAAGAACAAAACCACCCGCGAGCTGAAAACCCTGCAGGATTGGGTGGTAGAGCGCAACCTGAAGGCGGTGCCTGGCGTGGCCGACGTCAACTCCTTCGGGGGCGAGGTAAAGGACTACGAAATATCGGTGAACCCCGGTAAGCTTCAGGCCCTGAGCCTTACCCCCCTGGACCTCTACAATGCCATTCAGCGCAGCAACATCAACGTGGGCGGCGACGTGATAAACGAGGGCCAGCAGAACTACGTGGTGCGCGGCATTGGCCTGCTCAATAACATCGGCGACATCAATAATACGGTCATCAAGAACGTGAACGGCGCCCCGATTCTGGTGAAGGACGTGGCCGTGGTGCACGAGTCGGCGTTGCCGCGTTTGGGCAAGGTAGGCCGGGGCCTGAACGACGACGTGCTGGAAGGCATTGTGGTAATGCGCAAAGGCGAAAACCCCTCGGAAGTTATTGCTCGCCTCCAGGAGAAAGTGGCCCTGCTCAACGATAAGATTCTGCCGTCCGATGTGAAGATCCAGAGCTTCTACGACCGGCAGCAGCTCATTGATTTCTCCACCGAAACCGTAATTCACAACCTGCTGGAAGGCATTATTCTGGTGACGGTTATCGTGTTCGTGTTCATGGCCGACTGGCGCACTACGGTTATCGTATCGGTAATTATTCCGCTGGCCCTGCTCTTTGCCTTCATCTGTCTGCGCCTAAAAGGCATGTCGGCCAACCTGCTGAGCATGGGGGCCATTGACTTCGGCATCATCATCGACGGCGCGGTGGTGATGGTGGAAGGGCTATTCGTGGCCCTCGACCATAAGGCCCACCGAATGGGCATGGAGCGGTTCAACAAGCTCG
Organism: Hymenobacter sp. DG01; assembly: GCF_006352025.1. NCBI lineage: Bacteria > Pseudomonadati > Bacteroidota > Cytophagia > Cytophagales > Hymenobacteraceae > Hymenobacter > Hymenobacter sp. DG01. Next base: position 1,825,663 of record NZ_CP040936.1, read on the forward strand.
CCAAGCTGGGCCTGATCAAGAAAACCGGCCGCGACATGGGCAAGGCCATTTTCTTCTCCAAAGCCATCATCATCACGGCCCTGCTACCCATTTTCTCCTTTGAAAAGGTAGAGGGCAAGGTGTTCTCGCCCCTGGCCTGGACGCTGGGCTTTGCTCTGCTGGGCGCGCTCATCTTCACGCTCACGCTGGTACCGGTGCTCACGAGCATTCTGCTGAAAAAGAACGTGGTGGAGAAGGATAACTTCTTCGTGCGCGGCATTAACCGTGGCTCCGAGCGGTTCTTTTCCTTTACCTACGCCCGTAAAACAGCCAGTCTGTTGTTTGCCACCGTCACGGTAGTGCTGGGGCTGGGCTGCTTCCACTTCCTGGGCTCCGAGTTCTTGCCCGAGTTGAACGAAGGCTCCATTTACGTACGGGCCCAGCTGCCGCTGAGCATTTCCCTGGATGAAAGCAACAAGCTCTGCAACGAAATGCGCCGGGTGTTTCTCTCATTTCCGCAGGTAGGCGACGTGGTAAGCCAAACCGGCCGCCCCAACGACGGCACCGACCCGACGGGCTTCTACAACAACGAGTTTCTGGTGCAACTCAAGCACACGCCCGAAGTGCAGGCCGAGATGAAGCACAAAGACAAGCGCGAGGCCCTGATTGAGCACATGAAGGAAAAGCTGGCCCGCTTCCCCGGCGTGAACTTCAACTTCTCTCAGCCCATCACCGACAACGTGGAGGAAGCCGCTTCAGGCGTGAAAGGCTCCATTGCCGTGAAAATCTATGGCACCGACTTGAGGCTGATGGAAGAAAAGGCCCGGCAGGTGTACGGCGTACTCCGTCACATCAAGGGCATCGACGACCTGGGCGTGCTACGCAACATTGGCCAGCCCGAGCTGCACGTAGAGCTGGATGAGCAGCGCATGGCCAGCTACGGCGTAAGCAAGGCCGACGCCAATGCGGTGCTGGAAATGGCTGTGGGCGGCAAACAGGCCTCCCAGATGTACGAGGGCGAGCGAAAATTCCCTATTCGGGTGCGCTACCAGGAGCAGTTCCGCCAAACCCCGGAGCGCATTGCGGCCCTGATGGTGCCCACCCAAAGCGGCAAAACCATTCCGCTCTCCGAAATTGCTACCATCGGCACCGTGAACGGCCCCAGCCTCATCTACCGCGACGATAACCAGCGCTTTGCCGCTGTGAAGTTTAGCATTCGGGGCCGCGACATGGGTAGCACCATCGAAGAAGCCCAGAAAAAGGTGGAGCAAGTGGTTAGCCTACCCAAAGGCTACAGCATGAAGTGGACCGGCGACTTTGAAAACCAGCGCCGCGCCACCGAGCGCCTCGCCCAGGTAGTGCCCGTGTCCCTGGCCCTGATTTTCTTTATCCTGTTCATTCTGTTCGGCAACCTGAAAGATGCGGGCCTGGTGCTACTGAACGTGCCCTTCGCCATTATCGGCGGTATTGCGGCCTTGCTCATCACCCACACCAACTTCAGCATCTCGGCCGGTATTGGGTTTATCGCCTTGTTTGGCATCTGTATTCAGAACGGGGTAATTCTGATTTCGGTGTTCAAGCAGAACATGGCCCGCAAGCTCAGCCTCGACCGGAGCATCCACGAGGGCGTCACCAGCCGCGTCCGCCCCGTGGTGATGACGGCCCTGATGGCAACCATCGGGCTGCTGCCCGCTGCCCTCAGCACCGGCATCGGCTCCGAAACCTCCAAGCCCCTGGCTATTGTGGTGATTGGCGGCCTGATTACCGGAACCCTGCTGACCCTATTCATCTTCCCACTCATTTTCGAAAAAGCCTACCGCGCCGAGCATTCCAAATATGCCGACGACTTTACGCTCCACCCCGAGCGGCACCAGCCACCTGTGCTGGTGCATTAAGGGGTAATTGGTTTAGTGGATAAACAAGAGTCGGCTTTTGGCCGGCTCTTGTTTGTTTCGGGGGTAGGAGTTTTTTCTACGCTAGGTAGGCCCTACCCCCTGCCGTGCAACCAAGCCGATTTCTGGCGCATCTGTGCAGAAAAGTTTGCAACTAGCAGCCCAATCCTTGCTTCTTATTTCATGACGAAAGCTTTTCTGCTGAGCCTCGGCCTGCTGGGTGCTATGCCCGCCCTGGCCCAGTCGCCTGTCGCCCGCCCCGATTCCGCCGCTACCCTCCCCTACCGCGAAACCGCCCGCAAAGTCAACGCCCTGGTGCACACCAAGCTGGATGTGCGCTTCGACTACTCCAAGCGTCAGCTGCTGGGCCGCGAGTGGGTGACATTGCAGCCCGTGGCCTACGCTACTGATTCCCTGCGCCTCGATGCGAAAGGCATGGATATCAAGTCGGTGACGATGGTAAACGGCAACGATACCAAAACGCTGAAGTTCGACTACAACCAGGAGCAGATGTTAGTGCACCTGGATAAGCTTTACACGCCCGGCCAGCAGTACACCGTGTACATTGAGTACGTGGCCAAGCCCGATGAACTGAAAACCAAGGGCAGCCAAGCCATTACCGACGCCAAAGGACTGTACTTCATCAACCCCGACAGCACCGAGGCCGGCAAGCCTCGCCAAATCTGGACCCAGGGCGAGACGGAAGCCTCCTCGGCGTGGTTCCCCACCATCGACAAGCCAAACCAGAAAACCACCGCTGAAATCAGTATGACGGTGCCTGCCCGCTACGTCACGCTCAGCAACGGGGCCCTGACCAGCCAGAAAAACAACCCCGACGGCACCCGCACCGACACCTGGAAGCAGGAGCTGCCTCACTCGCCCTACCTCTTCATGATGGCCGTGGGCGACTTCAAGATTACCAAGGATACCTGGCGGGGCAAGGAAGTAAGCTATTACCTCGAGCCCAAGTACGCGCCCTTCGCCAAGCAGATTTTTGGCAATACGCCCGAAATGCTGGAGTTTTTCTCCCAGCGTCTGGGGGTAGATTACGCCTGGAATAAGTACGCGCAGGTAGTGGTGCGCGACTACGTGAGCGGGGCCATGGAAAACACCTCGGCAACTCTGCACGGGGAATTTCTGCAGAAAGATGCCCGCGGCTTGCTGGATGCCGAGTACGCCAACGGCGAGTCGGTTATTGCCCACGAGTTGTTCCACCAATGGTTCGGCGACCTGGTAACGGCGGAAAGCTGGAGCAACCTGACGGTAAATGAGTCATTTGCCGACTTTTCAGAAGCCTTGTGGGCCGAGTACAAGTACGGCCAGGACGCCGGCGACGCCCACGCCTACATGAACATGCGCAACTATCTGCGCAGCCCCGCCGATGCCCAGAAGCACCTCGTGCGCTTCCACTACGCCGACAAGGAAGACATGTTTGATTTGGTGAGCTACCAGAAGGGCGGCCAGATCCTGAACATGCTGCGCAACTACCTCACCGATGATGTATTCTTTGCCGGCCTGAAAAAGTACCTCACCGACAACAAGTTCGGCAACGGCGAAGCCCACCAGCTGCGCTTAGCCCTGGAAGCTGTATCGGGCCAGGATCTGAACTGGTTTTTCAACCAGTGGTACTTCAGCGCCGGCCATCCAGTAGTTACCATCGACTACGCTTACGATGCCGGCCGCAAGGAGCAGACGGTTACTATCAAGCAAACTCAGCCCGGCCAGGTATTCCAGCTGCCCATGGCCGTGGATGTGTACGTGAACGGCAAAGCTCAGCGCCATCAAGTAGTGATGCGCCAGGCAACTCAAACGTTCCGCTTCCCGGCCGCCAGCAAGCCTAACCTGGTGAACGTGGATGCTGATAAGGTGCTGTTGTGGCAAAAAACCGACAACAAGCCCTTCGCCGAGTACGCTTACCAGTACAAAAACGCCCCGCGTTTCGTGGATCGTCGGGAGGCTGTAGCGGCCGCTGCCCAACTGCCCCCCACCGACGCTGCCGCCCGCCAGCTTCTGCTCACGGCCCTCAGCGACAAGTACGCCGGCCTGCGCCTCTCGGCTCTCTCTGGTTTGAAGCTCGACGACAAAGCTGTGCAGAAAGCCGCTGCACCTGCCATCCGCAAGCAGCTGGCCCAGGAAAAGAACACCAACAACCAGGCGGCTATGCTGCTGGCCCTGGGTGAGCTGGGCGACAAAAAGGATACGAAAGCCTTCACGCAGGCACTCAACAGCCAGTCGTACGCAGTGCAGGGCGCGGCCCTGCAGGGCCTGGCTTCGGTGCAGCCCAAGCAGGCCCTGGCGAAAGCGCAGGCCCTCCAGAAAGACGCGAATGGGACCGTTGCCGCTGCCGTAGCCGCCGTGTACGCTGAGTACGGCGACGCCAGCACCTGGGCCTACGTACGCGACCAGTTCGATGCGGCCGGTCCCCAGGGCAAGTTTCAGATGCTGGAAAGCCTGGTAGGCTTCATGTCGCGCCTGAACGATGCTACCGTGCTGAATGAAGGTGTTGAACGCCTGCAGAAGCTGGCCGTGCAGTACAAGAAGTACGGGGTAGATGAGCCCATCCTGGCTATGCTGGACAAGGTGCAGCAGAACAAACCCGCTGACCAAAAAGCCAAAGTGCAGGCCGCTATGCAGGCCATCAGGCAGGCTCAGTAAGCCCCTGATTTTTCTTGATTTTTTTAAAAAGGCCGGAACAATATTCCGGCCTTTTTATTAACCAATTTTCTCAGAATAGTGCTTCTAGGAGGCTGTTTTCAGAGCAGCGGGTTATCACGTAAATAACCCAACAGAGTTACATCATCTTTGTAAAATCGAACTATTATGGCGTGGCTGGCGTCGGAGTAAGCATGCGAATGACCACTCTGCTGACCGCTGGCACGCTGCTGCTTGCCGGCCCGGCCTGCACCCTGGCCCAAACCACTGACCCCAACCTCGGCAATGAGGAGTCGCCGTTTGTGCGCCTCATCCGCCCCGACCGGCCGGGTCAGACCATCACCACCAACATGCTCTATCCGGGCCAGTTTCAGTTAGAAACCGGCCTTACCCGCTATGACGGGGGTAGCAGCGTAGGCTACGCCGGGCGCACGGCCTGGGGTAGTACCTTGCGGGTAGGTTTTTTCAACCACATTGAGCTGCGCGCCACCCAGAACTATCTGCTTACGCCTGCTACCCGCCCGCTCACGGCCGAAGGGGCTCCTACCCCATTTGCCGGCCCGGCGGGCTTCGCGCCGCTGAACGTAGGGGCGAAGTTTCTGGCCTCCACGGTGCAGAACGCCCGCTCCCAGGTGGTAGTGCTCTTCGATATGAACCTGCGCAACGGCGATGCCTCCTTCCAGAACAAGCAGTTCGAGCCCGGCGCCCGCCTGTTGGTGTCGCAGCAGCTAGGGCAGCGGTTTGGGCTGGAAGGCAACCTGGGCTTCCGGCAGCAGGGCTTTAAGGCCGAAGGCACCAAGCAGGGCCAGTACCTGACGACCCTGGCCCTCAACGGCCCGATTTCCGCCAACAACCACCTGGGCTTCTTTGCCGAGACGTACGCCACCTGGCAGCGCCAACAAGGCTGGCGGCCGGGCCTCACCTCGGGTCTGTTCTTCCGCCCTACCCCCGGTTTGCGCCTGGACGTGACGGCGGCCCACGGCCTGACGCCCGCAGCGGGCGGCTTCAATGTAGGGGCCGGCCTGAGCATGCGCCTAGGCAAATAGTGAAACTGTGAATGAGTGATTGAGTAAAGGCGCGTTGTCATGGCGAGGAGGCACGACGAAGCCATCCTTCCTGACCAATGTGCTACCTCTTAACATGTGACAAGCCCTTACCTCCGTGCTGGAAATAAGGGCTTGTTCCTTTATCAGGCTTATCACAGGTAAAGAGGAAGGATGGCGGCGCTTCACTCGCCATGACACTTCACTTATTCCCTTATTTACTGCTTCACCGATTCCGGAGCGATGCGCGTGGGGGTTTGCTGGCCGCTGATGATGCCGGCGGCGCTGCGGCCGATGGCCGAGATGACGTTGGTCATATTTACTAGGTTCAGGCTTTCCACTTCATCGTCCACGCTGTGGTAGCGTTTATCGTCCGGAATCTGGTCGGTGCTGATGGTGTGGGCCGGCACGCCCAGGCGGGCCAGGGTGGCGTTGTCGGAGCGGTAGAACAGGTTTTGCTCGGGATAGGGGTCGGGCTCGAAACGGAAGGTAGTGCCCTTGGCGCCTTCCTGCAGCAGCTTGCCAAAATCCGACTTATCGAAGCCCGTGATAAAGGCGGAGTTGGGACCGAACTTCGCCTCTTTGCCAATCATTTCAATGTTAAACATGGCCACCACCTGCTTGGGGTCCAGCTGCTGGGAGAAGTAGCGCGCCCCAAAGCCCCCGATTTCCTCGGCTACGAAGGCCACGAATACGAGGGAGCGGGCGTTGTCATTTTTCTGCTTGAAGTACTCGGCCAAGGCTACTACGGCCGAGGTGCCGCTGGCGTCATCGTCGGCACCGTTGGCAATGGAGTCGCCCTGCACGGCCGGCAGAATCCCGATGTGGTCGTAATGGCCGCTGAAGACTACCTGCTCAGGGGCGCGGGCAGCATCTTTGCCCGGTAGCATTCCCACAATGTTGCGCAGCTCCACCGTCCGGATGGTGGTGGTGGCCGCCACCCGGAACTTCAGGGGCGCGGGCGGGGCAGCGCCCAGCACAAACAGGGTGGTAAACGGCGCGGGCTTTTCGGGGCGCAGGCCGCCGCGCTGCAGGTAGCCGGCCAGGCGCTTGAAGGCTGCGGCCTGGGCCGGATCAACGAATACAATGGTGTTTTCGCGGGGCTCCAGCAGGGGCCGGGCTTCGCGCAGAAGGTTACCATCGGCCCCAACGGTTACGATGCGGGCTGCGGGCTCATCGTCCTCGGTCCAGTTCAGGTGAGGCTGCCCCGACACCAGCAGCATCTTGTCGGGGCTGAGGTTGGTGCCGTTAATGGATACGAAGGCAGCGGCCGTACGTATTTCGTAGGTCGGGAAGCTCTGCTCGAAGCCTTTCAGGCCCGGCAGGGGCTGCAACCCGGTGCGCTGAAACTCGGCCGCCAGAAACTGGGCCGCTTTTTGCCCACCGGGTTTGCCGGAGGCCCGGCCCTGCATATCATCGGCGGCCAGCGTGCGTACAACCCGCTCTACCGTGCCAGCCGACACGGTAGCCTTGACAACTTGAGCTGTTTTTTTCTGCCCGACCGCCGTATGCGCGCAATAGAATAAAAGGGAGAGTAAGAAGAAATTTCTCATGGCCCAAAATAGCCATTTTGTTTCATCCTGAAGCTATTGTTTCATTCTGAAGCCGCCCACGGCTTTACTTTTCTGAGTTGTTTATGTCTGACTGCCCAATGCGCAAGCCGGCCGTTCTTTCTTCCATCCTCCTGAGCTGCCTGCTGCTTGCGGGAGCCTGCCAGCCACAGCGGGCTACCACCTCCGCGCCGGCCATCAGCAACAGCACACCAGCCGCTACCCCGGCAGCGCCTTTACGGGGCACGCACTGGGCGCTGCGCCTGCTCAACGGGCAGCCCCTCACCCCCACTCCGGCCCAGGAAGTGTACATGCAGTTGGGAGCCGCCGAGCAACAGGCCCAAGGACAGGCCGGCTGCAACCGTTTTCGGGGTACTTTCGAGCTGCCCGCCGAGGGCCAGCTGCGGTTTGGCGCCCTGCTGTCCACCCGCATGGCCTGCCCGGACCTGCCCACCGAAACCCGATTTATGGCCGCTCTGACCGCCACACGCTTCTACCGTATCAGCGGCGACACCCTGTACCTGCACGGCGAGGGAGCCTCTGACACCCTGGCTACCCTACTGGCCCAAAAACAATAAAATGCCCAACGGGCTACCCCGGCGGTTGCCAGAGTAGCCCGTTGGGAAGTCTTGGGGCAAGGAAGCCCGTCTATTTGTCGGCGGCGGCGAGAACTGCGGTCCACTCTGCATCGGTTTTCGCGGAGGATGATTTGGGAGCAGCTTTCAGGGCGCCGGCCAGGTCGGGGGCCGCAGCCTGCAGGGCCTTGAGCGTCAGCTTTACGGGCACTACGGTACCATCGGGGCGCCGCAGGTAGTAGGCTGACTTGTCCTCGATTTCATCGAAACGCCGGTCAGTGCTGTAGGCCCCCTGGAAATCGGCTTTGCGCAGGGCCTTGGCGTAGCGTTTCAGCAGCGCGTATTTGCCCTCATGCAGCACCTCCACGTAGTCCGTGCGCTGGGTTGGCACGGGAGCTTCGGTAAAGCGCCGGAACAGGCGCTTGCGGGTGCCAGTGGCCGTAAGGGCCGGCTCCTCCAGCTCGAAGCTGGCCAGCAGCCGGTCGTCCAGCTGCAGGGAGTCGTTGGGCCGGTTAACGGGGCGCATGAGCAGGCGCTGATTGAGCACGTCGTACTTGAGCGGCACGGGGGCCAGGGGCACATTGTTGGTCATGCGCAGGCGAGCCGGCAGCCAGCGGTTGTCGGCGTAGGGCGAGCCTTTGGTGGCTTCTACCGAGCCCCGCGGAACCACCGTGGGGGAGCCGTTTACCAGGGCATTGAGGTTGGCCTGGGCGGCGGCGCCAACCTGCTCAATCTGCGGCTGCTGGGCATAGGCCGTTTCAACTGCGGCCACAGGCAAAGCCAGCGCCAGTAGTACTGCGGAAAAACGAAAGGACATGGGCACAAGGAAAAGAGGGAGAGTTCTTTTCTCTAAACTACTGGTTTCCGGCTGAATTTCGAACCTACCCCAGGGTCAGCACCAAATCGTCGGCATTCACGAGGGTGCCTTCAGGCAGGTTCACGGCCTGTACGGTGGTGTCGTCTTGGGCCGTGATGGTGGTTTCCATCTTCATGGCTTCGATGATGAACAGGGGCGAGTTCTTGCGCACCTGCTGCCCCGACTCGACCAGTACTTTGGAAAGCAGGCCTTGCAACGGCGCTCCAATCTGTTTCTGGTTGGCCTTGTCGATTTTCGGGTTCTGCACCTTCTTGACTTCCACCGAGTTGTCGCGGATTTCCAGGTTGCGACCCTGGCCGTTGAGGGTAAAGAACAGGGTGCGGCAGCCGTCTTCGTTTACCGGGCCCACGCTCTGCAACCCCACGATAATGCTTTTGCCGCGGGCAATGTTGATGATGGTTTCCTCGCCCAGCTGCAGGCCGTAGTAGAACACCGGGGTAGGCACCACCGACACGTCGCCGTACTGCTGCTGGTGCTGCCAGTACTGCTCGAACACTTTGGGGTAGAGCAGCCAGGAAAGCACGTCGGTGAACTTGCCGCGCTGCCCGAACTTCTCCTCGAACCGCTGCCACTCCTGGTCGAAGTTGATGGGGGCCAGGTGCTCGTTGGGCCGGTCGGTGAAGGGCTGCTCGTCTTTCAGAATGGCCTTCTGCACCTCTTGGGGCCAGCCGCCTTCGGGCTGCCCGATGTCGCCGCGGAACAGTTCCCGCACCGATTCGGGGAAGTTCAGGGTCGGGCCTTTCTCCAGCACGTCGGCCGCAGTCAGGTTATTGGACACCAGGAACAGGGCCATGTCGCCGACTACTTTCGAGGAGGGAGTTACCTTCACAATGTCGCCGAACAGCTGGTTTACATCGGCGAAGGTGTGCTTAATGGTTTCAAACTTATCCAGCAAACCCAGGGCCGCCGCTTGGGGCCGCAGGTTGGAGTACTGCCCACCCGGAATTTCGTGCTGGAATACCTCCGAAGTACCCGCCTTCAGGCCCGACTCGAAGGGGTAGTAATGCTCCCGCACCGTGTCCCAGTAGTTGCTGAATTCGTTGAGCGACTCTTGCTCAAACTCGCGGTGGCGCTCCTGCCCGCGCAGCATTTCCACCACGGAGTTGAAGTTGGGCTGGGACGTAAGGCCCGAGAGGCTACCCAGCGCCACATCAATCACATCGACGCCAGCTTCCACGGCTTTCAGGTAGGTAGCGGGCTGTAAACTGCTGGTGTCGTGGGTGTGCAGGTGAATGGGCAGGCTGATGGTGTCGCGCAGGGCCGTAATCAGCTCGGTGGCGGCGTAGGGCTTTAACAAGCCGGCCATGTCCTTGATACACAGGATGTGGGCGCCCGCGTCCTCGATTTGTTTGGCCAGGCGCAGGTAGTAGTCCAGGTTGTATTTCTGGTTGCGCTTGGGGTCCAGAATGTCGCCGGTGTAGCAGATGGCGGCTTCGGCCAGGCGGTCCGTCTTGTTGCGCACGAAGCCGATGCAGGCTTCCATACCGGGCATCCAGTTCAGGGAGTCGAAGATGCGGAACACGTCGATGCCGGTTTCGGCGGCCTGCTGCACGAAGCGTTCGGTGAGGTTGTCGGGGTAGGCTTTGTAGCCCACGCCGTTGGCCCCGCGGATCAGCATCTGGAGCAAGATGTTGGGCACGGCGGCGCGCAGCTTGGCCAGCCGCTCCCAGGGGTCTTCGTGCAGGAAGCGCAGGGCCACGTCGAAGGTAGCGCCGCCCCAGCACTCCAGGGAAAAGGTTTGCGGATGCTGGCGGGCGTAGCGCTCGGCCACTTTCAGCATGTCGTAGGTGCGCATGCGGGTAGCCAACAGGCTCTGGTGGGCGTCGCGCAGGGTCGTATCGGTGTAGTGAATCTGCCTCTCCTGGCGCAACCACTGAGCAAAGTCGTCGGGGCCGAGCTCGGTAAGCTTTTGCTTGGTGCCAGGCGGGGGCGCTAAAGTCAGGTCGGCCTCGGGCAGCAGGGGCTTGCGCAGCTCGCGCTTGGGGTCCACATGGCCCTTCACGTCGGGGTTGCCGTTCACGATGACGTTACCCAGGAAGCTCAGGACCTTAGTGGCGCGGTCCTGGCGGGTTTTGAATTTGAACAGCTCGGGGTGGTCTTTGATGAAGTCCACGTTGGCCTCGCCGGCCATGAAAATGGGGTGCGCAATGATGTTCTGCAGAAACTGGATGTTGGTGCTCACCCCACGCACCCGGAACTCGTCCAGCGTCCGGGCCATCTTGGTGGCCGCGCCTTCCAGGGTAGGCGCCTGGGCCGACACCTTCACCAGCAGGGAATCAAAGAAAGGCGAGATGCGCACCCCGGTGTACACCGAGCCTTGGTCCAGGCGAATCCCGAAGCCGCCAGCGGAGCGGTAGGCCGTGATGGTGCCGTAGTCGGGCTTGAAGTCCTGCTCGGGGTCTTCGGTGGTGATGCGGCACTGAATGGCTACCCCCACTTTCGGCGGCTTCACATCAGGCCCCAGCCCTATTTCGGGGTCGGTGAGGCGGCGGCCATCCGCCACATGAAGCTGGGTTTTAATCAGGTCCACGCCGGTAATCATTTCCGTAACGGTGTGCTCTACCTGAATGCGCGGGTTCACCTCGATAAAGTAAATCCGGTCGTGCTCGGGGTTCACCAGAAATTCCACGGTGCCCACGTTGTTGTAGTTCACGGCCCGGCCTAGGCGCAGCGCGTACTCATATAAGAGGTGGCGCATGTGGTCGGGCAGGTTGAGCGAGGGCGCTACCTCCACTACCTTCTGGTAGCGCCGCTGCACCGAGCAGTCCCGCTCATACAGGTGGGTGAGGCCGCCGTAGTTGTCGGCCACGAGCTGCACCTCAATGTGCTTGGGCCGCTCCACGAACTTCTCCAGAAAAACGGTATCGTCGCCGAAGGCTTTTAGGGCCTCGTTGCGGGCCTCGAAGAATCCTTTCTCCAACTGCTCATCATCCCGAATCACACGCATACCCCTACCCCCGCCGCCAGCCGCAGCCTTCAGCATCACGGGGTAGCCAATGCGGTGGGCTTCTTCGCGGGCCACCTCAAAGTCGGTAAGGTCCTGCAGGCTGCTTTCAATAATGGGCACCTGGCACTCCACAGCCACTTTCTTGGCGGCCACCTTGTCGCCGAGGGCTTCCATGACTTCCGGCCGCGGCCCCACGAAGATGATACCTTCCTCGCGGCAGCGCCGGGCCAGCGTGGCGTTTTCCGAAAGGAAGCCATAGCCGGGGTGAATGGCATCGACGCCGTTTTCCTTTGCTGCCCGAATCAGCCCTTCAATGTCGAGGTAGGGCTTCAGCGGCTCATCGTCGCGCCCGATCTGGTAGGCCTCATCGGCTTTGTAGCGGTGCAGGGAGTACCGGTCTTCGTAGGTGTACACGGCCACCGTGGTAATGCCCAACTCAGTAGCGGCGCGCATAACGCGAATGGCAATTTCGCCCCGGTTGGCGACCAGCAGTTTACGGATATTCATCGTGGAAAGCGGTGTAGGGAGTAGAAGTGGAAGGCGTGGTGCAAGCTACGGAACGAAGCCCAGAACAGTTAGCGAATTTTTGCTAATTGATAAAATTTCGCTGCTATATACTCCTTAGGCTGCTGCCATAAGAAAGGAAAATATTCCTAAACCTTCATGCCACAGTTCAGTTCTGCTACCATATCTACCGCCTACCCACATATGGAATTCGCGAACAAGAACATCCTCCTCGTTGGGGCCTCGTCCGGCATTGGTCTGGCCACGGCTCAACTTCTACATAAGCTGAACGCAAACCTGTTCACAGCCTCCCGCCACCTCTCCCCGGAGCTGGCTGAGCTGAACACTACTTTTCTGGAGCTGGACGTGACGCAACCCCTGGGCTCCGCTCTGGATGGCTTGCCTGAAGTATTGCACGGGGTTGTGTACTGCCCTGGCTCCATCAAGCTGCGCCCCTTCGAGCGGATTCCGACGGAAGATTTTCGGGCCGACTTTGAGCTGAACGTACTGGGCGCGGTGCAAATCCTGCAAGCCAGCATGAAGCGGCTGAAAAAGGCTAATGGTGCCTCCGTAGTGCTATTTAGCACGGTAGCCGCCGATACAGGTATGGCCTTTCACGCCAGCATTGCCACGGCCAAGGCGGCCGTGGAGGGCCTCACCCGCGCCTTGGCCGCCGAGTACGCCGCCAGCGGCATCCGGGTCAATTGCGTAGCGCCTTCCCTGACCAACACGCCCCTGGCCGCCGCCCTGCTCAGCACGCCCGAGAAGGTAGAAGCCGGAGCCAAGCGCCACCCCTTGCAGCGCATCGGCGAGCCCCAGGATTTGGCTTACATGACTTCCTTTCTGCTCTCCGACCACAGCGCTTTCATCACCGGGCAGGTGCACGCCGTAGATGGCGGTATGGGCCGACTGAAGTAGCTTTTGGGTAGTGCCCGGAATATTATTTCTACCGGAGGCTCCTACCCCCGGCCGGGGCCCCAACCCTCTGGTTTAATTGCTAGCTCTGACGCTTTACTCTATGCCCATCACCCTGTTCTGGCACCGGCGCGACCTACGCCAGCACGACAACGCCGGCCTCGCGGCGGCCCTGCAAAGCGGCCACCCGGTAGTGCCCCTGTTCATTTATGACCGCGAAATTCTGGATCTGCTACCCTCCCGCCGCGACGCAAGGGTGACGTTTATTTATGATGAAGTGGAGCGCCTGGCTCGCCAGACCGAGCAGCAAGGCGGTACATTTCTGGCGTTTTTCGGTCGGCCCCTGGAGGTTTTCGAGCAACTCCTGAGTCAGCACGAGGTAGCGGCCATCTACACCAATGAGGACTACGAGCCCTACGCCACCGAGCGGGACACGGCCGTAGCCGAGTTGGCCGCCCGCCACGGGGTAGCGTTTCACGCCCTTAAGGACCAAGTCATCTTTGCCAAGAACGAGCTACTGGGCAAATCCGGAAAGCCGGCGCGGGTGTTTGGGGCCTACCGCAAGGCCTGGCTGGAAAAGCTGCGCGACGAGGACCTACAGCCCTACCCCTCCGCTGACCTTTATACTGGCCCTAACCTGGCCCAGCTGCCCCAGGCCCCGCCGCGCCCGACCCTGAGCGAGATGGGATTCCAGGAGTTTCGGCAGGAAGTACCTGCCAACGAGCTGCCGCCCGAGGAGCTGGTGCGCAACTACCACCTTACCCGCGACTCGCCGGGCCGAGTGGACAGCAGCACCCGTCGCTCGGTGCACCTGCGCTTTGGCACTCTGAGCGTGCGAGAGCTCATGCGCCAGGCCCGGGACCTAAACCCGAAGCTGCTGGCCGAGCTCATCTGGCGCGACTACTTCATGATGCTGCTCTGGCACTACCCCGCCACGGCCACCGAAAGCTTTGAGCCGCGCCTGCGCCAGGTGCCCTATCGCAACAACGAAGCGGAGTTTCAGGCCTGGTGCGAGGGCCGCACGGGTTACCCCCTGGTAGATGCCGGCATGCGCGAGCTAAACCAAACCGGCTACATGCCCAATCGGGCGCGCATTGCCGCGGCGGGCTTTCTGGTGAAGCACCTGCTCATCGACTGGCGCTGGGGCGACCGGTACTTCGCCGACAAGCTGCTGGATTATGACATGGCCCAGAACGTGGGCAACTGGCAGTGGATGGCCGGCACTGGGGTAGTAGCGGCCCCCTGGTTCCGGGTATACAGCCCTCAGAGCCAACAGGAACAGTACGACCCTACCTTCGCCTACGTGTGGCAATGGGTACCCGAGTTTGGCACCTGCGACTACCCAAAGCCCATTGTCGACCATAAGTTTGCCCGGGAGCGTGCCATCGAAACGCTGCGCACCGCCTATCGGGCGGGGGGAGAGTAAGTCCGGCTTTCCGGCAACTTAACTACCTGTCATCCTGAGGCAGTAGCCGAAGCCGAAGGACCTCTCCCGCGTCATTGCAGTAGTAACTCAACAAAACTGTAGAGGCACTTCGCGCTCCTCAGGATGACCGTTTTTATATTCTGATATCCCGCTTCTTATTCCTAACTGCTGAGCAACTTCCTACCCCCTCTAGCGGTTATAAAGTCATGGAAAAGGACCGCATCAAACAAGCCTACCTCGATTACGTGTTGCGTAAGGGTACGCCCCCGGCGTCGGTGTTCAAGCTGACCAAAAAGCTGGGCCTGCCGGAGCAGGAATTCTACCGCTACTACGCCAACTTCGACGTGCTCGACCGGGAGCTGTGGGCCGATTTTGGTCGGGAGGCCTACGACATTGCCTCCAAAGAACCCGTGTGGGCGGAGTATGGCGCCCGCGAGAAGCTGCTGGGCTTTTACTACACCTTGCTCGAAGTGCTGAAGCGCAACCGCAGCTTTGCCCTGCAGGCCCTGCGCCGCTCCCTGCACCGCATGCCCGGCCTCACCCCGCGCGTACTCGATGGGTTGCGCCAGGAGTTTGAGGAGTTCGTGACAAATATCCTGCGGGAAGGACGGCAAAGCGGGGAAATTGCTACCCGTCCGCTTATCGAAAACACCTACCCCCGCTTTTTCTGGCAGCAACTGCTGTTCGTACTGGGCTTCTTCGCCCGCGACGAGTCCGTGAATTTTGAGCGCACGGATGCCGCCATTGAGAAGGCCGTTACGCTGAGCTTCGATCTGGTAGGCCGCAACACCTTCGACTCAGCCACCGATTTTGTGCGCTTTCTGGTGCAGAATCGTCGCTAGCTACGGGCCAGCCCATGATACGGCTAGCCACGTTTTCTATTCCTTATTTCATCGGGCTGCCGAAGGATCTTCCTTGACAAGAGTCTTTTCCGGCCTGAATTTCTGCCTACTAGCTACCCACTGGCCGCTTTCCTATGGCTGATTCCGCCGAGAATACCCCGCTCAATTCCCTTCCCACCACCAAAGTCGCCCGGGCGGCCCGCTTCGCCAAAACCGGCCTCAACGTGGGCGCCAACTACGTGAAGCACTACGCCAAGCGCGCTGTAGGGGCCGATAGCTCCACCGCCGACCTACACCAGGCCAACGCGACGGAACTCTACGGCGCTCTAAGTGAGATGAAAGGCTCGGTGCTGAAAGTGGCCCAGATGCTGGCCATGGAAAAGAACATTCTGCCCACGGCCTACGCCGAGCAGTTTGCCCAGGCCCAGTACCAGACGCCACCGCTGTCGGGGCCACTGGTGGTGAAGGCGTTTCGGGATGCCTTCGGGAAGTCGCCGTTTGAGGTCTTTGATACGTTTGACCTCAACGCCCGACAGGCGGCCAGCATCGGGCAGGTGCATCGGGCCGAAAAACACGGCCGCACCCTGGCCGTGAAGGTGCAGTACCCCGGCGTGGCCGACAGTATCCGCTCCGATATCCGGCTGGTGAAGCCCATTGCCCTGCGCGTGCTGGGCCTCGATGAAGCCACCGTGCGCCCTTACATGCAGGAAGTGGAAACCCGGCTGATTGAGGAAACCGACTATGCCCTGGAGCTGCGGCGCGGCCAGCAGATTGCGGCCGCCTGCGCCAGCCTGGCTAATCTGCAGTTCCCTGCCTACTACCTCGAGCTGTCCGCCCAACGCATCCTAACGATGGACTGGCTGCCCGGCCAGCACCTCAAGGAGTTTCTGGCCACCAACCCCAGCCAGGAGGTGCGCAACCAACTGGGCCAGGCCCTCTGGGACTTCTACATGTTCCAGCTGAACACCCTGCGCCAGGTGCATGCCGACCCCCACCCCGGCAACTTTCTGCTGCGGGCTGATAACGGCGGTACGGTAGGCGTGCTGGATTTTGGCTGCGTAAAGGAAATTCCGGCCGACGTGCACGGCCTGTTCACTGCCCTGCTCGCCCCCGAAACCCTGGCCGACGAAGCCCGCCTAACCACTTTGCTGACCCAGGCGGGGGTAGTAAAACCCCAGGATCCGGAAGCGCAGCGCACGTTTTACGTACGCACCATGCAGGCCTCCCTGGAGCTGGTAGGCCGTCCGTTCCGCCAGCCTACCTTCGACTTCGGCGACCCGGCGTATCTGCAGAGCCTCTACGCCCTCGGCGACGACCTCATGCAGCAGCCCGAGCTACGCCAGCAGCGCGAGCCTCGCGGCTCCGAGCACTTCATTTACCTTAACCGCACTTACGTGGGACTCTACGCTTTGCTGACTGAGCTGCAGGCTTTCGTGCGGACCGCTTAGCATGGATGAGCACCTTTTATTGTCATTCCGAGCATTCTGCGTATCAAGCAGAGACGAGGAATGACAAACAGCCTAACGCTCGAACTCCAAAACCAAACGGCTCCGCAGTAGTTTAAGCAGTCCGGCGGCACTCATGTAGTTACATGAGTGCCGCCGGACTGCTTCTTTTACCACATTTCTCCTCACCCACATCCATGAAAAAACTCTGGACTCTTTGTGCCGCGCTGCTGAGCGTGGTGTCCATGGCTTCGGCCCAAACCCTGAGCTGCTGTGCCAAACCAGCGGCTGGCCCGAACGCCACCGAGGTATTCGCCATGCTGGCTTCTAATGAAGACTTTTCGGGCGGCCACGACGCGCCCCTACCCTTCTCCTACCAGGGAACCGGCGAAATGGTGGAGTTTAAAACCACCGACGGCCAAAGCAGCAAAGCCTTTGAAATCAAGAGCAACATCCGCTCCGATAAGTATCTGCTGGTAATACATGAGTGGTGGGGCCTCAACGACTACATCAAGCAGGAAGCGGCCCGCTTCGCCAAGGAACTGCCTGGCGTCAACGTCATTGCCCTCGACCTCTACGATGGACAGGTAGCTACCGACGCCGATCAGGCCGGCAAGCTCATGCAAGGCGTGAAAACCGAGCGGGCTCAGGCCATCATCAAAGGAGCCCTGCTCTACGCCGGTCCGAAAGCGCAGGTAGCCAGCATCGGCTGGTGCTTCGGTGGGGGCTGGAGCATCCAGACGGCCCTGCTGGCCGGCCCCAAAGCCAAGGGCTGCGTGGCCTACTACGGCATGCCCGAAAAGGATGTCGCCAAGCTCAAAACCCTGAACACCGACGTGCTTTTCGTCTTTGCCAAGCAGGACAAGTGGATCAACCAGGAGGTAGTAACTCAGTTCGAGAAAGACATGGCCGCCGCCAAGAAAGGCCTGACGGTGAAGGCCTACGACGCCGACCACGCCTTCGCCAACCCCTCGAACCCCAAGTACAACAAGCCCTTCGCCGAAGACGCTCACGCCGCCTCCGTCGCCTACCTCAAGAAAAACCTCAAACTCAAATAAATCACGGATTTAGACAGATTTGTCGGATTTCACGGATTGTGTCTAGTGTAAAAAAGGCGGCCTGTTTGGGCCGCCTTTTTGTCATTCCGAGTGAAGCGAGGAATCTGGATCCGCCTGAAGCGGGTAACTCAGATTCCTCGCTTCACTCGGAATGATAGGGGTAGCAGAGTAGCTAAACCCAGCCAAATCTGTATCTTTTGGCTGCTCCATTTTCCTGCCTGTCCTATGGAAGTTCCTACCCCTTCTCCCGTCCAAAACCTGCTTGATGAGTACGGCGAAAGCCACCAGAACCCCACCAACAAGCTGGTGCATTGGGTGTGCGTGCCCCTGATTATGTTCTCGATTCTGGGCTTGCTCTGGTCGATTCCGGTGCCGGCGGACCTGCGCGCCATCAGCCCGTGGCTGAACTGGGCCACGGTGGTGATGGTGCTGGCCGTGGCCTACTACCTGCGCCTTTCGGGCCGGTTGGCTTTGGGCATGGTGCTGGTGTGGGTATTGATGGCGGCCCTGTTGCGGGTGGTTGATGCGGTGGCCGTGCTACCTCTCTGGGCCGTGTGCCTGCTGGTGTTCGTGCTGGCCTGGATTGGGCAGTTCTGGGGACACAAAGTGGAGGGCAAAAAGCCTTCCTTCCTGAAAGACCTGCAGTTTCTGCTCATCGGCCCGCTCTGGCTGCTGCACTTCATCTACCGCCGCCTGGGCTGGCGCTATTAAGTAACTTAGTGAAGTGTCATGGCGAGGATAGCGAAGCCATCCTTCCTCTCTACCTGTGATAAGCCTGCTAAACAGACAAGCCCTTACTTCCAGCACGGAGGTAAGGGCTTGTCACATCATAAGGGGTAGCAATTTGCTCAGGAAGGATGGCTTCGGTGCCCTCGCCATGACACTTCACTACTTCACTCATGCACTTATTCTACCAGCCGGGCCTGCAGTTGCTGCAGGGCCTGGGGTAACTGCTGCATATCTTCCAGCACGAAGTATAGCTCCTGAAATTTATCTTTCTCGAAGGCCGTGTCCAGCACGCCGTCCAGGGTGAACGGGAGGCGGGTAGGCTGCTCGCCCAGGCTGAATTTCACTTCGCCGTGCGAGGACAGCAACCCAGCCCCGTAGATGCGCAGGCCATCGGGCTGCTGCACCAGCCCGAACTCGGCCGTGAACCAGTACAGCCGCGTGAACAGCTCCAAAGTGCCGGGCCAGCGGTTAGCGTGGTGCTGAGCCGCCTCGCCCAGTTGCTGCAGAAACTCCGCAAATCCGGGGTTTGTCAGCAGCGGCACGTGCCCGAATACATCATGAAACATGTCGGGCTCCTCCAGGTAATCGAGCTGCTCCAGCTTGCGCAGCCAGGTAGTGGCCGGAAACTTGCGCTGGGCCAGAAGCCCAAAAAACTCCGCGTCGTCCACGAGGCCGGGCACTACTACCAGCTCCCAACCCGTCAGCTCCCGCAGGCGCGGGTTCACCTCCCGAAAATCCGGGATTCTGTCGCGGGTAAAGCCCACCTATCCTACCCCTTCCAGAAAGGCATCGGCGGCCCGACCAGGTAGTAAGGCCAGCTGTCGGTCGAAGAGCAGCTGCCATACGTGCTGGTCGGCGGCGGTGTAGCGGCTATAGTCCTGGGTCAGGAGGGGCAGGGCGGCGGAAGCAACGGGAGCAATCAGAGAAGTCATCATCTGAAACGAGAAATTGGGGTGAAAAAGAAAAAGCCTGCCTCCGCACGAAGCGGAAGCAGGCTTTTGAAAAGTGTCGGTAGGAAAAGTTGCTATCCTCGCTGACACGCCGTGGCCGCTCCGCTCCGGTGGGGAGCGTAATAAGCGTAGGCGTAATAGCGCGAGGTCAACAGCATGGGAGCAAATGTAAGACAGGAAACGAAACCAGCAAGATTAAGCTGAGCCGTAGTTCGCGGTTCACTCTTGCTGGCACTTTGCCACCAAGACATTTACTCGAACAACATCAGGCAGATTCGATAGCGGAACATAGTATCGCACAAAACCAGGCCCAATCAAACCAAAGTGGCTTATACAAACTACTGTATGTTATTAAGTGATGTTGATAATGCTAGCGCCTACGCAGCCTCTTAAGTATTCCCCAAAGCCCAAAACTGAGGAGAATGAAGAGGAGGGACAAAAAAACAGGCCATCCTATTACGAAGAGGATGAATAGCCAACCTAACAGGTGCTCTACGACAACGGGCAAATGAAAGCCTGAGGTTAGCCATGCTATCAGTAGAACTGAAAAAAGCAGCACTAAAACAACACGCAACAGGAAAGGCATGCCCCAAGGTAGAAGCCCAAATCGATTTTGTGTGACCTACTCGAAAATCATTCAAGCCCCTACCCCTCCTGTTTTCCTGAACCTACTCCACGGGCTGCAGCTGCCAGCCAGAGGAGAACAGAGCGGCTAGGTCGGCAACGCTTTCCGTGAGCTGGTCCCAGCTGTTGAGCACAAAGTACTGCTCCTGCAAATGGGCTTCGCTGTAGGGCGTGTGTAGCACCGTGGCCAGGTCGAAGGGGTGACGGCGGGTAACGTCGCTGATGCAATGGTGGATTTCGCCGGAGGAGGAGAGCAGCCCGGCGCCGTACATGCGAGTTTCGCCGCGCTCCTCTACCAGACCAAACTGCACCGTGAAGCCATACAGCCGTTCCAGCCGCTGCAGCGCCACGGCATCGTGGAGGTGACGGGCGGCCACCTGGCCCAGGAAGTGCAGAAAATCGGCAAAGGCCTGGTCCATCAGCAACGGTACGTGCCCGAAAACGCCGTGGAACAAGTCGGGCTCTTCAATGAAGTCGAATTGCTCCATGGACCGGATCCAGACGGTAGCTGGAAACTTGCGCTGGGCCAGCAGCCCGAAGAAGTCAGCATCATTCAGCGCACCCTGCACGGGTTCCAGCTGCCAGCCGGTAGCTTTCTGCAGGCGCTGGTTTACTTCCTCGAAGTTGGGAATAGCATTGCGGTGAAAGCCTACCGCTGCCAGCCCCTGCCCGAAGGCCGAGCAGGCGCGCTTATGCAGCAGGGCCGTTTGCCGATCGAACAATACCTTCCAAACCAACTGGTCCTGGGCGGTGTACTGGTCGTAGTGTTGCTGTACCATGAGAATGTGCCGGTTATAGGGCAGAAAAAAAGCCCGGCTCCTGTTTCGGAGTCGGGCTTTTGCTTGATTTTCAGAGAAGTGTCATACTGTGCTGCTACCTTCCATGTTCGCAAAGAGGCCCGACCTCGCCCTGCACGGGGCGAATATTCATCAGGTTAAAGCACTTCGCGGTTAGGTTCAGCATGATGCTGCAAATATATAGTATTTCAGAAACAACTCGCACAGCCTGAGCCTGGTTTTTCTCAGGCGGCCAGTATCCAGTCGAGCAGTAGCACCCCCGCCAGCCCCACCACCGACACGATGGTTTCCATCATGGTCCAGGAGCGAAACGTGTCGCGCGCGCTCAGGTTGAAGTACTCCTTGAACAGCCAAAAGCCCGCATCATTCACGTGGGACAAAACCAGACTGCCGGCCCCAATGGACAGCACCATCAGGTTCGGGTTGACGTGGGCCTGCGCTACAGTGGGCAGCATAACCCCGGCCGCCGTGAGGCCGGCAATGGTAGCTGAGCCCAGGCACACCCGGATGACGGCCGCAATCAGCCAGCCTAGCAGCAGAGGCGGTAACCCGGTGCCCTGCAGCCCGGCCGCCAAATCGGCACTGACGCCGCTGGCTACCAGCACCTGCTTCAGGGCGCCTGCACCGGCAATGATGAGCAGAATCAGGGCCACATCTTTAATAGAGGCCGAGTACGCCTCCATCACGGCCGGCAGCGGTTTGCCCAGGGCCGTGCCCAAACTGAAAGTGGCTACCCCCACCGACACCAGCATAGCCACAGCCGGCTCGGCCAGGAACGCCAGGGCGGGGGTTAGGGCGTTGTTGGGGGGTAGCACGGCCTTCAAGCCCAGCACACCCACCAGCAACAGCACCGGCAGCAACGACGATAGGAAGCTATTCAGCTTGCCAGGCAGAGCGCTTTCCGGCAAGGATTCTACCTGAAAACTAGCCAAAGGCACCGACACGATACCTCGCAGGGTGCGGCCGTACACCGGCCCGGCCAGAATGATGGCTGGAATGGCAATGAGCAGCCCGTAGAGAAACGTGAGGCCCAGGTTGGCGTGAAACTGGGCTACCAAGGCGGTTGGCGACGGGTGCGGGGGTAGGAACCCGTGCATCACCGACAAGGAGGCCAGCATGGGCAGGCCCACGTACACGGCCGGCAGCTGGTACTTATACACCACCGAGAAGATAAGCGGAATCATGAGCACGAAGCCCACATTATAGAACAGCGGAATACCAATGATAAAGCCCGCCACCATCATCGTCCACTGGATGTGGCGCGTGCCGAACGCGGAAATCAGGACGGCGGCAATCTGCTGGGCGGCACCGCTTTCGGCCACTAGCTTGCCCAGCATGGCCCCCAGCACAATCACCAGCAGCACCGAGCCCAGCGTATCGCCGAGGCCCTGGTAGATGGCAGCCATTAAGGGGCCCGGCGCCAACCCGAAGGCCAGCCCTACCCCTATCGTCACCAGCAAAAAGGCCAGAAATGCGTGCACTTTGGCCCAGCTGATGAGCCCAATCAGCACCAGAATGGCTACCAGAAGAATCAGGAATGTCATGTGGCGAGTGGCTTCCGGTTAGCGGGCACTGCCTTTTTCCTGCTCCAGATAGGCTACTATTTGGTTGACCAGGTCCGAGGGAGTGTCGTCGATGGGCAGGCGCAGGCCGTAGGTGGGTTTTTCCAGGGCGGCAAACTGGGAGGACAGTAGCGCCGAGCCCATGTAGTGACCTTCCCGGTTGGTGAGCCGCTGCCGCACCAGTTCCTCCGAGCCATCCAGAAACACCCACGTTACGGGGCCGCCGGCCATCAGCTGCTGCCGGTAGCTTTCCTTCAGGGCCGAGCAGGCTAGCACCGCGCCACCGCTCTGGCTCCATTCCCGAATACCGGCCGATAAAGCCTTCAGCCAACCTTTCCGGTCCTCATCAGTCAGTGGGGTGCCGCCGGCCATCTTGGCGATGTTGGCGGGAGAGTGAAAGTCATCGGCATCATGAAAAGGCACCTGCAGCCGCCGGGCCAGCAAGGAGCCCACCGTGGATTTGCCCGAGCCGGACACCCCCATTACAATAATCACCTGAGCTATAGACATAGAAGAGCTGGAAGGATTGAGGCGAAAAGCATTGCCAAGAGGCGCTTATGCGCTTACGGCATCCCAACGGTAACAGTCGGAGCGAATGGCCCGCTCCGGAGGAATACTGGCCCAAGATAAGTTCAACTTTGAGAAAGGGGTAGGCGCAGGCAGGGTAGAAATGCATCTACTCCTAGTCTCCCGTATCAGGCCAGAGAACAAGCCAGCCATAACCTTATGCCTCAAGTTTAAGTTGAGCTAGATGAATCCGGAACAGGTAGCCAATGGGCTGCCGGACTTTCCTGCCTTTCCTTTAGCTACGTCTTCACCCTGAAAACTACCTTCCGATGAGCGCAACGCCAACTACGTATTCGTTTGGCATGATTGGCCTGGGCACCATGGGCCGCAACCTGCTGTTGAACCTGGCCAACCATGATTTTGCCGTGGCCGGCTACGACAAAGATGCCAGCAAACTCAGTCTGCTCTCGGAGGAAGGGGCGGGTCTGCCGGTACGGGGCTTCGCGGAGCTGACGGATTTCGTGCAGAGTCTGCAGACGCCCCGTTCCATTATGCTGCTGGTGCCGGCCGGTAAAATTGTGGATAGCGTAATTGAGGAGCTGCGGCCCTTGCTCACGGCCGGCGACATCATCATCGACGGGGGCAACTCCCACTTCACCGACACCGACCGCCGCGCGGCCGCCCTGGAAGCGGCGGGGCTGCACTTTTTCGGCATGGGTATTTCCGGCGGAGAAGAAGGTGCCCGCTTCGGTCCCAGCATGATGCCCGGCGGCGACCAGCAGGCCTACGAGGTGATGAAACCCATGTTCGAGGCCATTGCCGCCCAGGTAGGCGGCGAGCCCTGCGTGACTTACATCGGCCCCGGCGCGGCGGGTCACTTCGTGAAAATGGTGCACAACGGCATCGAGTACGGCCTGATGCAGCTCATTGCTGAAACCTACGGGATACTCAAGCAAGGTCTGGGCCTCGATAACGACGCCATCAGGCGGGTATTTGCGCAGTGGAACGCCGGCCGCCTGCAATCCTTCCTGCTCGATATTACCAAGGACATCTTCGCCTTCCGGGCGCCCGGCACCGACCACCTGCTCCTCGACGATATCCGGGATGAGGCCCGCTCCAAGGGCACCGGCAAGTGGACCTCGCAGGTAGCCATGGACCTGGAAGTGCCGCTTTCTACCATCGATACGGCCGTGGCCCTGCGCAACCTCTCCAAGTACAAAGCCCTCCGCGAGAAGCTGGCGGCACAATACCCTACCCCCTCTCAGGGCCAGGAAACCGATAAGGAGGCTTTTCTGACCCAGCTGGAGGAAGCCTTCTACTTCAGCATGGTAATTACCTACGCCCAGGGCATGCACCTGCTCTCGAAGGCCTCGGCAGAGTACGGCTACAATCTGCAGCTGGCCAGCATTGCCCGCATCTGGCGCGGGGGCTGCATCATCCGCTCCGGTTTCCTGAACGACATCTATAACGCTTACCAGCAGGCTCCCGAGCTGGAGCACTTGCTGCTCGATGAGGGGGTAGCAAAACTGGTGCAGCAGGCCGTGCCCGGTGCCCGCACCGTAGTAGCCGGAGCCATAACGGCCGGCCTGGCTGTGCCCGCCTACGCCGCCAGCCTCAGCTATTTCGACTCGTTCCGCACCGCCCGCCTACCCTCCAACCTCATCCAGGCCCAGCGCGACTATTTCGGGGCGCATACTTACGAGCTGATCGGTAAAGAAGGCCTGTTCCATACTCAATGGACGCCCGAGCACGAAGACGCCGCCAACAAGCAGGATATCCATGTAGGCGAGGAAAATAAGCAAGAGCGCCAGGTACAGCCCAACCAGTAAGCTCCGGCCTTTTGATTTATCTACTCCCCTGACCTTCTTCGCATGAGCGCCAAACCACAGCTTTCCCCTACCATTTTCGTCATTTTTGGCGGCACCGGCGACCTGAACGCCCGTAAGCTGGCCCCGGCCCTTTACCACCTGTTTCTGGATGGGTGGCTGCCCGGGCAGTTTGCCATCATCGGGACGGGCCGCACGGCGCTTTCTGATGAACAGTTCCGCACCCGGCTACTGGAGGGCATCAACCAGTTTTCGCGCACGGGCAAGGCCGATAAAAAGACCTGGGCCGCGTTTGCCGAACATGTGGTGTACCAGGCCGCCGATGTGAAGGACGCCGCTACCTACCAGCAGTTCGACAAGCGCATCAGTGCCTACCAGAAAGAATGGGGCGCGCCGGCCAACATCATTTACTACCTGGCCGTGGCGCCGGAGTTCTTCCCCATCATTGCCGAAAACATTGCCCAGAGCAAGCTGGCCACCGATGCCGACCGCACGCGCATTGTCATCGAAAAGCCATTCGGGCACGATTTGGAATCGTCGCGGGAGCTGAACCAGCTGCTGGGCCGCCATTTTACCGAGCGCCAGATTTACCGCATCGACCACTACCTGGGCAAGGAAACCGTGCAGAACATCATGGCCTTCCGGTTTGCCAACGCCCTGCTGGAGCCCCTCTGGAACCGCAACTACATTGAGCACGTGCAGATATCGGTGACGGAGCAGTTGGGGGTAGGCGAGCGGAGCGGCTACTACGACGGGGCCGGCGCCCTGCGCGACATGATTCAGAACCACCTGCTGCAGCTGCTGTGCCTGGTGGCCATGGAGCCGCCCGTCGATTTTACCGCCGATGAGGTGCGCAACCGCAAGGTTGATGTACTGCGGGCCATGCGCCGCTTCGCCCCCGAGGATGTGCGCGAATCAGCGGTGCGGGGGCAGTACGGAGCCGGCTGGATGGAAGGCGAGCAGGTGCCCGGCTACCGCGAGGAGCCCGGCGCCAACCCCACCTCCAACGCCGAAACCTTCGCGGCCGTGAAGTTTTTCGTGGACAACTGGCGCTGGCAGGGTGTGCCGTTTTACGTGCGCACGGGCAAGCGCCTGCACCGCTCGGCTTCCGTCATCACCATTCAGTTCCGCGACGTGCCCCACCGCATTTTCCCGGCTGAAACGGCGGAAAGCTGGCAGCAGAATCGGCTCATTATCAGCATTCAGCCCGAGATGAGCATCCGGCTGCAGGTGCAGGCCAAGCGCCCCGGCCTGGATATGATGCTTAATACCGTGGACATGGTGTTCGACTACCAGGGCACCTACACCAACCAGGCGCCCGAAGCCTACGAAACCCTGCTGTTGGATACCATGCTCGGCGACCAGACCCTGTTCATGCGCGGCGACCAGGTAGAAGCCGCCTGGGACCTGATTATGCCCATTCTGAACTCTTGGCAGCACCGCACCAGCCAGAACTTCCCCAACTATTCCGCCGATTCCTGGGGCCCAGAGGTGGCCGAGGCCCTCATTGCCCGCGACGGATTCCACTGGTTTACGCTCCCGCTCCATGGCAAGAAATAGCAGCCTCCACATCTTCCCTACCCCCGCCGAAAGCCTGGACCACCTAGCCGATTTCTTCGTGGAGCTGGCCGCCCGGGCTATACAGGCGCACGGCCGCTTTTCTGTGGCGTTGTCGGGTGGGAGCTCGCCCAAGAAGCTCTACGAGCTGCTGGCTTCTGAGGAGTACCGCGGTCGGGTAGCCTGGGAGAAGGTGTTCTTTTTCTTTGGGGATGAGCGCTACGTGCCGCCCACGGATGCCGACAGCAATTACCGCATGGCCCGCGAGGCCCTGCTGGAGCCGCTGGGCATTGCACCAGCCCAGGTGTTTGCTGTGGATACGGCCCTAACCCCGGCCGAAGCAGCCCAGCACTACACTCAAACCATCGAGCAGTTCTTTGGTCAGGCAGAAGCCCGCTTTGATCTGGTATTGCTGGGGCTGGGAGATAATTCCCACACGGCCTCCCTATTCCCGCACACGCCCGTGCTGCACGACGCCACCGTGGGCGCGCGGGAGGTGTTTGTGGAGGAAAAACAGGCCTACCGCATCACCCTCACCGCCCCGCTGCTAAATCTGGCCCAGACAACAGTATTCCTAGTTTACGGAGCTGACAAGGCGGCGGCGGTGCAACACATCCTGACCGGGGAACGGAACATCGACGAGTACCCGGCCCAGCTCATTGCCCCCGCTTCTGGTGAGCTGCACTGGTTTCTGGACGAAGCTGCCGCCTCCCGCCTACCCCCCGGCAGCCGTTGAACCGGCAGCTTGTCAGAACAGCTAGCTGTTTAGGTATAGAATATATCTGACCGTCATCTCTCGGCTTCACTCGGAATGACGGTCAGATATCTATTGATTACAAGCCTTAAGGCAGTTCTATAAACTCGGCTATACTTCGGGGAGCCTCACCGGGCTTGTACACCAGCACTTGTTCGCCTTGCGCTACCAGGGCCGTGTGAGCCAGGCCCAGAAACAGGCCGTGTGCTACTACCCCCGGTATGGCCTCTAACTGTCGGGCCAACTGCGCTGGGTCCGGTAACTGCACAAAATGACAGTCCACCAGTAGGTTCTCTTGATCAGTGCGGGCGGCCTCATTCGTATTTTGGCGGTCTGAGCGCAGGATCGGGTTTGCTTGGAGCTTCTCTAGCGTATCCAGAACCCAGGGCAGGGCAAAGGGCACCACTTCCAGGGGCAAGGGAAACCGCCCCAGCTGCGGCACTACTTTCGAGGAATCAGCCAGGATAAGCACACGGCGGGAGGCCGTCGCCAGTATTTTCTCCCGCAGCAGGGCCCCGCCCCCACCTTTTATGAGGCGCAGCTCAGCATCCAGCTCGTCGGCCCCATCCACCGTTAGGTCCAGGCGTGTACCCTTGCGGGGCTCAAACAACGGAATTCCGGCTTGTCGTGCCAGGTTTTCACTAACTAAAGAGGTAGCCACTGCCTCTACCCGCAGCTTTCCGGCGCGCACGGCCTCACCCAAAAAGAAAATGAAATACGCCGCAGTGCTGCCGCTTCCCAACCCCACTTGCATGCCATCCTGCACCCAGCGCAGCGCGGCAGCGGCTACGAGTTGTTTCTCCTGGTTTTGCTGCTGAGAGAGGACAGGGTTTTGCATATGCGTTGAGGTAAGAGCCATAGTTTCGGCGTCCGCTAGCTTTTAGTACGAATGTAAACCAGCTCGCCCCACCTTACCACAAGCAAGAGGCGGGGCGAGCTAAAGCCTCAACCGAAAACTACTCCGACTCCTGGCGTAGGGCGCACACCTTGCGCAGGTTGCGAATCAGGCGCTCCGACTCCTGGAAGCTCAGGGTTTGGATGCCGTCGGAGGCCGCTTCTTTGCCCCTCCTGCCTACCCCCCGGCAGCCGGTAAACTCGTTGCTAGAAAATTCCGCGTAGGCAAATCAACTAGGTTGCTACCGGACTAGTAACTCAGCAAATTCCTGATCTGATTGTGCTGCTTGTGTACTACGCCTGTGAGCCGTGTGCTTCCAGATGCGGTAGTCGATGGAGTAGCGGCCCCCGCCTACCCCGGTAACCAGCACAAACGCCCAGAATAGCAGCTGCTGGTAGTACATTCCGATCAGCGGTTCTGGCTTATCATACCAGAAGAAGGCAATAACCAGGAACTGTACCGCGAGCTGAAATGCCGCCAGGCGGGTGCCCAAGCCCAGCGCAACCAGTAAGCCGCCCGCAAACTCGCCCCAGACCGCCAGCGCAGCCCAGAAATAAGCTGAAGGCAGGGTAAACCCCAGGCCAGCTACTTGCTGCACAAACCAATCGGGCGGACCAGCCGCGGCGCCAGCCGTGAGCTTGTCGGCTTCCGTGGCGGTGTACAGTCCAACCAGCTTAGACCACCCGGCCCCGATGGCAATAGATAGCCCTAGGTGCAGCCGAAACAGCAGCCAGGCCGCATCAGCGCCCCGAGTAGAAAGCGGGGCGGCATGGAACAGCAGCTTTTTCATGGCTCACGAGGAGTTTCACGGGTTCCGTTAGGCTCGTAGCCCATGCTCAGACGGGTGTCGCCGGTAACATGCAGTTTCAGGTTGGCCGTTTGGGCCGAGGGGTTGAGCAGCAGAGCCGAAGAGCCAGCCAGAAACCGTAACGTAGCCCGCTGGCAGGGCGCCAACGTAGTGCGGCCGAAGATGCCACCGCCCTGGGGCCGCTCCTTGAACTCCACGGGCACTTTGCCCACGTTGCGGGCCTCTACCTTGAAGGCCCCTGGCTGCCCGCCCCCCAGCACGAACTGCTTGCCGGGTTCAATCAATAAATCGGAGTGAAGGCCCGGCTGTCGGGCAGCCAGCAGGCCGGTTACCAGCAGCAGGCCGGCTAGCAGCAAAAGCCACGGTCCAGGATACTTTGGGGTGCGCATAGCAGTAGAGGTTAGGTGAAACGATGGCTCAAAGAAACCCACCGGCCACCCCTGAAGCGCCTCATTTTGCCATCTGGCACGCCCCAACTTATGGTTTGGCACCTCTCTGGCGGCAGGCCCCTCAAGTCTGCCGCGCTACCTCACTGGGCGTGGCGCCCCGCAGCTTCCTGAACACGCGGTTAAAGGTAGATTTTGAGTTGAAGCCTGACTCCAAAGCTATTGCCAGCAAGGTGTAGTGCCGGAACTGCGGGTCGCGCAGGCGGCGTTCGGCTTCCCGCACCCGGTACTCATTGATATAGTCGTTGAAATTCTGCCCGCACCCGGTATTAATAACCCTGGAGAGCCACGAAGGATTGGTGTGCAGCTGAGCGGCCAGCTCGCCCAAGGTCAGCTCCGGGGCCAGGTAAGGCCGGCTGGCCTCCATGTGCTGGTGCAGGCGCTCCGTCCAGCGCAGCAGTTCCGGCTCCGGCTCTTGGGAAGGCTGCTCCGTTTCAGTGGGCAGGGCAGCGTTGGCGGCACTGGAGGAGGTAGGCCCCGCATCCGGCGCGGCGGGTAGCTGCACCGGGGCAACGGGGAATATGGCGGGTGGCGCGGGCTGAAACTCCAGGGCCCGGAGCCGGTGGTTGGTGAGCAGGCCCGCAATGCTGAGGTAATAAATCAGCAGGCCGGTAAAGAGGTAATCGTACCAGGCCTGGTAATAGCTGAGCGGCGTTACTACCACATCCACGAAGTGAAACCCCAGCGCCACGGCCGTGCCAACAAGCACGGCCACCAGCACGTTGCGCAGCCACCGAAACCGAATCTGCTCCGTATCAGAGAAGTTGTTGTTGAGGTAAAGCGAATACGCGCGGTACTCCCGCAGCGTCAGCCAGGCATAAGCGGCCACCGAAAGGTAGCCTAACAGCGCCACCCAGGCGTCAACATCAGCGGCCTGGCAGGCCAGTGCACCTTTCGTGTTGAAATGGCAAGGCAACGGCTGGCCGCGTACGCCGTGCAGCCACCCTACGTCCACGCCAAACACCAGCAGCTTCCACCCCAGATACACCCCGCCCGGCACAAAATGCCAGGCTACCTGCCGGCTAAACCGAAACCCCTGGTTGGTGAGGCTCCGAAAGTAGAAGTAGAACGCAGGCCCTACCATCAGCCAATTGCTGAAGGGGAAGTAAAACATGAAGGTGGTTGTGGCATCGTGGGCATCGTACCAGCCCGCAAAGCCCAGCATCCATTGGGCCAGCCGCACCGCCTGCAGCAGTAGCAGCAAGGCTAGCCACCCATCGGCGGCCGCTTCCTCCCGGTGCCGACGCACCAACATCACTGTGCCCACCACTATTCCCTGCAGAAAAAACGGCAGTAGCAGACTGCTATATAGGTTGAAAGTGAAGGCCATGGCCTAAAGCTACCGGAAGAACGCGAACCGCCCCGCACTCCCCCTCGAAAGGGCAATGCGGGGCGGTTGAAAGCAGAAACCTGCTAACTATTCCAGCTCCTGGCGCAACTGGTACACCTTGCGCAGGTTGCGAATCAGGCGGGCCGATTCCTGGAAGTTCAGGGTCTGGGCGCCGTCGGAAGCGGCCTCTTCGGGTTTCTCGTGGGCTTCGTAAATGATACCGTCGGCGCCGGCCATTACGGCGGCCAGGGCCATGGAAGGCACGTAGTCGCGGATGCCGATGCCGTGCGAAGGGTCCACAATGACGGGCAGGTGGGTTTTCTCTTTTAGGATGGGTACGGCGTTCAAGTCCAGCGTATTGCGCGAGGCCGTTTCGAAGGTACGGATACCCCGCTCGCAAAGAGTCAGCTTTTCATTGCCGCCCGAAAACACGTACTCCGCCGACGAGAGCAGCTCTTCAATGGTGCCGGAGATGCCGCGCTTAATCAGCACCGGCTTATCCACCCCGCCTAGGGCGTCGAGCAAATTGAAGTTCTGGGTGTTGCGCGCCCCTACCTGGAACACGTCCACGTAGTCGTGCATTTCTTCCACTTGCGACACCTGCATGACTTCGGTCACGATTTTGATGCCCCGCGCCCGCGCCATCTGGTGGAACAGTTTCAGGCCTTCCATGCCCAGCCCCCGGAATGAGTACGGCGAGGAGCGCGGCTTAAACACGCCCCCGCGCATGATGCGCACGTCGTTGTCCAGGAGGTGCTGCATGATGCTCTCCATCTGTTGCTCGTTCTCGATGCTGCAGGGGCCGGCGGCCAGCGTGAGGCTGCCCTCTCCTACCCGCACCCCGTCGCCGAGGTCGAGCACGGTGGGGCGCACGCGCCACTTGCGCGACACCAGCTGGTAGTCGTCGGATACCTGATGAATGTCGAGGATGCCCGGCAGCTGACCAATGGTGCGCAGGTCCACATCGGCCTTGCCGATGGCCACAAGGTAGTGGGCGCGCTGGGTTTTAACGTCCGTGACTTTGTATTTAAGAGCCTTGATGTGGG
Source organism: Hymenobacter sp. DG01 (assembly GCF_006352025.1). Taxonomy (NCBI): domain Bacteria; kingdom Pseudomonadati; phylum Bacteroidota; class Cytophagia; order Cytophagales; family Hymenobacteraceae; genus Hymenobacter; species Hymenobacter sp. DG01. The sequence continues at coordinate 1,857,199 of NZ_CP040936.1, forward strand.
CTTCAATGGTTGCCTGCGCGGCTTCGGTAATGCTGGGGTCAAGTTGGATGATCATGTTCTTTCGGGGGTTCCCGCAGAGAAACGCGGAGCTTTACGCAGAGGACCGCAGAGGTCGTTCTTCTGCGGGAAATTCTAGTTGAGGACAGAAGAAACAAATCGGGCGGCGGCGGCCGGCGCATCGTCGGTGCCTTCCAGGGCCCGAATCAGGGCGGAGCCAATGATGGCGCCCTCAGCGTACTCGCAGGCACGCTGGAAAGAAGCTTTGTCGCCGATGCCGAAACCGATGAGACGGGGGTTACGCAGGTTCATGGCTTCAATGCGCTCGAAATACGCTTCCTGCACCCCTTCGGCCTGGGTGTTGGCACCGCCCGTGGTTCCGGGGCCCGACACGAGGTAGAGAAAGGAGTCCGTCAGCTCATCGATGCGGCGGATGCGCTCCGGGGCGGTCTGGGGCGTGATTAGAAATACGGGCCGCAGGTTGTAGCGACGGAACATTTCCTGGTATTCGGCCACGTAGTCGTCGAGGGGTAGGTCGGGCAGAATCACGCCATCTACGCCAGCTTCGGCAGCTTCGCGGCAGAAGTTCTCCACCCCGAACTGCATGACCGGGTTGAGGTAGCCCATGAGCAAAATGGGTGTTTCGGGTACCTCGTTGCGGATGCCTTCCAGTTGCCGAAACAGCACCCGCATGTTCATGCCGTTCTGCAAGGCCGCCGTGCTGCTGGCCTGAATGACCGGCCCATCAGCCAGCGGATCGGAAAACGGCATCCCGATTTCAATAAGGTCGGCCCCAGCCTGGGTCAGCGACTTAATGAGCGGCACCGTGTCGTGCAGGCTGGGGTAGCCGGCGGTGAAATACACGTTGAGCAGGCCTTTCTGCTTTTTATCGAAGGCGTTTTTGATTCGGTTCATGGGTAGGGTTCCCGCAGAGGGCGCAGAGGTTTCCGCAGAGGTTCGCGGAGGTCGTTCATCTGCGAACCTCTGCGGAAACCTCTGCGCCCTCTGCGGGCAATGCTTATAGAATAGTATCGGCGTACTTGAGGTAGGTTTCCAGGTCTTTGTCGCCGCGGCCGGAGAGGTTCACCACCACTACGTCGTCGGGGCCGGCGCCCAGCTGGCCCAAAGCGGCCAGGGCGTGGGCGGTTTCCAGAGCCGGAATAATGCCTTCCAGGCGGCTCAGCTCGGCTACCGCTCTCAGCGCGTCCTCGTCCTCAATGCTGATAAACCGGGCCCGCTTGGAATCAGCCAGGAAGGCGTGCAGGGGCCCGATGCCGGGGTAGTCGAGGCCGGCGGAAATGGAATAGGGCTCGGTAATCTGGCCGTCCTCGTCCTGCATGAGCAGGGTGCGCGAGCCGTGAATAATGCCCGGCTTGCCCAGCACCGACGTAGCCGCCGAGTGCCCCGAGTTGACGCCGTGCCCGGCCGCTTCCACCGCTACTAGCTTCACCGACGGCTCTTCCAGGAAGTGGTAGAATGCCCCGGCCGCATTGGAGCCGCCGCCCACGCAGGCTACCACGTAGTCGGGCAGCTCGGAGCCGGTTTTCTCCAGCAGCTGCTTGCGCATCTCCTCGCTGATAACCGCCTGCAGCCGCGCCACCAGATCGGGGTACGGGTGCGGACCGACTACCGAACCAATGATGTAGTGGGTATCCACGGGGTTGGAAATCCAGTCACGGATGGCTTCGTTGGTGGCGTCTTTGAGGGTGCGGCTGCCGCTGAGGGCCGCCCGTACTTCGGCCCCCAGCAGGCGCATGCGGTACACGTTGGGCTTCTGGCGCTCCATGTCGATTTCGCCCATGTACACAATGCACTGCATACCCATGAGGGCGCACACCGTGGCCGTAGCAACGCCGTGCTGGCCCGCTCCGGTTTCGGCGATGATGCGCGTTTTGCCCAGGCGCTTGGCCAGCAGAATCTGCCCTACGGTGTTGTTTACCTTGTGGGCGCCCGTATGGCAGAGGTCCTCGCGCTTGAGGTACACCCGGGTGTTATACCTCTCCGATAGGCGCTTGGCCTCGAACAAGGGGGTAGGCCGACCCACGTAGTCGCGGAGCAGCTGCTGGTATTCCTGCTGAAACGCGGGGTCAGCCAGGATGTCGAGGTACTGCTGGCGCAGCTCTTCCACGTTGGGGTAGAGCATTTCCGGGATGAAGGCGCCGCCGAACTGGCCGTAGTAGCCGCGCTCCGTGGGTTGTTGATAGATCGTATTCATGGTGGTTTCTCGCAGAGGTTCGCTGAGGGTGGCGCTGAGGTTCGCAGTGGATGGCCTCTGCGAGCCTCAGCGAGAAAAATCACTGGGTTCTCAATTCTTTGAAAAAAGTATCCAGCCGGCCGGCATCTTTCAGCCCGGGCTCAGTTTCAAACTGGCTGTTCAGGTCCAGGGCAAACAGGCCAGGGAGCCGCAGGTTTCGAAGCGTTTCCGCGTGTTCCGGGGCCAGCCCACCGGCCAGGAAATAGGGCACTGGCAAGGCGTAATTCTGCAGCAACTTCCAGTCGAAGGCGGTGCCGTTGCCGCCAGGCTGGGCGCCGGCCGTGTCGAAGAGGAAGTAGTCGACTACCCCCACGTAGGGCCGCAACCGCTCGAAGTCGAACACCTCCCTCACCGCAAAAGCCTTGATAACTGCTACCCCCGTGGCACGCAGCAACCCACAGGTTTCGGGGGTTTCCGAGCCGTGGAGTTGCACCGCTTGGAGGTCATATTCCGCTATTCGCTCCTGAATCACGGCCGTATCTTCATCCACGAACACGCCCACTTTCTGCACACTGGCCGGCACTGCAGCGGCAGCGGCGGGCGTGAGCGTGGGCGCGGCGTAGCGCCGGGACTTGGGGTAGAAGATGAAGCCCAGAAAGTCGGGGCGCAGGGCGGCTACCGCCCGCAGGTTGTCGGGACGGGCCATGCCGCAGACTTTCAGGCGCACGCTCATTAGAGTACGGTTACGGCCTCGGTGGCACGGAGCTGCTGCACCAGGGCGGCACAGGCTTTTTCGGGGCGGGAGTGGCGCATGAACGTTTCACCGATCAGGAAGCCGCGGTAGCCTACCTGGCGCAAGGCCTCAATGTCGGCCGCTGAGGTCAGGCCGCTTTCCGTCACTTTCACAAACTCGTCGGGGATACGCTGGGCCAGCTCGCCGGAGGTATCCAGGCTCACACTGAAGTCGTGCAAGTTGCGGTTGTTCACGCCTACCAGGCTCACCGCGTCGGGGTGCAGAGTCTTGTCGAGCTCCTCGGCGTTATGGATTTCGAGCAGCACTTCCAGGCCCAGGCTTTTGGCCAGACGGCCCAGGCGCAGCACTTCCTCGCCCGAAAGCACGGCCGCAATCAGCAGCACGGCGTCGGCCCCAATGCTCTTGGCTTCCAGAATCTGGTACTCATCCACCACAAAATCCTTGCGCAGAATCGGGCAGAAATTGAAGCGCCGAGCCGTAATCAGGTCCTCGTTCCTGCCCCCGAAAAACTCCGTATCCGTCAGCACCGACAGGGCCGAGGCGCCGGCCTGCATGTAGCCTAGTGTAGTGCGCTCTACCGGGGCGTGGGGGTTGATGAAGCCCTTGCTCGGTGACTTGCGCTTGAACTCAGCAATAATGCCGCTCAGATCCTCGCGCAGCAGGTAGCGGCGCAAACTCAGGGGCTGGCTTTGCATGTACAGGCTTTTTTCCAGCAGCTTTACCGGCACCAGGCTTTGGCGGTCGGCTACTTCTTGGCGCTTGTGGGCAATGATTTGGTCGAGAATCGTAGGCATTGGCGGGCCGCCGATGGTGTGCGGCGGGGTTTGAAGGTGAATTCCTACCTAGCGGCAAGGAATTGGGTGAACAGTATTCAGGAGAAAAGAGAGCTACCATGTATTTCGGTGGTCTAGCGGCTACCCTTCGGCAAGACTTATAAGGTAGTAGCGTGGCTGTGCGTGACGGCCACCAGCTTGCGCAGGGCCTGCCGCGCCCGGCCGGAATCCAGGGATTCCTGGGCGGCGGCCAGGGCCTCGGCAAAGTTGAAGGTGGGCTCCAGGCAGCCAATGGCCAGGGCCGCGTTGGCCGTTACCACGTCACGCTGGGCGCGGGTGGCGCGGCCCTCCAGCACCTCCAGAAACAGCTTAGCTGATTCCTGCGGGGTGCGGCCGCCCGCCAACTCTTCGGGGCGGGTGGCAGTCAGGCCCAGGTCGGCGGCCGAGAGGAGCTGCTCGCCGGCGGGGGTGGCCAGCTTAGCGGCCCCGGTCAGCGAGAGTTCATCGTAGCCATCGAGGGCGTGTACTACGGCGTAGCGGGTTTCAGTTTGCTGCAGCAGGTAGTGGTAGAGGCGCAGCAGCTCCAGGCTAAACGTGCCGGCCACCTGGTGTTTCGGACGAGCGGGGTTAATCAGGGGGCCTAAGATGTTAAAGAAGGTGCGCACGCCCAGCTCCCGCCGCACGGGGCCGGCGTAGCGCATGGCCGGGTGGAACGAGGGCGCGTGCAGAAAGCAGATATTGGCCTGCTCTAGCTGCTGCTTCAACACGTCGTTTCCTACCCCAAAATCAACCCCCAACTGCGCCAGCACATCCGAGGAGCCACACACCGACGATACCCCGATGTTGCCGTGCTTGGTCACCCGGTAGCCCGCGCCGGCCACCACAAAGCAGGCCAGCGTACTGATGTTGAGCGTGTCTTTGCCGTCGCCACCGGTGCCCACAATATCTACCGTGTCGTGGGTGCCTAGCTCCGGGTCGCGGCTCAAACTCAGCAGAGCCTCGCGGAAGCCGGCCAGCTCCGGCACGGCAATGGGCCGCATGCGGTACACCGTCATGAAAGCCGCCATTTCCGAAGCGTTGGCCTCGCCCTGCCCGATGCGCAGCATGGCCTCATGCGCCTCGGCGTGGGTAAGCTGCTGCTGGTCGAAGAGTTGATTAAGGATTTGTTTCACTAAGAGGGGTAGCTGGCGGCCGGGAGCGTTCAGCTGTTTGGATGGGAATCGAAAGAAGAGCAGGGACTAAGGCAGGCAAGCGCCTACCCCTGTAGGTTAGGCCAACCAGTTAGCCAGCATCTGGTGGCCGTGCTCGGTCAGGATAGACTCGGGGTGGAACTGCACGCCGCGCACATCATACTCGCGGTGGCGGAAGGCCAGTACTTGACCGTTAGCATCCACGGCCGTTACTTCCAGCTCGGCCGGCACCGATTCGGTCCGGACGCTCCAGGAGTGGTAGCGCCCTACCTTGAACTGCTGGGGCAAACCGGTAAACAGGCGGTCCGGGGCCGTTACCTGGGCATCGGTAGCTAAGCCGTGCAGCACATCAGGCATGTTATACAGCTCACCACCGAAGCTTTCGGCCAGGCCCTGGTGGCCCAGACACACACCCAGCATGCGCTTGGTGGGTGCGTAGCGCCGAATGATTTCCGGCATCAGCCCGGCATCAGCTGGCACACCCGGACCAGGAGAAAGCAGCACGGCATCGTAGGCGGCCACGTCTTCCACCGTCAGCTTGTCGTTGCGAATTACCGTGACGTTGTCGGTATGCCCTAGCTCCCGCAGCACCTGCACAAGGTTGTAGGTAAAGGAGTCGTAGTTATCAATGACGAGGATTTTCATTTGAGGGGAGTGGTACTCGGGTGGGTTGAATTCTATTAAACCGTCATACTGAGCGCAGTCGAAGCATCTCTACCGCTTCATTGCCATGTCAATTGGTTAGCCAGAGGTAGAGATGCTTCGACAAGCTCAGCATGACACTACTTCCTTTCTTTTCTCTCTACACCAACTCAGCTTCTTTCAGGGCCTTGCGCAGGGCGGCCAGCTTGTGATGCACTTCGTTGAGCTCGGAGTTGATATCGGAGGCGGCTACTACCCCTGCGCCGGCCTGGAAGTAGAGCTGGCCGGCTGTGCTCAGGAAGGAGCGAATCATGATGGCGTGGTTGAAGTCGCCTTTGAAGCCGAGGTGGCCGATGGCCCCGCCGTAGTAGCCGCGGGCCGTGAGTTCCAGCCTGTCGATAATCTGCATGGCGCGGTGCTTGGGGGCGCCGGAAAGCGTACCAGCCGGGAACGTATCGGCCACTACCTGCAGGGGGCTGGCTTCTGCCGCCAGGCGGGCCGTCACCTCACTGACCAAGTGAATGACGTGGGAGTAGTACTGGATTTCGCGGAACACCTTCACTTTTACCTCGTCGCCGTGGCGGGCCAGGTCGTTGCGAGCCAGGTCCACGAGCATGACGTGCTCGGCGTTTTCCTTAGGGTCGTCGGCTAGTTTCTGGGCCAGGGCAGCATCTTCGGCATCGTGGCCGGTGCGGCGGAAGGTGCCGGCAATAGGGTACAGGCTGGCCTGGCGCCCTTTAATCAGCAGCTGGGTTTCGGGCGAGGAGCCGAAAATCTTGAATGAGCCGTAATCGAAATAAAACAGGTAGGGCGAGGGGTTGATGGAGCGCAGGGCCCGGTACACGTTGAACTCGTCGCCGCTGAAGCCCTGCTGAAACCGCCGCGACAGTACAATCTGGAACACGTTGCCCCGGCGGCAGTGCTGCTGCCCTTCGGCCAGCACCCGCAGGAACTCCTCGTCGGTCTGGTTGGTCTGCTCCTCACCTACTGCCTTAAACTTGAAATCGGGCAGCGAAGGGTTCCGAATCAGGTTTACCAACCGCGTCAGTCCATCTTCGTCCACCGTTTGCCCGGCCAGCGTGTGCTCGAACACATACAGTTCGTTGCGGAAGTGGTTGACGGCAATAACGTAGCGGTAGGTGCTGTAGAGAATGTCCGGAATCTGACCGGCAGTGGGCTTTTCGGGATTCAGCTCCAGGTCCTCGAAGTACTGCACCGCTTCATAGCCCAAGTAGCCAAACAGCCCACCCGTGATGAAATCGTGGCCGGTGTCCTCGGTCTGGAAGCAGCCGGCAAACTCCTGCAGGCGGGCCAGGGCTTGCCGGGGTTCGGTTAGGGTTTCGGTTTCCGAGGTATCGTCGGGGTAGGTCAGGGTCAGCTCGCGGCCGCTCAGCTCAAATCGGGCCAGAGGGTCGAAGGCGAGGTAGCTGAAGGCATTTTGCTGGCCGTGGTAGTCGGAGCTTTCCAGCAGCAGGCAGTTGGCATACCGGTCGCGCAGACGGAGGTAAAGGCCCACGGGGGTTACCGTATCGGCCAGAACGCGCAGGAAGCGGGTATGCAGTTGAAAGGTTTTCATCGGCTGGTTGTGGTGATTGGAGGGTGACCAGCGCCGGGAAATAAAAAAGCCCGGCGGGGCGGCCGGGCTTTTGAGCTTTTGCGAAGGTAGTGGTTCAGTTGACCTTAGCGCACGCACATGCTGTCCCGTCCGGAATTTCCGTAGGGCCACCACCATGCCTGCTGCGTCATTGAGAAGGTCATTGCCAATAGTTTTGGGCGTTGAACGAGGCAAAGGTAAGGGGAGTTGAATTTTTCGCAAGCACAGGCCCGAATTTTTTACCGGCCGGCAACTGCTCCCCGAAACTACTGCTTCCGCAGGTACTGCCGGCCCTGTTGCTTTCCGGCACTAACCACCACTTCGTAGCTGCCGGGGGGTAGGCGGCGCACATCCACGGCACGGCGGTTTTTCACCTTTTTCGCCAGCATTATCTGCTTCTGCGGGCTCAGCACCTCTACCCTACCCCTGTCGTAGCCCTGAGGCAGATAGACCTCCAGTCGGTTCTGCTCGGGGTTCAGGTGGGCGCTGTACTTGAGAGGGCCGCCGTCTTTGTAATCATAAATTGTCCCGTCCTGCTCGTACAGCCACTGGTAAGCCACCGGAAACTCCCGCTTCCAGAACCACTCGGAGTGCTTGCCGTCAGCGGGGGTAGCATACCGCAGGCTTGCTCCGGCCCGCGCCAGCGTGTCGTGCACGGCCTTCATCAGGGGTACCATGGTTTCGCTTTCCGTGGTACCGCTCACGAAGTATAACCGGGTGCCGGGCTGTGGGCGGTGCCGCTGCAGGTACTGAAACAACGAGTCCTTGGCAAACCAAAAGGCCGGCGAGAAAACGCCTACCTTACTGTACACCTGCGGATACTTCAGGGCCGCGTAGGTCGAAATCAGGCCACCCATGCTGCTGCCCGCAATGCCCGTAAACTCCCGGCCAGTGAGGGTACGGTAGTGCAGGTCGATGTAGGGCTTGAGGGTCTGCACCAGAAAATCCACGTACTGGTCGCCCAGCCCGCCGCCGTACTCGGGGTTTTTCCAGGGCGAGAGTTCGTTGAGGCGCTCGGGGCCGCCGTGGTCCACGGCCACCACAATGCAGCCGGCCGCATCCAGGCCCTGCTGCTGCAGCTGGCTCAGGGCTTCATCCACGCCCCACTCGCCCGAGAAGCTGGTGCAGGCATCAAACACGTTCTGGCCGTCGTGCATGTACAGCACGGGGTAGCGTTTGGCCGGGGCCATGGGGTAGTCGTTGGGCAGATATACCCACACGCGGCGGGAACGGCCCAGTTGGGGCATTTGAAACTCCGTGCTGATAACCTGCACGTTGGGCTGCCGGGCCGTGCTCTGGCAGGCACCGGCCATGGGCGCGCCCGACAGGTCTTTCCAATTCAGCACCGCCAGCGTTACAGTCCCTACCCCCGTGCCGGCCCTGAACTCCCGATTTGGCACGTCATTGCCGGCAGTATCGGTTTCTACCGTTTCCCAGGAGCCGCGGGTTACTTTGAAGGCATGACTGCCCGTCACGGACGCGGGTAAGGTCAGTAGGTAGGTTCCATCGGGGTTGCGGGTGAAGGCATGGGTAGGGCTGGCCGGCTGCCAGTTATTGAACGAGCCGGCCAGATACAAAGTGGCACTGGCAGAGGTTGCGGAAGGTACCTGAGTCAACCGGATAATGGTTTGCGCGGCACTACGTCCGGCAAACAAAAGGCCTGCGGCCAGTAAAACGAAGAGCTTCATAAAACGACAAGCTAAAGGCCGAGCAAGCTACCATTATTTGCGGGCTGAGAAGAACAGAAAACCCGGCTGCCAGAGCCCTTCCACCGTGCGGCCAAGCAGGACCGGATAGCGGATAAACCCAACCTGTATTTTTCCTAGAATTTTGTTTTGCCGGCTTGCTCGCCTTGGCCTTAAGTCAGTAAGTAAGCCCTCACCTAAGCGCATGGAGCACCTCCCAAACCGGTAGGGTATGCGCTGAGGCGTACATTAAAATTCAGCCTCCGGAATGCCCTAGAATATATGCAAAAACATAGCAAAAGAGCCCCTGTTTTTCGCTGGCATCACTAAGCCTCTATTGACAAACCTCATCCATCGCGCACAGCCCCCCTTAATTGAAATATCAGATAGTTTTTTATCGGTTTTTGGCAATAATACACCGCCATCAGACAAAAAACCTGCATTTTTTGCACAAAACCACCTCCGTTTTCTCTATCCAGGTTAACAAAAGCAAAGAACGACTCATTGTGCTGTTTTGATCAGCCGCCAGACCACAGAGCAACTCAGAATCATGTTTTGTTAATACAGCATAAGCCTCAAACCAAGCGTCACCTACCGCTTTACCCCCCTCAGAAAGTATCCATATCCTGTCTGCTATACGTTTACGCCCCTATTCCAGGACTGCTATAACCGCCACCTTACCACTGCTCTGCCCTCTGTATTTGGAGCTTACCCTCCGGTCACGCACAAAGTCCAATTATCACTATACCGGCTTACCCCTACTGCCCCATTGTTTTTGTTGTGGCAGTCACAGTAACTTGCGCTGTTTCTTAACAATTTGGTGACGTTGAACCCAGGCAAAAAGAGCGGTAAAACAGGCATCCGCTAGCGTAGTTACCAGGGCCTTTTTGCTTGTATGGACCACTAAATTCCCACTCCGGTTTGTCCGGAAAAATCCATTTCAACCCCTAACTTTTTTTCAATGAAACACCCCTATCTAGCGAAACTGGCGCTGCCTCTCCTGTGCGCAAGTGCAGGCGTTAGCACCGCATACGCGCAGGGCATCGGGACGGTGAGCGGCCGAGTACTCGACGAGAAAGGTGAAGGCATGCCCGGCGTGACGGTCCTGATTGAGGGCACGACCGTAGGCGGCTCAACCAACTCCGACGGCACGTTCTCCATCCAGAACGTTCCTTCCGGCCCCCACACCCTGGTGCTGTCGTTCGTGGGTTACACCACCCAGCGGCAGTCGATTAACGTAACTGCCGGCCAGAACACGGCCGTAACGTCGCTGACGCTTTCGGAAAACACTACCCTCCTCAACGAAGCCGTGGTAGTGGGCTACGGCGTGCAGCGCCGCCAGGACGTAACGGGCGCCGTGGCATCGGTGCAGGCCAAGGACTTCGTGCAGGGCCAGGTGACCAACCCTGAGCAGCTGGTGCAGGGTAAGATTGCGGGTGTTAGCATTACCACCGGCGGTGGTGCCCCGGGCGCGCCGGCTAACGTGCGTATCCGCGGTAACTCCTCGCTGAACGCCAACAATGACCCCTTGTATGTAATTGATGGCGTGCCGGTTGACAAGGAAGGTATTTCGGGGGCTTCGAACCCGCTGACCCTCATCAACCCCAACGATATTGAGAGCGTGACCGTGCTGAAAGATGCTTCGGCCACGGCTATTTACGGTAACCGCGCCGCTAACGGCGTTATTCTGGTTACTACCAAAAAAGGATTGCAGGGTGAAAAGCTGACGGTTAATCTGTCGTCGCAGACGTCGGTGTCGCGTCGCACGAAAAGCTACGACGTACTCAACGCCCAGGAATTCGCCGAAATCATTCGGGCCAACGGCTCGGCCTCACAGATTGCTACCCTGGGCACGGCCAACACCGACTGGCAGGACGAGATTTTCCGCACCGCCGCTACCTACGATAACAACGTGAGCCTGACCGGCAGCGCCGGCAAGGTGCCGTTCCGGGTTTCGTACGGTAACCTCCAGCAGGAAGGCATCGTCATCACCAACAAGCTGCAGCGTAATACCGGCTCTGTGAGCCTCTCGCCCATGCTGTTCGATGACCACCTGCGCATCGATATCAACGCCAAAGGCACCCAGGTTAACAACCGCTTTATCGAAGGCGCGCAGATCGGCAACGCCGTGCTGTTCGACCCCACCCAGCCGGTACGCAGCAGCGAGGCGCCCTTCGCTCCGTACGGCGGCTACTTCCAGTTCCTGCAGGCCAACGGCAACCCGCTGGGCCAGGCCATTGGCAACCCGGTAGCAGCCCTCAACAACCGCAAGGACATCAGTGAGGTAAAGCGCCTGATCGGTAACGTGCAGTTTGACTACAAGATCCACGGTGTAGAAGGCCTGCGCGCCAACCTGAACCTGGCCACCGACATTTCGCGGGGTGAGGGCTCGGCAGTGAACAACCTGGCTGACTTCGGCAACTTCCTCAACCAAGGCCGTTACACCCAGTACAACCAGAAGAAGGACATGCGCCTGCTGGAAGCCTACCTGGCCTACGGCAAGCAGTTTGGCGGTACGCGCTTCGACATTCAGGCGGGTCACTCCTACCAGGATTTCGTGAACAAGGGCGACAACTTCCTGGCCTACCGCTTCGACCGCACAACGCTGGTGAACTCCACCGACGTGCTGACCGTGCCGGGCTACTACTCTAAGCTGGTGCTGCTCTCCTACTTCGGCCGGGCTACGGTGAACGTAAAGGACCGCTACCTGCTGACCGCTACCGTCCGGAACGATAACACCTCGCGCTTCGCTGATGGCAACCGCAGCGGTATCTTCCCGGCTATTGGTCTCGGCTGGCGCCTGAAGGGCGAGGATTTCCTGGCCAACAACAACACTATTTCCGAGCTGAAGCTGCGCGCCGGCTGGGGTCGCACCGGCCAGCAGGACATCGGGGGCGTGTACGACTACCTGCCGCGCTACGTGGTGGGCAACGCCGCCGCTCAGTACAACGGCGTTACTACCCTGCGTCCTTCGGGCTACAACGAAGGCCTGACCTGGGAAACCACCACTACCTGGAACGTAGGTCTGGATTACGGTTTCTGGGATAACCGCCTCTCGGGCTCGATTGACGCCTACGACCGCACCTCCGACGACCTGCTCGCGCTGGTTAACGTAGCAGCCGGCTCGAACCTCACCAACCAGCTCAATGCCAACATCGGCTCGTTACGCAACCGTGGTATTGAATTCAACATCAACGCCGCTCCCGTACGCTCCGAAACCTGGAACTGGGACGTGAACTTCAACGCGGCCTACAACAAAACCAAAATCACGGAGCTGGGCGAACAGCAGCCTGGCTTTGAGGGCTACCTGACGGGTGGCATCCCCGGCGGTACGGGCAGCACCATTCAGGTGAATACCGTGGGCTACCCTAACAACGCTTTCTACGTGTTGCAGCAGGTGTATGGCAGCAATGGCCGTCCGCTGGAAGGCATCTACGTGGACCGCAACGGCGATGGTACCATCAACGAGCGGGATAACTACCGCTACAAGCAGGCAGCGCCGCTGGTAGTACTGGGCTTCTCCTCGAACGTGGCCTATAAGAAGCTGAACCTCTCGTTCACGCTGCGCGGCAACCTGGGCAACTACGTGTACAACTCCATTGCCGCCAACCTGGGCAACTTCTCCAACGCCAAGGGTTCGACCAACTACCTGTTGAACCTGCCCTCCGACATCCGCAACACCGGATTCGTGTCTCAGCAGCTGTTCTCCGATTACTACCTGGAAAACGGCTCGTTCCTGCGCGGCGAGAACATCACGCTGGGCTACAACGTGGGCAAAATTTTCTCGGAGAAAGCAAACTTGCGCCTGTCGGCTGCTGTTCAGAATGCGTTCCTTATCACCAAGTATAACGGGCTTGATCCTGAGATATTTGGCGGCATCGACAACAACTTTTACCCCCGCGCCCGCACGTTCACCTTCGGTCTGAACCTAGGCTTCTAATATTCCCACCCATGAACAAAACGATATTCCGCGGCCTGGCCGTTGCGGCCACCGGCCTGGCCCTCGTTGGGGGTACTACTTCCTGCACCAAGGAGCTGGATCAGACCCCGCGCTACGAGGTAACGCCCGATAAAGTATATGCTAACCTGGACGGCTACCGTCAGGTGCTGGCCAAACTCTACGGCGGCTTTGCCCTGACCGGGCAGACGGGCCCTGCCGGCGCCGGCGACATTGGCGGCATCGACGAGGGTACCTCCGACTACCTGCGTCAGTACTGGAGCGCCCAGGAGCTGTCCACCGACGAGGCGGCCATTGTATGGAACGACCTTGGGGTGCGCGACTGGCACAACATGAACTGGAACTCCAGCAACCCCCTGATCCGGGGTTTGTATAGCCGCATCTACTTTGAAATTGCAGCCTGCAACGAGTTCATCCGCGAGTCCTCGGACGATAAGCTGTCCTCCCGCCTCTCGGCTGCCGAAGCTACCACGGCTAAGCGTTTCCGCGCCGAAGCCCGCTTCCTGCGCGCTGTGGCATACATGCACGCCCTAGACCTGTTCGGCAATGGCCCATTCGTGACGGAAAACGATGCCGTAGGCTTCGCTAAGCCCGCCTATGCTACCCGCCAGCAGCTGTTCGACTACGTAGAAAAGGAGCTGACGGCCCTGAGCAGCGACGCTGACTTCGCTGACGCGCGCACTAATGAGTATGCTCGCGTGGATAAAGCGGCTGCCTGGGCTATGCTCTCGCGCCTGTACCTGAACGCTCAGGTGTACACCGGCACCGCCCGCTACACCGACGCCGCCGCGCAGGCCAAAAAGGTAATCGACGCCGGCTATGCCCTCTCGACTACCGGTGCTGGCACCGTGGCCTCGCCCTACGCCCGCCTGTTCTTGGCTGACAACAACACCGGCCCGGCCCGTAACGAAATCATCTGGCCCATCGCCTTCGACGCCAACACCACCCAGAGCTACGGTGGTGCTACCTTCCTGGTGAATGGTGCCACGGGCACGTCCAGCAAGTGGCAGTCCATAGTGGGCATGTCCACCGGCTGGCAGGGCATGCGCACCACTAAAAACCTGTTCAACCTGTTCCAGAGCCCCGGAGGCGGACTGGTTTCCGACACCACCCGCGACACGCGCGGCCGGTTCTGGGTGAAAAAGGTAGATAACACCTTGCGCCCGGTGGAAATCACGGACCTCTACAACTTTGAGGAAGGCTACGGCGTGATTAAGTTCCGCAACGTCAACTCGGCCGGTCAGGCCCAGGGCGGCTCGCAGAACTTCTCCAGCGTTGACTTCCCCATGATTCGTCTGGCGGAAGTGATGCTGAACTACGCGGAAGCCGTAGTACGTGGCGGCACCGGCGACCGGACGCTGGCCCTGAACTACGTGAATGCTATTCGGGCCCGGGCCTTCAACGGCCAGGCTGGCAGCGCCATTACGGCCGCCCAGCTGACGCCGGAGTTCCTGCTCGATGAGCGTGGCCGGGAGCTGTTCTGGGAAGGTCACCGTCGCACCGACCTCATCCGCTTCAACCGCTTTACGGAGGCCTCGTACCTGTGGCCCTTTAAGGGTGGGGTACCGGCTGGCCGGGGCGTAGAGAGCTTCCGCAACCTGTACCCGATTCCGGCTGCTGATCTTTCTGTAAACCAGAATCTTAAGCAGAACCCTGGGTATTAATTTGCTTCGTTCGTGCCAACCGGGAACTGGTAATGTCCAGTTTCCGGTTGGGCGAATAACCCAATCAATTCCCACTAATTTCCAGCTTCACATGAATTATTTTACCAAACTGGCAGGGCTCGGCCTGATGGCGACTCTGTTTCTGGCTTCGTGCGACAAAGACGAAGACCGTGCGGTTATGCAGCCCGGCAGCGCCTCAGCCCTGAAAGCTTCGACCAGCAGCGTTACGCTGGTACAGGCCAATGCTGCCTCGCCGGCCGTAACCTATACCTGGGAGCCGATTTCCTTCGGGTACCAGGCGGCCGTGAAATACGTGCTGCAGTTCGATAAGAAAGGTGGCACGTTCGCTTCGCCGGTTGAGATTGAGGCAGGCAACGCCACCACCCGTACGCTTACGGTGGCCGAACTGAACAGCGCCCTGATTCGGCTGAAGATGGCTCCCGGTGTGGCAGGCAACGTTGATGTGCGCGTGAAAGCCAGCGTAGGCGGCACCACCGATCCGGTTGTGTCGGCTGCTTCCTCGCTCACGGCCGCTCCCTACCTGGTGTTTATCGAGTACCCGTCTATTTACGTGCCGGGTAGCTACCAGAACTGGTCGCCGGAAACGGCTCCGTTCCTGGCTTCGGTAGCCAGCGACAAGGTGTACGAAGGCTACATCAACTTCCCGGCTGCCGACAACATGTTCAAATTCACGCCCGCCCGTAACTGGGACAACGACTACGGGGTGGATACTGCCCCTGGCACGCTGAAAGCCAAGGGCGGCGACATTAAGCTGGCCGACGCTGGTTACTACCGCTTCATTGTGGACCTGAATACGATGAAGTACACGGCCGATAAAACCACCTGGGCCGTAATCGGGGCGGCTACCCCCGGCGGCTGGGACAAGGATACCCCCCTGACCTACGACGCGACCCGCAAAGTGTGGACGGCTACCGTTGCCCTGAAGGCCGACGAGCTGAAGTTCCGGGCCAACGGCGCCTGGGATATTGAGTACGGCGACAACGAGCCCGACAACATGCCCGACTTCAAGGGCAAGAACATCAAGGTTCCGGCCGCGGGCACCTATACCGTTACCCTCGACCTGAGCAAAGGAGCTGGTAACTACTCTTACTCCATCGAGAAATAAGGCATTACTTCTCGCTACTGATCACAAAAAAGGGAGCTCCGGCTCCCTTTTTTGTATCGGATGGGGTAGCCGCCGGCCTCCTAACGAAGGCCGGCGGCTACCCCATCACGAAGGCCTTTGCGGCGGGCCATAGTGGCTTTTCACTTCATCGGTGGGCCCGGAAAAGATTGTTTCAAGGATTAGGGCCCGCATTTTTTTCTGCCGAAATCTTTTCCGTGTTTCGCCACTCTTAACCACGAACTTTAGCCGCGGCCTACCGCAGGCCCGGCTGTTCGCCTTCTTTCCTTCACCTTTCCGACCGGATATGATTCTTATTGCCGACGGCGGCTCGACCAAGAGCAGCTGGTGCCAGCTTGATGAGGCTGGTAACCGTGTGTACTTCAACACCGAAGGGTACAACCCCGATTTCATTAATACCGAGGGCGTAGTGGCTTCGCTGGAAAAAAACCTGCCCGATACACTGCCCCGGGCCCAGGTGACGGAGGTGCACTACTACGGCGCCGGGGTGTCGTCGGCGAAGAAGGCTGAGGTGCTGGCCAAAGCCATGCGCCAGGTGTTTCCGCAGGCCCGGGTGGTAGTGGACCACGACTTGCTGGCCTCGGCGCGGGCCTTGTTGGGCCGCCAGCCGGGCTTTGCGGCCATTCTGGGCACCGGCACTAACTCCTGCCTCTACGACGGCAACAAAATCACGTACAACGTGGATTCGCTCGGCTATTTCCTGGGCGACGAGGGCAGCGGCTCGTTTATCGGCAAGCGCCTGCTGCGCGACTACCTGCGCGGCCTGCTGCCCGACGGCCTGCAGGAAATCTTCCAGCAGGAGTTCAAGCTCACCCGCGAGGATATTCTGGACCGGCTCTACAACCAGCCCCTCCCCAACCGATTCCTGGCCAGCTTCGCCAAATTCACCTACGACCACAACAACATCAGCTACTGCCGCGAGATTGTGTTGCAGGGCTTCGAGACGTTCTTCGCCAACATTGTGCGGCACTACCCCCGCTATCAGGACTATACCTTCAACTGCATCGGCTCGGTGGGCTACAACTTCCGCGACGCCCTGAGCCAGGTAGCCCGCGACAACGGCATGGAAGTCGGCAAGATTATCCGCTCCCCCATCGATGACCTCGTATCCTTCCACGAGGGAGAGTTGAAGCACTAGCCTACCCCCTGCCGGACCGGCAACCTCCAATTAACTCATAAAAAAGGCCTTCCTGCAAGCAGGAAGGCCTTTTTTTGTGCATGGCAAGCGGCAAATGTGCCGGCAGAATTATTTCTGTACTACCAGGCGGACGGCTTGCTGCTGCTCGCCGGTGGTCAGCTGCACCAGGTACACGCCGTTGGCTAGCTTGCCCAGGGGCAGCTCCAGCTCGTGGGTACCGGCAGCCTGGCGGACGGCGGGCAGGGTTTGCACGGTAGCGCCCAGCAGGTTGGTAACGGTTACCTGCACGCTGGTAGCCTGGGGCAGGGAGTAGCGCAGCTGGGCTTTGCCAGCGGCCGGGTTAGGCTGGGCCGTCAGCTGGAGCACAGCGGCGTCGCGCTGGCGCTTGGTGGTGAGAACCGTACCAGCCGGCACCGAAATCTTGCGCGAGGTGTACACGGCGTACTGGCCGGGGGCCAGGTTCATGCTCATGCTGGTGTTGGTGACGGCCAGCGGCTCGCCGGTGAGGTAGCTGTACCAGGTGCCGGTTTGCGGGAACGTAACGGTAGCCGTAGTGGCCGTTACATCAAAGTTACCCACCGTAACCACGCCCAGGTCGGCGTTGGCAATGCTGATGGTTTTCACGGCTCCGCCCAGGTTTTGGGTGAAAGACGTAGGGGCCGAGAATACGGGCTGCTTGCGCAGGGCAATCAGAGCGCGGTAGGTGTCGTAGAGGTGGCGGCGATTAACATCCTGGTAGTAGTCCCAGCGGATGGGCTTGGCTGCTACCCGGCAGTCGTTGCTGATGGTAGTGCCGTCGGAGCAGGTGTTGATGGAGTAATCGTAGCCCAGCTCCCCGAACTGCCAGATCATGCGCGGACCGGGCTGGGTGAAGAAGATGGCGGCGGCCAGCTCGTTGCGCTTGAGGCCGGTAGCCTGGTCTTTCACGGAGTAGCTGCCGCTGGTGTTGCCATACATCTTGTTCTTGAACTGCAGGCGCTCCTCGTCGTGGCTTTCCATGAAGGTTACCAGGTTGGGGGCATTCCAGCCCCGGCCGCCGTTGCCGGTGCCATAGTAGCCGTAGCTCAGGTCGGAGCCGCTCAGGTAGCCCATGGTGGCCTCGTTGTAGTTGTGGTTCATGTTGCCCCACAGCATCAGCCCGGCCGCCGACAGAGCCTTGGCTTCGTCGTTGGCCACGAAGGTTTCCAAGATGGGATAAGACGTGTTGTCCGCTGCCATCTGAGCCGCGTGGTAGTCTTTCCAGATGTCGACCCGCGACTGGTCAAACACCGACTCGTAGGTAGCTTCGGTTTTCTGAATCTGGCTGAAGCCGCCGGCCAGATCGTAGCGGTAACCATCTACGTGATATTCCTGCAGCCAATGCTTAATTACCTGCTTGCTGAAGTAGCGGGTGTAGGGGCTCTCGTGGTTGAAATCGTAGCCGACGTTGTAGGGGTGCTTGGCATCGGCATTAAACCAGGGGCTGTTGGCCGCGGCCTTGTCACCGTTAGTGTATAGCTGCACCATGGGGCTGCGGCTGAAGGAATGGTTCAGCACCATGTCCAGAATCACGGCAATGCCTTTGCTGTGGCACACGTCCACGAAGCGCTTGAAGTCGTTGGCTGTGCCGTAGTATTTGTCGGGGGCGAAGTAGAACGAGGGGTTGTAGCCCCAGGAGTCGTTGCCCTCAAACTCGTTTACGGGCAGCAGCTCAATGGCATTTACGCCCAGGCGCTGGAGGTAGGCCAGCGTATCGGTCAGGGTTTTGTAGTCGTGGCGGGCCACGAAGTCGCGCAGATGCAACTCGTACACTACCAGGTTAGTGCGGCTGGGGCGCTGGAAGTTAGTGGTCTGCCAGGTGTAGCCCGGCGCGTTGCTTTGCAGCACCGATACGATGCCGCTGGTTTTCTCGGCCGGATAGGGCTTCAGGTTGGGGTACGTCTCAGCCGGAATAAACCGGTCGTTGTCGGAGTCCAGTACTTTTTCGGTGTAGGGGTCGGCAATGCGCTGGGTTTCGTTTACCAGAAACTGGTAGGCGTACTCCTGGCCAGGGGTCAGGCCGTCAATCTGTACCCACCACCGGTCGTCGGCGGCGCGGTTCGCGGTGGTCGTATCGGTGCGCTTGAGCTGGTAGGCCGCATCGGGTTGCCAGTTGTTGAAGTCGCCGATAACGTACACCGATTTCTTGAAGGGAGCTGTGAGGGAGAGCACCGCTGAGGTGCCATTGTTGAGGTAGGTGATGCCGTCTTTCTTGGCACCGGCCGGCAGAGCGGCCGTGGTCAGGGGCGCGCGGGCAATAACGCTGAGCGTGCTGGATACCGTGCTGGAGCCGCTGGTGGCGGTCAGGCGCAGCTCGTTGCGGCCGGCCTGCGTGATGGGCACGTTGGCCGTGAGGGTTTTAGCATTGGTTTGCTGGGCCACCTGCGTGCCGTTCAGCGTGAGGGTTAGGGTAGCCTCGGTAGAAGCGGCCCCGGTTACACTTACGCTGCTGCCATTGTTCACGAAAATGGGGTTGTTGTTCTGCACCACGGGGCTGGTAAATGCTACCGACAGGGCCGCCTGGGCTACATCCACGAAAATATCGGTATTGCCTTCGCCCTTGCCCTGGGGCGTGCCGTTGGCGCCGCGGAACACCATGGCCAGCTTCAGAATAGTTTCGGAAGCGGTGAGGCCGGGGTAGTAAGTGCGGGGCGTAAAGGTGATGCTGTACTTATTGTTGCCGAGCGAAGTCATTTTCTCGGCCGCCGTGGGTACGTTGAAATTCGTGCCCTTTACGTGCTTCCAGTCGGCGTTGGAGGTGCTCTGGTTGGTGATGACGCCGGTCCAGATATACACGTCGCCGGTGTAGCCTGCTAATGCTTTGTTACCCTGGTTGGCATCAAAGGTGAGGGTAACGGCATCGGTGTCGCGGAAGAAGGTAGGCTGAGTCGTGACGACCTGGGCTCGCAAAACTGGTATTCCAGCCAGCAAAGCCACCAGACTCAGTAAAAGTCGAAGTGTTTTCATGAAAAATAGGGGTTGGGAATTTTGGAAAAAGAACAAGAAAACCAATGCTCCATTAACCTTACCAGAATCATAATATTCTAGTAGTGCGCAAGAGGGCATTAAAGATAGGCGAATGCGCCGAACCTCGCCAAGTCAATAGCGGCTTTTATCGTAGCTTTGATGAGCTTACCCAGCCGCTGCCTTTCTCCTTCGCCATGTTGCTTTGCCCTGCTTTTTCGTCTTGCTTCGGCCGCCTGGGGCGGTGGCTGGGGGTAGTGGCGGGGTGCCTGGCACTGGCGCAGGCAGCTCCGGCGCAGGTACCCCCGGCTGTTACGTCGGCGCCGGAGCTGCCTGCGCCCCTACCCTCGGCAGCCCCCCCCGATACCAGCCGGCTAAGTCGGCGCCTGCCGGTGCTGGCCGGCGGCCTGGCCGTATCGTACTCCGCTACCCTCTACTTGCTCAGCAACAGCTGGTACACTGGCGAGCGGACCCGCCTGCACTGGTTCAACGACCTGCCGGAGTGGAAGCAGATGGACAAAGCCGGGCACTTCTGGGGGGCTTTTCAC
The DNA here is from genome assembly GCF_006352025.1 of Hymenobacter sp. DG01. Lineage (NCBI taxonomy): Bacteria > Pseudomonadati > Bacteroidota > Cytophagia > Cytophagales > Hymenobacteraceae > Hymenobacter > Hymenobacter sp. DG01. The sequence continues at coordinate 1,877,462 of NZ_CP040936.1, forward strand.
GAAAGCCGCGGGGCCGTGGACATGCTGCGCTGGGCCGGCGTGCCCGACCGCAAAGCCCTCTGGTACGGCGGCTTCGTGGGGTTTCTGCTGCAAAGCCCTATTGAGCTGCTCGATGGCCGTGACCCGCAGTACGGGGCTTCGGCCACGGATCTGGCGGCCAACTTCCTGGGCTCGGTGGGCCTGATTGGGCAGCACCTAGCCTGGGATGAGGTGCGCATCATGCCCAAATACTCGTTTCATACCACCCGCTATGCCGCGCTACGGCCTAATGTGTTGGGCAAGAGCCTTGGCGAGCAGTACCTGAAGGACTACAACGGCCAGACCTATTGGCTGTGCGTAGATGTAGGGGCCTGGCTGCCGGCCGCCTCCTGCTGGCCGCGCTGGCTGCAGCCGGCCGTAGGCTACGGGGCCCAACAAATGGTGTACAATGACCCCGGCGCCAACGCTGCCCTGGGCCTGCAGCCCTACCGCCAGTATTACCTCTCCCTCGACGTGGATTTGCGCCGCATCCCTACCCGCTCCAAGCTGCTCAAGCGGGTCTTCTACGTAGCCAGCATCTTCCATCTACCCGCCCCGGCCCTGGAGTGGAACCGCAAGCGCGGTCTGGTGGCGCATGGGCTGTACTATTAAGGTGGAAGCCGTAGCAAACCGGTAGGCGTTCGGTGCTCGTAAAGCGCAGCGGGGCGGGCTCGTTTTGCCGGTTACCTTTGTTGCTCTTATTCCATCCGCAATTTCTTTCTGATCATATGAACGTTGGAGACCGAGTGCGCCTGCTTACCGGGCGCGAAGAAGGCATTATCACCCGCCTGCTCAGCGACGAGCTGGTAGAGGTGGCCATTGATAACGATTTCACCATTCCGGTGTTGCGCCGCGAGGTAGTGGTAGTAGCCGCCGAAGAAACCAAAGCCTTCGGACAAAGCGCCGCCGCGGTGGCCGCCGAAAAAAAGGCCGCTACCTCAGGCGCCAACCGCGCGGCCAAGGCGGCCGGCGTAGCGGCACCGGCCCCTACCCCTGCGGTTAAAACCGAAGGCCCTACCCCTGTGAAGGCCGACAAAACCGCTCCGCCGAGCGTGCAGAAAGGCCTCTACCTAGCCCTCACCCACCAGTCACCGGAGCTGCTAGCTTTGCAAATCGTCAACCACACCGACCGGGACGTGCTTTATACCTTTGGGGAGGAGCGCAACGGGCAGTACCGGGGCCTGCGCGCCGAGAAGCTGGCGGCTAAATCGGCCAGCCCGGCGCTGGGGCACTGGCACCTCAAGGATTTCGACCAGTGGCCCGCCGCTATGGTGCAGCTCCTACCCTTCCAGCTGAACGGAACCTCGGCCTACGAGCTGCTCACCAAACGCCTGCAGTTTAAGGCGGCGAGCTTCTACACCAGCCGCCAGCCCAACGTGCCGGTGCTCCAGCGCGAGGCCTACCTGTTCCAGCTGGATGAGAAGCCTGCCGCGCCCGCTGCCATTGCCCCCGAGAAACTAGCCGAAACTCTGAAAGCCCAGCTATCTGGCAACGCCCCGGCCAAACCGGCCGCCGTAGCGCCCGCTCCCGAACCGGCCAAAGCCATTATAGCCCCGCCCCACGAAGTGGACCTGCACCTGGAAGCCCTGATGCCGGAAGGCGCGGAAGGCATGAGCAACACGGCCATTCTGAAACTGCAGCTGGAGGCCTTCGAGGATACCTTAAGCCGGGCTCTGGCTACCAACATGCACGAAATCATGTTCATTCACGGCTCCGGCAACGGCACCCTGCGTAAGGAGCTGCACAAGCTGCTTAGCCGCAACCGCGACATCAAATTCTTTGAGGACTCGAAGAAGGAGAAGTTCGGCTACGGCGCTACCCTGGTGCGGCTGAAGTAACTGGTCCCGCTCTGCTGATAAGGGCCGGACGGTCTGCGCAACGCAGGCTGTCCGGCCTTTTTCCTGTTATTATTACGCTCTATGTACGACCTCATTGGTGATATTCACGGCCATGCCCAGGAGCTGCGGCAGCTACTTCAGAAACTAGGGTACACAGAACAGAAGGGCTGCTACCGCCACCCCAATCGGCAAGCCATTTTCCTGGGCGACTTCGTGGACCGTGGTCCGCACATCCGGGAAACGCTGCAGGTGGTGCGGGCCATGGTGGAGGGCGGCGCGGCCCTGGCCGTAATGGGTAACCACGAGTACAACGCCATCTGCTTTCACGAGGAGCACCCGCACGGCGGCCACCTGCGGCCCCACATCCCGCGCAATATTTTCCAGCACCTGCGCACCCTGGAGGAGTTTTCGAGCCGGGAAGGCTGGGTGGAATGGCAGGAGTACATTGCCTGGTTCAAAACCCTACCCCTGTTTCTGGAGCTACCCGGCCTGCGCGTAGTGCACGCCTGCTGGGACCCGCGCCACATTGCGTTTCTGCGCCAAGCCCTGCCCGATGGCCGCCTGACCCCAGAGTTTTTACTACGCAGCGCCGAGCGGGGCACGCCTGAATACGTGGCCGTGGAAGATACCCTGAAAGGCAAGGAAGTAAACCTACCGGCCGGGGTGCAGTTTCACGACAAGGATGGGAACCCACGCACCAAAATGCGCACCCGTTGGTGGACCGACCCACGCACCTGCACCTACCTCGATTACTACCTCGAACCCATTGAAGCCCTGAACGCCCTACCCGTGGAGGTAGATGCGCTGGCTGATGTATGGCACTACCAGGACACGGTGCCTGTGTTCTTCGGCCACTATTGGTTGCGGGGCACGCCCCAACTGCTCAGCCCCTACGCCGTGTGCCTGGATTACAGCGTAGCCAAGGGCGGCGAGCTAGTAGCCTACCGCTGGCACGGCGAGCAGGAGCTGCGGGCGGATGGCCTGGTAAGCGCCTGATATTGTAAGCGGTTTGAGAGAAGGACCCAGTACAGATAACCGCCCGTATAACAGAGCGGTCATGTCGAGCTTGTCGAGACATCTCGCGTGCTGATGTTGTAGTGGTAACACGCCATAGCAGTATGTCATTCTGAGTGCAGCGAAGGATTTTCTCAAAGAGCAACAGGCCTGGCATCTCGTGCTGACGTGATAAGGACCTTCCTTCGTCAGGATGATGTGCTATCGTAATGTTCTGACTCAATTTGATTGGCACCGCAACGTCAGCACGCGAGATGTCTCGACAAGCTCGACATGACGTTCCTCTAGCTTACTGGCCTATGCCTATACTACCCATAGGCAACCCTCGAAAGCATCTGGTTACTTTGCGGCAGATCTATTTCTTCTGCATGAAACTCCCTGCGCTTCTCGCCGCCTCTCTCCTCGCCCTTACCGCCTCCGCCCAGCAGCTGCCCGTGCCGCGCAACCTGCAGGCTACCTATGCCAAAGGCACCCGCGCCGAGAGTGGCTTACCGGGCCCCAACTACTGGCAGAACTCCGCCGACTACAAGCTCAAAGTTGATTTTGACCCCACCACCCGGCGCGTAGCGGGCACCGTGGATATTGCCTACCACAACCAAAGTCCCGATTCCCTACACCAACTCTGGTTTAAGCTCTACCCCAACCTCTACCAGAAAGGTGCGCCCCGTGCTTCCGGTATCAGCCCCGAGGACGTGAGCGAAGGCGTAAAAATCACCAAACTGACGATCAACGGCCAGTCTGTTGACGTGGCCAAGCTCCGCGCCGACTTCACCAACCTGCCGGTTTCGGTGCGCCGTGCCATTGGGCCCAAGCAAACGGCGCAGGTTTCCATTACCTACTCCTACATTCTCAACCAGGGCTCGCACACCCGCACTGGTGAGGTGGAGCCCAACGCCGACTTTATAGCTTACTTTTTCCCGCGCATTGCGGTGTATGACGACATCGATGGCTGGAACCGCACGCCCTACAACGGCTCCCAGGAGTTCTACAACGACTTCGCCAACTTCTCGGCCGACATCACCGTGCCCAAAGACTTTGTGGTGTGGGCCACCGGCGACCTGACCAACGCGGACAATGTTCTAACCAAAAAGTACGCCCAGCGCCTCCAGGACGCGGAGAAGAAGGACGGCATTACCAGCATTATCACCGAAGCTGACCTAAAAACCAAAGGCATCACGGCCCCAAGCGCCCACAATACCTGGCACTTCGAGGCCAAGAATGTGACCGATTTCGTGTTTGCCACCACCGACCATTACGTGTGGCAGGCTAGTAGTCTGGTAGTTGACCCGGCCACCAAGCGCCGCACCCGCGTGGATGCTGTGTACAACCCCAAGCACAAGGATTACGAGGAGGTGATTCACTTCGCCCGCAAAACGGTGGAGGCCATGTCGTACACCTTCCCCAAGTGGCCCTTCCCTTACTCCCACGAAACCGTGTTCGACGGTCTCGACCAGATGGAGTACCCCATGATGGTGAACGACAACCCCACGGAAACCCGCCAAGACGCCATTACGCTCACTGACCACGAGATATTCCACACGATGTTCCCGTTCTACATGGGCATCAACGAAACCAAGTATGGCTGGATGGATGAAGGCTGGGCCACCATCGGCGAGTGGATTATTTCCGGCATCATCGACCCCAAGCTGGATGACGATTATGGCATTGCGCCCTACGCCGCCGCCGCGGCTACCGAAGTCGATGTGCCCATTGTCACGCTCAGCACCCAGCAAACCGGCACGGCGTTTTTCCTCAACTCCTACCCCAAGCCGGGCCTGGGCTACCTCTACGTGAAGGACATGCTGGGCGACGAGTTGTTCACGAAGGCCCTGCACACCTACATCCACAACTGGAACGGCAAGCACCCCATGCCCTACGACTTCTTCAACTCAATGAACGCCGGGGCCGGCCGCAACCTCAACTGGTTTTGGCAGCGCTGGTTCTTCGATGGCGGCTACCCCGACCTGGCCATCCAAACCGTCACGAAAACCGGCAGCGGCTACGATGTAGTGGTAGAATCCAAAGGTACCAAGCCCGTGCCCGTTGACCTCACCATCACCTTCGCCGACAACTCCACCCAGAAGCTGCACCGCACCATCGCCGTCTGGGAGCAGGGCGCCCGCACCGTCACGGTGCCCGTGGCCTCCTCCAAAGCCGTGAAGCAAGTGAAGCTAGGCGCTACCCTCGTGCCCGACAGCTACCCGAAGGATAATGTGTGGGAAGGGAAGTAGAAATCTTAACTGATTGACATTCAGAGATAAAAAATGCTTCCTTTCAAAAAAAATATAGCCTGCATTGAAGGCCGTTGGGTACAAGACTTCACGAAGCCCAATAGTGTGGCAGCTGGTCTGGAACTATTACAAAATAATAAAATTATAAGAAAGCAATGTTGCAAGAACTCTCATTTTAAGGCAACCACATTAGATCTACTATTAGAGTTTACTCAAAAGAGGTATGCTAGCTACAGCTTACTTTATTTATCATTTCATGGTGAGCCGGGTGCAATTGGTTTAGGAAAAGAGAGGGTTACACTTGATGAGTTAGAGGAAAGACTTGCGGGAAAGCTCACTGGCAAAATCTTGCATTTTGGCTCGTGTCAGACGGTTAACATAAATAAGCGCCGCCTTACCAAATTTCTGGTAACAACAAAAGCCGCAGCTGTATCAGGTTTTACCACAGATGTTGCTTTTCTGGAAAGCACTCTTTTCGATTTACTATACTTCGAAACTTGTCAATACCGAGACCGAGTAGAAGACATCCAATCAGATATGAGCACTAATTACGGAGCGATGAGTCGCCGGCTTGGATTTCGTATGGTGATACATCCTTGAGGCTTGACTACTTTGCCCCAGTGATGGGGCGCCTCACCGCAGCGCCCGCGCAAGAATGGTGACGAGGAAAGTCCGGAGCAACACAGAGCACTATCCTCTACTTTATTAAGGAAACTAGAATACTTCATCGTTATATATATCATAAACAAGCAGCCCCACTCCGGTTCAAACCAGAGCGGGGCTGCTTGTTTAAGAACCTACACTAGGCGGCCAAATTCCTCTACTCCCGCACCACTTTCACCGTGCGGAACTGGTGGCCTTGCCGGACGCCGAGCACATAGGTGCCCACCGGCCAGGTGTGAGCTTGCGGCAGGTTCAGGCGGTTTTCGCCTTTGGTGAGGGGTAGGGTCTGCTGCCACAGGGTGCGGCCTACGGCGTCCACCACGCGGAGGGTGGCGGGGCTGGTTTCGGGGGCCTGGATCAGCACGGTGGCCTGGGTGGTGAAGGGCGTAGGATACACCTGCACGGCCAGGGGCAGAGCTTCGCTGGGCACGGCTACGGTCTGCACCTGCGAGGTGGTGGCCGTGCCATCCTGGTCTAGCTGGCGCAGGCGGTAGTACACCAGCGGCACCTGGTAGCGGGCCAGGTTGGGGTCGGTTAGCTGGTAGTCGTGGCGCTGGGTGGTGGTACCGTGGCCTGCTACCCGGCCTACGGACCTGAACGTGCGGCCGTCGGGGCTGCTTTCCACTTCAAACCCGGCGTTGTTCAGCTCCTGGGCCGTGGTCCAGCGCAACAGGGCATCGGGCCCTACCCGCCGGGCCGTGAAGCTGACCAGCTGCACCGGCAGCGGCTTCTGCCCCTCGCTTACGGTCAGGCGGGAGAAGGCGGTGGTGCTCACCGTGATGCTGCGGGCCGAGGCATCGGTGGGAGAACCAATGGCCTCCCAGGGCGCCGAGCTGGCGGGCATGCGCCACACCTGGGCCTGGGCGAAGTTGGTCAGGCCGTTGTCGTCGTCGGGCAGCCAGGACAGCGTGAGGGTGGCCGGGGCCGTGGGCGTTTGGTCGGCCGTCACGCTCCAGATCCGGTCGATGGTGTGCTGGCTGGGGTTAGCCGGGTTCTGACCGAAGCTCACACCGGCTTGCTGGAGGCCAGCGGTGCGCAGTACACGCACGGCGCCCAAACTGCCGCCGTTGGGGTTCAGCACCAATCCATTCCCGAAATCAACCACCGTACTCCCCTGCACAGCGGCGCGGGTAATTTCCAGGTTGCCCTGTACGTAGCGGCCGGCGGTTTCGCCGGTCAGCGTGGCCCCGTCAGGCAGGTGCAGCGTGGCGGTGGCGTCGGTGCGCGGTAGGCCGCTTACCAGTGTCAGCTGTTGCAGTACAGTAAGGTCGGTGGGCAGCAAGATGCGGTTTTGGCCTGCGGGGCCGGTATTGCGCACTTCCACCCGGCCCAGGCTGGCGCCGCCCGCCGACAGGGTTTGCTCCGTTGAACCGATTAGCACCAGGGTGCCGTTGGCGGGTACTACCGTGCCTGTATTGATGAAGTCGCCGCCTACCTGCACGGTGCCGCCAGGGGTCAGCGTGGCGCCGGCCTGGTTGCGCAAGGCGCCGGGCACCGACAGCAGAACGCCGGGTTCCACCGTGAGCTGGGTGCCGGTGTTGGTCAGGTCCTGGGCCTGGGCAGCAGCGCCGGCAAGTGCCAGCGCTACTCCCACCGAAGCGAAAAAGAGTGGCCTAGACATTATTTCACCGATGCTTTAGTACCCAGCATGTTTTCCAGGGCCTGCAGGCGCTGCGTCAGGTCCTGAGTGCGGGCGGCTTCGGCCTGCAAGGTTTGCAAAGCGGCCTGCTGACTTGTCAGGCTCGTTTGTTGCTGGTCGAGGCGGCCTTGCTGGGCCTGCAGCTGCTGTTGCAGCGCGGCGTTTTGCTGCTCCAGCAGGGCCACTTTGCGGGCCAGCTCCTGGGTAGCCGACACGTTCAGCATAGACAGGGCTTCGTAGTCCACGGTGCGCACATCGGGGTGCTCCAGGCCAAACACAAACACAGCCTGGCCGGCCAGCTGCCGGGCTCCGCGCACCACCAGGGCGTTGCCTTTGGGCAGTTGGGCCACGACTCCAATCATCTCGCTACCCCCCGTAATCAGCTTAACGCGCTGCCCTGCTTTCACGCCCGCGGGCAGGGTAGGCACGGTCAGGTGCAGCAGGGAGTCGCCGGGCAGCAGCTGGGCTGCCGTGGCCGTAGCGTACACGTCGGGCACGAAGCCCTGGTGCTGGTTCACGGCCTGCGGAAATACCTGCTCCACTTCCTGGGCAATAACTTTCTTGAAGCGCCGGTCGCCGTACTGCACCCGGTCGCGCATGGTGTAGTCGGTGATGCGGATACGGCTGAGCAAGGTCAGGTCGGCGGCGTTGTCGGAGAGGCCTAGCACGGACTTCAGGCGCCGGTCGGAGGTAGCGTTGAACTCGGAGGCCAGCACGCGGCCCGTGGCCCGAATGCTCACCGGGCCGGTGTTGTTGGTGGCATAATTCACCTGCCCGCTGCCGTTGAGGTAGCCGTAGTTGAAATTAGCGGGCGTCACGGTGCGCTGCACGTCGAGGGGGTAAGCCGGTGCGGTGGTGCCAATACCTACGTTGGAACCACTAAACGTCATGTAGTTAGCTCCGCCGACGTTGGGCCCATCCGACAGCTTGAGCTTGTAGCCGTCGTTGGCATCCAGCCCTAAAGAAGCCCAAGCGTTGTTGGGCGAATGAAAGACCATATACGGGCTATTCTGCCGGATTTCCAGCGGGCCATTGGGTAGAGCCGCGTTATTGAAGCCCGTGCCAATACCCAACCGGCCATTTGTCAGAACCATCTGCTGGGTTCCCCCACCGGCATTGAACTGCTCTGCATTGGGAGAGCCGCCGGCGTACCAGGCAAAGGCCCCGCCCGAACGGAAATACTGGGTACCATCCTGAACGCCGATGCCGTATTCCGAGCCCCACAGGTTAATCATCTGCCGGGTGCTGGCCCCGAAGCCCAGCGTGCCACGCACCAGCTCGTTGCCGTTCACGTCAAGCAAAGCCTCGGGCGAAGTCGTGCCGATGCCCACGCCGCCCGAGCCTTTCGGAATCAGGTTCAGCGACTGGTTGGTGTTCGTGCCGGCGGCGTACAGCGAGTTGTAGCCGATGCCTACCCCTTGCGTGCCGTTAAAGTGCCGGAACTCTGCCCCGCCCGCGGCCTGGTCGAAGTCGCCGGTTACGTAGAGCGGCCGCCCCGTGGCGTGTGTGCCCGAGCGGGCGGCCGTAGTTTGCACGTCGAGGCGGTTACTGGCCCCGGCGTTGCCGGTCCCGATGCCCACGTTGCCGTTGCTTTCAAAGCTCACGTTGGGGATAGTTCCGCTGTTATCGTCGGAGTAAAAGCGGATGGGCGCGGCGTTGGTTACCAGGCGCATGTAGCTACCACTGACGCGGGAGTACAGCCCCAGGTCGGAGGTGCTGGTAACGGCCGCGCCGCCGCGCTGAATCACGCCGGCCGGCAGCAGCAGGCCGCCGCTGCTGGTCAGGCCCAGGCCCGTGCTGCCGCCGTTGCCCACCAGTTGGTAGGTGCTGAGGTTCAGGTTTTGGGTGGCCGTATGGTTACCCAGGTTATCGGCACCGGCGGGCAGGGTTACGGTATTGCTGCCGCTGAGCCCCAGGGTCAGGCCGTTGATAGTCAGCTCGGGCAGCGCCTGGGCCGCGAGGGTGCCGTTGTTATCCGTTGTCACCATGCGGGCCCCGCTGCCGGCCAGACCCTCCACGCGGGCGGCACCGGCTACGTGCAGTGCCGCTTGCGGGCTACCCGTGCCAATACCCAGACGGCCGTTCGCGTTGTCCCAGGCTAGCTTGGTTGCGTTGCCGGTGAGCTTGCCGCCGTCGCTGTAAATCACGCTGCCCGCCGCCTGCGAGGTAGTAGCGTTGTTGAGGCTGATAACCGGAGCTTCGGGCTGGAAGCTAAAGCTGATTTTGGCGTACCCAGCCCCATTCTGGTAGCCCTGGGTATGGACCACGTTGGTCGCCAGTGTCGGGTCGGTGTACGACGAGCCCCCGCCGGCACCGGCGTTGCCGTGGCTCATGCCGCCCCCGTAGTAGCCGCCCCCGCCACCGGCCGCGCCCCAACTGGTGCCACCGGTTAGGCTCCCGCCCACGCCCGGGCCGGCCGGACTCGTGCCGCAGTAGCAGTACTGCTGCTGCGTGCCGCCCGTGGCGCCGCCGGCTGTTTGGGTACCGCCGGTACCGGGGGTCCCCGTCGGGTTGCTGCCGGTAGGCAACAGGCCGTCGCCGCCGACGAGGCCCCCACCGGGCCCGCCCCTAGCGTAGTAGCCCGAGCCGCCGCCGCCGCCGGCCACCAGCACCCGGTTACTCAGGGCCGTGCCGCCGATGCGGATGTCAGTAGCGCCGCCCCCCGGCTCGCTGCCGCGCCCGCCGCCATTGTAGCCTCCGTCTTGGTAGAGCGTGCTGGGGTTATAGCCCCGGTCGCCGCCCACTTCAATGGTCAGCACCTGCCCTGGCGTCACGGCCAGCGTGGCCTGCACCCGACCGCCCCGGCCGCCTCGGTAGCAGTTCGAGCAGTTATCAATGGTGCGGCCTCGTGCACCCGCAATATCCACCTGCACGCTGGTCACGTTCGGCGGCACGGTCCAGGTTTGAGAAGCCCCGGTGAAATTGAAGGTCAGGACCTTGGGACCATTGGCGTTGGCACTGGCCGACAGACCCACCACAGCATCGGTCCAGAAGAAGCCGTTCCAGGTGTTGAGCTTGGCCGCATCGAGGTTGTAGATGGTCAAGCCCACGGCCGGGCTCGGAATGGCGTCGCGCTGGGCCTGGGTCATGCGCGGGGGTAGCAGGCCTTTACTGGTCGAGTTCAGTTCCAGCAAAGCTGAGGCCGCCGGCGTACTGGTACCGATGCCCACGCCACCGGGGGTTTGCGCCTGGGCCGCGTGAAGCCCAAGCGCGGCGGATAAGGCTAGCGCGTAGCGTAAAAGTTTTCGCATAGTAGAAAGTAGGTGTGGAAAGGCTGTTTCACGGGCTGCGTTGTGGCGCAGCCGGATTTGGGGACGCAAACTTCCTAGTAACAGAGCGTTATTCCTAATATGAGGTGTACCGCATTTGGGGGTAACGCCGGGGTTGCGCCGGGGCGGCCATAGCCCGTCCTTTGCGGATATGAATTCCCCGATTCGATTGGCTTTGGTAGAAGACGACCCCGAAGTGCGCGCTCTGCTGCACGGCTACCTGTGCCGGCAGCCCGAACTCGACTGCGTGCTCGTGGCTGACTCCGTAGAAGAGTTTATGGCCCAGCTGCCCGACTTAGTGCAGGCTCCCCAGGTTGTGCTGCTCGACGTGCACCTACCGGGCCTAAGTGGCCTAGACGCGCTGCCACTCATCAAACAGCGCCTCCCCGATGCCGACGTGGTCATGCAAACTGTGTTTGATGACGCCGACCGGATTTACCGGGCCCTGTGCGCCGGGGCCAGCGGCTACGTGCTCAAAAACACCCCGTTGGATGAGCTGAAAGCCGCCGTGTTAGAGGTCAGTCGGGGCGGCGCGCCCATGAGCCGGGCCGTGGCCCGCAAGGTGCTGGCGCACTTCAAGCCTACCCCTGCCGTACAGTCAGACCTGTTATCGGAGCGGGAACGAGACGTAGTGAAGGCCATTGTAGATGGCCTCGGCGATAAACAGGTGGCCGCCCGCCTAGGCCTATCGGTGGAAACGGTGCGCACGTACGTGAAGCGCGTGTACAAAAAGCTGCAGGTCAGCAGCCGCACGGAGCTGGTTAGCCGCCACGCCCGCGGTCAACTGTAGCCCTACCCCCTGGCAACAGGCCTACTGAGCCGGCACCGACAGGCGCACCCCAAACCCACCATCTTTGTGCGGGGCGGCCCGCAGGCTTCCGCGTAACGCCGCCGCCCGCTGCTGCATATTGCGTAGGCCCATGCCGCTGCGGGCGGTGCTACCCTCGCTTCTCCCGTCATCCTCCACAGTGAGCAGAATCTGGTCCTGCTGGCGGGTAAGCGACACTCGCAATTGGGTGGCATGCCGGGCGTGCCGCACCGCGTTGGTAACGGCTTCTTTGAAGACGAGGTAGAGGTGCTGGCGCAGCTCGGGCGTCAGGGCCTCCTGGTCGTTGAGGCCGTGCGTAGTCAGCTCGGTTTCCAGGCCGACGGCAGCGGCAGTTTGGTCGAGGTGGTCGCGCATACGGTCCAGTAGGGCGCCCACGGTATCGGCTTGCGCATCAATGCTCCACACGATGTCGCGCATGGTGCTGGCGGCGGCCCGGCTGTTGGTCAACAGGCGGTCCAGGGCAGGGTCGGGCTGATTTTGGCGCAGCAGCTCGGCCTGCAGGTTTACGCGGGTGAGCAGTGTGCCCACTTCGTCGTGCAGGTCGGCGGCAATGCGGTTGCGCATGCGCGGGGCGGCGGCTGTGCTTTCCAATAGGTGCCGGGCGCGCTGCCGCACTACCACCAGCACCAGCATCAGGCCCGCGCCCACCAGACCAGCCAGAAACAGCGTAGTGCGGCGCGTCAGCTCGGCTTCGTGCAGACCGGTGCTGACCTGCAGGCTGGCAATGCGCTGGCGCTGCCGGGCCAGCTGCTGCTCCTTCTGCTGGGTTGCGTACAGGGTTTGCAGCTCCCGGGCGTGGCGGGCGCTGGATTCCTCGAACAGGCTGTCCTGCAGCACGGCGTAGCGCCGCTGATGCTGCAGGGCTTCGCGGTAGCGGCCCAGCCGTTCCAGCGCGGGCACCAGCGTTTCCAACACACTCATCTCATCGTGAATCTGATGGTGGTCGTAGCTGGTTTTCAGCGTGGCCCCGAGCAGTTGGGCCGCTGCCGCGTACTGGCCTTGCTCGTAGGCCAGGGCACCCTTTAAGTTGTCGAGGATAAGCTGAACGCCCACGTAGCGCGGGGGCGGGTACACGGCGTAGGCGGAGTCGAGTAGTGCGGCCATGCGCGGTAACTGCCGCTGCTTGTGGGCAATAGCAGCCAGGTTCGCCAGCTCCACTGCCACGTTGGCCGTGTCGCCATCGGCGCGGGCCAGCTGCAAAGCCTGCCGGTCGCAGTAGGCGGCTAGTTTGTAGTCGGGCACAATAAGCGCACAGGAAGCCAGGTTGGAATAAATGCCGCCTAGCTCCTGGTAGCCAGCTGGCGTATGCCGGGGCACCAGCCGCAAGGCCTCGCGGCCGTAGGCAATGCCTGGCTGGGGCTGTTTAAGTAAATAGTACGAGTAGCACAGCCACTCGCACGCCACAGCTGCCCGCAACGAGTCGTGGTCTTCCAGGGCCATGCGGCGGGTTTGCAGCATCTGCATAATGGCCAGACTGGGTTGGTTTTCGTGCAGGTAATGGCCCGCCAGATTAGCCCGTAGCTCCGCCTGTACACGCCACGGAATATCGGGGCGCCGTAGCAGCCCGATAACCACCGGCGCCGTAGCGGGCGTAACGGTAGCTCCGGCCAGGCGCATCTGCTGGTGAAACGGCCACCGCCATAGCTGCCGCAGACTATCGGGCGCCGTACGTGGCCCGGCGCCTGCCAGATCCGACCATAGCAACAGGACCACGCATAACAGCGGCACAACGCGGGCAAAGCGGTTCATGCTGCAAGTTAAGCGCCTGAACCGGCCAGGCCTAACGCCTTCTAGGCCAGTTGCCGCACGGTTTACCGCGCAGGTGCGGCCAATTCCTTGTACCTTTGCCCGCAGTGATGGGTCGCCCCACCGCGGCGCCAAACGCAAGAATGGCGACGAGGAAAGTCCGGGCAACACAGAGCACCCTGCTTCCTAACGGGAAGGACTGGGCGGCGTAAAGCTTCCCAGGACAGCCAGTGCCACAGAAAATTACCGCCGGTTTTGAAGGGTAAGCGGGTAGGAGGGTGTGAGGGCAAGAGGTTTTTACCTCCTGAACTCCTACCCTCACACCTTCCTACCCAACCAAACCGGTAAGGGTGAAAAGGTGCGGTAAGAGCGCACCAGCGGCTGGGTGACCATGCCGGCTGGGTAAACCTCAGGGGTTGAAAGACCAAATAAGCTGGCACGCGGGCCCTTTCGGGGGCCGGCACCGGGCGGCTCGTCCGGCGCCAGCGGGTAGGTTGATGGAGCCTTTCCGCGAGGACTGGCCTAGATAAATGGTGGGGCCGCTTCTGCTTGCAGGGGCGGACAAAACCCGGCTTACAGACTCATCACCGCCATCAAACGGCCGCCGCAACTTCGGGTGCGGCGGCCGTTTTTGTAACTATATGGTGTTACTTCGCGAATTCAAACGTTTGCATTATGTCTGATTCCTTGCCTTTCCCTGGTTCCGCTCGTAGTGGCCGGTGGTGGTTGCTGGCCGGTTTTGCCTGGCTGCTGGCCGGCACCCCCGCCGCTCTGGCCCAAAAAACTCCTTCCCAAGCCGCCGATGTGTACACGGATGCTAAAGGCGTGCTGCGCTGGCAAGGCAGCAAGCAGGAAGTAGCGCTGTTTGGAGTAAACTACACCACGCCCTTCGCCTACTCCTACCGTGCCCACCAGAAGCTGGGCGTGAACCTGGAAAAAGCTATTGACCAGGATGTGTACCACCTTTCGCGCCTGGGCGTAGATGCCTTCCGGGTGCACGTTTGGGATGTGGAAATTACCGATACCCTGGGCAACATCATCCAGAATGAGCACCTGCGCCTGCTCGACTACCTGGTACAGCGGCTTAAGCAGCGGCGCATCAAAATCATTCTGACGCCCATTGCCTACTGGGGCAACGGCTACCCCGAGAAGGACACGGCCCAGACGGGTTTCTCCAGCATTTACCCCAAAGGCCGGGCCTATAACAACGAGCGGGCCGTGCGGGCCCAGGAAAACTACCTGGCCCAGTTCCTCAATCACCGCAACCAATACACTGGTCAGCTCAACCGCGAAGACCCCGACATCATCGCCTACGAGGTTTGCAACGAGCCCCACTACCGCCAGCCCGAGGCCGAGGTGAGCCGCTTTGTGGAACGCATGGTGCAGGCCATGCGCAGCACCGGCTATAAGAAGCCCATCTTCTACAACATTGCCGAAAGCCCGACGGTAGCCAACGCTATTCTTAACAGTCCGGTGCAGGGTTTCACGTTTCAGTGGTATCCTTCGGCCCTGGTGGGCGGGCACACGCTGCAGGGCAACATGCTGCCTCTGGTAAGCCAGTACCCCATCCCGTACGCCCAGGACCCGCGCTTCAGCTCCAAGCCCCGCATGGTGTACGAGTTTGAGTCGGCTGATATTCTGCAGCCTGTGATGTATCCGCTGATGGCCCGCTCCTTCCGCAGCGCCGGCATGCAGTGGGCTACCCAGTTTGCCTACGACCCGCTGGCTATTGCCTTCGCCAACACCGAGTACCAGACCCATTACCTGAACCTAGCCTACACCCCGGCCAAAGCCCTGAGCCTGCTGATTGCGGGCAAGGTATTCCGGGACGTGAAGCGGGGGCAGCCGTTCGGGGCCTACCCCCAGGATTCGGTCTTCAACAACTTTCGGGTAAGCTACCGCGCGGGCGTCAGTGAGCTAAACACGCCCGAGGAGTTTTACTACACCAGCACCACCACCACCCAGCCGCGCAAGCCCGCCGCCCTGCGCCGCCTGGCCGGCACCGGCTCCTCGCCCCTGGTAACCTACGAAGGCACCGGCGCCTACTTCCTCGACCAGTTGGCTACCGGCGTGTGGCGGCTGGAGGTGATGCCCGACGCTATTCCGGTGCGCGACCCGTTTGCGACTACCTCCCTGCGCCAGCCCGTGGTGCGCATTGCCTGGAACACCCAGCCCCTGCGCCTGAGCCTGCCCGGCCTGGGTTCCGACTTTACCGTGCGCGGCTTAAACGAAGGCAACACCTTCCAGGGCCAGGCCACGGACGGCACCGTGCGCCTGCAGCCCGGCGTGTACCTGGTAGCGGCCCGGGGCAAAAACACCGGCGCCTTCACGGCCCAAACCCAGGTAGGCGACATCCGACTGGGTGAGTTTGTGGCCCCGGCCCCTACCCCTCTCCCCACTCAGGTAGTTCACACGGCGCCTACCCAGCTCCCGGCCGGCCGGCCCGCCACCCTTCAGGCTACCGTGGCCGGCGCCGACGCGGCTGACTCCCTGTTTCTGGTGGCCCAGCACTTTTACGGCCGCACCCGCGCCGTGCCCATGCGCCGCCTTACCCTGACCACCGCCGAAGCCACCGTACCCGCCGACCTGCTCTACCCAGGCCTGCTACGCTACTGGGTGGTAGTGAAGCACAATGGCCGCTCCACCACCTTCCCCGGCGGCTTTGCCGGCAGCCCCCAGGACTGGGACTACGCCCCGCGTGAGCATTGGGAGGCCCAGATTGTGGCGGCCGGCGCGGCTCTGCCCCTGTTTATAGCCGCTCAGGACCAGCAGCGGGTAGAAGTAGGCGGCGTGAACGGGGCCGGCTGGGCCGATTACGTCACCAGCGGCAACGGTCAGCTGGCCCTGCGCCTGCTCCAGAGTCCCCCGTCCCCTACCCCCATTCCCTTCGCCGATGCCACCGCCCCCGTGGCCTTCCTGCGCGCCTACTTCGGCGACCGGCTGGCCTCGCGCGCGGCCGAGGCAGGCGCTTTCCGGGAATTGGTTATCCGGGGCCGCCGGGGCGCCGGGGCGGGCCGCGCGCGCCTCGTGCTGACCACCCGCGACGCGGCGGCTTACGTGGCGGAAGTGGAGCTCGGCGACGACCTGCAGGAAGTGCGCGTGCCGTTGTCGGCGTTCCGGCCCGGGGCCCAGCTGCTGCTGCCCCGGCCCTACCCCAGCTTCCTGCCCCTAAGCTTCCAGACGCCCGGCCCGGCTACCCTACCCCTGGCCCAGGCCGAAGTGCTGCAGGTGCTGCTGGAGCCCGCCGCTACCCCCGCTCCGGCCGCCAACGCCCGCCCCTTCCTCGACCTCGAATCCATCTATCTGCGCTAATGAGTAGTTTTCGTCGTGCCTTACTTGCTCCGCTCCTCACCTTCGGCGGGCTCCTGACGCTGGCCGCCTGCACCCGCCCGAGCGGCCAGGCGGCCTCCTCCGCCCTCCGCCCCGAGACCTTCAACCAGGACTGGGAGTTTGTGAAGGACGTGGATACGACGGTGGGACCTGCCTTCTTCGGGCGCGCCGCTGAGGCTGCCCGGCCCTGGGCCGCGGTGGGCCTGCCCCACACGCCCCGGCTGGAGCCGGTGGTAACCACCGCCCGGCAGTGGCAGGGCACCTGCTTCTACCGGCGCTTCTTCCGGGTGGCTGCTGCTGATACTGCCCGCCGCGTGGCCATTCGGTTTGAGGGAGCCATGCAGGAAGCCGATGTGTACCTGAACGGCCGCCGCCTTGCCCATCACCAGGGCGGCTACCTGCCCTTCACCGTAAACCTGACGCCCTACCTCCGCCCCGGCGCCGAAAACTGCCTGCTGGTGAGGCTCAACAACCAGGACAATCCAGCCATTCCCCCCGGCAAGCCTCTCAAAGACCTCGACTTCAACTACTACGGTGGCCTCTACCGCCCCGTACAGCTGCTAGTGCAGGACAAGCTGCACATTACTGATGCCGTGGAATCAGGGCGGGTGGCCGGGGGCGGGCTACTGCTCCGCTACGAAAACGTGAGCGAGCAGCAGGCCACCCTGCATCTGCAGGCCGAAATCCGCAACGACTACCGTACCGACCGGGCCGCCCGCCTGCGCACCGTGGTGCTTGATGCCGAAGGCAAGGAGGTAGCCCGCGTCCTCACCGATGCGCCCCTGCTCACGCCCGGCGGAGCTACTGCGGTGCGGCAAACGCTGCCCCTGGCCCAGCCCAGACTCTGGACGCCCGCGCGCCCCTACCTTTACCGGGTGGTGACGGAAGTGCTGGACGACAAGGGCCGCGCCCTCGACCGCCAGGAGCTGACAACTGGGGTGCGCACCATCCGCTTCGCGCCGGATGGCTTCTACCTCAACGGCCAGAAAACCCGCCTGCGCGGCACCAACCGCCACCAGGAGTACCCGTACCTGGCCTACGCCCTCTCAGACGAGATGCAGTACCGCGACGCCTGGAAAATCAAGGAAGCCGGGTTCAACTTTGTGCGCTGCTCCCACTACCCGCCCTCGCCGGCCTTTCTGCAGGCCTGCGACGAGTTGGGTTTGCTGGTGATGAACTCCATTCCGGGCTGGCAGTTTTTCGGCGGCGAGGACTTTCAGCGCAACAGCCTCCAGAACGTGCGCGACATGGTGCGCCGCGACCGGAACCACCCCAGCATTGTGCTCTGGGAAGCCGCCCTCAACGAAACCGACATGAGCAAGCCGTTCATGGACCAGGCCCACCAGGCCGTGCACGAGGAGCTACCCTTCCCGACCGATGTGTACACCTGCGGCTGGCTGGATTACGCCTACGACGTGTTTATTCCGGCCCGCCAGCACGCCAAAGCGCCCGACTACTGGCACAAGTACAATAAGCAAAAGCCCATTTTGCTCTGCGAGTACGGCGACTGGGAATACTACGCCCAGAACGCGGGCTTCAACCAAACGGCTTACGCGGGCCTGAAGGAGGCGGAGCGCACTTCGCGCCAGCTGCGTGGCCAGGGCGAGCGGGCCCTGATTCAGCAGGCCCTCAACTTCCAGGAGGCCCACAACGACAACTTTATCGGCCCGGCTATCGGCGACGCCAACTGGCTGCAGTTCGACTACAAGCGCGGCTACGCCCCGGATATCGAGTCGTCGGGCATTATGGACATTTACCGCCTGCCCAAGTTTGCCTTCTACTTCTATCAGAGCCAGTACGGCCCCACCCCCGATGCCCAGGGCTTCGGCAAGCCCATGGTGTACCTGGCCAGCTACGCCCAGGCCAGCCCTACCCCCCGGCAGGTGCGCGTGTTCAGCAACTGCGCGGAGGTAGAGCTGCAGCTTGACGGCAAGCCCCTGGCCCGCCAGCGCCCCGACCAGGACCGTTATTCCGACCACCTGGCTCATCCTTCGTTTACGTTCACTGTGCCGCCGTTCAGCACCGGTACGCTGCGGGCTGTGGCCTATCTGAACGGTCAGGTGGCCGCCGAGCATACCCGCCGCACGCCCGGCCCGGCCCACCACCTGCAGCTTACCTTCGACCGGAGCGGCCGCGACCTGACCGCCGACCGCCAGGACGCCGTGTTCGTGTATGCTACCGTGGTAGATGCCCAAGGTACACCTGTGCCGGACGCCGCTACCCCTATCCGCTTCGCCGTAACCGCCGGCGACGCCGAGCTACTGGGCGACAACCCCGTGGCCGCCGAGGCCGGCATTGCCACGGCCCTGCTGCGGGCCGGCCGCACCCCTGGTACAGTACGGCTTACGGCCTCGGCCGAGGGCCTACCGGCCGCTACCCTGTCGGTGCGCAGCGTTAAACCGTAAGCCAGACTGCTAATCTAAGCTGTCCTTGAAATCAGCCGGGCTATTCGTAGTAGACTACGATTTTCTTCGGCCCATTCCACCAAGGTTCGGGGGTAGGCTTCATCTTTTGCCGCCGGCTTTTCGTTACTTTGGTTTCCTTCAATTGCCCTTCCCTAGCTTATGCCCCGCATCTTAATTATTGACGACGAAAAGGCCATTCGGCACACGCTGAAGGAAATTCTCGAATACGAAAGCTACCAGGTAGATCAGGCCGAGGATGGCCCCACGGGCCTGGACATGCTCATCCGCGACAAGTACGACGTGGTGCTCTGCGACATCAAAATGCCCAAGATGGACGGCATTGAGGTGCTGGAGCGGGCCCGCATTGTGGCGCCCAACGCGGCCTTCATCATGGTGTCGGCCCACGGCAACGTGGAAATGGCCGTGGATGCTACCAAGAAGGGCGCCTTCGACTTCCTGCAGAAGCCACCAGACCTGAACCGCCTGCTGGTAACTGTGCGCAACGCCCTGGACCGTACCAAGCTCACGGCCGAAACCACCAAGCTGGCCACTGAAAACAAGACGCTTAAGAAGAAGCTGGCCAAAAACTCGGAAATGATTGGCGATTCGGCGGCCCTCACGGCCGTGCGTAAAGCCATCGAGAAGGTTGCTCCTACCGATGCGCGCGTGCTCATTACGGGCCCTAATGGTGCCGGCAAGGAAATGGTGGCCCGTCAGCTGCACGAGCTTAGCAACCGCAGCAGCGGCCCTCTGGTGGAGGTAAACTGCGCCGCTATTCCTTCGGAGCTGATTGAGTCCGAGCTGTTCGGGCACGAAAAGGGCTCGTTCACGTCGGCCGTAAAGCAGCGCATCGGTAAGTTTGAGCAAGCCGACGGCGGTACGCTGTTCCTCGACGAAATTGGCGACATGAGCCTTTCAGCCCAGGCCAAAGTGCTGCGCGCCCTGCAGGAAAGCAAGATTACGCGCGTAGGCGGCGAGAAGGAAATTTCGGTGAACGTGCGGGTGCTGGCAGCTACCAACAAGGACCTGCTCCAGGAAATTGCGGACCGCAACTTCCGCGAGGACCTTTACCACCGCCTCTCCGTCATCCTTATCCAGGTACCCGCCCTCAACGACCGCCGCGACGATATTCCGGCCCTCATCGAGAAATTCCTGAAGGACATAGCCGCCGACTACGGCAACAAACCCAAGCGCATTGAGGATGCCGCCCTCTCCTACCTGCAACGCCTAGACTGGCGCGGCAACATTCGGGAGCTGCGCAACGTGGTGGAGCGCCTCGTTATCATGAGCGACGATACCATTACCGAAGCCGACGCCCGCGCTTTCGCCGGGAAGTAATACTGTCATTGCGAGGACGCAGGACGAAGCAATCCGTTCTGACCAACGTACTTAATCCTGAAACGTGACAAGCCCTTGACATCAGCGCGAATGTCAAGGGCTTGTCACATTTAGGGGGCAGTTCTTCGTAAAGGATGGATTGCCTCGTCCTGCATCCTCGCAATGACACTACCTCTCGGCCCCTTATACCATCTGGTTGCACCCCCTGATATCGGAGTTATCGAGGCGGCCGAGCACTTCAAATGAGCCATCGGGGTGCATGCGGGCCAAGTCCTTGGTTTCGATAAAGGCGCAGGAGTCCACGTTAGCTAGGTCGATGACGTTAATGGCGCCACTAGCCCTGGTGGCCGACACCGAAAACGGGTCAGAAGGGTCGCGCAGGAGCACTTGCAGCTGGGGCGGGGCGTGGAAACGGCCGTCGCCGAAGCTGTAGGCCTGGCCCAGCAGCTCCGTCATGCCGTACTCAGAGTGAATGCCGGCCGGTCCGAAAGCCTGTTGCAGCTCGGCGTGCAACTCCTCCCGTATCATTTCGCGACGGCGGCCCTTCATGCCCCCAGTTTCCAGCACCGTCAGGCCCAGCAGGGCTGGGTCGCCGGCGTACTCGGCGGCCAGGTCCAGCAGGGCGTAGCTCACCCCCATCAGCAGCACCCGGCGGCTGGTATCCTGCTTGGCTTCGCGCAGAGCCGCCAGCAACGCCGCGTGGTCGTGCAGAAAGAAAGCCGGCTGCCGCTGCCCCGAAACTTGGGCGAAATAATCGACCATAGCCACCAACGACGACTGGCCTTGCTCCAGATACGAGGGTAGCAAAGCCAGCACCGTCCAGCCAGAAAGCGGGCCGTAGTAGTGTTCAAAGATGCGGGCCGCGTGCTGGCGGTACAGCTGCGGGTCGCGGACGTAGTGGTGGCTGCGCTGCTGCTGGGTGGTGCCGCTGCTCAGAAACACTTCCTGCGGCTCCCACTCGGCCCCGTCGGTGCGCACCTCGTGGGTTTTGAAAAACTCAATGGGTAGGAACGGGATATCCGCCAGCCGCTGCACCTGATCTGGCTGGCAACCCAAGGCGGCCAGGTACGCGCGGTAAGGCGGGCAATGCCGGGCCTGGTAGGCAAATAATTGCAGGGCGGCCGCCTCGGCGGTGGCCGCCGTCAGGTGCGGGAGCTGGTGCAGGTATTCGGTGCGGAAACTCATTCCAAGAGTGCGGGGTTAGCGGAAGAATAGAACAATGCGGGCCGTACTTCGTTCGTTGAGATGTTGTACCTTCCCCCAGTGGGGCCGTTTCTTCACCTCGTTCTTCTCCCTCTTATGATCATACTTCGTACGCTCTGCTATGTGGCCCTGGTGGTTTTGCTGGGAGCCGGAATTGCCTCCTGCGTCAGCCCACCCGACTACCCCGACACGCCGGAGATTTCCTTTAAGAAGATAGAATCGTCCCGGATTGTGAAGTCCACCGGCTCCTACGATACCGTTTCCGTGACCATCTCCTTCAAGGACGGCGACGGCGACCTGGGGCTGGACAACAGTGATACGGGCTACCCTTATAGCCGGCTGGATCAGAACAACCAGCTCAACAAGTATTACAACAACTACTTCATGACCATGCAGGTGCAGGAAAGCAACGGCAACTTCGTGGATCTGCCCCTGGGTACTCTGGACTACAACAGCCGCTACCCCCGCCTCTCACCCGAGGCCCAGGGCGGCCGCAAAACGCCCCTGCGCGGCGACCTCACCTTCGGCCTGACCATCACCCAGGGCACGCTGCGGGTAATCAAGCCCGATTTGCCGGCCCAGATTATGGTGCGCTTCAAGGTCCGGATCGTTGATCGGGCCCTGCACGAAAGCAACGAAATCATCACCGACCCGATAGCCACCCGGTAAGGACACCCCTATGTAGCTTAGCAGCCGGCTCCGGCGCCTGCCTCATGGTTGTGAGGCAAGTGCCGGAGCCGGCTGCTTTTTTGCTACCTAGTAGATGGCCGGAAAGCGCTTGGGGTCGGCCTCCTGCATGATTTCGTACACGGCGTCGAACACGTCCTCGGCGTTGGGCTTGCTGAAATAGTCACCGTCGGAGCCGTAGGGCGGGCGGTGGGCCTGGGCCGAAAGGCAGCGCGGCTGCGAGTCAAGGAAGCGGTAGGCCTGCTGCTCATCCAGCACCTGCTGCATCATGTAGGCAGTAGCGCCGCCGGGCACGTCCTCGTCGGCGAACAGTACGCGGTTGGTGCGCTGCAGGGAATCGGCAATTACGTGGTCCACGTCGAAGGGCAGCAGGGTCTGCACGTCAATGATTTCCACGTTGATGCCTACTTCCTCGAGCTGCTTGGCGGCGTCCTGCACGATGCGGCACATAGAGCCGTAGGTCACAATCGTCAGGTCCTCGCCTTTCTTCAGGGTTTCGGGCCGGCCGAGGGGTAGGGTGAACTCGCCCACGTTGCTGGGGATGCGCTCCTTGAGGCGGTAGCCGTTCAGGCACTCAATCACGATGGCGGGCTCATCGGAGCGCAGCAGTGTATTGTAGAAACCAGCGGCCTGGGTCATGTTGCGCGGCACACACAGGTGCATGCCCCGGATAGAGCCCAGAATCATTTGGATGGGTGAGCCGCTGTGCCAGATGCCTTCCAGCCGGTGCCCACGGGTGCGCACAATCAGCGGGGACTTCTGGCCGCCCTTGGTGCGGTACTGCAGCGGGGCCACGTCGTCGGAGAGAATCTGGATGGCGTAGAGTAGGTAGTCGAGGTACTGGATTTCGGTGATGGGTCGCAGGCCGCGCATGGCCGCGCCAATGCCCTGCCCCACGATGGTGCACTCCCGAATACCCGTATCGGTCACGCGCAGCTCACCAAATTTCTCCTGCAGACCGGCGAAGGCCTGGTTCACGTCGCCGATGCGGCCCACGTCCTCGCCAATGGCGAAAATGCGGGGGTCGCGCTGGAAGTTGGCGTCGAAGCAGGCCTGCAGCACCTCGCGGGCATCTACCTGGGGGGCGTTGGCCTCGAACTTGGCGGGCACTTCTTCGATGTTGCCTACTGCCGCTTCGCTCTGGCTGAAGAGGTAGGAGTTGTAGCGGTCGGCGTTTTCGGCCAGGGCCTGCTCCAACCAGTTCTGTAGGTCGCGACGGGCGGCGCTGCGCTGGCCGCGTACCTGGCGCAGGGCGCGGCGCACGGTGCGCACCAGGTCGGCCCGGATGGGTGCCGAGTTGTGCTCCAGGGTTTCTACCAGCTCGTGCAGGCTGTTTTCGCGGCCAGTTTCGGCCACAAGCTTATTGAGCAGCTGCACTACCTCGTCGCGCTCCTGCTTGATGGGGTTGAAGAAGCTGTTCCAGGCGGCGGCGCGGGCTACCTTCACGGTTTCCTTGGCCTCGTTTTCAATCTGGTCGAGTTCCTGCTCGGAGGCGTGGCCTTCCTGCAGCAGCCACTCGCGCATTTTGCGCAGGCAGTCGTGCTCTTCTTCCCACGAGAGGCGGTCTTTGCTCTTGTAGCGCTCGTGCGAGCCGCTGGTGCTGTGGCCCTGGGGCTGAGTAACTTCCTGTACGTGAATGAGCACGGGAACGTGCTGGGTGCGGCACACCTCAGCGGCGCGCTGGTAGGTATCCACCAGGCCGGCGTAGTCCCAGCCTTTCACCCGGAAAATTTCGAAGCCCTCCTGGCCCTCGCCTTCCCGCTGGAAGCCTTTCAGAATTTCGCTGATATTCTGCTTGGTTGTCTGATACTCAGCGGGAACCGAAATGCCATAGTGGTCGTCCCAGACGCTGACGAGCATAGGAATCTGGAGTACACCGGCGGCATTGATGGCCTCGAAGAACATACCTTCCGAGGTGCTGGCGTTGCCGATGGTACCAAAAGCTACCTCATTGCCATTCACCGAAAACTGCGAAAACTGGTGCAGCTCGGGGTTCTGGCGGTAGAGCTTGGAGGCGTAGGCCAGGCCCACAAGGCGAGGCATCTGGCCGCCGGTGGGCGAAATATCGGCGGAGGAATTTTTGCTCTGGGCCAAGTTGCGGAAGTTGCCGTCCTCGTCGAGGTGACGGGTACCGAAGTGGCCGTTCATGGCGCGGCCGGCCGTGGAGGGCTCAGCTTCTACGTCGGGGTGGGCATAGAGCTGGGCGAAGTACTGCTGCAGGGTCAGCTCGCCGATAGCAAACATAAACGTCTGGTCGCGGTAGTAGCCCGAGCGCCAGTCGCCGGCCCGGAAAGCGCGGGCCATGGCCAGCTGGGGTACTTCCTTGCCGTCGCCGAAGATGCCGAACTTGGCTTTACCCATGAATACTTCCTTGCGGCCAGCCAGGGAGGCCTGGCGGCTTTCCCAGCCCAGGCGGTAGTCGCGGAGCAGGTCTTCTTTGCTGAGGGAGGCGACGCTAGTTTGCACGTCGGCGGCGGTTTCGGCAGTGGACATAGAGACGAAAGAGGCGGGTGGAGTTAGGAGCCGGACACTGGTGGAGGTGGGAAGCTGCTGCCCGGAAAGCAGGCCCCCAAAAGTACGGATTTACCGTTGATGCGGGGGTAGGCGTTTTTGTGGCTATCTTTGGGGAGGGTGTGCGGGCGTGAGGGTATGGGGGCAGGAGTTGAAAAAAGGGTGTTTGGGCTAGGGGCAAGGCGTCGGAACGTACGGTGAACCGGCTTGCCTCACGCCCTCCTACTTCCCCAACTCCTACTCCCATACCCTCACGCCCTCCTACCCCCATACCCTCCTACCCTACTCTACTGCCATGAAACACGTATTCTTCTTTCTGATTGCCCTGCTGGCAGCCTCGGCGGCGCACGCTCAGGGCGTGCTCAAGTTCGAGCAGGAGCTGCATGATTTCGGTAACGTGCCGGAGGGCACCATGGCTACCCACGAGTTCCGCTTCCGGAACGTGGGCAACCAGCCCGTTATCATCGCCAACGTGCAGGCCAGCTGCGGCTGCACTACCCCTGACTGGACGAAAACCCCGGTGCTGCCCGGCAAAACCGGCATTGTGAAGGCTGTGTACAGCAGCGCCGGCCGCCCCGGCATCTTCAATAAAACCGTAACGGTGACCAGCAACGCCGCTACCCCCAGCACGGTGCTCACCATCAAAGGCAACGTGCTGACCAAGGACCAGGTGAAGGCCTCATTGACGCCGGCCCAGCTGGCTCAGTCGGCCCGCCTGACGGTTGACCGCACCACCCACGACTTTGGCAAAATGGAAGCCGGCCAGTCGCCAGTAGCACGCTTCACCGTGAAAAATACGGGCAAGCAGGACCTGGTGCTAGGCACCATTACCTCGCAGTGCTATTGCGTAGGCTATAAAAATGCACCCTCGCCCATCAAGCCCGGTCAGAGCGCGGTGGTAGAGCTGGTGTACAACCAGCGCAAGCTGGGCGCCCAAACCGAAACCGTTACCATCACCAGCAACGACATGAACGGCGACACCAAGCTGACCCTGAAAGCCCAGGTAGTGCAGGACCTGAACGGCGGCAGCATGGTAAAGGAAAGCGGCGCTTCGGTGCCGTTTAAGTGATTTTAGGTGATGAGGTGACAGGTGACGGGTTTCGTACCCCCAGCCTGATAAAGCCGCAAGCCCTTACTTCCAGCACGGAGGTAAGGGCTTGTCACATTTCAGGGGGTAGCAATTTGGCCGGGAAGGATTGCTTCAGCTACCGCCTCGCAATGACAATTACACCTTATCTTTGCCCCGCCTTTTCCCGGCAACACCCATCCACCCACTTTCACTCTTGCTTCGAGCCATGATTATCGGCGTACCGAAAGAAATTAAGAACAACGAAAACCGCGTAGGCCTGACCCCCGCCGGCGTAGCTGAATTCCGCAAGCATGGCCACGAGGTGTTCGTGCAGGCTACTGCCGGCAACGGCAGCGGCTTCTCCGACGCCGAGTATGAGCAAGCCGGTGCTACCATCCTCGCCACCATTGAAGAAGTGTACGCCAAGGCCGAAATGATTGTGAAGGTGAAGGAGCCGATTGCCTCGGAATACCCTCTCATCAAGGAGAATCAGCTGCTATTCACCTACTTCCACTTTGCCTCAAGCGAAGAGCTGACCCACGCCATGATTGAGCGTAAGGCTACCTGCCTGGCCTACGAAACCGTGGAGCTGCCCTCGCGCGCCCTGCCCCTGCTCATCCCGATGAGCGAGGTAGCCGGCCGCATGGCTCCGCAGGAAGGCGCTAAGTACCTGGAGAAGCCCCTGAAAGGCCGCGGCATTCTGCTGGGTGGCGTACCCGGCGTGAAGCCCGCTGAGGTGCTGGTGCTGGGTGGCGGCATTGTGGGAACCCAAGCGGCTAAAATTGCCGCTGGTCTGGGTGCCCGCGTCACCATCATGGACATCAGCCTGAACCGTCTGCGCGAGCTGGACGACATCATGCCCAAGAACGTGGTGACCCAGTACTCCAACGAGTACAACATTCGCGAAGCCATCAAGACTGCCGACCTGATTGTGGGTGCTGTGCTGATTCCGGGCGCGAAGGCTCCGCACCTCATCACCCGCGAGATGCTCAAAACCATGAAGCCCGGCACCGTGCTCGTGGACGTGGCCGTGGACCAGGGTGGCTGCATCGAAACCTGCAAGCCCACCACCCACGAAGACCCCACCTTCATCATCGACGACATCGTGCACTACTGCGTGGCCAACATGCCGGGTGCCGTGCCTTACACCTCTACCCTGGCCCTGACCAACGCTACCCTGCCCTACGCCGTGAAACTGGCAAACCTGGGCTGGCAGGAGGCTTGCCGCCGCGACGAGGCCCTGCGCCTCGGCCTGAACGTGGTGAACGGCAAAGTGGTGTACAAAGGCGTGGCCGATGCCTGGGGTCTGCCCCTGGAATCGGTAGAATCGGTAATGGAAGTAGCCGTAGCCTAAGCGGTAATCCATCCGAAGTACATAGAAAAGCCTTTCCGGCCGGGTGGTCGGAAAGGCTTTTTCTGTAGCGCGGAGCTCCAGCTTCGCGCCTCGGTGAACGGCCAGCAGATACCTCGTTCAACGACCAACGTACCCTGACACGCAAAGCTGGAGCTTGGCGCTATTTCTTATGAGAGGCATTCTATATACCGGCGGCGAGCTGACCGACTTAGTGAGCTTTGCCCGCCTTCCTTCCTACCTGCAAGGCTTCCTGCGCGAACAAAACGGGGTGGTAGCTTACTTCGGCGGGCTCCACATCCGGGGCTGCGTAGCGGAGCCTACCTGGCATTCCCTGGCTGAAGCCTTGCAGGGCGAGCAGGCCTTCTGGCGCACTTACGATGAGGTGGAGGAAACCGACATTCCGTTCGCGCAGGACTGCGTGGGCAACCAGTTTTTGCTGCGCGGCGACGCGGTGCTGTTCCTGGATACCGAAACCGGGGAGCTGGCCGACTTAGAGGTGGACTTCAAACACTTCCTGTTTGGGGCCGAGAGGTTTCCGCTTGATGCCCTGGGCATGGAGCCATTGCGCATCTTCCAGCAGGGCGGCGGCGTTCTGAAACCGGGGCACCTGCTAAGCTTGCATCCACCAGTGTGCATTGCTACCACCAGCAAAAACCGGCCAACCGCCAAGCCCGTGCCCGCCGCGGACCGTCTGGCCTGGCTGGCCGACTTCTACCGGCAGATCAAAAACCTTCCCGACGGGCAGCAGGTGCGCCTGAAGCCTCTCTAGGTAGGCGCTTCATTTCTGCATAGCATTGAAGGGGCTTAAATGGCACTGTCATCCTGAGGTGGCGCCGAAGGACCTCTACTGCCTGACTACTTCAATCGTCCGAGCGACGCGGTAAAGGCCCTTCGGCGCCGCCTCAGGATGACAACCAGTATTCTTGCTATGCAGCAGCTTGCCCCCTTTGCTTTGCTCTTTACTTAGTACCCACTATGCCTTCTTTGTTTCTGCGCCTGCTGGTGCGGCGGTTTGCGCTGCTGCTAGGGATTTACACGCTCCTAAGGCTGGGCTTTTACTGGGCCAACTACGCTGTGTTCCAGGAAGCAACGGGAGAGCAGGTGGCGTGGGCATTTGTGTACGGGTTGCGGTTTGATATAGCGGGGTTGCTGCTGCTGAATCTGCCGTTTGTGGTGCTGTCGTTGGTGCCCTCTGCGGGCCGCCCGTGGCAGAAGCTGGTGCGGGGCGTGTATCTCACGTTAAACGCAACGGGCATAGCACTTAACCTGATTGACACGCAATACTTTAAGTTTATTGGCCGCCGAACCAGTAACGAACTGTTCACCATTACCGGCGACATTCAGCGGCAGGCCGGGCAGTTGGTGGGGCACTACTGGTTTCTGCTGATTCCGTTTGTGGTCTTGTTCGGGCTGCTGTGGTACGCCTACCCCATGCCGCGGCCCGAAGCCTTCGTGGCAACTCGGGGGGTAGCCCCCCGGCAGTGGTGGCGGCCAGGGCTGGCATTTGTGCTGGTGGCGGGCCTGACGGTCCTCGGTATTCGGGGCGGGTTTCAGTTGAAGCCCCTGCGCACCGGTCACGCCTTCGTGCAGGCCCCGCCCATCCTGGGCCACGTCACGCTCAACAGCACCTTTACTTTCCTGAAAAGCCTGGGCTATCAGCCCCCCGAGCGGCGCAACTACTTTGCTTCCGCCGAGGCCCTGCGTGCGGCTTTGGCCGCGCATCAGCCGGAGGCCCGCCCCAACGCCCCGCGCGACAACGTGGTGGTGTTGCTGGTGGAAAGCTTCGCCTCGGAGTACAATGGCATTGAAAACGGCGGGCAGGGCTACACGCCATTCTTTGATTCCCTGGCCACTCAGGGCCTGCTCTTCCGGCACCACTACGCCAACGGCCGCCGCTCCATTGAGGCCCTGCCGGCGGTGCTGGCCGGCTTGCCTTCCCTCATGGAAAGCCCCTTCATCACCTCCAACTTCCAGACCGATGAGCTGCACGGCCTGGGCGAGCTGCTGGGCCGGGCAGGCTACGCTACCTCCGTGTTTCATGGGGCCCAGAACGGAACCATGGGCTTTAATACCTTTGCAGGTATCATTGGGATGCAGCAGTATTACGGTCTGCAGGAATACCCCGGCGGCGCTAAAAGCCCCGATTACGACGGGCATTGGGGCATTTTTGATGAGCCCTACCTCCAGTACTTCGCCCGGCAGCTAAGCCGGCAGAAGCAGCCGTTTTTCTCCACGGTGTTCACGCTTACCTCGCACGAGCCGTTTCCTGTGCCGGCCCAGTACAAAAGCCGGTTTACGCCGGGGCAGCTGCCTATTCACGCCTCCATCCGGTACACCGATTTTGCCCTACGCCAGTTTTTCCGGGAGGCCGCACGGCAGCCCTGGTACCGCAACACGCTGTTCATCCTGCTCGCCGACCACACTTCCCAAACCCTGCGGCCTGACTACCAAAACACGCTGGGCTCCTACAAAACCCCGCTGCTGCTCTTCCACCCCGGCCGGCAGCTGCCGGCAGCTAACCCCCAGCGCATCACCCAGCAAGCCGATGTGCCGGCTACCATCCTCGACTACCTGGGGGTACCCGCGCAGGGTCGGCTGCTGCCTTTTGGCTACTCGGTGTTTGACACTGCCACTCCCGGCCGGGCCCTGTTCCTGAGCGGAGGCAGCTACTTTCTGGTCCACTCTGATTTCGTGACGGAGCTGACGGTGGACAACCAAGTGCGCCTCTACCCCTACGCCAATCATCAACTCTCCCCTACCCCCCTTGCCACCCCCAACCCCGAGAAGCTGCAAGAGTACGGCAACGAGTTGAAAGCCTGCGTGCAGTTCTTTCTGAACGGTCTGGCCGATAACAGCTTATACAAGTAGTCGATGCAGTGTCAGGGCGAGGAGGCACGACGAGGCCATCCGTCCTAACCAACGCCCTACCCCCTCGAAACGTGACAAGCCCTTGACGACTGTACTAGCGTCAGGGGCTTGTCTGTTTACTAGGCTTGTCACAGAAGAGAGGAAAGATGGCTTCGCTCCGCTCGCCATGACACATCACTCATTCACCATATCTCGGCACTTCCAGCAGGCGCTCATTGGTGCGCGCGGCAAAATCAACGCGCCAGCAGAAGTGGCTGAGGCCATTAGAAAGTAGCAGCAGTGGGGCCCCGATAGTTTGGTTGTAGGTGGCGGCCTGCAGGGCTACTGCGGCAGTAATGGGCACGGAGGGAGCTTTGCATTCCACCAGCAAGAGCGGCTGGCCGTGGGCATCCAAGGCCACTAGGTCGGTGCGTTTTTGGCGCTGGTTGTAGCGGTGGCCGCGCTCCAGGCTCAACAAACCCTTGGGGTAGCCGCGGTGGTTGATGAGGTAATGTACTACGTGCTGACGTACCCATTCTTCGGGCGTAAGCACCACGTTGCGGCGGCGTAGAACATCCCAGATTAGCAAATTTTCGCTGGATTGTGTAACTTTGTACTCGAAAGGCGGCAGGTTCAACTCTTGCATCACCTCCAAAGGTACGGCCCTGGGTACTTACTCCCGCTTTTCGCCCCGTACCGTCGCACCCAGCTTTCTGGGTCCCGACGGTTTTTTTGTACCCCAATTTTCCGGCTGCCCGTAGCTGGTGGCGGCAACCTGCCGCGGCCGATGCTCGCGCAGCCTTTTCACAAGCAACACATATTTGACATACCCTATGAAGACCAAAGCCGACATCGTTGAGAACTGGTTGCCCCGCTACACCGGCGTTCCGCTGGATGAGTTTGGCCAGTACATCCTGCTGACCAACTTTATCAACTACGTGCATATGTTCGCCGAGCAGTTCGGCGTGGAAGTACGCGGCCTGGACAAACCCATGCAGACGGCTACGGCCAACGGCATTACCATTATCAACTTTGGCATGGGCTCCCCCATGGCCGCTACCGTTATGGATCTGCTGTCGGCCATCAAGCCCAAAGCAGCTTTGTTCCTGGGCAAGTGCGGCGGCTTGAAAAACAAAACCAAGCTCGGCGACCTAATTCTGCCCATCGCAGCTATCCGGGGCGAGGGTACTTCCGATGACTACCTGCCCGCCGAGATTCCGGCCCTGCCCTCCTTCCGCCTGCAGCGCGCTGTGTCTTCCATGATCAAGAAGCACGAGAAGGACTACTGGACTGGCACCGTGTACACCACCAACCGCCGCGTGTGGGAGCACGACGAGAACTTCAAGGAGTATCTGCGCCAGATCCGGGCTATGGCTGTGGATATGGAAACAGCTACCATCTTCACCGTAGGCTTCGTCAACGAAATTCCTCACGGTGCTCTGCTGCTGGTATCAGATAACCCGATGACGCCCGAAGGCGTGAAAACCTCCGAGAGCGACAAGAAAGTAACCGCCGACTTCGTGACCTCGCACCTGCAAATTGGTATTGAGTCGCTGCTAGAGCTGAAAAACTCCGGCGAATCGGTGAAGCACATGCGCTTCGAGTAAAGCATTTGCTACCCCTACGAAAAGCCTCAACCCTACTCAGGGTTGGGGCTTTTTCGTGGGGTAGGGCGCGGGGCTTGTTCCCGGCCGCCGGCCGCGCCAAGGAACAGTTTAGGGCTCTACGAAAGCAAAACAGTAGAAAGCATAACGCCCCGGACCCAAGCGGGAACAAGCCCCGCACCCTACCAACATTCGAATTTCTACCTCAACTTGCAGCCCACGGCCGGTAAATCCCGACTCTGCCTCACCACAACCATTTCCATCTATATGACCCCACGTTTCCGCCCGTTGCTGGCGCTGCCCCTGCTTCTGGGGAGCTTTACCGCCTGCCAGACTACCTCTCGCCAGACCGCCGACCTGCTGGTGTACAACGCCACCGTGTACACCGTCGATTCGGCCTTCAGCAAGACGCAGGCATTTGCCGTGAGGGATGGCAGGTTTGTAGGGGTAGGCACGGCCGATGAGCTGCGCGGCAAGTTTCAGGCGGAGCAGGAAGTGGATGCCCAGGGCCAGTTTATCTACCCCGGCTTCTATGATGCTCACTGCCACTTCTACCGCTACGCCCTGGGCCTGCGCGATGCCGATTTGGTGGGTACCGGCTCCTGGAAGGAGGTAGTACAGAAGCTCCAGCAGCAGCGCCAGCAATACCCGCAGGCTGCTTGGCTTACCGGCCGCGGCTGGGACCAGAACGACTGGCCCAGCAAGCAATTCCCGACCAAAGACACCCTGGACGCGCTGTTCCCTAACACGCCCGTTTTCATTATCCGGGTTGATGGGCACGCAGCCCTGGTGAACCAAAAGGCCCTGGACTTGGCCGGCGTAACGGCCCGCACGCCTATCAGCGGGGGTACCATTACGAAGGATGCTGCCGGCAAGCTCACTGGTTTGCTGGTCGATAATGCCGTACGGCTGGTGTCAGGCAAGATTCCGGAGCCAACCGCCGCCGAGGCCGAAGCTGCCCTGCTCGAAGCCCAAAAACGCTGCGTGGCCGTGGGCCTCACCAGCATGGCCGATGCCGGCCTGGAAAAAGCCAACGTGGACCGCATTGATGGCTTGCAGCAGCAAGGCAAGCTGAAAGTGCGCCTCTACGCCATGCTCGGGCCCACTAAGGAAAACAAGGACTATTACCTCAAGAACGGCCCCGTGTTCAAGGACCGCCTCACGGTGTGCTCCTTTAAGGTGTACGCCGATGGGGCTCTGGGCTCCCGCGGGGCCTGCCTGATTCACCCCTACTCCGACCGACCCAAGGAAACCGGCTTCCTGCTTTCGTCGGTGGCCGATTTCCGCAATCTGGCCAGGGAGCTGGCGGCCAGCAAATTTCAGATGAACACCCACGCCATCGGCGACTCCAGCAACCGCCTGCTGCTGGATATTTACGGCGAGGCGCTGAAGGGCCAGAAGGACCGGCGCTGGCGTATTGAGCACGCCCAGGTAGTCAGCCGGGAAGATGTGGCCAAGTTCGGACAGTACGGCATTGTGCCCTCGGTGCAGCCCACCCACGCTACTTCTGATATGTACTGGGCCGGGGAACGGCTGGGCGCCGAGCGCCTCAAAACCGCCTACGCCTTCAACGACCTGCGCAAGCAGTATGGGCAGGTAGCCCTGGGCTCCGACTTCCCAGTGGAAGACATCAACCCGCTATTCGGCTTCCACTCGGCCGTAGCCCGCCAGGATGCCAAGAACTACCCTGCCCAGGGCTTCCAGATGGAAAACGCCCTGAGCCGCGAAGATGCCCTGCGCGGCATGACCACTTGGGCCGCGCACGCCGCCTTTGAGGACAAGCAGAAGGGTAGCATTCGCCCCGGCATGGCCGCCGACTTCGTTATCCTCGACCTCGACCTGCTGCAAGCTCCTAAGGAGAAACTGCGCGGCGCCAAAGTGCAGCAAACCTGGATTGCCGGTGAGCGGGTTTTCGGCGGGAAGTAATGAAGGTAACTGCCTAAAGGATAACTGATTTACTAGCAGTAGCGTGAGGCAGCACTTCCATAGGTTGTCTGGCGCTACTGCTTTTGTTTACACTAGTCTTGTATTACGATGCGCCGGACCACTGGACTAGCCTTGGCGTAGTGCACTTGCACATGGTAAACACCGGCAGCCAGCCCTGTTAGGGGCACAGTAAGCGCCGATTTAGGCTGCAGTAGCGTCAGCACGGGCCGGCCCAGTGCATCGAGCACTTGCACCCTTTGGGGGGCGCTGGATGCATCTAGGCTTAGGTGAAGTACTTGGCGGCTCGGGACGGGCCAGGCACTGGTGCCGGATTCTGCAACGGATGGGCTCGCCTGCAATACGTTGGCATCGCGCAGCCGTACCAGAGACGCTATGTAGTTCAGCCCAGGATGCTGCAAAGAACCCGCTACCAGTATCGCACAGTCGGGTTGCACTAATAAACTATTGATACCGCGGTTGTTATGAGGGCTTCTAGCTGCCTGAGGCGTGTCTTTTGACTGGAAGCTGGCATCCAGCGCCCCTGTGGGCATGATTCGCTCCGTTAGGAGGCCGCCTGTCAGGAGGCGGCCATTGGGCTGCATCCAGAGGGCTCTCATGGTATTCAGCTGATTGCCCCGATAGTCAAAGGAAGCATCTGTGGTGCCGTTGGGCCGTAAGCGGCGCAGGAAAGGGTGGCCGCTGCCGGCGCTGTTGTATAACCCGGCGGCGTAAATGTTACCCGCTTCATCGGCAGTCAACGCCCTGATTTCTGATGTGTAGCTGTTGCCCAGGCTGGTGAAGCTGTTGTCCGGCGAACCGTTGGAGTTTAGTTGAGTCAGCAAGGTGCCTTGCTGGTAGGAGAATACAGCCCCACCCACCACTATTTTGCCGTTAGGCAGTAGCAGCAGGGAGTAAACGCCGGAGTTAACGGTCTGATACGGCTGAAATTCAGCGTCAGGCTGACCAGTGCCCCCATCGAGGCGGTCGAGCAGTTGCCTGGTGGTGCCACCCCGGACACTAAAATAGCCACCCAGCAGAATACGACCATCTGGCTGTATAGCCAAGCTATATACCGTAGCGGTTGCGTTGACTAGCTCTGTGGAAGGAGGCGTGAAAGTATTATCAACGGCTCCTGTAGTGAGCAGGCGGCCTATAGCCAGGCGTCTGCTGCCCGATAGCTATGAGAATGAGCCACCAACTACAATTCTGCCGCTAGCTTGCAATACCAGCGCCAGTACCGGACCGTTGGTGGCACTAGCAGCCGTAAAGGCAGCGTCCACGGTGCCGTCGGGCAGTAGTCGGGCCAGGTTATTAGCCGGCACCCCGTTGATTTCGGTGAATACGCCGCCTATTACATACTTGCCATCGGGTTGCCGCACAATGGCGTTAAGTACACCATTCACGCGCGTTCCGGCCGTTTCCTGCCACACCTGGGTGGGCTGAAAGCTGGCATCAAGTACCGGTGCCTGCGCGCTAACACAGAAAGCCATGCCTAGCAATGTATAACTGGCGGCCGCCAGAAAGCGCCAAATTTGGGAAGCTGCCAGCACAGTCATACACAGGCTTTTATATCAAGAACAATAAAGCTTAGTAATATACAACATATTAGCTATATATTACTAAGCTTTATTACTCTGCTAGACTGTGCTATCCGCGCACCGGGCCTTCATCGGCGGAGCCGCCGTAGATGGCAGGCACCGGAATATCAAGCAGGCGCAAGTACACCGACAGTTGACCGCGGTGGTGGATGAGGTGGTTGAGCACCATGGTGCGGGCCACGGCGGCGCGGGGCAGCGTCATGAGCACCTGCTCGCCCCGGCGCAACGACCAGCTGCCATGGAAGGTAGCGTCATCTACCTGCTCCAGCGCCTTGTGGATGTTTTCGCTGTTCACATCAAAGCGGCTTAACACCGCGTCGGTATTCTCGCCCTGGGGCATCTGCACGGTGGTCACCTCCGTTTCCGGCCCCGTAAGGGACAATTCCAGGAAGCCTACCAGGTTGGCCATGTGCGAAGCCAGCGCGCCAATGCTCATGGACTTGGGGTGGGGCTGCCAGCTGAACTGCTCGGTGGGCACGCGCTCCAGCAGGCGGCGGGTGAGTTTCAGCTCGGTGCGCAGCTCCTGGCTGAGGGCGGCTTGCAGGGTGGGTTGGGTGTCGGTCATGGGTTGGAAAAAGGATAATTTAGAAACAACGCCAAAGTAACCGTTTCAGGCAAGGTTGGTTGGCCGCTGAATGCAAAAGCCGCGTCAGGTAGCTGACGCGGCTTTTACTGTGAAAGGGAGGATAGGGCAGATTAGCGGGCGGAAGCGGGCATGCCCACGTTTGGGGTGGCGGGCGGCGGGCCTAGCGTAGTGGCTTCTGAAGCGTCTGTGTCGCGCAGCCTTTTGCCGCGCAGCTGCAACAGGAAAATCAACCCCAGAATAAAGAACACAATCAGGGCTAGAATACTATAGCGCATGTTGCCGTCCATTAGCTGCGAAATTCCTCCGAATACAACCAGCCCGATTACAATACCGACTTTCTCGGTTACGTCGAAGAAGCTGAAATAAGCGGCGGAGTTGGGCGTGTTTTCCGGGATGATTTTGGAGTAGGTGGAGCGCGACAAACTCTGCACCGCACCCATGGTCAGGCCAATGATAGCCGCCAGGGCATAGAAGCTCCAGCCGGCCTGCACGAAATAGCCAGCAATACAAATCAGCATCCAGATGAACACGGCCCAACTGAGGGCGCGCGTATTGCCGATGCGCTCCGAGAGCTTAGAGAAGAGGTAAGCGCCCAGAATACCCACAATCTGAAGTAGTAGAATGGTAATAATAAGCGACTTGCTATCCAGGTGCAATTCCTCGTCACCGAAGAGGGTAGCGACGTACATTACCGTTTGCACGCCCATGTTGTAAGTAAAATAGGCTAGCAGGAAGCGCTTCAGGTTGGGTTGATGCTTGGTTTCTTCCCACACTTTGCCCAACTCCCGGAAGCCGTTCAGTAGCCAGCCCGACTCTGAGACAGCACCAGCGGGGCGGCCACGGTCGGCGGGCAGGGTAAAAAACGGAATCTGGGCAAAGCCCGCCCACCAGATACCGGTTAGTAGAAAGCTGTAGCGCGTGGCGGTGCCAGCGTCGAGGCCAAACATAGGCGTACCTGATAAGGTAGGGCCCTGAATCAGCATCAGGCACAGGATCAGTAGAAGCACTGATCCAATGTACCCCATCGAAAAGCCCCTGGCTGAAAGAGAATCGAAATTCTTTTCCGAGGAAATATCAGGCAGATAGGAGTTGTAGAATACAATGGAGCCTGAAAAGCCTACCGTAGCCATGATAAACACAAACACGCTAATGGTGAACGTGTTGGGCTCAAAGAAGTACAGACAAGCGCAGGAAATAGCCCCGATGTAGCAGAATATCTGCAAGAACAGCTTCTTCCGCCCCGAGAAATCGGCCAGAGCAGTAAGCAGGGGGCTAATTAAAGCAATAATGAGGAAGGCTGCTGATACGGAATAGTTCTGCAGAGAAGTACCGGGCACATGCAGCCCCAGGAACTCAACCGGCGTTTTACCGCTGTCCGTGTTGGTAACGGCCTTTACCATCGAGCCCCAATAAATGGGAAAGATAGAGCTGGTAATCACAAGCGGGTAAACCGAGTTGGCCCAGTCATAGAAAGTCCAGCCGCGGGTAATACGCTTGTCGTCCTTAGGAACGGTATCGAAGGAGGGGTCCGCCGCGGCGGCCGGGGTAGTGCTCATATAAGCGAGGGGAAATGTGGCAACGGCCAAGATAACGGGAATTCCTGGTTGCGGTTGCCAGCTCGGCACTACCATTTTGTTTCCCCAGCAGGCGCTATTCCCCGGCCAGCAAGGCGGCGTACTGCGCTTCCGTGTCCACATCAATCGCACCCTGGGGGAAAGGCACCGACGCAACCAGTTCCGAGTGGCGCTTCAGGAGCTGGCCCGCGCCGGCCTCATCGGGCAGCTGACGGAGTAACGGAACCGCCGAGGCGCTGAAAAATACGGGCACGCCGTGCACACTCGCATAGGCGCAGGCCACAATAGCGCGGCCAGTGGCAACGTGGGTGGCGGCAAGCTGCTGCAGGAGCGCCGGGGTTACGTGCGGCTGGTCGCAGAGCATAAGCGTTATACCTTCCGGCAGGGCCTGATGCTTCTCCAGGGCTGCCAGGCCGCATTTTATGGAGGCCCCCATTCCCTGTTTCCACGCCGGGCAGTGCGCTACCGTTACTGGCAACCCAGCCAGTTCCGGCAGCAGAGCATGATGCTGGGCACCGGTTACTACCACTACCGCCGCGCCAGCTGCGGCGGCTATGGCCGTTTCGGCGGCACGGCGCAGTAGCGTCTGGCCGTGGTAGCGCAGCAGTTGTTTAGGTCGACCCAAACGCGTGGAAGCACCGGCGGCAAGCAGAATGATGGCGGGCATGAAGAGGTTTAAGGCAGATCAGGGGGTAGGGCGCAATAGCGTGATGCCGCAGGCTACAAGCCACACACGGCATCTACCCGGCCCTCTGCCACCAGTGGCCCATCAGCACGCAGGGGCGGGTGGATAGGATGCGGGGAGTCGCGGAGGAAGCCGGCGGGGCGCTTGGTAAGCACCGCCTGGATTTCGGCAATGATGGACAAGGCAATTTCCTCGGGCGTTTCGGCGCCCAGGTTCAGGCCAATGGGGCTGTGGATGCGGCCCTGCAGCTGCTCGGCGGCATCGGGGGTTTGCTGGCGGAGGTCGTCGAGGAGGCGCTCATATTTCTTGCGAGGGCCTAGCAAGCCAATATAGGTAGTGCTCGGGTCGGGCAGCAGGTGGCGCAGCACCGCTAGGTCGTAATAGTAGTTGTGGGTCATCAGCAGGGCGAAGCTGCCGTCGTAGGGCTCGGTTTCCACCTGAGCCAGGGGTAGCACCCGCACCACATCGGCCTCCGGAAACCGATTGAGTTGGGCCTGGGCTGGCCGGCCATCCACTACCTGCACGCGCCAGCCCAACCCCGAAGCCAGTCGCACCAAGGGCTGCACGTCGTTGCCGGCCCCGTACACCGTCAGGCGCACCGGGGGCCGCAGTATTTCCAGGCTTACGCGCACGGTGCCAGCCTCTACAGGGTAGTGCCGGGTAGCGGGCTGACCGGCGGCAAGGGCCGCCTGAGCATCGGCCAGAATCTGGGGGTAGAGCGCCGCCTGTTCCGGCAGGGTGCCCTGAGCGGCGTGGTTGTGGGTGAGCAGCAGGCGCTGCCCTACCCCTACTTCGGAGCTCAAACCGGCCACCCCAAACACAGTGGCTACCACGGCAGGTTTTTCTACCCCATCGGCCCAGCGGCGTAACAGCTCCACGGGGTTATCGGGGTTCTGAAAATCTAGGGGCTCCAGCAGAATCTGCACAACGCCCTGGCAGCCCAAGGCAGCTCCAAACTGCAGGTCATCGTCGGGGTCGGTCGAGTCGTAGGTAACTACCATGGGGCGACCTTGCTGAATGGTGCGGCGGGCCCGCTGGCGGGCATCCCCTTCCAAGCAGCCCCCACTGATGGCCCCGGTCAGCTGGCCTTCATCTGTTACCAGCATACGGGCGCCGGGCCGGCGGTAGGCCGAGCCGGCTACATCTACCACCGAGGCCAACGCGCAGGCGCGGCCGGCGGCGCGGTGTTCATCATAAGCCCGCAAAAGGCGTTGTAATTCGGTCATAATCGATAAATCAGCTAACCGCTGATCAACAAGCACTACGCAGAAAGGAATCTGCAGGCTGCATGCCCGGATGTTCTAACCCGAGCATGCAGCCAACTGTTTTCAGCTTCTCTGTACCGTTCCAGGGTGCAGCCGGAGCATACGGATCGATAACTTAGGCTTGCACCTTTTTCGTTTCCAGCACTTTATCTGGGGTGATGGGCAGGCTACGAATGCGCTTGCCGGTGGCGTGGAATACGGCATTGGCCACGGCTGCCGACACGCCTACCATCGAAATTTCGCCGATGCCCTTCACGCCCATGGCATTAATGTAAGGGTCGTGCTCCTCAATGAATTCCACGGTCATATCAGGAATGTCGGCGCAGACGGGGACGTGGTAGTCGGCGAGGTTGGAGTTGGTGTACCGGGAGAAGTTCGGGTCGCGGAAGGTGCCTTCCATGAGGGCGTTACCGATGCCGAAAATGCTGCCCCCGATAATCTGGGAGCGGGCGGTTTTGGCGTTCAGGATGCGGCCGGCGGCGTGCACGCTTACCCAGCGCGAAACGCGCACGGTGCCCAGGTCGGGGTCAACTTTTACCTCGCAGAAGTGCACGCCAAAGGAGTGCATGGAGTGGCCAGCCATGTCGTCCTGGTGGCCCGAGTCGGCGGGGCCGGCGGCCAGGCCCGATTCGTAGCCGGCGCCGTACTTACCGTTGCCAGTGCCCTCAATGTCGGTGGTTTCGTTACGCTTCATCAGGGTCGCAAAGTCTTCGCCTTTGGCTTTGTTGGCCTTAAGTACCATGCGGCCGTTTTCTACCACCACATCAGCCGCTTTGGCCCGGTACAGGGGCGACTTTTTATCCTGGGTAGCCAGCTTGATGAGCTTTTGCCACACGTCCTGAGCCGCCATGTAAATAGACGACGACACCGTGCCCGCCGCTACCGACCCGCCCGAGTTAGGAGCGGTGGGCAGCCGGGTGTCGCCCAACTCAAACCGGATTTTATCGGGCGTGAGCCACAGCGCGTCGGCCGCTACCTGGGTCATGACGGTGTAGGTGCCGGTGCCCAGGTCGGTGGCGCCGGTTTGCACCACCGCGTGTCCATCGGCGTAGAGGCGGACGCGGGCGGTGCCTTGGTTGTTGTGCACGGGGTAGGAAGCGGTTGCCATGCCCCAGCCCACCAGCAGGCGGCCGTCGCGGGTAGCGCCGGCCTGGGGATTGCGCTTGCTCCAGCCGAACAGCTCGGCCCCGCGGGCGTAACATTGCTTCAGGCTTTTGCTGCTCCACGGTTTGCCGCTGCTGGGGTCTTTTTCAGCATAGTTGCGCAGCCGAATTTCCAAGGGGTCAATGCCCAACTGGTAGGCCAGATCATCCATGGAGCACTCAATAGCAAATGAGCCGGGCGCCTCGCCGGGGGCGCGCATAAACGTGGAGGTCATCACGTCGGCGCGGGCCAGCTGGTACGTCGATTCAAACGCGGGGCAGTTGTAGAGCAGGTTGATGATCCGGCTGTTGGGCTCCGCGTAGTTGTCCCAGGGCGAGGTGGTGGAGGTTTTCTCGTGGATGAGAGCCAGCAGCTTGCCGTCCTTGGTTGCGCCTACTTTCAGGGTCTGGGTCTGGTCTTCGCGGTGACCCATGCTGGTGAACATCTGCGGGCGCGTGAGGGCCAGCTTCACGGGCCGACCAACCGCCTTAGCTGCCTGCACCGTCAGGACGGTGTGGGGCCAGGTGGAGCCCTTGCAGCCAAAGCCGCCGCCGAGGTACTTCGTGACGACGCGCACCTGCTCAGTAGGCAGGCCCAGCATGGCACTCAGGGCCTTCTGCGTGCGCGTCACCCCCTGCGTCGATTCATACACCGTTACGCGGTCCGGGGCTTCCCAATGGGCCGTAGTAGAGCCCGGCTCCATGGGGTTGTGGTGGTTGATGGCGTGCTCGTAGGTGTGGGTAAGCTGCACCGGCGCCGCTGCGAAGGCCGCTTTGGGGTTGCCGCGCACCGTATGGCCCTGAGTTTTGCCATCCTGCACTTTCTGCGGATCGAACAGCTCAGCGCGCGGATCGGCGTAGGAAGCCAGGGGCTTTTCAGCGGCAATATTTACCCGCACCAGGGCAGCTGCGTGCTGGGCCCGCTCTAGGGTATTGGCCAGCACAATAGCTACCGGCTGCCCGGCGTAGTGCACCTGGTCGGAGGTGAGGGGTAGGAAGCCCATAGGGGCGCCAATGGCCTTTTTCCCCTCAGGGCTGTTGGGCGTTTTGGCCAGCTGGGGCAGGTTCTGATGGGTGAGAATGGCTACTACCCCCGGCTCTTTCAGGGCCAGACTGGTATCAATGCTCTGGATGCGGCCTTTGGCTACCTCGCTGGTTTTGAGCACGGCGTGCACCAGGCCGGGCAGGCTGTTGAACTCAGCCGAGTAGCGAGCCTGACCCGTCACTTTGGCCCGGCCATCCACCCGGTCCAGGGGTTGGCCCACGGAGCCGGCCTTGGGGTTGGTTTCAAAGAATGCGGGTTCGGTATCCATGAGGAAGTCTAAACGTTAAGCGGAGAAAACAACATCCTGCTTCATCCCTCGCGGGCGCTGGGTTCAGCAAGGATTGGGGGGTAGGCCACGACTGCGCGCCTAAGGCGGCATGAACTTGCCTACCCATTCGGCGGGAGCCTATCCCGCTACTTTCTGCAAAGCCTGCACCAGCGTGTTCTGGGCCAGCTCTACCTTGAAGCGGTTATGCTCCCGGGGCTGGGCTCCACGCAGAGCCGCCGCCGCCGCCGCCCGGAACGTAGCTTCGGTAGCAGGGGCACCAGTCAGAATCTGCTCGGCCTCGCGGGAACGCCAGGGCTGAGCTCCTACCCCACCCAGGGCTACGCGAGCTGCGCGGATGGAACCGCCCTGCACTTCCAGACCCACGGCCGCTGAGGTCAGAGCATAGGCGTAGCTGCTTCGCTCGCGCACCTTAAGGTAAGTGGAACGTTGGGTGTAAGCGGCTGCCGGCACCAGAATGGACACGATTAGCTCGCCGGGCTCCAGCACGGTTTCAATGTGCGGGGTGTTGCCGGGCAATCGATAAAACTCCGTGATGGGTACGCGGCGCTGCTTGCCCTTCTGGTTTTCCAAGGTCAGGACGGCATCGAAGGCAGCCAGGGCTACGCTCAGGTCGCCGGGGTAACTGGTGGCAATGCAGGCCTCGCTCACGCCCAGGATGGCGAGGTTGTGGTTGTCGCCCTGCTGGGCGGGACAGCCGGAGCCGGGCACGCGCTTGTTGCACGGAAACGCGGCGTCGCGGAAGTAGCCGCAGCGAGTGCGCTGCAAGATGTTGCCCCCAATGCTGGCCATATTCCGCAGCTGGGGCGAGGCCGCCAGCAGCAGCGACTCCGAAACGGCCGGGAACTGCTGTTTTACCAGTGCATTTTCGCCTACGTCGCTCATGCGCTCCAAGGCCCCGATGCGCAGCCCGTCCTTGGTTTGCTCGATGCCTTTGAAGGGCAGCACGTTGATGTCAACCAGCTGCGGGTGCTCCTCCAGGTTGGCCTTCATCAAATCCAGGAGGGTAGTACCGCCGGCAATGTAGGCGGCCTGGGGCTTGTCTTTGCGGATGCCGGTGGCTTCCTTGGCCGAACTGGCCTGGGTGTAGCTGAAGTTGTTCATCTAGACTTTTCCTCCTTTTTGCTGCACCTCGCGCACGGCGGCTACAATGTTGGGGTAGGCCCCGCAGCGGCACAGGTTGCCGCTCATGTACTCCCGGATTTCGGCATCCGAACCGGCATGACCCTCGCGCACGCACGCCACGGCCGACATAATCTGGCCGGGGGTGCAGTAGCCGCACTGAAACCCATCGTGCTTGATGAAGGCCTCCTGCATGGGGTGCAGTTCCTCTCCCTTCGCCAATCCTTCAATGGTAGTTATTTCCTTGCCCTGGTTCATCACGGCCAGGGTCAGGCAGCTCGTAATGCGGCGGCCATCTACGTGCACGGTGCACGCCCCGCACTGGCCATGGTCGCAGCCTTTCTTGGTGCCGGTCAAGTCGAGATACTCGCGCAGGGCATCAAGCAAACTCACGCGGGGCTCAGCCTGAAACGAGCGCACGGTGCCGTTTACTTTCAGCTGCATGGTCGTTACGCCTTCCACCGTTTTGGAGTAGGCGGCCAGGCGCTCGGCCGGCCCGGCGAAGGGCGGAGCCAGGGCCAGCCCCAGAATGCCGCCGGCCTGTTTCATGAAGGAACGGCGCGTGCCGTCCTCAGGACGCGGCTCCTGCGGAAACTCGCCCGGGTTATCGGTTGAAGAGGTCGTCGACATAGAAAATAGAAAGTTGAAAAGCCCGCACCACGTACCGCACTCTACTGCAAACAACCGCTTACCGTTGGGCCGGGTTAGCTTCCATAGGGTACAACATCTTGGCCTGGTAAAAGACCTGACGTGTCTTTACGCCGGAACCGGGGTATTGTTCAGGTACAACCATAGGTCCCCTACCCCACCCTAACTTCTTAAAAGCCGGTTAATGCTTCCCTAGCTGGCTGTATATGCGTTCCAGATATACGTTCCAGGCTAATGGTCATTCCGAGCTTGTCGAGGAATCTCGCGTGCTGATGTTGTGGTGCTAATCGTACGTCAGCACGCGAGATTCCTCGACAAGCTCGGAATGACGTTCTTGACCACACCGACCCGGCTGGACACCTCTGGGGCCAACAACAAACAACCCTGCCCGGCGCGAAGCCGAACAGGGTTGAAAAAAAGATACTGGCAGCTGCTAGCGGCGGCCGACGCTGCCTTTGCCCGCGGCGGACGTGGCAGTTGGGCTTTCCGGCGGACCGAGGTAGGTGGCTGGCAGCGTACCCCGGCTGATAACCAGCTTTTCCAGCACCACACCGGGATCCACGCGCCAGAATTTCACGGTGTGGGTGCCCGCGGCGGCTATGTTGTGCTGGGATGTTTTGATGATGATGCTTTCGGCTACAGCCCGTTCCCAGGGTCTGTTACCATTATCGGCCACCATGCCGGTGTGCAGATTGACGAGCTGGGGCGCTTCGTCGTCAATGGAAACGGCGTATTGCAAGCCTTTCCCAGCGGTGAAATTCAGGGTAGGCGCCAGGTAGGCGTGCACCGTAACGGGGCCGGCCTGCTGCAACGTGATGGTGTACTGCAGGTGAGGCGACTCACCACCGGGCGCGGCCTGCGCGGCGGCTGTAACGGGGAAGGTGGTCATGGCACCCAGGGTGCGGCCCAGGTCGGGCAGGTGCTGCCAGGTAACGGAGCCAGCGTTTACGGCTTTGGTGTAGTGCTCGGCTTCCATGCTCACGTAGCCATCCGTCTCCACGAAACCAGCGCCGGATACTGCAGCAGGCTTGGGCGTGGCAGCGGGGACTGTTGGCTCTACAATCACCTTAGCTTCTTTAAGCGACAGAGTTTTCACTTCGGGCATTTTCTGCTCGTTGGGCTGCTGCCAGTAGGTGTAGCCGATGTGAGTCTGGTCCATCATGTGGTTCCACTTGCCTCCGGCCAGGGCGTGGTAGCGCTTCGTAATTTCGGCATCCTTGGCGTAGAGGGCCCGGGCTTTTTCGGCCAGCTCATTGGTGTTGGCCTGGCCTTTTTGGGCCGCATCGTGGTTCAGGGCCACGGTGTAGTACAGCTCGTTGAGGTTGGCGCAGGCCTGCACAGGGTGCAGCACCAACTGGTAGTAGGCGTCGCGGGAGGTGGCCGGAATCTTCTGGTTGATGGCTTCGGCGCGGGCTA
Source organism: Hymenobacter sp. DG01 (assembly GCF_006352025.1). NCBI lineage: Bacteria > Pseudomonadati > Bacteroidota > Cytophagia > Cytophagales > Hymenobacteraceae > Hymenobacter > Hymenobacter sp. DG01. The sequence continues at coordinate 1,922,350 of NZ_CP040936.1, forward strand.
GCAGCTGGTTGTACTCGGCTACTACCGTGGCCCACTCGCCGGTAGCGAGGCTGTAGGTTTTCTGGTCGAGCAGCTCGGGCTTGCGGCGGGCGTTGTACTTGGCGTACTTGGCCAAGATGTCGGCAATGTCGGCGGCATTCTTCTCCCCAAACTGCTCGGCAGCCCAGCGCTGGGTATATGCGGCCACGTCGGTAGCCTTAATCTGGTCGGGGTTCCAGGCGTAATTCAGGAAGAAGCTGATGGGCAGCTCCATGGGCTTCAGGTCGCCCACGTTCACAATCCAGATCTGGTTGGCGCCGTACTCGTGGGCCAGGTGCATTTGCTCCCAGATGCGGGGTAGCGGGTTCGTGTTCAGCCACTTGTAGTTGCGTGGGCCACCCACGTAGTCGAAGTGGTAGTAGATGCCGTAGCCGCCGCTGCGGGGCTTCTCACCGGGCTTGGGCAGCTTGCGAAGGTTGCCCCAGTTATCGTCGCAGAGCAGCAGCGTCACGTCGTCGGGTACGCGCATGCCCCGGTCGTAGTAGTCCTGTACTTCCTTGTAGAGGGCCCAGAGCTGGGGCGTTTGCTCGGCCGGTTTGCCGGTGGCTTCGGCCAGAATCTGGCGCTGGTCGGCCACGATGCGCTCCAGCAGGGAAATGTTGCTTTCCTCGCTCATGGGCTCGTCGCCGTCGCCGCGCATGCCAATAGTCACGATGCTTTCGTGGGTGCCCATGTTCACGATGCCCTGGCGCCAGAAGTCGGCCAGCGTTTTCTGGTTGGTCTGGTAGTTCCAGGGGCCCGAGCCGAAGCGCTTCCACTCCTGCTGGGCCCGCAGCATGGGCTCGTGGTGGGATGTACCCATTACCACGCCGTACTCGTCGGCCAGCACCGGGCTTTGCTTGTCGTCGTCGTTGAAGGCATTGCCCCACATGGCGGGCCACAGGTAGTTGCCCTTCAGGCGCAGAATCAACTCAAACACGTGCACGTACATCTTCGAGTTGATGCCCCCGAACTTCTCCTTGGCCCAGCCGCTCAGGGCCGGCGCCTCGTCGTTGAGGAAGATGCCGCGGTACTTCACTTTTGGCTCGCCCTGGGTGTGGCGCCCCGCCGCCACATAGAGCGCCTTCTGCGGCTGCACCGGCACATCGGCCCACCAGTACCACGGCGACACCCCGATTTGCTGCGACACATCATAGATGCCATAGATGGTGCCGCGCTTGTCGCTGCCGGCAATTACTAGGGCCCGGTCTACGCCCGCCATCGGCTTGTCAACCGTTTGCACCACAAACGTTTCCCACTTGCCCATCAGAGCTGAGGCATCCAGCTTGCCGGCTTGCACCAGCCCATCAATCAGCGGACTTTTGCCCAGGGTACCAATCAGCACCACCTCTTTGCCTTTGGGCGCCTGGTCAGTCGTCAGGGCAGGCTGCTGCTTGGTAACCCGCTGCACGTCAGCCTGCAAATCCCGGGCGGCGCGCAACACGCCGGGCCAATCCTGGGCACTGGCGAACAGCGGCGCTACCTTGCCGGAGGCGGCCAAGGCAAAGCTACCCTTGCTTTTTTTCGCGGAAATGTAGGTTTCGCCTAAGCCAGTCGGCGTATCGGCCCAGCTTGGCGTGTAGGCCAGTAAGAGCAGCAGTAGGGCCAGCGAGAAGCGGGTTAACCTATGGAGGGATGGAGACATCGAATAACCTTGAAGATGAAATGAAACTGACCCGGCAACTGTGGCTACGGCAGCGAGTGTTAACATTCTGCCGCGTCAGTAGCCGGTAGCGTATCTGGTTCGGGCTTACTTGCTCGCCCGGAGCACTGCCTGCACCGCTGGCTTTGGCTGGTAGTTGCGGTCAAACAGCAAAGGGTAGCTCGTGCGGCCTCGGATCGGCCAGTCGTTCAGCCAGGAGTCGGCGTCGGTCACGCCCCAGAGCGTAACCCGGTCGATGACGTCGCGGTGCTTGTGAAACAGAGCAAACAGGTCGGCGTAGCGTTTGGTCAGCTTCTGCTGCACCGAATCAGGCAGGCCGGTGGTGTACACGTTGTATTTGGCATCGGCCCCGAACGTTTCGGCAATGTCGGCGCCCTGGCGGCGGCTGGGGTTCGGCAGCACGTCGATGTCCAACTCCGTGAAATTGACTTTGCATCCCAACTGAGAGAAGGCCACGATGCTGGCTTCCACATCCTCTAGGCTAGGCTTAGTGAGGCCGTAGTGGCCCTGCATGCCAATGGCGTCCACCTTGATGCCTTTCGCCTGCAGGCTCTTGACCAGCTTGATGACGCCCGCCCGCTTTTCGGGACGGTAGAGGCTGTAGTCGTTGTAGTAGAGCTGTGCTTTGGGGTCAGCTTTATGGGCATACTCAAAGGCCTTGGCGGCAAAATCCTCCCCGAGGATTTCCAACCATTTGGTTTTGCGCAGGTCACCCTGCTGGTCGTCGATGGCTTCGTTTACCACGTCCCAGCCCGCAATTTTGCCTTTGTAGCGCCCCACCACCGTGTTAATGTGCTCCTCCAGCCGCTTCAACAGCAGTTCCCGGCTGGCGGGTTTGCCCTCAGCATCCTCAAACACCCACTTGGGCGTTTGCTGGTGCCACATCAGAGTGTGGCCAATCGTGAACATTTTGTTTTGCTGCCCGAAGGCCACGTAGTCGTCGGCGGGCTTGAAGTTGTACGTGTCCGGTTTCGGGTGCACAGCCTCCCACTTGAGCAGGTTTTCGGGGCTGATGGTGTTGAAATGCTTCTTCACCAGGTCCATCGACTTAGCATCACGGCCGCTTATCTGGCGGTTGTTGAGGGCAGCGCCCACGTAGAAATCCTTTTTGAAGGCATCCTTCAAGGGCTGATCCGCCTTGGGTCCAAAGCCGAGGCCAAGGCCGGCTAGCGCAAGGCACACGAGTGCTTTCTGAGGTTTCATAAATCGGTTCTGAATGATGGAGCAGCCGGGCACACGCCGCCGCTGCCTCGACAAATACTTACTTCAATTCCAGCACCAGCACCGACTGCGGGGGCACTTCCACGCTGAGCTTGTCGCCGCGCTTGCGGGCGCCGTTGAAGGCGGCCAGCTTAACGTTGTTGGGCTTGTCGAAGGTGTTGTGGTCGGCCACGTTACCGGAGGTGAGGATGCGGCCCGACACAGTTTTCCAGCTGACGCCGGGTAGGACGGTTTCCAGCTTCTGGCTTTTCTTCGTGTCGAGGTTGACCAGGGAAATGTGCACGACGCCGGCCTTGTCCCGCGAGGCGGAGGCGTTCAGGGCCGGCAGCTTCTCGCCGTTGAGCACGTAGTCGGGGCTGGCAAACTGCAGGGGCAGGAGTTGGGCATCCTGGTGCACCTGGTACAGATCGAAGACGTGGTAGGTAGGCGTGAGCAGCATCCGCTCCTTGTCGGTCAGGACGAGGGCCTGCAGCACGTTCACGGCCTGGGCCAGGTTGGCCCCACGCACCCGGTCGGCGTGGTTATTGAAGATGTTGAGGGTAGTACCGGCCACCAGGGCATCGCGAAGGGTGTTTTGCTGGTACAGATGGCCGGGGTTGGTGCCCGGTTCCACGTCGGTCCATACGCCCCACTCGTCCACCAGCAGCGCTACCTTCTTGTCCTTGTCGTACTTGTCCATGATGGCGGCGTGCTTGGTGACCACGGCGTCTATTTTCAGGCAGTTGCGCAAGGTGTTGAAGTACTGCTGCTCATCGAAACCGGTGGCCTTGCCCTTACTACCCGTCCAGCTACCGGTGGGCAGGGTGTACTGGTGCAGGGTCAGGCCCCACATCTGGTTGAGCGGGATGTTTTTCATGCACGTTTCCGTCCAGTGGGCATCGTCGCCGTTAGCCCCGCTCACGATTTTCTTGAGCGGCGGCGAGGCGGGGTAGCTGTGGGCGAAGGTGGCGTAACGCTTGTACACATCGGTGTAGTACTCGGCCGTCATGTTGCCGCCGCAGCCCCAGCTTTCGTTGCCAATGCCCCACCACGACACGCCATACGGCTCAGGATGGCCGTTTTTGCGGCGCTCCAGCACCAGCGGCGTATCGTCGTTAGAGTTGAGGTACTCCATCCAGCCGGCCATTTCCTGCACCGTGCCGCTGCCTACGTTGGCCGCCAGGTAGGGCTCGGTGCCCAGCAGCTTGCACAGCTCCAGGAACTCGTGGGTCCCGAAGGAGTTGTCCTCCAGGTTGTTGCCCCACCACATGTTCAGCATTTTGGGGCGCTGAGCCGCGGACCCTACCCCGTCGCGCCAGTGGTAGGTATCGGCAAAGCAGCCGCCGGGCCAGCGCAGGTTGGGCACCTTAATCTTGCGCAGGGCCTCCACAATATCCATCCGGATGCGGCCCTGCTTGGGTACGTTCAGCTTTTCATCTACCCAAAAGCCGTCGTAAATACACCGGCCCAGGTGCTCGGCAAAGTGCCCGTAAATGTGCTTGCTGATGACGACTTTCGGGTTGCCGGGCTGCACGGTTATGGGGATGGTTTGGGCCTCTGTTGGAGCAGCCGTTAGCAGGACCAGGCCAGTAGCCAGGCCGAGGGTTTGGCGCAACAGGCGGGGTAGGGAGAAAGGTTGGGACATGGGCGGGAGGTAGGAAACAGTGGGAAAGGTCGGGCACAAAAAAACGTCATGCTGAGCTTGCCGAAGCATCTCTACCGGCTTCGGTGGGATAAACCCCGGCGAAGCGGTAGAGATGCTTGGCTATGCCGACCTTCGGTTCGACAAGCTCAGCACGACGTTCTGTATTTTCCGGTACAAGCAACAAACGATCCTGGCCGACCTTTCCCCCTTGGGTTCCCACGCCCTTAGGAAGGCCGGCCAGTTTCGTTTGTAAAGTCGCTTAGATGTACTGGTTGATGATGTTTTCCAGCCACTCCTGCTTGCCGCTGCGCAGGGTGGGCTCGCCGTGCTCGTGGGCAATGCGGCGCAGGTCTTCCAGGGTCAGCTGGCCTTTCTCGAAGGCAGCACCCTCACCCGAGTCAAACGAGGCGTAGCGCTCGGTGCGGAACTTGCGGTAAGCCGACTTCTCCAGGATGTCGTTGGCTACCACCAGGGCGCGGGCGAAGGTGTCCATGCCGCCGATGTGGGCCACGAAAATATCCTCCAGGTCGGTGGAGTTGCGGCGGGTTTTGGCGTCGAAGTTGATGCCACCGGGCTTGATGCCGCCGTGCTCCAGAATGATGAGCATCGATTCGGTCAGCTCATTTAGGTTGTTGGGGAACTGGTCGGTATCCCAGCCGTTCTGATAGTCACCACGGTTGGCGTCCATAGAGCCCAGCATATTGGCGTCGGCGGCTACCTGCAGCTCGTGCTGGAAGGTGTGGCCAGCCAGGGTGGCGTGGTTTACTTCCAGGTTCAGCATGAAGTCGTCCTGCAGGCCGTACTCTTTCAGGAAGCCGATTACGGTAGCGGCGTCGAAGTCGTACTGGTGCTTGGTGGGCTCGGCGGGCTTGGGCTCAATGAAGAACTTGCCCTGGAAGCCCTGCTTGCGGGCGTAGTCGCGGGCCATGGTCAGGAAACGACCCATGTGCTCCAGTTCGCGCTTCATGTTGGTGTTGAGCAGGGTCATGTAGCCTTCGCGGCCACCCCAGAACACGTAGTTTTCGCCGTTCAGAGCAATCGTCGCGTCCAGCGCATTCAGCACCTGAGTGCCGGCGTGGGCTACCACTGCGAAATCGGGGTTGGTAGAAGCGCCGTTCATGTAGCGCGGGTTCGAAAACACGTTGGCCGTGCCCCACAGCAGCTTAATGCCGGTTTCCTGCTGCTTCTGCTTGGCGTACTCTACAATGCGCTGCAGGTTGCTTTCGTACTCGCTCAGCGAAGAGCCTTCGTCCACCAGGTCGATGTCGTGGAAGCAGTAGTAAGGGGTGCCGAGCTTGGTGAAGAACTCGAAGGCAGCGTCCATCTTGTCCTGAGCACGGCCCAGAATATCACCTTTAGCATCCCAGGAAAACTGCTTGGTGCCGGGGCCAAACGGGTCACCGCCGGTGCCGGTGAAGGTGTGCCAGTACGAAATGGCGAAGCGCAGGTGCTCCTTCATCGTCTTGCCGGCTACAATGCGGTTCTCATCGTACCATTTGAATGCGAGCGGGTTGTCCGACTCACGACCTTCAAACTTAATGGTATCGATGCCCTTGAAGTACTCCGTCTTAGAAAGCGTGCTGAGCGACATGGTGGGAAGTAGTGGTAGGTGAAAGAATTTGTTGGGTGAGGGCCTCATGCCAGCGGGCATAAGCTGAGTGGTATTGCTCCTGCAGGGCAGGGGTAGGCTCCAGGGTCAGGATGCGCTCCAGCCCGGTGAAGGCTTCTGTGGGGCTGGCGTAAAGCCCTACCCCTATGCCGGCACCACGGGCCGCGCCCTGGGCCGCATCGGTGTTATAAAGCTCCAGCTCCACGTTGCCGCTGTTCACGAAGGCCTCGCGGAACACTGGGCTCAGGAACATGTTGGCGTTGCCGGCGCGCACCTTGCGCACCTGCACTCCCGACTCTCGCATGATGTCCATGCCGTAGTTTAGGGCGAAAACGATGCCTTCCTGGGCGGCGCGCAGCACATGGCTCCGGCCGTGAATATTGAAGCTGAGGCCGCGCAGCTCGGCGGTAGTGGGGCGGTTTTCCAGCACTCGCTCGGCGCCGTTGCCGAAGGGCAGGAACTGCAGCCCCTCCGCTCCTACCGGGGCTTGCGCCGCCAGCTGGTTCATTTCGTCGTAAGGGAGCTCGCCCACAACCTTGCGGAGCCAGCTGTTCAGAATGCCCGTGCCGTTTACGCACAAGAGCATGCCATTACGGGGCTGAGCCGGAGTGCTGTTGACGTGCACGAAGGCATTCACGCGGGAGCGGGCATCTACTACGGGCTGGTCGCTGATGCCATATACTACCCCCGAGGTGCCGGCCGTAGCGGCAATTTCGCCGGGCTGCAGCACGTTGAGAGAGAAGGCGTTGTTGGGCTGGTCGCCGGCGCGGTAGGCAATGGGCGTGCCGGCGTGCAGGCCCAGCTCCTGGGCGGCCTCAGGTGTCAAGCGGCCCTGCTCGGCGAAGGTATCCACTACCTCGGGCAGCAGGTCGCGGCTGATGCCGTAGAAATCCAGCAAGTCCTGGGCAATGGCCTGCTCCCGGAAGTTCCAGAACACCCCTTCCGATAAACCCGACACCGTGGTGCACAGGCGGCCGGTCATCTGAAAGGCAATAAAGTCGCCGGGCAGCTGAATTTTGTGGATCTGCTCGAAAATGGCCGGCTCGTTTTCCTTTACCCACTTGAGCTTGGAAGCTGTGAAGTTGCCGGGCGAGTTCAGCAGGTTCTGCAGGCAGTACTCCTCTCCCAGGCCCTCGAAGGCCTGGTTGCCGTACTCCACGGCGCGGCTGTCGCACCAGATAATGGCGGGGCGCAGCACCTTGCCGTTCTTATCTACCAGTATCAGGCCGTGCATCTGGTAGGTAATGCCGATACCGGCTACCTGCGTGGCATCGAAGCCGTAGGTCTGCTTTAGCTCGTGGGTAGCATTTACTACCTCCTGCCACCACCGCTCCGGGCGCTGCTCGGCCCAGCTGGCCAGCGGCGCCAGTATTTCCATTTCCTTTTTAGGAGAGGTGACGCTGGCCAGGCAGCGGCCAGAATCGGCATCGAGCAGGGCTACTTTAATGGAGGAGCTGCCGATATCGTACCCGAGCAGGTAGTTCATGGGTGGGAGTTCAGGGGAGCTACCGGGGTAGCCCAGTGGGAAGCCAGGGTCCGCTAGGCAGCGGACCACAGATCAGCAACGCTTGGAAATATTCAATTTTAGCCACTACCGCAACTACCTATACCAGCTTGTTGCCTGTCGCCGCTAAAAGACCACTTCCAGGGTTTAGTATTCGAATATACAGCAACAGCTTTTCCAGAAGATACTATCAAAACCCTTGTAACAGGCTTATTTTCAAATAAAAATACCGAAAACGTTTCCGAAAACGGTTCCGATAGGCAGCAAGCAATAATTTTATTTTCGTAGAATATCTTCGAATAGTAAAACGAACAAGGCGCGTAGCGCACTATCTGCACTACGCGCCTTGTTCGTGATAGTTCTATTTAACCGGAAACCAGGTGCTAAAGCCGCTCTATGCTACTGGAGAACTACTTTATAAGAAAGTAATTGCCCACTCTCCTCTACCTGCACTACATACAAACCGGGGGCTACTGCCAGCTGCAGCTCCTGGGTAGGCAGGGCTTTGGCGCTCAACTGTTGTACTACCCGGCCCTGCAGATCCAGTACCCGCACCTGCGCGGCTTTGCTCAGGCCGCTGAGGGTAATGCGGCCATGGGTGGCGGGGTTGGGGTACACCCGCACCTTGGAGGCTTGGGCGGCTTTGCTGCTGAGCACGGTGGCCTGCACGTAGGTGCGCAGCCAGGCCAGCGCCGAGCGCTCGGTGTTGTCGGCGTTGGCGAGGTAGGCGCCCTGGGCCGTGCGCCAGTGGCCGGGACGGTAGCCCCACAGGGTCACGCCCTTCACGGCCGGGTGCGTCCAGAGGGTGGGGAATACGCGCTGGTACTCGGCCAACTGCACGGCATCGTCAAGCTGGTTCGAGGAGTTTACACCATCAATGTCCAGCTCCGTAATATAAAGCGGCTTGCCGGCCGAAGCCAGCACATCGAGGTTGGCCTGCAGAGTAGCGGCCGGGATGTTACGGGTCTCGAAGGCGTGACCCTGAATGCCTACCCCGTCCACCAGGTTGCGCTCCTTGAGCAGGTTGATGATGCCGAGGTAGCGCTGGGCGCTACCGCTGCTGGTGATTACGCCGTAGTCGTTGATCATGAGCTGGGCCTTGGGGAAGTATTGCCGGGCCAGCTGAAACGACTTGATTACCCAGTCCCAGCCGGTGGCGCCGGCCCCACCCAGGGCTTCGTAGTAGTTGCCGGCGCCGCTGCCGGGGGTGTTGGGGCCGTTGTTGCCAGTGGAGCCGTTCAGGGGCAGGTCGTTGGTAGCTTCGTTCACGACCTCAATCTGGTCGAGGTCGGGGTAGCGCTGGGCCACGGCCGCAAACCACTCGTTGATTTCGGCCAGCTGCTCGGCAGCGGGCAGGTTTTCAATCCAGACCGGCTGCTGCTGCCCCCAGATGAGGGTGTGCATCTTGAAGGGGTAGCCCTTAGTCTTGGCCAGAGCGTAGGCCGAGTCCAGCTCGGTCCAGTTCATCTGGTTACGGGTGCCTTCCACGCTGCCCCACTTGCCGGCGTTTTCCGGCGTTACCTGGTTGAAGTAGGCGTTGAAGAAAGGCTTCTGGGGCTGGCTGTACACCCCGCCCAGGAACTTCGACTTACCGGCCGCTAGCACCGGACCTTTGGGAATAAAGGTAACCGGGGCGGTAGTAGAGCCCTGGGCGCCGGCATCGAGGTTAGCCACGGTGAAGTGGAGGCCCGTAGCGCCAAATACCAGCTTGTCAATGTCCAGGCCGTCTTCCCGGGCCCCAATCTGAAAGGTCTGGGTCAGGCTGCCGGCTGCTACTGTGAAGTTGATGGGCGCCTCGCCCCCGTTGAATTTTGAGAGGTTAATCCACTTCCAGACGCCATTGGTTGCCCCGCCGGCTCCGTCCACGGCAATGTTGCCGCTGGTGTAGCCCACGGAGTTCAGCTGGTTGACGGTAATCCAGTCGGCGTCAGCATCGACCTGCTTGGTCCCGAAGCCATTACCGTAGTAGAAACTGTCGTCGTTGGCGGTGGCGGGTCCTACCCGCACACGGGCGTAGAGGTCGTAGGCGCCGGCGCCGGGGAACGTTACGGAGTAGGTGATGACGCGCGCGGCCGTGCCGGGGTTCTGGCTGTTAATCGTAGCCGTGGGCTTCACGGTCACGTACTGCACGTCGGCCTGAGTGGCAGTGTTCCAGTCGGCGCCCAAGGTGCCGGTTTCGGCCTGCTGCACCACGGGCGCATTCTGCGCCCAGGCGGCCCCATTGCCGAGGAGAGCGAGTAGCGCTCCGGCAAAAAGAGTAGAGGTTTTGAACATGATAAATGGGAAAAGTGGGTGTTTAAAAGCAGCCCCGGCAGGCAATGTGGGAGCCTGGCTGGGCTGTGGTTGGGAGCTACTGGAGGGGTAGGAAAATCAATCGGCTTCCCTTGGCCCCTCTCCGGAAAAGGATAGGGGAACTAGTTTCAGCATCATTCTGGCTTATCTTTCCCTCCCCCCTCCAGCCGAGAAGTCAGCTTATACTTCCAGCTTTTAGCCCCTCGAAGAGAAGACAGGAGGTAGGCGAACCAGAAATTACTTAACCGCCAACACCGCCGTGGCCGGCTTGCTGGCCCCGAGGGTTTGGCTGCGCGCAGAGGGTAGGGAGCCGCCCACGGCAATGGTCACGGGGGCGGTGGGCGCTACCGATTTGCCCTGGGCGTCGATGAGGGCCAGCTGCTCGGGGGTGAGGGTGAACTTGATGGTGGCGCTGGCGCCGGGCTGAAGCTGCACGCGGCGGAAGTGTTTGAGGGCGTAGCGCGGAATCTGCTGGCCCTGTCGAGGGGTATGGGTGAGGTAGAGCTGCACCACTTCCTCACCGGCTACTTTGCCAGTGTTGCGCACGGTGGCTTCTACTTCTACCGGCTTGTTCCGGGCTGCTTTCTTGGGCAGCTTCAGGCCGGAGTACTCAAATTTGGCGTAGCTCAGGCCGTAGCCAAAGGGGTACATGGGCTCCTGGCTCATGTAGCGGTAGGTGCGACCCAGCATGCCGTAGCTTTCGTAGGCGGGCAGCTGGTCGAGGCTCTTGGGGAAGGTGATGGGCAGCTTGCCCGAGGGCGACACTTTCCCGAACACGATGTCGGCCACGGCGTTGCCGCCTTCCTGACCGGGGTACCAGGCCAGCACCACGGCATCGGCCAGTTCGTGCACCTCCGAGAGGTTCATGGGGCTGCCGCCAGTAATGATGGCTACGATGGGCTGGGTGTTGTTTTTGCGCAGGCCACGCAGGAAATCAATCTGGTTCTGGGGCAGGTTGTAGTCGAGCCGGTCGCCGAATGAGGGAGAGGCAATGGACTCGCCCTCCTCTCCTTCCAGCAGCCCCGTAATGCCCAGCACTACAAACGTAGCATCCGAGGTGCGGGCCGTGCCGCTCACCCAGTCCACGCCGTTCTGGTTGGGGCGGTCGAGCAAGGCGCCGGGACGGTACTGCATCTGGCTGGCGGGACTCACCCCGGCCACCAGACCCTCCAGAATAGTTTTCATCTCGGGGTTGACGCCGTAGTAGTTGCCCAGCAGCGCGTCGAGGTTGGCGGCGTTGGGACCCGTCACGAAGTACTTGGCTAGGTCGTTGCGCAGGGGTAGCACGCCGTTGTTTTTCAGCAGCACAATGGACTTCTGGGCGGCCTCGCGGGCCAGGGCGCGGTGCTGGGGGCTGTTGATGACCTCGGCGCCCAGCTTGTCGTAGGGGCTGCTGCCGGGGGCGTCAAACAAACCCAGCTTGAACTTGGTGCGCAGCAGAATGGCCAGGGAGCTGTCCATCTTGGCCTCCGTGGTCAGCCCTTTCTGCACCGCCTCGGGCAAGGACGGGTACACGCTGCCGCAGTTCAGGTTTACGCCGCGCTCCAGGGCCAGAGCGGCGGCCTCGGCGGGCGTTTTCACCACGTTGTGACCCTTGTAGAAGTCCACCAGCGCCCAGCAGTCCGACACGATGTGGCCCTTAAAGCTCCACTGCTTGCGCAGCACATCCTGCAGCAGGTACTGGTTGCCGCAGCAGGGCTCCCCGTTGGTGGCGTTGTAGGCGCACATTACGGCTTCCACATCGGCATCTACCAGCTGCTTAAAGGCCGGCAGATAGGTTTCCCGCAAATCCTGGGGCGAGGCCACGGCGTTGAACTCATGGCGCAGCTTCTCGGGGCCACTGTGCACGGCAAAGTGCTTGGCGCAGGCCGCTACTTTCAGGTGCTGGGGGTCAGGGCCCTGCAAACCTTTCACAAACGCTACCCCCAGGCGCCCCGTCAGGGTCGGGTCCTCGCCGTAGGTTTCCTGGCCCCTACCCCAACGCGGGTCGCGGAAGATGTTGATGTTGGGCGTCCAGAACGTGAGGCCGCTGTACTGCTGGCGGTAGCCCTTGGCCACGGAGGCGTTGTACATGGCGCGGGCCTCATCGGAAATAGCCGTGGACACACGCAGGGCCAGGTCGTCGTCGAAAGTAGCGCCCAGCCCGATGGCCTGCGGGAACACCGTAGCGGCACCCGCCCGCCCTACCCCGTGCAGGGCCTCGTTCCACCAGTTGTAGGCCGGGATGTTCAGCCGCTCAATGGCCTTGCTGTTGTACATCATCTGATCGGCCTTTTCCTCCAGGGTGAGGCGCGAAATCAGGTCCCGTACCCGCACGTTCACGGGCTTGGAGGGGTCGAGGTAAGCGGCCGGAGCCTGCTGGGCCTGTACCGTGGGCAAGCTCAGGCAGGCCAGCACCCCCGATAGGAGCAGATGTTTCTTCATAGGGTGGGAAAGGAGGAGTCAGGAAACGCAACGCCCTGAGGCCCCGAAAACTCGGGACCTAACAAAGCGGCATAGTACGGGTAGGTGCGGACGTCAGCCTGGGGAGCCGACGGGTAGGTAGGGTTGCTTCGGAAGAAAGACTTTAGAAGCAGCAAAAGGGCAGTTATTGAGCCGGTGCGGTTACTGGCACGCTGGCCTGAAACGGCGAAGCGGGTAGTCCTTCCTTGTTGTAGAGGTTGGCGCCCTCTGGGTTATCGGCCCAGGCGTAGCGCACGGCCACGGGAGTAGGCACGGCATCGCTCCAAACCACCACCTTGTCGCCTTCAATCCGGGCCTGGGCCCACACGAATTTCTTGTCGGACCCGGCCACGGCGAAGTGCTTCAGCGCACCGCCGCCTTGGGCCGCCAAGCCGCCCCCGATACCCGAAAAGCTCAGCGTCACCTGGTTGCCGCTAACCTGCATGGACTGGTAGAGCGGCCCCGAGGCTACTACTTTTTTCTCGCCGTAGGCTACCTGCTGCGCCGCCAGCGCCAGGCGGTGCCCCACGGTTTGCTTGTCCAGGGGGTGAATGTCGTTCCACTCGCCCACATCCGTAGCCACGGCCATGGCGGTGCGCGGCACAGCCAGGGTGCGGCGCTGGGCGTCGCGTACTTCGGCCCAGCCACTCTCGCCGGGCTCCGGCCTCGTCACCATGAAATTGGCCAGTTGCACGTATAGAAACGGCAGGTCGGGCCGCCGGAACTGGGCGCGCCAGTCACTGATCAGGCCGGTCATCAGGGCTTGGTAGTCCTGGGGGCGGCCGGCGTTGCTCTCGCCCTGGTACCAGAGCACGCCCTTGAGGGCATAGGGCAGCACTGGGGCAATCATACCATTAAACAGGGCACCGGGCTGAAACTGAAAGGGCGTTGTGCCGGGTGTAGGCGACAGCGCGGCGCCCAGCCTGTACTGCCAGGGCCCGCGCAGATCCAGGTTCTGCTCACCGGCCCGCAGCTCGTATTTTTTGTCGGGCGTGAAGCCGCCACGGCCCCCGTTGCTGATCAGGCGCACGATTACCACGTTTTTGCCGGCCTTCAGCACACCGGGCTTCACTTCGTATTTGCGGGGCGGATACTGGTAGCCGGTGGTGCCCACCAACTGCCCGTTGATGTAGGTAGAGTCGGCATCGACGAGGGTGCCCAGCTCCAGGCGGGCAGGCTGCCCTACCATGCTGGCGGGCACCTCTACCTCTTTCCGGAACCACACCACACCATTCACCAGGCCCAGCGGAGTCTGGTCGGCCCAGTAGCCGGGCACGCCCATGGTGCGCCAGTCGCGGGCATCGTAGGCCGGTTCCGACCATTTTTGCTGGCCGCGGACCTCGCCCTGGTCGGCCTGGTAGAGGCGCTGGTACCAGCCGGCTACGGCCGCGCCTTCGCGCTGCCGCTGCCCGGCTACCTGGGTGCTGTCGCGGTACTTATCGGCCTGCTGCACGTAGTTCGGGAACTGGCGCAGGGCGTCGGCGCTCAGCCAGGCTTCGGCAGGCGAGCCACCCACAGCATCCTTGATGAGGCCCACCGGCACCTGGTACTTGGCGTTAATTTCCTTGGCGAAGAAGTAGCCTACCGCCGAGAACTGCAGCACCGTCTGCGGGTCGGCGGCTACCCATTTGCCGCCGGCCACGTCGGTGCGGGGCTTCTGCAGGGTAGAGGTCATGGGCACCTCAAACTGCCGGATGCGCGGGTTGGCAGCCTGGGCAATGGCCTCCGGAAACTTGTCGCGCAGGCGCGACATGGGCGTTTCCATGTTCGACTGCCCCGAGAGCAGCCACACGTCGCCTACCAGCACATCAGTCAGTTCTACCTGGTTTGAGGCCTTGAACCGCATGGTGTAGGGCCCGCCGGCTGCTTGAGCCGGCAGCGTTATGGTCCACTTGCCGGCGGGGCCGGTGGTGGCGGTGTAGGTTTTGTTGCGGAAGGTCAGGGCGACCTTCTCACCCTGGGCAGCCCAGCCCCAGAGGGTCAGCTTCGTATCCCGCTGGAGCACCATTCCGTTGCTAACCAATCGTGGCAACCGGACCTGGGCTACGGCCGCGTGGCTGAGCAGTGCGGTTGCTACGAACAGGATATTGGAAATCAGCTTCATGAGGATATGTGCGTGACTGAGGAAGATGAGCAAGGTACCAGAAGAAGAAGCCGTAGCTTCCTTGCGGAAAACCACGGCTTCTGTCCTGGCGGCAATTAATAGCCGGGGTTCTGGGTAATCTTACCGCCGGTCCGGTCAATGTCCTGCTGCGGAATCGGACGGAGCACGTGGTAGGGCTGGATGTTGGCCGCCGCGTCGGAGCCGTAGGTGCCGCTGATGCCATTCACGGGCACGGTCTTATTGACGGTGGCCGGCACGCGGGTTACGGGGTTGGTTTTCACCCGCTCCACCAGCTTGCCGGTGCGGGTCAGGTCCATCCAGCGCATCACCTCGCCGCCCAGCTCGCGGGTGCGCTCATCCAGAATGAAGTCGATGTTGAGCTGGCTGGCCGTGATGCGCATCTGGGCTTCCTTGCCCGGCGCCGCAGCCCGCACCCGCACCGTATTGATGAAGTCGACGGCCTTGGTCATGTTGTTGAGGTACATGTTGGCCTCGGCGGCAATCAGGTAGGTTTCAGCCAAGCGGTACACGATGAAGGGACGAACTGAGGGCGCGTTGGTGCTGGCCCGGCGCACGTCGTCGTACTTGTTCATCACGGGGTAGTACTCGCGGGTGTGCTGGCTGGGCTGGATTACCCGGTAAGGCACCGGGCGGCGGGCGGCGATGCGCGCCAGTACGGCGGCCGGCAGCTCGTAGCTGGGGTACCAGAGCGAGGTGTCGCCGATGATGGCGGCAGTGCTGCCACTGGCCGCGCCCGGCGAGTTGACGTACCAGGTGGTCGTGAACCACTTGTTGAAGCGCGTGTCGGTGGTGCGCAGGGTCCGGCCAGCTTCGCCGGGCATGTTGTAGGAGTTGAGCAGGTAGGGCGTGGGCACGAACCGGGCAAATGGCCGGCCGTTCTTCAGGTCGCGCACCATGTTCGGGATGCCCTGCTCGTAGCGGCTGCGGTAGAAGAAGCTGGAAGCGTTGCCGCCGTTGAAGTAGTTCTGCTCGCTGGTCTGCGTGAAGGTTGGGTCGGTGCTGTACTGCACGTTCATCAGCACCTCGGGGCCGTTTTCGTTCTGGTCGGCAAACACGCGGGCGGGGTCGGCTTCCAGGTTTTTGCCGTAGCGCGTGCGGTTGTTGATCAGCTCCTCGGCGTACTGCGCGGCCTTGGCGTAGTCGTCGGCCTGCTTGGCCGTGGAGGTGGCGCGGGTCAGGTACACTTTGGCCAGAATGTGCAGGGCCGTGGCGCGCGACACGCGGCCGGGCTGGCCCGGTGTGTTGGCAATGTTGGCCAGCGCATCCGTCAGGTCCGCAATAATGGCGTTGTAAACGTCGGCAATGGGCGTGCGCGCAATGTCGGTGGTAGGCGTATCGCGGAATTCGAGCTGCAGCGGCACGTCGCCCCACTGCTGCACCAGCAGGAAGTAGTAGTGGGCGCGCAGCACTTTGGTTTCGGCCACAATCTGCTGCACGCGGGCCGCCGGAATGCCCTGCACCGTGGCGGCGTATTTCAGCACGCCGTTGGCCCCGTTGATGTACTGGTAGTAGTTGTTCCACTGGTTGGTTACCACGCCGGCCGAGGGCCCGAAGTTCAGGCCGCGGGCATACTCGTGAAAGCCATCCTGGTCGGCAATGCCGCGCATGAACTCATCGGTACCCGTCACGGCCATGTACATGGCCTGCTCGTTGCCGTAGATGTTGCGGTGGCCGGCGTACACGCCGGTCAGGCCGGCCTCCACGCCCTGCGGAGTTCCCAGAAACGACGGTACCAGAACGGATTGGGGATCTTCTTCCAGAAGATCTTCGCACCCGCTAACGGACACGAGCAGAGCAAGTCCCAGAAGTGCAAGAAAAGACTTTTTCATATAAAGTAGCGCCGCGGCGCCGGTTGAATCGTTGAAAAGGAGGTGAGAAAGGCGGCCGGAAACCGAGGCAGCTCCCGGCCCGCCGGCCCACAATCAGTAGTTAGAAGCCCAGATTCAGGCCCACAATGAAGGCGCGCGTAGCCGGGTAAGACACCCCGCGGCCTGCTACCCCGGCATTGCCGTTAGACGGGTTGCCGTCCGTGAATTCGATGCCGCCCTGGCTGGAGTTGGCGTTGTTGAAGCGCGACGAGTACGACAGCGCATCCGGGTCAATGGCCTTGTTCTTCTTATACACGTCCACCGGCGACCAGATGAAGGGGTTCTGCACCTGCACGTAGATGCGGGCCGTGCTCATTTTCACCTTGCTGAACAGGCTGCTCGGCAGCGCGTAGCCCAGATCAATGCTGCGCACCTTGACGAAGGTGCCGCTTACGTAGCCCAGCACGCGGCTGTCGGTCTGGTAGTCGCCGATGCCCTGCACCGGCTGCGGGAAGTTGTTGGTAGGGTTCTGCGGCGTCCAGTAGTCCAGATTGATCTGGTTGCGGCGGCCGTCGAAGGTGGTAAAGTACGAGGGGCCGAACAGCAGCGGATCGACGATGGTGGCGCCCACGCGGGTGAGGGCCACGGCCGTCAGATCGAAGCCTTTGTACTTGAAGCGGTTGGTCAGGCCGGCCTCAAACTTGGGCTGGCGCGAGCCGATGATCTGGCGGTCGGCGGCGTCGATGCGGCCGTCGTTGTTCACGTCCTCAAACTTGATCTGGCCGGGCAGCGTGCCGTAGCGGGCCGCTTGCGACTCTTCGCCCAGCTGCCAGATACCGGTTTTTTTGTAGTCGTAGATAACGTACAGCGGCTGGCCGATGAAGCGCTGGTTAGCCAGGTCGTCGATAGGGTCGCCGTTTTCGTTGTAGCGGTTCAGGTCCAGCACTTTCTCGCGGTTCACCGTGAAGTTCCAGTCCGTAATCCACTCAAAGCCCCGGTCGCCGCCGGTACGCATGTTGATGGTCGAGAGCGTAATTTCCAGGCCACGGTTCTGGGTTTTGCCCGCATTCACGAGCACCGAGGTGTAGCCGCTGGAGCCCGGCAGCGCGAAGGGCAGCAGCAGGTCGCTGGTGCGCTGCTGGTACAACTCTACCGAGCCGCTCACGCGGTTGTCGAAGAAGCCGAAGTCCAGCCCGAAGTTGGTGGTAGTGGTGTATTCCCAGCCCAGGTCGTTGTTCGGAATGCTGCCCGGCACCACCCCTACCGCGCCGGTGGAGCCGTAGGTGTAGTTGCCGTTGCCGAGGCCGGTGTTCAGCGAGCCGAGGGTCTGGTAGGGGTTGATGGCCGTGCTGCCCACGCGGCCGATGCTGGCGCGCAGCTTCAGGCCGCTCACCCAGCTCTGGTCCTGAATAAAGCCTTCGTTGGCAATGTTCCAGGCCACGGCCGCCGAGGGGAAGGCCTTGTACTTGTTGCCCGGCGACAGGCGCGATGAGCCATCGACGCGCATGGTCACGGTGGCGGAGTAGCGGTTGTCGAAGGCGTAGTTCAGGCGGCCCATGTAGGAGATGATGTCCCAGCGGCTAAAACCGCTCGTGGAGGTCACCGGCTTACCCGCGCCCAGGTTGTTGTAGAGCTGGTAGTTGGTGGGCAAATCCTGCACCGTGGCCGAGAAGTTGTCGGTGCGGAAATCCTGGATGCTGTACAGGCCCGTGAAGTTCACGTCGTGCTTGTCGGCGAAGGTGCGGTTGTAGAGCAGCAGGTTTTCCAGTAGAATGTTGGAGGCCGTGTTGCCGGAGCGCCCAGCCTGGTTGACGCCCGTGCCGCGGGCCGGCGTGCCGGTAGCAAAGAAGTTGCCACCCGTTTCGGACCGGAAATCCAGGCCCACGTTCAGGCGGTAGTCCAGGCCCTTGAGGATGTTGACCTGGCCGTAGAGGCTGTTGAAGCTGCGCAGCCGGCGGTTCTGCTCCTTATGGGCATCTTCAACGTAGTACGTCAGCGGGTTGGGCAGGGCCGTATCGGTGTTCGGGAACAGAATCGGCAGGCCGTTGGCATCGTAGGGCGAGGCCAGCGGGCTGCCCGTCAGAATCGAGTTGATGATGTTCAGGTTCGGGTCGTCCTGCTGAATGTAGGTATTCAGCGTGTTGAAGCCGATTTTCACCCGCTTGCCAATCTGCTGGTCCAGGGTGCCGCGCAGCGAGAAGCGCTGAAACTGCTGCACCGGCACCACGCCCGTTTCGTCGTAGTAGCCCAGTGAGGCCGAGTACTGGGTCTGTTCATTACCGCCCGACATGCCCAGGGCGTGGTTCTGCAGGCGCCCCTTCTGAATCAGCAGGTCCTGGTAGTCGGTGAAGCGGCCGGCGGCCAGGTTGTCCCGCTCGCCCTGAGTCAGGAAGGTGGGCGTAGCTACCGGGTCGAAGGTGGGGTTGCGGGCCCGGTAGGCGCGCAGGCGGAAATCGTAGAACTCCTGCCCATTCTGCAGGTCGAACTCGCGCGCCTGCTTCACGCCGTAGTAGCCGCTGTAAGTAACGCGCGTCGGGCCGTTTTTGCCGCGCCGCGTCGAAATTAGAATAACACCGTTGGCGCCGCGGGCCCCGTAAATGGCCGTGGAAGAGGCATCTTTCAGCACTTCCAGCGACACGATGTCGTCGGGGTTCAGGTCGTTGAGGCTGCCATCGTACGGTACCCCGTCCACGACCAGCAGCGGGTCGTTGGAGCCCGAGAACGAGCGGTTGCCACGGATGCGGATCACCGGGTTCTGGCCGGGGGTGTTGCTGGAGCTCGAAATGTTCACGCCGGCCGCGCGGCCCTGCAGGGCCTGGCCCACGTTGGCCACCGGCACGTCGCGCAGGCTCTGCTCATCCACGGAGGAAATTGCGCCCGTTACCTGGCTTTTCTTCTGTACGCCGTAGCCTACTACCACTACCTCATTCAGGGCTTTGGCATCGGTGGAGAGCGTAACGTTGAAGGTCGTGTTTGAGCCGATCGGCCGCTCTACCGACACGTAGCCGATAGCCGAGAACACCAGAGTGTTGCCCTGGGCGGGAGCTTGCACGGTAAAGGAGCCGTCGGTGCCGGTAGAGGCGCCGGCCGAGGTGCCTTTCACCAGCACCGTTACGCCCGGGATACCCTCGCCGGTAGCCTGGTCGGTTACGCGGCCCGTAATGGTGCGGGCAGTTTGCGCTTGTACCTGCGTAGGGGCAAGCAGCGCGCCAGTCAGCGGCAGGCCAGCAGCAAGCATCAGCGGCCAACCCAGCCCAAGGGCCGATTTTCGTATAGTTGATTGCATGAGGAGTGGGAACTTTAAAAGTGTGGGATGTTGCAGGTTATCCGCCGCAGCAGAAGTTAAAAACCGATGGAATTACCACCATCGACGGGTAAGGAAGCGCCGGTGATGTAGCGGGCCCCCTCGGAGGCCAGGAACACGGCCGCGTGGCCGATGTCAGAGGGTTGGCCGAACTTGCCCATGGGCGTGCGGCGCATAGCCCGGTCACGGCGGTCGGGGTCAGAGTTCATGGCCGTGCGGCTCATTTCCGTTTCGATGAAGCCGGGAGCAATGGCATTCACGCGCACATTGTGCTTGGAGAACTCCGAGGCCAGCACCTTCACCATGCCCTCTACCGCCGACTTAGAAGCAGCGTAAGCCACTACCCTATCGATGCCGTAGTAGGCAGCCATGGAGGAAATCATCAGAATAACGCCGCTTTTGCGCTCCACCATGCGCTTGGCGCACACCCTGGTCAGGGCAAACACGGCATTCAGGTTGGTGTGAATGATGCGGCTGAACTCCTCGTCGGTTACATCCAGGGCCGGCTTCTTCATGTTGATGCCGGCGTTGTTGACCAGAATATCCAAGGGGCCGTGGGCGGTTTCAATCTGCTCCACCAGGTCTTCCAGGGTATCCAGGGCGCACACGTCGTTGGTGAGGTAGTGCACCGAGGGGCCCAGGTCGGCTACGGCCTCCTGAAGCACGGCCTCGCGGCGGCCCGTGATGATGACGGTAGCGCCGGCCGTAGCCATGCACCGGGCAATTTCCAGCCCGATACCGGTACCGCCGCCCGTCACGAGGGCCAGCTTCCCTTCCAGGGAAAAGGTGCCCGGCTGGTGCTGCCCGTTGGTTTGGGTATGCGGAGAAACAAAGGACTGGATGTGTGCCATGCGAGAAAGAATAGGACTGTCTTGTAAGGGGTTAGCGCAGCTGGTAGATATCCACCAGCTCCTTGATTTCGGCCAGGGGGCGGGTAGGCGGCGGGAGGCCGGGGGGCAGGGGCCGCTTGGCGTAGGTCTGGAAGTAGAGCACGCAGGCATCGCGCCACCACAGGGCCTCACGGTGCTGAATGCGCAGGCGGGCGGCTACATCGGCGTGCAGCTCGGGGTCCACAGCCGGCTTGGCCTGCTCCCACTGCTGCTGCATCCAAAGCACGGAGTCGGCGCCGGTGTAGTAGCGGGTGGTTAGCTCGTCCCAGAGGGTGCGGCCGGTGCTGAGCTGCTGCCCCCAGCCCACATGATGGAACCAGAGCAGGTAGTCGGGCGGGCAGGTGGCCGGGTTGCTCCACACCTGACGGGCGCCGGGGGCGTACAGGCTCAGGGCGTTGGAGCCGCTAGCGGTGCGGTTGAAACCGAGGCCCTCGGCATCGGCCTTGTGGTAGTACACGGAGGTCCAGTCGGGGCGGGCGCTTTTCTCCAGCCAAGGCTCAGGGCCGTAGTGAATGCTCTGACCCATGATGTGGTGCAAACCCAGCGGCGTGGTATAGCGTACGTAAACATCGCGCGACTGATTCAGGACCTGCGTAACGCTGGCCACGGCTTTGGGCTCGCGCGTCACGGTCATTTTGGTCCACTCATCGGCAATGGCCTCGGAGCTGAGCGTATGATCCCAGGCCAGGCGGCCGTAGGCGTACCAGTTGGCTTGCCCCACCGGGTGGCCGGTCCAGTTACGGTCGGAGCCGATGTTGGCTACCCCCGCAATACCGCTGAGGTTGTGCTTTTCCAGAGTACCATCTACCACCTTGGCCACCGTAGAGCCAGAGCCCTGGGCGTGGGTATCGGCCTCAAGGCACTCTTTAATCAGCGGGCCCAGGTACACAAGGTGGGTAGCGAAGCCCAGATACTCCTGGGTTAGCTGCACCTCCAACACCAGCGGGGTGCGCGGCATGGCCCCAAACAGCGGGTGGAACGGCTCCCGCGACTGGAAGTCAATCGGGCCGTTTTTTACCTGCACCAGCACTTTGGGGTTGAACTTGCCATCTAGAGGCTGAAACTCTTCGTAGGCTTCCTTGAACCGGTCGCCTTTGGAGTTGGCTTTGTACACGAAGGCCCGCCACATTACTACCCCATCGTGGGTGCCCAGGGCCGTGGCCAGCATGTTGGCGCCATCAGCGTGGTTGCGGCCATAGTCTTGCGGGCCAGGTTCGCCTTCGGAGTTGGCCTTTACCAGAAAGCCCCCGAAGTCGGGAATGGTCTTGTAGATTTCGTCGGTTTTGGCTTTCCACCACTGCTGCACCTTAGGGTCCAGGGGGTCGGAGGTGGGTAGGCCCCCGATTACTTTGGGCGCGGCCCAGAACACCGAGAGATACACCCGGATGCCGTAAGGGCGCATTACGCCTGCCAGGGCGGCTACCTTTTGCAGGTACTCGGCCGTGAGGTAGCGGGCGCTGGCGTTTACGTTATTGAGTACTACCCCATTCAGGCCGATGGAAGCATTGGCGCGGGCGTAGTCCTGGTAGCGCGGGTCGAGGCGGTCGGGCAGCTCCAGCCACTTCCAGATGGAAGAGCCGGCGTAGCCACGCTCCACGGTGCCGTTGGCGTTATCCCAGTGGTTGAGCAGGCGGTACTGAATGCGGGGCTGGCTGCTCAGGCTGAGTTTGTCGGGCAGCTGCCCGGTTTGCACCTGCCGCAGCAGGGCAAAGCAGCCGTAGAGCACGGCGGCATCGGTGGGGCCGGTAATTTCCAGCCCGTTTTTCTGGCTTGTGATGCGGTAGCCTTCCCGGCCCAGAGCAGGGTCCGGGGCTACGCGCAACCGAATGCTACCCCTACCGCCCGGCGCCGCCCCTATCGGCACCGGGCGCCCCAGCAGTCCTTGCAGCCCGAGTTGCAGCTCGTGCGCGGCGGTTTGCAGGGTGGGGGTTGCATTGGATTCCACTACAATACCCCGGGCCTGCGCCTGCCAGGCCTTGCGCAGACCGGCTTCGGGCAGTTCGTCATACTTCAGCCACAAACGGTAGCCGTCATCGGCGCGCCCCGGAAGGACGGTACCGAAACAAAGCAGCGCGAGTAGCAGAAAAAAGCGGGGTAGCATGCGCAGGAAAGGGTAGAAAGGTCGAGGTTGGGTAGGGCGGCGTGGGCTAAACAAAGCGGGTGGCGTGGGCCTCGTCGGAGAGCTGAGCGGAAGCATTTTCTTCGGAGGCCTCCAGGTTGCGGCGAATGCCGAGCTCCAGCCCCCGAAGTTCGGCCAGCCCGCGCAGGCGGCCAATGGCGGAGTACCCGGGGTAGGTGCGCTTTTCCAGGTCGTCGAGCATCTGGTGGCCGTGGTCGGGGCGCATGGGCAAGCTGGGGTTGCCTCCGCCGGTGCGGGCCCGGCGCAGCTCTTCGCGCACCAGCTCCTGCACCACCGCGTACATATCCACGTCGCCCTCCAGGTGGTCGGCCTCGTGGAAGTTGCGCGGGTTTTCCTCGCGCTTGGTGGCGCGCAGGTGCACAAAGTGAATGCGGTTCCCGAGGCGCCGCACAATACCGGGCAGATCGTTATCGGGCCGCACGCCCAGGGAACCAGTGCAAAAGGTCAGGCCATTGGCCGGCGAGTCGTAGGCCTGCAGCAGGCCTGCCAGGTCGGCTTCGGTGCTTACTACCCGGGGCAGGCCCAGCAGCGGGAAAGGCGGGTCATCGGGGTGAATGCAGAGGCCAATGCCCACCTCTTCGGCTACCGGGCCTACCTCCCGGAGGAAGTAGTACAGGTTTTCGCGCAGGGCATCAGCATCAATAGTGGCGTACTCATTCAGCAGCTCCTGAAAGCCGTTCAGCTCAAACGCCTCTTCGGAGCCGGGCAGGCCCAGCAGCACCACGTTGGTGAGGGTAGTAATTTCTTCCGGGGTCAGGGTAGCGAACTTAGCGCGGGCGGCAGCGGCTACCTCGGGCTCGTAGTCTGCTTCGGCACCCGGGCGGCGCAGAATGCAGAGGTCAAAGAGGGCGAAGTCTTCCCACACAAAGCGCAGGGCCCGCGAGCCGTCGGGCATCTCGTAGGTCAGGTTGGTGCGCGACCAGTCCAGCACCGGCATAAAGTTGTAGCACACGGTGCGGATGCCACAGGCAGCCAGGTTACGCAGACTCTGCTGGTAGTTGCGGATGTACTCGGCACGGGCCGGCCGTCCTTTCTTTATATCCTCGTGCACGGGCAGGCTTTCCACCACGGCCCAGTGCAGGGGTGCGTACCGGTCATTATCGGCTTCAATCAGCTGCTGGCGGGCCCGAATGTCGTCTTGGCTCCATACTGACCCGACGGGCAGCTGGTGCAGGGCGGTTACTACGCCCGTACAGCCGGCCTGCCGGAGAGCAAAAAGAGAAACCGGGTCCTGGGGCCCGAACCAGCGCATGGTGTGCAGCATAAAAGCGTACTCTTCTAACCAAAAAGTCCTATTAACTATTCAGTAGTAATCCCGCGGGCTATCTGGCAAGGTTTTCGTCCAGCACAGCAGTTAGGGAGTACTTACTACCGAAGATAGAAGAACAATTGAGCGGATTAGCAACCTAAAAACCGGCCTAAATGCCTGATTTCTAAATAAAAATATCGAAAACGTTTCCGAAAACGTTTTCGATAGGTATTAATAACACCTGGCGAGGCAAAATTTTTTCTGTAGATTATCCCTGAATTAAAAAGTATCGCATCGGCCTTGACTTTTCAAATCATCTGCCCAATTTTGAAATAATTCAATTCCATCCATGATTAAATGCACCAAGTGCCGGTCGGCCGACGCTGTAATGCGCGCCGGCTTCATTCGGGGGCGGCAGCGGTACCACTGTAAGGCGTGCAACTACCACTTCACCGATGAGAAGGCCCTGCCCCTCCCCGAGAAGAAGCGCCGGCAGACCACCATCAGCGACGTAGCCAAGGAATTGGGGGTAGCCCCGTCCACAGTTTCGCGCGCCCTTAACGGGCATTCTGACATTAATGTGAATACCCGGCAGGCCATTCTGGAGGTGGCCCGCCAACTCGACTACCAGCCTAACCTGCTGGCGCAAAGCCTGAAAAGCAGCGAAACCAAAACCATCGGGGTGGTGATTCCCGACATTGAGCGGCCATTTTTCGCAACGGCTGTTAGCGGTATTCAGCAGGTAGTGGCTGAGGCCGGCTACCGCGTGATGATCTGCCAGTCGAAGGAATCCTACGATATGGAGGTCAGCAACGTGCAGGCTCTCATTGCCAGCCGCGTGGACGGGCTGCTGATCTGCCACTCCCGCGAAACCGAAAATTTCGACCACGTAAAGCAACCTGCCAGCCGGGGCATTCCCATTGTGCACTTTGACCGGGTTTGCAACGAGGTAGATACGGCCAAAGTAATTCTCGACGACTGGAACGGGGCCTTCAGCGTAACGGAGCACCTGATTCAGCAGGGCGCCCGGCGCATTGCCATTCTGGCCGGCCCCGAAGGACTGCTCATCAGCCGCAACCGCCTGGCCGGCTACGTCAGCGCCCTGCAGAAATACGGCTTGCCCCTGCGCGACGAGCTGCGCATTCACATCAACTTCAAGCCCGAGCAGGCGGTAGCAGCCCTGGATACCTGGCTGGCCCTCCCCCACCCGCCCGACGCCATCTTCGCCATTAACTACACCAACGCCTTTGACTTGCTGGTGGCCCTTAAGGCCCGGGGCCTGCGCGTGCCTGAGGACGTCGCCGTGGTTGGCTTCGGCGACGAGTTTATGGCTTCCATGATTGAGCCGGGCCTGACGACGGTAAACCTGCACCCCTACCGCATTGGGCAGCAGGCGGCGCGGCTGTTCCTGGAGCAGGTGCGCGAGAAAGAAGCTTTTCAGCCCCGCACCTTCGTTATTACCGGCGACCTGGTCATCCGACAGTCCTCGCTGAAAAACAAGGGCGAGTTTTTCAAGTTGGATATTTAACAAACTGGCCGGAACCCACGCCTGAGGCGTGAATTCCGGCCGTTGTCTTTGCCGGCAGCTAATGCCAGGTTAGCGCGTGGTACCGGTAGTGTTGCCAGCGGTGGTACCCGTAGTGCCGCTGGTAGTACCCGTGGTGGTAGCGCCCGAGGTGCTGCCCGAAGTACTGCCGGTGGTATTGGCGCCCGAGGTGCTGTACGTAGTTGAGCCGCTGGTAGAACCCGTAGTGGCCGAGCCACTAGTGGAGCCGCTGGTAGAGGCGTCGGTGCCAGAACCAGAACCGGCCGGGCTATCGGTGCTGGTGGAAGAGCAAGAGGCCAGGGCAATGCCCCCGCAGAATACTACCGCAGCCGCCAAACGGGCCGACCATGCGGAAAGGGAAGTGAGTTTCATAGGATGCAGGTTGGTTGGAACAATGTGCTTCTGACAGGCTATCAGGCCATTACCGAGCTTATACGGGCTGGTGCCAAAAAAGTCGATAAACCATTGGTCGTGGTACGCCCGCGGCCGGGATAATAAGGAGGGCAGGCAGCTATAGGAGGATGAAGCGGCTGGATTTTATATATAACTCTTTCATTAATTAATAGTACTTTTATAAAAGCGCGTTGCCTTTCCGGCGGGGCTTTGATTTTAGTTACGAATGAAGCTAGTACTACTACTTGCCTGTCAGCTGATGCTGGCGGGCTGGAGCGTGGGCGCCGCCTGCGCCGCGCCGCCTTTATTCCACCCCGGCCCGCAACCGGCAGCCATTACCCGCATCGGCCAGATCCAGGGCAGCGGGGCAGCGGCTACGCCGGGCACTTACACCATTGAGGCCCTGGTAACGGCCGTGTACGCAAACCTGGCTCCGGGCGGGTTTTACGTGCAGGAATCCGCCGCCAGCGCCGATGCCGACCCAGCTACTTCCAACGCGTTGTTCGTGGTCCAGGCGGGGGCCACTGTAAAGGCCGGCGACCTGGTGCGCGTGACGGGCACCGTGCTGGAGGGCCCTGCGGCTCCTTCCTCGGGCCAGGCCGTCATGACCGAGCCTACGGTTACGGTGCTTTCCGCGGGCAACCCGCTGCCGGCCTTCACGGTGCTGCCGAACGCAACCTTCTCGGCGGCGGGGCTGGAACGCTACGAGGGCATGCGGGTGCAGTTTTCGGGCCCCCTGACCGTCACGGACGTGTATAACCTGCAGCGAAGGGGCGAGCTGACGCTGACTCCCGGGGGCACCCTGTTTCAGCCTACCCAGTTCATTGACCCCAACGACAATCCCGCCACAGGCACTACCAGCACCGGCACCAGCAATATCGCCGCTATCCGGCAGTACGAGGCCGCCAACCTCGACCGGTCCATTCTGCTCGACGACGGCAGCGCGGCTACCAACCCCCAGCCCATTCCGTACACCGATGCCACCTACCGCACGGTGCGGGTAGGCAGCACGGTAGAGGTGCTGCGGGGCGTGCTGGGCTACGGCTTCAACCAGTGGCGGGTGCAGCCCCTCCCCGCTCCGGAGGCCCCGCAGCTGACGGTGGCGCGCCCGGGCGTGCCGGCCTTCGGGCCCCTGGATCTGAAACTAGCCAGCTTTAACGTCCTGAACTACTTTAACGGCAACGGCATCGGGGGCGGCTTTCCGACCAGCCGCGGGGCCAAAACCCTGCCCGACTTTGCCCACCAGCGCAGCAAAATCATCCGGGCCCTGGTAGCCATCAACGCCGATATCATCGGGCTGACGGAAATTGAGAATGACGGCACGGGACCGGCCTCGGCCATTCAGGACCTGGTGAATGGGCTGAACCAGGCCGCCGGGGCCGAGGTGTACGCAGCCGTAAATGATGGGGGCGCCACCCAGCAGCCTAACAATACCGACCAGATTCACTGCGCCCTGATTTACAAGCCGGCCGAAGTGCGGCTGCTGGGCCCGGCCCTGGTAGCGGCGGTGCCGGGCGTATTCGAGCGCCCCCCGCTGGCCCAGCTCTTCATCACACGGCGCAAGCCCCGCCCCGATACGGTGGCTGTGGTTATTAACCACTTCAAGTCCAAGGGCAGCGGCACGGGCCTGAACGCCGACCAGAACGACGGGCAGGGCGGCTCCAACGACCGGCGGCGCGGCCAGTCGCGGGCCCTGGTAGAGTTCATCAACACCACTGTAGTACCGGCCGGCACCCGGCGCGTGCTCTGCCTCGGCGACTACAACGCCAACTACGAGGAAGACCCCATTGACATTCTGCGGGCGGCCGGGCTGGTAGCCGTGACGCCGCCCACCAGCGCGTCGTATGTGTTCAAGGGCCTTACCGGCTCCCTCGACCACTGCATCGTGACGCCTAATCTGGTGGGCTTTATTGATGTGCACAAGTGGAACATCAACTCCTTCGAGCCCCTGTTTCAGCAGTACGACGTGGCCGGCGAAGCCACTGACGCCAACAGCCCCTTCCGCTCCTCCGACCACGACCCGGTGCTCATCGGGCTGAACTTCGCGGGCATCCGGCCCGCCAATGAAGCCAAAGCCCGCCTGTTTGTGTACCCCACCCCCACCGCCGGCAACCGCGTGTACCAGCTGCCGGCCAGCACGGGCATGCTTACCCTGGAGCTGGGCCTGCCCCAGGGCCCGCCTCTGCTCCATTTACAAGGCTCAGGGGCTTTGCTGCAGGCCGAGCTGAACCGGTACACGGCCCACTTGGCGCCGGGCATTTACGTGGTGCAGCTGCGGGGTAAAGGCCTTAACCAAACCCAGCGGGTCATGAAAGAGTAAGGTTTTTCTCTGCTTCCTACCCCTGCTCCCGCCTATAACTCGCCCAGCCGCTTGCCCTGCTGCCGGCCCAGGCGCAGATGCTTGGCCTGCCCGATCAGCTGTGCCGAATAAATGCCCCGGTGGCCCGAGAACAGATAGGCCACCACGCAGGCCAGGGCCAGATACCCTCCGGCCGGCGTCCCGAACAGTTCCAGCCCCATGAGCAGGCAGGCCAGGGGCGTGTTGGCCGCGCCCGCAAATACTCCCACAAAGCCCATGGCTGCCAGCAGCGCCACCGGCAGAGGCACCACCACGGCCAGGGCGCTGCCCAGCGTGGCCCCCATAAAAAACAGAGGCGTTACTTCGCCACCCTTAAAGCCGCAGCCCAGCGTAAGGGCCGTGAGGCCCAGCTTCAGCAGGAAATCGTGGGGCGGCAGTGGAGCGCCGAAGGCCGCCTCTATAACGGGTACGCCCAACCCGATGTAGCGAGTAGTTCCCAGGGCTCCTACGGCCGCTACTACCAGCACCCCGCCCACTACGGGCCGCAGCGGTGGGTAGGAAATACGGGCGAATTGCCGGCTCAGCCAGTGGGTAAGGGTAGCAAAGCTGCGGGCAGTCAGCCCAAACAAAGCCGCCGCCAGCAGGGCCCACCCCATTCCGGCCGGGGTAATGGGCAGCACGGCCAGCTGCGGGTAGTGCGTATGGCCCACGCCCCAGGCCCGCGTGACGAAGTCGGCGCTGAGGGCGGCCAGAAAGGCGGGCAGCAGGGCCTCGTAGCGAATGGTGCCCAGCCGGACCACCTCCAGCCCAAATACGGCCCCGGCCAGCGGCGTCCCGAATACCGAGGCAAACCCCGCACTCATGCCCGCCAGCAGCAGCAGGCGCCGGTCGCGGGGGCGCAGGCGCAGCGGGCGCGGAAGCTGGTCGGCCAGGGCGGCACCCATCTGCACGGCCGTACCCTCGCGGCCGGCCGAACCGCCAAACAGGTGGGTCAGCAACGTACCGCCCAGCACCAGCGGCACCAGGCGCAGCGGAACAGGGGTGGTAGGCGACTGTATTTCGTCGAGTATGAGGTTGTTGCCCCGCCCCACCAGAGTACCCGCGTGGTGGTAGGCCAGCCCGATCAGGAAGCCCGCGGCGGGCAGAAGAACCAGAACCCAAGGGTGCAGCTCGCGCCAGGCGGTAACCCGCTCCAGCGCCACCAGAAACAGGGCCGAGGCGGAGCCCGCTGCCACACCTACCAAACCGCTCAGCAGCACCCAGCGCAGCACGAACAGCAGGGTAGCCGGGGTACTGAGCAAACGAAGGCGGGCCGGAAACAGCCGCAGAAACGCAGGACGATGACGCATACGCAAGACGAACAACACGATGAGGCACCCCGGCCGCTACCGCAGCGGCCGGTTCAGTAGGAATCATCAGCGCGGGGCCCGGGGCGCCGGCGGTTCGCGGTGGAAATCCATCACCGTATGCGGGGTAAAGATAGCGCCGCCCCGCATTAGCTGCCCCCTACCCCCGGAAAGTTATTGAACCCGCCGGTCTGGCAGCCTCGGGGTAGGTTTTACTGAACCACTGGCTGACCCTGGCGTAAACAGCTATTTTCTAACCTATTACCTGTTTGCCATGCGTCATACCTTCTGCTTTTCCCTGCTGCTGGGCAGCTTGCTTATCCTGGGCCTGGGCGCCCGCCCGGCCGCGGCCCAAACCGGAGAGGCCGTGAATGCCACGGCTAACGGCACTCTGCTGGGCATGTCGAAGCTATCTACGGAGCATACTACCCTCATGAAAGCCGTGAAGGCCGCCGGCCTGGAGGAGGCCGCCCGGGGCACCACCAAATACACCGTATTTGCGCCCACCAACGCAGCCTTCGATAAGCTGCCTGCCGGCAAACTGAATGAGCTGCTGCGCCCCGCCAACAAAGGCCGCCTGGCGCAGCTCATTGGCGCCCACGTAGTGCCCGGCAGCTACTTGGCCGCCAACCTTACCGATGGGCTGCAGCTGCAAACCGTGCAGGGCGAAACCCTGACCGTGGTGCGCCAGGCCGGGGGAATTGCCCTGCGCAACAGCCAGGGCACCGTAGCCACCGTCGTCAACGATGATATCGTGGCTGAAAACGGAATTATCCACTCCATTGATGCCGTGTTGGCGCCCGCCGCTGCCCCGGCTCAGAAATAGCGCGGCCCCCTACCCCCGCCGGGGTGGCAAGGCCGCGCCATTCGTCTTACCTTTGCCGCCATGAAACCGCCGCTCTTTCATATCGGACAGGAAGTTATCTGCACTAACGATGACTTTACCCTGCTGCTGGTCCAGAACCCCAACATCCAAACCCCCAAGCGGGGCCCCATCTACACCGTTCGCGGCCTCTACGATACCCACCGGGGCTACGGCATCACCCTCCACGAAATCAACAACGCGGAGGTAGCGCCCGGCTTTCCGGAAGCCAATTTCCATGAGTCGCGCTTTGCCCCGGTGCCGCCGCTGGAGGAAATCAGCATAGCCGAGGCCATAGAGGAAAGTGTTACCGTGTAAACCCACCACGCCCACACAGCGCCGACCCGGCTGGGTCGGCGCTTTTTTTATGGGGCTTCGTCCCCACCGGTTTGTGTGAACCGGCGGGGGTAGCTGGGAAATTATTTCGCGGCCTTTGCCCTACGCGGCCTTACTTTTAGCAGATCATTTAGCCCCATTTTCTTACTGCATGGCTCTATTCTACAAGTCTTTATTCCTGGTGGGCGGATTGTTAACGGCGGGTGCGGCCCGGGCCCAGGCCCCGTACCTCCAGAACCGGCTGCCCCAGGCCAATGCCGTAGCAGCCCCGCGCACGGCTCCCCTGCAACTGACCTTCTCGGAGCCAATGAGCGCCCAAACCGCCTCGCCCGATGCGGTACGGGTTGTAAGCGCCTGGCGGGGGCGGCTGGCGGGCACTTTCCAGGGCGCGGGCACCAACACCATTTCCTTTACCCCTGCCCAACCCCTGCTGGTCGGCGAGCCAGTGCAGGTGGGCGTAGGCACCCAGGCCACCAGCCAGGCGGGCACGGCGCTGGCCGCAGCTTCGCTCTTTCAATTCACCGCCGCCACGGCCCCCAGCACGGGCCGCTTTCTGGATGAGGAGGTAACCCTGGACCTGGGCCCGCGCTGCATGGCCGTGGGCGACATCAACAACGATGGCAACCCCGACTTTGTGGCCGGCGGCTCGGATAACATGCTGGCCGTGCGCCTGGGCGACGGGCAGGGCGGCTTTGCCCCGCCGCCGGCTCCCATCCCGGCCAGTTCAACCGGCGGTGGCTCGGCGCCCAGCAACGTGGAGCTGGCCGATGTCAACAAAGATGGCTTCCTGGATATGCTGGTGGCCGACGGCTCAAGCCGGACAATGGCTATCTCCCTGGGCGATGGCACCGGCCGGTTCACGATTCCGGCGGCAGGCGGCCGCATATACCCGCCGGGCGAGAGCCTGCGCGGGCTGGTTGTGGCCGACTTCAATGCCGATGGCAACCTGGATTTCGCCGTGGGGCTGAGCCGCAGCAGCCAGGTGGCCGTGTACTATGGCAACGGCAAGGCCGGCTTCACGGCCCAGCCCCTGGTTGCCATCGACTCGCTACCCCTGTGGCTGGCCGTAGGGGATGTAAACGCCGATGGCCGGCCAGACCTGCTTTCCCTGAATACGACTTCCGCGGGCAGTTCCGTGTCGGTGCGGCTTAACGACGGGGCCGGTGGATTTACGGCCCGCCCCCTGGTAGCTGTGGCCCCCGATGGCTATACTCTCGTCCTCGGCGACATCGACAACAATGGCACGCCCGATATCCTGACTACCAGCAGCAGCACCAACTCCGTGTCGGTGCGCCTCGGCGACGGCTCGGGCGGCTTCACGGCTCCAGCTACCCCCGAGGTAAAAGTGGGTCCCACGCCCCGCAACATTGCCCTGGCCGACCTGAACCGCGACGGCCGCCTGGACTTTGTGACGGCCAACAATCAGCAGAATACCACCACCGTATCGGTGCGCCTGGGCAACGGAGCCGGCGGGTTCAGCCCGGCCGCCGTGCCCGAAGTTACGGTGGGCCTACAGCCCTATGCTCTGGCCCTGCAGGACATCAACAAGGACGGGCAGCCCGACCTGCTGGCCGGCAACATGGGTATTTACTACTCCTCCACCGTCATCAGCTCGTACAGCCTGACGGTGCGCCTGGGCAACGGGGCGGGCGGCTTTGTAATGCCTGCCGGCGAACCGGTGGCCCTGGCCGACGCCGCTATCAAGACGGCCGTGGGCGACCTGAATAATGACGGCCGCCTGGATATTCTCAGCATCAATTCCCGGGGGGTGGCTTCCGTGCGGCTCGGTGATGGCAAAGGCCGCTTTGCCCCTCCGCCCGCCCCTACCCCCGCCGACATCAGCAGCATCGGCACCTACCCCGGCTGCCTGGCCCTGGGCGACCTGAACAACGACGGCAACCTCGATTTCGTGACCAACATCACGGTTCAGTTTTCTCCGCGGCTGGCTATTTATCTGGGCGATGGGCGCGGAGGATTCAGCCCCCTGCCCGCCTCCGTGCCGCCCGTACCGATACGCTTCGACCAAGTGGACATGGTGCTGACGGACCTGACCGGCGACGGCAACCTAGATTTGCTTGGCTGCAGCCGCGACCAGGGCGTGGTATCGGTGCGGCTGGGCACGGGCACGGGCACCTTCACTACCCCGGCCGTGCCCGAGGTAAGTGTAGGCAACGCCCCGCTTGCCGTGGCGGCCGGCGACTTCAACAACGATGGTCGGATGGATTTTGCCACCGCCAACTACGTCCAGCGCCTGGAGGGCAGCGTTTCCATCCGCCTCGGCGACGGCACCGGCCGCTTTGCTCCGCCCGCCGCCCCCGCCCCGGCCGAGGTACAGCTGGGCGAGGACCAGCCCAACGACATTGCCCTGGGCGACCTGAACAACGACGGCAATCTGGATTTTGTCATCTGCAGCGTGGAAGGCCTGAACGGAGCCGGCAACAATGTGTGCGTCCGGCTGGGTACGGGTACCGGCGCTTTCACCACTCCGGCCGTAGCGCGCCTGCGCGTGTCCCTCGACCCTACCGGAGTAGCCCTCGGCGACGTGAACGGAGACGGCAACCTGGATGTGGTCAGCTCGGCCAAATACCGCAACCGGATGGCCGTCCGCTTCGGCGACGGTAAAGGCGGCCTGACGGTGCCCGCTACCGGCGGGCAGGTGGGAGTAGGTCCTTCCCCCTCTGATATTCTGCTGGCCGACGTGGACAACGACGGCGACCTGGACGCCCTGCTACCCCACGGAGCCGCGCGCAGCCTCTCGGTGCGCCTGAACGGAATTTTCACGGGCACCGTGCTACCCGTGCGGCAGCCCACAGCCCTGGCTTCGGCCCCTCGGCTGGTGGTGTACCCCAACCCGGCCCGACAGGTAGTGCGCCTAGAGCACGCGACTCCCCACGCCCCGCTGGTGCTGTTTGACCTGCTGGGCCGGGAGCAGCGGCGCCAGCCGGCCGGCCCCAGCTTCGACCTGAGCGGCCTCACTCCTGGGCTCTACATCCTGCGCAGCGGTACTCAGTCTGCGCATCTGGTAGTGGAATAGCCTACCCCATCAACAACGGAAAAGGCCCGGCGCTAATTAGCGCCGGGCCTTTTCCGTTGTATAGTCAGACTGTACAGCTCAGCTGCCGGTGACTCCCGCTATTTCGTGGCCGCTGTTGTGGTTTGCAGCCGGATAGCGCCGTCTTTCAGGCCCTTGCCCGAAACCTTCAGCTGCACCTCCCCAGCCTGGGTGGTGGTTTGTACCAGCGCCACCAGTTGGCCTTGAAAAGCCTTCATGCGGGGTTCGTGGAAGGGCTGCAGGTTGGTGGCGTCGCCGTTGGCTACGGCCCGGAATTTGCCCGCCCCGCCCACGCTGAACTGCAGTTGGGTAGTGGCCTCGGGGCAGAGGTTGCCCTGGGCGTCCTCTACCCGCGCCGTCACGAAGGCCAGGTCCTGCCCGTCGGCCCGGAGGGTGGTGCGGTCAGCTACCAGCCGGATGTGGTGGGGCTGGCCGGCGGTGCGCACTTCCTCTTCGGCCACGGCCTTGCCGGCGGCGTCGTAGGCCACTACTTTGATGCTGCCGGGCTCGTATTTCACCTCATTCCACATCAGACGGTAGCGGGCCTGGGGGCTGCCGGTGGTGGTTTTGGTTTGGCGGCCCTGGCTTTTGCCGTTCACGAACAGCTCGGCCGAAGGGTAGCTGGTGTAGCAGAATACGGGCGTGGCCTGGCCCTCGCGGCCAGACCACGTCCAGTGGGGCAGCAGGTGCAGGGTAGGCTGCTGAGTGTTCCAGCGGGCCCGGTACAGGTAGTACCGGTCTTTGGGCAGGCCGGCCAGGTCCAGAATTCCGAAGTAGGAGCTGTGCGAAGGCCACCGCTCATCGTAGGGCGTGGGCTCCCCAAGGTAGTCGAAGCCGGTCCAGACGAACTCGCCCAGGGTGTAAGGCAGCTCGTCCTGGGCCACAAACTCGTCGTCGGGCACCTGCGACCAGCTGCAGGCCTCCAGGTCGTACGACGAGGATTGGTTATCGGGGTACTTCTGCTCCTTGGCCTGCACCACCGGAAACTTGTACACCCCGCGCGAGCTGACTGTAGAGGCCGTTTCGGAGCCCAGAATCATGCCCTGGGGCAGTTTGGCCTGGGCCTCGGGGTAGCGATGGGGCTTGTAGTTGAAGCCCGGAATATCAATAACTGAGGCAAAGTTGTTTTTCAGGTCGTCGTCGAAGCGGTCCATGCCCATGGTTACGGGCCGGGTAGGGTCCTCGCGGTGCACGATGTCTTGGAGGCGCTTGGCGATTTTGTTGCCGCCCGCGGTGCTCTGGTCGGGCACTTCGTTGCCGATGCTCCACATGATAACGCTGGGGTGGTTCCGGTCGCGGTGCACCATGTTCACCAGGTCCTTTTCGGCCCACTGGTCGAAATACTGGCTGTAGCCGTTCTTCACCTTGGGGGTTTTCCACTCGTCGAACGACTCGACCATGAGCATAAAGCCCATTTCGTCGCAGAGCTCTACCAGCTCCGGAGCGGGCATGTTGTGGGCGGTCCGGATAGCGTCGCAGCCCATGTTTTTGAGCAGGGTAAGCTGGCGGCGCAGGGCAGCCGTGTTGATGGCCGCGCCCAGCGGGCCCAGGTCGTGGTGGTTGCACACGCCCTTGAACTTGCGCGGCTGCCCGTTCAGGGAAAAGCCCTTGCCGGCCTCGAAGGAGAAAGAGCGTATTCCGAAGCGGGTTTCGTACTCATCCTTGAGCTCCTCGCCGGCGAAGAGCTTGGAGGAGGCCGTGTACAGCGCCGGCGTTTCCGGCGACCAGAGCCGGGGCGTGGGCACCACCAGGTTTTGCTCGAAGGTTTGCCCATCCGTAGCGCCCAGCGGGGTGCTGAGGGTAGCCACCATCTGGCCCTGGGCGTCACGAATTTCGGTTTGCAGGCGCAGGGCCGACGTGGTGCCGACCGGCGCTTCCACCTGGGTGCGCAGCTTTACCTTGGCGTAGTTCGCGTTGATTTCGGGAGTGGTGAGGTAGGTGCCCCAAACCGGAATATGCACGTCGTTGGTGACAATGAGGTGCACGTTGCGGTAGAGGCCGGCGCCGGGGTACCAGCGCGAAGACTCCGGCTGATTTTGCAGGCGCACGGCCAGGGTGTTGGGGCCGGTGGCGTTCAGGGCGCCCGTTACATCCACGTAAAACGAGTTGTAGCCGTAGGGCCAGACGGCTACCTCTTGCCCATTCACGAAAACGTGGGCGTCGCTCATGGCCCCGTCGAAGAGCAGCACGGCCCGCTTGCCCGGCCCGAAGCCCGGCACCGCCAGGGCCCGCCGGTACCAGCCCGTGCCAATAAACGGCAGTCCGCCGGTGCGGCCCGCTTTGGTGGTGGCCTGCGTTTCGTTGTTCTGCTCAATCCTGACTTTTTGCAGGTCGTTGGTGCTGCTGAACGGGCCGTAGATGGCCCAGTCGTGAGGCACGCTCACGGTTTGCCACTTGGCGTCCCGGAAGCCGGGCTGCTGGGCGGCGGGCTGCTCGCCCTTGGCAAATTTCCAGTCACTGGTAAGCAGGTACTCCCGGCGCACCTGCGCCCAGGTAAGGCCCGCCGGCAGCAGGAGCGCCCCCGCCAGGAGGCCGCGCCGCGCCAGCCGCGCAAATAAATCGTTGGTCATAAGTAGCAGGAAAGAAGCCGTTGAGCCCATACGGGCAGGTAGGGAGGAAAGCAAGACAGAACCAGCGCAGCCCGGCCCTGCGGGCGCCGGAACCCGGCCGGCGGGACGCCCGCCCAGGGGCTATGCCCCCGCGAAAGAGCGGGCCGGGCTGCGCCTTCGCCCTGCATAAACGATTGCGTAAGTATAAAGCAAAACCAGAAACTTCCGTCTGCTCTATCCTTTTGCTTGGTTGGTCTGCCCGCCCTGGCAGCTTGCGTTCCACCCTATCAGGCAGGGCGCACAGTAACTAAGCACAACGTTCCGAGGCACCTAGCCCATTATGCTACACCCTGCACAGCATCGCTACCAAACACTGTAGTGTATGCGAAGCTGTAGGAATGCGTCGCGGGGCTCAGTACCAGGGCCTTTCGCGTGCTGTCCACCTTACTGGTTACTCTGGGTCGGGAGCGGGTTGCGGAGGGCTGATATGTGCAAACGTTTGCGTGTATTTTCCTATCTTTGGTAGCTGGCGCGGGCAGTGCTGCTTGCCGGGCCCGCGCTTTAGTTTTTATACTCCCTCGTTCTTCTTCAACCCTGCTTCCTGTTTCTATGACCCTACCTTTTCTCCTTAAATCTGCCCTGCGCCGGGGGCTGCTGCTGGGCCTGGCGGTGTGCCTGGGCCTGCTCACCTCCTTCTCCGCCGCGGCCCAGACCTTTGCCAAAGGCGCCGATACCAGCTGGCTTCAGCAGATGGAAGCTAACGGCTACAAGTTCTACAACGAGCAGGGCGTGGAGCAGGACTGCTTCCAGATTCTGAAGAGCAAGGGTATCAACTCCATCCGGCTGCGGGTGTGGGTAAACCCCTCGATGGTGGACTGGGTGAACGGCCACTGCAGCCCCGGCGAAGTGGTGCAGATGGCTACCAGGGCCAAAAACCTGGGCTTCCGGCTCATGATAGACTTCCACTACAGCGACTCCTGGGCCGACCCCGGCCAGCAAACCAAGCCCGCCGCCTGGGCTGGCCACAGCTTCCAGCAGCTGCAGCAGGACGTGTACGACCACACTCTGAGCGTGATGACAGCCCTGAAAAACAACGGCGTTACGCCCGAGTGGGTGCAGGTGGGCAACGAAATTCCCAACGGCATGCTCTGGCCCGAGGGCAACACCGCCAACTTCGGCCAGCTTACCCAGCTCATCAACCAGGGCTACGAGGCCGTGAAGGCCGTTAGCCCTACTTCTAAAGTGGTGGTACACCTGGACAAGGGCCACGACAACGCCCGGTTCCGCTCGTTCTTCGACCGCCTGACCGCCAACGGCGGCAAGTACGACGTAATCGGCCTCTCGTACTACCCCTACTGGCTAAACCAGGACTACTCCGTTTCCATCAGCGGCCTGCAGCAGAACCTCACCGACCTGGCCAGCCGCTACGGCAAGCAGGTGATTGTGGCCGAAGTGGGCGCCGACTGCACCAACGCCCCCCAGAATGCCTACGACATGCTGGTGGCCGTGCAGAACGCCGTGGCCGCCGTGCCCAACGGCAACGGCCTGGGCGTGTTTTACTGGGAGCCCCAGGGCTACCGCAGCTTCAGTGGCTACCAGCTCAGCGCCTGGGGCAACGATGGCAAGCCCTCCCCGGCCCTGAACGCCTTTCTGGTGACGCCCACCGCCCCGCCGCCCACGGCCCCCATCACCAACCTGCTCGCCAACCCCAGCTTCGAGGCCAACGGCGCCACCCAATCTCCTGCCTCCTGGAGCACCTGGGCCAACAACACCGCCAACCAGGCCGCCGACAAAACCGAAACCGGCGGCCAGAGCGGCACCTACCGCCTCACCCACTGGCTCGGCACGCCCTACCAGGTCAGCACCTTCCAGACCCTGACGGGCCTGCCCAGCGGCACCTACACCCTGCGGGCCTGGGTGCTGAATGGCGGAGGCCAGAAAGCCTGCCACCTCTACGCCAATAACTTGAGCGGCACGGAAAAGAACGTGCCCCTGCCGCCCACAGAGGCCTGGGTCCAGATTCAGCTTACGGGCATTGAAGTCAGCAACGGGCAGTGCGAAATCGGGCTGTGGTCTGATGCCAACGCGGGCAACTGGTGCAGCCTCGATAACGTGGAGTTTTTCCAGACCTCATCCCCGGCCCTGAGCAGCACCAACCAGGCCCCGGCCCCTACCAGCCGCCTCTACCCCAACCCCGTGGCCGATGTGCTAACCCTGACCCTGCCCACGGGGGTAGGCGCCGCCACCGTGCGCGTTTACTCCGCCACCGGGCAGCCCGTCCTCACCCGCACCCTCACCAGCTCGCCCGCCGGCCAGCGCCTCGATGTGTCGGGGCTGGCGGCCGGCCTGTACCAGCTGCGGCTGGAGGGTGGGGGCCGCACCGAAACCCATAGGTTTATAAAGCGGTAGCTTCCTGGCTACCACGCAACAGCAGGGCCCGTGCTGCTTCCTCCCCCTGGAAGTGGCACGGGCCCTGCTGTTAAGCGGGTATATTCCGAATACGGTTCGCCTTGGGATGATCAGCTACCTTTTAGTTTTTCTGATACCCAACTAATTATGAATCCAACTACCAGTACAATGCCTCCGATTATCATTGCCCATTTGACAAGAACTGCAAGAATATATAGGATAGGCGCTACAACATGCTCGATGAATAGTCCTATAACCGCAAAGCCAAGGATTACCAGGATGAAGAGGCCCAAATAGTATAGAAGTGTTTTCATGATGAAAAATTTTTGCTCCCTGCGTGTCACCGAATGGACAACGCCATGACTTATTTTTTGATCAGATTATGTAGAAAGTAGATGCCACCGCCTATTAAGGCTACTACTAGTCCTAACGCCATAACGGACTGCACAAGAACATGAAGCCAGTTCAGTAGCGGAATCAGGCAAATCAGGCCTCCCAAGTAAAGCAATCCAGCTACACACCCCCAATTATTACCTTCTTTACTGAATTTTGAGAGGCCATAACCTACTAGAAAGCAACAGGCAGCAGCAAGAATACCTATCCCAACATCGGTTGCTGATAATAGCTCTATCTCTTCATCACCGTAATAGTGGCCTCTATCGTAAATTCTTTGAGCACTTGCAGGGAGTGATACTCCTACTGCAATAACGGTTATTAACCTCTTCACTATTTCCTATTGCCTTTCGATTTTAAGAGAAAGAAAACAATGGCGGCGCCACCTAAAATAATCCAGTTCATATTTCCTCGCACGCCCCGGTGATAGTGGTAGCCGCCAGTTTTTCTATTATGATGACCACCATCACTATCTAAGCCGCCACTATGGGCCATAACTTTAGGCGTGGTAAATAAGAGCAAAGCTGCAACTGTAATTGAGTAGAGTGATTTCATAAAGAAGACAGGAATCCAGACAGCGCGCAAGAACCTAAAAAAATACCATTCTGACCTATCCAAAAGATTCGCTTCGCATAATTATCTTCCGCCCTCGATTTCTACCCCAGCTATTCCCTCCTTGACTTACCCCGAATTTGAAGCCCGCTGGAAGCCCGCCGGCGGCGCCGAACGTGCCAACTACGGCCTGTTTCTGCAAGACCTCTGCGACCTGCTGGGCGTACCCCGCCCCGACCCCACCACCGACGACCCCACCCAGGACCAGTACGTGCTGGAACGGGCCGTGCAGTTCAACGACGGCCAGAAGAAAAGCACCGGCCGCATCGACCTGTACAAGCGCGGCTGCTTTGTGCTGGAAACCAAGCAGGGCACCGATACCGCCGACCAGCAGCAGAAGCAGCAGCGCGCCGAGCTGGGCCTGGAGCCCGCCAAACGCCGCAAGGGCCACGCCGTGCGCGGCTCGGCCAAGTGGGCCGAAATGATGCAGGCGGCCCGCCAGCAGGCCCTGGGCTACGTGCGCGCCCTACCCCCCGACGAGCCCCGACCCTTGTTTGTGCTGGTGGCCGACGTGGGCTACTGCCTGGACGTGTATAGCAACTTTGCCGGGGTAGGCGACTCCTTCGTGCCCTTCCCCGACCAGACCCGCTTCCGCCTGCCCCTGGCCGCGCTCCAGGACGAGAAAACGCGGGCCATGCTCCGCCAGATTTTCCTGGAGCCCCGGGAGCTGGACCCCTCCCGCCGCGCCGCCCGCGTTACGCGGGAGCTGGCCGCCCGCCTGGCCAAGCTCTCGGAGCAGCTGGAGCGGGCCGGACACGCCCCCGAGGTGGTGGCCCAGTTTCTGATGCGCTGCCTGTTTACCATGTTCGCCGAAGACGTGAACCTGATTCCGAAGCAGAGCTTTACGGGCATGCTCAGCCAGTACCGCACCCCCGAGCTGCTGGAGTTTCTGCCCGATGCCCTCCAGGGCCTCTGGCGCACCATGGATACCGGCGGCTTCTCCCCCGACCTGAAAGCCCGCCTGCGCCGCTTCAACGGCAAGCTCTTCCACGATGCCACCGCCCTACCCCTCTCCGCCGACCAGGCCGAGCTGCTGCTGCAGTCGGCTAAGGCCGACTGGACGGAGGTAGAGCCGGCCATCTTCGGGACGCTGCTGGAGCGCGCCCTCGACCCCAGGGAGCGGCACAGCCTGGGCGCCCACTACACCCCGCGCCGCTACGTAGAGCGCCTGGTGCTGCCCACCGTGCTGGAGCCCCTGCGCCGGGAGTGGGCAGCCGCCCAGGCCGCCGCCGCCCGCCGCCTCGACGAAGGCCAGCCCCGCGAGGCCCGCCAGGAGCTGGTGCGCTTCCTTACCCGCCTCACCTCCATCAAAATCCTGGACCCGGCCTGCGGCTCCGGCAACTTCCTGTACGTGACCCTGGAGCACCTCAAGCGCCTGGAAGGCGAAGTGCTGGCCGCTATTAACAGCTACGGCCACACGGGTTTGCTGGAATTGGGCGGCGGTACCACCGTGAGCCCCCACCAGCTGCTGGGCCTGGAGCTGAACCCGCGCGCCGCCGCCATTGCCGACGTGGTGCTGCGCATTGGCTACCTGCAGTGGCACCTGCGCACCTACGGCCCCTCCGAGCTGCGCGAACCCCTGCTGGATGAGTACCAGAACATCCGCCAGCAGGATGCCGCCCTCCGGCACGATACGCCCCTACCCCGCCTCGATGCCCAAGGCCTGCCCGTAACCCGCTGGGATGGGTTTACTGTGAAGGTGAATCCGATTACGAATATTGAAGTGCCTGACGAAAAGGCACAGGTTACTGTATTAGATTATCCAAAACCTGTACCTGCAGAGTGGCCGGAGGCTGATTTTGTCATCGGAAATCCGCCGTTCGTAGGGATGAAAAAAATGCGGCTTGCATTAGGTGACGGTTACGCTGAGGCACTTCGCAAAGCCTATAAAGGAGTAGTCCCTGATTCTGCTGATTTGGTTATGTATTGGTGGTACAATGCTGCCAAACTCTTAAAAGAAGGCAGGATTGAGCGGTTTGGATTCATCACAACCAACTCCATTACTATGATTTTTAATCGTCGAGTAATGGAACATTTCCTAAGCAATGACAAAGCCCCTATTTCTCTAGACTTTGTTATTCCAGACCATCCTTGGGTTGATGGGGCAGAAGGTGCTGCAGTTCGTATTGCTATGACTGTAGCGCAGCGTGGTTCATCAGTAGGACGATTGTTGAATGTAACTAAAGAGCATGCGGCAAATGATGAAACTGTTGAAGTCGAATTTATTGAGCAGGAAGGCATCATTAATTCCGACTTGTCTGTAGGTGCAGATTTAACAAGTGCTAAGGTCTTAGAGTCAAATTCTAGCCTCTGCTTTCTCGGGGTTAAGTTCTATGGTCAGGGTTTTGTTCTTGACAAAGCAACTGCTAAGTCATTAGAATCAACAAGCAGCAAAAGCCTTGTCAAAAGATTTGTTGGTGGGCAGGATTTAGTCAAGTCGCCTCGTGGCTTGCATGTAATTGATGCGACTGGGTACACAACCAGTGATTTGACGACGCAATTCCCTGATGCTTATCAGCGGCTTTTAACGCACGTTAAGCCTGAGCGTGACCACAATCCACGTGAGTCAAAGCGACAGAAGTGGTGGTTATTTGGTGAAAACCAGCCTTCAATGCGGGCAGCGGTAAAGGAGTTAAACCAGTACATAGTTTCTGCTGAAACCGCCAAGCATCGCACTTTTACATTTGTTCCAGGAGATTGGGTAGCAGAAGGGACGGCTGTTGTAATTGCTTCTGATGACCCCTTCATTTTAGGTGTTCTTTCTAGTAAAATCCATATAGTTTGGGCATTAGCAGCAGGTGGTGACTTGGGAGGTAATACACCCCGCTACAATAAATCCCGTTGCTTCGACCCGTTCCCCTTCCCGGCGGCCACGGCGGAGCAGCAGGCGCGCATCCGGGAGCTGGCCGAACAGCTCGACGCCCACCGCAAGCGCCAGCAGGCCCAGCACCCCACCCTCACCCTCACCGACCTCTACAACGTGGTGGAGAAGCTGCGCGCCGGTCAGCCCCTGAGCACCGCCAAAGAGCAGACCATCAACCAGCAGGGCCTGGCCTCCGTGGTGCTCAGCCTCCATCAGCAGCTCGACGCCGCCGTGGCCGAGGCCTACGGCTGGCCCCCTACCCTCCCCGACGCCGAGATTCTGACCCGCCTCGTGCGCCTCAACCACGAGCGCGCCCGCGAGGAGCAGCAGGGCCACGTCCGGTACCTCCGCCCTTCCTACCAGGCCCCCGAGCTGCAGCAGGCCGCCCTGGCCCTGCCCGCCGCCCAGGCCGCCTCAGCCGCCGCGGCCCTCACCCCCAACGCCACCGCCCTCCCCGATTTCCCCAAGGAGCTGGCCCAGCAGATGCAAGCCATCCGCGACGCCGTGCAGCAGGCGGGCCAGTCGGTAACGGCCGCCCAGGTAGCCGCCCGCTTCCGGCGCACCAAGCCGGAGCGCGTGCAGCCCCTCCTGGACACCCTCACCGCCCTCAGCCTGCTCCGCACCACCGAGGAAGGCGCCTACGCGGCCTAGTGGGGTAATGGGTTGATGAACTGATTTTTAGCTCTAGAAAACTGTTTAAGTCAGCAAAACACGCCAGATCAGGCATGACAGTCAGAAAATAACTCAAACCGCTATACCAGCCGCCCTCAGCTAACAAACCCCGTGACCGTCTTGCCCAGCCCCGGTAGCATCTCGCGTACCAACACCGGGACTCGGTTCAGAAAGTCGCCAACAACTTAACAAACCATCAAAGCAGAGCCCCGCGAAGCATCCCTACCGCTCCGTCTGAATGATTCAGCGAGGCGGCAGGGATACTTCGCGGGGCTCCGCCTTGATGGTATTTTCTATTCCTGGGTTTGCTTAAACCGGTATTTCAGCCACACCACGTCGTTGTCGAGCTGCTGCACCTGGGCAAGGTACAGGCGGGTGGCGGGGCCTTTGGGCAGGTAGTCGCTCACCTCAAAGGTGGTTGGCGAAAGGGGCGTACCATCGGCCAGGGGCAGCACCAGCAGGCTCAGCTCGTCAATCAGGCCGGCATTAAGCAAAGAGCCGTTGAGGTGGCCGCCGCCCTCCAGCATCAGGGTTTTAATGGGAAACAGGGCCGCCAGCTGCTCCAGCACCACGGCAAAATCCACCTCTTTCTCACCCCCGAACAGGTAGGAAATGCCCTGGCGCTGCAGGTAGTACAGGTACTCGTCGCTGACCTGCTCCGTGAGCACCTCCACAATATGGTCGCCGCCGGTGGAGTTGGTTTCCCATCCCAGCTTGCCATGTGCGTCCACGGCCACAGCAAAGGAGGTAGCGTCCGGGTCGCCGATGA
This sequence comes from Hymenobacter sp. DG01, assembly GCF_006352025.1. Classification (NCBI taxonomy): domain Bacteria; kingdom Pseudomonadati; phylum Bacteroidota; class Cytophagia; order Cytophagales; family Hymenobacteraceae; genus Hymenobacter; species Hymenobacter sp. DG01. Next base: position 1,966,340 of record NZ_CP040936.1, read on the forward strand.
AGGCCTCGCGGGCTATGGGTTGCGGAGCGGGCCGCAGCTCGGGCTGCACACCACCCGAGAAGTCGCGCTCCATGGTGATGCGCCCGCACATCCAGGCCTCAGTGGTAAAGGTTTCGTGGTACTTCTCGAAGTAGCCGGCAAAGGTGTCGGTCAGCTCCTGGTCCTTCCAGTTCGCGGACAGAATCTTTCCGTCCACCGTGGACATCATGTGGCAGATTACGTGGGGTCGTTTCATAGTAGGCCTTCAACGGAAATTACGCCGCCATGGCTTACTGACCCTGAAATACCCTGGCTCCATGATGCCGGCACGTTAAACACCGCCGGCCCCAATGGTTCAGTACGGGGAGTAAAGCACGGGGCCCGCCGCCGCTCGGTGTATGTGGCTCAATACCAGCAGTAGGGCGCGGACAAGCCCTGCACTACGGGCAAACACCTTTGAAAAGCAAAAAGCCCGTTTCTGAATCAGAAACGGGCTTTACTGCAGAGAGGAAGGGATTCGAACCCTCGATGAGCTTGAGACCCATACACACTTTCCAGGCGTGCTCCTTCGACCACTCGGACACCTCTCTAGGATGCGGGGAAGTGGCGCAAAATAACACCCGATTTTCGGAATACGCAAGCCCCGGACCCCGTTACGCTACATTATCGTGATTTCGCCGCGCAGGTCCTGCGTGAGCAGGTGGCGGGTTTCCGGGGCGTTCTGCCTGAGTCCCAGCACGAACATGAGCTTGGCAATGGCTGCTTCCACGGTTACATCGGCCCCGCCTACTACCCCCAATTCGGTGAGGTAGGCGCTGGTTTCGTAGCGGCCCTGCATCACGCGGCCCTCCTCGCACTGGCTTACGTTGAGCAGGTGCACACCCCGGTCAGCGGCGTCGCGCAGGCACTTGAGGAACCAGGGGGCGGTAGGGGCATTGCCCGAGCCGTAGGTTTCCAGCACGCAGCCGCGCAGGTCGTCGGCCTCCAGGTGGGCCCGCAGCACCCGCTCCGTCAGGCCCGGAAACAGGCGCAGAATGGTCACCCGGTCGTCGAGGCGCTGGTGGGCCAGCAGGGGCGCGGAGGGCAGCCGCCAAATCTGCTGGTCGTTGAAATCCAGCTCGATGCCGGCCCGGGCCAGGGGCGGGTAGTTTTCGGAGCGGAAGGCATTGTACTGCTGGCTTTCCACCTTTTTGGCCCGGTTGCCCCGAATCAGCAGGTCGTTGAAGAACAGGCATACCTCCGGCACTCGCGCCGTGCCGGCCGTGGGATGGCGGGCGGCGGCCATTTCCAGGGCCGTAACCAGGTTGCGGCGAGCATCGGTACGGATGCGGCCCACGGGCACCTGGGCGCCGGTAAACACCACGGCCTTGCCCAGATTTTCGAGTAGGAAGCTAAGCGCCGCCGCCGAGTAGGCCATGGTATCGGTGCCGTGCAGCACCACGAAGCCGTCGTAGCGGGCGTAGTTTTCCTCGATTAACGCCGCCAGCCGCAGCCAGTCGGCCACGGTCACGTTGCTGGAGTCAATGGGCTCGCCGAGGTTGGTGACTTCCACCTGCATATTCAGCTGGCGCAGCTCCGGCATCTTCTTCCGGATCTGCTCGAAGTTCATGGGCACCAGCTCGCCGCGGCGGTTGTAGGCCATGCCCACCGTGCCACCGGTGTAAATGACCATGATGGCAGTTTCGGGCTTGGGCGGAAGCGGAGGGGTAGGCAAAGGGCGGGTGGTTGTGGTTGGGTGGTGAAACAGCACGCCGGGGGTGGGCCGGACGGGTCGCCAAGTTAGGAATGAGGACCCACTGTACCGCTTACGAATCGGGGCGGGGCGGCAGACTTCATATAGAGACAGAGCCAAAGCATTTCGCGTCCCGCAGTGGTAATAGTAACTGTCATTCCGGGCTGATTGAGGAATCCGGCGTGCTGACGTTGCCGAAGTAATCAGACGTCAGCACGCGAGATTCCTCGACTGCGCTCTGAATGACGGTTTTACTTCCTGGATTCTATCTCTTTAGTAGCCGGCATTGGCTGAGGTTATGCTTAGCAAAGCATTCCTATAACTACCCTACTTCCCTACCTCCCCAAACAAGGCCAGGGTGTTGCGGGTGGTGACTTCGGCTACTTCCTCGGGGTCCTGGCCCATAATTTCGGCTACGCGGTGGGCCACGAAGGGCAGGTAGGCGGGCTCGTTGCGCTTACCCCGGTACGGGATGGGCGCCAGGTAGGGGCAGTCGGTTTCCAGCAGCAGGTGCTCCAGGCCCAGGCCCGGCAGCACCTTGTCGAGGCCGCCGTTCTTGAACGTCGCCACGCCCCCGATGCCCAGCTTAAAGCCTAGGCGGATTACCTCGTCGGCCTCCTGGCGGGTGCCGGAAAAGCAGTGAAACACGCCGCGCAGCGTGCCGTCCTGGGCGGCCGTAATAATGTCGGCGGCTTCGCGGAAGGCTTCGCGGGTGTGCAGTACCAGGGGGAGGTTGTATTTCTTGGCCAGATCCACCTGAATGCGCAGGGCCTCCTGCTGCTCCGCCAGGTGGGTTTTGTCCCAGTACAAGTCAATGCCGCACTCCCCTACCGCCGCGAAGGGCCGGCGGCTCAGCCAGGCTTCCACCTCATACAGCTCCTTCTCGAAGTGGCGGGTGACGTGGCAGGGGTGCAGGCCCATTTGGGCAAAGCACTGCGAAGGATATTTGGCTTCCACTTCCAGCATGGGGTCAATGCTGGTGTGGTCGATGTTGGGCATGAAGATGGTGCGAACCCCGGCCTCAAAAGCCCGGAGCAGCATCTCATCCTGGTCGGGCTTAAACTGCTCGGAGTAAACGTGCGCGTGCGAATCGGAAAGTTGCATGTCGCAAAGGTAATGAGGTGATGGGGTGACAGGTGATGAGGTGACAGGTGAATGGACGACTGGCGGCAGACTTCTGGCCGCAGGCCAGGCGTCTGCCCGCCGGCAAATCAGGCAAGTCTCCCGACTTGCGGCCGCCGAAGGCGGCCATCCCGCGCCCGCACCATCTGCGCCGCTTGGCAGGATTACTAGAATATGAAAAAGGCAGCCTGCACGATATACTCATGCTGGCTGCCTTTTGGCCTCAGAAGAGGGTAGCAAGTTGTGCAAGTGACGCGGACGAACCCAGGCGCGAGTTGGCCGCCGTTGGCGGCCGCAAGTCGGGAGACTTGCCTGATTTGCCGGCGGGCAGACGCCTGGCCTGCGGCCAGAAGTCTGCCGCCAGTCGTCCATTCACCCATCACCTCATTACCACCAACTCACAACTTCACTTCCCCCGTCTGGCGAATGTCGCGGGAGGAGCTGCCGACGAGCAGAGTGAATTTGCCAGGCTCCAGCACCCACTGCTTTTTGGCTTCGTCGTAGTAACGGAAAGCATCGGGGCCCAGGGTGAGGGTCACCGTTTTCGATTCACCGGGCTTGAGGAAGACTTTCTGGAAGGCTTTGAGCTCCTTTTCGGGGCGCTTCACGCTGGCCTGGTCGTCGTGCACGTAGAGCTGCACCACCTCGGCGCCGGCTACTTTGCCTGTGTTGCGCACGCTTAGGGTTACCGTGGCGCTCTGGGCGGCGGGCTTCACCGTGAGCTTGCCGTAGTCGAAGGAGGTGTAGCTCAGGCCGTGGCCGAAAGCAAACTGGGGCGCTACCTTATAGGTATCGAAGTAGCGGTAGCCCACAAAGATGTCTTCCTTGTACGTCTGTTTCAGGGGGTTGCCGGGGGTGCTGGGGTACTCGCCCAGCTTGTGGGCCGGCGAATCTTCCAGCTTCACGGGGAAGGTGAAGGGCAGCTTGCCCGAGGGGTTTACATCGCCCAGCAGAATGCTGGCCAGGGCGTTGCCGCCTTCCATACCCGGGTACCAGGCCTCCACGATGCCCTTGGCCTGCCCCGCCCACGCCGATACGTCAATAGGCCCGCCGCCCAGCAGCACTACCACTGTGTTGGGGTTGGCTTTCAGCACGGCCTGAATCAGCTCGTCCTGCCCGAAAGGCATTTTCATGTCGGGCTTGTCGTAACCCTCCGCGTCGTAGGCGTTGTCGGACCACACTTTGTAATCGTAGCCGTGGGTGGCGCCCCCCACAATGATGGCTACGTCGGCGGCTTTGGCGGCGGCCACGGCCTGCTCAATCAGCTGCGGATCGGCCTTCTGGTTGCGGGCAATTTTATAGCCGGGAGCGTAGGTGATTTTCGCTTGGGGGCCCAGGGCTTTCTGCAGGCCCTGCAGGGGCGTAATCTCATACTTTGCCTTTACCTGGGAGCTGCCGCCGCCCAGGGCGTTTTCGCGGGTAGCGTTGGCCCCGATAATGGCAAAGGACTTCGCGGTTTTCCGGAGGGGTAGGATGTTACCCTCGTTTTTGAGCAGCACGATGCCTTCCTCGGCCACTTTGCGGGCCGTGGCCTGGTGCTCGGGGGTGTTGTAGGCGCCGGGCTTGCGCTTGGCCCCGTCCATCATGTGGGTGGCATACATAACGCGCAGAATCCGGCGCACCTTGTCGTCTATCAGGGGCTCCAGAGACTTATCCTTTTTCACAGCCTCCAGAGCCGGCCGGCCGAAGAAGAACCGGTCATAGAGGCTGGGCATGTCCTCCTGCTTTACCTGGCTGGCCGTTTGGTCCACGCTGTTGTACATCAGGGAGAGGTCGGTGCCCATTTCCAGATCGGTGCCGTTGCGCAGGCCTTCCTGAGTGTCATGCACCGAGCCCCAGTCACTGATAACCAACCCCTTGAAGCCCCACTCCCCTTTGAGAATGTCGTTCATGAGGTAGGCGTTGTGGGTGGCATACTGGCCCCGGAATTTGTTGTAGGAGCCCATGAGTGTATGCGCCCCGCCCTCCTGAATAGCGGCCTGGAAGCCCGGCAGGTAGATTTCGCGCAGGGCCCGCTCGCTCATGTACACGTCAATGTCGTTGCGGTGCTCTTCCTGGTTGTTGGCGGCGTAGTGCTTTACGCTGGCCGATACGCCCTGGTCCTGCACTCCCCGGATGTAGCCCACCACCATCTTCGACACGAGGTAGGGGTCTTCGCTGAGGTATTCGAAGTTGCGGCCGTTCAGGGGAGTGCGCACGATGTTGATGCCAGGACCCAGAATAATGTCCTTGCCCCGGAAGGCGGCCTCACTGCCCAGCACCGAGCCAAAGGCGTAGCCCAGCTCGGGGTTCCAGGTAGAAGCCAGGGTGTTGCCGGTGGGCAGGTAGGTACCCGAGTCGTTCACGCCTTCGTCGGGCTTCCAGTCGCGGCCGTGCTCCAGGCGTACGCCGTGGGGGCCGTCGGAGGTAGCCATTTCCGGAATGCCCAAGCGCTTCACGCCTCCCGAGTTAAAGGAAGAGGTAGCGTGAATCATGGCAATCTTTTCCTCCAGGGTCAGCTTCTTGAGCAGCTCATCGATTTTAGCCTCGTTGCCCATCAGGGCCTGCTGGCGGTTGGTGCCGGCAGCTGTGGCAGTTTTGGGGGTAGCCGGAGTAGCGGCCCGCTTGGCTTGGGCAGTGGCAAGGTGGCTGGATGCGCAGAACAGAGCGGCCATCAGCAGGGCGCGGGAAGAGGGCGGGAACAGAGGCATGAAACGGGTAGGGTAAATACGCGGAAAGATGAGGCAGCAGCCAGACCCCGCCGATTGTCAGGGGGCCTGGGTAGCCAAAGATATCGGCAGTGTGCCCGAAAATCCACCCCAAAAATGCGCTAATGAGTCTGTTAAGGCCGTTTTCATTCTGACCCCATACACTTACAGCACACGCAGCCCCGCGCCAGCCCAACCTTGCCAAGGCTCGGCCACGAAAAACAAGCGGTTAAAAAACAACTACTTTTTAGCGGTACGCCCGCCCTTTCCAGGTAAAGGCCACCGGCAGCAGGCGAAAGATGACCAGCCCCCCACTGAGCAGAATCGTGTATAGCTCAAACAAGGGCAGCAGCCCCAGGGGGGCGCGGCGCCCCACCCGCCGGAAGCACAGCCAGGCCCATGCCCCCTGCAGCAGCACCTTGCCGGCCCACACACCCAGGGCCGGCCCTACCCCCGCCACCACCGCAAACCCGGCCAGCACCAGGTAAAACGAGCCGTACAGCGCCAGGCAGGTTTTGAGCCAGGCGGGCAGCTGCTCCACCCCACGCATCCAGCGCCGCCGCTGGTGCAGCAGCCCGTTCCAGGTGTATTGGGGCAGCGACTCGGCCAGCACCTCGGGCCGGAACAGGTTGCGGGAGGTGTACCCGCGCCGCAGCACTGCCTTGAACAGCTCGTAGTCTTCGGTGACGGAGAAGGGTAGCTGCTCATAGCCGCCGGTGGCCTCGTAGGCAGCACGGGTAATGAGCATGTTGTTGCCCATGGCGGTTACCGGCCGGCCCAGGTCCGTAACCACCTGCACCAGCCCCAACGACATCAGCCAGTCGAGGCCCTGCAGGCGGTGGAACAGGCGCGGCCCCGTTACCAGCGTCAGGCCCGTAACAATGCCCACGCCGGGCCGGGCATGAGCCAGCAGCCCTTGCAGCCAGGTAGGCGGCACGGCAATGTCGGCGTCGGTAATAAAGAAGAAGTCAGAAGAAGAAGCGCGGGCCAGATGGGCCAGCACATTAGCCTTGCCGCGGGCCGTGCCCCAGGCCTCGGTAATGGACAGAAGACGAAAGGAACCGCCGTAACCCTGCATAGCGGCCGTGGCCACAGCGGCGGTATCGTCAGTAGAGGCATCGTCGCCGAGCAGGACTTCGACCAGCCCCGGGGGGTAGCGCAGGGCCCGGATAGCTTGCAGGCAGCGGCTAATGGCGGCCTGCTCGTTGCGAGCGGCAATGAGAATGCTCACGCGCGGCAGCGGTTGGGGCAAAGGCCCCGGCTGGCTCCCCTGCTGCCGGACAAATAATATGGCCGCGGCGGCCAGCAGCCCAAACCAGCTCAGAAAATAAAGCGTCAACAGCAGCATACAGCACAAAGAACGGGGCGACGCGGCACTTATCAGCACACCACCCACCCTGGCCCGACGCTGGAGGCACCTGACCAGTTAACACCCGCGCCTCTTGCACGGCACCCGCCTCCCCCCTGCCGGCTCTGAACCCTTCCGCATAGAAGTCAGCACGAGGCTAACTGGTCCGATGCCGGAGGTTCCCGACCGGAACGCGCGGCTCCTCCCTACCCCCCTACAGCCGCTCGAAGCGGTAGCCGCGTTCGGCGAAATGGGCGAGGTAGCGAGGCAGCACGTAGCGCAGGTTAGGGCTGGCTTTCAGGCTGTCGTGAAACACGACTATGGAGCCCGGCCGCGACAAGCGAATGGCAGTAGCCAGGCAGGCTTCGGGGGCGAAATCCCGGTCGTAGTCGCAGGTGAGCATGTCCCACATTACTACTTTGTGGGTAAGGTTCAGCTCCCGGGCCAGGCCGGGCGTGATGCGGCCGTAGGGTGGGCGCAGCAGGGGCCGGGCCTCAGGCTGCAGCTCCGTGAGCAGCTCCTGGCACTGGGCCACATCCCGGAGGTAGTGGGCCTGCGGGTGACTCCAGCCGCTGATGTGGTGGTAGGTGTGGTTGGCCAGGCGGTGGCCCTGCTCCACTACCAGCCGCGCTACCTCCGGGTGGCGGCGCAGGTTGTCGCCCACGCAGAAGAACGTGCCTTTGGCCCCGTATTTTGCCAGCTCCTCCACCACAAACGGCGTTTCCTCGGGAATGGGGCCATCATCGAAGGTAAGGTAGAGGGTAGGCGGCGCGGTAGCGGGCATCTGCCAGAGGCAGTCCGGAAACAGCCGCTGAACCAGGCCCGGCATTCGGTGTAAGTGCATGGAAGGTCGGTTGTCAGGTACTGGCAGCCGGGGCCGCGCCGGATCAGCGCGCCCCCCGGCCCCGGCAGAGCCGCAAGCTACGGCTTACGCCACACTTGCTTCGATTTCCAGCCACAGGCGACGGGCGCTTTCTTCCCAGGAAAACCGCTCCACATTGCGCAATCCACGTTCTGTAAGCTCGGCACGGTAGCTCTCGGAGGCGTACACCTCCCCCAGCCCCTCAGCAATAGAAGCCACCGAAAACGGATCGACGAGGCGGGCCGCGCCGCCAGCTACCTCGGGCAGGGAGCTGCAGTTGGAGGTGATAACCGGGGAAGCGCAGGCCTGGGCCTCAATAACCGGAATACCAAAGCCCTCGAAATACGGCACGTAGCAGGTAGCCAGGGCGGCCGCGTACAGCTCCGTCAGCTCGGCGTCCGTCACGCGGCCGGTCAGGTGCACGTCGGAGCGGTGGCGCATCTGCTGGTACACCTCGAAGATTGGGCCGGCTTTCCAGGCCGTGCGGCCTACTACCAGCAGCTTCACGGGCGCGCCGGTGGCGTCCTTAAACGCATCGAAGGCGCGAAGCAGATTCACCAGGTTTTTACGCGGCTGCAGGGCGCCTACAAACAAAAAGTAGGGCTTACCGGCGCTGAACCGCTCCCGCGTGGCCTGCTGCACGGCCGGGGGCTGAGGCCGGAAGTGGCTGTCGGCGGCATTATACACCACGCTGATTTTCCCGGGGGCTACCCCATAGGTTTGCACCAGGTCCTGCTTCGTGGCTTCCGACACAGCCACCACCCGCTGCGAGGCCCGCACGAAGCGCGGGGTGAAGTAGCGGTAGTACCTGAGCACCAGCCGGCTCACATCCTGCGGAAAATGCTCAAAGGCTAGGTCATGAATGACTGTGACGCGGGGCACCCGGGTCCGCAGGGTGGTGTAGCCATCGGGGCTGAGGAACACGGCCGGGCGGTGGCGGCCCAGCCAGCGGGCCACGGCGCCTTCAAACCAGGCCAGCCACAGCAGCGGGTGCCGGGCCGGCGGGGCCAGCACGTGCGGCACCACGTTCGGGCCCAGCCGGTACCGCTCATCAAGCGCCCGGTCAAACAGGAAATGAAACGTGTGCTCGGGGTGCTGCCGCACCAGGCAGCGCAGCGTTTCCAGCGTAAAGCGCCCGATACCCTCCAGCTTGTCGCCGGGCAATAAAAAACGGACGTTAACAGCTATTTCCACTGGGGTGAGGAGGTGATGGGGTGAATCGTGACAGGTGACAGGTGACAGGTGACAGGTGATGGGTGAGAAGGTGTACTGGCGGCAGACGTCTGACCGTTCTCTGTTACCATTCACCTGTCACCATTTACCTCATCACCTTTTCTCCTTAGCTGCCGGATTTCGGAGGGTTTTACTACCCCCAGCGCCCCTACCAGGGTCAGTAGCCAGAGGCCGGCGGCGGCGGTTTCCAGCCACCAGGGCAGCGCGGCGTAGGTGCGCAGGCCGTACCAGCCGGCGCACAGGCCCCCGAAGGCCAGCGCCAGCCGCCGCAGCAGGGCCCAGGGCAGCCGGACGCCCGTGCGGCGCGGGACCAGCCACACATACCCTACCGATACTACCACGGCGCAGAGCAGGGTATTGGCGGCCCCGGCCAGGGCGCCATAGCGGGGCATCAGTAGGAAGTTCAGGCCCACGTTCAGGGCTATACTGGCCGTTACCAGCCAGGAAACCGGCTTTTCGTGGTCGGTGCTGGTGAGCAGGGTGCTGTAGATGGCGAAGAAGGCATGCACCAGCACGTTCAGGAACAGCAGCTGCAGGCACTGAGTCATGCGGGCTACCTCGGCGGGCGTGCTGTGCGCGAACTGAAAAAACAGCAGCTCGCCCCGAAACAGACCGAAGCCCACCACGAACAAGAGCGGTACCGTAACCACGCGCTGCCCGAACCAGAGCAGATCCTGCTGCTCCTGGCGGCGGCCGGTGGCGTGAGCGAAGCGGGCAAAAAACAGCGGCAGCACCGTCCAGAGGTACATCATCACGGCATCAACCCAGCGGTAGGCGGCGGCATAGTAGCTGGCCTCTTTCGCCGATACCAGCCGCTCCAGCATTAGCATATCTACCCGCTCGTTGAGGCCGTACACCAGCGTAATCAGGGCCAGGGGCAGGCTATCGAGCAGAACCTGGCGGGCCTGCGACCAGCGCGGGCGCAGGGCCACGCGGCCGTAAAACCGCCGGATCAGTCCTACCAGCAGCAGAAAGGTAAAGCCCACGGCTATGGTGCGCACGCCCACGTACCGATCCAGCGTAAGGCCCAGGGGCAGCAAAGCCAGCACCAGCGCCAGCAGCAGCAGCCGCTCCAGCACCGAGAGCACGGCATCGGTATTGAAGCGCTGGTGGGCCTGCAGCACGCCCCGCAGAAACAGCATATACTGGGTCAGCAGCAAGCCGGCAGCCGTTACGGCCAGCAGCAGCAGCCAGTGGCCCCGGTAGCCCAGCACCCAGCCCAGCCCCACCGTGGCCCCCAGAAAGCCTACCCCCAGCCCTACCCGCAAGGGGAGCAGAGTGGGGAAAAACTCCTGGAAAAAGCCTGGCCAGGCCGCCAGCCGCTTGGTAGTGAGCTGGGTAGTGCCCAGGTCGGAGATGCCGGCCACAATGGTAGCCAGGGTCAGCAAGGCCGTGAAGGTGCCGAATACCTCGTGGCCGAGGCGGTCCTGCACCACGTTTTCGAGCACCACCCAGGCCGGCTTTACCAGCAGGTTGAGCAGCACCACGAAGCTGATATTTCCTAGAAAGCGTTTGATGCGATACGTCTTGAAGCCTTGGAATACAGGGGCAGCAGCGGGCTTTCTTTCTGGCCGGGCTAGGCTGCCAGGCGCAAAACTAGGCAAAATTGAGGCGGCAGACGTGGCGCCGCAGGCGCTTCCTGCGGCCATTTTTCCTCTATATTTGTTCGCCCCCGCTCGGCCTTTTCATCTCTCCGGCGGGCGGCCTTGTTGCACTATGTCAGAGTCGTCGTATTCGCTTTTGGGGCTGTGGCCCATCATCAACCGTTGGAAAAAGCTGGTAGGTAGTGCCCTGGTCCTGGCCCTGATTGTAAGCATTATCGTGGCGCAGTCGCTGCCGAATATTTATAAGTCAACCGCCGTTTTCTTTCCTACCAACCCTCAAACCACTGACCCTGACCGCATTGCCACTGAGGGCAGCAAGCTGGAGCTGGGCGGGCGCACCGAGGACCTGGACCGCATTATCACCATTGGTGAGTCGCAGCCGGTGGCCGAGCTGCTGATTAACCGCTTTCAACTGCACCAGCACTACGGCACGGGCCAGCCCGGCACCGACCAGGCCGACGACGCGGCTCTGCGCGAGTTCAGCAGCAACCTCAGCATTGTGCACAACGAGCGGGATGCCATTGAGCTAACGTTTCAGGACCGGGATAAGCAGCTGGCCGCCCGCATTGCCAATACCCTGGTGCAGGTAATCGACTCCATCAACCAGCAGCTGACCCTGGAAAACCGCCGCAACGTGCTGGGCCTCTACCAGCAGCGCTACCAGTTTCTGAGCAACGAGTTTGAAAACTCGCGCCAGCAGCTGCTGCGTGCCCGCCGCCGCTACGGCATCTACGGCCTGGAGCAACAGTCGCGCTATCTGGCCCGCGAAATCATCAAGGTAGAAACCGAGCTGCGCACGGCCGAAGGCGGTGGGGCCGATGGGCGCAAGGTGGCCGGTTTGCGCCGGGCCCTGCGGGGACTTACCGAGGCGGAGCAGGGCAACGTCATCAACCTGGAAGACTACACCCGGGGCGTGGACTCGCTCAACTTGTTTACCTCCCGCATGACCGACCTGCAGGAGCGGCTGGTGAAAGCCCGCGGCGACTACGAAACCGCCGATCTGGCCCTGAAGGGTAAGCTTTCCTCCCTGTACCTGGTGCAGAAGGCCTACCCCGCTACCAAGAAAAGCAAGCCCGTGCGCTGGCTGATTGTGGCCGGCTCGGTGTTCCTGACCCTGGCCCTTTCGGTGGTGGTTATTACGCTGCTGGAACTGTGGCGGCGCACCCGCCAGCCGCAAGCTTCGGCGGGCCTATGAGCCAGCGCTTAGCCCAGTGGCTTCCCCGCTCCCCGGAGCAACGACTGTTTGCGGGCTTTGTGCTGCTGCTGCTGGGTGGAGGGGCGGCTACCCTGCTGCAGGGCACGCCCATGGCCCTGCTACCCCTGGCGGCCGGCGTAGGCCTGCTCCTGCTCCTGACGGAGTGGCGCCTGCTCTACTACCTGCTGTTTGTTACGCTGGCTTTCTCGCGGGAGGTAGGGCTGCCCGGCGGCCTGAGTATGGATGTGCCTTCCGAGCCCCTGCTGCTGGTGCTTACCGGTTGCGTACTGGCTACTCTGTTGCTACGCCCAGCGGCTATTCCGGGGCGCGAACTGCGCCACCCGTTGGTTATCCTGCTGCTGCTGATGCTTTTGTGGGCTGTGGTATCCACTACATTTTCCGTGGATACCACCAAATCGGTGAAATACCTGCTGGCTAAAACCTGGTACCTGGTGCCGTTTGGCCTGGGCACCCTGCTGCTGGTGCGCCGCCCCCAGGATTTGTGGCGGGTTGCGGGCCTGTACACCGCGGGGGCCTGCCTGACCGTATTTATCGTAGCCGTTCGGCACGCGGCGCACGGCTTCAGCTTCGAATCGATTAACGAGTCGGTACAGGTGCTGTACCGCAACCACGTCATTTATGCCACGGTGCTGGCCCTGCTGCTGCCCTTCACGCTGTATGGGGCGCGCAGCTCCCAGGGGGCGGCGCGGGTAGCCTGGCGCGTGGGCATGGTTATTCTGCTTTTCGGGCTGATTACGGCCTACGCCCGGGCCTCGGTGTTGGCGTTGCCGGTAGCAGGCCTGTTCTACGGTGTGGCCCGCCTGCGCCAGACCCGGCTGCTGCTGATAGTGGCCGTGGCGGGGCTGGTAACGGGTGCTACCTACTTCCTGAGCCAGAACAACTACATGCTCTATGCGCCGGAGTTCGAAAAGACGGTGTTCAACGGTCAGAACTTTAGCAAGCACCTGGAGGCCACCTACAAGCTGCAGGATGTATCGGGCATGGAGCGGGTGTACCGTTGGGTGGCGGCTATCCGGATGACGGCTGCCAAGCCACTGGTGGGCAGTGGCCCCAGCACGTTTTATCCGGAGTACAAGCGCTACACTGTGCGCAGCTTCCGCACCTACGTGAGCGACAACCCCGAGAAATCAACGACCCACAACTATTTTCTGCTGGTGCTGGCTGAGCAGGGCTTCCCAGGCCTGATTCTGTTTTTTATTCTGCTGGGAGTGGCGCTGCTTACCTTCGAGGCCCTCTACCACCGTACCCGGCCCGGCTCCCAGCCCCGGTACGTGCTGCTGGCCTGCGGTATGAGCTTCGTGATTATCCTGTTCCATCTGCTGCTCAACGAACTAGTAGAAGTAGATAAAATCGGCTCTTTCTTCTTCCTGAACCTCTTCATGCTGATCCGGGTAGGCTCCTGGACAAGAAGTGAGTTGGCGAATGAGGTGATGGGGTGAACTGGCGGGCAATCGGGCAAGCCTCCCGCGATTTGCGGCCGCGCAGCGGCCCGCTCACGCCGGTGCCGTTTGAGAGTTTTCACCTCTTTGTAACGCCATGAAAAAGCGAAGCCAGTGCAGGACAACTGCACTGGCTTCGCTTTTGGGTTCAACGGATAGGGTAGCTCTGCAAGCGCCTCCTGATGGCGCAGCTGGCTCTAACGCGGGCTGGCCGCCTTCGGCGGCCGCAAGTCGGGAGACTTGCTTTATTTATCGGCGGGCAGACGCCTGGCCTGGGGCCAGAAGTCTGCCGCCAGTCCGTTCACTTCATCACCCTACTACCCCATTCACCAACTCACTTGAACCGACAACTCAGGATAGTTACGTCGTCGGCGAAGCCGGCGCCGCTGGCGTTATGGGCCTCGATTTCGCGGAGCAGCTCGCGGTGCACGGTGGGCAGTGGGGCGTAGCGGTTGTGGCGCAGCACCCGCAGCACGCCTTCCTCACCGAACTCATTCTGATCTTCATCGAACACTTCCGTCAGGCCATCGGTGTAAGAGAGTAGCAGGGTGCGCGGGGGCACGTAGATGGTGCCTACCTTCAGCATAGGCAGCTCGTCCATTACACCCAGCATAATAGAGCCTTCCTTCAGCAGCAGAATCGGGCCGGAATCCGGAATCAGCAGGGGGTCGTTGTGGCCGGCGTTAACGTACTGCAGCTCCCGGGTAGCGCGGTTGTAGAGGCCGAAAAAGACGGTAATGAACTTGTCGCCACCGGCGTTGCGGAAGATGAGGTTGTTGAGCTCCTGGGCTACGGTGCCCAAATCGGCCTGCTGGCGCAGCAGGGTGCGCAGCCCGGCTTGGAAGTTCGACATCAGCAAGGAAGCCGCCACGCCCTTGCCCGAAACGTCGGCCACGCAGAACAGAAACCGGTCGGCATCCAGGCTTACCACGTCGTAGTAGTCGCCGCCTACGGCCGTGTGGGGCACGTAGGAAGCATGCACGGCTACGTGGGCGTCGTTGGGGAGCTTGCGCGGGAAGAGCATGGTTTGCACTTCCTGGGCAATTTCAATTTCCTTGCGCATGGCCGCCGCCGCTACCCGCTGCCGGGCCAGGCGCCGGTTTTCAATGGCCCCAATGAGGATGTTGCTCAGCGTCTGCAGAAACTTGGTAGCTTCCTCGCTGGCGTAGTCCTCGTGCACGTTGCCGATGAGCACGTAAGCCAGCACCTCTCCGTTCTGTACCACCGGAATAACGGTTTCCAGGTGCTGCCACGCCGGGCCCAGGTTGCCGAAGCTGCTAAGGGGACACGGGACGCTGGTGCAGTTTTCCAGAATGGCGGCGGGCAGGGCGATTTTATAAAAATCGGGCAGGCCGGCCCCGAACGACACCGTGCACTGCCACTTGCCTTCCTCTTTCACGTAGAGCACCAGCCGCCGGATATTGAGCTGGCCGAGCAGGGTAAACTGGAAGATCTTGTACAGCGCGGCCTCGGTAGGGTCCTGGTTGATGGCCTGGGTGATTTCCAGTAGCGCCCCCAGCTCACGCTCCTTCAGGAACAGGCGCTTTTCGGGAGTAATCGTTGGCATATAGGCAGGGAGAAAGAAAGGCTACAAAAGAAAGAAACACCCCGAAAGTACGACGGTGCCACTCTACTCGAAACCTGAACCGGGAGTTTATATGTGCGGCCAGCGGTCGGCGCCGTTAGCTCAGCGGAGTTTTGGGGTCGTAAGCATCGCGCAAGCCGTTACCTAACAGGTTGAAGCTCAGCACCAGCAGACTGATAGCCAGACCCGGCAGCAGCGTCAGCCAGAAACCGGCCGCGGTGCCCAGCAGCTGAAAGCCTTCGTTCACCATCAGCCCCCAGGAGGGCGCCGGCGGCTGCACCCCCAGCCCCAGGAAGCTCAGGCCGGCTTCCAGCAGAATGGCCGCCGCGAAGTTGCTGGTTGCCAGCACAATCAGGGGGCCAATCATATTGGGTAAGAGGTGGCGGGCAATCAGGCGGCTCTGGGGCAGGCCCAGTACGCGGCCGGCTTCCACGAAGGTTTTTTCGCGTAGGCTCAGCATCTGGCCCCGCACCACGCGGGCCACATCCACCCACATCGTCAGGCCCACGGCCACGAAGGAGGTCCAGACGCCTTTGCTGTCGAGGGCCAGGGAAATGGCAATAACCAGCATGATGCCCGGAATGCTCCACACCACCGTCATCAGGCCCAGCAGCAAACTATCGACCCAGCCCCCCACGTAGCCCGCTACGGCCCCAATAAGCATCCCCAACGCCACGGAAATCAGGACGGCCACCAGCCCAATGCCCAGGCTCACGCGGGTGCCCAGCAGCAGGCGGCTCAGCTCGTCGCGGCCGGCTTTGTCGGTGCCCAGCCAGTAGGTGCGCGGCACAATGTGATCCTGCTCTATCTCCTGACGAAGCGCCGCCGCGGGCCCGGCGTGGCCCGTCACGGCCGACAGGGGGTAGGCCTGCGGCTGGTCGGCGAGGGCGGAGTGGTTTTGGTAAGGCGTGGTCAGGAGCGAATCGCCCTGGAAACGGTAGCCCCCGATGGGCACTTCCTGAACCTGCGGAGCCTGGCCTTCCCACCAGGTACGCAGGAAGTTGCTACCCCCGGCGCGGGCCGAATCGGGCAGGGCCAGGCGCAGCACGGTAGCCCGGAAGCCGGGGGCTTCTTTCTGGAGCTGCACCAGGCCGTTGTTGGCGTTGGGCGAGTTATCGGGCAGCACCCAGTAGCCCAGCAGTGCCACCAGCGTGCACAGCACGATAAAGCCCAGCCCCAGCATGGCCGGCGCGTTGCGCAGCAGGCGCTGGCGCACGTAGTAGCTGGGCGGCCGGGCCACGGAAGCGGCGGCTACGGGAGCCGTAGTAACTGCCACGGCTAGCGGGTGTTGTGTTGGAGCAGCCCTTCCTTGGAGGCCAGAAAGTAACAGTCGCGCACGATGGCCCCGAAGGAGCTTTCCTCGAAGGCCAGCTCCGTATCGGGGTCGGGCCAGAAGCTGCGGATCAGGCCCTGCTCTAGCAGGCCGCGCAGGGTGCGCTCCAGCTCGGCGGGCCCGAGGCCGGTTTTCGGGCTCAGGTCAGCAAAAGAAGTGACGAAGTACAGCTCGTCGAGGATGTCAAATTCAGCGTCAGTCACGGGGAAAGGCGGGTGGTTGTGCGGGGCAAAGGTAGGGTTTGGGAAGGTTCGGGGGGTAGCGGGAGGAATGTCCTTTTCTTAAACCAACGAAGCAATCTACACCTCGCTGTTATTTGAAAAAGGAATCCGGATTATCTGTAGGCAACCGCCCCTGTAGGGATAGAGTGTTCAATATGCTGCTCCTGGAATTCGATATACGTAACAATAGCTTTGATTTCCCGGTCGGTGAGCTGGAAACTGGGCATCTCCTGCTTCTGGTACTGGTTGAAAATCTTCACTGCATACTCATCGCCCTTTGCCACCATTTTGCTGGAGTTTTTCACCCAGGGAATGATCCAGGATATAGGTCGGCGCTTGGCAATGCCAGCTAGGGCTGGTCCTACCACCACTTCGTTCACATCATGACATTGAGCGCAATTGCCTTTGAACAGAGCATCACCGGCGGCAATTGCAGCGGCATCAGGGCCGGTTGGCTGTTGTGTTGGCATAGCGGGCTCGGCTGTTGGCTTAGCAAGCCCGCCCGCTAGTGCCGTCTCCACCTGCTCAGGCTGGGATAGCAGCCCGCTCATTGAAAATCCAAACACCATAATCGTACAGAAAATCAGCACCAAACTAGCCGGCATCACAACTTCTAACCACGCCTTATTCATATTGAAACGGGAATGAAGGATGAAACAATAAAGACAGAATAAGTACGCGCCGAAACGCCGTAAACACAAGTATAAATGTGCCTTTATCTGCTGGCTTGGCTGATGCCCCTACCCCCTACTTAGCGCCCAACCTTCGGCCCTTCCATTTATAGCTGCCGCGCAGCCCCAATAGGCCGGTGACCAGGGCGTAGGGCCCGTAGGCCAGCTGCAGGATCGGCACCCACCACAGCCACCCCGGTCGCCCCAGAAACCGCAACACCGGCCGCAGAAACACTACGTCGGCCAGGAGCTTGATGGCCCAAGCACTCAGTACCCCTACCCCCGAAACCACCCCAAACCACCACAGCCCTACCCCCACCGGAAACGTGAGGTTGCTCAGCAGCACCAGCACCGCCAGGCGTTGCGGGGCGGCGGTTTGGTAGTGGCGCCACTTGCTGGCCCAGCGCACCCGCTGCCGCAGTAGCTGGCGCACCGTAGGCTGGGCCGCCGTGCGGACCAGAGCCGCTTCCTGGGCCAGAAACCGGATGCTGCCGGGAAAGGCGGCGTGCAGCTTGTGCAGCAGAAACTCATCGTCGCCGCTGGGCACGGCCTCGTTGCCCTGGTAGCCATTCACGGCAAAGAAATCGGCGCGGCGGTAGCCTAGGTTGGCGCCGTTGCACATGGTAGGGCGGTTCAGGCCAATACTGGCAGCCCCTACCCCTACCAATCCGGCTAACTCCAGGCCCTGCAGCGTTGCCAGCCAGCCGCTGCCCGTCAGGAGCACGGGGCCGCTGATGAAGCGGGCGGTGGCGTCCGCAGCGGCCAGCTTTGCGTAGGCCTGCACCCAGCCGGCGGGCACCCGGCAATCGGCATCGGTGAGGAGGACCCAGGGGGCGCGGGCTACCTGCACGGCCGCTTGCACGGCGGCTTTCTTGCCGGTGGGTGCCCCGGGCAGCTGCGCCAGCTGCACCAGCAGCACCGGAAACGGCAAATCCCGCGCCGCTGCGGTTACAATGCGGGCCGTGTCGTCGGTCGAATGATCATCGACCACAATCAGCTCTACCCCACCCGGAATCAGGTTTTGCTGGCGTAAGTCGTCGAGTAGGTTGGGCAGGTTTTCGGCCTCGTTGCGGGCCGCTACGATGATGGAAAAGCCGGGAGTTGCAGCTTCTTCTGGAGCTCCGCTGGTTTCAGCAGCGGCTGCCGCTGCTTCTGCTACCTGTGGCTCTTCAACTACCCTACCTCCTGATGCCGCCTGCCGCTGCCACGCCTCCCGAAACCGCAGCATCTGCCAGAGGTAGGCGCCGTTGAGGCCCAGCAGGGCCAAGGTGGCTATCCAGGCGCCGCTGCCCATCAGGAAGCAACCGGCGCGGGCCAGCTTTTCTGGCGCTTGCGCAGCACCTTCATCCGCAGCACGAACACCAGCCCAATGGCGCTGGGCACGGCGATATTCAGCACCCACAAGCTCAGGCTGGCGCTGAGCACAGGCAGCACCGGCTCGCCCAGCAAACCAAACAAGTGGGTGGCCGACAGCTCCCGCACACCCACGTCGGCGAGGGCGTTGAGCGAGGGCACCAACGACTTCAGCAGAAACGTGCCGGCTACGGCGGCCAGGGCCGGTCCTACCGGCGCCTGCACCCCGTAGGCCCATAGCAGCAACCCGAATTGCGCGCAGAACACGGCGTAGCGCAAACTGGAAATCAGCAGCACGGCCGTGAGGGCGCGGGCGGGGTAAGTGGGCATTACGGCCAGAAACCGGCTGAAGCGCCGGAGCGGACGCACGGCCTGCACGGCCGCCACCAGCATTTGGGAGTAATAGAGGGGTAGCAAAACGGCCGCGTTCAGCAGCAGCGTAGCCAGCCCTACCCCCACCTGGGCCGCCGGGTAGCCCACCAGGTAAAACCGCAGCAGAAAATACAGCAGCCCCGCCGTGCCGGCCACTACCGTAGCCACCAGCTGACAGTAGCGCCCCAGAAATACCGCCCCCAGGGCATCGAGCCGCCGACTTTTCAGCTCGATGATGCGGCCGGCGTAGTCGCCTACCCGGTTGGGAGTCACGAACCCCAGGGTGAGGCCCACCAGCACCGCCCGGAAGCTGCGCCGAAACGATACCGGCTCCAGATGCCGGGCCAGGCGCCACCATTTCCAGGCTTCCAGCCCCCAGTTGAGGGGCATGAGCAGCAAAGCCAGCACCACCGGGCCCCGGCCTTCACCGCTGAGGGTGCGCCGGAGCAGGCCCCGCCAGGCGGCAGCCGTGGCTTCATCGGCCACTACGGAGTGCCAGAGCAGCCCCAGCGTGAGCAGCGTGATGAAGAGTTTGCCCGCTACTACCAGTCCGCGCCGCCGAGAGGCCGGTTCTTCCGGCTTTTGGACGTAGTTTTGTAGGTGAGGCGCAGACAAGTGGGCAGCTGGTTGATTTGCTTCGGCAAGTTACCGACGAAAATTCACCTCACTCTGCCTATCTTCTCGCTCTCCCCTAACCCGCTATGATTCTACCCCTTGCCTCTGCCGATCTGCTGCCCAAAGTGATTATGGGCGTTGACCCCGGTACCCAGATCATGGGCTACGCCGTGATTGAGGTACAGGGCCAGCAGGTGAACGTGCTGCGCTACGATGTCATCGACATGAAGAAGCTCGGCACCAACCACGCCCTCAAGCTCAAAAGAATCTATGAGCGCATGACGGAGCTGATTGAGGAGTTTCTGCCCGATGAGCTGGCTATTGAAGCACCCTTCTTCGGGGTGAACGTGCAGAGTATGTTGAAGTTGGGCCGCGCCCAGGGGGTAGCCATTGCCGCCTGCCTCTCCCGCCAGATTCCGTACGTGGAGTACGCGCCCACCAAAGTAAAGCAGGCAGTAACGGGCTCCGGCAACGCCACCAAGGAGCAGGTGGCCCACATGCTTCGCCAGACGCTGAAGCTGCCCCCCATCGAAGAAGCGCCCAAGTTCCTCGACGCCACCGACGCCCTGGCCGTGGCCATGTGCCATCACTACCAAAAGGGCAACAACGTGAAAGCCGGCGGCAAAAGCTGGGGCAAGTTCCTGGCCGACAACCCCGGCAAGCTAGCCGCCCCCGTAGCCGGCAAGAAAGCCACCGCCGCGAAGAAAAAGCCAGCAGCATAAGATTCTCAGCATTTACTTTGCGGGGAAATCTGATTTTCTTTGCCTGTTATGCGCCCATTATTATCTACAATAGCCATACTGCTCTTTTTATTTTTGCTCCCAGGCAGCTCTCAGGGGCAACAGTTATCATTGGATCAGCTTACGGCTCTATCCGGGCAGGACGTAGATCAAATAAATGAATACCTCGCCAGCCGCGGCTGGGCTTTTGATGACGCGCAGCAAGAGGGTGAAGAGGAAATAGCTCATGCCTCATGGGCCTACCAGAAAACAACCTCTTACTACGATAGTAATAGTGCGCGGGCCCAGGCGTGGCTGCAAATCAACAATCCTGGTCCCGATCAGCTCTTGTTTTATCAGACCAGTAATAAATTGTACTATGACGCGCTACGCGCTAAGATTGCCACATATAAAATGGAACGCTTAGGAAGTGGAGTGGTCAATGGTGGCATTCGTACCACGTACGTGGGTGCGAACTTCATTGTCTCTACCTCAGTCCGCACTTCTGAAAACAATCGTAGGCCTGTGTATGTGGTGCTGGTTCAGCGCAAAGAAGCGTACTTACGTCAGTTGCAAGAACAACAAGAAGTATCCGACGACTCGGAGGAAACTGAGCCGGATTTGGAATCCTCTCCAATAAGCGAATCACGTCGTTAGATTATATCTTTTCCTATGCAACGCCGCCCTATCCGCTCTTCTTCCTTGAAAGCCGTTGGCTACAATGCCGCTACCCTCACGCTGGAAATAGAGTACCGGCACGGTGGGCTGGTGCGCTACACCGGGGTGCCGGCCGCTACTTACGAGGCGCTGCTGCAGGTGCCGGGCAAGGCCATGTTCGTGGAGCAGGTGGTGGAGCGCGGCGGCTACGGGCGCGAGCAGGTACGGGGGTAGCCGCCGCGCTCCGGTAGCCTCACCTGCCCCGAAAACCCAGAATTTCCTGGGTGGCTTCGGCCCCCTCATACAGCATAACGAAGCGCTGACCAGAGCCGCCCCTATGGGGCGGCTCTGGTCGGTTATGGCTCTATTATAAATGAAAATTATAGGCAAGGCGGCCCGGAGTTTCTAAGCGGATTTTCGCTAGCCGGTGTAGCATCTGCCGAGTAGCTACTATCAGCACATAACTCTCATTTCCAGTATCATAACCCTGGCTCCGATAGTGAGCCTGCTGGGTACCTTGTGTCGTTGGATGCCTCCGAAACAGTTAGCGTTATCAGCCGCATTTCGGGAAAGGCTTCATACCGTCTTCATGTGCGGGGGTAGTGCTTTGCATCCGTAATCCGCCACCAACCCCATGCCGCGTCAGCATTTTCTTCGGGTTTTGCCGGCTCCGGCCTGATACGCCCGGGCCCCTACCCCGCCGGCCCCACTTGACCTTCGTTTTGCGCACTCCTCTCAGTTATATCCCTTCAGAATCACCAGTAAAGTTCTTATGAACCGCACGTTCACGCTCATGCTCATGGGCTTGGGGCTCTTGTACGGCAGTACAAGCTGCTCCGAAAAAAAGCACGAAAAGGAAGAAAAGGTAAAATTCCTGGTTACCAGCCCTCTGCAGAAGGACACGACCATCACCAAGGACTACGTAGCCCAGATTCATGCCTACCAGCACATTGAGTTGCGGGCCCTGGAAAAAGGCTACCTCCAGAAGATTTTCGTGGACGAGGGCCAGCAGGTGCGCGAGGGGCAGATGATGTTCCAGATCATGCCCCTGCTCTACCAGGCCGAGCTGAAGAAAGCCCAGGCCGAGGCCAAGTTCGTGAACATCGAGTACCAGAACACCAAGAAGCTGGCCGATGGCAACATCGTGTCGCCCAACGAATTGGCCCTGTCGCAGGCCAAGCTGGAGAAAGCCAAGGCGGAAGTTTCGCTGGCCCAGACCCACCTGCAGTTCACCGCCATTAAGGCTCCCTTCAATGGCATCATGGACCACTTCCAGGCGCGGCTCGGTAGTCTGGTAGATGAGGGCGACTTGCTCACTACCCTCTCCGACAACAGCAAGATGTGGGTGTACTACAACGTGCCGGAAGCAGAATACCTGTCCTACAAATCGCACGCGCAGTCCGATAGCCCCTTGCAGGTAAAGCTGCGCATGGCCAACAACGAGGTGTTCGACTACCCCGGCGTGGTACAGACTATTGAGGCCGACTTCAACAACGAAACCGGCAACATTGCCTTCCGGGCCACCTTCCCCAACCCCAAAGGCCTGCTGCGCAACGGCGAAACGGGCTCGGTGCTGATGACCGTACCGCTCAAAAACGCTGTGATTATTCCGCAGAAAGCCACCTTCGAAGTGCTCGAGAAAAAATTCGTGTACGTGGTGGATGGCAAGAACAAGGTGCACCAGAAAGAGGTGACCGTGGCCGCTGAGATGCCCGACCTCTACATCATCTCCTCGGGGTTGAGGGCCGACGACAAGATCATGCTGGAAGGCATCCGGAAAGTGAAAGATGGCGACAAAATCAGCTTCCACTATCAGGAGCCGAAGTCGGTCATCGCCCACCTGAAAACCTATTCTGAATAGTCGTCAGTTGCCAGTTACGAGTTGTCAGTTGTCAGGCACAAGCCCTGGCACGAAATGACAACCGTCAACTGGCAACTGACAACTGAAATCATCAGTTATGTTCAGTAAATTTCTTCGTCGGCCAGTGTTTGCCATCGTTATATCGGTGGTGATTCTCTTCCTGGGCATGCTGGCCATCAATACCCTGCCCACCTCCCAGTTTCCGGAGATTTCGCCGCCCATGGTGATGGTGAGCACCGCCTACCCCGGAGCCAGCGCCAAAGTGCTGACCGAGTCGGTGCTGATTCCGCTGGAACAGGCCATCAACGGTGTGCCCGGCATGAAGTACATGACTTCTGACGCCGTGTCGGCCGGTGAGGCCAACATCCAGATTGTCTTCAACCTGGGCACCGACCCCGAGCAGGCCGTGGTGAACGTAAACACCCGTATTGCGCAGGTGCTCAACCGCTTGCCAGTACTGGTGCAGCGTGAGGGAGTAGTGGTAAACCGCGTGGTGCCCAACATGCTCATGTATGTAAACCTCTACAGCAAAGACAAGAATACCGATATGCGGTACCTCTTCAACTTTGCAGGGGTGAACATGCTGCCCGAAATCCAGCGCATCGACGGCATTGGCCGGGCCAGCATTCTGGGTTCCCGCCAGTACGCCATGCGCGTGTGGCTGAAGCCGGACCGCATGCGGGCCTACAACCTGTCGGTGGACGATGTGATGGAAGCCCTCAACGACCAGAGCGTGATTGGCTCGCCGGGCCGTATCGGCCGCTCCGATGGGAAAGAGGCTTCGGCGCTGGAATACGTGCTGACCTACAAGGGCCGCTTCAACGATGTGGAGGAGTATAAGAACGTTATCATCAAGGCCAACGCCAACGGTGAAACCCTCCGCCTCAAGGACGTGGCCAACGTGGAGCTGGGCTCCGAGTTCTACGACATCTACTCCAACCTCGATGGCTACCCCTCCGCAGCCATCATGCTCAAGCAAACCTACGGCTCCAACGCCGTGGACGTGATTAAGAGCGTGAAAGCGAAGCTGGAGGAGCTCAAGAAAACTATGCCGCCCGGCATGGACTACAAAATCAGCTACGACGTGTCGAACTTCCTCGACGCTTCCACCGAGAACGTAATTCACACCCTGCGCGACGCCTTTATTCTGGTGGCCCTAGTGGTGTTCCTGTTCCTGGGCGACTGGCGCTCCACGCTCATCCCGATTATTGCCGTGCCGGTTTCACTGGTGGGTGCCTTCATTGCCATGCAGGCTTTCGGGATGACCATCAACATGATTACTCTGTTCGCCCTGGTACTGGCTATTGGTATCGTGGTCGATGACGCCATTGTAGTGGTGGAAGCCGTGCACGCCAAGATGGAGGAAAAGCACCTCTCGCCCTACGGGGCGGTACGCGAGGTAGTGGGTGAAATCAGCGGCGCCATCATTGCCATTACCATTCTGATGACGGCCGTATTCGTGCCGGTAGCCTTCATGAGCGGCCCGGTGGGTATTTTCTACCGGCAGTTCTCGATTACCATGGCTTCGTCTATCGTCATTTCGGGTATTGTGGCCCTGACGCTGACGCCGGTGCTCTGCGCCATGATCCTGAAGAACAACCACGGCCAACCCCGCAAGAAAACGCCCATCAACCGGTTTATCGACTGGTTTAACCGGGGCTTCGAGCGCCTGACCGGCCGCTACGTGGGCTTCCTGGAAAAGCTGGTGGACCGCCGCCTCATCACCTTCCTGATTCTGATGGGCTTTGGGCTGGGCATTTTCGGCATCTCCTCTACCCTCCCTTCGGGCTTCATTCCAGCCGAAGACCAGGGCATGCTCTATGCCATCATCCAGACGCCGCCCGGCTCCACGCTGGAGCGCACCAACGCCCTCTCGCAACAGCTTTCTAAGCTGGCCAAAGAAGTACCCGGCGTGGAAAGCATTTCCTCTCTGGCTGGCTACGAGGTACTGACCGAGGGCCGCGGTTCCAACGCTGGCACCCTACTGATTGACCTCAAGCCCTGGGACAAGCGCAAGCAATCCATCCACGATATTGTAGAAGGACTGGAAGAAAAAGCCAAGGAAATTCCCGGCGCGACCATCGAATTCTTCGAGCCGCCAGCAGTTCCGGGCTACGGCGCCGCTGGTGGTTTCCAGCTGCAGCTGCTCGATAAAACCTCCACCGGCGACTACAAAGCGCTGGAAAAGGTAAACGAGGACTTCATGGCGGAGCTGAAGAAGCGCAAGGAACTGGCTGGCCTGTTCACGTTCTTCTCGGCAAACTACCCCCAGTACGAGTTGCAGATCGACAACCAACTGGCCATGCAGAAGGGCGTGAGCATCGGCAACGCCATGAACACGTTGAGCATCATGGTAGGCTCGACCTACGAGTTGGGCTTCATCAAGTACCAGCGCTTCTTCAAGGTGTTCGTGCAGGCCTCGCCCGAGTACCGCCGCCTGCCCAAGGACATCCTGGACATGTGGGTGAAGAATGACAAGGGCGAAATGGTGCCGTTCTCGGCCTTCATGAAGATTGTGAAGGGCCAGGGCGCCAACGAAATCAACCGCTACAACATGTACCCCACGGCCTCCATTCGCGGCGACGCGGCTCCGGGCTACAGCTCGGGTGAGGCCATCAAGGCGGTGCAGGAGGTAGCAGCCAAAACCCTACCCCGCGGCTACGACATCGACTGGGGTGGCCTCTCGAAGGACGAGGTAAGCCGGGGCAACGAAGCCATCTACATCTTCCTGGTGGTGATTGTGTTCGTGTACCTGGTGCTGGCCGCCCAGTACGAAAGCTTCCTGCTGCCGCTGGCCGTTATCTTTTCTTTGCCGGCCGGTATTTTCGGCTCCTTCCTGCTCATCAAGGGCTTCGGCCTGGCCAACAACATCTACGCTCAGGTGGGCCTCGTGATGCTGGTAGGCCTGTTAGGTAAAAACGCGGTGCTCATTGTAGAATTCGCGGTGCAGAAGCGCGAAGAAGGCATGTCGGTCCGCGACGCGGCCATTGAAGGCGCTAAAGTGCGTTTCCGCCCCATCCTGATGACCTCCTTCGCCTTTATTGCCGGCCTGATTCCGCTGGTACTAGCCCACGGGGCCGGGGCCATCGGTAACCGTACCATCGGTACCTCGGCCCTCGGGGGGATGCTGTTCGGGACGATTTTCGGGGTCATCATCGTGCCGGGCCTCTATTACATTTTCGGTTCCCTGGCCGATGGCCGCAAGCTGATCAGCGACGAAAACGAACATCCGCTGTCAGAATTCGAGCCGCACGTTTTAGTTGAAGAAGTTGAAGCTCATGCTTAAAAGACGCATCTATAAAGGCCTGAGCGCCGCCACCCTTGCCCTGGCCGTGGGCGCCTGCAAAACCCCGCAGCTGACGCAGAAAACCGAGAACCGTACGGTTCCGGCTTCCTACACGGGTAGCACCCAGGACTCGACGAACACCACGGGAAAGGTGCAGTGGAAACAGTTTTTCACTGACCCCAACCTGGTAGCCCTGATTGACACCGCCCTGCGCAACAACCAGGAGCTGAACATCACCCTGCAGGAAATCCAGATTGCCCGCAACGAGGTGCAAGTTCGTAAGGGCGAGTACCTGCCTTTCATCGGTTTAGGCGCCCGCGCCGATGCGGACCGGCCCGGCCGCTACACCCTGCAGGGTGCCACGGAAGAGCAGGTGGCCATCAAGCCCGACAAGCCCAACCCCGACCCACTGACCAACTACCAGGTAGGCGCTTTTGCTACCTGGGAGGTGGACATCTGGCACAAGCTGCGCAACTCCCGGAAGGCGGCGGCTAACCGCTACCTGGCTTCGGTGGAGGGCAAGAACTTCATGGTGACCAACCTGATTGCCGAAATTGCCACCTCCTACTACGAGCTGCTGGCCCTCGACAACCAACTGGCCATTGTGAAGCAGAACATTGCCATTCAAAGCAATGCCCTGGAAGCCGTGCGCCTGCAGAAAGAAGCCGCCCGCACCACCGAGCTGGCCGTACGCCGCTTTGAGGCCCAGGTGCACAACACCCAGAGCCTGCAGTACAACGTGCAGCAGCGCATCGTGGAAACCGAGAACCGGCTCAACTTCCTGGTGGGCCGCTACCCCCGCGCCATCGTCCGCGACGATGCCTCGTTTAATAGCTTCGTGCCGGCCACCATTCAGGCCGGGGTCCCGGCCCAACTCCTGCTCAACCGCCCCGACATCCGGCAGGCCGAGCAGAACCTAGCGGCTTCCAAGCTTGATGTGCAGGTAGCGCGGGCTAATTTCTACCCCTCGCTGCGCATTACAGGCTCGGCCGGGTTCGGCGCCTTCAAGCCCGGCCTGCTGTTTTCCAGCCCCGAGTCGATGCTGTTCTCCCTGGGCGGTGACTTGGTAGCGCCGCTGGTGAACCGCAACGGTATTAACGCGGTGTATTCCAGCGCCAATGCCCGCCAGATCCAGACCGCCTACCAGTACGAGCAGACGATTCTGAAGGCCTACGTGGAGGTAGCCAACCAGCTGGCCAACCTCAGCAACCTCGATAAAAGCTACGGCGAGAAAGCCCGGGCAGTGGAAGCCCTGAACCAGTCGGTAACCATCTCCAATAGCCTGTTCCGCTCCGCCCGCGCAGACTACACGGAAGTGCTCCTGACCCAGCGCGAAGCTCTAGAATCAAAATTCGACCTAACCGAGACCAAGCTTCAGCAGCTCACAGCCATGGTGAATGTGTACCGGGCCCTGGGCGGCGGCTGGCAGTAAGCCGGCTCCGCAAGGGGTATAAAATGAACAAGCCGGGCGTACGCGAAAATATTCGCGTACGCCCGGCTTGTTTCGTGCCGGTCCGGTCCGACGGGCGGAGCCCGTTGGACAGGGGGTAGGGCCATTTGCCGTTCGAGACGGGGCAGAGCTTCTACCCTACCTCAATTTCTCCTTTGAGGTAGGTTACGGCGTGGCCGCTCATCAGCACCCGGTCGCCGCGCAGCTCGCACCATAGGTCGCCGCCACGGGCCGATACCTGGCGGGCGTGGAAGGTGGTTTTGCCTAGCCGCTCAGCCCAGTAGGGCACCAGGGTAGTATGCGCCGAGCCGGTTACCGGGTCTTCGGGCACGCCCACGCGGGGGCCGAAAAACCGCGAAACGAAGTCGATGCCCTCGGTACCGGGGGCGGT
Source organism: Hymenobacter sp. DG01 (assembly GCF_006352025.1). Lineage (NCBI taxonomy): Bacteria > Pseudomonadati > Bacteroidota > Cytophagia > Cytophagales > Hymenobacteraceae > Hymenobacter > Hymenobacter sp. DG01. The sequence goes on from NZ_CP040936.1 coordinate 1,994,076, forward strand.
GGCAATAACGGCGCGGTACTCTACTTTAGCCAGGTGGGCCATGTCGGGGTGCAGGGCGCGCACTTCCGCTTCCGAGTTAAACACGCATACCAGGTCGGGGCCGGCGTGAATGCTCAGAGGCGTAGCCCGCAGCCCGTCGAGCAGGCCATCGGGGTGCAGGCTGAGGGGTTTGGGCGGACGGGCCGGGAAGTCGAGCGTCAGGCGCCCCTCCGCGGCCTGGCTCACGCGTAGCGGCCCGCTTTTGGAGTGGAACACAATTTCGGCCTCCTGAAAGTTGAGGTGACGGTAGAGTACGTGGGCCGAGGCCAGGGTAGCGTGCCCGCACAGCTCAACCTCCACGGCCGGCGTAAACCAGCGGATTTCATACTCGTGGCCCGATTTCGGGACGAAGAAGGCGGTTTCGGCCAGGTTGTTTTCGGCGGCAATGGCTTGCATGGTTTCGGCGGGCAGCCACTCGGTGAGGGGGCACGCGGCGGCGGGGTTGCCGGCAAAGGGCCGGTCGGTGAAGGCATCGACCTGGTAGAGGGGTAGCAGCATAAGGGCGGGGGCAGGAAAAGTCAGTAGAGGTGGAAACGGATTCAGCGCCGAAGCTACTGGTTCCGGCCCTAATATGCCGTTTTTAATACCCTGAATGCTGCTCCGAGAAGCCGCCGAAACCAGTTGCAGGAGTGGCAAGGGCTACCGCGCAGCGTAGACTTTAGCCCGCAGCCCTGAAGCCGGCCTCCTACCCTTAAATTGAATAGAGGGCTGCGGCCTGAAGCCCGTGCTGCTGCGCCCTGGCGGCCCGCTCAGCTTGCTTGCACCTGCCCGCCGATAATCACCGTCCGGACCGGGTTTTCGCCCAGCCAGTACGGTATTTCTTCGGGGGTAGGCACGTCCAGCACCAGCACATCGGCCCGCTTGCCGGGCTCCAGACTGCCGCATTCCTGCTGCTGCCCGATGGCCCAGGCGGCATTGAGCGTTACAGCGGCCAGGGCCTCGCGGGGCGTGAAACCCATCTTCAGGCAGGCCACCGCCACGGCCAGCCACAGGTTTTTGCTGGGACAGGAGCCGGGGTTGAAGTCGGTGCTGATGGCTACGGGCAAACCCGCTTCAATCAGCTGCCGGCCGCGCGCGTACTGCTCTTGCCGCAGAAACAGCGGTACCAGCGGCAGCAGCACGGCCACCGTGCGCCCACCAGTAAGGGCAGCAATACGGGCGGCGGCGGCCGGCGTCAGGTAGTCGCAGTGGTCTATACTGACGGCGTCCAGCCCGGCGGCCATTTCGCAACCGCCCAAGTCGTGGAGCTGCTCGGCATGAATTTTCAGCCCGAAGCCCAGCTCCCGGGCCCGCGCCAGGTAGCGCCTCGAATCGGCCACGGAAAAGGCCCCCTGCTCACAGAAAATATCCACGAACGGCACCTCGGTGGGGTCGAGCCGGGGCAGGACTTCGGCCGCCAGCATGTCGAGGTAGGCGGCCGGGCGGCCCGCATATTCGGGGCCGGGCACGTGGGCACCCAGAAAGGTGGACACAATCCGCGTGGGCTGCTGCCGGCCGGTTTCCCGGGCCGTCTGGAGCAGGCGCAGTTCGGTGGCCGCATCAAGGCCGTAGCCGGTTTTGGCTTCCAGGGTGGTTACCCCGTAGCACCGGAAGCCGGCCAAATGGTGCAGGGCGTTTTCCAGCAGCTGGGCGTCGGAAGCGGCCCGGGTGGCGCGCACGGTGCTCAGAATGCCGCCCCCGCTGGCCAGAATATCAAGGTAAGACTCGCCCTGCAGCTTGCGCTGAAACTCGGCGGCCCGGTTGCCCCCGAATACCAGGTGGGTGTGGCACTCCACCAAGCCCGGCATTACCACCTGGCCCCGGGCCTCTACAATTCGGGTGGCCGGCGTGACTAAGCTTTCATCCAGTTCTGCCATGGGCCCCAGGGCCACAATGCGGTCCTGCTCGCAGGCCACGTACCCATCGGTGATGCTGCGCCAGTCGCGCAGGCCGGAGCCGGTCAGGGGGCCGTGGCTGCCCGTGCCGTCCATGGTCAGCAGCTGCCCGCAATGGCGGATAAGCAAGGTGTATCCCATGCGCGAAAACAGAAAAAATACCGAATGCCCGACAGTGGCCGGGTGAGGCTGGGAAAGGTAACAAAACCGGCCTGCCTGCCCTAGCAGCCAGTGGTTTAGCCTTTCTAATTTCCAGCTGACCTATGTAAAACACAAAAATAACCCGTCAAAAGTGTATCCATTTTTGGGAATTGAGAGTTAATAGCGCGTTCCTGCGTATCTTATCGCTAGGCTAATGAACCCGCTGTCAAGTGTTTACCCATTTTCTCCTTTCTCAAAATGAAAAAGACGCTACTCACTCTTTCTATTTTGCTTGGCGGATACGAGGTATGGGCCCAGCTTCCAACCAACAGCTTCGCCGTTACGGCCCCGTGTCCGGCCAGTGCGGGTAACCCGTCGGTGCTGCAGCAGGTGAACACCGATGGTTCTCTGACCCCCATCGCCACCGTTATGGATGGCACTACCCCCCTGATTCTGAACGCGCTGGGCTGCGACGTGGCCGACCCTACGGCGGTGTACGCCATGAACGTGCAGCAGCCCGTGACCCTGGCTAACTTCGATACCCCGCCCAACCTGTACCGAATTTCGCTGAGCACGGCCGCAGCCACCAACCTGGGCACGGTTACGCCCCCACCGCTGCCCACCACCGGCCTCTCGCCGGTAGGGCCGTTTGAAGCGGTGTTTCGCGAAATCCGCCAGACCTTTAACTTTATCGGCGACGGTGGGCCAGGCTCCGAGTACTACGTGGGCGGGGTCACGGGCCGGGTTATTCTGGGCTTTAGCGGATTTCGGGTGGCCGATGTGCGCCTGTACGTGGGGGTAGTGCAGCTCAGTCCATTCACTACGGCCAGCCCCGTCTGGCGCCTGCTCGATACGTCGTCGGACCCGGCCACGGCCGCCGTGCTGGCCACCTACCAGGCCCAGTTGCAAGCCTACCTGAACAGCGGCGGCAGCGGCCCGGTGCCCGAGGGCGGCATCCAGGACTGGGTGTACGATGTGCGCACGGGCAACCTGATCAGCTACCTGGGCCAGGAAGACAAGTTTCTGACCATTAGCAACCCGGCTACTTCGCCCCGGGGCGTAACCACCACCCCAAGCCCGGCCATTCCGACCCAGCAGAATATAGGCTCCATGTTCACGGACCGCGACGGTAATGTGTACGCCGTGGACGCCGACGGCGGCACTATCTACAAGATTGACCGCCTGACCGGCAGCTACTCGGGCCGCTCCTACGGCTCGGCCTTCGGGTGCTCCCGCGGCGACGCCGTGAGCATGCCGGGCGCTCTGCCCCTGCCCGTGAAGCTGGTGCGCTTCGCGGCTACTGCCGGTAGCACCGGTGTGCGCTTTGAGTGGGAAACCGCCAGCGAGAAAAACGCGGCCTACTTTGAGGTGGAAAGCAGCGCCACGGCTACCAGCTGGCAGCCCGTAGTGCGGGTAGCGGCCGCCAACCGGCCCACGGGTCAGCGCTACTCTGCCTTCGAGCCCGGCGCGTCCCTCAGCCTGACCTACTACCGCCTCGCCATGCACGATGCCGATGGTAGCGTGGCGCACTCGCAGGTGCAGGTAGTAGGCCCCTCGGCGCGCGGGCTAGCAACCACTTACCCCAACCCGGCCCGCGACGAAATTAAGGTGGTACTGGCCGCGCCGGAGCAGGCCAGCCGCCTGGAGCTGCTGAACTCCCGCGGGCAGGTAGTACGGCACTGGGAGCCTGCGGCGGGCACTCCCCTGATTCAGCTTCCTACGGCCGGACTGGCAGCGGGTCTTTACATGCTGCGCGTGCACCAGGCCGGCGGCACCAGCACCTCGCGCATCGCGGTAGCCGGCAGCGGGCAATAGCTTGGTAGGCTCGCAGGGCGTTACCCGCGGGCTTAGTGGGGGCGTTGCATCACTACGGAATAAACCAGGGGCAGCTTGCCGGGCAGGGCAGCCAGCTGGTAGCGGCCGGGCCCGGTTTCCTGCAGGCCGGCCAGGCAGTTGTAGGGCGAGTAGTCATACTCCTGAAAACTCCGCAACTCCAGGCCCTGCCGCAGGAGGCTGCCCAGTACTTCGCCCAAATCGTGGTTCCAGGAAACGGATGGATGGGCCAGGGGCGCGGCGGCATCGGCGTAGGAGCCGCTGGTGGTTTCCTCAATAGCTTCGCGGTTGAAGTAGCTGTACTCTACGCGGGTAAACTGCGCGTCGAACATCCAGACGACCGGGTGAAACTCTACCAGCACCAGTCGGCCGCCGGGCCGCAGGTAGCGGGCCGCTACCCCCGCCCATTGATCCAGGTCGGGCAACCAGCCCAGCACCCCGTAGGAGGTAAATACCACATCAAAACCGGGCTCGGCGGGCAGCACTTCGGGCAGGTTGTACACATCGGAGCAGATAAACTCAGCGGGCAGCTGCAGCTCCGTGGCCAGCTGCCGGGCCGCCTCAATAGCCTCGTCCGACAAATCGACGCCCGTTACCTGCGCGCCCAGCCGGGCCAGGGAAAGCGAGTCTTGTCCGAAGTGGCACTGCAGGTGCAGAATCCGGCGCCCGCCTACCTCTCCCAGCAGGTCTGACTCAATGTCGTTGAGGGAAGAACGGCCGGCCCGGAAGCCCGCCACATCATAAAACTCGGAGTCGAGATGGTAAGGCACCTTGGCGTTCCAGAGGGCGCGGTTCAGGTCGAGGTAGTCGGGGCGAGGGTTGGGGGTAAGCATAGCGGTAAGGTAGGAAAATGACCCGCAACAGCCACCCGGCGCCGATGGCCGTAGAGTAAGCTCGTGCCGACTAAATTTCGCTATGCTCCTACCCCTCGATGCGCCCCTGATCCTGACCCTTACCCTGGATGAAGCCGCGCAGACCCACTTCAACGCCCTGCGCCAGCTCTACTTCCCACCCGAGCGCAACTACCTGCAGGCCCACGTCACGCTGTTCCATCACCTGCCCGGCCCCGAGGCACCGGCCATTGCCGACTACCTGAGCCGGGTTGCGGCCGCTACCCCCCTGCTGCCCCTGCAGGTTGCGGGGCTGCGGTTTCTGGGCCGCGGCGTGGCCTACGACCTCCAGAACCCCGAGCTGCTGCAGTTGCACCGGAGCCTGCAAACGGCCTGGGCTGCTTGGCTCACCCCTCAGGATCAGCAGCGCCTCAGGCCCCACATCACGGTGCAGAATAAAGTAGAGCCCACTGTGGCCCGCGCCCTGCACCAGGAGCTAACCACACAGTTTGAGCCGTTTGAAGCTACCGGCACGGGCCTCACCCTGTGGGCGTACCGCAACGGCCCCTGGGAGCAGCTGGCGCAGTTTCCCTTTCAGGGTTGAGGGCAAGCCGGCTATAGCCTCCCTTACTTCTTGCGGGCCGTGACGGTATGCGTCAGGGACTTAAACTGAGCTAGCGCCGTTTCGAAATCCTGACGGGCCAGGCCCTGCATCACAACGGCCGTACTCCCGATGATGCTTACTTGCTGATACACTAGCACCCGTTGCCCCTGCAACTGAGCAAAGCCTTCGGTTTCGTAGGTTACCAGGTCATTGACTTTGGCCGAGGACATTTTGCGGGCCGCGTAGCCCGCCAGGCCCGCCCGGCGGCTCAGGGCCTGCTGGCTGAGGTCGGCGGCGGTAAGGGAGGGGTTGTAGGGCAGCGTCAGCACCGTCACGGTGGGCTCCGGGCCGTAGTCGGGCTTGCGCTGCCCGCCCAGGGTGTAGAGGTACTGCCCCGCCCGGGTTTCGGCCAGCGCAAACGGCGACTTTTGCTCCTCCAGCAGGAAAACCGCCCCGGCCAGCGAGGCTGGGTCGGGGCCGGTGGTTTTCTGGTAGGTGGCCGTGAGCAGGCTGCGCCGCAGGGCGGTGGCTAGGGCCGTGTCGGCGGCGGGGTAGCGGGCGTCGAGCAGCACGGCAAAGGTAGAGTCGCCGAAGAGCAGCTGCACCGACTCCTGGGTGGGCGTGAGCTGCACCCGGGCCAGGCGGGCGGGGTAGGCGCCGGGCACCTCCCGGAAATCCAGCACCTTGCCCCCACGCGCCGCAAACCGGGCCTGGTTGAAGCCCGCGGCCTGACGGTAGTAGTTCCCCCCTTTCACGTCGTACACCTGCAGCACGGCCTCGCCCCGCCGGAAGCCCGACAGGCCCGGGGTAGCCGTGAAGCCTGCCGGGGGCACCAGCCACACCTGAGTTCCGGCCACTGCCCGGGCGGGGCCCTGCGCCCGGCTACCCAGGGCCAGGGTCAGCAGCAGGGGCAGCAGGCATAGAATACGCGAAGTAGAAGAAAGTGTCATACGCAAACCGGGCCGGCAGCCACGCCAACGGCGGCGCAGCTGCTACCCGTGGCGCGCAAGGTAGCATGAATTCGGCCTGAACCATCCTGCCAGCTTCGCCCCCATGCCCCGGCCGGCCTAGTAATGGGGGCACGAAAAACCGTTCGTAGCCCCGCCCTGCCGCTACCACGGGCGCCGCCTACCCCTTACGGGGCCACCAACCGGCGGGCGCGGCGGGTGTTGGCCTGAAATTCCCGGATCAGCAGCCACAGGGCCGCATCCGTGACGGTATGCAGGCCGGGCAGGTCCCGGCACGCCAGAGTTGAGGACGTCCGCACTTCATCCACCAGGCCAATGGCCCAGCCGGCAAACTGCCGGTGCGTCACGGGGCCATCGGCCAGCACTTGCACGGCCGTATGGCGGCAGTCGGTGCGGATGCGGCCGAAAACGGCAGCTACGGCCGGGGGTGGGCCTTCCAGCACTTGTAAAAAACGGCTCCCGTCAAAAAGCAGGATGCCCGTGATATGGGTTAACTGGTTATGATAGTAGCACTGTTCCAGCAGGCGCCCCAGCTCCGCCTCCGTTAAAGGAGCTACCGCTTCGCTTTGGTATATCAGATGGTGTAACAAGTCCATGGGAAAGGAATAGCAAGAGCACGATTACCTTAGTCCTAAAAAATACGAATAGCATACTACCGGGGCTATTGCACTTCCGTCCCTAATCGAATTCCGGACCTCCTAATTTGGGCCGGCAACCTTCTCTTCCTCCATTTTTCTCATGTTTTGCATGAAAGCTCTGCTGCTGATTGATATTCAGAACGACTTCCTGCCGGGCGGCTCCCTGGCCGTGCCTGGCGGCGACGAAATCATTACCCTGGCCAACGAGCTGCAGCCTACCTACGACCTAGTAGTTGCCACCCAGGACTGGCACCCGGCTCAACACCAGAGCTTTGCCAGCCAGCACCCCGGTCGCCAGCCCTTCGAGCAGATTGACCTGCACGGCCTGCCCCAGACCCTCTGGCCCGACCACTGCGTGCAGGGCACGGCCGGCGCCGAGTTCAGCCCCGCCCTGGACCAGCACCGCATCGAGGCCATTTTCCGCAAGGGCACCAACCCCGAAATCGATTCGTACAGCGGCTTCTTCGACAACGGCCACCGCAAAAGCACCGGTCTGGCCGACTTCCTGCGAGGGCGCGGGGTGCGGCAGGTGCACCTCTGCGGGCTGGCCGCCGACTTCTGCGTGAACTTCTCGGCCCTCGATGCCCTGCAGGAAGGCTTTCAGGTTACCTTTTTGGAGGCGGCTACCCGGGCCATTTCGGCGGAGGGATATGCCCGGGCCCGGCAGGAGTTGCAGCGGCGCGGGGCCCAGATAGGTTAGCCCTACCCCACCGGAGCGGGCTAACCTTTCGGGCGGCTTTGGGGTAGAAAAGCCACCCGGCCCCGGCCCGATACTGCTGAGCCGGCACCTATGTCTGACTTCTTTTCTGATCTGGAACAGCTCCGCCTCATTATGCACGCCGCTGGGGTGGTGGCGGGCAGCCTGGTGGCCGGCTGGCTGCTGAAGTGGCTGGCTTTCTGGCTGCTGGCGGCCTACAACCGGCGCGAGCCCGCTCTGCTGGCCCAGTCGGTGCTGCAACACCTGAGCCAGCCCAGCGCCTGGTTTTTCCCGGTGCTGGTGCTATCCTTCGTGCTACCCCTCACCCGCCTCGAAGACCGTGCCCTGGAGGTGGCCCGCCGTCTGGTGGAAACGGCCCTGCTCACCACTTTTGCCTGGGGCCTGGTCAAGACCGTGGACGTGGTAGAGGACCTGGTGCAGCACCACTACCGCCTCACCGACGACGACAACCTGCGGGTGCGCAAGCTGTTCACCCAGCTGCAGTTCGTGAAGAAGCTGGCCGTCACGCTCATCATTTTCGTGGCTACGGCGCTGGTACTCATGAGCTTCGCCACGGTACGCAAAATCGGGACGGGTTTGCTCACCTCGGCCGGCATTGCCAGCGTGATTGTGGGCTTCGCGGCGCAGCGCTCCATCAGCAACCTGCTGGCTGGCTTCCAGATTGCCTTCACCCAACCCATCCGGCTGGATGATGTGCTGGTGGTGGAGGGCGAGTGGGGCCGGGTAGAGGAAATTACGTTTACCTATGTGGTGTTGCGCATCTGGGACGAGCGCCGCCTGGTGCTTCCACTCAATTACTTCATTGAGAAGCCTTTCCAGAACTGGACCCGCACCACTTCCCAGCTACTGGGCACCGTGTTTCTGTACACCGACTACACCATTCCGGTAGAGGCCGTGCGGATTGAGCTGCAGCGCCTGGTAGAAGAAAACCCGCTCTGGGACGGGCGCGTGTGCGTACTGCAGGTCACCGATTCCAAGGAGCGGACCCTGGAGCTGCGCTGCCTGGTGAGTGCCTCCAACTCCAGCCGGGCCTTCGATTTGCGCTGCGCGGTGCGCGAGCAGCTGGTGCATTTTATACAGGAGCACTACCCCCACAGCCTGCCCAAAAGCCGCACCCTGGTAGAAGCCCCGGATCAGCCATTTACCCCAGCGCCAATAGAGGAATAACCGCTACTAAATTGAACAAAAATCGTATTTTATACCTTATATTTATAGATTATGCAGCCACTTATGGTACTATTTCCAGAAGAAGTAAGCTGCTCTCCTATGGCATGATCCGACTGGAATATTTCACCCCCTCTGACTTCGATCAACTTATTACCTGGATTGACTCGCCCCACCTGCTCATGAACTGGTCGGGCCCCATGTTCAACTACCCCCTCAACCCTGACAAGCTGGACTGGTACCTGCAGGATAGCAACGTGCCCGGCGCCTCGGATGTATTTATCTTCAAGGCCATTGACACAACTACCGAGGCGGTAGTGGGTCATATTTCCCTGGGCAGCATCAGCCAGAAAAACAACGCGGCCCGCGTGAGCCGGGTGTTTATTGATCCGCAGCAGCGGGGCCGGGGCTTTGCCGCCCGCATGCTCACGGAGGTGCTGCGCTTCGGCTTCGAGCAGTTGCACCTGCACCGCATCGACCTGGGCGTGTACAGCTTCAACGAGGCCGCCATCCGGGCCTACACCCGCGCCGGCATGCAGCGCGAGGGCTGCTCCCGCGACGTGCTCAAGTACGAAGGCGAGTACTGGAGCCTGGTGGAAATGAGCATGCTCAAGCCCGAGTGGCAGGCCCTGCACCCGGCCGTGGTTGTGGAGGCCGCCGCCTAGGCCCTACCCCTCTGATAACTGCAAAGCCCCGAACTGCTGACCTGATAGCGGTTCGGGGCTTTGTGCTGGCAGGTGGAGTAGCCGCCGGCTCAGCGGTTGTTGATGAGCTGGAAGCGGGCGTCGATTTGCTCCCGTGAGGCCCGGCGGATTTCCTCGGAGGTGCCGTAGCCCACTTCCTGCTCGCCGGCGGCTAGGCGCTGCATCACGGAGTCGGCAAAATCATTCACGGGCACGCCCCAGGTGTGCAGGCCGGCCCCGCCGAGGTCGGTGTTTACGGCCGAGGGCACCACTTCCAGCACCCGGATGGGGGTAGCCGCCAGTTGGTGCCGCAACGACAGGGTAAAGGAGTGCAGGGCCGCCTTGGTGGCGCTGTATATGGGAGCCTGGGCCATGGGAGCAAACGCCAGCCCCGACGTAACGTTGATAATGGCCGGATTGGTCTGGGTTCGCAGGTGCGGAATCAGCAGCGTAGTCAGGTGAATGGGCGCCTCTACGTTGATAACCAGCTCCTGCCGGCGGGTTTCCCAGTCCTCTTCCTCCGTCAGCTGGAAGCGGCGCTGAATGCCCGCGTTATTCACCAGCACGTTTAGCTGCGGAAACTCCTGCCGGGCCCACTCAGCCAGGGCCACCCGGTCGGCGGCCTGGGCTACGTCGCAGGTCCGGATGTGGAGGCCGGGCAACTGCTGCTGCGCCTCCCGGAGCTTGTCTTCGCGGCGGCCCACGGCTATAACCGTGCTGCCTGCCTGCTGAAACCGCTCGGCCAGGGCCAGCCCTATGCCCGAGCCGCCGCCCGTAATCAATACCGTATTTCCAGCCAGATTCATCTTGTGTAAGGGAATAGAGGTGACAACTCGGGGCCCGCCCCGAAATCCGGAAAACGGGCTGTCGGCTGCATTTTACGGCAAAACCGCGTTGGGGGTCTGGGCGGGGCGCGGGCGGCCCCGCCCAGGGCGGGGTAGCAACCGTCTGTTTGTCAGGGAGTGGCTGGCCCGGAGGCTACCGGCCTTGTATTGTACTGCGGAGGAGCTTTATAACACAAAAAGCAAATTTTCTGCGGGTTTGCCCCGCACTTTTATGTACCTTCCGCCCTTCGATGTCCAGCCCCTCAAGCTGCCCGGTCCTGGGTGCCCGCTCATGAAGCACTGCCTCCTTTTCCTGCTGCCCCTGCTCAGTGTTGCCCCCAGCGGCGTACAGGCAGCTACCGGCGCCCCGGCTCCGCCCGCGGCTGCTAATACCGTGCATCGGAAGGAACTGGCCGCCGACCTGCGCGCGGCCTGGCTGGGCACCCCACTCAAGCAGTTTAAGCGCCTGGTGCCTGAGCGCCGGGCGGCCGCTTCCCAGATCAGCTACTATACCCGCCCCGACGAAGCCCTGACCATAGGTGGCTACGCCGTTACGGGCATCAGCTACGGTTTTTACAAAGGTCTGCTCTGCTGCGTGGAAGTGCGCGTGCTGGGCCCTGCCAACTGCCAGGGCATCTATAGCCTGCTCACCCGCACCTACGGCCCCGGGCAGGTAGCGGCCACCTCGGCCCAGCAGTGGACTAACCCCCAGGTGCGCCTGCTCTACACCGAAATGCCCAAGGGCTACGCTACCGTAATTGTAGCCAGTACCCCACTGGTGGCCCAATATCACGCCGCCCGGCAGGCCGCCAGCAACGAGGCCGCCTAAACCTGGCTCACCAGTAAACCAGGGGTAGCAGCCTGGTTTTTTTGTGCCCTTTGGGGTAGTTACCCGCGAGCGGCGGACTGCTTTCAGTCCCTGATGCTTCTGCTCCGGGCTCTGCGGCGGCCGGCCGCGGCCTCCTAAAGCCCCAACCGCAGCTCGGGCGCAGCATTTGCCGCACAACCCGGGGCTTTGCGGCTTCGTTGAAACAAAGAGTACCGCGGCCCTACCCCTGGCTCAACCGGCAGTCTATTAATCATGTACTTACACGGAACGTGCCCCTACCGGGCCGTGTTATGCGGTATTGTGGTTTTGCGGGCGCCTAGCCGACCGCCTGCAACGGGGTAAGCAGTTTCTTCGGCAACAAAAGCCACCTTTTCCGACTTTCCCCGTACTTCGTAAGTCCTATTCCGAAATACGCATGAGCACTACCGAACCCGCTGACTCCCTATCTGCCGATGTAGTCCTGATTGGGGCGGGCATCATGAGCGCCACTTTGGGCATGATGCTGAAAGAGTTGCAGCCCGATCTGACCATTGCCATCATTGAGCGGCTTGACGTGGCCGCCGCCGAAAGCTCCGATGCCTGGAACAACGCGGGCACCGGCCACTCGGCTTTTTGTGAACTGAACTACACGCCCGAGAAGGCCGATGGCTCCATTGACATAAGCAAGGCCGTTAAAATTGCCGAGCAGTTTGAGGAGTCCAAGCAATTCTGGGCCTTTCTGGCCGAAACCTACGCCGTAAAGGAGCTGACGCGCTTTATCAACCACATCCCGCACCTGAGCTTTGTGTGGGGCGATAAGAACGTGAACTTTCTGCGCAAGCGGCACGCGGCCCTGACCCAGTCGCCCTTGTTTCAGGGCATGGAGTACACGGAGAACCGCGAGGAGATGGAGCGCTGGATGCCTCTGGTGATGCACGGCCGCGACCCGCAGCAGCCCGTGGCCGCCACCCGCATGGACCTGGGCACCGACGTAAATTTCGGCTCCCTGACCCGCGGCATGTTCACGCTGCTGCAGCAAAAGCCGGGCGTGACGTTCTACTTCAACCACAACGTGGAGAAGCTGCGCCAGAAAGATGGGCTGTGGCGCGTGAAGGCCGAAGATATTGCCACCGGCAACTCGCTTAAAATCCGGGCGCCGTTTGTATTCATCGGGGCCGGCGGCGGCTCCCTACCCCTGCTGATCAAGTCAGGCATTCCGGAGGGCTCAGGCTTCGGGGGTTTCCCTGTAAGCGGGCAGTGGCTGAAGTGCGTCAACCCCGACATCATTGCCCAGCACCATGCCAAGGTGTACGGCAAGGCCGCCGTGGGCTCACCGCCTATGTCGGTGCCCCACCTGGATACCCGCGTGATTAACGGCAAGCAGGAGCTGCTGTTTGGGCCCTACGCGGGCTTTAGCACCAAGTTCCTTAAGCAGGGTTCCTACCTCGATTTGCCCCTATCGGTGAAGCTGAGCAACATGCGCCCCATGATTATTGCGGGCCTGAAAAACATTCCGCTCACCAAATACCTCATCAACCAGGTGCGCCAGTCGCCCGACGACCGGCTGGAAGCCCTGCGCGAATACCTGCCCGAGGCTCGGGCCGAAGACTGGCAGCTGGAAATTGCCGGCCAGCGTGTGCAGGTTATCAAGAAGCACGAGAAAGAGGGCGGCATCCTGGAGTTTGGTACCGAAGTAGTAGCCGCCTCCGATGGCTCTATTGCCGCCCTGCTGGGCGCCTCGCCCGGGGCTTCTACGGCCGTCAGCATTATGCTGGGACTGGTGCAGCGTTGCTTCCCCGACCGGGCCCAATCGGCGGAGTGGCAGGCCAAGCTGCGCCAGATGATTCCTTCCTTTGGTCAGTCCCTGGCCGATAATCCGGCCCTGGTGGAGCAGGTCCGCAACCATACCAGCGCCGTGCTCGGCCTCAAGCTGGATGCTACCCCCGTACAGTAGCATTAACCCTACACCCCAACAAAAAGGCCACTTGCTTCAGCAGGTGGCCTTTTTGCTGGGGTGAGAGAAGCGTACCCGCACCTCGTCGTTGAACGGCTGGCCCGGAGCGGTTGCGGTTATAACAAGCTCAGCCAGCCCTCCAGGTCAGGCGCGCTGGCTGTTTCAGCTTGCCCCAGCTTAGGTCCAGTACAGGATGGGTGCGTTCGGGAAGCGCTGCTGCCACTCCTGGTAAAAGAACTCCTTGAGCGTGCGCATATCGGTGGGCTGGTACACGAATTTGGTGCCCCCAAACTTATTGCGCTTTACGGCCCGGGTAGCTTCCTCCAGATCCAGGGACGTGTTAGGGTACCACTGCAGCAGCACCTCCTTGGAGCCGGGCGTAAAGCGGTGGGTAATGCACTCGGCCGTCAGGTCGCAGGGGAAGTCGAGGGTAGCGGCCAGCCTATCGAGCAGGTGGCGGTATTCGTCCTGCCAGCCGGGCAGGGGCATGATGGGGGCCAGTACCACACCCACGGGGTAGCCCCCTCCACCCTGCTCCACGGGCAGGGCCAGCTTCCGCAGGGCCTGCAGGCGGGCCTCCACCGAGGCGGTGCCGCCCTCCAGCTTGCGCACGGCGGCTTCGGCATTGAGGCTGAAGCGGGCCCGGGTACGCCCGTGGTGGGGCAGGCCCAGCAGGGAATCAACGTGGTCATACTTGCTCACAAAGCGCAGGTGCGCTCCTTCGCGCTGCCCATAGTAACGGATGCACTCAGCCAGGGAGCCAGTGAGGTGCTCAATGCCCAGCACATCGGTATAGCAGCTTACCTCAAAGCTGGTGACGCGGCCGGGCTGCTCGTAGGCCTGGGTGTTTGCCAGCAGCTGAGGCAGGTTAGCAAAGGCCTTCACCACGGGCGGCCCCGCGAGGCTGCCGGCCAGGTAGCAGTACTGGCAGTGGGCGGGGCAGCCTTCGGCCAGGTTCATCTGCCAGTCGGCGGAGGGCGGGGTGGGCTGCAGGCGCAGGGCGCTGGGCGGGGCGCACACCACGGCCAGGGTGCTTTTGGCGCGGCGGTACGTGTCGCGGGCATCTTCGCCACGCACGCCCGTCAGGCGGTTGCTTTTCAGCAGCTCCACCTCCAGACCCTGAGCCGTTACGCGCTCCAGCATCTGCTGGCCGAAGGGCTGGTCGAGGGCGTCGGGAGTAAACACCACGCGCTTGGGCAGCCACAGCTTGGCGCTGTGCTGGCGCGGCTCCGGAGTGGGGGTCAGAATATCGAGCGAGGGAAACAGCTGGGTTTGGGTCATAGCTAGTTATAACACCGCCCCACCTCATATAGCTCCCTTGCATTCAATATTTACTAATTGACAATCATATACTTACAAGTATTTTCCCGCCTCAGAAGCACCGCCGTACCACCTACCTTCGCGGCGGCAGAAATACCTCGGCCATCATGCAGCGGGCACTACCGCCGCCAATGGTTTCGATGGTGGGGATGGATAGGGGCAGCAGTTGGGCGTGCCGGCTGAGGGCAGCGCGCTGCTCAGGCCGGAGGGCATCGTAAGCGCTTTGCGACATAGCCAGCAGTTCGGGCCCCTCGGCGGGTTGTAGCGTGAGCATGTTGCCGGCAAACCGTGCCACCTGGGCCAGGGTGATATCCACTATTTCGTGGCCGGTGCGCGTGAGTGAGGCCTCTACCGCCGCGCGCCCGGCCTCGTCCCGGATGCTTTCCAGGCAGATGACAGCGAACCGCGCCCCCAGGCACATCATTACGTTGGTGTGGTAGATTTCCTGGCCGGCGGCATCGTAGGCCCGGAAAGCCACCGGCTCGTATCCCAGCCGGGCCGCTACCTCCCGAAACAGCCGGGCCTCCGTGCGCACCGACAGCCCGGCGTAGGCAATGCGGTGCAGATGGTCGAAGATGATGCTGCCCGTGCCCTCCAGAAACCGGTTGTCGTGCTCCTGCCCCGATACATCTATAACCTCCCGGATGTGAAACTGACGGCCCAGCGCCTCCAGAATATCGGGGCGGCGCTCCAGGCGGCGGTTGGGGGCGCACATGGGGTACAGGAGCACCCGCCCATCGGGGTGAAAAGTTACCCAGTTGTTGGGAAACACCGCGTCGGGCGTGTGGGGCTCAGGCGTATCCTCGAACACCAGCACCCGCACACCAGCAGCGCGCAGGCGGGCTACTACCCCATCAAACTCGGTGAAGGCCCGCGCCTGAATAACTTCCTGATCCAGCCCCGCCAGCGGCTGCTGAAAGTGGTTGGAGTGGGCCGTTTCGGGGTTGAACGTAAAGCGCGTCGGGCGGACAAGGAATACCGTGTGGGCAGCCTGCATAAGATGAGGGAGAAGGTGGGGCTGCAAGTAAACAGCTTGCCAGAGATTCTCGGCTAGATATGTGTGTGCTACCTCCCTACTCTCCTTCCTCTGGTAAGAGACTGCTAGCACCGACCTCAGCATGGTACGCTGGTTTCGCAGAAGAACCAGTGTTTGCTTAATGCGAGAATCTGCTGCCTATAGCTTGCTACCTTCCCATCAGGCCGCAGACTCCATCCGATTTATGTGGCAGGAATTGCACTACTTATTCATTCGCATTAGAACTTGTGTCACTGCTTAAGCAAGAGGCTGATTTATGACACACGCCTTTGTGTCATAAATCAGCCTCTTGCTTAAGCAGTGACACAGCACATCTTGTTCTACTCTGTGCCGGGCTATAGGGGCGCAGTATAGCATGCAGAAGGCGCATTTTGTACCAGAAGCCTGTTTTTCTTTAGCCTGTGCGAGGTAGCATCTGCTGCTTGTGCAGGCTTATTATTTTACCATAATCTTAAGATAATCAAGCTGCTTCGCTGGCCTTCCCTATTACCTTTACAGCTTGTTGAAACGTGTATTTATTTACTGTCCGCATTTGATGTCATTCTACTCTAGCCGGGCGGCGCTACTTAGTGCCGCCTTACTCATGCCTTGGTTCGCCTCCGAGGCGCAGGTACCAGTAATTACCAACCGGTTGCCCGCTGCCAGCAGCCACCGGGCCAGCCCGCAGGGGCCAATACAACTTTCTTTTTCTCAGCCAATGAGCGCCGCCGCAGCCCGGCCCGATGCTATCCGGGTGGTAAGCGGCTGGCGCGGGCAGCTGCCGGGCACGTACACCGGCGCCGGCACCTCAACCATTACCTTCCAGCCTACCCCTGCGCTGCTGCCTGGAGAGCCGGTGCGGGTAGGCGTGCTGCCTACCGCCACCAGCCTGAGCGGCACGCCCGCCGCTCCTGCCAGCTACCTATTTCGGGCGGCGGTAGCGCCCAGCACCGGCGTTTTTCCGGTGCCCCAGGAGGAGACTGTGGCCTGGCAGCCAACCAACCTACAGATTGCGGACATAAACCAGGACGGGTACGCTGACTTTTTAACGGCTAATCGTAAGGAAGCTTCCGTGAGCGTGCGCCTGGGTAACGGGCGCGGCGGCTTCACAACTCGGCCCGATGTTGCCCTGGGGTACATTCCCGAGCAAGTGGTTATAGCGGATGTGAACAAGGATGGCAAACCCGATTTCCTTGTACTACACACGCTGGCCAGCCTTGTGCAAATACGTTTGGGCGATGGGCAGGGCGGCTTTACTGGCACAGGCAGCGTAAATCCCAATAACAGCCCTAACCAGATTGCGCTGGGCGATTTGAACGCCGACGGCAACCTGGATATGGTAATATCCAATACTTATCCGGCGGCCATCAACATCCGAATGGGCGATGGAAAGGGCAACTTCACTGGCACCAGCTACATATCCCTGAACCAGACGCCCTCCAACATTGCCCTGACGGATGTAAACCAAGATGGCAAGCTGGACTTTGTTCTCACGAACACCAACAAAAGCTCTCTGAGTGTGGGACTTGGAACCGGAACCGGGACGTTTAACAACCTAAAGGACCTGACGGTGGGTACCCAACCCCGCGAATTGATTGTAGCAGATGTCAACCGGGATGATCTGCCGGATCTGATATTTGTTGTTGGCAGCTCCAGCACCACCAATGGTCTGCTTAGTATTAGGCTTGGAGATGGCAAGGGGGGATTTACCGGGGGGTTGCCCGATGTTACCGCGGGAATAGCTCCGCGCCAGCTGCTCGTCCGCGACGTGAATGCCGATGGCAACCCGGATCTACTATCAGCCAACATCCTCAGCAGCACGGTGAGTGTGCGCTTGGGTGCGGGCAACGGTCGGTTTACCGGCACGGCGGAGGTAGCAGTAGACCATCACCCTGCCAGCCTGTCCCTGGCTGACGTCGATTCTGACGGCGACCTAGACTTGCTAACCGCCAACGAGGGTATCATCAATGATGATAATAATACGGTCAGTATCCGGCCTGGCAATGGGCGCGGCGAGTTTGCCGGCCCTCTCAACTTGCCCGTAGGCGCTGGCCCGACCCATACAGCTACCGGTGACCTGAACGGTGACGCCCTGCTGGACCTGGTAACCGCCAACGAAACGGCTAACACCGTCAGTATTCACCTGGGAACCGGTTCTGGCACGTTTCGGCCTTTACCCGACCTCACGGTGGCTGCCCAACCTCGCTTTGTTGCTCTGGGCGACATCAACAATGACGGTCGGCTTGATTTATTGACGGCGCATACCAACTCTGTAAACGTAAGCGCGCGGCTGGGTAACGGAGCTGGCGGCTTCGCGTCGGCCACCACAGTGAATATGAGTGGTATTCCCAACGTGCTGGTGCTGACCGACTGCAACCACGATGGCCGCCTGGACTTGTTTGGCTCCAATTATGGCAGTAATAGCGTGGCAGTGCGCCTCGGCAATGGTCAGGGTGGTTTCACGGGCACCACCAACCTGCCTATTGGGGACTCCTACGGCCCTTATGGCCTCGTGGCCGACGATGTCAACCAGGACGGCCACCCCGATCTGCTGGTTATTAACTCGGGTATTGGCATCAACAGCATGGGCGTGTGGCTGGGCAATGGCCAGGGTGGTTTCAGCAAGCTGGCAGAAACACCGGCCGGGGGTAGCCCTAACTGCATGGATTCCGGCGATATCAACAACGACGGACACCTGGATGTAGTCATCGGCAACTTTCAGGAGTACAAAGTAACTGTACTGTTGGGCAACGGCCAGGGCGCGT
Organism: Hymenobacter sp. DG01; assembly: GCF_006352025.1. Classification (NCBI taxonomy): domain Bacteria; kingdom Pseudomonadati; phylum Bacteroidota; class Cytophagia; order Cytophagales; family Hymenobacteraceae; genus Hymenobacter; species Hymenobacter sp. DG01. Next base: position 2,012,254 of record NZ_CP040936.1, read on the forward strand.
TTCCGGCTACCACTCCCGTGGCCTCAAGCCGGGTTGTTTCAGATGTGAAACTCGGGGACGTGAACGGCGACGGCAACCTGGACTTGGTAACCAGCATTTACCTGACCCGTCAGTTGCAGGTGCGCTACGGTGACGGCACCGGCCAGTTCAGCCCTACCCCCCAGGTATTGCCCGTGGGCGTGGAGCCTGATGGGTTGGTACTGGCAGACGCGGATGGCGACGGTGATCTGGACATTTTAGCTTCCTGTGAGCAAGCCAACTACGTGGCCGTGCGCTTTAATGGCTCGGTGCAGGCTCCGGTTCTGGCGGCCAAAGCGCCAGCTGTTTCAGCATCCGCAGCCCTACCCCTCAGCTGCTACCCCAACCCCACTGACGACGGGCTGCTCACCGTGGATATGACGGCTTTCGGGCGCACGACGGTGGAACTCAGTGTGTGGACTACCCTGGGCCAGCCGGTATATACCCGGCAGATTACCCGGCCGGAGCCGGCCTACACCATTGCCCTTCCAGTCGCTCTTCCGGCCGGGGTGTACCTGGTGCAGATAAAAGCCGCTGATGGCCGCCGGGCCAGTGGGCGCATCGTTCGCAATTAAGGTCGGGGCCAGCACTATGGCTTTATCGGTTGTCTGAACCAGGCAGCCGAAAACTTCTTTCTTTATCTGTTAGCCCATGCGCTACTTCTATTCCCTGATTGGGCGGCCCCGGGCCTTCGCCCGAGCGTGCACTCTGTGCACGGCCCTGCTATTGCTCTTGATGGGGGCCAGGCCGGCCGCCGCCCAGGCTCCTACCTGGCAAATGGCCCTGAGTGGCAGCGGCAACCAGCCCGCCGCCGGCACATCGGTTGCCCGGGCCACGGCCACCGACGCCCAGGGCAACGTCTTCCTGACCGGCTACTTCACCGGCCAGATTACCTTCGGCACTACTATGCTGACAAGTGCAGGCGGCACAGACATCTTTCTGGCAAAATGGAACACGGCCACCAACACCTGGGCCTGGGCCGTGCGCGGGGGTGGCGTCAGCAACGACCAGAGCCGGGGTGTGGCCGTGAGCGGCACCTCGGTGTTTATTACCGGCACTTACTTCGGGAGCGGCGCCAGCTTTGCCGGCAAAACCCTGAGCAGCGGTGGCACCGACGGCAACATGTTTCTGGCCAAGTACATCGATAACGATACGTCGGCGGGCAACGGGTGGGCCGTCAATAGCGAGAGTTTTGGAGCCGAAGTTGGTAATGGAGTAGCCGCGAGCGGCACGAGTGTGTACGTAACGGGTTTCTACTCCGCCAGCGGCGCTACCGTGGCCGGCACGGTTCTGACGGGCATGGGCCGCATCGATATGTTTCTGGCCAAGTACGTTGACAACGGCACGTCGGCCGGCAACGGCTGGGCGGTAAAGGGCGGGGGGGCCATCACGGATGTAGGCAACTCCGTGGCCGTGAACGGCAACAACGTGTACGTAACGGGCAGCTTTGAGAGCAAGACCGCCCTGTTTGCCGGTGCTACCCTCACTAACCCAGGCAGTGAAAGCGACATTTTCCTGGCCAAGTATACCGACAACGGTAGCAGCGTGGCCGCGGGCTGGGCGGTAAGTGCCGGCGGCACCAGCAACGACAGCGGCAACGGCGTGGCCGTGAGCGGCACCAGCGTGTACATCACGGGTACGTTTGCTACCGGCACCACGGCCACCATCGACGGCCGCCCCATTCCCGGCGAGTTCAACGGCGACGACATGTTTGTGGCGAAATACACCGACCAAGGCAACACGACCACCGGCGTGTGGGCGGCCAGCGGCGGAAGCGGTGGCGACGACCAAGGCCTGGGCATTGCCGTGAACGGCACGGATGTGTACGTGACAGGTTCCTTTCTGGCGTTTTACGCTCGCTTTGCCGGAACTACCCTTCAAAACACTAATACTAACATTTCTAACTCTTACGATGCGTTTGTAGCGAAGTACACCGACCAGGGCGCTACCGTTGGGAATGGCTGGGCTACCAGCGTTAGCGGCACCGAGGTGGATAGTGGGTATGGCCTTGCGGCCACTGGCTCACACGTATTTGTGGCCGCGTCGTCCGGGAACGGGGCCGTCAGCTTTGGCAATGAGTTTTTTGCGCCCGCCAAAGCTGGTGCCTTGGGTCAGCTGGATGCCGGCAGCGGCACCTGGCAGCGGGCCGAAGCGCCCTTGCAGGGCACCACTTCCCGCAACCTGGCTACGGCTACCGATGCCAGCGGCAACGTATTCGTGACGGGCGACTTCTCGGGTAACGTGCAGTTTGGAACTACCCAGCTGTCCAGCGCTGGCAAGACGGATATTTTCCTGGCCAAGTGGGATGCTACCGCCAGCGCCTGGGCCTGGGCCGTCCGGGCGGGCGGCACCGATTCCGACCAGGGGCTGGGTCTGGCCGTGAGTGGCAACAACGTGTACGTGACGGGCTTATACTACAGCGGCAACACGCGCATTGCCGGCCAGAACCTGGAGGCCGCGGGGTTCTCCGACCTGTTTGTGGCCAAGTACACGGATAATGGCAGCAGCGTCAGCAACGGCTGGGTAGTCAGTGGGGGTGGCACGGGCTTCGATGTTGGAAACGATATTGCCGTTTTGGGCTCCAGCGTGTACATCACCGGGCGCTTTGAAAAGCAGCTCAGCATTGCCGGCACCACCCTATCGGCTGCCGCCTACACGGATATAGTGGTAGCCAAATTTATCGATAATGGTAGCAGTGTTAGCAACGGCTGGGCCATCAGCGAAGGTGGCGCGGGGTATGACTACGGCAATGGCATTGCCGTGAGCGGCTCCGCCGTTTATGTAACCGGGTACTTCCAGCTCAACCCACGCATTGCGGGCACGGCCCTCACCGGCATTGGCAACAACGCCGATATGTTTCTGGCCAAATACCTCGATCAGGGCTCTACCGTGAGCAACGGCTGGGCCGTGAGCGGGGGCGGCACGGATTCCGACGAGGGCAACGCCGTGACGGTGCAGGGCAATGCGGTGTACGTGACCGGGTCCTTCACCAGTGGCACCGACGCCCGCATTGCCGGCGCGGAATTGCCGGGGGCAGGTAGCGCCGACATCTTCGTGGCCAAGTACCTTGATCTGGGCGCATCGGCCAGCAATGGCTGGGCCGTGAGTGGGGGCGGCACGGGCGTGGATATCGGCCGCGACCTAGCCATTACGGGCCCTAACGTGTACGTGGCGGGCAGCTTTGCCGGCGGGAGCAGCGCCCGAATTGCGGGCAGCAACTTGTTTGGCAGCGGCACGGCCAGCACCGTTTTCCTGGCTCGCTACACCGACCAGGGTAGCACCGTGAGCGGCAGCCTGGCCGTGAGCGGGGGTGGCGCGGGCGGCGACGTGGCCTTTAGCATTGCCCTGAGCGGCGCTAATATTTATGTGGCGGGCTACACTACACCATCGGCCACCTTCGGCAGTTTTACCCTGACCAACCCGGCGGCAACCAACGTTAATTTTTTGGGCCGCATCCGGGAGTCGGCTCCTACCCTGACCAGCTTTACGCCCACCAGCGGCTACGAGGGCGTTACTCTAACCATTAACGGCGCCAACCTTACCGGCACCAGCCTTATCACATTTGCCGGTTCGGAGAATAACACGGTTAGCAGTGGCTACACCATTAACACGGCCGGCACCCAGATTACGGGCGTTATCGTGCCCGCTGGGGCCCAGACCGGCCCCATCCGCCTGACGGCTCCCGGGGGCACCGTCACGAGTACGGGCAACTTTACCGTGACACCCGCCGTGCCTAACCCGGTGCCCACCATCACGGCCCTAAGCCCGGCCTCCACTCCTGCCGGCAACCCCAGCTTCACGATGACCGTGACCGGCACGGGTTTCGTAGCCCGCTGCGTGGTGAATTTCAACGGCGTACCCCTGCCAACTACCCTCATGTCGGCTACGCAACTCACCGCTACAGTGCCGGCCAGCGCCATTGCTACCGTGGGCAGCTACCCCGTTAGCGTCACCAACCCGTCGCCGGGCGGGGGGACTTCGGCTGCCGTGCCATTCAGCGTCACTGTACCCCAGCCGCCCGTACTGGCTGGTTTCGCGCCGGCCAGCGGCGCGGTGGGCGCTACGCTTACCCTCACGGGTACAAACCTCAGCCGGACCAGTGTCATCACCTTCAGCGGCAGCAATGCCACTACCGTAACCAGCGGCTTTGCAGTGAATACCGCCGGCACCCAGATTACGGGCGTGGTAGTGCCCGCCGGTGCCCAGACAGGGCCGATCAGCGTTACTACCCCCGTTGGCTCGGCCACCAGTCCCGGTGTTTTCACGGTTATCAATACCGCTGCTCCGGTGCTGACCAGCCTGACTCCGGCCCGCGCGGCGGCCGGCGCGGAGGTAACCCTTACAGGTCGTAATCTGAGTAGCATCACGGGCCTGGCAGTAAATGGCGCCGCAGTGCCGTTATCGGCCATTACGGCCAGTACTAATACCAGCTTTACGTTTGTAGTCCCGGCCGGCGCCACGGCCACCGGGTCCCTGGTAGTGTCAACGGCGGCCGGCTCCGCAACCAGCACCGGCTTTACGGCCGAGCTGCGGGCAATCAGTGCCAACCCCACCGTTAATGCCACAGCGGGCGCCCGAACCAGCTCCGTGGTTTCGGTTCTTTACAGTGAGCCAGTAACTGCCCCGGCCGGCAATTTGGCCGTGTATTCGGCCCAGGCTGGCGGCAAAAAGAAGGGCTCTAGTGCTGTAACGGGCAACGCCTTCCAGTTTTCTGCGTCGGCGGGTACGTCAGCCCCTGATTTTCAGCCCGGGGAGGTGATTCGCGTGAGTGTGCCTGGCCCGGTGCGGAGCGCGGGCGGCCTTCAAGCGCCGAAAAAGGTGTTTCAGTTTACTACTGCCGTAGGGGGCACTGGTCAGGGCACTTTCCTGACGGGCCCTACCCTGACAGTAGGCAACGGGCCGGAAGGGGTAGCCCTGGGCGACGTGGACAGCGACGGGGACCTGGACCTGCTCTCAGCCAACGGCAGCAGCAACACGGTGAGCGTACTGCTGAACAACGGCGCGGGTAGCTTCGGCGCCAGTACTACGGTGGCCGTGGGCGCAGCCCCCATTTACGTAGCCCTAGCTGATGTGGACGGTGACAGTGACCTGGACCTGCTGGCCTCCAACTTCAGCGACAATACCGTGAGCATCCGCCTCAACAACGGCACTGGCACATTTGGGGGCGGCCAGAACGTGGCGGTAATCAGTGCCCCCCACCAACTTGCCCTAGGCGACGTGGATGGGGACGGGGACCTGGATTTGCTGGCGGGAGGCGGCGTAGGCAGCACCGTGAGTCTGCGGCTTAATGGCGGCGACGCCAGTGGCTCTAACACCGGCCAGTTTAGCGCCGGCCAGAACATTAGCGTCAGCACGGAGTCGCACGGGGTTGGCCTGGCCGACGTGGATGGTGACGGTGACCTGGACGTGCTGGCGGCCTCTATGGCTGCTGACGTGGTTCTGATAAAGCTGAACGGTGGTGATGCCACCGGCTCCAACACCGGCCTGTTCAGCGGCAGCGGCTTCGTGACGGTGGGCAACGGCCCCGCCAGCATAGCTACCGGCGACTTGGATGGGGACGGAGATGTGGACCTTCTTACGGCCAACTTTACGGACGGCACGGTAAGCGTGCGGCTAAACAACGGCACCGGCAGCTTCACCACCCAATCAACGGTATCCGTTGGCCACGACCCGCATGACGTCGTGCTGGGCGACGTGGATGCCGATGGAGACCTAGACCTGCTGACGACCGGCGCGAATTACAGCACCGGCACCAATACCGTCAGTATTCGTTTGAACGGGGGCAAGGGCACTTTCAGCGGCGGCTCTGCCACTGCCGTAGGCGAAGCCCCACGCAACCTGGCCGTTGGCGACGTAGATAAAGACGGCGACCTTGACGTAGTGACCGGCAACTCCGTGGGCAATACCGTGAGCGTGCGCCTGAACGGGGGCACGCAGGTACTGGCCGCGCAGCCCGGCAGCCCGGCCCCCGGCCTGACACTCTTTCCGAACCCGGCGCACCGAGCCGCTACGCTGACCGGGCTGCAGCCGGGCGAGTTGGTGGTGCTGCTGGATGCGCTAGGACGCCAAGTAACTACGGCTACTGCCACGCCTGCCGGCACGGCTCGTCTGACCTGGCCCGCCGGCCTGGCTACCGGCATTTACGTAGTGCGGGCCGGAACCCAGGCCCTTCGGCTCACGGTAGAATAAGGCACTGCGTCCCGTGGCAACAAACCCGAAAGGCCGGTAGCAACATGCTACCGGCCATCTTAGTTAGATGAAAAGCCCATAACCTCCCGCGCCCCGTTCGCGGGTCACTCAGCAACTCTGCCTTATAGGCTGCTATTTGCGGAGCGCGTGCTTGCTTCTTTTCTCGCAGCGTGTATTTTAGGTAGCACTATGCCTCCTACCCCTACCCCCGCCCCTAGCCTTATGCGACCTTTATGCGTGCTTGTTTTTGCCTTATCGGCTACCCTGGCCCAGGCCCAGAACCCCAACATTGAGCAGGTAGGAGCCGCCGGCCAGGCTAACCTGAACGCCCTGGGCACCGGCGCCGCGGCTCCCGTGTACATGGGCCGCACCGATGGGGTCAGCGGCAACCCCTACGTGGTGGCGCGGTGGCTGCAGGCCCGGCTGGTTACCAGCAACCAGGTGCCGCTGGCGCCCGTGCCCCTGAAGTACGACGTGCTGAATCAGCGGCTGCTCCTGCGCCGGGTGGGCTCCCCGGACTCGCTGCTCCTCGACGACCGGCTGCTGACGGGCTTTGTGCTGGAAGAGCCCGCCACCGCCACGGCTCCGGCCCGGGAGCGGGTGTTTCGCCGTTTCACGGAGGCGCCGGTGCCTACCCAGCGCGCCCAGTACGTGGAGGTACTGCACGAAGGCAAGTATATCTTCCTGAAGCAGCACCGCAAAGTGGTGCAGAAAGCCCCCGTAACCAGCGGCTACGGCGTGGACACCAAAACGGCGGAGCTGCAGGACCAGAACCTGTACTTTGTGCGCCGCCCCAACGGCCAGCTGCTGCCCGTGAAGCTAACCAGCAAGAGCCTGCTGGCCGCCGCCCCGGAGCTGGCGCCCCTGGTGAAGGCCGCCGCCCCCCGAACCGATGAGGAATGGGCCGCCGCCTTTCGGAAGGCTGACCCGCGCTAAGCCCCGCCAACACGCACAAAAGCCTTTCCCGGAAGCGGGAAAGGCTTTTCTTGTAGTCACTACATAGTTTGAGCCGCCGCGTGGCCCACGGAGCAGCTTAGCCCACCTGCACCACGATTTTGCCGAAGTGCGAGCCGCTGCCCATATAGGCCAGCGCTTCCAGGGCCTGTTCGAAGCGGAACGTCTGGCTAATGATGGGCTTGAGGCCGTTGCGGTCAAAGGCCTGCATCAGGTCGGTGAGCATGCGGGTACTGCCCACGTAAATTCCCTGCAGGCGCTGGGTGTTGATGGGCAGCATACCCAGGTTGGGCACCTCGTCGTTGGGGCCGCCTACTGCCCCGATCTGGAAGATGCTGCCACCAGCTTGCAGGGCCCGGATGGAGCGGGCCAGCTGGCCGGCCACTTCCAGCACGTAGGTAACGCCTTCGCCTTGGGTTAGCTCACGGGCTTTTTCGTCCCAGTTGGGGGTTTGCTTGTAGTTGATCAGCAGGTCGGCGCCTAGCTCCCGGGCCTGGGCGAGCTTTTCATCCGAGCTGGAAGTAATGATGGTACGGGCACCCAGCAGCCGGGCAATCTGCAGGCCGAAAACCGAAACGCCTCCGGTACCCTGCAGCAGTACCGTATCGGTGGGCTTTAGCTGGGCCTGCACCACCAGCGCATGCCAGGCCGTAACGCCGGCGCACGGAAATGCGGCGGCTTCCTCAAAGGAAAATGAATCGGGCACCTTGGCTACGGCCTGCTCCGGAAACGACACATATTCTGCCAGTACCCCACCGGTGCTGCCGCCCAGGGAGCGGGCCGTTTTCTCGCCTGAGAAATCCCCGTCGTGCCAGTCGGGAAAGAAGTTCACCGCTACCCGGTCGCCGGCCCGGAACTTCGTGACGCTGCTGCCCACCTCCACTACTACCCCCGCCGCGTCGCTGAAGGGAATGAAGGGCAGCTTCTCGCCGGGGTAGCCAAACCAGCCGTTGGCCAGGGCCCAGTCGCGGTAGTTCAGGGATACGGCCTTCACCTGAATCTTCACCTCATGGTCGCGCACGACGGGCTCGTCGTAGTCGCCCAGCTTGAAATTTTCCAGGCTTTTCGGGCCGTACAGCTTGTATGCTTTCATAGGGAAATGATTGTGCTCAAAACCCTTTAACCAGCCACCCCCGCTATTGTTAGCCCCTGTTACCGGCTGGGCTTTTAACGGGCCCACGTCGGGCTGAGCGCGGGCACGCAGCCGTGGCGGGTGGCGCTAACCTTTTGCCTGGCGCCACCGTTCAGTAAAACACCTGCCTATCCCCAGCCAGCGGCCAGCAACAGTAGCCGAAAACCCTGGTGTTTGTCGGCCGCGAACAAGCTGCCCCGGCGGCCGGCCCGGATTCAGCTGGCCGCGTGATGCCGAGGGCTTTTTGCTTCCCTGGCGCGGCCCGCCGCTCAGGCTCCTGCACTAGTTATCTATGAGTATTACACCAGAGGTATTATCATACGAAAACGAGGCTGGCAGCTTGTATTGCTTACCAGCCGGCTACCTGCATCTGGTCTGGCACCCTGGCTCGCCCCGGTCCCCGCACGCCATGCAGGAAGTTTTTGAGCAGATACTGCGGCAACTGCAGCAAACCGGCTACCCCCGCCTGCTAACCGACCACCGCCAGCTCACGGCCTACGGCGACGATATGGTAGGCTGGCTGCTGGCCGACTGGCTGCCGCGGGTGGTACCCACCCGCCTGCTGCAGCGTGTGGCCCTGATGGGCTCTTCCCGCCTAGCAGTACGCCCTCAGGACGATTATTTATTCCGGGAGGCCGGGGTCCGCTACGGGCTGCAGAGCCGCTGCTTCGCTTCCGCCAGCATGCCGGAGGCCCTAACCTGGCTGCTTTCCGCGCCTTCCTCCGAAAAAGCTGCCGTTCCTGCCAGTCTGACCGGTAGCTAGGTCCGCTCCTGGCTGGTAGGTCCGGCCTGAACCTGGCAGCTTGCGGGAGGCCGGCGCATAACTTTCTGCCGGCCCGGCGGTAGTAGCGCTGGTATTGCTGCTCCGCGTTTCCGGCCTGCCCTTGCCGCCGTGCCGTCCTTACCGGGGCCCCCGCTTACCGCCTGCTTTTTCGCCTGCCGGCCGCTGGCCGGCACTTACTTTAACGTTTTCTTTCTGATGGCCGAACCTGACCTGACGCTCCCCTCCTCTTCCGCCGCTGAGCCGGCTACTGTTGTACTGGCCGGTGCTACCGGTGCCCTGGGCCTGCTGATTGCCCACCATCTTCGGCAGCGCGGGGCTGCGGTGCGGGCCCTGGTGCGCCCGCAGGCCCGGGCTTCGGCCGAGGCGGCTTCGCTGCGCCTGCAGGGGGCTGAGCTGGTAGAAGTTGACTATGGCCAGGCCGACCAGCTCCGCCAGGCCTGCGCGGGAGCCAGCTGCGTGGTATCGGCCTTGTCGGGGCTGCGGGAGGTAATTGTGGAGGCCCAGACGCGCCTGCTGGAGGCCGCCGTAGCGGCAGGAGTGCCCCGCTTCATTCCCTCCGATTTTTCCATTGACTACACCCGCCTCCCCGATGGCTCGAACCGCAACCTCGATTTGCGCCGGGAGTTTCAGCGGCGGCTGGACCAGGCTCCTATTCAGGCCACATCCATTCTGAACGGCATGTTCACCGACCTGCTGACCGGGCAGGCCCCGGTAATTCTGATGGGTCCGCGCCGGGTAGTGTACTGGGGCGACGCCGACCAGCCCCTGGATTTTACCACCATGCGCGACACGGCCGCCTTCACCGCTGCCGCCGCCCTCGACCCTGCCGCCCCCCGCTACCTGCGCGTAGCCGGCGAAGTAGCCAGCATCCGGGGGCTGCAGGCTGCCGCCGAGGCCGCCACGGGCCAGGAGTTTAAGCTGTTCCGGGTGGGTAGCCTGTCGGCTTTCGGGAAAGTCATCAAGCTGACCAAGGCCCTTGTACCCGCCCCCAACGAGGTATTTCCGCCCTGGCAGGGCATGCAGTACCTGCACAACATGTTCAGCGGCTGGCCCAAGCTGGAGCCCCTCGACAACGCCCGCTACCCCGAAATCAGCTGGACCCCGGTGCGGGCGGTGCTGGCCCCGTCACGGGCGTAAGTTTATTTCCCTACCCCCGGTAGCCGCGCAAACAAAGAGAGCATGCCTTGCGACATGCTCTCTTTGTTTTTCCGGAAGAGGAAACGCTTAGGCGCGACGCACCTTAACAGCGTTCAGGCCTTTACGGCCCTGCTCTACCTCAAACTCAACCGTGTCGTTATCACGGATTTCGTCGATGAGGCCGGTTACGTGGACGAAGATGTCCTGGCCGGTGGTGCTGTCGTTGATGAAACCAAAGCCTTTGGTTTCATTGAAGAATTTTACGGTTCCTGTTGACATGATGCTTTAGGAAAGTGATGAAAAAAAGCAACTGGCAACGGAACGCTACTTTGATTCTGCAAGCGAATAGATAGTAGATGAAACGAGGCAATTGGCCTTAAACAGTGTAAACATACGCCTTTTATTTTGACTAGTACTCCGAACCAAATCTGCTGCCTGACCAATACTGCCATATAGCGAAGCCAGGGCCGTTTTCTGGCTTAAGTTCAACGGCATCTTTCTTAAAATAAATACTCAGGCTGGCTTGCTGCCAGCCGAATACACGTATTCGTATCCGGCTACGGCAAATCATGGTAGGTACTGATGCGCACGTTGGGCATGGCCGCGAGCATGCGACGCATAATCATGGTATGGGCTGAGCCCACGGCTACTACTACCCGATGGGCCTTTTGCTCCCGCGCCCGCCGCACAATGTTGTCGCACATGCCTTGGTTGCGCAGCTCCCACTGGGTTTTCATGGCCTGCACGGCAGCCGTGGGGAAGCCCGGCGCCCCGTACAGGGCCTCGTCGCCGTAGAAATTCAAGTCGTCGTTGAGCTTGCCGAAGGCCGGCGCGTTCATTATCCGGTAAGCCTCTTCGCTGGTAGCGGCGGCATCGAGATACGTGAAATAGGCAGTTTTGGCGGCAGTCATTCGGCGAAAAGTAGTGGCCTGCTCCGTCGTGGAATCAGCTTTAAAAGCCTTCTGCAGGGCCAGAAACTGGCCGTATGTCTGGCTGGAGGCCTGGCTAAATTCCTGGCCGTAGCGCTGGCAGTCCATGGAGTATAGCTGATCCTGACCGAGCTCCTGTAGCAGAGGGAAGAAGATGCGGTGGTACTCGGTGAGCGGACGTACCATTTTCAGGACTTTGCGCACGGAATCGGCGGGGCCAAATGCCTGCCGGTAGTAGGCCTGGTCGGCGGCGCTCAGGCGGTCCTTATAGGTTTCTTCCAGCAGATACAGCTGATATTCGGCGTTGGCCCGGTCGTAGTTGTAGGCGTAGTAGCGGGCTAAATCGATGCGCTGCTGGTGTAACTGCGGATTCCGGCGCAACTGGCGGCGCACCGCAGCGGCGGCTTTGGCGCTCAGGGGCGGGGCTTGCATCTCCCGGCGCTGCAGGTAGCGCAGGCTCCGCTGATATGGCCGTGCCTCCCCCTGTGTGGCGGGCAGTTGCCGGGCATCGGCGGGCCCGAGGTACTCGCCAATCACCAGGTCGGGCTGGTAGGCTTTGAGCTTGTCGATGATGGGCCGGTAGCTAGCGTCGGATTCGCCGTTGTAATGCGAAGTACCTACCAGCAACACTTCCAGGGGTGTCTGGGCTGCGGCCAGGGTAGTAGCTGTGCACCACACCAGCCATAGCAGGACTAATCGTTTAAAATTCAGCGCTAAATAACCGTGTAACCGAGGCATAAAAGAGGGTATAAAAGCAGAGCAAACCGCATAAATGTAACAAACCCAAGCCTATCCCTACCCCCTACTGGTGCCTCAAAGCAGGGGTAGGCAGTGGGTAAAAAGCGTAAGTCCTACGCCCCAGGATGCGGCTCTGGCCTCCCGGTGCTAGAGCAACTACATCTTACAGATAAGACAGCCACCAGTAGGTATGGCGTTGCTTAAAGCCCTGGTACCAGCGGCAGGGCCAGTACAGCAGCAGCACCACGGCCACCCACACCCCGTACGTGCGCACCAGACTGGGCTCATACTGCGGCGGCCAGGTAGGCGGGGCGGCCGCCGACAGATTAATGGCCTGCCCAAACGCGAGGTGCGTCCAGAGCCAGGCCCCGGCGCTGATAAGTGCCAGGTGCAGCAGAAAGTAGAAAAACGGTACTTGCCCGTAGGTGCGCAGCCAGTCCATGAGGCGGTTGTGCACGGTCTCCAGGCGGCTCAGCAGCAGCAGCGTGACGCCCAAGGTCAGGCTCAGGAACAGCAAAGAGGGCGGATACTTGCTGACGTTCAGAAACGACAGCACACTGTATTCCCAGCCGCGCGGCTGCGGGCTCCAGGGGCTGGGGTCGCCGTACCAGTTGCCGGCCCGCAGCAGCACAAAAAACACCAGCAGCCCCGCTCCGGCCCACCTCAGCAGCCGGACCCGCTCCACTAAAGGTTGCTTAAACCAGGGCCCAAGCACGTAACCGGCCAGCATCACGCCCAACCAAGGACCGGCGGAGTACGCCACCAGCACCGGGGGTAATGAGCCCAGCGGTAGTACAAAGGGAGTATTGTGCAGCAAGGCCCAGCCAACGTTGGCAGGGGTTACGGGCTGCAGAGAGGGTAGCGCATCGTGGCCGAGCAGAATAGCACCGGCCAGCACGGCCAGCACCGGGCGCGGCAGCCAGAGCAGCCCGGCCAGCAGCACCATGCCCACGCCAATAGCCCAGATAACTTCCAGCAGCACCAGGTTATAGCTCCACAGCAGCAGGAAGGTGATAACCAGCACTTCCATAGCAATCAGCCACAGTCCGCGCGTGAGCAGGAAGCGGCTGGTAGCGGCCCGGCTCCCCCGCTTTTGCTGCTGCAGCCAGATACTCGCGCCCGAAAGGAACACGAACGTAGGGGCGCAGAAGTGGGTAATCCAGCGGGTGAAAAACAGCAGGTCGGTGGTCTGGGTCACATCTTCGGGCCGAAAAGCAGTAGGGCTCCACAGCTCGCGCACATGGTCCAGGGCCATAATGACCATTACCAGCCCGCGCACCACGTCTATGGCCTGCACGCGGGAGGCCTCCCTGGCCGGGGCAGATACTGGGGGCAACTCAAGCGTTTGTTCCATGCGGTAGGAAGGTGGAAAGTAGCGGTGTAGAACGGCGGAGGGAGAGCCCGACCTGCTACGTGAGCTGCTTTAGGCCCTACCCCCTACCGGCAAGTTAACCGTATGATCCACAGATTTTTTCACCTGATACCCGGATAAAAACCTATTGTACCCTGGCCGCGCTGCCAGCCAGCTATAGCCCCAGCCCGGCCCTGAAACCAGACCGCAGCGCTACTCCTGCTCCTTCGGCTGAAACCAGCGCAGGTAGGCGGGGGCAACCAGCCGCTGCCACTCCGGGTGCCGCTTCAGGTAGCTTGTCACGAAGGGGCACAGGGGAATTAGTTGCCGCTGCCGCCGCTCTATTTCCGCCAGCACCTTTTCCACGATGGCCGTGCCTACCCCCTGCCCTTCCAGCTGCGCCGGCACTTCGGTGTGAAACAGGGCAATGGCGCCCTCCCGCTCGCCGTACTCCATAAAGGCCGTGGCGTGGTTCACGATCAGCTCAAAGCGGTGGCTGCCGCTGTTGTCGGTGAGTGGGAGGCCTTGTAACTCAGGTTTCATAAGGAGTAGTGGGAAGCGTGAAGATGAGGGGGTAGCCGGCGCGGAACTTATGGTAGCTGGGCGAGGCAGACTGCTTGTTGTCAAACACTTTACAGGAATCCAGGCCAGCAAACACCTTACACGAAGCTACAATCAAAACGAACGTCATTCCGAGCGAAGCCGAGGAATCTCGCGTGCTGACGTCCGGATTAACAGCACAACATCAGCACGCGAGATTCCTCGACAAGCTCGGAATGACTGTTCTATGAGATGAGACAAGAAATTCTTCCTGTCCGCAGACCCTAGCACGGAAAGAAGAACTCTACTTCCTGCAATCGGCCATTTTTAAATACCAGGTTCAAGGACGCATCGGTCATTTCGCCGTTGTATTCAAACGGCAGGTTTACGGTTAGTTCGCCGGACTCCGCCTCCGGTTCTTCGGCTTGCCTGGTGGCTATGGGGTAGAGGCGGCGCACATCTTCCAGCGTCGTGTTCTGGTCGAGGGTCAGGCTTCCTAGCTTCCCTTTGAATTTGCCCGTTGTCACGTCGAAGCTGTGCAGCAGGGCCTGGGTGCCGCTTACTTCGTACATGGTGTTGCCGTAGTACCACCAGTCGCCCGCAGGGGCATCCGCGGGCGTATCCAACTGGCTGCCGCACTCCACGGCGCCCCTATCCACGCTGTCGGGGCGGCCCATCTGGCGCTCCAGCTCCTGAACCGTAAGCTCCTTGTGCGGCCGGCCATTAACTGTAACTAGGCCGTCTTGTATCCGTTCCGGGTTGGCCGATGCAGTAGCCTCTGAGCTGGGTTCCGGAGTGGGTGAAGGGGTAGGCGGCGCGGGGGCTGTTACCTCGGTTGCGGCGGGGGTAGTAGGGCTGCTCTGGCAAGCGGCCAGGCTCAGCAGGAAAGGCGCAATGCAAATAAAAAGCTTCATGGAGAATATAGGTGTGCGCAAGTATAGTTGTAATGCCTTGTACCAGCCTACTGCCAGCGGATGCCTCCTTCCAGAATAGATGGACGGAGAAAATCCCTACCCCCGATACATCCTTCAAACCGAAGCATATAACTCGGTCTGCCGACTGCTCTTACACCATCAGCGCCCGAAGCGCCCCGGCAAGCATTACCTGACGGGTGACGACCGTTTTCCTACCCCCTACCCCTCCCTCAAACGAAAAGCGCCGCCCCGGAAACCGAGGCGGCGCTTGCTGCGTGTTTTGCCGATGACGCGGCAGTTGAATCGCAAGCTTGTGTTAAGCTGAATCGGCAATAAAGAAAGAACGGTCATTCCGAGCGAAGCCGAGTAATCTCGCGTGCTGACGTTGCCAAAGTATCTACTCCACCTCTCCCCTGGAGAGGGGGCTGGGGGTGAGGCGAACCACGCGAGCGAGATGTCTCGGCAAGCTCGACATGACAGGTACCAGTGCAACGTCAGCACGCGAGATTCCTCGACAAGCTCGGAATGACCGTTCTTTGCCGATTCAGAATAAGTCAGGCAGCTACTTCAGCTTGATACCTTGGTCGGCCATGGCCTGCTCCGCCTTGGCTTGGTTGGCCAGGAACTCTTGGTGCTGGGCTTCGGTGCGCTCGGAGCCGAGGCGGGCCAGATGCTCGCGCACCTGGTCGGCGGGCAAATCGTTGCAGTAGATGGGGCCGCCAGGCTGCTGCCGCCACGACTCGCGCATGGTGCCCCCGTCGAGGGCGTCGAAGCCCAGCTCTTCTACCAGGGCCATTACTTTCTGCTTGGCGGCTGCATCATCAGAAGCCACGGGCAAGGCAATGCGGCCGGGGGTGCCGACAGGCTTGCCGTTTTTCTCGAGGTGCTCGGCGAAGATATTGTTGAACACCTTCACAACGGGGCGGCCCAGGTGCTGCTGCACCCAGCCGCTTTCGGTCAGGTCGCCGGTTTCCAGCTCCGGAATTTGGCCGTCGCGCAGCATGGGGTAGTAGTTGCTCGTGTCGATGATGGGCACCTCGGCCGGCACGTCGGCCAGCAGGTCTTTGGGCAGGTCCGGGATTTTTTCCAGCGGAATGGTCACCACGATGATGTCGCTGCCGCGGCGGGCTGCTTCTTCGGCCGTAACGGGGGTAGCGCCGGTTTTCTGGGCCAGGTCCTGCAGGGTTTCGGGGCCACGAGAGTTGGCGATGTACACGTTGTGGCCGAGGCTGGTGAGCCGCACGGCTAGGGCGCTGCCGATGTTACCGGCTCCAATGATTCCGATGTTCATAGGTTGTGTTGTTTGGTTCGCGCGCCGGTGATGTGCCGGTGCAGGCAGGTAAACAACGGAAGTGGGTGTTTTGCTTTTTTCTGGGGGTAGGACTAGAACGAGCAACGCCGCCGGAGCGGGGCTCGGGCGGCGTTGATGACGGGATTATTTCTGCAGCGATGTGAAATAATCCCTTTTCGAAATGAGAGTATCAAATATTATTTTGCAACAAACGAAATAGACTTAAGTGCCATATATCAGGAATATTTAACCAATATATTGTCAATAATTTTTCATAACCCACCGACTAAATCTACCAGATTTATTTTCCCCTGCATACATTTTACCACCAATAGAAGCTATACCACAGCTATCAATCAATAAGCCAATTTTACCAGCTTTTGAATATACCAAACCTGTTTTACAAAGATCATCAACAAAAGTATATATGTTATCAACTCCTTCTTTCATAAGAACCCTGGAAAACTCTTCATTTTCCTCATAAGATATTTCTTTCCTAACATGGCATAGAGCATTTACAACGATAAATTGAGCCTTATTAAGCTCTACTGGCTCCCAATCTTTTACCAACAATACTTCTTCAAGTTGCTTATCAGGAATAGGAATATAGAAATACTCCCATCCAGATCTACCCTCCTTCTCTACTGGCCTGCATCCTAAATAAAAGAAGACTTGATCAACTTCTAAATCCTCTCCGAAAATATCAGCCGAAAGCTTAAACATATATTGAAGCCTTGTCCAAATCACTTCGAGAAAGAAGTAGACAGGATTTCTATTGGATGACACCATTACGCTCCACCATCCATTTTCAAGCGCAAAACTGAATGGCATACCATTACATTTAATCAACGAATAATCTTCACACATAATTAAACTAGGAAGATTCAAGGGACCATAGCCATTAATTATTTGATCTGGACTACTCGAAATATTAGACGCCAAGTAATCAACTAATGAATCACGGAAATGCTTATGAGATTTAAACCCATTGTATCCCCATACAATCCTAGCAGGATAAAATGCTTCCAATAAGAGAATATGATAGAGCAAGTTCTCATGAAGCGGCAATGATCCCAATTCCTCTCTGCTAGGCAATTCCTTCATGACAATAGACCTATATGCGTCCCTTGTCAATCTACCATGAAATTCTTCCCCGTCCCTCTCTTCCGTTACGTCTATAACAGACTTTAAATTCTCATAGGAATCTTTAACATCTTTGGAATACAGATTCTTTTTAACCTGAATAACAGCTACCACTTTATCCGATTCATAAATATATTTATCACTATTAGGGAGCATTTCACCATCACCAACAACTAACATACAATCTATCTCTCCACTGAAATCCCCCTTTTTATTACGAATAATACCAGCAGCTACTTTCAGTCCTAACCCATCAAAAACACTTTTTTCAAGTACCTTTTTTGTAAGGCCTTCATACATTCCACCTATAAGGCCAGGATGCTTGATGACACCATAACCTTTCATCAATTCGAGTTCCTTATCTCTAAACTCACGCAAAAGATCAGATAAGGAGCTAATTTCTTGTTGTTCAGCTTTCACAAACGTTGAAACTTAAAATGAGACGGTCATATTTTAATTCTCGCGCGGAATCTTCACGCCGCGCTCCTTGGCTACCTGCTGGGCCAGCTCGTAGCCCGCGTCGGCGTGGCGGAAGATACCCATGCCGGGGTCAGTGGTCAAAACCCGTTTTAGTTGTTCGGCTTTTTCGGGGGTACCGGTGGCTACTATGACCATGCCCGCGTGGGTGCTGTTGCCAATGCCCACGCCGCCGCCGTTGTGCAGGCTCACCCAGTCGGCGCCGGAGGCACAGTTGGCCAGGGCGTTGAGCAGGGGCCAGTCGGCTACAGCGTCGGAGCCGTCCTGCATGCCCTCGGTCTCGCGGTTGGGCGAGGCCACGGAGCCGCAGTCGAGGTGGTCGCGGCCGATGACGATGGGGGCTTTCACTTCGCCGCGGGCCACCAGGTCGTTGATGATCAGGCCGAACTTTGCCCGCTCGCCGTAGCCCAGCCAGCACACGCGGGCCGGTAGGCCAATGAAGGGCACTTTGGCCTGGGCCTTTTCAATCCAGCGGCGCAGCATACGGTTTTCGGGGAAGGTTTCGAGTAGGGCCCTATCGATGCGCAGGATATCCTGGGGGTCGCCGGAGAGGGCCGCCCAGCGGAACGGGCCCTTGCCCTCGCAGAACAGCGGCCGGATGTAGGCGGGTACGAAGCCGGGGTAGAGAAACTGCCCGTGCTCGTCGCGCACCCGCAGCCCGCCTTTTTCGGCCTGTCCGCGCAGGTTGTTGCCGTAGTCGAGGGCCACGGCGCCAGCCGCCTGCAGATCAATAATGGCCTGGCAGTGCTTTACAATGGATTGCAGAGCCCGGCGCTTAAACTCCTCGGGGTTGTCCTGGCGCAGCTGCAGCACCTCTTCCAGGTTGCCTTCGGGGATGTAGTCCATCAGGTCGTGGGCCGAGGTCTGGTCAGTTACGATGTCAACCGGGAAGCTTTGGGCCAGCAGCTGGGGTAGCACGGTGGCAGCGTTACCCGTCAGGCCCACGGAATAGCCTTTGCGCTCGGCTTTGTACTGCTGGCATAGCTCCAGAGCGTGGGCCAGGTCGCGGGCCTGCTCGTCCACGTAGCCTTCGCGCACCTTCTGCTTTACGCGGGCATCTACGCTTTCAATTACCAGACACACCCCGTCGTTCATGGTTACGGCCAGGGGCTGGGCGCCCGACATGCCCCCGAGGCCGGCCGTGACAGTGATGGTGCCGGCCAGCGTGCCCGAAAAGTGCCGGTCGGCCACGGCGGCCAGAGTTTCATAGGTGCCCTGCAGAATGCCCTGGGTGGCAATGTAAATCCAGGAGCCGGCCGTCATCTGCCCGTACATCATCAGGCCCTGGCGGTCCAGCTCATCGAAATACTCCTGGGTGCTCCAGGCTGGCACCAGGTTGGAGTTGGCGATGAGCACACGCGGGGCGTGGGCCCAGGTCCGGATTACGCCCACGGCCTTGCCCGACTGCACCAGCATGGTTTCGTCGGGGGCCAGCGTTTTGAGGGTGCGCACAATGGTCTGGTATTCCTTCCAGTTGCGGGCGGCGCGGCCGGCCCCGCCGTACACAATCAGCTCATCGTACACCAGGCTTACGGCCGGGTCGAGGTTGTTTTCCAGCATGCGCAGGGCCGCCTCTGCTTCCCAGGTTTTGCAGCGCAGCTCGGGGCCGTGCTGAGCCCGCACCGTTTCTGTGGGCTTGTACTCATAATACATAGGGCGCTGGGAGGCCGCGCCCCCTACCCCCTGCTGGCCAGGCAACGGGTTACCCACCGGAGCAGGGTTGGCGGTATCGGAGACGGAGGCAGCTTCGAGGTTGAGCTCGGGAGCGGGGGTAGGAGCGGAAGTGGAAGTGGACATAGGAACGAGTGGCTGGATGGGGCTGGAAGGTAGGATTTTCCGGCGCGCCAGGCTACCCCCTACCCCCGGCCGGAGCGGCAATGTTCATCAAAGCGTAACGTCCTGCAACTCACTAACGTAGCCCGGAAGCCGTATCAGCAGCAGTCTCTCTGAGCTTTTTCTTACTCCACTCAGTGTACCATGCATCAGCTTACCGACTACCTCCAGGCCACGACTTTGCTGCTTCTGCTGCTGCTAGGGGCCGCCAACCGAAACCGCCCGGCCCCTTCCCTACCCCTCGCCGCCCGCCCTCTGGCAAGCCCAGCCAGCTGGAACCACCCGCAGCCACAGACCGGGTGGCCGGCTTCGCCCGGGCGTACTTTGCCCCGCCACCTGTGGCCGGCTTCGCCCGGGCGTACTTTGCCCCGCCACCTTCCGCCACAAGCTCAACCATTATAAAAAAACCAAGATTTTATTAATTAAAATCAGGTTACCTCTTCCCGGTTCGGAGTATAAAGCTCTGATTCGGCGCTGTTAGGCTCCGGATTCATCTAAAAACACCCCACTCCTTATCCAACCAACACCATGAAAAAGGTCCTTTTTTTAGCTCTGGCTGCGGCCTCGTTTACTTTTGCCTCTTGCGGCGGTAACTCTCAGGAAGGTGCCGGCGGCTCGGGTACCGAAGGCGGCACCGGCACTGAATCGTCGGCCAGCGGCTCCGGTTCGGGCTCGATGGACGCTTCCGGCTCCGGCGACGCCGGCATGAGCGGCGACACCAGCTCGATGGGCACTGGCTCGGGCGGTGGCGGCACCACCAGCAACGGCGACCAAAGCGCCGGCTCTACTACCAGCGGCACCAGCACCACGGGTGGTGGCTCTACCGCTGGCGGCATGGGCTCTACGGCTGGCGGTTCTACCGCCGGTGGCTCTACGGCCGGTGGCAGCACCGGTGGCGGCATGGGCACCACCGCAGGTGGCTCCACGGCGGGTGGTGGCACCACGGGCACTACCAGCGGCACCACTGCCGGCGGTGGCACCACGGGCCGCTAATCTTGCCTGACCCCACATGGCAAAAAGCCTCTCACTATCATGTGAGGGGCTTTTTTTATGCCCTGATGGGTGCTGCTGCCAGCTACTGGGCTCCGGGGAGCCCGGGGCAACCCGAAGCTCAACCGTACTAAAAAATCAAGAAAACTTTTACTTATCTCGGGTTACCTACCCCCGCCGCCGGTATCAAGGCCTGAATTTGCTGCTTCGCGGCAGCGAAACCCCATTCGCACATACCCATCACCAACCTTTATCATGAAAAAAGTTCTGTTCCTCGCTCTGGCTGCTGCTTCGTTCACTTTCGCTTCGTGTGGCGGCGACGCTACCACGACCAACGAAGGCGGCACCGGTGCCGATGACGCTTCGGCTACGGAGGCTCCTGCCACCGAATCCACCACCGCTACTGACACGACCATGACCGGCACCGATGCCGCTACCACGGCCGGCTCAACGACTACGGAAGGCACCACTACCGGCACCACCGAGGCTACCGGCACTACCGCTGGCACCACGGCCGGTGGCTCTACCGCTCAGTAAGCAGCCTCACCTGCCTTTGGGCTGAAAAGACTCCTCACCACCGGTGAGGAGTCTTTTTTTATACGTTCTGCCCTGCCCCTACGCCGGCCCGGAGTTGCGGGCCAGCGCGGGGGTAGCGGCTACCTTTTCCCTGCCAGTTCTGCCTGTTTTTTCCCCCGGCACCTCACCCGCAGCACAGCCTTATTTTCTGGTTGAACAGGGTATAAAGGGGTGTTCATCTAATTATTCTTCGGTATTGCTATACCTAAATCAATTTTACACGTATGTACCGGCGCTAACCTTACAGGGCTTGTAACTCACCGCTCTCGTTTCCCCCGATTATGCAACGATTTTCTACTCTCCTCCGCTTTTTTGTGCTCTTCCTGTTGTTGATTCTGGGTGCCGTTAACCGCCAGCGTTCGGCAACCCAAACTTCTTTGTCGGAAGAAATTACCATGCTTTTCCGCGGCGTTACGCCTTCGGCTACCTAAGCATCTTGCGCGGGCCGCGCCGGCCACGTTGCCTGCCGCCCTTGCGTATGCCCACCTCACGGCATACGCAAGGGCGGTTTGTCTTGATAGATGGGGCAGGCGGCCCTCACTGGCGGGAATTTTGCCCAAAGGCCTCGCCGTATCTGCCTACTTCTCTACCTTTGCCCGCTACCCTTATGGCCGTCCGCAGGCCGCGGCCGGCCCTTTCCTCGACACTCCGTGAACCCGAATCGAATGGAAACTCCTTCCTCCAACATCTCCGCCATGACCCTGCAGCTGGGCTCTTACCAGGCTGCCATCGACGCTAAACTGCAGGATTTCAAGGCCCGCAACTTCACCGCCGGTTTCTGGCAGAAACAAGCCGACCTGTGGGTGCAGGACGCCGAAGCCCAGCAGAGCCTGCGCAGCTTTATGGGCTGGCTGCGGGTAGCCGAAACCATGCTGCCCCGCGTGGGCGAGATGGAGGAATTTGCCCGCGAGGTGAAGGCCGCCGGCTTTCAGCACGTAGTGGTAATGGGCATGGGCGGCAGCACCATGACCCCGATTGTGTTCCGCCAGGCTTTCCAGCAAGGCCCCGACGCCCTACCCCTCTCGGTGCTCGATACCAC
The DNA here is from genome assembly GCF_006352025.1 of Hymenobacter sp. DG01. Taxonomy (NCBI): domain Bacteria; kingdom Pseudomonadati; phylum Bacteroidota; class Cytophagia; order Cytophagales; family Hymenobacteraceae; genus Hymenobacter; species Hymenobacter sp. DG01. Next base: position 2,034,289 of record NZ_CP040936.1, read on the forward strand.
TAACCCTGGTACCGTGCGCGAAATTGAGGAGTCGGTGCCCCTGGCCCAGACTCTGTTTGTGGTAGCCAGCAAATCGGGCACTACGGCCGAGCCCCTGGCGTTCGGCGACTATTTCTACGCTCGCCTCAAGGAAATCAAGGGTGATAAGGCCGGCGAGAACTTCGTGGCCATTACCGACCCCGGCTCCAAGTTTGTAACTCAGGCTACCGAAGAAGGCTACCGCCGCATCTTCCTGAACTTTGCCGAGGTAGGCGGCCGCTTCTCGGCCCTCTCCTACTTTGGGTTGGTGCCGGCTGCTTTGTATGGCATTGATATTAAAACTCTGCTGGAGCGCGCCATTGACATGATGCGCGCTACCGGCTCGGAGGGCGACGTAGAGCAGAACCCCGGCCTGGAGCTGGGCGTGGCCCTGGGCGTACTGGCCCGGCAAGGCCGCGACAAGCTCACCCTGGTAGTACCCGGCACCATTTCTGACTTCGGCCTGTGGCTGGAGCAGCTGGTAGCCGAAAGCACCGGCAAGGAAGGCAAAGGCATCATGCCCCTGGCCGGCGACCCACTCAATGGCCCCGAGGTGTACGGCCAGGACCGCGTGTTCGTGTACGTAGGCTTTGAGAACCAGCCCGACGAGCAGAACCGCCAGAAGGTGGCCGCTCTGCAGGCCGCTGGCCACCCGGTAGTTACTATTCTGATGCGCGACGCCCTGGACCTGGGTGCTGAGTTCTTCCGCTGGGAAGTAGCCACGGCCATTGCCAGCGCCGTGCTCGAAATCAACCCCTTCGACCAGCCCAACGTGCAGGCCGCCAAAACCGCCACCGACCAGCTGATGAAAGTGGTGGTAGAAAAAGGCTCCCTACCTGAGGAAAGCACCCCGGTGCTCCAGGAAAACGGCCTCGACTACTACACCAACGTAGCGGGGGGTAGCGCGGTGGAAGTGCTGCGCGCTTTCTTCGGCCAGAGCAAGCCCGGCAACTTCCTCTGCATTCAGGCCTACCTGCAGGAATCGGAGGCCCTGAACCAGGAGCTACAGGAGGTGCGCAGCCTGGTGCAGCAGCACCTGCACATTGCCACGGCGTCGGGCTATGGCCCCCGCTTCCTGCACTCCACGGGTCAGTACCACAAAGGCGGCCCCGATAACGGCCTGTTCCTGCAAATCACCACCGACCACGCCCAGGACCTGCCCCTGCCCGGCCGCCCCTACACCTTCGGCACCTTCCAGAACGCCCAGGCCGCCGGCGACCTGAAGGCCCTGCAGGACTATAACCGCCGCACCCTGCGCGTGCACCTCGGCTCGGCCGGTGAAGCCCAGGGCGTAGGCACCCTGCTCACCGCCCTGCGCGAGGCCCTGGCGTAAGCAGTAGTGCTTTAAGCTTTTCACAAAGGCCCGACTGGTTCGCCAGTCGGGCCTTTTGTATGTGGCAGGGCCGTCATGTCGAGCTGGTCGGGACATCTCGCGTGCTGATGTCTGAGTACCATTACAACCTCAGCACGCGAGATGTCCCGACCAGCTCGACATGACGGCTACTTTGGCAACGTCAGCACGCTAGGCACCTCGCTTCATTCGGAATGACACTTTGCCCTTTTTATACCCAATTCAGATGAGGTTCGTACTGACTGTATCGTTTCACCTACCCCTGAACTCATGGAAAAGGTAGCCGCTGGGGTTCACCAGCTTTCTATCCAACGCTTTGTTAATGTATATTTTGTAGAAACAGGTCATGCCGGAGCGTGGATTCTGGTGGACACTGGTTTGCCGGGCTCGGAGAAGGCCATTATTGAAGCCGCCGACAAGATTTTCTACCCCGGTACCCATCCTGAAGCCATTCTGCTGACCCACGGCCACATGGACCACTCGGGTTCGGCCCAGGCTCTGGCTGAACACTGGAAAGTGCCCGTACTGGCCCACTCCCTCGAAATGCCCTTCCTGACGGCCCGGGCCGTGTATCCGCCCGCCGACCCAACGGTAGCGGGCGGCGGTTCCCTAGCATTCGTGGCCCGCTTCTTCCCGCCCCAGTCGTTTCAGCTCAGCGACTACGTGCAGCACCTACCCGAGCACGATACCGAGCCACCCTTCCTGCCCGACTGGCAGATTCTGCACGTGCCGGGCCACGCGCCGGGCCAGATTGCGCTGTTCCGCGAAAAAGACCGCACCCTGATTGGGGCCGACGCTTTTGCCACGGCCAACCACGAGTCGGTGCCGGAGCTGCTGCTGCAGCTGCCGAAAATCAGCGTGGCGGGCGCGCCGTTCAACTACAACTGGCAACAGGTGCAGGAGTCTATTCAGAAGCTGGCGGCCCTGCGGCCCGAGGCCATCGGGTGCGGGCACGGCCCCGTCATCAAAGGCCCCGCAGCCGCCGCGGGCCTGCAGAAATTGGCCGACGAGTTCCGGATTCCGGCCAAGGGCCGCTACGTGCAGGACCCCGCCCGCCTCGATGAAACCGGCGTGGCCTACCTCCCACCGGCCCCCCACGACCCCATCCGCCAGAAGTTTACCATTGCTGCCGTTGGGTTGGGCGCCCTGGCGGGGGTAGCCCTGCTGGTGAAGCGCTACCAGAAGCACAAGCAAAACGAGTACCCCCAGAAAACTTCCCCCGTGCCCAAGCGCCCCCGCACCGACGAGGTAGTGCGCTACCCCGAGCAGTACTAAGGAGCGTGGACAGGTAGCAAAATGAACGTCATGTCGAGCTTGTCGAGACATCTCGCGTGCTGACGTTGCAATGGTAGCTCAACCTCAGCACGCGAGATGTCTCGACAAGCTCGACATGACGTTCATTTTATGGTCCATCTGTTCTTTTAAACTCCAACAAAAACGCCCGCTGAAAGCGGGCGTTTTTCATTCACTTACTTCCTCCTCGACTGGCTCGGCATCAGCAGGTAGGGCTTCCTGCTTTACCGTTACGCTGCCGTTTACGGTGGCGGCCCGCAGCTGGGCACCGCCCTTCCCGAGGGTTGCCACCAGGTTATGGGGTAGGATGCTTTTGCGCTTGGTATTCAGCTCAGCCTGCACACGGCCCTGCACCGTGCGCGCCATAATGGTGGCGGCATAGACGGCGGGCAAATTCCACGAAATACTTCCGTTGACGGTGCTTACATCCAGACCGGGGCCCTGCCAGGCGTTGCCAGTGAGGGTGAGGTTCAGGCTGCCGGCGGTGGTTTTGCCGCGCACGTCGCCGCCTACCCCGGTCAGGGCCAGGCTGCCGTTGGTGCTTTCGCAGCGCAGCGTCCCGCGTACGTTTTCAATGCTGATGCTGCCATTGGTAGAGCGCAGGGTCAGGTCGGTTTGGGCCGGCACCAGCACTTCGTAGCTGACCTCCCAGCCGTCCAGGCTCTCGTTGGCGCGGGCGGCCCGCAGCGTATTGCCTTGGGAACTGACACGCACGGCAGCCGCCAGGGCTTTGGCCGCTTCCGGGGTAGCAGCCCTACCCGTTACTACCGTCCGAACCCGCACGTCTGCGCCGCTCCAGGCCCGCACCCGAATGCTGCCCTGCAGGCGGGCATCCACGGTAAGGGGCGTGCCGGCGGGCGGGGCTGGCAAGGTCAGGGTGCGGATTTCGCAATGCTGCTTTTGCAGGGAAGAGGATGTGGGCGCCACCGGACAGGCCAGGGTAAAGACGGGCCCGGCAGCCGGTTTTGCGGCGGGCTTCACGGGGGTTTTCTGAGCCACAGCGGGCAGCCCCAGTACCACGCCCAACAAACAGATAAACAGGTGTTTCATAGCAGAAGAAAGAGGCAAAAGCCCTGGCTTTACGCTGGGCAAAGGGGTAGCGTCAGGCGCTGAGGGTAGCGGCTATGCCGGTCAGGTAGGCCGTGAGGATGGTGGCGGCCAGCCGCGCAGTTTGGTTGTCCCGGTCGAAGAGGGGGTTCAGCTCCATGAGCTCGAACAAGAGCACTTCCGGCTCTTTCCCAGCCAGAAAAGCCGCTTCCACCGCTTGGCGGGGCGTAAAGCCATCGGCGCTGGGGGCCGAAACGGCGGGGGCGTAAGCTTCGGCGCAACCGTCTATATCGAAGCTCACGAAGGCCGGACCGGCGGCCGTGGCGCGGCGCAGGGCCCGGCGCATGTATTCGACCATGCCATCCTGCTGCACATGAGCCAGAGGGACCAGGGTGGCCTGCTGCTGGTGCAGAAACTCGATATCCTCGCGGGTATTGAGGTTGGAATGCAGCCCGATTTCAGTGAACCGCTCCCCGGCCAGCACTTCCTCGCGCAGCAGCTTCCCGAAAGGTGTACCACTGCTGAGCAGCCCGGGGCGGTCCTTCACGTCGGCGTGGGCGTCGAGGTTGATGCCGCCTACGGCCTGCCCGTTGGTGGCGTCGCGGAGGGCGCGCACGGTGCTGTAGGTGCAGTCGTGGGAGCCGCCCAGCACTACCACGCGGGGGTACTGGTTGAGCAGGCGCGTGAGCTCTGCCCGGATGGTCTGGTGGTTGGCTTCGTGGTCGGGGGTAGTGCGCAGGTCGAGGTTGCCGGCATCGGCAATGCGCAGGGCTTCCAGGCTCACGTTGTGCTCCAGATTGTAAGTTTTGTGGTAGCGGCGCAGCTCCCGCCGGATGGCCTCGGGCCCATTTGCGGCGCCGGCGCGGCCGCCTTCCAGCACGGTTCCAAAATCGAGGGGTAGCCCCACCAGGCAGACATCGGCCTGGGCAAGCTCGGCGGCGGGGCGCAGTAAGTCGCGGATAAAGGTGGGCATGCTCAAATGTAGCGGGAAACCTGAGCTTGCCCAGCGGCCCCCATTCCACCGGCACGGACTGCGCCCGTCCGACTGGTTGACGGCCGCGCCGCCCGCGCCGAAAGAACAACTGCCCCCTACCCCTGACATCGGCCTAAACCCGAAAACAAACATCAGCACGCAGCCAACCGGTCGGACGGCTCCGCCATCGGACCGGAGCGTTTAACGGGCGCGGCCGAGTACCTTGCGGTATGCTTTATCGTGTTCTTCTTGCGGCCCTTCTCTGCCTGAGTGGTTTTAGGGGGGTAGCCCAGCGCTCCGCTCCGGCCGTGCCCCGGCTAGCGCCTTCGTTTTTCACTACGTACACCTACCTCACGTATTCTATTCTGGACAAAGCCACCAGCCCCACGCCCATGCCGGCCAGAGGGGTAGGCGGCACGCTCACGCTGCGGCCCGATGGCACCTACCAGAAGCGCCTCACGCTCAGCATTAACGGCGGCACCATGCCCTTCGACCAGGACGGGCGCTTCACCTTCGCCGGCAACCGCATCAGCTTTTCCTATACCGACAAAAAGGGGCAGGCCCGCACCGACGAGGGTACGTTTCAGTTGCGCAATGGCCTCCTGACACTGACCATGGCGGGCTTTCCGGCTGGCAACCAGAGCATTTATACCCTGCGCCAGCAGTAGGCTTCCCGCGCCGGTATGCGCCCAGGCTCCGCCGTTGCGCCCCGCCGGGGTTTCTGCTAACTTGCAGCCCCCTTTCGGCCCCACCCGCCGAAACGTCAACTCACTATTTCACCATTTCACCAACTCACTGATAGATGGGACGCGCGTTTGAATTCCGCAAAGGCCGCAAAATGAAGCGCTGGGACCGAATGTCGAAGGACTTCACCCGTATCGGCCGGGAAATTGTCATGGCCGTGAAGGAATCGGGCCCCAACCCCGATACCAACTCCCGCCTGCGCACGGCCATGCAGAACGCCAAGGGCGTGAACATGCCCAAAGACCGGGTAGAAGCCGCCATCAAGCGGGCCAGCAGCAAAGAGGAAAAAGACTACCAGGAAGTGGTATATGAGGGTTATGCCCCTCACGGTGTAGCTATTGTTATTGAAACAGCCACCGACAACCCCACCCGCACCGTAGCTAACGTGCGCATGTACTTCAACCGGGGCAACGGCGCCCTGGGCACGGCCGGCTCCTCCGACTACACCTTCACCCGCAAGGGCGTGTTCAAGCTGGCCGCCGAAGGCCTCGACCTCGATGAGCTGGAGCTGGAGCTGATTGATGCCGGCGCCGAGGACGTGTACGCCGACCAGGAAGAAGACGAGCACGGCAACGTGAAGGAGTACATTGTGGTAGAAACTGCCTTCACCGACTTCGGCCAGATGCAGAAAGCCCTCGAAGAAAAGCAGCTGAACGTGGTTTCGGCCCAGCTGCAGCGCGTGCCCAACACCACCGTGCATCTCGAAGGCGACCAGCTGGAGGAAGTAATGAACCTCATCGAGAAGTTCGAAGAAGACGACGATGTGCAGGCCGTGTACCACACACTGGGTTAGGTTTTAGCCCACCCATTATCCGATTTTACACTGGGCCGCTCCAACGGGAGCGGCCCAGTGTGCTTTTTGGCTACCTTCGGCCCATTCTATTTTTCTGTTTATCTACCAATTATGCAGCTACAAAACATTATCACACAAATCCGCGTCGCTTTGGAAACGACTTTTTCCAGCATCGACTCGTGGTTCGATTTGCCTTCTGAACTGCGCACTTACCGCCCGCAAAATGGCGGCTGGACAATTAATGAAATACTAGAGCACGTTGGGCTGACCAATCATTTTCTGCTCATTCTTATTAATAAAGGCACTCGCAAAGCATTAGCAAATGCAGCCAACACAGACTTGTCCGTCGAGTTAGCCGAGCAAGTTTTTCAATGGAAAAAGCTCGACGACATTGGTCGACACAAGTCTTTTACCTGGCTCCGTCCTGAGCACATGGAACCTACCGGCATCAAGCCTCTGCTTGAGGTCCGTGCTCAGCTACAAGAACAGCTAAGCCAATGCTTCACGAGTTTGGAACAGCTCAAAGACGGTCAGGGTGTGCTTTATAAAACTACCATGTCGGTGAATGACCTAGGAAAAATCAACGTGTATGAATATTTGTATTTCCTTGCCCAACATGGTCAACGTCATATTACCCAGATGGAAAAAAACAGGAATGAATTTTTCGCCCTTCCCAATTAATGCCATCTGCTCCTACTCGTTTATGAAGGCTTTATTTGTTGGCCTACTGTTGTTTTGTGATTTTACCTCTGTAGCCCAGCATCAGCAGGAACTATCGACCCTGCTCGAAAAGAAGCAAGTGCCAGGCATGCAGTTGGTCTATACCAAAAAAGGCGAAACGCTCCGGTACAGCCTGGGCATGGCCAAAGCGGGCACTACGCAGGCCGTTACGGCTGCTACCACGTTTCAGGCGGCTTCTCTGGGCAAAGTAGTACTGGCTTACACGGCCTTGCGCCTGCACGACCAGGGCCTGCTCAACCTGGATAAGCCCCTGCAGACCTATTACACCGAGCCGCGCCTGCGCGCCCAGCCCCGCGCCGCGGCCATCACGGCCCGCATGGTGCTCACGCACACTTCCGGCCTGCCTAACTGGGCCGAAAACCCGCTGGAAGCCAGCTGGAAAACCTCTGCCCTGAAGCTAAAATACGTTCCCGACAGCTGCTGGAACTACTCCGGCGAAGGCTTCGTGCTGCTGCAGAAAACCCTGGAGCACATTACCGGCAAGCCTCTGCAGGCGCTGGCGCAGCAGGAGGTATTCCGCCCGCTGGGCATGCGCAACAGCAGCTACGTCTGGCACGGTGAGTTCGACAAAGATGCCAGCTTCGGCCACGACGACGCAGGCAAGCCCACGGAAATCAGGCGCTTCCAGGAAGCCAACGCGGGCTACAGTCTGCTCACCACTGCCACCGACTACAGCCGGTTCGTGCAGGCGCTGGTAAAAGGCCAGGGGTTGAAACCGACTACCGCCAAGTTGCTGGCTACCCCCGCCAGCGCCGCCGAGCGCTGCGCGAAACCGGCTACCCCCACCGACCCGTTCATTGCCTGGGCCTACGGGGTAGGACTGGCTACTACCAGCCGCGGCCCCGCCCTCTGGCACTGGGGCGACAACGGCGACTTCAAAGGCTTCTTCATTGCCTTTCCCGACACGCAGGAAAGCCTGGTGTTTTTCACCAACAGTGCCAACGGCCTGCACATCACGGATGCCGTGCTGCGGCTGTTCTTCGGGCCGGGGCAGTACCGGGCCATGCAGTGGCTGGCGGAGTAGCTGGGTTTCCGGCGCGGCTGCGGCCGGCCTACCCCTCAAAATACCGGCAGCCCTATATCCCTGCGCGGGGGTATATATCCAACGAAACCCACTCTCCCTGTACCATGCCCATCTCCTATAAACCCCTGTTCCTGCTTGAGGCCGATGCTTTTTCCCTGGTAGAAATCAAGCTGCTGGATGTGCAGAGCGACGACCCGGCCGAGGTCTATTTCTGGCTTCGGTTCGATAACGCCGACCACACCCTCGACAAGCTGGAGTTTGTGTCGATGAATCGGAACGGGGCGGAGGAGCAGCGGGAGTTTCGGCAGGGGCGGCTGCAGTTCTCGGAGGCCAGCGGCACCTTCGTTGCTGAGGATGGCGCCAGCTCGCCGGTGCGGGTGGGCGGCACCGCTTCCCTACCCCCTGCGCTCGACGAAGCCATTCAGCGCTATTTTGTGGGGGCCTAGCGCCTTGCCTCCCTACCCCTACTCAAGGCGCAAACCGTTGCGGGGCCAGGGCTTGCGGATTGGACAGAAGCCGGCCCGGGCCGGGGGCCCCGGCTGTTGACCTGGCGCATCTATTTCAGTAATTCGCCCCGGCTCATGTACTTCCGCCGTATCTTTGTGGTCCGCCTGGGCAAAACGGCCCGGACGGATCATCTTTGTTTTGCCCTCAACACCCGTTGCCCATGCCTACTCGTCTTAATAAATACATCAGCGAAAGTGGGGTTTGCTCCCGCCGGGAGGCCGACCGCTTTATTGAGCAGGGCAACGTGCTGGTGAACGGCAAGCGGGCCAGCATTGGCGACCAGGTGACGACCAAGGACCGGGTTTCGGTGAACGGTATTGTCATTGAGCCTCGCGCCGAGGAAGATGCCGTGTACATTGCCTACAACAAGCCGCCGGGCATCATCTCCACCACCGATACCGGCATCAAAGACAACATCATCCGGGCCATCAAGCACTCGGTGCGCATCTTCCCCATTGGGCGCCTCGACCGGGAATCGCAGGGCCTGATTCTGCTGACCAGCAACGGCGACATTGTCAACAAGATTCTGCGGGCCGGCAACAAGCACGAGAAGGAGTACATCGTGATGGTCGATAAGCCCATCAACGATCTGTTCATCGAAGGCATGGCCAACGGCGTTCCGATTGGGGGCACCATGACCCAGCCCTGCAAAGTGACTAAGGAAACGCCTTACATCTTCCGCATTGTGCTGGTGCAGGGCCTCAACCGCCAGATCCGGCGCATGTGCGAGTACTTCGGCTACGAGGTAGTGCAGCTGGAGCGCATCCGCGTGATGAACATCAACGTGAAGGGCCTGGGCGTGGGCGAGTGGCGCGAGCTGAAGGAAAAGGAGCTGAAAGTGCTGTTCGAGATGATTAAGGACTCCGACGGCACCGATGACGGCTCCACGCCCCGGCGACGCAAGCGTCCTTCCTCGGCCGAGTTCTGGGCTGACCGCCCGGGCCGCAAGGGCGCGGCGCCCAAACGCCCCGCCGATGCCACCGGCCACGCCAGGCCGGCCGGCGCCTGGGTAGAGAAGCCCACCGGCAAACGGGCCGCCAGCCGCCCCGCCCCTACCCCCTCCGCCCCGCCAGAGTGGCCCACGGGCCTGACCCGGCCCAATGGCCCTGCCACCGGCGTCCGCCCCGACGGCCCGGGATTTGGCAAAACGCGGCGCCCCGTCGGCGGACCGGGCAGCAGCCCTCGCCCGCGTGGTGCGGCGGCCGGCAAAGGCTCCCGGCCTACCCCTGCCGGACCGCCCAAAGGTAAAACCAGCACCCGCGGTACCCGCGGCGCCAGCCGCCCCGGCAAACGCTCCTAGCGTCACAAACACAACGCCAGCGGCCTATTCTGCGCAAGGATGGGCCGCTTGCTCGTTTCAGAGGGGTAGGGTGTGCAAATGAGGTGAAACTGAAGTCTTTCCGAGTACCATAAGGAACCCGGCTGGCTGATACTGCCAAACTATTGTAAGCCCCTCTCCTTGAGGGAATGCAGTGAGATTAACACGCGAGATGCTTCGGCTGCGCCCCTGCCAGACGAGCTTATGCCCTACCCTAACCAGGTGCAGCAAGTCTCCTCAGCGGTACGGTTGAGTAGGATTGGCGACGCTCTGTTTAACTGATTTCACAATACTTAAAGTCTGAACTAACAATTAGCAAATGAAACAATAACATTATACAAGATTCTGAAATACAGTATAATAATCTCATATTTCTATTATTATAACGACATCATTTCTTAGCAAGACAAAGTCTGATTTTATCGAAAATTCGGATGCACATCGGAGAGGGAGCCGCGTATGTTTGAACTGTTCGGCCAGGGTGGCTGAACGGCCTTACTCCCAATCTTCCGCGCCATGAACACCAAACCATCTAACGCCTTTATTGCCGCTTCCTGGGTAGCCCTGCTAGCGGGCGTCGCCGCTTTCATCATCGGCCTCTGGAACGCCCAGATGCAGCTCAACGAGAAGGGCTACTACTTCGCAACCCTCATGTACGGCCTGTTCGCCGCCATTTCCCTGCAGAAATCAGTGCGCGACCAGCTGGAGGGTATTCCCGTAACGGGCATTTATTATGGCCTGAGCTGGTTTTCAACCCTGCTCTCGGTAGCCATGCTCACGGTAGGCCTCTGGAACGCTACCCTCACCCTGAGCGAGAAAGGCTTCTACGCCATGTCGTTCCTGCTGAGCCTGTTCGCGGCCATTGCCGTGCAGAAAAACACCCGTGACAACCGCGGCCAGAACCCTACCCCCGAGGCAACGGCTTTGAGCTAGTGGTGGGGGTAGCAACCCAGGCAGTACCTTGCCGCCGACAGGGTCTGGTTCTTCCCCTGCTCAACTTGCTATGCCTTTGACGCCCAAACAACAGATGCTGGCCGGGGAGCTCTACCTCGCCAACGACCCCGAGCTGGTAGCCGAACGGCTTCGCGCCAAGCAGCTTTGCCACCGCTACAACCAGGAGCCCGTGCACCTGAACCGGCAGGTGCTGGCCGAGCTGCTGGGCTACGAAACCGATGCCCACCTGGAAGCCCCCCTGCGCTGCGACTACGGCTACAACATCCGGCTGGGCCAGGGCGTGTACGCTAACTATAACCTCACCATCCTCGATTGCGCCCCCGTCACCATCGGCGACAATGTGTTCATTGCCCCGAATGTAGTGCTGACCACGGCCGGGCACCCCGTAGAAGTAGCCCCGCGTATTGCCGGCTGGGAATTCGCGAAGCCTATTACCATCGGGAGCAACGTGTGGCTGGGCGCGGGGGTGCTGGTGATGCCGGGCGTAACCATTGGCGAGGGTACTACTATTGGGGCCGGGAGCGTGGTTACGCGCGACATTCCGGCGGGGGTGGTAGCCGTGGGCAACCCCTGTCGGGTGCTGCGGAAGGTCTAGTGCGGGTGGTGCCAGCGTAGTCCCTTCATCTTTTGAAATGCACTTCTCGTGTATCTTGCAGCCCGCCCCGTAGCTCCGCGCTACCGGCGGGCTGCTTTGTTTAGCCTCCACCCCCAACCACAAACCAGAAACTACTTCCTCCCCGCCCCATGATGATGCGTACCGACTGGACTCTCGACGAAGTAAAAGCTATTTATAACCAGCCCGTACTGGAGCTGGTAACCAAGGCTGCCGCCATCCACGCCGAAACCCAGGCCACCGGCGAAGTGCAGGTGTGTACCTTGCTGAGCGTGAAAACCGGCGGCTGCCCCGAGGACTGCGCCTACTGCCCCCAGGCTGCCCGCTACCACACCGGTGTGCAGGCCCATAAGCTCCTGCCCGATGCCGAGGTGCTGGCTGCAGCCCAGCGCGCCAAAGACGGCGGCAGCACCCGCTTCTGCATGGGCGCCGCCTGGCGCGAAGTGCGCGACAACCGCGACTTCGACCGGGTGCTGAACATGGTAACCGAAGTCAACAACATCGGGCTGGAAGTGTGCTGCACCCTGGGCATGCTGAACGAGTACCAGGCCGAGCGCCTGAAGGAAGCCGGCCTCTACGCCTACAACCACAACCTGGATACCAGCCGCGAGCATTACGACGACATCATCACTACCCGCACCTACGACGACCGCCTGAACACGCTGGAGCACGTACGGAAGGCCGGTATTTCGGTGTGCTCGGGCGGCATCATTGGCCTGGGCGAAACCGACGAGGACCGCATTGCCATGCTGCACACCCTGGCGACCCTACCCCAGCACCCCGAGTCGGTGCCGGTGAATGCGCTGGTGCCCGTGGAAGGCACCCCTCTGGCCGACCAGCCCCGCGTGAGCGTGTGGGAAATGCTGCGCATGATTGCCACGGCCCGCATCCTGATGCCCCGCACCATGGTGCGCCTCTCGGCCGGCCGCCAGGAAATGCCCGTTACGGAGCAGGCCCTCTGCTTCCTGGCCGGCGCCAACTCCATTTTCTCGGGCGAGAAGCTGCTCACTACCCCCAACCCCGACTTCGACGCCGACAAGCAGATGTTTGCTTTGCTGGGCCTCAAGCCCCGCAAGTCCTTCAAGGACGTGCCCGAAGGTGCCGTAGTGCTGGGCAAGGAAGCTGCTCCGGTAGTAGCGTAGGTAGCAGTTGTTTTTCAGAAAGCGTCTGTCATCCTGGGCAGCGCGAAGGACCTTCTCACGCCGAAACGAGTCGTTGTTACGATTGTCGTGCTACTGTGAGAAAGTCCTTCGCGGGCTCAGGATGACAGACGTTTTTTACCCCGCCTCATCTTTTATGCGCCTTACTGCTTGTCTTTTCCTGCTGCTGGCGGCAACGGCCGGCCGGGCGCAAACCATATCGGGGCCCATGCCGGCACTGCGCCCGCTCGATTCCGTGTATGCGGCTCACGGAGTAGCATTCGGGACGCCGCCAGAGGGGACCATGCTCCGGCCGCAGTTCTCTGGTATGGGCAAGCGCTGGAAAACAACGCAGGTTTATGTGTTGCCTCCCCAGGCAGATACCATGATGCTGGCGCATCAGCCGGTACACCCAGAATTCTGGTTTCGGAGTGGCCAGTTTATTGGAGTTACTTATCAGTTAAAGCGGGAGCAGAAGAGCCGCACTGTTTTGCGGGAGCTTACCCGCCGCTACGGCCCACCCCGGCCCGGCAACGTACCCGGCGCGCAGTATTGGTTGGGCCGTCGTACCTACATTCTGTATGAGGATGCTGTGCCGGATGTTGTGCTCCACATTGCCAGTCTGGATATGCTCAATGAGCAGGTAATTGAAACCTCCGTCCGGCAGGAAGCCCGGAATTCGCTGGGCTGGCAGCCCGATTCGCTGGGGCTACCAAGGCAATTTCCACTGCCCACCGAAAAGATAAAATAGTGCCTACCCCCTCTCCCCTCCACCAACGCCTTACCCGCGAGCTAGAGCAGCGCGAAGCCGCCGGCACGCGCCGCCGCCTCACGCAGCCCGCCGCCGGGCTGGTGGATTTCAGCTCCAACGACTACCTGGGCCTGAGCCGCCACCCCGCCGTGCAACTGGCTTTGCAACAGGCCACGGCCGAAGCAGCGGGCAGCACCGGCTCCCGCCTGCTCACCGGTAACTCTACAGAGGCCGAGGCACTGGAGCAGCACTTAGCGCAATTCCACAAGGCCGAGGCGGCTCTGCTGTTCAACTCGGGCTACGCGGCCAACCTGGGGTTCTTCGCCGCCGTGCCCCGCCGCGGCGACACGATTCTCTACGACGAGGCTTCGCACGCCTCCGTGAAGGACGGTATCCGGGGCTCCTTCGCTACGGCCTGGAGCTTCCGCCACAACGACCTCACCGACCTGACCCGCAAGCTCGCCCGCGCTACCGGGGCCGTATTCGTGGCCGTGGAGGCGCTGTATTCCATGGATGGCGATGTGGCCCCGCTGGCGGAGCTGGCGGCGTTGTGCCGGGAGCGGGAGCTGTATCTGGTGGTAGATGAAGCCCACACCAACGGCCTCTACGGCCCCCAGGGCGAGGGTTTGGTGGAGGAACTGGGCTTGGAAGCCGACGTATTTGCCCGCGTGCTCACCTTCGGCAAGGCTCTGGGCAGCCAGGGCGCCGCCGTGGCCGGCCCGGCCGTACTCCGCGACTACCTGCTCAATTTCAGCCGGCCTTTCATCTACACTACTGCCCTACCCCCGCACTCCATCGCAAGCCTGCGGGCTGCGTACGAGGCGCTGCCGGCTCTATCGGCGGAGCGGGAGCAGCTGTTCTCGCTTTCCGACTACCTGAAAACCCGCCTGAACGCCGTACCGGGGCTGCGCGTGCCGCCGGAGAGCCATGTTATCCACCCCGTTTTCTTCACCGATGCGCCCGGTCCGGTCCGTGTGCGGGCGGTAGCGGCGGCTGCCCAAGCCTCCGGGTTCGATGTGCGCCCTATTGTGGCCCCCACGGTACCGGCCGGCACGGAGCGGCTGCGGCTTATTCTGCACAGCTACAACACGGAGGCGGAAATTGACGGGCTGGCGGCAGTGCTAGGGCAGATGAGGGCGGAGTAGCGGTACATTTCGCAGAGCATTATCTCACCCAAAGATCCTTACATAATGAGCAGCAAGGAGTTTACTGATACACTCCGTCCGTTCTTCTGGTCGGAGCACGAAAACAGCGCGTCAGTTTGCCTGGAGGTGGGCGGCTACCGAAACGAAATCTTTGCCACAAGAGCAGCAGAAGGCTTTGAGGGCAGCGGGTACGACTGGGCGTCTCTGGCCCAGGTATTCTTAACGGAGCAGCAGCCCCAGCTGGCGGGCATCGTGAAATTCGACCCGGAAGGCAGCATGTTCTGCGCTTACTCGGCGGATAAGGAGGCCCTGAAGCAGTTTGCGCTGGCCTTCAAGATAGCCCTGGACGATGAGCGTATCGCAACGGACCTGTTGTCTCGCGCTGAGCTGGATTAGGGAAAGTCAGACGGCACTCGCAACTCCTACTCACCCCAACCACCCGACTTTGGAACGACTTTTCATCACCGGCATCGGCACCGACGTAGGCAAAACCCTGGTGTCGGCCATCCTGACTGAGGCTTTGCAGGCTGACTACTGGAAGCCTGTGCAGGCGGGCCTGGAGCCCTCCACCGACGCGGGCACGGTCCGCAGTCTGGTGCGCAACACCCGCAGCCACTTCTGGCCGGAGCGCTACCGCCTGCAGCTACCCGCCTCGCCGCACGCCGCCGCCGCCGCCGAGGGACTCACGCTCCGCCCAGAAGATTTCCAGCTGCCCGAAACCGACAACCACCTGCTGGTAGAAGGGGCCGGCGGCCTCCTGGTACCACTCGCCCCCGGCTTCCTCATAGCCGACTTAGCACGGCAGCTGGACCTCGATGTGGTGGTGGTTTCGCGCAATTACCTGGGTAGCATCAACCACACCCTGCTCACGCTGGAAGCCCTGCAGGCGCGCGGGCTGCGGGTGCGCGGCCTCGTGTTCAACGGGGAGCCTACTCCCGCCACCGAGAACTTCATCAGTCAGCATACTGGCGTGCCCCTGCTACCCCGCATCCGGCCCGAAACCGAAGTAACCCCCGAGGTAGTAAGCCGCTACGCCACCGAGTTTCGGGCGTGGTTTGAGCTATAAGAACGGCTCTGCGTTTCTCTGCGAAACCCTCTGCGCGCCTCTGCGGGAGCCGACGCCAGGCAGCCGTTGCTCCAGCCGGTTGTACCTTCGCGCTCCATTACCCCTCCTTCCATGCCTACTCTTTCCGAGCGGGACCACGCCGTAGTGTGGCACCCTTATACCCAAATGCAGACTGCCCCGCTGGCCGTGCCCATTGTGCGTGGCGAGGGCAGCTGGCTGATTGCCGAGGATGGCACCCGCTACCTCGACGGCATTTCGTCGTGGTGGGTAAACCTGCACGGGCACGCCCACCCGCACATTGCGGCCCGCGTGAGCGAGCAGCTGCGCACCCTGGAGCACGTGCTGTTTGCCGGCTTCACGCACCCCGCCGCCGTGGAGCTGGCCGAGCAGCTGCTGGAAATTCTGCCCGAAAACCAGGCCCGCGTATTCTATTCCGACAACGGCTCGACGGCCGTGGAAGTGGCCCTGAAAATGGTGCTGCAGTATTTCCACAACCTCGGCCAGCCGGAACGCCGCACCTTCATCTGCTTCCAGAACTCCTACCACGGCGACACCTTCGGGGCTATGGCCGTGAGTGCACGCGGGGCCTTCACGGAGCCGTTCTGGCCGCTGCTCTTCGACGTGGAATTTATTGATGTGCCGGTGCCGGGCCGGGAGGCCGAAACGCTGGCTCAGCTCGATACTCTGCTTGGCCGCCCTGATATAGCAGGCTTCATCTTCGAGCCTCTGGTGCTGGGCACAGCTGGCATGGTGATGTATGAGCCAGAAGTACTCACGGAAATGCTGCGCCGCTGCCACCAGTGCGGCGTGCTGTGCATTGCCGATGAGGTGATGACGGGCTTCGGGCGCACCGGTCCCCTGTTTGCCAGCAGCCTGCTGCAGGAGCAACCCGACATCATGTGCTTTTCCAAAGGCCTGACGGGCGGCACCCTGGCCATGGGCCTGACCACCTGCGCCGCGCCCATTTACGCCGCTTTCCTCAGCGACAACAAGATGCGGGCCCTGTTCCACGGCCACTCTTACACCGCCAACCCCGTGGCCTGCGCCGCTGCCCTGGCCAGCCTGGAGCTTACCCGCACCGACGACTGTCAGCAGCAGCGCCAGCGCATAGAGGCCGCTCACGCCGCTTTCCGTCAGGAAATAGAAGCCTTGCCCGGCATCCGGCAGGTACGTCACCGCGGCACCATTCTGGCCGTGGAGTATGACCCCGGCGAGGGCACCAGCTACTTCAGCCGCCTCCGCGACGCCTTCTACCAGCTGGCCCTGGACAACCACATTGTGCTGCGCCCCCTGGGCAACGTAGTGTATTTGCTCCCCCCCTACTGCACCACCAACCCCGAGCTGGAGCTACTGTACGCGGTGCTGCGCCGCATGCGTGAAGTAGTGCTGAACTTCGAGCCGGCGCCTACCCTCCCCGAGTACCTGCATGACTGAGTTTGCCCCCGACGAGCTAATTGTTATCCGGGGCCGGGGCCGGGTATCGGCGCTGGGGCTGCAGCCACTGCCCGCTGACGCCAGCGTTTCGCCCTTCACCACCCACGCCACCGGCCTGCCCGTAGCTGCCCTACCCCCCGCCGCTGAGGCAACCCTCGCCGAGCTGCGCCGCACCCAACCCGCCTACCGCCAGCTCGACCGCACCGTACTGCTGGCCCTGCTGGCCGCCCGTCAGGCCGCGGCCGCAGCCGGCTGGCAACGTAGTGAGGTGGTGAGTGGTGAGCAAAAACACGACCCATTACTCACCATCTCACCATTTCACCATTTCACCACTTCACCTCTGGCCGTCAGTATTGGGAGCAGCCGGGGCGCTACGGGGCGCACGGAGGAGTTTCACGCTGGTTTTCTGGCTGATGGCGTTGTGCCCGCCGGTGCCTCGCCGCTGACTACCCTCGGCAACGTGGCCAGCTGGGTGGCCTACGATGCGGGCAGCGCGGGCGGCGCGGCCCTGAGCCACTCCAGCACCTGCAGCAGCGCGTTTCAGGCCCTGGGCAACGCCACGGCCTGGCTGCGGGCGGGCATGGCCGAGCGGTTTCTGGCCGGGGGTACCGAGGCGCCCCTCACTGATTTCACCCTGGCTCAGATGCGGGCCATCGGCATCTACTCACCCTTTGCCGCCGAAGATTTTCCCTGTCGGCCCGGCGCGGGCAAGCCCTCTACCTTCGTGCTGGGCGAAGGCGCGGCGGTATTCGCCCTGGAGAAAGTGGGCCGACAACAGCTGGCGGCGGAAGCCGGTAGCGCACCGGTTTTCGTGCTGGAAAGCGTAGGGTTTGGCTTCGAGGCCATCGGTAGCAAAACCGGCCTTTCGCCCGAGGGGCAGCACTTTCAGCAAGCTATCCGGCAGGCGCTGGCTCAGGCCCGCCTCACGCCCGCCGCCGTGGATGCCGTAGTGCTGCACAGCCCGGGCACCCCGGCCGGCGACGCGGCCGAGCGGGCGGCGCTGCGAGCAGTTTTCGGGGAAAGCCTACCCCCACTGCTGTCCAATAAGTGGCTGATTGGGCACACCTTGGGCGCCTCGGCCGCTCTCAGCCTCGATTTTGCCCTGCACATCCTCGAAACTCAGCAGTGGCCGGCCGCGCCGTTTGCCACCGACATAGCTTCCGCAGCCCCGAAGCCTATCCGCCGGATTCTGGTGAATGCGGCCGGCTTCGGGGGAAACGCGGCTTGTGCGCTGGTATCGGTGCTGGACGCAGGTAGATAGAACTGTTGGCTCTGCTATCCTGATTACCCGGCGAAAAACTTCTGCCGCTTCGTTGAACAGGTAATTACTCCCGGTAAAGGTCCTTCGCTGCACTCAGGATGACAGGCGCAGGAACAGTGTTCGGCTTGGCCCATAACTTATACCCGGCTAATCCGGTGGGTGCCTTACCTTGCGCCGCAACGTGGGGCCACCCTTCCGCGTCTCTTGCCCAATTCCCAAACCAGATCCTACCCTTCTCCATGCGCCGTTCCTCGCTGCTGTTGCTTTCGCTTGGTTTCACTACCTCGGTTTTCGCCCAGAACAAGCCCAACGCTACCCCCGATCCGCTCATTACCAAAATGGTGCAGGACATATCGGAGAAAAACCTGCGCGACGACATCGACAAGCTCGTGAGCTTCGGCACGCGCCACACCCTGAGCGACACCAAGAGCAAGAAGCGCGGCATCGGGGCGGCCCGCAACTGGGTGGAAAGTGAGTTCAGGAAGTACAGCAAGGCCAGCGGGGGCCGCCTGAAAGTGGAGCAGGACACCTTCACCATCAAGCCCGACGGCCGCCGCATCGACCGGCCGGTGGTCATGGCCAACGTAATGGCGACCCTGCCCGGCACCGACCCCACCGATAAGCGCGTGTTCATCGTGAGCGGGCACATCGACTCCCGGGTGACGGACGTGATGAACGCCACCGCCGACGCGCCCGGCGCCAACGACGACGGCTCGGGCACGGTGGCCGTGATGGAGCTGGCCCGCGTGATGTCGCAGCAGCAGTTTCCGGCCACCATCATTTTTGTGGCCGTGCAGGGCGAAGAGCAGGGGCTTTATGGCTCGACTCACCTGGCTAAGCGCGCCAAGAAAGAAGGCTGGAACCTGGTGGCCATGCTCAACAACGATATCATGGGCAACTCTTCGGGCCACGACCCCGAAATCAAGGACGACAAGCGCCTGCGCGTGTTCAGCGAAGGTGTGCCCGCCACCGAAACCACCGACGAAGCCCGCGTACGACGCACGCTTTCTTCGGAAAACGACTCGCCCAGCCGCAACTTGGCCCGCTACACCCGCACGGCCTGCCAGCAGTACGTGCCCGGCCACGAGGTAGTGCTGGAGTATCGTCCCGACCGATTCCTGCGCGGCGGCGACCATACGCCCTTCAACCAGCAGGGCTTCACGGCAGTGCGCTTCTCGGAGATGAATGAGGACTTCCGCCACCAGCACCAGGACCTGCGCACCGAAAACGGCGAGGAGTACGGCGACTATGCCAAGTTCATGGACTTCCCCTATCTGCGCCGCAACACCGGCGTAAACCTGGCCACGCTGGCTAGTCTGGCCCTGGCCCCCGCCGCCCCCGAAAACGTGGGCGTGCTCACGGCCAACCTCACCAACCGCACCGAGCTGAAGTGGGAAGCGCCCAAAGCCGGCGAGAAACCGGCCGGCTACTACGTGCTCATGCGCGAAACCAGCGCCCCGGAGTGGCAGCAGAAGTTCTTCGTGACCGATACCAAAGCCGACCTGCCCCATAGCAAGGACAACTACATTTTCGGGGTGGTGTCAGTGGACGCCGAGGGCCACGAGAGCCTGCCCATCATTCCGAAACCGGTGCGCTAGATTCTCAGAATCTCAGGAGTTTTACGCCTTTTACCACACCGGACCCGGCCGCGTTCATCAACGCGCCGGGTCCGGTGCCGTTTAATGACAATCCGAACCGTTTTGCAACTGTTGTGCTTCGGATTGGTTACTCCGCTGGGTACGCGGCGCGGGCACCTAACCCGATGGCGTACTTTTGCCTTTCTCTTAACCCCAAAGCCATGCCCTCTTTTCGTCAGAAACTTTTGAAATTCCTCTACCCGCTCATCATGAAGCTTTCCAAGTCGGGCAGCAAGGGCAAGGTGCTCCGGAATGAAAAGCAGGCCGCCGCGCCCGTGCCGTTCTACGACCTCGCCGGCCAATTGAACTCAGGGCAGCCGCTGAAATTTGACGAGTTGCGGGGCAAGAAAGTACTGCTGGTGAATACGGCGTCCAACTGCGGCTACACCAACCAATACGAAGAGCTACAGCAACTTTCCGAGCAGTTCTCTGACCAGCTGGTGGTTCTAGGCTTCCCCGCTAACGACTTCGCGGAGCAGGAAAAGGCTGACGATAAAGCCATTGAGCAGTTTTGCCAGGTGAACTTCGGCGTATCGTTTCCTTTGATGAAGAAGAGCGTGGTGGTGAAAAAGGGCGAGCAGAACCCCGTGTACCAGTGGCTTAGCAACGCCCGCCAGAACGGCTGGAACGAGCAGGCTCCCGACTGGAACTTCTCGAAGTACCTCATAAGCGAAGACGGCCGCCTGACCCACTACTTCGGCCCCGCCGTTTCTCCCCTCAGCGACACCGTTATCAGCACGATTAAAACGCCGGGCCAGAAAAGTTAGCGGCAGCGCTTACTAATCCTGATAAACAAGCCCGTCATTCCGAGCGCAGCCGAGGAATCTCGCGTGCTGACGTTGCATTGGTAACCTGACGTCAGCACGCGCGATGTCTCGACAAGTTCGGAATGACGGGCTAGGAGCCAGTACAGCCTACCCCTTCTTTTGGCCCGAATCTGCATTACCGGCACTCTGCCGCTGGCCTTTACCCAAAGCACGAGCCAATACCCAGCCCAACGCTACTCCTAACAGAACGTGCCGGGTGCGGCTGGTGGAGACAAACCGGGTGCGTTTGGGTCGGATGTCGAGTACGCCGGCCGGAAAAGCCAGCGCACCACCTCCGAAGCCGCCGCCGCTGCCGGCCGCTTCACCTTCGCCCTCTCCGGCTTTAGCCGTGCGCTTGCCTACCCCGAAACCACCGCCCAACCCGTACACCACCCTGGCCACGGGCACTACCGTAGCGTACGGCATCACGATGGGCTCGCCGAAAACGGTGCGCACTCCGGCGTTGCGCGTAAACTCATCAGTAAAGGATTGGAGAGATTCCTGGGCGGTTGGCATGGGCTGGTTGGCTAGTGAAATGGGGAGAGAAAAGCAGTAGGTACGCTTGAGTCCTTGCTGCATCTTACGTCTTTTGGCCCTGCAGGATAGGATTTAAGCCTGCAGTAAGCGGGTTGTTGCCTGCACGAGGGGGTAGGCAGTTGGCATATATTCAAAAATTCCAGCTCAGCCGTTGGTGTTTTTCCAAGGAACTGCGTACTTGCGGCCGCAAAGCGGGGTAGCCCCCACTTTTCATTTGCTTATGCGGCTCACTACCACCTCATTCGGCACTTCTACTTCTCTGGCCTCGGCCGGGGTGGCAGCCGCGTGTATGGGCATGAAGCCGGGCAAACAGGTAGCCTCGCCGCTGTCGGCGGGCCTGCTGATGGTCAAGAAATCGAAGAAACGCAACCCGACCTGACCGTCGCACCTGTTCGTCGTACCTACCTACCACTGAACCCTCAAGCGCCGGTCCTCCCAGGATCGGCGCTTTTTTTTCCTCTTTTCTTTTCCGGCTCGCAACCCGCCGGAGTTTTCTGCGCCACTTATCTCCTGTTTTTCCCTGTTTATGAAAGTTCTCAAGTTTGGTGGCACGTCCGTAGGGTCGCCACAGCGGATGCGCGAAGTAGCCGAGTTGATTCATGCCCCGCATCTGCAGCGCCGCATTGTGGTACTGTCGGCCATGAGCGGCACTACCAACGCGCTGGTGGAAATTGCTA
The DNA here is from genome assembly GCF_006352025.1 of Hymenobacter sp. DG01. Lineage (NCBI taxonomy): Bacteria > Pseudomonadati > Bacteroidota > Cytophagia > Cytophagales > Hymenobacteraceae > Hymenobacter > Hymenobacter sp. DG01. Next base: position 2,056,118 of record NZ_CP040936.1, read on the forward strand.
CCCTGCTCTACGCCGCCGATGCCACCGCTGCTACCGCCCGCATTGAGGCCCTGCGCCAGCGCTACCACGAGGTAGCCCGCGAATTGCTACCCGGCGAAGGCCTGGCTGAATCGGCTATTGAAACCCTGAATCAGCATTTCGACGCGGTGTTGGCTCTGACCTCGGCCCCGCTTTCTGCCGATGGAGAGCGGGTGATTTTGGCCCAGGGCGAGCTGCTGAGCACGCTGCTCGTGCACCGCTACGTAACCCAGGTGCTGGGCCGTCCGGCCGTGCTGCTGCCTGCCCTCGACTTTATGCGCCTGGATGTGGACGAGGAGCCCGACGCGGCCTACATCCGGGAGCACCTGGCCGCTACCCTCGCGCCCTACGCCAACCAACAGCTGTTTATCACGCAGGGCTACATCTGCCGCAGCGCCCAGGGCCATATCGATAATCTCAAGCGCGGCGGCTCCGACTACTCTGCTTCGCTGATTGGAGCGGCCGTAGAGGCAGAGGAAATCCAGATTTGGACTGACATCGACGGCCTGCACAACAACGACCCGCGCATCGTACAGGGCACCTACCCCATTCGGGAGCTGTCGTTTGATGAGGCGGCGGAGCTGGCTTACTTCGGCGCGAAGATTCTGCACCCCAGCTCGGTGCTGCCCGCCCGCCAGCACGGCATTCCGGTACGCCTGCTCAACACCATGCAGCCCGAGGCCCCCGGCACCCTAATTTCGGCCAAAACGGGCTCCGAGGCTATCAAGGCGGTAGCCGCCAAGGACGGCATTACGGCCATCAACGTGAAGTCGAGCCGCATGCTGCTGGCCCACGGCTTCCTGCGCAGCTTGTTCGAGATTTTCGAGCGCTACCGCACCTCCATCGACATGATTACGACCTCGGAAGTAGCCGTGTCGCTGACCATCGACGACGCTACCCGCCTGCCCCAGATTCTGGAAGAGCTGCGCCGCTTCGGCACCGTAGAAGTCGATGAAAACCAAACCATTATTTGCCTGGTAGGAAGCCTGGGGCAGGACGCGCACGGGGCGGCCAACCAAGCCTTTGCCGCTCTGCGCGACATTCCGGTGCGCATGATCAGCTACGGCGGCTCGCCGAACAACATCAGCATTCTGGTGCACAACAATCACAAAGTAAGCGCCCTGCAGGCCCTGAATGCCGGGCTGTTTCAGCGGTAATTCTCTATTTCGATGGCTTTTCAACTTCCGGCGGAGCTTACCCAGCAGCTTACCCCCTTTTATTACTACGACCTTCAGTTGCTCGACCAGACACTGGCGGCACTTACGGCGGCCGCCAGGCCGGGCAATTTCCAGGTGCACTACGCCTTGAAAGCCAACTCCAACCTGCCCATTCTGCAGCGCATTCAGCAGGCGGGCTTTGGGGCCGACTGCGTGAGCGGCGGCGAGGTGCAGCGCGCCCTGGATGCTGGCTTCTCCCCCGACCATGTGGTATTTGCGGGAGTAGGAAAATCAGATGCGGAAATCAACCGGGCCCTGGCCGCCGATATCTTCTGCTTTAACGCCGAATCGGTGCCGGAGCTGCAGGTGCTCAACGAGTTGGCCGGCGCCCAGGGCCGCAAGGCACGAGTTGCTCTACGCATCAACCCCAACGTGGACGCGCACACCCACGCCTACATCACCACTGGCCTCGATGCCAACAAGTTCGGCATTAACTTGGCCGATCTGGCGGGGGTAGTAGATGGCCTGGACAACCTCCCCAATGTAGAGCTGATAGGTCTGCACGCCCACATCGGCTCCCAGATTACGGAGCTGTCGGCGTTTGCCAACCTGAGCCGCAAGCTCAATGAACTGCAAACCTGGCTGGAAGATCGGGGCCACCGCCTCCCCCACCTTAACGTGGGCGGCGGCCTGGGCATCGACTACCACCAGCCCGACCAGAACCCCATTCCAGACTTTGCGGCCTACTTCGGGATGTTTGAGCAGCACCTGGAGCGGCGGCCGGGGCAGCAGGTACACGTAGAGCTGGGCCGGGCCGTAGTAGCTCAGTGCGGCACCCTTGTAAGCCGGGTGCTCTACGTGAAAGAAAGCCAGCAGACCCGCTTTGCCATTCTTGACGCGGGCATGACGGAACTGATCCGGCCGGCCCTGTACGGCAGCTACCACCTCATCCAGAACCTGACCAGCCAGCGCCCGGAGTTGACCTACGACATTGTGGGCCCCATCTGCGAGTCGTCGGATACGTTTGGCAAAGCTATTACTCTGCCCGAAACCCAACGCGGCGACTTGGTAGCTATCCGCTCGGCCGGTGCTTACGGGGAGGTAATGTCCTCAGCCTACAACCTGCGCGAGAAAGCTGAAGCCGTTTACCGGTAGTCATTTCCAGGGCTTACGCTTGTTTACCTGGTACTCCTTTTACGCCCGTCGGGTGAAAGGCTGTTCTGGCCGGGTAGAACCGGGCATTGACCAAAACTTTCAGCAGGCCAGGTATTGCTCCTACTACCTTTGACTCAATAACAAACGGCGCACGAAGAGTTAATGGAAAGGAAGGCTCTCCGCGTGGTGTGTTGCAGCTGGTAAATGGAGTAGGGTGGATATAGAACAGCCAGCTGCAGCCCCGTAGATAAAAAGCCGCTACCTCTGGTAGCGGCTTTTTCTGTTTTCAGGAGTAGGGAAACACGCCAGCCTTTCTACCATAACACCGTCCACTTGCCCAGCTTTTCCCGCTGGGTGAAGTAGCGCAGCATCCACTGGCGCTCAGGTTTTAACTCGCCTTTCACCAGGAGCACCGGGTGCTGCAGCAGGAGGGCGCCCAGGGCTGGCTCCTGCTGGGGGTCCTGGAGGTAGAGCAGGTAGCGCTGCCAGCTGGTGCCGGCCTCGAACTGGGTTTCGCGGTTGAGGTTGTGGTTACCATCGTTGAGGAACACGGGCAGCTGGCCCAGCTCGAAAGCCAGGGACGGCAGCAACTGGTCGTACACCAGCACCTGGCGGTTGGTGAGCTGCTTATCCCGAATGAACTGGGCCAGGGGGCGGCTGCCGTTGAACGCCAGCTCGTTCTGCTGCATGATGGGCTTGGCCGACAGCAGCAGAAACACCGTGAACAGGGTGGTGGCCACCAGCAGACGCGGGGCAATGCGCACCTGGTTCCAGAGCGTGAGCGTGAGCACCAGCAGGATAACTCCGGCCGCCGGCCAGAGGGCCGTGAACGGCTTCACCTCGAACCCCAGGTTTACCACCGTCGTGAGGATGGGCAGCAGGCACAGGGCGCCCAGCAGAAACCCGTAGAACGCCACGATGCCCACGTACCAGCGGTGCAGGACGGCCTCGGTGCAGCGGCCCAGGTAGTACACCGTCAGGAGCACTACCCCCGGGAAAATGGGCAGCACGTAGAGCAGCAGCTTGGATTTGGACAAAGAGAAAAACAGCAGGGGCACCAGCACCCAGAAGATGAGCACGTTGCGCCACTCGCGTGGCACCGTGCTCCAGGGCGTGCGCACCGCCCGAACTACCAGGGCCACAGCCCACGGCAGGCTGGTAGCGGGGGCCAGCACCAGATAAAACCACCACGGTTTGGCCCGGTTGAAAGTAGCCGCGTTGGCAAAGCGCTCCACGGTGTGTTCAAACAAAAAGTAGCGCAGAAAGGCCGGGTTTTCGGCTATCAGGTACAGATACCAGCTCAGCCCTACCCCCACAAACAGCGCAAACCCCAGGGCATGATGCCAGGTAAACGGCCGTTTGGTCTGCCCTTGTTTGAAGTAGAAGCCCATAACGGCCATTAGCGGCAGCACAAAGCCTACCGGCCCTTTCGTGAGGAAGGCCAGCCCAAGCCCCAGCCAGAACAGGTACAGCCACCGCACTCCGCCGCCGTGGTAGTAGCGCAGAATACCGTAAGCGGCGGCCAGCTCCAGGGTAGCCAGGTAGGCGTCGGTGGTAACGTTAAGGGCCGAAATCAGCACGACGGGAAGCGTGCCGTAGATAACGGCGGCGGCCAGGGCCCGGGCACGGTCCTGCTGGAACAGCAGCAACCCCAGCCCATACATCAGCCCCACCTGCAGCAGCACGGCCAGCACCGGCAGCAGGCGCACGCCCACCGTATTTTCGCCGAACAACCCCAGCCCCGCCGCGGTAAGCCAGTAGGTAAGGGGCGGCTTGTGGAAGTGCTGAATGCCCAGCAGGCGCGGGTGCAGCCAATCCTGGCCCGCCAGCATTTCCCGGCCTATTTCAGAGTAGCGCGCCTCGCTGCTTTCCAGGGGCCCCCAGCTGCCCAGCTCCCACAAAAAGGCGGCGGCAAGCACCAAAAGAAAAAGCCAGAGCCAGCGGCGGGAGGTCATCGGGAAGGGCATAATCAGAACAGGGTAAAACCGCCGTGAAGGTAGCCACAAAGCCGGCTTCCGGCGGCACTCCTACCCCTATTCGCCGCGCATAGGCTCCTCCGGTTCCTCATGGGGTGGCTCCTGACCTCGCTTTATGCCTAAGGCAATAAACGCAGCCCCTACTCCCACAAAAGCCAGCCGCTTCGAGTTAGTCAGACCGAGAATCAGAAACAGGAAACCGATGAAAAACAGCGGCGTGAAACGGAAGCGGCGGGGCGTCGTCATGATTATCTAACATACGAAACTCCGGCCGGAGTACCTATCCGGCCGGTGCAAGGGTAGGGAGCCGGCAGGAGTTGGGGAGAACTGCAGCTATACACTTCTGCCAGGACCTTATTTCCTACCCCCGCCCCTACTCTGAACTTCGCCTACTGCCGTTCATGGCGTAACTTGCGGTTTGTTTACTGGCCTCAATTCGTGAATGATCCTGAAATCCGGGCGCTTCTTTACCCGCTGCTGACGGGCGGCGTGTACGTGGATGAGCTGCCCACCGGCACCACCCGGGCCGATGTCGTCCACATCACGGAGCAGTTTATGCACGGCTACGAGCTGAAAGGCGACGGCGACACCCTGCAGCGGGTGGCCAAGCAGCTGCCCTGCTACGGCCGGGCCTACGATTTTGTCACCTTCGTCGTCACGGAAAAGCACTTGCCCAAGCTCCTGCCCCTGCTGCCCGAGTGGGTGGGCGTGCTGGTGGCCTCGGCGGAGGGCCTGCGCCTACACCGGCCGGCCCTCTACAACGCCACGGTAGAGCGCCCGGCGGTGGCGGCGTTGCTGCGGCTGGAGGAAATCAAGCAGTTTCTGCTGGCTCAGGGGCTGGTAGGCGTGAGCACCTACCGCCGCCGGGACGTACTCAATTTTCTGCGCACCACGCAGCTGGTTACGCTTTCAGCCCTGGCTCACCATGTCCGGCGGCAGCTCATGGGCCGGATGGACGAGCGCCTGGCTTTCCGGGCCGAGCGCAAGGCCGAGCGGGAACGGGTGGCGGCTCGCCGGCGCAAGCGCCCCAAGCGGAAGTGAATTCACCGTCATTCCGACGCAGGAGAAATCTGAGTGCGCCATCTAACGGTCTGACCCAGATTTCTCCTGCGTCGGAACGACAAGAGGCAGCTCGACAACTTCCTGGTACACAAAGCAGTTAGACGAGTACACCCACCGTCTCCTGCTGCCATGAAGATTCTGCTTACCGGGGCCAATGGTTACATTGGGCAGCGCCTGCTGCCGCTGCTGGTGGAGGCGGGCCACCACGTCATTTGCGTGGTGCGCGACGCCCGGCGCTACGAGCTACCGGAACGCCTGCGCGCCCACGTTACGGTAGCGCAGGCCGACTTGCTGAAGCCCGATTCGTTGGCCGGGCTGCCCGCCGACATTGATGCGGCTTACTACCTGGTGCACTCCATGAGCGGGCACAACAAAGACTTTTTCCGGCTGGAGCAGGAGTCGGCCCGCAATTTTACGGGCTACCTCAACCGCAGCAGCTGCCGGCAGGTCATCTACCTTTCCGGCATTGCCAACGACCGGGCCCTGAGCGTGCACCTCCGCTCCCGTAAAGCCGTAGAGAAAGAGCTGCGCCGAACCGAAAAAGCGACCCTTACAGTGCTGCGGGCCAGTATTATTATCGGTTCCGGGTCAGCCTCTTTTGAGATTATCCGGGATTTGGTGGACAAGCTGCCCGTGATGGTGACGCCGCGCTGGCTGAACTCGCGCTGCCAGCCCATCGGCATCCGCGACGTGATGCACTACCTGCAGGCCGTGCTCGATAACCCGGCCTGCCTGGGCCAGTCGTTTGATATTGGCGGGCCCGACGTGCTGACCTACCGGCAGATGCTGCTGGGCCTGGCCGGAGTACGGGGGCTGCGGCGCTACATTCTCACGATTCCCGTCCTTACACCGCGGCTGTCATCTTGGTGGCTGTACCTGGTCACCAGCACTACCTTCTCCCTGGCCCAGAGCCTGGTAGAAAGTTTACGCAACGATACCGTAGTAAACCCGCGCCGCAGCATTGGGGCGGTAGTGCCCCATGCCTGCATGAGCTACCGCGCGGCCGTGGAGCTGGCCTTTCAGCGCATCGAGCAGAACGAGGTGGTCAGCAGCTGGAGCGACGCGCTGAGCAGCGGTGTGATGCCGCAGGGCTACATGGACCACATCCAGATTCCGCAGCACGGCTTGCTACAAGACCGCCAGATGCTGCGCTTCACGCGCCCGGCCCAGGAGGTGCTGCGCAACGTGTGGAGTATAGGCGGCGAGCGGGGCTGGTATAAGGTGGACTGGCTCTGGCGCGTGCGGGGGCTGCTGGATAAGCTTGTGGGCGGCGTGGGCCTGCGCCGGGGCCGCCGCTCGGCTACCAAGCTGCGCGCCGGTGACCCGCTCGACTTCTGGCGCGTACTCGTGGCCGACAAAGCCAGCCGCCGCCTGCTGCTCTACGCCGAAATGAAGCTCCCCGGCGAAGCCTGGCTGCAATTCCGCATTCTAGACAACCCCGACGGCTCGCACACCCTGGAGCAGCTAGCGGCGTTCCGACCCCACGGCCTGGCCGGGCGCCTGTACTGGTACTCGCTGGTGCCGTTTCACTTTGTCATCTTTAAGGGCATGATCGAGAACATTGTGCACTACGGGGCCACGGAGCTCTTGCCGGCCCGGCAGGCACCAGCCCCCGCGCCAGGCTAACGGAGGCACCGTGGCAAGGTAGTTGAGAAGCGGGCTCGTCTGTTTCAACCTCTTCTTATCCGGCCCATGTATGCATAAAACATTACTTTTCTTGCTGTTATTCACGTTTACTGCGCCCGTATGGGCACAAACCTCTCCATCTTCAGCGGCTCGCAATACAGTGGTGGCGGGTGGCGGATGGGCCCAGCAGACCAACTATGGCTGGCCGGGCACCGCCATCTTTCTGGGCTTGGAGCACCGGCTCTCAACACGCTCCTTGTTTAGCGTGCAGCCTCGCCTGAGCGGCTTCCGGGCCGATACGCGCAGCCGGGAGCCGGACAAGCAGCCCGGCGAGCAATACGCCACGGCCGTAGCGGAGGCGCTGCTGGCTGTGCGCACCAGTCGGCGGCCCGAGCGGCTTGCCCTGCGGCTGGAAGCCGGGCCGGCGTTGTTTATGGGCCGCGAAACCACGCTTTACCGTTACCCAGGCACGTATCTTAACTCCAACGGTACTACCACTACTCTGCTAACCAGCGAGTATCGGCGCGAGACCATTCGCAAACCCGGCTTCTCCCTGGGGCTGAGCGCCGACGCTACCCTGCGCAACCGCCTCTACCTGGGCGTGGGCATAGAAAGCCGCACCTACTCCTATTTTCCCGGAGATATCCTGACCGCATCAGTACGGATAGGGTACGCGCTTCCTTAACCTGCCCCCTGGCATGACCGTGGCTCACTTGAACCTGGCCGCCATAACTACCCGCGTGAAGGAGCTACCATGTCGGCTTGTGCCGCCGCACCGCCAGATGCCCCTTCGCTGGCACTGCCTGTTAAAGTCCTTTGCATTCGTATTTATTGCCTTACTTATCAGATACATATACTTTATAGATACTTCCCCATAAGTCTGGCACAGTGAGATTCTCGTTGGCGAATCCACTGCGGGACCGCCTACCTTCAACTCGTTATCCACCGCACTATTCCTTTCGTGACGGGCCTTCAGGCCCCCTCGTTACCCGCCGGTTATTATTGCTGCATCCAAGCCGCCGCCTTTGCCTCGTTCCGGGGGTGGGGCGGCGGTTTTTAGTTAGGCTCGCGTTACCTGCCGATTTCTGATTTTTCCTGTTTTACTCTGCCAACTATGTTTCCGTCCACCGTTGTTGCCGTTCCGCACGGTTCTGGTTATTACGCCCTGTTTTACGTGCTGGGCTTCGGGGTGAACCTGGCGCTGTTGGTATGGGAAGGCCGGCAGCGCGGCTACCCCCTCCGCTCCTGGCTGCTGCTGCTGGCCTGTATAACGGTGCCGTTTATTCTGGGTACCAAGCTGCTGGCGTTATCGGGGGCCGAGTGGGAAACTTTGAGCAGTAGCGGCGTACTGCCGGCCTCGGAAGCCCGCTCTATTCTGGGCGGGGCGCTGGCCTCGGGGTTGGCCCTGCCCCTGCTGCGGCGGGCCTTCGGCTACGGCCGGCACGTGTACGATGCCTTTGCCCTACCCTTGTGCGCGGCTCTGGTGGTGCAGTGCGTGGGCTGCGTGCTGACGGGTTGCTGCTTTGGGGTGCCCACGGCGGGCAGTTGGGGCCTTACCTACGCGCCCGGCACCCTGCCCTACCTCGTGCAAGTGTACCAAGGGCTGATTCCGGCCGGGGCCGCGGCCTCGCTTCCTACCCACCCTACGCAGCTGTATGCGTTGGCGCTTTGCGCGGGGGTAGGCGGCGTGCTGCTGCTCACGCGCCACAGCGCATGGCCCGATGGCAGCCGCCGCTGGCTGCAGGTGGGGCTGCTGCTGGCGGGGCGCTTTGTGCTGGAATTCTGGCGCGACCCAGCCGGGGAACCCGTGGGCGCCGCAGCCCACACCCACGCCGGCCTGACGATGCTGCAGCTGCAATGGTGGCTACTGATTACGGCGCCGGCAGCCCTGGGCATCTGGTGGTGGCAGGTGCGGCGGGCGGGCCGGATGGCGGCAGAGCCGGAACAAGCGCCGATCAACTTTTCGGGCCGAAACCTGCTGGCCGTTGGGGGGCTGTTGCTGCTCACGGCCGGGGTAGGACCCTGGGCGCTGAGCTTGCCGGAAGTGCTGGTGATAAAGTCCTTGCTGCTGGCCGTGCTGGTGCTGGAAGCCGGCGCTTACCTGCGCGGACTGGCCTCCGCGCCCCGACTGGTGCGGGCAGCCCTACCCCTGGGCCTGGCCAGTACGGTGTTCGTGCTGACCAGCCAGGTTTCACCTGACTCGACCTTATCGGTAGCCACTCCCGAGAAGTATTACACGCTGAGCGGCAGCTTCAGCTCGGGCCAGTTTCTGCGGGAGCAGAACACCGAGGGCGGCTGCGGGGGTAGCACGCCCCTGGAGCTGTACCGCCACCGCTACGCTACCGGCACCCTCGACTTCTCCCGTACCAAAATGCCCGGCACGGACCCGGATGGCGACGTTCATAAGGCCGAACGAACCCTGGGCCTACGTATGCACATAGGCGGCGACCAGGAAACACCCCTGGGCCTGGGGCCTTACCGCCGCCGTACCACGCTATTCGCCCTTAACCCCTACGTGCAGCTCGACCGCCCCTGGCTAGGCGTGGGCCTGGGCCTGATGGTTGGCAACCTCGGCTACCACCGGTACCTGTCCGGCGATGATGTCAGTGTCTTGGATATGCAGTCCTCGGTGCGGGTGGGGCGGCGCGAGCAGCTATATGTTCTGGTAGATTACAACTACCTCGGCTACGGCCCGGGTAACCCGCAGCAGCGCATCGGCATCGGTACGGGGCTAGGCGGCTCCAAATGGCAGCTACTAGCTGGCGCGGCCAGCAGCAAAGGCTACGATGTGCAGGATGGGGCCAATCGGTGGTCGGGGTTTGCGGAGGCGGGCTTCCGCCCTACCCCCGCCTGGCAGATCAACTCCTTTGCCCTTTTTGGCAACCCCAACCAGCGGCAGGTGGGCTTGCGGCTCAGTCGGCGGCTGAGTGCCCGCTAGCTTTCAGTGGGCTTACTTTTCCTCTACCAACCGCGGCCCTAGTGCCTGCCGAAGCTGAGGTAAATCGTAGCGACGCAGCACGCCCGGCAGCACCCAGGAGTAGGTGTCTTTGCGGGTGGGCTCCCGCAGCATATCCTGGAAGGAAGTGGGAGCCTGCCGCAGCTCCAGCCTGCTGATGCGCTCCGTGAGCACAGCGGCGTGAAGAGCTGCTACCCCTACTAGGCCCGTGGCGTGCACTTCCTGGGGCTTGCCTTGCAGTCCAGTCTTGCTTCCAGCCCAATCCAGCACCGTCAGGATATCAGTAACGCGCTGCCTAAGCAACGGCCGGCCGAGGTGGAGGCTGAGCAGAGCCGGACGATACTCGTGGTTGTAGTATTTGGGGTCGTTGAAGGCGGCGGGGTCGGTGGTTTCACCCAGGCCGCGCAGGTCGGACAGCACCACGGCAGTTTGCTGCTGTAGGTAGCCTTGAATGTAGGCATAGCTATCGGCAAGCGTGTTTTTGCCGCCATCGGATAGCATTATAACCACTCTCTGCGGAGCAGTACCGCCGGCCGGTAGCGCCAGCAGCAGGGGTAGCGGAGGCTCCCCGGCGCGGCGCAGTAGCAATTTCTGCCAGGCAATTCCTTTTACAGTCGTTTCTTCCTTTACCTCTGCCACAGTAGGTGAGGTAGGCGCTAGCTGCAGTTGCTGCTGCACCTGAGCCCGGAGCTGTTCCGCGGTAAGAGAAGCGCGTGCCTGGCCTAGCTTTTTTGCTTCTTCGGCGTAGATCTGGGTTAAGGTTACTTCCTGCCGAAAAGCTGTGTTTACCTGCCCAGTGGCCGTGCACCACAGCTCTTTTTCCGGCAGCGTGGCAAGGTTTGGCTCCCGTACGGGGGTAGCATCTTGCAGCAAGAACTTTCGAAACCAGGTAACGGCGGCTTCACGCTTGGGCTGAGAGATACCGTGCCCATCGTCGTAGGTGAACATCCCTATCTGCTCGGGCTGGCCGAGCAGGCGGTAGGCCTGCTGCAGTTCCTGGTGGGTTGCCTCCATGCTGGTATAGTCCACGAAATCGTAGCGGGCCGCGAGTAGCAGCAGGGGTTTGGGGGCGAAGATGAGTGGATACTCTGTTAAATCGAGGCCGGCCGCGCCGGCGCCAGGCAGCATTACGCAGCCGTCGGCGGGGCCGGTCAGCTCCAGGTTCCGTTCGCCGGCGGCCACATAGCTGCACAGGGCCGCTACCTTCACCCGGTCGTCAAACCCCAAGAAATATGCCGTTTGGGTGGCGCCGCCGGAGTTGCCGAGGCAGCCGATTCGCTCGGCATCCACTTCGCGGCGGGTAAGGAGGTAGTCGAGGCCGCGCACGTTGTCCCAGAGCTGGGCAGCCGGCACCGTGCGGCCCAACAGCGCAGCCTGGGCGTTGAGCAAGGTGTGCTCCGTGGTGCCGCCCCGCGTTAAAGGCTTGCCCGCGGCATCAGTCAACTGCATTCTTTCACCCTGAGAAATAGGGTCGATAACGAGCACCAAAAATCCATTCCGGGCAAATAGAATAGCCGTTTTCTGGTACGATTCCGTGGCTTTCGATTCCTGCTCGTGCCCGCAGAACAGCAGCACCGCTGGCCGTTTGCCTTTTCCATCCGGCACGTACAGGTTGGCCGTTACGTGGTGATTGGGTGTGCTTTCGTAGATAACTTTTTCGATTCGAAACCCGGTCCGCGCCAGCGTGCCCGTCACCCTTGCCTTGAGCGGCGTGCGCGGCGGCAAAGGCCCCAGCACCCGCCGAAACCGCGCCCGCGCACTGTCCTGATACGTCCGCATCTGCTCCGCCGACTGCGTAGCTTGGCTCCAGGCCGCACGGCGCTGGTCGTACTGCCCGTGCATCTGCTGCAGCAGGTAGGTACTGAGCGTGGCCGGGGCTTTCCAGTCGATGACGTTGTAGGCCTTTTGCGCGGCGGCGGGGGTAGGCAGCAGCAGGCTGAGGGCCGCCAGCAGAACAGGTACAGGTTTCATGTCAGGAAAGAAATAAAGCCCTTTCCACAAGGTGCAGAAAGGGCTTTCTATGGATGCCTTTTGGGCAGAGAGTTTCCTACCTCAGTCCGACGCCAAAAGCCTCCGGACCAAGCTGGCAGCTTAGATTTTCTCCGGCAACAGCAGCGCGTCCTGGAAGTTGCCCAGAATGGCTTTGTCGCCTTCCGTAACGGCTTCTACTAGTAGGGCCCCGCCTACAAATGCGCCCTTCCACGACTCGCCCATACCGCCGAATACCTCTTCCCGGTCGCCGCGGGAGCGGAGCTTGTTGAGGCCGACTTTGAAGGCGCGCACTTCCTTGGCCGTGCGGGCGGCCCACTTCTCGTCGTCGGAAGCCACGGCGGCTACCAGGGCCCCGTTCGAAATGTTCATCTCCCCTACTAGTTCTTCTACCCTATCCACCAGCACAATGCTGTCGATAGGGCCGAAGGGCTCCTTGAAGTACAGCTCGCTCTGGCGGGGCAGGTTCACCAGGGCCCGTGGCGCACGGTAGGCGCTCCTGTCCTGGCCGGGCAGGAACAGGGAGTCATCAAGCTTGCCTTCGTAGATGGGGGTAGCGCCGGTTTTCAGGGCATCGGCGTAAAGACGGTCGAGGTCCTCGGCCTGGCGTGCGTTGATGACGGGGCCAAAGGCCAAATCGGGCAGCTTGTCGTCGGGGTTATCCACCAGGGTAGGATTACCCACTTTCAGGTCCTTGATGGTGTTCCAGTAGGTTTCTAGGAACTGGGGGAACAGGCGGCGCTCCACTACGAAGCGCACGTAGGCCGTGCAGCGCTGCTTGCCGTAGTCGTAGCCCTTCTTGAGCTGGTCGGCCAGGGAGGTCCAGTCGGAGTAGTTCCAGATGCCGTAGGTGTTCACGCCTTCCATTTCCAGCATGTAGCGCTTGTGCTCCTGGCTGAGGGCGTCGGCGATGTTGCGGCCGTTGTAGCGCCCGCCCACAAAGCTTAGGCAGTCCACGGCCTCGTGCTTTACCAGCACGTCGCTCAGCTCCCCGCCCGAGCCGCTCACCAGCGTCACGGGCAGGCCGCAGCGGCGGGCAATGGCAAAGGCCAGACTCAGGGAAATAAAGCCCCCATCGGTGGGGGTTTTGGCAATAACCGCGTTGCCGCACAGGGCCTGCACCAGCACCGCGTGCAGCAGCACCGACATGGGGTAGTTCCAGGAGGCAATGTTGCTCACCAGGCCCAGGGGCTTGCGCTGGCCCAGCATGCCTTCAATATTATCTACGTACCACTGCACCCCGTCAATGGCGCGGTCAATGTCGGTGAAGCCCAGCTTAAAGGTTTTGCCGATTTCCCAGATCAGCAGCTTGCCGATTAGGTCCACTTGCGGGCGCAGCTGGTCGAGGCAGTCTTGCACGCGGCGCTTGCGCTCATCCAGGTCGGTAGCACCCCAGGCGGCGGCTTCCTGCTTGGCGGCTACCACGGCACGTAGGGCGGTGGCGTGGTCGAGCATGGGTAGGGAGCCGATTTCGGAGCCATCGACGGGCGACACGAACGGGCGAGGCTTGCCGGGCTCCTGCCAGCGGCCTTCGAGCAGGTTCAGAAAGCCAACGCCATCCAGCGCGAAGATTTCGGGAGTTACACTTTTGGTTTGGTTGAGCAGGTAGCCAAACTCTACCTGAGGGGAAACGATTTTAGGCATGGTTGGGGAAAGAGTAGAAGGACGACAAACCGGCGTCGCCCACTGGAAAAGCACGGCCCACGGCCGACAAGGTATCCGGCGGCAGCCATCTGCCGCCGACCGGGCTAAGTAAGCAGATCAGGCGTGATTTTGTTCTATGGCTTCTTTCTTCGGTGCTACCCCCACCGGGGCCAGCAACCTCTCCACCAACGCCGGCGAGCCCACGAACAGCGGGGTACGCTGGTGAAACTCAGTAGCCACAATATCCAGAATAGGGCCAGTGCCCGACTCGGCACGGCCGCCGGCCTGCTCAATCAGGAAAGCCAGCGGGAAGGCCTCATACAACACCCGCAGCTTGCCGCTGGGGTTCTTGCCGGTGGGTGGGTATAGGTAAATGCCGCCCGTGAGCAGGTTGCGGTGGTAGTCGGCTACCAGGGAACCCACGTAGCGCCCGCTCTGCCCTTCGCGCTTGCACTGCATCAGGTACTCGCGCACGTACTGAGGGTAATCGAACCAGTAGCCTTCGTTGCAGCTAAACACTGTGCCGGAGGTAGGAATAGTGATGCTGGGGTGGGAAAGGAAGAATTCGCCCAGGGAGTTTTCGTAGGTGAAGCCCGCTACCCCGTGGCCGGTGGTGTACACCAGCATGGTGCTGGAGCCATACAGAATGTAGCCAGCTGCTACCTGCTGCCTTCCGCCCTGCAGAAAGTCCTCGCGCGTGGCCGACTCCCCTACCGGCGTCACGCGCCGGTAGATGCTAAAAATGGTGCCGATGCTGATGTTGACATCAATATTAGAGGAGCCGTCCAGGGGGTCAATGGCCACCACGTACTTGCCCTGGCAGTTGCCGGTGTGAATGATGTCATCTTCTTCTTCCGAGAGCACCGCGCAGGCCTCGCCTCCGTTCGTGAGGGCCCGGATAAAGCGGATATTAGCTTCCACATCGAGCTTCTGCTGGGCCTCACCCTGCACGTTCTGCTGACCCATGCTGCCGATGATGCTCGTCAGGCCCGCCCGGTTTACTTCCCGGTTCACAATTTTGCCGGCCAGCGCAATGTCGCGCAGCAGCTGGCTCAGCTCACCGGTGGCAAAAGGAAACTCTGCCTGTTTCCGCATGATGTAGCGCTCCAGCGTGGTACCAACGGGCTGAGCAATAGCGTTTTCAGTAGAAATATTCATGCGTGGTAGGGGTACAAAAGCTCCCGCAGCCTACGCCACTGCTTTTTATGAAGCCGCCGCGAAGTCTGAAGAGGTAAGCTGAATGAGTTGGGGAAAAGACTAGGCCTTACAAGAATACAGGCTCACGTAAGTGCACCGTGGACAAGTATTGTCATGCTGAGCAAAGCCAGAGGCGCGGCCGACGTATCTCTGCCTCTGGTTAACATGTGCTACCTGCTCAACGAAGCGGTAGAGATGCTCCGGCCGCGCGTACGCCAGATGAAGCATGACGCGCTGCTATCTGCTTTTGCCTGAGCCCGGCTATGCTGGCTTAGCTTTTGGCTTCGGGCTGTTTCTGGCTTTGCCACAGCACTACCTGCCAGCCTTTTTTGGGGTCTTTGATCTGCACCACCACGTATTTGAGGTGGGCCAGATTGGGGGTTCCGTCGGGTTTGGGGGGTAGCGTGATGGTGATGGTGCCATTGACCACGGCAGCCTTGCCATCGTTGTAGGCGCGTACGTTCAGGGCCTCCACATCAATCTTCTCGTACTGGCTTTTGCCGTCGCGGATGCTCTGGATGTACTCCTGCTTGTTGTTTTGCTTGCCGTTGGAATGGGTGTACACCAGGTCCTCGGCGAAGACTTTTTCCAGCACCGTGTAATCCTTCTTCACCTGGGCCTCGAAGCGCTGCCGCTCCAGGGTTTCTACCTGCTTAGCAGCAGCCTGATCGTTCTTGGTTTGGGCAAATGTGAGGGTAGGCAAGGCCAGCCCCAGTAGCATGAATAGCAACTGCAGTTTTTTCATAACTCAGAAAGACAAAAGGTTAGCGCGCCTCCGAGGTGGTAGTATCTAGGTTGATTTGCTTCATGGTGGGAGCTAGCAGATGCATAAGTCCCCAAGCCAGCAGGTAGGCCCCACCGCAAATCCAGAACATGATGAAATAGGCCTTATCCAGCTGCCCAATGCTTTCATAGTACACGAACATGCGCTTCTGCACCAGCGCCGACAGCACGATGCCACCCATGCCACCCGCCATTCCGCCAATACCCGTCACGGAAGCCACAGCCCGCTTCGGGAACATATCCGACACAGTGGTGAAGATGTTGGCGCTCCAGGCTTGGTGAGCTGCCGCCGCAATACCAATTACCAACACGGCCAGCCACATGTTAATCTGCCCGAGCTGCTGAGCAAACACAATCGGGAACACGCAGAGGGCAATAAGCAGCATGCTGGTTTTACGGGCCCGGAACGCCGGCATGCCGCGCTTGATGAAGTTGAGTGGAATCCAGCCGCCGCCTACGCTCCCGATACTCGAAAGCATGTACACCATGGCTACGGGTAGGGCAATATCGGTGCCTTTGAGGCCGTACTGCTTGCTCAGGAAGTCGGGCAGCCAGAACAGGTAAAACCACCACACGGGGTCGGTCAGGAACTTGCCCAGCACGAAACCCCAGGTCTGACGGAAAGTCAGCAGCTTAAACCACGATACTTTTGGCTCCGTCTCAATGGCAGCCGCCGCCAGGTCATCTACGTCGCTGTGGATGTAGTCGAATTCGGCTTTCGTGAGCTTAGCGTGGCGGGCCGGCACTTCATAGAGCCAGAACCACAACGCCAGCCAGATAAAGCCAATAGCCCCCGTAATAATAAAAGCCCACTTCCAGCCAATGGTTTCGGCAATGAGAGGCACCGTGAGCGGGGCAATGATGGCCCCCACGTTGGAGCCCGAGTTGAAAATGCCCGTGGCCAAGGCCCGCTCCTTTTGCGGAAACCACTCGGCGGTAGTCTTGATGGCAGCCGGGAAATTGCCGGCCTCCGTTACGCCTAGGAAAGCCCGCGCCACGCTGAATCCCAACGTAGTAGTCACGAAGGCGTGCCCAATGGCGGCCAAACTCCACAAAAACGTGGACAGCGCATATCCGATTTTGGTACCCAGCTTGTCAATCACGCGGCCTACCCCCAGCATGCCCAACGAGTACGCCAGCTTAAAGGCTATTTCAATGTTGGCGTAGTCACCGGCATTCCAGTTGAACTCGGTTTCGAGGTAGGGCTTGAGCAGGGAAATTACGGCCCGGTCGAGGTAGTTGACCGTAGTAGCGAAAAACACCAGACCGCAAATGGTCCAGCGGTATTTCCCCATGCCCGACACGGGAGCCGGGGGGGCGGGCGGAGATTGAGTGGCGGATGGCATCATCGAGTTCAGGGAATTCGGTGGGAGATACTCGGGAAAGGCGGCAGTACGGAAGGCGAAAGCGCAGGCCTGGGGGCCTTACTTTTTCAGGGAATCCACGACGGTCAGCAGCCCGGCAATCTGTTGGCTCAGGGGGTCGGTGTCATCGGCGTTTTTGAAGAGCTGGGAGCCCATGCCCACTACGTTCACGCCGGCCGTGAACCATTCGCGCAGGCTTTCTTCGGTGGGCTCTACCCCCCCAGTCACCATCAAAGGCACCGTGGGCATGGGGCCGCGCAGGCTTTTAATGAAGCCCGGCCCGAGCACGTTGCCGGGGAATATTTTGACGATGGCCGCCCCGAGCTGGGTAGCCTGGTACACCTCGGAAATGGTCATGGTGCCGGGCAGCCAGGGTGTGTTGTGCTGGCGGCATACCTCGGCTACTTCCGTCGTGAGGCAGGGCTGCACCACAAAATCGGCCCCGGCCTGAATAAAGCGCTCCGCGTCGGCGGCGGTGTAAATAGTGCCGATGCCCAGTAGCATGTCCGGGCAGTTTTCCTGAACGAAGGGCACCAGCTCCTGGAACACATCAAAGGCGTTGGCCCCACGGTTGGTGAACTCAAATACGCGCAACCCGCCAGCGTAGCAGGCCTGCAGAATGCGCTTGGTATACGCTGCGTCGGCGTGGTAGAATACCGGCACTATGGGGTAGCGCAGTACGGTTTCTAGGGCAGCGGCAGAGGAGAATCGGGACATGGAAGGAAAGCTGGTTCACTACCCCTCAGCCGGAAGCCGGGGGTAGGAAAGGTTCAAGGGAATTACCGGAGCAAGCGGCCCGACGTATTGCCAGCCACAATGTGCTCCACTTCAGCGGCCGTCACCAGGTTGATGTCGCCGTGAATGGTGTGCTTAAGGGCGGAAGCGGCCGTGGCAAACGTCAGGGCCTCTTGCAGAGTGGGGTAAGTAAGCTGCCCGTAGATGAAGCCCGAAATGAAGGAGTCGCCCCCGCCAATGCGGTCTACTACCGGGTTGATATCGAAGAACTCGGTTTCGTGGTACTGGCCGCCGCTGAAGGCAATGCCCTTAATCCGCTCGTGGGAGGCGCTCTGCGTTTCGCGGCGGGTAGCAATTACCTGCTGAATCTGGGGGAAGCGCCGGATCAGCTGCTGGCTCATCGACACGAAGCTGTTCTCGGCGTCGGCTTCCGCTTTGATGCCAAACAGGTCTTCGGCGTCGCCCTCGGTGCACACCACCAGGTCGCAGCCCGCTACCAGGTCGGGCATTACATCCTGGGCGCGCTGCCCGTACTGCCACAGGTTGCGGCGGTAATTCACGTCGGCCGAAACGGTGAGGCCCAACCGCCGGGCGGCCGCAATAGCCTCCTTCGTAGCCTGGGCCGCCGAAGCCGATATGGCGGGCGTGATGCCCGTCCAGTGGAAAAGCTGGGCGTTGCTGAAAATCTCGTTCCAGTTAAACCACTCCGGTTGCAGGTTGGCAAAAGCCGAATCATATCGGTCGTACACAATGCGGCTGGCCCGCAAGGAAGCACCTACTTCCAGGAAGTACAGGCCCAGGCGCTGGCCTTGGAACACGCAGTGGCTCATGTCCACGCCGTGGTGCTGAAATTGCTGGGCCGCGGCCCGCCCTACAGCGTTATCCGGAAAGCAACCCGCGTGAGCCGCTGGCACGCCCAGGTAAGCCAGAGCCGCCGCCACGTTGGCATCACCACCGCCGTAGGTAATTTCCAGCGAGCTGGCCTGCGACAACCGGTAGTTTAACGGCGGCGACAACCGCATCATGATTTCACCAAAGGTGACAACTTGCTTCATGGACAAGAGAAGTGAGAAGCTATACTAGCTCCCCTCCTCAGATGAGGAGGGGTTGGGGTGGTTGATGGGGTAGGAACGATGCTAGAGCTAATGCTAAGCTCAACTAGAACTAGTTTCTGATGGGAAAGTCAACCACCCCCAGCCCCACGCCGCTTGATGCGCGGAATCATCTGAGGAGGGGAGCTAACTCACTAGTTCTAGCCTAGACTACTGCCGTTTCAATCGGCTGGGCTACCGAGGCAAAGCCGAAGTACTCCTTGGCGTTGCCATAGCAGATGTTCTGAACAATGCCACCCAGCAGGTCCATATCTGCCGGTAGCTCGCCGTTTTCTACATCGTTGCCGAAGAGGTTGCAGAGCACCCGGCGGAAGTACTCGTGGCGGGGGTAAGACAGGAAGGAGCGCGAGTCGGTGAGCATACCCACGAAGCGGCTCAGCAGGCCCATGTTGCTCAGGGCGTTGATTTGCTTCTCCATGCCGTCCTTCTGATCCAGGAACCACCAACCGGAGCCGAACTGCACCTTGCCAGCCACTGAGCCATCGTTGAAGTTACCAATCATGGTAGCAATCAGCTCGTTGTCGGCGGGATTGAGATTGTAGATGATGGTTTTAGCCAGCTTGTTCTGCCCATCGAGGCGGTTGAGGAAGCTGGAAAGGGCGCGGCCCTGGGCGAAGTCGCCGATGGAATCCCAGCCGGTATCGGGGCCTAATTCGCGCAGCATGCGGGAATTGTTGTTGCGCAAGGCACCCAGGTGGAACTGCTGGGTCCAGCCTTTCTCCCAGTCCATTTCGGCCAGCAGCACCAGCATGGCCGACTTGAATTTCAGGATTTCCTGCTCCCCTAGCGTCTCCCCTCCCCGCACTTTAGCGAAGATGGCGCTGATTTCGGCGTCGGTGTAGTCGGCGGCGTAGATCTGCTCCAAGCCGTGGTCCGACAAGCGGCAGCCCAGGGCGGCGAAGTAATCGTGGCGCAGACGCAGGGCGGTTTCCAGGTCGCGGTAGGTCTTAATGTCCACGGCCGCCGATTGGCCCAGCTTGTCGAGGTAGGCGTTGTAGCCGGCGGCGTCTTCCGGGGCCATGGCCTTGTCGGGGCGGAAGGTGGGTAGCACCTGCACCTCAAAACCGCTTTCCCGGATGGCACGGTGGTGTTCCAGGGAGTCGGCCGGGTCATCGGTGGTGCAGAGGGTTTCCACGTTCATGCGGCGCAGCAGGTTGCGCACCGAGTACTCGGGCGTCTGCAGCTTCTCGTTGCACTGGTCGAAGATGCGGCGGGCACTGTCTTTATTCAGCAGCTCCGTGATGCCGAAGTAGCGCTGCAGCTCCAGGTGGGTCCAGTGGTAGAGGGGGTTGCGCACGGTTTGGGGCACCGTTTCGGCCCATTTCTCGAACTTTTCCCAATCAGAAGCGGCGCCGGTGATGTAGCGCTCCGGAATGCCGTTGGCCCGCATGGCGCGCCACTTGTAGTGGTCGCCGTAGAGCCACACCTGGGTAATGGTATCGAACTGCTTGTCCTCCGAAATCTGGTCGGGCAGCAGGTGGTTGTGGTAGTCGATGATGGGCATCTGCTTGGCATACTCGTGGTAGAGCGTGCTGGCCGTGGCCGTTTGCAGCAGGAAATCGTCGTTGAGAAATGGCTTCATAGTCAACTCGAATGAAGTGGGCGGTACCCGCAGAATAGTGGGGGCGGGATGGGTAAAGGTATCAGCTTCCGACTGGCCCAGGGCGGGTTTTAGCGGCTTTTTTAACGGAAACGATTACGGTAGGCGGGCGGTGAGGAGAGTGATTTTGCTACCCCCACCGGCTCTCCGGAACGTCATTCCAAGCTTGTCGGGGAATCTCGCGTGCTGATGTATGATTAGTAATCCAACGTCAGCACGCGAGATGCTTCGACTTCGCTCAGCATGACGTTCTGTTTTACAGCGAAACGCCGCGCTTCCAGGGAATGAAATCGGTTTGGCCGTGGCGCACGGCGGCTACCTCCTCCCCGCTGGCTACCCGAATCACGTAGTCGAGAATTCGCTCGCCGGCTTGCTCAATGGTTTCTTCCCCGTCGATGACGGTACCGGTGTTCAGGTCGATAATGTCGGGCATGCGCCGGGCCAGGGCCGTATTGCTGGAAATCTTCACTACCGGGGCAATGGGGTTGCCGGTGGGCGTGCCCAGGCCCGTGGTAAACAGCACCACGGTAGCACCCGAGCCTACTTCCGCCGTCGTCGATTCCACGTCGTTGCCGGGAGTACAAAGCAGGTTCAGGCCGGGTTTCGTGACCAGCTCGGGGTAGTCGAGCACGGCCACTACCGGCGAGGAACCGCCTTTACGGGCCGCCCCGGCCGATTTCATGGCGTCAGTAATCAGCCCGTCGCGGATGTTGCCGGGTGAGGGGTTCATGTCGAAGCCGGAGCCCACAGCCACGGCCGAGTCGCCGTAGGCTTTCATCAGGGAGCTGAAGCGCTCGGCCGTGGCGGTGTCCACGGAGCGGTCCACCAGTTCCTGCTCTACCCCGCACAGCTCCGGGAACTCCGCCAGAATCACCGAGCCGCCCAAGGCCACCAGCAGGTCCGAAACGTGACCCACGGCCGGGTTGGCCGAGATGCCCGAGAAGCCGTCGGAGCCGCCGCATTCCAGCCCAATGCACAGCTTGCTGAGCGGGGCGGGCTGGCGCGTTACCTGGTTGGCCATCATCAGGCCGGCAAAGGTCTGGCGCAGGGCAGTGCTTACCAGTGCTTCCTCGGTCCCGATCTTCTGCTGTTCCAGGATGTAGAGCGGCTTCTGGAAGTTAGGGCTACGCTTGTTGATTTCTTCCTGGAGCATGCTTACCTGAGCGTTCTGGCAACCCAGGCTCAGCACGGTAGCGCCGGCTACGTTGGGGTGCGTGATGTAGCCGGCGAGCAGTCCGCACAAAGTCTGGGCGTCCTGGCGGATACCACCGCAGCCGCCCTCATGGCTCAGAAACCGGATGCCGTCCACGTTGGGGAACAGCTTGGGCTTCTGGTGGCCGTTTTCCGCCGAGTGCAGATCTGTCGCCAAAATTTCCTCTACCGACTTACCCGCCTGTATCAGCGAAATCAATTCCTGGGTCTGGGGCTGGTAGCTTTTGCGGCGGGCATAGCCTAGGTCATTCACCAAGGCTTCTTCCAGCACCTGAATGTTGCGGTTCTCGCAGAAAACCAGCGGAATAACCAACCAGTAGTTGGCCGTTCCCACCTGCCCATCGGGGCGGTGGAAACCCATAAAGGTGCGCTCCTGCCACTTGCTTACGTCCGGGGCCTGCCAGTCCTGGCGGCGCTGATGGTGCTCGTCGTAGCTGTCGGTGGCGTGCTTGATGTTGCTGGTGGTCAGCAGGCCGCCTACCCCAATGGCTTCGCGGGCCGTGCCCACCAGCACCCCATACATGTGCACTGGGTCACCGGGGGCCAGGAACTGCAGGGCCAGCTTGTGCTTGGCCGGTATCTTATCGGTAGTCGTGACGGTGGTGCCGTCCCAGGTAACGGGCGTGCCCATGGGCAGGTCCGTGAGGGCAACGAGCACGTTATCGTCGGGGTGAATTTTGGCTACCAAGTGTTTCATTGGATTGTATTCTAAAGTGGTGTTGCTGGCCGCATAACTGCTGGAAAAGCAGATGAGTTTACACGGCCACGTTTTGCTCCACGCTACGGTTCAGGGCGTGGGCGACGGTAGCGCGGGCGCCGTGCTCGAGCAACTTTTCGAGGTAGCGCGTTACACATTCGGCAAAGCCAGGCAGGGCCGAGAGGTCATGTCCCCAGAGTGCTTGGTTGTGCAGTACAGTCCGAACAAGTTCGGCTGGCTCCAAGCGAGCCCAGAGGTCGGCAAAGTAGCCGGCTTTTTCGTCCTGAATTTCATAGGGCTGGCCTTCCAGCTCTCCCTGCCACTTACCTCCCTCCTGCCGGGTTGCGCGCATAAAGAGCAGGTAGGCGGCAAAGCCCAGGGCCATGTAGTGTGGCACAGCCCGCAGCTTCTGGTAGTAATGCAACAGCGTGGGCACGTTGCGCATCTGCATTTTGGCCGTGTAGTTCATCGAAATCGACAGCCACTTGTGCTCAATGGAAGGGTTGCGGAACCGGTCGAGCACCTGCATACCGAAGCGCTGACCCGCCTTTTCATCCACTTGATAGGGAATGCCGGGCAGCAAGTCGGCCAGCATCAGGTTATGGATGAAGCCGGACATGTTGACGTCGTTCATGGCCTCGCGCACGGTAGGGAAGCCCGCCAGGAAGGCCAGGCCGCAGCTCAGGGTGTGGGTGCCGTTGAGCAGGCGCAGCTTCAGCTCCCGGAACAAGTTGATGTCGGGCTGCACGATAACGCCGACGTCGGCTTGTTCGAAGCTCAGGATTTGTTTTACCCGTGCATCGCCCTCAATGGCCCACAGCGTGTACACCTCCGACATGGTCAGCAACTCGTCCTCGTAGCCCAGCTCGGCTTCCAGCGCCGCCTGCGTGGCGGCATCCGGCCGGCCTGGCACGATGCGGTCCACAAGGGAGTTGCACACTTGGTTGGCGGTTTCCAGCCAGTCGATGAACTCGGCGTCGAGGTTGTTGCGGTGGGCCTGTTCCAGCAGAATAGCTTCGAGCTTGGTGCCGTTGTCGGGAATCAACTCGGTAGGCACAATTACGAGGCCCTTGTCTTTGGCCCCGTTGAAGGCCTGGTAGCGGGCCAGCAGAAAGGCTAGCAGCTTGCCAGGAAACGACTGGGGCGGGCTCTGGCTGATGTCGTCGGACACGAGTTGAATCCCTACCTCGGTGGTATTGGAAATAACCACCATCAACTCTGGGTTGGCGGCGCAGGCCACTATGTCGGCCCACTGGCTTTTGGCCGACAGCACCCGGCTGATGGCTGAGCACACCACGTTTTCCGACACTTCGCGGCCGTCTTCAATGCCCCGGATACTCAGGGTATAGAGACCATCCTGGCGAGTGAAGGCGTCGATGTCGCCGCCGTCGGTGCTTTTCACGACCACAATGCGGCCGTTGAAGATGCCCTGGCGGTTGGCTTTGTCGATGAGGTAGTCGGGCAGGCCGCGCAGCAGCACACCAGTGCCGAATTGGAGAACTTTTTCGGGCAGTTCTAGCAGGGCAGACGAGGGCAACGCCTCAGAAACCGCGGGTGCCTGCGAAACCAGTTGTTTGGATAGTTGCGGCATGATAAAACCGTTTTATTGTTTGCTCCCCGGGGTGGACGGGGCGGTGCTGTTCCATTTTTGCTGCCAGCGGGGGTAGTCGCGGCTGAGCAGCTTGGCGGGCCACACGCCGGCGTAGGCGTAGCCGGTGCGGCGCTCGTATTCGATGTCGGAGAGCTTCGGCCGGGGCTTGGAGTCGCGGCCGACGTAGATGGGCTGGTTAGTTTGCAGGTCGTAGAAGCGGGCCCAGATGGTGGAGCCAGCTTCCGGCAGAATCACCCGGTCAAAACCTTTCGGCTGTTTGGGGTCGGGTTGGTCCTTGACGGTATAGCCCGTGATTTTCACCGATTCCAGCCAGGCCACGGCCGCCTCCACGCTTTTCCTGATGGCGGGGGTAGGGTTTTCGGTGTCCATCAGAAACTGCACGATGTACACAGTTTCCATTCCGCTCAAGGAGGCCAGTTCGAAGGCGCGGGCTTTTACCGGCTGAAAGGTTTTCTCGTCGTGCTGGGCACACCAGGCCGTGAGCTTGCCCTTCTGCACATACTGGGTTTTCAGGATGCACTCAATGCCACGGGCTACGGCCTGGGTGGCGGGGGCTACCAGGCTGCCATCTACTACTTCCAGGCCGTTGGTGCGGCGGCTCACGTCGCGGAGCACCTGCAGGGCCCGCACCATGGCGTTATCGTTGTAGGTGATGTAGTGGCGGTAGCTGCTGGAATCGGGGTAGTACTGCGGGAAGCCGCCGGTGCGCTGCTGCATCCGGAGCAGGTAGCGGACGCCTTTTTCGGCGGCGACTTTGTAGGCGGCGTTGCCAGTGGTTTTGTAGGCGCCGGCCAAGTAGCGAATCTCGCGGGTGGTGGCCTCGTTGTCGATGGTGGCGTCGTTGCGGCCGGAGTCGTCGCGGGTGGCGGCTTCTTCAGCCACTGTCATCGGGTGGTCATACTTCACCTTGATGTTGTTCACCATCTTGGGCCAGCCGCCAACCGTGCGCTGGTAGATTAGCATGCGCTCGGCCACTGAATCGACCTTGGGAGCCGCAACGGGGGTAGGGTTGCCGGTGGAAGCTATGGCCGTGGCTTCAGGCTTCGGCGCAGTTGAGTACTTATCTGGCCCGCCGAGGTTGGAGGGCTTCAGTGGCACCGTGGCTGGCTTGCCCGACTTCGGGTACCAGCGCCCCCCGAAGGTCCAATCAGCGTTGATGCAGCGGGGTTTCGGGGCGTTTTTGGCTGAGCTCAGGTTGTTGCTGAACCAGGCATAGTCGCCGCCTTTGCGGTGGTTGTTGTGGTAGTACACGCGGCGGCCCCACTGTTTGGCTCCGGGCCCCGATTGGGCCCAGTAGATGTCGGCATCGGCCATATTCTCCCCAAAGCTGCAGTTCACGAGGTAGAACTGGGCCTCGCGGTGGAAGCGCCCCAGCTTGAAGCCAGCGTCGCCCTCAAAGGAGCAGTTCCGGAGCACCGTTTTCGAGTCCTCGTCGCTGGAGCCGTCGTGCCAGATGGCCGCGTTGGGGTTGTGGCAAATGAAGCGGCAGTTTTCGGCGTAGGCCCAGCCCCGGGGGCAGTAGAAATCTACCCCACCTTCCATGGTGCAATCCTTGAAGTAGTACAAACCCGCATCCACGTCCCAGGGGCTGACGGTGTCGCCGCCGAGGGCGCGGAAAGTGCAATGCTTCACCACGAGGCGGGTAGTGCCGGGCATGGTGCGCAGGGCCATCTGGTGGCCGGTTTTACTGATGGTTTTCTTGCCGCTGGGCTCCGTGGGGCAGTCGATTACTACCCCCTCCGGCGCGTCAAACCCGTAGCTGTTGATGACGGTGAGATTTTCCAGGGTGATGTCAGGCGAGTTGCGCATGTTCAGCGTCGCCACGCCCCAGTCGTCCTGACCCGCCACCGGGTCGCAGCGCCAGGCGTCGCGGGCCTGAGCCGAAGTCAGGACAACGCCCTTCTCGCTCTGGCCCTTGAGGATGATGTTCTGCTTGCCATCGAGGAAGACCTTCTCGCGGTAGGTGCCATTTTTGATGTACACCGTGCGCGGCTTAGTCGCCTCGTTGGGCAGGCTGTTGATGGCGGCCTGGATGGTCCGGAATTGCCCCGAACCATCCGCCGACACCGTTACCTGCTGGGCCCGGGCCGATAAGATTCCCATTTCCCCAACCCCCGCCAGCAGGAACAGCAGTACCAATAGTCTTTTCATATAGCGCAGCACACAAGCAGCCTCCGGCCGTTACACAAAATCTTCCCGCATGGGGCTGAACGAATCGAGCAGCACGCCGGCTTCCAGGCACTCCACGCCGTGCCACACATCGGGGGCGGCGTAGAATGTGTCGCCGGCCCGCAGCACCAGCTCCTCCTCTCCTACCGTGCACCGGAACACCCCGCTTTCCACGTAGGTAATCTGGGAGTGCACGTGGTGGTGCCGCGCCCCGATGCCGCCCGTTTCAAAGGCTACTTTCACCAGCATCAGATCAGGCCCATAGGCCAGAATTCGGCGCTGCACACCTTCGCCCACCGTAAGCCAGGTAGGGTTTTCGGGGGTAGGAAAGGCTGGATTCATGAGGTCAGATGGGGAAAGGATAAATGGTGACGGGTGACAGTTAGATGGTGAGAGGAAGCGGGAGAGTCGGGTGTCATCCTGAGCGGAGCGAAGGACCTCTACCGCTTCGTTGTAGCGGCGGAATTACCCTCTACAGAGGTCCTTCGACACTGGCTTGATGCGCCACCCGCCCAGGATGACACTTACTTTCTCTTCTCTCCTTCCACCTTGCCCATCACTTTAGCACTCTTGTTAATAACCGGAGTTCTGAACCAGAGCGGGGTCGGAGGCCAGGGTGCTCTGCGGAATTGGGAGCAGCTCCTTGCCCTGGCCGGGCACGTACTCGGCGGCCAGGCCGGCCCCGGTGCTGGCAGCCGTGGTGGTGCCCAAAGTGAAGGAAGTACCGGCCGGGCGCAGGTTGGCCAGGTAGGCCGCATCAATGGCCTGGCGCCAGTTCACGCGCACCGTGCCCGCGGGAGCCGCGTTGGGCGTGGGCGAAGGCCGGTAGAACGAGCGGGTCCACTGCACGGGGCCGGCGGCCGGGGTTTTGAAGTACATGTACTGGGGCACGTTCTGGTACGGCGCCTGCGCCCGGGCCAGCTTCTCGATATCGGCCTTTACCTCGTTCATGCGGGTAGCAAACAGGTTCCAGCGGATCAGGTCGTACTTGCGGATGCCTTCGCCGCCAAACTCCAGGTAACGCTCATTGACCAGGGCGTTAAAGAAGCTTTCCTTGGAAGCCAGGTTCAGACCGGCCGCGGCCTTGGCGGCCGTACCAAACGCGCGGGTGCGTACCTGCAACAGGGCCTCCCGGGCCGCCTGGGTGGGGCCGTTCAGCTCGTTTTCCGCCTCGGCAAACATCAGGACCACATCCGAGAAGCGAATCAGCGGCCAGTTGTAGCCCAGGTAGTTGCTGGAGCCCGTCACGAGCGGAATGTGCCAGTCGCGGCGGAACTTGCCGTCGGCCACCACGTTCAGGGCCACCCCCGAGAAGAAGGTGCTGGTGCTGGCCATGCCGTAGGTGGCAATGGTTACGGGCAGGCGGGTATCGGTAGAGTCGAAGGCGTAGAAGTAGGTAGGCGCAATGACCATAGCACCCTGGGTAGAGCCGTAGGCGCTGCTGGCGTTCTGCAGACGCGGGCCGTTGTAGTAGCCCAGCTTGCTGTCGGAAACCGAGTTAGAGCCACCCGCCCCTACCTGGAACAGGATTTCGTTGGCGGCTTCGGCACGCTGCTCGTTAATGCTCTTGAATACTTCCTGGAAGCTTGGGTTCAGCCGGTGCTCGGTGGGCCGGGCCATCAGCTCGGCGCATTCCTGGCGGGCAATGCGGTAGTACTCCTGGTAGTCAGTGGGGCGCACCATCTGGGCACCTTTCAGGGAGTAGCCGCCACGGTACAGGGCCAGGCGGGCGCGCAGGGCCTTCACAGCGCCTTTGGTAATCCGCTCGTTGGCCGTGCCGGCAGCCGAGCGCCAGGGCACCAGCTTCTGGGCCTGGGCCAGGTCGGCAATGAGGCGGGTCAGGGTTTCGTTGCGGTCAGCGTTGGGCAGGTTGAAGTCCTGGCCCGACACCGAGGGCGTGAACTGAGCCGGCACGTCGCCCCAGTTCCGGATCAGCTCAAAGAAATACTGCGCCCGCAGGGTCAGGGCCTCGCCGTGCAGGCGGTGCAGGGCGGCCGTGTCGGCGGCCGAGCCGCTGGTGTAGAGCGCCATCTGCGGAATCTGCTGAATGCAGATGTTGGCGCGCTCCACGCCCTGGTAGAGCTGGTTCCAGGGGTTGGTAATTTCGGTGTTAGTCGAGAGGGCTTTGTAGCGGGCTATGCTGCGGCGCTGCCCGTCGGGGGCGCCCGGCGAACCAATCATCTCGTCGGTATCCACGGAGTAGTACAGGCTCACGCGCTGCCCGTAGCCATTGTCGCCCGAGAGGGGGTCGTAGGCCCCGATAACGGCGGTGGTGGCGCCGGCCACGGTGCTGAACACGTAGGCCGTGGTGTTGAGGGCTACCGGCTCTACATCCAAGAAATCTTTGCAGGACGATACCAGCCCGGCGGTTCCGGTAAGCGCCAGGGCGGCAGCTACGGCCCGGAAGGGGAAGGAGGATTTCATATGCTGAAGTGGGAATGCAGTGGGTGGGAATTACAGGGCCAGGTTCACGCCGAACAGGAAGGCGCGGCTGCGGGGGTAGGCGGCGTAGTCAACGCCGGGCGTGAGCGGCGACGAGCGGCGGGTGTTCACCTCGGGGTCGTAGCCGGTGTATTTCGTGAAGGTGTACAGGTTGTTCAGGGTCACGTAGAAGCGCGCCTGGGTCAGCTTCACGGGCGCAATCAGGGCCTTGGGCAGCGAGTAACCGATGGTTACGTTGTTCACGCGCAGGAACGAGCCGTTCTCCACGGCCCAGGAGTGCAGGAAGTAGCGCTGGGTGGGGCTCCAGATTTTGGCGTTCTGGTTTACCTGGCGCAGGGTGTTCAGGTCCGTAATCCGGCTGCCATCGGGGTTAATGGTGCGGTAGCGGTCCTCCATAATGCCCAGTACGTTGCTGTACACGGTGTTGGGCGTGTTCGAGGTAAACTCAATCTTATTGGCGTTGTACACATCGTTGCCCAGCACGAAGTTGAGGAAGATGCTGGCATCGAAGTTCTTGTAAGTAAACTGCTGGTTCAGGCCGCCCGTTACTTTGGGGTTGGCATTGCCGATTACCTGCTGATCCTGGTCGTTTACTACCCCGTCGTTGTTGAGGTCCTTAAGGCGGATTACGCCGGGCTGCGCCACCTGCCCTACCGCGGTGCCCGAGGGCAGCAGACCCAACTTCGGAATCCAGAGGTTGGTAGCCGGATTAAAGCCCTCAAAGTCGTCGGCGGTGTAGAAGCCGTCGGTGACGTAACCGTACATCTCCCCTACCGGGCGCCCTACCTGCGCCTTAAAGTCGGCGGCGGAGGCAAAGTTGGAGCCGGCCCAGCCCGAGTTGATGGGGGTAATTTCGCGCAGGTCGCCGCCCAGGCTTTCAATGCGGCCACGGTTCATGGAGGCGTTGGCGGTGGCTGTCCAGGTGAAGTTGGGCTTGTTGAAGATGGTGCCCGTCAGCTGCAGCTCAATACCCTTGTTCGAGGTTTTGCCTACGTTCTGCAGCTGGCTGGTGTAGCCCAGGAAGGGCGGAATGGGCACGTTGATGAGCAGGTCGGTGGTGGTGTTGTAGTACACGTCGCCGGTAAACTGCACCCGGTTGTCCCACAGGGCCAGGTCAATGCCCAGGTCGCGGGAGGTGGTTACTTCCCACTTCAGGTTGGGGTTGGGCAGGGTGGTAGCCGTAGCGCCCAGCACCTGCGCATGGTTGAGGTAGTAAGGCGCACTGCCGGCCGCGAACAGCTGGTCGTAGAGGAAGTCGCCGATGCGGTTGTTACCCGCCTGCCCGTAGCTCAGGCGCAGCTTCAGATCCGATACGCCCGACACATCCGTAAAGAAGTTTTCCTTGGAGATACGCCACGCCGCCGAAGCACCGGGGAAGAAGCCCCATCGGTTGCCTTCCTTGAACTTCGAGGAGCCATCGGCCCGGAAGGTGCCCGTGAACAGGTACTTGTCGTCGTAGGAGTAGGTGAGGCGACCAAAGCCCGAGAGCAGCCGGAAGTTCTGCGGAATATCGGTGCGGGGCAGTACGGGCTGGGCCGTTACGCCGGAGGGCAACACACCTTGGTTGATGTTGGCCCAGGCCCGCTCAGCGGTAATATCCAGGGGCAGGTAGTTTGCTGGAAGGCGTCGCGCCCGAAAGCTTCGTCCTGCCAGTCCAGGAAGGGCGAGTTGCGGGCCCGCGCCAGGGTGTCGCTGAGGTAGTTGGAGGAGCCAAACAGGCGGCGGTAGGTTTCCAGGCTGCCGCTGCCGGTAGCGCCTACCTGCTGGGAGCGTTCAAACTGGTAGTCGAGGTAGTCCTGGGGGTTCAGCACGTCCAGCTTCCTGGCCAGGCGCCGGAAGCCGGCAAAGCCGTTGTAGCTGATGACCGTTTTGCCCTCAATACCCTTCTTGGTGGTAATGATGACAACACCGTTGGCCCCGCGCGCCCCGTAGATGGCCGTGGCCGAGGCATCCTTCAGCACGTCAACGGAGGCAATATCCTGGGGCGCAATAACGGCCAGGGCATTTTCAATCTGAATGCCATCCACCACGTAAAGCGGGGAGTTGTCCTGGGTGATGGAGCCGCCGCCCCGCACCCGCACCCGCACATCGAGGTTGCCGGGCGTGCCTTCCGAAGACGTGAGCTGCACACCCGCCAGGCGGCCGGTCAGGGCCTCAGCGGCCGAGTTTACCGGGATGTCCTTGATCTGCTGGGCACTCACCGACGATACGGAGCCCGTCACGTCGCGGCGCTGCACGGCCTGGTAGCCGATTACTACTACGTCGTCGAGGGTTTTGCTGTCTTCTTTCAGCGTGATGCTCAGGTCGGTGCGCGTGCCCACGGCTACCTCATAGGGCAGGAAACCGATGTAGCTGAAGCGCAGAGTAGCATTGGCCGGCACGGCCAGCACAAAGCGGCCATCGGCATCGGTGGTAGCGCCGGCCATAGTGCCTTTCACCACTACCGTTACGCCAGGCAGGGCCTCACCCTTATCCGACTTAACGACGCCCTGCACGCGCTGTTGCTGCGCCCAGGACGGTGCTGCTACCGCCAATAGCGGGGCCAGCAACAGTAGATTTCTTTTCATGACGTAGAGTGTGTGGGAATTGAGTGGGAATTGGAGCGCGGTGGGCCGTTAGCGCATGTCCGTCAGCGGGGCGGGGTCCATATCGGTGTATTCCTGGTTTTCGCCGCCCATACCCCAGATGAAGGTGTAGCCGGCCGTGCCGCAGCCCGAGTGAATAGACCACGGGGGCGAAAGGATGGCCTGCCCCTCTCCTACCCACAGATGGCGGGTTTCCTGGGGCTGGCCCATGAGGTGGAGCACGCGCTGGCTCTCGGGCAGATCAAAGTAGAGGTAGGCCTCCATGCGCCGGTCGTGGGTGTGGGCAGGCATGGTGTTCCAGACGCTACCGCTGTGCAGCTGGGTCAGGCCCATCACGAGTTGGCAGCTCTGGATGCCCTCGGAGTAGATGTACTTATAAATAGTGCGCTGATTGGCGGTTTCCAGCGCGCCCATGGTTACCGGCGTGGCTTCGGCCTGGGTCATGCGGGTAGTGGGGTACACGGCATGGGCAGGGGTAGAGAGCAGGTAAAACTTGGCGGGCTCGGCGGCATCCTGGCTGGCGAAGGTTACCTCGCGCGCCTCTTTACCCACGTAGAGGCAGTCCTGGCGGCCCAACTCGTAGGCGGTGCCATCCACGGTTACGGTGCCGGCGGCTCCGGTATTCAGAACGCCCAGCTCGCGGCGCTGCAGGAAGTATTCGGCCTTCAGGTTCTCGGGGCAGGGTAGCGTAATGGCTTCCTGCGTGGGCATCACCCCACCCACAATCATGCGGTCGTAGTGGGTGTACACCAGCTCGATTTCGCCGGCCACGAAGAGGCTTTCAATCAGGAAGTTTTCGCGCAGCTCGGCCGAGCTCATGCCCGCCGTTTCGCGGGGCCCGATGGCATATCGTTGGGTCATGGAGTAGCTGGGTATTTGAGAAACTGAGCAAGCAGGGCAGCTCAGTAGGTGGACACAGAAAGGGGGGGGGTAGAGCGAAAACAGGGTTCTAACGGAAGCGAGCAGACAATTCAGTTACTCAGCTTACCTAGTTATTCTATCGTCCCATCCAGCCGCCATCGACGGTGAGGATGGTGCCGTGGATGTAGTCGGAAGCGGCCGAAGCCAGAAAAACAGTGGGGGCTTTAAAGTCCTGGGGGGTGCCCCAGCGCCCGGCCGGAATGCGGGCGAGAATGCTCTGGGAGCGGTCGGGGTCCTGGCGCAGGGCCTGGGTGTTATCGGTGGCGATGTAGCCGGGGGCAATGGCATTCACGTTCACGCCGCGGCCGGCCCACTCATTGGCCAGGGCTTTCACCAGGGAGCCGATGGCGCCCTTGCTGGCCGCGTAGCCCGGCACGTTGATGCCGCCCTGAAACGTGAGCAGGGAAGCCGTGAAGATGATTTTGCCCGCGCCCTGCTCCAGCATGCGCCCACCCAGGGCACGCGCCAGCCGAAACGGAGCATCCAGGTTGATGGCCAGCACGTTGTCCCAGAGCTCATCGGCGTGCTCAGCGGCAGGGGCGCGCTGAATGGTGCCGGCGTTGTTAACCAGTATATCAATGCGGGGGAAATCCTGCTGCACCCGATTGATGAAGGCATCAACCTGCTCGCGCTGGCTGAAATCGGCCTGGTAAGCGTAGAACTGCCGGCCCAGGGCCTGCACCTGCTGCTGCGTTTCGGAGCCGCTCAAGGCCAGGGAGGCCGATACTCCGATGATGTCGGCGCCGGCCTCCGCCAGTCCGAGTGCCATAGCCTGCCCGATTCCCTTGTTACAGCCCGTTACAAGGGCTATTTTACCAGACAAATCGAACCAGGAAGCAGCAGACATACGCAGGGAGGTTTATAAACTTTTCGGAGAAATCCGGTGTACTTTTGAAACAGCCGATTGTCCGTCAGCCTGATTAAGGTTAAATGATGCTTTTCCGAAACGGAAGAGGATCATCTTAATAATTTGCGCAAACGATGTCGGGAACGTTGCCATTCGACCAGTTGCGCGGTTTCGGCGGCGGCAATGGCTCTATATCCGGCGGGTATTTCTACTTTTCAGCCCCGAAACCCGCTGGTTGCTACCGGCTTGTTTCTTGGACTTTAGTAAGTACCCACTCTCCTACCCGTCCCACCTTCCTGTTGCCTCTGCCTGTGGAAACGTACACGATTAAAGACATTGCCCGCGAGCTGGGTATCTCTACTTCTACCGTATCGAGGGCACTGCGCGGGAGCTACGAAATCAACCCCGAAACCAAGCGCTTGGTGATGGAATGCGCTGAGCGCCTGAACTATCGCCCCAACCCTATTGCCTTGAGTCTGAAGGGTAGCGCCAGCCGGGCCATCGGGGTTATTCTGCCCCAGATTGCCAACTACTTCTTCTCCCAGGCCATCAACGGCATTGAGGCCATTGCCTACAACCGGGGCTACCACGTTATCATCTTCCAAAGCCAGGAGTCCTACGAACGGGAGGTGGCGAACGTGCAGCAATCCATGTCGAGGAAGGTCGATGGGCTGCTCATGTCCTTGTCCAGCGAAACCTCCGACGTGGCCCACCTGCAGGAAGTGCTTGATAAAAATGTGCCGCTAGTGCTGTTTGACCGGGTTTCGGCCGACCTGAACGTGACCAAGGTGGTAGCTGACAACTTCGGCGGGGCCTTTGCGGCCACCGAGCACCTGATTGAGTCGGGCCGCCGGCGCGTTGCCCACCTCACCATTCAGCCCTGGCTCAGCATCACGCAGGAGCGCCTGGCTGGCTACCGCGCCGCCCTGGAAAAGCACGGGCTGGAGTTCGATGAAAGCCTGATTCGCTACGGCTCCTTCGGGCCGGATGAGGTAGGCCCCATGGTGGACGAACTGATGCGCCTGCCGAGCCCGCCCGACGCGTTTTTCACCGCTTCCGACCGCCTGGCCGTGGGCTGTCTGCAGGCTCTGCGCCAGCGCAACCTGCACATCCCAGAGGATGTGTCGCTCATCGGCTTCACCAACCTGAACGTGGCCGATTTTCTGGCCCCGCCCCTAAGCACCGTGGTGCAGCCCGCCACCGAAATCGGGCAGATAGCGGCCGAACGCCTCATCGACCAGATTGAACGCAAGCACCGCGCCCTACCCATCGAAACCGTCAAAATCCCCACCGAGCTCATCGTGCGCGGCTCCACCACGCTGGAAGCGGTGAAATTGTAAACTGATGAGTTGTCATGGCTTCGGCGTACCTCCTCGCTATGACAATTGGAAAGGGTTTGTCACGTTTTAAGGGGTAGGGCGAATGGCGTCGTTGGGTTTCCGTATCATGACACA
This sequence comes from Hymenobacter sp. DG01, assembly GCF_006352025.1. Lineage (NCBI taxonomy): Bacteria > Pseudomonadati > Bacteroidota > Cytophagia > Cytophagales > Hymenobacteraceae > Hymenobacter > Hymenobacter sp. DG01. The sequence goes on from NZ_CP040936.1 coordinate 2,090,431, forward strand.
TGGAGTTACTCCACTCGGAACCAATCAATGTCGGCGCTGCCGGAGTCGTTGAACTTTCCGGGGCGGGTAGCAAACAGGCCTACTTTGGCTCCAATCCACTTGCCTTCCCGGGCCTGAAACTCCGCGCCCAGCGGCTGAAAGTTCTGGCCGTCGAGGCTGTAGCTAAACTGGCACTTGGCACCGGCTTTCACGGCCACGCGCAGATAGAGGGGCTGCTTGGTCTGGGCGGCGGGCACTTCCACGGTGGGCGTAGTGGTTTCGGGCGTGCCTTTGTCGGCGTTCAGGCAGGTGCTTTGGCTGAGCTGCAGTTTGCCGCCTTGGTTGGTTAGCGAGAGGTAGGCGTAATCCAAGCCCATCATCACCAAGCCCACTTTCTCACCATCCAGGCGGGAGTCGAAGCGCAGTTTGGTAGTAACGGTGAACACCTCGGCGGGCAGCTTTTGCAATAGTAAGTTGGGCTGCTGCCAGAGGTTTTTGTAGCCCTCGGCCAGTGGCATGGCGTAGAGACGCAGGTACCCCTGCGGCCCGTTGAGGTAGGCCCAATAGTCCTGGGGGTTGGCGTGCCACTGCCACTGCAGGCCCAGCTGGTTGCTGCTGAACTCGTCGGAAGTTAGTGGGGTGGCCAGGGGCTGAGCCTTGGCTTTAACTCGTGGTTTACGGTAGGTCAGCATGGGCTGGCCTTTGCCGTCACCGTCGGGGTCCTCCCCGATAACGGGCCAGTCGTTTTTCCACTGCATAGGCTGCAGATGCACCACGCGGCCGTAGGGCCCTTGGTCCTGGAAGTGCAGAAACCAGTCTTCGCCCGCGTTAGTATCAACCCAGGCGCCCTGATGCGGTCCATTGATGGGCGTTTTGCCCTGGTCCATCACAATGCGCTCTTCGTAAGGGCCGTACACATTTTTGGAGCGCAGCACCAACTGCCAGCCGGTGGGTACACCCCCGGCCGGCGCGAAGATGTAGTAGTAGCCGCGGCGCTTGTAGAACTTCGGCCCTTCCAGCGTAGGGTGGCCTTGGTGCCCGTCGAATACCAACGCATCGGGCCCGGTCAGGCTCAGGCCGTCGGGTGCCATCGGCGACACGGCCAGGATGGTTTTGATGCCGGCCCGGGAGCCCGCAAAGCCGTGCACAAGGTAGGCGCGGCCGTCCTCGTCCCAGAGCGGGCAGGGGTCAATCCAGCCCTTAGCTTCCTTGATGCACACGGGCGTGCTCCAGGGCCCGGCCGGATTCTTGGCCTTGGTCACGAAGATACCCAGGTCGGGGTCGGGGTAGTAAATGTAGAACTCCTTGCGGTGGTAGCGGATGGCCGGGGCCCACACGCCGTTGCCGTGCTGGGGCTCACTGTAGCGCGCTTTGGGCAGCTGCTCGGTGAAGGCCGCCCCGATGATAGTCCAGTTTACCAGGTCGCGGGAATGCAGGATTTGCAGGCCCGGGGCGGCGTTAAAACTCGATGAGGTGAGGTAGTAGTCCTCCCCTACCCGCACCACGTCGGGGTCCGAGTAGTCGGCGTAAAGTACCGGGTTTTTGTAGGTGCCATTACCCAAGTCGGGCACCCACACTTTGGATAAAGCCGATTGAGCCCAGGAGCTCAGCGGCAGCAACAGCAGCAGTACAGAAAGGAATCGGAGCATAGGCAACGAGAAAGGGGGTAGCAAAAACACGCACCTACCCGGTCGGGCGGCTTGTTAGCCAGACCAGTTGACGCCCGCACAAGATGAACAGTAGCCGCCTACCCCCTGCAACAGCCCAAACCCTTCTAAAGTCAGCGCAACGCCAACCGGGCAGGCACTTTCCAGTCCTGGACCGGGGTAGGCGGCAACAATGCGCCCCGACCACCGCTCCACTCACCAGAGCCGGTTGCCGGGGCGCTACCTGTTTAGCGACCTGACTGTTGCAGCAGCCAGGTGGCCAGGTCTTTTGCCGCCTGGAAGTTCTGGTACTCGGCCGGAATCTTGCGGCCATCCACGTACTCGTTGTACAGCCACGGGTCGCCCACCGCGAAGACGGTGCCCTTGCCCACCTTGGCCGTGGCGATGATGACATGACCATCTTGTGTAACAACCGGCTGGGCGGGGGCTTTCACGTCCAGCGGGGCCAGTTCCTTGATGTAGGCCGTGCGGGCATTCTTGAACACGGCGTTGCCAGCCGGCAGCACTACTTTGCCTTGCTCAAACTGATTACCCTTCACCATATTCAGGTTCAGGGGCTTGAACTGAATACCGAAGGCCTGAGCCAGGGTATTGAAGCGCGGAATCTCGCAGTTGCTGGTGTCGTTGGCCATAAGCACCAGCGTGCCGCCGTCCTTCACCCACTTGGTCAGGGCCTGCACATCGGAGGGCTGTACGAAGTTAGGCTTGGGGGTTTCCTTTTTGGTGTCAGGGTCCACGATGATGTACACATTGACGCCTTTGAGGGAGGTAGCGGTAGGCGCGGTGCTGATGGTAGCGGTTTTGGCGCCCAGGTCGCGGAACTGCTGGCCCCAGAAGTAGAAGCCGCCGTGGGTGCGGTCCTGCCAGGTATAGTGCCAGGGTTCCTCCTGTCCGCTAAGGGAATTCTTGCGTAGCTCGTGGTTGAAGTGGTTGTCAACAGCCACAGTTTTGCCGCTGCCCAGTTTGCTGTCGGCGGCCACTTCCATTTCCACGCTAGCCAGAATAAACGGCCCTACCCCCTTCAAATCGTTCTTACGCAGGGGTTCCGAGAGGTAGTACTCGAAGCTGCCGTCGCGGTAGGGGTTGCCGCCGAGGCCGCCTACGCTCACCGTGCCATTAAAGGCCAGCGCCTCGCCAGTTTCGGTAGCTACGAACTGTTTCAGCAGACCGTCGTAGCCTTTGCGGGCCACGTCGGCGTACTTTTTATCGAGGTAGCCCATGCGCACGCCCTTCTGCAGGAAGTACACAAACATGCTGCTTCCGGAGGCCTCCTGATAGTTGCCCTTGCGCGAAACTTGGTCTACTACTAACGCCCAAGTGCCCGTTTTCGAGTCCTGATACTTGGCCAGCACCGGAGCCAGGCGCTGCACATCTTTGATGAGCTGCTGGCGCTGGGGGTGGTTCTCGGGGAAGTAATCCAGCACATCTACCAGCGCCATGGCGTACCAGCCCATGCCCCGGTCCCAGAAGTTCGGCGACTGGCCGGTGGTTTTGTTGGCCCACCTCTGCTCCCGGCTTTCATCGTAGCCGTGGTAGAGCAGGCCGGTTTTGGGGTCCACTAGGTTTTTCTCGATGAGAGCAAATTGCTTGGCTACATCATCGAAGCCGGCGGGCTGGTTAAATACCTTGCTGTACTCGGCGTAGAAAGGCTCGGCCATGTAGAGGCCATCGAGCCACATCTGGTTCGGGTACACCTTTTTGTGCCAGAAGCCGCCGGCCTTGGTGCGCGGCTGCCCTTCCAGCTGCTTGCGCAGCAGTTGGGCCGCCTTCTGGTACTTCTCGGCCTGGGGCACCGACATCTGGCTGAGCGTGAGCAGGGCGTGGCCGGTCGTGAGGTTATCGAGGTTGTAGTCTTCCAGCTTATAGGTCCGGATGGTGCCATCGGGGCGCACGAACTGGTCGAGGTCTTTCTGAATGTAGGTGAAGTAACGGGCGTCGCCGGTGCGCTGCCATACCCGTTCCAAGGCCTTGAGCATCAGCCCCTGCTCGTAGTCCCAACGGGCCGTTTTGCGGTTACCAATCAGGATTGAGTCAGGATGCCAGCTGATAAAGGCGTCCGCCATGCGCTGCGACATAGGCCGCGAGGTAACAGGCGTGGTCTGGGCCTGAGTTGACAGGGAAGTGAGTAGCAGGCCGGAAAGGAAGAAGCGGCGAGAGAGCATGGGTAGGGAGAGTTAATCTTACGAACGTCATGTCGAGCTGGTCGAGACATCTCGCGTGCTGACGCTGAGTTACCATTACAACATCAGCACGCGAGATGTCTCGACCAGCTCGACATGGCGCTCCACAGTATGATACTGCTATTATGGGTTTTCTTGTGAGGCCAACACTTCGTAGTTTTTGCGGCTCGCGTACCTGAGTTACCGCTTCGACACGGTCACCGTCTTCTTCCCTACTTTATCTCCGGTTTCCAGGCCTTTTTTAGCGGCTTTGAGGTCGGTGTTGCGTAGGGTTACGGCTTTGCTGCGGCTGCCCGTCACACGCAGGAGCAGCTCGGCGCCGGGGGCGTAACGGATGTTGTCGAGGCTGATGTTGCGGCTGTTCTGGATTTCCATGACGGGGTTGGTTTCCCGGGAAATCAGGGTCACGTTTTTCAGGCGGATGCCGTCGGCCTCCTGGCAGACCAGGCCCTTGTTGCTTTCCAGCACCGTGTTTTCAATGTCCACGTCCTGAATGGCCATTTCCGGCAGGCCGCGCACCAGAATGCCGGTGTTGGCGCCTTTGCACGTCACGTTTTTAATGCGGAAACTCTTGAACTGGGGGGTGCCTTCGTTCAGGGGCTCGGCCTTGATTTCGGGAATGCCGAAGGCCTCGCCATTTACCTGCACGGGGTCCTTGGCGGCGTAGTACATGTCAAACAGAATGGCCTCGCCGGCAATGTCGGTCATGTCCACGCCATCCACGAAGATGTTTTCCACTACCCCCCCGCGGCCGCGAGTGGTTTTGAAGCGCAGCCCTACATCCGTACCCATGAAGGTGCAGTTGCTCACAAAGATGTTGCGCGCCCCGCCCGACATTTCGGAGCCAATCACGAAGCCGCCGTGGGCGTGGTACACTTTCGTGTCGCGGATGATGAAGTTCTCGGTGGGCACGCCGCGCTTGCGGCCTTCCTCATCGCGGCCCGACTTGATGCAGATGCCGTCGTCGCCTACGTCAAACGTGCAGCCTTCTACCAGACCGTTACGGCAAGATTCCAGGTCGAGGGCGTCGGTATTCTGGCCGTACCAGGGGTTTTTGGCCGTTACGTTGCGCAGGGTGATGTTGTCGCAAAGCAGGGGGTGAATGGTCCAGGCCGGGGAGTTCTGAATGGTGAAGTCTTCCAGCAGAATCTGCTTGCAGCGCTGCAGGCTGAGCATGTTGGGCCGCAGGAAATCCTTGAACTCCTGGTACTTGCTGTAGTCGGGCTGTTGGCCAGCCGGAATGGTCCAGGGCTTGTTGAGCGTGGAGCCTTTCAGGGAGCTAGCCGAGGGATACCAGGTAGTACCCTTCTCATCCACTACCCCTCCCGACTTCACCAACCGTTGCCACTGACCGGCGTTCAGCTTTTCCTTTTTTACCATGCGCCACGCGTCACCGGCCCCATCGAAGGTGCCCTGGCCGGTAATGGCAATATTCTCGAGGTCGTAGCCCGAAATGGGCGACTGGTTGCGCACGGCATCCTCGCCTTCCCAATTGGTTTTGATGAGCTGGTAGTCAGAGAGCTTGTTGCTGAATTGCACCAGGGCGCCTTTGGCCACGTGCAGATTTACGTTGCTTTTCAGCTGAATCGGGCCCGTCAGCCAGAGGCCGCGCGGCACCAGCACTACCCCACCCTGCTTGCTGCAGTCGTCGATGGCTTTGCGGAAGGCTTCGGTGTTCAGGGTCTGCCCGTCGGCCACGGCCCCGTACTTGGTAATGTTGAAGGTGTCCTTGCGGAAATAGGGCTGCAGTACCACGGGCAGGTCATACTGATATTTGCCCGCGAAGGCCAGAGGCTGCAGGTGCGAGGCAATACCCAGGTTCATCTTTTTCACGTCCTGGGCTACCAATTGGGCCACGCGCTCCGCCCCATAGGCCGAGAAGTGCGTGTTATCGAGCTTGGTGTTGTTGGCACCGTTCTGGTAGCTCCAGAACAGAGGCTTGGAGCCTGCGTCGCCAAGCTGGGAATACATGGCCCAGCTGGTTTCATGCAGGTCGATTACCGGCACCTTCTGAGCTTTGGCTACTTCCTTTACTACCCCGGGGTAGTCGCCGTGGTCGTCCTTGCGCTTGCCTTGGTCATCGAAGTAGCGGCGGCCAACGGGCGTGAGGAGTACGGGGTTAGCCCCCTTAGCGCGGGCCTCCTGCACGTAACGAGTCAGGTTTTGGCGGTAGGCGGTTTTGGGCGCGGCAAAGCGGGCCGTGTCTTCCTGCTTGCTGTCGTTGTGGCCGAACTGAATGAATACCCAGTCGCCAGGCTTCACTTGTTCCAGCACTTTCGCCCAGCGGCCTTCGTGGCGGAAGTTGCGGGTGCTGCGCCCGTTCATGGCGTGGTTTTGCACGGTCACGCCTTCATCGAAATACTGCTTGAAGTACATGCCCCAGCCGCGCTCGGCTTTGTCCAGGGGCTTGTCGGACATGGTGGAGTCGCCGACCAGGAAAATGGTGGTTTTCTTGTCCTCGGCAGGCCGGAAGGCCAGCAGCAGGACGGCAAGAAACAGAACGGTGAGTTGTTTCATAGAAGTAAAAAAGCCTGGTCAGACCAACGTTTGCCGGCCTGACCAGGGTAGGAAATGTTATCTGTAACCAGGGTTCTGGGTGAAGTCGCCCTTATTGGAAACGGCATCAAGCTGGCGCTGCGGAATGGGCCGTACCAAGTGAAACTCCTGAATGCTGGCGCCCGCGTCGGGATTGTACTTCTTCACGCGCTCCAGCAGCTTGCCGGTGCGCTTGAGGTCAAACCAACGCAGCTGCTCACCGCCCAGCTCCCTACCCCGCTCATCCAGGATAAAGTCCAGGGTTACGTCGGTGGGCTTGATGAGCATATCCGTTTCCTTGCCGGGTAGGGCGGCGCGGCGGCGCACCACGTTAATCAGGTCGGCGGCTTTGGCGGCGTTACCGGCCTTGAACTCGGCCTCGGCGGCCGTCAGGTACACATCGGCCAGGCGCAGCACATAGGCGTCGCGGGCACTTTGTTCCTCGGCAATGGTAGGGCGGGTGGGGTCCATGAATTTCTTCATGGTCATGTAGTGAATTCGGTCCCCGCTGATGGTGCCGTTGGGCCGGTACACGGCGCTCTGGTCCCAGATGCGGTACTTTTTCTGGGCCTTGGTGGCAGCCGGAATAATGTATTTGCTGGCTACTACGGCCGTATCACCCACGGCAATGCCGCTTACGGCCCGGTTGGCCAGCCACACCGTCTGGAAAGTGGCGGCGTAGCGAGAGTCTATCTTTTCGTTGAACAGGTTCAGGTAAAAGAGCGAGGGCATGAAGCGGTTGAACGGCCGGCCGTAGGCAATGTCGCGGATAACGCCGGGCTGATCGTCGTACTTCATCAGGAACAGCAGGTGGCCGTTGTTACCGCCGCGGGGGTGGCCGTCGGGGTAGAGCGTGGCATCTACCCTATCGTTCAGGCTCAGGTCCTTGGAGTAGTTCACGGCCCAGAGTATTTCCTTGTTCTCCAAGTTGGTCATCGACCACAAATCGGCAAAGCGGGGCTGCAGGGCGTAGCCGTAGCTACTGATGACTTTCTGGGCCAGATCGGCGGCCTGCCGGTCCTGGCCGCGGGTCAGGTACATCTTGGCCAGGAAGGCTTCGGCGGCGGGCTTGGTTACGCGCCCATAATCCACGGTAGTGGTGGGCAGATTGGCCACCGCCACGTTCAGATCCTCGAAAATCTGCTTGTAGAAGGTTTCGACGGGGGTGCGGTTGGCCGTGTTGGCTATGGAAGTCACCTCTTCGGTGGTGAAGTGCACGCCGCCCCAGGTTTCCACAATCTGCCAGTAGTAGAAAGCCCGCAGGAAGCGCAGCTCCCCCTCCCGAGTTTTCTTCAAGGCGTCACTCATACCCGAGTTGCCAACACGCGTAATGCCCGCGTTGCACACGTTCACGGCAGCGTAGAGGCGGTTCCAGAGGTCGGTGAGGGCGGCCGAGCTGCCTTGCAGGGTGGTGTACTCGGTCAGGTCGGGGTTTACGTCGCCGGCACCTCGCTGCCACAGGTCGGTGCCCATTTCCGAGATGCTATAGCCGTTTTCCTTGCCGTACCACCAGCGGTTGTAGGAATAAGCGGCGTTAACCAGCGTCTCGAAGCCGGCGGGCGTGCTGTACACACCTTCGGCCGTGAGGCCCGAGGGGTTATATTCTTCCAGCTGCTTTTCGCAGGCGGGCAGGGTAACACTTGCTACCCCGGCAGCCAGCAGCAACTTCAGCGTATGATTAGGTAAGAATTTCATCGTTCTGACTCAGCTTAAACTACCTCTACTTGCTTAAAAACCCAGGTTGATACCGGCCGTGAGCACCCGCGGGATAGGCGTGGTAATGGCTCCTCCCCGCTCGGGGTCGTAGTTGTCGATGTGGCTCCAGGTGTAGAGGTTTTTGCCCTGCACGTACACCCTAAGCGACGACATGCGCAGGCGCGAGGCCAGGCCCGCCGGGAACGTGTAGCCCAGGGTAGCAGCCCGCAACTTAGCATAAGAGCCGTCTTCGTAGAGCAGCGTGGTGCCGTAAAGGGCATTTTGCAGGGTGCTTTTCGAGAGGCTGGCGTCGGGGCGGGGGTAGTCGTTTGAGGGGTTCTCGGGGGTCCAGTAGTTTTGGCGCGAGCTGTTTTCGATGCCTTGGGGGTCGAAGAAGCCGTTGTACTCGTAGTTGAGCATCTGACCGATGCGGGCGAACAGCTGCACCGATAAATCGAAGCCTTTGTAGCTGACATCGGTATTGAAGGAGCCGCTCCATTTCGGTACCGTGGAGCCCAATACTTTCCGGTCGCCGGCCGCCGTGATGGTGTTGCTGCCGTCCAGGTCGCGCACCTTGATCTGGCCGGGCTTCTGGCCATAGGCTTTGGCCGCGTCGGCTTCATTGGTTTGCCAGATGCCAGTCTTCTCGTAGTCGTAGAACACGTTTACCGGCGAGCCGATAAACCAGCGGTTCGTCACGTCGTTACCCGACACGGTGAGGGCCGTAATTTCCTCCTTGTTCTTAAACCAGGTTAGGCCAGCATTCCAGCGGAAATTGTTCTTTTCCAGCACCAGTGCGTTCAGCCCCACCTCAATGCCGCGGTTGCGGGTTTTGCCGGCGTTTTCGGTTACAATGGAATAGCCAGAGGTAGCGGGCAGCACCCGGTTCAGCAACAGGTCGCTGGTGCGGGTATCGTACACGTCCACGGTGCCCGTAAAGCGGTTGTTCAGCAAAGCAAAGTCAAGCCCGAAGTTCAGGGTGTTCGACAGTTCCCAGCCTAGCGCTTTGTTGCCGATGCGATTAGCGAAGGTGTAAGCCGGGGCCGACGATTCGCCGAACGCAAACGGAATGCGCACCAGCAACGACTGCGTGGAGTAGGCCGGAATATCGTAGTTGCCGGCGCGGCCGTAGCTGGCCCGCAGCTTCAGGTCCGTAATCGGCGTGAGGTCCTTCATAAAGTCTTCCTCAATGATACGCCAGGCCACGGCGGCCGAGGGGAAGAAGGCCCACTTGTTGCCCGGCGCTAGCACCGAGGAGCCGTCGGAGCGCCCGGTGAGGGTAAGCAGGTAGCGGCTCTTGAAGTTGTATTGCACCCGGCCCGTAAACGAAATCAGCTTGCTGTTTACGTAGCCGCTGTTGATGCCCACCTGCTGGTTGGCGTTGGCCAGGGCGTAGAAACCCTGGTAGTCCAGCAGCTGGTTGCGGCCCTGGGCGTTGGAGTTTTCGGTGTTGAAGGTGAGCAGCGAGGTGACACCCGTGGCCGTAATGGCGTGGTTGCCGAAGGTTTTGTTGTAGTTCAGGATGTTCTCCCAGCTCCAGTTGGTAACGAACTCCGTCCCGTACGCCGACTGTGCCACCGAGCCGTTGCGGTCCAGGGTGTTGGAGCCCTGGTAAATACCGGTGCGGGCACTGGATAAGGTGAGGCCCAGGTTAGAACGCAGGTTCAGGCTGGGCAAAATCTGGTAGCTGGCGTAGCCCGTGACAAAGGTGCGCGTGGTGCGCACGTTGTTCTGGTAATTGCCCTCCTGCTCGTCAATCAGGGGATTGATGAAGTTGCCGGCGTTGGGAAAAACCGACAATTGCCCGTTCTCGTCGTAGGGTGTGAGCAGGGGGTTAATCTTGTTGGCTTGGTTGGTAGGGTCGCGGCGGCGGTCCTGGTTGAAGTAGGTGAGCTGACTTTGCAAACCTACCCGCACTTTATTGTTGATTTCCTGGTCGAGGTTGAAGCGGATGGAGTACCGGTTCAAATCGTCCATCCGAAACAGACCCTGCTCATTGAAGTAGTCGAAGGAGGTGTAGAACTTCGTCTTGTCCGAGCCACCCGAAAGGCCAATCTGGTGCTCCTGCTGCACGCCCTGGCGCAGCAGCATATCCATCCAGTCAGTTCCCGTACCGTTGGCAATATTCTGAATCTCCAGCGGCGTGAAGATTTTGGAGTCGTCGGCAGGGCCGGTCCAGGTGCCGGTGGTGCGGTTGGCTTCGCGCTTCTGGGCTACGTAGGCGGCCGCGTCGTTCACGCGGGGGTAGTACACGGCATCGGTAATGCCATAATAGGAGTTGATGGTCACCCGGGGCTGCCCGGCCGCCCCCTTCTTCGTCGTGACGATGATTACCCCGTTCGCCCCGCGCGAGCCGTAGATGGCCGTGGAGGCCGCATCCTTGAGCACCTCCATGCTCTGGATGTCGTTGGGGTTGATGTCTTGAATGGAGTTGTACTGCACCCCATCCACAATGAACAGGGGGCCGTTTTGGGCCGTGATGGAGCGGTTGCCGCGTACGGCAATGTTCACGCCTGAGCCCGCCGAGCCGCTGCTGCGGGTAATATCCACGCCCGGCAAACGGCCCTGCAGAGTTTCCATCACGTTGGCTGAAGGCACCTTCTTCAGGTCCTCTTCCTTCACCGACACAATGGAGCCGGTCACGTCGCTCTTCTTCACCTGCCCGTAGCCAATGACCACTACCTCGTCCAGTGCCTTCTCATCCGACTTCAGCGACACTTTCAGCTGGGTTTGTGAGCCGACACTTACCGTTTGAGGCAGGTAGCCGATGTAGCTGAACGTCAGGGCCACATCCCCACCTTCCGGAATACTGAGGGTAAACTTGCCGTCCCCATCCGTGGTAGCGCCAATAGTGGTATTTTTCACTACCACCGTCACCCCGGGCAAGGCCTCACCCGTGGTACCATCGAGCACTCGTCCCTGAAGCTGGCGGGTTTGCTGCGCCTGGGCAGCCACCGTTGTACCCAGCACCAGGGCACTCACTAGTAAAGCGTTTCTCATGGTGGGGAATTTTGATTGGTCGAAGAAAGAGCAGCCGGGCGCACCGAAGTAGCCCTCACTAATGTTAGGCGAATACCCACCGCATTCTACCTACCAAGCCCCTGATTATTTGCGCAATCGTTGTCGGGAACGTTGCCAATGCTGCCCGTCAGGTGTCTTTGTACTCTCTTCAACCCACCTTCCCTACCCCTGCAGCTCACCCCACCCCGAACGGCCAACTCCTGCCGAGGCTACTATTAATTGCACTTACCGAATATACACTAGCTCAAGCGCCGCACCAGCCACATGATCAGGCTTAGCAGCAAGCTCACCAGCAGCATGGACACAATAGGTGCGTAGAACCGGAACCCCGGCCGCTCCACCCGAATGTCGCCCGGCAGCCGCCCGAACCAGCCGAGCAGACTACCCCCACCCAGCCATACAAACACCCCAAAGGCCACCAGCACGAGGCCGAGAATGACGAGAGTTTTGCCGAGTTGAGGGTTCATGGCGGAGACTATTTTTTTGCAGGCACCCACTCCTGCGTTTTACGCAACGACTCTAATAGTGCGTATAGACGTGTCAGGCCGAACGCCCCTATCCCACCTTTGTCTTCTACTTGTAAGCGCCGCCCATCCGCATACATTACACGTAGCGTAATATAGGGCACATGGTTGAAGCCAATGCGGTACTCACGGCTTATCTTATCTGGTTCCAGATAGTTTAATAGTTGTACCAGTTGCTGTTGCGTTGTGTCAGTGAGCTTGGCTGTCAAGTCTTCGCACTTCTTCTCAGACTCATCGAGCACCGGGTACTCGCAGTCATGGTACTTGGTTCTACCGAGAGGTTCCACCCGTATTTCAATTTCTTCTACATCGTGGTAGGCGAAATGTGAGGTGTACAGAATACTATCCGGCTGAATGTTCAGCGTGGGGGTCGGGTTATACTCAATTAAGCCTCCAAACCGATAAGTTAACAGAAACTCCTGCCGATCCTTCTTTTTCAAGGGCTCCGTAATCAAGAAAGGCTTATCATAATCAGCGTATGAAATCAGGGGTTGTTTGCCCGCATACTTAATGCGGGCCACCGGGCAATACCGGTAGAACTGACGGCTGAACTCTTCCAAAACCAGCCTATCCCTCATATCAAGCACGCAGATTACTTTACTCTTATTATTGTAGTGAGTACCTGTGATGAGTAGATCTAGCAATCCATTTCCATCAATATCTGCCTTTTCCCAGGCCCGCACTTTTTCCCGCTGATAAAGCTGTTGCACCCGCTTGTCTTCAAAGCGAAGTCGAGAGTCCACCTGAAAATTCTTGTAACTCTCATCTAGCGACCTTACTACCTGCTGAACTGCGGCGTCAGTAGTCAGATTAGCTAATCTCCCTTGTGCCTGAACATTGACCGTCAGGCCCGACAATAGCAAGAGAATGAGTACGGTATAAGTCTTTAGCATATAGCAGATTTTACCCCTTATTATCAAACACCGGCTCAATCCTACCCTCCGCGCCAACCTGCAGGGCGGCTTCGTAGCGGTTGCCGGTTTTGAAGGAGATGAAGCCCCGGATGACGCCGGTTTTGCCTTTGCGCAGGAGCTGGTTCATCTGGGCGTCGGTGAGGGTTTTGCCACCCCATTCGAAGGGCACCCGAAACTGGCAATCCTCGCGGAAACGGGAGCAGCCCCAGGCGCTTTTGCCCTTTAGCATCTGGCCCAGGCGGCACACCGGGCAGGGTATCTGGCCGGGGTCGGTGGCGGTAGTAGGCTTGCTTTCGGCGGCACGCACCAGCTCCAGGGTATGCTGGGGGGTGAGCTTGATGGCGGCGCTGTACTTGTTGCCGGCATCATCCAGAAAGCCCTGCATAACTTGAGTACGGCCCTTCTTGAGCAAGTCACCGACTTGCTTGTCAGTTAGCTTCTTGCCTTCGTACTGGGTAGGAAGCCGCAGCTGGCAGCCTTCACGCCAGCGCGAGCAGCCGAAGGCCGTTTTGCCGCGCAGCACATGGCCGCTCCCGCAGGCCGGGCACGTACCCAGCGCGCCGGGTACGGCGGGGGTAGCCGCCGCAGCCGGTGTCGGGCGAGGGTTGGCGGCTTTGGCGGGGGTAGCGGCGTCGGCAGAAGTTACCGTTACGGCCCGGCCCGAGCCATCCTGCTTTACCTCGTGCACCATTTCACGCACCAGCTGCTTTAGCTCGCCCAGAAACTGCTCCTGATCTAGCTGGCCGCCTTCAATCTGGCGCAGCTTTTTCTCCCACTGTCCCGTTAGCTCCGCCGATTTTAGCGTGGGGTTGCGGATAAGGCCGATCAGCTCCACGCCGGTGGCGGTGGGCACAATCTTCTTTTTGTCGCGGCGGATGTAGCCCCGCTTGAACAGGGTTTCGATGATGGCGGCACGGGTGGAGGGCCTCCCAATACCGTTTTCTTTCATGGCCTGGCGCAGTTCGTCATCGTCTACATTGCGGCCGGCGGTTTCCATGCCGCGCAGCAGCATGGCCTCCGAGTATTCGCGCGGGGGCTGAGTCATCTTGGAATCCAGGCGGGGCTTGTGAGGGCCGTTTTCGCCTTTCTCGAACGCAGGCAGCACGGTGCTTACCACATCGTCGTCGCCCTCGCCGGCAGCTTTCGGGGCTGAGGGGGCCTGCTGTTTTTCCGGGTCGCCGTACACCACGCGCCAGCCGGGATTCAGAATCTGCCGGCCCCGTACCCGGAAGGTGCGGCCCGCCGCTTCGGCTGTCACCGTAGTGTTCGACACTTCACAATCGGGGTAGAAAGCGGCCAGGAAACGGCGCACGATGATGTCATAGACGCTGTGCTCGGTGCCGCCTAGGCCGCTGGCGCTGGCCCCGGTCGGGATGATGGCGTGGTGGTCGGTAACTTTATTGTTATTAAAGACCTTGCCCGACTTCTTGATTTTACCGGCCAGCAGCGGGGCCGTGAGGCTGTTATAGGCCCCCAGCCCGCGTAGAATACCCGGAATTTTGGGGTACTGGTCGTCGGGCAGGAAGGTGGTATCTACGCGGGGGTAGCTCACCACCTTCTTCTCGTAGAGGGCCTGCACGGTTTTCAGCGTGTCCTCGGCCGAGAGGCCCAGCTGGTTGTTGCACTGCACCTGCAGGGAAGTCAAATCAAACAAGGACGGCGGCGTTTCCAGCCCCTTCTTGATTTCGACGTTGGTTACCGTCAGGGGCACGTCCTTTACGGCGGCCATAGCGGCGTCAGCCTCTTCCTGGGTCAAGAAGTAGCCACGGGCTTTCAGGCGGGCCTTTTCGTCGGGCTCGTCGTCGTCCTTGCCCTTTTTCACCACGGCTACGTGGCTGAACATGGTGCCGCGGTACTCCGTGCGCAGCACCCAGTAGGGCTCGGGCCGGAAGTTCTGGATTTCGTGGTAGCGGTCCACGAGCAGGGCCAGGGTAGGCGTTTGCACCCGCCCAATGCTGAGTACCTGGCGCTGACCGGCGGCATACTTCAGGGTAAACAGGCGGGTAGCGTTCAGGCCCAGCAGCCAGTCGCCGACGGCGCGGCTTTTGCCGGCCTGGTAGAGCGAGTCGAACTCGGAGCCGTCGCGCAGGTTCTGGAAGCCCTGGCGGATGGCTTCTTCCGTCAGCGAGGAAATCCAGAGGCGCTTGGTGGGCTTGCGGTACTTGGCCTCCAGCAGCACCCAGCGCTGAATCACCTCTCCTTCCTGACCGGCGTCGCCGCAGTTAATAACTTCCTCGGCGTTAGCCAGCAGGTTTTTGATAACAGTAAACTGGCGCACTACCCCGTCGTCGCGGCGCATGAGCTTGATGCCGAAGTTCTCGGGCACCATGGGCAAATCATGAATACTCCAGCGCTTCCACTCGGGACGGTAGTCCTCGGGCTCCCGCAACTGGCAGAAGTGCCCGAACGTCCAGGTAACCTGGTAGCCGTTGCCCTCAAAATACCCATCCATTTTGCGGGTGGCACCCAGCACCTGGGCAATTTCGCGGGCTACGCTGGGCTTTTCGGCAATACAAACTTTCACTTCTGACTGATTCTCGCGGATGAATACCTTACCCCCAAGGCAGGGGGTAGCAGGGAATCAACAAAGATAAGAGGAGAAAAAGTCGGGGCGAAGGGGCCGATTTTCAGCCCCCAGCGGTTCAGGAGGCCGAAGCCAGCTCCAGTTGGTTGGCCGCCACAAAATGGTAGCGTACCTCATAGAAGCCCGCATCCGACACCCGGTCCAGCATCAGTACGCTGTCAATCTCAAAGGGCAGGCCCCGGGCTACCACCCGCACCGGGTTGAGGCGGCGCTGCAGGGCAATTTCTTCGCGGGCAATGTGAAGGGCGGCGGCTTCGGAGGCGGCCTGCACGCGCACGTAAAACAGGTTGGCCATCGGGAACTGCCGGTGCTCCCGGATTTCGCCGTCCCAGTTGCTGAAGTTGTCCAGATCAGCCGGGAAAGCGCTGTCGTAGCGCTCGTCCAGCACTTTCTGCTTTACGGGGTGGTAGGCCACGGGCGTGTTCAGGCGGTGGGTAATGAGCCTGACCAGGTGCTCTACCTCCAGCTGGGGGCCTTGCCCCACCAGGTTGCCCCGATGATAAAGGCCAAACAGGTTCTGCTGCTCGTTGTGGGTGACTACTACCCCGCTTTTGGCCGCCACCTGCTGCAATTCCTGCTCATACAGCTCCTGATCGGCGTGGAGGTGGCCCCAGCGGTTGTCCGGGGGCACCAGCACCCCAAACTCATCGGGGGGCGTCAGGACCATGGTAGCAGAGTTGTTGCCCTCAAAAATGCGGGGGTAGTATTGCTTCAGCTGGCTGAAGCTCAGGCTGGCGACCCATAGGGCCAGCGTAGTGCGGTGCAGCCGGAAAGCACCCGCCTCGCTGTTTATATAGTAGCCGATGGACGTGAAGCGGCTGGCCTGGCTGAGCGGCAGCGTAATCACCTGAGGCTCATTTTCGGCATTCAGGCCGAAGAAACAAGGGTGTCCCTGCTCAGCCAACTGAAGAACATACAGCCCGAAGGGAATATTTTCCTGAGCGCTCTGCAATGGCGTCCCGCGGTATTCCGCTTCGTGTTTTTTTACCTCCCCGGCCAGCTGGACGAGCGAGTCATAGGCAAACAGTTCTTCAATTTTCCTCAAACCGTGCATGACAACGACACTATATACTTTGTATTATGCGGCAAGATATTATGACGAAGCCAACTTTACACAATTAATAATACAATATATAGTGAATATAATTATAAACTATAGATAAAAATCATATTCCTATATTTTTGATTATCAGCATCTTGCGCACAACCGAGTCTCTGACACCCAAGCTCAGCAGTAGCCCAAATTCCGATGGCGTTTTGGCTCCGCGCCCAAACGACCCGCTCCGGCAGCCACCGGCGCTATCTGAGGCTATGGCGCATACTGCGCTTTTGAGGCGTGGGCTTTGTTCCAGTGTGCTGCCCTACCCAGCTCGACCGAACCAACCGCCGGGGCGGGCGCGTAGAAGAGGCTTCTGGCGCTTCTTTCCGATGAACTCTCTCGCCTCCGCTGTCAGTACTGTGCCGCCTACCCCGGCCGCGGGCCTCAGGGCCTGGGCCCGGCTGGGGTTTGCCTCCCTGGGTTTTGTATACTTAGTACTGGGAATACTGGCGGGCATGGCGGCCCTGGGAGTGCGGGGTAGTGCGGCACCCGGGCAGCAGGAGGTGTTTGAAACCATTCAGCACATGCCCCTGGGCCAGGTGCTGCTGTGGCTGGTAGCGGCTGGCCTGCTAGGCTATGTGGCCTGGCGGCTGGCCCAGGCCCTGCTCGACACCGAAGGCAGAGGGCTGACGGTGGCCGGGCTGGCTTTCCGGGGGTTCTACCTGTTCAGCGCCCTGCTCTATGGCCTACTGGCTTTTTTCGCGGGTAAAACGGCCTGGTATGGCCGCCTGCCGCGAGGACAGGAAACCGGCAAGTCGGAGTTGCAGAAGGTGCTGCATCAGCCGCACGGGCAGGGGCTGCTGGCCCTGATTGGGGTAGTTATTCTGGGGGCCGGCCTGCTTCAGCTGTACCGGGCCTGGTCGGGCAAGTTTGACACCGACGTTAACGGCAGCCCACTGACGTCGGCGCAGCGGCACCTTGTGTACCGGATGGGCCAGATCGGCTACAGTGCCCGGGCCGTGGTATTGAGCAGCATGGGCCACTTCTGCTTTCTGGCGGCCCACCACGCCAACGCCAACGAAATCCGGGATACGCAGGGCTGCTTTCACGCCCTGCAGGCGTTGGGGCCGGAGGTTTTGGGCACCGTGGCTGGTGGGCTGACCCTCTACGGGGCCTACCTTTTGGTACAGGCCAAACACCCCATTTTGCGCGGTCTGTAAGCGGGGTAGTGCCTTTCCGGAAGCCCGCGCACTTGGGGTCCTACCCTAAGGCAGCCGTAGGCAGGTAGCTGGCAGCCTGGCATCTGATTTTCAGCTAAATGCCAGTGAGCTGCGTATCTCATCCTCGTAGCTTCTCTTTCCGGAAATTTATGTGGTGGATGTTTTCCTTGCTGGCTGCCCTGTCGGCGGCGGTGGTGGTTACGCTTTCCAAGGTAGGCGTGAAGAATATTGAATCCAGCGTGGCTTTCGCCATACAGTCGGTACTGATTGTGGGGGTAGCCTGGGGGGTAGTGGCCTGGCAGGGGCACCTGGGACAGGTAGCCGAAATTGACCGGCGCACCTGGCTGTTTCTGATTGCCGCCGGCGTTATCACCTGCCTTTCCTCCTTGTTCTCCTTTCAGGCCTTAAAAATGGGGCAGGCTTCGCGCACTTCGTCCTTCGATAAGATTTCCCTGGTTTTCTCTATCCTGCTGGCGGTATTCTTTCTCAAGGAGAAAGTCACCTGGCAGGTCATTCTGGGCGCGGCCCTGATGGCCACCGGAGCCGTGCTGATAGCCTTCACCCGGGAAAGTAACTAAGCCGCCTACCCCCTCTGCCGGCCCGAAGCCTCTGGGGTTATGGCTGCAGGCACTTGCCCAACAGGTGGCCGGCCGGGCAGCCAATAAAGAAAGCCATTCCGAGCTGGCCGGGAAGTTCCACCCGGCTTAAGCTGGGTTACTGTGGCAACACCAGCTGGTGAGAGCTCCAGCCAGCTCGGAATGACGTTCTTCCGGGGAGGCTAGTCCACCGTTAGCACGATTTTGCCGGCGGCGCGGCCGGTTTCGCTGTAGCGGTGCGCTTCGGCTGTTTCCGGGAGCGGAAAGGTTTTGTCGATGACGACGCGGATGGCGCCCGCCTGCAGCCAGGCCGAAATCAGAGCCAGATCGGTGCCGCGTTCCTTGGCCATGAACACATGCGCCGATTTGGTGGAAAACGCGGAAGCCAGCTTATCGGCCACCACGGCAACCGGATCGGGGGTAGTGGTTACGTAGCGCCCATTACGACGCAAGGCGCCCTGGCAGGCCGTGAAGCTGCTTTTGCCCACGGCATCAAAAATCAGGTCGTAGCGGCTCAGGTCTTTCGTAAAGTCGTGCTCCCGATGGTTGAGGACCCGGTCGGCACCCAGGCCGCGCACTAGCTCAGCGTTGTCGGGGCCACAGACGCCGGTTATCTCGCCTGCCCCCAGAGCCCGGGCAATCTGCACGGCAAATACTCCTACCCCACCAGCCGCGCCGTTAATCAGCACCCGGTCGCCGGAGAGTAGCTGGCCGTAGTCGTGCAGGCCCTGCAACGCCGTGAGGGCACCCAGGGGCACGGCCCCGGCTTCTTCGAAGCTGAGCTTTTCGGGAATGAAGGCCGCCACCGATTCAGCCAACAGAGCGTATTCGGCGTTGGCATTGCCGGCGCCATCGTTGGGCATGCCGTACACCCGGTCGCCTGGCTTGAACCGCGTCACGTTGGCCCCCACAGCGGCTACCTCCCCGGCTACGTCGCGGCCCGGAATCTTGGGAAACTTCTGCCCGGTAATAAGCTTCAGGTCGCCGCGCCGAATTTTCCAGTCCACGGGATTCACACTGCTGGCTCGCACCCGTACCAGAATCTGGTTGGGCTGGGGCATGGGGGTAGGCAGCTGGCCGTAGCGTAGCACTTCGGCGGGGCCGTACTCATTGAAATAAATGGCGTTCATCGGTACACAGGTTGGTTACGCAGCCTACGCAGGACCGATGTGCCAGGGTTAGGTCAGGGCAACACCTGATTGACTTAACGGCTTACTGGCGCGGACTTCACGAAGATTAGAGTGCTGCTACTATTGCCGTTGCCCATCTGGCCACCCGGAATGATGCCCTGTAGCACATAGCCCTGCTTTATGTAGGTGCTAACCAGCTTCTGAGACTGTTCGGCGACCATCTGACCATAGGTCTGGCTCTTGGCAGGCACGAATTTCTGGGTTTGCGCGGGCCCGCTTCCAGTAGAAACAGAAACGTAGAGGCGCCCGTTGTCCTGCCCTAGTTGCGCAGTCACAACCGCGGGGGCTTCCTGGGCAAGCACCGGGGAAACGCTTAGCACCAGCAGGCAGCTAACTACAAAGAGTAGCTTTTTCATAGGAATTTGACTTAAGTACAACTGCCCAGTGCCCACACGAACTTCATGCTAGGAAACCGCTATACTTTCCGGTCAGGGTTTTGGGCCGGCTTTTCCTCCCGATGGGCGCTATTCGGGTACGAGACGGTACGCATACACGCAAAAAACCACCGCATCCAAAGGACGCGGCGGTTCCACACATCGAAAGCGCACTCCCCTCAGACTACGCCCGATGATGCTACGTGCGCGGAGCTACTGCCCCGGCGCACCGGTTTTTCGGTATCTAGCGGGCAGGCGTGCCGCTCGGCGCAGCAGGCGCGGCGGCTTCGTCGGCGGCCTGCGTGCCGTAGATGTGCTCCAGCTCCGTGATGAGGTCGTCCTCTACCTTGAGGTCCTTGAGCAGGCCTTCCTTGATATCATATACCAGTCCGTGCAGGCGCGGGGGCTTGGCACCTTTACGGGCGTTCTGGATGATGCTGGTTTTGGCCAGGTTGCGCACCTGCTCCATTACGTTCAGCTCTACCAGCCGGCGCAGGCGGGCCGCCTCGTCGGAAATGGCCAGGAACTCCGTTTCGTGCACCCGGATTACGTCGCGAATGTTGGTCAGCCAGTTGTCAATCAGGCCAAACTGCTTGTTATCGGCCGCTGCTGCTACCCCACCGCAGCCGTAGTGGCCTACCACCATAATGTCTTCCACACCGAGCACCTCCACGGCGTACTGCAGCACCGAAAGCAGGTTGAAATCGGTGTTCACCACCATGTTGGCGATGTTACGGTGCACAAACATCTCGCCGGGGCCGGTGCCGGTAATGGCAGAGGCCGGCACGCGCGAATCCGAGCACCCGATGAACAGGTACTTCGGCTTCTGCCCATTGGCCAGGCGGTTGAAGAAATCGGGGTCCTGGGCTTGCTTTTCGCTAACCCATTTGCGGTTATTTTCCAGAATTGGCTCGATGCCTTTCATATGCAGGGAAAAGTGGAGAGGTAAATGAGGGGAACAATGTGGGTCTGGTCAGGCAACTCGCGGGCCGCTTCAGCACCCGTGTCGGCTAGTGCCCCAGCACATGTACTTGCTGAATGCCGCGCAGCTCCAGCCCAATACCGCGCTCAGGGGCCGAGAGCCGGAAGTTCTCAATTGCTTCCAGCACATCGTAATCGATAAAGGATGAATCGGACCCATCAATGAGCACTTGGGAGTTAGGCGGAAGCTCGTCAAGTACTTTTACGATGCTGGCCTTGTTAAGGAACGAGACTTGCTCCGATAATTTCAGGTGTATGGGCCCACCGGCCTGCGAGGCTGGCCGGCTCAGGAAATACGCCGACTCGTAGTTGGCCTTCAGAATGTAGAAGATACCTACTACCAGCCCCACGGTTACGCCCTTCAGCAGATCGGTGAAAAGGATGGCAATAATCGTGACGATGAAGGGCAGAAACTGCTGCCAGCCCAGCTTCCACTGGGTGCGGTACAGGGAGGGCTTCGTGAGCTTGAAACCCACCATCAGCAGCACGGCGGCCAGCGCCGAGAGCGGAATCCGGTTCAGTACGGGCTCCAGGAACAGCAGGCTGGTGAGCAGCAGCAGCCCGTGAAAGAAAGCCGACATGCGGGTTTGGCCCCCAGCGTTGATGTTGGCCGAGCTGCGCACGATAACCGCCGTCATGGGCAGGCCCCCAAGCAGGCCGCTCAGGATGTTGCCTACCCCCTGGGCCAGCAGCTCGCGGTTGGTGGGCGTCACCCGCTTGTGGGGGTCCAGCTTGTCCACGGCTTCCACGCTCAGCAGGGTTTCCAGGGAGGCCACAATGCCAATGGTGAAGGCCACAGTGTAAGTGGCAGGCCGCTGGAAGGCAGCCCAGTCGGGGGACGTGAAGATGCGGGTGAAATCCTGCCAGGCCGTAATAGAGGGCAGGGTTACCAGGTGCTCGGGCCGAATACGAAGTACGGGCGCGGCCACATCCAGTAGGCTGTTCAGGCCTATGGAAATCACCACCACCACCAGGGCCCCCGGCACCAGCCGCAGAAAGGCAACGTGCTTGCTTAGCGTATCCCAGGAGAGCAGAATGGCCAGTGAAACCAGCCCCACCAGTGCCGAGCCGGCACTGATACCGCCCATGGCCGACTGAATGGCCGAGAAGGTGTTCTGCCCGTTGAACTGCAGGAAGTCCATGTCCTCGAAGTAGTCTGAGTCAGCGCCTACAAAGTGCGGAATCTGCTTCAGAATCAGGATCAGGCCGATGGCAGCCAGCATTCCCCGGATAACGGAGGTAGGGAAGTAAAGCCCGATGATACCGGCCTTGGCTACCCCCAGCACCAACTGCAGCACCCCGGCTAGCACGGTGGCCGCCAGCACGGCCTCGAAAGAGCCCAGCGTGCTCAGGGCCGAGAGAATAATGGCCGTGAGGCCGGCGGCCGGGCCGCTTACGCTCAGCTGGGAGCCACTGACCCAAGATACCACTACTCCCCCTATAATACCCGCTATGATGCCCGCCAGCAGCGGAGCGCCCGAAGCCAGGGAGATGCCCAGGCACAAGGGCAGGGCCACCAGAAATACCACCAGCCCGGCGGGCAGGTCTTTACCCAGCGTCTGGAAAGGCGAGGTAGGCACATTTGGCGGTTGCTGAAGCACCGGTGCTTCGGTAACCGAAGGAGTCTTTAACATACGGGAGGGGAGTTGAGGCGGGCGAACAGTTTCGGAGGTAGCCCAGGGGCACCTCCGAGTGTATGCAATGCTACAGCTCAGTTGTTAAGACCCAATTAAAAGCACGTTAAAAGCAAATTAAAACCAGAAACTGACCTTAGCGGCGGGGTTGAAACCGGGGAAAATGATACCTGCCGGCCATGCCCCTACACCACCGCAGCTGGCAGGTCGAGGGTGACGGCTGTGCCCTGGCCCAACTGGCTTTCCACGTACACGTGCCCCCCGTGCAGGTCCATGATTTTGGCGGTGAGGGGTAGCCCAATACCGTGTCCGGGCACGTTGCGCACAGTTTCAGCCCGGAAGAAGGGCACAAATACCTGTTGGCGGTCGGCCTCCGTCATGCCTACCCCCTTGTCGCGCACCACCAGCTGCACCCGGCTCTGCGAGGCCGTGAGCGTAGCCACCACCGGATCGGAGCATCCGGCCGAAAACTTGCAGGCATTTTCTAAAATGTTCAGAAAGGCTGACAGCAGCAGGGGTTCGTTGCCGGGCACCCCGTAGGGCACCCGGCGCCGGTTGTCGGCGGGCTCACTGAACTCCAGGTCGATGCGGCAGGTAGGGTGGCGGCGGTGGACCTCCTCGTGGGCCTGGAGCAGTAGCTCATCTACCCGGATCAGGCTCAGGGGCACCTGCGAGGGGTCGTCGGAGGCGCGGGCAATCTGCAGCAGACCGTTGGTGAGGTCCTTGAGCAGGCGGGCCGCGTCGAGGGTATTCTGTAGCACACGCCGGTATTCCTGGGTGCTGCGCTCCTGCTGCAGCAGGGCCACCTCCAGCTGCCCGATGATGGCCGTGAGGGGGGTGCGCAACTCATGGGAGGCGTCGCGGACAAAGGTGCGCTGCCCAGCAAAAGCGGTTTCGAGGCGGTTGAGCAGGCTATTGAAGCGCTGCGCCAGCAACGACACCTCATCCTGCCCATCGGACTGAGACAGGCGGCGGTGCAGGTCGGAGGCCGTAATGCTATCCACCTCCTGAATAATGCGCTGCATGGGCTTGAGGGCCTGCCCGGCAAAGAAAAATCCGCCAATACCCACTATCACGAAGGAAGCCAGCAGGCCCGTTACCAGCACCGTCAGCAGGTCGCCCATTTTCTGGCGGCTGTCGGCATCCACCGAGGAGGCCACCACCACAAAGTCGCCGCGCCGGGCGTCGCGGTAGAGCATGCCCACCGTCTGGCGATAGTCGCGCTCCTGAACTACTTCCCGACCTTCTTCGCGCACAGCGGCCAGCAGCTCCTGCGGCACGGGCTCCGGGCCGTCGCGCCCTTCCTTGAACACTACCTGATTGCGGGCATCGAATACGCGCACTTCCTCCTGGGGCAGGGTCCGGTAGAATTGCCGCAGGTAGCGCCGGTAGGAGGCGCGGCTGACTTCGTCGGCGCGGTTGGTACCGTCCAGGTAAACGTGCGCCACAATCCGGGCCCGGGCAAACAGGCTTTCACTGAAGAAGTCGCGCCTGGAGGTGTAGGTGAAGTAGTAAATGGCCACCGAAAACAGCAGCAGCGTAACGGCCAGAATAAGGGCGAACTGCAGCGTCAGGCGCGTACGGATGGTCATGGATCAGTTGTCGGTTGTGAATTGCCGGTTGCTGGTTGCCAGTTACGAGTTAACAGGGGTGAGTTGTGGGAGAATATGCTGATAGAGGGCATTGTGGCGCATCGGCTGAGAACTGGCAACCGGCAACTCACAACTGACAACTCACTCCTGGCAACTGAATCAGTCTTCCTTCATCACGTAGCCCATGCCTACCAGGGTGTGGATCAGCTTGGGGGTAAAATCTTTATCGAGCTTTTTGCGCAAGAAGTTGATGTACACGTCGATGACGTTAGAGCCGGTATCGAAGGACGTTTCCCAGACGTGCTCCAGAATATCAACGCGCGAGACTACACGGTTCTGGTTGCGCAGCAGGTACTCGAGCAGGGCAAACTCGCGGGCGGTCAGCTGAATTACCTGCCCGGCCCGCTGCACAACCTTGCGCACGGGGTCCAGGGTAAGGTCGGCCAGGCGCAGTACGGCTTCGGCCGCCGGCGACTCGTGGCGGCGGCGGGCCAGGGCCCGGATGCGGGCCAGCAGCTCCTGAAAGGCGAAGGGCTTGACCAGGTAGTCATCGGCTCCGGCATCGAGGCCCCGAATTTTGTCGTCGGTTTCGCCCAGGGCCGTGAGCATTAGAATGGGCACACTAGTGTCCTGGGCCCGCACCTGGCGGCACACCTCCAGCCCGCTCAGGCCGGGCAGCAGCGTGTCGAGAATCAGTAGGTCGTAGCCGCCGGCCTGGGCCAAGCGCAGGCCCAGCAGGCCATCGGCGGCCAGGTCAACGGTGTAGTGCTGCTCCGTCAGGCCTTGATGCAGAAAGGAGGCCACTTTCGGTTCGTCTTCAACCAGCAGAATTTTCATGGGCAGGCATACGCAAGTTCAGGCGGGCAAGGTAGCGCCTTAACCCTAGACCCGCTGAAATACGGCTCCACCACAACCGCCAGGACCTAAATTGCGTTGCCTGTACAAATACTAATAATTATCGAAATAATTTTAATATTCCTTGTTATTATAGATTACATCCAATACGTTTATGGAAATATTCCATGCAGTTTTTACCCAACTTCCTTCTTTTTCATCTTCTCTCTGCTTTTCGCCGGTAGCTGCTCTCCCTGCCTCACTCCTCTCCCCCTGCCGCTATGCTCCCCACGTTCTACCGCTTCGGTCGTACTCTGTTATTGTCCTTACTGCTTGTTTTGCCAGCCCTCACGGGCTGCGTATCCCAGAAGAATTTACCGTATCTGCAGGGCAAAAACTACAACGCGCGCACGCCGGTAGCCACTGACAATGCCCCGCAGCGCTACCGCATCCAGCCCGGCGACGTGCTCAGCATTCGGGTGCAGAGCGTGCAGCCCCAGCTCAACGACCTGTTCAACACCGTGGACTCGCGGGCCGTGTTCAACGGCGACCCGGGCAACCTGTACCTGACGGGCTACTCCGTGGATGAGGCCGGCACCATTAACCTACCCACCGTGGGCAAGCTGAAGGTGCAGGGCCTCACGGTGGAGGAAGCCCAGACCCAGACCCAGCTGCAGGTGGCCCGCTACGTGCGCGACGCCAACGTGCTGGTGAAGCTGCTCTCCTTTAAGGTAACGGTACTGGGCGAGGTGCGCAATCCGGGCCGCTACTTTGTGTACAACGCTCAGTGCACCGTGCTGGAGGGCCTGGGCCTGGCCGGCGACCTAACCGAGTTCGGCAACCGCAACAACGTGAAGCTGATCCGGCAGACGGCCAAAGGCTCGGAGGTGGTGCTGCTCAACCTCACTGATCCAGCCCTGCTCAGCTCCCCCTACTTCTACCTGCTGCCCAACGATGCCCTGTACGTGGAGCCCCTGAAGGCCCGCACCGACCGGGGCAATGCCACCAACCTGGCCCTGGTGTTCTCGGGCGTTTCGGCCCTGGCCCTGATTCTGAGTTACCTGAAGGTTTTCTAAGCCTGTCCTTCCCCCTTTCCCGCGCTCCTCTCACCTAACCTGTTCTGGCATGGAAACACGTCCACACACTCCCTCCGACGAAGTTGATCTGCACGAGCTGCTGTTCCGGTTGCGCAACCGGTGGCCGCTGTTTCTGGCGTCGTTGCTGCTGGCGGGTCTGCTGGCCTTTCTCTACCTGCGGGTGAAAGAGCCTGTATATGCCTTCCGGGCCACCATGCTGCTGGGCGACCAGGGCACAGGCTCGAAGCAGGCCCAGGAGCTGCTCAAAATCCTGGAGGTGAAGGAGAAGGGCACAAAGATGGAAGACGAAATCGGGCTGCTGACCTCGGCCGATATGGTGGGGCAGGCCCTCAACCGCCTGCCGTTCAACGTGGCCTACTACGCTGCCCCCACCACCTGGCTTAACACGCTCAAGGATGTGCAGGTGCGGGAGCGGCCGGCCGGGGCCGTGCCCTTCCGGCTGGTGCCCGACCCCAATACCCCCCAGCTCACGGGAGTCCGTATTTACATCGAGCCCCAGCCTGATGGCCGGTTTACCCTCAGGGCCGACGCCGACGAAGGCAAGCTTTACAGCCTACCAACCGGCGAGCTGGTGCGGGAGGTGCTGGATGTGCACCTGAACGAAACCGTGCGCCTCGGCGACACGCTCCGTCACCCCCTGCTTACGGCCGTGCTGCTGCCCGAGCCAGGCTACCCGGCCGGAAGTTCGGCGGAGCGCTACTTTGTGGTGCTGCGCGACCATAACAGCCTGATTGCCGAGTATAGTAAGCATTTGTCCATCAAGCCCATCGACCGGGAATCGCGCATTATTGAGCTGACCAGCAAGGGCGCCGTGCCCCAGAAAGAGGTGCAGTTTCTGGATACCCTGATGCAGAGCTACGTGGAAAACGACCTGCTTAGCAAGAACCTGACCGGGCAGAAAACGGTAGCCTTCCTCGACAAGGAAATCGGCCACCTCTCTGATTCGTTGCGGCGTTCCACGGCGGCCCTGAGCTCGTTTCGGGCGGCCCGGGGGGTAGTAGATGCCAGCGCCCAGTCGGCGCGCGGTATTCAGCAGCAGGGCGAGCTGGAAATGATGCGGGCCAAAGTGGCCACCAACCGCAAGTACTACCAGAACATGCTCAGCTACCTGCGCGAAAACCAGGGCACCACCCAGATTGTGGCCCCCAGCAGCGTGGGTATAGAGGATCCGGTAGTCAACAACCTGATTCTGCAGCTCACCGACCTGAACAGCCAGCGGGCAGCCCTGGGCGTGAATGCCAGCTTTGAAAACCCTATGGTCACGGTGCTGAATGAGCGCATCAGGGTAGCCAAGGAAACCCTGACCCAGACCCTGGCCAATATGACCCGCGCCGCCGACATTACCCTGCGCGACCTGGACGCCCAGCTTGCACGGGTACGGGGCAGCATGAGCCAGATGCCGGAAAATGAGCGCCAGCTGGCCTCGCTGCAAAGCAAATCCGATTTCAACGACAAAAACTACCAGTTCCTGATTGAGAAGCGGGCCGAAGCCGCCATTGCCCTGGCCACCAACGCCACCGATAAGAAGGTAGTGGATGCGGCCGGCATGCAGGGCGATACGCCTACCGCGCCCAAGCCGGGGGTAGTGCTGCTGATTGCTCTGGTAGCCGGACTGGGCCTGCCCCTGGGCCTTACCCTGCTGCTGGACAAGGCCAACCGCCGCATCCAGAGCAAGGAGGACCTTTCGCGCATTACCGCTATTCCGCTGCTGGGCGTGGTAGCCCACGGCAGTAAGCAGGATAAGGAAAACATGCTGCACGACCCCAAAGGCCCCCTGCCCGAGTCGTTCCGCTCCATTCGGGTGAACCTGCAGTACCTGGCCGCCGGCCTCGATAAGAAGCTTATCGGGGTTACCTCCTCGGTGCCGGGCGAAGGCAAAACCTTCTGCTCAGTAAACCTGGCAGCTGAAATGGCCCAGAGCGGCCGGAAGGTGCTGCTGCTGGAGTGCGACCTGCGCCGCCCCACGGTGGCGAGCTACTTTCAGCTGGACAAAGCCTGCGCCGAGCATGGCCTGAGCAGCTACCTGATGGGGCTGAGCAGCCTGGAGGAAAGCCGCCACCCCTCGGGCGTGCGCAACCTGGACGTCATGTGCTGCGGCCCGACTCCGGCTAACCCCACCGAGCTGCTGGAAAGCACCCGCATGGAGGAGCTGCTGGCCCAGCTGCGCCAGCAGTACGACTACGTGATTGTAGATACCCCACCCTCGGGCTACGTTTCGGAGTTCTTTATGCTGCTGCGCCACCTCGATGCCAACATTTACGTGGTGCGCCAGAACTACACCGACAAGGGCCTGATTGCCCAAATCAACGAGCTGCACCGCGAGCAGAAGGTAAAGCATATCTACATCGTCATCAATGATATGCACTTCACCAAAACCTACGAATACCGCCACAAGGAAAAGGCCTATGCCTACGGCTACTAGGTAGCCGGCTGCCCTTTCCCTACCCATCCTGCCTCCTTCCGGCCCACCGGGGAGCCGCTGGCCATGCCCGCTGTTTTCCGGCCCAATTCCCCTCCCGTACTCCCGTGCGCTGCTCCCCTACCTTTCTACCCGGATAGCCTTATGGCATCTTCTGCTCCTAACCTCACCACCGCCGCCGTACAGGGCGTCAAGTGGACGACTGCGGCAACTCTTACCACTTCCCTGCTTCAAATCGGCTACACCGCAACCATGGCCCGCCTGCTGAGTCCGGCGGCCTTTGGGTTGGTGGCGCTGGCCGGCGTAATTCTGCGGTTTGGCTCCTACTTCGCCCAGATGGGCATGGAGCAGGCCATTATTCAGAAGCCCGACATTACCCGCAACGATATTCGGGCAGCCTTCACCTCGTCGGTGGCCCTGAGCTTGGTGTTTGCCGGGCTGCTGGTGCTGGGTGCCCCCCTGGCGGCCGGCCTGGTACGCCAGCCCGAGGTAGTGCCCGTGGTGCGGGTGCTGGCCGCCGGCCTGCTCCTGACGGGCCTCAATGCTACGGCCCTGAGCCTGCTGCGCCGCCGGATGCAGTTCCGGGCCATGGCCCTGATGGAGGTAGCTTCCTATGTGCTCAGCTACGGTGGCTTGGGCATCGGATTGGCGCTACAGGGATACGGAGTCTGGAGCCTGGTAGCCGCCACGCTGGGGCAGGGCCTGCTTCTGACGGTGCTGAGCTACGCCGCTGAGCGCCACGCTATTCGCCCGCTCTTCGACTGGGCCACGTACCGCCCCCTGCTGGCCTACGGCAGCCGTATGTCGGCCATCAGCTTCCTGGAGTTTATTACCGGCTCCCTCGATACCCTGCTGATTGGCCGGCTGCTGGGCGCGGCTGCCCTGGGCATTTACAGCCGGGGCTGGCAGCTGATTGGCTTGCCCGTGTACATGCTGACCACCAGCGTATCGAAGGTGGTTTTCCCGTCCTTCAGCCAGCTGCAGTCTGACAGGGCGCGGCTGAAAACGGTGTACCTGGGCAGCATCACCCTGATTGCTACCCTGGTACTGCCCATCTGTGCCGGCGCGGCCGTTGCCGCGCCCGAAATCGTGCGGGTGATGCTGGGCCCCAACTGGACGGCTACCATCCCAATTCTGCGGGTGGTGTGCGCGGCCTTTGGCCTGAGTATGGTGACGATGTTTGCCGGGGTAGTGTGCGATGCTACCGCTACCCTCACGCCCAAGCTGTGGCTGAACCTGGGCTACGCCGTGCTGCTCACGGGCCTGTTCTTCGGGCTAAGTCGGTTTGGGCTGCTGGGCGTGGCTGGCGCGGTAGTGGCCGGCGAAGTGATTCGGACGGTGCTCTACCTGCTGCTGATGCGGCGGGTGCTGGCCGTGCGGACGGCCGAGGTGCTGGGCTCGTACGTGCCCGGCCTGCTGGCGGGGGTAGCCGTGGCGGCGGGTATTGCGGCCGTTCGGTTGCTGCTGCCGCCCGGTACCGTGCCCGCCTCGGTGCTGCTGGTTGAAATGCTGACTGGGGCGCTGCTGCTGGGTGCCTTGGCTGTAGGAGCTCCGCCCGCCCGCCTGCGCAGTGTACTGCGCCGCCTGCTGGCCCGCCTGCAGGAAGGCCCGCACAGCCCGGGCCGCGCCCAGCAGCTGCTTCGCGCGTTTGCCGCCCGCCTGGCCCGCCTCGATGGTGAGCCGGCTCCGGTTGCCGCGCCGGCGGCCCCGCGCCGCCCCCACCCGGCCTTACTCCCCGATCCGGAAACCGAACTGGTATAGCTATGCGGGTACTCTACGATCATCAGGCCTTCACACTGCAGGACTTCGGGGGTATTACGCGCTACCATCACGAGCTGCTCTGCCACGCCAGCTGGCAGGCGGAGCTGGCCGTAACCCTAAGCAACAACCTGTACCTCCGCGACGGAAGCTACTCCCACCACCGAACTTTTCTGCCCAACGTGCCGCTGCGGGGCCGCTGGCGCGTTATCCGGTATTTCAACCACCGGGCCTCGGTGCGGGCACTGCGCCGGGGTGAGTACGATGTTTTTCATCCCACCCTCACCGACGACGACTACTTTCTGGAGCTGCTCGATGACCGGCCCCTGGTCATTACCCTCCACGATACCATTCCGGCCCTGTTTCCGCAGTACTACCCCGACCGCGACGGGAAAGTGCTGGAGCGCATTGTGCGGCGGGCCAGCCGCATTATCACCGTTTCGGAAAACACCCGCGCCGATGTGCTGCGCCTGCTGCCGGTAGCACCCGAGCGGGTATGCGTGGTACCCCACGGCTACGCCGGCCGCGAGTATTCGCACCCCGGCCCGGCCCTACCCCTGCCGGCGTGCTACGTGCTGTTTACCGGCAGCCGGGCCCTGTACAAGAACTTTGGCTGCCTGGTAGAGGCCCTGGCCTTGCTCCCCCCGGCCGTAGCGGCCGACCTGCACCTGGTATGCGCTGGGGGCGGCCCCTTCACGTCCCCGGAGCAGGAGCACTTGCAGCGCGCCGGATGGGCAGGCCGCGCCCACCAGTTCGGGCCCGTGTCCGATGCCCAGCTCAACCAGCTATACCGCCAGGCCCTGGTGTTCGTGTTTCCCTCGCAGTACGAGGGCTTCGGGCTGCCCATTCTGGAGGCCTTCGGGCAGCAGTGCCCGGTAGTGCTGAGTAGTGCCTCCTGCTTTCCGGAAATAGCCCAGGACGCGGCCCTGTACCACCACCCGCACCAGCCCGCCGAGCTGGCCCAGCAGCTGGAGCGTCTGCTGCTGGATACCGCCCTGCGCCAGGACCTGGTGCGGGTGGGCCAGCTGCGCCTGCTCGACTTCAGCTGGCCCCAGACGGCCCGCCGCACCCGCGCCGTGTACGAAGCCGCCGCCCAGGACACCAACCCGTTCTCCACCCCCGCCCCGGTAGCACCCCGCATTCCCGTGCTTGAGCTATGAAAATCAGTCTGCGCTTTCGCCATGTGCTGCCCGCACTGGTGGTGGTAGCCACCGACCGGGCCTTCACCGATTTCGTGTTTCCCGATCCTGACGACCCCCGCCTGGGCCTCTACAGCTACGCCATCACGGGCTTCTCGCTATTGCTGATTGGGCGGTATTTCCGCTACCTGAGCCCGGTAATGCGGCGGTGGCTACTCCTGACGCTGGCCGCCACTGCGGCCCTGGCCCTGGAGTCGTACAATGGCTGGGGCACGCCTTTCGTGTACCCGCACGTATTCGCCAAGCTGCTGACGCTGCTGCCCATTTTCGGCCTGTACGCCTATTACCGCCGCTACCCCCTCCCGATTCCTCTGCTCATGGGGTTGCTGCTGGTCGGGCTGGTCATCAACCTGGCCTTGTATCACCCTGACGCCTTGAGCGTTTCGGCCTTCCTGGAAAACGAGCGGGGCTTTGATGTAACCTCGGCGTTTCTGCTGCTGCTGCTGGCCCTATACTACTTCAACCACTACCTGACCCGGGGCGGACTGCTGCGCCTGGGCCTGTTTTTCCTGATTGTGGGCCTGATTGTGTTTCTGCAGCACCGCACCGTCTGGCTCACCACGATTCTGGCCCTGGCCCTGAACGGGCTGCTGGTAGCCACGGGCCGGGTAGAGGGCGCGCGCCTGAGTCTGAACCGCCTGCTGCCCGTGGTGCTTATGCCCCTGCTTGCGGTTGTGCTGGGCGGTACGGCGCTGATGCTGGATAACCCACAGGTACTGCGCCGGCTGGAAACCAGCCTGGAAGATATTGAGCACGCCGACAAGCAGGGTACTGGCAGCTGGCGCCTGCAGCAGATAGAAACCTACCAGCCTTTTGTGGAGGAGCACCCCATTCTGGGCCTGCGCCTGGAGGGATTTGAACTGCCCGTGCAGTTTTACGGCGACGGCGACACCCCCGTGTGGGCCGACCGCACGGGCCACCACTTCCACAGCTTCTACCTCGACCGGCTGTTCTACTTCGGGGTGCTGGGCCTGCTGCTGGTAATTGCCGTGCCTATTGTTCAGCTCTGGCAGCGGGTGCGGCAGCCAGTACCCCTGAGCCCGGCTACGGCAGCCCTGGTGTGCTACGTTGGGTGCAGCCTGCTCTACGGCGTTTCCTACGACTGGCCGCCCTACCTCTACGGCCTGATCGGGCTTACGCTGGCCCTGGCCGCGCCCGTTACCGCGGCGGCCCCTGCCGCTTCCCCGGCCTTCCCCCGGGCCGATGAAGACCTGGTCCGGCTTCCGTATTCTGCTCCTCAAGCCCCCTCTCCGCATGCTGTCCACTCCTGATGCCGCGGCTCCTGCCGCCGCACCGCTGCACACGCCGGTGCTGCTGCTCATCTTCAACCGCCCCGATACCACCCGGCGCGTATTTGACGCCATCCGCCGGGCCCGGCCCACGCGCCTCTATATTGCCGCCGACGGCCCCCGGGCAACCCACCCCGAAGACGCCGCCCGCTGCGCCGCGGCCCGCGCCGAGGTAGCCCATGTCGATTGGCCCTGCGAGGTATTTACCCTGTTTCGGACCAGCAACCTGAACTGCGGCGTAGGCCCGGCTAGCGCCCTGAACTGGTTTTTTGAGCACGAAGAGGCCGGCATCATTCTGGAAGACGACTGCGTGCCGGCGCCTTCGTTTTTCCGGTTCTGCGAGGAGCTGCTGGTCCATTACCGCCACGATACCCGGGTGCTTCACATCGGGGGCAACAACTTCAGCCGGGAAGCCCGGCGGCCCCAACCCGCCGGCGCCGATTCGTACTTTTTCTCTACCCAGGTAAATAGCTGGGGCTGGGCTACCTGGCGCCGGGCCTGGCACCTCTACGATTTTCACCTGAGCCAGTACCACCAGCTGGCGGCCCAGGGAAAGCTGCGCGGCCTTTACAGCTCCTGGCTCGAAAACCGCTACCGGCTCAGCAAAATCCGGAGTGTGGTGGGCCTGCCCCAGCCCCCCGACGTGTGGGACTACCAGTGGCACTTTACGGTAGCGGCGCACTCGGGCCTGTGCATAGTGCCGGCCGTGAACCTGGTGGGCAACATCGGGTTCGGGGAGCAGGGCACGCACACACTGGACGCCACCGACGAGTTTGCCGACATCCCAACCTCTGAGCTGGAGTTTCCCCTGCGCCACCCCGCCTTCGTGCTACCTGACCGCCGCCGCGACCAGCAGCGGTTCCGGGAGTTTTTGTGGGGACGCCTCACGGCCAAAGCACGGCGCCTCACGGCCCGCCTTGTGCCCCGCGCCGCTACCCCGCCACCGGCCCCGCCGGCTCCGGTTTCCTCGCCTCCCATTCTGCACACCCAACTGGTATGAACGCTCTGATATCGGCCTATGCCTGCAACCCGGCCCACGGGGGCGAGGACAGCAACGGCTTCAACTGGGCCTGGCAAACCGCCCGGCGCGGGCACCGGGTTTGGTGCCTTACTACCCCCGATGGGCAGGCCAACATTGCCGCCTTTCTGGCGGAACAGGGCCACGAGCTGCCCGCCGGACAGCTGCGATTTTTGTTTGTGGCGGTGCCGGCCTGGGTGCAGTTTCTGTACCGCTGGCAGTTTGGGGTGTACCTGCACTATATGGTATGGCAGTACCAGGCCTGGCGGCAGGCGCGGCAGCTCAGCCAGACGGTAACCTTCGACTACGTGCACCACGTTACCTACGGCAGTCTGCAGATGGGCTCCTGGCTGTGGCGCCTGGGCAAGCCCCTGATTTTTGGGCCCGTGGGCGGGGGGCAGCAGGCCCCGGCCGCTTTTCGTCCCCTTATTCCCGACTGGTTTAAAACTGAAACCCTGCGCAACGCCATCAGCTGGCTGCTGATGACCTTCGACCCCAACGTGCGCCAGACCCTGCGCCACGCTACCCTGGTGCTGGCGGCCAACTCCGAAACGGCCGCCCTGGCCCGCCGCCTCGGCGCCCGCCGGGTCGAGCTGTTTCTGGATACTGGCCTGCCCGAATCGTACTTTCCGGCGGCCGCTCCGCAGCGCTGCCCGGGGCCGGTGCTGCGGCTGCTGTGGCTGGCCCGGCTGTATCCGCGCAAGGCCTTGGTGCTGGTGCTGGAGGCTCTGGCGCGGGTTAATCCGGGCATTTCCTTTCACCTGACCATCGTGGGGGATGGGCCGCTGGGGCCGCTGGTGCCGGGCTGGATTGCCCAATACGGCCTTACAGACCGCGTAACGTGGCGCGGGGCAGTATCTTGGCTGGAAGCGCGGGAGGCGTTTCTGGAGCACGATGTGTTCCTGTTCGGCAGCCTACGCGACTCTTTCGCTTCGCAGTTTCTGGAGGCCATGGCCACCGGTCTGCCCATCATTACCCTCGACCACCAGGGAGCCCACGATTTTATTCCGGCCGCAGCCGCCATTAAGGTACCCGTTACTACCCCCGAGGCTACCGCCAACGGCCTAGCCCGCGCCGTGGAGTACCTGCACGCTCATCCCGCCGCCCGCCAGGCCATGAGCCAGGCCGGCTACGCCTTCGCCCGCACCCAAACCTGGGCCGCCCGCACCTACCGGCTCATGAAGCTGACCGCCCACCTGGTACCGGCGCGCCCGAGCCGCCCCCGCCGGGCACCGGCGCTGCCGCTGGAGCGGGCCGTGGCCCTGCCCGCCGGGTAGCCCGGTTTTACTCTCCTTTCCAGTACTGTCCTCGTCCTGCTTTCTGCCTCCTCTATGCTCTACATTGTTATACCCGTTTTCAACCGAAAAGAATTTACCCGGGCCTGCCTGGAATCCTTGCGCCGCCAAACGCACCCCGATTTTCGGGTGGTGGTGGTGGACGACGGCTCCACTGACGGTACCGGCCAGATGCTGCGCACGGAGTTTCCTGAAGTGCTGATTGAGGAAGGCGACGGGAATCTGTTCTGGACGGCCGGCGTAAACCTGGGCATCCGGCGCGCCCTGGCCGAGGGGGCTTCCCGGGTCATGACTCTCAACAACGACGTGGTGGCCGCCCCCGATTTTCTGGCCCGCATGCTTGCCTGGGCCGACCTTCATCCTACGGCCGTACTGGGGGCTCTGGAGCTAGATATTTCTACCGGCCAGCCCGTGTATGGCGGCGAGACCCTGGACTGGCGCACCAACACCCGCCGCGACCTGCTGCAAACCCTGCCGGCCGAGCAGCGCCACGGCCTGCACCCGGTTACCTACCTGCCCGGCCGGGGCCTGCTGATTCCGCGCCGGGTGCTGGAAACCATCGGGCTGTTTGATGAGCGGCGCCTGCCCCACTACCTCGCCGATTTCGACTATACCAGCGTGGCACGGCGGCACGGCTTTCTGGTGTACTGCAACTACGACGCCCACCTGAGCACCTACCCCGAGGAAAGCGGCCAGGAAATAACCCGCCGCCAGCGCAGCCTGCGCGGCTACTACCAGCACCTGTTCGGAATCCGGGGCGGGGGCAACCTGCGCAACTTCACGTACTTCAGCCTCAAAAACTGTCCCCGCCCCTACCTGCCCTACTTCCTGCTGAATGGCTACGCCCGCCGCCTGGTAGGCTACTTCCTGCACTAGCGCCTCACCTGCGGCGGGGCCCGGGTTGTTCTTGTTTTATCCTTGCGCTATGAGGGGTGCTTTCATTTTCCGGCTGGCTAGCGCCCTGGGCCTGTTGCTGCTGTGCACCCTGTGTACGCTGGCGGGCCAGGATGCCGTGCTCGTGATTACGCAGGGCGGCACGTACTCCGGCCGCTACGAAAGCACCGACTCGGACCAAGCCTGCATCCGGATTGCTACTACTGAACCCGTAGTGCTGGAAAACTGCGAGTTGCGCGGCCCCGGCCGCCTGATTGATGCCACCGCAGGCGGCGCCCGCCTGACGGTGCGCAACTGCCGCGGCTACGGCCGGCCCCCTACTGCCGACAACCGGTCCCGCGGCCGCTTTCTGGAGATAAACAAAGGGGTTAGCCTGCAGGCTGAGCACAACTACCTGGAGCACACGGCCGGCCTGCTGGTGTACCAGTGGAGCGGCGACGGCACACCCGCCCAAACGATAACCGTGCGCTACAATCAGGCGCGTAACATCGATGGCCGGTTTCGCAATGGAGGGGGCGCCCACGTCAGTTTTTTGCAGCTGAACGAGGTGCACGGCGTGGGCCACATTGATATTGGCTGGAACCAGGTCATCAACGAGCCCGACAATAGCCTGGTAGAAGATAACATCAACCTGCATAACTCCTCGGGCACGCCCGCCAGCCCCCTGCGGGTGCACGATAATTATATTCAGGGCGCCTACCCCATCCCGGCCACGGCAGCTAAATTCACGGGCTCGGGCATCACAACCGACGGCGATGCTTCTTCGGCGCTGACTACTACGGCTTACGTGGAAGCCTACCAGAACCAGGTAGTGAGCACCTGCAACGCGGCCATGAATATTGCCGCCGGCCACCACAACGTGTTTCACCACAACCGCATGGTAACCAGCGGCCTGCTACCTAATGGCACCCGTCTGCGGGCTACGTACGCGGCTACCTCTATTTTCAACGCCTACCAGAAGCCAGCCACGGTGTTCTTCGCCAACCGGATTGAGAACAACACGATTGGGTTTGTGAGCTGGGGCCGCCACTCCCCGGGTCCCGACCGCCACGACTTGAGCGAGGGAAACTGCACAGAGTGCACCAGCACCATACATTTGCCCGGGCCCATTACCCTGGCTCAGGAGCAGCAGGAACTGGCAGCCTGGCAAACCCGGTTGCGCCAGATAGGGCAGGTAGTGGGACCCCAAAGCCGCCGCGGCCCGGTTTCTGTAGCGCCCTGAGCCCGTCGGAACCCGATAAAGACCTGATTACCAGCCAAAGAATTTTTTAATGCCCGAATTTTATACAAACCGCCTGCACGGTAGCCGCAGGCGGTTTTTTTGTCTATAGGCTGTATTAAAAATTAAAATAATACAATAATT
This sequence comes from Hymenobacter sp. DG01, assembly GCF_006352025.1. Lineage (NCBI taxonomy): Bacteria > Pseudomonadati > Bacteroidota > Cytophagia > Cytophagales > Hymenobacteraceae > Hymenobacter > Hymenobacter sp. DG01. The sequence continues at coordinate 2,127,322 of NZ_CP040936.1, forward strand.
CAAACTCTGCCATCCATTTGGGTTTTCAATCTATTTTATACATTTGTAGTGAACCAAGGGTATCAATATAGCATTTTTTTAAGGCTATTATTGAGCAGGTTTTTTCCAGAACGGGCCGGGTTGCGTAGTTTCCAGCATCCCGATTGTACCTACCGGAGAACCGACAGTTCAGCGGGTCACAGTAGGCCCCTGGTGGCTGCGAATGGGAAGTGCGGAGTGATAAACAGGTTTGCCACAATAGTTTCGAACTAAATTGCGCAGCTGGAATGTTGGTACTGGATGCTTCGAGGTATGGTCAGAATTGTGTCAGGCGCCGGGCGCAATTTGCAGGCCAAATCAGTACCGCAGCAACCAGGCTGCAGCAGTAACACAGCTTTCGAATAGCACAAATTCCATCCAGCCATCTGGAACGAATTGACTTACGGAATAGGCTTTCAGACCATTCCTAACCTGGTTTTTTTCTTTGAAGGCTCACAGAATGCAAAAAGCCCTCGGACCACAATTTTTCCTGATGACTCAACGCAACCGCTCTGGTGCCCATTTCCTGCCGTTGGCGGCAGTAGCCCTGTCTCTGTTTACGCTGGCTCCTTCGGCCGGCCACGCCCAGGGGCAGTTTCCTTCAAACATTACCTATTCGGCCCCCATTACTATTACCAAAGGGGGGTCATACACGGGTAATTTCCGCAGCACGGACTCTAACACACCCTGCATCAAGATTCAGACCACCGAACCGGTAACCATCACGAACTGCGTGCTGGTTGGCGCCGGCGACCTGATTGACGCCAAAAACGGTGGCTCCACTCTGGTTATCACCAATAACAAAGGCTACGGCACCCAGCAAACCGTAGATAATCGGCGCCACGGCCGGTTTTTGGAAGTAAACTCGGGCCGCTCCGTGCGGATTGAGAACAACTACTTCGAACACACCTCGGGCATTGCAGCCTATAAATGGGGTGGCGACGGCTCGGCCTCCCAGACCCTGACGGTTCGGTTCAACCAGGCAAAAAACATTGACGGCCGCTTCCGCAACGGTGGCGGCGAGTACGTGCAGTTCTGCGGCCTGAACCAGGTGCGCAACGTTGGCAACATTGAAATTGCCTGGAACCAGGTCATCAATGAGCCTAACAACAGCCTCGTAGAAGACAACATTAACTTCTACAACTCCGGCGGTACCCAGCAGAGCCCGGCCCGCGTGCACAACAACTACGTGCAGGGCGCCTACCCCATCCCGGCTACTGCCAGCAAGTTCACGGGCACAGGCATGACCACGGATGGTGACGGGTCTTCCGCTTCCACCACCACGGCTTTCCTGAACGCCTACGAGAACCAGTTCATCTCGACCTGCAATGCGGCCATGAACATTGCCGCCGGCCACGACATTAAGTACTACAACAACCGCATGGTAACCAGCGGTTTGCTACCCGATGGCACCCGCCTGAACGCAACGTACGCGGCTACCTCTATTTTCAACGCCTACCAGCAGCCGGGCAGCGTGTTTTACGGTAACGCCACCACCAACAATACCATTGGTTTTGTAAAGTGGGGCTACAACGTGCCGTTTGCTGACCGCCATGACCTGAGCTCCGGCTCCTGCTCCAACTGCACGGGCACCAATCACCTGCCCAACCCCATTACCCTGCAAACCGAGCAGAATGAGCTGGCACTGTGGCAGCAGAAGCTGAAGCAGAACAACATTGTAGTGGGCGCCAGCGGCACCAACACTACCGCACCCGGTACCTCGACCCCTGCTCCTGCTCCAACAACTCCTGAGCCTGCCCCTACTACCAACGCTCCTATCGCCAACACGCCGGCTCCTACTCCTAGCGAAGCCGTTTTCGTGCGGGCTATTAACGTAAACGGGGGTGCTACCACCCTCGACGGCCGCAACTGGGATGCGGGCAATTCCAGCGGGGTTCAGATCAATGGTTTGCCCTTTGCCAACCAGAACGTGACCCTGAACCCGGCCACCGACAACGGCCGCGCCCAGATGATCCGCTCCTCGGTGTACTCGCGTAACCTCAGCGCCAATGTAGCGGTCAGCAACGGCACCTACCTGGTATATGCCTACGTGTGGGAAGACAACGCCGCCCAGACCTACAGCATCAGCGTGGAAGGCAAGGTTGTGCAGAGCAACTACAACAGCGGCGCGGCGGGCCGCTGGGAACGACTGGGTCCGTATACGGCCAATGTTACTGACGGTAACATCACGTTTACTACCTCCGGCGGCGACGCCAACCTCTCTGGCCTGGAAATCTGGCGTCAGGGCACCACGGCCTCGACTCCGGCTCCTACTACCCCCGCTCCGGCTCCGGCTAACCAGGCTCCTACGGTAAGCCTGGCCGCCAACAGCACCGTTACGGTAAATACGGCTCTGGCCCTGTCGGCAACTGCCGCCGATACGGATGGCTCCGTGGCGAAAGTAGAGTTCTACAACGGTTCGACGAAGCTGGGTGAGGACACGTCTTCTCCGTATCAGCTGAGCTGGACGCCGAGTGCCACGGGCAGCGTATCGCTCACGGCCCGCGCCATTGACAATGCCGGCGCTGCTACCACTTCGGCGGCGGTCAGCGTGACGGTAAACGCGGCGGCGGTGGCTTCCACCGGCACTACCTTCTACCGGGCCATCAGCCTGAACGGGGGTGCGTTCACCCTCGATGGCAACGCCTGGGAAGGCAGCAAGGCCAGCAACTACACCGTCAACGGCACGGCTTTCGCCAATCAGAACGTGACCCTGAATCCGGCCACCGATGCCGACCGGGCCCAGATGATCCGCTCCTCGGTGTACGGTAACAGCATCAACTTCACGATGAGCAGCGTGCCCAACGGTACATACGAAGTGTACGCCTACGTTTGGGAAGATGACAACGCCCAGACGGTGAGCATCAGCCTGAACGGCCAGAAAGTGCTGACCAACTTCAACACCGGCTCGGCTGGTTCCTGGAAGAAAATCGGCCCCTTCGCCGCTAATGTTACCAACGGCACTATTCAGCTGACCAGCAGCGGCGGCCACCTCAACCTCTCGGGGGTAGAGGTATGGCGCAAGTCCACGGCCACGGCATTCCAGCCCGTAACGCCCGCGGCGCTGGGCTTCCAGCCCGCCTCCGGGCAGGCACCCACAGCAGCTGGCTTGCGTCCGGCTCTGGTAGCAGTGCTGGCTCCTGGCTCGCGTCAGCAGCGGGTGGGCCTGCGGCTTATCTAGCCAGTAACGCTACCACCCAGCGGCTTACATTTCTCTTCGGCAAAGCCCGATCCTGCTTAGGATCGGGCTTTTTCGTTTTCACGGCCTGAGAGGCAGCACAGCACATAATTTACTTTATTTAATATTAAAGATAAATATTTTCACTGAGTCCCTTTGATATATCAATCATAATACAATAATTTGTCGCTAAAGTTCTAAAAATAATCCTCCGGGATTCTATCTGGCTAACTTCTCATTCCCCTCTTTCATGAAGCGCGCACTCATCACCGGGATTACGGGTCAGGATGGCTCCTATCTGGCGGAACTACTGCTTAGCAAGGGCTACGAGGTGCACGGCATCAAGCGCCGCTCCTCCATGTTCAACACCGAGCGGGTGGACCACCTCTACCAGGACCCCCACGAGCCCCACGTCCGCTTCAAGCTGCATTACGGCGACCTGACGGACTCCACCAACCTGATCCGGATTGTGCAGGAGGTGCAGCCCGATGAGATTTACAACCTGGGGGCCATGTCGCACGTGAAGGTTTCCTTTGATACGCCCGAGTACACGGCCGATGTGGATGGCATTGGCACGTTGCGCCTGCTGGAGGCCATCCGAATTTTGGGCCTGACCCACAAAACGCGTATTTACCAAGCCAGCACCTCAGAGCTCTACGGCCTGGTGCAGGAAGTACCCCAGCGCGAAACCACGCCTTTCTACCCCCGTTCGCCCTACGCCGTGGCCAAGCTTTATGGCTTTTGGATTACGGTCAACTACCGCGAGGCCTACGGCATGTATGCCTGCAACGGCATTCTGTTCAACCACGAAAGCCCGCAGCGGGGTGAAACCTTCGTGACGCGCAAGATTACCCGCGCGGCGGCCCGCATTGCCCTGGGCCTGCAGGAAAAGCTGTACCTGGGCAACCTGGACGCCAAGCGTGACTGGGGCCACGCCAAAGACTACGTGGAAGCCATGTGGCGCATGCTCCAGCAGGACCAGCCCCGCGACTACGTGGTGGCAACCGGCGTCACGACCACCGTGCGCGAGTTTGTGCGCCTGGCTTTTGCTGAGCTGGGTATTGAGGTGGGCTTTAGTGGCACCGGCGCCGCTGAAAGGGGCATCGTGGCAGCTTGCCACCACCCCGATTTTCAGTTGCCCCTGGGCCAGGAGGTAGTAGCCGTTGACCCGGCCTACTTCCGCCCCACGGAGGTAGAGTTACTCATCGGGGACCCAACCCGCGCCAAAACCGAGCTGGGCTGGGAGCCCCGCTACGACCTGCCTGCCCTGGTGCAGGACATGGTACAGGCCGATCTGCGCCTGTTCCGCCGCGACGCCGTGCTCCTGGAAGCCGGCCACCAGATTATGTATCATGATGAATAAGGGTCTCTAGGGTAAGAGGGTATGGGGGTGTGAGGGCATGAGGTTGAAGCGGTATCGTCATTCTGAGCGCTTGGCTAAGAACCTCTGCCATTAGTAGCTACCCCAGCGAAGCGGCAGAGGTCCTTCGGCTACCGCCTCAGAATAACAATACTTCTATCCTCTCGCCTCTGCGCCTTCCTACCCCCACACCCTCCTACCCCCATACCCTCTAAAAAACCAACCTTACCCCAGCCTCTCTCCCCATGGAACTAGACGCTAAGATTTACGTGGCCGGCCACCGGGGCATGGTGGGCGCTGCGCTGGTGCGCCGCCTGCAGCGCGCGGGCTACCACAACCTGATTACGCGCACCTCTCAGGAACTGGACCTGCGCGACCAGGCCGCCGTGGAGGATTTCTTTGCCCTGGAGCAGCCGGCCTACGTGCTGCTGGCCGCCGCGAAAGTGGGTGGAATTATGGCCAACAACACCTACCGCGCCGACTTTCTGTACGATAACCTGATGATTCAGAGCAACGTGCTGCGCGAAAGTCAACGCCAGGGCGTGCGCAAGCTGCTGTTCCTGGGTTCCTCCTGCATCTACCCCCGCCTGGCCCCGCAGCCCATTCGGGAAGAGTACCTGCTCACGGGGCTGCTGGAGGCCACCAACGAGCCCTACGCCATTGCCAAAATTGCGGGCCTCAAGCTCTGCGAAGCCTACCGTGCCCAGCACGGCTGCAACTTTATTACGGTGATGCCCACCAACCTCTACGGCCCCGGCGACAACTACGACAGCCGCAACTCGCATGTGTTACCGGCTTTGCTGCGCAAGTTTTCCGAGGCCGTGGCCCTGGGCCTACCCCGCGTGCCGGTGTGGGGTACGGGCACCCCGCGCCGCGAGTTTCTGCACGTAGATGACCTAGCCGATGCCTGCCTGCACCTGCTGCTGCACTACAACGGGGCCGAGCCGGTTAACATCGGTACCGGCCGCGACATCAGCATTCAGGAGCTGGCCGATCTGCTGGCGGAGCTGACCGGATACGCCGGCGAAATCCTGTTTGACTTCTCCAAGCCCGATGGCACCCCGCGCAAGCTACTGGACGTCAGCAAGCTGCATGGTCTTGGCTGGCAGCACTCCATTGGCCTGCGCGAAGGCGTTACCGCCGTGCTGCAGTCGGCGGAGTGGCAGCGGGCTACGGCCCAGCCGGAGCTGAATGCCCTGGCGTAAGCGCGGTTTGTTTTCTGAAACTCCACTTTTTCCTGTTTTCATGTCGTCTGCTCCGTTTCCGGCCGCCCCTGCCCCTACAGTAGCCCCGGCGTCTTCCCCATCTGCCACCCCGCAGGCAACCCAGCCCCTGCTCAGCATTTGCGTGCCCACTTACCGGCGCCCCGATCTGCTGGCCCGGGCCCTGGGCTCCCTGGGGCAGCTGCCGGCCGAGGTGGAAGTCATCATCTCCGACAACGATGCCGCCGATGACCTGGGTGAGCAGGTAACTACCCAGGCCCTGGCCGGGCAGCTGCCCGGCACCTGGCGCTACTACCGCAACGCACCCGGCGGCTCGGCGGCTACCAACTGGGTAGCCTGCATAGAGCGGGTGCGCGGCCAGTATGTTCTGATGCTGCACGACGACGACTACCTGCTGTCCGGCGGCCTGCAAACCGTGCTAAACGCGCTGCGTTACCTGCGGCAGCAGCACCAAACGGTACACGCCGTGCTGTTTGGCGTGAGCGTAGTAGATGCCCATGAGCGGGAGCTGCAGCGCCAGCAGCCCGCCGAGGCCGGCTATCTGCCACCCGCCGCCGCCGTAGAGGCCGTGCTGACCGACTCGGCCCTGGTGCGCATGCCGGCACTGGTGGTGAGCCGCGAGGCCTACCAGCACACCGGCGGACCCGACCCCAGCCAGCGCAACACCGACGATACCGACCTCTGGCTGCGGGTGTTTGCGTTTGGGGGCGTGCACCTAGCTCCGGCCCTCACGGCGGCATACTCGGTGCACGAAGGGGCCCTGACCACCGGCGTGTTTCACGAGCAGAACATTGAGCTGCTCCAGCGCATTTTTCAGAAGGCCCGCACCCGCCAGCTGCTGCCCGAAGCCCGGCTACGGCGGGCTGAAAATCAGTTTTTCCATCAGTTTATTCTGGCCGGAGCCTACCGGGCCCTGCGCCGGCACGATGCCGATGGCGCCCGGCAGGCGCTCCGGCTGTTCCAGCTGCCCAGCCTGCGCCACCTCTCCACGCCGCTGCGCTGGCTGCCCATCCGGTGGGGGCTGGGGGCGCTGGTACGCCTGAACCTAACACCGCCCCGCCTGAATCGGCTGAGCTGGCTGCGACCTACGGCGTAGGCCCGCGCGGTCCGGCCCGGCTACCCCTTCTTCAACACAAAGGCCCCATTCGTAACAGACACCAGGTACTTAACCTACGGTGCGTTGCGGACGGGGCCTTTGTGCTGAAGGCGGGGGTAGGCAGGGCTAGTTGTAGCGCCGGTAAACTGACTTCACTGGCTGGCCATGCAGGTACTTTTCAACGCCTTCGTCCAGGGCACGGCGGTACACACCCAGTACCTCGTGCAGCCGCTCCAGTACCTGGGCAATAATGGCCTCGGTGTGCGAGTAGTTCACGATGAGGGAAGGCATCAGTAGGCCGCGGCGCATGGTTTCCTGCAGAAACAGGGTCCGGAGGGCTGCCGAGTGCTGGCCTTGCGCGTCGCGGGTGGTGTAGATCAGGCAGCAGGGTTGCCCCAGGGCCTGCACCTGCTGGCTTAGCCCATGCTCACGCGCCGACTGGCCCAGGCCCTGGGCCAGAAGCTGGCCCATGTGGCGCAGATGCTCCACCACAGGCTCCTGCCGGTACACCTGCATCACCGCGCGGGCGGCAGCCAGGGCGTGCGTTTCGGCCCCATAGGTGGTGGAGAGCAGGAACACCCGCTCGTGGGGGTGATGCAGGCCGCCGCGCTCCATCAGCTCGCGCCGGCCGGCCAGGGCGGCCACGCTGAAGCCATTGCCCAGGGCCTTGCCGAAGGTGCTCAGGTCGGGGCGGATGCCGTAGTAACCCTGGGCACCCTGGTTGTGCCAGCGCAGGCCGGTAATAATTTCGTCGAAGATGAGCACCACCCCCTCGCGGCGGCACAGGGCCTGCACTCCTTCCAGAAAGCCGGGAGCCGGCGGCACTTCTTTTTCTACCTCCATGAGCACGCAGGCTACCTGGCCGGGGTGAGCCGCCAGCAGGGTTTCCAGGCTGCCCAGGTCGTTGTATCGGAACCCCAGCGTCAGCTCCCGGATGGCCGACGGAATACCTGTCCCGACGGGCGTGGTGCCTATAAACCAGTCATCGACGGAGAAAAACGGATGGTCCTGGCAGATGGCAACCAAACTGCGGCCGGTGTAGGCGCGGGCTAGCTTCACGGCGGCGGTGGTCACGTCGGAGCCGTTTTTGGCGAACTTGACCATGTCGCCAGCCCCGGTGAAGTCCAGAAACTCTTCGGCGGCTTCCAGCTCCAGCACCGCCGGCCGCCCAAAGTTGCAGCCCAGGCCCAGCTGCCGGGCGGCCGCGGCCACCACCGGGGGGTAGGCGTGCCCCAGCGTTACGGAGCGCAGGCCGGCCCCAAACTCAATAAACTCGTTGCCATCTGCGTCCCACACCCGGCAGCCTTCGCCCCGCACCACGTACGGCGCCATGTGCTCCGGAAACTGGTCGTCACCTTTGGCATAGGTGTGGGCCCCACCCGGGATGGCCGCATGAAACCGCTCCCGCAGCGCGTCGGAGCGCTCGAAGGAAGGGTTTGCGGCCGTGGTGGGGGTAGGAAGGGCGGCAGAAGTCAGAGCTGATTCCATGAGTAGGCGGCCAGGGCCGGTGGTAAGAGGTTAGAGAGGCTGCAGCAGCTCGACCGCTTTCAGGGCGCGGGCGGCCCGGTGCAGCAGCGCCACCGGCAGCCCCGACTGCTGGGCTACCTGCAGCAGGCTGTGGCTGCCATCGGAGAGGTTGAGCAGCCAGAGCAGCGCCATTTGCCAGTCGGCGCCTTCCTGCCCGCCCCCTACCCCCTTGTAGAGGCCCCGGCGGCCCAGTTGGGGCTCGCCGTAGGGACTGAGGTTGCGGTAGCTGCGGTTGGCTTCCAGGGCCTCGCAAAGGGCCTGGGTCAGGCTCAGACTTTCGGCCAGCTGGGTGGGCTGCACAAAGCCCACATCATCAGCCGAGGTATGGTATTCGGCAAACTCCCCGAAGGGCGTGCGCGAAAGGCAGCCCACGGGCAGGTTGAAGCCCGGGGAGCCGTACTGGCGCTCATCGTAACCATAAGGCAGCCAGGGTCGCACCTCGTACGCGGCCCCAAAGTCGCGCAGGACCAGGGCAGCGGCCTGGTCCACCTCAGCGGTAGTATGGCGGCTCTGCTTGTAAGTGAAGCCGCCCGGGCCGCCCAGCAGGGTCAGCACCAGCCCGTGCCGGATGCGACCCACGGCCTCGGGGTTGCGGCTCAGCCACACAATGGAACCAATGGTGCCCGGCCCCAGCACCAGTCGGTAGGTGTAGCGGCGCGGCTGCCGGGCCAGCTCCTGAGCCAGAAACACGGCCACCACCAGCCCCGAGAGGTTATCGTTGGCTAGGGAGGGGTGGCAGCAGTGGCAGGACAGCAGTACTTCTTCTTCCGAAGCGCCCGGCAGCACCAGCTCACCATAGGTCAGGGAGCCGGCCGCATCCAGGGTGCTGTCAATACAGACTTCGTAATACTCATCCTGAAGCTGCTCGCGCTGATGGTGACTCAGGCAGAAGCCCCAGTTGGGTTGGTAGTAGCTGGTGCGGTAGGGAATCAGGTCGGGCTGCTGGGGCAGAGAAAACAAGTGTTCTTCCAACTCGGCCCGCGCAAACCAGCCCCCTACCGGCGTGCTGTACTGCAGCACATGCAGGTTGTGGGCCCGGAAATCGATGACCCGCTCCCCGGCGGCGTTTTTCACCCAGGCCTCCCGGATGCTCCACTCGGCGGGCACGGTCCAGTCGAGGGCGGGGGTACCGCTGGGCACCTCATGCACCTGCAGCGCCGGCAGATACTCGCGCACGATGGCCAGGGTCTGGCGCACCCCGTCGCCGGTGATGCTGCGGCAGATCGGGAACAGGCGCGCCAGCAGGGCGTGCATGGCCGCTCCGAAAGCAGGAGCCGGCATGGCTGGAGGGGTAGCAGGCAGGGCAGCGGTTGACATCAGGGACGGGGGTAGGAAAAACTAGCCAATCAGAAGCTTGCGCACATAAAAGGCCTCGGCGTAGCGGGTGGCGCTCTGAATGCCGCGCAGGCGGGGCAGGGCCCGGAAGGTTTCGTCGTCGTACCAGTGCTTGGCGGCCTGGGTCGGGAAGCCCTCCCGCAGCAGCGCCAGCTTCTGACTGAGCACCTCCGGGGGCAGCTCCACGAAGGCAGCCGGGTTGCCCAGGTCGCCATCGTACTTCGGAATTTCATATTCCAGAATAAGATGGCTCCGAAACGTGTTCCAGGTCAGCTCCGATACCAGGCGGTGGTCCTGGTGCAGATCATGCTGGTAGTGGGTCAGGATAACGGTGGGCTCAAAGGTCTTCAGCTTTTCGTACTCGGCCTTGATGGCAGCGCGCTCGGCCAGCAAGGAGCCGTCGGGGAAACGGTGCACGGTTACCTCGGCGCTGCCGGGCGGAGCAGCCCGCAGAAACAGGGTGGCGGAGTGCTCAGCCTCGCGGGCGCGCTCGTCGGTGGCGGCCCACACCACCCAGCGCACCGCTGCTACCCGCCCCTGCTGCAGCCAGCGCAGCACGGTGCCGCCCGCTCCTATCTCAATGTCGTCGGAGTGGGCACCCAGGCACAGCAGGCGCAGGTTGGCGCCGGGCGCCAGGCTTAGCATACGGCGCGCAGCAGGGCCTCGGCGCGCAGCCGCAGGGGCTGGCCGGGGTCGGTGCTGGTTCGCCACAGCTCCCAGGGCGCATGGCCACGGGCGCAGAGCTCATCCAGAGTCTGCTTGTCCTTGAACGTATCCATAGCCGTCCAGAAGCCCGCGTGGCGGTGGGCCCGCAGCCGGCCCTCCTGTATCAGCCGCTGAAAGGGCTCTTCTACCAGCTCCTCGCCGGCCGCCATGTAGCTGAACACCTCAGGCCGCAGCACAAAGTAGCCGGCGTTGATCCAGAGGCCCGATTTGGCAATGGGGCTGATGTAGTTTACCCGGTCATCATCGGCCAGGGACACCACATGGAAGCTCTGCTGGGGCTGGTAGGCCATAAAGCTGCCCACGGCATCGGTGGCGGCAAAGCGGCTGATCATCTGGTTGAGGTCCAGGTCGGTGAGGCCGTTGGCGTAATTGGCCAGAAACATCTCCTCACCTTCCAGGAAAGGCTGCACGGCCCGCAGGCGCTGCCCGATGTTGCTGGTCAGGCCTGTATCTACGAACGTGATGTTCCAGTCGTCGATATCCGAGTTCAGCAGCTTTACCTGGCGCCCGCCCTTGGAGTACACAAAGTCGTTGGAGAGGCACTCGTTGTAGGTCATGAAATACTGCTTGACCATATCGGCTTTGTAGCCCAGGCAGAGAATAAAGTCTTTGTGGCCGAAATGGGCGTAGTAGCGCATGATGTGCCAGATCATGGGCCGGTACCCGAGCGGTACCATGGGCTTGGGGGTGTTTTCGGAAAACTCGCGCAGGCGCATGCCCAGTCCGCCGCAGAAGAGAACAACTTTCATGTGATTGGCAGGAAGAAAGCAGGAAGAGAAGAAGTGCGAAATAGAATGCGGTAAGCGGGTGAGGGAAGGGAAGCATGCCAGGTTGCCGGGAAAAAGAAGGGAGGCTGCCGGAACGGCCGGGCGGCTGCGCCCGGCTACTTCCTACCTCCTCCACTTTCCTGCCTGGTATGTATGCCGTACTGGCACTTATTCGTACACCTGCACTTCCGGGATGGGCACCACAAAGCGCCCGCCCCAGCTGCGGATGTCCTGCATTTGCTCCATAATCTCTTCGCGCAGGTTCCAGGGTAGAATCAGCACGTAGTCGGGCCGGGTCTGGCGGATACGGTCGGGGTGGCAGATGGGAATGCGAGTGCCCGGCAGAAAGTTGCCTTGCTTGTGGGGGCTTACATCCACGGTATATTCCAGAAAATCGGTCCGGATGCCGCAGTAGTTCAGCAGGGTGTTGCCTTTGCCGGGCGCCCCGTAGCCGACCACCGTTTTGCCCTCGCGCCGGGCTTCAATCAAAAATTCGAGGAGCTTGCGCTTGGTTTCCTTGGCTTTCTCCTCGAAGTCGCTGTAGCAGGCCAGGTCCGTAATGCCGGCTTCCAGCTCGCGGTGGCGCAGGGCCACTACCCGCTCGGTTACGGGCCGGCCCAGGTTGGCCGCGTGCCGGGCGAAGATGCGCAGGGAGCCGCCGTGGGTGGGCAGCTCTTCCACATCAAAGAGGGTCAGGCCGTGGTGGGCGAAGATGCGCTCCACGGTGTAAAACGACAGGTAGCTGAAGTGCTCGTGGTAGATGGTATCGAACTGGTTGCCCTCCATCAGGCGCAGCAGGTGCGGAAACTCCATGGTGATGACACCACTGGGCTTGAGCAGGATGCGCATGCCGGCCACGAAGTCGTTGATGTCGGGCACATGGGCCAGCACGTTGTTGCCCAGCAGCAAATCGGCCTGCCCCGAAAGCTCGGCCACGTAGCGGGCCGTTTCGCTCCCGAAAAAGCGCACCAGCGTGTTGATGCCCTTGGCCTGGGCGTGGCCGGCTACATTGGCGGCCGGCTCAATGCCCAGCACTGGTATTCTTTTCTCCACGAAATACTGCAGCAGGTAGCCGTCGTTGGAGGCTACTTCCACTACCAGGCTGTTGCTGCCCAGCCCGAACCGCTCGGTGGCCATATCGGTGTAGCGGCGGGCGTGGCGCAGCCAGGAAGCTGAGTATGACGAAAAGTAGGCGTAGTCGTTCTGGAAGATTTCCTCGGAGGTCACAAACTCATCGAGCTGGACCAGAAAGCAGCTGCGGCACACCCGGGCGTGCAGGGGGTAAAAGGCCTCGGCCCGGTTAAACTCGTGGGGCCGCACGTGGTTCTGGCACAGCGGCGAGGTGCCCAGGTTCACGAAGGTGTAGTCCAGCGGGGCCCCGCAAAAACGGCACGGACTGGCCGGCGGCTCCACCGGCTCGGGCAGCAGGAAGGGAGCATCGGCGGCGCCTACGGAGGGGCAAGTGGCAGGAAGCGGCGGCGCGGAAACGAGCGAGGACAGGTGTTCCATGACGAATACGGGGAAGAAGAAAGAGGCAATAGGGCAGGCCGGAAGCAGAGCTACACCACCGAAGACGCGGCTACCGCGGCGGCTGGGGTAAGCAACTGGCTTTGAGGCCGGAAGTAGGCGGCTTGCTCGCGGCGCAGCTGGTCAATCAGCCGGCCTTCGGGCACTATCACGTCGTGGTAGGTCAGCACCTGGTCTTTGGGGATATCATGACGCAGGATGCAGCCTTCGGCCACGCCAATGGGGAGCAGGTTTTCGCGCTCGGCTACGTCGGCATTTTCGGCCAGGCCGTAGGTGTGGTAGTGCCCAATGCCATCCAGCACCTGCCCGGCCAGCAGAGGCACCTTGGCAGCCGTTACTACCTCCACGCACATGGGGCCCGCCGGCGCCAGGGCGGCATCCTGAAACAGCACGGCCCGCGCTACGGTGGTGGGGGTTTCGAAGTGGCAGAGGTGGTAGGGCGTGTAGAAGCAGTACAGCGGCCCTGGCCCCAGCTTGTAGAGCTTCAGGTAATGCTGCTGCACGGGGTCATCAATGGTGCCCAGCACAAACACGCCGGGGCCCGGCTCGGCGCCCACTACATAGTCCACTATGCCGGGTCCGCCGCCCAGCAGCAGCTCGTGGGGGTACCACTCGGCGGCTTTGGTGATGGGCGTGCCCGGCTCTACGGTGGGCCCCAGCATGCCCCGGCGGGCCACGCGCATGCCCAGGGCATTGGCTACCACGGCCTGCTCAAAGCTGATTTTGCTGCCATCGGCGAAGCTGGTCACCATGCTGGGGTTCTGGCCCCACTGCCGGGCAAACCCCTCCTGGGTGGTGGGGTTGCGGTAGGGGTCGTGCAGGCCCTTGATGTTGCCGCAGAGCACGGGAGTTACCCCCAGCCCCTTCACGAAGCGGGCCAGGTTGAGGGTTACGCCGGGCTGGTCGCCGTCGGCAACGGTATATACTACCCCAGCGCGGTCGGCGTACACTTTCAGGATGGGTCCCACGGTGCCGTCCAGCTCGGCGTTGAGCAGAATGATGTGCTTACCGTGCCGAATGGCCTCCAGCACCACGCGGGCCCCGTGCTCTACGGCCCCGGTTACCTCAATAATGGCCTCGATGCCCGCGGCCCGACTGAGCAGCAAGGCGTCGTCGGTGATGGCGGGGCGGCCCTGGGCCACGCAGGCTTCCAGCTGCGCTACCGTCCCCACCTCAGTTACGTCGGTTACGCCAGCTTCGGCGTAAATGGCGCGGGCTTTGTCCGGGGTGCGGTTGGCAATGGCCACCAGCTCCATGCCGGGCACATAGCAGCAGATTTGCCGGGCCACGCCCCGGGCCATAAAGCCGGCCCCTATCATACCAACCCGAATGGGGCGGCCTTCGCGCTGGCGCTGTTGCAGCGCCGTATCAATGATGAGCATACGGGAGAGAGTAGCTGAGGGGAGGAAGGGAGTAACTGAGTAAGAAGTAGCGAAGCATTGGAGTAGCTGAGGAGGTGTGCCGGCGCCAGCAGGCTGCCCGGTATGCGGCATGGTGCCAACCAAACCGCTACCCGGCTACTCAGCTTACTGCGTTACTCAATAGGCACGGGCACGCGCAACTCAAAGTCGGGGTGGCGCTGGTCTTTCTCGGAAATCAGGGTAGGCTCCAGGGGCCACTTGATGCCGATGGCGGGGTCGTTCCAGCGCAGGCCCCGCTCGAAGCCCGGAGCGTACTTGGCCGATACCTGGTAGCACACGTCGGTATTGTCCTGCAGGGTGATGAAGCCGTGGGCAAAGCGGCCCGGCACGAACAGCATCCGGAACGAGTCGGCGGTCAGCTCCACGCCCAGCCACTGCCCGTAAGTCGGCGACTCTTCGCGCAGGTCCACAATCACGTCGTAAATGGCCCCGCGGGTGCAGCGGACGAGCTTGGTTTCCTCGTGGGGCGGCAGCTGCAGGTGCATGCCGCGCAGGGTGCCGCGCTGGGGGTTAGAGGATACGTTGGCTTGCAGGGGCGGCATCAGAATACCATGCGCCTCAAACTCATCGGCGCACCAGGAGCGGGCGAAAAAGCCGCGCTCATCGGCCATACGGTCCACATCAATGATGAAGGCGCCGGGCAGCTCGGTTTCGGTGAAAATCATAAGGGGGTAGGTGTTGGAAGTTGATGGCAGAAAGCGGCGGCGGGCCACCCGCAGTCCTAGGCTATGGTAGCAGCCGGAGCCGCTACCACCCGGGCACTGGCGGCGCGGGCCCAGCCCAGGTCGTCGGCCAGCTCGTGCGCTTCGCGCAGGCTGGTGAGCACGCGCAGTCGCATCAGCTCCGAGGAGCGAAAGGCCGCGTCGCGGAAGTTCATGCCCAGCAGCCCGTCGCGCAGCTCGTCAATGGTATCCGCAAGGGTGCGGCGGGGCTGGTGGTCGGGGGCCAGCTCGCGGTACAGGCTGAAATCGACGCGGTAGGAGCGTTTGTCGGGCGGGGCGGCGGGGTTCAGGCTCACGCGGGTACCGGGCAGCGACTCCGCCACGGCGTAGGCCAGCTCGCGCACCTGGTAGTTCCACTGCTCCGAGCCCGTATTGATGGCCAGGAAGGAGCCCCCTACCTCGGGGGTGCGACCCAAGGCCCACGCAATGGCCCGGGCCATATCCTGCACATGAATGAGGGGGCGCCAGGGCGTACCATCGCTCAGGATGCTGATTTCGCCGGCGGCCACGGCCCCGGCCACGAAGTCGTTTACCACCAGATCCAGCCGCAGCCGGTCGCTCCAGCCGCAGGCAGTAGCAAAGCGCAGGCAGGTCACCACAAAGTGGTCGTCGGCGAGGGGGCGCAGGGCCTGCTCGGTCAGCACCTTAGAGCGGGCGTAGGCCGTGAGGGGGTTCAGGTCGGAGGCTTCGGTTTTGGCGCCCTCGCCCCCCGCCCCGTACATGCTGCACGAGGAGGCAAACACGAAGCTGCCCACGCCGGCCGCCTTGGCCTTACGGGCCAGCTCAATGCCAGCCAGGTAGTTTACATCCAGGGTTACCTGCTCGTAGGTCTGGCCCATGGGGTCGTTGCTGATGGCCGCCAGGTTTACTACCGCGTCCACGCCTTCGAGCAAGCCTTCGGGCAGGTGGCGGATGTCGCCGAAAATCTGCCGGTCCAGCCGCGACTCGGGCAGGCGGCGGGCCCCGGTGAGGCAGTGGGCAAAGTAGCCCATGTCGTAGCCAATCAGCTCGGCCTGCGGAAACTGCTGCCGCAGGTGGCGCACCACGCCCGGGCCCACGTAGCCCATGTTACCCGTGATAAGAATGCGCATATGGTGTAGAGTATGAGGGTAGGAGGGTATGGGGGTGTGAGGGCGAGGGGGGGGGGTGAGGAGGTGTAGGGTATGGGGATAAGGGGGCGAAGTGTCCGGAAGAGAGAAGGAAACCCGACAAGCCACGCTGTCAGCTTCTCCGCTATGCTTTCCTACCTTCTCATTGCAATAACGCCTGCCCTACTACCCCCTACCCCTCCTGCCCTATCAATCGGCCGGCATGATGGTGGGGGCGGCTACCCGCTGGCTGAGCGGGGCCACTACGGGAGAGGCCAGGATGTCGGCCAGCACCGGGTCGGGCTCCGCCGACTCAGGGGCGTTGCTCCATACTTTCCACTGGGCGCGGCCCTGCTGCCACATTTCTTCCAGCATGTTTTTGTCGCGCAGGGTATCCATGGGCTGCCAGAAGCCGGTGTGGCGGAAGGCGGCCAGGCGGCCTTCGGCGGCCAGGCGCTCCAGCGGGGCCTTTTCCCATACCGTGTCGTCGCCGTCGATGTAGTCGAAAATGGCAGGCTCCAGCACGAAGAATCCCCCGTTGATCCAGGGCGTTTCGCCGCCCTCCGGCTTCTCGGTGAAGCTGGAAACCAGGCTGCTGGAATCCTGCAGGTTAAACACCCCGAAGCGGCCGGGCTGGCGGACGGCCGTGAGGGTAGCCAGGGCGCCCTGCTGGCGGTGGTAGCGCACGGCCTCCCGAATGTCCACGTCGCCTACCCCGTCGCCGTAGGTCAGGCAGAAGGTTTCGTTTTCCACGTACTCGCGCACCCGGCGCAGGCGGCCGCCGGTCATGGTTTCCTGGCCGGTATCTACCAGGGTCACGGTCCAGGGCTCGGCGTGGTTCCGATGAATCTGCATCTCGTTGCGGTCCATACGGAATGTCACGTCGGAGTTGTGCAGGAAATAATCAGAGAAGTACTGCTTGATCAGGTGCCCCTTGTAGCCGCAGCAGATAACGAAGTCGCGGATGCCATGGTGGGCATATATCTTCATGATATGCCACAGAATCGGCCGCCCCCCAATCTCCACCATGGGCTTGGGCCGCACGCCGCTTTCCTCACTGATTCGGGTGCCGTAGCCACCCGCCAGAATCACTGCTTTCATACGTGTAAGGGTTAAATCATTATCAGGGGAGAGAAGTCAATAAGAGGAGCTCAACACGCATTTACGGCATGACCTATAGTGAGCTAAGGTTGCTGAAATATAGATGTAATTATAATCTTGACAATATTTTTTATTAATATTTTTTATAAAAATTAAAATAAACGTGTGTATTATCCATTTGCCGCACACAATGAGTCCGCCCGCCCTGTTCTGGGTGGGAGCAGCGGGGTTTTCGCATGAGGCAGCGGAGCTAGGCGGCGGACTGAGCAACCGGCCGGCCGGCCAGGTTGGCGAGTGTGCGCCGGGTGAGCAGGTACACGAAGCGGGTGTTGGTGACTAGGTAGCGGCGCCACAGCCGGCGCGGCTCCAGCCACAGGCGGTAGGCCCACTCCAGCCAGAGGCGGCGGGCCCACAGGGGCAGGCGGCGCTCCAGGCCCGCGTACACCGGAAACGCCTGCCCTACCCCCAGCATACAGGCCCGAATGCGCCCCTGGTGGGCAGCCATCCATTTTTCCTGGCGCGGGCAGCCCAGGGCCACAAACAGCAGGTCGGGGTCGGCGGCGTTGATGGCGGCTACCTCGGCCGCGTCTTCCTCCGGGGTCAGGGCCCGGAACGGGGGCGAGTGGGTGCCGGCTATGCGCAGCGTGGGCAGCTCACGCCGGGCCCGGGCTACCATAGCCGTCAGCACTTCGTTGGTGGTGCCATAGAAATACACCGACTGCCCGCTGCGGGCGGCGGCTTCCAGCAGCACGGGCAGCAGGTCCATGCCGGCCACGCGGGCCTGGGGCGCACTGCGGGGGTTGAGCCAGTGTACGGCGGCAGCTACGGGGCTGCCATCGGGGGCTACCAGGGCGGCCTCGCGCAGAATCTGCCGGAACTGGGCGTCGTGCTGGGCCTCCACTACCATGTGCACGTTGGCAAAGCACACGTAGGCCGAGGCGCGCGCCGCCCCCAGCTTCAGGATAGTCGCCACAAAATCAGCCACCGAGCCGGTTGAAATCCAGGAATCCAGAACGGGTAGTTTTGGCAGCATCTGGTGAGATAGTGAGTTTAAGAGTTCAGTAACTGCGAACGGCGCGGCATTGCCCGGTCCGACGGGCGCAGCCCGTCCGACCGATTGGCTTCGTGCTGACTTCCGGTCCGGGAGGGTTTGGCAAGATAGAGGGGGTAGGCGGGTGCCGGCCTTTCGGCGCGAATGGCGCGGACGGCAACCGGTCCGACGGGCTGCGCCCGTCGGACCGGGGCAAACTCACTATTTCACCGCTAGTAAGCGTTCTTTTCGCCTTTCACCATGTTCCAGACGGTAAGGCCGATGATTTTCATATCCAGCCCGAACGACCAGTTTTCTACGTACTTCAGGTCGTACTCCACGCGCTTTTCCATGGTGCCGGCCTCGCGGGTTTCACCCCGGAAGCCATTCACCTGGGCGTACCCCGTGATGCCGGGCGTTACGGCGTGGCGCATCTGGTAGGTGCGGATGTGCTTGCTGTACTCTTCCAGCTGCGAAATCATGTTGGGCCGGGGCCCTACCACCGACATGTGCCCAAGCAGCACATTAAAAAACTGGGGCAGCTCATCGAGGTTGTACTTACGCAGGTAGTAGCCCACGCGCGTCACGCGCCGGTCGCCCTTGGTTGCCTGCAGCTCGGTTTGGCCGTGGCCCTGGCGCATGGTGCGCAGCTTGTAGCACGGGAAAAGCTGGTTGCGTTTGCCCGGCCGCATCTGCTTGAAAAACACCGGCCCCGGCGAATCGAGCTTGATGAGCAGGGCCAGCAGGGTAAGTACCACCGGAAACACGCCCACAATCACCAGCAGCGAAAAGGCAATGTCGAAAAGGCGCTTGAGCACTTGGTTGGTGCGGATGCCCAGGGGCGCGTGCCGGATGGTGAGAATGGGCAGGTGGTCGTAGAAATAGACATTCACATCTTTACGGACGGTGCCGCGGAAATCGGGGACAATGCGGAAGGACAGGAAATGGTCGTCGGCGAAGCGCGAGAGGTCTTCGATGAGCTGGCGCCGATCGAGGGGCATGGCAAAGTAGATTTCATCGACCTGGGTGCGCAGGCAGTACTCTTTCAGCTCAGACAGGCGCCCGCGCACCAACGGCCGGATGCCGGCCGGCACGGGCTCGGTGCTATCGGCGAAAAAGCCCATGAACTGGTTGGCTATCGGGTCGTGCGACTCCAGGAAGCGGTACAGCTCCTGCCCGGAGGCCCCTGCGCCTACTATCACGAAGCGGCTGTGCGGGCGGGCCAGGTGCTTATGGTAGGCCCGGTAGAAAAACGTAATCAGAAAGCGCCCCGCCACCACGGCCGTTACCGAAAAGCTGTAGGCCGAAAACAGGTAGCGGGCCGGCAGCCAGTACATGTGCAGGGCCACTACCCCCAGCAGCACTACCCCCGCGTGCAGCAGAAAGGTGCGCATCAGATACAGCAGCTTCTCGGGGTAGGTAATCAGCCGGTCAGTACGGTACAGGTTGGCAAACTGCCCCGAGAGAATCCACCAGAGCAGGGCAAAAATGGCGTAGAAGAAGGGATAGTAGCCCCCAAAATACCAGTTGCCCAGGAACAGATATCCGGCCAGCCGGAAGGCCGCGAAAATCAGCAGAACATCAACCGCGGGCAGAATAAAACGGGAAGTGTCAGAGTAGTGTCTGTAACGTTCCATAAGCCTGAGGGGAGAAGTGCCAAAGAAACTAGAATAGGTAAAAGCAGCAGGGCAGCCCACAAGGGCGGTATGAACAAAGAAACGTATATTTATTCTTTAATTAATAATAAATATGATTAATTTTTAATCATGGTAAACTATACCTTGGAATGATTCATAAAGTTTCACTGAGTTTCCTTCTTATAACTACCTGCCTGAACCGTAGGCAAGCGGCTCTGCCCGCAACGTCCGGCTTACGCGGGGCGTTACGGGCGGCTATAGGCGAAGAGCTAACCAGCTAGGGGGTTACCTGCAGCCAGCCCTTGTAGCGGCGGCCATCGGTATAGGTTACCAGGTAGTAATACGTGCCGGCCAGGCCGTTGCCCTCCCACCGGAAGCTTCGGCTATCGGAGTGGTACACCTTGGCCCCCCAGCGGCTGTAAATGGCAATGCCCGCGAAGCGCCCGTCGCAGAGGTCGGGCGGCAGGTCCGGGAGGGTGAACACGTCGTTTTTACCGTCGTGGTTGGGCGTAATGATGTTGGGCGGCCGGAACGCAACGGTATCAATGGGCGGCGCCAGCTCAAAGCGAACCGTGCGGACCTGCGCCAGATTGTTGCAGACGGCGCTTTCCTGAAGCCGAAACGTCACGACCAGATCGGGGAACTGCTGGGCGGTACAGGCCGCCTGCCACTGAAAAGCGCCGGTAGCCTGCCCCCGCCCGTTCTGGGCCGTAAAGCGCATGCCCACCGCCGCCAGCTCGAAGCCCTGGCCGGTAGCCGTCAGGGCCAGTGGGTCAGTATCGGCATCGAAGCCAGCCAGGTCGGCGGTGTAGGTAGTGCCCAGGGGTACCCGGATGGTAACCGGTGGCGCGGCCGGGGCGGCGGGAACGGGCGGGAAGGTGGTCGTCAGGACAGGGGGCGCATCCGGGGGCGGCACGGCCGTGAAGGCAACCCGCACCGTGTCGCGCTTGGGCAGGCTGCAGCCATCATCGGCCACTATTACATCCAGCAGAAACACCCGCCCGCCGGAGTTCAGGCACTCCGAAAAGCAGAAGCGGGTGATGAGGGTATCGGTGGGGGTACGCACCACGCCGCTGGCTGCCGCCGCAAACGTAGGGACCGGGGCAGTGAAGTTAACGGGGCGCAGCTCCACGGTCAGGCGCGAGCCCGCGTCGGGGTCCGTGAAGCGCGCCTGCATGCAGTGGTCGGCGCCAACCACCAGCCGCAGCGTGTCGCGGCCCGGGCGGTAGGGTACGCCGGCCGAGGAACGCAGCTCCAGGCTGGGCGCTGTGTTGCGGGGGCAGTTGAGCACGTACAGCTGAAAGTCGCGGCGGGTTTCCCCTATTTTCACCCCCTGCCGGTACTCGGAGCAGCGCACCCCAAACACAAACAGGCCCAGCTGGGTAGGCCGCACCACCAGGCGGCCAGTGCGGGCATCAATACCCAGGCTCGGGCTGCCCGGAATCTGGTTCTGGGCGCTCAGGCCCGGCGCCCACGCCACCGGGGCGTAAGGGGCCGGGGCAGCCTGCAGCGGGTTAGACGAGTTGCCCGAGCCGGCGTGCCCATTGAGGGGAGTAACCATATCGTAGGCCAGCGAGTCGCCATCGGGGTCCTGACCGCCAAAGTCGTAGGTAAACAGCTCGCCCCGGCAGACATAGTCGCCGAGGGCCGGAAAGATGCGGGGGGTAGAATCCAGAAAGCGCTGCCCGTCCCGCACCACGGCCGGAAACTCCAGATAAAAGGCCTGGGCGGCGCTCAACGAGTTCAGAATATTGCTGACGCCCTGGTTGCGGCAGCAGCGCTCCACGGCCACGTAATAGCCGCCCGGACTGGCGTAAGTAGCCGTCGGCAGCGTAATGTTAGTGGTGTAGATAAGCTTGCGGGTGCTCAGCACCGGGGAGGTACAAACCGGATTGGAGTAGTTTACAAAGGTGTTGCTGGTGAGGGGCAACATTACGTTTTGCATCCGCAGGTTGGAGCCGCGCTCGAAAATGCCGGCCCGCATGGTTTGGTCGAGGGCGCCCGGGCTGCCGTTGATGGCGTCGAAGTACAGAGTAAGGGTGAGGGCATACGTGCTGCCGCTGCGGTACTGCAAATCCAGCTCGCCGCCCACAATGTGGGTAGCCTGCGCCGCCGGGGCCACCAGGTTGAGGGCGGCAACCAGCAGCAGCCATAGCCATTGTTGACCAAGCCGGAAGAAAAGGGTACGTGTCCTGTCCATAGTAGCACGAAAAGAAATTCTGGCAGTCCGGCGCCTGGCCCAGACTACGGCTTGCAAGCGGGCGGTTGGACCGTTTCAGTACTGCTGCTGCTCTCCGCCCTTCCGGCCCCTGCATAATGGCCGGCCTGGCTACCGGGCCTGGCAGCTTTCCACTGAAAATAATAAAAAACCAGGCAGTATCCAGCTCAGACAGTGGATCTTATCCGTTCATCTTCTTCCGACTACTGCGGGCTTCTTGGGTGGTTGCTCCCGGTGCCTCCCCGAGCGTCCGGCCTCCCTACCCCCACCCCCATCCTCAACCGGCCGGCAGCGCCAGCTCTGGCGGCCAGCGGGGGCTAATGCCCTGCGCTGCCGGGGCCGCTCACCACAGCCGCTAAGCCCGGGCGTAACGCTAACCCGGCAAAATGCGTAGGTTTGGCCTGCCGGCTGTTACAGGTGTGTGTCAGTCGGCAAGAGCTGCACCTATTGCATTAAAAAGCCCCGACTGACGAGCCGGGGCTTTTTATATGCATCCACTTTGCAGTCGGCGCCGGGGATGACGTAAGGTCTGCTTTCGGAC
Organism: Hymenobacter sp. DG01; assembly: GCF_006352025.1. Lineage (NCBI taxonomy): Bacteria > Pseudomonadati > Bacteroidota > Cytophagia > Cytophagales > Hymenobacteraceae > Hymenobacter > Hymenobacter sp. DG01. Next base: position 2,149,837 of record NZ_CP040936.1, read on the forward strand.
CGGGTAAACTCAGTAAAAGCCCGCCTCCCTTGGGAAACGGGCTTCTGCCGGGCTTGCAGGCGGCCGGAGTCTAACGGTTCTGGCGCACGAGGGTGATGTTGCCGTTGCCGGTTTGGGTCACGTCGCTGCTGTTAAAGCGGGCCCCCTGGTAGGTGCGCGCGTCGTTGCTGTTACCCACCTGCAGCTGGCGGGCGTACGAATCGTTGGCGTCCTGGCTGATGTAGCCGTAGTTGCCCGAGCGGGCAGGGCTGCTGGCGAAACCGCCTACCTGCTGGTCCTGAATGGCCGTGTTCCGGTTGCCCGTCTGCTCTGCCACGGCCTCGTGATACTCGCCTTCCTGCCGCTGGTTAGCCACGTTGCGGTTACCATCCTGCCCGATGGTGGCCTGCGCGAAACCGGCATTCTGCTGGCGCTGCGTGGCCGCATTGTTGTTGCCTACCTGCTGAATAGAAGCCCCCGCAAAAGCCGCACTCGCCTGGGTCTGGGTGGCCTCGTTGCGGTTACCACTCTGGGTGACCGTAGCACTCACCGAAAGAACCCCCGTCTGGCTTTGGGTAGCGGCGTTGTTGTTGCCGGTTTGGGTAGCGCTGGCGGCCACGGCCCCGAAAGCCCCGGAGTGACTCTGGGTTTGGTCGGCGGCGTTGTTGTTGCCGGTCTGCTGAATGAAAGCGGCAGAAGACGCACCTCCCTGGCTAAGCTGCGACTGAGTAGCCGCGTTGTTATTGCCCTGCTGCCCGATGGTGGCGGTCATGTAGCTGCCGGCGTTTTGCTGCTGTTGGCCGGCCGAGTTATTGTTGCCTTGCTGCAGCACGCTGGCCGAGGCCGACTGGCCCGAAACGCTCTGCTGCTGACTGGATGTGTTATTAGCCCCCAGCTGTCGGGCCGTAGCAGTACCGCCAAATACGTTGGTATTCTGGTCCTGGGTAGCGCGGTTATTATTTCCGGCAGCCTGGTAAATCTCGGCATAGGCGTTGCGGCCGCTCTGGTTTTGGGTGGCGTAGTTGGCCCCGCTCACCTGCTCAATGAAAGCACTGTGGCTGAAGCCCCCCTGGAACTGGCTGGCGTAGTTGCCGTTGCTGCCGGCGGCCGTGGAGCCCTGCCGGATGAAGGCCCTGTTGGCGCCCCTGCTTTCATCGGAAAGCTGTGTCTGAATGGCCTGTTGGCGGTTGCCCATCTGGTCAGCCTGCGCCGTATGCTGGATGCCGGCCTGAGTTTGGGTTACTTCGTTGTTGTTGCCACTGCTGCTGCCCCCGTTCACGGCCGCGTCGTTCTGGTGCGCAATGGCCGTATTCGCCCGGCCTAGCTGCTCCACCGTCACGCGGTTGTTGTTGCCGTAGCTGGTAGATGTTTGGATGTTGTTCTGCGCTGTGGCAGCGCCGCTGGTCAAAAGAGCAGCAAAGAGTACTCCGGTTGCTTTCATGCTGATAGAAGGATATAAAAGTGGGAATGAGACACGCCCTGCAAGCCATTCAGGAAATCAATATGAATAAATATGAGAAGATATAGTTATATTAAAAATTATTTAAGTGCATTTTATTAGCAATAAGGCCAGATTCATTCCAAAGTCCTTACAAGCCCATTTTATTCTTATAAAATTCTGTCCATCAGATTTTTTAGTAGCCTTCTGCTAACCCGGCTAGTGCACAAGGCAGCACCTGCACCCTACACACCGCATGTGCGCTGGGGCCTACGCTGCCTACCCCCTGCTGCCTAAGCGGCGCGCAAAGAAAATTTGGCTTTCTGGACCCGGCCGCTTTACCTTTGCCGCACTCAATTCTTTACCTGAAAGGATTGTTTTTATACAGAGGCGTGGAGAGACAGGCTCGACGAAACGCCGGCAACCTTCCGTAGCAGTACGGAAACGGTGCCAAGTCCTGACCATATAAAAACAACGTACCGTGAACCGCTTCCCGCACTTCGCCCCCACTCCTGCCACCCTTGCTTCTGTACAGCATGGCTGTTGTGGCACGTGTTGTTGGGCCGTCTGTACGCCGCTGGCCGGGTAGAGCTGCCGGTTCATTAGCCCCCGGCCGGGGCAATTCTGCGTTTCACGGGTGCCGCAACTGCCGTAAGGGCAGAGCAATGGCTACGGCCTGACCGCGCCCGCCTACTTCCTTCCCGGCTCCGGGCCCCTCTTCCCTACCCCCTTATCCTTGCCCAACCCGGAATGTGTTCGGGCGGTTGCGTGGCGTCTTTGCGCCCGGCCTAACTTCCGGAGGTTCTGGCGGTTGTAGGGGGTAGCGTTTTCCGCTGACTTCAACTATCTGTTTCTTCTTCCCTTCTCATGTCGCAGCCTTCAAAGCCCATTGGCATTTATTTCGAGCATCCCGAATGGTTTAAGCCCCTGTTTGCCGAGCTGGACCGCCGGGGCCTGCCCTACGAAAAAATCGACGCCGCCCACCACCTCTTCGACCCCGCCGAAACCGAGAGCCGCTACTCCCTGGTGGTCAACCGCATGAGCTCCTCGGCTTATCTGCGCGGGCACGGCCAGGGCATCTTCCATACGGCCGGCTACGCCACCCACCTGGAGCGCATCGGCACGCGCATCATCAACGGCTCGGCGGCCACGGCCATCGAAACCAATAAGGCCCGCCAGCTCAGCCTGTTCGCCTCGCTGGGCCTGAAATTCCCGAAGTCCTTCGTGATTAACCACGCCTCCCGGGTGCCCGACGCGGCCCGGCAGCTGCAGTTTCCCATCGTGGTGAAGGTAAACATCGGGGGTAGCGGCGCAGGCATCATCCGCTTCGATACCATGGAGGGGGTAGAGGCCGCCGTAGCCGCCGGACAGATTGACCTCGGCATCGACCAGACGGCGCTGGTGCAGGAGTACGTGGCGCCTCGCGGCGGCCACATTCACCGCGTAGAAACCCTGAACGGTAAGTTCCTCTACGCCATGAAGGTGTACACCACCGGTGAGAGCTTTAACCTGTGCCCCGCCGAAATCTGCCAGATTCCGGAAGAGCCTGCTGCCGGCGACTTCTGCCTCACCGAAGCCCCCAAAAAGGGTATTCAGGTAGAAGCCTTCACGCCTCCCGCCGAGGTAGTAGAAGCCGTGGAGCGCATCGTGGCCGCCGCCAAAATCGACGTGGGCGGCATTGAGTATCTGGTGGATGACCGCACCGGCGACGTGCTGTTCTACGACGTGAATGCCCTGTCTAACTTCGTGGCCGACGCCGTGAATGTGGTGGGCTTTGACCCCTACGCCCGCTTCGTGGACTACCTCGAAACCCAGATCGGGGCTTCGAACCCCGGCAGCCAGCCCGTTGCCGCTGATGCCGTTTCTTCCACCCAACAGCCGGTAGCGGCTTCCATTCACTAAGCCATGCGGTACGGATATTGGATGCCTGTTTTTGGCGGGTGGCTGCGCAATGTTGAGGACGAAAACATGCGCGCCGACTGGGACTACGTGAAGACGCTGGCCCAGCGCAGCGAGGACCTCGGCTACGACTTGTCCTTGATTGCTGAGCTCAACCTCAACGACATCAAGGGCGAAGAAGCCCCGTCGTTGGACGCCTGGAGCACGGCGGCGGCTCTGGCTGCCGTAACCAAGAAGATCGAGCTGATGGTGGCCGTGCGGCCCACTTTCCACTCGCCGGCTTTGCTGGCGAAGCAAGCTGCCAACATTGACCACATCAGCGGGGGTAGGATTTCCTTGAACGTGGTGTCGTCGTGGTGGCAGGATGAGGCCAAGAAGTACGGCGTGCACTTCGAGCAGCACGACGACCGGTACGCCCGCACCGCCGAGTGGCTGCACGTAGTGGACAACCTCTGGAAGCAGGACCACTTCACCTTCGAGGGCAAGTTCTATAAGGTGACGGACTCCATTCTGCAGCCCAAGCCCGTGTCGCGCCCCCGGCCGTTCATTTACGCCGGTGGCGAATCGGAGGCGGCCAAAAACCTGATTGCCGCCCAGTGCGACGGCTACGTGATGCACGGCGACGAGCCCCAGGCCATCGGCCGCCGCATCCGGGACCTGCAGGAGCGCCGCGACCGGCTGGGTTTACCGCCCATGAAGTTCGGGGTAGCGGCTTACAGCATTGTACGCAACACCGAGGCCGAGGTGAAGAAGGAGCTGGAGCGCATTACCAACGTGCAAGGCTCGGCGGCGGGCTACAAAAACTACCAGCAGTGGCTGGCCGGCACCCAATTGGAAAACCAGGTGAGCCTGCAGGACTACTCGGTTTCCAACCGTGGCCTGCGCTCCGGCCTCACCGGTACCCCTCAGCAGGTAGCCGACCGCATCGGCGAGTTTGAAGCCGTGGGCGTGGACCTGTTTCTGCTCCAGTGCAGCCCTCAACTAGAGGAAATGGAGCGGTTCTCGGAAGCCGTAATTCAGGTGCTGGCGTAAGCAAGTTTATTTGTAGCAAAAAGGCCGCGCTAATTGGTAGCGGGGCCTTTTTGTTTACCTAAAAGACTTCGGATGCTCGGGGAGCCGCCGGGCAGGCTGGTGCATCTCAGGAGCAGGTAGCAAGCGGCTGGTTCGCACTCGGGGCAGGCCGGCGCTGCCTACACGGCCTGCCTAGCCATCAGCGCCTGCACGTCGTGTTCGGTAAACGCAGGGGTTGCGCCCGGATGGGTGGCCACCAGCGCGCCGGTAGCGCAGGCCAGGCGCAGCGCCTGCTCGGGGTGGGTGCCGGCCAGCCAGCCTTTGAGCAGAGCGGCCAGAAACGCGTCGCCGCTGCCGATAGGGTCTTTTACCGCCACCGGCACGCCAGGGGCACGGTAGAGGTGGTTGCCGGTCCAAAGCAGGGCCCCGGCGGCCCCGCAGGTTACGCACACGGCCTGCAGCCCAAAGTTTTCGGTTAGCCACTGCATAGCAGCGGGCAGTTCGGGCTCCTTTCCAAACCAAGCCATAATTTCTGCCAGCTCGTGGTGATTTAGCTTCAGCAGGTTGGCTTGCGCCAGCAGCTCGGTTACTACCGCCCGCGTGTAGTGCGGCGGGCGCAGGTTCACATCGAATACTTTAAGGCGGGCGCGCTCCAGCAGGAGCCGCAGGGTTTGGCGGGAATCGGGCTGGCGGGCGGCCAGGGAGCCAAATACCAATGCTTCAGCCTGATCCGCCCGCTGCTCCGGGGCCGCACCGGGCCGGATGTAGTCCCAGGCCACGGGCTGGTCAATCTGGTAGGTTACTTCCTGGGCCGCATCTACGTGGGCAGTTACCCGTCCGGTGGCGTAATGCTTGCTGCGCTGTATGAAGGTAGTATCCAGGCCGCGTGACTGTATAAAGCGCAGGAGCTCCGTGCCCGGCTCATCTTCCCCAACGCAGCTGATCAGGTCCGCGGAACAACCCAGCTGGCGCAGGTGCACGGCTACGTTAAGGGGCGCGCCGCCCGGCTGTCGGCCGCCTGGCAGTACGTCCCAGAGCATTTCTCCAAAGCAGACGATAGACATAGAAAGAAGGCAAGAAAGGGAACGGCTGCTGGCTTCGGCAGCGGAACCTGTGGCAGCCAACAGCTTATGGGGCAAGGGCGCCCCCTGCGCCACTAAAGTCCCTGGGTAGAAAGGTACGAGCCTTTGCCAATGTGCCCCACCCGAAAGTACTGAGCAAATTACTTTACGCAACGGGCACTACCAGAGGCACAGGCCAACTGCCGGGGATAGTGCACACCGCTTTTTTCAGGGCCTAAACCGGGGCGCATTAGCCCCATTTAGGGCTCTGGGGTAACCAGAAAGGCTTCTAGCGGTCGGCTGGCAGCGGTGCCTATCACTATTCTGACATTGCATTGCATAAACCTGGCGGGCAGTGTGTAGCTTTACTACAAACGGCTAGCTGCATTTCAGCAATACCCGGCCGTTGTGCTTCGTTTCTAAGGTAGTGGGTGGCAGCTTCTTTTTTGCGCATCTGCTTTCTCCTTTGCTCTTCACCTGCCCTACTATGCGTGCAGAACTACCGCACTCTACCCGTACCTCCTTTCTGTGCCTTACCCAACCCCGCCGGCCAGCCGGACGGGCGGGCGCGGCGGCCAGCCGGCTGCTGAGCCTGCTGCTACTTTTGCTGCTGAGCGGAGCCGCTACCACCACGTTCGGCCAGGCACCACCCCCTCCCCCCCCGGAGTGCGCGGCCGATGAAAAGTTTGCCAACACCTGGTACTTTGGCTTTAAAGCGGGGCTCGACTTCAACCAGGCCTCTGCCGACTCCCTTCCGAAGGTGCTCACAAATGGGGCAATGGATGCCCCGGCCGGCTCGGGGGTAATGTCAGACGCCAACGGCGAAATTCTGTTCTACAGCAACGGCGAAACCGTCTGGAACGGCGACGGTAGTGTGATGACCAACGGCACGGGGCTGGCAGGCAGCCGCTTCACTACCGACGGCCCCCTTCCCATCAAGCTGCCGGGCAAACCTATAGCTGGCCAACCCACGCGCTACCTGCTCTTTACCCTGAAAGACACCGTTGGCCTGAGCTACTCGGAAATTGAAATTCCTGAGGGTGGTGGGCCGGGCACCGTTATAGCGGCTACCAAAAACACCCCTCTGGCCCGCGGCACGGCGGAGAAGCTGACAGCCGTATTCCATAAAAACGGCTGCGACATCTGGGTTATCGCGCACGGCTGGGGCACTGCCAAGGGGGGGAATAATAACCGCGGCGACGCCTTTCTGGCCTACCGTGTGCGGCAATCAGCCGGCTATGTAGGTCCGGTCCTCATCGACGAGCCCATTATTTCAACCGTCGGCAGCCTGCACGCGCCAAGTGTGGCGGCCCTGGGCTATAAGGGCCAGATGAAGGTAACTCCCAATGGTCAGCAGTTGGCCCTGGCCCGCTACAGCGAAGTAGTGGGCGACAGCAGCAGCACCGTGGAGCTGTTTGGGTTTGATACCGGCTCGGGCCAGGTCAGCGTTAACCCACAGGTGCCGTACATTGTGGACAGCGGCGCCGGGAAATATTATGGAGTAGGGTTTTCGCCTGGCAGCTACCTCTATGCTACGGTGCGCAACCCGCCCAAACTGCTGCAATTCGACATCAGCGGCCGCGGGCCGGTTACCAAGGAAGACATTCCGCTCAAACAGAAAACCCCGGCCGACCTGGGCTCCCTGCAGGCCGCGCCCGACGGCAAGATTTACGTGGCCCGTGACAACCAGCCCGCGCTGGGCGTCATTCCGTACCCGGACTCGCTGGGGGCCAAGTCCCGCTACGCCGACGACAGCCTACAGCTGGGTGGTCGCCTGAGTGGCCTGGGCTTAGTCAACTTCAACCAGAGTTCTTTGTTGCGCGTGGGGCCTATTGCGCAGATAACGGGTTGTCGGCAAATCTCATTCACGGCCCCGCCCATTGAATTTGATAATAAGAAATATCTCTGGACGTTCGGCGACGGTGCCACCTCAACTGAGGAGAACCCCGTTCATATCTACGCCAGGCCCGGCAACTACACCATCACGCTGCGCATTGACACCGACTGTTTTTGCCGCCAAAGCTCGGGAATAATCCAGGTGCCTGATCTGCCGGAGCCGGGTAGCGTCGCGGGCCCGCAGGTGCTATGCGCTGGCGCTGCGCCGGCCGCTCTTACCAGCACTACCGGTGCCTCCAGTGATGCTGACCTTCCGCTTGTGTACCAGTGGCAAACCTCAACGGATAATTCTAACTGGACTGATATTCCCGGGGAAACCGCAGCCACCTATCAGCCCGGCAACTCATTGCCTGCGGGCGTTACGTATTTCCGGCGGCGCGCCCTGCTGCTTTTGCCTAACCAAACCGGTCCGTACTGTACCCCCACCTTTACCGCTTCGGTAGCCATTACCGTGCTGCCAGCCCTAACGCCGGGCGGCATTGCCGCCGCCCAGACGGTATGCGCCGGCAGCCCGGTTGCCCCCCTGACGAGCACCGCCCCCGCTACGGGCGGCACGGGCACGTTTGCGTATCAGTGGGAAGCGTCGGTAGATGGTGGTGCTACCTGGACCGCTATTCCAAACGCTACCAGCGAAACCTTCGCGCCCGGACTGCTCGCGGTTACCACGTCGTTCCGCCGCCAGGTAACCTCCGGGGCCTGCACGACTACGCCTTCCAACACGGTTACCATCACCGTGGTACCCGCCCTGACGGCCGGCACCATTGCGGCCAGCCAGACCATCTGCGCGGGCAGCATACCGGCCCCGCTGACCAGCGAAACTGCGGCTACGGGGGGCTCCGGCGCCATTGCCTACCAGTGGGAATCATCGGTGGATAATGCCACCTGGACGCCCATCGGCGGGGCCACCGGACCAAACTTTGAGCCGGGTCAGCTCAGCGTAACTACCTCCTTCCGCCGCCGGGCAACTTCGGGGAGCGGCTGCGCGCCGGTCTTGTCCAATGTGGTAACCATCACGGTAACGCCCGCCTTGGTGGCCGGCACTATTGCCGCCAGCCAAACGGTGTGCCCGGGTGCTACCCCCGCCGCGCTTACCAGCACGGCCCCTGCTACGGGCGGTACGGGCACGTTTGCTTATCAGTGGGAGTCCTCGCCGGATATCAACGTCTGGACGGTTATTGCGGGTGCCACCGCCGAAACCTTCGCGCCCGGTCCGCTCACGACTACCACCTACTTCCGCCGCCGGGTTACCTCCGGGCCCTGCGCCGCTACCCTGTCTAATGTTGTAAACATCACGGTACTGCCGACTCTAACACCGGGCCGCATTGCCAACGACCAGACCATTTGCGCCGGGGCTACCCCCGCCCCGCTTACCGGCCCGGCTAGTCCCGAGGGCGGCACAGGCAGCTACGCCTACCAGTGGGAATCTTCCCCGGACAACACCACCTGGACGGCCGTTGGCGGGGCTACCGGCGCCACCTTCGTGCCTGGTCCGCTTACGGCTACTACCTTCTTCCGCCGCCGGGTAGTATCCGGCGACTGTGGGCCGGTGTATTCCAACGCCGTAACCATCACGGTGGTACCGACCCTGACTGCCGGGAGCATCGCCGCTAACCAAACCGTTTGCACCGGCGGTACACCGGCTCTGCTTACCAGTACGACCCTGGCCGCGGGCGGCTCGGGCGCCATTGATTATCAGTGGGAAGCCTCGCCCGACAATGTAACCTGGACTACCATCCCCGGCGCCACCGCATCAACCTTTGCTCCAACTCCACTGGCCGCTACCACCTACTTCCGGCGGCGGGCAACCAGTGGGCCTTGCGGCCCGGTTTATTCCAACGTGGTAACCATCACGGTAGCGCCGGCCCTGTCGGCCGGTGTCGTTGGTCCCGCCCAAACGGTGTGCCCGGGCACTACCCCCGCGCCCCTCACCAGCACTACCCCCCCTACGGGCGGCACGGGCAGCTACACCTATCAGTGGGAATCTTCCCTGGATAACAGCACCTGGACGCTCATTGGCGGGGCTACTGCCGAAACCTTCGCACCGGGCCCGGTTTCGGTTACCACCTACTTCCGCCGCCGGGTAACTTCCGGGCCATGCGGACCCGAGGTTACGGCTTCGGTGGCGGTAACGGTACTGCCCGAACTGCTGGCAGGCACCATCGGCACCGATCAGGACATCTGCTCGGGAGCTACGCCGGCTCCGCTGGGCGGGGGCGGGGCCAGCGGAGGCACTGGCACCTTTACCTATCAGTGGGAAGCGTCCACGGATAACTCCACCTGGACGGCCATCAGCGGCGCCACCAATCCTGGGTTTGCCCCCGGCCCGCTCACGACGACTACCTTTTTCCGGCGCCGCGTTACATCGGGCACGGGCACTTGCGCCACGGCGGTTTCCAACGTGGTAGCGGTGCGGGTGACGCCCCTGGTGACGCCCACCGTAACCCTGGCTCCGGCTCCGGTGCAGTGCCCCGGCACTCCCCTGACCTTTACGGCCGTGGCTACCAACGTGGGGGCTAATCCCACGTTCCGCTGGCTGGTGAATAACGTGTTCGTGGCCAGCGGCCCCACGTTTACCAGCAGTACCCTCGTCACCGGCGACCAGGTGCGGGTGGAGGTAACGCCCACGGTGGGGCTGTGCAGCACGGGGCCGGCAACGGCTTCCGTTACCGTCACGCGCACGCCTACTTCCCTGCCTACCCTTACTATTGCCGTGCAACCGGGCGGCCCAGTGTGCCTGGGGGCTCCCCTAACCTTCAGTCTGACCAACGTGAACGGGGCGGGTCCGGCGCCGGAGTATCAGTGGCAGGTAAACGGCACCGATGTACCGGGCGCCACGGGCCCGGTATTCACCAGCACCACCCTGCAGGCAGGACAGGTCGTTACGCTGCGCCTGCGCACTACCAACATCTGCGCCCAGCCTGTTACGGCGGTTTCCAATGGGGTGCCCGTGCGGATTCAGCCTCCGGTGGATGTGGACGCCGGCCCCGACCGGGAAATTCTGGCCGGCACCTCCATCACGCTGGAGGGCCGGGCCGATGGGCGCTACCCCGTGCGCTGGACGCCGGCCGCGGGCCTGCGCTTTACCGGCGACTCGCTGCGGCCCGTGGCTACGCCCCGCGTCACGACCACTTACACCCTCTCGGCGGGAGCGGGCGGCTGCGCCGACTCCGACCAGGTAACGATTACCGTGCGCCCGGCCATCCGGATTCCGAACGCCTTTACGCCTAACAGCGACGGCCGCGACGATACCTGGCAGATTGAAAACATCGAGCAATTCCCCGACAATACCGTAACCGTGTTCAACCGCTGGGGCAACCAGATTTTCTCGGCCACCAACTACAGCCGGGCCAATGAGTGGCGTGGCGACATCAACGGCAAGCCCGCGCCGGTGGGCACCTACTACTACGTCGTCGTCACGAAGGGGCCGCTGGGCAAGTCCTACAGCGGGTCCATCACTATTCTGTATTAACCAAACACCCGGCCGTGCCAGCCACGGCCGGGCTACCTTCTACCCTCCCCGCGAGGTTCTCAGGCAACTTCTGCTATGAAAAGAGCTTTAACGCTACTGCTGCTTCCGCTGCTGCTGCTGGCTGCCGCCCCCCTCCGGGCCCAGCAGCAGGCGCAGTACAGCCAGTACATGAACAATAACTATATCCTGAACCCCGGTACCACGGGCGTTGAGGATTACATCGACGTCAAGACCAGCTACCGCACCCAGTGGACGGGGCTGGAAGGCGCCCCCAAAACCTACTACCTCAGCGCCAGCTCCTCGCTCGGCAAGTGGCGCAGCACCGGCAAGCGCACCCTGCGCGACCGGCGCCGGCCGTTTCACGCCATCGGGGGGCTGATATATAACGATGTAACCGGGCCAACCAGCCGCAAGGGGGCCTACCTCTCTTACGCCTACAACCTGGTGCTGGCACCCAACCTGCGGGCCGCCCTGGGCGTGTCGGCGGGGATGCAGCAGTTTGCCGTGGATGGGCAGCAGCTGCGGTTCTACGATACCACCTTTCAGGCAGGCAGCGCCGCCTCGCGGGTGCTCGACGGCTCTATTGGCCTCTGGGTCTATAGCTCCGATTTCTACGTGGGCATTTCGGGGGCGCAGCTGCTGGGCAACAAGCTCGACTTCTCCTACAGCCCCGATGGGGTAGGCGCGGGCGCGGGCAACACGCTCAAACGCCACTACTTTGCCACGGCCGGGGTGCGCGTGCCGCTCAGCGACGACTGGTCCCTGGTGCCCTCGGTGCTGCTGAAGGCCGTGAACCCGGCCCCGCTTTCCCTCGACCTTAACGCCAAGCTCAAGTACCAGGATTTGCTGTGGGGAGGCGTCTCGTGGCGGGCCTTCGACTCGTTTGTAGCCATGGTCGGTCTAAACTATGAGCAGCTTACCCTGGGCTACTCCTACGACGCGGGCCTCTCCCGACTGGCCGGCTACCACGGCGGCAGCCACGAGGTGTTGCTGGGGCTGCGGCTCAAGAAAAAAGCCCAGGTAGTGTGTACTAATCGGTTTTGGTAAAACTTGCCGCCGGCCCTACCCCACCCATATGGCGCGAAGGTGCTGCAGGGCATCGTATCGACCCTGTTTGGGGGCATCATCTGGGATGCACTTGCCCTACCCCTGAGCCTGAACTTAGAGGGTCCTACGTTTAAGCAACTGCGCAAGCTTGGCCGCACCCTCCTGATCGAAGTAAAGGGCCCGAGCCTGCCCGCGAGCAAACACCAGCTCACGGAGGGCGAAGCCAAGTTCAAGATTGAGTAGTGGGGCTCCCCTGCTACGTCATGGAAACGGCAGAGGAAGCCCTGCGCCTGATTACGGCTTTGGGATCCTAGTGAACAGGATAGTTGTGTATATGTCGCCCGTTTTTAGTACGCCGGTCAAGGTATATCCCTCCTTATATAGCCCCGTAACGACCCGGTAATAGGTTTCCGATGATTCCGTCATGGTCTTGCTGCTGTACCCAAAGGGCAAGTCTATGGTCGTACTCTTTCCTTCTCCGCGAGTAATGATCATTCTACTGGCACCTATTTGCTCACTTACGCGCACTACGACCACATCCGGATCAGTCGTCTGGGCCAATACGGGAGAGCTGCTCAGTACTAGCAGGCACCCCACCACATAGAATAGCTTTTGCATAAGGTTAGGGCTTCGGGGTCTTGGCCAAGATAAGAGTGTTGATCTGAGCCCCCTGCGTCGAAAACCCTATCAAAGGAGCACCAGCCAGTGAGGATTGAACTACATAGCCTTCCGCGTACAGCTTGGCCAGGACTTGCTGTAGGCCTTTTGCCCCAGCTGAGAAATTCTTATCACTCCCTCCATTCTCGATTTCAATCAACTCCACGGGGGCATCTCCCCGTGAAATAGCGAGGCGGATAGATTTTTCTCGTTCCAGCATTCGCACGACGATAACATCCGATTTCGCCTGCGCGAATGCTTGCGAGCTGCTCAACATCAGCAGGCAGCCTACTACGTAGAATAGTTTTTTCATAAGCTCCGAAGATACGGGCCGGCAAGAATTTACCCAGTGGCCGACGTCACTACCCTAGTTTGTACTACCCTTAGCACTCCCTACCTGCATGAGCCAATCAGCTGTTAGCAGTCTTCAGCTCTGCTTATTTACTACTCCTATCAGCCAGAAGCTCCGAGAAATTACCCCAGCTCAGCAGCTACGGCAGACCCACTGCGCCTACAACTACCTGCAGTGTCACTACTAGATGGCACGGGCCCCGAGTTGAGCCGCAGCCTTGGCGTGGCCCTCTCCAGCCGCCCGGGCATCTACTTTCCATACCCGGCAACTTCCTGATAAACAGGTTACCTAAATCCCTACGCCGCTCCTGGCAGCCAGGCCTCAGGTGTACATCTACCAGCCCCACGCGGCCCGCTCTGCTAACTACAGCACCACTGCCCGCTGGCAGAAAGCCCGCGCCACGTAACCGCCAGGATGGGCTAGCCCTTTTCCAGCGTGACCAGATTGCCCGGGCCGTACTTGTCCCCCAGAGGACAGGCATTTCTATTGGCAGAAGCATTGGCAACAAACAAAAAACCCGCTTTACGGTAGCGTAAAGCGGGTTTTGGGTGGGCCCAACTGGAATCGAACCAGTGACCTACTGATTATGAGTCAGTTGCTCTAACCGATTGAGCTATAGGCCCCTGCCTTCTCCAACCGCAGACAGTTGGTTTCAGCTGCGCAAACTTCGACTTTTGTCGGCAGATTTGCAACGCCTACCCCCTGACTTCCCGCAAACCGTTTACGGCCACCCCAGTCTATTATGCCAACCAAACTACCCAACCTGCTCTTCGATTTTGGGGGCGTCATCATCAATATTGATTATAACCTGACCCGGGAGGCCATGCGCCGGCACGGCAGCAGCATTGAGTTCACCCAGGCAGCCCAGGCCGAGCTGTTCGACCTGATGGAAACCGGCCGCCTCACGCCCGAGGAGTTCCGCAAGGGCCTGCGGGAGCATTACCAGCTGACTGCCACCGACGCCGAGCTGGACGCGGCCTGGAATGCCATGCTGCTGGATGTACCCGCCGAGCGGCTGGCCCTGATTGCCGAGTTGCGGGCCCAGGGCCACCAAACGGCCCTACTTTCCAACACCAACCAGATTCATATTGAGGAAATCAACCGGCGCTTGCGGAAGCAGTACGGCTTCGGGCACGGCATAGCCGACTGCCTGGACCGGGTGTTCTATTCCCAGGAGGTAGGTTGGCGCAAGCCCGGCGAGGAAATTTTCCGGCATGCCCTGGAGCAGATGAACTGGAAGGCTGAGGAAACGTTATTCATTGAAGACAGCCCCCAGCACATTGAAACGGCCCGCCGGCTGGGGCTGCGCACCTTATTCCTGACCCCGCCGCTCACGCTGCAAGACGCTTTGCCCGCCGCTCTCCGTGCCTTTCCCCGAGAATACTCCGCCCCTGTCTGATATCACGCCAGCGCCCCACCACTTCCCCAACCCGGGCCCCGTGCCCCCGGCGGAGGATGACGATGTAGAGGCCGCCTTCACGCGCTACGAGCGCCCCGCCCTACCCCGCTGGGCCCGCTACAGCCTGCACCTGCTGCTGCTACTGCTCACGCTGGTAACCACCACCTTCGAGGGCCTGGTGCTGGTGGCCGGTGCACTGGGGCAGGCCTACGCCCCCTATGAGCTGCTGGCCGGCCCCTGGCAGAACCTTTGGCCGGCCGTGCAGCCGGGCTTGTGGTATGCCGTGCCCTTTCTGGGTGTGCTGCTCGTGCATGAGTTCGGCCACTACTTCACGGCCCGCTACTACCGCATCCGGGCAACCCTGCCTTACTTCATTCCTCTGCCTATGGGGTTTGGTACGTTCGGGGCCGTTATCCGCATCAAGGACCGGATTTTTTCCCGGCGCGAGTTTTTCGATGTGGGCCTGGCCGGGCCTCTGGCAGGGTTTATAGTAGCGGTAGGAGTGCTGGCCTATGGCCTCACGCATTTGCCCCCGCTGGACTACCTCTACAACATTCACCCGGAGTACCGCTTCTACGGCTCCCGCTACGCCCAGTACGTGTACCAGGCGGGTCAGGGCGCGGGTACGGTGCTGGCTCAGCCCCTGTTGTTCCGGGCCATGGCCGCCACCCTAGCCGACCCGGCCCTGCTGCCCCACCCCAACGAGCTGGTGCACTACCCCCTACTGGTGGCCGGAATCCTCTCGCTATTCTTCACGGCCCTCAACCTGCTGCCGATTGGTCAGCTGGATGGCGGCCACATTGTGTACGGCCTGCTGGGGCCGCGGCGGGCGGCCAGGGTATCGGTGGTGTTGTTTGTGGGCTTTATTTTTTACGCGGGCCTGGGCTTGTTTTCGTTGGCCTCTGATGAAACTACCTGGCTGTACTGGGCCGGGCCTTACGCGGTGTATCTGTTTCTGGTATTCCGGCGGGTGGTGCCAACGGTGCGCCGGGCCTTGCTGCTGGGCGGGGCCGTCTGGCTGGCGCAGGTGGCGCTGGCCTCGGCTTTTCCCGGGCTGGAAGGCAACCCCGGCTGGCTGGTGTTCGGGCTGGTGCTGGCTCGCCTGACTGGCATTTTTCACCCGCCGGCCCCCGATGAGCGGCCGCTTTCCGCGGGCCGCAAGGTGCTGGGCTGGCTGATGCTGGTTATTTTTGTGCTCTGCTTTACGCCCTTTCCGCTTACATTCCGCTAAAGCCTTATCGGCCGGCAGCAGGGCCTGCTGCCCCGATTTTTTGAATGACAGTTCCGCAATTTTCTCAATACCAGTTCCTTCGGGGTTCTACTCAGCTACTGCTGCGCCAACACGGCCTGCACGTAAGCCAGCGCGGCTGGCGGGGGGCAACCTGGCTGGAAACCGAAATTCCCTACGAAGAGCTCTTGCCCGTGGAGCTGGAATATGCCAGCCCTTCTCCGCTCCATATTGAGCCTTTCCTGATAGTAGCGTGGCTAATTGCCCAGGCAGCACTTCACCTAACCCATAATCAGAAGGACACAGCCACTCTATTAGTAGGCGGTCTGGGGTTCGTGCTGGGGTTGGGGGTAGTAGTGCTGTTGCGCCGGCGCCGGACCCGCACCGTTACGCTGGCCACCAACCGCATCCGCATCGTGCTCCGGAACCGCCGTAGTCAGCACGAGGCCTTGGCTACCTTCACCACCGAGCTGCGGCAGCGGGCACATGGCTACCTGCGGGAAGAATACGCCCAGATCAACCCGCTGGGGCCTATTGAGCTGCAGTTGCACCGCCTGCGCTGGCTACACCAGCTCCGGGTGCTCAGCGCCGAAGAGCTGCAAACCCTCAGCACCCGCCTCACGGGCCGCCTCTCCCTGGCCCCCCTCAACCTGATGGGCCAGGAGCTGGAAACGCCGTACGTGAATTAAAAGTGAAGGGGTGAAGTGTCATGGCGAGGAGGCACGACGAAGCCATCCTTCCTGACCAACACCCTACCCCCTGAAACGTGACAAGCCCTTACCTCCATGCTGGAAGTAAGGGCTTGGCGTTTAGTAGGCTTTGAGCAAAAAGAGAGGAAGGATGGCGTCGGTGCCCTCGCCATGACACCTCACTCATGCACTCACTCGCTCATTTACTACTATCCCAGCGCCGTAACGCCGGGCAGCTCTTTGCCTTCCATGTATTCCAGCAGCGCGCCGCCGCCGGTGCTGATGTAGCTTACCTGCTCCGAGAAGCCGAGCTGGTTTACCGCAGCGGCCGAGTCGCCGCCGCCGATGAGGCTGAAGGCGCCCTGCTGGGTAGCATCGGCAATGGCCTGGGCCACGGACTCGGTGCCTTTGGCGAAGCTGCTCATTTCGAATACACCCATCGGGCCATTCCACAGGATGGTTTTCGACTGGCGCACGATGTCGGAGAAAGCCTTGATCGACTCCGGGCCGAGGTCGAGGCCCAGCCAGCCGTCCGGAATCTGGTCGTTGGGTGCCACCTTGGTTTCAGCGTCGTTCGCGAATTTGTCGGCAATGATGCTGTCGGTGGGTAGTACCAAGTTCACGCCTTTGGCTTTGGCCTTCTCGATCAGCTCCAGGGCCAGGTTCATCTTGTCGGCTTCCAGCAGGGAGTTACCAATCTGCCCGCCCTGAGCTTTAGCAAAGGTATAGGCCATACCGCCACCAATCAGCAGGTTATCTACCTTGTCGAGCAGCTTCTCGATGATGAGGATTTTGTCGGAAATCTTGGCCCCGCCCATAATGGCGGTGAAGGGACGCTCGGCCTGCTCCAGCACTTTCTTGGCGTTGTCCAGCTCGCCCTGCAGCAGGTAGCCGCCTACCCGGTCTTCGGGCTCAAAGCTCTCGGCAATAACGGCGGTGGAAGCATGCTTGCGGTGGGCCGCTCCGAAGGCGTCGTTCACGTACACCTGGCCCAGCTTAGCCAGCTTGGCGGCAAACTCCGGGTTACCTTTCTCTTCCTCGCCGTAGAAACGCACGTTTTCTACCAGCAGAATCTGACCGGGCTGCAGAGCGTTGGCTTTTTCCTCGGCCTGCAGGGCATCATCGGCAAACTGCACCTCTTGGCCGTACTCCTGGCCCAGGCGGGCTACAATGTGCTTCAGGGAGTATTTCTCCTCCGGTCCGCCCTTGGGCCGGCCCAGGTGCGAGAGCAGCACCACGGAGCCGCCATCCTGCAGGATTTTCTTGATGGTGGGGGTAGCCGCCCGGATGCGGGTGTCGTCGGTGATGGCGAAGCTCTTATCAAGCGGCACGTTGAAGTCCACGCGCACCACGGCACGCTTGCCGGCGAAGTTGTACTGATCGAGGGTTTTCATGGAAAAGGAAATGGGTTTGGCTGGGGCGAAGGTAAGATTTTGAGAGAATGAGGGGGTAGTTCAGAAGGTGCATACGCGAAAAGCAGGATGATTACGGTTCGTGTATTGTGCCTGACACATTATGGGCAGACTCTTTGTTGGTGCGCAGTAGCAAGCGTTTCGTATCCGTTACGTCCTCACCTCCCGAAATACTACCTTTGCCCCTACGTATGAAAATAGGCATCTTCTTCGGCGGCCCGTCGCGTGAGCGGGAAATCAGCTTTGCGGGCGGCCGCACCGTGTACGATAACCTGGATAAGTCCTTGTTCGAGGCCGTTCCCGTGTTTGTGGACAGCCGCGGCAACTTCATTCAGCTCAACTGGGAGTATATCTATAAAGGCACCATCCGGGACTTTTACCCGCCTGTATCGGCGTTGCCGCGCACGGAGCTGCCGGTGCAGATGTACTTCGAGAGCTTGGGCGAGCTGAGCCTGGAGGAGCAGGACCGCATCATTTCCGAAGTGGGCCGCCGCATTCAGCCCCAGGAGCTGAGCAGCCTCATGGACTTTGCTTTCCTGGCCCTGCACGGCCCGGCCGGCGAAGACGGCGCCATTCAGGGCCTACTGGAGTGGTACGGCATTCCGTACTCCGGCTCCGGCATTCTGCCCTCGGCTTTCGGCAT
The DNA here is from genome assembly GCF_006352025.1 of Hymenobacter sp. DG01. NCBI lineage: Bacteria > Pseudomonadati > Bacteroidota > Cytophagia > Cytophagales > Hymenobacteraceae > Hymenobacter > Hymenobacter sp. DG01. Next base: position 2,168,017 of record NZ_CP040936.1, read on the forward strand.
TGATAAGATTGCTCAGAAAAAGCTACTAAAAGCGCTGAACCGACCTACCCCCGACTTCCGCCTCATCACGGCTGAAGAGTGGGACGCCGCTGATGCACAGGCTACCCTCGACTACCTGGTGCGCGAGCTGGGCTTGCCGCTGGTATTTAAGGCCCCGCGCCAGGGTAGCAGCATTGGCGTAAGCATTCTGCGCGAAGCCGACGTAGCGAAATTCGCCACGGCCGTGGAGCGCAGCCTGTTCCGCAAAACCGTAACCCGCCAGGAGTGGCAGGCACTGTCGGAAGAAAAGAAAACTGTGTGGCTGCAGCAGCTGGTGGATATCCGCGAGGGGATTGGTCTGCCGGTAGTGGTTGAATTGCCCGTCGCCAGTTCTCAGCTGTCAGGTTCAAGCAACGACATCACTGCCAGCAACTGGCAACCGGCAACTGATAACTCGCAACTGATCTATCAGCCCGAGCAACTCCTGAATACTCTGAACGAGCTGCTGCAAACCGCCGAAGCGGTACGCCTGACCAGTGTGGAAGGCGAAACCCAGGTGCTGGTGGAAAGCTTCGTGCAGGGCCGCGAGTTTTCGTGCATTGTGGTAGAAGACCCCGCTGGTCAGCCCCTGGCCCTACCCCCCACGGAGATTGTAAAGGGGGAGGAAATGTTCGACTACCGCTCGAAGTACCTGCCGGGCCTCTCGCGCAAAGTCACCCCCATTGATCTGCCCGAAGCAGACATTCAGCGCATCCGGGAAGCCTGCGAGGAAATGTTTCGCACCTTCGGCTTCCAGGTGTACGCCCGACTCGATGGCTTCATCGGCCCCGATGGCAAGCTGTTCCTCAACGACCCGAACACGACCTCGGGTATGCTGCCGGCTTCGTTCTTCTTCCACCAGGCGGCGGAAATTGGGCTGAACCCCTCGCAGTTTCTGACCTACCTGATTCGCACTTCGCTGGCCGCCCGGCGCCGGGCAGGGCTACGGCCCGTGAAGCTAGCCGGTCTGCTCACCCAGCTGGATGCAGCCGTAGCGGCCCGGGCCTCGGAGGAGCGCACCCGCACCAAAGTGGCCGTCATTATGGGCGGCTACTCCTCGGAGCGGCACATTTCGGTGGAAAGCGGCCGGAACATCTATGAGAAGCTCAGCTCCAGCATCAAGTACGAGCCGGTTCCGGTGTTTCTGACGGGTAGCAGCCAGGAGTTCCGCCTCTACGTGCTGCCCATCAACGTGATGCTCAAGGACAACGCCGACGACATCCGCGAGAAGGTAGAGCACATGGAGGCCGGCCACGGCCTGCACCCCATCCTGGAGCGCATCCGCCGCGAAGCCTCGGCTATTACCAGCACCTACGCTGGTCAGCCCACAGCCCAGCCGCGCCGCGTTTCCTTTGAGGAATTGGCACGGATGGTTGATGAGGTGTTCATCGCCCTGCATGGCCGCCCCGGTGAGGACGGTGCCCTGCAGCGGGAGCTGGAAAAGTTCGGGCTGCCCTACAACGGCTCGGGCGTGGAAAGCTCCAGCATCACCATCAACAAGTTCGAAACCAACCGCCGCCTGCGCGAAGCGGGTATGCGCGTGGCCGAACACCGCATGGCCAACCGCCTGGAGTGGGATGCCGACCACGAAGGCTTCTACCGCAGCCTGGAAACCCAGTTCCCCTACCCCTTCATTGCCAAGCCCGCCGACGATGGCTGCTCCTCGGCCGTGAAGAAAATCAAGAACCGCCAGGAGCTGGAGGCCTTCACCCGCCTCATCTTCCGTCAGGAGGAAACCCTCAGCGAGGCCGAAGCCACTACCCTCAGCCTGGGCTTCAAGGAGGAATTTCCGCAGAAGGACGCCTTCCTGGTGGAAACCCTTATTGACCGTGACGGCGCGGCCCACTTCCTGGAAGTAACCGGTGGCCTGCTCACGCACTGGACCGACGGTGGCGAGCTGCAGATTGAAGTGTTTGAAGCTTCGGAAGCTCTGGCTACCGGCGAGGTGCTGAGTCTGGAAGAGAAGTTCCTGGCCGGCGAAGGCCAGAACATCACCCCGGCCCGCTACGCCTCCGACCTCACGGAGCGCCAGCGCGTGTCGGAGGAGGTGAAAAAGGAATTGCGCCGGGTGGCCGAAATCCTGAATATTCAGGGCTACGCTCGCATTGACGCGTTTGTGCGGGTGCGCCAGAACGGGGCCGTGGAAGTCATCATCATCGAGGTGAACTCCCTGCCCGGCATGACGCCCGCCACCTGCATCTTCCACCAAACTGCCCTAGCCGGCTACACCCCCTACGACTTCATCGACCGGATTCTAGAGTTCGGCAAGCAGCGCACAGAGAAGGCCGTGGCACAGAATTAAAAGCTAGTTCCCCTCCTCAGATGAGGAGGGGAACTAGCTTCTAGTCTTCTAATTCCTAGCTTTGTCTCTTCTAGCCTCTGGTCTCTAATTCTCCCCTGATGTCTTTCTTTAAATCCGATACTCCGGCCGACCTGCTCAAGCATGTGCTGGTGATTTTGCTGGCGACGGGTATCCTGGTGTTCGGGTTCTTTTACGTGTACCTGCCCATCACCACCAACCACGGCGAAACCATTGTGGTACCGAAGATTACGGGCATGAGCCAGGCCGAGCTGGAAGACTACCTCGACGAGCGGGACCTGGCCTACTTCGTGGACGACAGCACCTACGACGCCTCCATCCGGCCCGGCACGGTGCTTACGCAGGAGCCCAAGGCGGGCGAAAAGGTGAAGGAAGGCCGCAAGATTTACATTTCGGTGGCCATGAAGAACCCACCCGTCATCAAAATGCCCAAGCTGACGGACGGCTCCCTGAAAAACGCCCAGCTCATCCTCAAAAGCTACGACCTGATTGTGGGCCAGATTAAGCTGGTGCCCAACATCCAGAAAGATGCCGTGCTGCGGCAGTTTGTGGGCGGCAAGGAGGTAGCGCCCGGCGCGGCCATCACCAAAGGCACCCGCGTAGATCTGGAGGTAGGCGACGGTCTGGGCAACCAGGAATTCCCGGTGCCCAACCTCGTGAACATGCCCGTTGATGAGGCCACTACCCTGCTCGTGGGCCAGGGCCTGCAGCCCGGTGAAATCTTCTACCAGGAACCCGAAGAAGGCCAGGCCGAAGGCACCGTGGTGAAGCAGCGTCCCGTGCCCGGCCCCGGCACCACCATCCGGATGGGCCAGCTCGTGGACCTCTGGGTAGCCGGCCAGGAGCCCGTGAAGGAAGTGCGCTAACTCTGCGCCGACCCAAGGCTGAAATACAAGTGAAAAAGGTTCGTTGGTTATACCACGAACCTTTTTTCGTTTCTGTCCGTGAGAGAAGCACGGCCGCCTGCTCTTGGTTGGTTTCTGTTACTTTGTTATCAATGACTCGTTTTCTACGCTTTCTGCCCGCTGTGCTGGTAGCGCTGAGCCTGCTGCCCCGGGTTGGCTTTGGGCAAGTGCTGGTTCACCCGCTGGGTACCGAGCCCGCGCACCGGGCCGCGCCCGCCCCGGCCCGCCGGGCGGCAGTGCTGGCCCTGCCGTTCTTCGATGATTTTTCAAGCCAGCCCGAGGGACAGCCCGACGCCCGGCGCTGGGAAACCTCCGGTGGAACCCTGGTTAATAACCGCTACCCCCGCCGCCCGCCCACCAAGAACGTGGCTACCCTCGACGGGCTCGATGCCCAAGGCAAAGCCCGGGGGCCGGTGTCGTTTATTGGGGAAGGCGACCTGCTGACTTCCCAGCCCCTGGACCTAAGCGCCCTCAGAACCACCGACAACGTGTACCTGAGCTTTTTCTGGCAGGCCGGCTCCATCTTCGGGCCGCCGGCTCCCAGCGGCTCGCGGCCCATTGCCCTGTACGTCGATTTTCTGAGCCAGAGCAACCAGTGGGAGCAGGTGTGGCAGCTGCGCAGTCCCGGCGACACAACCGTATTTCGCTTCCAGGCCCTGCCCGTTAATCAGGCGCAGTTTCTGCACGCCGGGTTCCGGTTCCGGTTTCGGATGAACGGGGTGCTCTACAACAACCGCGACGCCTGGAGCGTGGACTACGTGCGCCTGGACCGCAACCGCACCGCCACCGACTCTACGTTCCGCGACATAGCCGTAAGCCGCGCCCTGCCCAGCGCTCTGAAGCGCTACACCGCCCTGCCCGTGGCCCAGTTCAACCAGAACGCGGCCCAGGAGCTAACGGACCGCACTGGCACCACCGTCAATAACTTCGATATTGGTCCGGCCCCTACCCCCATCAGCTGGACCGGAACCCTGGCAGTGCTGCCCGGCGGCCCCACCAGTCAGTTTCTCACCGGCGGCCGCTCCCTCGATGCCAACGCGCGCCAGCTGCCGGTAACGGGCAGCGTGCGCACGGCCAGCGTGCCGCTTACCACTACCCCCAAGTTTCTCCGTCAGCGCCTCACCCTGCTCACCAATGAAATCAACCTGCTTACCCAGCCCAACGATACCCTGAGTCGGGTAACCGTCCTGAGCGACTACTTTGCTTACGACGACGGGACGGCCGAAGCCAGCGTGAGTCTGCCCACAGCCTCTACCGGCCCGGCCAGTTACCTAGCCTTGCGCTTCGACCTAAACCAGCCCGACCAGATCCGGGCCATTCGGCTGTATCCGGTGCTGGCCACGGCGGCCGGGCGCGCCATCACGCTCAACATCTGGGACGACGACGGCACGGGTAAGCCCACGGCCCGGCCCAAGGCCACCAAAGCCTACACCATTCCCGCCACCCTGCCCGAGGGACAGTCGTTTGTGGAGGTGGCCTTTGATGCGCCGGTACCCGTGAGCAACCGGTTCTACGCCGGCTATGGGCAGGCCGCCACGCCGCAGTTCGTGGAGTTTGGACTGGATTTGAATAACGCGTCGCCCCCCGGCTACCTGCTGCTGAATGCGCTGGATACCTGGAGCGTTAACAACACCGCCACCCCCACCCGCCCCGCCGGGGCCCTGATGCTGCGGCCCGTAACCGGCAGCACCGTCACGGGCACGGCGGCCCCGGCCGAGGTGGCGGCTACCTACTTGCTTTACCCCAACCCTACCCCCGCCCAGGGCCGGGTGCGAGTACAAGGGCGCTATACCCAGGCCGTGGTGCTTGACGCCCTGGGTCGCGTGGCCTGGGAGCCGCCCGTAGGGCAGCAGGGCCAGCCCGAGCTGCTGTTGCCCTCCTTGCCGGCGGGCCTGTACTTCGTGCGCCTGACCCTGCCCGACGGCCAGTTGGTAACCAAACGGCTATCGGTGCTGGCGCCGTAAACGGGCCACTGGCGCCGGTGTGGCGGTTTCTTGCTATTGTTGTGCCTGGGCAGGCTTACATGCACGCTTTTCCTCACTCTTCACCCCCTGACAACTATTCTCCATGACTGACATCATCCCCGCCGAACTAAAGGAGCGCCAGGCTGCCGGTACCGCCCCCACCATCATCGACGTGCGCGAGACGTGGGAAAATGCCGAAGCCAGCATTGCGGGCAGCCAGAACATTCCGCTGGGCGAGCTGCCCGGCAAGCTCGACGACCTGGACCACCTCAAAGACCAGGAAGTAGTTGTGCATTGCAAAGGCGGCGGCCGCTCGGCTTCGGCCAAAGCCTTCCTGCAGCAGCAGGGCTTCCAGAACGTGCGCAACCTGCTGGGTGGCATGCAGGCCTACCAGCAAGCCTAACGGATCTGCTTCACTCCGCAAAAAACCGACTCTGCCAGCTGGGCAGAGTCGGTTTTTTTGCGCTACCGCTATTGGTAGTTGAAAATTTACTTTCTGACAGTCAACCTTTTGAAACGAAGTTAGCAATTTAGTTGTACACAATTAAATAGCATGAAATATAATTCCCTTTCTTTGTTCAGCTTTTATGAGTAACCCAACGTCTTCTTCTGCTCCCAACCCACTGCTCCAACTGGAAAACCAGCTGTGCTTTCCGCTCTATGCCCTGTCGCGGATGGTTACGAAGGCCTACCAGCCGCTGCTGCAGGAACTGGACCTGACGTATCCGCAATACCTGGTATTCCTGCTCTTGTGGGAGCACCAGGAGCTGACGGTAAAGGAGCTAGGCGAAAAGCTGCTGCTGGACTCCGGCACCCTTACGCCCCTGCTCAAGCGCCTGGAGCGGAAGCAATGGATCAGTCGGCGCCGCGACCCGCGCGACGAGCGTTCGGTTATTATTGGGCTGCTACCAGCGGGGCAGGCCCTGCAGGTGCAGGCCTGCAAGGTGCCGGAGCAGATTTTTGCTCAGCTCAACCTGACTCCAACCGAATTTGAGACGCTTCGCTCTCAGCTGAATACCCTCTTAACCCAACTGGCCTAAGGCCACTTTTCTTTCATCCCTTCTTGTCCCCTTCTTATGAAAATCGAGAAAATCTTCACGGCTCAGGCCAAAGCTAAAGGTGGCCGCGACGGTCAGGTTACTTCCGAGGATCAGGTGCTGAACCTGGCCCTGAGCACGCCCAAAGCCATGGGCGGCCCCGGCAAAGCTGGTGCTACCAACCCCGAGCAGCTGTTCGCGGCCGGCTACGCGGCCTGCTTTGAGGGTGCCCTGGGGGTAGCAGCCCGCCAGGCCGGCGTGAAGCTGGAAGGCGTGACGGTGGAAGCCTTCATCGGTTTCGGCAAAGCCGAAGACGGTGGCTACGGCATCTCGGCTGATCTGCACGTAAATATTCCCGGCGTAGAGCAAGGCCAGGCCGAGCAGCTGGTAGAGGCCGCCCACGGCATTTGTCCCTACTCGCGCGCTACCCGCGGCAACATCGACGTAGCCCTTACGACCACCACCAACCCGGCGTAAGTATCGGCTAACCGGTAAAATGCTGTCATCCGGCGTGGAGCGCAAGCTCTTCGGCTGCCCAAGCGGTTATCCTACCGCATCCGGGCGCGAAGAGGCTTGCGGCCCGCGCCGGATGACAGTTTTCTTTTTCTCACTCCTTTCCACACCATGCAAAACCAAACCATTCTGCTGGCCAGCCGCCCTACCGGCACGCCTACCGCCGATAACTTCCGCTTTGAAACCAGCGAAGTGCCCGCCCTCACCGAAGGCCAGGTGCTGCTGAAAACCCTTTACGTTTCCGTGGACCCTTATATGCGCGGCCGCATGAACGAGGGCAAATCGTACGTACCGCCCTTCGAGCTGAACCAGCCCGTAGCCGGCGGGGCCGTTGCCGAGGTGATTGACAGCAAACTCCACAGCCTGCCCGTGGGCTCCCTGGTAACCGGTAACCTGCCCTGGCAGCAATACATTGTATCGGCGGGCCAAGGCCTGCAGGTTATTTCGGCCGATGAGGCGCCGGCCAGCTACTACCTCGGGCTGCTGGGCATGCCCGGCCTGACGGCGTACTTCGGGCTGCTGGATATCTGCGACCCGAAGCCCGGCGAAACCGTGGTGGTATCGGGCGCGGCCGGCGCGGTAGGCCTGATTGTGGGTCAGATTGCCAAGATCAAAGGTGCCCGCGTGATTGGCACGGCCGGCTCCGACGAGAAGGTGGCCTACCTGAAAGAGCTGGGCTTCGACGAGGCCATCAACTACAAAACCGCCAACATTCCGGAAGCGCTGGCCGCCGCTGCCCCCCAGGGGGTTGACTGCTACTTCGATAACGTGGGCGGCCCCATCACAGATGCCGTGTACGACCTGCTCAACAACCACGCCCGCATTGCCCTCTGCGGACAGATTTCCAGCTACAACGACGCCCAAGCGCCCATGGGCCCACGCCCTGAGGGCAAGCTTCTGAAAACCAGCACCAAGCTACAGGGCTTCATCGTGAGCAACTACTACCAGCGCTGGCCCGAAGGCGTAAAGCAGCTCACCGAATGGTACAAGGAAGGCAAGCTGCGGGCCGAAGAAACTGTGACAGAAGGCTTCGACCAGATTCCGACGGCTTTCCTGGGCTTGTTTAAGGGCGAAAACACGGGCAAAGCCATCGTGAAAGTAGCCTAGCGGAAGCACGCAGGGGGTTGGGGCTGCACCCGTTGAGTGTGGTTGCCTCTCCCCTGCCATTGCCTGAACCGCTGCTTTATCACTTGCTCGACTTACTTATTTCTTCCATTAAAACTGACTTCGATGAACATCTTACTGGTGCTGACCTCGCACGATCAACTGGGCAACACGGGCCACAAAACCGGCTTCTGGCTGGAAGAATTCGCCGCTCCTTACTATGTGTTCAAGGATGCCGGCGCTACCCTTACCCTGGCCTCACCCCTGGGCGGGCAGCCACCCCTCGACCCCAAAAGCGACGACCCCAGCGCCCAGACCGAAGCCACGGAGCGCTTCAAGCAGGACCCGGAGGCCCAGCAGGCCCTGGCCAACACCGTCCGGCTCGACACCATTTCGGCCGCTGATTATGATGCCGTGTTCTACCCCGGCGGCCACGGTCCGCTCTGGGATTTGGCCGAAGACCCCAAGTCCATTGCCCTAATTGAAGCCATGTACGCCGCCGGCAAGCCCGTGGCGGCTGTGTGCCACGCGCCGGGCGTACTGCGTCATGTAAAAGCGCCCAATGGCGAACTGCTGGTGAAAGGCAAATCGGTAGCGGGCTTCACGAACACCGAGGAGGCAGCAGTACAGCTCACCGACGTAGTGCCTTTCCTGGTGGAAGACATGCTGAAGCAGAGCGGCGCCGACTACTCCAAAATTGCCGACTGGCAGCCCTACGTAGTGCGCTCCGAAAACCTGATTACCGGCCAGAACCCGGCTTCCTCGGAGCCAGCTGCTCAGGAGCTGCTGCAGTTGCTGCAGAAGTAAGCACCCGTCCACAACGCGAAAAAGTCGCCTTAGAATCTGCTGAGGTGACTTTTTCGCGTTTATCAGGATCCTCGGCCAGCATTGGCTACCCTAGCCTTCCGTCGGCGGCGTAGCGCAGCTCTCCTAGCTCCACCAGCTCCCGCAGCAGTTGCGTGATAGCAGTGGCCTGGCCCGGCGCAAACTGCGTGAGCACTTCGCGGGGCGTTTGGGGGGTAGCCTTCAGCAGGGTCACTAGCCGGGCCCGCAACTCAGGGGCCGGAGCCGCTTCCTGGCGGGCTTTCTTTTTCGCCAGACAAAAGTCGCAGACGTTGCAGGCGGGCGCGTCCAGCTCGCCGAAATACTCCAGTAGCAGCTGCTGGCGGCAGCGCCCTCCGGCGGCGTAGCGAATTACCGATTCGGTTTTGTGATGGGCTAGTTCCCGGGCCTGCTGCAGACGCTTCTGATCCAGGGGCAGCTTGTCGGCATCGAAGCGGGGGGTAGTAAACAGGGCCTGGGGTGCGTTGTGGCTGGGCTGGTACTGGATAATGCCGGAGCGGTGCAGAAACACGAGCATCTTGCGCACATCCAACACGCTCAGGCGCAGGTGATGGGCCAGACTGTTCTCCGAAATCCGCTGGAAACCGGCAAACAGCTCACCCCCATTAAAGCGCAGCAGACTCTTAATCAGCTGGTCGTGCTGCTGGTTGGCTACTTGAAATCGGTACAGGTCGGTATGGTCGATAGGGATGTGGACGCGGGCCGGGTTGTTCACGGCTTCGTTCAACTGCACGAACCCCTGGCGCTCCAGGGTGCGCAGGCTGTTGTGCGCGTCCAGGGCCTTGATGCGGTAGGTTTCCGTGAACTGCTGCAGGTCGAAGTCGAAGGCCACCAGCTCGCCCCCGCCCACCGCCGTGCGCGAAAAGTTGGCCAGGGCCTGGTACACCCGGCGTACAGTGTCCAGCGGGGGGTAGGATTGCTGGGTGCGGCGGCGCAGCTCGTCGGCATCGCTGGGGCCCTGCAGCAGCACGGCAAAGGCGTACTTCTCGTCGCGGCCGGCACGGCCCGCTTCTTGGTAGTAGGCCTCCAGGTTGTCGGGGGCTTCCAGGTGCACCACCAGCCGCACATCGGGCTTATCGATGCCCATGCCGAAGGCGTTGGTGGCCACCATGCAGCGCGTTTTATTCTGCATCCAGTCCTGCTGGGTGCGGGTGCGCTGCTCGGCAGGCAGCCCGGCGTGGTAGGGCGCGGCCGCTACCCCCTGCTGGCGCAGGTAGGTGGCAGCTTCCTCGGTCTGGCGGCGGGTGCGGGCATACACGATGCTGGTTTTCTCGGCCCCTACCCCCCGCACTACCTCCAGCAGCCGCCGGAGCTTATCCTCGGTGCTCAGCACCGAATACGACAGGTTGGGCCTTGCGAAGCTCTGCTGAAACACCCGATGCGAGGCCCCGAACCGCAGCTTCTCCACAATATCCTGACGGACCTGCTCGGTGGCGGTGGCCGTAAGGGCAATGCAAGGCACGCCGGGCAGCAGCTCGCGCAGCTCCTGAATGCGCAGGTAGGGCGGGCGGAAATCGTAGCCCCACTGGGAAAGGCAGTGCGCCTCGTCCACGGCCAGCAGGCTCACTTTCATCTTCGGCACCCGCGCCCGGAACATGTCCGTCAGCAGGCGCTCGGGGCTCACGTACAGGAACTTCACCGGCCCGTACACGCAGTTGTCTAGGGTCTGGTCGATTTCCTGGTGGCTCATGCCGGCATATACTGCCTCCGCTTTAATGCCGCGCTTGCGCAGGTTTTCTACCTGGTCCTTCATCAGGGCAATCAGCGGCGACACCACCAGGCAGAGCCCTTCCCGCGCCAGCGCAGGCACCTGAAAGCAAATGCTTTTGCCCCCGCCCGTGGGTAGCAGAGCCAGCGTATCGTGGCCGGCCAGCACCGCCCGAATGATGTCTTCCTGCAGAGGCCGAAACCGGGTGTGGCCCCAGGTTTGGCGCAGTACGTGCAGAATATCGTCGGTGGCGGGGAGCAAGGTAAACGAGCAGGTAGGCAGACTACGAAGGTAACGCCCCGCCGCTGGAATCAGAAACCCGCCCCCCGTCCAGGTCAGCCAGAGCAAGCCTTGCCAGACAGGCTGACTCAGCCAGCAGCCTATATCCCTAGCGCGACAGTTGCTTGGGCTTGCAATAAAATGGGTTGATTTAACTTCGGAGTGCTGGACAAAAGCTATATTGAATTTCTGAATTAGTTTGAAATCAGCCTTGAAAATGGCTTTTCGCTTTTCAGCAGGCATTTTACTCTGGTTTTCCAAGCCGCAACCCCGCATTGAATGAGTTTACAGCTGCTCACCGAAACATCAGCCATTTCCGTTTATCTGGATACTGAAAACCACTGGATTTATGTGGACTGGCAGGGAGACCTTACCCTCCCGGTAGTGCAGGCCAGCTGCCTGACCATTGCCCGGTACGTGCTGCTGGGCTCCTATACCAAGGTTCTCAACGACAACACCAACGTTCTGAGCCTCAGCCCCGATGTATCGCCGTGGCTGGCCAATGAATATCTGCCGTATGTTACGCTGGGTGGGGTGAAATACATTGCCTGGGTGTACTCGCCCAACATGAGCACGCAGTGCTACACGGATATTGCCCTCTTCAACCTCGATTCGCCAGTGGTAGCCCTCTTTTCCGATACAGCCTCGGCCTGCATGTGGCTGCAGGGGGCGCGGTTTACAGCGCCGGCCGCGCAGGGTAGCGCTGCTGAAAACCAGGACCTGCTGCTGCAGGTGCTTAAGAGCCGTAAGGACGCGGCCCCGCTGGTAGCGGCCCTGGAAAACAGGAGTACTGAGGTGCCCGGCTCTTTGCCAAATGAAAACTAAAAAAGCCCGCTGCCGAATGGCAGCGGGCTTTTGGTATAGCAAGCGTGGGGCCGCTTAGGCAGCGGCGGCCTGACCATTCTCACGGTCGTCAATGGCTTTCTTCAGCTTGGCAATGGCCTGCACGGCGCGCTCCTCGTCCAGACGGTTGATGTTCAGCAGCATCTTGGTCTTCTCGGGGCGAGTGATAACCGGGTGGTTCAGCAGACGGATGATTTCCTCCTTCTGCGAAGCCGTAGCGTATGCAGGGGCCGGAGCCTCCGCGGCAACCGGCTCGGCGGGCACCGCCTTCATGGGGGCCGGCGCTTCAGCGGCTACGGCAACCGGAGCAGCGGCCGGGGCTACTGCCATGGCGGGCTGGGCTGCGGCGGGCGTGTTGCCACCGTACTCCATTTCCTCGGCAGGGGTAGGCTCGTAACCAGCGGCCCGAATGATCCAGGCCAGAATGTTGCGGTAGGCTTTGCCGATGGCCCGGGTCTGGGCCATGCTCATAATGGCAAACTCCTGGTAGAACTTCTTGCCCTGCTCTTTATTCGAGCAGATAGCAAAACCAGCCCCTACCGTGTGGCCCGACTTAATATCGAACAGCGTCACCTTCGCCTGGTACTTAATCTCTTGCTCAGTCGAAACGTTGATGACGTGGTCCACGATGGGCACGATGCCCAAGCGCGAGCCGGCGTACTGCCAGCCTTCCACGTTCACAAACTCCTTACCCTGCACCGTGGTGCTGAGCTTGTTGTCCTTGATGAATTTAGCAAGGTCCGTCGCCAAGTGCAGCGTCTCGTCGGAGCGCGAGATGTCAAAGCTCTCCACTTTAGTCTTACGAACCGGCTCTTTGATGGTCTTAGTTGCTTCGCTCATGGCGTCTTTCCTTTTATGTCCTGTAGTACCGTATTGTGTTACGTGAATATAACCAAGCAGCCCGCTAAAAGGTGCAAAAACGCTGCTTTTTATATGTATTTTTTATTATTGATTATCAGATACTTACAAATATAATTTCCAAAAACTTTAGCCGGCATCTGTTTTTAGCAACCAGTACTCAAAAAAAGCCTCTTCGCAGCGGCTTTGAGTAGCTCGTTTCAAAGGCAGAGCCTACCCAACCGCCCGGCTTAGCGCTGCCACCGACCCAGGGGTTCCGGCCAGCACCAGGGGGTAGGCCGATACCGTTCCAGCGGCGCGTACGGTAACCAGTCGGACGCCTCCGGCATTGGGCTGGCCCCGGATAGGTAGCAAAAGAAAGAGGAGCGGCCATTAGATGGCCGCTCCTCTAATAATCAATTTCTGCTATGTTATAGTTCCGCTCTCCTACCCCTCCCAGATGTTGCCATCCTTCATGGTAATCTTGCGGTCGGCCATTTCGGCCAGCTGGTCGTTGTGGGTCACGATGACGAAGGTTTGGCCCAGCTCCTTGCGCAGCAGAAAGAAAATCTGGTGCAGCTCCTGGGCATTCTGCGAATCGAGGTTGCCCGAGGGCTCATCGGCGAAGATGATTTCGGGGGAGTTGATAAGGGCCCGGGCTACGGCCGTGCGCTGCTGCTCGCCCCCGCTCATTTCGGAAGGTTTGTGGTCGGCGCGGCGCTCCAGGTTCAGCATCCCGAGCAACTCGCGGGCCCGCACGCGGGTTTCCTTCTCGGAGCGGCCGGCTAGGTAAGCCGGCAGGCACACGTTTTCGAGGGCCGTAAACTCGGGCAGCAGGTTATGAAACTGGAAGATAAAGCCGATGTGACGGTTGCGGAACCGGGCCAGATCGGAGCGGCCCAGGGAGCTGACGGATTCGCCGTCAAAGAGCACTTCGCCGGAGTCGGGGTTGTCGAGGGTGCCCAGAATGTGCAGCAACGTGCTTTTTCCCGCCCCCGACGAGCCAACGATGGACACGATTTCCGATTTCTCAATCGTAAGGTCGATGCCCTTGAGCACTTCCAGCGTGTTGTATTTTTTGCGAATGTTGATGGCTTGCAGCAAAACGGAACCAGGTAAAGTGAGCCCGACGGGTACGGGAAACAAATCTACGGAATGTAGCGCGTTGCGGTAGTGCCCACCCGGCGGAAATACCCCGGCTGGTTTTGGGCAGTGCCGGGCCGGAACCCGCCCTGCCGCTGCCCGGCGCGAGCAGGGCTCATATAACTATCGGCTCATTTTTAGGTTAGTGCAGGTAAAAACTCACCCTCCTAACCGGCAACTGGCAACTGGCAACGGAAAACTGCCTACTTTCGCGCCTAGTAAACCACCCCCATACCGGACCCTTAACTGACCTCTATGAACATTCACGAGTATCAGGGCAAAGACATTCTGAAGCGTTACGGCGTACGCGTGCAGGAAGGCATCGTGGCCGATACGGCCGAAGAAGCCGTTGAAGCTGCTAAAAAGCTGACCGAACAAACCGGCACCGGCTGGCACGTTATCAAAGCCCAAATCCATGCTGGCGGGCGCGGCAAAGGGGGCGGGGTGAAACTCGCCAAGAACCTGGAGCAGGTAAAAGAAATTGCCGGCCAGATCATCGGCATGCAGCTGGTAACCAAGCAAACCGGCGCCGAAGGCCGCAAAGTGCACCGCGTACTGGTGGCCCAGGACGTGTACTACCCCGGCGAGTCGGAAACCAAGGAGTTCTACATGAGCGTACTGCTGGACCGCACCACCGGCCAGAACGTCATCATCTACACCACCGAGGGTGGCATGGACATCGAGGAGGTAGCGGAGGCGCACCCCGAGAAAATCCACAAGGAGCACGTTGATCCGCGTGTGGGGCTGCAGGGCTTCCAGGCCCGCAAAATTGCCTTTAACCTGGGCGTAGAAGGCGAGGCCTTCAAGGAGATGGTGAAGTTTGTGCAGGCCCTCTACAAAGCCTACGACGACACCGACTCCAGCATGTTCGAAATCAACCCCGTGTTGAAGACCTCGGACAACAAGATTCTGGCCGTGGACGCCAAGGTAACCCTCGACGAAAACGCCCTCTACCGTCACAAGGACTTCGTGTCCCTGCGCGACACCAACGAGGAAGATCCGCTGGAAGTGGAAGCCTCGGAGTCTAACCTGAACTACGTGAAGCTCGACGGCAACGTGGGCTGCATGGTGAACGGCGCCGGTCTGGCCATGGCTACCATGGACATCATCAAGCTTTCGGGCGGTGAACCGGCCAACTTCCTCGACGTAGGGGGTGGAGCCAATGCCCAGACCGTAGAAGCTGGCTTCCGCATCATCCTGAAGGACCCGAACGTAAAGGCCATCCTGATTAACATTTTCGGGGGCATCGTGCGCTGCGACCGGGTAGCCAACGGGGTGGTGGAAGCCTACAAAAACATCGGCACCATCAACGTACCCATCATTGTACGTCTGCAGGGCACCAACGCCGAGGAAGGCGCCCGCATCATTGATGAGAGCGGCCTGAAAGTATATTCGGCTGTGCTGCTGAAAGATGCTGCCCAGAAAGTAAAAGAAGTGCTTGCGGAACAGGGCATTTCATAGGTTTTTTCCTATATTTTCTGGTACCTTACAGTGCCCACCTGGTTTACCGGGTGGGCATTTTGTTTGCCTGCCACCAACCCGGCCCGGTTTCCTTCCGTTTAGAGCAACTCACCAGCGTTTTACTATGTCCGCGAAGACTTTTACGCTTTGTTTGCTGGCCCTCAGCCTTTTTGGTTCTCCTACTCAGGCCCAGACCGGGCCGGGAGCCGGCCTGCCCTACCCCTACCTCACTACCCTCGATCCGGTCCCCTACCCCTTCCAGTACAGCTCGCCCAAATCAGACTACCTGACGCGCTTCCGGGAAATGTATGGTCTGGATCAGGTGGTGGCCTCGGAAACTACCGACCTGGGCCGGGCCCGCGCCTTGTGCCGCTGGGTGCACTTCCGGCTAAGCCACGACGGGCACAAACAGTTTCAGTCCCAAGATCCGTTTGCCATTCTGAAGGCTGCCATGCTGGGCCAGCAGGTGCAGTGCGTAGAGTTTGGGCTGGTGCTGGCGGCGGCCTTTAACGCGGTAGGTATTCCGGCCCGGCCGCTGTACCTGAAAGCGGCCAACGTGCAAACCAAAGCCTCGGCCGCCGGCCATGCTCTGGCCGAGGCCTGGCTGCCCGACCTGGGCAAATGGGTGATGGTAGATGCTCAGGCCGATATTATTCCGCTGCTCCACGACAAGCCCCTGAACGCCGTGGAGCTCCAGCAGGCCCTGCTGGCCGATGATCCGGCCCTCGGCGTACTGACCTCCACCGAGGCCAAGCCCAAATCGTACTTCAAGTGGGTGGATCAGTACCTGTTTTACTTTGACACCGTGATGGACAACCGCTACGGGGTGAAATCGGCACGCACCGGACTGATGCTTGTGCCGCTGGGGGCTCACAAGCCCGTTATTTTTCAGCGCACCGAAGCCATTCATAATATGCGCTACACCAACTCGGTAGCTACCTTCTACGCCCCGCCTGCCAACACCGACTGGCTGGCGGCCGGCACCGAAGAGACCCGCTAGTTGGCTCCCGGGTGCCCATCTACAAACAGCAGGCCCGGCTACTCTGGTAGCCGGGCCTGCTGTTTGTAGATGGGTAACGGAAGGCACGGGTTACTGCACGCCACCGTTTGCGGCTACGCCTGCGTTTTCTTCGGCCTGCACTGGCAGCGGCTCGCCCTGCACGCGCAGTTCTACCTCAATGTTGCCACGGGTGCCCACCGAGTACGGGCAGATTTTGTGCGCCTGACGCACCATGTCAATGGTTTTTTCCCGGTCGAAGGCTTTCAGATCCACATCCAGCACCGCCGACAGGCCGTAAGCCTCGCCATCCTGGAACAAGGAAACCGAGCATTTGACCTCCGTTTGCGGATCAAGACGGTCGCCGGCCCTCTGAGCAATAACCAGCAGAGCCTGCTGGAAGCAGGACGAGTAGCCAGCGGCAAATAGCTCCTCGGGGTTGGTGGCGCCTTTTTTGCCGCCCAGGCCCTCCGGCACCGACATGTCCAGGTCAATGATGCCGGTGGCGGAGCGCACATGGCCGCTGCGGCCGCCGATGGCCGTAGCATCGGCCGTATATAGGGTCTTTTTTTCGGTGCTTGCCATACAAGATAGGTTCAGGTGATGTTGGTATCCGAATTTAACTGCCCTGAGCCGCCGAAGGTTACCGACGAGCTGTACAGGATTTTGCGGAAAATGCGGATTACTGTTTGGCAGCCCCGCATTTTCTCTCTAGTTTTGCCACCCACTACACTACCCTGGTGGCGTAGTACAACGGATAGTATGGGAGTCTCCGAAGCTCTTGATCCAGGTTCGATTCCTGGCGCCACCACGTAAAAGCCCCTTGCCTGCTCAGGCGAGGGGCTTTTTGTTTTACCGTTTGCCTATGAGAACATCCGATAGGCAACCCACTGGCAATTTTTTAATTATTTGAATAATTATTATTACATTAATCATAGAAAACATTTCTACCCGGGCACATGCGGTTGCGCCGGATGCTGGCTACAGATCGTCTTAATCTTCTGATACGATGAAAATCTGGCGTTATCTTCTGAATGGAATGCTGGCCGCTGCCTGTTGCGGCATTACTAGCAGCTGTGGCACCAAACCCGCCGCGGCTCAGCAGCCCACCGGTATGCAGCAAGGCGGGGCAAGCCAAGTGAAAAAGCCTGAATTTCCGGGCGGTAGAGGGGTACGGAACTCGCAGGTGCAACGTGGTTTGAGAGGGCAAACCGGCTACTACCGGCAGGATCACGACACGAACCGATATGCACAGGCCTACTATATTTCTGGCTCGGTGCTAGATTCTGTCATTCACCAGGAAGGCGCCAGCGGAGTGCGTATCTATCTGGCGCAGGCTAAAAAGAAGGGAGAGCCCTACCTGATTGTCGTGGGTACCCGCCAGGAGAAAGACGGACCGAAAGACTTGATTTCGACTACGGATAAGCAAGGCGTGACGACTGCTACTTACCTCGTGGTTCGCTCTGATGATAAGTGCCCGGCTAACTGTGATAAGACCAGCCCGTACTATCACCCATAAGCCCACTCAACGCCTGCCGAATGGAAATCTGGGCGAGCTTGCACGTACTGAACCGGACGTTGGAAGCAACTCCCCTGTTGCCGTTTGCTTGCGCATGGGTACGACGGCATCATATTCCGGCGGCGTTTCGGCCCGTGTATTATTACGTGGGCATCAGGACACTCCTATATTTCCTGGATATTTTCAGCCGCCTCGCCTTCCGCAACAACGTGTATGTGTACCATACGGCTACGGTGGTGCTGGTTTGCTGTTTGCTGCGCACTTACCAGCACTTGCTGCCCAGGCAGTACCATGTGCTGATTGGTGGAGGCTTGCTGCTGTTTCTGGGGGTAGCCGTACTGGATGCCGCCTTGAACGGCTTGTTTACCAACGTGAATACTTATTCGCAGGCTTTTGGCTGCGCGTTACTGCTGCTACTGGCCCTCCTGCACGTGCTGTACTTGACGCGCAATGCCTCTCTGGAGCGCACGCTGGAAAGTCAGCCGGAGTTTTTTTTGAGCGCGGCCGTGCTGGTGTACTGCTCCAGCTCTATTGTCAGCTACGTGGCCATCAATACTATTTACAGCGCTGGCTACGATGAGCCGACGCTTATTCGGCTGGATACGCTGATTACTACCCCCGACATGCTACTGCTGACAGTGCACATGGCCCTGCTGGCCTGGATGTTTCAGCTGTTTCCGTTGAGCGTGGCGCCCCGGCGGGCTTTGCCCAGCTGGCTGCACTACAGCTCCCGAACCTCAAGGCGCTACCGCCTGCTGGGCCGCTCCCTGATCGGTATTCGCCTACCCCGCCCCTCCCGCTGGAGCCCGGTTTAAGCCCCCGGCAGGCTGCTTACCTGTTGCCGGGCCCTTCTGCCAGAACCTTAGGCTACCGCCATGCCAGAAAACCTGTTGCCGCTGCTGCTTATTGGGCCTATTCTGCTGCTGCTGGCCGTGGGCATCGTGGGCGTGCTGATTCGGGAGCAGCACCGGCGGCTGCGCCAGGAGCAGGAAAAGCAGTTGCTGCTGGCTCAGCAGAACGAGCTATTGGAGCAGCAGGTAGCCCTGCGCACGGCCGAGGTGGTAGCCCAGCGCAACAGCCTGGAGCAGGCCCTGCAAGAGTTGCGCACCACCCAAACCCAGCTAGTCCAGAAAGAAAAGATGGCCTCCTTGGGGGAGCTGACGGCCGGCATTGCCCACGAAATCCAGAACCCGCTCAACTTTGTCAATAACTTCTCCGAAGTCAGCAGTGAGCTGCTGGCAGAGCTGGAAGCCGAGCAGCAGCAAGCCCCCGGCCGCTCGGCCCTGGAAACCGAGCTGCTGGCCGACCTGAAGCAGAACCTGGTTCGTATTACCCAGCACGGGCAGCGCGCGGCCGCCATTGTGCGGGGTATGCTGGAGCACAGCCGCGCCAGCACCGGCGAGCGGAAGCCTACGGACCTCAACGCCCTGTGCGAGGAATACCTGCAGCTGGCCTACCAGAGCGCCCGGGCCCGGCACAAAAACTTTACTGTCACCCTTACTACCCGGTTCGCGCCGGGCATAAGCCCGGTATCAGTGGTACCCCAGGAGGTAGGGCGGGTGCTGCTTAACCTTTTGCTGAACGCCTTTTACGCTGTGCGGCAGCGCCAGCAGCAGAGCGGCCCCCTGTACCACCCCGAGGTAACGGTAAGCACCGGCGTCCGGGGCCAGCAGGCGGTAATTAAGGTGCGCGATAATGGCCTGGGGATTCCGGCAGCCATTCAAGACAAAATCTTTCAGCCCTTCTTCACCACCAAACCTACCGGCGAGGGCACCGGCCTGGGCCTTTCCCTGAGCTACGATATCATTACCAAAGGCCACGGTGGCCTGCTCACTTTAAACACGGAACCAAACGAGTTTACGGAATTCAGTATTGTGCTGCCGCTGTAGGGCTCGGCCATAGGAAAGTCACGCGGAAAAGCAATTTCGGAATAAAGTATTGCCCTTTGCTGCATATCATCTATTTTATCTTTATTTTTATTCTTCCAAGAAAACAAGAAGAGTGCGCATCGCTCAGGAATCTGGTTACAGCTTTAGCTGGCCTGCTCCTGAAGGTTGCCACGGAGCCCGGGACTTGGCTGGCACCATCGGTCAGCTAAGCGTGAGTGAGAGGTAGTGAAGGACGCGGAAGTTTTCACCGGCCCAGCCCGAAGCGGCGGCCATTGCTTGGGAAAATTTCTGTGCGCAGGCGGCCCCGGCAACGCGCCGGCCCCGCGTTTCTATCCCAAGTACGCAGTGCATCATGCTGATCGAGCAACTTATTCCGTTGCGCTTACGCACCCGGCGCGCACCCCGGCCGGCAGCGGCCCCGGCTCTGGAAGCTACCCTGGCCCCTCAGAGCGACTATGGCTTGCTGTACCGGCTGTCGGGGCAGTGGGTGCGGCAGCTGCTCGGGCACGGAGCCCTGCTGTTGGTGGGGGTGTTCTGCGCGGCCCTGGGGCTGAAGGCTTTTCTGCTGCCCAACGGCTTTATTGATGGCGGAGTAACGGGCATTTCCTTGCTGGTGAGCCAGGTAACGGGCATTTCGCTGTCGGCGCTGATTGTGATTATCAACATCCCTTTCATCATTCTGGGCTACTTCCAGATAGGTCCGCGCTTTGCCCTGAAAACCCTGCTCACCATTCTGACCCTAGCCGGGGTGCTGCTGGTGGTTTCCTTCCCCTCCCTGACTCAGGATAAGCTGCTGATTGCAGTGTTCGGGGGGTTTTTCCTGGGAGCAGGGGTAGGCCTGGCCATGCGGGGCGGGGGCGTGCTGGACGGCACCGAGATTCTGGCGGTGTACATCAGCAAGAAGCTGCCAGGCTCCATCGGCGACATCATCCTGATTATCAACATCATCATTTTTGGGGTGGCGGCCTGGCTGCTTTCCGTAGAAACGGCCCTGTACTCCATTCTGGCTTACCTCTCGGCGGCCAAAACCGTGGACTTTGTTATTGCCGGCATTGAGGAGTACACCGGCCTGACCATCATTTCGGCTCAGAGTGAGGCCATCCGCCAGCTGATTACCGACAAGATGCGCCGCGGGGCTACGGTGTATGAGTGCACCCGCGGCTTCGGCTCCCACGGCCACCAGCACCTGCGCATCGAGGCCATTTTCACCGTTGTGACGCGGCTGGAGGTAATTCATCTGACCGATGAGATTCGCAAGCTGGACCCCCACGCCTTCATTGTGATGCAGAGCGTGAGCGACATCCGGGGCGGCCTGATCAAGAAACGTCCGCTCCACTAGCGGAGCAGGGTAGCAAAACCGGCCCGGTAGCACCTCCTGGGTTATATCAGGCTTTTACGCAGCAGTACGGCAATGGAAACATGGCAGCAGTTTTTGGGGGTGCGGGCGCGGGAGGCGAAGACGGTATGGCTGTTCTTTCTGCATAACTTCCTGCTGGGCATCGGCACCATTTTGGTGTATGTAGTAGCCAACGTGCTGCTGCTGGAGCACCACCCCGAGCGTAACCTGCCCCTGGCCTATGGCTTAGGGGCCCTGGGCATGGTAGGGGTAGCCAAAGCCTATACCTATTGCGAGCATGCCTGGCCCCTCAAGACGCTGGCCCGCCGCACGCTGGTAGCGGCCATTGGGTTCACGGGGCTGCTGGGCGGCCTGGTGCTACTGCAGGCCAGCGCCGTGGGCGCGGCCGTGCTGCTCATGGTGGGCTACCGCATTATTTACCTGCTAACCAACCTGGAGTTCTGGGGGCTGTCGGCGGTGGTGTTTGATGTGCGCCAAGGCCGGCGCCTGTTCAGCGTCATCAGCTCCGGCGACATGCCCGCTAAGGCCCTGGGCGCCATACTGGCGGTTTTTGTGCACGCCCGCACCGACCTGGTTTTTCTGCTGATACTGGCCTTTGGGGCGTATCTAATGGCACTTTACACCCAGCACCTCACCTTCGGGGCGCACGTGGTAGAAGCCCGTCCTACCCCCACCCGGCCGGTTCAACCCGTTGCCTCGCCTCTGCTGAGCAGGCTGCCGGGCAGCAACCTGCTAGTGGTGTCCATGGGCCTGAGTTGGCTGGCCGTGGCGGGCGTGGCTACGGGCGTAGAGTACTTTTTCTTTATCAATGTCAAGTACAAGCTGCTGGAGCAGGCCACCATTCTGCAGTATGTAGGTGGGGTGCTGGCCTTGTCTTACGGGCTGGCCATGCTGGGCAAGCTCGTGCTCACGCGCCACGGCCTCGATCGGCTGGGCTTGCCCCGCACCCTGCTGCTGTTGCCGCTCACGGCCCTGGGCGGGGTAGTGCTGTTTGGG
This sequence comes from Hymenobacter sp. DG01, assembly GCF_006352025.1. Lineage (NCBI taxonomy): Bacteria > Pseudomonadati > Bacteroidota > Cytophagia > Cytophagales > Hymenobacteraceae > Hymenobacter > Hymenobacter sp. DG01. Next base: position 2,189,750 of record NZ_CP040936.1, read on the forward strand.
GGCCTGCAGCTGCTGGGCGTAGGGCCGGGTGGCCAGCTGGTGTACTTCTGCGGCCTGTATCTGGGGCTGGAAGTGCTGCGGCGGGCCGTGTTCGAGCCGGTGTTTCTGGTGTTGTTTCAGCCACTTTCGCCCCCCGGGCGCCTGAAGGGTCATACGCTGGTGAAGGGTTTCTACGAGCCGGTGGGCATGGGCCTGACGGGCCTGCTGCTGCTGGCGGTGCAGGCGGCACCTGCTCTTGGGGCCTGGGTGCCTTTCCTGTGGATGGGCCTGCTGCTGCTGGGGGCCATACTGCTGCTCCAGCGCACGCACCAGTATTACCTCGCGGAGCTGAAAACAGTGCTTAGTCGTCGGTTTCCCAACCAGCCGCCTGCCGGGCCGCCGACCAGCGTGTTTGAGATGCCGGATGCCTCCGACCCGCTGGAAGAAGCCGGTGCTCTGGTCCAGGCTGGCGCCGGGCTACCGGCCTCTGCCTTGCCGGCCGCCGCTGCCGAGGCCTTGTACCACCCCAATGCGGCGGTGCAGCAGACCGCCATTAGGAGCTGTTTGCGGGCCGAGCCCACCCACCCCGCTGCCCTGGCGCGCCTGCACGAGCTGGCCGCTGCCCCGGAGGCCGAGCACCGCCAAACGGCCCTGGGTCTGCTGGACCTGATGCCCCCACCCCAGCAGGTAGCCTTGTTGCGCAGCTGCCTGCACAGTCTGGAACCGGGGCTTATAAAGGCAGCCGTGGCTGCGGCCAGCCAGGTACCCGGGCCCGAGGTTATTGCCCTGCTTATTGATTTGCTGGAGGAAAAAGCCGTGCGCAAACCGGCGGCCGATGCGCTGGTGGGCATGGGCGCGGCTGCGCTGCCTACCCTGGAAAAAGCCGTGCACCGCCACACCGACTACCCCCTGCTGCGCCGCTTAACCGCCGTGTGTGCCCGCCTGGCTACCCCGGCCGCGCGCCGCGTGCTGGTGATGCTGGCCCAGCAAACCAACCTGACCCGGCGTGCGGCCGCCCTGCAGGCCCTTACTCGCTTCGATACAGTCATGACCGACGCGCCGCTGTTTCAGCACCTGATGCAGAAGGAAATGCGCCTGGCCCAGCTGCTGCTGCACGGCATGCTGGGAGCCCACGTGGAGCTGCGTTCCTGCCTGAAATACGAGCTGAGCAAGGTGCAGCAGCGCCTGTTCGGGCTGCTGCTGCAGCTCTACGACCGTCAGCCCATCCTCGACGCCCAGCGCAGCATTGCCCGCGTGGGCCAGGAGCGGCAGGCCAACGCCCTCGAAATCCTCGACAACCTGATTCCACGCCCCCTGTACCAGGGCTTGCAGGCCCTAGTGGAGGTAGGCCGCCTCACCAAAAAGGTCCAGACCTTTGATCAGCTGCTGGGCCCCGTGCCGCCGGAGTCCATCCTGACCACAATTCTGCAGCGGGGCGAAGAGGCCTTTGCCCCCTGGACCATCAGCGTGGCCCTGCGCCAGTGGCAGCCTACCCCGGCTACCGTGCCCACGCTCCGTGCGTACCTGCAGGCGGCCAACGTGCTGGTGCGGGAAAGCGCCGAGGATGTGCTGGAGCTGCTGCCGGCCCGCTACCCCGCCGTGTATGAGCACTGGCTCAGCCTCTACCCTACCCCGGGCGGGCCGGCCAACCCTGCGCCCCCAGCCCCGCGCGTGTCGGCGGTGGAGCGGGTGCTGCTGCTGAAAAACACTTCCCTGTTTGCCGAAACGCCCGAAAACGTGCTCAGCAGCATTGTGCCCATCATGAAGGAAGTAAGCTTCGAGGATCAGCACCGGATTTTCGCCCAGGGCGACCTGGGCACTTCCCTGTTCATCATCTATACCGGCCAGGTGGGCATCTTTACCGAGGAGCACCAGCTGGCGGTTTTCCATGAGGGCGACTTTTTCGGGGAGCTGGCCTTGCTGGATGCCGAGCCGCGCTCGGCCTCGGCCGTGGCCCAGGGCCCGGTGGTTGCTTTCCGCCTCGATCAGGAAGATTTCTATGATGTGATGGAAGAGTGCGCTGAGGTGCTGCAGAACATTCTGCGGGTGCTCTGCCAGCGCCTGCGCCTCCAAAACGAGAAAATCAGGGTGCTGGCCGTGGGCGAAATGGTGAAGTAAGCCAGGGCTTCTGGCCATCTGGGGGGTCTGGCTTCAACATAATTACAGGCGTGGGCTGAGGTGGACCATGGTTCCGGGGCGGCGGCTGGGGCCAGCAGGCTCAGTTTCGCCGCGGTTTCTATCCTCATGTCTGCTCCTTCCTCCTCTCTGCGCTCCTGGCCCGCTGCCCGCACCATCAGGGGGCGGGTGGGTGCCTGGCTGAGCCATTGGTGGTGGCGGGCCATTAACCTGGGGGTGCAGCCCGGCCTCACGGTGTGGCAGCTCAAGCGGCTTCACCTGCTGAACGGCATCTGCTGGATTACCATCGGTATTTACGCCGGCTACGTGCTGGTGTACCTGAACTCGCCCGACTGGCTGACGCTGCGCATCTGCCTGGCCGGGCTGGTGCTGCACCTGCCGCCCCTGGTCCTGAACTACTACCACCGCTACGACGCCTCGGCTTACTATAACATCCTGAGCGTGACCCTGATCTGCTCCCTGACGGCCGTGGTGCGACGCTACAACGGTGTGGAGTACTTCCTGATTACCAACAGCATTGTGGGCATGCTCTTTTTCCGCACGTTCTGGAAGCTGGCGTTTCTGTTTCTGGTGAACGTGGCCGCCTACTTCGCCGTGCGCTACGCCATGACGGTCGTTACTTTCTCGCTGTACGTGCCGGGCAGCGCCTACTTCTACAACATCAACGTGGCCCTGTGCTTTCTGACGTTGTTTCTGGTGGTGTACTATTTCCGGAGCGAAAATCTGCAGCAGGAAACCCTGCTCAGCCGCCAGAATGAGTCGCTGGCCCAGTCGTTGCAGCACCTGCGCACCACCCAGGCCCAGCTGGTGCAGCAGGAAAAGCTGGCGAGCCTGGGGGCCCTCACGGCCGGCATTGCCCACGAAATCCAGAACCCGCTCAACTTCGTGGATAACTTCTCGGAGGTAGGCCTGGAAATGGTGCAGGAGCTGCGCGAGGCGCTGGCCACCGAAACCTTGTCGAAGGAAGCGCAGCAAAACGTGGTTCTGCTTCTCGACGACCTGACCCAGAGCCAGCAAAAGGTGCACGAGCACGCCGACCGCGCCGGCAGCATTGTGCGGGCCATGCTCCAGCACAGCCGGGCCGGCACCGGCCAGCGCCAGCCCACCGACCTGAATGCCCTCTGCGACGAGTACCTGCGCCTGGCCTACCACGGCCTGCGCGCCAAAGTCCCCAGCTTCAATGCCACCCTCACCACCGACTTCGATCTGCAGCTGGGGCCGGTGGAAGTAGTGGCCGAAGACCTGGGCCGGGTGCTGCTGAACCTGTTTACCAACGCTTTGTACGCGCTGCAGCAAAAAATCAGGGGCATGGCTCCGGGCAGCTACCGCCCCACGCTTACCGTGCGCACGCGCCGGCTGAAAAACTCCGGGGAGGTGCTGGTGCAGGTGCACGACAACGGCACGGGCATTGCGCCCCAGGTACTAAACCAGATTTTTCACCCCTTTTTCACGACCAAACCACCGGGCGAAGGCACCGGCCTGGGCCTTTCCCTGAGTTACGATATTGTGACCAAAGGCCACGGGGGCACGCTTTCGGCCCGCTCCCAGGAGGGTGAGTACAGCGAATTCAGTATCCGGCTGCCGGCCCCGCGCATCTAAGCGCAAGCTCCTGCGTATAAAGCGGCATCCTGGCCTCCCGCCCGAGGCGGCAGGCCCCTACCCCTGATCCTCACCCCAACCTCTCACACACGATGAACAAGTACCTGCTCTCGACCCTGGCTCTGGCCTTCACCTTCAGCACCGGCACCACCCTGGCCCAGGGCAAGATGAAAACCAAATCGGACGACGAGAAAACCAAAACCAAGGAAGGTGGCATGACCACCAAAACCAAAGTTGCCGACGACGGCAAAGTGAAGGTTAAAGGCGAATCGGAGGACGGCGCCAAGCTGAAGGCCACCACCAAGCCCCGCAAAGGCGTGGACATGAAGAACATGTCGATGTCGTCGTCATCGGGGGCGGGCGTGATGGTAGGCGGTGCCATGATGACCCCGGACAAGGACATTGTAGATAACGCTGTGAACTCCACCGAGCACACGACCCTGGTAGCCGCCGTAAAAGGTGCCGGCCTGGTAGAAACCCTGAAGGGTGCGGGTCCCTTCACGGTTTTCGCGCCCACCAACGCCGCCTTCGATAAGCTGCCGGCCGGTACCGTGAACACGCTTATTCAGCCCGAAAACAAGCAGAAGCTGACCACCATTCTGACGTACCACGTCGTGCCCGGCCGCCTGCTGGCCGCCGACCTCAAGGACGGGCAGATGCTGACCACCGTGGAAGGGGAAACCCTGATGGTGCACCGCTCGGGTAACACCGTGATGCTGCACGACGCCAAGGGCGGCATGGCCAACGTTACCATTGCCGACGTGGTATCCAAGAACGGCGTAACGCACGTTATTGACACGGTGCTAATGCCCACGAAATAAACCTGTTGCCCGCTCATAGTATAAGGCCGGCTCCGGAAACGGGGCCGGCTTTTCTGCGTAGCAACGTAAAGCAGGTGGGCAGGGCGGGTATGTTACGTAATTGTTACGAAACCCGGTTGAGGCTTTTGTACCTTAGGGGTGCGGACAGGATTTCCGACCTTTGCCGCTTGCCTTTCTTTACCACACCCTCTTGCCTCTATGAAACACTTTTTCTCCTGGCTGGCAGGCCTGGCACTCACTCTGAGTTCGGCCGTGGCCCAAACCCTTCCGCCGGCCCCGCCTACCACCCTGCAGGGCCAGGACCTGAAAACCTGGCTGCGCCAGAACTGGTACGATGGCAAGCGCATTGAGCTGAGCTACAACGCGGCCCGGGGCCGCATGTACAACTACGTTGACAACCAGGATGGTAAGGTAGTATGCGTGTACTCAGGCTACACCGAAAACACCCCCCTGGACTCCAGCAGCACCAACCCCGGCGTAGTAACGCGCATCAACTGCGAGCATACCGTGCCCCAGTCGTGGTTTGACGAGGTAGTGCGTATGCGCTCCGACATTCACCACCTGTTCCCGACCTACGACACCTGGAACAGCAACCGCGGCTCCGACCCGTTCGCGGAAATTCCGGATGCGCAAACCCGCCTCTGGATGCGCAACAACCAGAGCCAGACGAGCATCCCGACGGCCAACATCAATGAGTACAGCGAGGATACGGACACGCAGTTTGAGCCCCGCGAAGACCACAAGGGCAACCTGGCCCGGGCCATTTTCTACTTCTACACCATGCACCAGGGGCAGAAGTTTGACGCGGGCAAGGAAGTAATTACGGCTGCCGCCGACCTGCAGACCCTCTACCAGTGGCACCTGGCCGACCCAGTGGATGCCCGGGAGCGGGAGCGAAACCGCCGCGTGGCCAAAAGCCAGGGCAACTTCAACCCCTACATCACTTACCCCGACCTGGTGGCCCGGGCCTGGGGCTTCCAGGTTCTGCCCACGTTCTTCTTCGCTACCGCTACGGGCAGCGCCCCAGAAGGCAACGCCGGCACTAGCACCTACACGGCTACCGTTTCGGTAACGCCGGCTCCTACCACCCTCCTGACCGTGCAGGTAACCCTGGATGCGGCTACCTCTACCGCCACCGCCGGCCAGGACTTCTTCTTCGCCTCTCCCCAGACCCTGACGTTTGCCGCCGGCCAAACCTCCCAGACGGTAACCGTAACTCTGAACGGCGACACCCAGCCCGAAGCCAACGAAACGGTGGTCCTGACCCTGCGTACGCCCTCGGAGGGCGGGGCGGTGGGCGGTCCGGCCGCCCATGAGCTGACCATTACCAATGACGACGGTCCGGCGCCGACTATCTCGTTTGCCTCGGCCAGCGGCAGCCTGCTGGAGGGCTACGCCGGCACGAGCAGCACCTATACAGTGAACGTAACGCTCAGTGGCAGCGCCCCCACCGCGGCGGTAACCATTCCGGTATCGGTAAGCGCGGCCGGCACTACGGCTACCAGCCCTGCCGACTATATCCTGAATACGACCAGCGTAACCTTCGCGCCCGGGCAGGCCTCGCAAACTCAGGCGGTAACCCTGACGGTAATCGGAGACGCTCAGCCTGAGCCCAACGAAACGCTGCGTCTGGTGCTGGGTGCCCCCTCCACCGGCGGGGCCGTGCTGGGCACGCCGGCCGCTCACGTTGTCACTATCCAGAACGATGATCAGGCTCCGGTGGGCTCGCCCTGCACAGATCTTTTTTTCTCGGAGTATGTAGAAGGCGTGGCGGGCAACACCAAAGTGCTGGAGATTTTCAACCCCTCGCCGGCCGCCATCAGCCTCGAAGGCGTGCAGGTGCGCCTCTACCCCGCTGGCTCCACTACCCCTTCGCAAACCGCCAGCCTGACCGGCATTATCGCCCCCGGCGACGTGTACGTTATTGCCAACACGGGCGTAACCTCACCGGTAGTACTGGCCCAGACCGACCTGCAGTCGGGGGTAGGCTTCTTTAATGGTCCCCAGGCTATCGGGCTGTTTTCCGATTCGGATACGCTCGACGTGATTGGGGTAATCGGCCAGACCCCGGCCAACAACGCCTGGACCGTACCCGGCGGCTCAACCCGCGACAATACCCTGGTGCGCAAGCCTACCGTAAGCCGCGGCCAAGCCCGCTGGAGCCAGTCTCAGGATGGCTGGCAGGCCCTGGGCGCTGATGTATATACCAACGTAGGCACCCACATCAGCAACTGCACCACGGTAACCGCCACCGCCACCGCGGCTCCCCTGAACATGGGTATTGAGCTGTTCCCGAACCCGGCCGCCGGCAATGTGCAGCTGCGCCTGCCCGAGCTGCGGGGTCGCCAGGATGCCGTTATCAGCTTCTACAATGCCCTGGGGCAGCTGGTGCTTACCCGTACCCAGGCTCTGGGCGGCGCCGAAACCGCTACCCTCGACGTCCGGACGCTGGCAAACGGCCTGTACTCGGTGCGGGTACTGGCCGGCGGGGTGCGCTACAGCAGCCGCGTAGCCGTGCAGCACTAAACCGCTCAGGCTTTTCATAAGCCGGCTCAAAAGCCCGGCAGTTACACTCTGTTCTGAGTGTGGCTGCCGGGCTTTCAGTTTTCGCCTACCCCCTCGCCGTCAAGTGCCTACTGTGGGCAGACTGGTAGGCGGCGCCGGGTAAAATAAAACGGCCCGCATTGCAGTGCGGGCCGTTAGGTACATGCGGTGTATTCTCCACTCATCCAATACGATAATTGTAAAAAGCAGCCCGGCTTATACCTCCGCAATGGTGAGGACCGGAATAGTGCTGTGGGCCAGCAAGCCCGCCGTAACGTTCCGTGGAAACGGCACGCCTGCAAAGGTGCGTTTGCGCGTCACGAAAGACAGCAGCTCGGCATGGTGGCGGGTGGCCGTGCGCCGAATGCCCTGCTCAATGCTGGGGTAGCGGCTGGTAGCTACCGTATGAGCCACCCCGCGCAGCAGCCCCATCAGGCGAAGCTGGGTGGCTATTTCCCCGATTTCCGGCGACGATTCGCTGGTGTACACATGAATGCCTACCACCTCCGGAATGATGCGCGTAAGCAGATGATCCACGTCGGTGGGCAGGTGGGTAAGAGCCAGGGGGTAGCGAGAGTACGTGAGTTGGGCCAGTAGGTCGGGGATGGTTTGGGCGGCCGGGGGCAGGTGCACGGCCCGCCGGTCGGTGTCCAGCACAATGCGCCGCGGCACCGGCCCCGCCCGAAACGTAATCGGGACTACCAGCAGCGGCTGGGCCAGCTGGCTCACCAGATACAGGGCGGTGCTGGTAGCCGCCGAGGCCAGGGACTTGGTCGGATTGCCGTTGCCCACCACCAGCACATGCCCGGCCGCGGTGCCCATGGCGGCGCGCAGGTGGCCCAGGGGGTCGGTGGCTACTATTTCCCAACTGCAGGGCACCTGTTGGCTTACTTGTTCCGCCAGCTGGCTCAGGGCCAGCTCAGGGGCCCGAGCAGCAGCCGGGAGCACATGGAAACAAGGGCCGGCGGCTTCGGGCAGCACATGCCACAGCCGTAACTGCCCGCCTACGTGCCGGGCCAGCCCCGCCGCGTAGTGCAGCGCGTTGGTGGCCGTAGCCGAGAAATCCGTCAGGACATGAAACGTCAGCATAGCAGCAGGCACCACGAAAGGCCAGAAAATCCTTTTAGGAAAGGTAGCTCATTTCGGAGTGGCAAAAATTAATACCACATTAAAAATATCTTATAATCAGACATTTCTCTTTTTCGGCCTTTATAGCTGCGTTGCACTGGGTAAGCTATGTCGGCCGCTTCTAAAAAGCCTACCCCCCGGCGGGCCGGCAACCTCCGTGCTTTTTCGCCCTTAGCCAATGCCAGGAGAAGCAGAATGAAGGTCGCCGGCCCGCCGGGGGGTAGCATGGTAGCATCAGCCGGAGGCACTTTTAAGCCGCGGCCTCGTCCAGCAGCTCGTTGTACTCGGGGTGCTGCTCCACAAAGTGCTGCATAAACTCGCAGCTGGTGCGCACCTTCAGGCGGTGCTCCCGGGCGTAGGTCAGCCCGGTCCGGGCCAGCTTTTCGGCCACGCCCTGGCCGCGCAGCCCCTCTTCCACGAAGGTATGGGTGAAATCGATGACGTGCTGGGCGGGGTAACTATAGGCCAGCTCAGCGGTGTAGCCATCCTGAACAATTGTAAATTCCTGATCAGAAGCGTTGTGGGTGACGGAAGAAGCCATGCGTAGGATAATGAGGTAGGACAAAACAAGTCGGCGGAACAGAGCAGTATCGCCATTTGCCAAGTATTTACGTAAGAGAAGCAGCACCGGCTATTCACCCCTGGCCGCTGCCGTACTCTTTCCCTCCTCTTTCTACATCCATATTATGGCACATACCCCCGAAAACCCCGATTTCACCCCCCAGGACTCAACCCAGCCTACTTCTCCCGAGGCCGGCCACCACACGCCGCAGTACGGCGAGTTTGGCAAGCCTACGGAAGCGGCGGCTACCCAGGCCCGGCAGGGGGACAGCATCACGCAAGGCGGCCAGGCTGCACCGTCGGTAGCCTTTCCGGAGCAGCGCGGCAGCGTCCCCCAGAACCTCGATCCATCATTGGCCCGCGAGGTAGCCGATGCTGAATATGGCGTGCAGCGCGAAGGCTGGGCCCAGGACGACCCGCGCTATGGGGGCGGCACCCGCAACTGGGCAACCAACGAGCCCGCTAACCACAGCACCGGCCCCGCCCTCGAGGACGAAGAAAAGCCGACCAACCCCAACGTGGGCAAAAACGACAACCCCGATGAGTTCAGCACCTTCCGCCCCGATGAAGGGCGCGGGATTCCTGGCTCAGGCAATGAAGGCCCGTATTTCGAGGCTTCCGATAAGGACAAATAGCTCCGCTTTTCTGACCTGTTTATTCCGAAGCGGCGCGGGCCGAGCCCAGGCTGGTCCGCGCGCCCGCTTCCTTACTTTCCTTTGATTATGGCTACCGAACCAAACCAAGACCCCGCTGCCGCTCTCAACCCCGACTCGGGCGCTAACCTGACGGAGGAGCAACGCAAGCACCGCGAGGAGCTATACAGCTACAAGCGCGACGAAGAAGGCACCCTCGACACCTCAGCCCGCCTGGAAGAAGAAACCACAGGCATTCCGCTGGATGGAGCCGGTAACGCCGGCCCCGACGCCGACAACATGAGCCGCCGCGACGAGCTGGATATCCCGGGTTTCAACAACCCCATCGACGACAACAACCGCTAGCGGCCCCTACCCCCGCCGGCTTGCCCCAACGTTCAGCCCGCGCAAAATGCCAATGGCACTTTGCGCGGGCTGCTCTTTTTTGCCAGCTGCCAGTTAACACCAAGCCGTGTTATAGCTCCCCGGTAACGCCCGGGCGCTGCCTATGGCCGGCATAACCGTTACAGCCGAGTTTTGCGGCAAGGGTTGGAAAGCCGTGTTACGGCTTGGTAGCGGCCTACTCCACCGGTTGGAGCGGGTTTCGGGGCCTCACCTGCTGACGTTGGCGGCGATTTTACGTATATCGGGGCTCCGCTCTCTCAACCATCCACTCCTATGGTAGCTCCTTTCCTTGTCCTGACCGATTTCACCCCCGCCGCCGACCACGCCCTACGCTATGCGGCTACCCTGGCGGCCGCCGTAGAGGCCGCGCTGGTTGTGCTGCACATCCGGCGCGAAACCCTGCTTGATCCGGACGCATTCAATGGCAGCATCCGGCATCTGAGCGAAGGCGAAATCGCGGCGGCCCTGCAGCAGCGGGTGCAGCCCCTGGGTGTTAGCACCACCGTTGAGTCGGCGGTTGATGGGGTAGAAGGCGCCGTGGCCGATGCCGTACGCCGCCACAGCCCCGCCCTGGTAGTGCTGGGCAAGCCCGCCACTGATACTACCCCGGATGAGTTGGTCAGCACTACCTCCCTGAAGCTGCTGCGGGCTACGCGTACACCCCTGCTGGTGGTGCCCTCCGGCTCACAGGCTCCTGTGCCGCCACACTGCGTGACTATTGCCGCCGATAACAACAGCTTCAACCTGAAAGAGCAGTCGGCGGGGGTGCAGGCACTGCTGCAGAAACTGCAGCCCCACCTGATGGTTACGCACGTAGCAGAGCCCGAAAACAGTGACACCTGCCAGGATGCGCTGGAGGCCGTGACCAAAAGCGGTCTGCTTGCCGGCAACAACTTCCGGGTGCACTGCCACGGCGTCCGGCATCGGCGGGTGCCGCTGGGCATTCTGCAGGCCGCCGCCGAAACCAAGGCCGATTTGCTGGTGCTGGTAGCCCGCCGCCGCAGCTTCCTGGGCCAGCTCTTCAACCGCAGCATTACCTCGCAGGTGGTACTGCACGGGCAGCTGCCCATGCTGTTGCTACCCTCCCTGGATTAATCCGGCGGCGCGCTTTTGCTACCTCTCGTCGGCAGGCACAGGCAGAACCGAACCGGGCTGGTAGATGCTGCTACCAGCGCCACCCCAGCTGCGTACCGGCATACCAGTTGCGGCCCGGCGCGGGCTGGAAGTAGCGCCCCCCAAAGGCGTTGAGGTCGTTGCCGAGGGAATAGCGGCGGTTGGTGGCGTTTTCCAGCCCCCCAAACACATCCAGCGCCAGCGCCCCGAACAGCTCCCGCCGCCAGCCGGCGCGGCTGCCCAGGGTCCAGTAGCCGGGCGCGTATTCGGTGTTGGCATCGTTAAGGGGTAGGCGGGCCTGGTGGTTGATGGTGGGATTGAGGTAGAAGCCCCGCCGCTCCGCGAAATCGAGGCCGGTGGTGAGGGTATGCGGGGCCGTGCCCGTGAGGCGGTTGCCACTGAAGTTGTTGCCCCCGCTTTCATAGCTCCCGAAGCGGTAGTGGTTGTAGGCGTAGCTTACGAAGGCGCGCAGGCCATACCCCTGGGCCGCCGACTGACTGCCGGCTCCTGCCCCTGCTTCCTGCCGCCACAGCCAGCTGCTCAGGGCCGCCTCAATGCCTCGCTGCCGGGTAGTGCCGGCATTGGCGAAGAGCTGCACGCCCTGCTCGGTGGTACGGGTAGTAATGGTCTGGCGCAGGCGCAAATCGTAGAAAGCCACGTCGTAGCGCAGCCGCTCCTGCCACAGCTGCCCGCGCGCACCTACCTCGTAGCTGGTGCCGCGCTCGGCCTGCAACGCTCGGTTGATGGAAGCATCGGAGGGTCGGATTTCCTCTTCGGTCGGTGGCGAGAAGCCCGCACTTACGCTGGCGTACACCGACAAGCCAGTTCCAAACTCGCGCAGCAGCGCTACCCTCGGTGACACCTCGGGCCGGAAGTTGCGCTCCAGGGCGTAGGCATCGGGGCGGGTGGCCGCGTCGGAGAGGCGGCTGATGCGGTAGCGCAGCCGGTTGTAGCTGGCCCCGGCCGTGAGCAGCAGCCCGGCGGGCAGCTCGTAATCGGCCTGGGCAAAGGCAAAGCCGGTCAGCGTCCGGATTTCATCGTCGTAGCGGAGGGGGCCAGGTGTGCCGGCGCGGTTCTGGTAGTTGCGGGAGCTTTCAAACCCGGTCTGGCCTTCGGCACCGGCCTGCAGGCGCAGTGTGCGCCCGGCCAGGGCAGTGCGGTAGCTACCCACTACCCGTCCACCCCCACCCAGCACCGTATTACGCTCAAAATCTACCAGATACGGCGTGTTGATACGGCTGCCACTCAGGTACAGGGTCGTGCGCAGGCTCAGCCGCTCAGAAAAGCGGACTTCGTGGGTGCCGCCCAGCAGCGCCGTGCGGGAGGCGTAGTAGGCACGCTGCTCCACGGTACCGGGGCTGGTGGCCGTGCCGGGGCGGGCCTGGCGGGGGTTGGCCTGAAACTGAGCCCGCGTGAGGCCGCCGGGCAGTTGGTAGGTGATATCGGAATAGAGAGCGTGCACCCCCAGGGTTTGCTTGTCGGTGGGCTGCCACTCCCCGTCCAGGGTCAGCACGTCGCGGCGCAGGGCGCTTTGCTGGCGGTAGCCATCAAGGGTCTGGCGGGCATAGGCAGCGCGTAGATAGCCGGTGGCGGTACCCGTTTCGGCGGATGCTGTGTAGCGCCGCAACCCAAAGCTACCGGCCGTAAACCCTACCTGGGCCCTGGATTGGCCTGGGGTCGGCCGCCGGCCCGTGAGCAGCACAGCTCCGCCCGTACCGGCTCCGTACACGCTGGCGGCCGGACCCTTTATCACCTCAATTCCGCCCAGCAGGGCCGGGTCCAGGATATTCAGGGGAGTGCTGCCGCTCGCTTCCGTGAAGGGCAGGCCCTGGTAATACACTTTGGTATTGCGCACGCCAAACGGCGAGCGAAGCGTGCTGCCCCGCACACTCAGGCGGTAGCTGGCCGTGGCCCGTTCCTCCAGGCGCACCCCCGGCAGGGTATTGACGGCCTGCGTAAGGGCGTTCTGCGGAAACCGCTCCAGCACGCGGGCATCCAGCACGCCTACCGCGGCCGCCGTACGCCGCAGGGGCAGCTGCTGGCCGTAGCCGGTTACAGTAGCCTCGGGCAGCAGCTGGGGCCGGAGCATGGAGGTATCGGGAGGGGTAGCAGGAACGGGCCGCTGGGCCGCCACGGAAAGGGGTAGCAACAGCAGCGGCGCGGCGTATCGGTAGGTCATGAGGGAAGCTGATCTGAACAGGGCTGCGCAATCGGCCCCGGCCCGCAGGACAGGGGTAGCCCGAAAGCTATACCCAATTGCGGCCATTTCGTTTTCCGGGCTCCCACTTTGGGTTACTTGCCGCCTTCCGGCAAAGCAAAGCCGTGGGCATGACGGGCACCGGTTTTCTATTTTTTTTCGTCCCCATTGACGCGGCTCAGCCTACCGTTTGGGGTAGGCAACACCGGGCCGGTACCAGCCTCTCGCTACTCTGGGCTAACCAGTTCTCCGGTTTACTTCCGCCCTCGAATCATGAGCTTATAATCAATTCTTTAATTAAATTCTACTTCTACTATATAAAGCTTTGCAAGCTCAACAGTGCCTCGGAAGCGCAGGTGGTTTTGACCTTTAATTGCAGAGAGTTTTTGGGACGCTGGAACTGCTATATCAGTTCTACTTAATATAACAATAACAATAATAATTAAAACTTTATTTTTACCTTATAGTATTGCAATTTGTTATCTCCTCAGCCAGCTAACCTGCTGACTGACTTCAGTAACAGATACCGGCGGTGGAGCTCATACAGCAGCACGATTAACTCAGAGGAATGCATGGAATCTTTACTTACCGGACATCAGCATAGCCTGCCATTTCCGGCGGCCGCTATCGGGTGGGGTGCCCCATGGCCCGCGCCCGACGCGCTGGCGGCCCTGCAGGCCCTGCACATCCTCGATTCGGAAAGCGAGCCAGCCTACGATGCGCTGGTGCGGGAAGCCGCCCAGCTGTGCGCTGCGCCCATGGCTTCCATCAGCTTTCTGGATGCGGAGCGCCAGTGGGTTAAGGCCCAAACAGGCCTGCCGGGGCTGCTGGAGCTACCGCGGAGCGTTTCGTTTTGCGCCCATGCCCTCGGCGCCGACTCGCTGCTTGAGCTGCACCAGGCACATTCGCCCGGCGTGTTCGCCCGGAACCCGCTGGCCGGCGAGCAGCTAGGGGTAGTATTTTACGCCGGCTACCCCATCCGGACGGCCGAAGGCCATGCGGTGGGGGTGCTGGCTGTGTACGATACCGCCCCGCGCAGCCTGAGCCCCGAGCAGCAAACAGTGCTGCGGTTGCTGGCCCGGCAGGTAAGCCAGGAGCTGGCCCTGCGGCAGGCGCAGCTGGCCCGGCAGGCTGCCGAGGCCGCCAGCCAGCGCAAGCAGGTGTTTCTGGCGGCCGTCAGCCACGAAATCCGAACTCCGCTACATGGCATTATGGGCCTGACCCGGCTGCTGCGCGAAAGTTTTATCACGCCCCAGCAGGAAGAGCACCTGACCATCATTCTGTCGTCGGCGGAGAATCTGCTGACGGTTATCAACGATATCCTGGATTTCAGCAAGGTGGAGCTGGGTCGCATGGAGCTGGAGCGGGTACCCTTTGATGTGGCCGCCACCGTGCGCGACGCTACCCGCTCGCTGCAGCACCTGGCGCAGAGCAAGGGCCTGGCCCTGCACACCCACATTCAGGACTCGGCCATTCCTACGGTAGAGGGCGACCCGTTCCGGTTGCGGCAGGTGCTGCTGAACTTGCTAACCAACGCGCTGAAATTCACGGAAGCCGGCCACATCAGCGTGACGGTGGACGTGGCCGCCGAAGATGCCCGGCAGGTGCAGCTGAACTTTTGCGTGGAAGACACAGGCGTGGGCATCAGCCCCGAAAAAGCACAGGAAGTGTTTCGGGCCTTTGATCAGGCGGCCACCAGTACGGCCCGGCGCTACGGCGGCACGGGCCTGGGGCTGGCTATCTGCAAGAGCCTGATTGAGCTGCAGCAGGGCCGCATCTGGCTGGAAAGCCAGCCCGGGCGCGGCAGCTGCTTCCGCTTTTCGCTGGCCTACCCCGTCAGTGCCTACGCGCCTCCCACCGAGGACGTGCTGCCGGTACTGGCCCCGGGTCTGCTGCAGGGCCTCTCGGTGCTGCTGGCCGAAGACAACTCCGTGAACAAGCTGCTGGCTACCACGCTGCTACAGGGTTGGGGCCTGGAGGTGGAGGTAGCCACCAATGGCCGGCAGGCGCTGGACCTGGCCGAAGCCCAGCCCTACGACCTGATTCTGATGGATATTCAGATGCCCCAGCTTACGGGCTTTGAGGCCACAGCCTACCTGCGTGCCACCACCAACCCCAACCGCCATACGCCCATCATTGCCCTCACGGCCAACGCCCTCAAGGACGAGGTAGGCGCGTACACCCGCCAGGGCTTTACCGACTACCTCATTAAGCCTTACTCTGAGGCCGAGCTGTACCGCGTTCTGGTGCGGGCCACGGGGCGCACGGAAGTAGCCCCGGAACTGCCCCGGCCCTCCTACAACTTTTCTCAGCTGGGCCGGCTGGCGCACGACCAGGAGTTTATCCGGAAGATGCAGCAGCTGTTTCTGGATACAGTGCCGGAGCAGCTACGGCAGCTGCGCGAAGCCCTGAGTAAGCGGCGCTGGAAGGCAGCCAGCCTGCTCACGCACAGCCTCCGGGCCACGTATGGCAGCCTGCAGATGGCCGAGGCCATGCACTGCCTTAAGCAGCTGGAAAAAGCTATGCATCCCCCACCGCCTACCCCCCAACCCCTGCTGAACCTACTGGGCCTGCTTACTACCATCACTAACCGCATGGCCGACACTTTTGCCGAACACCTGCGGCAACAGGCCGAAGCAGCCGACAGCACCACGGTTACTGCCCACCTGCTGCCCGACAATACCCCTGAAGAAGCACTGGTATCTATTTAATTACCAACTTCATAGCTACTCCAATCCACACTTTCGTAAGGCCAGGACAGACCGTACGAATTAGGGTTAGTGTCGTGCTTAAAATACGAATTTTTGACTTATGTCATAATTATTTTACTTCACTTATTTCTCAATACAAACATTAATTGATATAATTACATAAAATTGCAACATATGAGACTCATGGTCGTACTATGCCGTACGTTGTGGGTTGAGAAGTTTGGTAAGGTTGTATTGCTTTGGCAGCAGCCTTGTGAGCCCCCTCTGATAACGTACTCTTGCTACCTCGGCCTCAAGGCCAAACATACCTAACCTCTTCATTAGCAGTCGTATTTTCTTCGTCAAAATAACTGGCTGCCCTGCTTACCTCCCCTGAAGCGCGTGCCTGAGGCCCGCTTCACTCCCGCTCTGCTGCACCAGCACTCCCCGGCTTCGGCCCGCTGGCAGCTCTCTCTCCCTACTCCCACCCTGCCACCTCGGCCAGCCTCTCGGGCTGCCGGAGGGCTTTTTGGTGCGTCAGTACCGGGCCATTTGTGTGCCCGGCCCACAGAAGCCCAATTTTTTATCCGATTAGTAACATACACTTCATCTGCCCCGACACTTTTTTACTCACCATAAAACCTCTGGCACTTATGGTTTTCCCCAAGAAACAACTCCTCATCATCGACGATGAGCCCTCTATCCGGCTGATTCTGGAGCATTACTTCTCTACTGAGTACGACGTGGTGGTCACCTCCAACGGGCAGGAAGCCCTGAACTGGCTGCAGAAAGGCCACCAGGCCGACGCCATTGTGGCCGACTACGAGATGCCGCAGATGGATGGCCTGGAGTTTCTGAAGCGCCTGCGGGCCCATGCCTCCCACGGGGCCACGCCCCTACTCATGTTGTCAGTAGCCGACGAGAGCAGCAAGAAAATCCAGTGTCTGCGGCAGGGCGCCGACGACTACATCGTGAAGCCCTTCAACCCGGAAGAGCTGGAAATCAGAATCAAGAACGTGCTCAACCGCGTGCGGGCCTAGGGCCTTCGCGTCTGATCACCTACCCGACCTGTACTACCTGAAATTCCCTATCTGTATTGGTCCAAGACTACCTACACTCTCTGGTTATGAACGCTACCGCTCCCAATCTCTACCCTTCCAGCAGTGCCCCTCAGCCGTTGCTGCCTAATGGCTGGCAACTCACACACCGCCCCCTCCGGAAACCCACCACGGCCCGCCCCCGGGCCCGCGTGATGCGCATGCCGGTGACCAAGCGCATCTTCGATATTGTTTTCTCCTCCCTGATTCTGCTGGCCCTGCTACCCCTGTTTCTGGTGGTAGCCCTGCTAATTAAGCTCGAATCGAAGGGGCCGGTGCTGTACTACTCCTACCGTGTGGGTACAGGCTACCGTAAGTTCCGCTTCTGGAAGTTCCGCTCTATGCGCCCCGACGCGGATCAGCTGCTGGCTTCCATGAAAAACCAGAACCAGTACCAGGCCGCCGCGGCCGAAGAAGCCACGGTAGAGCCCGGCGTATGCGCCTGCGGCCACGAAGGCGGCACCTGCCAGAGCCACCTGATTGACCGGCACGGCAACCTGATTTGCGAAAAGCACTACTACCAGGCCAAGAAAGCCCGGGAAGAGGCCACCTTCATCAAGATTGCCAACGACCCACGCATTACCCGCATCGGGATGTTTCTGCGCAACACCAGCATTGATGAGCTGCCCCAGCTTTTCAACGTGCTTCGCGGCGATATGTCGCTGGTGGGCAACCGCCCCCTACCCCTCTACGAGGCCGAAAAGCTCACTACCGATCAGTTTGCCACCCGCTTTCTGGCCCCGGCCGGCATCACGGGCCTGTGGCAGGTAAGCAAGCGCGGTAAAGGCGGCGACATGTCGGCAGAGGAGCGCAAGGCCCTGGATGTGGAGTACGCCACCAACTACTCGTTCCGCAAGGACCTGCAGATTCTGCTGAAAACCTTCCCGGCTTTGCTGCAAAAGGAAAACGTCTGATGAAAATTGCTTTCTACTCACTTGTGCTTGCCCTGGCGGCCGCGCCCCTGCTCGGCCGGGGGCAGCAGGTAGCCGGGCCACCGCCCCCGCCTACCCTGCCCTGGGAGGAGCGGTTTTTTAAGGCCCCCGAAGCGGTGCTGCCCATTCTGTACCAGGCCGCCATCAGCCACTCGGCGGGTCTGGAAAAGCTGGAGCTGGCCAAGCAGGTAGCCAACGAGGACATCCGGCTGGCCCGCAAGAAAATCCTGAACTCGTTTTCATTGGGTTCCAGCTACAACTACGGCACGCTGCCCTACTTTGCCACCAACGGCTCTACGGAGCGGGTGCAGCAGTTGAATGCCTTTTCGCTGGGAGCCCGGGCGCAGTATAATGTGGGCCTGAACGTGATGGTGCCCCTGGAGCAGCTCTCTAGCCGCCGGGCCACTATTCATAAGCAGGAGCTGCTGTTGCAGCAGGCTACGGCCGAGCGGTCTGTAGGCGAAGCCGAAGTGCGCCGCCAAGTAATTCTGCTGTATCAGGAGCTGGGCCTGGCCCGCGCCAACCTGCAGCACTACCAGAACGCGGTGCAGACCTCCGGCATCAGCAAGAAGCTGGCCGACAGCAAATTCCGCAGCGGTGAAATGCCCGTGGACGAGCAGATGGCCGCTACCGAGCTGCACAATAAGGCCCTGCTGGCCCAGGAAGAAGCCCGCAACAAGTACCAGACGGCGCTGCTGCTGCTGGAAGACCTGCTGGGTACGCCCCTCCACCTTTTAATGAACGGCCGATGACCCTGAAAGACCTTTACCGGCTGCTGCGCCGCCACTGGCTGCTGCTGGCGCTGGTGCCGCTGGCTACCTGCGCCTCTATTTACTTTTTCGGCCGTAACCGCGACAAAAAGTACACTTCCGATACGGTTATCTACACGGGCATAGCCTCGGGCTACAAGATTGACGGCGACAACAACGCGGCCGGCGGGGGCTGGAACGCGGCTTCCACGGCCTTCGATAACCTGCTCTCGCTGATTAACTCCCGCGAAACGCGCGAGGAAGTGGGCCTGCGTCTGCTGGCCCTGCACCTGCAGGAGCGCAAGGCCAGCGGGGCGGCCACCGCCAAAGCCCAGCAAGCATCGACTGCTCCCAGTGGCCTGATGGCTTCCGTGCAGCGGGTACTGATGCCCTCCAAGATTGCCGCCGCCGATGAGCACCTGCTCGATTCGCTGGCCACGACCCTGGGCGGGGCTACCGCCGCCGAAACGCTGGCCAACCTCACGGCCGCCTACAAGGTCAACAATACCAACGCCATTTACCGGCTGCTCTATTCCAAGCACCCCTACTACTCGGAGGCAGCTATGTGGAATATTGCCGCCAACCGCGTCAAGGACAGCGACCTGCTTCGGATTGAGTACACCTGCAGAAATCCGCAGGTGTGCCGCGAAACTCTGGACATTCTGACCCAGGTGTTTATCCGCAAGCACAAGGAGCTGTTCGTGGGCCAGAACGCCAACGTCATCGGCTACTTCGACGAGGCTACCCAGAAGGCCTACGCCAAGCTGCAGGCCGCGGAGCGCAAGCTGCTGGCCTTCCACCAGACCCACAACATTGTGGATTACGACAAGCAGATTATTTCCTCCACAGAGGAGCGCCAGCTTACCGCCGACAAGCTCAACGAGCTGGAAATGCAGTACGCCGGGGCCAGCTCGGCCCTGAAATCGACGCAGGCCTCCCTGGGCCGGCGGGGCGTATCGAATTTGAAAAGCCAGGAGATACTGCGCCTGAGCAACCGCCTGGCCGAGCTAAACGAGCAGATTTCGGAAGCTGAACTGCTGACCAAAAGTGCCAACACGCCCGAGGGTGCGGCCCGCGTGGCCAACCTGCGCCAGCAGGCGGCCAGCGTCAGCAGCAGCCTGGATGCCGCTACCACCAGCTACGACGCCGACTCTCGCTCGGTGCAGGGGGTAGCCGTGAAGGACCTGCTCCAGGACTACAGCAAAAACGCCCTGCAGGTGGAAGACCTGCGCGGGCAGCTCAGCTCCATGCGTCAGCAGAAAAACAGCGTTGCCAGCCAGTACAACAGCCTGGTGCCGCTGGGCGCCGAAATTCGCAAAATCCGCCGCGAGGTGGAAATAGCCGAGAAGGAATACATGTCGCAGGTAGAAGGCCTGAAGCAAAGCAAACTCTCCCAGCAAAACGTGGAGCTGGCCTCGCAGCTGAAGGTGGTGGACCCGCCTAACCTGCCGGCCACGGCTGGCGGTACCCGCCTGCTGGTGCTGCTGCTGGGCGGCCTGATCGGGTCGTTTCTGTTCACGGGGGCCGGCCTGGTGGCCGCTGATTTGCTGAACAACTCCCTGCAGAAACCAGCCCTGGCTACCAAGGTGACCAGCTTCCCGGTGATGGGCATCATCCCGAGCACCACCAACCTGAACCAGAAGCAGCTGCTGGACGCCCAACGGGCCGAAGACCAGCTGGCGCGGCAGCTGCTGCTGAAAATGCACCAGAAGGACGATTCCGGCAAGCCCTTCATGATTGGGGTACTGAGCAGCCAGAGCGGTGAGGGCAAAACCACCCTGAGCACCTCCCTGACGGCCAGCCTCAACAACATGAAGATCAAAACCCTGGGCCTGTTCCCGAACGACCACGCGGTGCACGTCTGGATGGAAGGGCACACGGCCTACTACTCGCCTCTGCAGGGCCTCTCGCAGGGCGTAACGGTAGCCGACCTGGCCGGTATCCGCGCCTACAACAACGCCGTGATTATTGTGGAGTTTCCGGCCTTGCTGGAAGCTACCTACCCCGCCTCCCTGCTCCAAAGCCTCGACCTGATTCTGGTAGCCGTGAAGGCCACCCGCAGCTGGGAGCAGGCCGACAGAAAGATCTTCGAGAACATCCGGAACGTGACCAAGGCCCCCATTGAGGTGGTGCTGAACGGGGTGCTGCCCGAGTACGTGACGGACTTCATTGGGGCCCGCGTGAAATCCGGCAATGGCAAGAAAGCCGGCCTACCCCCGCGTCCGCTCCAAGGCCTGCTCAACCCCTGAGCAATCAGCTCCGGGTCCTTGCCACGTGGCTTGCGAAAGTCCGGGCTACAGTCCCCGCCGGCAGCTCCCTCAGCCTTCTTCAGCTCCTCTTCCTACCCCCTCATTCTTAATCCAACTACCCCTTACCCGTTACCATGAGCCAATTTGCCCCAGTCCCTACCCTGAAAACCCGCGGGATGCAGATTCTGCTGGCGGTGCTGGCGGCTGTGGTAGTGGGCTGGGGCACGGCCCAGGCAGGGCTGCTGGTGCCGGCCCTGCTCATTGTGCTGGCTGTGGTGGTGCCGTTTGTCATCATCCTGTTCACAACCCCGCGGGTAGGCATCATCGCCCTGCTCTGCTACTGCTTCCTGTTCTTCATTATCGATCGGGAAGTGGGAGGGGCGCCGTTTGGGCTGGCCATCGACGGGCTGCTGGTTACTACGGCCGTGGCGGTGCTGGTGCAGCACCGGCGCTTCAACTGGAACTACCTCCGCAACGACCTGATGCTGCTGACGCTGTTCTGGTTTGGGGTCAACATTCTGGAGCTGGGCAACCCCTCGGGGGCCAGTGTGATGGGGTGGGTGCAGGAGTTCCGAAGCGCCTCGTTCTACTGGCTGCTCACGGTGCCGCTGGCCCTGCTGCTATTCAACCAGAAAAAAGACCTGAACCTGTTTCTGGTTTTGCTGATCGGGCTGTCGTTGCTGGGCACACTCAATGGGCTCAAGCAGCTCTACATCGGCCTCTCGCCGGGCGAGCAACACTTCCTGGACGTGGGCAACTCCAAAACCCACCTGCTCTGGGGTAAGCTCCGCGTGTTTTCCTTTTACAGCGACGCCGGCCAGTTCGGGGCTTCTCAGGCCCATATTGCCCTGATAGCCCTGATTCTGGGGTTCGGGCCGTTTAAGAAGTGGCAGAAAACGCTGCTGCTGCTGGCGGCCGGCCTGCTAATTACGGGCATGTTTATTTCCGGCACCCGGGGGGCGCTGTTTGCCTTGCTGGTGGGCATTGGGGTAGCCCTGCTGATCAGCAAGAATATCAAGGCCCTGGTAGTAGGCTCCGTGCTGGCCCTCTCGGCCCTGTACGTGCTGAAGTACACCAAAATCGGGGACAGCAACTACAACGTGTACCGGATGCGCACGGCCCTCGACCCGCAGGACGCCTCCCTGAACGTGCGCCTCAACAACCAGCTGGTGCTACGCAACTACCTCGATTCGCACCCATTTGGCGGCGGCGTGGGCACTATTGGTACCTGGGGCATTAAGTACAACCCGGGCAGCTACCTTTCCACCATTCCGCCCGACAGCTACTGGGTGAAGGTGTGGGTGATGTACGGCATCGTGGGCTTTATCATCTGGTTTGGCATCATGCTTTACATCGTGGGCAAGGGGTGCGGCATCGTCTGGAACATCCGGGACCCCAAGCTGCGCGTGAAGCTGAACGCCCTGACGGCGGGCGCGGCGGGCATCCTGTTCTGCAGCTACGGCAACGAGGTCATCAACTTCATGCCCTCGGCCATCATCGTGTACATCTCCTGGGCTTTCATTTTCCTGGGTCCCAAGCTCGACTCTGATCCGAAACCCCTTCAACCGTAACCAGCTTATGGCCACGCCTCTGGTATCCATTATTTCCATCAACTACAACCAGGCCCGCGTTACCTGCGAGATGGTGGCTTCCCTGCGCCAGCTTACGTACCCGGCCGTGGAAATTATTGTGGTGGACAACGCCTCTCCTACCGACGACCCCGGCCTGATTACGGAGCAGTTCCCGGAGGTGCAGCTCATCCGCTCCCCCCAGAACCTGGGCTTCGCGGGCGGCAACAACCTGGGCATCCGGCAGGCCAAGGGCAAGTACATTCTGTTCCTGAACAACGACACGGAGGTAGCCCCCGGCTTTCTGGAGCCCCTGGTCGAGCTGTTCGAGCAAAACCCGGAGGCCGGCATTGCCTCGCCCAAAATCATTTTTCACGGCTCAGACGGCATTATTCAGTATGCCGGCTCCCGGGGCATCAATACCTGGACGGGCCGCAGCGTAACCATTGGGCACCTGGAGCCCGACCACGGGCAGCACAACGCCTCCGGCCCCACCCAGCTGGCCGACGGCGCCGCCATGATGGTGCCCCGCCGCGTGATTGACGAGGTAGGCCTGATGCCGGAAGTGTACTTCCTGTACTACGAGGAACTGGACTACTGCGAAATCATTAAGCGCTGGGGCTACACCTGCCACTACGTCGCTGAATCGACGATTTACCACAAGGAGTCGATGTCAGTGGGCAAGGCCTCGGTGCTGAAAACCTACTACATGAACCGCAACCGCCTGCTGTTTATCCGCCGCAACTTCACGGGCTGGTCGCGCTGGACGAGTACCTGCGTGTTTCTGCTGGCGGCCCTGCCCAAAAAGGCCGTGTCGTTTTCGTGGCGCTCCGAGTGGAGCCACCTGCGGGCCCTGGGGCGCGGGCTGTGGTGGAATCTGCAGCACCTAGCGGGTCCCTCTTCTGCTACTTCCTAACCGCGCGCTATGTCCCTTATTACTCTCTTTTTTGATGGCCTGCTGTGGGCGCTGGGTATTTACCTGGCCCTGAACTGTGCTTATCTGCTGTTTTTTGCCCTGGCCGGCCATTTCCGGCAGCCCCGGGTAGCGGCTCCGGCTCAGTCGAACCAGGCCAGCCGCCCTGCCCGCGCCGTGTGTGTGCTGATTCCGGCCTACCGCGAAAACTCCGTTATTCTGGAAACTACCCGCGCCGCCCTGCGCCATACGTACAGCGGGCCTCATACCGTGTGCGTCATTGCCGACGGCCTGCAGCCGGCCACCGTGGAGGCCCTGCGCAACTTGGGAGCCCAGGTGCTGGAAGTGCACTTTGAGCGCAGCACCAAGGGCAAGGCCCTGCTTTACGCCCTGGAAAGCCTGCCCCGGCACCGCTACCAGATAGCCATGGTGCTGGACGTGGACAACCTCATGGGCCGGGGCTGCCTGGAAGCCGTGAACCAAGCCTTCGAGGCAGGTTACCAGGTTGTGCAGGCCCACCGCACCGCCAAAAACACCGACTCGGCCTTTGCCCTGCTCGATGCCTGCAACGAGGAAATCAACAACCACATCTACCGCAAGGGGCACTTTGCCGTGGGTCTCTCGGCGGCTCTCATCGGCTCGGGTATGGCCTTCGAGTTTGGCTACCTGCGCCAGCTGCTGCAGGGCATTGGCGAAACGGTAGGCGAAGACAAGGAGCTGGATTTCCGCATTGCCCGCGACCAGGAGAAAATCTGCTACCTCGACAGCGTGTTCGTGTACGATGAGAAGGTAGAGAATGCGCAGGTGTTTACCCAACAGCGCAGCCGCTGGCTGGCCTCGCAGCTGGAGTTCCTGAAGAAGTACGCCGCCGAAGGCGTGGAGCAGCTTCTGGACCACGACAACTTCGAGTTCTTCAACAAGGTAGTGCAGGCCTTTCTGGTCCCGCGCGTGCTGCTGATTGGGGTGCTGGGGCTGCTGCTGCTGGCCTCGGCGGGCCTTAACCTGGTGCTGCCGGTGGGCCCCTCGCCCCTGTTCTGGGGCGGCCTGCTGGCGGTGCTGGGGCTTACGCTGCTTATTTCCCTGCCGGGCCGCCTCTACAACCGCCAGCTGCTGGCAGCCATTGTGCGCCTGCCCTACGCCCTGGTGTGCATGGTGCTGGCCCTGCTGCGCATCAACCGCTCCAAAACGGCTTTCCTGGCTACTCCTCACCGGGTGCAGGCCCTCGATGCCTCCATTGAGCACTAACCTTCACGTTTTATGCCCTTCGAAATCATTGCCCTGCCCGCCGCAGCCTGCCTGATCTTTGGCTTCATCCGGGGTCTGCGGGCCGGCCGCCAGCAGTCCTGAGCAATTAGCTCCGGTCCGACACCGCAGGTGTCCGACTGGTTGACGCCCGCGCCGTTTGCACGACTTCGGCCTACCCCTTCCATCTGCCCAAACCTTTCCAATAGAAGTCAGCACGAAGCCAACTGGTCCGGCAGGCTTCACCCGTCGGACCGGGGTAGGCAGACCTACTTCCTTTCCTCCCTTAGCTACTCCGTTATCCAGTTACTCCTTTGATGATGAGCAACTTTCTCCTTTACCTTTTTTGGGCGGCCTTTGCCGTGGCGTTCTACACGTATGTGGGCTATGGCCTAGTGACCTGGGCGTTGGCGGGCCTTACCCGGCTGGTGCGGCCCGCCCGGCCCCTGGCTCCCTTCGAGCCGGAGGTTACGCTGGTAGTGCCGGCCTACAACGAGGCTGATATTCTCGATGACAAGGTGGCCAACTGCCTGGCCCTGAGCTACCCCCGCCAGAAGCTGCGGCTCCTGTTCATTACGGATGGCTCCACGGACAACTCGGCCGAGGTGCTGGCCCGCTACCCCGAGGTGGAGCACCTGCACTCTCCCTTCCGCGGGGGCAAGTCTCTGGCTGAGAACCGGGCCATGGAGTTTGTGCGCACGCCTTACGTCATCTTCACCGATTGCAATTCCTTTCTGAACCCCGAAGCGGTGCGTGAGCTGGTAAAGCACTACCAGGACCCCCAGGTGGGTGCCGTATCGGGTGAAAAAAAGGTGCTGGCCCACGCCTCGTCCTCCGGGGCCGGCGAGGGGCTGTACTGGAAATACGAGTCGTTTCTGAAGCGCTGTGACTCTCAGATTTACTCCCTGATGGGGGCCGCCGGCGAGCTGGTTTCCTTCCGCTCCAACCTGTTTCAGCCCCTGGAAAAGGACACCATCCTCGATGACTTTATTCAGTCCCTGCGCATTGTGGAGAAGGGCTACCGGGTGGTGTACGAGCCGGCCGCCTATGCCGCCGAAGCGCCTTCGGTTTCCCTGGCCGAGGAAATGAAGCGCAAGATCCGCATCTGCGCGGGCGGCTGGCAGTCGATGGTGCGGCTACGCTCCCTGCTGAACCCACTGCGGCAGCCCCTGGTAACGTTCCTGTACGTTTCGCACCGGGTGCTGCGCTGGAGCATTACGCCGGTGGCGCTGGTGCTGCTGCTGGTGCTGAGCCTGGTGCTTACGGGCTTGGCGGGCGGCTTCTACGCGGCCTTTTTTACCGGACAGCTCCTGTTTTATGGGCTGGCCTACCTGGGCTGGCTGGCCGAAAGCCGGGGCCGCAGCCACAAGCTGCTGCTGGTGCCCCTCTACTTCACCCTGATGAACGTGGCCGTGTTTGCGGGCTTCCGGCGCTACCTGCGCGGCTCCCAGCCCGCCGCCTGGGAAAAAGCCGCCCGCAACCAACCGCTGGAAGGCAACCTGAGTCTGCCCAAAGCCTAAGCTCCCCGCTCTGCCTCCCCTACCCCACCCGCTTGTTCGAAAGCCGTTCACCCAACCTTCCCGGCGATGAGAATAGCCCATCTGATTATGGCTCACAAGGGCCCCGAGCAAGTGGCCCGGCTGGTAACGGCCATGGCCCACGAGGGCTTTGACTTTTACATTCATCTGGACGCCAAAGCCGACCGGCGGGAGTTTGAGTTTCTGGAAGCGCTACCCGGCGTGCGCCTTACCACCACCCGTCTGTACGTGCGCTGGGCTTCCTACCGCTTCACCAAGGCCATTCTGGAGTGCACCCGCGAAATTCTGACCACCGGTATTGCCTACGACTTCATCAACCTGATGAGCGCCCAGGACTACCCCATCAAGCCCGTAGAAACCATTTATAGCTTCTTTACCCGCAACCTGGGCCGCTCCTTTCTCTCGTTTGAATCGAGTGAGGAAGACTCCGAGTGGTGGGCCCACGCCATCACGCGCGTGGAGAAGTACCACTCTACTTATTTCCACTTCAAAGGGCAGTACTTTCTGCAGTCCACCCTGAACTGGCTGCTGCCCAAGCGCAAGTTTCCGCTGCCCTACACCCTGTACGGCGGCAAGGATGGCTCCTGGTGGACCATCAGCCGCACCTGCGCCCAGTACCTGGTTGATTTCGTGGATGATAACCCTACCCTGCGGCGCTTCACGATGTTTACCTGGGGCTCCGATGAGTTTCTGATTTCGACCATCCTGATGAACTCGCCCTACCGCGCTACCATCGTGAACGACAACTACCGCTACATCGACTGGAGCCGGGGCGGGGCCAACCCCAAGGTGCTCACCTCCGACGACTTCGAGAGTCTGCGCACCAGCTATAAGCTGTTCGCCCGCAAGTTTGACCCCACCGTGGATGCCACCGTGCTCAACCGCGTGGATGAGGTGCTGCTGGCGGCCCCGCTGCAGCCCGTTTCCTGATGCCTGCCCTTCTGTTTTCGCCTACCCCACTTTTCTTCTGATGGAAAACCCCATACACGGCCGTGATATTGTAGTGGTAGGGCAGCAGCCCTGGGACACCGAAATTGGCAGCAACTGCAAGAATATTGCCCTGGAGTTTGCCCGCCACAACCGGGTGCTTTACGTGAACTCGCCCCTGGACCGCAACACCGTGCTCAAGCATCGCCACGAGGCCTGGGTGCAGCGCCGGCTGCGGGTTACCAAGGGCGAGGAGCAGGCCCTGGCCGTTGCGGGCGAAAACCTGTGGGTGCTCACCCCCGACTGTATGGTGGAATCTATCAACTGGCTGCCGTCCTCACCGGTGTACACTGTGCTGAATAAGCTGAATAACCGGCGCTTCGCGGCTTCTATCCGGAGCGGCATTCAGGCCCTGGGCTTCGAGGACTTCATCCTGTTTAACGACAACGATATTTTCCGGAGCTTCTACCTGAAAGAGCTGCTACGGCCCGCCGTGAGCGTGTACTACTCCCGCGACTATATGCTGGCCGTGGACTACTGGCGCAAGCACGGCCGCCGCCTGGAGCCCCAGCTCATTGCCAAGACCGACGTGTGCGTGGCCAACTCCAGCTACCTGGCCTCGTACTGCCAGCGCTACAACCCCCGCTCTTACTACGTGGGCCAGGGCTGCGATGTGGCCCCTACCCCCGCTGCTACCGGCCAGGATACGCTGCCCCCTGACCTGGCCGGCCTCCCGGGCCCCCTGATTGGCTACGTGGGGGCGCTGGTGAGCCTGCGCCTGGATATAGCCCTGCTGCAGACCCTGGCCGAGCAGCGCCCCCACTGGAGCCTGGTGCTGGTGGGCCCCGAGGACGACGAATTCCGGGCCAGTGGCCTGCACCAATTGCCCAACGTGCACTTCCTGGGTCCGAAAGCCCCAGAGGAGCTGCCGGCCTACATCCGGGAGTTTGCCGTGTGCCTCAATCCCCAGCTGATCAACGACATGACCATTGGCAACTACCCCCGCAAGATTGACGAGTACCTGGCCCTGGGCAAGCCCGTGGTGGCTACCCGTACCCAGGCCATGGACATCTTCGCCGGGCACACTTACCTGGCCGACGCCGCGGCCGACTACGGGCCCCTGATTGAGCAGGCCCTGCGCGAAGACTCCGCCGAGCGGCAGCAGGAGCGCGCCGCCTTTGCCGCTACCCACACCTGGGCCAACAGCGTGGGACAGATTTACCAGGCCATCCGCACTGTTTCGCCGGCCCTGGCTTCCGGCCCGGCGGCCACGCTGACCCCTGCCTGAGCCACCACGCACTCCCCTTCCCGCCGCCCCCAGCCGCCTACCCCACTCCCACCGTTATTTCCTGCCGCCTGATGCTCGCAGTCTTTAAAAACCGACATGTTTTGTCCCTGACGGGCAACGGGGTCATGGCCGTGTTCAGCATCCTGACCTACAGCATTCTGTACCGGTTTCTGCCCGAAGCCGATATGGGGAACTGGGTGTTCTTTCAGTTTGCCTTTCTGCTGCTCGATACCTTCCGGACCGGGCTGCTGCAAACGCCCCTGATTAAGTTTTACGCCGGCGCCGACCAGGCCCGGCAGACCACCGTAGCGGGTTCCTCCTGGTTTATCGGCCTGCTCGTGACGGGCTTCTTTGTGCTGCTCAACCTGGCCTGCCTACCGCTGGCACCCTACACCACCGATACCGGCGTACTGCTGCTGCTGCACTACTTTGGTCTGAGCCTGGTCGTGACGCTGCCCTTCAATGTGGCCGTGTGGCTGCTGCAGGCTGAGCAGCGCTTTGATGCCATCCTCACCATCCGGCTGCTCAATCAGGGCTCCTTTATTCTGCTGACGGTGCTGCTGTATGCGCTGGGCAACATCAGTCTGCCGGGCATTGTGTACTCGTTTCTGGCCAGCTCCCTGCTAACCAGCGTGGTAGCCCTGGTAATGGGCTGGGCCCGGCTGGGGGCGCTGCGCCACAAAACGGCAGCCTGCGTGCGGGAGGTATTCCACTTCGGCAAGTACAGCTTCGGCACGTTTCTGTGCGCTACCCTGCTACGCAGCTCCGATACGTTCATCATTAAGTTTATGCTGGGCCCAGCCGCCCTGGCCGTGTACAACCTACCCCAGCGCCTGCTCGAAATCATTGAGATTCCGCTGCGCAGCGGCCTGGCTACGGCCATGCCCGATATGTCGGCGGCCGTGAACCGCAAGCGCCACGATGAGGTGGCCCACACGCTCAAGAAATACGCCGGCTCCCTTACCCTGCTCTTTATCCCGATTACCGTGGCCGTGCTCGTGTTTGCCGATGTGATTGTGCTGCTGATCGGGGGGCAGAAATACGTGCACACCGAAGCGGCCAACCTCTACCGCATCATGATTGTGTGCGCCCTGCTATTCCCCATCGAGCGGTTTCTGGGCGTTACCCTCGACATTATCAACAAACCCCAGCTCAACCTGATAAAGGTGCTCATTGCCCTGGCCATCAACACCACCGCCGACATCCTCTGCATCAAGTTTACGGGCAGCATTTACGGAGCTGCCGTGGCCTCGGCCTTCACGCTGGTAGCCAGCCTGGGCTACGGCTACTGGGTGCTGAACAAGTACCTGCCTCTACATTATCAGGATACCTTTCCGCTGGCCCTGGCCGAGTTCCGCAGCCGGCTGGATCTGCTATTTCAGAAAGTGAAGCTTATTACGAACCGGAATCCTACGCTATGAAGAACTTCGTCGTGCTGTCCTACGGTCACAGAGCCGAACACCACCGGGCCGTCTTCGCGGTGTTAAGCTTCTGGGCATGGTACCGGGGAGACAGGGCGGAGGTGCAGACCATGCTGTACACCGACAACCCGGACTATTTCCGGCCCTACCTGGCCGGGCTGCCGGTGCAGTATGAGCTGCTGACGCCGGCCCGGCTAAGCCAGATGAAGGGCGCAGCCCAGTACCTACACCGCGTAAAGGCCATTATTCTGGAACACGTCTTTGCCGTATTCCCGACGCACGATGCACTGTACACTGATACCGACACGTTTTTTACCGCCGACCCAGCTGGCCTGCTGGCGCGCCTGACCTCCGGCACCAGCCTCATGCACCAACCCGAGTACCGGCTGCAGGATGCCGTGCCGGTGTTTGCCGCCTTCGGACAGCAGCAGTACCCGGAGCGGCTGCTGAAGCTGCTGGAAAGCGCCGTATTTCAGGTAGCCGGGCAGCCCACGCGGTTCTACTCCCGCCAGGTAGCCTGGAACTCGGGCGTGCTGGGCATCAGCCACCAGCAGGCCCCGCTGCTATCCGATATCCGACAGGTAATGGATACGTTTTTCGAGCGCACTGCCTGGTTTGTAAGCGAGCAGCTGGCTTTTTCCCTGGTACTGCAAAACCAGACCCGGCTGGTTGGGGCCCAGCCTTTTGTATGCCACTACTGGGGGCGCCGCCAGAAGCGCCTGATGGATGAGCGGCTGTCGGGGCTGCTGCACGAGCGGTTCACGCGGTTGTCGCTGACGGAGCGGCTGCAGTGCGTACAACAGCTGACGCTCCAGTGGCAGCGGCAGGTAGAAGCTGACCGCCTGCAGGAAGGCTCGCTTTACGCCTTCGCCAACCGCCAGCCCCGGGCTGGCATCAAGTACGCCCTGAAATCGTTGTTCAAAGCTCCGTTCAGCCCCTATTTCGTGCGCCGCCTGCTGGCTATGGGCCGCCGGAAGCTCTATAGAACTGCCTGAGCGGGCTGCCTCAGCCCATCATTCACACAGTGGCCCTTCGCCTGCCATAACCGGTAACCAGGGCTACCCCGGTTTTTGGCTACAACAAGCGAAGGGCCACTGGCGCCAGGCTGCTACATTCTGGTTTCTACTCGGCCAGCACTACCCGTTGGGTTAGCACCACCGAGGGGGTAGTAAGCCGCACCAGGTACACGCCCGTGGGCAGGCCCTGCCCCGGAAGCGTGAGGCGCTGGGTAGAGCCGGCCTCTACCGGGCCGGCAAACAGCTGGCGTACCACTCGCCCCTGCATATCATACACCACTACGCTGGCGTGGCCGGTGGTCTGGGGCCGAAAGGTTATTTCGCTGGCGGTGGTGAAAGGGTTGGGCGCCACGGTGAAGGCGGCGGTTTCAGGCGTGGCCGGACCTGCGCCCAGCAGCGCGCTGCTGGCCGTGGCCGTGGGGCTGGCACTACCACCCGCGTACGGCGACAACCGGCTGCCCGGAATCGGGCCTTCCAGGGTACCATCGGGCAGCTGCCAGGCCACGGCCAGGTGGTCGTCGCCGCCCTGCTCCTTGTGCAGGGCCTCTACGTAATAGCGGCGCCCGGCCGTGAGCGTCACCGGGGCCGATTTCTGCCCGGCGTACTTGTTCCACTCGCGCGGGTTGGTGTAGCCCGCTACCGTAGCAATCCGCACTTTTTGCGCCGGGTCATCGGAGGAGCTTAGCCACAGCTCGCAGTTATCGTCGCCGGCAATCCAGAAAGTATAGGCGCCGGTCTGGGGCGGGCAGAGGTAGCCGCGGAGGCGGGCGCCATAGTTATCGGCCAGGTTGCGGGGGCTTTCAAACTGGGTTGGCTGACTGGTGTTGGTGGGCGTGATAAGCACCGGGATACCCGACACGGCCGCGCCGCTTACATTGTTCCACTGCTCCCGCAGGATGGTGCCCGTGGCCGAGCAGGTAGCCGGCGCCGTGGTGGGCGGCAGAGTGCTGCCAACCGTGCTGCCGGCAGCCGGCACCACAAACAAAGGCGTCTCGGTCAGTAGCAGGCTCAGTTGCCCGTTGGTCAGGTTCACGCGCTGCACTGAGAGGGCACTGCCGCTGGTGGGGCGGTACACATCAGCATAGGTAGCGGTGCCCAGGTTGAGGGTGTACTGCACCGTGCGGCCTTTCTCGTCGGGCACTACCAGGGCATAGGCCTGTTGGCCGTTTAGCTCGTAGCGGTCCACTACGGGGTTAGTGCTCAGGCTTTCCCGGAAGGTGTACTCGCCCAGCAGCTGGTTGGTTTGCGTCAGGTACTTGGTAGCCAGGCGAGGGGTGCGGTCGGCGTTGAGCAGGCCCATGGTGGCAAACTGGGTGGCGCTGCCGGGGTTGTCGTCGTAGAGCTGGTAGAGAAACACGCGCTCCACGCCGTAGCGCGGGTAGAGCAGAGCCGTGCGCAGCAGCCAGTCGGCCTGGGTTTCCTGCACCGAGCGCCCCCCAATGGCAATGGCCTTAAAGGGGCTACCCTGGTTGGTATCGAAGCCGGTTTCAGTAATCCAGACGGGCATGTTGCCGCAGTACTGGCGGGCCATCTGCACGAAGCTGCGGGCTACCGGCGCCGCGTCCGACACCTCGGGGGCGGCCCCGCGGGTGGAGTTACCGCCCTGGGAGGTACCGGCGTCGTTGGAGTAGTTGTGGTAGTTGATGATGTCCCAGCACAGGTTCACGCTGCCGTCGGGGCGGTAGCCGCGGTTCTGGCGGCACCACTCCACCATGCCTTTCACGTACTCGGGGTCGGGCTTGGCCAGGCCGGCCATTACCACCTGCATGTTGGGGTCGGCGTTTTTCACCCCAATACCAGGGCCCAGGGTGTTCTTGTGCCCATCGTAGAAGGCCGAGAGGTTGGCCGCGTACTGGGCGGGCGTCTGGTAGGCTTTGGCTCCCTTCCACCACTTGTCCCGCTCGTTGTCGCACTCGATGTACGTAATCAGGTTCAGGCCAATCTTCACCTCATTGATGCCGTCGCCGGGCCAGCGGGGGGTAGTATTAACGGTTACCAGGCTGCGGGGCACGCCGGTGTTGCTGCCGTAGCGGGCCGCGAATTGAAAAGCCATCCGGGCCTGCTCGCGGTAGGAGGCGGGCTTGCTGAAGTCGGCGCCGCCGCGCACGGGCACGTTCTCATGGTCGCGCTGGTCGGCGGGCCAGGTGTTCAGCAGCCAGCCCGGCAGGGTTTTGATGCAGGCCAGCACCTCAATACCCTCGGCCTTGAGGCGCTGATACATAGCATCGTAGTTCCAGCCGCCGCTGTGGGTAGGGTTAAAGGTGTAGCTACCCTCTGAGGACTCCAGCCGCTCCCAGTCGAGGTAGTGGCGCATGCCGGTGAAATTTTTCATGCCCGCCATCCGGGTGGCCTCTACCTCCCAGGGCTTGTTGGGGTCTTCCAAATCCCACTCAAACGCATTAACGCCCAAGGATTGCTTGAATTTGATGGGCCGCGGGCCAGCGTTAGGGGCAGCAGGTGCCGGGGTAGTGGGCGAGGTAGCCGGGGCGGCCTGCACGGTCAGCGTCTGGCTGACGTTGGCCGCAGCCAGGTAAGCTGAGCTGCCGGCCTGGGCGGCCGTAATGGTGGTGGTACCGGCCCCTACCACGGTGGCCTGCCACTGACCACCGGCGTTGGAAACCGTAGCTACCGCCGTATTGGACGAGGCAAACGTGATGGGCGTGGCCGTGTTGTTGCTGGTGGCGCTGAGGTTGAAGGGAGCGTCGCCCACGGTTTTCGCCGGCAGCGCCCCGAAGCTGATAGTCGCCTGCGCCTGGCTTGGAGCAGGGTTTGGCGCTGGCGCGGGGGTAGCCGCAACGCCGCTTGCATACCCGTACACCTGAATTTTCTGGGGAATGTTGTTGCAGTATTTGCGCACGATAATCGCATCGGCAGCCACCGGCATGGCCGTTTTCAGCTCTACCCACTGCTGGTAAAGCGCCCCGGTGAAGGTGCCCAGCAAGATGCGCTGGGTGCCATTCAGGGCGTAAATGGAAGCCGGATTGTCGGCAAAGGAACCCTCGAAATCGTAGAGGCGCACGCGGGTAATGTTGGTGCGCTGAGCCAGGGATAGGGTTACGTCGATGTACTGAAAGTTGGCTGGGGCCCAATGGTTGCTGACCAGTTTGCTGAGGTCGTCGGTGAGCCAGGGCGAGTAGTCCTGGCCGGTATCGGGGCTGGGGCTAATGGCGGTGATACTTACGCGCGTTTCACTTTGAGCCCGGGCCACGTACGTTGTCAGGAAAAAACATACGGAAAAGGCCAGCAGCGCCATCCATCCGGAAAATTTCGCCATTTCAAAAGAGGTTTGGTGAAGGTGCGGGCAGCCAGGCAGCGCATAGCCGCCGGCTCCCCGGTTGTGGTGAGTGCGCCCCGCTTCAGGCAGGACGGGTAGGTGGGGTACTGGTGCGCAAATGGGGCCGTGCCGGCCGCGGCAGGCCCGCAATCAGGTTGTTGGGTTCGGTGCACCGGTTTCCGGGCCGCCGGCCGCCGAATGGCGACTTTCCGGCCTGGTGCGCGGGCACTTGCTCTTCCGGCTGGGAAGCTCCGCGCTTGCTACCCAATCGGGCGGGCAAACTGTATCCGTACTTCTATTTGCTGCTTTCCTACCCCGGCAGTAATGGCCGGAGGCGGGAAACTTCTCCAGTTGTTCTGCGTGGGCTTGCGCTTGCGTTGCCCGGTATCCTCCTGCTTCTGACGTTACACGTATTTCCTCTGCCCGGCCCTTGCTGCCGACCATTCAAATTTCGCAAAAAATACAATTCACAAATCACCCACCTAGGTTAAATTGCTGATAATGGGCTATTTTATTAATAATTCGAAATTCAATGATTCAATAGTACAAAAAGCACACACTGCTATATGACCCACTGTATAGGTTACTCAGGCACCGGCGGCTTACCCGTAAGCTCCTGCGAGGCTACCTGCGGCGGGGGTTCTGGCGGGGCTGAGGGGTAGCGGCCAATTGCAGACCAGCGGGCTCCAGTAGCGTAAAAAAGGCCGGAGCTCCGTCCAGCAGCACCTCGCGGCCCGGCAAGCGCAGCTTCACCTGGGAAAGGCCAAAATCCCAGGCCTTACGCTCTACGCCGGCCATCGGCCAGGCGGCCGGGAAGCTATAGCGGGCCGTGGCGGTTTCCCGCTGATCGAGCTGGGTTTTGGCCCACAGTACGTACTGGTACTGACCGTCGCGGCGAAAGGCGGCGCCCTCCACTTCGTCGGGGAGCTGTAGGGCGGCGGTGCGGGCGGCATCGTAGCGCCAGCCGGCCAGCAGTCCGGCGGTGGTCTGGAAGCCGAGGCCCAGGGGGGTGAGCTTTTCGCGGCCGGGCCGGTCGCGGTTCATGTTTTCGTACATGCCCATGAGCTTGAACTCATCGGCGGAGGAAACGCCGGCGGGCTCCCGGGGAGCATCAGCCGCCTCGGCCACGCTGTAAAAGTGCACCTGCCGGATGCCGTTTTTCTGGGCCGCCACCAGAGCCTTGATGCCGAAGTTACGCTGCATCTCATCGGAGCTGTAGCGCCACTCGGCGGTGCGCCGACTGATGTTGGTTTCCGTGATGATGAAGTGCTTTTCGGGGTAGGTCTCGCCGTTGAAGCCGTGTTTGTGCAGCACTGCCTCAAACCGGGCCTTGTGGCGCAGCAGCTGGGCAGCGGCATTATCGGAGTTGCGCTGGTAGTTGAAGCCGGTGTGCAGCAGGTTGCGCCGGCGCAGGTAGTAGGAAGGATAGACGTGGTAGTCCACCACATCGAAGTAAGCGCCGCCCCGGGCCGGATACTGGGCCGTTACGGCGCCACCCTTGGGGTTATCGGAAAAGCGCAGCAGAGCATCGAGGTACTCGGCGTAGCCCAGGCCGCCGGGAGTTACATAATCCTCGGGGCAGTACTTTTTCACTACCTCCCAGGTAATGCGCAGAGTCCGGATGTAGTGGTAAATGGGCGCCAGTGTGTTGGTGGTTTCGGCGGGCCGGGGGGCCCGGCCCAGCCACTCCTTATTGCTGACGTCGGTAATAAAATCGGGCTCGTTTACTACCTCCCAAAAGCGAATGTGCTTGCCGTAGGTTTGGGTTAGCCGGTAGATGTAGGCGGCGTAGTAGTTGCGCGGGTTTACGGTGCTGTCGGGCAGCCAGATGGGCTCGTAGAGGTTGGCAAACAGCTTGGAGGGCTCCCGGCAGCCCGGATACACGGTTTTCTCGCGGTGCTCGGCGGAGGGCTCGCCTACAAAGCATACCAGCTCGCGCAGGCCCAGGTTGTTGGTGTGGTGCCGGAAGGCTGCCCGCCGGGCCTGCCACCCCCACTTATCCAGAAACTGCTCGGGCAAGGTTACCCGGATGGTCTGCCCCCCGGCTTTGCTGATGGCCGAGGCCAGCTGCTCATCGTTCCAGCCGCTGCCGTAGTAGCCCATGTTGCAGCCGTAGCCGAAATCTGCGGTGTAGGGGCGAACGTAGCTTTCGGCCGTGTGCGGGGTGCGTGGGGCAGTGGGATGCTGGGGACCGGTGCAGGTACTGACGGGCGCGGCCAGCCCCAGCAGCGCCGCCCCTACTACCAACTGGCTGCCCATGTGGGCAAAGCGTATCATGCGTTTCATAGGACAGCTTTCAAGGGTGACCGGTACTTGAAAGGCGAAGGCGCGGCAGGGCTTGCTTCCGGAGCAGCCCACAAACCACCTCCTTAATTATCAGCACCACACCGATAACCTGATCCAGACAAGGAAATGAGCTTTGGGAGCCAGACGGGTGGGGGTCAGACCAACGAAGAGCGGCAGCAAGAACAGTATTCCAAAAGCGGCAGGTGAACCCGCTGGGCTAATGTAAGAAAGAAAATTTATAGGATTGATTGAATTAATGCAAATACCCTACTTCTATACGTTAAGGATTTGCTACCACTGCTAGGTCTGCCGATGCGTGTGCTACTCTGGACAGCCGCTATTTGGCAGTTATTCTTACGTTAAGGATAACCTACTGCTATGCTGCTATTACCTACCCCCCGCCGCGCCCAACACCCTCTGCTATATCCGCCGGGCCTGCTGGCACTGGCGTGGCTGTTGTTGCTAGGGTGCGTGGCGCTGCCATACATTAAACATCCAAAACCTAAACAAACAATCCTGGAGGTTGCCTTCCCTAAACCCGGTAAACCCATAGGTTCCCTTTTTGGATTTCCTACACCCCAACAAGTCAAAGAATTTGGCCCTTGGAAAAGCGTTTTTGTGTTAGGGAATCTATGGGCTGACTATTTTGAAGTGAGGATGATAGAAAGCATATGTCTCTCGTTGGTTGGGGAACAGATTCAACACCGGGCAGTACATGTGTATATGAGCGAACCAACTTCCTATAACACCTTTATTCAATTGTTAGATATACCTAATCGATTGGGCATCAAGAAGTATTGGATAGACCTAAGAAAACCTCCTTTCAGCATTAATTTGTTGGGCAATGAGCCTCCTGATCCAGGATATGCT
The DNA here is from genome assembly GCF_006352025.1 of Hymenobacter sp. DG01. NCBI lineage: Bacteria > Pseudomonadati > Bacteroidota > Cytophagia > Cytophagales > Hymenobacteraceae > Hymenobacter > Hymenobacter sp. DG01. Next base: position 2,226,925 of record NZ_CP040936.1, read on the forward strand.
CCATTTTTTTGTGGTACGTCATCTAGTATTATCTCCCAACCAGAGGTAGCACCTAAGCTCTCTTTCAGCGAAGCAGCTACGGAATGGTTTGCTGAAAGACGCAACGATTTATATTCCCCCGACTGGCGCAACACCTGGCGGCTGCTGTTGCTACCGAGCATGCTCTCAGGGTGGCAGGTAGTGCGGCAGTGGCGGCGGGCGGCGGCTCAGAACGTAAGCGCTTAGGGAATCTGGCGGGGCGGAACTACGTTTATAGTTCCTATGCCTGCCCTACCCCCCGATCTGCGCAAAGCCCTCCTGGGCCTGCCACAAAAAGAAAAAGACCAACTCCTGACCCGCCTGGTTTCCCAGGATGCCGTCCTGACGGAGCAACTAGCCTTCCGTCTGCTGGAAGGCGACGATGCCCTGGAAGTGCGCCGCCAGCGCCTGCAGCAGCAGGTAGATGACCCCGTGCGCGGCTTCCACCAAACCCCCAACGACCTACTTCATATTGTGCGGCAGCTGCAGCAGCGCCTCACCTACCACTGCAAAATCACGGGCGACACCCAGGGTGAAATCGAGCTGACCTTGCGCCTGCTCACCAACGTGCTGCGCCACCAGCCCGAGGCCACCGGCCGCCTGCACGGCCCCACCCAGCCCCTGCTCCAACACCTGGCCCGCCGCACCGCCGAGGTCGTAAAGTCCATTCAGAAGCTCCACGAAGACTACCACCTAGAGTTTGCCCCCGCCCTCAACGAGCTGCTGGCGCTGCTCTACGCCTCAGCCGCCGCGCCCCTGGCCCGGGAACTGGGCATCCCACGGGAGTGCTGAGGAAGTGACGGGTGAACAGATAGACAGATGATCTGGCGGCCAAAAGTTGGCCTACCAGTGAGGCACCTCGCTACTCTAGCGTTCGAAACACAATGGGCATGGTGTAGAGGACTCGCACGGGCCGGCCAGCGTTCTGGCCGGGGCTCCACCAAGGCATGATGCGGACCAGGCGCAGGGCTTCTTCATCGAGGCCAGCCCCAAGGCCTTTTACTATTTCCGCGTCGCGGATGCGGCCTTCTTCCGTCACCAGAAAGCGCACGTACACCTTGCCGGAAACGTGGCGCTGCAGGGCCTCATCGGGGTAGTGCACCTCGTTGTGCAGAAACTTCTGAAAAGCCGCCGCGCCACCAGGGAAAGCCGGCATCACCTCGGCAACATGGTACACGGCGGGAGCTGGAGCCGGGGCCTCATCGGGTTGCGCGTTGGGGCCGGGGTTTTGAGCAAAAGAGGGGGTAGCAACGGGCAGCAGCCCAAGCAGCAGGAACAGGCGTAGGAGTTGCGGCATAGGTGGCGGAAAGCGGAGGCAGAGGTCTGGGCAAAACTACCAGGCTCAACCAGGCCGCAGGTAACCGCTCGGTTATCATTCAGTTGCTTATTTGTTGGCCCGGGGTGCTGTATCCTTTTTGGGCGGGGGCAAGTACATAGCAAACAGGCCCACCCGGCGCCGCTCCACTCCTCACTGCTCTGCTACCATGGCTACTACTCCTTCTCCCGAACACATGCGGGCCCCCGCCCACCTCACCGCCGACGACCTGCGCCAGGCCCTTACGGAACTCGACGCCAAAATCCAGACCCTACGCAACCGCGCCCACGCCACCACGGCCAATTCGGAGAACACCTATCACCAGCACGCCGACGCCCTAGAAGCCAAGCGCGCCCGCCTGGTAGAACGCCTCGGCCCCGATGCCCCTACCCCCGCCTCCACCGACAAACCCGCCGCCGGCCCCGACCAAGACCGGAATGCCTGGGACGAAATCTGGCACGGCATCGAAAACCTGCGCCAGGATCTGCGCAATATCATCTAGAGCCCTACTTTCTAGTTTATATCCTAAGGACGCCCTGCTGAAGGGCGTCCTTTTTTGTTCAGGGAACGGCTGTTGCCACTGGCGAGAAGTAATTGCAATTCGGGCGGGGTTTTCGGCAGTTCGGGCGGCCGATTTACCGTTCGTGGAAAAGTTGTTTCGGCCGGGGGCCGGAGGTGCTAGGTTTGACTCATCAACGAACCCGAAACCTTTCCTGCTACCCCCTTTTTCGCCATGAACCTGACCGCTACCCTCCGCCCCCTCTGCTCGGCCCTGCTACTGACGGCCGTTTCCGTGCTAGCCGCCCCGGCCGCTACCCAGGCTGCCACCCCCGGCGGCGTTTCGGCAGTAGCCCCCGACGACGCCTCGGCTCACCCGAACTTCACGGTGCGGGTAGTAGGCAAAGGCCGGCCCATGATCCTGATTCCGGGCCTGACCTGCCCCGGCGCGGTGTGGGACGAAACCGTGGCCCATTATCAGAAGCAGTACCAGTGCCACATCATTTCCCTGGCCGGCTTTGGCGGCACCCCCGCCCCAGCCAGCACCAACCAGCTGCTGCTCAACGTCCGCGACCAGCTGCTGGCCTACATCAAAACCCAGAAGCTGCAGAAGCCAACCATCATTGGGCATAGCCTGGGCGGGTTTCTGGCCCTGTGGCTGAGCAGCACCCAGCCCGAAGCAGCTGGCCCCCTGGTTATTGTCGATTCGTTGCCGTTTCTGGCGGCGGTGCAAAACCCCACCCTTACGGCGGAGGCCGCCAAGCCCATGGCCGAGGGGATTCGCCAGCAGATGAGCAGCGGCAAAATGACCGTAGCCGCCGCCCGCCAGATGTCGGCCACCATGATGACTGATACGGCCCGCATCAGTCAGGCCACACGCTGGTCGGTGGCCTCGGACCCCGCAACCGTGGCCCAGGCCTACTACGACCTGATGACGACGGACCTGCGCCCCGAAGTGGCCCGCATTCAGCAGCCCGTGCTAGTACTGGGCGCCTGGGCCGCCTACAAGCAGTACGGCTCCACCAAGGAAGGCACCAAAGCTGTTTTTGACCAGCAGTACGCCAAGCTGCCCCAGCATCAGGTGGTGATGTCGGAGGCGGGCCGGCACTTCCTGATGTGGGATGACACTCAGTGGTTTTTCAGCCAGACCGACGCTTTCCTGAAGCAGAACGCCGTGGCCCGGGCCTCGGCTAGGTAACCTCGTAGGTAGCCCGGACTTTAGGCCGGTAGCCGCTCATTTGCTCCCACTCAGAAGAAAGATGCGGGAGGCCATCGGACTAAAGTCCGGGCTACAGTACAGCTACAGGTACTCTTTATATTGCGTGCGAAATCAGGTATGCTCTACCCCCTTCTCACCGTTTTATGTTACTCCATCAGGAATTCGCAGCGCTGAGGCTGGAGCTGTCCGTGAAAGCCAAGAACGGCCTGGATTTTATTGTGGCCGCCAGCGTAGTGTGGGCCGCTATTGCAGTGGTCTGGCTGCTGCCGGGCTCCCTGACCCAGAAAGGGTTTATCACCTTTTTTGTGGGCTCGGCCACGCTGCCCCTGGCCTGGCTGCTCTCGAAAGTATTGCGCACTACCTGGACGCTGCCGCACAACCCGCTGCAACCGCTGGGGCTCTGGCTCAACTTCGCGCAGCTGTTCTATTTTCCCTTTCTCATCTTTATTTACAGCAAGTACCCACAGCACTTTATCATGACCTACGGCATCATTACGGGGGCTCATTTTTTCCCGTACGCCTGGTTTTATGATGCCCGGCCGTTCGCGGTTATGGCCGGCGTTATTCCGGTAGGCTGCCTGGTGCTGGGGCTGCGCCTCACCGAGCCCGGCCAGCTTTACCTGATTCCGGTGTTTATTGCCGGTGCCCTGGTGGTGCTGGGGGGCCTGCTGGTGGTTGCTTACCGCCAGAATAAGAAAGCCTACCTCGCCCCCGTGGCCCTGCAAGCCCACTAACCTGCGGCCGCTCTGGCCCTATTTCCTCGTATGTTTTCCTACGCCGCCGCACCGTCTCCCAGCCGCCTGTACTGGCACTGCCAGCTACTGGGGTGGAGCCTGTACTTTGTGGGCTGTTCGCTGATTTTTGCCTTCACGGGCTCGGCCACCCGCACCATGGTTCTGATTGTGCTGACCATTTCAGCAACCATGCTCCTGATCAGTCACTGGCTGCGCTACCACGTGCGGGCCAACCGGTGGGAGCAGCTGGCCCCGCTGCCCCTGCTGGGGCGCCTGCTGGCAGCCAACGTGGTGCTCTCCCTGGTGAGTCAGGTCCTGATCTGGGCCGTCATTATTTTCCTGATCCGGCCCGTCGGTAACGGCAATCCTCAGGGCTGGGGGCAGTTTTTCGGGTACGCGGCCAACGTGAATATTCTGCTGTGGCTGTGGAGCGGCTTCTACTTTGGCTGGCACTACCTCACCAGCTTCCGGCAGGCCGAAGTGGACAAGTGGAAGCTGGCCGCCGCCGTGCAGGAGGCCGAAATGCGCACCCTTAAGGCCCAGATCAATCCCCACTTCATGTTCAATGGGCTCAACAACATCCGGGCGCTGGTAATGGAAAACCCAGCCCGGGCCCGCGACATGATTACCCACCTCTCGGACCTGCTGCGCTACTCCATTCAGCTCAACAGCGCCGAGCAGGTGCCCCTGAGCCGGGAGCTGGAAATTGTGGAGCACTACCTGCAGTTGGAGGCCCTGCAGCTGGAGGAGCGCCTGCACTACTCCCTGGACGTGGACCCAGCGGCCCTGAGGGTGCTGATTCCGCCCATGACCCTGCAGCTGCTGGTAGAAAACGCCATTAAGCACGGGCTGGCCCCGCGCCCGGCGGGCGGCGTCATTCGCCTCTGCGCCCAGCTCAACGACTCCAACACCCTGCATGTAACCGTGCGCAACACCGGCCGCTACACCCCCCAGCCCGGCTACCAGGGGGTAGGCGTGCGCAACGCCCGCGAGCGGCTGGCCCTGCTTTTTGGCCCCGCCGCCCACCTGCACCTGGCCAACGACCCTCACACCCCGGATATGGTAGTGGCCCACCTGCAGCTGCCGGTAGCGGCCGGAGCACCAGTACCTGTGGCGCCCGCCCTGGCCTAATGCCCCGGCCCAGGGTGCCCTTAATACCAGCTAATTCTTACCTGATCAGCGTACATCTGCACTTTTATGAATGCCTTGCTAGTTGATGACTCCCGCCTGGCCCGCACCGAGCTGCGCCACCTGCTGCAGGCATTTCCGGAGGTGACGGTGGTAGGCGAAGCCCGCCACGCCGAGGAAGCCCGGACCCGGCTGCGGGAGCTTCAGCCGGATTTGCTGTTTCTCGACATCCACATGCCGGGTGAAACCGGATTCGAGCTGCTCGCCTCCCTGGACGTGGCTCCGCGCGTTATTTTCACTACGGCTTACGACGAGTACGCCCTGCGTGCTTTCGAGGTAAATGCTCTCGACTACCTGCTCAAGCCCATTCAGGAAAACCGGCTGGCTGCCGCCCTGGCCAAAGCCCGCCTGAAGCAGGCAGCGGCCGTAGCGGTGGAGGCAGGAGCCGCCGGACCACCCCCGGCCGAAGAGCCTGCCCCTACCCCCCTCTCTGAGCACGACCAAGTATTTGTGAAGGACGGGGAGCGGTGCTGGTTTGTACGCCTCTCGGATATCCGGCTGTTTGAAATCAACGGCAGCTACACCCAGATTTACTTTGAGCAAAACCGCCCCCTGATTCCGCGGACCCTGCAGCACCTGGAGCAACGCCTCGATTCGCGGGTGTTTTTCCGGGCCAACCGCCAGCAGATCATCAACCTGAAATGGGTGGAAAGTATTGAGCCCTGGTTTAGCAACTCCCTGAAAATCCGGCTGCGCGGAGGGCCGGAGGTAGAGGTTTCGCGCCAGCAGTCGGTGCGGTTTCGGGAAATGCTGAGCTTGTAGGCGGCGGTCGGCCCGGCTCAGGATTATTCCGGCCTGCCTGCATCCTTTTGGGGTAGTTTATAGTACACAGGCTCAGGCTGCTGCCTGCGCGGCGGCTGGTTTCTCTCGCCTATAGCCTTTGTTGCCATGAAGTGCATACTACCTCTCTCGGCCCTTGCCCTGCTGCTGGGCTCGGCCTCCTGCTCTCAGGATACCACGGCCATGGAAAAACCCCGCGAATACCGCTCGGTCTCCATGGAAAAAACCCGGCGCACCAACGACAAATCCCAATTTAAGCGCAACCACAGCCCCATCGGGCTGGGCATTGATCTAAACTCGAACAATCCCCACAAATTCAGGATGGTGAATGCGCCTAAGCGCTACAAGTACAGCAAAGGCGGCCGGTAAGGCTACCCCGAAGATGCCCCAGGTAGGCCGTCTGAGTAAATGCAGGCGGCCTTTTTATTTTCAGCCGCAGCCGCGTTTCAAAGTCAGCAAGCGCGGCTGCAGCTAGTGCTGGAAACGCAGCCTCTCAAGGGCCGGGGGCAGCTGTTTATCGAAAAGCCCGGCTCTGCCCCTGCCGGGCTGGCCCGGAATAGTTAAATTTACCGGGCCCTGGCCTGTGCGCTAAGGAGCTTATTAATCCTTTGCTCGTTGCTTATGCTGCTACCGATACTGCGCTATTTCATTTGTTGCTGGGGCCTTGTGCTGGTGCTGCTGCCTGCCACGCTTCGTGGGCAAAGCCCAACCGCTGCGGCAGCGGCCAAAACTATTATTCCGGGCCGGTTGGTATTCAAGCTGAAGGCCTCTACAGGTCAGCAGCGCAATATTCCTGAGAACACCCGAACGCCAGTGCTGAACGCGGCCCTGGCCCGCCTGAACGCCCGGAACGTGCGGCCCAAGTTTCCCTTGAGCGCCGCGCCCGATGCCCGGCAGCCGGGAGCCGTGAATCTGGGCCTGATTTTCCAGGCCGATCTGCCAACGGCACTGCCCGTGGAGGAGGCTTGCCAGGCCCTGCGCAAAACCGGCGCGGTTGAGTACGCCGAGCCCCTGTACAGCTACCCTATGCTGTATCAGCCCAACGACCCGCTGTCCGACTCTACCCTCGCCAGCGGGCAATATTACCTGAAGAACATCAGGGCCTACCGCGCCTGGGACATCAGCAAAGGCGACACGAGCCTGGTTATCGGGATTGTGGATGCGGGTACCCGCCTGACTCACGAAGACCTGAAAAGCCAGCTGCAGCTCAACCGCCTCGACCCTATTGATGGCATTGATAACGACCAGGACGGCTACGTAGATAACTACTATGGCTGGGACTTTGCCGACAACGACAACAACCCCTCCCGGGACCCCAGCAGCGTGCACGGCATTCTGGTGGCAGGCTGCGCCGCCGCTGCCCCCGATAATAACAAAGGCATTACGGGCGTAGGATTCCGGTGCCGGTTTATGCCCCTCAAGATTTACCCCAGCACTGCCACCGGCAGCTTCGGGGGCTACGAGGCCATTGTGTACGCTGCCGACCACGGCTGCCGGGTTATTAACCTCTCGTGGGGCGGGGTGGGCGGCCGCTCCCGGTTCGAGCAGGACGTGATTACCTACGCCGCCGTTAACCGGGATGCCGTACTAGTGGCCGCCGCCGGCAACACGCCCGCCGAGCTGGAGTTCTTTCCTGCCAGCTACGACCATGTGTTGTCCGTGGCAACCCTGCAGCCCTCCGATGAGCGCAGCACCAACGCCACCTACAGCCGCCGCGTCGATCTGTCAGCGCCAGGCATCAACATCCTGACAACCTGGGGCGATACGGATACCGACTACATGGGAGTCGGGGGCTCGTCGTTTGCGGCCCCGCTGGTAGCGGGCGCGGCGGGGCTGCTGCGCACGCACTTCCCGCAGTATAATGCCGCCCAGATTGCCGCTCAGCTGCGCCGCACCACCGACAACATCAATGCCCTACCTGGCAACGTAGCCTTTGCCGGCCGTATTGGGTCGGGCCGCCTGAACGTGCTGCGGGCTCTTACCGAAACCGCCCAGCAGTCGGCGCGGGTAATCAGCCGTACTACCGCGCCGGCCCGCCGCGCCTACGCCCCCAACGACACCCTGCGCCTGGCCGTAACGGTTCAGAACCTGCTTAGCCCCGTCACGAACCTGACGGTTACCCTGACCTCGCTTTCGCCTTACGTTACTGTTCGGCAGGGCACGTTTGAGGTGGGCGCGCTGGCTACCCTCGCTCAGCGCGGCAACGCTACGGCTCCCTTCCGGCTGGCCGTGGCCGCCTCGGCGCCCCTTAACACCCGCGCTGTACTGCGCTACCGCCTGCAGGATGCCAGCACCGGCTACCAGGAAGATCAGTACGAAACCCTCATCCTCAATCCCGACTACGTGGTGCTGGATGCCAATGACCTGCACCTTACCCTCACCAGCCGGGGCAATCTGGGGTATGATGGCCTGGGCTCCGATGTGGGCGAGGGCGTCAGCTACCGGGGCAGCGCTCCGCTACTGGCTGAGGGAGGCCTGCTGATTGCTACCCCTACGGCCCGCGTAACCGACAACGTGCGCAACGACCGGCGGAGTAACGACCAGGACTTCACGGCGCTGGTTCGCGCTGGCATCTTAACCCAACCTCTCCGGGCCGATCAGGAAGCCTACGGGGTGCTGCAGGACTCGCTGCCCGGCCTTACCAACGGGCGCTCCGTGGGCGTGCGGGTGCGACAGCGGGGCTATGCCTGGGCTGCCGCTCCGCACCGCGACTACGTGGTGCTGACTTACACCCTCACCAACCTCACGACGGATACGCTCAAGCCCCTGCACGTAGGGCTTTACATGGACTGGGACCTGCCCGGCGAGCCCGGCCGCAACGTGGCTACCTGGGAGGCCGGCCGCCGCCTGGGCTACCTCTATGATCCGGCCAAACCTACCTATTATGCCGGGGTAAAGCACCTGGCGGGCGGACAGGCCAGCGTATACTCCATTGACAACCAGGCGCCCGCAGGAGCAGCCGTACGCCTCGCCGATGGCTTTAACACTGCCGAAAAGCTGCTGACCCTGAGTAGCGGTACCAGCCAGCAAACCAGTGGGCTACCGGCTGGCACTGATGCCTCGCAGGTAGTGGGGGCCACCCTCCCCCGCCTCGCCCCCGCCGACTCAGCGGTGGTAGCGTTTGCGGTGGTAGTAGCGCCTTCCTTAGCCCAGCTACAAGCCGCCGCCGATGCTGCCGCTACCCGCTACCAGCAGGTGCTGCCAGTGCGCCCGGCCCAGGGCATTGCGGTAGCCTTGTACCCTAACCCCACTACGGGCCGCCTGCTGGTAGAGCTGCCCGCCGGGCCGGCTACGGTGCGGGTGCTGTCGGCGCTAGGGCAGCAGTTGCAGGAGCACACTGCGCCCACCGGCCACAGCATCCAGCTTGATTTGAGCGCCTATCCGGCAGGGGTGTATGTAGTGCAGATCAGCACTGCCGGTGGTGTCACTACGTGGCGCGTGGTACGCCAACCGTAGCTACCTCGTTTACTTCACCTGCCAGAGCTCTTCCCAGTTAGTGGTATAGGCTGGGGAGCGAAAACCACTACGCCCGGCCCACGCCGCCGACCGGGTTCCGGTAGCGGCGTAGCGCACAGCATCACGCCCAAAGCGCTGATTTAAGCTGTCGAGGGTGCGCATGAGTTGCTGCTGCTCCTGCAGACGAGTTGGCTCAACGGGGCGGAATAAGTCGAGTTGGGGTTGCCCCGGTGGCTCCAGACCACTAAGCAGCACCCCAGCTCGCACGTAGGCGGTACCCGGTTGGTATAGTTGGGCTAGTCCACGGCGAGCGGCGGCCAGCAGCTCGCTGGTATTCTGGGTGGCCTGGGGAAGGTAGATGACGGCCGTGCGGGTAGCAACGTCAGTAGCTGCGGCAAACCTATCGGAGCCCAGCAGCACGGTTACCAGGTTGGCGGCCAGCCCATGGCGCCGCAACTTTTCAGCGGCGCGGGCCGCAAAGGTGGCCACGGCCTCCTGCAGCGCCAGCTGCCCCCGCTGAGGCTGCCCAAACGAGCGGGTGTAAGTTACGCTATGGCGGCGGGCTCCTGATTCATCCTCATCTTCGGGGCGGGGGTGCCAGCTCAGGCATGCTTCGCCCCGCAATTCCCTCCACAACCGCACCCCTACTACGCCACCCAGATTCTGGCGCACCCAGCCTTCCGGAGCAGCAGCCAGCTCGGCGGCCGTGCCTATGCCGGCGACCAGCAGTTTGGGGGCCTGGCGCCGACCAATGCCCCATATTTCCTGTATGGGAGTGGCTACCAAAGCTTTTGCCCGACTTTCCGGAGAATCCAGAATGAGCACACCGCCGGGGGTATGGCGGGCCCGGCGGTTCGCCAGCTTGGCCAGGGTTTTCGTAGGCCCTACCCCCACGCACACCGGAATACCTACCTGCTGTAAAACCGCTGCCCTGATTGCAAGGGCAACGTCCTCATAAGCTGGCCCATGCCGAGCAGGCGCGCCCAGGTGCACAAACGATTCATCAATAGAGTACAGCTCTACTTCCGGCGAAAACTGCCCCAGTACCAGGTTTACGCGGCGGCTTAGGTCACCATAGAGGGGGTAGTTGGAGCTGAATACCCGCACCCGGTGCTGCTCCAGCAGGGGCCGGGCCTTGAAATAGGGCTCCCCCATACGTAGTCCCAGGGCCTTGGCTTCATCGGAGCGCGAAATCAGACACCCGTCGTTGTTGCTAAGCACCACTACCGGCACGCCCACCAGCTCCGGCCGAAAGACCCGTTCGCAGGACACGTAAAAATTGTTACAATCGACTAGGGCGTACATGTAGGAGGCAGTAAGGAAAGTAGTACACAACCGACTAGCATGCGTTATTTCGTCCGGCGCTGCCACTGGGCCAGCGTTTGGGCGGCGGGGCGACCTTCCAACGCATGCACTACGTGGGTTACTACCCCCCACACCTCTAAGCGAGTGCCGGGCAGCAGGTCCAGGGTTGGATACAAGTCATTGGCGGCTTCCAGGCTTACCTGTGTCCCCCGGATGCGAAGGCGTTTCAGCGTGTGCTCTCCATCGAGCACAGCCACCACAATGTGCCCGTCACGGGGTACCAGGGCCCGATCCACGGCTATCAGGTCGCCAGGATGAATTTCGGCCCCAGTCATGGAGTCGCCGGCTACCCGAGCCAGAAAGGTAGAGGCCGGGTTACGAAACAGGTGGCTTTTCAGGTCGAATGCCGGGTCCTGCTGGTGGTCGTCGGCAGGGGAAGGAAAGCCGGCCGGAACCGGGCAGCCGTAGAGGGGCAGTTCGGCGGGCAAGAGCTGCAGCGCCGGAATTGCGTAGGTGAGCAAGGTATTCATAGGCAAAAGGCGCTTCAGTGTACGCCGCCGCTATTTACTAATTATATTAGCAAATAAGCAAATATTACCCTTAAGCTCAACCGTAGTTAACGCACTTATTCATTCTGGCATGTTTCATAGTTTTTATGGCCCTAATGCATTTTTACAGCATTTTATCACAAAAACAAAATACCAGAAAACAACCCAATATTTTTAGCTTATTGACGTCAATATTCTTATCTTTGGATATGTCGAAAGTAAAGCTTCCTGTCCCGCTTCCCGTGCAGCAGTATGCTCGCTGCGTTGATGCCAGCCGCCGCCCCGCCGACCATATTGGGGATTGGCCCGTTACCGGCCAGGTGTACCCCATCCAGATGCGCCGCAACGCCCGTAGCGGCGAGTTGCAGGTGCATGTGCTGGGCTTCTACGCTGAGCGCCCTTACGGTGCTTTTGCCCGTCACCGCTTCGAAACGGTGGCCCAGGTGTGGCTTAACTAGCCGTCTTCATCTTTCCACTCTTCACTCCCGGCTGTGTCGCTCCACGCGAAACCAGCCGGGTTTTCTTTTTGCTCAGATTTTATCCTGCTACAAATAGACAGAAGCATTAAGCCAACATCCGCATCATCATCGCCTCTAGCGGTACTGCCAGAAGATACCAAAGTCGAAGGGTGTCCAGAGGGCGGCTTTCTGGCCCGATACCTTCAGGGCATCGTTGGCCCAGGTGTTGCAGGTATAGAACAGGTTATAGGTGCGCGTGGCCTCATAGAACGCATCGTGCTGCCCGTAGCTGTAGCCCCGGATGAGCTCGGTCCGGCCCCGGGTGTCGTAGTCGAAGCTCTTCTTGATGAAGGCAATCAGGCGGGCGTATTCGGCGCGGGTCAGCAGCACTTTCACGCAGTCAGGGCCAGGCTGGGGCTCGTGGTGGAAGGTAGCATGCATGGCCGTGGTGCTCAGCCAGAACATGGCCTTCACGGCGGTGCTCGGCTTTAGCTCGGCCCAGGTGGGGGTGTTCAGATAGAAGCCCTTGTCGCCCCAGCCAAACCCCACGTAGCTGCGGGTGGTGTCCATGGCGGGCGTATCGGAGTAGGAAACCAGCTGAGTCCAGTCCATCTGGTCGGTTCGCACGGGCACTACCACGTCGGTATGCACGCCGTTGGAGAGAATGTAGGCTTCAATTTCGCCGGTTTCGGGCGAGTTGCGGCGACCAACGGGAACAGCAGAAAGGCCTACCGCGGCGGCCAGATACAGGGCCAATGCCCCCACTACTCCACCGCCTACGTAGGCGGCTCCTTTGGCTACTTTCCGAAAAGCATCGGACATAAAAAGAACTTGCGTGTACAATTGAAATCAGGACCTCATACGCAGCAGCGCGAAAAAAGCCGCTTACATGCCTTGATCGTGGCAACCTAGCCGATTCTCAGCTTTCCTGGCCCGCAGGCTCAGGTTATCTTCGTGCTTTCCCTACCCCCATGAGTCAGCCCAACGACCAATTATACACCATCCCGGCTCCGTACCGCCGCATGGAGAACCTGCACATCCTGTTCTGGCTGCTCAAGGATATCGGCTGGTGCATGGTGTGGAAACCCCTGGGCATTCTGATGGTTTTTCCTACCCTGCTCATTGCCGTGCTCATCACCTGGCGCACCCGCAGCATCAAGGCTGAGCTGGCCCATAACCTGGCCATTGTGTTCTGGATTTCGGCCAACTCCTACTGGATGATCAGCGAGTTTGTGGGCTTTGATACGGTGCAGCTAGGCGGCGGTGCCACGGGCAAGCACCTGGCCCTCCTACCCTTTCTTACGGGCTTACTGATTTTACTGTATTACTACCTGGTGCAGAAGCCCCGAGAAGCGCAGGCCGAAACGGTGGCTGCCTCATAGCGTGCCGGCTGCGCGCAGCATCTCCTCTATTAGGGCCACTGCCTGCTGGAACCGTGCGGGCCAGTCGCCGCCAATTTCCTTGTGTTCGATACCAAAGTCGGCCAGCGTTTGGCGGTGGATTGCGTCGAGGTGGAGGCGCTCGGCGGCGGGCAGGCGGGTGCCATCCTGCACGAAGGGTACATCGGGCAGCAGGTAGAGGTAGAGGTCGGCGTGGTTGAGGGAGTAGGTTTCGGCAGGCACCGGGAGGTAGGAGCCTTGTGTTAGTTGCGCGTAGGACTGGGTGATGTGAATGTCGGTATCCAGCAGCAGCAAAGGCCCGGCTGCGGCGCGGGCGGCGGCAATGCGCCGGGCGTGCTCGTCGGCCACAAGTAGCAGGTCGGTGCGGCTGAAGCTGGTGGAGTCCGAAATCAGGTCGCGGCCGGCTTCTGCCACGAAACTGGCTCCGAAGTGCGCGGCTAACTGCTCCGTTAGGGTGGTTTTGCCCGTCGATTCGGTGCCCAGAATAGCTACCGTACGGCGGTAGTAGGATTGCACCGCCGCCGGCAGGTAGGACCACTGCGCCCGCACCCCCTGCCGGATAGCAGTAGCCGATACCGGCACCTGCGCCCTTGCCCTATCAAAATCAAGGTGGCGGATGCCCATACGGGCGGCTACCAGCGCCCCATACGGCTCGGAGGTTACTACCAGCGAAACTCCAGGCACTACCTCCCGAAATGTATCGGCCCAGACGTGGGCCACGACCTCGGAAGAAACCGACGTGTTGGGCAGTTCCTCCTCACGGTAGTCCAGCAATTGCACGCTTACCTCGGGGCAGTGCGCGTAGGTGTCTTCTATCCATTGGGCACGTAGCGCGCCGGGCAGGGTTTCGTGGTTGCTGGCGCACACTAGCACCGTCAGGTAGTCGCAGTGCCGACGGGCGAAGTCAATGAGGGCAACGTGCCCCTGGTGGAAGGGCAGAAATTTCCCGAATACAAGTGCGTTCGTCATAGGTGCCGGGGTAGGAAGCTACGCGCCCCTACCCTCCCGAAGTAAGTAAAGTGCCTGGCCTCATAAGGCCTGGTAATTGGATCATATATGCAGGCGCACATCGAGGTAGAAGTTGGCCGGAGCCTGCACGAAGTACCTGCGGGTGCCATCGGGCTCTACCGTGCCGTTGTTGAAGTAGCGGGTGTTAGTGAGGTTGTTCCCGAACAGTGTTACCTCCCAGCGGGGCCGGGCGTACTGCACCCGCGCATTCAGCAAAGCGTACCCGCTGATGGCGGCGGAGTTGGCGAAATCGAGGTAGGAGCGGCTTTGGTAGCGGCCTGCTACCCCCAGCAACCAGCTCCCGGTTTGGTAAGTAGCTTCCTGATTAATGAGCAGCGCCGGGGTTAGAATAGGCCGGAAGGACTGCTCCTGCTCCCGGATGCGGCTGCGGTTGAAAGCCGAGTTGTTGGTAAGTGTGAGGCGAGGCAGCGGTTGCCAGCGCACGGTGGCCTCCAAGCCCATCCGGCGGCTGCTTTTCACATTATCCGTTAGCGCCAATCCGTTCGGACCCAATTGCCCATTCAGCACGATTTCGTTCTGAAAATCCATGTAGTAGGCGTTCAAGCTCGCCTCCAGGGTAGCACTCCGGTACCGGATTCCCAGCTCGTGGTCATTCACGTACTCGGCGCGGGTGCTGCTGAGCAGAGGTTGGCCGGTGCTGTCGGCCAGCAGGTCGTCATTGCCCCCGAACAGGTCGTTGCGGGTGGGCTCCCGGCCGGTGCGGCCCAGGGTGTAATACAGGGTAGTACGCTGGCCTACCATCACGCTGGCACCTACTTTTGGGTTCAGGAAACGCCACTCCAGGGTTTCCAGCGGCACGCTGCCCTTGTATCGGAACGAAACGGCCCGACCCTGCACATCGCCAAACAGCGTAAGGCGACCCAGCTGGTACTCGGCTTTGCTGAACACGCTACCCTCCCGCTTGTAGCCCGTATTGCGGTACAGTTCCCCGGCGGTTTGCTCGCTACCCAAGTGGCGGCGTTGGTAGGTGCTCAGGTGCAGGCCGCTGGTCCAGGTCAGCCGGTCGGTGCGGTAGGTATAGGTGCTGAAGGTCCCGAGCAGACCCGAGCGGAAATCGTAGCGGTACAGCTCCGTGGTGGGCGGCAGGCCCAGGAAGGTGTTCAGGTCGAAATCGTAGCCCCCACGTAGGCCTGAGGCGTACACGCTGGTATTCACCTCCGAGCGGCTACCCACCAGCCATTGATTCTGGAGTTGCACCAGGGCCTGCTGAAACCGGTCGTTTTCGGCTCCGTTGGCGTTGGCCCGGCGGTTGCGGCGCAGCACCGAGTCGGCCACGGGCAGCCAGGCCAGTTGGTTACGCTGCTGCCCGGCCAGCACACTCAGTTTCCAACTGGTTTTCTCATAAAACAGCCCTCCACTAACATACACCGACTGCGAGGTATTGGCCGAGCGTTCCTTATAGCCATCGGAGTGCAGGTGCGAGGCCCGAGCATACAAGGCCGCTCGTCCCCGCCGGCCGCTGGCGTACTCGCCAAAAGCCCGGTAGCTCCCAAATGAGCCGTAGCCCCCGCCCAACGTCGTACGGGCTGAGTCGAGCAACGAGGGTGAGAACAACTGAATGCTGCCGCCGTAGCTGGCCACGCCGTTTTGGGTAGTGCCTACCCCCCGCTGAATCTGCACACTGCTTAGGGAGTTGAACAGGTCGGGGTAGTTAGAGAAATAGGCCCCTTGGTCCTCGGGCTCATTGAGCGGCACCCCATCCAGGGTGGTATTGATGCGGGTCTGGTCGATGCCGCGTAGGCGGAAGTAGGCGTAACCCTGGGTGCTGCCAGCATCGGAATAAGCCGTGACGCCTGGCGTTTGAGTTAGCAGGAAAGAAGGCTCTTGGCCCACACTGAGGGCCGCTAGCTCCCGCCCGCTCAGGTTCAGAAACGTAACCGGCGTGCGGCTGCCAGCGCGGTAGGTTACGGCCACCTCCGGCAGCGCCTGGGTACTGTCCGTAGCCGTGAAGTCTGCTGGTGTTACCGGAGTTTGTGCCAGCGCTACGGGGGTAGCAACTAACAGAAGAGAGGTGGCGAGTAGAAAGTGCTTCATGCAGGAACGGCGCAGCAGAATCGGCGGAAACCGCGCGGCGCAAAGGTAAGCGGCTGGAGCTCGGCGGTTCACTTTTATGATTGTTCTGCTCCACCGCTCAGCAGCGGCTATTCGGCCTACTTCGCTAGGGCTATTTCTTTCTGATGCCGATACCAGTTTCGCAGCCCCCATATCCCTACTGCTAGCAGCAATACCCACAATTCCGGCTCCGACATGCGCTGCACGTCATCATCAACATCCAAGGCGGCGTTGCCGGCTAGCACCTCGTTCTGCTTGCGCAGCAGGGCGGCTTTCTGGGCTTCGTTCTCCAGAGCAAGGTAGGAAGTAAGCGGGCTCAGAATGCCCGACCGGAAGCTGCCCCGAATGGCTGCCAGGCGCATGGGCTCGGCGGCAGCGGGGTTGTGTGCCTGGTATAGCTGGTAGCCCTGCAGCCACAAGCCATCCTGCCAGGTTTGCCCCAGCGCACGGGGTAGGGAGAATGTTTCTGTCCCTAGCACCACCGAGGGCTGCCCGTTGTCGGGCAGGTAGGCACGGGGCTGCTCAGCCGTCGGCCAGGCCCGTACGGCCCTACCCTCCGCCGAGGTTTCAGGTGGCGGGAGCGGCTGACTGGAACGCTGCAGCAAAGAATGAGCCTGGGCGGAGCCATCGGCAGCCAACACCAGAAAGGTAGACTGCTCAGGAGTAGCCGCCTGCAACGCGGCAAAATTGGCGGGCAGCACTGCCTGCTGCAACGAACCCGTAACGGCTACCAGCACGGGGTACTCCGGGGTTGGGTGGAGCCAAGCTTCCGCTAAGAGGCGTTGCATAGCCCCTTCCAGGTAGTAGCCCCCAGTAGCTGGTGTTGCTTGCCAGGCAGATAGCCAATCTGTTCCGGCAGGCAAGGTGGTTATTCCGCTGTTCACCAGAGTATAACGGGCGGTAGCTTTGGCACCCGGCCGTTGCTGCAGAAAGCTTTCTATGCGTTGCTGATACGCCGTGGGCTTTGCGCTTGCAGTAGCCGAGGCATCAAGCAAAAAGTGGTAATAAGGCCGACGCTGTACTAGCGGTAGGGCTTGTTTGGCGGTGGCACTCAGATATACTACCTGCCCACCAGGGGTAGTAACAGATTGCCGAAGTGGTTGAGCAGCGGAAGCGGCCACTTCACCCAGTTGCACCGTCTGTCCGGCAATCTGCAGAGCTACGGGCTCTTTGTGCAGCACCCGAAAACCGGTGCGTCGTACTTCCAGGGCCGCAAACGGGAATACGCGCAGGGCTAGCCGGTTGCCTGTAAGGTAGTACAGAATACCAGGGTCGCGCTGCTCATTCCGGATTTGCGCAAACACCCACATAGCCGATTTTTTTTCGGCCAGAATGCCTTTTTCGCGGCGGCCGTGCATATCCAGGTAGTACTCCTGCACCCAGCAGCCTACGGGCAGCGCTAGTGTGGTGTGATATTCTGCGTTGCCCTCCTGGTCCGGATTGGTGATTTCCAGATCTACCCAGCTGCTCCAGGCCGCCTGCCGGGCATCGTAGTGGCTGCGGCTGGTTAGCTTGGTTAGCTGGGGGCGTGGTTCCTCCTCGGGCTCATCCCTTTGAAATTGTTCCCGATTATACACCGGCCGCTCACTGCCGAACACTTGCTCCAGTCGCCGCAGCTTTTCTTCTGACAGCGTGAGGTTATCGAGCACCAACCAGTTGAA
This sequence comes from Hymenobacter sp. DG01, assembly GCF_006352025.1. NCBI lineage: Bacteria > Pseudomonadati > Bacteroidota > Cytophagia > Cytophagales > Hymenobacteraceae > Hymenobacter > Hymenobacter sp. DG01. The sequence goes on from NZ_CP040936.1 coordinate 2,244,586, forward strand.
GTAAGTAGAGAGATACGGCAGCTCGCTTCCGAAAACACTGGCACTAGGGTCCTTGTGCGCCCGCACCCGCTCCAGCGTATAGAGCAACGGGTTGGCATCAATTTGAGGGGTAGGCTTACTGTAATCCGGAGTGTAGATATAGGCCAGGGCTTGGTGCAGGGCCTGGCGACAGTACAGATAGTTGGCCGTAATGCCCAGGGGCAGCAACAGGCTGCTGGCAATCAATACTCCTATCACAAGTCGGGGTGAGAAATACGTTCGTAGTACCTCCACGTCCTGGCTTAGCTCGCGCAAATGCACCAGTAGCAACAACAGGGGCGTCAGCATCAGGAAGCCAACTCCAACGGCTACCACTGCAATAACGGATAGGGGTAGGAACGGCAGGAAGACGAGAAAAAAGTACAGCGTATAAGCCAGTGTGAAGCTTCGGCCCGCCAGCAGGGCCAGGCGCCACCACTTGTTCGCCGGGGCGGACACACACAGCAGCGCCCCGTTCAGTACGGCCAGCCCATAAAACCACCAACCGTGGAAATTCCCGAAGATGCCACTGGAAGAGGGCCCAAATTCTTTGAAGAATACGCCTGAATTCACCAGCAGCCCGAGCACTGGCATTACCAACGTAATCAGCACTTTCCAGAGGAGTTGATACTCAGCCCATACCCCCGCTTTTCGGGTGAGCAGGATATACACGCCGCGGGCCAGGAAAAACAGAAAAAGCAGGGTTCCGGTGATGAACAGCACGACCAGCGCGTGTTGCCCAAACTGGCCGCCAGGCACTTGCCACCATGGCAGCACTAGTTGCCCGAACAGGTAGGCGCCGATCGGCACGGCCAGGGCCACCCCAAAATTGGCTAGGGCCCGGTGGGGCCGGTCGGCCGGGGTTAGGTTGAGCAGAATGACGAGGGCGGCGTGTGCCAAGGTGGGCATCAGGAAGGTGCCGGCATACAGCGGCATTTCACCCGGCACCATCCAGCGCGGCACCTCCCGCGGAAACAAGCGGTCTAGGTGGTATCCGTACAGGTACAGGAACGCTATGTACGCAGCCAAAGCCAGAGCCCCGTAGAGCGTTGGCAAGGGCTGCTTACGCTTCAGCTGCCACCCGGCGTATGCTGCGTGCACTACCCCCAGGCCTATTAACAAACTGCCCAGCACGAGCCACAGTTGCTGGCTATCAGGGGGTAGCAGGGTATGGATAACGCCGTATTCCCCGCCCAGCAGTAATGCTAGCACGGCCAGCGGGAGCGTATTGAGCACAAATAGCCATTTCGGATTAAGCAGGTTCTGCATAAGAAGAGAGGTAGCGGGAGCAAAGCAGCCGGAAGCCGCCGTAGATAAGAATCAGAAAAAACAGATATACCAGCACGCCCTCCGCCTGATGCGCCCAGGCATAGCGCTGTCCTAACCCGGGAAGCAGCCGCTGCAGGGCCACCGCCGACAAAATACGGGAGGCATTCACCAGTACCGTGAGCAGGTAGCCCAGCACGGGCAAGCTCAGTAGCCACCCACCTCCCAGCGCTTTGCCAGACCCGGCATACCGCCCACCGATGGCAAGCAGCAAGCCGGTGCATACCAGCCAGAAGTTGAAGCCTGAGCAGGACTTGTCAATAGTGAACTGTAGATCGGAATGCACGAATCCTTGGGCCGGATCAAAGAAGGAACCAGAGCCTAGCGCTCCTCCTACCAAAGCATTCGTGGGGCCTAACAGCCACAACAGGTCAGTGGATGTGGCTCCGGCGTAAGCAAACTTTAAGAGCAAAAAGCCAGCTCCTATGCTGCCATACAGCACTGAGGCTTTTGTGCGTGAGGTATTCATAGCTAGCTAATAAAGACGAACACAGTAATGAACGCACAAACATATCATAAAGTACTTTGTATTTCAAAGTTTCATAAACTAATAACATTACTCCCTGATAAACCACTTCATCATTAAGCTTTCGCTTCCCAGCTGCTCGCTAGATCCGGCTCAGATTTTCCGGCTTCAGCTTCAGCAAGGGTTGTAGGCTGCCTTTGCGGGTGCCTAGTTGTTCCCGTAGCTCCACTACCCTACCCCCCACTTTCACCTGAATGCTAAGCGCGCCACTGGCGGCCTGTTGCACGGTGTATTGAGCACTCTTGTTCGCAAAGCGCAACTTGGTGATGCCAGAAGCTACCTGAATAGTAAACTTGTCGGTTTCAGCTCCAAACTCAGGATAAGTAAATTCTAACTGCCCATCTTTCCGCAGCAGCGCGTAATACAACATCAGGCCATTATCGGTGGTGAACAGCACGGCTTGCTTACCGTTGCCAACCACCTGAAATGAGCAGACTACCCGGATGCTTTCGTCCTCCAGATACAGTTCCTGGCTGGTGGTCTGCACCATGCGGGTACCACTCCAGGTAGTAGTGGTAGTCGTCTGGAATGGAAACCGCATCATGTCCATTTCCACCTGACGCACTAGAAACGGCTCCCCATTGCGAATAATGAACTCTGAGTCCTGGTGCCAGCAGCACCCACTCTTGGTTGAGGTGTAGAGGCGCTTGGTTTTGGCATCCACCTGAAACATACCACAGTAATCCTGGGCCAGATCCGTAAACGCCTGGCTATGCTTCAGCTCCGTGGGCAGGTTCAGGTAAATCTGGAAAGAAGGACCGTGGTAGCAGCTGTTCTGCCCGTCTTCAATGGCAAGGTCGAGCCGGCCGTCGAAGTTGAAATCCTCACTGATAATTAGGCTCTGCTCGCCGTAGGGCACCTCCTGAATGTTGGACTGCGCTTTACCGTTGTGCAGGGACAGCGCCAACTCCTCCGACTCTACCTTGACTACTTCTTTTTTCGTCTTCTTGTCGTAAATGGCAACCCAGCCGGGACTAAACACCTCCGCAGTATCCTGAATGTAGATTTTGCCGAAGTAACTCGGTGAGAAGTCATCGACTAAATAGGTTTGCTGCGCCCACGAAGGGTAGGCGGCAAGCAGTAGTAACAGTAAGAATAAGTAGCGGGACATGGTAGCTCAGTTGCAACAGCAAAGAACATCATTTAGAGCCCATCTTCCCGCATCGACAACCAACCTTGGAATTGAATTTTTAAAGTATCCCGCGCTTCAGTGTTCGCTGCAATAATGTCCATGCCACCGTCATAGGGAGCTATTAAGCACTGTTGTTCTCTTGAGACTAAGAAGAACCTTATATCATCCTGTGCCACGTCACGTAACGCGTTGTTCAGTACACCCCATTGCCAATCAACCTCTACGAATATGGGAAGGTAACAGTCCTCTTTCCCATATTCTACACTATTGACCTCTCTTAACGGCAGTGCTGGTAAAGCAGTAAAAGAGAAATGCTGCAAAGCTGTTTCTGTCCAGGGTATATCCATGTTGATGCTACCCTTAATCTCGTAGCCACCCGTTACTAGTAAAAGCTGGGCTCGTGTGCCTAACAAGGCCTGAGTAATTGTGTTCTGGCGATTAAGCAGCATTGTCCAGTCCTCCTCATCCTCTGGATATCTTTTGGATTCTGGCAAACTGTGAAACCTCACCCACCGATCAGGGTAGTCGTGTCTAAACAGGTAATTAATTGGTAATGTATCTGGATAAGCGCTAGACCAAAATTCGGTAAACTCTTCGGCTGTCATCATCTAATTCTTTTTAAAGAAAGCCGCCGCCTCTTTGGGGCAGCCGTCTTTACAGTAGTACTGCAAGAATATCTATTTCACTACTACCTGCACACCTATCTCCTGCCCTGCTGCTAGCTTCGGGATGAGGGCATGGTAGGTAATGTTGGGGGCTTCGGTAGTCATGCTGGGGCTGATGGTTACGTTGAGTAGCAGTTTGCTGGTGTAGCAGTCCTGCTGCAGGGTATAGTTGATTCCGCCTACCCCAGTGGCTAGCCCTTTCTTACCAATCACCAAATCATAGGTAACAAAGTCGATTTGTGGGCGGCAGCTGCCGCTTACTTGCTGCTCAAACTCTTGCTGGGAGCGAATGACAGTGTAGGTTTCCGACAGGTTGACATTCATCTGGCGGACAGTGTTCTCGCAGCCGTACTCCGTTTCTAAGCTTTTCACGACGGCAGGGATGTTCAGGCAAGGTTCCGGTTCAGTGCCACACACCGTAGCGCAGCCACTTACCAACATAGCAGTGCCAGCAAATAGAGTAAAGAATGTTTTCATAGTGAGTGGCCAACTATAAGTTCTTTCCTCCTCTGATTCAGCTTTCAATGAGAAGGTTGCAACTCGCCTGGCAAACACACGAAAAAGGCCGCCCCAGAATCTGGGGCGGCCTTTTTTAGAAAGCTAATGCTTGAATTATTTCTGCGACATCATGCTGCCACCGGCTTCCTTCAGGCGAATCAGGTTCAGGGCCGAGCCGGCTTTGAACCATTCGATCTGACCTTCATTGTAGGTGTGGTTTACCGTGATGAGATCAGTGTCGCCGTCGGCGTGGTGCAGACGAACCTGCAGGGGCTTGCCGGGGGCAAACTCCGTCAGGCCGAGGATGTCGATGGTGTCGTCTTCCTCGATCAGGTCGTAGTCGGCCTTGTTGGCGAAGGTCAGGGCCAGCATGCCCTGCTTCTTCAGGTTGGTTTCGTGGATACGGGCAAACGACTTTACCAGTACAGCGCGCACGCCCAGGTGGCGGGGCTCCATGGCCGCGTGCTCCCGCGACGAACCTTCACCGTAGTTCTCGTCGCCTACTACCACCGAGCCAACGCCCAGGGCTTTGTAGTTACGGGCTACCTGCGGCACGGCCGAGTACGGCGTACCCTGGGTCAGGGCATCCTTCACCGAGTTAGCTTCGCCATTGAAGGCGTTGATAGCCCCGATGAGCATGTTGTTGGAGATGTTGTCCAGGTGGCCGCGGTATTTCAACCACGGGCCGGCCATCGAAATGTGGTCGGTGGTGCACTTGCCCTGGGCTTTGATGAGCAGACGCAGACCCATCAGGTCTACCCCTTCCCACGGCTTGAAGCCTTCCAGCAGCTCCAGACGGTCGGAGTTCGGATCAACGATTACCTGTACGCCCGTGCCATCGGCGGCGGGAGCCTGGTAGCCGGCATCCTCTACGTCGAAGCCGCGGGGGGGCAGCTCGATACCCTGGGGCTCATCAAACTTCACCTGCTGGCCGTCTTTGGTGGTCAGCGTGTCGGTGAGGGGGTTGAAGGTCAGGTCGCCGGCAATAGCGAAGGCCGTTACGATTTCGGGCGAAGCCACGAAAGCGTGGGTGTTCGGGTTGCCGTCGTTACGCTTGGCGAAGTTGCGGTTGAACGAAGTGATGATGGAGTTCGGCCGCTTCATGTCGTCCATGTGGCGGGCCCACTGCCCGATGCACGGACCGCAGGCATTGGCCAGTACTACCCCACCCATCTGGGCGAAGGTGTCCAGCAGACCGTCGCGCTCCACAGTGTAGCGCACCAGCTCCGAGCCGGGCGTTACGGTGTAGTCAGCTTGTACCGTCAGGCCTTTGTCGGCGGCTTGCTTAGCTACCGAAGCAGCACGGGTGATGTCTTCGTACGAGGAGTTGGTGCACGAGCCAATCAAGCCAACTTCCAGCTTGGCAGGCCAGTTGTGCTCCCGAACGGCCGCAGCGAACTGCGAAATCGGCCAGGCAGCGTCCGGTGTGAACGGGCCGTTTACGTGGGGCTCCAGCTCCGAAAGGTTTATTTCAATCAGCTGATCGTAGTAAGCCTCGGGGTTAGCCAGAACTTCGTCGTCGGCGCGCAGGTGAGCGGCTACACCGGAAGCCATAGAGGCAATTTCAGCGCGGCCGGTGCCCTGCAGGTAGGCAGCCATTTTCTCGTCGTAGGCGAATACCGAGGTAGTAGCCCCGATTTCAGCGCCCATGTTGCAGATGGTAGCCTTGCCCGTGCACGAGAGGTTTTCAGCACCTTCGCCGAAGTACTCTACGATAGCACCGGTACCGCCTTTCACGGTCAGGATGCCAGCCACCTTCAGGATTACGTCTTTGGGAGCCGTCCAGCCAGAGAGCTTACCGGTCAGCTTCACGCCAATTACTTTCGGGAACTTCAGTTCCCAGGCCATGCCCGACATTACGTCCACAGCATCGGCACCGCCAACACCAATGGCAACCATGCCCAGGCCGCCAGCGTTGGGGGTGTGTGAGTCAGTGCCGATCATCATGCCGCCGGGGAAGGCGTAGTTCTCGAGCACTACTTGGTGAATGATACCAGCACCGGGCTTCCAGAAGCCGATGCCGTATTTATTGGATACCGAAGCCAGGAAGTCATATACTTCCTTGTTTTCGGAGTTAGCTACGGCCAAATCCTGGTCGGCGCCGCGCTCTGCCTGAATCAGGTGGTCGCAGTGTACAGTGCTGGGCACGGCCACTTGGGCTTTGCCTGCCTGCATAAACTGCAACAGGGCCATCTGGGCGGTGGCGTCCTGCATGGCTACGCGGTCCGGAGCGAAATCGACGTAGGAAACGCCCCGCTCATACGCCTGCGAAACAGAGCCGCCGTACAGGTGAGCGTACAGGATTTTTTCAGTCAGGGTAAGCGGGCGGCCAACGGCGGTACGGGCGGCTTCAATGCGAGAGCCCATGCCATCGTACACGGCCTTGATCATTTCTAAGTCAAACGCCATAATGCGAAATGGAAAAAGTGGAGAGAACGAACCTGTCGGAAACAGGTACGCAAATATAGTTGCCGGTCGTTGCGCTGCCTAAAATTTCGGGCCCTGGGCGGCCCTGGCGGCCTGATTTAGAATCATTCCAAAAGGCACCGCTACCTTGCCGGCAGGCAGAATGCGCTGCCGGCCTTACATTCGCGACCTTGCTTTACTTAAACTAATAGCAGGCGGTAGTAGTTTAGCCTCGAATCAACCTTTTAACTTTTTTCCCATGCCCGTCGCCTTCTCTTTTCGCAAGGCCATAGCCGGGGCCGGACTCGCGCTGGCCGCGGTGGCCTGTCAGTCCAATTCTTCCTCCGAAAAAACCGAGCCCGTGGAAACCACCGGCGCCAATGCTACCTACCTGCCGGCTGGTACCTGGCGCGGGGTGCTGTCGGCCCAGGGCCAGGAAATTCCGTTTCTGTTTGATGTAGAAGCGGGCAATAACAATCAGCCGGTAGCCGTGTACCTGCGCAACGGCGAGGAGCGCCTGAAGCTGGACGAAATCAAAACCGTAGGCGACTCTACCACCATCCGCCTGGGCGTGTTCGATGCCGCGCTGGTGGTATACGCCGACGGACAAACCAACCTGAAAGGTGCCTGGGTGAAGTATGATGCCAAGGAGCCCTACCGGGTACCCTTTTCGGCCAGAAAAGGCGAGGGCAGCTTGTTTGGGGCAAAATCGGGAAAGGAAAATCAATCTTTTGCCGGGACTTGGAAGGTCACGTTTAAGGGCGACGACGGCGAAACGTACCCCGCCGTAGGCGTATTCGAGCAGAAGGACCGGGCCGTGACCGGCACTTTCCTGACCTCTACCGGCGACTACCGCTACCTGGCTGGCAACGTGGATGGCAACACCATGAAGCTAACCACGTTCGATGGCAGCCACGGCTTTCTGTTTACGGCTGAAAAGCAGGAAAACACACTTACCGGCGACTTCTACAGCGGCAAATCGGGCCACGAAACCTGGACGGCTACCCTCGACCCGAACGCCAAGCTGCCCGACGCTAACGCCCTCACCGGCATGAAGCCCGGCCAGAAAAAGCTGGACTTCAAATTCCCGAGCATTATGGAAGGCGGCAGTATCTCGCCTGCTGACCCCAAGTACAAAGGCAAGGTAGTAGTGGTGCAGATTCTGGGCTCCTGGTGCCCCAACTGCATGGACGAAACCAACTTCCTGGCTCCTTGGTACGAGAAAAACAAAGGCCGCGGGGTGGAAATCATCGGGCTAGGCTACGAGCGCACCACCGACCAGAAAGTAGCTGCTCAGAAGCTGCTGAAGATGAAGCAGCGCATGAACGTGGGCTACGACCTGGCCGTGGCCGGCGAAGCCAACAAGGACGCCGCCAGCCAGTCGTTGCCCCAGGTGCAGAAGGTACTGGCCTTCCCTACCACCATCTTCCTCGACAAGAAAGGCGAGGTGCGCAAGATTCACACGGGTTTCTCAGGCCCCGGCACTGGCAAGTACTATGAGCAGGAAGTAGCCGAGTTCAACAAAACCATTGACCAGCTGCTAGCCGAGTAGGTTGCTGGCTGCTGTTTATATGACGGGCCTGCTCTTCTCTGGAGGGCAGGCCCGTTGTGCTATATCAGACGGGTAGCAAACTCCTGACAGCACTTTATCAGGCCCGACTTCCTACCCCATGCTCTGTAGCCAAACCCCACTTCATTCGTACTGATAGTCGGCTACGTCTGTCAGGACCTGCACATGAAGCGTCCTGCCCTTTTGCCCGACATTCCTACCCCTCGCCTCCATGCCAACCCCGATACAGCGCTATGTACCCCGCACGCGGCGAGCCGTCCGCAGCCTGATTCAGCTTCATCCGGCTCCCTGGCGCTGGAAGGTGGGCTTGGAAGCAGGGCTGGCGCTGGGGTTGCCGCTGGGGCTGTTTACCGCGCTGGGACACCAAGGTTGGGGGCTGCAGGCGGCACTGGGAGCCTTCACGGCCCTGTACGGAGCTAGCCTGAGCCGCCGCGACCGGATGAACTTGCTGCCGCTGGTAGCGGCCGGACTGGTTTTGGCCTCGGGGCTGGGGGTAGCGGGCGCCGGCAGCCTCTGGCTGAGCAATGTGTGCCTGGTGCTGGTGAGTGCAGTGGCATGCGTGCTGACGCTGGGTATCCGGCTGGGGCCACCCGGCCCCATGATGTTTGTGCTGGTAACGGCCGTCAGTGCCCACCTGGCCCGGCCGAAGGAGTTAGGCGGAGTTGGCTTGCCGGGCCTGCCGCTGATTGGGCTGGTAGCGGTGGGGGCAACCCTGGCTTACCTGGTGATTATCGCGCCGCTGCTGTTGCCCTCGGTCCGAAAGCGCCACGGGTCGGCCTCAGGGCTGCGGGTGCTGTATCCGAAGTTTCAACTCGACGAGGACACCCTGCTGATGGCGCTGCGCGTGGTGGTAGGCGTGCTGATTACCTGTCTGGTGAGTCGGCCGCTGGGGGCGCACCGGACGTATTGGGTGGTGCTGTCGGCAGTGGCGGTGCTGCAGTCCAGCGCTTCCCGGCAGCTGACGACCATCCGGGGAGTGCAGCGCATGATTGGTACGCTGCTGGGCATTGGGGTCTTTGAGCTGCTGACCTTGGCTCAGCCTTCGGGCCTGTGGCTGGTGGCACTGCTGATGCTGCTGCAGGCGGCTACAGAGGTAGTGGTGGCCCGCAATTACGCCTTCGCCCTGCTGTTTATTACCCCTATGGCGCTGCTGAATTCCACGGCCGGGCACCCCGGCAGCACGCTAATTTCGGTGGAAGGCCGCGTTTTCGATACCCTGCTGGGGGCCACTATTGCGCTGCTGTTGTTCTGGGCCAGCGAGTGGCTGGTGCGTAGGCTACCCCTGTTTACTCAGGCAAAGCCAACCAATGCGCCGTAGCACTGCCACCAGCCTACAACCGTAGTGCTACACCTGCGCCCGTGGCCGTTCCAGCAGCACAATGGGCTCGGCGTGGTAGGTGGTGCGGGCAAATTCCCGGAACCCAAACTTGTGCGCCACTCCCAGGGAGGCCGCATTGTCGGGGTCGATGATGCAGGTCAGGCGGGCCGTTGGAAACTGCGCCTCAATCCATTGCAAAGCCGCTCCTACTGCCTGGGTGGCGTAGCCCCGGCCGTGCACGCGCGGCGAAAGAGTCCAGCCGGCTTCGAGGGTGCCTTTGAGGGACGGCGTCAGGTCGCGCTGAAAGTCAAAGAACCCTACGGTACCGATGAATTCGCCGGTGGCCTTTTCTTCTATCGACCAAGCCCCGTAGCCAAGCAGCGTCCAGTGCCCCTGCTGAGCCAGCAGCCGACGCCAGCCATCTTCCTCGGTTTGGGGCTTGTTGCCGAGGTAGCGGTAGAACGCGGGGTCGGTGAGCATGGCGGCAAACGCGGGCAGGTCGGTTATGCGGGGGCCGCGCAAAAGCAAATCGGGGGTTTCCAGTTCAGGGACCGAAGAATGCGGGGCGGTTAGCAGGCTCAGGGGCTGGGTCATACAGGCAAGTATAGCAAAATAGCTTCCCGGTGCCGCATCAGAAGAAAAGGAAACGACGAGTAAAAGCGCCGATTGGTCGGTGTTTCGGAGGTAGTGCTAGATAAGTAGGCCAACGGCGGGCAATCGGGCACTGGGTTTGAATGAAGACTGGCAGAACGCAGCGCGTTAGGCGCTACCCTTACTTCAGCCTTCAACCTTCTCAGTATCATGAAAAAGCACCTCTTTAGCCTCGCCCTTCTTTTTGGTTTATCTTCTTCCATCGTAGGCACCAGCTTTGCCGCCGACCTGCGCCAGGATGACGGCCGCCAGCGTCGCCAGGGCCGCGAACAGCGCCAGGACCGTCGCCAAGACCACGACCGCCGGGGCAAGTTTAGCGCCCAGGAACGCCAGCGCCGCACCGATGAACTGGCCAAAGAACTGGACCTGAGCAAAAAGCAGAAGTCGAAAATCGAGAAGATTTTCCAGGATCAACAGCAGCAGATGCAAGCCCTGCGTGGCCGTTCGGGCCAGGACCGGGGCCAGCAGATGAGCGAGTTCAAGCGCATCCGCGAAAACACCGATAAGCAGCTCAAAGACGCCCTCTCGAAAAAGCAATATGCCCAACTGGAAGCCAAACGCCAGGAGCGCATGCGCCAAATGAGCAACCGCCGCGACCGGCAGCAGGACCACCAAGGTACTGACCGCCGCGGCTTCGGGGGCCGCAGCTAATTTCCTACCCCCTGCTTAGGCCGTAACCTGTTCAAGCCGCTCTGTCCGTTCGCTCGGGCAGGGCGGTTTTGCGTGGAGGCGGGGGTAGGGCGGGTAAACGGTAGAAACACATTTGCTACACAATAGGACGTGTCATGTCGAGCCCCGCGAGACATCTCGCTCGAATCGTTGGATTACTATTCCAACGTCAGCACGTGAGATGTCTCGACAAGCTCGACATGACACGTCTTTTATTGCAATGTTCCTGTGGTCAGGGGCTCACTGGCAAAGCATTGTGGCCTTTTGCCGGATGCAGTAAAGTATTTCCCGTATATAATCGACTACGGGCTTACCTCCTACCCCACTCGCATGCGCAAACCTCTCCGCTTCCTGGGCCGCCTCACGGTCAGCCTTCTGCTAGTTCTGCTGGTAATAGGCGTAGCCTTTGCCAACCTCAGCCCCGAGTTTGGGGGCAAGCCCACCAAGGCCGAGCGGGCAGCCTACGCGAAATCGGGGCACTACCAGGATGGGGAATTTCAGAATCTGGTACCCACTACCCTCATGACGGGGGGCAGCACAGTTGGCTCGCTCTGGCGCTTCTTGTTCAGTAAAACCCCCAACGACAAACCCGCCGGACCGCTGCCCATGCAGCCCCTGGACTCCGTGAGCATCACGCAAAAAACGCCGGAAGTGCTACGCGTAACCTGGTTTGGGCACTCGGCCAGCCTGGTAGAAATAGCCGGGAAGAACATTCTGCTTGACCCCATGCTGAGCGTGAAGATGGGCCCTATTTCCTGGATTACGCCCCAGCGCTACAATCCGCAGGTAGCCATTACCGCCGAGCAGCTGCCGCCTATTGATGCCGTGCTCATTTCCCACGACCACTACGACCATCTTGATTACCAGACCATTCTGCGGCTCAAAGACAAAACTACCCACTTCTTCGTGCCACTGGGGGTAGGAGCCCACCTGCGGGCCTGGGGCGTGGCGCCGGAGCGGATACGGGAGCTGGATTGGAACGACTCGGTGCAGCTGCCCGGCGGCCTGAGCATCACCAGCACGCCGGCCCGGCACTTTTCCGGCCGGGGTCTCACCAACCGCAACTCCACTTCCTGGAGCTCTTGGGTGATAAAATCGGCTACAAAGCGCGTATTCTATAGCGGCGACGGGGGCTACGGACCGCACTTCCAAACCATCGGCCAACAGCACGGCCCCTTCGACCTGGCCCTGATGGAATGCGGACAGTACGACGCGCAATGGGCTCAGATTCATATGCTGCCTGAGCAGAGCGTGCAGGCCGCCCTGGATGTGCAAGCCAGGCTGCTGTTACCCGTGCATTGGGGCGCTTTCACGGAGGCCCATCATGCCTGGAACGAACCAGTGCAACGGGCTTCGGCCGCCGCTGCTCGCCTCAATTTACCTATGACAACTCCCCTGCTGGGCCAAACTATTACGCTCGGTGCCGGCCCACTTCCGCAAACGAAGTGGTGGCAGTAGGGGTGTTCTGATGAGCATTAGACGAATTAAGCAGAATCTGGCCTGCAGTGAGGATTGAGTGAAAAATAGCTGTCATCCTGAGTATAGCGAAGGACCTTATCACGTCAGCACGAGTCGTAATAACGATTTGTTCTAGCGTGACAAGGTCCTTCGCTGCACTCAGGATGACAGCTATTTCGGCTACGCTAGCCGCTCAAACTGCAGCACTACTCCTTCCTGGGGCCGCAACGTTACCAAGGGCACGGGTACTACCTCCTCCTTCGTGATGGGCGCGACGGTGAAGTGCCGGAGCGTTTCCAGCAGTACCAACTGAATTTCAGCCAGGGCAAAGTGGTTGCCGATGCACAGACGCGGTCCGCCCCCGAAAGGCAGGTAGGCGTAGGCCGGCACCGGCGGCTGGGCACCCGGAGCAAACCGCTCAGGCCGAAACGCATTGGGGGCGGGCCACAGCGTAGGGTGGCGGTGCAGCCCGTAAATGTAAAGTGAAAAGAGCGTGCCCTTCGGAAACGGGTGCCCCTGAAACTCATCGTCTTCCAAAGCTACGCGGTCCAGAATCCAGGCCGGGGGGTAGAGCCGCATGGTTTCCTGAATCACTTGCATGGAGTATGGCAGGCGGGCTAGCTCCTCGAACTCCGGGGCCCGATGGGCCAGGCCAGCTGCCGCCCGCTCCTGCCGAATCTGGGCAGCGGCCTCGGGGTGCTCAGCCAACAAATAAAACAGCCAGCTTAAGGCGTTGGCTGAGGTTTCGTGGCCGGCCAGTAACAGGATGTTGGCTTCATCTACCAGCTGTTCTTCCATCATAGGCTCGCCAGTGTCCTCGTAGCGCACATCCAGCAGCATTTGCAGCAGGTCGTTATGAGGAGTGGCGGGGCTGGTACCGGCCCGCTGACGCTTGCGGATGTAGGTCCGGACCAGCTCGCGTAGCTCTCGGCTCAGGGCCTCGTGGCGGCGGTAGCTGCCGGTGCCTTGCAGCCAGGGCCGGAGGTAGGGCTGCCGGATGGTGCGCACGTAAAAAGCCTGAATCTGGGTCAGGATATCCGACAGCCGGTCGCGCTCCGCGTCGCTCATGCTGGTGCCAAAGGTGGCCTGCGCAATAATCCGGAACGCTACCCGCGTCATGGCCTCATGAATATCGACCAGGGCCGGACCGGTGGCCGTGCGGGCTTGCAGCTCCTGGGTCCACTCCTCGGCGGCGGCTTGCATCAGACGGGTAAGGCCGGCCAGGCGCTGGCGGTGGAAGGCCGGCTGAATCAGGCGGCGCTGCCGTAGCCAGTCGGGCCCCTCGTTGGTGAGTAGCCCCCGCCCGATGTAGCGGATCAGGCCGTGCGTGAGGTCCGACTTGAGGTAGCGGCGGTGGTGTTGACGGAGAATATGCTGTACCAGGGCCGGGTCGCGGGTGACGTAGCACGGCCGGATGCCGCCCAGGTGCAGCCCCACCGTGTCGCCGTGGGCAGCGTGGGCGCGGTTAAGGTTGCCGATAGGGTCGCGGGCCATGGCCAGCGAGGTAAGCAGGGTGCGCCAGCGGGGCACCCACGGAAAAGGCGCCGTCGGCGCCTCTATAGCAGGTAACAAGGGGGTAGGCATACGGAAATAGCGCAGTAATGCTTTCCAAGATAAAACAAAAACGAGGCCACCGGGCCGGCGAGCTGCACTCTCCTACCCCTTAGCACAACCCCAAGCCACCGTTCGCGCGTACAGCCTACTAGCCCCTGTGGCCTCCCGAACTTTCTCCAACAACCAAACTCTCGGCTCCTTATGTGGATTCAACAGAAAAATACCCCCGCCCCGCTCGATGAACTGCAAGGCCGTACCGTAGGCCTCAAATTCGAATGCAACGAGTGCCACACCGAAGTGTTTACCGACCTGATCGGCGTGCCCGCCCCCGACCATCTGGCCAACTCCATGGAAGACGACGGCCAGTTTGAAACGGAAGAAATTAAGTGCCCCGGCTGCGACATGACCCACGAAATCACCGTGAAAAGCACCTTTGATGGGGTACATTTTGAGGTATCGGAAGTAGCGCCGGACAGCGTTTCCTACCAGATTGCCGAGCCTGAACACTAAGCCACTTATAAGCAGCTGAAGTAACTCCGGTTACCTGATGCTTCAACACGAAAAAGGCTCGCCATTCGGCGAGCCTTTTTCGTGTTAAGTAAATTCCTGAATGATGTACGGCTTACTTCTCCCGCTCGATAGTATAGTTAATGAGCTGCTCCAGGGAAGTGCGCGAGGCCGAAGCCGGGAAAGTGCGCAGGATTTCCAGAGCTTCGTCGCGGTAGCGTTCCATCACTTTAATGGCGTACTCCAGGCCCCCGGAGGTTTTCACGTACTCAATCACCTGCTGCACCCGGTCCTTGCGGCCGTCGTTGTTTTTCACGTTATAAATGACGCGGCGCTTGGTTAGCCAGTCGGCCTGCTGAAGGGCGTAGATGAGGGGTAGGGTCATCTTCTTCTCCTTGATATCAATGCCCAGCGGCTTCCCGATTTCGGCCGTGCCGTAATCGAACAGGTCGTCCTTGATCTGGAAGGCCATACCCACCTTTTCGCCGAAAAGGCGGGCGCGCTCAATAGTTTTCGCATCGGCCCCGGCTGAAGCCGCCCCTACCGCGCAGCAGGAAGCAATCAGGGAAGCTGTTTTCTGCCGGATGATGTCGAAGTACACGTCCTCGGTAATGTCGAGGCGGCGGGCTTTTTCAATCTGCAGCAGTTCGCCTTCGCTCAGCTCCTTTACCGCGTTGCTCACGATTTTGAGCAGCTCGTAGTCGTTGTTTTCCAGGCTCAGGAGCAGGCCTTTGCTCAGCAGGTAGTCGCCCACGAGCACGGCAATCTTGTTTTTCCAGAGGGCATTGATGGAGAAGAACCCGCGCCGGTAGTTCGATTCGTCCACTACGTCGTCGTGCACCAGGGTGGCCGTGTGCAGCAGCTCAATCAGGGCCGCGCCCCGGAACGAGGCTTCCGGCAGCGGGTCGCCGCCGCTGATTTTAGCCGTGAAGAACACAAACATGGGCCGGATCTGCTTGCCCTTGCGCTTCACAATGTACCCCATGATTTTATCGAGCAGGAGCTGCCGCGTTTGCATGGACTGGCGGAATTTCTTCTCGAACTCCTCCATCTCGGCGGCGATGGGCGCCTGTATCTGGTCCAGCGTTACGGTCATGCGGGTATTTTGAGCGCTGCAATGATACGCGGAAAAAGGTGAAATAGTGAGTTAGAGAGACGGTGAGATACGGGCCGCGAAGCTCAGAACGAGGAACGGCACCTTTCGCTCCTTGGGGCAGCGCCGGGCAAATAGAGGAACCTTGCCGTTCACACGGCCGAGGTTTGCGACCTTTCAGGGGTAGGGTATTCATTCGGGAGAGTAAGTGCACCGGCTCAGGATAACAATGGTGGGCAGAATGGGTTTGTGGCGTTGAGAGGGGTAAGACAGCTGGAACCACCCCGCCAGCGCATCAGACTCGTCAGCTCACTATCTCACCATTTCACCCCTTACCTTCGCCCCCATGCCACTGCCTCAGCCCCTCCGCCTCGATTTCCAGCTCAGCAGCGCCCACCACACCCGCCCGTTCGCGGCCGATATGCGGTATGTGCCTACCGGCCAGCCCAAGCCGGTGGTGGTGTTCGTGCACGGGTTCAAGGGGTTCAAAGACTGGGGCCATTTTAACGTATTGGCCGATTGGTTTGCCAGCCAGGGGGTAGTGTTCGTGAAGCTTAACCTCTCGCATAATGGCCTGGTAGTGGATGGCACCGGCGACCTGGAGGACCTGGAAGCCTTTGGGCGCAACAACTTCTCCCTGGAGCTGAACGACATCGGCACCCTACTCGACTACCTCCACCAGACTGGCGAAACCCAACTGCCCCGCGCCGAAATGGACCTGACGCGCCTAGCCCTCATCGGCCACAGCCGAGGCGGCGGCCTGGTGCTGCTGAAAGCCGCCGAAGACACTCGCGTGAAGGCCGTGGTTACCTGGGCCGCCATTAACAATGTGAATCCCGGCTGGACCGAGGAGCTGATGCAGCACTGGCAACAGCAGGGCGTGTACTACGTGGAAAACAGCCGCACCAAGCAGCAGCTTCCGCTTTACTTCCAGATTGTGGAGGACTACCACCAGAACCGGCTGCGGCTGGACATTCCGCACAATGTGCGCCGCAAGCTCCGGCAGCCCCTGCTGATTCTGCACGGCGACCAGGACGAAACCGTACCTGTGCAGCGCGCCCACGAGCTAAAATCCTGGAAGCCCGAAGCCGAGTTGGCCATCCTGCCGGGAGTTACGCACAATTTCGGGGGTGGTCACCCGTGGCCTTCCCCGGAGTTGCCCGCTCAGGCCCTGACCGCGGCGGAGGTTACGATGGAGTTCCTGAGCCGCGTTCTGTAGTCTCATGCCCACCGCCTACCTCCTCCTCGGCTCCAACCTCGGCGACCGAACTACGATTCTGCGTGAGGCTATAGACCACCTGAATGCCACCGCCGGCACCGTGGTAGCCTCCTCGGCACGCTACGAAACCGCCGCCTGGGGTCTTGAGGATCAGCCGGCTTTCCTGAACCAGGCCATCTGTGTGCAGACTCCTCTCCTACCCCTCCAACTGCTGGAAACCTGTCAGGCCACTGAGCAGCGCGCCGGCCGGGAGCGGCTGGTTCGCTGGGGCGCCCGCACCCTCGACGTGGACATTCTGCTCTATGATGACCTTGTTCTCAACACGGAGCGCCTGACCCTACCTCACCCGCGCCTGCCGGAGCGCCGTTTTGCTTTGGTACCAATAGCTGAAATTGCAGCTGATGTCATGCATCCAGGGTTAGGAAAGACGGTAGTAAAATTATTGGCGGAGTGTACAGATATGTTGGAAGTAATACCATTAAAAACACGAGGATCAAATTCAGATGCACCTGCTCATATATCTAATATTAGGAATACAGAAGAGATAAGTTATACGAATAACATCAGATTATTCAGTAACGCATTACTCAACAACTATCTACATAAGGTAATTTTACATATAGACACTAACCCAACTTTTAATTCATCTGAAATCCCTCTCAAATTTCATTACGCAGGCTCTGCAACGTTTGTAACTCTTGACCAGCGTTTAAAAGTTTATACTTCTACGACTTCTGCAGGCTACGATACTTTTTGGACAGAAACCACTAAAGAGTCAGGAGCTGATGAAAGAATATTAGTCATTAATAGTAAGATTGTAAGTGTCCGGATTTCGAGCAGAAGTAATTTAGAACTCCCCTTCAAGCTTACAATAGAATTTGAAAATAAGAACCTGTTTCTTTACTGTGCAGAGATATACCCAGGTAATGACGGCAATTTCAAATACTCATCAAACGACGAAATGATCCTTGTTTTCGAAGATGAGAAAGAAGCTTTGAAGTTTGAAGAATTAATTGAGCTTTGACTAATGAATAATCATCTTCAGTCACACATAAATAGAAGCACTATTTCAAAATAAAAAAGGCCCGTTAGCAAAAACTAACGAGCCTTTTTGTTTGCTGGTGAATTTAACCTAAACGGCTGCCGAACTGACTGCCGCTTCTGGGGCAATTTTCTTCACCAAGCCTTGGAGAACTTTGCCGGGGCCACACTCTACCAACTCGGTAGCGCCGTCGGCTACCATGCGCTGCACGCTCTGGGTCCAGCGGACGGGAGCGGTGAGCTGGCGCACCAGGTTTTCCCGGATTTCGTCGGGGTCGGTGTGAGGGGCGGCATCCACGTTCTGGTACACCGGGCAAATGCCTGCCGAGAAGGTAGTGCTTGCAATGGCCTGAGCCAGGGCCGCTTCCGCCGACTGCATCAGGGGCGAGTGGAAGGCTCCGCCCACCGGCAGGGGTAGGGCGCGCTTGGCGCCGGCAGCTTTTAGCTGCTCGCAGGCCAGTTCAATGCCGCGCTGGGAACCCGACACGACCAGTTGGCCGGGGCAGTTATAGTTAGCAGCCACCACCACATTGCCACCCGCACTAATTTCCTGGCAGATGCGGGCCGTGGTATCGTCGTCGAGGCCGAGGATGGCGGCCATGGTGCCGGGTTGCTCCTGGCAGGCGGCTTGCATAGCCTGGGCACGCTGGGCTACCAGGCGCAGGGCGTCTTCAAACTTGAGCACCTTGGCGGCTACCAGCGCCGAAAACTCGCCCAGGGAGTGGCCGGCCACCATAGCCGGGTTCAGATCGGGCATCACAGCAGCCAGAGCTACTGAATGCAGGAAGATGGCGGGCTGAGTTACGTCAGTGCGACGCAGGTCCTCGTCGGAACCACTGAACATCACGTCCGTGAGGGAAAAGCCCAGGATTTCGTTGGCCTGGTCCATCAGGCGCTTGGCCTCGGGGTGCTGCTCGTACAGGTCGCGGCCCATGCCGCTGAACTGGCTACCCTGACCGGGAAAAATAACTGCTTTCATCAGTTCAGAAGAAATACAGCAGCCCAACTGCCTTTCGGCGGCAGGCTGCGCAAGGGTGGAAAAAACAAGGACGCAAGCTGCACAAATCGGCCCGAATGCCCAAAGGCTGCCCCGAGCATCAAGCCTCCAGCGGCTACTTCACCATTACCCGGCTGACCTCACCGGTTTGCTTATCTACGTTCACGGCCGCGTTATCAGGCTTTATTCCTACCCTATCAGAACGTTTCACCAGCACCTGCCAGCTGGTGCCGGCGTCCACCACCGTTAAGGTCTGCAGCTGATACACAGCCGAATCGGGCTGGGTGCGAAAGTAGCGGCTGGCCAGGGCTGTGGCCTGGGCCTCGGTAGTAGCCGCGGCGCTGGTAGTACTGTTAGGCTCAGTGGCAGCCGGCGGGGTAGTAGAGTCAGAATTGGTAGAGGTGCAGGCTGCCACAAACAGCAGCGCAACAAGGGGAGTGAGTCGGTTCATGCTTCAAAGAAAGCATAGTGCATTAAAAAGGCGGCCAGACTTTGGAGTCTGGCCGCCTTTTCAGGATAAGCGAAGTTTAGCGGTTAATCTGTACCCAGCCTTTGAACGTGCGCTTGGTACGGTTGGCATCCTTAAACTCTACCTCGGCCTGGTAGAAGTACATGCCTTCCGAAACGCGGGTGCCGGAGCCCGATTCGGCGCCTACATTGCCGCCACTCCAGTTGATGAGCGGGTCCCGGTCGCTTTCGTACACCTTGGTGCCCCAACGGTTGTAAATCCTCACTACCGTTCGCTCAATGGGACTGAACACCTTAGGCCGGAACGTATCATTCTTGCCGTCGCCATTCGGGGTGAAGATGTTGGGCAGGAGGAACAGCAGGCAGTTATCCTTACACTCCGTGTTGCTCAGCGCACTCACGGCCCGGTTAGCATCTACGGCCTGCACGGCGTAGCAACCGGCAGCGCTACGCAGGCCCTGGTGCACGTACGTAGTCTGGGTGCCAGGTACGCGAGCCAGCTCCTTCAGCGGCTCGTTGTTGGAGGGGGCGTAGTAAATGATGTAGGTAACAATGTCGCGGCTGCAATCAGCGGTGGGCTGGTTGCTCAGCGTCCAGCTCAGGTAGTTGTTATAGATTTCCCCGGTAGCGGGCGTGGTAGCCGGCAGATCGAAGAGTCGGCTGGCCAGACTGTCGCAGTTCGTGGGCTTGAGCGTCAGGATGGGGGTGCACGGAATGGGTAGCAGCGACACGCATTGCTCCTGACTTAGGTTGATCAACGAATCTGGCAGGGAGATGTCATAGGTGCCATTCGTTTTCACGTAGTAGCAGTAGGTTTCACCCTTCACCAGCGGCCGGGCCGTAGTGCCCTGGTCGGTGAACGTGCCACCTATTGCAGTGCCTGTTACCTTCCCAACGGGCGCGAACGTGCCGTTTTGCAGGCGCCGGTAAATGGTAGTAGGCCGCCGCGAGTTGTCCCAGGGCACATTGTACGTCCAGGTCAGCCCCACACTGTTGGTCAGCGGATTCGGGGTAGCCTCAATGCGCACGCTGGAAGCCGGGGCTGGCCGTTCCCGGATGCGGGTGGTATCGGAGGCATTGGCAGTAGCGGCCCGGAAAAACACCAACCGGTACGAATAGGCGTTTTCAGTGGTATTCAGGCCGGTATCTACCCAAGTAGTGTCATTCAGGCCAAATGCCTGATTGATGCGGGTGTAGCTGCCGGCCGCTGGGTTCTGCCCCACTGCCCGGTACAGGAGGTAGCCAGCCGGCGCGTTGAACGATGCCGTTGGAGCCGGCTTGTTCCAGCGCACCGTAATCTGGCCGTCGGAGGTGCTCGTGCGGTCCACGGTTACGTGGGTCAGGCGGGCCGAGCGGCCGGTTACTTTCACGCAGGCCTCGTTGGAGGCAATGCTGGCGCCCCCGGCAGGCCGGGCAAACTCCACGTAAATGCGGTAGCAGTAGTTTTTGCCCCGCTCCAATCCCCGGCCGTTGTTGTCGTCGAGGAAAGTACGGCTACCTACGTTGATGGTGCCAATCCGGGTGTAGCCCCGCGAGGCCGGAATACCCGTTTCGCAGGGGCCCGGCGTCCAGCCGCTTTCGTTTTCCCGCCGGTACACCCGAATCTCGGCGCCCGGATTCTGGCACAGGTAGTTATCCCAGTCGAGGCGGGCGTTGTTACCCACGGGGGTTACCCGCAGGTTCTGGGGGGGCGGCCCTACCACGGTGATGCGCAGCGGCCGCTCGTCAATGAGAGGAGTAAGCCCGGTTGCCGGCTGGTCGGTGGCTTTGAACAAAACCTGATGCGGATCGGAGCGGATGTCGTCGCAGGTGGGCGTCCAGTTAAACGTGCCACGGGCGGTGGGCGGCCCCTGCGAGTTTTGCACGAACGTAGCCGGCGGAATCATGCCGCCGTAGGCTTCCAGGGTAATGCGGTTGTTCTCCGGGTCGGTGGCCGTTACTACCACCGGCGGAATTGGGGTACCGGCAACCACGCACAAATCGGGCGGCACTACCAGGGTAGGGCGCAGGTTATTGCTTGGGGTTACGGTAATCTGCATATCCCGGACTACCTCCCCCATTAGGCGAGGCGGCGCCCCCGGAATACGGCGCCACTCCTGCACCACCATAGCCACATTGTACTCACCAACCACCTCCGGCGAGTTCCACACAATCTGCCCGGTATTAATGTCCTGCTGGTAGATGGCAGGGTCATTTGGCACCCCCACGGGCGGACCTGCATAGGGTACCTGTATAGCCCGGAAAAACCCATCATCAGGGAAGCGGAAACCGGAAGCATTAGTAGGACGGGGGTTGGAATTAGACCTTACCAGTGTTTCGGGGCTACCTGCCTGCTGGCTTTCCCGCCGCAGGAAAACCAGCGAGTCGCCATCGGCATCATACGCGGCCGGGTTGTGCAGAAACACCTGCCGGCGGCTGGCCTGGTCGATGGCCGGGGCCAGTAGCACAGGCGAGCGGTTTTCCTTTAGAATAGGATCAAGAATAATGCGCGTCGAGATGTAAAAGGACTCGTTTACTGAATTAGTCAAATTCTGCACCCCAGCTACCCGGTTCACGCTCAAGTAACTGACCAAGTAATTCCCGGGGGCGTTGTACGTATGCTCGAAATAGTACACATTCCGATACACGTTCGGGGCAATCAGCGTCTTTTTAACCCGCTTAATTGCCCCTAAACCTGAATTGGTGTTATCCCCGAAGAAGATAGTAACCTCCGGCTCGTCCGCCGCAAGCTGCCCGCCAGTAGTAGTAACGCTGGTATAGAGAATCATCTTGAAGAAGATTCTGCGCGGATTCCGGTTGGCAACGGGCAGGGTAGTATCCGTCTTAGCCTGGATGTCGCCGGCCCGCAGGTGGGTGGCATCGGCAGAGGAAGGCGTACCCAACCAGGCTACTAGCAATAGGAGCCCGGCCAGCCAAAGCCGTACCGGGCGGTTCAGTAGCGGAAGATTCATAGAGTCAGGGTATTGATAGGCGGAAAGGAAGGCAGGGAAGTTCAGTAAAAACCTAGCTAGAACCTAACAAAAGCCCTTGCATTTAGGTTAAGTAGTTACCGCAAGGTACTAACGGAGTTGACCAGCTATAGATTCACTCTAACGTGAAAGCCTTATTCAGATTGTTTCCTACTAGGTTGGAGCCTACCTTTGACCGTTACAACTGACCTACCCACACCCCTTCAGTAGCTCTCTATGAGTTGGATTACAAAAACCTTTTCCAGTAGCATCGGCCGTAAGATTATTATGGCCGTTACAGGCCTGTTTCTCTGCTCCTTCCTGGTGGTACACCTGGTAGGAAACCTGCAGCTGTTTAAGGCCGACAATGGCGTGGCGTTCAACGCCTATTCTGAGTTTATGGGCCACAACCCGCTGATCCGCACCTTGGAAATTGTGCTGGTTCTGGGCTTTGGCTTTCACATTTACGAGGGCTTGGCCCTGGCCGCTAAAAACCGCGCCGCCCGGGGCAACCAGCGCTACGTGTCTGACCACATTGAGCAAAACAGCTCCTGGCACTCGCGCAGCATGGCTCTGTTGGGCAGCATCGTGCTGTTCTTCCTGATCGTGCACCTCTACAATTTCTTCGGCTCCCTGCGCTTTACCGATGTACCGCGCGATGCCAACGGCAACGAAGATGCTTACGCCCTGGTACTTGCGGCCTTCAAAAATCCGCTGTATGTATTGCTCTACGTGGTAGGCCAGGTAGCCCTGCTCTACCACTTGCTGCACGGCTTCAGCAGCGCCTTCCAGACGCTGGGCCTGACCCACCGCAAGTACACGCCGGCCATCAAGTTTATTGGTTACGG
Organism: Hymenobacter sp. DG01; assembly: GCF_006352025.1. Taxonomy (NCBI): domain Bacteria; kingdom Pseudomonadati; phylum Bacteroidota; class Cytophagia; order Cytophagales; family Hymenobacteraceae; genus Hymenobacter; species Hymenobacter sp. DG01. The sequence continues at coordinate 2,267,498 of NZ_CP040936.1, forward strand.
CTTCTCGATTGTTGTGTGCGCCGCTTTCGCCGCCATGCCGATCTACTTCTACTTTTTCAAATAAGTCCTAAACTCGACTGCCGATGTTTCCGGATTCCAAAATTCCCGAAGGCCCGTTGGCCGAAAAGTGGGACAAGCATAAATTCAACGTTAAGCTCGTAAACCCCGCCAACAAGCGGAAATACGACGTCATTGTAGTAGGCACCGGCTTGGCTGGTGCTTCGGCCGCAGCCTCTTTGGCTGAGCTGGGCTACAACGTAAAAGCCTTTACCTACCACGATTCTCCGCGCCGGGCGCACTCTATTGCCGCGCAGGGGGGTATCAATGCCGCTAAAAACTACCAGAACGACGGTGACTCGGTGTACCGCCTGTTCTACGATACAATTAAAGGTGGTGACTACCGCGCCCGCGAGGCTAACGTGTACCGCTTGGCTCAGGTATCGGTCAACATCATCGACCAATGCGTGGCCCAGGGTGTACCCTTTGCCCGCGAATACGGCGGACTGCTGGCTAACCGCTCCTTCGGGGGTGCTCAGGTAAGCCGCACGTTCTACGCCCGTGGCCAAACCGGCCAGCAGCTGTTGCTGGGTGCTTACTCGGCCCTTTCGCGTCAGGTAGCCTACGGCAAAGTGAAGCTCTACACCCGCACCGAAATGCTGGATGTGGTTATCGTGGACGGTCAGGCTCGGGGTATCATCACCCGCAACCTGATTACCGGCGAAATTGAGCAGCACGCGGCCCACGCCGTAGTACTGGCTACCGGCGGCTACGGCAACGTGTTCTACCTGAGCACCAACGCCAAGTACAGCAACGCTACGGCCGCTTGGCGGGCCCACAAAAAAGGCGCCTACTTCGCTAACCCCTGCTTCACTCAGATTCACCCCACCTGCATTCCTGTATCCGGCGACTACCAGTCGAAGCTGACGCTGATGTCGGAGTCGCTGCGTAACGACGGCCGCGTATGGGTGCCTGCCTCCAAAGAAACGGCAGAGCGCTTGCGCAAGGGCGAAATCCGGGTAAATGACATCAAGGAAGAGGACCGCGACTACTTCCTGGAGCGCAAGTATCCCGCTTTCGGTAACCTGGTACCGCGCGACGTGGCTTCGCGCAACGCCAAGATGATGTGCGATGAAGGTCGTGGGGTAGGCAGCTCGGGTCTAGCCGTATATCTCGACTTTGCCGACGCTATCAAGCGCAACGGCGCCGACTGGGTAAGCCAGAAGTACGGCAACCTGTTCGATATGTACGCCAAGATTACCGGCGAGAATCCTTACGAGCAGCCCATGCGCATCTACCCGGCCGTACACTACACCATGGGTGGCCTCTGGGTAGATTACAACCTGCAAACCACGGTACCCGGCCTGTACGCTACCGGCGAGTGCAACTTCTCTGACCACGGCGCCAACCGCCTGGGGGCTTCGGCTCTGATGCAGGGCTTGGCTGACGGCTACTTCGTGATTCCCTACACCATCGGGGACTACCTGGCCCAGACCCCGCCCAAACCGGTCACCACCGAGCACCCCGCCTTCAAAGAGGCCGAAGCAGAAGTACGCGCCCGCGTACAGAAGCTGATGAGCATCAATGGTACCCGCACTCCCGACGATTTCCACAAGGCCCTGGGCCACATCATGTGGGAGTTCTGCGGCATGGCCCGCAACGCCGAGGGTCTGCAGCATGCCAAAGCTGAGATTCAGAAGCTGCGCCGGGAATTCTGGAGCGACCTGAAACTGGTAGGAACCGAGGCCGAAATGAACCAGGCTCTGGAAAAAGCCGGCCGCGTAGCCGACTTCCTCGAGTTGGGTGAGCTGATGGTGGACGATGCCTACCACCGCAACGAAAGCTGCGGCGGCCACTTCCGCGAGGAATACCAGACGCCCGAGGGCGAAGCCCTGCGCGACGATGAGAACTTTACGTATGTAGCGGCTTGGGAATACACCGGTGATAACCGGGCTTCGGCACTTCATAAGGAAGATTTGCGTTTCGAGAACGTGAAGCTCACCCAACGCAGCTACAAGTAGTGGGTCTGTCTGCAGGGGTGGTATTTCCCTACCCCTGCAGGCTGCTTCAACCGCTCACTACCTAATACTTACTACTCCATACTCTTGAAATAAAATGGCTGGAAGTAACCCCAATGCCAAACCCATGAACCTCACGCTGAAAGTGTGGCGGCAGAAAAACCGCAACGCTCAAGGCGCTATCGTGGATTACCAGGTAAAAGACATTTCGCCTGATATGTCGTTCCTGGAAATGCTGGACGTACTGAACGAAGATTTGCTGCGCCAGGGTGAAGAGCCGGTTGCCTTTGACCACGACTGCCGTGAAGGCATCTGCGGTTCGTGCAACCTGTTCATCAACGGCCGCGCCCACGGCCCTGAGCCGGGAACCACTACCTGCCAGCTGCACATGCGCAAGTTCAATGATGGTGACACCATCACCATTGAACCCTGGCGCTCCTCTGCCTTTCCGGTAAACAAGGACCTGAGCGTGGACCGCTCTGCCTTCGACCGGATTATTCAAGCTGGTGGCTACATCTCGGTAAACACCGGTGGTACCCCCGATGCCAACGAAATTCCGATTCCCAAGGACATTGCCGACCGCGCTTTCGAAGCCGCGACCTGCATTGCCTGCGGTGCCTGCGTAGCTTCCTGCAAAAATTCCTCGGCCATGCTGTTCGTATCGGCCAAGGTGTCGCAGCTGGCGCTCCTGCCCCAGGGCCACGTTGAGCGTAAGTCGCGGGTAGAAAATATGGTAGCTCAGATGGACAAGGAAGGCTTCGGCGCCTGCTCCAACATTGGCTCCTGCGCCGCTGAGTGCCCGGTAGGCATCTCTCTGGAGAATATTGCCATCCTGAACCGCGAATTCCTGTCGGCCAAAGCAACTTCGAATAACCTGGCTTAAGGTTTCCGGTTATTACGGCAGGACTCCAAAAAAGCGAAACGGAAATCCGTTTCGCTTTTTTGTTGCTTTCCCGACCCGAGCCCTGCCACCACCTGCGGCGCGGCAGGGCTCGGGTCGCTTCATCATTTATCTTTCCATTGATGATAACCATTATTGCCGGCACTAACCGGCCCAATTCGCGCGCCCGGCGCGTAGCCGACTTTTACGCCCAGTTGCTGGCCCAACACGGGGTAGCCTCCCAGCTGCTGGATCTGACGGAGCTTCCTCAAGATTTCACTACCTCCGCCCTGTACGGCAACACCGGCCGTCACGACGAGTTTAACCGCTTGGTGGCGCTGGCCGAAAGCGCGGAAAAGCTGGTTTTCGTAGTGCCTGAGTATAATTGCTCTTTTCCCGGGGTGCTGAAAGCCTTTATCGATGGCCTGCCTTATCCCGGTGGAATCCGGGGGAAGAAGGCCGCACTAGTAGGCTTAAGTAGCGGAAGTCAGGGTGGCATTCTGCCCCTCAATCACCTTACCGATGTGCTTATGTACCTGGGCACCGCGGTTCTGCCCCAACGAGTACGTTTGCCTTTCATTGATAAGTTTCTGACCGCCGAGGGCCTGATTACGGAGCCCCTGTACCAGCAGCTTCTGCGCGAACAGGTTGAAGCCTTACTGGCGTTCTAAGCTTACGCCCTACCCCTCGGTGTCAGCCCAAACCCTGATGAAGGCACCGGAATCTACCTGTCCGAAGCCTGTGTTCAGACCGAAAGTGGTATCTTGAGGTATCTGCTTACGCGCCGCGCCTATGGTTTCTTTTTCGGGCATCCGCTTTACGCAGTGGTTAGCGCCTGCCGTGGGGTTGCTTGGTTGCCTGCTGGTTGCCTGCAGCCCCACGGGCACAGACGAAACCGACGAAAGCCCTACCCCAGCCACGCCCTACACACTGGTATTACCGACCAACCTGCCGCAAAAGGTGGGCATTCCGAGCGACAACCCGCTCACGGTAGAGGGAGTAGAGCTGGGCCGAAAGCTGTTTTATGAGGTTCGGCTCTCCCGTACAGGAACGCAGTCCTGCGGTAGCTGCCATCAGCAAAGCAAGGCCTTCACCGACGGGTTGGCCCGGGCAGTGGGGGTAGCAGGTCAGCCGCACCCGCGCGGTACCATGTCTCTGGCCAATGTGCTGTGGGAAAAGAACCTGAACTGGGATGGTGCGGCTACCAGCCTGGAGCAGCAGGCCCGGCTGCCCATTGAAAATCCGTTGGAAATGCATCAGTCGCTTGCCGATGGTGTGCGGAAGCTGCAGCAAACCGACCTCTACCCGCCTCTTTTCCAGAAAGCCTTCGGCAGCTCCACTATCAGCGAAACCATGGTATTGAAGGCGCTGGCCCAGTTCGAGCGTACCTTGATTTCAGCTAACTCCCGCTACGATAAGTATCTGCGCAAGGAAGGCTCCCTGACGGCGGCGGAGCGGGCCGGCGCCGGCTTGTTTATTAACCACCCCAGCGAGGTTAGCGGCCTGTTTATTCGGGGGGGCACCTGTCACCACTGCCACACCAGCGAGGATGGCCTGTTCAGTTCCCCGGACTTCTTCAACAATGGCCTGGATGTAGCCTTCGCCGATATCGGCCGGGCCGGCGTGACGGGGCAGAGTGCCGACCGGGGCAAATTCCGGGCTCCTACCCTTCGCAACATTGCCCTGACGGCCCCTTACATGCACGATGGCCGCTTTCAAACGCTGGAACAAGTGCTGGACCATTATAATGAGCACGTTCAGACCAACAGTCCCGGGGTAGATCCGAATGTGTTGCTGTCCAACACGCCGGGCGGTACGCATCTGGACCTCACTCCTACTGAAAAAGCCCAGCTGATTGCGTTCCTGAAAACCCTGACCGACTCCACGTTTATTACGGATCAGCGGGTTTCTGACCCGTTTAAACCCTAGCGGCACTTTCAGTATGCCGGAAAGCAGTAGGTTTGGCATGTATTCGCTTTTGCTACGTGGCCACTTCTGCTACTCTTCCTACCCCGGCTATTGCCCAGACCTATCTGCCTGCTTTTACCGGGGTAAGGGCGCTGGCCGCGTACCTGGTGTTTCTGCACCACTTTAACCCGTTCCGCAACAACCCCGAGTGGCCGCGGCTGCAGGCTTGGGTTCTGGAGTTTCACGTCGGCGTCCCAATTTTCTTTGTCCTAAGCGGCTTTCTGATCACGCTTCGCTACGGGCAGCAGCCAGTGCAGTGGCGGCGCTACATGGGTCGGCGGCTTGCCCGCATCTATCCGCTGTACCTGCTGCTTTGTTTGGCCACGTACTATGCTTTCTGGCGGGCCAATCACTTTCTACCCCACCACTTTTTCCTCAGCCTTACGCTCACCCAGGCCTTTTTCTCCGATGCCAAGTATGCTGGTATTGCGCAGGCCTGGTCCCTGACCGTGGAGGAAAGCTTCTATCTGCTGGCTCCCGTAGCGTTTTGGCTGCTACGCCGGCGCGTGTCGCTGTGGGTTCAGCCCTTTGCCTTGCTGGGGGTAGGAATTCTGCTGGTGCTGGCGCTGAGCCCGGTGAGTGCCCGTTTGTATGGTTTGCTTGGCTCTTTCCGGCTTATGCTGCTGTTCTCTATATTCGGTAGGTGCTTTGAGTTCTACGCCGGCATGCAACTGGCCCGGTGGTACCAGCAGGGCCGACTTCGGCACCATTGGCGGCCTGCTCTGCTCACCTTATTGGGCATTGGCCTGATGATAGCCGCTGTGGGCGGTATGGTCTGGACAAAGGGTGGCTACACCTATGGGCAGGAGCATGCTTTCGGTATAGCACTTAACAACGTAGTTCTGCCAGGAGGAATTATGATGCTCTTTGCCGGTTTACTGACCGAGGCTACCTGGCTGCGTCGCCTGCTATCAACGCGGCTGCTCCAACTCCTGGGCAAAAGCTCCTATGCCTTTTATTTGATTCATCTAGGCTCCGTGCGCGACTGGCTGGCGCTTCATCTGACCCCGCACAACGGCTTATTGTTCGTATTACTTAATCTGCTGGCCATTGGGCTGCACTATGCCATTGAGGAGCCGCTTAACCGGTGGCTGCGGCCGTCGGTTGCGGTTGCCTAAGGTCTTCACGAAAACCTGTACCTGTCCATTTCTCTTCTTTCTATGCTGCCTCACCGCCTAGCTGGCTTCCTCTGTTGCGCGCTGCTGGTCACGGCCTGCACGCTCACCCCCCATTCTCACCGCGGCCGCATGCTCAACCCCGATCGGGAGCTGGCAGCTCCAGCCTTCGTTCCGGCTGATTCGACTGCCGTACCAGCTGACTCCCTGGCCCCCAGACCCTAAAAAAACCCACACAGCTCCTCTCTCTAGTCAGGGAGAAGCTGTGTGGGTTTTACGTGCCGGCTGTATGACTGAAAATCAGTCAGCGCCAAGCTGATGAGGTTCGTTAGTCCACGTTATCGTGCAGGAAGCGGTTGTCGCCTAGCAGCTCGTTATCATCTGACAGGTTGAAACGGCTGATGTTCTGCTCCGAAGACGGCACCACATTCTCCAGCTTCACCTGGCGCCGCAGGTAGGCCGGGGTTTCCAGCTGGTCCTTAATGGCGTCGTTGGTGAGCCCGTTGCTCAGGGCCTGCAGGCGCTGGCGGCGCTCTTCGGCCCGCGCATCCAGGGAAGGTCGCGGGAGCGTATGGTGTGTTACGGCCGGCTGAGCTCCTTGCTGTTGGAATAGCACAGGCTCCAGCGAGGGCGCGGAGGGAGCCGAAACCACCGGGGGTACGTAGGCGGCTGGGGCCGGAGAAGCCTCCAAATCGTACTTCACTGGCTGGGCTTCCGGGGCTGCGGGCACCGGCGCCCCAAAGGTGGGCACTACCGGAGCATCCTGGCGGTCCTTATCAAAGATGTTGATCTGCGGGTCGGGCTGGGTTGTGGCCAAGCTGTTATCAGGCTCACTGCTACGGGCCACCACGTTGGTGATGTTGTGCGCGTCGCGGGCAAAGCCGGTAGCAATTACCGTTACCCGAATGCTCTGACCCAGCGTGGGGTCGATACCGTGCCCGAAAATCACTTCGGCGTTCTGGCCGGCTTTGTCCTGAATGTACTCCGTGATTTCCGTGAGTTCATCCATTTCCAGCTCGGCCTGGTCGCCCGACATGATACTGAGCAGAATTTTCTGAGCTCCGTGAATATCGGTGTTGTTAAGCAACGGTGAGGCCAGGGCCTCTTCGGCAGCGCGCTGGGCGCGGTTTTCACCTTCCGTAATGCTGCTACCCATCACGGCCGCGCCCGAGTCTTTCATGACGGTTTTCACGTCTTCAAAGTCCACGTTCACGTCGGCCGTAACCGTAATAATTTCGGCAATAGATTTGGCCGCTGTGCTCAGCACGTTGTCGGCTTTGGCGAAGGCCGAGCGGATGGGCAGGTTGCCGTAAATCTCGCGCAGCTTATCGTTAAGAATTACCAGTACGGTGTCGCAGTTGTCGCTCAGCTCCTTGATGCCGTGCTCCGCCTGCTGACGCTTTTTCTTGCCTTCAAACATGAAGGGGGCCGTCACGATACCTACGGTAAGGATACCCAGCTCTTTGGCCACCTTAGCAATAACCGGCGCCGCACCGGTGCCGGTACCACCGCCCATGCCAGCCGTGATAAACACCATTTTGGTGCCGTTGCTGAGCAGCTCCCGAATTTGCTCGCGGCTCTCAATGGCCGCCTGCTTCCCCCGCTCCGGGTTGGCGCCGGCTCCGAGGCCCTCAGTCAGGTCGGCCCCAATCTGCAGGCGGTTGGGCACCGTGGAAGATGCCAGTGCCTGCTTATCGGTGTTGCAGATGACAAATTCTACGTCCTTGATGCCTTGGCTGAACATGTGGTTCACGGCGTTGGAGCCGCCGCCCCCCACGCCAATCACCTTGATGATGGACCTAGACTGTGCCGGAATATCGAAAGTAAAATTCATGTGGTGAGTCAATTAAAAATTAAAAATTGAGAATTAAAAATTGAGCGCAACCCGCCTGCCGCACATTCAAAACCTGTGCTCATTTTTAATTTTTAATTCACAATTCTTAATTGACATTAATACTGTTTGTCGTCGAAGTCATCAATCAGCAGCCCTTTGGTGCGGCTGATGATCTTCTGGAAAAAGTCGCCGGGGCCCGATTTTTTGGGCGCTTCGGGTGCTGGTTGCGTGGCCTGCTGAGGCTGCGCCTGTGGTGCCGCCGGCTGGGGTGCCGGCGCGGGGGTAGGCCGCACTTCGGGGGCGGTACGGTAGTAATTCTGCTCGGGCTCGTCGTAGCTGCGCTGGGCCATCCGGTCGTCGATGGAGCGGTAGCCGGCCAATACCAACCCCACTGTGGTGGCATACATCGGCGACTTTACGGCTTCGATCTTGCTTTTGCCCAGGTGCTCATTGGGGTAGCCGATACGGGTGTCCATACCGGTTACGTACTCCGTGAGCTGCACCAAGTTCTGGAGCTGCGAGCCGCCACCCGTCAGGACGATGCCGGCCGCCAGCTTGTCATGGAAGCCCAGACGCTGAATTTCAGCGTACACCAGCTCAATGATTTCCTCCATCCGGGCCTCAATAATGTAAGCCAGATTCTTGAGGGAAATTTCTTTAGGTGCCCGGTCACGCAGGCCCGGAATGCTCACGATTTCGTATTCCGAGGCTTCCTCAGCTATGGCCTTGCCAAACTTCACTTTCAGCTGCTCGGCCTGGTTTTGCATTACCAGGCAGCCCTGCTTGATATCGGAGGTGATAATGTTGCCACCGAAAGGCAGCACGGCCGCATGCCGGATGATGCCGTCTTTGAAGATAGCCAGGTCCGTCGTGCCACCCCCAATGTCAATCAGGGCGACACCGGCCTCCTTTTCCTCGTCCGAAAGCACCGACATACTGGAAGCCAGCGGCTCCAGAATCAGGTTGTCGATTTCCAGCCCGGCCTTGGTAACGCACTTGTTAATATTGTTGATGGCCGTGCTTTGCGCTGTGATAATGTGGAAGTTGCCCTCCAGACGCACTCCTGACATACCCACCGGGTCCAGAATACCTTCCTCGTAATCCACCTTGTAGTCCTGGGGCATTACATGGATGATTTCGGAGCCGGGCGGAGTTACCAGCCGGTACATATCGTTGGTGAGGCGGTTTACATCACCCAGCGTGATTTCGTTGTCGGTCGAAGTGCGCGTGATGCTGCCGTTGTGCTGCAGGCTCTTGATGTGCTGCCCGGCAATGCCCACGTTTACTACCCCAATGTTGATGCCCGACTGCTCCTCGGCCTGCCGGATAGCTTTCCGGATGGCGTCCACCGTTTTATCGATGTTGGATACGATACCGCGCACAACTCCCTCCGACACGGCTTTGCCCATGCCCAAAATTTCGAGCTTGCCAAACTCATTCTTACGCCCTACCAGAGCGCAGATTTTGGTGGTGCCAATGTCGAGGCCGACTACAATCTTATCGTGTTGCATGAAAGGGAGGGGCGAGAGAGTTGCGGTTGGTTGCAGGAAGAGGGTAACCTAATGCGCTATAAGGTAGTGCTTTAGGCCGATAGTTTTATTCGCAGATTATCTGGTCTTTGAACTCGACATTAACCCGGTGATAGGTGTCCCAGCCGAGAACAGGGGGAATTTGACGGTAAAATACCATCAGTTTCGCAAATTTTTCCGAAATATTCTCAGGAAAGCCAAATTCGATACGTTGATTGCCTACCTGCTGGGTGAAAGAAAGCTTACCGTTAGGCTCGATAAATACTTCGGCTACCTGCGCGCGCCAGAAAGGCTTCTCGTCAATGTAGCGCAAAAACTCCAGGTAACGCTGGCCGGTGCTGTCCTGAAAAAAGCTGGCCGGCAGCGGGTGCCCCCCAAGCCGGGAGATGGGTACCACGCGGGCCGTAAACAGCGGCGACAGGGGTAAGCGGCGGCCATCGGCGTCAAGGTAACTGTCCCGCCGGGTATCGCTGTGCACCAGGCGGGCGATGGGCCGGTTCTGGCGCACGTCGGCGTGCAGGTTACCGGCCAAGTCGCGGTACACCTGCGCTTCGTTCACGAAGCTGTGCGCCTTTAGGCGGGCTTCCAGGTCTTTCAGGTCCACGTCGGCGGGGGAAGCACCTTCCAAGCGGTCCTCGCCGTGGCGGGTGAGCAGACTGGTCACTTCCCGCTCGCTGATAAAGAAGTTATTAAACTCGTTGCTGATGGACACAATAACCCCGTTCACCGGCCGGGTAGCCTGGCGCACGGCGGCAAAGGCGCCTAGTGCAACCAGCAGCACCAGGCAGCCCGTGGCAAACAGTAAGTTATTGGCTTTACGCTTCAACTCCATTCCAGCGAAGATTCAAAATATTCTTTAATCTAGGCACCAACTGGTCGATGTCTCCGGCCCCAACCGTGGCTAATACGTCAAAATTGGGATTGGTTTCGGCATTCCGCAAAATTTCTTCTTTGGACTGCAACGACTTCAGGGGGGTCATTATTTGGGACAAAATCAATTCCGACGTCACGCCCGGCATAGGCAGCTCCCGCGCCGGATAGATATCGAGCAGCACCACCTCATCGGCAAGGCTCAGGCTTTCAGCGAATCCCGGCGCAAAGTCGCGGGTGCGGCTGAATAGATGGGGCTGGAAGATTACCCGCAGCTGCCGGCCCGGATACAAGGCCCGCAGGGAACGGAGAAAGGCCTCTATTTCGCGTGGATGGTGGGCATAATCATCTACATATACCTTGGGTACGGCGGGCGTACCGGCCGTGAGGATAAACTCGAAGCGGCGCTTTACCCCCCGGTAAGCGGCTACGGCCGATTGCAGCTGCTGCGGGCTGAGACCATGAAGCTGGGCTACGCAGGCGGCGGCCAGCATATTTTCCACGTTATGGTAGCCGGGCACCGCCAGTTCCAGGCTCTCTACCGTTCCCTGCGGCCCGTGTAAGGCAAATCGGAACCGGTGCCCCTCGGCGGTAATGGCATCGGCGTAGAGCTCCGGGCCCTGCTCCGGTGAGAGGCCGTAACGGATGACCTGCACCCCTTCGGGCGCGGCGGCGGCCACACTGGGGTCGGCGGTATGGTTGATGATGAGGGTTCCGCCCGGCTGAATCTGGCCCACAAACTGCCGGAACGACTCTACCAGAGCCTCCTTGTGCCCATAGATATCGAGGTGGTCGGCGTCCGTGCTGGTAACAATAGCCACGGTCGGGAACAAGGTCAGAAAGCTACGGTCGTACTCGTCGGCTTCTACCACTACGGGGGTGGTAGCGGCTGGGGCTGAAGCTGGGGGCAGCAGCAGGTTGGAGCCCAGATTTACGGCAATACCGCCCAGGAAGGCCGCGCAGGGTACGCCTGCATGATGCAGCAGGTGCGCTACCATGCTGCTGGTGGTGGTTTTGCCGTGGGTACCGGCTACGGCAATGGTTGGGCGGCCCTGGGTCAGCAGGCCCAGCACCTGGCTGCGCTTGCGAATATCGTAGCCCTGCTCTCGCAGCCAGGCCCACTCCTGGTGGCCCTGGGGAATAGCGGGCGTGAGAACCACGAGGGTTTGGGTCCGATTCTCGCGTACCTCGGTCGGAATATTGGCCACGGCGTCCTCGTAGTGCACGGCTATGCCTTCGGCGCTCAGGGCCTCCGTGAGGGGGGTAGGCGTTTTGTCGTAGCCACTGACAGAGTGCCCGTTGGCCTTAAACCAGCGCGCCAGGGCCGACATGCCAATGCCGCCGATACCGAGGAAAAATACGTGAGGAAAAGCCGCTACAGGATTCAACGTCAGAAGCAATTAAGAGAGGAGGCAGTTAGGAAGTTGGCATGAGCTTCTCCAGCTCATCAACGATGGTAGCCGTGGCCTGGGGCCGGGCCAGCTGCCGGATGTGGGCAGCCAGCTCCTGCTGCCGGGCCGGGTTGGCAAGCAAAGCCAGGGCCTCATCATAGAGGGTAGCGGCAGCGGCCTCGTCGCGCACCAGCAGAGCAGCGTCTTTGCGGGTGAGGGCCAGGGCGTTCTTGGTCTGATGGTCTTCGGCTACGTTGGGCGAGGGCACCAGGATGCTGGGCTTACCCGTGAGGCAGAGCTCCGACACCGATAGTGCCCCGGCCCGACTAACCACCACATCCGCAGCGGCGTAGGCCAGGTCCATGCGGCGCACAAACTCCAGAGCCTGCAGGTTGTTAGCCGCAAACGGCGCGGCTTGCTCTTGCGCCTGGGGGTAGTACGCTTTGCCCGTTTGCCAGAGCAGCTGTACCCCTGCTTCGCGCAGGCGCGGCAGGGCAGCGGCCGTGGCCTGGTTGAGCGTGCGAGCACCCAGGCTACCCCCAATTACCAGCAAAACCGGCCGGCCGGCATCCAGCCCGAAAAACTCCAGGGCCTCAGCGCGCTGCCCATCGGCAATTTCGGTGCGCACAGGGTTGCCGGTCAGGATGAGGCGGTCGGCGGGAAAGAACTTCTCCATGCCCTCGTAGGCCACGCAGATGCGCTGAACCCGCTTGGCCAGTAGTTTATTCACGAGACCGGCGTAGGAATTCTGCTCCTGAATCAGGGAAGGAATACCGCGCGAGGTAGCGGCCAGCAGCACCGGGGCGGAGGCGTACCCCCCTACCCCTACCACAGCGTCGGGCCGAAACTTCTCTATAAGCTTGCCAGCCTTGCGCACGGCGCGCATCACCCGGATGGGGAACAACAGGTTCTGGGGCGTGAGGGTGCGCTGCAGCCCCGTAATATCAAGACCCACAATATCATAGCCTGCTTCCGGCACGCGCGTCATCTCCATGCGGCCGTTGGCGCCCACAAACAGGATTTCCGCCTCGGGGTGGCGGCGGCGTATTTCATTGGCAATGGCTACCGCCGGGAAAATGTGCCCGCCTGTGCCGCCGCCGCTGATGATGAATTTCATATTCTGTTATTCGTTTCTTGATTTTCGTTGCTCGTCTAGCGTCCTCGGGCACTCACAACCCGAGCAACGAAAAACGAATAACGAAAACCGCTCTACGCGTACTGCGATACCCGCGGAATTCGGGCCGTGTCTTCGGGCTCGCCCACCATGGGCCGGATTTCCCGCTCGCCCCGGCTTACGGCCAGAATAATCCCGATGCTGATACCGGTGAAAATGAGGGAGGTGCCACCCATACTCAGCAGGGGTAGCGGCAGACCCGTAATCGGGCCCAGCCCTACGGCCACGCCCATGTTTACCATGGCCTGCAGCACCAGACTAAAACTAAGCCCCGCCGAGAGTAGTCCTCCAAAGGCACCGTAACTATTAATGACCGTTTTCAACCCCCGGTACAGGAAGGCCAGATAGAGAAACAAGACCACTACCCCCCCGAACAGGCCATACTCCTCAATGATGATGGCGTAGATAAAGTCGGAGTACGGGTGAGGCATGATGTTGCGCTCGGTGCTCTTGCCGGGGCCTTTGCCGAACAGGCCGCCCGTGGCTTCGGCAATGTAGGCGTGCTCCAACTGGAAGGGCACCGGCTTGCTTTTGTCGAAGAAAGTTTCAAGACGGGCTTTCACTGTGCCCCAACGCTGCCCTACCGTTAGCGCTACACCGCCCAAGCTCATCACAATTACTACAGTCAGCAGCATATGCTTGATAGGCACGCGGCCAATGAACATTAGCAGCAGGCAGGTAGCAAATAGCAACAACGCCGTGGAAGCATTAGACAGAATAATAAGACCACAAATCACGCCTACCCATATTATTACGGGCAACAGAGTATTCTTGAAATCTTCCACATGCTGCTGACGACGGCTGAGCATGGAAGCTAGATGCGAAATCAAAGCTAGCTTGGCTAAGTCAGAGGGCTGAAAAGTTTGGTTGATAACTGGAATGGTCAGCCAGCGTGAAGCGCCGTTTACTTCACCTCCCATCACAAAGGTGAAGATGAGCAGAGGCACTGAAAGAAGTAGCGCGTAGAGCGAGAGCCGCGAGTAGTAGCGGTAGTCAATGCGGTGAGCCAGCCACATAAAAAACAGGCCCACGAAGATCAGGCTGGTATGCTTGAACAGGAAGTACTCCGTGTTGCCGCCCATCTTCTTGTAAGCCAGCGTACCCGTAGCAGAGTACACCACCGCAATGGAAATAAACGAAAACAGCAGCACGATACCCCAGAGCACGGGGTCACCCTTCAGATTTTGCCGCAGCCAGTTGGTAATGGGTTCCATGGCGTTGAAATAGTGAAATGGTGAAGTGATGAGTGTATGGACAAGCTATTCGGCAGCGCCCCGGCAGATTAGCCGTTCTGCAACTCTGCCACGGCGGCGGCAAATTGCCGGCCCCGGTCCTCGTAGTTCCTGAACAGGTCGAAGGAGGCGCAGGCGGGTGAGAGCAGCACCACGTCGCCGGGGGCAGCAAGCTCGGCGGCGCGGCGCACCGCCTCGGTCACGCTTTGCGTTTCTTCCAAATAAGGCACTACGCCACTGAAATTGGCTTTCAGCTTTTCGTTATCCACGCCTAAGCAAATCAGGGCTTTCACCTTTGACTGGGCCAGCGGAATCAGGGTCGAGTAGTCGTTGCCTTTATCGGTGCCGCCGGCAATCCAGATGATGGGCTGCCGGATGCCATCGAGGGCGTACCAGGCGGCTTCCACGTTGGTGGCCTTGCTGTCGTTGATGAAGGTAGCGCCACCTATTTCCCCCACGGCCTGCAGGCGGTGGTCGGCGTTGCGGAAGGTGGCCAGACCGGCTTCAATCTGCTCGGCCGAGAGCCCGGCAATACGAGCGCACAGCACGGCCGCCAGCATGTTTTGGCGGTTGTGCTGCCCAATCAGCGGCGAGTTAGCCACGCTTACCTCTTCCCCATCCAGCCCCATGCCGGGTACAAGATTAGTGCAGAGGCAATCTTCGTGGGTGTAGTAGCCGGCCAGCTGAAAATCGGGACGGCGGTGCAGACTAAACGGCAGCTGAATCACCGGGCGCAGCGCGGCCGGGAAGTAGCGCTGAATCGTCTCGTCGTCGGCGTTGTAGATGAAGTACTGTTCGCTGTCCTGGGTTTGCGTAATGCGCAGCTTGGCCTGGGCGTAGCTTTCCAGAGAGTAACCGTACCGGTCGAGGTGGTCGGGAGTGATGTTGAGCAGCACCGAAACCCAAGGCTGGAACTCGTAGGTATCGTCGAGTTGGAAGGAGCTGAGCTCTACTACGTAGTACTCATGCTTGTCTTCCAGAATCTGCTCGGCCAGGGAGTAACCTACGTTGCCGGCCAGGCCCACATTCATGCCTGCTTCCTTCAGGAGGTGGTAGGTGAGCAGGGTGGTAGTGGTTTTGCCGTTGGTACCGGTAATGCAGATGCACTTCGCCTGGGTGTAGCGCCCGGCCAGTTCGATTTCCGAGATGATAGGCGTGTTCTGGGTGCGCAGAGCCTGAATAACCGGGGCCTTTTCTGGAATGCCGGGGCTCTTTACCACCTCATCAGCCTTCAGGACTTCCTCCATCGTGTGCTGATTTTCCTCGAAGGGAATACCAGCCCGCGTCAGCTTCTCTTTGTAACGCTCCTGAATCGGGCTTTTATCCGAAACGAACACGGTGTGGCCTTTGGCCTGCGCCAGTAGCGCAGCCCCTACCCCACTTTCCGCGGCTCCTAGAATGACGTAGTGCATAAGTTGTTCTGGTGTAGGTAGCCCGCAGAGGGCGCAGTGTTGTCGCAGAAGGCGCAGAACGACTCAACGCCCTCTGCGACAACACGGCGGCCTCCGCGGGAACTGTCATTAGCGGAGTTTCAGCGTTACCAGCGTCAGGACGGCCAGCATGATGCTCACAATCCAGAAGCGCGACACGATTTTGGATTCGTGGTAACCCAGCTTCTGGTAGTGGTGGTGCAAGGGCGACATGCGCAGCAGGCGGCGGCCTTCGCCGTATTTGCGCTTGGTGTACTTAAAGTAGCTCACCTGCACCATAACCGAAAGGTTTTCAATGAGAAACACTCCACACAGCACCGGAATCAGCAGCTCCTTCCGCACGATGATAGCCAGCACCGCAATGATGCCCCCAATGGCTAAGGAGCCGGTGTCGCCCATGAACACCTGGGCGGGGTAGGAATTATACCACAAGAAGCCCACGCAGGCCCCCACGAATGCCGTGCAGAAAATTACCAGCTCCCCCGAGTTCGGAATGAACATCACGTCGAGGTAGTCGGCCAGCAGGGCGTTACCGCTCACGAAGCAGAAGATAGCCAGCGTGATGCCAATAATAGCCGAGGTACCGGCCGCCAGGCCATCAAGCCCGTCGGTGATGTTGGCGCCGTTGCTCACGGCCGTGATAATCAGGATGACGATGGGAATGTAGAAGAAGGCGTAGTACTCATTAAAGAAGTCGCCGGCGGTAGCAAACAGGTCACCGTAGTTCAGCTCGTTGTTTTTCAGGAAGGGCACCGTGGTAATCATCAGCTTCACATCCTGGTACACGGAGCTGGCATCCACGGCCGAGAACGAGCCGTTGGGCAGCGCATACTGGCGCACCGTCACGTCGTTGGAGAAGAACAGCACCCAGCCCACCGTGATGCCCAGTCCTACCTGCCCCAGCACCTTGAACCGTCCGGCTAGGCCTTCCTTGTCCTTCTTAACTACCTTAATATAATCATCCACAAAGCCAATCAACCCCAGCCACACTGTGCTCAGCAGCATCAGCACGATATAGATGTTGTCGAGCTTGGCGAATAACAGTACGGGCACCAAAATGGCCAGCAGAATGATGAGCCCGCCCATCGTGGGAGTGCCTTTCTTCTCGATCTGACCCTGCAGACCCAGGTCGCGCACGGTTTCGCCAATTTGCTTGCGCTGCAAAGCCCGGATTAGCGGGGCGCCGAAGAACTGCGCAATAATCAGGGAAGTAACTACCGCCAGCGCCGCCCGAAAGGAAATGTACTGAAATACACCCGCGCCCGGCAGATGATGCACTTTGTAGAGGTAATTAAAGAGGTAATAGAGCATGGGCGCGAGGGTCAGCAGTTGGGGTTCAGAGGAAGTCCAAGCTGCAAAGGTTCAGGTTTTTTAAAGCTGGTCAAACGTTGCGTTTGTGCGGATTTTGGATTATTCAGCGCTATTTGCCTAGTAACCCGAACATTTCAGTCAGCACCTGCTTGTCGTCGAAGTCAGTTTTCACCCCTTTGATTTCCTGGTAGGTTTCGTGGCCTTTGCCAGCTACCAGCACAATGTCGCCGGGCTGGGCTAGGGCTACGGCCGTTTTGATGGCTTCGCGCCGATCGGCAATGGTCAGCACTTTCCCTTGGTTCTCGGTAGGAACGCCGGCCTGCATCTGGGTCAGGATGTCGTTGGGGTCCTCGAAGCGTGGATTGTCGGAGGTGAGCACGGCACGGTCGGAGAGCTGAGCGGCCAGGCGAGCCATGATAGGCCGCTTGGCGCCGTCGCGGTTGCCGCCACAGCCGACCACCGTAATGACCTGCTGGCTAGGCTGGCGGATGTCAGCAATAGTTTGAAGCACGTTTTCCAGCGCGTCAGGCGTGTGGGCGTAATCCACGATGCCCGTGATACGCACCCGCTCCGACACTACCGGCTCAAACCGGCCCGGCGCCGAAGTCAGGCCCGACAGCACCGTCAGCACCTCCGTGGGGTCTTCGCCCAGCAGCACCGCCGCGCCGTAGATGGCCAGCAGATTGTAGGCATTGAACACCCCTATCAGACGGAACTGCACTTCCCTACCGTCCATTTCCAGATGAAGCCCATGCACTGCGTTTTCAATCAGGCGGCCACGGAAAGTAGCGGCATTGCGTAACGAGTAGGTTTCGCGGCGGCCTACCACGTTCTGCAGCATCACGGGGCCACGCTTGTCGTCTTGGTTGGTGAGAGCAAAGGCCGACTTCGGCAGCATATCGAAGAAGCCTTTCTTGGCTTTCAGATAGGCGTCGAAGGTGCCGTGGTAGTCGAGATGGTCATGGGAGAGGTTCGTGAAGATGCCCCCCGAGAAGTGCAGGCCCGTTACGCGGTGCTGCACCACGGCGTGGGAGCTAACCTCCATAAATACATGCGTGCAACCCGCCTTGAGCATGCGAGCCAGCAATTCATTTAGCCGGATGGCGTCGGGGGTGGTGTGGGTGCTCGGAATAACTTCCTCATCAATCTGATTCTGCACCGTGCTCAGCAGCCCGCAGTGGTAGCCCAGCTCCCGGAAGAGCTTGTGCAGCATGGTGGCGCAGGTGGTCTTGCCGTTGGTGCCCGTTACGCCTACCAGCTGCAGTTGCCGCGAAGGGTTGCCGTAGAACTCGGCCGCCATGCGGGCCATAGCCTCGGCACTGTCCGGCACCTGCACGTAGGTAGTACCGGGATTCAGATCAGCGGGCAATTTCTCCACAACCACTACCGCTACGCCTTGTTCCACCGCCTTCGGAATGAACTGGTGCCCATCGGTGGCTGTGCCCCGCAAGGCAAAGAACACCGCGCCCGGACCCGCCTGACGCGAGTCGAGGGTGAGAGTGGTTACGGCCACATCAGCAGCACCGTGCTGGGCACGAACCGTAACGGCTTTCAGAAGAGTGGGAAGAGAAATCGGTGTATTCAAATCGTAACAGGCAATGTGCCGCTTATGTCTTGGAACGAAGAAACCCAGGCTAAGCTTTAGGCTTGGGTTTAATGACTGCCGCCGCCGCTTTCGCAGACGCTTTTTTAGCGGCTGCCGTTTTCTTGGGGGTAGTACTGGCGGATTCTTTCGACTGAGCAGCCAGCTTCTTTTTATCAGCCGTTTTGCCGCCATTGCCGGCGGTAGCAGTTGCTGATTCGGAGCGCGGCGTACGTGCCTCAGCCAGGGTAACTGAGCTGGGGGTAGGCGGCGCGGCCGGCACCGGAGCCGCTAGTCGGCCCCCGATGGGTTCCAGCTGCAGCACAATGGTAGTACCGCGCCGAGCCGCGGAGCCCACGGCTATCGACTGCGCCTTCACCCTACCCGTGCCCACGGCCCGAACCCTCAGACCCCGGTTTTCCAGCAAAAAGAGGGCGTCGCGCAGCGTCATGCCCTGCACGTTGGGCACTCGCCCCGGTCGTACAGCCATGGGCTTCAGGCTCAGACTTTCCGCTTCTGAGTCGGTCGGCGCGGTACGCACCCAGTCTTCGGCACCGGTGGCGCCGTTGTGGGTGACGCCCAGCTTGGTAAATACCATCGACAACTCCTCCTGCATGCCAGCCGGTACCGCCGGCACCCGCGACTTACGCACCGGAGCGCGCGCCAGCAACGGGCGCTGCGAAGCAGCGTCGCGAGCCATGGCTTTGTCGGCCACCTCGCGGAACACAGGCGCGGCTACGTCGGCACCATAAATGCGGCCGTTCTTGGGCGAATCGACCACAACGATGCAGCTGTACTTGGGGTTATCGGCGGGGAAATAGCCGCAGAAACTGGTGGAATAGGTGCGGGTGTAGGCGCCGTTCTTAAATTTCCAGGCCGTACCGGTTTTGCCCGCAATCAGGTAGTCGTTGGTACGGATGCCACGGGCGGTGCCGTGCTCCACTACCCCCTCCATCATGGCCCTAACCTTCTGCAGGGTTTCATCGGAGCAGATTTTAGGGATGAGCACCTGGGTTTCAAACCGCTCCAGCACCTTATCAGCCTGCTTGATTTCCTTGACAATCATGGGCTGCACCTTCACGCCCCCGTTGGCAATGGCGTTGTAGAAAGCCAGTGTCTGCAGGGGCGCCAGCTTCAGCTCGTAGCCGATGCTCATGGTGGTCAGAGAAGTGCGGCTCCAGCTCCGGTCACGGGGGTCCTTGATGTAGGGACGAGCCTCGCCGGCCATCTGGAAGCCTAGCGGCTTGTCCAACCCGAAGTTTTTCAGGTAAGTAGTGTACTTCTCGGGGGTTTTACCGAACACCTGATCGGCCAGCATGGCTACCCCGATATTGGAAGACTTCTCGAATACCTGCTGCAGCGTGATGCGGCCGTAGGGGTGGGAGTCGGTTTTTACGGCCCCGCCTATCTTTTTAGAGCCGGTGTTGCCCGTGTTAATCGTATCGGTCAGCTGCAGGTCGGGGTTTTCCTCGAAGGCGGCCATCATGGAGGCCAGCTTGAAGGTAGAGCCCGGCTCGGTGCGGCCCTGGTCGGCAATGGCGTAGTTGTAATCCTCGCGGTACACGCCCTCGTCCACCTTGCCCAGGTTAGCCACCGCCTTGATTTCACCGGTTTTCACCTCCATCAGAATCACGGTGCCGTACTGGGCGTTGTTTTCCACCAGCGACTTGTACAGGGCGTTTTCGGCCACGTCCTGGAGGTTAATGTCCAAGGTAGTCTTCACGTCGTAGCCCGGCTGGGGCTTTACCTCGGTACCGTCGTAGATGGGCTTGTTGCCGCCAGGCAGGCGCTCGAATAGGGCCTCGCCATCCTTACCCGCTAGGTGGCGGTTGAAGGTAAATTCCAGGCCAGCACCATTTTTATCCTCGTTCACGAAGCCGATAGTCCGCTGCGCCAAGCCACCGAAAGGTCGGAAGCGTTTGTCCACCTTCTCGAAAATGGCCCCGCCCTTGTTCTTGCCTTCCCGGAAGATGGGCCACTGCGCCAGCTCTTTCTTCTCCTGGAAATTGATCTGCCGGGAGTTAAGGCGCAGATAGCGTACCGAGGGTTTAGCGTTCTTGGCGTTACGCAGCTTGCGGGCGTACTCCCCGGGTGTCCGGTCGCCGAAAAACCGGGACAGCAGCAAGGCCAGGGAATCAACTTTTTCATTGAACAGCCCCCGATCCACCACGCTTGGGTCCCAGGCTACCCGGTAAAAGGGCAGCGAAGTAGCCATGATGCTTTCGTTGTCGGAGTAAATGTTGCCGCGGGTGGCAAATACCGGCTGGTACACAATGCGGCGCTCCTGCTCCAGGGCGCTCCACTTGGCGCCTTCTTTGAACTGCACCTGCGTTACGCGCCATACAATGGCGCACGAAAACAGGCACACGCCCAGAAAGGCCAGCCGAACGCGGGTTACAATGCTCTTTTTAACGTTTCCTTTCATTGCGGCGCGGTTGGGCTGAACGATTGGAAGTGGTAGATTCAGTAGCAGGCTCGCCGTTGAGGTCGGTGCCGATGGGAACGGGCGGCGCGCCTACCTCTACCGAGTCGCCCACCGATGGCCCACCGGCCCGGCGCAAGGAATCGGCCTTGGCCCGGGCCGTCATGGCGGCCACCGAGTCAGCCGTCAGCAGGGGTAGCATATCCAGCTCGGCCTCATCGAGGCGACCGGCGGGCACGGTAATCCGGAAGGGCGGCGAGGAGCTTTCCACTAAGCCGTAGGCGGCCACTTTGCGGGCTACCTCGCTTTGCTTGCTGGCCTCCATGTAGTCCGATTTCAGGGTGGTGTAGTCGGCGCGCAGGTCCTCAGTTTCCAGCTTCAGCTTCTGGATGCTGCGGTTCATGCGGGTGGCGTAGTGCGTATTGCCGATGTACACCAGCGTCAGAAACATAATAAAGAGCAGGTGGGGCAGGTAGCGCACCGGCAAGCCTTCCCGAAACAGCCCATCAACCCTGGTTACGCGCTCCAGCAGCGAAAACACACTCCAGGTGCTACGCTTCTGGGCCGCCGGCCGAGGCTCCCGCGGAGCCTTGGGGCGAGGCGGAGGGGTAGGCTCCGGCTCGGGCGGGCGCACCGGCTCGGGCGCGATGGGCGCCACCTGCCGCGGGGCATTTACACGGGGCTGATTCGCCGATCGGAGGGTATTGGTAGCCATGCTCAGTTTTTAATTGCGATGCGCAGCTTGGCCGAGCGGGCCCGGCTGTTCAGAGCTATTTCTTCAGAAGAGGCCTCCACCGGTTTGCGGGTAAGAGCCTCGAAGGGCACACTGGTGCGACCGAACAGGTCTTTCTCTACTTCCCCAAAGAATTTGCCTTTGGCAATGAAGTTCTTCACCAGCCGGTCTTCCAAGGAATGGTAGCTCATCACCACTAGGCGGCCGCCGGGGCGCAACACCTGGGCCGTTTGCTCCAGCATTTGCTGCAGGGCCGCCATTTCGTCGTTGGCTTCAATGCGCAGGGCCTGGAAAACCTGGGCCAGGTACTTGTTTTCCTTGCCACGAGGCGTGCAGGGCGCAATGGCCTTTTTCAGGGCGGCAATGGTGGTAATGCTCTGCCCCCGCCGGGCCGATACCACCGTAGCGGCCAGCGTGCGGGCGTTGGTTACCTCACCGTACATCCCGAAGATGCGGTGTAGCTCGGTCTCCGAATACTCATTGATAATATCAGCGGCTGAAGCGTCGTCGCCATCAGGGTTCATACGCATGTCCAGAGGACCATCGAAACGGGTGCTGAAGCCGCGCTCGGGCGTATCGAACTGGTGCGACGACACGCCCAAATCGGCCAGCAGCCCATCTACGGGCAGGGCGCCGTGGCGTTTGAGCTCCTGGTGGAGGTAGCGGAAGTTGCTGCGGATGAAGGTAAACTGGGGCCGGGCCAGCTTTTCAGCCTCCCGCTCGGCATCGGCGTCCTGGTCGAAGCTGTAGAGGTGACCCGTCTCGTCCAGCCGCTCCAGGATCCGGGCGGAGTGCCCGCCCCCGCCGAAGGTAACATCTACGTAGCGGCCGCCGGGCTGTAGGTTAAGGCCTTCGAGGCACTCGCGCAGCATCACGGGGCGGTGGTAGGCGGTATCGTTTTCGTAATCGTTCAAGGCGTTGCTCATGCGGCCAGGGGGCCGCCAGGGCCGGTTTCGGTGGTCAAAAATTTCTGGGCCAGCTTCGAGAAGCTCTGCTGGTCTTTGATGAGGAAGTCATTGTAGCGCTCCGGGTCCCAAATTTCGCAGCGGTTTCCCAGCCCCACAATAATGGCTTCCTTCTCGATGCCGGCGTAGCGCAGCATGGTGCGGGGCAGCATAAACCGCCCGATGGTGTCCAGCTCTACCTCCGTCATGCCCCGAAAGAAGTTACGCTGAAACTGCCGGTACTCCTCATTAAACTCGTCCAGCGCCATCACCTTCTCATGAATCACGCGCCACGCGGCCCGGGGGTAGAGCACCAGGCAGGGCTCAAACCCGCGCACCAGCACCAGCTGATTGCCGGAGGCTTCGGGCAGGTTGGCCTTCACCTTCGCCGGCAGCACCAGCCGACCTTTGGGGTCGAGCTTGCACTCGTATTCGCCGGAGAGCAGCTGGGTTATCATGTGTGGGAAGATTGGGCATGGGAACGGGGTATAGCAAAAGTACGGAACCCGCCGGAAAAGGCCACCACGATTTACCATTTTCTACCACTTACAAAACAGGCCTTTTTGGGCCGATCAGAAGCCTTTTTGGAAAATTGAGGGGGTAGAAGAAACTAGGCTTGCCAGAATGTCAGTCGCCACCAAGTAGCTTAATGGTCAGGCTAAGGGTTGAGCTTGCACGAAGGGGGTAGGAAAAGATTCCGCACCTTTTGTTTCCGGATTCTGTACCTGAGCAAGCGGCAGCTATGTCGTATATTTGCAGGGTAATGAAACGCCCGCTTCGTCATCGGCTCTTCAGCATCTGGCTGGCTCTGCTGGTGCTTACCACCTCGGTAGGCTTGGCAGTGCAGCAGCATACCTGCCGGGAAAGCGGCAAGCACACGGCGTCCGTTATTTTCAGTCCGGAGCGGCACGGCTGCCCGGCTCCCAAGCCTGCGGCCGGCCCCGATTCGCACCGGACCAACAAGGCCCAGCTGAACAAGGCGTGCTGCGAGTTTGGCGCTCACTTTCATAAGCTGGATGCGCCCTCAGCGGAGCTGGCCTGGGTAAAAGCCCCCGTACCAGCCCTGATGCCCGCGTGGCCCGCGGCTACCGTGTGGCCCTCAGTCCCCCCTACCCCCTTGCGGCTCGCCGAAGCCCGCTGGCATGCCGCCGACTCCTCGCCGCCCTTACGGGCCGGGCGGGTGCTGCTCACGTTTGTGGGTGTCCTCATCGTCTAGGGTTTCTCTTCCGCATCTGTTCCCGACAGGGCCAGACCGCCTTGTTGGGCTTCCGAAGAGAAACCTTAACTTCCTGACGATATGAACTCTTTTCCCGGTCCGGGCCGTCTGCTGACGGCCGCCAGCTTTGTGCTGGGTAGCGCCCTTGCTGCTGCGGCCCAAACTCCCGATGCTTCCACGGCCCCCGTGCGCGGGCAGGTGCTCGATGGTAGTACCAACTCGCCCGTACCGGGCGCGGTAGTGCGCTGGCTGAGCGCCCCTACTACCGCCGCCACCACTGATGACCAGGGCTCTTTTTCCCTGGCCCGCCCTATGGGCTCCGACGCCCGCCTGATTATCAACTTCCTGGGCTACCTCCCCGATACGGTGCAAGCCCCCGGGAGTAGCTACCTGCGCATCCCGCTGCGCCGCTCCGCTGAGCTGGGCGAGGTAACGGTGGAAGGCCGCGCCCCCTCCTACTCTGGCCTCACGCCCACCAATACCCAGGTTATCACCAGCCGCGACCTGACCAAATCGGCCTGCTGCAACCTGGCCGAAAGCTTTGAAACAAACGCCTCCGTAGAGGTTTCTACCACCGATGCCGTGTCGGGCGCCAAGCAGATTCAGCTGCTGGGTCTGGATGGGGCTTACTCCCTGCTTACCATTGATAACCAGCCGGCGCTGCGCGGGCTGGCCTCGCCTTACCGCCTAGGCTACTTGGCTGGCCCCTGGATTGAGAGCATCGATATTATCAAAGGCATGGGCTCGGTGGTGAATGGCTACGAAAGCATTTCGGGCCAGGTGAATGTGCGCCTCAAGGAGCCCGATAAAGCTGAGCGGCTGCTGTTTAACGCCTATGGCAACGACCTGGGTAAGTTCGACATCAACCTGAACCTGGCCACGCCCATCAGCAAAAAGGTAAGCACCGCTCTGCTGCTGCACACCGACCACCTGGGCCGCCGCGTGGACCGCAACCAGGACGGCTTCCTGGACCTGCCGCTGGCTACCCAGTACAACCTGTTCAACAAGTGGAAATACCTCTCGGGCAAAGGGTTGGTAATGGAGGTAGGGGTAGGCGCTCTGCGGGAAACGCGCCAGGGCGGCCAGCTGGGATACCGCGAGGAAAACCCCGGTGGCTTCTACGGCACCACCCAGGAAACCAACCGCTACACCGGCTACGCCAAAACCAGCTACACCTGGCCCGGCCGGCCCTACCAGAGCCTGGGGCTGATGCTCAGCGGCACTGACCATGATTTTACTTCCCGCTATGGGGTGCGGACCTACGATGGCACCCAGCGCACCGGGCAGGCTACCTTGCTGTTCCAGAGCATCATTGGTACCACGGCCCACACCTACCGCGCGGGCCTGAGCTTCCTGCACGACGACTACCGCGAGGTGTACAAAACCGGCTTCACCTATCCCACCGAAACGCCCGCCCAGCGCTACGCCCGGGAGCACCGCAACCGCCTGGAGCAGGTGCCCGGCGCCTTCGCGGAGTACACCTACCAGAACAGCCGCAACCTGACGGTGGTAGGCGGCCTGCGCCTCGACCGTCACAACCTCTACGGCTGGTACCTCACTCCGCGCCTGAACGTGAAGTACGACCCAGCCAAAAACACTGTGCTGCGCCTGGCCGCCGGCCGGGGCTTCCGCACAGCCAACCCCATTGCCGAAAACTCCGGCATGCTGGTCAGCTCCCGTGAGTTTGTGATTAGCCCGGTGCTACGGCCCGAAACGGCCTGGAACGTGGGTGGCTCCTTCACGCAGTATTTCAACGCCTTCGGCCGCCCGGGTACGTTCATCACCGACTACTACCACACCGAGTTTCAGAACCAGGTAGTAACGGACCCTTATACCAACCCCGAGCAGCTGATTATCACCAACCTGGATGTTACGGGCGGGCGCTCCTACTCGCGCAGCTTCCAGGCTGAGGTGCAGGTTGAGCCGGTGAAAGGGCTGCACGCCAAAGCCGCCTACAAGTACCTTGACGTAAAGACCACCTATAATGGCGAACTGCTGCCCAAGGTGCTCACGCCCCGGCACCGGCTGTTCCTGAACCTGGGCTACGCTACTGCCTTCGATAAGTGGCGGGCCGATTTCACGGTGCAGGGTTTCGGCAAGCGCCCCCTGGCCCACGCGCCGGGCGGCGAAGGCCACTTGCACGGCTCGGGCGAAAGTACGCTGTCCTTTGCTCCGCGCTACGCCCTGCTCAACACCCAGCTCACCCGCGCTTTCAAACGGTTTGAGGTGTACGCGGGGGTAGAGAACCTGACCAACTACCGCCAGCGCAACCCCATTCAGGGTGCCTACGCCCCCTTCGGCCCTGACTTTGACGCGGCCATGATCTGGGGGCCGATTTATGGTCGCATGACTTACGCCGGCCTGCGGTTTACCATTAACTAGCGTCGGGCTTTACCGGCGCGTACATTTGGCACGCTTCTTTCACCAGGGCAGCCGGCACTTTCTTTTAACCCCTTGCTGTTTCTTCTTTATGAAACTTCTGACTTCCTTCTTCCTCGCTTTCTCCTTCCTGTTCCTTTCCGTTAGCACGTTTGCCCAGGGCAGCAAGCCCAAGGCCAAAGGCCCGGCCACGGAAACGCTGCAGGTGAAAACCTCGGCCGTGTGCGACATGTGCAAGTCGCGTCTGGAAAAGGCCATGGCCTACGAGAAGGGCGTGCAGCAAGCCAACCTCGACGTTCCGAGCAAAATCCTGACGGTTACCTACCGCCCCGATAAAACCTCCGCTGATGCCCTCCGCGCCGCCGTGCAGCAAACCGGCTACGATGCCGACGACAAAACTGCTGAGGCCCGCGCCTACGACCGGCTACCCGACTGCTGCAAGAAAACCAACGCCACTCACTAGTCTGGCCTGAGTCATATCCATAGAAAAGCCCGTCTGCACCTTGCAGGCGGGCTTTTTCTGTGATGAAGGACCATGGATTCAGGCAGCGGCCGGTGGAACGGGCACCATCTGGATTTCGAACTGCAGGTTGGCCTGAAACGCCAGCGGACGCGTGAGGCGGCGGCGGTTGGTACCCGAAATTTCGAGGGTAAACCACTCGGAGCGCAGAAACTCCAGCAGATTCGGCTGGCCCTGCAGCTCCATATCAATACGCGAGGAGTGGATGTTGTGGGGGCCGAAGGTGGCAATGGGAATTTTGCGGCTGTTGGCCGTCAGGAAGCAGCTGCCGCTTTCCAGCGCCCCCAGGGTGGGCGTACCCCGGCCAATGGCCTGGCCCGCCGGCTGGTCCCAGGTCAGGTAGGCCTCGCGCAGGGTAACCGCCGTAACGCTGGGGTGAGTTAGCGAGGCCAGGCATGGCAGCGTGCCGGGCAAGGTGGTTTCGCACAGAAAAATCAGGTCCATGCCGGGGTCTATCCGGAGGTTGATGGCCCGGGTGCTCAGCCCAAACGCCGTGCGCAACGACCGGCGCAAACCTTCGTGGTGGGCAATGGTGAGTGTTACGCCGAGCACTACGGGCTGCGCGGCGGACGGGGCGGGGGCAGGAATAGTTTTCATAGCCGGAACGGACGAAAAGAACTACCCACTCAGCAGCGGACAGCAATAGGCTAAAAGCAGCGAAAATCTGTAACGACAGTATTTCTGTTTACGGAAGAAGTTAACAATGTACTACTTATAGAACCCATCAAAGTATAGCAACTCCCGCATAAAGTAGACCAGCAAACTCCTGAACCCGTCTAAAATTGTTTTCTTTCAATAAATAATAAGACGATTCGATTTTATCTTTTTATATTGAGGCTATTCTCCGGAACGATAGTGCTCATATGAAGATCACCTGCCTGCTTCTCGATGACGATCCGCTTGTGCTGGACCTGTTACAGGCCTACGTGGTGATGACCGACATCCTGGATGTAAAAGCCGCTTTCACTGACCCGCTGGACGCGCACCGCTACCTCATGGAAAACCAGGTGCAGGTGCTGTTTTCGGATGTGACCATGCCCCACCTCAGCGGGCTGGATTTAGTTCGCTCCCTGCAGCAACCTCCGCTGGTGGTGCTCATGACGGCCTACCCCCAATACGCCATGGAAGGCTTTAACCTCGATGTCATCGACTTTTTGCTGAAGCCTATTTCCCTGGACCGCTTTCTGCGGGCCGTAAATAAGGTAGCCGGTATTCTGCGCGTGAACACCGTGGGCTCCGACGCCCAGGCCGATGCCCTGACTGGCTGGGGTTCCTTCTTTATCCGCACCGATGCCCAGTTTGTGCGCCTGCACTACCGCGAGGTGCTCTACATTGAGGCCCTGAAGGACTTCACCAAAATCAATACGTCGGATGGCCGTACGCACCTGACGCTGGTCAACCTGAAAAACCTGGAAGAGCAGCTGCCGCCGGGCCTCTTCATCCGGACGCACCGCTCCTACCTGGTCAACGCAGCCCGCATTGATTCCGTCAGTAACCTGGAGGTGAAGGTAGGCGGCCACGCCCTGCCCCTGGGACAAACCTACCGGGAACGGGTAACGGAGCGCATCGTGAACCGCTCCCTGATCCGGCGCCAGAACTAGGCAGCGGCTTTTTCCGCGGCTTCCTTGGCCCGCCACAGCCGCCACCACGGCAGGTAGGGCTGGTCATGGTGCTCGTAGTGATACCCGAAAAAGTAGCAGCTCACGAAAGCCCATATATGCTGCCGCAACTGGCTGCGCGACTTATGCGGGTTCTCGGGGGCATGCTCGCCGCGGTGAGGCAGGTAGGTACCGAAGTAAAACAGCTGCAGCGTAGCTAGCACGGCCGGTACCATCCAGAAGGCAATAACGTTGGCCTGCGGGAAAAACAGCTTCAGCACGTTATACGTGAGGGCCATCAGCAGCACCTGCGCCACGGTTACGTAGTTCCAGGCAAAGCGCACAAACCAAAACAGAAAGCCTGGGTGGCGGCCGTCGTGAAAGTCGGGGTCCTCGGGGGTGGCAACGTGGCGGTGGTGGGCGTGGTGCTTGGGCAGCATCCGCGGAAACCAGTTGAAGGCAAACAGGCCCGCCGTCAGGGTCCCGATAAAGTTGTTCAGTCGCTTGTTTGGGCTGACCACCCCGTGCATGGCGTCGTGGGCCGTGATGAAGAGCCCCGTGTAGAGGTGCATTTGCACCAGCGCCAACAGGTAGGGCCAGGGCATGCGCCAGTTGGGCTCATAGAACGCCAGGAGGTAGGTCAGCAGCCCGGCCCAGGTAGCCACAATAAGCAGGGCCATCAGCACGCCTTTGCTCCCGAGGGAGGTAGGCTTCACCCGGCGCGACGGGGTAGCAGCAAACGCTGTTTCCAGACCAGCTTCGGGTAACGAGCTATGTACTTCCAGCTCACGCATCAGCTTCCGAACGCAGTTAAAGGGCCAGTAGAGCGTCGCGGACCTGCTCCATCTGCCACATGGGCGTGCTGGTAGCGCCGCAAATACCCACCGACTGCCCCGGCTGAAACCAGGAAGGGCACAGCTCTTCTACCTTGGAAATGAAGTGAGTAGCCGGGTTGGTTTCCTTGCAGACCTGGTATAGCACTTTGCCGTTGGAGCTTTTGGTGCCCGACACAAATACCACCTGGTCGAACTGGGCCGCGAACTTCCGCAGGTCTTTGTCGCGGTTGCTTACCTGGCGACAAATCGTGTCGTTGGCGTTTACCAGGTAGCCGCGCTGCTCCAGCTCGTCCTTGATTCGGTAGAAGGAGTTGGTGCTCTTGGTGGTCTGGCTGTAGAGGGTAATGTTGGCTGGCAGCTCGTGGCGCAACAGCTCCTCCAGGTTCTCAAATACCACCGCGTTGCCGCTGGTTTGCCCCAGCAGCCCACGCACCTCGGCGTGGCCGTGCTTACCGTAGATGAAAATCTGGTCCTGGCGGTCGTAGCTGGTCTTGATGCGATTCTGCAGCTTCAGCACTACGGGACAGGAGGCGTCCACCAGGGTCAGATTGTTTTCCAGGGCCATCTGGTAGGTGCTGGGCGGCTCGCCGTGGGCCCGAATAAGCACAGCTTCGTTGCGCAACTGGGCCAGCTCCTCGTAGTTGATGATGCGCAGGCCGCGCTGCTCCAGGCGCTCGACCTCTTCATCGTTGTGCACGATGTCGCCGAGGCAATACAAGTACCCCTGCTCGTCAAGCAGGTCCTCGGCCATCTGAATAGCATAGATTACGCCGAAGCAGAAGCCAGAATTGGGGTCGATACGGACGCTCAGGTGGTGCGGCATACTAACAGAGTAACTGTCGAGGTGACCAGAAGGTTACAACGGGCAGAAGATACAAGGAGTTTGTTACTCCGCTTGCCACGCGTAGCCTAACCTGCTTCCCTAACAACAGGCAACCGCATAAAGTTAACATCTTGATAATCCAACCATTGACACTACAATCTACAAATACCAACCGTAACGACCACCTTTAATCCGGCCGCCGGATAGACCCCTGGCTGATTGCAAGCCACCGTCAAAGCGTGCAGGTTGCCACTTATCTATGCGACAATATCCGATTTAGATTCCAGAAATGAGAAACTTTGCTGGTCGCTCAGCTCCTGCTTGTTGCTAAAACGAGCCGAAAGCCTTCCGCTTTTCTAAATCCCGGATTACCTGCTCTTCTACCGGGCTGGCGCGCAGCACTTCCCGGTCGCGCCAGAACTTGGCGTTGTAGTTCTGCTTCATGGCCTGCTTCAGGTCGTTGTAGTTCACGCCCGTTGTCTTGTAGCCCTTGGCAGCGGGTTTGGCGGTATTCTGATAGAAAAACAGGTTACCGCTGATTTCGGTGGTGTCGGGCTTGCCCTGGTAGCTGAGCACAATGCGCTGATCGGCCCGCACGGACTGCAGGCGGCTCAGGGAATCGTTGGCGGGGCTGAAATCCGTAACCATCCGGAAGCTTTGCGAAGCCAGCGTAGTGCCTTCAGAGAACTGCAGTGTCATCAGATTCCCAATGGGCACGTTGGACTCTACGCGCCGGATAGCCGCCGTTTTGAAGTCGAGGTACAGCGTGCCGAACGTGGCCGGCTGGTTTAAGTCGAGCCGCGGAGTGAAGTCGATAACGGCCGTTTCCTGGCCTTTGTCCTGCAGTACCTCGCGCAGATGAAATTTGAATTGCTTTTCGGCCAGGGGGCTCAGCGGCACGGCCAGCGTCCGACGACTGGGCTTGGGCTCAAACACCGGAATGAGGCGCACGGCGGCCGAGAAGTTGCTCATATCTACCCCGGTTTCTTCGGCGGCGGTAGCGTAGCGGGCCTGCTCCAGCTGCCAGCCGCCTATGCCCTGGTTGGTGAAGCGAACATCATAAAAGGCATCCAGAAACTCAGAGTACTCGCTATTGTGCCGCTGCTTCTGCCGGTAGAAAGCCTTGCCGTACTGCTCCTGCTTCTGGTGACGAGCCAGCTTGGCGTAGGCACGCTTCACCAGTTCCGTGGCTACCTGCTCCGGGTTGCGCACCCGCACTTCGGGCAGAGCTACCGTGCTGGAGCTCAGCGTTATCAGAATAGGGTCTGTCGCGGATTTAACCTCAATGGTGGTAGGCGCGTGGCCCAGGCTGATGACGGTTATTTTCTGGGGCACTTTGGCTACGCGCAGGCTGAACTCGCCCGCTTCGTTGGTGGCCGTGCCCGGCTCATTGACCGCCTGGGCTACCGTAGCGAAAGGCACGGGCTGGTGCTTCTCATCCACTACCCGGCCTTTGAGCGTGATTTGCTGGGCCTGCGCCAGAGAAACAGTAGTCAGGGCAACCGTCAGGATTAGAGCTGATTTCATCAAGTTATAAGAGAGAATTACGAAAGGCAGGAGCGCTTACAAAGCGCAGGGAGCCCTGGAAACGCAGGAGCAGCGCTTTTGATGTGCTGCCTGCTGCTTTTTTCGGGCATGTGCTACCCGCTCAAAACGTGCCAAAGATATCCGGACCATAGCTAGCGGGCAGCACGTTGGTTCGGAGCAGGCTTCCTCCTACCCCCTCGACCAAGCCGCAACCCGGCGGTGCCCCAACAAAAAAGCTCCTGCGTGGCAGGAGCTTTTTCAGCAAAACCAGGGGTAGGAAGCCTTAAAGCTGCCTCAGCTTCTGGGCCTCGGCATCGGAAACGTGCCCCCGATCTACCAGAAAGGTGCGCACCAGCCCAAACGACTCGGCATCGAGGCCGGAGTTGGGGTGCCGGAGCAGGGTAGAAACCAGAAACTGACGGTCTTCCTCTACGTGCGGGCTCAGACCCAGGAAGCCGGGCAGGTTGCTTTCCACGCTCAGGCGCAGAAACCGGATTTCAGCGTTATCAGAGTCCAGCTTTACGGCTTGCTCAAACAGCTTGCTGGCGTTCTGCACGTAGGTGAGCTTGTTGAACATGGAAGCGTCGCGGGCCCGGATGGCCTCGGCGGCTGCTTTGTAGGCCAGCACCACGGCGTCCTGCTTGGTGTAGGCAGCCATGAGCTGGTAGAACTTCTCGCCGGCTTCTTTATTGGCGGCGGCCTGCTGGTACTGGCGGCGCAAATGGGTTACGGCGTATGGATTGGCTTCGGTGGACACGAGGGCAGAGAGGGTCAGGAGAAAAGAGAGAAACAGAAGTCGGAGCAGCTTCACGCGGCGCAGGATTCGTAGAACAAAGGAGAAGCAAGCGGCTGCAAAGTTGTTCATAAAATCCGGGCTGAAGGTCAGTTTTGCTATACCCGCGCCAGCCGATACCGGAAGTAAGAGCCTAACAGCAGCAATAGCTTGGTGTTGTTAGGTACGCGCACCCGCTCACCCAGGATACGTTGAGCTGGCAGCTGCCGAATCTTATGGAAGAGCTTGAGGTAGTACACATAAGCCAGGTACACGCCCAATCGCGCGGCCCGCGGTAGCTGCACAATTCCAGCGTAGCCTGCCTCAAAATCCAGCCGTATATCGGCCTCTATGCGCTGTTTTACTTCGTCGGTGAACCGCTCGTACTGCACGCCGGGGAAGTACACGCGCCCCCGCTCCTCGAAGTCGGAGCGGATGTCGCGCAGAAAATTTATTTTCTGGAATGCCGAGCCCAGCCGCCGCGCCGGCTCGCGTAGGCGCTGGAACATGGCCTCGTCGCCCTCACAGAAAATGCGCAGGCACATTAGCCCTACCACCTCCGCCGAGCCATAGATGTACTGCTCATACAGCGACTGATTGTAGCTCCGGTCGTCGAGGTCCATTTCCATGCTGAACAGGAAAGCGTCGATAAACTCCCGATCGATACCGTACTCATGCACCACGTCCTGGAAAGCGTGCAGCACGGGGTTCAGGCTGATGCGCAGGTCCAGGGCCTCGTAGGTCTGGCGCTTAAAGTCCTGAAACAGTGCCGCCTTATCGTGTTCGTGGAAGGTATCCACGATTTCATCGGCCCAGCGCACGAAGCCATACACCGAGTACACCGGCAGGTGAAACCGCTTATCAAGGGTGCGGATACCCAGCGTGAAAGAGGTGCTGTAACGTTTGGTTATCAGCTTGCTACACGCCCGGCTGGTTTCGGTGAAAAGAGCAACGTGGTCCAACGGATGGCTGTTTTTAGCTACTGATGTTTTTAATTGGCGGGAGCTGCTACCCCCTGAAGTAACGGAAAGCCAGCTACTTCAGGAAGGAGCGTTTCCTGCTTAGTTTTCTTTTTCTATCTCTCCGGCCACTACCTGCCCCGATATCAGAGAAGGCGGTACGCCAGGACCGGGCACCGTAAGCTGACCCGTAAAATACAGATTACTAACTTTTTTGCTTTTAAGCGCTGGCTTCAGGATGGCCGTTTGGCGCAACGTATTCGCCAGGCCGTAGGCGTTGCCCTTATAGCTATTGTAATCCTGCACGAAATCCTGGTGGGCGTAGCTGCGCTTATACACCACCGCGTCGCGGATGCTGGTGCCGCAGTGGCGCTCCAGCCGGTCCATAATCAGGTGGTAGTAATGCTCCCGGGTTTCCTCCGGGTCAGTTAGGTTGGGGGCCACCGGAATCAGCAGGAACAGGTTTTCGCAGCCTTCGGGCGCTACCGAGGGGTCGGTCTGCGATGGGGCCGACACGTAAAACAGGGGGCGGGTGGGCCACTTCGGGTCCTCGTAAATTTCCTCGGCGTGCAGGCTGAAATCCTCGTCGAAGAACAGGTTGTGGTGCCGCAGCTGGGGTAGGCGCTTGTTTACGCCCACGTAAAACAGCAACGACGATGGCGCCATCGTACGCGCATCCCAGTATTTCTCGTCGTAGTGGCGCCACTCGGGGGCCAGCAGGTGCTGCTCGGCATGGTGGTAGTCGGCGCCGGCCACTACCACATCGGCGGCCCGGAAGCCGGCAGCGGTTTGCACGCCCGTGGCGCGGCCGCGCTCCACTACAATTTCCTGCACGGGTGCGTTGTATTCAATCTGCACGCCGCGCTCCTGGGCCAGCTGCACCATGCCTTCCACAATTTTGTGCATGCCGCCCATGGGGTACCAGGTGCCCAGGGCCAGGTCGGCGTAGTTCATGAGGGAGTACAGGGCCGGGGTATTATCGGAGGTAGCCCCCAGGAACAGCACCGGAAACTCCACCAACTCCAGCAGACGCGGGTCCTTGAAAAACTTGCGCACGTGCTTGTGCATGCTCTGCAGCAGATCCAGCCGCACAGCATTTACTACCAGGCGCGGGTCCATGAACTCCAGCAGGGAACGGCCGGGCATGTGCACGAATTTGCCAATGCCTACCTCGTACTTATAGGCAGCCTGCCGCAGAAACTCATCGAGGCGGGCGGCGCTGCCGGGCTCGTAGTGTTCAAATAGTGCCCGCAGCTCCTCCATACGGGCCGGAATATCTACCGTCTCCTGATTTTTGAACACGACCTGGT
Source organism: Hymenobacter sp. DG01 (assembly GCF_006352025.1). Classification (NCBI taxonomy): domain Bacteria; kingdom Pseudomonadati; phylum Bacteroidota; class Cytophagia; order Cytophagales; family Hymenobacteraceae; genus Hymenobacter; species Hymenobacter sp. DG01. Next base: position 2,301,868 of record NZ_CP040936.1, read on the forward strand.
ACGAGGGGTCCAGGCGCACCAGCTCGTAGTAATCCGAAACCTTCTTGCCGAAACGAGCGAAATACTGCTCGAAAATATCAGGCATCCAGTACCAGCTCGGCCCCATATCGAAGGTAAAGCCCTCGGCCCGGAACACGCGGGCCCGGCCGCCCGGGCCTTCGTTTTTCTCCAGAATGGTGACGCGGTAGCCGCGCTGAGCCAGGGAAGTAGCGGCGGCCAGCCCGGCAAAGCCCGCCCCGATAACCAGAACGTGTTTAGAAGTAGAGGCGGTAGTCAAGCGAGCAGAAATAAGGATGGGATTGGTGTGCGAAGATGAGAAGTATCCAGATAGAAGCCGGCACCTCGCCCTTCCGGATAAATACTACCAAGCTCGACAGATGTTTCGGAAACAGGCCGCGCCGGGCCCCTACCCCGCAAAAACAGACGGGCCGCGAACCACGCCGCCAGAAGCTAACGTTGTCCGCGGCCCGCGATACGCCCGGGGCGGGTCTGTACTCTCTCCCTATTCCCTACACGCCGGGGGCGTATGTCTTCAGCGCCTGCTTAAGTTCTTTGCGGGCGATGTGAATACGGTTCTTGACGGTTCCAATCGGAATCTGCAGCTTCTCTGCAATTTCCAGGTACTTGTAGCCGATGTAGTACATCATGAACGGAGTCCGGTAGTCGGCAGAAAGACCGGCAATGGCTTCGTTGATATCAGTTACTACGAAATCGGAGGTAGCACCGTTGTGCGTAATGTAGTTTTCGTCGGTATTAAAATATTGGAAATACTCCGTGCTATCAATATTGCTATTGCGCTTGGTAATCTTGTTGTAGTTGTTGATGAAGGTGTTGCGCATGATGGTGTACAACCATGCCTTCAGGTTGGTGCCCGCCTTGAACTTGTCCTTGTTCAGCAGCGCTTTGAGCAGGGTTTCCTGGACCAGGTCCTTAGCATCGTCGGCGTCGCGGGTCAGGTTCATCGCCACGGGCTTAAGGGAGTAGGAAATCTTCTGTACCTGGTTTGTGAATTCCAAAGAGGTCATACTTGTTTAGCTTTTCGTGGCAAAAGGTTAAACAAATATACGAGCGTATCTGAAAATACCAGTACCTACATCAATTTATTTTTCCCCCCGCGCCTTTCTGCTCTGAAAATCAATCAACTACTAAGTATCTATCTGAAAATCAGAGCCCGACCACAAACATTCCGCCTTTCAACAACCAGCCTTCCAGTTCATTGTTCGTCGGCATTTCTATCCCATACCTACGCAAACGCCCGGCCGAATGGATGTTACTCCTACGGCCGGGCGGCAGGTTTGTTGAACAAGAATAGGTTATGCTTTTATGAAGCCTCGGTGGGTAGCTCCACCTTACGGTCGCAGGCGCAGGCGCAGATGCCTTCGGCCAGGGCAATAAAATCGGTAATTAACCGCAGCCGAACCGCATTGGGCGGCATTTTGAAATTAAGCTGAGCCAATGGGCCGTACAAAAACAGCGCGATGTCGGGGCAGGTCTGGTGCAGCTCATTCACAAAATCCTGTACCTCATCCCGTTCCGGCACGGCCGTCAGCACTGTGAGGGCGGCGTAGGGCTGGTAGGCCGTGCACACGGCCTTCAGCTCCGATATGGGCAGGTTCTGGCCCAGGTACAGCACATGGTGGCCCCGGGCCCGCAGGATGTAGTTCATGAACAACAGGGCCAGTTCGTGCATCTCTCCCTCGGGCAGAAAGAGCACCCAGCGCCGGGAAGTGGCCGGCTGCACGGGCGCCAGCGCATCGGTAGCGGCCAGCAGCTTCTGGCGCAGGAGGTTGGTAACCAGATGCTCCTGGGCCGGATTAACGGTGCCCGTCTGCCACATCACCCCTATGCGCTGCAGAAAGGGATAGGCCACATGCAGAATAGCCTGCTCAAAGCCCGCCTGCTGAATAGCCCGGTTGAACAGGCTGGTCAGCTGCAACTCGTTCATTTCCAGCATGGCGGCCAGCAGCCCGTTTACCTGCTGGCAATAGTTGTGCGCGTCGTCGTCGCAGGAAACAACGGCGTTGGCCAGCTCCTGCTCCGTGAGCTTAGCCACCTGCGAGATGCGGTAGCCCCGGTTGCACAGGGTAGCCACATTCAGCAGGCGGCGCAGGTCGTCGTCGCAGTAGGTGCGGATGTTGGTGGCGGTGCGCACGGGCCGGAGAATACCGTAGCGCTGCTCCCAGATGCGAATAGTGTGCGCCTTGATGCCGGAAAGATGCTCCAGGTCGCTGATAGAAAATTGTCCCACGATACTGTTCTCCCTCTCAATTACTTATACCGTAGCGCCAGACTGTGGCGAACGGAGCACCCGCGTTGGGGCGGGCTTGCGCAAGGCCAGCGCGAAATATTTTGGCGATACCCACAGCAGGCCAAATTCCTCGGAGCCGTCGCGGCCAGTGGTTTTGTGGTGCATTTTGTGCGCCATGTTCAGGGCCCGCAGGTAGGTGTTGCGCGACTTCCGCCAGAATCGCAGCCGACCGTGAATGAGCACGTCATGCACGAAGAAATAAAGCGTGCCGTAGGCGGCAATGCCTACCCCCATCCAGAACCGGAAGTCCTTGGCATCGGAGCCATAGATGATGAGCAGCATCGACAGCGAGCCGTAGAACAGAAAAAAGAAGTCGTTGCGCTCGAAGCGGTGCGGGTGCCGCACATGGTGCGAGCGGTGCAAAAACCACAGCGGCCCGTGTAGCACAAATCGGTGCATAAACCAGGCCACGAACTCCATTCCGAGAAAGGTAGCCGTCGTAACGGCCACGGCTGCCAGCGTTGTCATGGGGCTAAAACCGCCGCACTGTTGAGAAGTTTGAAAAAGTTTAAGGGAGAAAGTTACCAATCTTCCCGGAAACTGCCGTTCAGACGCAGCAGCTTATCAGATTTTACTACTGCACTCTGTTGCCAGATCCCTTACCGGCAAAGCAACAGCCGCCTTTTGTGGGGCGGCTGTTATCTGATCTACCATCAGGAAAGGAGAGCATTAATTCTCCCAAGTTATTTTCTCTTTGGCCAAGAAGGCGGCAATACCCCGACGGCAGTCGTCAGAGGCGCGGGCTTCGGCATTCATGCGTGCGGCGTAGCGCAGGCTGTCCTCCAGAGGCATTTCCGGCACGCGGGCCAGCATTTCCTTGGTGGTTTCCATGCTCTGGGCCGAGTTCTCCACGCACAGGCGGCGCGCAAATCGGTACACGTTGTCGGCCAGCTCGGCCCGGGGCACCAGGAAATTCACCAGCCCAAAGTCGAGGGCCTGCTGGGCCGGAATCACGTCGCCGGTGAGCAGGAGCTGCTTGGTGCGCGCCTCCCCTATTTTGCGCAGCAGAAACACGCTGACAATGGCAGGCAGAAACCCAATTTTCACCTCCGTGTAGCCAAACTTGGCTTCGGGTACGGCAAAGGCGAAGTCGCAGATGGTAGCCAGCCCACAGCCGCCGGCCAGGGCGTGGCCCTGCACCTGCCCGATTACCACTTTTTTGAGGGTATAAATCTGGTGGAAGAGCTGCATGAGGTGGGTAGAGTCGGCCAGGTTATCGGTGTAGCCGAAGCCCTGCAACTCCTGGATGTAGCCCAGGTCGGCGCCCGCGCAGAACACGTCGCCCTCGGCCCGCAGTACAATTACTTTGCACGCCTCGTCGTCCTCGGCAAACTCGAAGGCCTGCTTGAGCTCCGTGACCATATCGGCGCTGAGAGCGTTGCGCTTTTCGGGCCGGTTGAGGGTGATGTATCCGATAAGATCCTGCGCCTCATAGCGAATGAAACGGAGGTCTTCCAACTCCTGAGTGGGCATATTTTCCATAGTCCGGCGCGTTGCAATCGGTGAGAGGAAGGCTTCCCAAGCAGAGAACTACCCCCTCGCGGAGCAGCTAGAGCCAAAGGACGCGAAAACCAAACGTAACAAAATTGATGCTACTATACATGCTATAGCGTAGGCCGGGGCCTACAAGTTTCGCCGAAGCCCGGCGGTTACCCCTCCTACTGTCTTACCTGAACGGTGAATGCCCCGCGTGCGGTTACATCATAGGTCTGAAAACCAGCCACCTGCAATACCGAGTCCTGCCGAGCCACGTACCAGCTTTTGCACGAAGAATCGAAAATAACAGGGGCTTTGGTCCCGAAAATGGCGGCCAGCTCCGCGGGCTTTACGCGGGCGTTGCGCCGCAGCACAATGGCGTCGGGGCCGGGCAGCGGCTGGCGGGCCAGACTCAGGCGGCTGCTTACAAAGGCCACCCGCAGCCCGCGCCACGCGGCCAGGGTCAGGCCGGGCTCGGCAACCCGCGCGGGTACCGGGCAGCCCCGCCAGCCTACCCGGTGGTTTACCTGCCGGGCTTCGCGCTGAATGCTGCCCGGCACAATGCGGTAGGTGCGCTCCGTTTCCGTGAGGGGCAGCGAATCGACGGTGACGACCTCAGCGGCCGCGCCCTGCCAGAAACCCACCACCGAGCGGCGCGGAATGCTGTAGATAATCAGGCGGGCATCGGGGGCGAGTTGGTGGGCGGCCCACACCCGGCTGCTTTCCAGCACAGCCAGCAGCGCGCAGGCTATGCCCAGCCATGGCAGGCGGCGCAGGCGCAGGAACATCAGCGCGGTCAGGATGAAGGCGAAGAGCAGCCAGGTTTGCGGAGCCGTAAGGTGAATGCCCGAAATCAGGGCACCCGGCATCAGGCGGCCGATGGAGAAAATATACTCGTTGAACAGCCAGATCATCCACTCAAACACCCGGGCCACCAGCTGCGGCAGCCAATCCAAGGCGGCAGCGGCACCCGTCGAAAGCAGCCCTACCGTGGCTACTACCCCCTTCAAAGCCAGCAACCCCAGCCCCACGTACACTGCCAGACTTGAAATCGGGACGGCCACCAGGTTTGAGGCCAGGAAGCTGAGCGGAAACTGGTGAAAGTAGAACAGCCCCAGCGGGAACGTAGCTACCTGCGCGGCCAACGACAGGGCCGTGGCCTGCCAGACGTACTCCAACCCAGTACCCAGCCACTGCCACCCCTTCCGCACCGCTTTCGGCTGCCAGGGGCGCTGTCGCTCCAGGAAATACGCCTGCGGCTGCAGCCAGCGGGCAATGCGCGGCTGCAGGTACACGATGCTAAGCACGGCCAGAAACGAGAGCTGGAATCCTACGTCGCAGAGCAAATAGGGGTCGTAGCAGAGCAGGAAGAAAGCTGCCGCGGCCAATAGGTTGTACATGGAGGTTTGCCGGCCGCTGGCCCTCCCGATAATGATGAAGGAGAACATCACGGCCGCCCGCAGCACCGAGGCCGACAGCCCCGTCAGGAAGGCGTAGCTCCAGATAGTGGCCAGCCCCAGCAGCGCCGTCACCAACCGAAACCACGGCCCGCGCCGGCCCGGCAGCCGGCCCAGCAGCCACGTCACAGCCCCAAACAGCAGCCCCACCTGCAACCCCGACACGGCCATGATATGGGTAGTGCCGGTGTTGGCGTAGGCCTGCTTGGTTTCCTGATCTACCTCATCCTTGATGCCCAGCACCAGGGCCGAGGCCAGGGCGTATTCGCGCCGGGCGTGCACGTATTGCCGGAATACACCATCGAGCACCCGCGCCGCCCGCATGGCCGTAGCCCGCAGAATGCTGGGCGGAGCGGTGGCTATTTTCTGGTACTGATCGGGGTGGATGAACTGCTGGTGGTACACCTGATGATACTCCAGGTAGCGACGGTAGTCGAATTCGCCGGGATTCAGGGGCGGTTTACTCGGGGCCGGCGCCCCGCGCACCAGCCACACGTCGCCGTACTGCGGAGCGCCTACCCCCTCCTCGCGCGGAATACTCACCCGAATGCCACCCCGCGCCGGCTGCCACTTCCCCGCCACCCGCACCGCCGAAACGCGCACAGTGGTGGCGTAGGTAGCTGGCCGCGTCACGGTGTAATCGTCCACCACGGCCCGGTAAAACTCCACGCGGCGGCCGAAACGGTACAGGTGGTCAGGAGCCCGACTTTCGGTGGCTTGTTGGGTTAGGGCCGCACCAGCCACATACAGCGCAGTTACGGCCAGCAGCCCGGCCGCATCGGTAGCGGCGGGTCCGGGCCGGCGGGTAGCCCATAGCTGCACCCCTATAAACAACAAGGTCAAGCCTGCTACGGCAGGTAGCAAATCAGGCAGCTTTTCGCCGGCATAAAGGTAGGTCATAATACCCGCCATAAGCGGCAGCACCAGCCGCACGAAGGCATTCGGGGCCCATTTAATTTCCATAGTAACACAAACTGCAGCACCCGTTAATCGGGGCGGTAAACGCGGATTCTTATCGGGTAGTCAAAATGAGGAAAATAAGCTAAACGGCAAAAGGCTACCCAGACTTCCTGACAGGAAAACCGGGTAACCTTTTCGTGTTGTGCCGTGTTGCGGGCTTACTTTTTCAACTGCATTTGGTAGTGCTCAATATCAGCTTCCACGAACTTCTCGCCCACCTTCTCGAAGCCGTGCCGCTCGTAGAAGCGCACGGCGGGCAGTTGAGCGTTAAGGTACACCGTGGCCTCCGGGTACTGGGCCCGCACATCCCGCACCACGGCCGCCAACAGCGCGGCCCCCACCTGCTGGTTGCGGTAGGCTTCCAGCACGGCGAAGCGCTCCAGCTTCACGCCCTTGTCTGTTACGCGCCAGCGGGCCGCGCCGCAGGGCGTGCCTTCATCAGCACGGGCCAGGTAGTGGGTGGCGTCGGTGCGGTCGTGGGCGTCGTTTTCCAGGTCTGCGGGCACGTTCTGGCCCAGCACGAAAACGGTGTGGCGAACAGCCAGAGCCTCGTCCAGGTCAGGCGACTGGGGGCCGAAAATACGGGTTACGAGCACAGGCTTAAGGTAGGTTTTAACAGTAGAAAGAAGGTATGACGCGGTTACGGCCACCGTTTTGGATTCGCAGCTAAGGTAGTAACTCCCCTTAGCCTAAAGCAAAACAGCCACCTGATGGGTGGCTGTTCTGGTAAGCTACTGCGACCGGAGGCTACATCTGCTGCTCCTGGTTTACGGGCAGGTCGCGGGTGCCGTCGTCCTCGCGGCGGGCATCGGGGTGCTTGCCGGGGTCGTGGTGGGCCACTTCATCCTGGCGCCGACGGTAGGACTGCTGGTACTCCCGGGGCGGGCGGTTGGCCTGCTCCTTCTGCTGCTGCACATCAAACTTGTCGTAGGCCTGCACAATCTGCTTCACGAGGCGGTGACGCACCACGTCTTCCGAGGTCATTTCCACGAACCCAATGTCGCGCACGTCGCGCAGGATATCGAGGGCCTGAATCAACCCCGATTTCTGCTTGGTGGGCAAGTCAATCTGGCTTCGGTCGCCATTCACCATCACCTTGGCGTTCGGGCCCATACGGGTCAGAAACATCTTCAGCTGGCTGGGCGTGGTGTTCTGGGCCTCATCCAAGAGCACGAAGGCATTGTTCAGCGTCCGGCCGCGCATGTAGGCCAGGGGCGCAATTTCAATGGTCTTGTTCTCGAGGTAGAACTTGAACTTCTCGGGCGGCAGCATGTCTTCCAGCGCGTCGTAAATCGGGCGCAGGTAGGGGTCCACCTTTTCCTTCATATCGCCGGGCAGGAAACCCAGGCTTTCCCCGGCTTCCACTACGGGACGCGAAATGATGATCTTCTTAACCTCTTTGTTCTTCAGCGCCCGCACGGCCAGGGCCACCGAAATGTAGGTTTTGCCCGTACCCGCCGGCCCCAGCGCAAACACCAGGTCGTTCTTGAGTACGGCATCTACCAGGCGCTGCTGGTTGGCCGTTTTGGCTTTGATGACGCCGCCCTTGGCTCCGAACAGAATCACGTCGGGCGAGGCCGCCAGCATCCGGTCCTGCTGATCTTCATCAGCCGTTGAGAGGTACTGGCTCACGGTTTTGTCGGTAATCTGCCCGTACTGGTGGTAGTGCTCCAACAGGGCCGATAAGATTTCGTTGATGCGGCTAATCACGGCCGTTTGGCCCTGGATTTTGATTTCGTTGCCGCGAGAAATGATTTTACTGCCCGGAAAGGCAGCTGCCAACTGGCGGATATTTTGATTATCGGGCCCCAGGAACTCGACCAGGGACACGTTTTCGAGCGTGATGACTTTCTCGACCAAACTAGAGGGAATTTAAGTGCGAAAGGAGAAGAAAAGAGCGAGCGGGCCGAGCCCACGGAGCCTCCTGCCTGGGGTAACAGCAAAAACGAGCGAATCGTTGCTGCTCCCGTTTCGCGGCAAAACACCTACTTTTGCCGCCCCCGCAGGGGTCCTGGCAATAGTACGAATAACTCCGAATTTCCGGTCATGGGCTTGATAACGTTTCTGTCTGACTTTGGGTACCGCGACCATTACGTAGCGGCCGTTAAGGCGCGGATTCTGCAGTTGGCCCCCCAGGTGCCGGTGCTGGATATTACCCACGGCATCGAGCCCTTCAACATTGCCCACGCCCAGCATGTGCTCAGCTCCGTGTACCAGGATTTTCCGGCCGGCACGGTGCATTTGATTGGCGTCAACGACCAGGGCTCGCCCCGCGGGGCCTGGCACGCGGCCCGCTTTCAGGGTCACTACTTTGTCTCCGCCGACAATGGCCTGCTACCCCTGCTCTGCGACGGAAAGCCCGAGGAGCTGGTGCTGCTAAGCGCCGGCCCAGCCCCTACCCCCTCCCCCACCCGCGACCTGCTGGCCCCCGCCGCCGTGCGCCTGGCCCAGGGCGAGGCGCTAGCTACCCTGGGCACTCCGGCTACGGAAGTATATCAGCTGCTGAACCGGCAGCTGCGCCTGCAGGACAACCGCATTACGGGCCACGTGGTGCACGTTGACCACTACGGCAACCTCGTGACGGACATCACGCGCACGGCGGTGGAAGTTATCGGGCGCAACCGCCCCTTCACCATCCATTTTGCCCGCGAAACGGTGCGTGACATTGCCGTGCACTTTCAGGCTACCCCTCCCGGCGAGGCCGTCTGCGTTTTCAATAGCACTGATCAGCTGTGCATCGGCATCAACCAAGGCAATGCGTCGGAGCTGCTGGGACTGTATTTCGACTCCCAAGTAGATGTGCGCTTCCCTTCGGATGGGCTTTCTTAATAGAGCAAGCCTCTACGAAACAGGCCTTAATGAGCTTTAAACAATGCTTTTGGTTTTGTTTATTTATTATGTTAAGTCTGTAATGTCAGAATGACATAGGCTGATTTCTGACTTAGCTGCTTCTCTGTTTTTTACTTTCCGTAGCCTTCCTGATTTATGCTAATCCGAATTGTGCGCATGACCTTTGAGCTGGAAAAGGTGCCGGAATTTCTCCAGATTTTCCGGAATTCAGAGCATCTGATCCGCCAGATGCCGGGCTGCCGGCTTCTGGAGCTGTGGCAGGACGCTGATCAGCCCGCTATTCTCTGCACGCATAGCCACTGGGACTCCGCTGATGCGCTCAATGCCTACCGCCGCTCCGAACTGTTCGGGCAGGTATGGCCCGCTACCAAAACCTTGTTTGCTGCTCCTCCGGTGGCTTTCTCCGTTCATCAGGTAGATGCAGCCTCCCTACCTGCTGACATAGTATAAAGCCTAGGCGGCGCTGTCTGCTTTCATAGCAGGTGCCCCTTTCGCCAACCGGCCTATCCCTACCCCACCAGCCTGCGTAAAGGGTAAAAGCTACCTGCCTGGCCCCACCCCTACCCACTCATGACGCCCGACTACTTCGAATTCTACGAGTTGCCCGAAACCTTCCGACCCGACGAAGCCGCGCTGAAGCGCCGCTACTACGCCCTCAGCCGCGAGTATCACCCCGACTTCCACGCTACCGAGAGCCCCGAGCGCCAGCAGGAAATACTGCAGCTAGCCACCCTGAACACCAACGCCTACCGCACCCTCTCCCACCCCGACCAGCGCATGGCCTACATTTTAGGGCGGCATGGGCTAATGGAAGAAGGAAAACAGGAGCTTCCTGCCGATTTTTTGATGGAAGTGATGGACCTCAATGAGCAGCTGATGGAGCTGGAATTCGAGCCCGACCCGGCCGCTGCGGAGCGGGTAGCCACGGAAGCCAACGCCCTGAGCGACACGCTCGATGCGGGCATTGAACCGGTGCTGGCCGGCTACGAAGGCCTGCCCCAGGACGCCCGCCCCCAGGCCCTGGAGCAGGTGCGCACCTACTACCTCAAAAAGCGCTACCTGTTGCGCATTCAAGAAAGTCTGGCTAAGTTTGCTGCCCGATCCTGAACAACGGTCCGCGTTGTTCGTCTTGCCCAGATGGCGGAATCGGTAGACGCGTTGGTCTCAAACACCAATACCGCAAGGTGTGCCGGTTCGACCCCGGCTCTGGGTACTTTTAGGCACTAAAACTGCCATATCAGCCGTAAAAGCGGCCTTTCTGAGCAATCAGAGGGGCCGCTTTTACGGCTTTTGGCATATCGGTGCTTAGCAAGACTTCACCGATGTGCTACTCGTCGTTATCCGACGCAGGCCCCACCCCGTCAGGCCGGACATTGCTTGGTGGCCCGAATTGTTCGGTTCCGGCGCTTCAGTTCCCGGGAGGTGAGTTGCTATTCTACTTCCTAGCTGAGGTAGCCACGCCGGCTTTCACCAACTTGCCCGGTTCATAGGCCAGGGTCTCGCGGTTGTAGGTACTGGGGCCGGCCTGCGCCTCAAGTATGAGTACCGTCCTGCTACTGTCACAATTTCGCCCTTACCGGTAGCACCCGTACCCATTAGGCTGTTTGCTACTCTCCCTCCAGCTTCCCTTGTTAGAAGCCAGAATATGCTTCTAACAGCGGTTCCAAGCGTCTGAGTTGGGTCACCCAACTTTACCGCAACCTTTAATGACCACGTGATGGCCCTGGCTTGCGGCATCTGGGACTGGCATCTTATGCACAAGACTATGTAGGAACAGGTCTAACTTATTCTTCAAGCTCTACCAAGCCTTCATAGAATTCGGTGAAACTGGGAGCTAAGAAATACACTCCCTTACCGTACTGACGAGGCTGGCCCATTTCTTTCCGCTTTGGTGGCTTGTATGATTCGTGCGCGATGTAGTAAACGCTGCCATAATCTTCCGCTCCTACACTCAGCACAAACAAATCGCCTCCTCCATCCGAGGCAAAGAAGACAAAGTCGTTATGGAGTTCGCCAGCCGTTAGCCTGCGCGCATCATTCAGCGTCATATTTCCACTACCAATGGAAAAAAACTTATTGACCGTGAACTGCTCCTCGTTCTGTACGAAAGTGTCGCGTTTCGGGAATCCACCATTGAAGCGTAGCAGGTGTGCTTTGTAGTCCTCGGGAAGCGTTTTACCAATCCTGGTTTCAAAAGCCTCTATGTCTGCCAGCAGGGCTGGTTCTGCGGTCCGGGCAAAAGCCTGTTCTGTTTCCATCTGCTTATCTGTAGAGTTTTTGACCTACGTGTTTGTTCAACTGGTCACAAGAGCCATAGTGCACGAAGGTTGCCTGGTGCGCCTTTTCCTCAACCAGCTCCATAGTGCAGGTACCGTAGGGGGGCGGGTTAGGGTTGACCCGAAAATCGTCCCGGTGGTGCCACGTATAGCCATCAGGTGGCTGGTGACTCTTCAGGCCCTGTGCCTTAACTACATCTGTCAGCCCCGCAGCTTCGTTTGCCAGACGAAAATCTGTTGCCCGATTGCCGGCCATTTCGATTACCACAACGTTCTTCTGATTGCCCGTTACGGCATACATATGGGACGTCCCGGCGTACGTGGGTTGCCCATTTAAGGTCAATGGGATGTGGGGGTAACCGTTCTTGGTGCCTGTGATGTTGTACGACTTCTGCGCATCATATATCGCCACCATTTTTCCTGCCTTATCAACACGGTATGTAAGTGGGTCTCCATCCACATGAAACTCCGTCTGCCTATACTGCTTAAGGAATTTCTTACTCTTTGCTTCCTCAGAATCGTCCCAGCGGCCTTTGATAAGGTCTTTCCACTCTTGCGCAGAAAGATGCACTTGCTTATGGTCCGGGGACGGCTGCGGCTGCGGGGCTGGCAGATGCGGGGGAATATCCCTGGGGTCAACGGGTACCGCTTGTGGTACCCGACTAGCTCGCACTGCTTGTGGAACTGAGGTAGCTGAAGGCTCAGGGGCAGCATATGCGCGGGGTGCTGGGGCTATCCAAGTATCTCCATTGCCGGAACCAACTCCGCAATCCTCAGGCGAGATGGTAAAGCGCACACGGAAGGACGCCCCACCAGTGGTTCCGGTAGAATTAAAGTATTCTGTATAGCCTGTGCAATAGGCGTGCGTGAACCACAGATGTTTAAGTACCGAACCGTCCGGTTTCAAGAAGACAACCTTACCGCTAAGCGTATTCCAGTTAGAGACGGACCACGCTACCAGGTTACTTATGTCGTCCACTGCATGCAGCTCTACATGGATAGGCCCTTTCCGAACCCTGCTTCGCGGTCTGCCTCTATGGTCTGTATACTGGCGAAAGGTGTAGTAGCATAACGCTACTATAAATTTTTTACCCCCTACCTCTAGAAATGCTGAAAATGAAGCCATTGCATCATAATGTTTCAACCAATCAGGTATTGAGCCTGAACAAGTGGCACTAGGTATATTAATAGAATAGCCGGCAATATAGGGGTGGCCGGGTAAAAACAGACAGTGTGCCAACGTGAGCTGAGTTGAAAGTCAGGCTCAGCTTGGTGCGGGGAGCGGCAGGCAAGGACAGCGTGGCGCCGGTTGAGATTGAAACAAATACCGAGGTACTAGGCGACCTCCAGCCGAACCTTCTTCGAGACTGATAAGCGTACTGGCGTGCGGCCGCAGTTCGGTTTTAAGCGTGCTCCAACCGGCCTAAACCTATATTTCGTCGGGACTGAGCAGTGGAAGGCCGGACTTATCACTGTTGGTTTGTACTCGACTACCTCATTTTGACCAATGTTGCTATAAACTGCCACTTCCTACCCCCTCGGCGCGTCCGGAGCCGGCAGGTCCGGGAATCTGTTCCGGAGTAGCTCCTCGAAGGTTTGGGAACGGTCGTTCAGGAAGATGTCGTGGTGGAAGGTGTCGAGTTTGAGGAGCAGGTAGAGGAGCTGCTTGCGCTCGGCGGGTTCCAGCGTGCCGGCCACGATGTGCGCTACCTGCCCCATGCGGCCAAACAGCCGGAACAGCACCTGGCGGCCGGCGTCGGTGATGGTGAGCAGCTTGCTGCGGCGGTCGGTTTCGTGGGCTTGCTCTACCAGTAGTCCTTGGCGGAGCAGGCGCTTGAGAATCTCGGTGCCGGTAGGCTTTTCGTGGATGTTGCGCACGATTACCTCCGTTTTGGTTAGCGGCTGCTGCCCGTACACCGTCACCAGATAGCTGAAGTCATCATAGGAAAGCAGCGGGGAGCCTTCCAGGGCCAGGCGCATGTAGCCGCGGGCGTAGCGGTACATAAACGTGATGAGCTTGCTGATGCGTGACTCATCAAACTCGGCCGGGTGGGCTTGCGTGCGCGTCACGGGGGTAGCATCGGGCGGGGCGGCGGTGCGCGTGTGCAGCCAGGTAGCAAACGCCGCCATATCGTCGGGGCCTTGCCCGGTAGGATGCTGCGCCTCAAAAGCCTCGGCCAGATCTACCAGCTGGCGAAAAAAGGCGTAGTTCATGCGGCAAAGATAACTGGGAGCAAATAAGGATGATAAAATCTACTTTGCCATGAAAACATACTAACTCGATATAAGTTGATGCGTTTACACACATTTCAACCCATCAACTTAGGATGAGAATCTTCTACCTCCTGCTTTTTCTTGTGAGTGCTACCAGCGCCTGGGCGCAATCGACGGGCGTTCTGACGGGCACCGTGCGCGACCGGAAAACCCAGGAGGTGGTACCGGGCGTGACGGTGGTGCTGAAAGGTACCACACTGGGCACCTCTTCGGATGAAGAAGGACGCTACCGCCTGACGGATATTCCGACGGGCAGCTACAACGTGCGAGCGTCGTTTGTGGGCTACGAGCCCCTGCTGCGGGCCAACGTGGTGATTACCTCCGGCAACGCTTCCATCATCAACCTGGAGCTGAACAGCAGCAGCCAGCAGCTCAGCGAGGTGCAGGTGGTCGGGAACCGCGCCATTCGGGTAGCCACGGCCGAAACGCCGCTGTCAGTGCAGCGCATCAATACCGAGGAAATCAAGAGCAACCCCGGCGGCAACTTCGATATATCGAAGGTGATTCAGACGTTGCCGGGGGTAGGCGGGGGCGGCACGGGCGGCACCGCCGGCTTCCGCAACGACATTATCATTCGGGGCGGAGCACCCAATGAAAACGTGTACTACCTCGATGGCATTGAGGTACCCGTGATTAACCACTTCCAGACCCAGGGCTCCTCGGGCGGCCCCACGGGCATTCTGAATGTGTCGTTCATTGAGGATGTGACCCTGAGCTCCTCGGCGTTTGAGGCCCGCTACGACAACGTGCTGTCGTCGGTGCTGCAGTTCCGGCAGCGCGACGGCAACCCCGACCGGGTGCAGGGCAACGTGCGCCTCAGCGGCACCGAGGTAGCAGCCACGCTGGAAGGCCCCCTGGCGAAGAACACCACCTTCCTGGCCTCGGCCCGCCGCTCCTACCTCCAGTTTCTGTTCAAAGCCATCGACCTGCCCATCCGGCCCAACTACTGGGATTTCCAGTACAAAGTCACCACCAAACTCTCGCCCAAAACCACCCTTACCTCCCTGGGCCTGGGCGCCATCGACCACTTTGAGCTGGCCGTGCCCCGCAAAACCTCGCCCGATAAGGAGTACACCCTGCGCTCTACTCCTACCATCGACCAGTGGAACTACACAGTAGGGCTGGCTTTGCGCCAGCTGCTGGAAAACGGCTACCTCAACGTGGCCCTCAGCCGCACCCAGCTCAATAACAAGCTCGACCAGTTCGAGGACCGCACCACCACCGAGGAATCCCGGCGGGTGCTGCTGACCCGCTCCGGCGAAACCGAGAATAAGTTGCGCATTGATGTGAATAAGGCTTTGGGGCGCTGGCAGTACGCCTACGGGCTGGTGGGCCAGTTTGTGCAGTACGACAGCCGCTTTTTCAACCGCATCCGCAACGAAGTGCGCGACGCCCAGGGCAACCTGGTGTCGCCGCGGGTGGACGTGAACTTCCGGACCGATATTGACTTCGCGCGCTTCGGGGCATTTGGGCAGGTGACGCGCACCCTGCTCCCCGACGACCGGCTGACCCTGTCGGCGGGTTTGCGCACCGATGGCAACTCGTTCACGGAAGACGGGGGCAACCTGCTGCGCACTCTGTCGCCGCGCGTGTCGGCCTCCTACGCCCTGGCTTCGCGCTGGAACCTGAACGGCTCCGTGGGCGCTACTACAAGATTCCGCCTTCTACCATCCTGGGCTTTCGGGATGAGAACGGCAACCCGGTCAACAAAGGCAGCCGCTACATCCGCTCCGACCACTACGTGGCCGGCCTAGAGTTCCTGCCTACGGCCGCTACCCGCTTCACCCTCGAAGGCTTCTACAAGAAGTACAGCCACTACCCCGTTTCGGTGCGCGACGGTATTTCGCTGGCCAACCTGGGCGGCGACTTCACGGCCCTGGGCAACGAGGCGGTAAGCAGCACGGGCGAGGGCCGGGCCTTCGGGGCCGAGCTGTTTTTTCAGCAAAAGCTCACCAAGAAAATCTTTGCGGTGGCTTCGCTCACGGCCTTCCGCTCGGAGTTTTCGGGTGCGAACGGGCAGTACCGCCCCTCGGCCTGGGATTCGCGCTTTCTGGCCTCGGCCCTGCTGGGGCGCAAGTTCACGAAGGGCTGGGAAATGGGCTTTAAGTACCGCTTCGCCGGCGGCTCGCCCTACACCCCCTTCGACCTGGAAGCCTCCCAGGCCAGCTACCTGGCCGTGGGCCGGGGCGTGCTGGACTACTCGCGTCTGAATACCATCCGTTTGGGCAGCTTTCAGCAGTTCGATTTCCGCCTCGACAAGAAGTTCAACTGGCGCCGCACCAGCATCGACCTGTTCCTGGATGTGCAAAACGCCTTCCTGCTGAAAAACCCCAGCCTGCCCAGCTACACCTTCCAGCGCACCGCCGACAATGCCGGCTTCATTTCCACCGACGGCCAGCCCATCCGCCCCGATGGCTCCAACGCCGTGCCTACCCTGCTGCAGGACGACGACCCCACGGTAACGCCCACCATCGGGTTTATTCTGGAGTTTTAGGCTAGACTGCGGGGTTTCCTACCCCTTGTATGATTGCAGTGCCTTTCGTAGAAGGGTAGCCAGAAAAGGAAACGAGGTCACCAACTATCCCTAAATGCGGGGCTTCGGCCCTGACATTGCGCGTTAGAGACTGTGCCTCGTTTCCCGTTTTTGCCTGAAGACTGAACAGTATGGAGGGAGCCCGGCGTTGGCATCCCGCATTTGTGCAAGGAGAGTTGCGGTAAAAACCGGACTGGCTAGTTCTTCCCCTTTTTTCATTTCCTTATGCCTACCGCCCATCCCTGCACCAGCCCACTCAAATTTGTCGTGGGCATCGACATTGCGAAAGATACTTTCGTCGCCTGTTTTGGGCAAATTGATGCCCGCCAGCACCTGCGCTTCGGCAAACAGACATCATTCGACAACACGCTGACTGGCTTTGCTGCTTTGCTTAGTTGGACTGAAAAACAAGCGGTGCTGCCGGCTCCCATTTGGTTTGTAGTAGAGGCCACAGGCGTCTACTACGAAGAACTGGCCTATTTTCTAAGTGATAAGGCGCAAGCACTCAGCGTGCTCCTCCCCAACAAGGCGAAGCATTTTGCACAGAGCACCGAGCAAAAGAGCAAAACGGACCAACTTGATGCGCGCTTACTCTGCCGGCTCGGGTTGGAGCGTGCCTTGCCTGCCTGGCAACCGCCCTCACCAGCCTTACGGCAATTACGGGCGCTGGCCCGCGAGCGGCAAAGCTTAACCGGACATGGGGCACGCCTCAAGGTGAAAATCCATGCCTATCAGCACAGCTATCAACCCGATGCCCGTTCCCTGTCCCGCTTGGCCACCCAACAAACACTTATTCAGCAGCAGTTGCTCGCCGTTGACCAGGACCTCGCCGCCTTGCTGGAAGCGGAACCCGAACTTGGTCGCAAGTTGAGACAGCTGACGAGTGTGCTTGGCATCGGTTTGACCACCGCTATCGTGGTCGTCGCCGAAACCAGCGGCTTCGTGCTCGTGGATAACGAGCGGCAACTGGCTTCCTACGCCGGGTTGGATGTAGTGCAACGCCAAAGTGGGCTGTTTGCCGGAGCCACGCGCATCTCGCGCCGAGGGAACGTACGCTTGCGTACGGCCCTTTATCTACCGGCTATCAGCAGCTTGCGTTACAACCCGCAGCAGATGGCCTTCTATACCCGACTGCGGGCGAGACACCCCAACGGCAAGCCTGGTGTGATTGCGGTCATGCGCAAACTCCTCCTGCTTTGCTACTCTCTGTGGAAAAATGACCGGATGTACGACCCGCAGTACCACCCCGCAGTTAACGAATTAGCAGCAGCGCTCGAATCCGTTCACCCCGAAACCAACGAGAAAGCACCAGTTTAGCCGCAGCAACTTCCTGAACCTTGTTCCTGAATGGGCGGACAGGGCACCGAGCCATAAGAGCAGTACACGCAGCAATCACCGGCCAGCGGTTTCAAGACCGTGTGGCAACTCGTGCATTCGTAGAAATATTGACAAGCGTCGGTCGGCATTTGCTCCGCTTGCGCGTGGCCGCATACCGGGCACGTTAGGACGGAAGTAAGCAACGGGGCCTTTGGTTCGAGCGTAAGCATGGAGCAGGGGGAGGTTAGTTCGTGGCCAGCACTTTGTAGCCAGTGCCGTTAATAGCTTGGGCGACCTGCGCGGCGGGGCTTTTGGCCGCATCAAAGCGGACTTGCGCTGTGCCCTGGTCGTAGGAAACGGTCACGGCCTGCACGCCCGGCAGCTGCTGCACCGCGTGCTCGACGTGTTTCGCGCAGGCGTCGCAGGTCATGCCCCCGATGCGGTAGTTCGCCGTTTGCCAGACCGGTCCGGCTGCACTTGCGGCCACTGGAACGGGTGCGACTGGGGTGGGGTACAACTTTGCCCCGTAGTAAGGGAAGGCCAGCAGCAGCGCCGCCAGTACCGTTACCACACCTAGGAAGACCTTGGACTGCATAAAGGTGGGTTTTGTGTCCACTGTGCAGCCGCAGGCATCGGCGGCCGGCGCTGGTTTGAGTTGCTGATACCAGGCAAAGCCCAGTGCACCCACGGTAAGGGCTACTGAGTAGGGCCGCAGGGGTTCGAGCCAGGCAAAGGCCGAGGCCACGCCGCCCAGGCCCCCCAGGACCGCCAGCAGCGGCGTGATGCAGCACAGCGACGCGGCCAGCGCCGCCACCAAGCCGGCCCCGAGCAGGGGTTTGTTGGAAGAAGGGGAAGTATTCATAAGGCCGATTGAAGCGAAGGAGTGGCCGCTAAGCCCGCCAATAGCGGTTGCAGAATGGGTAAATGCGGTTGGCTGAGGGCATAAAACACGGTCTGGCCGACCTTATGGGCGTGCAGCACGCCCCCATCTTTGAGCTTGCGTAAGTGCTGGGACACGGCCGAGACGGTCATTTGCAGCACGTCGGCGATGTCGCACACGCACAACTGCTGTTCGTCGGCCAGTAGCAGCAGGATTTTCAGGCGCACCTCGTTGCCAGCCAGGGCCAGAACCGAGGCCAGGGACAGAAGGGCCGGCTCAACGCGGGCCAATCGCGCCTGACACTGCTCGATACGGGCCGTATCAGCGAATACCCGGATGCAGGCAGTAGCTTTTTTAGTCATGGTTATGCAAAGGTACTACTTGCGAATTTAAGCAATTGCTAAAATAAAAAGTTTCTTCTTTTTAAGCTAAAGCGCAGTCTTTGCTTGCATTTCATCACAGTATCTCACGGCTCAGGAAAGCAAGCCAGCTTGCTTGGCAGCCCCAATGAGGTTGGGCGCGTTTTTGAGGGTAGCCAGCACGAAGCGCTTGGCCGATTCCTTGACCTCGTCCTTGCTGACTTCGCGGGTTTCGGCCAGCACAAACTCGCTCAGGTTGTGGAAGGCTTCCGTGAGGGCCTGGCGCTTGGGCTGGTCGGAGCGCAGCAGCTCGTAGGCCAGCGCAATCTGGGCGTCAATCTTATGGCGGCGGGTGCTGAACACGGTGCTGTGCCCTACGTGCGGCCGGATGCGGTCCAGAAGCTCTACCAACGGCACCAGCCGGGTAGCGGTAGAGTTCAGCAGCTTGTCGCGCCGGCCGATGGGGGCCGGGGTAGGCAGGGTTGGGGCGACCGGCGGGGGTAGCACTCCTGCATTGATTGCCGGATGCTCGGCGGATGTTACCGGGTCGGGGGGCAGGTTCATAACCAAGAAGCTAGCGGATAGTGCATTAAATCAATACCTCAGCCAAAATAACGACATTCCGCTGGAGTAATACCACATAAGCGCATCAGGCCCCGGCAGTGCCGGGGCCTGATGCGCTTATGTGGTATTATGATGCTGAGCCTACGCCCAGTGGTCCTCAATGAAGCGGGCGTGATGCTCGAACTGCCGGCGCCAATGCGGCTCGACGTAGAAATTGGTCCAGATGCGCTTATACGGCACTGCTGCCAGGGGCACGTCCTGAGCGTTGCGCAGCACGAATCCCCGGGCCGGGTCAAAAAAAGCGTAGGCAAAGTACGAGGGGCCCACGGCGCCCGGCTGCCGGAACACCTGCACCACGTCGGTTTCGTAGATTTCCTGTCCCTCCATATCCGGGGTGCCGCTGGCCAGCATCAGGCAGTGCTCCCGCTTGAAGTCGGTGCTTTTAAGGTCACTGAGGCCGACAGGCCGCTGGCCGTCGGCGGTATCTATGACACTCCCTACCTCTAAATTATTAAGCATCTGGCCTTTGTCGCCATGTTTACGCCATTGTCGGAAACGGGTAGGATGCTTCATAAGTGGGAGAAAGGTGGGGCGCTGAACGAGTTTCGGAAAAAGATCAGATAAGACACTGGTTTTTTCTGAAAGCTGCTTTTCAGCGCCCCATCCCAAGCTTTATTGGATAAAATCAGGCCGGATCAGGTTCTCAAACGTGAAAATTTCGTCCCACTTTTCCTGGCTCAGCAACTGGCGGTCGGTTACGGCAATGTCGTGCACGGTTTTGCCGGTTTTGAGGGCTTCTTTGGCAATTTCGGCCGAGGTTTCGTAGCCCAGCACCGGGTTCAGCTGGGTCACGATGCCGATGCTGTTGCGCACCATATTTTCGGCGTGCTGGGCATTGGCCGTAATGCCTACCACGCACTTTTCGCGCAGAGTATGGCAGGCGTTGGTCATGTAGGAAATAGAAGTGAACAGAGCAAAGGAAATAACCGGCTCCATTACGTTCAGCTGCAGCTGGCCCGCTTCGGCCGCCATAGTCACCGTCAAATCGGCCCCAATCACATAAAACGCCGTTTGGTTGACTACCTCCGGCACCACGGGGTTTACCTTGCCGGGCATGATGCTGGAGCCGGGCTGCAGGGGCGGCAGGTTGATTTCGAACAGGCCTGTGCGCGGCCCCGAAGACAGCAGGCGCAGATCGTTACAGATTTTGGAGAGTTTCACGGCGGTGCGCTTCAGCACCCCTGAGAGCTGCACGTAGGCGCCCGTGTCGTAGGTAGCTTCAATCAGGTCGCCGGCTAGGCTCAGGTCGAGGCCGGTTACCTCGCGCAGGTGCTTGGTTACCAGGTCGGCGTAGCCGTGGGGGGCATTTACGCCGGTACCAATGGCCGTGGCCCCCATGTTAATTTCGCTGATGAGGCGGCGGCTGTCTTCAATACGCAGCAGCTCCTCGCGCAGGTTGGTGGCAAAGGCCCGGAACTCGTCGCCCATGCTCATGGGCACGGCGTCCTGCAGCTGGGTACGGCCCATTTTCAGCACGTTTCGGAATTCCTCACCCTTGGCGGCAAAGGCATCGGCCAGCTCGCCCAGAGCCTGGCTATAACCGATCAGCTTGTTGCTGAGGGCTATGCGGAAGGCGGTGGGGTAGGCGTCGTTGGTAGATTGGGAGCAGTTGACGTGGTTATTAGGATGGCAGAACTCGTACTCGCCTTTGCGCTTGCCCATGAGCTCCAGGGCCACGTTGGCAATTACCTCGTTGGCATTCATGTTCACCGAAGTACCGGCTCCGCCCTGAATCATGTCGGTCAGAAACTGGTCGTTCAACTCCCCGGAGGCCACCCGGTCGCAGGCTTTGATAATGCACTCAGCAATGGCCGAATCGAGCACGCCCAGGTCGCGGTTGGCCATGGCAGCGGCTTTTTTCACGTAGGCCAGGGCCTGCACAAACAGCGGCTCCGATTTCAGCGGAATTCCCGTGATGTGGAAGTTTTCCAGGGCCCGCAGGGTCTGGATACCATAATATACTTCGTCGGGGATAGCCCGTTCGCCAAGGAAATCGTGTTCAAGCCGGGTGGTTTGCATAACAAGAAGCTAGGGTGGAGGTCAAGAAGAAAGCGCGAAAAGAAGCTGAGACGCCCGCTACAGCTGAGCATCTTCTCCCAACGCAAACACGAAGGTAGAAGGCCTGTTTTAAAGTTGAGGTCTGACAGCAGAAGGCAACCACCTTGTTGAGCTACTGTACTGCTTCTAGTGTCCGGAAGTTGAGCTTGCTCCGGACCAGGGAACATGAACTGCCTATGCTCCACCCGGCAACTCATTCCTGGTAGCGTTTTGCTGGCCTCTCTACGCGGTGCCTACCCCCTGCCCTGCCTCAGAAGCCCTCAGTTTTGATACCAGCCGGGGCCTGCGTAGTATTGCTGACGGGCTTCCGTGAAGTGGGCAGCCTGCTGGTTATCTGATGCATTCTTACGCACCCGGCCTCCATATCTTGGCCACCTTTACGTCCCCGCCTGCTGCCCTGCTCAACGCGCCGGCCTGCCGCGCCTTTTTTACAGACCAGGTAGCGGCGCTGGGCCTTACCTGCGTGGGCGAGGCCTATCACGCCTTTCCAGAAGGCGGCTTTACGGCTGTGCTGGCCCTCACCGAGTCGCACCTGAGCATTCATACCTGGCCCGAGCACGGCCTGGCTACCTTCGATGTGTTCCTGTCCAACTTCCGCCGCGACAACGCCGACCGGGCCCGGGAGCTGTACGCTGCTACCTTAGCCTTCTTCGGGGGCGAGGAGCAGTCGAAAACGGAGGTTCGCCGATGAGTACTACCCTACCCCCGCCCGCCGCGCCAGCCCAGGTAGAGTGCCCGAGTTGCTGGCAACAGCTTCCGTACTACGATGCCATCAACAGCGCCTTTTTCGGTTGCCCGAAGTGCCACACGTTTTTTGAGTATCCGGAAATAGGCAAGCCCAAGCCACTCCAGAAGTTCAAGGCTCAGCCCTCCCTGCAGCGCACCCTACCCCTCGGAACGACGGGAACCCTGCAGGGCCGGCCCTACCGGGTAACGGGCTACATGTGGCGGCGCGAATCCAAATCCACGGCGCATTGGGAGGAGTATCAGCTGCGGCACGAAGAAACCGGCGCTTATCACCAATTGGCTGTGTACCAGGGCCACTGGATGCTAATTGAGCCCACCGAGGAACAGTACCGCGTGCAGCAGGGCAACAGCCGCCGGGCCTTTGTGGAAACCGCCGACGATACTTTCCTGCTTTACAACCGCTACTCGCCACGTGTGCTCCACGCCGAGGGCGAGTTCGACTGGAATGTGCTGGGCGATGAAAGCCTCAGTATTTCCGAATACATTAGCCCGCCCTTGATGCTGGTGCGCGAGCGGACCGCGACCAAACGGGTGCACTGGTTTCGGGCCCAACACCTCGACCCGCTCGAAATTCAGAACGGCTTCCGCGTCGTCAACAGCCGCATTCCGTTCCGTACAGGCGTTGGCGCCATTGAGCCTGGGCCGGCTCATGCTACCTGGCCCATTCTGCGCACTTTCTCGTTGGTGGTGGCCCTGCTGGTGGTGGCCACCCACCTCTTCTTGATGGCCTGGGGCAACGAAACGGTACTTGACACGGACTTTGTCAGCAGCCCGCAAACCGTACCGCTGGAGCAGGCCGTGGGCAGCAGCGCCGACCGGCCCATGCACGTTTCGCCCTCGTTTACGGTGCCCGGAACCGGAGCCCTTTCCATCAGGCTCAGCGCCAACGTGGATAATAGCTGGCTGGAACTGCCCTTCACGGTGGTAAACGAGCAAACCGGGCAGCTGTTTGAGGCGACCCGGGGCATAGAATATTACCATGGGGTAGAAGACGGGGAAAGCTGGAGCGAGGGCAGCACCGAAACCGATGCCCTGCTCAACAGCGTCCCGGCCGGCCGCTACCACCTCAATTTCTATCCGGCCGCCGACGCCAGCAACCAGAACCCCATTTCTTTTCACGCCACGGTGCAGGCCCGGGCCTCCTTCGGCTCCAATGCGTTTCTGGCGCTGGTGCTGCTGCTGCTCTACCCGGCCATTCAGTTTGTCCGGCGCCACTACCACGAGCAGCAGCGCTGGGAAAACAGCGACTACGGGCCTGGCGCTGCTTCTTAACACTTGCTACCCCCTTCCCCTGCATGGACTGGCTACGCTCCCTCTGGAAAATTAAGTTCTACGCCCTGTTTGCCCTACTCATTTACGGGGGCTTCCTGTGGTCGGGGCTGCATGGCAGCCGCTGGCTGGGCTCCGACGATGAAAACACCGAAAACCTGAACGGCAACAGTCACACCACCGGCACCGGCGGCCGCAACAGCTTCTATCACAAGTAGTGAATGAGTAAATGAGTGAATGAGTGAGTTTTTAATGTGCTGTCATCTTGAGGCCGGTTCTACTCTACTCAGTCACCCTACTTCCCTCAATCACTCATTCACCATTTCACTTTATGGAATACCTCAACTTCAAGCTTATTGCCGCCTCGGTTATTTACTCCGTCATCGGCATTGCTATTCTGGTTATCAGCTTCGTGATTTTTGAGAAGATGACCCCGCGCACGCTCTGGCGCGAGATTATGGAGGAGCACAACACGGCCCTGGCCATTGTGGCGGCGGCGTTCATGATTGCCGTGGCCCTGATCATCAGTTCTGCCATTCATGGATAAAGTGCCCGTGCGCCGGGCGCGGCGGGCTGCTCCGGCAGCGGCCCTACCCCCCGCCCCGGCCGATTACCACCCGGCGTTGCTGCTGGGCTCCGTGTTTGTTATTGCCACCTGCGGGCTGATTTACGAGCTGATTGCGGGCACGCTGGCCTCCTACCTGCTCGGCGACTCGGTAACGCAGTTCTCTACCATCATCGGGGCCTACCTCTTCTCCATGGGCATTGGCTCCTGGCTGTCGCGCTACCTGGGTGGGTCGTTGCTGCGGTGGTTTATCCGGCTGGAAATTATGGTGGGGATAGTGGGCGGCTTTTCGGCTCCGCTGCTGTTCGTGCTGTTCGAGTACGTCACCTCCTTCCGGCTGATTCTCTACGCCCTGGTGAGCCTGACCGGGGTGCTG
Organism: Hymenobacter sp. DG01; assembly: GCF_006352025.1. NCBI lineage: Bacteria > Pseudomonadati > Bacteroidota > Cytophagia > Cytophagales > Hymenobacteraceae > Hymenobacter > Hymenobacter sp. DG01. Next base: position 2,326,197 of record NZ_CP040936.1, read on the forward strand.
GTGGGACTGGAAATTCCGCTGCTGATGCGGATTCTGGAGAACCGCTTCGAGTTCAAGGATCTTGTTTCCCGGGTCTTCACCTTCGATTATATCGGGGCGCTGCTGGCCTCGCTCATTTTTCCGCTGGTGCTGGTACCACAGCTGGGCCTTATCCGGACGTCGCTGCTCTTCGGGGCCCTGAACGTGGTAGTGGCTGGCGTGGCCCTGTACCGCTTCCCCGAAACCCGCCCGTTTCGGCGCAGTCTGGCGGGTGGCTTGGTGGTTTCCCTGCTCGCCCTAGTGGTTTGCTTTGGCTACGCGGAGCGCATCCAGACCTACACCGAAGACATGGCGTTCCAGGATCAGGTTATTTACTCTAAAAGCACTACCTACCAGCGCATCGTACTTACCAAAAACCAGCGCGAGCTGCGGCTTTTCCTGAACGGCAATTTGCAGTTCAGCTCCCTGGATGAGTACCGCTACCACGAGGCCCTGGTGCACCCCGCTATGCAGGCCCTACCCCAGGCCCGGCGCGTATTGGTGCTGGGCGGCGGTGACGGCTTGGCCGTGCGTGAGCTGCTGAAATACCCCCAGCTGCAAAGCATCCGCCTCGTGGACCTTGACGCGGGCATGACCCGGCTGTTTCGGCAGAACGAAATGCTGCTGGGTTTGAACAAGCGCGCCCTGCTTCACCCCAAGGTAGAAGTCATCAATGGCGACGCTTACCAGTGGGTACGCCAGGATACGGCCCGCTACGACTGCATTGTGGTGGATTTCCCCGATCCTGGCAACTACTCCATCGGCAAGCTGTATTCGGTGGCGTTCTACCGGGAGCTGGAAAAACGGTTGGCGCCCGGCGGCTGGATAGTGGTACAGAGCACTTCGCCGTACGTAGCCCGACAGTCGTTTTGGTGCGTGAACCACACGCTCCAGGCCGCCGGCTTTACTACCCTGCCTTACCATTGCTACGTGCCCTCGTTCGGGGAATGGGGCTTCGTGCTGGCCGGCCGCAACGCGCACTGGCGCCCCGATGCCGGCCCCCTACCCCCCGGCCTACGCTACATCACGCCCGCTACCATCCGCGACATGCGCTTCTTCCCACCCGATATGAGTGAGGTTCCAACCGAGGTCAACCAGCTCAACAACCAGGCCCTGGTGCGCTACTTCGAGGAAGACTGGGGCCCATACGTGCACTAGAACTATCCAGAACGTTCGGTCCGATGTAGGAGGCGTCCGACCGGTTGGCTTCGTGCTGACTCCTGTGCGGTCGGGTTTGGATAGTCCGAGGGGGTAGGCGAACAGAGCAAAGGGCGCGGCCGGCAACCGGTCAGCAGCCTCTGGCATCGGCCCGGAACAAAAAGCATTTGCAAGGCTGAAACTCTCCATCTCACAACTTCACCACCCATGCCTACCCGGCGCAACTTTCTGAAGCAGGCCGCGGCTGGCGGCGCGGGGCTGCTACTGGCTCCATTGGCCGGGCTGCACTCCTGTGCGCCTAGTACCAGCCGCAGCCACATTCGGGGCAGCCTGCACGGGGCCAACCACACTACGGGGCATTTACTGCGCGACGCTTCCCGGCTGCCGGCCCCTACCCATACCCGGCAGGTGGAAGTGCTGATTGTGGGTGGTGGGGTAGCCGGACTCACGGCACGGCGCGAATTGGAGCGTCGCGGCTTCCGGCCCGAGCAGGTGCTACTAATAGAGTTGGACGAGCAGCCCGGCGGCAACTCCCGCGCCGGTCGCAACGAGGTGGCCGCCTACCCCTGGGGTGCCCACTACCTGCCCATCCCCGACCCGCGTAACCACGAGCTACTAGGGTTTCTGCAGGAAGCCGGCGTTATTACAGGCACTGATGCGGCTTCGGGCCTACCCTTCTACAATGAATACTACCTCTGCCACGACCCCGAGGAGCGCCTTTACCTGCGCGGGCACTGGCAAAATGGGCTAGTGCCGGAATTAGGTGTGTCCCCGGAGGAGAAACAGCAGATTGCCCGGTTTTTCGAGCTGATTGACTCGCTGCGCCTCGCTACCGGCTCTGATGGTCGCGACGCCTTCCGGATTCCGGTGGCCGAATCGTCGGCCGATGAGCAGTTTCGGAAGCTGGACCAGGTTTCGTTTGCCGAGTATCTGGATCAGGAGGGCTTTACCAGCCCCCACCTGCGCTGGTACCTCGACTATAGCTGCAAGGACGACTACGGGGCTACGGCCGCTCAGGTATCGGCGTGGGCCGGGCTGCACTACTTTGCCTCCCGCAAGGGCCGCGCCCGCAATGCAGCCGCCTCTGATGTGCTGACCTGGCCCGAAGGCAACGGTTTTATGGCCGAGCAGCTTCGCCAACAGGCCACCTCTCCCATGCTGACCAACACCGTAGCCTACGCCCTGCAGGAAACCTCTACTGGCTTGGCCGTGAACTGCTACAACGTGGCTACCCGGCAAAGTACCCGCGTAGAGGCTCAACGGGTAATACTGGCTACCCCTCTGTTCATTACAGAACGGTTGCTGAATTCCTTGCCGCCCACTGCCCAGCGCTCCTTGCCCTGCCACCGGGCCCCGTGGGCCGTTATCAACCTCACACTGGATGGCCTGCCCCAGGGCCCCGGCGCGCCACTGAGCTGGGATAATGTGCTCTATGGCACGGCTTCCGTGGGCTACGTGAATGCCAGCCACCAAAGCCTGAGTTTGAATGCGGCGGGACCCAAAGTCATTACCTGCTACCTCCCCCTGCCGGCCGATAACCCTACCCAGGCCCGCCAGCAAGCCTACCAAACCCCCTACGATGAATGGGTACGCCGGATTCTGGCCGAGCTGGAAACCGCCCACCCCGGCATCACGCCCCACGTACAGCGCGCCGATGTGTGGGTATGGGGCCACGGCATGGTAGCGCCCACCCCCGGTTTTGTGTGGGGAGAAGCCCGCCAGCAAGCCGCCCAGCCCTGGCAGGGCAAGCTATTCTTCGCCCACACCGACCTCAGCGGTATTTCCATTTTCGAGGAAGGGTTCTATCAGGGGTTGCGCGCCGCTGCGGAGGTAGCAGCACTGGCGTAAGCCGCCTTCTGAACAACAGGCGCACTTATCTACGAAATAATCGTATCATTACGATTATTTCGTAGATGTAAGATTTGCGGCTTCTGCTTTCTTGGTGTACTTGGATGGCGGCAGGTTTCGCGGCTTTGTTTTTAGCGTCTTATGAGGCCACCTTTCTCATTCTTGCCCCGCCTACTCACCATCCTGCTGGCAGCACTTGGCTGGCTGGCCGTGCCTTGCTCGGGGCAGGCTCAGGCGCGCTTGAGCGGGGTAGTACTCGATTCGCTTACGCGGCAGCCGCTGCCCTTTGGCACCGTATTTCTGGCTAATACCACCCTGGGCAACAGTACCGATAAGGATGGGCGCTTTGTGTTTGAACAGGTGCCGCCCGGTACCTACGAGGTAGTAGCTTCCTACCTAGGCTATAAGCTGCGGCGCCAGGTAGTTATCATTAGCACAACGCCGCAACAGCTCACCTTCCAGCTACCGCCCGCGGCCAATGCTCTGGGCGAAGTAGTGGTACGGGCTACCCCCAACAACCCCGACGACTACCGCAAGTTTGCCGAGACGTTTCTGGGTAGCACCAGCTTTTCGCGCCAATGCCGCATCCTCGACCCCGAAGCCGTGCGCGTGCACTACGATGCGAAGGATAACGAGCTGCGGGCTACCTGTGCTGAGTTTGTGACGATAGAAAACCGGGCCCTGGGCTACCGCATCAAATACTACGGCCTCGATTTTCGGCTGAATTTCCGGGGGCAATGGATGGCCTTTTATGGCTGGCCGGTGATAGAGCCCCTACATACCCGCTCGGTCCGGCAGCAGCGCCGCTGGGAAGCCAACCGCCGCGCTGCTTACCTGGGCTCCCTGACCCACTTTTTGCGGAGCGTGTACGAGAATCGCGTTACCGAGGAAGGCTTTCAGGTACTGCGCATGAGGCGAATAGCCAACCCTGCCCGGGCCCAGGCCGATAGTTTACTAGCCGTTATGCGGCAGCAGGCTTCGTGGCGACGCCCGCTCAACCCGGTCCGTTTTGATGATTCTCTGAGCCTGCTGACGCGGGTGCCACCCCAGCTGCAGTACCTGTACACCAAACCGTTGCCTACTGCAACATTTCGGCAAACCCTGCCAGACTCCGGCCGCGTTGCCCTGGACTTTCCCGACTTGCTGCAGGTAACCTACGACCGGGAAAAGCCCGACCCATTGTATGCGCAGCACTTGGCGCGCACGGCTCCGCTGGGCCGGCCCGCGCCACCTCCGGCCGCTACCCAGGTTTCGGTGCTGCATCTGCTGGCTCCGCGCGTGCTGCTGCAGGCCAATGGTCAGCCGGCGAATCCGCTGGAAGTTCTGACGGAAGAGTACTGGGCCTTTGAGAAACTTGGTGAGTTTCTTCCGCTTAATTACCAGCCTCCGGCTCCCGCATTGAATTAGCTATGGTTGCCTTACGGCATGGGTTTCGCTGCTCGTTGGGCTAGCTGAGGCGGGGGCAGCCAGCGCGGGCTATTGCCGATGAAACCTTACTTTCGGCTACCTTTTTCCGCCTGATGCCTACCACTACCGTGCAGCCCGCAACCGTCCTCTTTCGCCAGCCCTGGATTCGCTCGGCGGGGTTTGATGGCCTCTGGATTCTGGGGCCGCCGTTTCTGGCGCTGCTCATTGTGGCCGGGCTGCCGGCAACGTATCGGGCCTCGGGCCAGATGCCGGTGCTGGCCTGGGTCGGGCTGGTAGTCCTCATCGACGTAGCGCACGTGTACAGCACCCTGTTCCGCACCTACCTTGATCCGGTGCGCCGCCGTCGGTTCCGGCATCTGCTCTGGGTAGTGCCGCTGAGCTACTACGTAGCGGGCGTGGTGCTCCACCAGGCCGGCAGCCTTTGGTTCTGGCGGGTGCTGGCGTATGCAGCCGTATTTCACTTTATCCGGCAGCAATACGGCTTCCTGCGCCTGTATAGCCGACAGGAAACGGCCCGAACCGACCACCGCCTGCTAGACCAGGTAGTGATTTACGCGGCTACGCTTTACCCTGTGCTGTGGTGGCACCTGGCCCCTACCCGCAACTTCAACTGGTTCATCTACGGCGACTTCGTGCAGCTCGACTGGCCCCTGGGCCGCCAGCTGCTGACGGTTCTTTACGTGGGCCTGCTGGGCTTGTATTTGCTGAAAGAAGTATGGCGCTGGCAGACTACGCGCCAATTAAATCTGCCGCGTAACCTGCTGGTACTGGGCACAGCGGCTTCGTGGTACGTGGGCATTGTACTTTTCAACGGCGACCTAGCCTTCACGCTGCTCAATGTAGTAGCCCACGGCATTCCCTACCTAGCCCTGATCTGGACTACCAGCCAGCCTACCCCCGCTCCATCGTCGGAGCCTTCCGGAATCAGCCGGCGCTGGTGGCAGGGACGCTACGGGGTAGGTCTGTTTCTGGGGTTGTTGTTTGGGCTAGCGTATCTTGAGGAAGGCATCTGGGACGGGCTCGTGTGGCGGGAGCACGCCCCGGTGTTCGGCTGGTTTCAGCAGCTTCCCGCCGTCACCAATTCCATCTGGCTTAGTTTGCTAGTGCCGCTGCTAGCCCTTCCGCAGGCCACGCACTACGTGCTGGATGGCTTTATCTGGCGACGCGGCGCTTGATTTGGACGCTACACAAAAACGCCCGGCTGAGCTGAGCCGGGCGTTTTGCATGTTTCAAGCGAAAGAAAGAACAGTGCGCTGTTAAGCGGCATTGGCCAGCGGCTGTACTACTTCAGCGTCCAAGATTTCGATTACGAAGCCGTTTTCGGGCGAGTAGGTTTTGCGGTAATGCACTACCAGCTGGCGCCCGCGAGGCGAGGTTACCTGCGTGGTGCAGACGTCGCCGTACGCTTTTTCCTTTTCCAGAAAGGGCTGCAAGGCTTGGATAGTTTGCAGAAACTCGGCGGGTAGCAGCCCTTGCTGCTCCTGCAGTTTCACGGCACTGACGGGGTACAGAAAGCGGGTGTTGAACAGAATCATAGGGTAGGAGAAACAAGCCAAATTGTTCTGGTTGGCTAACGCTTTCCTACCCCGCTTGATTCCTGAAACCCTGCTATTTATTCAGGTTTTCAGCTTGGTTTTGTGGTCTGATAGAATAGTGCTTTGAAGTCGTGTTCGAGAAATATGAGCTACAAAAACGATGTCATTCTGAGTGGAGCGAGGAATCTGCGTTGTAGTATTCAATGATGCACCCAGATTCCTCGCTCCACTCGGAATGACACAGCCTTCACTACCCCCCGTACTGCTGCAGTATACCTGCCAGCTGGTTGACTCGGGCGGCATCGTTGGTATCGGCGGCGGCCAGATAGAGGTGCTGGAGGGTGAAGATCTGCATCCCAATTTCCCGGTCGAAGAGGGCGGCATCGGGGCGGGCGGCGTAGTAGGCCAGGTGCTGGGTGGTGCGGATAGTAAGGGTATCCATGATTTCGCGGGCCCGGCGGGTTTCGCCCACTGCTACCAGGGAGGGCACCAGGTCGGGGGTGTAGGCGTCGTAGGGCAAGGCCGTATCGGGCAGTACCGTGAGGCACTTGTGCAGCACTTCGCGGGCGCGGGGTTGGTTGCCCGCTTCCACGTAGGCACGGGCCAGGCGGGCAAACTGCTGGCGGTAGGCGGCCAGGGTGAAGCGCTGATTTTCATCGTAGTACACCCGCGGGTTGTTGAGGTTGCGGTAGCTGTACTTGCGCATCAGGGAATCGTAGAGCAGGTCCTTGGCTACCACGCCTTCTTCGGGCAGGTGTAGCTCTGGTCGTTCGGCCGGCTCCCGGCACGGCACCACCCGGCACGCCAGGCCCTCCAGCTGCAGATAAGGCTCCAAACCCAGGCGGTTACGCGGGCTCACGGTATTGGCGAAGTACACCGGGCGGCGCCAGTTATTGGTAGCCAGCATATCCAGCAACGCCAGGTCTTTCTTCTCCAGCGCACTCTTCGTTACCTCCCACTCCATACGCGGCACCACTTGCCCCTGCCGCTCAACTGGCACCACCCCGCTGCGCCGGATGGCGGCCGTATCGATGGGTAGTACAAGGCGGTTGGTGGGGTAGGAAAGCAGAGTTTTCGAGCCATCGGCGTAACTAACCTGCAGTAAGGGGCTGTTCTGCTCCACCAGTTGCACAAATTCCCGCACGTTCAGCTCCCGCACGCCCGGATTTTCCACGAAGGGCAGGTAGTCGTTGGTTCCCTGGCGGTAGCGGCCGGTGCTGATAGAAAGCGGCAGCGGCGCCGATTGGTAGCTGCGCTGGCGCATCTGCTCCACGTACCAGTCGGTATTGAGGTAGCTTGACACCATCACCCGCACATCGGGCCGCACGCCTTCCACTTCCTGGGCGTACCACAGCGGAAAGGTATCGTTGTCGCCTTCAGTAACGAGGATAGCATTTGGGGCCAAGGTGTTAAGTACGTTTTTGGCGTAGTCAACGGAGCTAAAGCGGCCGGTCCGGTCGTGGTCGTCCCAGCCTTCCACGGCCATCAATGCGGGCACTATCAGACCCAGCGTCGTAGCCAGCCCTACCCGAAGCCTATTGGCCGAAAGCAAACGACTAAGCGCGGCATGCAGGGCGGGTACGCCCAGCCCAATCCAGATACAGAAAGCCAGCGTAGCGCCCGCAAACGTGTAGTCCCGCTCGCGGGGCTCCTGGGGCGGCTGGTTGAGATAGAACACAATGGCCAGGCCCGTCAGCACGAACAGCAGCCCGACTACCAGGGCCTGCTGCCGATTACGGCGCAGCTGCCAGATCAGGCCCCCTACCCCCAGCAGGAAGGGCAAGGCCAGGAAGGTATTCCGCCCCCGGTTTTCGGCTACGCTGGCGGGCACTGGTTGACTGGCATCCCAGGGCCAGAGCACGCCGGCGTGCTGCACGTCGCTTTCCCGGCCAATAAAATTCCAGCCGAAATACCGCCAGAACATGTGGCCCATCTGGTACTTGAACAGGAAGCCCAGATTCTGGCCCATAGTCGGTTTCTGGCCTTCTTCGAGGTCGGCAACCCACTTGCGGTACTGGCGCACCAGCTCGGGGGTAGTGCCGCCAGGCCCGCTGTAAATGCGGGGGAGCAGCATCTTATCGGTGGCTTCGTAGCGCAGCTCGGGACGGTGGTCGGTGATGACGTACCGGCCATTCTGGCGGGTGTAGCGCGGGGCACCGTCTTCCTGGGCCGTAGGCTGGGCAAATAAATGAGGGCCGTAGAGCAGGGGCCGGTCGCCGTACTGTTCACGCCGCAGGTAGCTCACAAAGGACAGTACCTCGTTGGGCGCGTTTTCGTTGATGGTAGGGTTGAAGGAGCTGCGAATGGGCACTATCAGGTAGCAGGAGTAGCCGATGAGCACAAATACCAGCGCCAGCAGGCCCGTGTGCAGTCCTACGCGCCCTGAGCGGTAGGCAAAGCGGAACCCAGCCAGCAACAATCCACCAAACAGCAGCAGAAATAGCACCAGTCCCGAGTTGTAGGGTAGCCCAAACGTATTCACGAAGAACACTTCACTGGCCCCGGCCAGGGTAGGCAGCCCCGGAATAATGCCTTCCAGCACTACCAGCACCAGCAGACTGCCCGCCACCAACGCCAGCAGAATGCCGCGCCAGGCAGGTTGGGGCGTCCGGCGAAGATACCACACCAGGCACAACACCGGAATAGCCAGCAGATTCAGCAAATGCACTCCTATGCCTAGGCCAATGACGTAGGCAATGAGCACTAGCCACCGGTCGGCGCCGGGGAGGTCGGCCCGCTTTTCCCATTGTAGCATCAGCCACACCACCAGAGCAGTACCCAGCGTAGAAAGCGCATACACCTCGGCCTCTACGGCATTAAACCAGAACGAATCGGAGAAGGCAAAGGCCAGGGCACCCACTATCCCACTGCCCAGCACCAACCCTACTGAGGCTCCTGGCAACGGCTCGTCATTGAAAGCGGGTATCAGCTTTTCGGCCAAGTGCGTGATGATGCCAAACAGCAGAGCTACCGTGGTAGCGCTGGCCACCGCCGATACCATATTCACCAGCACCGCTACTCGCGTTACGTCGCCGAAGGACAGCAGGGACGCCAAGCGGGCGATGAGCAGGTAAAGCGGGGCGCCCGGCGGATGGGGCACCAGCAGCCTGTAGGCGCTGGCCGTGAACTCGCCCGCATCCCAGAAGGAAGCAGTAGGCTCCAGGGTAGCCCAGTACACGCCCAGGGCCAGCAGGAACAGGGCCCCGCTACAAAATTGTTTCAGTCGGGAATACGGCATACAGCACTGGTTCAGGGTGAATAAAAAACGCATCCGGCCGCCCGGAATGACTTCCAGACTGCCGGATGCGTTTTCACTTGCACCGGTTGCCTACCCCCTAAAAACTGTACAACAAGCAGTTACTCTGTGCCTACAGGCTCAGCGCCACCGTCACGGCCGTAGAGCCGCCGGCATCATCGTCGGTTACCAGCAGCAGCTCGTAGCTTCTCGGGCCCGATTTGCGGCGCACGGCCACGCTTTCCACTTTGCCCCGGTAGGGTTTGCCGCCGGGCAGTTCTAGCTGGGCCAGCCGCACCGGCAATACTTTCTCAGAAGGCTTCGCCAGTTCCAGCACTCCCACAAACGAGCCCAGCACCACGCCATCCAGCACGGCATCCTGGGTGTCTTCTACCGAAGCAGTAACAAACAGACGGCTATCAAACCAGGTAGCCCCCGAAAAGCCAGCCGGCTTTCCATCAATTACGGGCAGCTCAAACAGCTGCTTTTGCACGGCCGGTACTTGCTGGGCGCGGTGGTGCAGATAGTTGAGGGTAGCGGCCAGGGGCAGACGAAACAGCAGGTTGCCAGTAGCCAAGCCTACCGTGCGCTGAAACAGCAGCAGCTCCGTAGCGGTAGCGGCGGTGGCTTCCAGGTTCAGCACGATGCCAGGGGGTAGCAAAGTCCGGAGAGTGGAGTACAGTCCGCCCAACGACACCGGGTACACGTTCCCTACCCCACCGGTTTTCAGCAAGGGCACCCAGAAGCCCTGCTCCCGCGCCGCCGTGGCCCCCGAGCCCAGCGCCAATAGTCCGGTTTCGCCGGTGGGGGTAGTCAGGGCGGTCATGCACTCCAGGTCCAACTTCAGCTCTTTCGGAATGCGGCCGGTGCTGAAGTGGGCCGTTTCAAAGAGGCGTGTGGGCTCACCGGCGGCCAGGGTGGCGGCGTTGAGCTGGTAGAGAAACGGGGCATCGTCGCCGATGACGTAGGCCACGTTGCCGACTACCTCTACCCCGGAGGCAGAAGGCAGGTTGGGCAGTACTGCTTCGTGCTGAATAAGAGCCTGCATAATGACCTTATTACGGTGAAACAAGCTGTGCAGATAAGTTTAGCCCGCAGAGGGCGCAGAGGTTGTCGCAGAGGAACGCAGAGCCCCTCTGCAGTTGCAAGGGTAAGCCAACCGACCAACCCCGAGCCCCCTACCCTACTTCACAATGGTAAACTCTACGCGCCGGTTTAGCTTGCGGGTTTCCTCTTTGTCGTTGGAAGCACGGGGTTTGCTACCGCCGTAGCCTACGGTGCTGATGCGGTTTTCTGCCACGCCGCGCTTTACCAGGTAGCGCTTCACCTCCGCCACACGCTCCTCCGAAAGCTTCACGTTCAGGTCGGCGCGCCCCTGGTTGTCGGTGTGGCCTTCCAGCCGGATGTTCACGGTGGGGTTGTCCTGCAGGGTGCGGGCCAAGCGGTTCAGCTCGGTGTAGGAAGCCGGCAGCAAGGTGTATTTGCCCTGCGCGAAGATGAGAGTGGGCAGTTCCAGGCTGGAGCCCACGGCGGCCGGTACCAGCAGCAGCTCCCGGGTTTGCGAGCCGCTCATGGTAACGGTATCGGTGGCCGTGAGATAGCCCACACGGGAAGCCAGCAGACGGTAGCGGCCCGGCGGCAGCGTCAGCTGAAAGGCGCCGCCGGCCACATCAGTGCGGGCGGTGGCGTTGAAGGCCAGATCATTGCCTAGCCGAATGGCCTTTACCTCGGTAGCCAGGGGTAGGCGGGTTTTGGCATCGAGGGTGCGCCCCGTGAGCAGGGTGCGGGCCGCCACGGTTGGCGAAACGGCAGGCGGCGTGGGCCGCAGGGAATCGGGTGTGGCGGGCCTGGGGGCTACCCCCGTCACGGTCCGGAACAGGTCGGCGGGGCCGTTGGCGGTTTGCGAGGCCACGTAATAGGCCTGCTTGCCATCGGCCGTCAGGCTGAGGTAGGCATCGAAGCCGGGCCCGTTCAGGGGGGCGCCCAGGTTGCGAGGCTCACTCCACCGGGTCCAGGTTTCATCGAGGCGCTGGCTCACGAACATATCCGAGCTGCCGTAGCCCGCGTGGCCGTAGGAGCTGAAATACAGGGTTTTGCCATCAGGCGCCAGCCAGGGCGCGAAATCGAAGCCTGGCGAGTTGATAACCGGCCCCAGGCTCACGGGCTCGTTCCAGATACCATCGACGCCCTGCCGACTGATATACAGGTCGTTGCCGCCCTGGGAGTCGCCGCGCTCCAGGGAAAGCAGCAGAATCTGCTCGTCGGGGGTCATGAAAAACGAGGTGGCCGGCCCGGCGGAGTAGTAGTTGGCAATGGTGAGAGGCACGGGCAGGGCCTGCTTGCCGGTGGCCCCGCGGGGCACCTGGCTCAGGCCTTCGTCGCGGAAAGAGCCGTCCCGCTCATAGTGGCCGCGCACCAGCAGGGTTTTCCCGTCGTTGGTTACCGACATGACGCCATTGTGCTGGGTGGTGTTCAAGGCATCGAGGCGGGTAGCGGCGCCCCAGGTGCGGCCCCCATCGGTGGAGGTGCTGGTCCAGATGTCGCCGGATTCGGTTACGCCCTCGGTGTTGCCGGCGTAGCGGGTCCGCACAAAGTACAGGGTGCGCCCATCAGGCGACAACACCGGTTGCAGCTCATTGCCGGTGGGCGTATTCAGACCCGAAAGCGGCGCGGGCAGCCCAAAGCCCAGCTGGGTGCTGTCCACGTTCAGGCGGAGCTTGAATAGCTTCCACTGCTGGGTGGCCCGGTTCAGGATGCGCTGCCCTACCACGGGCGTGCCGTTAAACTTGTCGGCGGCGGCCAGGGCGGCGCACTTGTCGTTGCCGCGGCTCACCAGCATAAAGCTGCCAATGGGCCCGGCCGGAATCAGCTTCCACTGCTGGTAAAAGCTGCCCGTCCAGGGGCGCTGCACAATGGCGGCTCCTTCGTCGGGCTTTTCCAGGGTCAGGCATTTGCCGCTGTGGCGGGCCTCAATGCGGTAGAAGTCACTGCCTTTGGCGGCCGGCACAAAGCGCCACTGCTGGCTGTTGGCGTGCGTGAACTCCCACTGCACGCCGGCAGCACCGGCCTCAGCCGAGGCATTGGTAATATCCAGGGAGCGGCCGCTGCTGCGGGCAATAACCCCGTACCAGGCATTTTCATCGGGCACGAATGCCACCTGAGCCCGCAGCCCCGGGGTGATTAAGAAAAGCAGCGCCAGCAACGGCAACACAAAGCGAAACAGCGGATTTATCATGCACGCGAAACGGATGAACCTGGGCGCAAGTTAGCCGAATTCCAACCCGGCGCGGCCCGAACGCGAAAAGGCGCCGCCTCCCCCAAGGAAGAGCAGCGCCTTTTCGCGTGGTTTTTTTGCTAGGTTGGCCCGGCAGGCCCAGCGGCCGTCAGGATCAGAGAACAGGGCGAAGGCAACCTCTTGTACAGCGGCTGCTTAGTTGTTGCTGATGTATTTGAAACGAACAAACCGGTCGTTTTCATAGATGGCCGTAAAGTGTCCGCCGCTTGCTTTGGACTCAGTTTTAGAGTCCGTTTTGCGCTCCGAGGCTTTGGGGCTGGCAGCAGAACTTGTTGGGACGGCCGGATATGCGCCGGGAGCCATACCGGGTACGTGGCAGATAAAGGAGAGAATCTTTGAAGGCATGGTTTGTTTCCCGTTAGTGGTTAGATGTTTGGACACTGGCAAAACGGTAGTTAGATGAGAAAAATCTGCATTTAAGCGGTCTGCAACCACTTTTGTTCAGATCAAATATAAAGATATTATCATTTGATTGAACGATGCTAAGGTATATTTTTTCTTTGATAAATGTAAATAGGTAGCACCCCTTATTTTACTTCCGTACTAGCACGGATATTTACCTTGCCCATCTAGCCCGCTGCCATACTCCGCGTTTTTCCAGCCCTATTTCCCACAAACCGGGCACAGACCGCCCTTATAGAGCCGTAAAGCCCGATTTTAGCTTAATTTATCTTCTCTGAAGGCTACTGCTCTGCTTCTTCTCACCCGCCCACAGCTCATCCGTCAGCCCTACCGACGGTGACCGGTAGCTGCTACTCATTTTCGGGGTTACCAGAGGGCGGAGGGTGCCTATTTACATCTGGTAAGAACCTTGCACATTAGCTATACAGCTCTGGGTCAGGAAATCAGCTTGTGCCGCAAGGCATACTGAATAAGGCCCACTACCGATTTGGAATTGGTTTTGGTGAACAGGTTACGCCGATGCGTTTCCACGGTCCGCTCACTGATGAAGAGCATTTCAGCAATGGCTTGGTTGGAATACTCCTGCGCAATGAGTCCCAGAATTTCCCGCTCCCGGTTGGTGAGGTCGGCGGGGCGGTTGGCCTCCAGCGCGGCCGGAATGTGCAGGTTTTGCAGCAGGGTAGCCGCCACGTCCTGGCTGAAGTAGTTGCGGCCGGCCGCTACCTGCAGAATGGCTTCCGTCAGCTCGGCCCGGGTAGCGGTTTTAAGCACGTAGCCCGAGCCCCCTGCCTCTAGCATCTCGGCCACCGTGGCGTGGTCATGAAACATGCTCAGAATCAGGACCCGGATGGATGGCCACTGCGTCCGGATGGTGCGCGCCAACTCAATACCCGACATTTCGGGCATGTTCAAATCTAGCACGGCCACCTGAATATTGGGCCAGTGGGTGGCCAGCAGGTGTAAGGCTTCGGCGCCGCTGTACGCCTGAGCCGCCACGCGCAGGCGGGCTTCGGGGCGCAGCATGCTCTTGAGCCCTTCCACTACCACCGGATGGTCGTCCACCAGCAAAAGGGAAATGACTTCGTCTTCTGACAATGGTTCTGACATAGGCACAGGGCGTAAAGCCGTTGGTTGTCCGGCCAGAGGTAGGGCGCGGGTCCACAAAGAAAGATACTATAATCTACTCTTTTCTTCAATATCAACCATAGTATATATTATGGTTTTTACATATCATCCGGCGGGTACCTTGGGCCTTTACAAACAGTGCAAAGCCCGGCGCCGCAGGCTTGGCCCTACCCCCCTGGGCAAGGCCAAACCTGCGACGCCGGGCTCCCGGCTCCTTACTTGCCAGCGCCTACTTCAGGCCGTACTTACCCCGGAATTTGTCGCGCAGGTAGGTTTGCTTGGTATCGAGGCGGAAGGCGCGGCCGTCGATCCAGGCGCGGGTTACGTCGTTGGTACGCATGTCCAGCAGGTCGCCGCGGCTCACCACCAGGGTAGCGCTTTTGCCGGCTTCCACCGAGCCGAAATCCTTGTCGATGCCCAGAATGCGGGCCGGGCTCAGGGTTATGGCTTCCAGGGCCTGCTCTTTACTGAGGCCGTAGCCGGCAGCGGTACCGGCAATAAAGGCCAGGTTACGGGCTCCGGAGGTTTCCTGGTCGCCCTCATAATCAAGGCAGAAGCGCACCCCGGCCTGTTGGAGCAGGCTGGGTAGGCGGAAGGGTTGGTCGTAGGCGTCGCCCTCGCGGCGGGGTAGGGCGTGAATGCGCGAGAGCACCACGGCCACATCGTTCTGCTTTAGAAAGTCAAGCATCATCCAGGCGTCGCGGGCGCCTACTACAGCTATTTTCTGCACGCCCAGGCGCTTGGCAAAGCGCACGGCCTCCAGCAGCTCCTTGCCGTAGTCGGCGTGGATAAACAGGGTTTTCGAGCCATCGAAGAGGCCGGCCAGGGAAGTGAGGCGCAGGTTTTCGCGGCGGCCGGCGGGCTGCTGGCGGTAGGCGCTGGCTTCCTGGAGCAGGCTTTCGAGCTGGCGCAGCTGCTCCTGCCGGGCCTTTTCGCGGCGCTCCAGCATCGGGGCGTCGTCGGTGGGGCTGGTTTTGATAATCATAGCCGGCCAGTTCAGGTGCAGGCCATCATCGGCGCGTACCTGGGCATCCTGCCAGTTCCAGGCATCGAGCTGCACCACGCTGCTCTGGCCTGAGAGAATGCCGCCCCGGGGCGTTACCTGCGTGAGCAGCACCCCATTGGTGCGCACCGTCGGGATGATGTCGGAATCGGTGTTGTAGGCAATGAGGCTGCGCACGTTGGGGTTGAACTCGCCTACCTCACGGGCATCCACAGTGGCCCGAATGGCTTCTACCTCCGTCAGGCCCAGGGTGGAGTTGGGCAGAATCAGACCGGGGTAAATCTGCTGCCCTTTCACGTCAATAACCTCAAAGGCGGCGCGGTCCTGCGCAAAGCCGCTCTGGGTGCCGGCGTAGGTAATGCGACCCTTATCGAAGGCCACGGCGGCATCGGGCACTACCGTGCCGTTGCCCACGTGCAGGGTGCCGCCCAGCAGCAACACCGGCTTGCTTTGGGCCGGGGCCGGGGCGGGCACCTGGGCCAGCGCGGGGGTAGCTATTAGTAGGCTGATAGCTATTAGCTGTTGGCTTTTAGCTTTTATGATCGAGAGAAGAAAGGACATACTGTTCAGTAAGATTGGGAAGGCAAGTAGAAACGACCAGTTCAGCAACCACAGTCTGTGGTAAAGAGCTAACAGCCAATAGCTATCAGCTACAAGCTGACAAGCTACTTATCCAGCTCTTTTTCCTGGCCTTCCGTGTCGCAGTGGTAGTGCTGGTTGGGCTTGGCGGTGGGAAGCTGGGTAGCGGCGCCGCCTTTCTTGGCTTCCAGCATTTTCTGCACGATGCGCAGGCGCTCCTGCTCCATCTGCCGGCGCAGCTGCTGGTCGCTTTCCAAGCTGAACAGCTCGCGGCCATCCACGAAGGTGCGTTCGGCGCGGGCGTACACGCTCAGGGGGTTATCGGTCCAGAGCACCACATCGGCGTCCTTGCCCTCCCGGATGCTACCCATGTGCTGATCGAGGTGCAGCATTTTGGCCGGGTTGATGGTCACCATCTTCAGGGCTTCTTCCTCCGAGAGGTTGCTGTACTTCACCATTTTGGCTGCTTCCTGGTTGAGGCGGCGGCTCATTTCGGCGTCGTCGGAGTTGAGGGCCACGTTCAGGCCCACATCGTGCATGATGCCGGCGTTGTAGGGAATGGCGTCGCGCACTTCGTTCTTATAAGCCCACCAGTCGGAGAAGGTGCTGGCGTTGATGCCGCGCTGCTTCATCTTGTCGGCCACTTTATAGCCCTCCAGAATGTGGGTGAAGGTGTTCACCGGGAAGCCCATGCGGTCCGATACGTTCATGAGCATGTTGATTTCGCTCTGCACGTAGCTGTGGCAGGTGATAAAGCGCTGCTTGTTCAGGATTTCCACCAGGGCCTCCAGCTCCAGGTCGCGGCGCGGGGCCTCGCCCTTTTTCTGCTTGGCCTTACTGAGCTTGTTCCAGGCTTTCCACTCCTGCTCATACTCTTTGGCGCGCGTAAAGGCATCCACGAACACCTGCTCGGTGCCCATGCGCGTTTGCGGGAAGCGCACGGTATTCAGCTCGCCCCAGTTGCTTTGCTTCACGTTTTCGCCGAGGGCAAACTTGATAAAGCCCGGCGCGCCGACAATCTTCATCTGCTCCGGCGTCATGCCCCAGCGCAGCTTCACCAGCGCCGACTGCCCCCCAATGGGGTTGGCCGAGCCGTGCAGGAGCTGGGCGGCCACTACTCCGCCGGCCAGGTCGCGGTACACGTCCACGTCCTCGGGGTCCACCACGTCGCCAATGCTCACTTCCGAAGTCACGGACTGGGTGCCTTCGTTTACGCCCCCGGCAATGGCAATGTGAGAGTGCTCATCAATGATACCGGGCGTGAGGTGTTTGCCGGTGCCATCAATGCTGCGCCCGCCGCCGGGCACGGACAGGTTGCGGCCAATCTTCACGATTTTGCCGTTCTGCAGCAGCACATCGGTGTTTTCGAGCTTGCCGGCGGCCTCACTGGTCCACACGGTTGCGTTTTTGATCAGCACAGTTTGCTGGGCCGGCACCTCGGCTCGGCCATAGGCCACAAAGGGGTACTGCACCGCACCCAGTTGGGGCGGCACGGGCGCTTTCGCGGAGTCGCGGCGGGCGGCGCGGGTAGCTTCTTCGAGGCGGCGGGCCGTCCATTTTACCGCCGTAGCATCGGGCAACTGTCCGTCGCCCTGGAAGGTGCGGCCCTCGGCGGTGTAGTAGCCACTGAGGCGAATGGCCCCGCTGCCCTTGGTTTTGGGAGTAGGATTGAAGACGAGGGTTGCCAGCTCCCCGTTCACACTGAGGTTGCCTTTCACGGTGTCGCCGGGCGCTTTGGCAATTTTCACCTCGGGGCTCTCGGGCTTGCCGGCCAGGAGCAGCTTCATTTCCGGCTGCGTGCCCACTTGCAGGGAGTACACCCCCCGATAATCGGCCGGGAGGGTGCTGAGCTGGTACCGCTCACCCTGTACCCAGTTGTCGAGCAGCACGTTATCCTCGGCGAGCAGGCGGCCAGAGCACACCAGGAAGTTGGCTTCCATGCCCGGCCGCAGGGCCCCTACCCTGTCCTGCACGTTCACCAGCGCGGCGGGGGTAGCCGTGAGGGCCTGCAGGGCCTGCTCCTCCGAGAGGCCGTACTGCACGGCTTTGCGCAGGTTAGGCAGAAACTTCTTTTTGTCTTTGAGGTCGGCAGCCGAGAGGGCGAAGGGCACGCCGGCTTTGGCCAGCATGGCCGCGTTGGCCGGGGCCATTTCCCAGTGCTTGAGCTCCTGCAGACTTACGCGCGCCGCGTCGTACACGTCATCTACCTGGTAGGCATCGGGGAAGTTGAGGGTCAGGATGAGGGGGGCCTTCGTGGCTTTGAGGTCGGCCAGGCGCTGGTACTCGTCGCCGCGGCCTTTGATGATGTACTGCACCCCAAACTCGTCGCCCAGCTTATCAGCCCGCAGGGCATTGAGCTTGTCGCGCACCTCAAAAATGGCGGGCAGCTGGCGCTGCTGCGTAAGGGCCCGCAGCGAGAGGTTCTGCTCCCGGGTGGGGTTGCGCTGGTTCCAGTCGGCATCGAGGTAGCTCTGGCGCAGCAGGGCAATGCTCCCCATTAGCGACGAGGGATAATCCTGGGTGCTGCTACCCTTCTCGAAGCTGAAAGCCGCCGCCGCCCGGTCCTGGAGCAGCACCTCACTTTCGCGTCGGCTGGAGTTCAGGCTCACCAGGGCCGCCGTGCCGCGGGCAATGCCGTCGGGCTGGTGGGTGAGCACCGCCCCGAAGCCCTGACGGCGGTAAGCCTCGGCCTGCTCAGCATTCACGCGGAACAGCTCGGCGGCGTTTACCTCCGGATGAATGGCCTGGTTCCAGTCGTAGGCGCCAGCCTTGGTACTTTCCATCTGGGGGCCGCTGCGGCGGCCCTGGCGCTCGGGGGCTTTCACCTCGGGCACCCCGTAGGAGGCGTACAAATCCACGAAGCCGGGGTAGATGAAGCGCCCCTTTAGGTCCTGCACTACGGCCCCGGCCGGAATCTTTACTTTGGAGCCCACGGCCTCTACTTTGCCGTCCCGAATCAGGAGGGTGGCATCGTCGAGGCGGGTTTTGTAATCCAGAAAAATGGTGGCGTGGGTGAAGGCGTACAGGCCCGGCCGCTGGTCATAAACGCCGTTGCGGGGAAAGGTGGCCGGCTGCTGGGCATGGACGGCCGTGAGGCTGCCGGCCAGCAGCCCACCGGCCAGTCCGAGCCGGCGAAGGTCAATGTGCATAGGAGTAGTAGAAGTTGAGCAGTAGAAAGAAAGGCAAGGGTAAACAACTGGCCGGCGGCGGGGCACCCCGGCGCCCAACTCGGGCGAAGGGAAGGTAGCATTCTGGCAACCGGAGTTGCACCGGCACAGTATGCGCAGAAGGAAGCTCAACTTACCTTCTCCACCTTTTACCTGCTACCCGTTATGCGCAAAGGCACCCAAGTAACCTGGAAATACGGCACCGGCACGGCCACCGGCAAAATAGAGGAAACCCACAAGGAATCCGTTACGCGCAAGCTGCAAGGCGCTGAAATCACCCGCCACGGCACCCCCGACAACCCCGCCTACCTCATTGTGCAGGAAAACGGCGACAAGGTGCTCAAGCTGCAAAGCGAGGTGAAAGCGGCCAAGTAAAACTTGTCATTCCGAGCAGCGCGAGGACTCTGGAGTAGCCTCTAATAGACAACCCACATTCCTCGCGCTGCCCGGAATGACAGGTGGGTTTGCTCCAATTCCGGACCGAGCCAAATTCCCTACCCCCCGCCGCCGGTCAAACTGTTAGGTGATACCAGCGCGGGGCGCGCCCGTGTCGTTTCGACAACAAAAAAGCCCCGCCGAGTTATCGGCGGGGCTTTTGGGCAAGTGCAAAAGGCACTAGGCGTTTTTGGGGTCGGGCTCGATGAAGGCCTGTTCCTCCATTTCGGTGGGCACCACCACGATGCCCTGCTGGAGCTTGGAGTTTTTCTTGCCGTAGATGAAGTACACGATGAAGCCCAGCAGCATCCAGCCCAGGGCCACTTTCAGCGTAAACTCATCAAGGGCGGCAATCATGCCCAAGCACACCACCATGCCCATAATGGGCACGAAGGGGAAGGACGGCGAGGAGAGCGGCGCCCGGAACGGACGAGGCTGCGCGGGGTCTGATTTGCGCATGATCCATACGCCGGCCGACACCAGCACGAAGGCCAGCAGGGTTCCGAACGAGGTCAGATCGCCGGCCAGGGAGCCGGGCACGAAGGCAGCAAATGCCCCCACGAACACCAGCAGCACCAGGTTCGACTTGTAGGGAGTGTGGAATTTGGGGTGCAGCTCGGAGAAAGCCTTGGGCATCAGGCCGTCTTTGGCCATGGAGAAGAACACGCGGCTCTGGCCCATGAGCATCACCAGAATAACGGAGGAGAAACCCAGCAGAATAGCCATGGTTACGGCCGTACCCAGCCACTCGTAGCCGGGCATGTGGGCCTTAATGGCGTACGTCACCGAGGCCTCGCCGCCCTTAGCTGGGTCGGCAAACTCGCGCCAGTTGGCTACACCCGTCAGAACGTGGCCGAACAGGATGTAGAGCACGGTGCACACGGCCAGCGAGCCGAGGATACCGATGGGCATGTCGCGCTTAGGGTTTTTGGCTTCCTGCGCGGCCGTGCTCACGGCATCAAACCCGATGAAGGCAAAGAACACAATGGCGGCCCCGCCCAGGATGCCGCCCATGCCGTGCTTGTTCCAGGCCGTGTACTCGCGCACTACGGCACCGGCGGCGTTTTTCACCGGCTCAGCATTTTCCGGAATCAGGTAGGGCTCGTGGTTTACCGGGTTGATAAACTGCCAGCCTACGGCAATGAACACCAGCACGATAGCCACTTTCAAGAACACCACAATGGCGTTGAACATAGCCGACTCCTGGGTGCCTTTGATTAGCAGCAGCGACAGGGCCACGATGATGAGCAGGGCCGGCAGGTTGATGATGCCGCTGTGCATCACACCGTCAATGGCGGCGCTTTCAAAGGGAGAGTGACTGAGCTCGTAACTTATCGGCGCTATATGGAATGCCTCCAAGAGCTTGTTGAGGTACTCGCTCCAGGCTATACTTACGGTAGCGGCCCCAAGGGCATATTCCATAATCAGGGCCCAACCGATAACCCAGGCCACAAACTCGCCCATGGTGGTGTAGGCGTAGGTGTAGGCCGAGCCGGCAATCGGAATCATGGCGGCAAACTCGGCGTAGCAGAGGCCAGCAAAGGCACAGCCAATAGCGGCCACAATGAAGGCCAGCGTAACGCCTGGGCCCGAGGCCTGCGCGGCTGCGGCCGCCGTGCGCACAAACAGACCAGCCCCAATAATGGCCCCTACGCCCAGGGCCACAAGGTTACCCGCGCCCAGGGTGCGCTTCAGCGAGCCTTCTCCCGAGGAGTTAGCTTCGCCGAGCAGCGTGGCCAGCGGTTTTTTGGCGAAAATTGTTGCCATACAGGTTGATGAGAGAAAAGAAAGGGTGAGACGGGGATTATGAAATTTGCAAAAAAAGCCGCCTGCAAGCAGCTACGAGGGCCGAATATAGCCCTTTATCTGGACAGCTGATGGCAGCCCGGATGCGGACGGAAATATTTTGCGCTCCGGCCGCGGCCGGGGTTCGGGCACTGACTTTCAGCAGCCCTGACTGCCCCCACTGACGCCCCGCCGCTGAAAAAGCTGCTTGCCTTGCTTACTGCTCCGGCCCTGGTAGTCGGTGCCGCTGTCCTGCTCCCCGGGCTACCTCCTACCCCGCCCGGCCCTTCGCCTCTCTTTCCTGCCTCCGCCCCTGCCGGCTTGCTACGGCTTTTTCGGCGGGCCACAAGCAACCGAAATGGCTTCGGCTGCTCCGCCAAACTCCTCAGCACCACCCGCAAACCGGACTGCGGCGCCTGGCTTACCCGGCCCCGGAAAGGCAGCTCAGCCGTTTGGCTGCTACCCCTAATATTTTCCGGAACCCGTAGGCAGGCTTTGCTTCTTGCTTATATTTGAAAATATGCGCCCGGGCAACGGCTTTAGTCCGCCCGGGGGCACCACCACATCCAACACCCCATGAGTCCTCTGCCTAGTAGTACCGGTTCGGTACAGATTCAGCAGTTCTACGACAAAGGCCTGGCCCACGCGAGCTACGCCATCCGCAGCGGCCGCCAGGTGGCCATCATCGACCCGGCCCGCGACCCTCAACCCTACTACGATTTCGCCGACGAGCACGACGCCAAGATCATTGCCGTCATCGAGACGCACCCCCACGCCGACTTCGTCAGCAGCCACCTGGAAATTGCCCGCGAAACCGGCGCTACCATTTACGCCAGCAAGCTGGTGAAGGCCAGCTACCCCCACCAGCCGTTCGATGACGGCCAGCGCATTACGCTGGGCACCGTGGAGCTGCACGCCCTCAACACCCCCGGCCACTCACCCGACTCTATCAGCGTTCTTCTGATGGACGAGCTGGGCCAGACCCGCGCCGTATTCACCGGCGACACCCTGTTTGTGGGCGACGTAGGCCGCCCCGACCTGCGCGAATCCGACATTGTGGGCGGGCACAGCCGCGAGGAGCTGGCCGCCCAGCTCTATCAGAGCACCCGCCAGAAACTGATGACCCTGCCGGGCACTACCCGCGTGTACCCGGCCCACGGCCCCGGCTCGCTCTGCGGCAAAACCACCAGCCCCGACCTCGACAGTACCATTGGCAAAGAGCTGAAAACCAACTACGCCCTGCAGCCCATGTCGGAGGAGGAGTTCATTAAGGTGTTGCTGGAAGATCAGCCCTTCATGCCTAAGTACTTCGGGCACGATGTATTGTTGAACAAGCAGGGGGCGCCTTCCTTCGAGGACAGCGTACGCGCCGTGCCGCGCCTGCACTCGGGCGTTGCCCTGGAGCCGGGGGTAGTACTTATTGACACCCGCCCGGCCGAGCAGTTCCGGGCCGGCCACCTGCCCGGCGCCATCAACCTGATGGATGGGGGCAAGTTTGAAACCTGGCTGGGCTCCATTGTGGGTCCCCAGGAGCCGTTTTACCTGATTGCCGACTCGCAGATTGCCCTAGACACGGTGATTCGCAAAACGGCGAAGATTGGGTACGAAGGCAACATCAAAGGCGCCCTGCTGGCCCCGCGGGAGCTACCCGCCACCAGCCCCGCTACCGACGTGGAACACGTCCGCCAGCAGCCCCAGGACTACACCATCGTGGACATCCGCAACCGCACCGAGGCCCGGCAGCCCATCTTCGAGAATGCCTTGGTGATTCCGCTGCCTGAACTGCGGGAGCGCGCCCAGGAAGTACCGACCAACAAGCCCGTGCTGGTGCACTGCGCCGGCGGCTACCGCTCGGCCGCCGGGGCCAGCATCCTGCAGGCCGCCCTGCCGCCAAGCGTACCCGTGTACGACCTGGGCGAGGCCATCAGCACCTTCCAGCCCCAATCGGCGCCAGTGTAGGTGGTAGTGCAACCTTTTTAGCTTAGCCCATACTCTCTTGGAAAGACCGGACCCGCCAGGTTCGGTCTTTCTGTTTATCAAGCAATAAGCTCCGATGCAAAAAACGTTATACCTGATATTAGTGGCTACTCTCACACTGGCCGCCTGTGACGAAGCCGATATTGAGAAGGGCACCCCAAGCTGCGTGCGGCAGAAAACCATCAACCTGGCCAGAGCTTCTACCTGCCAAGAAGGTGGAGCCAGTGTGGTGGAGTACACGTTTCAGGGCCAAACGGTGTACTCCTTCAACCCCGGCCAATGCTCCGTAGTAGGCGCGGAAATAACCGACGGGAACTGCAATACGCTGGGCTACATAGGCGGCCGAGGATTTGTGGTTAACCTCAAAATCAATGGGGAGCTGTTCAGCAATGCAGTGTATAAGCGCACTATCTGGGAGCAGTAAGCCTTTGTCGGGGTGGGGCATAGTGTGCATCAGGCAGATATCAATGCAACCTTCCGGCGCGGCCAATACTCCCAGAAAGACCAGACCCGCCGGGTTTAGTCTTTCTGTCTTATTTAATCCATAACCTCCATGAAAAAAGCGCTATACCCGATGCTGGCCGCAGCCTTGTTTTTATCTGCCTGTGATGAAGCGGATATAGAAAAAGGCACGCCCAGCTGCATCCGGCAGAAAACCATCAACCTGGAGCGTGACACGCCTTGCGACGAAGGTGCCTACGTGAAAGAGTATTTTTTCCAGGGCAAGACGGTGTACATGTTCGACTCAGGCAACTGCATTGCCGATGGCAGCGCCGAAGTAACGGATGCCGACTGCAACACGCTGGGATATCTGGGTGGGTTTGGAGGAAATGGAAAAATCAACGGTGAAGATTTTCGCTCTGCCGAGTACAAGCGCACTATCTGGGAGCAGTAGCGGCCCGGCATTTCCCTACCCCTCGCCCGGCCTGAACTTGCCGGGCGCTTTTCTTCCCCCCTTGAAGA
Source organism: Hymenobacter sp. DG01 (assembly GCF_006352025.1). Taxonomy (NCBI): domain Bacteria; kingdom Pseudomonadati; phylum Bacteroidota; class Cytophagia; order Cytophagales; family Hymenobacteraceae; genus Hymenobacter; species Hymenobacter sp. DG01. The sequence goes on from NZ_CP040936.1 coordinate 2,350,150, forward strand.
TGTAGTATCTTCGTAGTCATGCGCGTACTACACACCGCCGACTGGCACCTGGGCCAGCGGTTTATTCAGGGCCACGAGCGAACCGAGGAGCACCGTCATTTTCTGGAGTGGCTGGTGCAAACCGTGCGCGAGCAGCAGGTAGAAGTGCTGGTAGTGGCCGGCGACATCTTTGATACCGGCTCGCCCTCCAACCAGGCCCTGGAGCTGTACTATTCTTTTCTGCTGAGCATGCGCGGCACTACCTGCCGCGACATTGTGGTGGTAGGCGGTAACCATGACTCACCGGCCACTCTGAACGCCCCGGCCCGCCTGCTGCGCCACCTGCGCGTGCACGTAGTGGGCTGCGTGCCCGACTGCTTCGAGGACCAGGTGCTTGTGCTGGACGATGCCCAGGGCAAACCCGGACTGGTGGTGTGCGCTGTGCCCTTCCTGCGCGACCGGGACATTCGGCTCTCGGTGCCCGGCGAAACGGCCGAGGAACGAGAAGCCCGCATCAAGCAGGGCATAGCTGACCACTACAGCCGCTGCGCCGAGGTAGAGCAGGTGTGGCAGCTCAAGGACTTGGGGCTGCCCGTGCTAGCTACCGGCCACCTCTACGCCGCCGGCGCCGCTCCTTCTGATTCGGAGCGCACCATTCACGTGGGCAACCTGGGCCAGATTACCGCCGACCACTTCCCCTCCGTGTTCGACTACGTGGCGCTGGGACACTTGCACCGCCCGCAGCGGGTAGGCGGCCGGGAGCATATCCGGTACTCGGGCTCCCCTATTCCGTTGTCGTTTTCAGAAATCGACCATCCCAAGGAAGTGCTGCTGCTCGACTTCCGGGAGGGTAAGCTGGCGGAGCTGCAGAGCCTGCCGGTGCCGGGGGCGCGGCGGCTGGTGCGCTTCCATGGCACCCTCGACGAGGTAACCCAGGGCCTGACTACCTACGATAACACCGGCTACCCCCTCCCCGCCTGGGCCGACGTGCAGGTGCATTCCGAGCTAACCCAGCTGGAAGTGGCCGAAGCCCTGCTCAACGTGATTCAGGAGCTGGACCGCCGTCACCTGGAGGTGCTGGCCCGCCGCCACTTCCGCCTCGTGAAGCTACGCGCCCTCGGCGAGGCCGAGGAAACCGAGGAAGCCCCCCTCACCCGCAGCCTCCACGACTACACGGCGCGCGAGGTATTTGAGCAGCGCCTGGAAGCCGAGCCCGAAGACAGCCGTGCCGAGTTGCTCCGCACCTTCGATGAGCTGCTGGAGCGGATGTAGATTGACTTCCTAAATACTATTCTTGATTTGCCTAAACCTAGCTAATAATTCCCCTCCTTAGATAAGGAGGGGTTAGGGGTGGTTGAAAGACTAGAGTTAGAAATTAGAGCTAAACAGTCGTGCAGACGGCGGGTCAACCACCCCTAGCCCCTCCTCATCTGAGGAGGGGAACTAGTAGCTAGCTCTCGTCTAGCGTCAAACCTGTCCCCTATGTAGGAGCATAGTTCTCTAGCCCATACCAGCCCCACAAGCTTCCATCGGGCTCTGTGAATTCTTCCTGCAGCTGCAGACCCAGCTTTTCCAGCACCCGGCGGGAGGCTGCGTTGTCGAGCATTACGGTGGCGTTGATTTCCGGGAGTTGGAGCACGTTCAGGCCGTAGTGCAGGGTAGCGCGGGCGGCTTCGGAGGCGAAGCCCTGGCCCCAGTGCGGGGGTAGCAAACGGTAGCCAATGTCATAGTAGTTGGTGCGGCCGTTCACTTCGCTGTCGTTTACCAGTTTGAGGCCGCACCAACCGATAAACTCCTGCGTGTCCTGGCGCACCACGGCCCAGCGCCCGATGCCGTTGCGCTCGTACTGCTGCCGGATGTACCGGATGATAATCTCCGCCTCCGCAAGGGTGCTGATGGGCCTGTTGGGCACGTAGCGCAGCACGTCGGGGTTGGAATCGAGGGCCAGGATGCCGGGCGCGTCGGTGAGAGTGATGTCGCGCAGCAGCAGGCGGGGCGTTTCCAGGCGGATCATGGGCGCCGCACGGCGTAAATCAGCTCGTCGATGTATTCGCCGTGCTTGAAGAACGTTTTCTCGAAGCGCGCTTCCAACACGAAGCCGGCCTTTTCCAGCACCCGCTGGGAGCGGGGGTTGGTGCCGAAGGGCCGGGCGAAGATGCGGGTGATATCGAAGGTGCGGAAGCCGTAGTCCACCATCTGCCGCACGGCTTCCGTGATGATGCCCTGCCCCCAAAATGGCTCGCCCAGCCAGTAACCCAGCTCGGCGTTCTTGCGCTCAATGTTGGCGCGCACATGCAGCCCAATACCGCCCACCGCTTCGCCGCCTACCTCAATTGCCATAATGTTCACTGGGCTTTCCTCGGTAGCCAGGGCAATAAAGTCGCGGCCGTCTTCCTCCGTGTAGGGGTGCGGAAACTGGTCGTTCATGAACTGGGCAATGGCCGGGTTGTTAGCATAGCGGACGAGGCTAGGCAAATCGGCAGGCGCCCAGGGGCGAAGGGTGAAAGGCATATGGTGGAAGATGCTAGGGTAGCAACAAAAAGAAACGAAAAGGCCACCGAACAGAAAAAAACAACGTCATTCCGAGCGCAGCCTAGGAATCTCGCTTGGCTGACGTCAGGTTACCATTGCAATATCATAACGCGAGATTCCTCGGCTGCGCTCGGAATGACGTTCGAGTGATTCCAGGCTGGTTTCCATCTTCTACTTCCCCTTCACATAAAACGGAATATTGGCCGTGGCCACGTTGTCCTTGCCATCGTAGGCGTACACGAACAGCCGGTAGGCCCCCTCTTTGTTGGGCGCTTTGAGGGTCGTCTGGGCTTTGGCGCCGGCCGGAATGAGGCCGGGTATGGCGGCCGGTCGGCTTTCCCGGTCGCCGCCCGATTTGAGGTCGGTGCTTTCCGGAAGCAGCTCGTAGCGGTAAGTGAGCGGGTCTTTGTCGGGGTCGGTTACGGCGGCGGCCACGGGGTAGCTCTGGCCGGGCTGCAGCTGCACGTTGTCGGTAGCCTGCTTGCCATCCAGCTTAAAGCCAGCAAGGTGCGGGGCGCGGTTCTTCGGCCACTGCCCGCTCCAGAGGTACTGCATTACATCCACCACTTCCGACTCTTTGCCGTCCTCCGTGAAGATGCCGTACCAGGTGGGCGTGCGCTCCTGCTTCTGGCCCCAGAGGAACACGTAGGTGCCCAGGCACTGGGTTTTGTCTTTGGCCACGGAGGCCTCGTAGCGGCTCTGGTACACGGCAGCTTTCTGGCTGCTGGTTTCCTCTACGGAAGCCTTCCAAGGCGTAACGGGGCTTTCCCAGTGGCCGGTGGGTCCCCACTCCGCTACCACGTAGGGGCCGGTCCAGCCGGTGGTGCGTACCTGCTGCGGTATCTCAGCCAGGCCAGCGTAGGTGTTGATGCTCAGGATATCCACGGCCGGGCACTTGGCCTTGATGTAGTCCACCTCTTTCTGGTTGAGGCCGGCCAGCACAGTGCTGGTGGGGTGGTTGGGGTCCACCTCATGAATCATCTGGGCAATCTGCTGCACGGCGTCCCACACTTTGGGGTTGGTGTACTCCAGGTTCAGCTCGTTGCCGATGCCCCAGAACAGCAGAGCCGGGCTGTCTTTGTATTTCAGTACCTCGGCGCGGAGCTTCTGCAGCTGCTCAGCCACGGCCTGGGGGTTGTTGTAGTCGAAGCCGTGCCGCTCTCGGGCTACATCGAGGCCCATCATCACGGTGAGGCCGTTTTTCTGAGCTTCGGCCAGCACTTTGTCGGCGTTGTGAGTGCTCCAGGTCCGGATGGAGTTGCCGCCGTAGGCCTGCACCCGCTCCGGAAACTGGCCGCCGCCGGCCCCCTTAATGAAGTAGGGCTGGCCGCCGCGCAGCAGCTCGTAGCGGCCGTTGGCTTGTTTTACTTCCACCTTCACCGGGGCGTTTTGGGCGAAGGCGGGGGTAGCGAAAGAAAGCAGGGAGAGTAGCAGGCAGGGTTTCATAGATACACAGGGGGTAGCAGACAGGTCCGGCCCGGGGCCGTGAGCGTTAAAGTAACGGGTATTTTTCACTGATGCCCCTACCCCTGGTTTCCCGTCAGACCTTGTGCTCCGCCACCCGAACCGCCGCCGACACCTCCCTACCCTGCCAGCGCGGCCAAACCCGCACCAGCCACGCCGCGCCCGGCAGCGCCACCGTCATTGTGGACAGGGCCGCCACTTCCCAGAACGAAAATCCCGGCACCCGTACCAGCACCTCCGCCACCAGCGCCACGTAGAGCTCCAGCACCGACCCGTACATAAACCCAGCGTGCAGCTGCTGCCACGCGCGAGCAGGCTTACGCCGCAGTACCGGCGCCATACCGGCTACCAGGGTAAGCGCGCTGAGCACGGCTGCTACGTGGAAGATGCCGAAGCCATGGAACTGCCGGTAAATCCCGAAACAGGTAACCAGCATGACCGCCAACGCTCCTACATAGCCGTAGCCCAGCCGCTTGTGCAGCAGGCCAGACTTGGGGCGCACGAGCACGGTGGTGCCCAAAACCAAGGAAGCCAGAGCTGCCAGCAGGTGCACCAGGCCCCAGGAGCTATAAACAATACTGTGCATGTTGTGCGTACTTATTAGGCTGCCGATGGTTCGGCAATGGCAGCGGTGCCTGCCTGAACAGTACATACTCATCCGTATATCGTTTTTCGCGGGGGCGGGGGCCGGCCGTGCCTGTTCGCCGCCCGCCGGAGGCGGCCGCGGAAAAAAGTTGCTGCCCCGCTGTAACCATCCGAAACATGCCCGGTTTCCACGCCCGAATCCGGATACTCACCTGCCTTTTTCTGCTTCTGGCGCTCTCAGCTACCTGGTCAGGACCTGACTAGCGGCTGAACCCCAGCAACCTGCCCGCCTGCTGCCCTCCGACGCCATCTTTTGCGCGTCGCGGATTGCTGTTGCCTATGCGGAGCGGGGTCAGCCTTCTGCCGTGCCGTACTTCTCCCTACCCCCTTCACCTGCCTCTACCCTTGAACTCAACCTTCTACCCTCTTTCCCGGGCAAAAGCCAGCCGACTACTCCTGGGCTTGCTGCTCCTGCTGACGGCCCCGGTGGCCCTGGCCCAGCAGACGGGCCCGCTCACGGGCCTGGTACGCACCGCCGCCGGCTTACCCCTCGACTACGCCACCGTGACTCTGCACCGCGCGGCCGACTCCGTGGTGGTGAAAACCGAATTCAGCGACGCGGCCGGGGCCTACCGGTTTGAGCAGCTAGTCCCGGGCCGCTACCGCGTGTCGGCGGCGCAGGTGGGTTACGCGCGCGGCTGGAGCGCAGTCTTTGAATGGCCAACCAGCGCCCGGGCCCTACCCCCTATCAGCTTGCCAAACAGCGCGTCAACCCAACTCCGGGAAGTGCAGGTAGTGGGCCAGAAGCCGCTGTATGAGCGCCTGGCCGACCGGACGGTGGTAAACGTGGAAGGCTCGGCGCTGGCTACCGGCAACACCACCCTGGACGTGCTCAGCCGGGCACCCGGCGTCACGGTGGACGGCAACGACAACCTGGCTTTGCGTGGGCGGCAGGGCCTGCTGGTGCTTATTGATGGTAAGCGGCAGCCCATGACGGGCTCCGAGCTGGCCGACTACCTGCGTAGCCTACCGGCCGACCAGCTGAAAAGCATCGAGCTGATTACCAACCCGCCGGCCAAGTATGATGCCCAGGGCAGTGCAGGTATTATCGACATCAAGCTGAAGAAAGATCAGCGCCAGGGTACCAATGGCAGCGGCACCATCAGCTACGGGCGCGGGGAGTTCGGCAAGTTTACCACCAGCGCCTCCGGCAACCACCGCCGCAAAAACCTGAACGTGTTTGCGTCCACCACCTACACCCGGCGCAACAACTTCAGCGTCCGGAACACCTACCGCTCCTACTACGAAACCCTTGATGGGCAGCCGGTACTCGTAGGCTCGGCCGATCAGCGCAACTACCAAACCGGCTCCGACCACTTTCTGATCTGGCGGCTGGGGGCCGATGTGAGCCTGGCGAAGAATACCACCCTGGGCGGGGTAGTAACCAGCTTTGCCGTGCCCAGCCCGCGCCCAAATGGCATTGGCACCAACACTAGCACATTTTACGATGCCAACGGGCAGGTGCGCGACTTTTACACGGCCCGCAGCACCAGCCAGGGCTACAACCCCAACCTCACGGCCAACCTCAACTTCCGGCACACTTTCGGGGAAGCTGCGGCCACCAAGCGCGAGCTGACGGCCGACCTGGACTACGCCCGCTACTACCAGCACCGCCTCCAAAGCCAGACCACGTTCTTTGAGCTGTCGGGGCGGCCGCAGACCCTGCTGACCGGCGACCAGACCGGCGAGCTGCTTATTCAGGCCGCCAAGGCCGACTACACCCAGGCCCTGAGCGCCACGGCCAACCTGGAGGCCGGCGCCAAGGTGAGCCGGGTGTTTTCTGATAATGATGTGCTGTTTGAAAACACGGCGGAGGGCGTAACCACCGTGGACCGGGGCCGCACCAACCGCTTCCGCTACAACGAGGTTATTTCGGCGGCCTACCTGAACCTGAGCCGCAGCTTCGGGAAGCTGAACGCACAGGCCGGCTTGCGCGGCGAGCAAACTCACGCCACCGGCCAGCAGATGGTAGCCGCCGACAACTTCCGGCGCGACTACTACCAGCTCTTCCCGAGCGCGGCGCTGAAATACGTTGCCAACGACCGGCACGAGTGGGCGGCTTCGCTGAGCCGGCGCATCAACCGCCCCTCCTACCGCCAGCTTAACCCCTTCCGCTTCGTCATCGACCCGACCACTTCCGGCAAGGGCAACCCCGAGCTGCGCCCCGAAACCAGCTACAACCTGGAGTTAACCCACACGTTCCGGCAGAAATTCACTACCGGACTCAGCTACAGCCTCACCCGCGCCCCCATTACGGATGTGGCCCAGCCCGAGTCCGACACGTCCACCGTTTCGATGTACGTGAACCTGGACCGCCAGCACTACACGGCCCTCACGTTTACGGCTCCGCTCACGCCCGCCAAATGGTGGCAGGTGTACAACAATGCCGTGTTATATTACATCCACTACCAGGGCACGTTGGCCGGCACGGCTCTTAACCGCGGCCAGGGTGCCTTCACGCTCAGCAGCAACAGCACCTTCACGCTGGGCAAGGGCTGGGGCGCCGAGCTAAACGGCAATTACTACTCGCGGCAGCGCGTTGGTTTCTTTGTTTTCGAAGATTTCGGCCAGGTAGGGCTGGCCGTGCAAAAGGCTTTCTGGGAAAAGCAGGCCACCCTGAAGCTGGCTGCCACCGATATTCTTTACACCTCGCCCCTGCGCGCTACCTCCCGCTACACCAACTATCAGGAAAATCTGTTTCTGCGCCGCGACTCCCGCGTGGTAACCCTTTCTCTGGGCTGGAAGCTCGGCAACGACAAGCTAACTGCCACCAACCGCCGCAGCGGCGCCGAGGAAGAAAAGCGCCGGGCCCAGTAAGCAGCAGGTAAAACAGAGGCTGGAAGCACTGACGTTGAGGTAGCGCGGCATGCCCCAGACTGGGAAAGTCTTACTTTGTTGGGACGAGCTTGCCCCGGGTGTGTAATATTCGGAGCTTATAGCACATTGCCTGAAAACAGGCCACAAAATTGCAAGGAGGAGCAGCTGCCTCCCTTTTTCTGCCCGTGCTATTGCTATGGATATTCTTCGCCGTCATCATGTTTCTTCCTATGGTACCGGGAGCCAACCCCTGGTTTTCTCTCACGGATTCGGTACCGACCAGCAGGCCTGGCAATACGTGGCTCCGGCCTTCGCCGCCCGGCATCGAGTAGTGCTTTTTGATTTGGTGGGGGCCGGCTCCTCCGACAAATCTGCCTACGATTTCGCGCGTTACGGCACGCTGGCGGGCTACGCCGATGATCTGGTAAACCTGCTGCGTAGCCTACAGCTGCCCAAAGTGGTGTACGTGGGCCACTCCGTGAGCGGCATGATTGGGGTACTGGCCGCTATTGAGGCGCCGGAGCTGTTTGAGCGGCTGGTGCTGCTGGCGGCCTCCCCCTGCTACCTCAACGACGGCGAGTACCCGGGGGGCTTTGAGGCCGCTGACCTGGAAGAGCTGCTCGACTTTCTGAACCGCGACTACCGGGCCTGGTCCGACACTATGGTTCCCAATTTGGTAGGCGGCGACATGCGTCCCGAGCTGGTGGACGAGGTGCTGGCCAGCTTTTCGCGCGTTGAGCCCGCCATTGCCCGGCAGTTTAGCCGCGCGGCCTTCCTCTCCGACTACCGCGCCCAGCTCACCCAGCTTCGGGTGCCGTCCCTGATTATTCAGTGCGCCGAAGATTCCATTGCCCCTGCCGCGGTGGGCCGCTACCTGCACGAGAGACTGGCCGGCAGCACCCTGGAAATCCTGAACACCACCGGCCACTACCCTCACCTCAACGCCCCGGTGGCTACCATTTCCTGCCTGGAACGCTACCTGGGTACTCCCCTGGCCAGTGCTTAAGCCCTGAAACGCTGCCCGGCGGCTTGAATCCAGGCCGGATGGCTTCCATTCAACAGCTCAGGCCCGGTGTGTAGCACGCCGGGCCTGAGCTGTTGAATGGGGGCGACAGGGGCGCTACAAGGGCTCGTCGTTGCTGGTGTTGCTGGCACCGGGGTCAGCCCCCGCACCCCCGTCTGGGCCGGTAGTGGAGGCGGTGGCATCGGCGGGCATCTCATGGTCAGGTTCCGTCGGGGCCGCCGATGCTTTTTCTTCGGTATCGGGCGCTGCCGGGGTGCTTTCGGGGCGCGGCAGGTTGGTGCCTTTGTCGGCATCGGAGCTCTGTGTATCGGGGGTGCCTTTGGCGGGCAGAGTAGGTTCGGCTGGGTTGGGTGGGGCAGGGTTGGTTCGGGGGTCCATGGGGGGTAGTGTCTGGTAGTAACTGGGGTTACGAAGAGCTGCTCATGCGGCGGCGGCCCAACCCTGTGTACGCTGAAGCTGAACCGTTGGATATCACCAACCCTAGCAACCGCCTCTGCGTTATAGTAGCATTCACCATTTCCTTTGTCCATCATGAGCATCTTTGGTTCCAATAGTCCAAGCGGCACACTAGGAGGCCTGATTTCGGGCCTGTTCGGCGGCAGAAACGCCGTAAACTCTTCCACCGGCGCCTACAACACGCCGGCCCGCTCCGGCGGCAACCGCAAGCTGCTGGGCGGCGCCCTGCTGGCAGCCGGCGCGGCCTACCTCTACAACCGTAACCGCAACAAGAACGCTCAAGCCACCTCCTTTAACCCGAACCTGTAGGTTGCTGGCCTGAATAGTTGAAAGCCCCACCAATGACCAGTTTCGGTTAGTGGTGGGGCTTTTGTTTGCGTGGGGTCCGTGGTAGCTTATCTCTCAAAGGCACCTACAGCTACTTCTCTCTTCCGGGAGGTGCAGAAAGCCGTAGGAGCAGCTGCCAGGCCGCTCAATGTGCTTTATCCATCGAGCCTCTTCAGCGCTTCGGGCGCAACCGGCGTAAAGAAGTTTACCAGGTTACCGTCCGGGTCGCGGAACAGCAACGAGCGGTTGCCCCAGGGCATCGTGGTAGGCTCCTGCACTACGGCGCCGCGGAGCACCTCGGCCAGCCGCTGATAATCCGCATCCACGTCTGCTACGCGGAACTCCAGAATGACCGAGCGATTCTGCGCGGCGGCAGCAATTTCAGCGCCCCCAAACAGCTGCAAGGTGTGTGTACTGCCAATGGCCAAGGTAGCCGTAGGGGTCTGCAGCTCGGCAAAGTTTTCGGTGTAGTACGTCAGCGGCATACCGGTAATCTGCTCGTAAAAGTGCACCAGGCGCTTGATGTCGGCGGTGATAATTCGGACGGAGGCAAACTTCATGGAAGTAGGTAAAAAGTGAATGATGCCCCAAAGCACTACCCTCCCACTGACAGCCCTATGGCAGTCTGCACGGCCACCCCGAAAAAATTTACACCGCGTGGGGTAGGCCCAGACCGGCAATATACTCCGTGAGCAGCAGGTGCTCGGTCTTGGTAAAAGGCCTGGTGGTAGCCGTAAGCCGTTGGATGCGCGTCACCTTAAAGTCGCGGTAGGCCTGCCGCAGCTGGCACCAGCCCACTACGTGCCAGGCAAAGTTGTAGAACGCCAACCCTGTCGGCTCGATGTGCCGCTGGCTGCTGCGGCCGCTTTTGTCGCAGTACTCCATGGCTACCACTTTGCGCTCGGCCAGCGCCGACTGCAAGGTGGCCAGGTAATCGGCCGGACCGCGGAAGTACTCCGGCACGTGCATTTTGATGCTGCTGGTAAACTGCTGAAGCTTCGCTCGTTCCCGTTCGCGCAGCACGGCCTTCACCTTGGTCAGGGCAGTAGCGCAGTGTGCCTGAATGGAGGCATCGGCCAGGGTGGCGGCCAGGGTTTCCAGCAGCACCAGGGCATTGGCTTCCTGCGGGGTAAAGGACACTGGCGGCAGAAAGTAGCCCTGCACCAGAAAATAGCCCTTGTGCGGCTCGAAGCTCACCGGAATGCCTTGTTCGCCCAGGGCTTTGATGTCGCGGTACACCGTACGCACGCTAATGGCAAACTGCTCGGCCAGCTGCTCGGCCGTAACGTACTTTTTCGCCTGCAGCAGGGTAGTAATGCCGAAGAGGCGGTCAATGCGGTTCATGGGGAGTAGTGCGGTACTGAGTAGGAAGGTGCGTGACCGGTGCGGGTTATGCCACACGAAGCTCGCCCCCACGTTACCACTTCCACAGTTTCCCGGCGTGGCTGGCTACAAGATACCGCGTCAGATTCGCGTCAGGCAAAGGGCGGGCACATATGCTGGTGCGGCTAGAGCAGGCTACCAGCGAGGCGGCAGTTACTGGGCTTGTTTTTCCAGTACGTACACGTGCAGGCGTTTGCGGAGCTGAAACCCCATTTTTTGGTACAAAGCATACGCCGGAACATTGTCCTCATAGACGTGTAGGAAGGGAGTGTTGCCGGCTGCTAAAATGTGGCCCAGCTGATACCGAACCAGCTGGTGGCCATACCCGCGGCCGAGGTAGGCCGGGTGGGTACATACGGCGCTGATTTCGGTGTAGGGCGAGGGTTGTAGCCGCTGCCCGGCCATAGCCACCAACTGGCCGTCCTGGAAAATACCGTGGTAGCCGCCGAAGTCAATGGTGCGGGGTAAAAACGGCCCCGGATTCGTCAGGCTCGTCAGGGCCAGCATAGCGGGCACGTCCGGTTCCTGTAAGGCCACCACGTTACTGCTATCCACTGCGGGCACCTCCAAATGTGGATATACTAGCTGCAGCAGCTCTTTGTGCAGCAGCAGTTGCCAGCCAGGAGGTAGGGAAATAGGTTCTGGGGTGAACAGCACGGTAGGGGCACCGACAGGAGACAATTCATGCAGACAATGAAAGGCCTGCGGCGAGTAGTCAGCCAGCCCCGCAAAGGCTCCCACATCGCGCGGCAGAACCCAGGCCAGCTCATCGCCAATGGCCAAGGACTGGTTGCCGGTTCGCAGGGCGTTCCAAATGGGGTTATCCAGGGGGTGTTCCATAGCAGCAGGCAGGCAATACATGATGAATACGAACCGAATATATAAGGTGCTTCGCCGCCAGGTAACAACCCCAGCCAGCGCGAGTTTAGCGCAATCGGACTGGCGCTGGAGTATAATGTAGGTTTTCAACTCGCCTGCCAAAACGCTGACGTTCGGACGGCGCAGCACCGGCTTGCCGTTTTAGTGGCCGCGAAGACATAACCTATATCTTATAACTGAGCACCAATTATGCGGCAGTATAATGCGCAATAATTGGTGGGGTAGGCCGTAAGCAGCAGGGCGGTGAGCCTCAAAGAAACTACAATGTGCCCGTCCCTCGGGACGGGCAGCCGCACCCTGCAGCCCTACTACAACAGCAGCGGGCAGCCGGCCGCTACACGGAACGGTGCTCGGTACTTCTGGTGTTTCCTAGTTCACCATTTTTCCCGTACCAACATTCTACGATCTTTTAGCGGATTTTAAGAACGGTTTACGTGGTAGCCCTAACGGTTAAACTAAACCTTACGTCGCGGCTGGTTTGCTATAGGTGGCTTGTCTACTTACATTTGTAGTTGGCCACGATGTCTACCTGTTCAATAGGTATAGATTTGTAGTGAGTGGTTTTTCAAAAGTAATATATATGGATAACTTGTCATCTGACCGTGCCAAAGCGCCAAAGGCGCGCGCACCTCGCAATCAAACTCTTACAGTTGAACCTGCGGAAGAATCATCATTAATGGCAAAGACGATAACTGTGGAAATGCCAACAACAGTCGAAGCATTACAAGGGAAAGTCATTCATCAAGATTTATTCAAATGCTTGCCAAATCTACCAGCAAGATTTATAGACTTATTGATTATCGACCCGCCTTATAACCTCAGCAAAAAGTTTGGAAAGAGTAAATTCGCAAAAACATCAACCCAAAGCTATGGCGAATATGTAGAGAGCTGGCTTCTACCCCTATTGAGATGTTTAAAACCGGCAGCTTCTATTTATGTGTGTTGTGATTGGCCTTCATCATCGCCGATTCAACAGGTACTTGAAAAGCATCTTATCATTCGCAACCGAATTACTTGGGAACGTGAAAAAGGTCGTGGAGCAAAAACAAATTGGAAAAATTGCTCAGAAGATATTTGGTTTTGCACTTTATCAGAAGATTATTATTTTAATGTTGAAGCAGTAAAGCTGAAGCGAAAAGTAATCGCCCCTTATCGAGATGCTGCAGGTGATCCCAAGGATTGGGAAGAGAATAATAGTGGCAATTATCGTCTTACTCATCCTTCCAATTTATGGACTGACATTTCGATACCATTTTGGTCTATGCCTGAAAACACTGACCACCCCACTCAAAAGCCAGAAAAATTAGTAGCTAAACTACTATTAGCAAGCTCTCGGCCAGGCGATTTCGTATTTGACCCTTTTTTGGGCTCTGGTACAACTGCTGTAGTAGCAAAGAAACTAGGCAGAAATTTTGCTGGCGTAGAACTTGAGCCGGAATATTGCCAAATGGCTGTTAAAAGGCTCGAAGCAACTAAGTTTGAGGATTCAATCCAAGGCTATCATGATGGATATTTTTGGGAGCGCAATAGTCTAGCGGAGCAAAAAAATTCAAATAACCCTGACAAAACAATTCAATCCCCATTAGAGATAGAACCTAGGAAAAACAAACGTGGACGACCAAAGAAACAACAACTAGAGATTCATAATCTGTTTAATGAGTAATACCCTTCAAGATTTCATTGAGTTTGTAGAATCACAATCTGGCAAACTACGCAAGGCCCAGTTAGCAAATTTGGCTCAATCCACTTTTGCTCTAGTAAAAGACAGATCAGTTTATTATCGAGAAGAATTTGCTGTTCGATTTAGCACAGCTAATAGCTCAAACTTCAGCAATACTGTATTATCACTTTCAAATTTACAAAAATATGACACCCGCATCTTTCTTGTATGCCTCGTTACCCCAGATGCAAACTTTTTATTAATAGCTAATACTACATTTCTTAAGAAAATAAGTCACTCTTCACAAAAATTACGCATTGATAATATTAGGGGCAGTTTTAATGGCTCTGATATATTGCGAGAGTTTATTGGCACACCAAATATTCCTAAGCATTTCGACGAGCTGTTCTTAATACACAAAAATATAGATTTCTCAGAGAACCTGGCTCGATTAGTTGAAACAACCAACAATATAAGCCCAGTAGGCTCTAGGTTTCATGTTACTCCCAGCTCACAGTCAGTAATTTTGGAAGCTCCACAACGTGCTCATCAATTTATTAATTCTGAAGATGCCATCACGTTAAAATCCGAGTTAGATGAACAAGTAGCTAGGTTTCAGACAGAAATCATGGTGGCCGCTCTAATTGAAAACGTAAATATTAGAGGCCGCGTTATTGAATATTTAATTACCGGAGAAGATGAAACTTTCAAACAGGAGCTGTCTTCTTATCTAAATTCTAATAAAAACGAAACACTTAATTTCAGGACAAAGAACACTCTTGGAGACTACACACGTGTTTTTGAACATTTTATAACACAAACAGACGTTAAAACTAAAATCATGGTTTTGAGTTCTAATCCTAAAGGCTATAATCTGGATAAGATATTAGAATTCTTAAGCCAAGAAAAAACCGTCTTTATGTTCTATTTCGTTGGCATAACCACAGCCAGCCATGTTGAAACAGCTTTAATTTCAATGTTTCAACATGACTTACTAAATGCAACTATTGCATTAAAACATTGTGCCGGTAGAGCTTCGAGAGGAGTGACTCAGTTTAATGGAGAGATAATAAAAAAATTAATTAAGACTCCAAACAACTTTGTGAGTCAAGATGAGTCAATAGCGTTTCTTAATGAATTAATTGAATTGTAGATTAAATGTCCTTCTGTTATTAATACAGTCATTAATTCTTGCATAGATTCCGGGACCAACTTGTAGAACATCAAGCCCGGCCAACTATCCGCGTTGTTTATAGTGGTGTTACAGGAACCAGCTACTTACAGGCCCGGTCACGCTTCTTATCGGCGAGCTGCCAATTCACATTGACAGCGGTGTGTACGCTTAATGGCCAGAGCTTTGTACTTATAGCGGATTCCTGAACGGTATACGTAATAGCCGCACTGGCTGAACCATGCTTTGGCATCTTATCTGGTAATCTATTCAACAGTGGTTTGAATAGCTGCTTTGAGGGCTTCGCGGGTGCGGAACTAACACTTGGCCAATGTACAAAGCGAAACTGCTCTAGTTCAGCTCACCCATCACCTGAACTACCAGTCACGCCTGTGCGCTCATGCATAAGCTGCACGGCGGCCCGCCCCAGCCGGGCAACGCCGCCACCTAACTGGTCTGCTTCTATCGCCGTACAAGATTACCTGCCAAGGCTACGCTTACGCAGAAACGAGCCGCTACCTGCACCTACCGGAATCCCGACTCGGCAAATGCCCGCCACGTGCTGGCTTAAAACCATAAAATACGCTTGCATACATCCGCTTACGTATGACGCTCACCCGCAGCTACCTGTTATCGCATTTGTTTTAATGCCCGTAGCTCACTACCCGCGTCACCTTCCACTGTCCGTCGCGTAGGCGCCACACCATCATATTCTTGAATGTGCCGCAGTCGTCGCGGCCGTTCTCAACGTGGCAGAAGCGGTGCTGGTGGGTTTCCACGGCGCCGTAGCCGCTGATGGGGTACACCTCCAGGGTGCCGGGCACGAGCTGGCGGTTGAGGCCGGTGGTTTTGTTCTGGGCAAATAGGCTGCGGAAGCTCTGCATGGTTTGCTCGAAGCTGGTCAGGCCACCTTTGTCGTGGTAAAACTCCAGATCCTCGGCAAAGAAGGTTTGCAGCTGGGCGGCATCGTGGTGGTTGAAGGCTGCGAACATGGCGCTATCCAGGTGGGCAATGGTACGGTACAGCTCCAGGGATACGGGCGGAGGCGGCACAGCAGCCAGAGCGGCGGGTTTGGTGGCCGTGCAGGCCGAGGTGCAGAGCCCCGCCAGCAGCACGGCTACGGCGGTGGCATATGTTGCCGTTCGGGTTGGCATAGGGGGTAGGAAAAGTTGGGGCGGCCATGAGGCGCTTAAATATAGATAGGGTTCTGCACCCTACCCCTCATTCCAGCCGTGCGGGCAGCTCCTCCGTTGCCACCTCCCGGACCCAAAATCCGTTTGAAGGCAAATGCCCTCGGCAGAGCACCTTGCCTGCGCGGCGTACCAGGCAGGCAAAGCGAATTCGGAACCTAACCCCAGAGTACCATGGAAACAGCAGCGCCCATTCCTTCCGCCGCCTCCAGCTACGACGTAGCCCAAATTATGGGCGGCCTCTACGGCGACGGTATCATCGGTCTGAAAGGTGCCTTTAGTCGCGAGTGGGCCCAGCAGCTCCATGAGGACGTTACGCGCCTGTATGCCGAGGCCCTGCAGCGCCCCGGCGGCGCCCTGGGCCGCGGCCCCAAGCGCCACTACGTAGAAATTCACCCGGAAAACATCCGGGGGTTCGTGGAGCTGGCCACGCATCCGTGGGTGTTGGCCGTGTGCGAAGCGGTGCTGGGGCCGGAGTATAAAATCGTGGAAATTGGGTTTGATGTGCCCAACCCCGGCGCTATGAATCAGCCCTGGCACCGCGACTTTCCCGCCCCCGACGACACCATCATCGGCCGCCGCCTCAACTCCCTGGCCTTCAACCTGACTACCATCGACGTAACCGAGGACATGGGGCCCTTTGAGGTAGCACCCGGCACCCAGTGGGATTTGCCCGAGGACTTCGAGCACGGCATGTTTCCGCCCAAAAGCAACAGCCCGCGCTACGAGGCCCGCGCCCAGCGCAAAGTGCCCCAGATGGGCGACATCTCGGCCCGCTCGGCCCTGACCATTCACCGCGGCACGGCCAACCACTCCAGCAAGCCCCGGCCGGCGCTGGTACTGGGCGTGGATGCGCCCACCGCCAACAACGCCGAGCGCCACGACCTGCAAATCACCCGCGCCTACTATGCTACCCTCCCCGAAAGCCTGAAGCAGCACCTCACCTGCCGCCTGGTTGATCAGCTAGAACCCATCGTGCAGGCCCACACTATTGAAGGCTTGATGATGGGCGAGGCGTAGGAAGGGTTGAAAGCCCACGTACAAGCCCGGTTACGCTCCGGCTGTACTTCTGCCCGCTGGACTTCTCCATACTCCAAACCGTCATTCCGAGCGCAGCCGAGGAATCTCGCGTGCTGACGTTGCAATGGTAATCAGATAGCAGTATGCAAGATGCTGCGCCCTGCATGACCGTTCTTTCACAAAGCCAGAATTGCCGGCCACCTACCCTCCTCTCATGCCCATCCCCGACGACGACCACATCTACCAGAAGGCGCAGCTGGCCCCCATGACCGTTGCGGAAATCAATGAACTCACCCGCCGGGCCCGCGCCCTACCCCCCAGCGGCGACCAAACCCATGTGCTGGTGCCCGATGGCGAAGACCCCTGGGTTATTGCCCACGAAAACCAGCTGTACTACTGCACCGTGGACCGTTCGAAGCGGCAAATACTGGTCGCCCGGTTTTCCAGCCTCCCGGAAATGGCCACGGCGGAGCTGGTGCAGGTGTGGCCCGGCCCGGAGGGCCCTACCCCTGAATTCGTGGAAATATGGGCCCCGGAGCTGCAGTGGGTTGACGGCAACTGGTACATCTACTTCGCGCTTTACAACGCCCGCAACGGCGAGGAACGCCTCTACACCTTGCAAGCCACCAGCCCCGACGCCCAGGGCAGCTACAAGTTCAAAGGCCAGCTGGAAATCCCGACGGACCGCTGGGCCATTGACGGCTCGGTGCTGCCCATGCCCGACGGGCAGCTGTACTTCATATGGTCGGGCTGGGAGGGCTTCTCCAACACCAGCCAGAACCTCTACATCGCCCGGATGAGCAACCCCTATACCATTGCCTCCGACCGGGTGTGTATTTCGCGGCCCGAGCACTCCTGGGAAAAGCAGGGCTACCCCTACGTGAATGAGGGCCCGCAGGCCCTGGTACGCAACGGCCGCATCTTTATCATCTACTCCGCCAGCGGCAGCTGGACCGACGACTACTGCCTGGGCCAGCTTACCTACCTCGGCGGCGACCCGCTAGACCCGGCCTCCTGGCGCAAGGAGCCTCAACCCGTCTTTTCGAAAACCGACACCATCTTCGGCCCCGGCCACGCCTCGTTTGTGCAGATTGAGGGACAGGATTACATCATTTACCATGCTGCCCGCAGCAGCCAGGCCGGGTGGGCCCGCCAGATCCGGGCCAAGCCCTTTACCTGGCACAAAAACGGCTCGCCAGATTTTGGCGAGCCGCTGTAGCTGAAAGGCCTCTGGCTACAGATGCCATGCACCGGGGTGCCTACCCCTTAAGCAGGCTTCAACCTCCTGAGCGCACCTGATCAGCTTTCATTTCCCGTTGGGCAGCTTTTAGCTGGTGCTTTTTAGCTTGTAGCCGCTCCTGCTCACTTTTAGCCCGCAGCTTGGCCTCCTCGGTTACCCGCTCCTGCTCCTGAATTTCGCTTCGCAGCGACTCTATCCGTTGCTGGTCGCCGGTTATCATGGAGCCGGAGGTGGTGCCAGCGCCGGTGCTGCCGGAACCAGAGTTGAAAATAGAGCAGCCGATGATGGCCGGTAGTAGCAGCAATAAGCCGCCAGCAAGTGCATTTTTGAGTACACGCATAGTCGTAGGTAGATATGGTACTCTCTACTGTACCCACCCGATTACCTATTAGTTACTGTCGAGCAAATATTTATTTATCAGCATCTTATACTTACACCCATCTGTATTCTGATTATGATGAAGTAATTGGGCGCGCCGGATTGGCTCCCTGGTTCAGCCCGAAGCGGCTCCGGGACCAGGCCATTTACAGCCCGGCAACATCCGGAATGTATTGGCGGGCTTCTAGGTTACCTTTGTAGTTGCCATGGCCCCGCTAGTTTCGGGGTTGCTTCTGCTACCGGCCCATTCGTAGTACATGAAAATTCTCCGCGTCCGCTTTTACAATCTGAACTCCCTGCGCGGGGAGCATACCGTTGATTTCAGCCAAACCCCGCTTTCCGATGCGGGCTTGTTTGCCATTACCGGCCCTACCGGCGCGGGCAAAACCACCATTCTCGATGCCATTACCCTGGCCCTCTATGGTCAGGTGCCGCGCCACGAAACCAGCGGCCCCGAGCACGTGATGAGCCACGGCACCGGTGAAAGCTGGGCCGAGGTGGAGTTTGAAGTAAACGGCCAGCAGTACCGCAGCAAGTGGGGCCAGTACCGCGCCCGTAAGCGCCCCGAGGGCAAGCTCCAGGACCCCAAAATGGAGCTGAGCGAGCGGAAAGTAGCCGATAACGGCGAGGAAACCTGGCCTTTCCTCGAAACGATGAAGCGCAACGTACCCGTGCGCATAGCGGAACTGAGCGGACTAGAGTACAAGCAGTTTCTGCGCTCCGTGCTCCTGGCTCAGGGCGACTTCACCCGCTTCCTGAAAGCCCCGGCCGGCGAGCGGGCCCAGCTCCTGGAAAAGATTACCGACACCCGCAAATACTCCGACATTTCGCGGGCCGCCTTCGAGCAGGCCAAGCAGGAAAGCCTGAAAGCGGACCAGCTGCGGGCCGGGCTGGCTGGCGTGACGTTGCTTTCCCCGGAGGAGGTAGCGTTTCTGGAGGAAGAAGCCCAGCAGCTCACCACCCAGCTAAGCGCGGCCACCACCGCCCAGGAGCAGCTGCGCGAGGCCCGGCAGTGGCACCTGCGCCGGCAGGAGCTCCGCCGGAAGCTGGAAGCCACCCAGCAGCGTCAGCAGCAGCTCACTACCCAGGCCGAGACGCTGGAACCTCTGCGCCAGCGCCTGGCTTTGCACCAGCAGGCCGCCCCCTTCGCTACCGACTACGCCCTGCTGCGCCAAACCGATGAGCAGCTAGCGCGCCTGCGCCGGGACGCCGAGCAGCTACGCGGGCAGCTGCCCCAGCTACAGGAGCGCCGCACCACCGCCGAAACCGCCCGTACCAGCGCCCAGCACACTTACGCGCAAGCCGCCGCCACCAAGGACCAGCAGGACCCCAAGCTGCGGGAAGCCGAACTGCTGGACCATCAGATTCGGGAAAAGCAGCAGCGCCTGGAGCAGGGCAAGCAGGAATATCAGGAGCAAAATCAGCTCTGGAAGCAGCAAAACCAGGAGGCCACCCAGGCCGACGCCCAAAGCAAAGAGCAGCGCCAGCAGGTGCGGGAGCTGCGCGAGTGGCTGCTGCCGCGCACCGTGCTTGGCACCATAGCCGAGGCCCTGCCGCCCCTGAGCGGCTACCTGCAGGACTGGCAGTACATTCAGACGGAGCTGGCCGAGTTGGGCCGAACCCTGAAGCAGCGCCAGCAGCAGCTGGCCGCTGCCACGGCCACCGAGCAAACCAGCGCCGAGCTGCTGCGCGCAGCCCAAACCCAGCTGACCACGGCCACTGAGCAGCAATCCGCCGCCACCGCCGCCCGCCTCGACTGGCGCCACCAGCTTAGCCACCACGTAGCCCGCCTGCACCGTGAGGAGGAAACGCTAGAAAAAAGTCTGCAGGATCTGCGGCGGCTCATGCACGCCCATCAGCTAATCCTGACCCACGAAGATGCCCGCCAGCACCTGCACGCCGGGGAGCCCTGCCCGTTATGCGGGGCTCTGGAGCACCCCTACGCGGCCGGTGTGCTGGGGGTGAGTGAGGATTCTCTACTTCGGGACCGGGAGCGGGAACAGGCGCTTACCCAGCAAACGGTAGCCCTGAAAGGCCGCATCAACCGGCTAGTAAGCATCAGCGGGCTGCTGGACACCGACACCCTCCCGACTACCCCCGCCGACGCCGTGCTGCGCTGGCTGACGGAGGAAGAGGAAACCACCGTGCCGGGCATCGTGCGCGGACTGGTGCAGGAGCTCCGTACCCTGGAGCAGCAGCAGCAGCAGGCCCGCCTGGCCCAAACCCAGGCCGAAGCCGACCAGCGCAACGCCCGCCAGCAGCAGCAGCAACTGCAAATAGAGCTCAAGGAGCTGGAGCTGCGCCTGCAGGATGCCCAGGAGCAGGCGCCTAAAATCAAGGAAATCATCGGCAGCCTGCTGAAGTCGTTCGGGCTGGAATTTTCCGGCGAAAACGGCCCCGAGCTAGTGCGCCGCCTGGAGCAGGCCGGCGCTACTTACCGCCAAAAGCTGCAGCAGGCCGAAAAGCTGGAATGGGACCTGGAAGTAAACCAAGAGCGGGCCAACGCTGCCAAACAGCGCCGCGACGAGCTGCAGCAGTGGCTTAGCCAGCGGAAAACCGAGCTGCACAGAGCCCACACGGAGCTGCAACAGCAGCAGGAGCGCCGCCAGGAGCTGCTGCCAGATGCGGACGTGGCTCGTGCCCGGCAGCAGCTGGAAGAAGCCGTCCGCGCCGCCGATCAGCGCCGCCAGCAGGCCGAGCAACAGTTTCAGCAGCATGATACGGCCCTCACTGTGGCCGCCGCCCGCCTGCGCCAGCACGAGCAGGATGCCGGGCAGCAGCAGCAAACCCGGGAGGAGTGCTTCGCTACCTTAACTACGGCCCTCACCGCCGCCGGCCTCTCGCCCGACCCGGCCGCGCTGCCGGCCCTGCTCCTACCCCCCACGGAGCTGCAAACCCTGCAAACCCAGCTGCGCCGCCACGAGCAGGAAACCGCCCTGGCCGCGCAAACCCTGCAGGAAACTACCCAACAGCTGGAGCAGGAAGATGCCCGGGCCCGCACCCCTGAGCCCCTGGAAAGTATCGACGACCAACTCAGCTCTACCAACCAGCAGCTGGCCTCCCTGAATCAGCAGCTGGGGCAGCGGCAGGAGCGCCTGAGCAGCCACCGCGCCGGACAGGAGCGCCACGCCGCCCTGGCCGCCGAGCTGGAAAAGCAGCAGCAGCAGGCCCGCCGCTGGCGCCAGCTGGCCGAGCTGATTGGCTCCGCCGATGGCAAGAAGTTCAGCGAGTTTGCCCAGGGCCTCACGCTGGCGCGCCTCGTGGAGCTAGCCAACCGCCACCTGCACCGCTTCACCGACCGGTACCGCATTCAGCGCAATCCAGAGCAGCACCTCGACCTCCTGATTCAGGATGAGTACCAGGCCGGCGCGGTGCGCACCATGAACTCGCTGTCGGGTGGTGAGAGCTTCCTGGTGAGTCTGGCTCTGGCCCTGGGCCTCTCGGAGCTGGCCGGCCGCCGCACCCAGATTGACACCCTCTTCATTGACGAGGGCTTCGGTACTCTGGACCCCGATACGCTGGACGTGGCCCTCTCGGCCCTGGAAATGCTGCAGGGCACGGGCAAAACCATCGGCATCATCTCGCACGTTGAGGCGCTGAAGGAGCGCGTCACGACCCAGATCAGCGTCCGGAAGGGTGCGGGCGGCGTCAGCTCCCTGCAGGTGCTGGGCTTCGGACAGGAAGTGTAGCTGCTGATAATAAACTGTCATCCTGAGCAAAGCGAGGAATCTGGCCGAAACGGTTCAACGATTCAACCCAGATTCCTCGCTCCGCTCAGAATGACACTACTTACCTTCTCCTGCCTCCCGGATTTCGGCCCAGCTCCAGTAGCGCCGGGGTTCAACCCCAGCGTAGCCGGCCCGGAAAAACGCTACTACCTCTGCCTCCAGCCGCTCCGCCGGAATAGAGGAAGCATGGATGGGCCGTTGGTCGGGGTCGGCGTAGCGCTGGGGTTTGGTGAGGGTTTTGCCATCCAGGCGCAGCAGCGGGCCGGTATCGGTAACGCCATCGAAGGTCCAGCGGTGCGGTGCCAGCTCCTGGTCGTTGAGGCGGGTTGCCAGGCCCGTGAGGGGTAGGCGCGGCAGCGTGGGGCGGCTTTCCAGATCAATCCAAGTGGTGTACCTGTACTCGAATTCGTAGCGCTGCCCATCGTACAGGCTCAGTACCATATCGGCGCCGGCCGTGGCGCCAAACAGAGCGTAGTAAGGCAGCGGCGCGGGGGTGCGCACCACCACGAGCCCTACCTCGGGGTAGCGGCGCAACGTGGTAGCGGGGCTTTGCATCAGGGCCACGCCCTGCTTCACGCGCTGATACTCCGGCTCCCACACTGCCCGAACAGCTTCCGGATTACGCAACACTTCGGCAAAGCGCGGCAGAAACCACCCGAACTTCTCAGCCGAAGCCTCGTCTTCCCGCTGGCGCCGGGCCGGGGCGCCGAAAGGCTCGTAGAAGCGGGTCTTTTCCTCGGCATTTAGCCAGCACACCAGCTGCAGGGCGTGGTTGGCGAGCGAGTCAGCCCAGTTTATTTCGCGGAAGTCGCCGAGGGTGGCCACCAGCCGCAGCAGGTGCTCGTGCTCCAGGGCCAGCGCGGGGTTCAGCAGGGCCCAGACGCCCACAAACCCATCCACGTCAAAATGATTAGCCGTAACGGCCTGGGCTTCCAGGCCGGGGGTAGCGGGCTGGTGCAAGGCCCGCAGCACGGAACCGGCGCTGGTATCGTCGCGCAGGAGCTCCGGGGTGGCCGCGCCGCGCCAGTGGGCCAGCGTCAGGGCCGCGCCGGTGCCGGTGCTATCTACTACAATGGTGGGCTGCTGCCGCAGCCGGCGAAAAGAAACAAAGTGCTTTGGGGTCATGGCGGGGGTAGGAAGCCGCCCAAAGGTAAGGCCCGCAGCCTACCCCCGGCGGGCCCGGCGGTTGCTGATGCGCTCCACCCGGTTGCGCCGCACCCAGTGCAGGTACTTCTGCAGCTCCTCGGCCCCGCGCAGGCTTTCTACGGTGTTGTAGCGCCGGGCCAGCTCGCGGTTGGTGAGCAGCAAATGCACCGTGCTATGGCAGGGCTGGCACAGATCCACGACGGGGCCGTAGCGGCCGCCTTCTTCGCGGGGTACCAAATGATGACGCGAGGTATGCTGCACTTCTCGCTCGCACAAGCCGCACCGCGTTTCCGCTGATAAGGGCTCCGGTAACGTCCATCCGTGCTTTTTTCTTCGCATTGCTTCTTATTTTTCTGCTATCCGCTACTATAACACTATGGCAGCCGGCCGGATTCATTCTTGCTATTTTGATAAAATAAGAATCAAAATTTTGTTTGTGCTTTCAAATAACATCTATATTTGGTTGCGCCTCAGCTGCATACACCACGCAGAGGGGGCCACGGCTTCATTTCATTCGTTTCTCTCTTCAGACAACTACTGTTTTTTCACCTTTTACCGTTTTTCTATGCGCGTTTCTACTCCTGCTTTCTCTTTGTCTCGTGTGTTGCGGGTAGCAGGGTTGCTACTGGCACTGATGATTTTCTCGCCTACTACCTCCAAGGCACAAACGTGGCTGGTTTCGACGGATGCCTACGTGAAGCTGGGCGTAGTGGACAAGTTCAGCCAACTAGGCGCTTACACCGCTAAGTTTGTGGTTATCAACCAGGAAACAGGCAAAGAGTACACCCTCTCCAAGCAAATCCCCAAAGGCCAGAACGGCGTGGACGTTATTTTCCCCTCGGAGCCGTCGGAGGCCGACTACTTCAAGACCGACAGTGGCGAAGCCGCCGCTGCCCGTCCCGGCCGCTACACCTGGGAATGCCAGGTTGGCGGAAAAAAAGTGGTTGGGGGACGCTTTAGTTTTTCTGAAGTCGCAAATGATGTTACCTTGCTAGGCAAGAACTAACCCCCTCCTCTTCACCCACTCACTTACAAGGGAAAGCCCGGTGTTGCAGCACCGGGCTTTTTTGTGCTTCCCTCCCCGGAAAAACCCGTCACCCGGCCCGCTTTCCTGCGTAAAAGCCGGAGCGGCGGCGCGGTGCCAGCCGGCTTTTTGTGGTTGTATCGCATGCCGAAGAAATCGTTTTCCGAGCTCATCAACAGCCCCGGTATGCCGGTGCTGGTTGATTTTTATGCCGATTGGTGCGGCCCCTGCAAAACCATGGCTCCTATTCTGGAGCAGGTAGCGGCCCAGCACCAGGGCAAAATCAAAGTCATCAAGATTGATGTGGACCGCAACCCGGCGGCCGCCCAGCAGTTCCGGGTGCAAAGCATTCCGACCCTGATTCTGTTCCGGCAGGGCCAGCCGGTGTGGCGGCAGGCGGGCGTAGTTTCGGCTCAGCAGTTGGGCCAGGTGGTGCAGGGCGTGCTGAAGTAAGCCGGCGCGGAACCGGGAGTAAACTTACCGGGTGCCGTGAGGGTTGGGTAGAGTGTCCGTACTTTTGGACTCCTCTGTACTCCTGCCTCGAATGACCCTACGGCTCACTATTTTAAGTATTGTATTTCTGCTGGGCACGGTACTACCGCCACGCTTGCAGGCCCAGGTCCGGCATCAGCTGTCCGGGGTGGTGCGCGCCGCGGCAGGCGCGGGTGAGCCGCTGCCCGGCGCTACGGTGGCCGTGCCCGCGCTGGGGATTGGCACCACCACCGCCGATGATGGCTCGTACGTGCTGACGCTGCCGGCCGGCCGCCACCAGGTAGTAATTTCCTTTATTGGCTACACGACCCAAACCCGCGACGTAAATCTTACCCGCGACCAGCGCCTGGCCTTTCAGCTGGCTGAGGCGGGCAACGAGCTGGGCGAGGTAGTGATTGAGGGCTCGGGTTCTTTGGAGCAGAAGCTGCAAACCACCCAGATGAGCGTGGAGCGCATTACGGCCCGCGAGGCGCGGCTGCTGCCGGCTTTGTTCGGGGAGGTGGACATTCTGAAAACCCTGCAGTTGAAGCCCGGCGTGCAGAACGGCGGCGAGGGCACCTCGGGCCTGTTTGTGCGCGGCGGCTCCGCCGACCAGAACCTGGTGCTCCTGGACGATGCGCTGGTGTACAACCCCAGCCACCTGTTCGGGCTGTTTTCGGTGTTCAACTCCGATGCCGTGCAGTCGGTGGATTTGTACAAAGGAGGGTTTCCGGCCCAGTACGGGGGTAGGCTTTCCTCGGTGGTGGATGTGAAAATGCGCCCCGGCAACCCCGAGAAGTTCACGACCAGCGGAGGGCTGGGCCTGATTTCCTCGCGCCTGACCCTGGAAGGACCTATCAAGAAAGGCAAAGGGGCGTTTCTGGTGTCGGGGCGGCGCACGTACTTCGATGTGTTTACCCGCCAGATCAACAAGCTCAACAACGACGACCCCGACTACAACCCCATTCCCGACTACTATTTCTACGATTTCAACGCCAAAGCCAACTATAAGCTCGGCAGCAAGGACGAGCTGTTCCTGACCGGCTACCTGGGCAACGACGTGTTCGGGTTCAACTCCCAGAATGGCTTCAACTTCGATTTCAACTGGGGTAATACGGTGGCGGCCCTGCGCTGGAACCACGTGTTCAGCCCCCGGCTGTTTCTGAATACCACGGCCTCGCTGACCAAATACAAATACCAGATCAGCAACAAGCTCGACCAGTTCGGCTTTAACCTTTCCTCCGACATCCGGGACCTGACCCTGCGCTCCGACCTGGACTATACTCCCAACGAACGGCATGCCCTGCGCTTTGGGGTTACGGCCACGCACCACCGCTTCGGGACGGGCCGCCTGCAGGCTGGCTCCCAGGATGGCAGCGTTAACTTTGGCTCCGATATTACTTACTACGGCACCGAGGCCGGCCTCTACGCCTCTGACACCTACAAGCCCTCCGAGAAGCTGCAGCTGGAGTACGGCCTGCGCCTCTCGGGCTTTAAGTCGGGCTCCGATGCGTACGGCGGGCTGGAGCCGCGGGCAGCGGCCCGCTACTCGCTTACGCCCAACGTATCCCTGAAAGGCAGCTACGCCCTGATGTACCAGTATGTGCACCTGGTCACGAACACGGGCGCCTCGCTGCCGACGGATATCTGGTACCCCTCGCGGCAGTCGGTGAAGCCCCAGCGCAGCCAGCAGGTAGCGGGCGGCGTAAGCTGGCTGCTCGGCGACGGGCGCTACCTGCTCACGAATGAGGTGTACTACAAGTGGGCCCAGCGCCAGATTGATTTCAAGGACGGGGCCCAGCTGTTCGTGAACCCTGAGCTGGACTCGGAATTCCTGTTCGGGAAGGGTTGGGCTTACGGCAACGAGCTGTACTTGGAGAAAAAGCAGGGCCGCACCACCGGCTGGGTGGGCTACACACTTTCTTGGACCAAGCGGCAGTTTCCGGCCCAGCGCGGCACTAACGGCATCAACAACGGCCGCCCCTTCTACCCTACCTACGACCGGCGCCACAACCTCACGGTAGTGGTCCTGCACCAGCTGAATCAGCGCATCAACCTCACGGGCTCGTTTGTGTTTACCTCCGGGGCCGCCACTACCCTGCCGCTGGCCCGCTTCGCGTTTCAGGACACGCCCGGTTCCAACCCCGGGGCGGTGCCCATTTATCCGGAGCGCAACACCTACCGCCTGGCCCCTTACAACCGCCTGGATCTGGGGCTGGTGTACAAGCTCAAGCCCCTGCGGCAGGGCGGCGAATCGGACCTGACGTTTAGCGTGTACAACGCCTACAACCGCCGCAACCCCTACTTCGTGTACTTCGACCAGGTGAAAAACGAGGATACCAATACCGTAATCAACTACCGGGCCCGGCAGGTTTCCCTGTTCCCGGTCATTCCGTCGGTTACTTACAACTTTAAATTCTGAGTGCGGATTATGCGGACTACTTGCTGGATTTCGCGGATTTTAGGGCCGAAAACCCGCCGGCTGCCTGGGGCACTGCTGACCGGGGCGGGCGCGGTAGCAGCCGGACTGCTGAGCAGCTGCGGCCTGCAGAAAGATATTGACGTGGAGCTACCCGCCTACCCCGCCCAGCTGGTGGTAGAAGCCTACCTCGAAAACGGCCGCCTGCCCCGGATAGCCGTGTCGGAGTCGGTGCCTTACCTGGCTGAGCCCCAGGTGCAGGTGCCCACCGATGTGACCGTGGTACTGACCCGGCCCAATGGCACTCGCGACACGCTGCGCTACGCTCCCGGCCTGAACATGAGCACTGATAAGGCCTACACCCACAGCGGCCGCACACGGCTGGTGGCCCGCCCCGGCGACGTGTTTCAGTTGGAGGCCTACGACACCCGGGGCCGGCGCGTAACGGGCTCGGCCACCATGCCGGCGCTGGTGCCCATCGACAATATCCAGTGGCAGTTTGATACGCAGCCCGCCGAGCGGCGGCAGGCCTACCTCACGGTGAAGTTTCAGGACCCGGCCGCTACCACCGACTATTACCGCTTTCAGGTGCACAAGAGCAGCCTCGGCCACGACCCCGACGTGGAATACACCGTGGAAGACCGCCTGACCAACGGCCAGGCCATTACCCTGGGCACGTCCTACGAGTTCAAAGCCAACGATACGCTCTTCGTCACGCTCTACCACCTCGACCGGCCTTACTACCAGTTTCTGCAGTCGGTGCAGGATGCGCGCAACGCCAACGGCAACCCATTTGCCCAGCCTTCGGCGGTCCGGAGCACCGTGACGGGCGGGGTTGGCGTTTTCACGGTGCTCAGCTACCAGCGCCAGCGCGTGATTCTGAGGTAGCGCCTGGGCCTACCCCATAAAAAAAGCGCCGCGGCCCGATGGGTCGCGGCGCTTTTGCGTGTACTAGCGAGCAACCCGCCTACAGCTTTTCCAGCACCCGGCGCAGCAGGGCCGTCAGGCGGGGCTCGGCCACGGCGGCGGTACGCAGAATGTCAGCAATGTCCACCTTCTTGAGCTTGCCGGGGGCACACAAGTCGGTAATAACGGACACGGCCAGCACAGGCAGACCCATATGCACGGCGGCAATAACTTCGGGCACGGTGCTCATACCCACGGCATCGGCCCCAATGGTGCGCAGGTAGCGGTACTCGGCAGGGGTTTCGAGCATGGGGCCGGGTAGGGAAGCATACACCCCGCGGCGCAGATACTGCCCCAGGCCCAGTTCCTGAGCGGCTTCTTCGGCCAGCTGGAGCAGGCCGAGGTCGTAGGGCTCCATCATATCGGGGAAGCGGGGACCCAGCTCGTCGAGGTTTCGGCCGATGAGGGGGTTGGTGGGCTGCAGGTTGATGTGGTCCTCCAGCAGCATCAGGTCGGAGTAGTCGTAATCGGGGTTGAGGCCGCCGCTGGCGTTGCTCACGAACAGGCGCTGAATCCCGAGCAGCTTCATCACGCGCACCGGAAACACCACCTGCTCCATGGTATAGCCCTCGTAGTAGTGGAAACGGCCATGCATCACCAGCACCCGCTTGCCGGCCAGGGTGCCCGCCAGCAGCTCACCGGCGTGGCTTTCCACCGTAGAAACCGGGAAGTGCGGAATATCGGCGTAGCTGAAGCGGTGGGCTACCTCCACTTCTTTGGCCAAAGCCCCCAGGCCCGTACCGAGGATGATGCCCGCTTCGGGCTGGAAGGCTTGGAGCGTTTGGCGAAGGTAGGCGGCGGCTTCGTGGAGTTCGTGCATGGAGTAGGAGTTGTCAGTTATCAGTTGCCCGTTGTCAGGATGTCTTAACCGCAAGGTTTGTAAAAAGTCTGTCATCCTGAGCACGGCGAAGGACCTTACCGCGTCAGCACGAGCCGCAATAACGACTTGTTCTGGCGTGATAAGGTCCTTCCCTGTGCTCAGGATGACAGTGGGGGTAGCCGATTAGCTGCTACTTACCATCAACTGCTTACTGCACGTTCACCTCGAACGGCATCCGCATCTGGGCGCCTTTCATTTCTGAGAGCTTTTTGTACTGCTGGTACATGGGGTACATGGGGCCCATTTCCTCGCGCACCATGCGCATTTTGGCTTCCTCGGAGAACGAGCTGAACAGGCTCTCTGCAAAGGACTTCTGGCGCGGCAGCTTCTGGATGCGGTAGTCGCCTTCTTTCAGGTTGGCGCGGCGGGCGGCAATGCGCAGGGCATCGTCGTAGGAGCCCAGCACGTCCACGAGGCCGCGGGCCTTGGCTTCCGTGCCCGACCATACCCGGCCCGAGGCCAGGCGGCGCAGGCGCTCTACCGGCATGCGGCGGCCCTGGGCGGCTTTGGTGGTGAAGTCGGCGTAGATGCGATTGATTTCGGCCTGGAACTGGCTTTGCTCGAAGGGTGTGAGGGCGCGGGTGATGGTGGGGAAGTCAGAGAACTTGCCGGTAGTCACGCGGTCCGTGGTTACGCCAATTTTGTCGCGCAGGAAGGGCTCGATGTTCGGCAGTACGCCAAACACCCCGATGCTGCCCGTGATGGTGGTCGGGTGGGCCACAATCGTGTCGCAGCCCATGGCAATGAAGTAGCCGCCCGAAGCCGCCACGTCCGACATGCTGGCAATAATGGGCTTCACTTTCTTGGTCAGCATCACCTCGCGGTAGATGATGTCGGAAGCCAGCGAAGAGCCGCCGGGCGAGTTGATGCGCAGCACCACGGCCTTCACTTTCTTATCGAGGCGGGCTTTGCGGATGGCCTCGGCAAAGCGGGTGCTGCCGATGCTTTCGTTGCCGCCCTTGCCCGTCACAATGTCACCTTCGGCGTACACCACAGCAATGCGGTTGCCGCTGGTGCTGCCTTCCTCGTCGTCATCATCGGCCTTTTCGTAGTCAGAAAGCTCAATCAGGCTGAGCTTGTCGTCCTTCTCTACCCCCAGCTTGCCCTTCATGTAGTCAGTAGCCTGGTCGTAGTAGCCCAGGTCGGTCACCAGCCCGAGGAGCTTGGCGTCGTCGGCGTTGTGCACCAGCATGGAATCGGAAATAACCTTGAGGCGGGCCGGCGCGATTTTGCGGGCGGCAGCTACCTCGGCCAGCATGGCGTTGTTCATGGAGTTCAGAAACGACGAAGTTTGCAGGCGAGCCGAATCCGACATGTTGGTGCGGAAGTAAGGCTCCACGGCGCTCTTAAACGAACCTACCCGGAAAATCTGGGCCTGAACGCCCAGCTTATCGAACAGGTTTTTGTAGTACATCGTCTCGGAGCTGAGGCCGTTGAACTCCAGCGTACCCTGGGGGTTCAGGTAGATCTTGTCGGCCACGGAGGCGAGGTAGTAGCTTTTCTCCGACTGGGCATCGGTGTACGACACCACAAACTTGCCCGACTTCTTGAAGTCGAGCAGGGCGTTGCGGATTTCCTCCATGGAAGCCATGCCGCCCTGCACCAACTCCAGATTCAGGAAAATGCCCTTGATGTCGTCGTCAGCTTTGGCGCGGCGGATGGCGGCTTTCAACTCATCGAGGCCAATAGAGCTGCTCTGCCCGCCCGTAAAGCCCGACAGTGGGTTGTTGAACTCCCGCTCGCCAATCGGCTTATCGAGCTTAAGCTCCAGCACCGAGTTGCTGGCCACGGTAACTTCTTTGTCGGAGGAAGCAGCGGCGGCAATCAGAGCCACCAGCAGCACAACCCCTACCAGAGCAAACAGCACGAGGCCGGTCAGCGTCGCCAGCACGTACTTAAAAAATTGTCTCATCGTCAGTCAGGAAATTGAATAGTCAGATCGGTCTTGAAACAAAAGTATTGGCTTTTCCTCCCCTATTCCGGCTATTCAACCAACGGGCAGTTTTGGGGCGGGAACGGGCGAGGATTGGGGTGTGAGGGGATTTGTAGGGTAAGAGGGTGTGCGGGTAGGAGTTTAGGAGGGGAGGAGGATGTGAGCCTACGAGCTGAGAGTGAGCGGTGGAATATATGTTGTCATCCTGAGCGCAGCGAAGGACCTCTACCGAGGGTAACCTCTTTGATTAGCCAGAGGTAGAGGTCCTTCGCTGCGCTCAGGATGACAACTCTACTTCCAATTACTCTTGCCTCCAAACTCTTACCTGCACACCCTCTTACCCTCCTACCCCCATATCCTCTCACCCTAAAACTTCCTTCCTAAACTCCTACCCTCCTACCCTCACACCCTATTTAGTATCCATACTTCTCGCCCCACAATTGCCGTAGGCGCTCCTGGGCTTTAGCTTCGGCGGGGTTGTGGCCGGGGCGGTAGAACACGCGGCCACTTAGGGCTTCGGGCAGGAACTCCTGGTAGGCGAAGTTGCCTTCGTAGTCGTGCGAGTACATGTATTGGTTGCCGTAGCCCAGCTCCTCCATGAGCTTGGTGGGCGCGTTGCGCAAGGCAATGGGCACGGGCTGCACGCCCTGCTGGCGCACCAGGGCCCGCGCCTCCCGAATGGCTTTGTAGCTGGCGTTGCTCTTGGGCGAAGTAGCCAGGTACACCACCGTCTGGCCCAGGATAATATCCGACTCCGGCATGCCGATGACCGTTACGGCCTGGAAGCAGCTTTGGGCCAGCATGAGGGCATTGGGGTTGGCCAGGCCCACGTCTTCGGAGGCCAGAATGAGCAGGCGGCGGGCAATAAACTTCACATCTTCGCCGCCTTCCAGCATCACGGCCAGGTAGTACAGCGCCGCGTTGGGGTCGGAGCCGCGGATGCTTTTGATAAAGGCCGAAATGACATCATAGTGCATCTCGCCGCCTTTGTCGTAGCGGGCGAGGTGCTGCTGGGCCAGCTGCTGCACGGCCTCGTCGGTGATGATGATTTCGCCGGTTTCGGGGGTAGGGCGGCTGGCTTCTACTACTATTTCCAGCAGGTTCAGCAGCTTGCGCGCATCGCCGCCGGAAATGGTGAGCAGGGCGTTGTAGTCCTGCACGCGCACCTTCCGCTGTTTCAGAATGTCGTCTTCGGCCAGGGCTTTGTCCACGAGGCTGGTCAGCACGTCCTTGCCCAAGGGCTCCAGCACGTACACCTGGGCTCGGCTCAAAACGGCCGGAATAACCTCAAAAGACGGATTTTCGGTGGTAGCCCCAATGAGCGTGACGACGCCTTGCTCTACGGCTCCCAGCAGCGCATCCTGCTGGCTTTTGCTGAAGCGGTGAATCTCATCAATAAACAACACGGTGCCGCGCTGCTTGCGCGCCCGCTCTATTACCTCGCGCACATCCTTCACCCCCGCATTAATGGCCGACAGCGCCGCGAAGGGCAAACCCAACTCCTGGGCCAGCAGATTCGCCAGCGTGGTTTTGCCTACCCCTGGCGGGCCCCACAGGATAAGCGAGGGCAGGCGGCCGGCGTTGAGGTAGCGGCGCAGCACGCCCTCGGGTCCGATGAGGTGCTGCTGCCCGGCGTACTCCTGCAACGTGCGCGGGCGCATGCGCTCGGCGAGCGGGGCACCGGGGCGCGGCAGGTTGGGCTGGGCGGAGGGGGTAGGGTCAGAATCGAACAGGGAGCCGGTGGCCATAGGAAAGGAAGCTCAGGTGAAAGGCGCCGCACGGAGCCGCAGGTAACGCCCGGCGCCCCGGCGCGGTCTAGCGCCGCCACCGGGCGCCGGGCGCGGGTAACAAAGGTAACTACGGCGCTCAGCGAGTTTGCGCTGCGGTGGCGCTGCGGACTGCTACCTTCGCAGCCAGATGAAAAACTCGTTGAAAGTACACGTGGCCCTGTTTGTGGTAGCCCTGATTTACGCGGCCAACTACAGCATATCCAAGGATGTGATGCCGCGCTACATGGGCCCGTTCGGGTTGGTGCTGCTGCGCGTGGTGGGCGCTACCGTGTTCTTTGGCGTGCTGAGCCGGCTGGTAGCGCCCCACGACCGGATTCAGGGCCGCGCCGACCAGCTGCGGGCGGTGGCCTGCGGGGTGCTGGGCATCGGGCTGAACCAGCTGCTGTTTTTCTCGGGCCTGAACCTGACTTCTCCCATCAACGCCTCCCTTATCCAGACCATTGCCCCGGTGGTAACGGTGCTGGCCTCGGCCGTGCTGCTGGGCGAACGGTTGACCCTGCCCCGACTGCTGGGCATCGGGCTGGCGGGCGTGGGGGCGGCCAGTATCATTCTGAGTCGGGGGCCGGTGGCCGCGGGCGGACAGGATGGCTTTTTGGGCAATCTTTACATCTTGCTCAATGCCACGGCTTTCGGGGTGTACTTAGTGCTGGTGATGCCCCTCATGCGCAAGTACCACCCGTTTACGGTGCTGGCGCGCATTTTCCTGGTGGGGGCCGTGCTGGCCGTGCCCGCCGGCTGGCAGCAGGTGCAGGCCGCCGACTACGCCAGCTTCCCGACAAGTATTTGGGTGGCTATTGCTTACATGGTCATCTGCCTGACCATCTTGGCCTACCTGCTCAATAACTGGGCCCTTAAATACGCTTCGCCTTCCCTGCTGGGCGCTTACATCTACCTGCAGCCGGCGCTGGCCGTGCTCATCGCCGTGGCCCTGGGCAAGGATGCGCTTACGCTCTCGAAAGCTCTGCAGGCCCTGCTGATTTTTGCGGGCGTGTTTTTGGTGAGCCGCAAGCCCCGGCAGCCTCAGCCCGCCCCGGTGCCGCTGGAGCCGGTACAGGACTAACAGAGCCGGCCTACTTGTCCTTTACAATCAAGGCGAGGCATCTGGGTTGTTTTCTTTCAGGTGACCCAGATTTTTCGCTTAGCTCGGAATGATAGGGCGGCTGGTCTGAGGTTGCCAAGGGGGTAGCACGGCACCGACCGCGGCTTCTTTCCGTAGTAGATTTTTTCGGCTATCTGGTCCCGTCTGCCGTTCGGCCAAGGTGCTGTATTGTCCCTCCCCGCTCCCTTCATGCCCCTACCCTCCTCTCCCGCCCCAACGGCCCCGGAAGCCCCGCCTACCCTCTGGACGCCCTTTACTTACGCCATGTTCCGCGCCATCTGGATTGCCTCAGTGGTGTCGAACATTGGTACCTGGATGCAGAACGTGGCGGGCGTCTGGCTGGTCACCACGCTTACTTCCTCGGCGCTGCTGGTGGCCCTCATGCAGACGGCGACCAGCCTGCCCGCCTTCCTGCTGAGTATGCCCGCCGGCGCCATGGCCGACCTCATCGACCGGCGCCGGCTGCTGCTGCTCACACAGGCCTTTATGGCCGTAGTAGCGCTGCTGCTGGGCGTGCTTACGCTGCTGGGCGAAATTTCGGCCCTGGGCGTACTGGCTTTTACCTTTCTGCTGGGCATTGGGGCGGCCATCAACGCGCCCGTGTGGCAAACGGTAACCGTGGAGCTGGTGCCGCGCCGGGTGCTGGGGTTTGCTATTACCCTGAACGGGGTCAGCAACAACATTGCCCGGGCCCTGGGGCCAGCCATTGGTGGCGCCATCATTGCCTACTACTCCCCGGGCTGGGTGTTTCTGGTGAATGCCGTGTCGTTTCTGGGCACGTTTGCCGTGGTGTATGCCTGGAAGCGGGAGGCCGAGGTAAGCAGCGGGCCAATGGAAAACTTTGTCGGGGCTCTGCGGGCGGGGCTGCGCTACGTGCAGTATTCGCCGGCCATTTACGCGGTGCTGGTGCGCACGTTTGCCTTCGCCTTCGGGGCCAGCGCCATGTGGGGGCTGCTGTCGGTAGTCACGGCCCGGCGCCTGCACCTGAGCTCCGATACCTACGGGGTGCTGCTCTCCTGGCTGGGAGCCGGGGCCATTACCGGGGCCTTCCTGATGGGGCGGGCCGGCAATCAGCTCACCTACAACCAGCGCGTGCTCATCGGCTCGGCGGTTTTCGTGGGCACCAACGTGGCCCTGGCCCTGGTTTCTTCGGTGTACTGGCTGTATCCGGTCATGTTCTTTTCGGGCATCGCCTGGCTGATGACCATGACCAGTTTCAGCACCACCGTGCAGCTGCATGTGCCCAAATGGGTGCAGGCCCGGGTGGTGAGCCTGTACATGCTGGTGTTTCAGGCGGGCCTCTCCTTTGGTAGCATGGTGTGGGGCGAGCTGGCCGACCGCACCTCTCTGGAAACCGCCCTGCTGGCTACGGCCGCCTGGATGCTCCTGAGCTTGCTGCTGGCCATTCCCTACCCCATGCGCTCAGCCGAAGGCCTCAACCTGGAGCCCGCCGACCACTGGCCCGCCCCCGCCGTGCCGGGCCCCGATATTGACCCCGACGATGGCCCCGTGGTGGTGATGGTAGAGTACGAGGTGGCCGTGGCGGATCAGCCCGCCTTCCGCGAGGCCGCCGCCCAGCTCACCCGCCTGCGCCTGCGCGACGGTTCCCTGCGGGCCGGCGTCTTCACCGATATTGCCCGGCCTACCCGCATCACCGAGTTTTTTTACGTGGCTACCTGGGGCGAGCACCAGCGCCAGCAGCAGCGCTTCACCAAGGAAGACCAAGCCGTGGAAGCCCGGGTCCGGCAGTTCCATACCGCCCCGGAGCCGCCGCGGGTTACCCGCTTCCTGGCCTTTCCCAAGTCGTTGAATGTAGAAATGACCCCTACCTACGAAACCGGAGAAGGCCCCCAGTAGCCAGGGGGCCGGAGTTTGGCGGCGGTTGCGTAGTATTGGGCCGGGCGGCTGCCAATGGGCGCCGCCTCCATCTGCCTTTTCTGCCTTCCGCTATGAAACTACCCCTGCTCCTTTCCTTGCTTGCCATGCCCCTGCTACCCCCGGCCCTGGCCCAAACCCCCACCGTGGTTACGGCTACGGCAGCCAATCCGCAAGTAAAAACCGCCAACGGGGTGCTGGCCGGCTTGGTTACGGCCACGGGCATCCGCACTTTTCAGGGTGTGCCGTTTGCGGCCCCGCCAGTGGGCGAGCTGCGCTGGAAGGCCCCGCAGCCGGTACAAAGCTGGTCGGGGGTACGGGCGGCCACGCGGTTCGGCCCCCGCGCCATGCAGCTGCCCATCTATGGCGACATGAACTTCCGCTCCGATGGGGTGAGCGAGGACTGCCTCTACCTCAACGTTTGGACGCCGGCCAAACCCGGGAAGCAGAAGCTGCCGGTGCTGGTGTATTTCTACGGGGGCGGCTTTATTGCCGGCGACGGCTCAGAGCCGCGCTACGACGGCGAAAGCATGGCCCGCCGCGGCATCGTGGCCGTTACGGTGAACTACCGCCTGGGCGTATTCGGGTTTCTGGCTCACCCCGAGCTGACCCGGGAGTCGCCGAACAAGGCTTCGGGTAACTATGGCTTCCAGGATCAAACGGCCGCCCTGCGCTGGGTGCAGCAGAACATTGCGGCCTTCGGCGGCGACCCGAAACAGGTAACTATTGCCGGCGAGTCGGCGGGCTCCATGTCGGTTAGCGCCCAGATGGCTTCGCCCCTCTCGAAAAACCTGTTTGCCCGCGCCATTGGAGAAAGCGGCTCCATGCTGAACACCGGCTTCGGGCCGGTTCCGCTGGCGGAAGGCGAGCAGGCGGGCGTGGCGTTTGCCACCAGCCTGGGGGCAACTTCCCTGGCCGCGCTGCGGGCCCTGCCGGCTCAGCAACTGCTGGAGGCCGCCGGCAAACCCGGTACGCCCCGCTTCGCCCCTACCCTCGATGGCTACTTCTTTCCCCAGAAGCCCGCTGCCATTTTCGCGGCTGGGCAGCAGGCCCGCGTACCGCTGTTGGTGGGCTGGAATTCCCAGGAAATGACACCTCCCTTCCTGCTCGGTGCTGAGGCCCCTACCCCCGAAAACTTCCGTAAGGCCCTGCAGCGCCTCTATGGACCCCAGGCCGAAGAAGCACTACGTCTCTACCCCGCCGCTACCCCCGAACAGGCCGAGCAAGCCGCCACCGACCTGGCCAGTGACCGGTTTATCAGCTACAGCACCTGGAAATGGGCCGATGCCCACGCCCAGACCAGCGGCCAGCCGGTGTACCGCTACCTCTACGCTCGGCCCCGCCCGGCTATGGCACCCGAAATGGGCAACGCTACCACCGGCCTGGCCGGCGGGGTAGTAAAGCAAGCCCCGGCAGCGGCCCCGGCCCCGCCCGCTAAGGGCGCCGTGCACTCGGCCGAAATTGAGTATGCTTTGGGCAACCTGCCGGGTAACAGGGTCTTCGCCTGGACCCCCGACGACTATAAGGTATCCGAAACGATGCAGGGCTACTTTGCCAACTTCATCAAAACCGGCAACCCCAACGGCAAGGGCCTCCCTACCTGGCCCGCCATTGTTCCCGGCCAGGCCTCGCAGCAGCTGCGCATTAACGTCACGACGAAAGCGGAGCCGGAGCAGCACCGGGCGCGCTACCTGTTTCTGGATCAGCAGGTCGGAAAGTAGTCGGGCTGGCACCGGGAGTTCCGGATTTTCCGGCGCGGCAACAGGCCCCGGCCGGAACTCGTGCACAACGCCGGCGGCCAGGGGGCGTACACTATGCTGCGCCGTGTGCAGGCAGTAGCTACCGCTGCGCTGCATTTCGCTATTCTTTCCTCCTAAACTTCTGGTTGCATGAAAATGAAAGCATCACCCGTCTGGATCGGGGCTCTGGTAGCGGGCAGCACCGCGGCCTTTTACTTCTGGCAGAAAAAAAGCAACTCCAACTCGAACCCCACCCAGCCCCTCGCCGATGCGGGCACTTCCGCCGGCATAGCATCGGGTGCTACCCCCAGCAGTTCGGGCAACCGCACCCCCACCGCCGAAAACGGCCACGTCCGCGACGTGAAAGCCACCGACCTGCCCGCTCCCGATACCGGCACCAACTTCACGGTGCAGGGCGACGTGCACGAACCCAGCAACAACGGGTAGCCTTAGCTTGAGCTTTCTTATTACACCGGAGTCGGGCATTTGCCTGGCTCCGGTGTTGCGTTTTCGGAGGGTTTGTATTTGTATTTTACTATATAATTCTTTGTCTCGGGGCCAACGCTGAACTTTGCGGGGTAGCATTTTCTACCTCTCTGCTCAGCCCAAACCCTACCCGTTGGACGCCCCGGAAACCCGTAAAATCATTCACCTCGACATGGATGCCTTCTATGCCTCGGTGGAGCAGCGCGATAACCCGGCGCTGCGCGGCAAGCCTGTGGCCGTGGGTGGGGCCCGGCAGCGGGGCGTGGTAGCGGCTGCCTCCTACGAGGCCCGGCAGTTTGGGGTGCGCTCAGCCATGCCCTCTACCACGGCGGTGCGCAAGTGCCCCGAGCTGATTTTCGTGAAGCCCCGATTTGAAGTGTACAAGGACGTTTCGCGGCAGATTCGGGCTATTTTTGCGGAGTACACGCCCCTGATTGAGCCGCTTTCCCTGGATGAGGCCTATCTCGACGTCACCGAAAACCTGAAGGGCATAACGCTGGCCACGCAGGTTGCCCGCGAGATTCGGGCTGAAATTCTGCGCCAAACTCAGCTTACGGCTTCGGCAGGCATTTCCTACAATAAGTTTCTGGCCAAGCTCGCCTCCGACTACCGCAAGCCTAACGGGCAGTTCGTCATTCGGCCCGACCAGGGCATGGACTTCGTGGAAAAGCTAGGGGTAGGCGAATTTCATGGCATCGGGCCGGCCACGGCGGCCCGGCTCAACAGCCTGGGCATCTTTACGGGCCTCGATCTGCGGCAACAGTCGGAGACTTTCCTGCGCCAGCACTTCGGCAAGGCTGGCTCGCACTACTACCTCATTGCCCGCGCCCAGGACCACCGCCCCGTGGTGGCTGACCGCCTGCGCAAATCCATCGGCTCGGAAACCACTTTCGAACACGACCTACTGACGCCCGAAGAGTTGGTGGACGGCCTGCAGCCCTGCCTCGACTCGGTGTGGCAGCACTGCCAGCGCACGGGCCTGCGCGGGCGCACCGTCACGCTCAAGGTCAAGTACACCGATTTCCAGCAGATTACCCGCAGCCGCACGCTGTTCGGCCCGGTGCCTACCCCCGAAGCCTTTGCCCACCTCAGCCACGAGCTACTAACTGGTATTCGGCCCATCAGCAAGGGCATCCGGCTGCTGGGCATCTCGCTTTCCAACCTCGAAACGCCCGAGGAAGCCGTGGGCAAGCAGCTGGCCCTGCTGCTGTAAACGCAAAACCGCCCCGACTTATACAGCCGGGGCGGTTTCGGTGGAAAGCCAGTGACCTTATTGGGGGTCAGCTTTTACTTTCGACTTTTTCTTTTTGTCCTTCATTTTTACGTCGGCAGGCGTAGTAGTCGTGGGGCTCATGGTGCCCGAAGTGCTCGACTGGGTTTCTACCGTGGTG
Organism: Hymenobacter sp. DG01; assembly: GCF_006352025.1. Lineage (NCBI taxonomy): Bacteria > Pseudomonadati > Bacteroidota > Cytophagia > Cytophagales > Hymenobacteraceae > Hymenobacter > Hymenobacter sp. DG01. Next base: position 2,389,262 of record NZ_CP040936.1, read on the forward strand.
GTAGTAGTGGCCGGCGTAGTAGTGCTCTGGTTGATCATCGAGCCCGAGGTAGTACCCTGCATAGGCTGGGTGGGCTGCGTCTGGATAGTGGTGCTCTGCGCAGGCTGAGTCGTGGTAGTGGTGGTAGTGCTGGAGTTGGTTTGGGCGTTAGCGGCCGAAATACCAGCTACACATACAGCGGCAATAGCAAGGAGCTTTTTCATAGCAGAGAGTGAGTCGAGTGGAACTTAGGAAACCAGCCGCGCGGCCAGCTTCTGACAGCCTCTAACGCAGCTCACCCGGGAATGTTGTAATCCACCCCGATTTTGTCCTAGTTTCTACTCTTACGTACTGTTGAGCCGCGAAAATATTTTTACTTCAGCAGCTCGTGCAGCACGGTTTGCATGGAAAATACCCGGTTGCCCGCCTCCTGAATCACCAGGGAATTCGACGAGTCCAGAATGGCGTCTGACACTTCCACGTTGCGGCGCACCGGTAGGCAGTGCAGGAACTTGGCGTCGTTGGTGCCGGCCATGTGCTCGGGCGTCAGCATCCAAGCGGGGTCGTTGCTGATAACCTGGCCGTAGTTATGGTAGCTGCTCCAGTTCTTGGCCTGCACGAAGTCGGCGCCTTCCAGGGCCTTCTTCTGGTCGTACTCGATGCGGGCACCTTTCGTGAACTTGGGGTCCAGCTCGTAGCCCTCGGGGTGAGTTATCACGAAGTCTATCCAGTCAACTTCCGAAAACCAGTCACAGAACGAGTTGGGCACGCACTGGGGCAGGGCACGCACATGCGGGGCCCAGGTCAGCACCACCTTCACGCGCTCCTTCTGCTTGGTTTCGGCTACCGTAATCAAGTCAGCAAACGACTGCAGCGGGTGCAGCGTGGCGCTTTCCAGGCTAATAACCGGCACGGTGGCGTACTTCAGAATCTTATTGAAGACTTCCTCGCTATAGTCGGCCTCGCGGTCCTTGAGCGTGGGGAAGGTGCGCACGCCCAGCACGTCGCAGTACTGGCTCATCACGGCAATGGCCTCCTTGATGTGCTCCTGCGTGCCGCCGTTCATCACCGCGCCATCGGCCATTTCCAGCGTCCAGGAGTCGGCGCCGGCGTTAAGCACCCAGGCTTGCGCGCCCAGGTTGTAAGCCGCCTTCACCGAGCTAAGCCGGGTGCGCAGGCTAGGATTGAAGAAGATCAGCCCAACGGTTTTGTTCTTGCCGATGTGCTGGTAGCCGTACGGATTCGCCTTGATTTCCAGGGCTTGCTTAAGTAAGGTTTTATAGTCGCCTGCATCGGCGAAAGAGGTGAAGTTTTTCATGAGGAGAGTGTAGCGCGAGGTCTCAATTCGCGTTTCGTCGCAAAAATTGAAGCAAGACTACTGTGGAGTGCGTTGAAGGAGAAGAGTGTAGTAACGTCTATAGAAATCATAGTCTTTAATAGAGTCTTCCTTAGAGTAAAGCTTAAGGGTGTCGCCCTTCATGGCGAAAAGCTCCTTATGAAAGGAGCCCTTCTTTTTGCGGTTTGAATCTAATACTAAGTACTTACCTCGACGCTGCCACTTGCCTTTGTCCCTCGATACACCCTTGCTGTGGTGGTACCAGGAAGAATAGGTAAAGGTTGAGTCCGAGTGAAGGGTAAGTGAAATACCTGAATAGCCCCAACGGCCTCCTTTATAGACCTGAGCCGTTGGCTCAGTCCCAAGAACAGTTGCTACTAATGCGGGCCAGATAAATAGTTTCATTTGAATTCCGATAATGACTGTGTTGTGAACAAAGTAAGAACGTCATGCTGAACGCAACCGAAGCGGCCCTAATATTTCGTCCTCACGACAGGAGTTAGCTATAGGGAGAGGTGCTTCGGCAAGCTCAGCATGACGTTCTTTTACTGCTACATATCACATATTCCGCTATCCCGCCTTATACTCGTTCCAGCTCTTGATCTTCAAGTCCTTCATTTCCAGCTTGCAGAAGGCCTGGATGAAGGCTTTGGCCAAGCGGGCGTTAGTGAGCAGCGGGATGCCGAAGTCGATGGCGGTACGGCGGATTTTGTAGTCGTTGTCCAGCTCGCCCTTCGACAGGTTCTTTGGGATGTTGATGACCAGGTCGATCTTCTTCTCCTTGAGGTAGGTTAGCACGTTGGGCTCCTGGTAATCGTCGGGCCAGAACAGTAGGCTGCTGGGAATGCCGTTTTCGGCGAAGAAGCGGTGCGTACCCTGCGTGGCGTAGATGGTGTAGCCCTTCTTCACCAGCAACTCTACGGCCGCGAGCAACGCCACTTTCGACTTGATCGGCCCCCCGGAAATCAGTACCGACTGCTGCGGAATCTTGTAGCCCACGCTCAGCATCGACTTCAGCAGGGCCTCCTCAGCCGTGTCGCCCAGGCAGCCTACCTCGCCGGTGCTCACCATGTCTACGCGCAGCACGGGGTCGGCGCCGGGTAGGCGGGTGAAGGAGAACTGCGGGGCTTTCACGCCCACGAAGGGTAGGTCGTACACCCGCTCGCTCTCGTCGCGCGTCACTTTCTTGCCCAGCAGCACCTGCGTGGCCTTCTTAATCAGGTTGTTGCCCGATACTTTCGACACGAAGGGGTAGCTGCGCGAGGCCCGGATGTTGCACTCAATCACCCGGATTTCGCCGTTTTTATCCAGGAACTGAATGTTGAACGGCCCGCTGATTTCGTAGCGCTTGGCAATCTTCTCGGCAATGGTTTTCAGCTTCCGAATGGTGCGCACGTACACCTTCTGGGGCGGGTAGTACATGGTGGCGTCGCCGGAGTGGACGCCGGCAAACTCCACGTGCTCGGAAATGGCATAGCTCACGATTTCGCCCTTGTCGGCCACCGCGTCTAGCTCAATTTCCTTGGCATCCTGCATAAACTCCGACACTACTACGGGGTACTCAGCGCTTACTTCGGCGGCGGCTTTCAGGAAGGCCTCCATCTCAAACGCGTTGGAAACCACGTTCATAGAAGCTCCCGACAGCACGTAGCTCGGACGAATCAGCACGGGGTAGCCTACCTCGCCCACAAACTCAAACATGGCGTCCAGCGACGTCAGCTCCTTCCAGCGGGGCTGGGCAATGCCCAGCTCATCCATGATGCTCGAGAACTTGTGGCGGTTCTCGGCCTCATCAATACGGGCCGGAGCCGTACCCAGAATGGGGGCCTTGGCATCGGCCAGACGGGTAGCGAGGTTGTTCGGAATCTGGCCACCGGTGGAGAGAATCACGCCCTCCGGCTGCTCAAACTCCAGAATGTCCATCACCCGCTCGAAGCTCAGCTCCTCGAAGTACAACCGGTCCGACACGTCATAGTCGGTCGATACGGTTTCGGGGTTATAGTTGATAATAATGGTTTTGTAGCCCTCTTCGGCGGCCGTCTGCACGGCATTCACGCCGCACCAGTCGAACTCCACGGAGCTGCCGATGCGGTACACGCCCGAGCCCAGCACCGCAATCGACTTGTTAGTTTCCGGCTGCAGGTCGTTCTCGGTGCCGTGGTAGGTGCTGTAGAGGTAGTTGGTTTTGGCCGGGAATTCGGCCGCCAGCGTGTCAATCTGCTTGATAACCGGCAGCACGCCCAGGGCCTTGCGGCGGGCCCGCACCAGCAGCTCGTCGGCTTTCACGTCGCCTTGGCCCAACAGCTTCACGGCAATTTGCTGGTCCGAGAAGCCGGCTTTCTTTACCTCGCGCAGTAGGCCAGTCTCCAGGACGTCTAGGCCACTGCCGCGCTGGGCGGCTAGCTGGTTGCTCAGCTCGAAAATGGTGTACAGGCGCTGCAGGAACCAGTGGTCAATCTTGGTCAGATCGTGCACCTGCTCCAGGGTGTAGCCGGCCTCAAACGCCAGATTGATGGCGAAGATGCGCTCCTCGTTTGGCTCGCTCAGCAGCTTGTCGATGGTGGCGTTGTCTACCTGCTCGGGCTTGTTGGCTACAAAGCCGCGCTTGCCGGTATCCAGCATGCGCAGACCCTTCTGAATGGCTTCCTCGAAGGATTTGCCGATGGCCATGACCTCGCCCACGCTCTTCATGGCCGAGCCAATCTGCCGATTCACACCTTCAAACTTGCCCAGGTCCCAGCGCGGCAGCTTCACCACCACGTAGTCCAGAGCCGGCTCGAAGAAGGCCGAAGTAGTCTGCGTTACGCTGTTTTTCAGCTCTGACAGTGAGTAGCCCAGGCTCAGCTTGGCTGCTACAAAGGCCAGCGGATAGCCGGTAGCCTTAGAAGCCAGCGCCGAGGAGCGCGACAGACGGGCATTCACCTCAATTACGCGGTAATCCTCCGACACGGGGTCGAGGGCGTACTGAATGTTGCACTCGCCTACAATGCCGAGGTGGCGAATGGTCTTGATGCCGATGCTGCGCAGCTTGTGATACTCACGGTTACTCAGCGTCTGCGAAGGCGCCACCACGATGCTCTCCCCGGTATGGATACCGATGGGGTCGAAGTTCTCCATGTTGCAGACCGTGATGCAGTTATCGTACTGGTCGCGCACCACTTCGTACTCCACTTCCTTCCAGCCTTTCAACGACTCTTCCACCAGAATCTGCTCGGAGGTGGTGAAGGCTTTCTGGGCCAGGGCCCGCAGCTCGTCCATGTTGTTGGCGAAGCCGCTACCCAGGCCCCCCAGCGCAAACGCCGCCCGCACGATGATGGGGAAACCGATTTTCTCGGCTGCGGCCAGCGCGTCGTCCATGGTCGTCACGGCCACGCTGCGGGCCGAAAGGACGCCAATCTGGTCGAGCTTCTCCTTGAAAATGTCCCGGTCCTCGGTGTCGATGATGCTCTGCACGGGCGTGCCCAGCACCTGCACGTTGTATTTCTCAAACACCCCGGCGCGGAACAGGGCTACGGCGCAGTTCAACGCGGTCTGGCCACCAAACGCCACCAGAATGCCATCGGGCTTCTCCTTCTTAATGACTTCCTCCACGAAGTAGGGCGTCACAGGCAGGAAGTACACGTCGTCGGCAATGTTGTCCGACGTTTGTACGGTGGCGATGTTGGGGTTGATGAGGATGGTGCGGATGCCTTCCTCTTTCAGCGCCTTGAGGGCCTGGGAGCCGGAGTAATCGAACTCACCGGCCTCGCCAATTTTCAGCGCGCCGGAACCGAGGATGAGAACTTTCTGTGGTTTTTCCATTCTAGGGGTTAGGGTAACAGGCCGCTAGGGCGGTCATGTTAAAAGGCAGTCGTGCTAGGCCGGCTACAGCCGGTGGTTTAGGTGGGCAGAGAAGGTGTTACTTGGAAAAGAGGGTATCGCTCCGCACGATTTCCCAGCTACCGGATGCCCGTTTGGTCATCCAGAGTTTGATGGTGGCATTGGCCCGCTCGCCGTCCAGTAAAAAGCGGAAGACGAGCGAGTCTTTTTTAGCACTCAGGTTCTCCACCTTGAAGTTCTTAGAGTGTGTTTTTCCTGTTCTGTTAGTTATTCCGGGAGAAACTCGAGCCGAACTCATTGCCTGGGCAATCAGGTCGGCTGGCTGCCCCAACACGGCTTTCAGTAGCGTCCGCTGGCCCAAGTTCTTCACAAAGTAGAACCCCGCGAAAGCCAGAACGCCCAACAACACATATCCCCAGGTCGGAAAATTTTTGCTTTTCGATGGCACGGGAAAGGGCGTGGTTTACTCAGTGAAAATGGTATCGCTTTTCAGCATCTTCCACTCGCCAGATGGCTGCCTCATGACCTTGGTCTTGATGGTAGCGGTGGCTTTCTCGCCTTTCAGCACGAGCCGAAAGGTCACGGAGTCCTCCTTTGGACCTGGCTTCCCGGCGTCAAACTTTTTCGAGACAATCTTCCCGGTGCGGCTCAAAATCCGAGGCGAGACTTTGGCACCATTCAGCGCCGAAATAACGAACTCCGATTGCTTGCCCATGGCCAGCCGGACCACGTCTTCCGCCTTGATCCTCTTGATGAGGTAGTACCCCACGAAGGCCAAGATTCCTAGCGCCACATAGACCCAGCTTCGCGTACCTCCGCTTTTTTCTTGCATAGTGCTTATGCCTTAAAAGTGACTGAACTGAAAATAAGGAACGTCATGTGCTCCAACTGCTTCATAGGGCCAGGGGTCAAATGCTCGGCTACTTACTGGAAAAGCAGCGGCTGCGCTCCGCATCACAGATGGGGTAGTGAGAGTCTGGGCCAGTCTACTTGGCGGCTTTGTGCTCGGCTACTGCTTTCAGGAAGTCATCGAACAGGTACTCCGTATCCTCGGGGCCGCCGGCGGCTTCGGGGTGGAACTGGGTGGAGAAAAAGGGCTTGGTCTTGTGCTTGATGCCTTCACAGGTGCCGTCGTTCAGGTTCTCGAACAGCATGGTCCACTCGGCGGGCAGCGTGTCGGTATCTACTGCGAAGCCGTGGTTTTGGCTGGTGATGTAGCTGCGCTTGGTGCCCGTGAGCAGCACCGGCTGGTTGTGGCTGCGGTGGCCGTACTTCAGCTTGAACGTGTCGCCTCCTGCCGCCAGGCCCATGAGCTGGGAGCCCAGGCAGATGCCGAAAATGGGCTTATCCTGGCCTAGCGCGGTTTGCAGGTGACTGATGGTGGCGGTGCACATCTTCGGGTCGCCGGGGCCGTTGCTCAGGAACAGGCCGTCGTAGTCGAGCTTGGTGAAGTCGTAATCCCAGGGCACCCGAATCAGCTCCACGTCGCGCTGGAGGAAGCAGCGGATGATGTTGGTTTTGGTACCACAGTCAACGAGCACGATTTTGTGCTGGCCGTTGCCGTAGTGCTTTACCTCGGTGGGACTTACCTGGGCCACGAGGTTGTCCTGGTTGGGGTCGTGCAACTCCACATCTTCTTCGGCCACAATCTTACCCAGCATGGCGCCTTTCTCCCGCAGGATTTTGGTGAGCATACGTGTATCCACCCCGAAGATGCCAGGGATGTTGTACTCCTTGAGCCAGTCGCCGAGGCTCTTGGCGGCGTTCCAGTGGCTGTGCTCCTCAGAGTAGTAGTTCACCACCAGGCCGGCAATGTGGATCTTGTCCGACTCGAAAATCTTCGAAATCGACTCGTACAATTCCTCGCCGGGTACGCCGTAGTTACCCACCATGGGGTAGGTCAGCACTAGAATCTGGCCGGCGAAGGACGGGTCCGTCAGGTTTTCGGGGTAGCCGGTCATGGCCGTGCTAAACACCACCTCGCCCGCGGCGGAGGTAAATGCGCCGAAAGAAGTACCCTCGATTGCGGTGCCGTCTTCGAGAATGAGTTTTACCGATTTAGCGTTTTCCACTCTGTTATGCGAAAAAAGGGTTTACTCTATGGATGATTTTCTGCGGTATTCAGGCACGCCGGGCTCTTGCTCATTGTGGTGGGCTGAGGGAGGCAAGTGCGCCTATCATCCCCGCCGTGACCGTATCGCGAAAATCCGTTCCGCGTGGCGCTGCAGGCGCCAGGACAGAACCGCGTAGTGCCGAACACTCGCCTACGGCTCGTCGCGAAACAGATTTTCGCGCTACGGCTCGCTGTCGGAACCGCCCGGATACAATTTCGGCTGGAACAGAACCAAAAATCAGAGGTCTATTCCAGCCGAACGATGACTTAACCCAAACGGGAGCGAAAGAAGATATATCAATCGGTCCCGCACCCAGCCGCTTCCGGATGTCAGGCATCAGGAAGTCAGGCGGGCACGACTGCTGAAAGGAAATGAGGGAGGCCGTTCTTTCACGGAAAGAACCAGCCGGTTGCTGCGCAGGAGTCACCAATGGCAGCGTGCAGCTAATCAGAAGGGGAGCCTGGCTCTTAAACCTCGTCGTGCTACTCATTGGGGCTGCAAGTTAGGCCACAAGTCGCTTACTTTTTTACCTCGGCCGGAATAAGTGTGTACAACGCTTGCAGGAACCGGTCAACTTCGGCCTTGGTGATGTTCAAGGGGGGTAGCAGACGGAGTACCGTGGGGTCGGAGGCATTGCCAACGAAGATGTGGAAGTCCGACAGCAGCTTATCGCGCACGTCCTTGATGGGGAAGTCGTACTTGATGCCTACCATCAGGCCCCGGCCCCGGATTTCCTCGGCGCCGGCATTGGCTTCCAGCTCCGAGCGGAGGTAGTGGCCTAGCTCAGTAGCGTGGTTTAGCAAATCTTCTTGCTCAATCACCTCCAGCACCGCTAGAGCAGCGGCGCAGGCCAAGTGGTTGCCACCGAAGGTAGTTCCCAGCAGACCATAGGATGCTTTCAGCTCCGGCGCAATCAGGATGCCGCCGATGGGGAAGCCATTGCCCATGCCTTTCGCCACCGAAATAACATCAGGGCGAATGCTGGCGTGCTGGTGCGCGAAGAACTTGCCGCTGCGGCCGTAGCCACTCTGCACTTCATCGGCAATCAGCAAGGCGTCGTACTGCTTGCACAGCGCGGCTAGGCCAGTCAGGAACTCATCGGCAGGCATAATGATGCCGCCTACCCCCTGGATGGGCTCAATGATGGCCGCACAGACGTCGCCGCCTTGCAGCACCTGCTCTACTGCAGCCAGGTCATACTCCACGAAGGAAATAGCGTGGTCGGCGTTGAAAGGCGCCACAATTTTCGGGTTATCGGTAGCGGCTACCGCGCCGGAAGTGCGGCCGTGGAAGGCGCCTTTAAAGGCGAGTACGCGCTTTTTGCCGGTGTGGAAAGAAGCCAGCTTCAGCGCATTCTCGTTGGCCTCGGCGCCGGAGTTGCACAGGAACAGCGAGTAGTCCTCGTAGCCCGACACCTGGCCTAGCTTGTGCGCCAGCTGCTGCTGAATTGGAATCTGCACCGAGTTGGAGTAGAAGCCGATGTTCTGCAGTTGCTCCGTAAGGCGCTGTACGTAGTGCGGGTGGCTGTGGCCGATGGAAATAACGGCGTGGCCACCGTAGAAATCCAGGTACTCCTGGCCTTTATCGTCCCAAAGTTTCGCCCCCAATGCCTTTACGGGCGTGATGTTGACGAGCGGATATACATTGAAAAGCTCCATGTTGTAGAAGTGAGAGCTGAGAGGTTAGAACTTAGAGCAAGCCATTGGAACAGTAAAAAGAACGTCATTCCGAGCTTGCCAAGGAATCTCGCGTGCTGATGTTGTGCTGGTAATCCGGACGTCAGCACGCGAGATTCCTCGACTTAGCTGCGCTGCGCTCGGAATGACGTTCGAGCGGGTTAAAACAGCCCCGCTTTCAATCCTAGGCCAGTCGTTTCCGGTAGACCGAACAGCAGATTCATGTTCTGCACAGCTTGGCCCGAAGCACCCTTTACCAGGTTATCAATAACCGAGGTGATAAGCAGTTGCTTACCGAATTTCTGCACGTGCAGCAGACATTTATTGGTGTTTACTACCTGCTTCAGGTGAATCTCCTTGTCCGACACCGTGGTGAACGGCGCATCGGCGTAGAACTTCTGATACAACTCGCGCGCCTCTTCCTGGGTCAGATCCGACGGCGTATAGACGCTGGCGAAAATGCCCCGGGAGAAGTTGCCGCGGTACGGGATGAAGTGCATGGCGCTTTCCAGCTGCGGCTGCAGCTGCGCCAGGCTCTCCCCGATTTCGCCGAGGTGCTGGTGCGTAAAGGGCTTGTAGATGGACACGTTATTCGTGCGCCACGAGAAGTGCACCGTCTCCGATAGGCTCTGCCCCGCGCCCGTGCTGCCCGTAATGGCCGATACGTGCACGTCGTCCGTCAGCTTTCCGGCCTGAGCCAGGGGTAGCAAGGCCAGCTGAATAGCCGTGGCGAAGCAGCCAGGGTTGGCAATGCTTTGAGCCTGCTGGATGCGGCTCCGGTTCAGTTCTGGCAGCCCGTACACAAACTCCCTACCCCCAAACTCGGCGTCAACCTCCAGGCGGAAGTCATTGCTGAGGTCGATGATGTGAGTGGTTTCGGGTAGCTCGTGCTGGGTTAACCAGGCTTTAGAGTTACCGTGACCCAGGCACAAGAACACTACGTCTTCGTCACCAGCCAACTCCGAGGCAAACACCAGGTCCGTCTCACCCACCAAGTCGTCGTGGACTTGGTAGATGGGGTTGCCGGCGTTGGAAGAACTGACAATGGCGCCCAGCTCCGCGTACTCGTGGTGCAGCAGAATGCGGACAAGCTCACCGGCCGTGTAGCCGGCGCCGCCTACGATGCCAACCTTAATTTTCATCGTTGAAAGAGGAGTGAATGCGCAGTTGGTTGCTGAAGATTTTGATGAAGCCTTTGGCGTCGCGGCCATCCCAGGCGTCGTTTTCTTCCCCGTAAGTGGCTACTTTAGAGCGCATCATGTCGTACTTCGACTCGATGCCTTGCAGCTCGAACTGGTAAGGCTTTAAGGTCACAAATACCTTACCCGACACCCGCTCCTGCGACGACGTGAGGAAGGCCTCCATATCGCGCATTACCGGGTCGAGGTACTGGGCCTCGTGCATCAGCGTACCGTACCAGTTGGCGATGTAGTCTTTGTGCAGCAGCTGCCAGCGGCTGGAGGTGTGCTTCTCCAGCAAGTGGTGGGCCTTCAGCAGAATCAGCGGCGCGGGAGCTTCGAAGCCCACGCGGCCTTTGATACCCAGGATGGTGTCGCCCACGTGGGTGTCGCGGCCAATGGCGTAGGTCCCGGCCAGTTCATTCAGGGCCTGAATCAGCGCTACGGGGCTCATGGTCTTGCCATTCAGCGCTACCGGCTCCCCTTTCTCAAAGGTAATTTCAAGGGTGGAGGGCTTGGTTTCGCTGAGTTGGGTGGGGTAGGCCGACTCCGGCAGGGCCTGGTTCGACGTCAGGGTTTCGACCCCGCCCACGCTGGTGCCCCAAATACCTTTGTTGATTGAGTATTTGGCTTTTTC